>CP051242.1:0-2844098 GCA_017795005.1 Balneolaceae bacterium | reverse complement strand
GCACCAATCGCAGAAACAACTAGTGCCTTTTCAGCACCTGAAGCCAAACCCATATCTCCAAGTAGTGGAGCCATGATAGAAGCTGTAGTTATGATAGCCACTGTTGAAGAACCTTGTGCCGTTTTGAAAGCTGCAGCCATGATAAATGGAACAAATAACCCAAGTCCGGCTGATGATATGGTTTCACTTAGCAAAGCACCCAGATCAGAATTCTGAAGTACTTTTCCAAGAGCGCCGCCTGCTCCGGTAATTAAAATAATAATTGCGGCACCTTTAATCGCTTCTCCTACCCAACCAGAAGAACCTAACATCGATTTCTCAAGTTTTTCTGGCAGGCTGAGAGAGAGAACAGCACCAATGAAGAGGGCAATAACAGGATTTCCCAGAAGTATCAAAAAGTTGACAAATGCTCCAGAACCTAAAGGTTCAGTAGGATACTGAGCAACAGATCTGAACAGAATTAAAACTATAGGAACAACCAAAGGAATGATAGCTTTAAGGCCTGAAGGCGCTTTCATTTCTTTTTGCTTGATAGGTGAATCAGGAACGACTAACTCCTGATTTGGATCTATATAAATCTTTCTACCAATATATTTGGCATACATGATGCAAAAGATCAGTGCGAACAGACTTGCAGAAACCCCGAATACAAATACAAGACCTAAGTCAGCATCCAAAAGTCCGGCCGCGGCGATGGGACCCGGTGTTGGTGGGACAAGGGCATGGGATGCCGAAAGACCAATTGCTAATGCTGCAACTGTACCTGCTAAAGAAAGTTTGGCCTTTTTGGTTAAAGCTTTATTCAATGAGGAGAGAATAAGGAAGCCACTATCTGCAAAAACAGGAATAGATACGATATAGCCAATTAGTGCATTTGCGGTATGAACTCTTTTTTTCCCGGTGAACTCCAGCATTTTCTCAGCCAGCTTGAGTGCGCCACCTGATTTTTCCAGGAAAGTGCCAATAATGATCCCAAGGATGATGATCAAGCCAACTCCGCCTACCGTTCCACCGAATCCTTCTGTTATGGAGCTCAGTAGTTCGGTTGCGGGCATTCCTGAAAAAATTCCAAAGAAGAAAGCAGAAATAATAAGTGCTATTAAAGGATGCAGATTCCACTTAGAAGTGGAAATAATGATGAATACAATGACAAGTAGTAAAAGTAGTATGGAAATCATAATTAGCTGGTTAGGCTTTTTTTATCATTTCGAGCAAAGCGAGAAATCTAATGTTTTCAGTTAGCGGCAAAATCAGATTTCTCACATACGTTCGAAATGACAAATTCATAATGTTAGTGTAAATCTCGTTGGACTTCTGAGCCGGAACTGCCTTTCAGAAAATCAAAATCACAGCCCTTATCGGCTTGTTCTACATGATTTATATATAAGTGAGCATATCCTCGTTCGGCTAAAGGTTTTGGAGGTGTCCATTCACTACGTCGTTTCTCCAGCTCTTCCTCTGGTACATGTAAAGTCAGGCTTCGTTTTTCCACATCCAGTTCGATCAAATCCCCATTTTTTACAAGCGCTAAAGTTCCTCCAATGGTCGATTCAGGAGCTACATGAAGTACAACTGTTCCGTAGGCCGTTCCGCTCATACGCCCATCTGATATTCGAACCAGATCTTTGACTCCTTTTTTCAACAGCTTTTCAGGAAGTACCATATTTCCAACTTCAGGCATTCCCGGATACCCGACAGGTCCAACTCCTTTTAGCACCATTACACTTGTTTCATCAATATCGAGATCCGGGTCGTCAACCCGGGCATGGTAATCTTCTATGGTTTCAAAAACTACTGCTTTTCCTTTGTGCTTCATGAGTTCAGGAGTTGCAGCAGAGGGTTTAATAACTCCACCATCTTCACACAAATTTCCTTTTAAAACAGCAATCCCGGCATCTTTCTGAAAAGGTTGATCAAAGTGAGCGATTACTTCACGGTTATAGCATTCAGCATCTTTTGAGTTTTCTTCTATTGACTTTCCATTTACAGTGATAGCTTCGTTATGTAAATGGGCATTCAATTCTTTAAGCACAACTGGAAGTCCACCGGCATAATAAAAGTCTTCCATCAGATATTTTCCTGCCGGCATCAGATTAACCAATAAAGGCATATGACTTCCCAAAGTATCGAAATCGTCAAGTGATAATTCTACTCCTAACCGGTTTGCAATTGCCAGAAGGTGGATAATTACATTGGTTGAACCTCCAATTGCAGAATTAACCATGATGGCATTTTCAAAAGCTTCCCGGGTCAGAATCTGAGAAAGTTTGAGATCTTCTTTCACCATTTCTACAATACGATTCCCGGAAAGATGGGCCATTACTTTTTTACGCGAATCCACAGCCGGAATAGAAGAAAATCCGGGTAAAGTTAACCCCAACGCTTCAACAGTAGATGCCATTGAAGAAGCAGTTCCCATAGTCATACAGTGTCCGGCACTTCTGGACATACAAGATTCGGCTTCGATAACCTCTTCTTCCGTAATAGTTCCCTCTTTTAAACGATCAGCGAGTTGCCAGGTAAGAGTTCCGGATCCTACATCAGTGCCTTTCCACTTTCCATTGAGCATAGGTCCGCCCGGAACTACGATGGTAGGTAAATCAACACTGGCAGCTCCCATAATCACAGAAGGGGTGGTCTTGTCACAACCAGTCATAAGTACTATTCCATCCAAAGGATTTGCCCGAATCGTTTCTTCGGTATCCATACTGGCAAGATTCCGGAACAACATGGTGCTGGGTTTCATAAGAATTTCCCCAAGAGAAGTAACAGGAAATTCTAATGGAAAACCTCCGGCTTCGTAAACTCCCCGTTTCACAATCTCGGCAAAATCTCTTAAATGAGCATTACATGGGGTCAGATCAGACCAGGTATTACAAATTCCGATAACAGGTTTATCCCGAAACATATGATCGGGGTGACCTTGGTTTCGCATCCAGCTACGGTGGGTAAAACCCATTTTTCCGCTTAGCCCGAACCATTCTGTACTCCGAAGTTTCTTTTTGTCGCTCATAAAGTTATGAATCTGTTAGGTTGAGTGAGGGTGAGATTCAATCCCAGAAACTAATCATATTTTTTTAAATAGCAATCAAAATGGAATCTTGCATTGGTCGTCGAAAACCTGCATACTCACGGGTTAACTTTTTGGAGGTATAAATGGATCGCGACTTACAAGGATATTGGAAAGAAAACCTGAAATATCTGGGTATCTTGCTCAGCATATGGTTCATAGTTTCTTATGGTTTTGGAATTCTTTTGGCTCCAACACTAAATGAAATTCAGATGGGTGGATTTAAGCTGGGATTCTGGTTCGCTCAACAGGGATCTATTTATACTTTTGTGGTTTTAATTTTTGTGTATGTATACCTGATGAATAAGTTGGATAAGAAGTACGGTGTAAATGAGGAGGATGCCTGATGGATGTACAAGTATGGACCTATATTTTAGTTGGAATCACCTTTTCTATTTACATCGGGATTGCAATCTGGAGTAAAGCAGGATCGACAAGCGAGTTTTATGTTGCCGAGGGAGCCGTAAAGCCGCTTACCAATGGAATGGCAACAGCAGCTGACTGGATGTCGGCCGCAAGTTTTCTTTCTATGGCGGGGATCATCTCTTTTATGGGCTATGATGGATCTGTGTACCTGATGGGATGGACCGGAGGTTATGTACTTCTAGCGTTGTTATTGGCTCCTTATCTCCGAAAGTTTGGAAAGTTTACCGTACCCGATTTTATAGGCGATCGTTATTACTCGCAAATTGCCAGAACGGTGGCAGTTATTTGTGCGCTTATTGTTTCCTTTACCTATGTAGCCGGACAAATGCGAGGGGTTGGACTGGTATTCTCGAAGTTTCTGGAAGTAGACATTTTCTGGGGAGTAATTATCGGGATGGCAATCGTATTTTTCTATGCCGTGTTAGGTGGAATGAAAGGAATCACTTATACCCAGGTAGCTCAATATTGTGTGCTCATTTTCGCATTTATGGTACCTGCCTTCTTTATTTCGATGCAGCTGACAGGAAGTCCAATTCCACAAATTGGATTTGGTTCTACTTTGAATGATGGATCAGGAATGTATTTGCTGGATAAGCTTGATCAGCTGCATACCGAGCTTGGTTTTGCTGAATATACTTCCGGAACAAAGAGTATGCAGGACGTCTTTTTTATCACCGTAGCATTGATGGTTGGAACAGCAGGACTTCCACACGTTATCGTTCGGTTTTTCACGGTTCCAAAAGTAAAAGATGCCCGTATTTCAGTGGGGTATGCGCTCATCTTTATTTCAATTCTGTATACCACTGCTCCTGCAATTGCAGTTTTTTCACGAGTAAACCTAATTGACACCGTAAGTGAACAACCCTATGAAGAAATGCCAACGTGGTTCAATACCTGGGAAGAAACGGCGTTGCTAAATTGGGTGGACAAAAATGAGGACGGAATAATTAATTATGCTCCTGGTGCAGCTATTGTTGGAGCTCCGGTAATTCAGCGGGATGGATTTGAAATCCAACGTGGGCAACACAACCAGGTTTTGATAACCAATGAGCCAACAGCCGGACCTAATGAATTATATGTCGACCGGGATATTATGGTACTTGCGAATCCCGAAATTGCTGGACTTCCAAACTGGGTGGCCGCGCTTGTTGCTGCCGGAGGATTAGCCGCAGCACTTTCAACCGCAGCAGGATTATTGTTGGTCATTTCAACGGCTGTATCTCACGATTTGATTAAGAAACAAATCAATCCAAATATTTCGGATAAAGCGGAACTACGATATGCACGGATTGCCGCTGCTGTTGCGGTAGTGGTTGCAGGTTATTTTGGCATTAATCCGCCTGGCTTTGTCGCGCAGGTTGTTGCGATTGCTTTCGGACTGGCAGCGGCTTCTTTTTTCCCTGCTATTATACTGGGAATCTTCTACAAGAAAATGAACAGGGAGGGAGCTGTTGCAGGGATGGTTGCCGGACTTCTGTTCACACTTTCTTACATCATCTTCTTTAAAATTGCATACCCGGAATTAAACACTCCGGAAAACTGGTGGTTTGGTATTTCACCTGAAGGAATCGGGACGTTAGGAATGCTGGTGAACCTGGTCGTTTCTCTGGCTATTGGTATGATTTATCCAGAACCTCCGGAAGAAGTGCAGGAGATGGTGGAGAATATCAGGTATCCTAAATGAGGATTGAGGATTGAGGATTGAGGATTCACCTAATCCTCATCCTGCATTCTTATCCATTCTTTAACTACTGCTTCTAAAGCATCTTTTTTGGATTCTATATCGTCCATCCCATAGAACTTGGCAGTTCGACCTTCCTTTCCATCCCCATCGAGTAGCCCGGAATCGTCGTTAATGGAAGCTCCTTTATGAAACATGAGACTTACATGTTTTTTCGCATTCATGAAATAGGAAGCAATGTTTCCTTTATACATGAAAGTTGGGCTTTGCCATTTGATGGTTTCTTCAATTCTATCATCTACAGAGAGGATAATTTCACGAACTCGTTGGATTTCAGAAGTTAAAGGATGGGCCTTTTTTGAAAGATAGGTATCTACTTCGGGGTTAGTATTCATGTCAGAAAGATTAATTATCAATAGAATTTACTTTCTTCACGCTAAATTTCAAGGGTGGTAACTAATAATTTTTTAAACAGTCTTTCAATAATTATTTACAAAACCCTGTGCTGGTAATTTTCTACATTCAGCCGGTTAATCAGGAAAACTAACACGAATTTTATGAAACCTTTTCTATCACTTTGTTTTGCAATTGTATTTGCCGGAATTACGACGGCTCAAATATCAAATCCACAGTGGATCAGACATCAATCTATATCTCCGGATGGAAGCCAGATTGTATTTACCTACATGGGCGACTTGTATAAAGTAGCTACCGAAGGAGGAATGGCTACCCAACTTACTTTTCATGAAGCACACGATTACAAGGCAGTATGGAGTAAAGATGGGAGTACCATCGCATTCGCCTCAGACCGTTATGGTAACTTTGATATTTATACGATCAGTGCAAACGGAGGAGCAGCAACTAGATTAACCTTCCATTCAGCAGATGAATCCCCGTTTTCTTTTACACACGACGACGAACATATTCTTTTTGGAGCTCAGAGAATGGATATTGCTGAGCATCGAGGCTACCCAACTGGTTCCCAACCTGAATTGTATTCTGTTTCTGTAAATGGAGGAAGAGTGGATCAGGTGTTTACCATTCCGGCCGAATATGTTCAGGTGAGTAAAAATGGTAAGCAGATGGTTTATCATGACAAACCGGGCGGAGAAAGTGAGTGGAGGAAACATCACCGATCTTCAGTCACCAGAGACCTCTGGAAATACGATGTAGATTCTGATACTCATACCATGATTACCAATTTTAAAGGAGAGGATCGTCACCCGGTGTACTCTCCTGATGAAGGTTCATTGTTCTACCTGAGTGAACAAAGTGGAAATTTCAATGTTCATAAAATTTCGTTAGCAAATCCTGGCTCAAACGAGCAACTGACTTCCTTCGATACACATCCTGTACGTTTTCTGTCTATCGGAAATGGTATTCTGGCTTTTGGCTATGATGGTGAGTTATATACAATGGAGGAAGGGGAAGAGCCTAAAAAGGTGAATGTAACTATCATTACAGCTGAAAAGAGTAATACTGATCGCTTTATCACTATAAATGGAGGGGTGAATGAAATGGCAATTTCTCCCAATGGAAAGGAAATTGCATTTATAGCCAGAGGCGAAGTATTTGTGACTAATGTGGATGGGTCTCTAACTAAAAGAATCACTAATACTCCGGAACAAGAACGTTTTGTTACCTTTGCTCCGGATGGAAAAGGGGTAGTCTATTCAAGTGAACGAGATGGAAAGTGGAGTATCTACAAGTCTGAAAAAGTGAGGGATGAAGAACCCTTTGTATTTGCCTCTACTTTGGTGGAAGAAAGTGTGTTGATCTCTGATGATCTGGATAATTATTTGCCGGAATTTTCACCAGATGGAAAGAAACTCGCGTATATAGCCGGTAGAAGAACACTTCGTGTAAAAGATATGGATTCGGGAGATACTGTCGATTTGTTAACTCCCGAAGATTTATATCATATGAGAGATGGAGATAAATACTTTACATGGAGTCCCGATAGTAAATGGCTTCTTGTAGATTGGGGTAAATTACTGAATGACAGTGAAGTATTATTGATGTCGGCTGATGGGAAAGAAAGAATTAACCTTACAGAATCAGGCTATTATGATTATCGACCAAAGTGGGTGAACGAAGGTAAACAAATGCTATGGTTCAGTAATCGTAACGGGTTAAAAAGCTATGCAACAAGTGGCCGGTCTCAGTCAGATGTGTATTCCATGTTTTTTACTCAGGATGCCTGGGATAAATACAATATGAGCGAAGATGATTATAAGCTCATGAAAGAAATTGAGAAGGCAAATAAATCGGACGAAAAAGAAGAAGACAAAGAAGACGATGAAAAAGATGAGGAAGAAGATGAAAGTCTGACTTTTGACTGGGATGGTCTGAAGGATAGAAAAGATCGTCTGACCATTCATTCAAGTTATCTTTCCGATGCTACACTATCTAAAGACGGGGAAAAACTGTACTACCTTGCTCAATTTGAAGGTCGGTATAACCTTTGGGAAACAGAGCTTAGAACCGGCGATACTAAAATGAAAATCAGGTTAAATACAGGAGGTGGAAGTTTAACCTGGGACAAAGACATGGAAAATCTCTATTTGTTAAGTGGAGGAAGGATTTCTAAGGTTGATTTGGGAGCGGGTAGCACGAAAGGAATTAGTATTTCCGGGGAGATGGAATATGATGAAGTAGCAGAAAGAGAAGCTTTATTCGAACATGTCTATATCCGAACAAAGAATATCTTTTATGAACCAACTTTTCACGGGAAAGACTGGGATATGCTACGAACGGAGTATAAAAAGTATCTAGCTCATGTTGGTAATGATTACGAATTCTCTGAAGTACTTTCTGAGATGTTGGGTGAATTAAATGTATCTCATTCTGGATCCCGATATGGAGATAATATCCAGAACGGTGATGCAACGGCTTCATTGGGTGTATTCTTTGATTACAACCACGATGGCAATGGAATTAAAATCACAGAAGTGATTAAAGGTGGTCCACTGGATAAAGCTGCATTTGATGTGGAAGCCGGTATGATTATTCAGAAAATCGACGGCGAAACGGTGTCTCCTGAGAAAGACATGGCCAGCTATTTAAATCGTAAAGCTGGTAAGTTCACGTTGATTGAGGTGACTGATGAAAGAGGTAGAAATGCTCAAATGCTTACGATTAAGCCGATCTCCCTTGGTACTGAAAGAGGGTTGTTATATGATCGTTTTGTTCGTATAAATGAAGAGGAAGTGGCGGAAAAGAGTAATGGTGAGTTGGGATATGTACACATTCCAGGGATGAGCGATGGTCCTTATCGAAGTATTTATGAAGATATGCTGGGTAAATATTTTGATGCCAAAGCTGTAATTGTAGATACAAGAAATAATGGGGGAGGAGATTTGGTAGCTGATTTGGCAATGTTTTTTACAGGAGAACGATTTATCACTTATGCTACTGAAGCAAAGGTAGTTGGTGGAGAACCTACTTCCCGTTGGACTAAGCCAACTTTAACCATATTCAATGAAAGCAATTATTCTGACGGTCATTGTTATGCACAGGGTTACACTGATCTTAAGATAGGTATCACACTTGGAATGCCGGTTCCCGGTACGTGTAGTTTTGCAGGTTGGGAGCGACTGCCAAATGGAATGGTATGGGGCGTTGTTCCGGTAAGCGCAAAAGATAAAGCCGGAAGGTGGATGGAAAACCTTCAGACTGAACCGGATATTAAAGTAAAAAATATGCCAGGTGTTATTGATGAAGGAAGGGATCAGCAACTCGAACGCGCTATTGAAGAGCTAATGAAAGTAGAAGACTAATGATAACTTTCAATTGCTCTTAGTTGTAAAAAGCTTAGATATTATTTCTGTTTAAAAAAAGGTGCTTTGTGGCACCTTTTTTTATTCTTACGTTTCAACACTAATTATAAAACAGATCATAATTGCTTATGAAACCGGGGAAAAAACAATTCATCACATTCTTACTAATTACAATTTTTTGGGGATCAAATCTTTTTGCACAAGAGAAAGTTAAGCTTCGTGTAAATTTGGAAGAAGGGGAGACCTATAGTTTAACCATGTCCACGACTCAGAATATTTCTCAAGTTATAATGGGTATGGATAATGAAATCAATCAAACCATAGGTTTTACCATAGACATGAATGTTATTGATAGAACAATGAACGGCAATTTTGATATAAATATGACTTATGCCAGGGTTAGGCATAGTACTGACGGAATGATGGGTAGTTTTGATTATGATTCAGAAGACCCAAACTCTGAGCCAACTCCACAAAGTATGGGATATGCCGCACTTGTTGATCAATCAATTGGTGTTATTATGGATGAAAGAGGAAAGATAAATGAGGTTAAGAAAGTGGAAGAGTTGGTAACTAATATGATTGAGTTCTTTGAGGTTCCGGAAGGTCCAGAGAAGGAAGAAATGAAAACTATGTTGGAAGCTGAGTTTAATTCAGAAAAAATGACTCAACAATTTGGGAACTTTACAACGGTGTACCCTGAAAAAGAAATGGGTGTAGGTGAAAGTTGGACTCAGGATCAGTCTGTTGATACTGGTTTCCCAATGACATTGACTACTACTTATACCGTAACAGATATTTCTGATTCAACGGTAGAACTTGATGTTAAGAGTACAGTTGCAACATCAGAGACGGCTGAGCCAATTGAAAATATGGGTATGGAAATGACATATGATTTAAGCGGTGAGCAGTTCGGTACTGTTACTATAGACCGAAAAACGGGTCTAACCATTAGATCAGAAATTAAGCAGGATTTTTCTGGTTTGGTTGATATACTACCAAATGTTAATCTGCCAGAGGGGATGTCTTTCCCAATGACAATAACATCGGAAGTATTTATAACTTTAGACTAATGGGATAAAATAAAGTCTTTGGACAGCTGTCATTTAATTAATGTCATTCTGCGAATAGACTGTTGGCCGCCACTAGTAAGACGATAAATATAGATGCCAGATGGGACTTCAGCGCCTTCAAAAATAATATCGTGAGTTCCCGCTATCTGAATCTCATTTACAAGATCAGCAACTTTTTGTCCCAGTAAATCAAAAACTTCCAAGTTTACGATTCCGGTTTTCGAAATAGTATATGAGATGGAAGTAGAAGGATTAAAAGGGTTTGGATAGTTCTGTGACAAAGATAATCTGAACGGGCTTTCGTCTTCAGATTCATTACTGGTTAATACAGAATTTTGTCTGCCGGGTGTTCCATTTCCGGTAGATGTTGACCAACTGGACGCCAGATCATTATTCAGATCAGGACTTCTTAATTCTAATGTTGGTCCGGTACCGTCTGGTCCTGTAGGCCAATCTCCCTCATCATCATATTCCACCTGATCTATTAAGGCAGATGAAGAATTAAAAAGCCTGATCAATTCTCCTCCATTACTAAAGTTGAAATCGAACGGGCCAACTTTATTGTCAACATTGGCATGTACTGCTTCGAAATCACCTTCATCTCTGTATATGACCAGATAAGCCCCTGCTTCTAAAAACGTATTTCCAGGGATTACAAACTCATTATCATCATTGCTGTCTTTTAAAATCCAACCGGAAATAATTACTGTAGCATCAGACCGGTTATAAATTTCTACCCAATCCTCAGTGTCTGCGGTTGGAGCTGAATTATAATTAATCTCATTTATGATAACGGATTGTCCGAATACAGAAAATGATGAGAATAAAAGGAGAGTAACGAGTGAGGAGTATTTGCTGATCATATTTTTAACTGTTAATCCCTGAATATATTAAAAGTATTGGTGTAATGAATTATGTTAAAAAGACCTATAAAAAAGCCCCGCACATAGATTATGTGCGGGGCTTTTCCAGATTAACTAATTAACCTTCTTTCTTAAGGTTTGTAACATCGTCTGCCATGGCCTTGCCGGAAGCCAGAGATTCAAGTCTTGTGTATGCATCCCAAAGCGTCATTGCTTCTTTTAACGTGGTATCAAATACATCGTTGATAACAGGATAGAAATACGGTAGTCCCCAAACCTGACGAGCAAGTTCAGCTTTCATTCTTCCTTCTGCCATCCAGGCAACTTCTTCGAAATATCCATTTGGCACAAATAGTGAATCATTCTTGAATTCGGGTTCAGATACATCATTAGTAATAACCATTCCTTTATCAATAAGGGATGCTTTAAACTGCTCTATCTCCTGAGCAGTCCAGGTAAAGTCGGTACGGAATCCTTCAAAATTATCTTCCCATTCAGCTCTGAATTCTACTCCCTGAGCATCCAGATAGTCTCTTATGAATTCAAAAGAAGCCCGCTTACGAAGAGAAAAGTTGATCATATAACCCGATCGTGAAGTATCCGGTTGAATGATATAATCCGGGACAATTCCACCTCCGCCATAGACAATACGTCCGGCATCCGTTTTATATTGAAGTGAATCCGGTACTTGATCAATGAATTCGACGGCATCATTCATAGCGTTATCACGTCGATAAATTTCATATGCGTATTCTTCTCCGCCACCTTCCGTAAATGGCTTTTGGATAACTCTCCCAGAAGGTGTAGTGTATTTTGAAATAGTTACACGAACCATGCTTTTGTCAATCAATTCATACTGTTGCTGTACAAGTCCTTTACCAAATGTTCTTCTTCCAACGACTAACGCTCTGTCGTGATCCTGCAGGGCACCGGATACAATTTCACTTGCAGATGCAGCGCCTTCATCAACTAAAACAATTACTGGTTTTTCTTTAAATACCCCATCTTTTCGGGAATAATATTCCTGATTAAATCTTGAATGTCGGCTTTGAGTAGCCACCAATTCAGTTCCCTGCGGAAAGAATTCTTCCGCTATAGCTACTGCTTGTCCAAGATAACCACCAGGGTTTCCTCTCAAGTCCAATACAAGACGTTCCATGCCGGTTTCCTGAAGCTCGTCCATTGCCTGCATAAATTCGTCGTGTGTAGTCGCGGCAAACCTGTTAATTTTGATATATCCTGTCTTGTCATCAAGCATATAGGAAGTGTCTACAGTATAGAGTGGGATATCATCACGAGTAATGGTAAAATAAATCATATCACTTACGCCCGGACGAATAATCCCTACACGAACTTTTGTTCCTTTTTCTCCACGTAGATGACTTTGAACCTGTTCGTTTGTAAACCCAACAGCAGTTGTATCATCAATCTGAACAATGCGGTCGCCAGACTGAATTCCTAACTGATCACTTGGTCCACCTGCAATAGCGGTAACCACAGTAATAGTATCATCAATCACATTAAACTGGACACCAATACCCTGGAATTTTCCAGCAAAATTTTCCTGATCCACTTCGCTGTCCTCTGCTTCAATAAACACAGAGTGTGGATCCAGTGTAGAAAAGAGTCCACGTATAGCACGTTCCGTAAGAAGTGTCATATTTTCATCAGGACTATTATTCGAAACATATAGATAAGCAGATTCGAAGTTCTGATAAGATTCTCTTAACGAAGAAACCTTGATCCCCGGGAAAGTAGTATCTACAGGTGTACCATCAATTTGTAGCGTTGAATCTTTGATTCCTTTAACCATATATCGGATACTGGTTTTGTACATGATATCCAGATCAGCATACCCGTAATAGTTTTGAATGATATTATGCTGAGCCTGCACATATTTAGTGAGGTTGGTCGTATCATCATTCTTAGGTTCAATAATTGGATCAATCCCGCCAATATTAAGTGCGGTTAAAATTATCGCAATAAATATGTTCGGTATAAGGAATCTTTTCAACGTCATAAAATTCATAAATTGGTATTCTTTAATACTAAATAACCAAAACTACTATAATAAGTTTCACCCGTAACGAGTGTACTAAATAATTATGTATGTACCAATGTTAAAGGATGTAATGGCTAAGGTCTTTGTCTTTGACCAAACCGGCTAATTGCTTTTCAACATAGGCAGGATCGATGGTTATTTCGCCTGAATTGATATCATCAGGTACAGCAAATAATAGCTCATCAAATAAAGAAGACATGATAGTATGTAATCTTCTCGCTCCGATATTTTCGACCTGAGCATTAACCAAAGCTGCAATCCTGGCTAACTCACGAATAGCTTCTTCTGTAAAAGTGATAGTAACACCTTCCGTAGCAAGCATAGCCTGGTATTGTTTTGTTAAAGCATTTTTTGGCTTACTTAGGATATCAAAGAAATCGTCTTCGGTAAGAGAGTTTAATTCTACCCGAATTGGGAAACGTCCCTGAAGTTCAGGAATCAAATCCGATGGTTTCGATACATGAAATGCACCTGAACCAATAAATAAAATATGGTCTGTTTTAACAATTCCATGTTTTGTACTAACCGTACTACCTTCTACAATAGGAAGTAGGTCTCTTTGTACACCCTGACGGCTAACATCGGGGCCACTTTTTCCTCCACCTGTTGATGGCTCTGCGATTTTATCAATTTCATCAATAAATACAATGCCTTGTTTCTGAACTCGTTCCAACGCTTCCTGAACGGCGGATTCATGATCAATAAGTTTTTCAGCTTCTTCTTCGATCAGTAATTCACGTGCTTCTTTTATAGGGAGTTTTCGTTTTGATTTTTTTCCTTTACCACCAAGATTCCCAAGTACATCCTGAAGATTAACGCCCATTTCTTCCATTCCGCCAGGTCCGAAAACCTGCATCATTCCACCTTTCTGAGCACTTTTGAGTTCTACCTCAATTTCGCGATCATCAAGATCTCCATTTTTAAGTTTTTCTCTGAACCGCTCTCTCGTGCGTTCATTTAGTTCAGCATCGTTCGCATCTTCTGCTTTGAAATTATTATCGCTGGAAAACCCAACCCCGGCTTTCTTGACAGGAGGGATGAGAATATCAAGAATACGTTCCTCAGTAAGTTCGGCCGCTTTTTCTTTCACACGTTCCTGCATTTCTTCCTTTACCATATTCACGGCAAGATCAGTCAGATCGCGAATCATAGATTCCACATCTCTACCTACATACCCAACTTCGGTAAACTTGGAAGCCTCAACTTTCACAAAAGGAGCCATAGCAAGTTTTGCAAGTCTGCGTGCAATTTCAGTTTTACCAACGCCTGTTGGGCCTATTAAAAGAATGTTATTTGGAACAATTTCTTCTCTGATTTCTTCACCGGAGTTCATTCTTCTCCAGCGGTTTCTTAATGCGATAGCAACAGATCGCTTGGCTTCTTTCTGGCCAACAATATATTTGTCCAATTCACGGACTACCTGTTGCGGAGTTAAATTTTTTGCTTCAATCATGACTTAATCTTCTATTTCTAAAATGGTACGATTATGATTCGTGTAAATATCAATATCAGCGGCAATTCGTAAAGATTCTTCTACAATCTTTTTCGCCTTCATATCGGGTGAATGCTTTAGCATAGCCCGAGCTGCTGCCAATGCATAGCTTCCACCGCTACCTATGGTTACGATATTATCATCCGGTTCAATGACATCTCCCTGACCTGAAACAACCAGCGCATGTTCTTTATCCATTACAACCAGCAACGCTTCCAGCTTTTGTAAGAATTTATCTTTCCGCCAGTCTTTAGCTAGTTCTACTGCTGCTCTTTGCATATTTCCATTGTACTCGTCGAGCTTACCTTCATAACGTTCAAAGAGAGTAAAGGCATCCGCTGTTGATCCTGCAAATCCCGCAAGAATTTTTCCGCCACTTAATTTGCGAACCTTCTTTACAGTTGATTTCATAACGGTGGTTTGCATGGTTGCCTGCCCATCGCTACCAATAGCAGCTTCGCCATTGTGTATTATTCCCACCACCGTAGTGGCGTGTAGGTTAAATGAACTCATATTTTCAATAATTATTTGGCCTCCTCTGTCTCCTCCCTGTCTGCCGAACAGGCAGGCTTCATAAGGAGGAGGACTCTTTGATCTAATTATATTCCAGATCAACGAGCTCCCATCTCCTTTACAAGGAGAGGGGTCGGGGGTGAAGTTAATTTCTTAATGCTCACTTTATGGCAATAACCGAGCCATTAGTTAATTGCGGGAGTTTTGGTGCCTTCGGTTCTGGTTTCCGTTCGAATTGGCAGAACCTCCTGACGATCTGTTATTCCGGTTAGTATTGTTCCGGTTATTATTACTTCGTACCTGGTTTCGATCCTTCTTGGATATATCAAGATTATCCTTGTCGTGCTGGTTGCTTGTAATCTCTTCCAGCTCCTGGCGATTTAACAACTCTTCCAGTGATTCACCCCGGATTACAACATCTGTAATATCGATGTCTGAACCAGCAAGGGTTACATGAAATTCATTTAACGAGATATTTTCATCACCAATGATAGAAACCTTGAGGTGATATTTACTCATCCATTTCCAGCGCTTGCTGAACATACCTTTGGTTAGGAATGATTTGAGGTAAGGATTTACATACAAATCAATAGCCCTGTACCCGGTATTGTGTTTGAATTTGTTGATCCAGCTTTCGATGTCGGTCACGATAGTATCCTGACTAACAACACTACCTGATCCACCACACATTGGGCATACTTTTGAAACGGAATTAACAACACTAGGTCGTATTCTCTGACGTGTAATCTGAATCAAGCCAAAATCACTCATACCAATAATGTTGGTCTTGGCCTGATCTTTTCGAAACTCTTTCTTTAACTCGTCATAGATTTTCTTTCTATTCTTTTCGTCTCTGAGATCGATGAAATCAACAACAATAATGCCTCCAATATCACGGAGGCGAAGTTGCTTGGCAATTTCTCTCGCAGCTTCAAGGTTGGTTTTAAGTGAATTATCTTCCTGCTTTTCTTTCGCAGCATATGGGCCGGAGTTTACATCCACCACATACATTGCTTCCGTTTGCTCGAAGATGAGATATCCACCTGACTTCATCCGTACTCTTGGACTGAAGATGGAATTCACATCTTCAGATACCTTCATATAATCAAAGATATGTTCCTTCCGTTTGTATAATTCCACGTTAGGAACCATATGCGGAGCAATTTGTGCTACATAAGATTTAATTGAACGGAACATTTTTGGGTCGTCAATCAGAACCCGGTCATAGTTCTTTGCAAATAAATCACGGATCAGACTCTCCGTCATATCCAGATCTTTATAAAGTAATTGAGGTGGTTTTGCTTTTTCGATATTATCGACAATGCGTTCCCATTTCCTCAGCACATTTCGTAAATCGTCTTCAATAGCCTGATCATCATGTCCTTGTGCAACCGTTCTCACAATCACTCCAAACCCATCAGGAACCATGCCGTTAAGCAGGTTTTTTAGACGACGTCTTTCTTTATAATTGCTGATTTTCTTTGAAACTGCGATGTAATCGCCCATAGGAATTAAAACGAGAAAACGACCCGCTATTGTGATGTCAGTGGAAACTCTGGGGCCCTTAGATCCAATAGGTTCTTTTACGATTTGAACAAGTAGTTTTTGACCACTCTTAAGCACCTTTCCTGCAAGCATTTGCTTTTGCACATTGGAAAGATTTTCCTTGTTTTGAATATCTTTTCGTGCATTTCCGGGAATAGCATTAGGACCATTCAGCTTTGCAACGTATTCGTCCAGATGATCTCCTGCGTCAGAAAAGTGAAGGAAGGCATCTTTTGGGGTGCCCATATCGATGAAGGCGGCTCGAATACCGCTCATTACTTTGTGGACTCTTGCTACATAAATATTACCAACAGTACGCTGGTTCTCTTCTGACTCTATGAATAATTGGGCGAGTTCTCCATTTTCCAGGAGGGCTATTCGGGTCTGATTGTCCGAAGAGTGGATGATAATTTGATTCTTCATTAGTGAAATATTCTTTTTTATGGCGTCCGTTATCCATGCAAGCCATCCATCGTCTGAATTTCTTTTTTGTATCTGATACTATTTCGTCTGAAATCAGAGAAGCAGAATAGCATGGGGAAACTTCGACCCCGGCGATTTCGCCTGTTAAATTTGTTTGATTCTTGTGCGATTCATTCGTTTCTGAATCGGCTAGAAGTCTTTGGAAGGTTAGTGTTTTTAGGATACTCCAAAGACAGAGTAAATCGATACAGAAGTCTTCAAAACGTGTTCTCAGTGTCTCTTCTGCGCTGTTTTTGTAATATATATTCTCTGCGTAATGCAATTAGAAAAGTTCTTTATAAATCTCTTGTGGCCGATTTTTACCACGGCGTAATATAACAGCTGGGAGGCACTAAAGTAAATCCTATTTACAAATTGTTATGAGTTCTGGTAAGGTGATTATTCAGAAGCTCACGAAGGGTTGAAACCCTTCGATTGATTACAAAGATAAATTCCTACTAACCCGTCATCCTGAACTTGTTTCAGGATCTGCAAGGAGTGGTACTTTGATAAGTATCATTCCTAATTTGTATGAGGCGGAGCCTCAAATTAAGATTCCGCAGCAGAGCTACGGAACAAGAGAAGGCACGGAGGGTGTTAAAAAAGGTACAGGCTTTTACAAAATCCCGACATCCCTCACAAAATCATCTGAATGATGATTTTGGTCTCCCTTCGAAGGGAGAATTATTCTTTTCTAAAACTGGCCATTGCGGGGAGAATCTTTTTAAATTGAGGACGAGAACTTAATCGACGAAGCAATCTCTTGCTTTAGCTTTAATCTTGAGATTGCTTCGCTGAGCTCGTAAAGACTAGAAACTTCTGGGGATCAACCCACAACTCTGGAAATCTTAGCTCCTACCGGATTCAGCTTATTTTCCAGAGATTCGTAGCCCCGATCAAGGTGGTATACCCGTAATACTTCAGAGGTATTTTCTGCGGCCATAGCTGCAAGAACGAGGCTTACACTTGCCCGAAGGTCAGTACTCATAACTGAAGCTCCGGTTAGTGGGGCTTTACCTTTTATATGTACTGTATTTTTTTCGTTGTGCATATGGGCTCCCAATCTTACCAACTCTGGTACATAACTGAAGCGATCGAAGTAAACGGTATCAGTAACTTTCGAATCTCCTTCAGCCTGTGTAAGCATGGTAGCCCATTGAGCCTGTAAATCGGTTGGGAAACCCGGATAAATATCCGTTTTGATTGAAACCGGTTTTAGTTTTTCCGGCGCTTTCACCTTAATTACGGTTCCGTTTACATCTACTTTCGTTCCTGTTTTACGGAGAAGTTCGGGGAAATTTCCAAGGTGCTCGGGATTACACCCTGTAAGAGTAAGGTCGGAGCCCGGAATCATAGCTCCTGCTACCATATATGTGCCAAGTTCAATCCGGTCAGGATCGTTGCTGATTTTAACGCCATTCAGAGCTTCTACTTTTCTGATAGTTAGCTTACTTGTTCCAATTCCTTCGATATCAGCACCCATTTTTACTAACACATTGCATAACTGAACAACATCAGGTTCTTTGGCTGCATTCTTAATCACAAATTTTTCTGCTTTTAACACCGAAGCCAAAAGTAGATTTACTGTTGCCCCAACGCTGCTTGGCTCAAGAGTAAAATTTCCACCTTTTAAGGTCTCATCAGCTTTTGCGATTACATATCCTTTTTCAAGTTGGATGTTGATACCCATGGCTTCCATACCTTTAAGGTGCAGATCAACAGGGCGTGGTCCCCAGGCACATCCACCGGGAAGAGATACTTTTGCTTCACCATGTTTTCCAACCAAAGCCCCTAACATATAAAAGGAAGCGCGCATCTTTCTAACCAGATCGTATGGTGCTTCTAAATAAGAAACGGAAGTTGGGTCTATTGAAACCGTATTTTCTTCCTCTTTAAAGTCTACTTTTGCGCCAACTACTCTGAGTACGTTATTAAAAGTATAAATATCCTGTAGTCGGGGAATATTGTGTATGGTTGTTTCAGAGTCGCCTAGAAGGGCAGCGGCTATAATGGGAAGTGCCGCGTTTTTAGATCCGCTGATTGCTATTGTTCCAACAAGAGGCGTGCCGCCTTCAATAATAAATTTATCCAAGTGCTTCTATCTCCAGAATAGGGGTGTTTTTTTCTAATGATTGTCCGGTTTCAACATCTATATTTGCAACAGTTCCATCAATGGGTGACTTAAGTTCGTTTTCCATTTTCATGGCTTCCAGAATTACAATTGGTTGTCCTTTTGTAACCTGATCACCAACTTTGACCATTATATCGAGAATCTTTCCTGGCATTGGAGCTTTCAATGATCCTTCCGCCAGATCAGCTCCGGTTTTAAAGCCCAGGCTATCTAACAATAATTCCTGCTCATCTTTTACAGAAACTGTATGCCAGTTTCCATCCACAGAAAAAGTGATGTCAGAACCTTCATAACTAACATTATCTACTTTCCAGACTTTTGTTCCCACCCTTAAGAAATAACGTCCGTTTTGGTGAGTAAAACTAAAGCTTCCGGATGTTTCTCCGGATGAAAAGGTTGAGGTTTCTTCGCTTAGCTCAACTTCGATGGTCTGTTCATTAATAGTAGCTTCAAATTTCATGCGAATTCCCGTATATGTTTAAGCCCGGATTTTGTGGCTCTGAATGAAAAATCCTGAAGATTGTCAGCATCATAAAATGATGTTCCGGATTCTTCAATGTTATCTCCATCAAATACTTCAACCAACCGATAATTAATAAGATTAATCAGATCATCCCGCAGAGCACCTGCATCGGCACCGGTTTCCTCCAGAAGGACTTCATAAGGCTCTGGAAAAATGAGTCGTCTTAGAACCAGTTTTTCGGATGGAATTAATTTTCTCATGAAGGAAGATAGAGCGACTTAGAAACTATCACAACCTACTCGATCGTAATATCTCCATAAGATATAACCCGGTTATTCCCGTCAAAAATAATAAGCCGGTATGTGCCTCTTGCTGTGCTTACATCAGAACCAAATAATTCCCCGGCATTGAATCTTAAAGTAAAGAAGTCATTTTCCAGGATATCAAAGCGTTCGGCGAGTTGTGTTGGTCGATCATTAAAGTCGAAGTAAACCAGTTGTACATATGAGGTAAAAGAATTGCCAACAAAGTCCATGTTTATTTCTGTAGTAGTACCATATAAAACCGGATTTGGGAAGGCAGGTTCTACAGTTACTAATCCGGAATAAAAAGGGGAGGTTCGCCAGTCGTCATCATCAGGTTCTCCTTCAATACCACCATTTTGATTAGTCCGTGTTATCCCATTTGCATCTGAAAAAGCTTGCTGCTCAAACTTTACCTGAGCATCATTATTAGTGCATGAAGCAACAAAAAAAGAAACTATGAGAATTAAAAATAGCCGGAAGGAAATCATCCCTTTGAACTTAAAAACATTCGAAGTTGTAGGTACAAACCTTATCTTTCACTAAAATACAAAACTATTCAGCAAAAACGCATGCTACATATTATTGGTATTCCAAATTGTGATAAAGTAAAAGCCACAAAAAAATGGATGGACTCAAAGGGAGTAGAGTTTGAATTTATAGATGTAAAAAAAGAACCACTAACTTTGGATGAGATTAAGGATTTGGAGTTCAAAGTAGGATTGGATGTATTGCTAAATAAAAGAGGGACTACCTACAGAAATCTTGGATTGAAGGATAAAGATTTATCGGACGAGGAATTGCTGGAAGTTCTGGAGCAAAATCAAAGTATGATAAAACGTCCGGTTCTGGTTTATGAAGAAGCAGTACTTGTTGGATACGATGAGGAAGCTTTTGAAAATTTTTTAAAAGAAAATGAACTACTTGCAGATTGAAACGTTGTACTTCAAAAAAGAAATAGTATGACTCGATTTCTGCTTCTGATATTATTACTAATTCCCGGGTTAAGTTTAGCTCAAAAACCACCCGAAGGGCAGCCAAGTCTGGATGATTTATTTTCAATAAAAGAAACCTTTAGATACGAGGTAAAATACGGATTCTTTAAACTGGGTTGGGTTGAGGTTAGTTTGTTACCGGATACAATGTATAATGGTAAGCTTCATAAACATCTGTTCACTAAAATTGAATCAAATTCGAAAATACCGTTCATAGGAACTGAAATCGACCATTTTCATAGTTTATTTTATGAAAACGAAGATGGTTTACCCGTTACTTCTTATTACTGGAAAGACAATGTTGATGAAAACGAGTATAAAGAAATCGAATATGTATTTGATCGGGAGAATGGAGTGGTTACCTACAAAGAAGAAGATAATACACGTGATACTCTTTCATTAAAAGAACCCGCCACTGCTGGACATATTATTTTTTACTTTTCCAGATTATTTGCTGGGGGAGATATTGATCATTCTATGCCAGTGTATGTTACCAAAGAAGAAGGGGCTATACATTTCAAAAATCCTTCCAAACTGGAAACCAGAAAATACGCTGCTTTTGATGAACCCGTTCAGGCATATTTAACAACCGGGCAAACCGAAAATATTGCCGGACCTTTTGGGTTTTCCGGAGAATTCAGAGCCTGGTTTATGAATGATGATCTCCGTGTTCCTTTGGAAGCAAGAGTAAAGGTTTTTTTAGGGAATGCAATTGTTAAACTCATTGAATATAAAGTTGAAGAATTATGAGCCAGATTCAGTTTAAAAAACTTCCACATGCTGCCGATCTGCAGTTACCAGGGTATGAGACTTCCTCTGCAGCAGGAATGGATATCAGAGCAGCTTTGGATGCACCTATTACTATAGCACCGGGAGAACGCGTTTTGATTCCAACGGGACTACAAATGGCGTTACCGAATGGGTATGAAGCTCAGATCAGGCCCAGAAGTGGACTTGCAGTAAGAAATGGGATAACTATGCTTAATTCACCTGGAACTATTGATGCCGATTACAGGGGGGAAGTAAAAGTAATAGCAATTAATCACGGACTGGAAGACTTTGTTATAAACCATGGAGATCGAATTGCTCAAATGGTAATTGCTCCGGTTGTTCAGTTTCCTGTTAAAGAAGTTTCTGAATTAGATGAAACTGAAAGAGGAGAAGGTGGGTTTGGGAGTACGGGAATTCAATGATCAATAACCAACATTCAATAAACATGGAGGAATTGAACATTGTTAATTCCTTGTTGGATATTGGAAATTGAAAAACATCTACTGTTGTCAAGCTCTCTCAACCCCTACTACCACCTTCTTAAGAACAACACCAATTACCGTCGACTTTGGTTAGCACAGGCGGTTTCCAATTTTGGGGATTGGTTTGGATTGCTTGCTTTGTATGCTATTATAGCTAAGTATTCGGATTCCGAATTTCTTCTAGGTCTGATCATTATTGTGAAAATGCTAAGTCTGGCATCATTCTCTCCTTTCGCAGGATATATAACGGACCGTTTTAATCGCAGGCAGTTAATGATTGTATGTGATATTGCCAGGGCAGTAGCTGTACTTGGAATTTTAGTTGTTCAATCAAAGGAAATGCTTTGGATTGCTTTTGTACTTACCTCTGTACAAATGATGCTCTCGGCCATTTTTGAGCCAGCGAAAACTTCCTCTATTCCAAATGTAACAACCGAGGAAGAGTTGGTAGACGCAAATGTGATTTCGACTGCAACATGGAGTATAATATTTACCTCGGGTATGGCATTGGGAGGCTTTGCAACAGAACTTCTGGGAACCGATATGGTTCTAATATTAGACGCAGCAACTTATCTACTTTCTGCATTCTTCATTTACAGAGCGGTTATTCCACAACAGGAGATGAGTGAAAAAGAAAAAGAAGATTCAAGAAATCCTTTTCTGGGAATTAAGGAAGGGGCAAAATATCTCTTGGGGAATCACCACATTCTAAGACCAAGTATTGCAAAAGGTGTTTCCAGTGCATTTTTAGGCGGATTGGTCTATATGTTAATCATTGTGAGTGAAGATGTGTTGCAAATGGGGAGTATTGGGTTAGGCTTATTGTATGCTTCGCGCGGGATAGGTACTGGTGTTGGTCCCATTTTGGGTCGAAGATTATTTCCTGATGAAAAAGACTGGGTGATGGTGATGGGGGGAACTTTCTTTATAGCCGGATTAATGTATATGGTTGTTGGATTTACCAATACCATTTGGGTGATGATCATTTTTGTGCTTTTTGCACATGCTGCATCCGGAGCGAATTGGGTGATGAGTACAGTTCTTCTTCAAAAGCGCACCAAAGATACTTTTCGGGGAAGAATATTCAGTACGGAATGGTTACTCTTTACTCTTGCTAATTCAGTATCTGTAATGATCGCTTCTTTAGTTCTGGAGTTTGAATTGATCGAAATTAAACCACTGATTATGATCTATGGATTTCTCGCAGTTCTTGCTGGTATTGTGTGGAGTCTTACAATAACACGTCGAGAGAAGGTGTATCAAAAAGAATCAGTGGTTACTTCTCTATAGGAAGAAAGTAATTCCTAAGAAAGTGGAAACCCTCGGCTAAATTAAAGCTTCAGATCCCTGCCTTCGCCCGCCTTCCAAAGTCTTACGGCGGACATACAGGGATGACTGGAATGTTTACTAGTCCTCATCCTCAGGAATATTGAAATCTATATTGGTTCTGTAATCGTCCAGTAAATGTTCGGCGAAGTAATACCACATCATTCGCTCGAAATAAGGCATGGACGGACCGAATCCGTGTCGACGACCTGGTAACATCATCATATCAAATCTTTTTCCTGCTTTAACCAATGCATCTACTAAACGGATCGTATTAGCTGGATGTACATTGTTATCAATATTGCCATGAACCAGAAGTAATTTACCCTGAAGGTTTTTTGCCAAAGAAACATTGGTTTCAATAGGACCATCAAAGGTGCTGATTTCCTTTTCCACTTCAACACTGTCTTCTCCCATTTCTGTAACCGTTTTTACCGTTTCTTTTACTCCATTATGCGTTTCACTCCACCACCGGTTATATACATTGTTATCATGATTACCGGCTGAGGAAACAGCTACATCATAAAAATCCGAATGGGTGAGAATTGCTGCAGTAGACATAAATCCACCGCCGGAATGACCATAAATTCCAACTTTATCTCCATCAATAAATTCATGACGTCCGATCAACTGTTCTAAGCCATATCGATTATCAGCAAGAGGATAGTCTCTTAAATCTCCATAACCATAGGTATGGTAATATCGGCTTCTGAGTGGCGAACCGCCCCGGTTTCCAAAGGCCACAACCACAAAACCCACTTGAGCTAGTGTCTGATGTCTTGAATCATTGAATGCAATTGGGAAAGGCTCAACCTGAGGACCTGGATAGACATAAGAAATCACTGGGTATTTTTTGGTGGAGTCGAAATCAAATGGCTTCCACATCACACCATATAAATCGGTTACACCATTTGCCGCCTTAACAGTAAACATTTCAGGGAATTTCCACCCTAATTCAGTTGCTCTGGAAATATTAACTTCCTGAAGATCAAGTATTACTCTACCTGATCCATCTCTTAATACCGATTTGGTAGGTAAATCAACTCTGGAATAATTATCTACAAAGTAATTCCCTTCACCTGAAGCAAAAACACGGTGATTTGCATCTTCAGCAGTTAAATGTCGGAATCCACTCCCATCAAATTTCACACTGTAGAGATTTGCATAATAAGGATGCTGCACATCTTCACGACCGTAGCCATTGAAATACAGAGTTCGCCCGGCAGTATCGATTTTTATAATTTCACCTGCTACATAATTACCGCTGGTCATCTGATTTAATAGATTTCCTTCGCTGTCATAACGGTAAAACTGTCCCCAGCCAGTTCGTTCACTCCACCAGATATATTCTTCACCATCATTGATAATGGCAACTTCCATAAATCGCCAGTTCCAATAAGGCTGACTTTCTTCTCCGAATACCACTTCAATTTCACCGGTTTCCGTATCCGCTTTTACAAGTTCAACTTTATCGGATTTTCGGTTCAACCTCATCACAAAAAGATGACCCGATGAATTAGCCCGATAGTCTCCTTTTTGAAGGTTACCGGGATCGGCATCCAAACTCTGATCTTCCCATTTTGCAAGATCAAGAACCATTCGTTCTTTCGATTCTACATCAAAAATTTCCACATAATCGATACCGACTTCTTCCTCACCCGGCATTGCATATTTATAGGTTTGAAGCTCAGGTCGCTTTTTAAGCATATCGATTACCCAAAGCTCGTCTACTTTGCGGTTGTCTGAGCGCTCCACAAAAAACTTCTTTTCGTCATCGAACCACTGCACTCTGGCTCTTTGCTTTTCATCCTTAGTGGTATCTCCCTG
This sequence comes from Balneolaceae bacterium, assembly GCA_017795005.1. Classification (GTDB taxonomy): domain Bacteria; phylum Bacteroidota; class Rhodothermia; order Balneolales; family Balneolaceae; genus RHLJ01. The sequence goes on along the minus strand of CP051242.1, from coordinate 2,818,835 downwards.
ATTCCATGCATAACTAAACCATCGTTCTCCATCGGTAGTAAGTTGATATTCAGTTGTATCTGATGTATCAGCACTCATCATAAATAGATTGTGGTTTTTAGCATAAGCAATCCAGGTACTATCAGGAGAGTAATTCGCCCATGGTTCTCTTTTTACCGGCTCCAGAGAATCACCTTTTACAAGGTTGCTACCGTTTACTGAATAAGTAAATTCAATACTATCTACATGAAAGGTGAAAAGCTCCCGATCGGTATCATATTCAAAGCCTTTTAAATCCAAATCCTTTGAATTAAAAGGTCGTTTAAATTCTTCGCTCAATTTTCCGGCAAGTTCCTCTCGATCAAATAACTCTCTTTGACTTCTCTGTGATGAATTTACATAGAACCAGTTTGTTCCATCTCCGGTTGAGTATTCATACCAGAAATTATCGGTATCGTCAATCCACCTGGGAAACACATTGGTTGAACCAATGAGTTTGTCCATTTTTTGAGTCGTGAAACGTTCGGCAAGTTCAAAATTTGCTGTTTGAGCGGAAACATTCGCTACAATTATTAATCCCAATAAAGCTGAAAATAATCCCTGAAAAACTTTCATTGTCTAATATTTAATTTGAAAAGTGTAAATAAATGGGTTTTGAATGGCTTTTAAAAGAGTTTTCTTAGCACTGGCTGTTATAAAATGTAAGGATAAATAAGGCTTATCAAACATCAGTCCAATCAATCAAAGTGGTCAAAAAGGTATCCGGTTATTTTGAAAAGAATCAGATTACTTAATCAATAACATACTCTGAACTTTGGTAAACGAACCCGCTTCGATGCGATAAAAGTATACTCCACTGGCAAAATTATCCGCTTTGAACGTTTCTGTGTATGTACCGGCGTTTTTGAATTCATTCACAAGCGTTTGTACTAATCGCCCGGTTACATCAAAAACCTGCAATGTTACTTCTGATGCTTCTGGAATATCATAACGAATTTCAGTAGCAGGGTTAAATGGGTTAGGGTAATTATTGTAGAGTTCAAATGTTTTAGGGGATTCAGAAATATCTTCGGTAGATAAACCGCCAAGAAATATCTCTTCTAAAACAAATGAATCAGTTTCTCTTCCTTTAAAAATAGAATACGCAGTAACTTTAAATTGATAAACCCCGTTATTTGGGACTGACCCAGAATAACTCGTGGTCTCTGAGCTGGCTATTCTCTTAAAACCTTCACCCGATTCCATATTTTTTTGGTAGATATAGTATCTGGTTAATTCATCTTCTCCAGAAGAAGCATCCCATGTAAGTGTGTAGTTGGGGTTGTTTTGTTCAATGGAAAGATTGCCAGGAATTGTTAAATGAGGACTTATTTTAAACTGTTCATTGTATTCCGTAGTAATAAAATCGATATAAATTGGCGGGGTGCCTTTCGTTTTGGAAAAATAATTAAAGGCTAAACCCTGTATATCCTCAATATCTGGTACAGTATATTCAATTTTATTCCAATCTCCGGGAGTTAAATCTTTTACATAAGTTTCTTCAAATAAATAATTGGCTTCGTTATAAGTAGTAGCAATTGAAATAAGACGGATATTGCTGGTATCAGAAGGAAGGAAGAAATAAAATTTCACAATTTGTCCGGGGCTTATTGATGGATTGTCTAAAGCAATAAAGCTAAAATCCTGATCACCTTCGGTAACAAGTTTTACTGAATTTACCCCGCTATAGGAAATGGAATCTACTACGAGTGCTTCCGAACCGGTAATAGGATCAAACCATCCTTCGGAACCTTTCTCAAAGTCGTAATGTAGACTTGTTTCGAAACTTTGGGTTGTATCTGTTAAGTAAATGCTTTCTGTATATTTTTCGGTTTCGTCAATTGCAACAACAGAAAATTTGTACCCGATTCCGGGTTCTAAACCATTTATTGTATATGTAGTGTCAGTGGTGGCAACTTCTGCAGGAAATATTCCAAAATCTGGTCTGGAAGCAGTAACATAGTATTCTATTTTACCAGTACCAACAGAAGGGGACCAGTTAAGTGTAGCATCATAATAACCAACAGTGGCTTTTAAATTACTGGGAGGAGAGATTGTGACGTCACCTTCCTCATATGGATCGGTGGTTATTAAATCAACAAAGAATGAAATGGCATTTATCGGTTCTTTTTTTTGAATTTGGATTCCAATTTTTGATAACGAGTCTATAGGTAGGTCTTCTGGTATTTTTACAGAAATTTCATTCCAGGCATTAGGTATGATGGAAGTTGCGTTAAAAATCTTCTGATTTATGATGGATTGGTCATTTCTTTCAGAGTATGCGGAAATCTCATCGATTAGATTTAAAGAAATTTCATCAATAAAGAAGTGAAAAAAGATTGTTTGTCCTGGAATTAGCATACTTAATTCCGAATCGTCTTTAAAGAAAGAAAGTTCAGACGATTCAATATCACTATTTACCTTTACCGAATTTCGGTTGCTGAAGGCCTTTTCAGTATTATTTTGAATTAATGCTGCCGATTCTGTTTTCCAGTTTTCTGCACCATTTTCGAAGTCCCAGGTTTTAATGGTATCAAAAGCAGGGGTATTTAATAATAGACTTTCGTAAAGCGGTGCTCTTCTATTCAGAGAGTCCAGAGCAAAAACGCCGTAAAAATAGGCTGTAGAGCTTAAAAGTTCAGAATCATAATAGAATAGGTTTGATGTAGTATCTATCGGGTTGAAATTGCCCTTGTAATTATCATGTCTCATTATCAGGTAGCGCTCAGGTGCTTCTCCCGATGGAGCCTCCCAGCTGAACGCCGCATAAGTTGTACCAATGGAATCAGTTTCCAAGTTTTGAACGGTGCCGAATGAAGCAACCCCTATATAATTTGGACTGGAAGTAAAAAGGTCTACATAATAGTCCGGCTTGTCTATCCCTGTTTTCGTAGAAATAAGCAGTCCAAAAAATTTAAGACTGTCATGAGAAGGAATATCAATGGAAAGCTTATTCCATGTATTAGTCTGCAGCTCTTCGGGAGAATATGATTTTATTACTCTAATTCCGTTTTCTTCCCCGTTCAATGTTAAGTCTGCATATAAAGAAATACTATCAAGCGTAGAAATATTTTCGGGAATCAGAACCCATGTATTGAGAATATCAAAATTTCGCTGAATAGCGTCCGGATTTACAAAAAACTGAAAATCCAATAAACCTGCTTCATCTTCAAACTCAATAAGAGCACTTTCAAACCCGCTGAAGGCTTTATCTGATGTTTGAGAAAACTCTCCTTGTCCTGCAAGACTCCATCCTTGGTCCCAAAGAACCGAAGACTCAAAATCAGATGTATAGAATGCAGAATTTTGCCCCAACGCATTTTCGCTATTCAAAACAATCAGAAAAATAAAAGAAAAGATTATTGTAAATGAATATTTCATTATTCAGTGATTACTAATACTCAGATCAATTAACAGAAATAGGGTTTAGAAAACAAGAAAGCGAGTGATTTTCAAAAACAGAATTCCAAAGAGTTTCTATTGTTACTTGATTAGCAACATACTCCGCACTTTTGTGAATGAACCGGCCTCTAATCGATAGAAATAAACTCCACTGGCAAGACTTTCAGCGTTAAAACTAATTTGATAATTACCCGAAATTTGTACCTGATTTACGAGGATTGCCACTTTTCTTCCCATTTGATCAAAGATTTCCAAACGAACCAATCTATTATCAGGAATGGAATATGAAATAGTAGTGGCTGGATTGAAAGGGTTTGGATAATTTTGTTCTAATCGAAATTGTTTTGGAGCTGATTCAGTGGATTCATCCTCTGTATCCGTAAGCATAATGTTAGTTAATGATGCAGAAGTTAAACCCATAGCTTCGGCAGTTAAAGAAACAGTAGATAAATCATTAGTATCAGGGATATAGGTAACGCTGGCAATTCCTCCTTCGGCAATAGAAGTGCTGGAATTAAGAGATCCATTTCCCGAAAGAGTGAAAGTTATCTCATTGGTTGCGTTATTAACAAGTCGACCTGAGTTATCTGTAATAGCAGCATAAATTTTGTAAGAGCTATCAGGTGAAGCTACTAATTCATTGGCTAAAATAATGAGCTTTAGTTGAGTGGCATTTGCACTATTCTCGATTTTATGGATTTTGTAAGCCACATCTTTTCTGGAGCCCGGAACAACAGGAGATGTTAATTTTAACTCATTATCAACAGCGATTACTGTATCAACAGTTGCTACTTCGCCATCCCATGTTTTATACCAACTTAACGAATAGGTTCCTGTGGGATGATTTTTCAGGTTGAAGGTAGTTTCAGAAGCATCTGATTTTTCGTAACTCCAAAGCCATCCAAAAGAAGAGGAGTCAGCTTTCATGAAATATATATTTGCTCCGCCTTGATCTTTTGATTGTGGTTCATAGTTAGTTTTATGTAAATCCAGTTGGGATTCAAACCCTTGTAAGTTCAAATACACTTGCATTCTTATATCCAGGAAAATTGAAAGAGTAGTGTAATCCCACCAGAAAGGAGTCGAAGCCATTCCGGTTACCAAGCCAACCCAATAGGCATTGTGGAATTCCTGTGTATAGTCAAAGCTATTTGAAGAAGAAAACATAGAAGTATAACCTGCTTCACCAAACATGGCGGGACGGTTATCAGACCGCTTCATAGTTTGATAAGTTTGAACCACGTTAAATAATCCGTCACGAACATTATCATTAAATGGTCGGGGATACCCCTGAGTTTCATAATAATGCCGGTTTACTATCTCTGTTTTGATCTCTCTTTCATTCCATAAATTGGCATTTCCAAAAGATGCAGTTGTAGGTCTTTTATAAGGATCATGTTCTTTTAAATAATCATGAACTTTATCCACCCAGGCTATTGCCGAATTTTGATCATTTGCAAACCCAGTGGTTCCATGCATTTCGTTGATGATTTCCCAAATACCTAATGATCGATGATGAGCAAGTCGTGCAATTAAATAGCGATATTGTTTCTTTTGGTACTCCCAGGCTAGACTGTCGGTATAAAAATCCACTGCCTCCACGATATCCTGATATGGATTATTTCCTGGCCAGTCGATTGGGTCCCAACCAGGTGCTCCATCTCTTAAAAAAGGATGGGCCCAAATCGCATACATGAGTTTCATGTCACGCTCTTCAAGCCAGCCGAGGATTTGTTCAATTCTACCTAATTTACGTTGATCATATCGGCCAAGTCCTGAGTCCATCGATTCTACCAGATATCTTCCGCCTCCATTTCCTGAACCATCATATGTACCATTCCAATAACCAATTATATTAAGACCAAAATTTTCTAACCGATTAAGTCCCGATTCCTGAATATTCCATGGATAGTAAACTGCATAGCCGTAAAAAGGAGAATCATTGTGGTATTCAAGATAATTGGGATTGGACTCTGAAATCTTAAGTGGTCCTCCATATTCAGATTCAATAGCAGTAAAGGAAGCTATTTCTGTTGAATCTTTACCACCAATATCGCTCACCATAATTTGATATTCCCAGGTACCTGTTTCAAAAGGAGAAAAATATACCCTCCATTGGTCAGCGTTACTGTAGTCATCATAGAAACCAAATATTTGAGTTGTATCTCCGGAGGGAGACTTAAACCAGGCACGTACATCAATATCGTCCGGGTCATAAGGGTTAGCGATACCTACATTAGAGAGATCAAGGTCGATGGCAAATTTTTCATATTTACCAATAGTGGTTTTATTAATTTTTGTGATACTGATTTCTGGGAAAACTCCTTCTTCATAAGTTTCGGCCCTGACTTCAATTGAGGGGAAGAATACCTCTCCTAGTGTATCTGAGGGTACAATTTTGTAAAAATAAGAGGTATAAACATCAAGACCTTGATTAAGAAAACTCGTATTTCTTGTGCCTGTTAAAAGATTGTTTTGAGAAGGAATAAAACCTTGTGTTGTGCTTCGATAAATTCGGTAAATGTCAGTTGCTGAAGGGTCGGAAGAAGTCCAGTTCAATTGAACTTTATTACCTTCTAAAGTAGTTGCGGTAAAGTCCGTGATATTGATAACAAACCCGGCAATTTTAAAATTGTCAAACTCTATAGTTCCTGAACTTGAGTTATCACTTCCTTTATCAAAATAAAAATTCAGGGATTGAATGTTTCTTCCATCAAGTTCATTTAAATCTAAATCAAATGTATAGCTATTCCACTCACCATCTCCCGGAATCTGAGTATTCAATTCTAAAGAAAGAGAAGGGCGTCGATTATAAACAGCTTCAATTATAAGGTCAGTGGAAACATCAGACTTAATGAAAAATCTAAGTTTGGGATTATCCGTTACATCTATTCCTGAGGGAGGAGTAAATTGAAAAGAGTCGTTTAATCCAGAGTTTGAATTCCTTGAATAACTAATACCTAGAACCCCATTAGATTCGGTAAGATTATAAGTATTTAGCCCCCCAACACTCCATAATGTATGAGTTTCACCTTCCCAAAGTGTATCAAGAGAAGAGTCCTCGAAGTCATCCACAAAGCCGAATATTTGCGATGACACTGTCAATGGAATAAATGCAATAAAGGCTGTAAACAGCAGTAATCGAATAATCATAATTATTTACGCAACAAATATTTTAATATAGAAAGCCCTTTTCTAAGCTGTAAATCCAATGTAGTGAAAAGGTTTCGATTTAATCAAATTATTTGATTAAATCTCTATCAAAGATTTTTATCGCTCGAAAAAGTTGCATTTTTTGATATAAGAATAGGTCAGGATTTTTGTATTTTTAAGTCGATTTCAAACAAACTTATTTATTTTTGAAAGCCTGGAAAATTGTTGTTGCTGTCTGGATGACTCTTGTTATTGCTGGTGGCATACTTATCCAAATCCCTGAGATTCCAATTCTGGAGCAAACTGCCCGTAACATTTTCTTTCATGTTCCCATGTGGATGGCCATGTTTGCCATGTTTTCAGTAAGTTTTATTTATAGCATCAGGAATCTGAATTCTCCGGATTTGATCTTTGATATCAAAGCAGAATCCGCAGCAAAAGTTGGAATGGTTTTTGGTATTTGTGGTTTACTTACTGGTTCACTTTGGGCTCGGTTTACATGGGGTACATGGTGGACTTTTGCTGAACCGAAAATGAATCTGGCGGCATTAGCAATGATGATTTATGTAGCGTATTTTGTGCTCAGATCTGCATTTGATGACGAAGAAAAGAGGGCTAAGGTCTCCGCGGTATATAATATTTTCGCAGTAACAACGATTCCATTTCTGTTGTATGTGGTTCCAAGACAATTAACCAGTCTTCACCCCGGTGCAGATGGAAATCCTGCTTTCAGTGAAATAACAGCAGCTGAACTACGATTTATTTTGTATCCCGCAATGATTGGATTTATTGCTGTTGCTTTCTGGATTTATGATATCGTTCATCGCTATAAAACAGTTCAATCCCGAATTGAAAATTTGTAAATTTGGACAACTAGAGGAATTTGATGCAAGAAGATTCAGTTGCAGTCGTTGATACCCTAACACAAGCTTACGCTGAGAAGTGGAGCGGAGCGGAATTGGAACAAACCAACGCTTTTATCAGCCTTATGTATTCAAACGATTTAATATTTGTAGTGCTTGGAGTTACGCTTATTATTTGGGCAGTACTGCTATTCTTTATGTTTCGCGTAGATTCCAAAGTTTCCTCATTAGAAGATAAAATTAACTCTGTAGAACAGGAATGAAACCAAAAGTAATTCTAGGAATTATAGCCATTGTAGCTTTCACCTCTTTACTCATGTACAACTTTGGTGAAAGTATCAGTACCTATACTGATTTCGAAAAAGCCAAAGAAATGTCTAACGCTCATGTTCCGGGAACATGGGATAATAGTCAAGATTATGGCTTCTCAAAAGAAACCATGCAATTCACTTTTTACATGATTGATGAATCAGGTGAATCCCGAAAAGTGATTTATCCACGTCCAAAACCAAATAATTTTGAAGAGGCAGACCGATTAGTAGTTATTGGAGAGATGAGGGGAGATGTATTCTTTGCCAATGAAATGTTGATGAAATGCCCTTCAAAATATAACAACGCCGACCCATCAGAATACGTAAAAGCCTCAGAGAGCTAACATGACTGAATTTGGTCCTGTCACAGGAATTGTTGGAAAGGTACTTATTACTCTTTCCTTTCTTTTTTGCTTGTTATCACTGATCTATTATTTCTTAGCTGCAAGAGGTGAAGACGACAAAAAGTTAAAAATTGGAAACTGGATGTTTGTTTTCAAAGGGCTGTTCATGATTGCAGCTTCTGCGATTCTGGTGATGCTCATTTTTCAACATCAATTCCAGTATTACTATGTTTTTAACTACACTAGTCTTGATTTAGCTCCTAAATATTTGTTCTCTGCCTTTTATGGAGGACAGGAGGGGAGTTTCATGCTCTGGATCCTTTTTTCCTGGATAGCCGGATTAGGATTAATGAGATGGACCAGAGCTCCCTATAAAGCTCCCGTTCTTTTCTTTTTAGGATTAACTCAATTTTTTCTGATCTCCATGATTGTTGGATGGAGATTCGGAGATTTTACTTTAGGAGCTTCTCCATTCAGAACGATTGCTGAAGAAATGCCGAATGCTCCATTTATTCAGGCTAATCCTGATTTCGTACCTGCAGATGGAACCGGACTTAACGATTTACTTAAAAGTCCGTGGATGATGATTCATCCTCCAATTTTATTTGTTGGTTTTGCCATGATGACCATTCCTTATTGCTTTGCCATGGCGGCATTATGGAAACGAAAATATAATGAATGGGTAAGTCCGGCACTTCCCTGGACACTCGGATCAAATCTATCTTTATTGACTGCCATCTTTTTAGGCGGTTATTGGGCATATGTAACTCTTTCGTTTGGAGGATTCTGGGCATGGGATCCGGTTGAGAATGCGTCTTTAGTCCCCTGGTTAATAGGTACAGCCGGAATTCATACCATGATTATTCAGCGTAAAAGTTCGGTTGCTCAGAAGTCGTCACTGATCTTTGCAATTCTTGCCTACGTAGCTATTGTATATGAAACCTTTCTTACCCGATCCGGAATCCTTGCAGATTCTTCGGTTCATAGTTTTGTTGATCTTGGACTGTACAATCAGCTTTTGATTTTCATGTTGGTGATTACTGGCCTTGGATTAGGAATGTTTGCCTGGAGATATAAGGAGCTTCCATCCCCGGAAAAAGAATCAAAAATACTGAGCCGTGAATTTATGACCTTCACCGGCGCTGTTTTATTGTTCGTACTTGGGTTGGTAATTATACTTGGAACAAGTTCCCCAATACTGGGACTTCTTTTTAATGAGAATCCTACTCCTCCGGAAATTAGTTTTTACAACGATTGGAGTATGCCTATTGCCATAGTTATGGCATTGTTTACTGTGATAGGTCAATATCTGTTCTGGAAGAAGTATGACCTGGAAACTTTGGCAACTGCACTTGTATATCCATTATTGATTACTTCGATTCTTACGATTGCTTCTGTAATTATCGGAGAAGTAAGAAATGCTTATTACATGTTATATCTGTTTGCGGGTTTTTTTGCAATTGTTGGTAATTCATGGGTTCTGGGAAGGTTATCACTTCAAAATCCAAAGTTGATTGGCGGCTCTTTAACCCACGTTGGGTTTGGACTTCTATTGGTAGGAATTCTGGCATCTTCGGCTTACAATCGCCCTTTGTTAGACAAAAACACAGAAGATTATAACGAAGCAGTACTTAGAGGTGAAATAACAGATCCGCAAGGCTTCAGAGTTTCACAGACGATTGATATGCTTGAACTGAAACTTAATCAACCAAAGCTTATCAATAATCAGTATTGGGTTACCTATGAAGGATATGATTTGAGCAACCAAAACCGTCCTGGTCAGCAAACGTATAAAATCCGTTTTGATAATACTGATGGTAAGTTTTTGTATTACTTGTATCCTGAAGTTTATCCTATGCTGGCTACATCGAACGCAGAAAATGTAAACTGGTCTGTAGATCCTGATGTTAGAACAGGGCTGATGAGCGACATTTACTTATATGTTGCAGGTAGTTCATTTGTTGAGGATAGAAATGAACAAATCGAAAAAAGAAATGCGGTGCAACCGGCATCTGATCAAGTAGAAGAACAGGTTCAAACCTTAAAATTTCAAAAAGGGGAGACTAAAGAAGTAGGTAGTTTCCGGTTTAGTTTTGTTGATTTTGTTCAGGCTGATAGTGTAAATCTTCCTCCTAATACAAGTATTGGAATCAGAGCCAGAGTGGAGGTATTTCACGAACCCAGCGGTCAGTTGAATATTATTGAGCCTTTATTTGCCATCTTTATGGAAGGCGATCAGAATTATGTGATGTCGCCACCGGTAAATCTTACCAGTCATGAACTTTCCTTTCAGTTTTCTAAAGTAAATCCGGAAGACAGTTCTATCGAGTTGGAAATTCTTGGATTGGATGAAGTATACGAAGACGACTGGGTACTCGTTGTAGCCGAGAAAAAGCCATTCATCTCGGTCGTTTGGGCGGGTACTTTTTTATTGATGGGTGGTTTTAGCATCTCCATTTTCCGACATTGGGGACGTGAGAGAAGTAAACAAACTGAAGTAATTTCTTAAACAGGATACTCCGATATGAACAAGCAATTTATTCAAAATTTAAAATTCAAAATTATGAATTTTGGATTGCTTGTGATCATCGTGTCTGCTCCACTTTCTGTTCAAGCTCAGGAATTCGAATCTGAAGCAAATCTTCCTTCACCAAGAACAGCATTTCTGAGATCGTTGGCGGTACCTGGCTGGGGACATCATTACGTTGATAAAACAAACTGGACTCGTGGTCAATATCATTTAGCTGCTGATGTAGTAATGCTTCTTTCTTATACCGGACTTTCAGTAAGAGGAGGATATCTGGAAACTGAGTTAGAGACTTTTGCAATGTCGCGTGCAAATGCTGATATCAGTGGAAGGAACAGAGAGTTCGTTCTGGCGATAGCTAATTATGATAATCTTCAGGAATATAATGAGTATCAACAACGAGCCAGAAACTGGGATAATTTGATTGCCGATACTCCTGAAAACCAGTGGAATTGGGATCAGCAAGAAAGTCGGTTTCGATATCAGGATATGAGAGAGCGAATTGATAAAAATGAAAATCAATTACCGACTATTCTCACCCTGATGGTGCTTAACAGAGTGATAAGTGGAATCAGCGCATATAATCATGCCCGAAGAGTGTGGGAAAATGCACCTGAGGCAAGCTTTTCTTATGTAAATGAATTTGGTCAACCCGGTATTACAGCTCATCTTCGGTTTGATTTATAGTCTGTCTAATTTTCTACAGTAATTTCAAGAATAATGTCTACTAACTCTCGGTCCTCTTCAGGGAGTAGAAAAGTAGTTCCATAGTTGGTTTCCTCGAAACTGATATTCGAACCTGAAATAAAGCTTTTAATAGATTTAATCTCTTGTTCAATTGGAGGGAGAAGAAAATGTCTATCCTGCCAGTTCAAAATATGGACGAATATCTTATCCTCTTTCCGAGTTGTAACACCCCAAACCTGTGGAGAAATAGGACCACCACGTGTTCCATAAATTGTTTCGCCGTATAGTTCTGTCCATTCTCCAACTTCACCGAGAGTTTTAATAAATTCGGGTTGGATTTTACCGTTTGGCATTGGGCCTACATTCAGAAGGAAATTGGCGTTATATCCTGCTGCCTTAACCAGATATCGAATAAGGTCATCAGTCGATTTATAATCTCTGTCCTGTAAAGAGAATCCCCAACGACTGGCCATCGTTTCGGCAGTTTCAAGGGGTAAGTTACCAATCACAGAATTAGCTGAATGACCACCTTTATTCTGTCCGGGTAAATCCTTTTCAAACATTTGAAAATCCTCTCCTGGATTAGGTGCAAGGTGATGATTGCTTCCTATTAAAGCTCCGGGTTGGAGTTCATGTATCAGATCATATGTTTCTCTAATTCTCCATTCTTCATCAGGTTTATCCCACCATCCATCAAACCAGATCCCGGCTATATCACCATAGTTTGTGAGAAGCTCAGTAAGCTGGCCATTCATATAATCAATATAAGCTGAGAAATTACCGCTATCCGGTCTCCAGGTATGTTGTCCTGTATTTCCTCTTGGGTAATAGTCATTTTGGTACCAATCGAGTTGAGAATAGTAGATAAACAATTTAAGGCCATGCTTACGGCATGCTTCAGCCATTTGGGCAATGATGTCTTTCTTGTAAACTGTACGATCTGTAATATCCCAATCGGTAAGTTTGGAGCTAAACATTCCAAAACCATCATGGTGCTTTGCCGTAATTGTGATGTACTTCATTCCGGCACCTTTTGCCATTAAAACCCATTCCTCAGCATCAAATTCAGTTGGATTAAAAAAAGGCGCAATTTTTTGATAGGTATATTTATCAATTTGTTGGGTTTCCATCACCCATTCATGAACTCCCAGAACAGAATAAATCCCCCAATGAATAAAAAGTCCGAATTTTGCATCCTGAAACCACTCTCTGTTTTCAAGATTTTCAGGAGCAGGTATATAATCTGGTTGTGCTGTAATCCTTCCTGATGTTGATAGAATCAATATCAAAAAAACGATTAACTTGGTTTGGTATATAATTCTCAATTTATTCCCCTCGTTTATTTCAGTAGGAGTATATTCCTGCTGAGGTTAAAGAGCAAAAGATAATTATAGAATGGAGTATTAAAGTGAAGCCTGTATGATCAGATATAAAATCACCATAGAATACGATGGTACTAATTTCTCTGGTTGGCAGATCCAACCTGATGCAAGAACGGTTGAGGAAGAAATCGAGAAGGCACTAAACACTATTTTTCAGACTCCGGTAGATATTATTGGTCAGGGTAGAACGGATGCAGGCGTGCATGCAAAAAGACAAATTGCACATTTTGATTTACCTGAATCTATTGATTTAGAAAAGCTTCAATTTGGAATAAACGGCTTAACAGGTAATGAAATCTATATTCATACTGTAGAGGAAGTCCATTCTGAATTTCATGCCCGTTTCGATGCAATTTCAAGAGAGTATGAATACACTTTGTTAAAGAAGGCTTCCCCACTGTATGAGCGAATTACCTGGTGGCCAGGTCGAAATGTGGATTATCAAGTGATTCATAATTGTATTCAATTATTAAAAGGAGAATTTGATTTTAGCGGCTTCTCCAAATTTAATGAAGAAAACTATACTACCATATGTACAGTAATTAATTCAGAATTGATTGAAGACGAAGAAAAGCTGGTTGTAAAAATAAGAGCAAACCGTTTTCTGAGGAATATGGTGCGAAGACTAATTGGGACAATGGTAGAGGTAGGAAAGGGGAAACTTTCTGTACATGACTTTAAAGAAAAGCTTCAAAATCCGGAAGCTGATATTCAGACATTCACAGCACCGGCTAAAGGTTTAGTGCTTTCTAATGTTTTTTATTAAAAAAACTGAAATTAATATTGACTGTCGGAGTACATTCTTTTTATATTTGTCGCTCTTCCAAAATGGAAGATACCTGTCATATTCCTCGGTAGCTCAGTGGCAGAGCAATCGGCTGTTAACCGATCGGTCGTTGGTTCGAATCCAACCCGGGGAGCGACATAAAAGGCTAATCAGAATTTCTGGTTAGCCTTTTTTATTTTAAACTCATGTCTTATCAATCAATCATAGATTTTTTAAATCAGTATCTCACTCTTACTAAGGAAGAGCAAGAGTTAGTGAAAACTCATAGTCTGGTAAAAGAATACTCAAAAGGAACGGTTCTTTTAAGACAAGGAGAAGTTGCTAATGAATGCTATATGGTGTTAAAAGGGTGTATAAGAGCGTACCATGTTAAAGATGGGAATGAAGAGACTACTGAAATTTATACTGAAAACCACCCATTTACTCCGGCTAGTTACATCACCAGAGAACCTTCAAAAATATCGGTTGTTTGTGAAGAAGATTGTGTCTTATCACTTGGTTCAATGGAAAAAACACAAGAGATGTTGCTTAAGATGCCCAGACTTGGAGAAATGGCACATTTAATAGGAAGTGACCTAATGGCCAAGCAGCAATTACAGATGATTGATTTCAAAAGTCTTTCCCCAGTAGAACGTTACCAAAAACTAATAGAAACTCGTCCCGAACTTATCCAACGAGTGAAGCAGTACCATTTAGCCAGTTACTTGGGGATCAAACCAGAAACCCTCTCCAGAATCCGAAAAAAATTATTGAACACATCTGGCATTTCTTGATCCAAGTCAATGAGTTGAAATATTCGTAGTCATAATTTTGGTAGCAATTTTTAACTATCACAAAACTATGAATGTATTTTTCATAAAAAGTCTGACTGAAAATAATTCAGAATTAAAATTCCTGGTCTTACTGATATCCAGAGTACCTGAAGTAAAGAACTGGCATCTTGTTTCTGATTCAACCAGCGAAAAACTAAAAGTTGAAGCTCAGGACAATATTGACTCAACAAAAATTACGTCTCTTATAGATTTATATAATTTAGATTTAGAGGTAGTAACATGTTAGAATCAATAAAAAAACCTGTTCTTCTTTCAACTATGTGGGTTTTCATTTTGTTGAATATGATTATCAGAGACTTACACCAATTTCTCCATATCGGATACATACAGGAAATGATGGAAATGAGTATATCCGAAGAAGCTATGTTAGTATTTGGTATAGTAGCAGAAATTCCGTTATTAATGATTGTATTATCAAGAATATTAAAACCCATGCCAAACAAATGGGCAAATACTTTTGCTGCAATTATAGCTTTACTAGGGTTGTTAAGTACTCTTCCAAATGCCGATCTTGATGACTTATTTTTTATGGTTGTTCAAATAATTTCTCTGACTGTAGTTGTGAGAATAGCTTGGTCTTTAAAAAAACATCGGAGAAATATTAACAAAAAAGGCGGAACATCAATTAAAGACCTAGTTTTTTTTGAAAAAGCCAGATCTGATTTCTTAGATTTCAATACCAAAAAAATAAATTAGTCAATTCATTTGACAAAATACTACCTTAGGGAAAAAGGAATCATTTTTTAAGGCGGATATGGGAAAATTTGGAAAAGACTTTGTTTGGGGTACGGCTACTTCTGCCTATCAAATAGAGGGTGGGTATTTGGAAAATGGGAAGGGTCCTTCAATCTGGGATTCATTCTGTACTATTCCGGGTAAAATTAAGAATGGGGATACCGGTAATGTTGCCTGTGATCATTTCCACAGATTTAAAGATGATATCAAACTGTTAAAAGAGCTTGGAGTTAACTCTTATCGATTGTCGATATCCTGGTCAAGGATTATGCCGGAAGGTAAAGGTGCAGTTAATGAAGAGGGAGTTAGGTTCTACAACGAAATTATTGATGAACTAATAAAAAACGACATCACACCCTGGGTAACTTTATATCACTGGGACTTGCCGCTCGCACTTCAATTAGAAGATGATGGCTGGTTGGGTGAATCAATTATAGATTATTTTGTGGAATATGCAGATGTTTGTTTCAATCGATTCGGAGATCGGGTTAAACACTGGATTACTTTAAATGAACCATGGGTAGTTGCTATCTTAAGTCATGGTCATGGAGTATTTGCCCCTGGAAGAGTTTCTGAGGTAGAACCTTATCAGGTCGCCCATAATCTTTTATTAGCTCATGCTAAAACGGTTAATCATTATAAGTCTAGATATTCTTCACAAGATGGTAAAATTGGGATAACGAATAACTGTGATTGGAGGGAGTCGCTTACGAACTCCCAAGCTGATATTGAGGCGGCTCAACGTGCATTAGAGTTCTTCCTCGGCTGGTTTGCAGATCCCGTCTATTTCGGAGATTACCCGGAAGTAATGAAAGAGCGAATAGGAGATAAGCTCCCAAGATTTTCAGAGAAAGAGAAAGAATTGCTTAAAGGTAGTTCTGACTTTTTTGGGTTGAATCATTACACCACCATGAATGCAGCTCATACCGATAGTGTCGATGAAAATGAAGATGTTCATGGAAATGGGGGAATTTCAAAAGATCAGGGAGTTTCTCTTTCGGTTAAAAAAGATTGGAAACTTACAAAGATGAACTGGGCAGTGGTTCCCTGGGGCTGTAAGAAGTTGCTGAAGTGGATTGCTGATCGGTATGATAATCCTGAAATCTATATCACGGAAAATGGTTGCGCTTATGATGACGAAGTCGTAGATGGTCAGATCAATGATTCAGAAAGAGTAGAATATTTCAGGACCTATTTAGCTGCTTGTGAAGAAGCTATTTCAGAAGGGGTAAATCTTAAAGGATACTTCGCATGGTCTTTTCTGGATAATTTCGAATGGAATTCAGGTTATAGTAAACGTTTTGGAATCTATTATGTCGATTTTGAAACTCTCGAAAGGATACCTAAAGCTTCAGCTAAGTGGTTCAAAAAGTTCCTGGCAGAACAATCCAGTTAATTGGTTCCATTTTTTAGTAATACATCTTTTGTGACGGAAAAAAGATCAAACATTGGCAGAATGGCAGCACCTAAAGCCGCTGCATCAACACCTGCAGTTCCGCATACAAACCTTGGACCTGAGGTTTTTACTTCACTCCTTAACTCACTAATTAATTCAGGTATATCTTTTGCAATATCTTCGATAATAACATGAGGAAGTCTCCCTCCAAGGATGATTACTTCAATATCAATAAGATACTCTGTAAACATAAATGCAGAAGCCAGATATCTTTTAGCTAAATCAAGCCACTCCATAAATCTCTTATTTTTTTCAAGAAATAGATTTCCGAGATCCTCAGGACGGTTTACAATAATATCATCTTCTCTAAGCCAGCCATAAAGTTCATTGAGGTTAAAATGTTCACCAATATGAGGCTGTTCGGAATAACTCAAAGGGCTTTTATCAGAGAGAAATGGGAAATAACCGAATTCACCTGCATTCTGATTATGCCCTTCGTACAGGTTTCCATTTAACACAAGTCCGCCCCCTAGTCCTGCTCCAAAAAAAGCATAAACAAAATTCGAGATATTTTTCCCGGCACCATACCAACGCTCTCCAATGGTAGCTGCTGATGCATTGTTTTCAATAAAAATTGGGGAATCAACATGTTCAGCAAGTAAGTCTCCTACAGGTACGTGTTTCCACTTTGGGAACGCCTTTGGATTAATGGTATTGCTAACTTCATTATTCTTATTGATTTCAAGAGGTCCCGGGAGTCCAATACCTACCCCGCAAAAATAAGCAGATTTAACTTCATCGGAAGAGGTGAGCTGATTGATAGTGGAAACCATTAACTCAATACCTTTTTTGGGAGAAGGGGAATCAATTTCATAAAAGATTTTAGTTTTAACAGCCCCTGCCAGATCGACTAAAATACCGGTTAAATGGTCTCTGTTAAAATCTAGCCCAACCGAGTAGGCACCTGATGGATTTACTTCTAAAGTAGTTGATGGAGCTCCTCGCTTTTTTTGGAGTTTTCGACCTTCCTTAACAAACTTACGCTCAAGAAGTCGGTTCACAATATTGGAGACTGTTTGGGCAGTTAAATTCGTTCTCCTTGCAATGTCCGCTCTTGAAATGGGTCCATGTAGTCTGATTGTCTCAAATACAATTCTGAAATTGTAGGCTTTAGTATAAGTAAGATTTGTACCCGTCAACATAGATTAAGCTCCATAAAATTCGACCTAATGTAATCATTTTTTTTAGAGAAAATGGTACGCTTAAATCCATAATTACTCTACTTAATTGATTTATTGTGTATAAAAGCACCATAAATCAATAAAAAGTGTACTTAAAATAAATCAAAACTATTTTTTGGTTTAATCAAATGAATTGATTAATCTTTCGATGAAGACCAGATTACTGGTTTTACGTTGTGAAAAATGTTGTTTGGTTAATCAAAAAAAGGCTTAAGCCGTCCCAAGTAAATAATTCAACATATGATATACAGATACAGTCTTTCATTCTTGATCCTTGTCCTATCCTTATCAGTTACAAATTCAAATGCAGCACCAAATTTTTCAGGTGTTTTTTTAAACGAAAATGTGGAAGCGCTTCTTTCTGGAGTGGAAGCGCTTCTTTCTGGAAAGGGTAAAAATAATGTGTTAGATGGTGGGGTAAGGGGAGTAGTAAAAGAAGTTGGAAGTGATGAACCACTTATTGGTGCCAATGTAGTAGTGAAAGGTACTTTGAAGGGTGTAGCGACTGATGTTGATGGAGCTTTTTTAATACGAGGGATTGAAGCTGGTTTCCAGACCTTAGTGGTATCATATCTCGGTTTTCAGGCAAAAGAAATTGATGTAGAAATTGTTGACGGTCAGATAATAGAGCTGGAAGTAGTATTAGAATGGGAAGGAGTTGAAGGGGATGAAGTAACAATAACAGCTCAGGCAAGGGGGCAGGTTGCAGCAATAAATCAGCAGCTTCAGTCCAATACAATATCCAATATTGTTTCCGGTGATAGAATAAAGGAGTTACCGGATGTTAATGCCGCAGAGTCTATTGGGCGATTACCCGGCGTTTCTATTCAGCGTTCAGGTGGAGAAGCAACAAAAGTTGCAATACGTGGATTATCCCCAAAATACAATGCGGTTACAGTTAATGGAGTACGCTTGCCTTCTACTGATGCTAATGATCGTAGTGTGGATTTGTCGTTGATCTCTTCCAATATGCTTGACGGAATTGAAGTAAAAAAGGCAAACACCCCAGATATGGATGCAGATGCTTTGGGAGGTTCTATTGACTTGCGATTACGTGAAGCTCCAGAAGACCCGACTTTTAATGTTTCTGCACAAGGAGGATATAATCAGGTACAGGATTACTATGGAAATTATCGTTTTAGTATAGGTGGGAGTTCCCGTTTTTTGAACAATAAATTGGGAGTAATCGCAAGTGTAAATACAGATGAATATGATAGAACTGCTGATAAATTTTCAGCAGGATACATATTAACAAGCAGAACAACAGAAGATGGAGGGTTAGAATTTTTAACTACTCCAAATTCAGTAAACCTCAGAGAAGATGCAGTAGTAAGGGGAAGGTTTGGTGGAAGTATGTTTCTTGATTATAAACTATCTAATACTGGAAAGATAACCGCAAATGGATTCTTCACTGAATTGAATAATGAAGGTGCTTTTCGAATTAATGATATGAATGGTGGAGCAAACAGGCATTATTATCAGGTTGATTTATTCAAAGATAAAACATCTATTTATACAGGTTCTTTAGGATTCGAACAGGATTTTGGGTTTGTAGTAGTTGATGGGAGTGTTTCGGGGACAAGATCCAGATCAGAATCTCCAAATAATTTACAATGGCAATTCTCTAGAGAAGGTGGGGCTTTTGTTTTCCCTTCAGATAGATTTGATCCTACGGTTGCAGATACATTGTCACCAGATTTCATTCTTCAGGGAGCCACTAATGATTCTTCGTTAACTAGTTTAAGTCAATTTTTCATTTTTGAGAATGAAAGAGAAGAAAATACTTATTCTGCTCAGTTAAATTTAGAATTTCCATTTCAGATAAATGAATCCATTTTAGGTACAATAAAAACGGGGACAAAATTTAGGTGGCTTGATCGATTCAATGATCAAAACCAATACGGTAGAGGTGGTCTACAGTATGGTGGATCAAGATCTGTGCTAAAATGCGCTACAGATTTGATGACAACCATTAATGCTGACTCTATAATGTCTGTGGAGAGAGAAGAAAACATTCCTATTTCTTATGTCTTAGATAGTCAATATACACGATCAAATTTTTTAGATGGGGAATATAATCTTGGATTTATTCCAAGAGATGATGTACTACGCGATTTAGCAGCCGCAGCTCAAAGTGATGAATGCGGATTTCCACTTTTAAGAGAATACTCAATTGGCTCAATAGGTAGTGATTATGATGGGGTTGAGCGTTATCAGGCGGGTTACGTAATGGCAGAGATAAATTTTGGCAATAAAATAACTTTTATCCCTGGTTTCAGATATGAAAGAGAATATTCTAAATACAATGGACAAAGCTTTATACAACAAACATCGGGACTTGTTGAAGCTCCGCCTCAAGAACTAACACCTCTAACAGTAAAAAGAAACCATAGCTTCTTTTTACCGATGGTGCATTTGCAATATGAGCCAGTGGACTGGATTAAAATTAGACTTGCAAGAACTGAAACATTGACTAGACCGGATTTTATTCAGTATGCCCCAAACACCCAACTGACTAATATGAGGCAAAATTATCAGGCGGCAAATACCTTATTAAAGCCTGCAGTTTCTACCAATTATGATGCCTCTATTTCATTTTATGAAAATAAACTAGGACTTTTAACGGTATCAGGATTTCATAAAAATATTGAAGATTTAATATACTACCGTCAATTTAATATTAGTCCTGATTTTCTTGCTCTTGGAGTTACTCCCCCAGCAGGAGCTAACATCCCTGAAAGTTGGTACAGTACTTCTCCATCCGGAGGTACTTTTTGGAACAGTCCATTTGAATCAAAATACACCGGAATTGAAATAGACTGGCAAACTTCATTCTGGTATTTGCCGTCATTTTTGAAAGGGTTAGTTTTTAGTGCAAATCTAACACTTATTGACTCAGAAACAGATTACTTAAGGTATGAGATCGTAGATAGTGACTCAGTAAAGACACTACGTCCACGAACATACTTTCAGACGATCAAAGATACAACCTTTACAGACCGTATTCAGGACCAACCCGGTACTATAGCAAACGTGACAATAGGATATGACTACAAGGGCTTTTCAATCAAGCTTTCAGGTTTATACCAAAGTGACATAACTATTAGTGTGAATGCGCAACAAACAGTTCAGAGCACATATACAGGTGATTATTTCAGATTGGATTTAACTGCCCGACAAAAATTAATTGAAGGTCTTGAGGTCTTTCTAAATTTGAACAACTTGAATTCCAGAGCAGACCGGAGTTTCGAGGCTCGGCCAAATAATAATGACAGACCCACATACACTGAGTATTATGGCTTTACTGGTGATGTCGGTTTTAGATACAATTTTTAAAAATTTACCGGATTAATTCTGGTGAAATCATATAAACCTAATAACCTTACAATTTCTAATTGGAGAAATAAACATGAAACAAAACTACAAATACTGGACGTTGTCTCTGCTTTTAGGCATAATGGCTTTTCCTGGTGACGTTTTTGCACAGGATTTTACCGTTTGTCCGGCAGATGAAGCAGAGTGTGTGGTGGAATGGGAAGTCCCAGCAGAGCCAAGATCATTCGAGGCAATTCCAAACGCGCTTAGAAATACTGTTTTAAACGATACCTTAAATGGTGAAAGAAAACGAGCTGACAGGATTTATGTCCTTAAAAGAGGAGGGTTTTACCATAACACGGATCCAATTTCAGCAAATGGTTTCCATTTATATCTTTTAGGTCAAACAGCTGATGAGGCTGATCCTGCTGATAATGTCTGTGGCGATGGCACTGAAGATTGCGGTCCTGCAATTATTCAAAGAATCACTAATATTGACGGGAATGCACCAGGTCAACTTATCGTAAATAGTGGGTCTAACACTGATGTAACCCTAAGAAATATCTGGTTAATGGGGCAAGACAATACGGGTAATTCAAGTGCCTATGAGCCCATCCAATTAGATGCCAATAATTCTATCTATACTATTGATAATGTAATTTTTGATCAAAGTGACTGGCACTTTTTAGGACCAAATTCGGATGGAATTAGCATGTATGTTACTAATTCCAGATTTAGAAATAATCACGGTCCTACTCAGCAGTGGGAAGGAATTGGGGTGCGTTTCGAAAATGGTGCTGATACTGTTGTTTTCGAAAACAACACATTTTTCAACACTGGATTTACTCCTTTCCAGTCTGAAGCACTTCCTATCGAATATTTCCGTGCAAACCACAATACGTTTGTAAATATTGGTAGAAACTTTTCCGCAGGTGCTTTATGGAAAGAAGCTTATATCACAAATAACGTGTTCATAAATCCATTCTGGCATGGTGAGCAGCCATCTGAATACAATAACCCGGATAGAGAAACAGAGTACACTGGATTCTTCAGTATTGCTGACCTTCCATCTGATTTTGGTACTAATGATGGTCGTCGTATTTATTTTGCTAAGAATACCCATTGGATGGATCCAACATTCAAGACATATGGAGCAGACAGTATTCGAGTTCAGCCATTAATCGCAGATAGTTCTATGTACTTTGTAAATACTTATGAGACTATTAAAGTACAGGAGAATTTCATCAACGATGGAGCTTCTCCATATCCGGCTATTTCAACATATCCTGATAATTTATCTGAAATGACCAGTTACATTGTTGGAATCAGAAACGGTGTTACTACAGAATACTATCGATGGGATCCGGGCAGAGACCAGGATAATTTTGTACTTAATGTCTGGCCAATGCCGGAAGATTTTTCTTACACTGATGCAAGTTTACAGGCAGCAGGTACCGATCAATTACCTATTGGTGATTTGAACTGGTTCCCTTCAGCTTACGAAACTTTCAAAGCAAATAAAGAAGCATATGTTTCAGCAATTGAAGAAGCAGCTGGTCCTAGAAAAGTAATCACTGTTGAAGGTATTGCAGAAGCGGAAGACGCAACAATTGCTGGTGGTGAGGTTACTACCGTGGACGGATTTACCTACTGGAATATGGATAATGGTACTATCGAATGGACATTCAATCTCGAATCTGCCGGGACTTACGACTTGAACGTTTGGACTCACATGAGAAATAATGGTGTTCGTGGTCAAAGAATCATTGTTAATGGTACCAGTATCAAAGATACCCTGAATTATGGTGAATATATTTGGGATGCTGAAGGTGGTCAGGGCGGAGGAGTAAATCCTCATGTTGGAATGGCTACTGATGCTTGGGTTTGGACCAGAATTAACAATGCAGACCTTCATTCATCAACCACCAATGGTCTTGTTTTACCTGCGGGTGAAAATGTAATCAGAATAGAATCTTCATGGGGTTTCCAGAACTTTGCGGGAATCGATATCCTCCCTGAAGGCTCAGGAGATGACGCAGCTGTTGTTGAATTACGAGCTCCTGATGCTGTGACTACCTTGGTTACTGAAGGTTGTGGAATGGAAGGAGAAGAAGCCGATTATTGCCCAAGTGGTTTCAAACTTGCCAGTTTAGGTGAGTCTGGTGGATCCACTACATTTGGTTTTGAAGTAGCAGAAGCAGGTACTTATCAATTAAGAGTATTTGGTCAAATTAATGGAAGCGCTCAAAGTTTAGATATTACCCTAGGAGGAGCGACTGTTGCTACAGAATCTGCTTCAGGAGCCGATGGCGAAAGCTTTGATTTTGTATCCAGTCAGTTTGAGATAGCAACAACTGGCACAAATATGATCAGTGTAGTTTCTACAGGAGCGGTTTCAATTGATTACGTTCAATTACTGAAAATTACTACTATCGTTTCAAATGAAAACGATCCTAATGGACCGGAAGGGTTTAAACTTTCTCAAAACTATCCGAATCCATTCAACCCTACAACAAATATAAACTTCACGTTGCCTGCCGCAAGTAACGCAACATTGACTGTTTATAATTTATTGGGTCAAAAAGTCGCAACACTCATCGATGGACGTATGAGAGCTGGAGCACATACAGTGCAATTTAATGCACGTAATCTGGCTTCAGGCGTTTACTTCTATCAACTTCAAGCAGGTGATTTCACACTGCAAAGAAGAATGACTTTGATTAAGTAGCTTTAGTCAAAAACTATCTTAATTAGGTGGCGGATGACACCGCCACCTTCTTTTTAATTTGTTCCATGAGTTCAACTTTCTTAATTACATCTTTTTCGGAAACTCACCCTTTTATAAATGAAATTACATTTAGTTGACGCTCTTATTGTTCTTGCCTATTTACTAATTACGGTAGTAATTGGATTTGCCCTGAAAAAAAAGGCACAGCAATCTAAAAACTCTTACATGCTGGGCGGGAATCAACTCCCATGGTATATGCTTGGGCTTTCAAATGCTTCTGGTATGTTCGATATATCAGGAACAGTATGGTTAGTTACCATTCTATTTGTATATGGTATTAAAAGTATCTGGCTTCCCTGGTTGTGGCCTGTATTTAATCAAATCTTTTTAATGGTATTTCTTTCCATGTGGCTGAGGAGATCGAATGTTTCTACCGGTGCTGAATGGATAGGGACCCGTTTTGGCTTTAAAGGTGGAGCTCAAAAATCACATATAATCGTAGTCATTTTTGCACTGATAATGGGGCTCGGATATCTCACATATGGATTCATCGGATTAGGCAAATTTGTAGAGATTTTTGTTCCATGGGAATTCCTAAGCGTCTATGTACCTTTCGATATTCCGGATGAATATGTGGCTCATTTTTATGGGATCGTATTTACCTGTTTTGCCATATTCTATTCTTTGTTAGGTGGAATGATGAGTATTGTATGGGCAGATTTGGTCCAGTTTATCATTATGGCTGTTTCCGGGATTGTGATTGGAATAATTGCAATGTCGGCGCTCGCGAATAGTACACTAGTAGTCCCTGACGGTTGGATGAGCCCCTTCTTTGGATGGGAACTGAATATGGACTGGGCGGGAATTATCCCCGAAGTAAATCAGAAAATAAGAGACGATGGATTTGGGTTATTCTCCGTCTTATTTATGATGATGATCTTCAAAGGGATTTTGGTAAGTTTAGCAGGACCAGCTCCCAATTACGATATGCAGAAAATTCTTTCTACCCGCTCCGAAAGAGAAGCTGCGTTAATGAGTGGCTCCGTTTCACTGATACTGATGCCTATCAGATATTTTATGATTGCGGGTTTTGCGGTTCTGGGACTCTTGTTCTATGAAGAGCTTGATTTGATGGTACCAGGTAGAGGCCTCGATTTCGAGCAAATCCTTCCGTCAGCAATTAACCAGTTTGTGCCGATGGGATTATTAGGGCTTTTACTTGCTGGTTTATTAGCAGCATTTATGTCCACATTTGCCGGAACCTTAAATGCCGCACAAGCTTATTTAGTAAACGATATTTATCTCAAATACATCAACCCAAAAGCTGAAAATGCCAAGATTCAGAGTATGAATTACGTAGCAGGTTTGGGTATGGTTGTAATCAGTATAGTGCTGGGCTTTTATGCTAAAGATGTAAATGATGTACTCCAATGGATAGTAGGTGGATTGTATGGAAGTTACGTAGCAGCAAACGTATTAAAATGGTATTGGTGGCGCTTCAATGGAAACGGATTTTTCTGGGGCATGGTAGGTGGATTAATTCCCGCTCTTACATTCCGGTTTATATTTGAAGGCGTTTTAGATACCTACACCTTTCCTCTGATGCTATTAGTATCAGTCATCGCCTGTTTGATTGGAACCTACTCAGCTCCACCAGTAGATGAAGAAGTACTAAAGAAATTTTATAAGACAGTTCGTCCTTGGGGATTCTGGAAACCAATACATGACAAAGTAGTAGCTGAAGACCCGACTTTCGAAAAGAATACCGGGTTCAGGAGCGATATGTTCAATGTAGTAATCGGAATTATCTGGCAAACGGCATTAGTAGTTTTCCCGATTTATCTGGTACTAATGGAAGTGGTTCCACTGGCTATAAGTATTGGTATTGCCGCTGTTACTACCTATGTACTCAAAAAGACCTG
Source organism: Balneolaceae bacterium (assembly GCA_017795005.1). Lineage (GTDB taxonomy): Bacteria > Bacteroidota > Rhodothermia > Balneolales > Balneolaceae > RHLJ01. Next base: position 2,793,191 of record CP051242.1, on the reverse strand, counting down.
GTTCGAAAAATTACCGGCCTAATCTGAAAATTAAAAAGCTGAATGTCAGATTTATTCACTCATAGAAAGAAGGAGTTATTAGAGCAACACTCAGAACTATTGAGCAAAAAAAACTCACCTGAAAAGCTCGGTAATGGAATTTATAAACGCTATCAAAATCCGGTTGTAACCGCAGATCATATACCTTTGTCCTGGCGATATGATTTTAACCCGGATTCTAATCCATTTCTGATGGAAAGGTTTGGAATAAATGCTGCTTTCAATGCAGGAGCAATTAAATTTAAAGGGAAGTATGTAATGGTTGTTCGGGTTGAGGGGAATGACCGGAAATCTTTCTTTGCAATCGCAGAAAGTGACTCTCCTACGGAAGGTTTTGCTTTCAGAGAATATCCCATCACCATAGAAGAAACCGAAAATCCTGATACTAATGTGTACGACATGCGCCTTACACAACATGAGGATGGATGGATTTATGGGATTTTTTGTACGGAAAGAAAAGACTATAGAGTACCTGCAAGTGATACCAGTAGTGCAATCGCTCAGGCAGGGATAGTTCGGACAAAGGATCTTGAGAAATGGGAACGGCTTCCCGATTTAAAAACAAATTCAGAACAGCAAAGGAATGTGGTTTTACATCCCGAATTTGTAGATGGAAAATACGCATTATATACACGTCCTCAGGATGGGTTTATAGATGCAGGTTCAGGTGGCGGTATAGGTTGGGCGTTAACTGATTCTATGGAAACTGCGATCGTTGATAAAGAGATAGTTATGGATCAACGAATCTATCACACGATTAAGGAAGTGAAGAATGGGCAAGGTCCTGCACCATTAAAAACCGAAAAGGGATGGTTACATCTTGCACATGGGGTGCGGAATACAGCAGCTGGTTTACGATACGTGCTGTATATGTTTATGACTTCGCTTCATGAACCATGGAAGGTAATTCATCAACCCGGTGGACATTTTATTGCTCCTAAAGGGGAAGAACGTGTGGGTGATGTGTCTAATGTTACTTTCGCAAATGGATGGATAAGAGACGAAGATGATAAAGTGTATGTGTATTACGCTTCTTCTGATACAAGAATGCATGTGGCAGAAACAAGTATTGCTCAGCTTTTGGATTATGTGACACATACTCCTGAAGATGGATTCAGATCCTATACTAGTGTTGAAACCATCAACAGAATAATTCAGGCTAATAAGGGAATACTGGGATAAAAGATGTCTGATTCTGAAGCACTTCATATTCTCAGTAAAGAAATGGAACTGGAGTTTCATGAAAACCTGCTTCCATACTGGACTGAATTTGTTATAGATGAGAAGAATGGGGGGTTTATTGGTCGGGTTACTTCTGACAATCAAAAAGTTTATGATGCCGACAAAGGTGGGATTCTGAATGCTCGTCTGCTTTGGGCTTTTTCGGCTGGATATAAAATTTTTAAAACCCAGGATCTTGAGAAAGCAGCTCATCGCGCATACCATTATTTTAAAGAGTTTTTTATAGATACTAACTATGGTGGCTTTTTTTGGATGCTGGATTCAGAAGGGAAAAGTATTGACGATAAAAAACATATTTATACTCAGGCATTTGGAGTCTATGGTTTAGTTGAGTACTACTCTGCACTTGGGGATCAGGAAGCCTTGAAACTAGCCTATAATATTTATTCGTTAATCGAAAAGCATGCTACTGATGATACCTATGGCGGATATTTTGAAGCTTATACCAGAGATTGGAAACTATGTGATGATGTTCGTTTAAGTGAAAAAGATGAAAATGAGCCCAAAAGCATGAATACTCATCTTCATGTTCTCGAAGCGTATTCCAGCTTATACAAACACGCACCAAATAAAGAGCTAGGGAACAGACTTCAATCCTTAATCGAATACTTTTGTGATTATATCATAAATAAAGAGAAAACTCATCTAGTCACTTTCCTGGATGTTGATTGGTCTCCCAAGTCTGAGGAAATTTCATTTGGGCATGATATTGAAACTTCATGGCTCTTGGTTGAGGCAGCAGAAGCTCTTGGTGATGAACATTTACTTCATAAAACAAGAAAGTATGCTCTTTCCATAGCTTATGCAGTGCTTGATGAAGGAATAGATAAAGATGGGGGATTAATAAATGAAGCTAATCCATCGGGAATAACAGATTCTGATAAAGATTGGTGGCCTCAGGCGGAAGCAATTATCGGGTTTTTAAACGCATATGAACTCTCAGGAGATACAAGATTCCTTAACGCAGCACTTAATAGTTGGGGGTTTATCAAAGAATTTATGATAGACCGGAAATATGGAGAGTGGTTCGAAAAAGTCTCAAGAGAGGGTGTTCCATATGATACTCTGGATAAGGTTAGGTTATGGAAAGGACCATATCATAATACACGGGCAGTGCTGGAAGTAAAAACAAGAGTAGAGCGACTTTCGGAAAAGAAACTGGTTTTCGTAGAAGAAAAACTGAACTGATTGAACCTGAAAATCAATAAAACTGTATGAAATATCCATTGCGAATATTAACAGTATTATTTTTTACGGCTTCTGCTTCTATGGCGCAAACGAACGACCGGATTAGTTTTAACGGACAAGAGTTATGGTTAAACGGAGGAAATGTCGCCTGGGTAAATTTTGCTCGTGATATTGGCCCGGGAGAGACAAGGTTGGATGCATTTGGAGATATGTACACTAATGTTCGGGAACATGGTGGGAATGCGATGCGACTCTGGCTGCATACAACCGGAGCAGTTAGTCCGGAATTCGACGGATTTGAAGTGGTTAGTCCAGGCGAAGGAACTATTGAAGATCTGCGTGCAATTTTGGACGAAGCCTGGAAAAATGACGTTGGTCTTATTCTTTGTTTGTGGTCTTTTGATATGCTTCGTGCTCGAAATGGTGAACTAATCACTGATCGGGCTAAGGCTTTACTTGAAAGTTCTGTACTAACCCAGCGATACATAGACAATGCACTTATTCCAATGGTGGAACAACTTGGGGATCACCCTGCCATTATAGCCTGGGAAATTTTTAATGAAGCGGAAGGTATGAGCGAAGAATTTGGATGGGATTTTAATAGGCATGTGGCAATGGCTGATATTCAAAGATTTGTTAATCAAACATCAGGAGCTATACACAGAACAAATCCAAAAGCAGTAGTTTCTAACGGAGCATGGAGTTTTCATGTTTTGTGGGATGGAACCGGACACCCTCATGCAAAGAATTATTATTCGGATGAAGAATTGATTGCTGCAGGAGGGGATAGCCTTGGTACACTGGATTTCTATATGGTCCACTATTACCCATGGGGTGGAACAGAATTATCGCCATTTCATCACCCAAAAGATCACTGGGAACTGGAGGATAAAGATCTGGTGGTCGCTGAGTTTGAGGTACCTTCCGATTCATTATTTGGAATTCCAGGGACAGAACTTTATCAAAAATTGTATGACACCGGTTATGCCGGGGCATTGGTTTGGCAATGGATAGACTGGTACGGCAAAAGAACAAATGGAGGTCATGCCCAAAGCTGGTTAAATGCTCTTCCATTGATGAAAGAGATGACAAATAAATACGGTGATGAAATCAATATTAAAAACTAAACCATTTTGATGGTACTAATTATGAAAAAAACTTCCCTATTATTTCTCTGTATTTTCTTTTTAGCAGCATGTGACCGATCAGAAGAATCTGGTTTAAAAGAAGTAAGCTTACCAATTGACAAAAATGCCACAGAAGAAACCAAAGCGCTGTTTCATAATCTTAAAGAGCTGGCAAAGACGAATGTACTTTATGGTCATCAGGACGATTTAGCCTATGGGTATTCCTGGTGGGCAGAACCGGGAAGATCAGATGTTAAAGAAACTACAGGTTCATACCCTGCGGTATATGGTTGGGATTTAGGTGATATCCGACAGGAAGATAAAACCACCAATCTCGATAATATTGAATGGGAAAATATGAAGGGTTGGATTAAAGAGGGGTATTCACGAGGAGGAATTATAACCATTAGCTGGCACATGAATCACCCGGTAACAGACGGAAATACCTGGGATCGTACTCCGGCTGTTGCTGCTATTATTCCCGGAGGAGAGCAGCATGAGAAGTTTAAAACCTGGTTAGATACGTTTGCCGACTTTACTCAGGATTTAATAGGAGAAGAAGGTGAATTAATCCCAGTCATTTTTCGTCCTTATCATGAGCATACTGGCTCCTGGTTTTGGTGGGGCGAGGAGCAGACGAGTGTGGAAGAATACATCATTCTTTGGAGGTTCACAGTAGAATATCTTCGTGATGAAAAAGGGGTTCATAATTTACTATGGGCATATTCCCCTGATAATCAGGCTGGAAGAGAATTTGAAAACTATATGAAAAAATATCCCGGAGATGAGTATGTGGATATTCTGGGGATGGACGATTACGGAAGCATGGATCAACGTGATCCTGCCGAGTTTAGCGATGAACTCGCATGGTTAGTTGAAGAAGCAAACAAAAGAGGCAAAATAGCCGCTCTTTCAGAGACAGGAGTGGAGAGTATTCCAAACCCAAGCTGGTGGACTGGTCAGGTACTCCCTGCTTTTGAAAGTAACCCTAAGGCAAAAGGGGTGGCTTATATTCTTACCTGGAGAAACGCCAACAAGGAGCGTGAAAACAGAGATCATTTCTATGCCTCACATCCTGATCATGCCAGTGCTCCAAATATGAAAGAATTCAGGGATACTGATTTGATCATGTTCGAAGATGAACTACCGGATTTATACACCATTAAGAATTCGAACTGATAATGGATAGAAAAGAATTTCTTAAGAATTCATCGTTGGCCTTAGCTTCATCGGTTGTGGTCTCAAATGACTGGGGTTCTGTAGATTCAAGGAAAAGTCAGAACCTCAAACTATCACTTTCTCAATGGGCTTTACATCGGGCTATTTTTGGTGCTTCCAGAGATAACTATCAGGAGTGGATACGATTATTACATTCCGATCCGGATAAACTCTGGCAGGGAGAATTACATCCATTAGATTTCCCAAAAAGAGCCAAAGAATTGGGCTTTAATGCAGTTGAATATGTGAATTCTTTGATTTTTGGTCATGCAACGGACAACATATTTCTTGGTGAGTTAAAAAAAAGAACGGATTCAGAAGGAATTAAAAACATTCTCATTATGGTGGATGAGGAAGGGTATATAGGTCACCCGGATTCATCTGAAAGAACCAAAGCCATAGAAAATCATTTTAAATGGATGGAGGCGTGCGCCTTTCTTGATTGTCCATTTATTCGGGTAAATGCATTTAGTATGGGACCGGCAGATGAGCAAAAGAAACTCGCAGCCGAAGGATTAATCCGACTTGCTGAAAAAGCAAAAGAGTTTAACCTATATGTGTTAGTTGAAAATCATGGTGGGATGTCCAGTAACGCAGATTGGTTGGTTGAAACTCTGGAACTTGCAGATCATAACTTATTAGGCACCGTGGTAGACTTCGATAACTTTACTTTTTCAGAGGACTTTATTTGGGGGGATGGTGATATTTATAACCGATATATAGGTGTGGAAAAACTGATGCCCTATGCTAAATCAGTAAGTGCAAAAACTCATGCGTTTGATATTCAGGGATTTGAAACCACTATTGATTATACCAGAATGATGAAAATTGTCAAAGACTCAGGTTTTGAAAAATACATCTGTATAGAATATGAAGGAAATGGGATGACGGAGGAAGAGGGGATTATTGCGACAAAAAAGTTGGTTGAGAAGACATATCCTGAATAATTATCTTTTCAATCTATTTCATTCTTTTCCCTGTTCCCATGAGATTTCCACTTTCATAAATGTTGACACTGGTAACTTTGGAGCCATCTTTCAGAAATTCATACACCACATTTTCATAATTCGGATAAAATGTATTCTCCGCTTCTGGCAATAGTTCTTTAGACCACACGACGTTCCCATCAATGATATCAGAAACTCTTAGCAGTTTACCTTCTCTTCCTTATGGTTCTCTCGAACGTTGTTTTTACCCACAAAAAAATAGACATGCCTTTCATCTCACCATCTTTAGAGGCTATGTATCCACTTTTATCATGATAAAACTCAAAATCTTCTGACAGATAGTATTCATATATTTCAAGATCACATTCATTCTGAGCAGAGAAATACAAACTGTCTATTTCGGCAATCTTATGGTAGAGATTCCCGGATTGTTGTGAATAAGAAAATCGGGTCAAGCCAATTAAAAGACTGAGGTGAATATTAGATGAGGTATTCTTTTCATTGGGCTCATGTTAGATGAAATAAAGGTTTTAAGTTAGGTGTCTGACTTGAGTTTAACGAAAATGTGCAATCCTGAGTAAAGTTGGGATTAAAAATCCCAGCTCAAAAGGTCTCATAAATTCTTTAGAATTATTCAGGCTTGCTCTGATTTATCTTTAAAAAGTATATACAAGCCAAAATATCTTGTAAAAAAAGAAAAAATTTTATCCGGCTTTTATCTCAGTTAATTAATTGGGGAGCAGCTTTTTATGATCAAAAAAGCGGTTTTCTGTGCATTGTATATATGATGTTTATATTGAATTTCTCCCTATTCAAAATTATTCTCTCATATTAAATGTTGAGTAAAAGAGTCGTTGCTCCTCGGTAAATAATTACTAACCTAACTACTGAATATGAAGAATTTTTTCTTATCTCTGATCATTCTCGCTTTCCTCTCAGTATCAGCTTTTGGACAAAATGACGTTTCTGTCGAAAAATCTGCAGAAGGATGGAAGCTAATGGTCGATGGCGAACCCTTTATGGTTAACGGTATGAACTGGGATTATTTCCCAATAGGAACTAACTATTCCTATAGTTTATGGAACCAATCTCCTGATTTCATTAAACGTGCATTGGATTACGAAATGGGATTACTCAAAAATATGGGAGTAAATGTAATTCGAGTGTATACCGGAATACAGCCAGAATGGATTGAATACATTTATGAAAATTATGGCATTTACACGATGCTTAATCATTCATTCGGTAGATATGGATTAACAATTAATGGAGTTTGGACGCCTGTCACAGAGTATGATGATCCCGCAACTATGGAACTACTTCTTGATGAAGTGACTACCATGGTAGATGAATATGAAGGCACTCCGGGACTGTTACTTTACTTATTAGGGAATGAAAATAATTATGGTCTTTTCTGGGCTGGCGCCGAAACAGAAGATTTTCCCGATGACGATTCAGAGCGTGCGTTTGTAGGGCAAGAGCGTGGAAGACCTATGTATAAACTTATGAATGATGCCGCAGTTGCTATGAAGACCATTGACTCATCCCGTCCTGTAGCTATTTGTAATGGAGATGTACTGTTTCTGGAACACATTGTTGACCTGGCTCCGGATGTGGATATCTTAGGAGTAAACACTTACCGTGGAGCTACATTCACTGATTTATTTGATGTTGCAGCTGCCGAATATGATAAGCCGGTATTGTTAACTGAATTTGGAGTAGATGCATTTAATGCGAGAACATTAACTGAAGCACAGGCTGATCAGGCATATATTCAAAAGGAAAACTGGAAAGATATCTATGCAAATGCAGCAGGTTTAGGTAAAGCTGATAACTCAATTGGAGGGTTTACTTTCCAGTTCAGTGATGGATGGTGGAAGTATGGTCAGACCGAAAATTTAGATGTTCATGATATTAATGCATCATGGGCGAATGGTGGTTATCAGTACGATTTCGAAGAGGGTGAAAATAACATGAATGAGGAGTGGTTCGGAATCACTGCAAAAGGACCAACAGATCCATTAGGGTTTTATGAATTGTTTCCACGGGCAGCATATTATGTGATTCAGGAAGCACATCGGTACGATGTATATTCTAATAGCGCTTCGTTATCAGAATTAGAAGCGTACTTCAATAATATTAATATTGAAGGGGCGGTATTAAGAGCAAGGGGAGATAAAGCGGCTCTGCAAGGTGCCTCTGCTGATATCATAAAATTAAGCAGATTTACCGCAGATTTCAGAACCTACAGTACAGGTGGTGATTTAATAACGACTCCTGATGAACCGGCTGAGGGTCCAAGAGATTATCCGAGTCAACTTGGATTTGACCATATGGAATCCTTTTTTATTGGAATCGAAGCAAATCCGGCACCAACTATCCGTGGAAATATTGAATTTAGTGTTTTAGGGAATGTTCCCGGAAATCCTATAGACGAAATATTTTATGAAAACCGGGGCAGACCAGTCGATTTGGAAGGGCAATATGAAGATGTTACTCTAAATGATGTAAACAGGTTGGCGGTTTACAGCGCAAGCTATACCTGGACAAACCCATACTTTCAGTTAGAAGGTTTTTACAGAACGGGTCATTATCACTGGGGATACGAAGGAGATTTCTTTGGTCTATATCCTGAAGCTAACTATGGCCCAAATATCGATATCTATAATGGGACAGCTCCTTTCGGTTTTGAAGTGGAAGGCCGAAAGCAATTTGATGGGTTTAAAGCAGCATTTGGTCCGGAATTATGGTGGGGAGCAAACCCTGCTATTCTGTTAAAGTATGATCGAAGAATTGGAAAGATCGACTTCACGGGAATTTATCATGAGGATCTTGAACGTCAGGGATCTATAGAGAGCTCTTTTGCAATTCCTCAACCTAAAACGCGTAGATTTACACTGTACGGTCACAGAGAATTCGGAAAGTTTGCTGTTGAAGCTGGCGGTATCTGGGCGGGTCAACCGTTAAATGGAAGAGAATTCCAGTTAGTGAGAGAACAATCGGATGAATCATATGATGTATATGTAGATGAAATCAAACCGATTGATAACTGGGGTGGTAAATTAAAACTGACTTATACGGGCGGTAAATTTAACTGGTATGGGCAGGGTGCTGTCATGGGACTCGTAGCCAACGGTGGATTTGATCAGACGATTACATATACAGGTTGGAGATTAAAAGACACAGGAAGTGGAAACCAATACAATGTGCTTTCGGGTCTTACTTATACTATTGGAAATCTCCAGGTAGCGCCAAACTTTTTATGGCAGAAACCAATTGAAGGACCGATACCTGCAGGTTTAGATGCTCCGGCTCGTCCCAGAAATATTATCGATGATCCTTTTGCTGTTCGATCAAACAGAGAGCAGGTAGCGGGAGAGGTAGTATTTACATGGGATCCTACCCCTGGAACGTGGATGTATAACTGGGATAGTGACCGATCAGAAGATGCAGAATTAGCAATCAGTTTAGGAGTTGTTTATCGACATCTTCCAACTGTTCAGGATGCTGCGATAGGTATCTTCCCTGACGGTAGAAGTACATTTCCATTTAATGGGTCAGCTCCCGCGGAAGATTTATTAGAAATCAACGCCCGTGTTGTTTCTAAAATCAGTAGGGATTTAGGATTTGTTGCACTTATATATGGTGGTGACGGACAGGCAAGCGGAAGTGACCCAAGAAAAATTACCAGATTCGGAACAGACCTAAGAATGATCTACAAAAATATGAAACTGAATTCATTTGTGAGGATCAACGACTGGGGACCATTTGATTATCATCGTGATTTCAACCAAACCTATCCAATGCAATTAATGGCTGATTTTTCTACTACACTTGGAAAACCAGATTGGTTCGATTTACCTACTACCAGATTAGGAATAAGAGGTACGTACCGAACATTGGATAAATATTCTCCAAGATATTCTCAGGTTACCGTGGATGAAAGTACTGGAGCAATTACTCCTGCACCTGGTGTTACTTCTCTGGAAAATGGTTCAGAATGGGAGATAAGAACCTACATCCAAATTGACATTAGAAATTAAGGGAGATAAGAACATGAAAATGAATATGATGAAAAATACTACCCGAATTGTTTTTACTGCTTTTGCATCCCTGATCATCTTTGCAGGATGTGAACGATCAGTTAGTGGCTTAAGTGAGCCAACGTTAACAAATAATCCAGAAGTTTTTGTGGACGGATTCAGCGCTGGTTTAGAATATTTTCCATATACAGATGGATTTGCAAAATTAGATGCCTTTCAGGTTGATTCTGATGTCACATTCGATGGTGCCGGATCATCTATGAGAATCGATGTGCCAAATCCGGAAGATCCAACCGGAGTATACGCTGGAGCTCTTTTTCGCGACATAAATGGAGGAAGAGATCTTAGTGGATATGATGCTTTAACTTTTTATGCACGTGGATCAAAAGCTGCACGAATTAACCAGATTGGATTTGGCCAAAATGACCAAAATTCAAACTATCAGGTAAAGGTTGATAGTTTAAGAATCGCAACCTATTGGCAAAAGATTACAATACCAATCCCCAACCCATCTAAATTAACTGCCGAAAGCGGATTATTCTGGTTTGCAGAAAATCCTGAGGATGGTGATGGATATAGCTTTTGGATTGATGAATTGAAATTTGAAAAACTAGGAAATATTGCACAGCCTAGACCAGTCATAAATGGGGGAGTGGATCAACAAATTGTAAGTTCTGTGAACCTTACAGAAACTATAACTGGTTTTTCATACACTTCTAATACCATCGTGGAATTACCAGACGGTACGACAACAAGCCGAGATGTAACGGTCGAGTTAGCTCCAAGTTATTTCGACTTTGTCTCTTCAAATTCAAGCGTGGCTACGGTAAATCAGTTTGGTGTTATAACTATGGTTGGAGAAGGAATGGCGACTATTACTGCAACTGTAGATGGTGTACAAGCTGAAGGATCATTAGATGTTACCGTAGGAGCTGCTTTCCAAACTGCTCCCGTACCGACCGTTGATCCTGATAGTGTAATCTCAATCTTCTCGGACGCTTATACTAATGTACCGGTGGATTACTATAATGGATTCTTTATTCCGGATGGACAGACAACAGAAGGTGGAACCGGTTTTGATGGAGGTCCTCCTGGTGCCGATATCGTAGTTGATGGTGATGGTATTATCAATTATACAAATCTAAACTTTGTTGGTATCGGAACATTTCTGGATGTATCTCCAATTGATGCTTCTGATATGACTCATTTACATGTTGATATAAATGTCCAGGAAGCGGTAGACGCCGGTGATTTCATCAGAATCCAGCTCTTAAATGGTGTTCAAACTTCAAATGAAACGTCTGGAGTAGTTACAATAGATTCGAATACCCTTATGGAGAATGAATGGGTGAGTCTTGATATTCCTCTGTCTCAGTTCGGTTTAGTAGATCGCTCACAACTTGGGTTAATCTTCTTTATTTCGGATGAGACCGTTTCCAATATTTATGTAGATAATATCTATTATTACACAGATGGTTCTGATATCGTAAGCGGACCTCCAACCGTAGATATCAATCCGGCTCCGACTCCTACTGCAGATTCTGACAGTGTGATTTCTATATTCAGCGATACATATACTAATGTGAACGTTGATTACTTCAACGGGTTCTTTGAATTTTCAACTACTCAAGGAGGAACTGGTTACGCGGGAGGGCCTCCGGGGGCAGATTTCAAGATCGATAGTGATACTAGTAATGGTGTTATTAATTATACCTCACTGAATTTTGTTGGAATTGGAACCTTCCAGGATGTTAGTCCAATTGATGTAACAAACATGACTCATATTCATGCAGATATATATATAAATGAAGCCCTTGATGGTGGAGATTATATAGATCTACGATTAGTAAATGCTGTTGAGCAAGGAAATGAAAACAATGGGAATACAGTACGAGTACCTACTGCAGATTTAACCCAAGGTGAATGGACCAGTATAGACATACCTTTAGTTAATTTTGGTTTGGACGCGTACGATGAAGTAGGATTGATATTCTTCATTTCGGATGGAACTATTTCAGATATCTATGTTGACAATGTGTACTATTATGATAGTGGCGAAGTAATTGAAGCTCTGCCAGCTCCAACATTGCCAATTACTTTTGATGACTCAGAGGTGAGTTACGCAGCTACTACATTTAATGGCGCAAGCTATGAAGTAATAGCGAACCCTCAGGTTTCAGGTTCCAATAACACCGCTTCCAATGTTGGTTCAATTACCAATATTGGGGCACAGTTTGAAGGTATTTATTTCAATCTTGAATCCAATCTTGACTTCAATGACGGAACTACCATCACCATGGATGTATACTCTACAACCTCTGTTCCTGTACTACTGAAAATTGAAGATGGAGGTAGTAATTTTGTAGAAGTTGCTCAGACTCATGGGGGTTCTGGATGGGAAGAACTCACATTCAATTTCAGTTCCAGTGCTGCTTTCCCAAGGGTAACGATCTTTATAGATGGTCCGGGCACTACCTCAGGAACATTCTATATCGATAATATCATACAACAGTAAATCAAAAATTCGCTCACAGTTAAATGAATCCTACATTTTTACATTCATTCTTATTAGTAACAGTATTAGTATGTATTACCACTTGCACTGATAATAACAGTGAGCCTGATAACAGTTTCACAACCTTGGTGTGGTCAGACGAATTTAATTCGGGTGACTCACCAAGCAGTGAAAACTGGATTTTTGATATTGGAACCGGAGAGGAAATCTTCGGTCAACCCGGTTGGGGAAATAATGAGCTTCAATATTACACCAACAGAAGCGAGAATATCCGAGTAAGAAACGGAATGCTGGAAATCACAGCCCGTGAAGAATCATTTCAAAATTCGGGTTATACTTCAGCCAAAATATTAACCAGAGGATTAGAGGAATGGACTTTTGGCCGTTTTGAAGCTAGTATTCAACTTCCATTTGGACAAGGAATCTGGCCGGCATTCTGGTTATTAGGGGATGATTCAGATGGTATGGAAATCTGGCCTCAGATTGGTGAAATAGATATCATGGAGTATAGGGGACAACAACCTACGGAAGTGCATGGAACCATTCATGGTCCGGGTTACTCGGCCGGAGAGGCAATCACCGATAAATATGTGTTATCTTCCGGCAGATTTGATACCGAATTCCACGTATTTGCAATAGAATGGGGTCCGGACTTTATAGATTTTTATGTAGATGACGTCTTGTATAATACCATTACACCAGAAGATGTTGGTAGTGATGAATGGGTTTTTAATGATAATTCCTTTTACATCATTCTAAATGTAGCTGTTGGTGGTTGGTTTGCAGGATTTCCTAACGATAACACTCCATTTCCACAAACCATGCTCGTTGATTATGTGCGGGTATATGAAATGGATAACTAAAACTAACTAACACTTTTCGGGAGAAAGTATTGGCAGCTGAAGCAGTAGCGGAAAAAAAGGATATGTTGGAATCAGTAATAATAAAGGGTGAAACCTTTTTTAAAGTTTCAGATCTGGAATCAATAAGACCATTTTTTATGAGTGTGGTAAGTGATTCGGATCACTGGATGTTTATTTCAAGTAACGGCGGACTTACAGCAGGAAGGAAAAACGCTGAATTTTCACTCTTTCCTTATATCACCGATGATAAAATTACGGATCTGGCCCATATAACAGGCAGCAAAACAATTATTCAGGTTCATGGTTCGAATGGCGCGGAAGTTTGGGAGCCTTATTGTGAAAAAAATGCCATTAAACATGACATCACCCGAAACCTGTACAAAAATAAATTCGGGAATAAGATCATTTTCGAAGAAGTAAATAATGATCTTGACGCTACCTTCAGATATGAATGGAATTCAAGTGATCTATTCGGCTTTGTTCGAAAATCAACCCTTGTAAATAATTCAGGTAGCGAATTATCGTTCGTACTTATTGATGGGGTTCAAAATATTTTGCCGGCAAGTACAAACAGCGATCTTCAAAACAGATCGAGCAACTTGTTAGATGCTTACAAAAGAAACGAACTTGAAAGAAGTACCGGGTTAGGCATCTATGCATTAAGCGCCATTCCGGTTGATAAGGCTGAACCAAGTGAAGCTTTAAAAGCGAATGTAGTGTGGTCTTTGGGAATGAGTTCACCTACTTATCTGCTTTCTTCCCTTCAGCTGGATAATTTCAGAAATCTGGTATCTGTAAAAGAAGAAACAGATGTGAAAGGAGAAAAAGGAGCTTATTTTCTAAAATCGGAAATTAACCTTTCTGGTAATTCTGATACAGAATGGTGGATGGTTGCAAATACCAATCTGGATCACTCGGCTGTTATTCAGCTTAATGAGATAATTAAAGATTCCAATGATCTTAAGGATGCCATTCAAAAGGATATCGACAATGGAACCGAGAATCTGAAAAAACTTATTGCTGCTTCAGATGGATTTCAGTTTACGGCTGATGAACTCAGAGACGCCCGTCACTATTCCAATGTGTTATTTAACATTATGAGAGGTGGAATTTTTGATAATAACTATCAAATTGAGAAACCTGATTTTCTGAAATACCTCAAAAATGCGAACAAAGAAGTATTTAATTCGAGCAAGGAATTATTCGCAGATCTCCCGGCAGAGTTTGATAAATTTGAGTTAGATGAAAAACTAGCAGAGTCTGACGATCCCGACCTCATTAGATTAACTAAAGAGTATTTACCTCTTAAATTTAGCCGCAGACACGGAGATCCAAGTCGTCCTTGGAACAAGTTTTCTATTAATACCAGAGATGAGCATGATGGTTCTAAGGTGCTGGATTATGAAGGAAACTGGAGAGATATTTTCCAGAATTGGGAAGCACTTGTTCACTCATACCCCGGATTTATCGAGGGCATGATTTTTAAATTTCTCAATGCGACTACGTTTGATGGATACAACCCATATAGGGTTACGAAAGGTGGTTTCGACTGGGAAGTTATCGAGCCGGATGATCCCTGGTCTTATATTGGATATTGGGGTGACCATCAGATTATTTACTTGCTCAAATTCCTGGAGTTTTACTACGATCATAAACCAGAAGCTTTCGAAGAGTTGTACTCAACAGATGTATTTGTGTACGCAAATGTACCATACCGAATCAAATCGTATGAGAAGATTGTAGAAAACCCGAAAGACACTATCGATTTCGATCACGAATCAGATACTGAAATTCGTGATTTAGTTGATGAGATTGGTGCTGACGGAGCACTTCGATCCAATAAAACAGATTCTATTCACCGGGTTAATTTTATTGAGAAAATACTGGCGACTTCATTGTCCAAGATTTCAAATTTCATTCCGGAAGGTGGAATCTGGATGAATACCCAACGGCCGGAGTGGAATGACGCAAATAACGCCTTGGTAGGAAATGGTGTTTCGATGGTAACACTGTACTATTTGCGTAGATTCCTGAAATTCTTTGAGCCACTTCTTTCTACTTCAAATGGTAAAGAAATTCAGGTATCAGAAGAAGTAGCCGAGTTCTTTAACAGTATTCATTCGGTACTCGAAAGTCATTCCGAAGCTTTATCAGGTCCTATAAATGATTCTCTCCGAAAAGATATTACAGACGGTTTAGGCATAGCCGGAAGCTCATTTCGTAATACAATTTATGATCAAGGCTTCAGCGGTAAGAAAGTATCACTTTCGTTACAATCTGTACATTCATTGTTTAGCCTAGCTTCTAAGTTTTTAGAACACTCCATAGAGGCTAATAAAAGGGAAGATGATCTTTATCACGCCTATAATATCATGAGTGTGGAAGGAGATGGCATCTCTATTTCTTATTTGGATGAAATGTTGGAAGGTCAGGTAGCTGTACTTAGTTCCGGTAATTTAAATGCTGCGGAATCACTCAAAGTTCTTGATGCCCTACGAAGCAGTAGCCTGTATCGAGAAGACCAAATGAGTTACATATTGTATCCGAATAAGGAACTCCCAGGATTTTTAGAACGGAATTCTGTACCAGAGTCTTTAGTAATGCAGTCTGAGCTTCTTAAGAAAATGGTTTCGAATAATGATCGAAGAATTATTTCGAAAGATGTTAATGGAGGGTATCATTTCCATGGATCTTTTAAAAATGCTTCCTTCCTGGCCGAGGCTTTAGATGAAATTGAAGAATCCGAATATTCAGGATTACCCAAATCGGAAAGAAAATTAATCCTTTCAATTTTTGAGAAGGTATTCAACCATAAGGCATTTACCGGTCGTTCGGGTACTTTTTATGCATTTGAAGGACTAGGGTCCATTTACTGGCATATGGTTTCCAAACTTTACCTGGCTACTATGGAAGTCGGAGTGGAAGCAGCTAATGCTGAATCGGAAATACTTGGAGAATTAGCAGATAAATTCCATGAAATCGGAGAAGGTATTGGAGTGCATAAATCAGCAGAGCTCTATGGTGCATTCCCTACCGACCCATATTCGCATACTCCATTTCACAGAGGTGCTCAACAACCTGGTATGACAGGGCAGGTTAAGGAAGATATTTTAGCCAGATATGGAGAACTGGGATTAACTGTAAGTAATGGAGTTCTTGAGTTTTCTCCGACATTACTATCAAAAGATGAATTTCTTTCAGAGTCAAAACAGGTAGAATTGATTTCTCTTGAAGGAATGAAATATCAACTTAATATCCCGGAAAATGCACTATGCTTTACTGTTTGTCAGGTTCCGGTAGTGTATCAGCTTTCAGATACAGAAGGTATATCGGTAGAATACAGTAATGGAGAAACAAAATCTAATGACTCTTTACAACTGGATGCTGATACATCCGATGAGCTATTTACCAGATCAGGATTAGTAAGTCTGGTAAAAGTATCATTAAACCGCGAACGCTTAATATAACGGTGAAAGTAAAACTATGAGAATATCATTAAAATTAGTATTACCAATTCTGGCACTCGGACTATTAACAAATTGTGAAAATCGATCAAATCAAAAAATGAATAGCAGCAAAAACATTACAGCAGCTGATATCCTTGGCAATCCTGAATACCAGGCGATTTCTTATGGAGGATACCGGGAGATCACACGTGAAATCCAACCAACCGTTGCCCAGTTAAAAGAAGACATGAAAATCTTATCGGCGATGGGGATTAAAATCATAAGAACCTATAATGTGCATCTTGATCACGCATCAAATGTACTGGCTGCAATTAAAGAACTGAAGGATGAAGATTCCGAATTTGAAATGTATGTGATGTTGGGTGCCTGGATTGATGCGTTACATTCATGGACCAATAATCCGGTACGTATCCGGGATAAAGACGGTATCAGAAACGAAAGTGAAATAGCTGAAGCTGTCAGACTTGCCAATGAATATCCAGACATAATAAAAATCATTGCAGTTGGAAATGAGGCAATGGTAAACTGGGCTACAGAGTATTATGTAGAACCCTCCATTATTCTGAAATGGGTTAACCACCTGCAAAACCTGAAAAAAGAAGGCAAACTTCCGAAAGATTTATGGATTACCAGCTCTGATAATTTTGCTTCATGGGGTGGAGGTGATGAATCTTATCATGTAGAAGACCTCGAGAAGCTTATAAAAGCAGTGGATTATTTATCTGTTCATACCTATCCGATGCATGATACTCATTACAATCCTGAGTTCTGGGGAGTTAGAGACGATGAAACAGATTTATCTGATGTAGAAAAAGTAGATAAGGCAATGGAACGAGCTCTTAATTACTCAATCGACCAGTACAATAGTGTAGTAGAGTACATGAATAGCCTTGGAGTAGATAAACCAGTGCATATCGGCGAAACAGGTTGGGCCACTATTTCAAATGAGTTTTATGGAAAAGGTGGAGCCCGGGCGATTGATGAGTACAAATCAGGTACGTATTACAATCAAATTCGTGATTGGTCTAATGAAGAAGGTATTTCTGTTTTCTATTTCGAAGCTTTTGACGAAAAATGGAAAGATGCTCAGAATCAAATGGGCTCCGAAAATCATTTTGGACTTATAAATCTTAAAGGAGAAGCTAAATATGCTATCTGGGATTTGGTTGATGCAGGAATGTTTGAAGGTCTAACCCGAGACGGCCAGGTTATCACTAAGACATTTAATGGGGATTATGATGCGATGATGGAAACGGTTCTGGTTCCACCAACACATGAAGAGATAATGGCCAGATAGGATTTTGTCAGTCCTCAAAAAACATATAACAGTATTTTCAATTTTAGCCATAATGGGATGTGCCCAGAGTGATTCTTTAAACATTGAAGTTTATGAAACTTCAGCATCAGGAAAAAAATTTGAGAAAGCAGATATTTTCATTATTGAAAATAGCAGAAATAATGAAGTTGAAATCACCTTACATCCAGAGAAGAAATTTCAGAAAATAACAGGTTTTGGCGGCTCTTTTACTGAATCTTCGGCATATCTATTAAATGAACTAAGTAAGGAAAACCGGGAAAAAATCATTGAGGCTTATTTTGGTGATTCCGGCGCTAAGTATTCATTGACCAGAACCCATATTAATTCCAGTGATTTCTCATTGGGTAATTATTCCTATGCACCTGTTGCAGGGGATGTGGAATTGGAAAATTTCTCTATTGAAGAGGACATGGACGATATCATTCCTATGATTAAAGACGCCATGGAAGTATCCAGCGAAGGATTTAAAATTATCTCTTCTCCGTGGACAGCCCCAATCTGGATGAAAGATAACAAAGCCTGGAAAGGAGGGAAGTTACTCCCCGAATATTATGATACATGGGCTCTTTTCTTTTCTAAATATCTGGACGCGTATGCCGAACAGGGCATAGATATTTGGGGAATTACCGTAGAAAACGAGCCGCTGGGTAATGGGGAAAACTGGGAAAGTATGCATTATTCTCCCGAAGAAATGAATGACTTTGTTATAAACCATTTGGGTCCAAAACTGGAAGAAGATGGTCATGATGTAGTGCTTCTTGGTTACGATCAAAACAGGGATCATCTGGAAGAGTGGATTGATGTAATGTATGGTGACGAACAAGCAGCAAAGTATTTTGATGGAACTGCTATCCATTGGTATGCAAGTACTTATGATATTTTTGAAGATGCTCTTCAATACGCACATAATGCCGCTCCAAACAAATATTTGATCCAAACAGAAGCTACAGCAGATGCAGATGTCCCCCGCTGGAAAGACGATGAATGGTATTGGAGTAAAGAAGCAACCGATTGGGGATGGGACTGGGCTCCTGAAGATCAGAAATATTTACATCCAAAATATGTTCCGGTTTACCGTTATGCCCGCGATATGATTGGCACCTTAAACAATTGGGTGGACGGATGGGTCGATTGGAATATGGTATTGGACAAGCAGGGAGGTCCGAACTGGGCTAATAATTGGTGCCTTGCACCAGTAATTGTAGATCCTGAGGCTGATGAAGTGTACTTCACTCCTCTTTATTATGTAATGACTCATTTTAGCCGGTTTATCAGACCCGGAGGGCATCGAATAGATTTTACAACAAGCGATGAAAACCTGCTTGTAACTGCAGTTGAAAATCCGGACGGATCTGTAGCTGTTGTAATTCTGAATCAGAATGAAGAATCGAAACACATTACTCTTTCTCTAAATGGTAGTTCTGCCTCTTTAGGTATTGAAGGGAAAGCGTTACAAACCATTTTGATTCCAAAAAATCTTAACTAGCTATCGGAAAAAGGAGAATAGCATGAGCAGCGTAACCAAAAAAGTACCTTATTCTTATAAACTGGCATTTGGAATGGGGATGCTTGCCAATCAAATGTTCCCGGCCGTTTTAAGTATTTTCATGGTTGTATTAGTTCAGGATTTAGGTTTTCCTGGATGGATGTGGGGTGTCATCTTTTTCTTTCCACGTATTTTTGATTCGTTTACTGACCCAATCATGGGTTTTATTTCAGATAACACCAGATCTAAGTGGGGACGTAGACGTCAATATGTGTTTATTGGGGCAATAATGATGGGTATTAGCTTCATCATTATGTGGCAGTTGTACTCTGATAATACCATCATGTATAACTTCACTTACTTCATGCTATGGTCAGTAATTTTCTTCCTCGGGATTACTGTATTTAGTGTGCCATATGTAGCTATGGGCTACGAGATGAGCGACGACTTTCATGAGAGAACTCAGATTATGGCTATTGCACAATGGATTGGACAGTGGGCTTGGGTGCTTGCGCCGTGGCTTTGGGTAATAATGTACGACCCAAGCTGGTTCGAATCTGCAGAAGTTGCTACTCGAACATTAGCGATCGGGATTGGGATTTTGTTTATGATCTGTGCGATGATTCCTGCACTTGTAATTAAGAGTGAGTCGACAATAGACCGTGATGATTATATGCCTCTCACAGTATCCAATATTGGTTCCGGATTCAAAGACATTATAAACAGTTTTAAAGAGGCATTTAAATCGGAGCCATTCAGAAAATTATGTATTGCAACCTTCTTAATTTTTAATGCCTTTAATACGGTTGCAGCCTTCACCTTCTTTGTTATTGTATATCACTTATTT
Source organism: Balneolaceae bacterium (assembly GCA_017795005.1). GTDB lineage: Bacteria > Bacteroidota > Rhodothermia > Balneolales > Balneolaceae > RHLJ01. The sequence goes on along the minus strand of CP051242.1, from coordinate 2,772,891 downwards.
GGAGGTGATGCTGCAGCTGCAGGGCTATGGCCAACGCTATTTGGAAGCCTTGGTGCAATAGTAACCACATTTATTGTAATACCAATAGTGGCTAAAATGTCGAAGATAATGGGCAAGAAAAAGGCATTTATCCTTTCTCAGAGCCTTTCTATTTTCGGGTACATTTTATTCTGGTTTTTGTTAATTCCAGGGAAGCCATACATGTTTATTTTTGCGCTTCCATTTTTCTCATTTGGGATTGGTAGTCTTTTCACATTAATGATGTCGATGACCGCTGATGTTATTGATCTGGATGAATTGAACTATGGTGTAAGAAGAGAAGGAGTATTTGGCGCTATTTACTGGTGGATGGTAAAGTTTGGCTTTGCAATCGCCGGTGGATTAAGCGGAATCATTTTAAGTATCGTAGGATTTAGTGCAGATGCACTTCCTGGCCCTATCCCAATTGGAGAAGTTTGGCCGGGAATTACAGGTTTAAGAGTCTTCTTTTCCGGATTACCAATTCTGGGAACTTTAGGAGCAATCTTAATTATGTGGAAGTACGACATTGATGAAGAGCGAGCCAATGATATTCGAAGACAGCTGGAAGACCGTAAAACAAAAACTAAACTAAAAGAAGTTAAGCAACATTATACCAGCTTCTATGAAATTGGTAAAGCTAATTCTTTCTCAAATGTTGTAGTAAAAAATCCACATACTTCCATCTTTATGGACAGTAGTGAGGAAGAGCTGAAGGCGAAATTTTCAGAAGTTTTAGAAGGTGGAATTTCTGGAATTTGTTTTAGCCCGTACAGAGATAACCAAAATGTTGGTGATCAACTAACTGAATCACAAGTTGAAGAAAGAGTAGAAATTATTAAGCCTTATGTAGAGTGGGTACGATCGTTCTCAACAACTGCAGGAAATGAATTAATACCTGCTATTTCACGAAAACATGACCTCAAGGCAGTAGCAGGGGCATGGATTGATTCCAATCTGGAAACAAATGAAAAAGAAATAGAAGGCTTAATAAAGCTCGCTGAAAGTGGTGATGTGGATGTTGCCGTTGTGGGGAATGAGGTTCTCATGAGGGGTGACTTGGAAAAATCTCAAATCATTGAATACCTGAAAAGAGTGAAAGAAGCATTGCCAAATATTCCGGTTACCTATGTGGATGCATATTATATCTTTCTTGATAATCAGGACCTTCTGGAATACTGTGATGTGGTTATGATTAACTGCTATCCTTTCTGGGAAGGCTTCTTTATAGAAGAATCAATGAGCGTACTCGAGAAGATGTATGCATTGGTACAGGCAATCAGTGGAGGAAAAAAAGTGGTTATTTCTGAAACAGGATGGCCTACAGATGGTAGTTCAAATGGCGATTCAGAGCCTTCATTAATCAACATGATGAAATACTTCATAAACCTGCAGGAGTGGGCTAAAGCGAATGAAGTAGAAATCCATTATTTTTCATCCTTCGACGAATCCTGGAAAGTTCGTCAGGAAGGTGATGTTGGAGCCCGATGGGGACTATGGAATAAAGATGAACAATTGAAAATTAAAAAGTAAAGGACAGCATGTCTTACAGAGAAGAAACATTTATGAAGTTCAAACGATCTGAGTTGATCTCTAAACTCAATTACATTGAAGAACTTTCTGCTGACGAAGTAAAAAATCTTTTTCATGAAGTGTTAAATGGAGGAATCCACGGATTTTGTTTCAGTCTGTATGAAGAAGGTCAAAAGCCGGGCGATATTATTCCTAAAGCACAAATCGAAAAGAGAATTAAAATTCTCAGTAAATATTCGAATTGGGTAAGAACTTTCTCTTGTACAGAAGGCAACGAACTTATTGCGGAAGTTGCCAAAGAATATGGAATGAAAACCATGGTCGGAGCATGGTTAGGGGATGACCCAGAAAAAAATGAAATTGAGATTCAGGGACTTCTTGAAGTGGCTAAAAAAGGTCATGCAGATATCATTGCTGTTGGTAATGAAGTGCTGTACAGAAATGATCTGCCAAAAGAAGAATTAATAGAGCACATCAAAAGAGTTAAGAATGAAGTGCCAGATATTCCCGTAGGCTATGTAGATGCCTATTACGAATTTTCAGTTCATCCGGATATAAGCGACCTCTGCGACGTAATTCTCTGTAATTGCTATCCGTATTGGGAAGGAACTCATTTCAACGATTCACTTCAGCATATGCGGCAGATGTACTATCAGGCGAAAGCTGCAGGAAATGGAAAGAGAGCAATCATCACAGAAACCGGATGGCCAAGTCAGGGAGAAGGACTTGGTGGAGCCCAACCATCACGGGAAAATGCAATGAAATATTTCATCAATGCTAATCTATGGGCAGAAGATGAGGATGTTGAGATTATGTATTTCTCGTCATTTGATGAAGCCTGGAAAGTAGGTGATGAAGGTGAAGTGGGTGCTTACTGGGGAATTTGGGATAGTAATAACAATCTTAAGTTCTAAGACAAAGTCATAAATAATTTAGCAATCAATATCTTTCTGATTCAGACGGTCTCTGAAGATCAGCCCTGGTTTGGTATATCCTCTCAACTGAGTATTCTTTTATTCATTCTTTTGGTTCTGGCACTCTTATTTTCAGTTATACAGTTACGAACTATAAACAAACTTAAAAAGAAGTTCTTACCAGGTGAAGATGTGGAAAGTTCTAAAGCCGAATATTCAATAGACTCGGACCTATCAGAACAAAAAGGGATATCTGAGCAATTAAGAACTCAGCTAAAAGCAAAAACAATCGAATTAGCTAAAGTTGCCAAGGGGAATACGGAGAGAAAACAGGTTCTGGAGGAAGTAAAGAATAAGCTTTTAAGTATTAAAGAAAGCCCTCATTCAACTGAAAGAATTGTAAATGATGTAATTCAGAAGATAGATGCAATTTCCTCCAATACAGAAGATACCTTTGAGATTCAAATTGATGAGTTGAATCAACAATTTTATAAGAAGCTCAAAGAAAAATACCCCGATTTAACTGTGAACGATCTGAGGTTAAGTGCCTATATCAAAATGGGACTGGATTCGAAAGAGATTGCTAACCTGTTAAATATTAAACCTTCCAGTATTTATATAAACAGGTCCAGATTCAGGAAAAAACTCGGTCTCGACCCGGAAGCTGACCTTTTTGATTTTCTGAATAGCTAGGAATTTTCAGATTAACTTCTATTTCTGGAACAGCTCGGTTTTGCAGGTTTCTTTTGTTTTAAAGTGAAATTCTTCTCACTTTAAAGTGTTAATCCTACACCAATTATTTTGGCATATATGAAATCAAACACTATGGCGTTCAAAAGTTTAAGAATTAATACGAGTTTAGTAATAACATTTCTTGTGCTCTTTGTAATATCCGGTTGTTTAGTTCAGGATCGAACATCAAGTAAAATTAATGTAGGGGAGTTTGGGATGATGGAAGATGGAAAAAAAATAATGGAATATACACTTAGCAATTCCTCGGGAATGGAAGTAAAAATTATCAATTATGGCGGTATTGTTACCTCAATAAAAACACCTGATAAAGATGGTAATTTTGAAAATGTGGTTCTTGGCTTTAATTCGCTGGAAAAATATCTGGAGGGAACACCTTATTTTGGGGCAATTATTGGAAGATATGGCAACCGTATTTCAAACGGAGAGTTCGAGCTTAACGATGAAAAGTATCAGCTTGCAACAAACAATGGGAGAAACCATTTACATGGTGGGGAAATAGGTTTTGATAAAGTGTTTTGGGAGGCAGAAACTCTTCCTAATAACGTTTTGAAAATGAGTTACCTAAGTAAAGATGGAGAAGAAGGATACCCCGGAAATCTTAAGATTGAAGTTGTATACACGCTCACAGAAGAAAATGAACTTAGGATAGATTATAAGGCTACGACTGATAAAGCAACGCCGGTTAATCTTACCAACCACAGTTATTTCAACCTTTCAGGTGATCCTGAATCCCTAATTTTGGACCATATTCTACAAATTGAGGCTAATCATTATACTCCTGTTGATGAAGGTCTGATTCCTACCGGAGAAATCGCCACAGTTGCAGAAACTCCGTTTAATTTTATGGAACCAAAATCTATTGGTGAAAGAATTGATAATGTGCCTGGAGGGTATGATCATAATTTTGTGCTTAAAGAATTTGAAGAAGAGCTTCCTGTTGTTGCAACACTAACAGATCAGGAGTCAGGCAGAGTGATGGAAGTATTAACTTCAGAACCGGGACTCCAGTTTTATTCCGGGAATTTTCTGGACGGAAGTATAACAGATTCAGATGGAACCGTATTTAATAAACATGCTGCTTTATGTTTAGAAACTCAGCATTTTCCGGACTCCCCAAACAAACCTGAGTTTCCTTCAACAATCCTTAATCCGGGAGAGGAATATACTACAACCACAATCTATAGGTTTAAGGTATCCGGTTAGTAATTCAGTAGTTCATTGTCCGCTAATAAATCCTTATTTTAATGGGGTAATTACAAATTAATTATCCTAAGTAGCGAATGCAGCATTATCAGGATCAGGATCATTTTTTAGTCGCATTGGATTGTATCATTTTTGGCTTTGATGGGGAAGAATTAAAACTGCTTTTGATTAAAAGAGATTTCGAGCCGGAAAGAGGAAACTGGTCATTAATGGGGGGCTTTTTACAGAAAAAAGAAAGCCTGGACACAGCTGCCGGAAGAATCCTGAATAACCTTACAGGAATCAAAGATATTTTTCTTGAGCAACTTCATGCATTTGGTGAGGTTAACCGAGACCCTGAAGAGCGAACGATTTCGATTGCCTATTATGCATTAATCGATGTCAACTCTCATGATAAAGAATTAGTAAAACAACACTCAGCTTCATGGTTTTCGATTCACGATCTTCCTGAATTGATATTCGATCATCAGCAAATGGTTGAGGCTGCTCTTAAGCGCCTTCGCCATAAAGCAGCTCATGAACCGGTTGGTTTTGAATTACTGCCGGATAAATTCACGCTTCCACAGCTTCAGAAGCTGTACGAAAGTATTTACAATACAGATTTGGATAAAAGAAATTTCAGGAGAAGAGTTTTATCCATGGGAGTGTTGGTTAATACCAAAGAAAAGCAAAAGAATTACTCTAAAAAAGGTGCTTTCTTATATAAATTTGATGAGGATGAGTACTCCAAAAAACTGGATAATGGAGATAGTACAGTTTTCAAGCCAATCAAAAATTAGCTCTTCAAAATTCCTGATATCAGGGCATTTATCTGGTTTAATTTAAATGTGATTCAAATCAGAATCATTACGAAAGGAATACTTCCATCTCGATCGGCTATAGTTCTCAAATAATTCTATATTAAAAATTGTTGAACTGAAATTTACATTTGCTTTGATCAAAACAGATTCTTTAACCCGACAACTTTATTCAACAGACGCCTCGATGTATGAGGAACTTCCTAAAGGTGTCACATTTCCTGAATCTGTAGAAGACATTCAACAACTTGTTCTTAGGGCAAAGAAAGAAGGTTTTTCAATTACTCCCCGAACAGCAGGTACTAGTTTAGCTGGCCAAACAACAGGTAATGGAGTAATAATGGATGTTTCCAGATTTATGAATAGGATTCTGGAAATAAATCATCTTGAACAGTTTGCTAGAGTACAACCAGGAGTAATCAGAGACTCGCTGAATAGAAGAGCAGGTGAATTTGGATTGCTATTTGGTCCTGATACCTCTACTACAAACCGTTGTATGATTGGAGGCATGATTGGAAATAATTCATCCGGTTCCTTTTCGATAAAGTATAAAACCACCAGAGAACATGTTCTGGAGATGGATGTTATATTAAGCGATGGCTCAATAGCTACATTTAAACCTCTTAGTTTGGAAGAAGTTGGAGAAAAGAAGAAGCTTCAAAACCTGGAAGGACATATATATAGATCAATAATTGAATTAATTGAAAAAAATTCTGATAAAATTTCTGAGAATTACCCACATCCGGAAATAATACGAAGAAATACAGGGTATGCTATAGACCGGTTACTGGAGATGGAGCCTTTCACAAAAGGTGGCAGACCATTTAACATGTGTGAATTATTATGTGGAAGTGAAGGCACATTGGCCATTACAACTTCGGCAAAATTAAATCTAAAAGAAGTAGATAAACACCGGGTTATTATAATTCCACAATTTAATTCATTAAATGAGGCTATGGTGGCCACAACTGAAATTGTGAAGTTAAATCCTGCTGCTGTTGAGTTAGTAGATCATATAATTTTGGGAGCAACTAAAGGAAATCTGGAACAAAAAAAGAATCGGGTTTTTTTAGAAGGAGACCCACAATACATATTAATAACTCAGTTTGAAGGGAATTCAAAGGAAGATCTTAATGAAAAAGTAATTGAACTGGCTGAGAAGTTATCTAATAAAAATCTTGGTTATGCTTACCCAATTATTTCCAAAGAAGAAGAAATGAACCGTGTTTGGGATTTACGGAAAGCGGGACTTGGGTTGCTAATGGGACTTGGAACCGAATCAAGGTCTCCTGCTTTTAGTGAGGATACGGCGGTAAGGGTAGAGGATCTGCCTGCTTACGTCGAAGAGTTTAAGGAGATTCTGAAAAAGCATAAAACAGAATGTGTTTTTTATGCTCATGCATCAGTTGGTGAACTTCATTTAAGGCCTGTAATTGATACAACTACCCAAAAGGGTGTTGATACCATGAAACAGATGGCATCAGAAATAGCAGATTTAGTTAGAAAGTATAAAGGTTCGTTATCAGGCGAGCATGGTGATGGAAGAGCAAGAGCCCCATATATAGAAAAAGTATTGGGGAAAGAAATGATACCGGTTCTTGAAGAAGTGAAAAAGATTTGGGATCCCGAAAATATTTTTAATCTGGGCAAAATTGTACACCCTAAATCAATTGAAACCGATCTTAGGTTTTCACCAAAGTATATAAAGCCCAATGTTGAGACGATCTTTAAATTTAGAAAAGAAGGTAGTTTTGGAGATGCAACCGAGCAATGTAATGGTGCCGGAGTATGCAGAAAACTTGCAGAAAGTGGAGGTACCATGTGTCCTTCGTATATGGCAACGAATGAAGAGAAGGATTCAACAAGAGGAAGGGCAAATGTATTTCGTCAGGTTTTTGCAGGAGCTAATCCGGATGCTTTTCAATCAGAAGAATTAAAAGAAGCATTAGACCTGTGTTTAAGCTGTAAGGCATGTAAAAGTGAATGCCCCGCTAATGTGGATATGGCAAAGATGAAAGCCGAGTTTTTAAATGGTTGGCATCAAAGAAAAGGTAGTTCTGCCTCAGATCGTTTCTTCGTAAATGCGTCATCAACACATAAATTAGCCTCTCTTTTTCCTTCGTTATCAAATAGTATTATCCGGTTAAAGCCAATTAAGAAAATTCTTGAAAAGGTTGTTGGAATAGATTCAAGAAGAAATATGCCTGCTTTTGCAAAAGAGACATTCAGGCAATGGTTCTCAAAATATACATCGTCTGATCAGGGTGGTGAGGTAGTATTATTTGTAGATGTGTTTACTAATTATCATGAACCGGAGATTGCAATTTCAGCTGTAAAGGTTTTAGAACTAATGGGATTCAAAGTATCTGTTGCCGAGACAATGGAATCAGGCAGACCTCAGCTATCGAAAGGTTTTCTTAAGGAAGCGAAAAAAATTGCTGAAAAAACAATAGAAGAGCTGGCAGGATTCACAGCAAAAGGTATCCCGGTGATTGGCTTGGAACCTTCTGAAATTCTTACACTGAGAGATGAATTTTTAGATTTATGTGAAGATGAAAACCTAAGTAAGGCTAATTCGTTGGCTGCCGGATCTTATACATTTGAAGAGTTTGTTGTAAATCATATTGACAAACTTCCCCAATCAGGAAATAAAACAAACGTAAAGTTACATGGTCATTGTCATACAAAGGCTCTAACTGGTAACGAATCAACAGTTATAGCACTAGAAGCAGCAGGATATCAGGTAGAAGCATTAAAAACAGGTTGCTGTGGAATGGCGGGAAGTTTTGGGTACGAAAAGGATCATTACGATGTATCAATGAATATCGGCGATCTAAGGTTATTTCCGGCTATTAAAGAATCAGATGAAGACTCATTAATTTGTGCTCCGGGGTTCAGCTGTCGCCATCAGATTTTGGATGGCACAGATAAGAAAAGTCATCATCCGGCAGTACTGATTAGCAAAGCTTTAACGGAATCTTAATTTCAGCTCCAGAAATTTCCACCTGCATTAACCGGATCTTCCATGTCATCTGGTCTAAGTTTTACTTGTGTTGCAATCATATCTAATGCCATGGAAGCTTCGGGAATTCTTCGGAACATCCAGTTATGGACCAAACCTTTAAACTCCCGGTAATTGAAAATAATTGGCTCAGACTCTGCTCGTATTTTGAGTTTTCTACAATCAGAAAGAAAGAGTTCTTCAGAACCAATAAATAAAGTGGTAGGTGGAATTCGTTTAATATCGCCATATATAGGACTCACCATAAAGTTTGTATTATCCAGCTCTCCAGTATAATATTCCCCAAGTTTCTGAAGTAACTTACGATCAAGTAATGGATCAGCATCTTCAATTTCCTCAATATTAGGATTAGAAAGTGTAAGATCTAACCAGGGCGAAAGAAGAATTAACTGTGATGGTCGGTCAATTTTTTTCTGAATAAGTAATTGAGTTAATCCCAGAGCCATACCTCCACCCGATGAGTCACCCATCAAAATGATGTTTTCCGGACCATAATCGGCTAACACTTTTTTGTAAACAGGAATCAGGAAATCAAATACTGTTGTGGCGGTATGTTTAGGAGAAAGAGGAAAGTCGGGAACACAAAATGTAAATCCGGTACGAGAGATTAATTTCTCAATAAATTTCCAGTGCACTTTATCTAACCCCCTTGTATAGCCGCCTCCATGTAAATACAGAATTACCTTTTTTCCGTTAGAATTTTCGGCAGAGATACTCCAGGTTTTATGATCACCCTTATCAAAATCGCTGAGCTGAAATTTATTCTTAAAATATTTTGATGGAGATGAAACACTTTTATTATTCAGCCAATAACTATGATTTAATTTATGCTTATAACCCGATACTTTTAGATAGAGTAGAAGAAATTTGCTAATTATACTAGGTGAATTCATGCGGCTTTATAAAACTATTTTTTGTGATACTAACCCATAATTCCTTGTAAACAATCCAATCTGGTTACCAGTTCTTCGAAGATTGATAAACGGGATTTTCTTTACAAATTGTTGCAACAAAGTATTGAGGACTTCAATTAATTCTGTAAACCAAACAATACATCGCTATGAAAAAAATAATTCTCAGTTTAGTCATTCTCACAATCGTAGGTGCTGGCGCACAAGCTCAAACTCCGGAAAGTGAAATCCAATCTGTAATTGAAACTCTTTTTGATGGAATGAGGGCAGGGGATAGCTCTATGGTAGCATCTGCTTTTACAAGAGATGCTGTGATGCAAACCATTACTCAAAACAGAGAAGGGACCATCGTTAAGGTAGATGGAAACCTGCAGCAATTTTTAACTGCAGTTGGTACTCCTCATGAGCAGATATGGGATGAAAAAATTGGGGGATATGAAATTAAGATAGATGGCGAACTTGCTTCTGCGTGGACTCCCTATCAGTTTTTTGTAGGAGAAAATTTCTCCCATTGTGGAGTGAATTCTTTTCAGTTGGCAAAATTAGACGGGGAATGGAAAATTATCTATATCGTAGATACCAGAAGAAGAACAAATTGCATTGAATAGCTTAACTGAAGGGCATAAAAAAAGCCACGCTTTCGACGTGGCTTTTCAAAAACATTACAAGGAATTATCCTGCGTTCTTTTGAGCCTGGATTTCAAGACGAATATCCTGAGCTAATTTTTTAAGATCTTGTAGCCCTTTACGTGCTCTTGTACCCGCAGCTTTGTTTCCTTTGTCGTAAAATTTTTCCATTTCAACTGATACGCTTTCTACTAGTGATTGTAGTTCGCTTACTCTACTCATTATATAACTCCGTTATGTTTTTGTTTAATTCAATTTCATTTTAGAAACTGCGTTGAAGCTATCGATTCACGGCATTTGAGTCAAATTAAAAAGTGCTTTTTTAGTCAAATAATTAAAGTTTTTTCCAATTTTTAGCTGTTTTTCGCCCCTTTTTCAAAAACATGGTAAATAAAAGAGGAAAATTACGACAAAGAACTACTTCTTGAGTGATTTAGAAGTGAAACTAAAAGGCAGTAGATCGACTGAAAAATGCTCTGATAAAGTGTGATCAGCATGGTGTAATCGGATTTTATTGAGTGGCAGGTGCTCAATAATTACTTGTCTGCATGCTCCACATGGGCTACTGACATCTCCATATTTAGTATGTACAGCTAATTCAGTAAAGCTTCTAATACCTGAAGTAATGGCCTTTGCGAGAGCAACACGTTCTGCACATAACCCCATACTCCAGTCACTCACTTCAATATTTACTCCATCAAAGCAAACGGATTCTGAATATAACAAAGCTGAAACCGGGAAATCAGAATGTGTTGTAACGGCATTGTCTAAAAGAGACTTCAGATGTGTTATTTCATTTGAAGGAGTTTCAATTTGGTAGTTTTGAAATTTAGCTTCAGTGAGTTCAGAAACGGATTTTATAGTTAAATCGAATTCTTTTTTCCAATAATCAGACTGAGCATAATCTCCATCTTGCAGATAAAGTATGTTTGGTATTTCACCTTCACTTAAACAAATACAACAAGCAGCCTGGATCGCAGAAATAGTAAGTGGAAATGAGACATTTTCTATTCTTACTCCGGGATAAAGTCCACCCTTAGATCCTTGCACCACACAAACACGTGGTTTTTTTGAATAGGGGGTATATGAGTGATTTTTTAGCGTTTCTAAGTTCATAATCGATCAGTATAGACAGAAACTTACGTAATTAAATTTTGGTATGGGTTATAGGTTGGAAGTTGGAGGTTAGAGGTTAGAGATACAATTAATTTTATTAGATTCAACTTAAACACTAGTCCAATGATCAAAAGTTATAAAGATCTCGAAGTTTATTCTCTTTCTTTCGATTTAGCCATGGAAATTTTTGAACTTTCTAAAACTTTCCCCAAAGATGAAATGTATTCTCTTACTTCGCAGATAATTCGCTCTTCAAGGTCGATTTGTGCAAATATTACAGAAGGATGGGCTAAAAGGCATTACCAAAATGAGTTTAAAAGGCATTTGATCTATTCCTTAGGTTCGACTGCTGAAACTGAAACCTGGATTAAATTTAGTTTAGAATGCGGATACATACCTGAAGAAAGAGCAAAAATTCTATTTGAGAAAGTAAACTCAGTAGGAAAAATGCTTACTAAACTTCATCAAAACTGGAAATCATAACTTGAAAAATCCAACATCCAACTTCCAACTTCCAATCTCTAACCTCTAACCTCCAACATCCAGCCTCCAGCCTCCAGCCTCCAACCTCCATCTTCCAATCTCTAATTTCCAGGGACTAAACGCATGGTTTCAAAATCTGCCTGATTAAAGAAAGTACTATCCTGATAAAAAGTTCGATACTGACCATTCAACCATAGTTCTGTCTGATCCCCAAAATGAGACGAAAGAGGGTTTCCGGATTGGCCGGTTGGTATTACTGATCTTGTTTTACTTAGGTCAGAAAAATCCACGATTCTCCGTACTGAAGGTCCAAGTACCATTTCAAAGGGTTTATCCCAACTGTATTGGCCATTGTTGACACTCATACCATGACCTACAACAGGATATGGACCTTTACTTAAAACATTATTGACGATAAGTTTTAACGCACCCGGCGCTGAAGGATCTTCTGCAGCCTGACTAAATAAAGGTGGTTTAAATGATACAGTATGAAGTTGTTCCCATCTCCATTCAAAAGGTTCACTACCTAAAGAATCACTTAAGAAAAAGATGGCATCCTGCATACTTTTAAGAATAATATCTTCTCTTTTTTCTATCTCTTCCGTTCTAATATCATCATAAAAAGAACTGCTATCCTGAATAAGATCAGACATTGTTCTTACCGGAATAAGCTCGTGAATAATGAAATTTTCATAAGCCGCTTCTCCCAGTTCATCACTCAGCGTATTTTTTGTAAAGTTGATAAAAAAGGCATCGAATATAGAAGCTGCAGTTGAATTCTTTTCATATTTGAAATCCCAGTTCTCCAGGTACGAAACGGGTAATGAGAAATCATATATATTCTGATTTTGGATTACATCCAGAATAAATGGAGTCATGTAGGCAGCGAAAGAGGAATAAGAATCATTCTGGAAAGAGGAAAAATCTTCGTAATTAAATGTCTCCTTTGAGTTTAAGAGCTCTGTAATTCTCTCTATTCTTGATGGGGGTTCCCAAAAAGTAGCTATATAATGAGGGTAATTTTCAGTTGTGAGTTTATTATTGGCATTTGCAATCCATCCTTTTTCAGGATTGATGATATGAGGCATTTCTTCCCTTGGGATGAATCCCTGCCAGTCGTCTTCAGGAACCCAACCTCTTCTAAGAGTGACTTTATTACCACTTCTTATTGGGAGTTTTGCAGTTGAGTACATGGCAATATTACCTTCTGTATCTCCATACATAAAATTCATTCCTGGAACACCATAGTGGTTTAAAGCATCTTTAAAGTCCTGAAAATTATTCGCCCAGTTCATCTGATACATTGTTCTGAACTCGTTAGAAAGCTCATGCCCTGTCCATTTTAAACTGATAACCTGGTCCTTAACCAGTTCGTTATTTGGGTAGATGTCAGAAATTACAGGCCCGTGTTTGGTATATCTTATTTCCAGGGACTGTTCATCGGCATCTTTAACTTTGATGATCTCCCGTATTTTCTCAAAGGATTGAAATTCAACTTGTCCCGAACTGGTGGAATCAATCACATATCTTCCACGATCCTCTGAATCTACATTTTCCAGAAAGAAATCAGTGTCATCAGCCATAATGCTTGTGAACGACCAGGCCATTTGATCGTTCTGTCCAAGAACGATTCCGGGAATACCGGCAAGAGTTACTCCGGATACATTTTTGTTATTCAGGTTCAGGTGTACTTCATACCATTTCCCAGGCATATCCAATCCAAGGTGTGGATCTCCCGCTAACAATGGGTATCCGGTATTTGTTTTTGACGCATCCACCACCCAGGCATTACTTCCCACATGAGTTCCTTCAATTTCAAGAAGTTTACGCCGCTCCAGTTCCTGTTTTAGCATGGGCATTAATGCAGCTGAAGTAAGTCCGATGGATTCAATATCATCCAGAGTAGTTGGGAGTTCATCACCCCAGCCAAGAGTAAGTGCTTCAAATTGATCATCAGGGAGTGAAGACTTCAGATAGTTATACATTACCTCGCTCCACCAACTCATATTTAATTCCCAGGCCATAAGTCGGGTTACCGCGAGTGTGCGGGTTGGATTCCATTTTATTGGTTCGATCCCTGTCAGAGCAAATTCAATAGGCAACCGATTGCTGTTCTTTTCAATAAAATCATTCACACCATTTGAATATGCTTGCAGAACCGCCCGTTCTTGATCTCCTAATACTTCTTTTTCGAGTTTTTCAGCTGTTCTCCAAAAACCAAGTGTTCGCTGATACTTATCAAAATCGATAAGATCTTCCCCAAAGAATTCAGCAAACCGACCTTCCGCTGCAATCTGACTCAGGGTCATTTGCCAAAGACGATCCTGAGCATGAACATATCCAAATGCATAATATAAATCCTGTTCATTCTCTGCATAAATATGGGGGACACCAAATTCATCCCAATGGATATCAACCTCTTGTTGGATTCCCGGTAACTCAATAGTTGCATCATAACTTGGAAGGGGTTTATAAAAAGTCCAGTAGAAGGCAAGACCGGCAAAGCCAAGTGCAAGGATAAAGAAGAAAATCAGGAGTTTTAGGAATGTGTTCATGGAAGTAACATTTTAATCACAGAACTTAAGAAATTTAAGGGGAGCAAGGAATAAAGAAGAAAGGAAAAAGGTGCTTTGGGATTCCTTTTCCCTGCACCTTTCTCCTTTTTCCTTATCTTGGAATTAAAATAATGTTGGAGAATAAAAAATTATGAGTGTACAAATAAAAAGTGTGGCCGTAATAGGCGGTGGAACTATGGGTAACGGAATTGCACATGTATTTGCCATGAACAGAATTCCGGTTAATCTGATTGAAACAAAACAGGAGTTTGCCGATCGAGCAATGGCAACCATTGAGAAGAATCTGGATAGAATGGTAGCTAAAGAGAAAATTGATGTTGAAACCAAAGATGCTGCATTAAATAGCATCTCTGTGTTCCTGGATTTAAGAAAAGGAGTGAAGGGAGTAGATCTTGTGATTGAAGCAGTACCTGAAAATCTGGATATAAAAAAATCTGTTTGGACTGCTGTTGATGAAGCTGCTGACGCCCATACCATTTTTGCAAGTAATACTTCTTCCATATCTATTACTAAACTGGCTGCCTTAACCAAAAGGCCGGATAAATTTATAGGAATGCATTTCTTTAATCCGGTTCCGGTGATGAAACTGGTAGAAATCGTAAATGGTCTGGACACTTCGGAAGAGACCTACAAAGTTGTTGAAGAGACTTCCAGACTATTAGGTAAAACACCAGTACCGGTAAACGATATGCCGGGTTTTGTTAGTAACAGGGTTCTCATGCCCATGATTAACGAAGCTGTTTTTGCGGTGTATGAAGGAGTTGCAACTCCTGAAAATGTGGACCAGGTGATGATGCTGGGTATGGCACATCCAATGGGCCCGTTAAGACTTGCCGACTTTATCGGACTTGATGTATGCCTCGATATTTTGAATGTGTTGTACGACGGATTCAAAGATCCGAAATATCGTCCATGTCCCTTACTAATTAAAATGGTGGATGCCGGCAAATTAGGAAATAAGACAGGGGAAGGGTTTTATTCTTATAGTTAAGAAATTCGAAAGAATTCCCATTTTTGTTGATTTTATAAATCGTTTCAGTTTTCTTCCCTTGTAACTAAAAGTAAGCATTTTAGATGGTTTAAAATCTGCTCTACGCTTACTGTCTCAGAAATAAACTAACAGGAATATATGAAACGACTATTATTATCAATTGGGATGTGTTTGGTTTTTGTAGCTACAGGATTTTCACAATACGACCCGGGAGATATTGCAATTGTAAGATACAATACAGATATCAATGACGGATTTTCGTTTGTTGCATTAACCTCCATTGCAAGTGGAGACAGTATTTTTTTTACTGATGAAGGATGGGACGATACAGCTGGGTCTACAGGCTGGAGATCAAGTGGGGAGGAACATTTAAAGTATATATCTCCTGGACTAAGTGCCGGGAATGTTGTCCATATTGAAGAGACCTCAGACGATGGTTTTACTGTTTCCGGAAGTGGAGGAACGGTTACACTAAGACGAGGCTCAGGTTTTTCCCTTATAAGTGGAGACCAAATATTAGCATATATCGGATCTGAAGTTCGACCAGATTCGCCTACATTTATTGCTGCCTTACATGGTGATGATGGTGCAGCAACTACAACAGGGAGCAATGATCCGACTACAAAATGGACAAGAGATGGAGAAGTAGCCGGAACTCAACAATCAACAATTCCAGATCGTTTGATTAATGGTGTCAATGCAGTATCTGTATTTGGAGACGCGGTATCTGAATTAGATAATATGATTTATAATTGTACCACTACATCAGGTACTCAAGCAGAATTGTTAATTGCTATTAATAACCGGTCAAATTGGACAACTGATAATTCGAACAATCAGCCTTCCAGTTCTGTTTGTTCATTTACTGTGAGTGGAAACGAATCTGTTGTTATTTCCGGGGACGCTGGCTGGAGGTTACTGTCTCTACCAAAAAGTAGTGGTGCCGTTTCTGATATTTCAGACGATACTCCTGTTCAGGGAATTACTGGTGGTGATAATACTAGTTCTAGTTCAAATTTTAAGATCTATGATAATACCGGTTCTTTTGAAGACCCAACAAACGTTTCAACAGCTTGGGGTGATGGATATGGATTCGCGTTATATTTCTATGATAATACAACTGCCGGCAGTTCAGAACTTCCAATCGCATTAGATGCTTCCGGATCTGAACCTGCTACTGATGTTTCAGTAACATTAAATGCAGGTAGTTCCAATCAATTTACTCTTGTGGGAAATCCATTTGCTTCTAATTACAATACTAACTCCATTTCTGCTACTGGTGGAAGCATATCTGACAATATCAGTTTCTGGAACGATGGTACGAGTTCGTATTCCTCCCAAGATAGAACAGGTAATTACATTGTTGCACCGTGGCAGGGATTCTGGGTCGAAACTGCAGATGCATCTGTAACAGGAATTACTATTGGTACTGCTGGCAAATCCACTTCTACAACTACTGGCACATTCTTCTCTAAAGCTATATCAAACAGAGGCGATATTGCATTTACTCTTAGATCGGAAAACAGCAATGATGAGGCGATTAAATTGGCTGTTAGGGATTACGCAACTCTGGGCTTTGACAGAGCGGACGCTTCAAAGCTTACTCCCTTAGTTAATGAATATGCTACCATGGCATTTAAGGATGAAGAGGGCAGATTAAAGTCGGTGGAATCAATTCCATGGAATTTGGAAGAAGAAATTTCACTTGAACTGGAATTAACGCAGGTTCAGATTAGCGGAGGATTTACACTAGACTGGAAAGGTCTGGAAACCATTCCTTCCGAATGGCAAATTACCTTCCATGACTATGAAACTGGTTCGGCTATCGATTTAAGAAACCAAACGGAATATACGTTCGATTCTCAGGCAGGCACTGCCGAAAAAGTAAATCCTTTATCGCTGCTAAGCGGACCTGCAGCTGTTGCACAAAAATCCAAGTCGGAGGGTAATCGTTTTGGCATCACCATCACTCCAACTACGTCGGTAAATACTGAAACGGAAGATAAAGTGAGTATTTTTGCGCTTTCACAAAACTATCCGAATCCGTTTAACCCGACTACTACCATAAGTTATTCAGTAGAGAATGCAGGTCCTGTGACCTTAAGTATTTACAATTTGATGGGACAAAAGGTAGCGGAGCTGGTTAATGAAAGTAAAGCTGCCGGAAGCTATAACGTGACCTGGAATGCAGCCAACGCAGCCAGTGGCATGTACTATTACCGTTTGGAAGCAGGCGGACAAAGCATCACCCGAAAAATGACATTAATCAAATAGGTGAAAGGAACAGGGAGAAAGGAGCAGGGGTATATAACCCACAAGCTCCTTTCTCCTTCGTCCTTTCTCCTTTCTTCTAATCATACAATTATGAAAACAAGAATACTATTTACACTTACAGCATTTGCGTTATTTATCACCGAATTTGCTATGGCCCAACCGGGACTTCCATCTGCACCGTCTCAGGCTCCCATTGATGGAGGCTTAGGACTACTTGCAGCAGCAGGAGGAGCCTACGCTATTAAGAAGCTTCGGGATAAAAAGAAAAACGAAGAAGAGAACATCGATCTGTAACCCTTTGCGAGGGGGAAAGCACCGAAGCCTGCCTTTGCCGGCAGGCAGGCAATCTCCTAATTCAGAACATGAAGGGCACTTCGCTTCGCTCGTGAATGCACCCATTTGCGAGGAGCGGAGGCTTTGATGCAATCTTGTATTTCCTAATTTAGAACGCACTTTGATTTTGTCATTTCGAATCCTCCAAAGGAGGTGAGAAATCTAACGAACTCTTTCACGAAACCCTTTAGATATCTCCCCCGAACGCCCGGGATCGTTATGATAAAAGAAGGAGGCAGCTCGCAAAGACCTACTCAGTCATCGCGAGGAGCATAAGTATAAAATTAGGGCAAATTTCCATTCGACGCGGCGATCTCCGTGAATTTATTGAAAGACAGCCTGAGTTTTTTGGCTGTCTTTTTTAATGCTTATCCGAAAATAAAAATCCGATAAAAAAAGTAGAAATGGGCAAAATTCGCTCTTGTACCATTCCCTGAAATTCCATTAATTATGTAACCGCTTACATAAGCTCTTAGGGTACAGAAAAGTGCTTTTCTGCGGGTTTAATCTTCACATACAAAAAGACAGATTTTATGAAAAAAGCTACGAGGTACTTGAGTGGAATATTTAGCTTAATACTCATATTGAGTGGAAACATTTACGGCCAATACACTACTACAACTATTGACGGAAGTATTGGGTCAAGTGAGTATGGAACACATACAGATGGTGAAAATAAAAGTGGAAACTGGTATATAACTTGGGATGCTACAAACTTATATATAGGAATTACATCTTCTAATAGAGCTGAGGCAGCAGTTCTTTACTTGGGTACTCGTACCGATCATCCAATTGATGGAGGTTCAAATTCTGATGGCACAATAGTTGGATTTAATTACGATGGAACCAGTTTTGCTGGTTTACCATTTAGAGCTAGGGCTGTATTCTATGTGAAAAACGATTATCGAGAATATAGAACTAGTGATGGTTCTAATGGATGGTCTTCACAAACGAGTGGCTTTGGGAGTTATTCTGATAACGGAAGCGATCTTCGAGAGTATTCAATTCCTTGGTCAGTTGTTGGTGGAATCCCTTCTTCATTCGCTTTTTTTGGATATGTTACTTCATCAGGTGGTTTTGTTTATAATGAAGTTCCAAGTGCAAATGATGGGGGAAATATAGGTACAAGTTCACGGTATGGAAGATATTTTTTGGTGTCTAGTACAACTGACGGTTCAGCAACAAAGCCATTTTCTCAAGATAGTTATGTATTTAATTCTTCATCTGATATTACTGATTTTGGTACAATCTCAGTTTATGACTTTACAATGAATTCTAGTGGTTCTACAATAACAAGAAACAGTGCTGCATCTAATAATTGGACTATTGAAAATGATTTAGTAATTGCTGATGGTACCGTGAATTTTAATTCTACAAGTTCTACAGCAAGTGCTGATAACATTACAGTGAGTGGAGGAACACTAACACTTTCTGGTTCAGGAACTACTACTGTAAATACAGTGACTTTTTCCTCGGGTACATTGACAACAAATAACGGAGTTACAGTATCTAGTGGTGGTACATTTTATCAGACTGGTGGGACCTTTTCCGGAAATATAAATATGGAAAGACAAATTACCGGTGATGCTGGATGGAGATTACTTTCTCTTCCAAAAACCGGAGGTACGGTAGCAGATGTTTCTGATGATTCACCGGTTCAGGGAATTACAGGAGGAGATAATACCTCAGACACTGAGAATTTCATTATTTATGATTCGGATGGAGCGTTCGAAGAACCAACTAATGTTTCAACGGCATGGGGTGATGGTTTGGGATTTGCGATGTATTTCTTTGATAACACTAATGCTGGTAGTGTAGAATTACCCGTCACTTTAGATGCATCCGGAGCTGAACCAACAAGTGATGTTGTTGTGGATTTGTACAGCGGAGCAAGTGGGCGCTATACATTAGTTGGAAATCCTTTTGCGGCCAGAGTTAATCTTGCCAATGTTTCTGCTAATATTTCCATTTCAAGTAATATGTCATTTTGGGACGATGCAGCTGGATCATATACCACTGCAAGTATTTCCAGTGACTTAATTATTGAACCTTGGCAAGGATATTGGGTTCAAACAAGTAGTGCCACAGCGGGTGGCCAGCTTACTTATGGGACTTCCGATAAAACTTCAAGTTCAGCTACTCAAACGCATTTTGACAAAACTAATCCAAATACTCTTAAAGAATTAGCTTTTACATTAACAAGTAGCTATAACACGGAGAAAAATTTAAAACTTCAAATTGCAGATGATGCGTCTCTGGATTTCGACAACTATGATCTTTTAAAACTGGGATCACTTTTAGCTCAGAATGTATCAGCAGCGTTTGTTGGAAAAATGGATGGAGAAAATGTATTAAAAGGAATTGAAGGAATTCCTTCAGATCTTGAAGAGGCAATTACACTTCCAATTATGGTTGATCTTACCGGTGAATCACAATCTTTGGTTCTTGCCTGGGAAGGTTTGAGTACACTCCCTTCAGATTGGGAAATTGAACTTCATGATTATGAAACCGGACAAAATTATGATTTGAGACAAATCAACTCCTATGAGTTTGAGGTTCAGGTAACGGATGCAAATGAAAAAGTTAATCCAATGAGTGTGATTAAAAACTCAATGGGACAAACTATGAAAGCTAAATCAGCTAATTCACCCAGACTAGGCATCACCATCACTCCAACTACGTCGGTAAATACCGAAACGGAAGATAAAGTGAGTATTTTTGCGCTTTCACAAAACTATCCGAATCCGTTTAACCCGACTACTACCATAAGTTATTCAGTAGAGAATGCAGGTCCTGTGACCTTAAGTATTTACAATTTGATGGGACAAAAGGTAGCGGAGCTGGTTAATGAAAGTAAAGCTGCCGGAAGCTATAACGTGACCTGGAATGCAGCCAACGCAGCCAGTGGCATGTACTATTACCGTTTGGAAGCAGGCGGACAAAGCATCACCCGAAAAATGACATTAATCAAATAGGTGAAAGGAACAGGGAGAAAGGAGCAGGGGTATATAACCCACAAGCTCCTTTCTCCTTCGTCCTTTCTCCTTTCTTCTAATCATACAATTATGAAAACAAGAATACTATTTACACTTACAGCATTTGCGTTATTTATCACCGAATTTGCTATGGCCCAACCGGGACTTCCATCTGCACCGTCTCAGGCTCCCATTGATGGAGGCTTAGGACTACTTGCAGCAGCAGGAGGAGCCTACGCTATTAAGAAGCTTCGGGATAAAAAGAAAAACGAAGAAGAGAACATCGATCTCTGATTAAATGATAAACTGAGCTTTTTGTCATTTCGAAGAAGCGAAGCGACTGAGAAATCTTAAGATTGAATACACTGCAATAAGCACCTTAGATTTCTCACCTTCATAGGAGGATTCGAAATGAAATCTAAATGCTTCTTTATGACCGTACAAAAAGACAGTCCAAATTATCCGGGCTGTCTTTTTTTATATTCAATAAGTCCATACTAAATCAAAATTTAGTATCATAAGTGTATGAGTAAGTCAAAAAAAACCATTTTCTCTACAGTAGTTACGCTAGTAGGTTTATATTTGGCTGTATGTATTTATTTCTACAGCATCCAGAATGCCATTCTTTTTAATCCTACAAAACTGGAAGAAGGTCATATATTCGATTATGACTTTAATTTTGAAGAACGGTGGTTTGAAATTGAAGAAGGAGTAAAGATTCATGCGATTCATGCTAAAGCAGACTCCTCTAAAGGCTTGGTGATATATTTTCATGGAAACGGTGGAAGTGCAGATACAAGTCCGGCAAAATTTCATCTCTTTCTGAATGAAGGATACGATGTTCTTTATCCCGATTATCGCGAATTCGGGCTAAGTACAGGAGAGCTGAAGAATGAGCAGGATCTTGTAGGCGATATGAAAGTTGTATACCAGGAAATGACTAAAGAGTATGAAGAAGAAAATATTATCGTACTCGGGTATTCTCTGGGTTCGGGAGTTGCCGCCTTAGTTGCCACAGAAAATGATCCAAGAGAGCTTGTTATCTGGACTCCATATTATAGTATGGTGGATATGAAAAATGCTGAGTACTGGTTTTTACCCACTTTTTTGGTCAGATATCCATTAAGAACAGATCTTGCATTACCTGAAATTGAAGAACCAATTACTATTTTTTACGCGGGAAAGGATGTTCTTTTACCTGTGGAAAGGGGAATAAAGCTCAATCAGTTTCTGGATGAAAATGATGAATACATTATACTGGAAGGACAGGGACATAATGGAGTTTTTCATAATGCAGAACTACAAAAAAAGATGAAAGAAATATTAAACAGGGGATAATGGAATGAAAGATGAAAACTCACTAAACAGAAGAAGGTTTTTAGGATTAACAGGAAAAAGCATTGGTGCTGCAGCCATGTTTCCACTGCTAAACACCAAAGATTTATTTGGTGGAATAAAGAGCGAAAAACAGCTAGGTATAGCACTGGTTGGTTTAGGTGGGTATGCTATGGGGCAGCTTGCGCCTGCTCTTAAAGAAACCGAACATTGCAAACTTACTGCTTTAGTAACGGGAACCCCATCTAAGGCAGAAAGATATGGAAAGGAGTATGATATCCCCGAAAGTCACATTTACAATTATGAAAATTTTGATGAAATCGTAGACAATCCGGATGTGGATATTGTGTATGTGGTTTTACCTAATTCCATGCATGCTGAGTATACTATTAGGGCAGCAAATGCGGGAAAACATGTGATCTGTGAAAAACCAATGGCCGTAAGTGTGGAAGAGAGTGAACAAATGATTGCTGCTTGTAAAGCCAACAATGTTACACTGCAGATTGGATATCGGCTTCATTTTGATCCATATAATCAGGCGATAGTTAATCATACCAAAAGTGGTAAAAACGGTCTCCCAAAGTATGTAAACGCCGAGTTTGGATTTACAATAGGCAATCCGAATCAGTGGCGGCTTAAAAAAGCAATGGCAGGTGGCGGTGCCATGATGGATGTGGGAATTTATTGTATTCAGGCTGCAAGATACGCTACCCAGGAAGAACCTGTTTCTGTTACTGCTCAGGAATTTAAAACGGATGCCGTTAAGTTTGCAGAAGTGGACGAGACGATTACCTGGCAGATGGAATTTCCAAGCGGAGCCGTTGCTAATTGTAATACAACCTATAATTTCAGGACAGAACGTTTACAGGTGAGTTACGAACGGAATAATTTCCAGGCGATCCTGTCTCCGGCGTACATCTATGGAGGATTAAAAGGTACATTGGGTGGCGAACCCCTTGACTTTGGAAACCCGAATCAACAGGCACTGCAGATGGACGCGATGGCTGTTGCGATAAATAACGGTACAGTAACTTCTGCATCAGGAGAAGAAGGTCTTCAGGACATGAAAATAATTGAGGCGATTTATAAATCAATTGCTATGAATTCTGCTCGGGTAGAGCTTTGAATAAAGGATTTAGATGGATATAGTTTTAGGAATAGTTGCATTGTTAATTGGCGGAATAGCGGGCTTTTTTATTGCTCATTTTAAATCAAAGTCAGAGAGCTCGAGGCTGGAAGAGCGGAATGCCAATCTTGAAAAACAGGCAGAAGAAGCAGAATCCAGATTAGATCAAATCACTAAAGAAAAAGAAGAAGAGCTCAAAAAAGAACGGGAAGATAAATCGGCATTGGATCGTCAGCTTGCAGGGTTAAAAGCAGAGTATGCTTCCCTTGAAGAAAAACTTTCGGAACAAAAAGAAGAACTGGCCGGAATGCAGGAGCAACTTAAAGTTCAGTTCGAAAATCTGGCAAACAAAATTCTGGATGAGAAAGCCGAAAAATTCACTAAGCAAAACAAAGAGAGTCTGGATCAGATTTTAAAACCGCTTGGAGACAATCTGGAATCGTTCAAAAAGAAAGTAGAGGAGACCTATAATGATGAAAACAGGCAACGGGCAACTCTGAAAGAACAGATTCGTCAAATGGCAGAACTCAATCAGAAAATGAGTGAGGATGCTAAGAATTTAACCAAAGCACTTAAAGGGGATTCTAAAGCTCAGGGTAATTGGGGAGAAGTGATCCTTGAAAGAATACTGGAAAGGTCTGGTTTAACGAAAGGACGCGAATATGAAGTGCAACAAAGTACCACTACGGAAGAAGGTCGCAGGCTTCAACCTGATGTGGTAGTTCACTTACCCGACGAGAAGTTTTTGGTGATTGATTCCAAAGTTTCCTTAGCTGCTTATGAAAAGTTTGCTTCAAGTGATGACGATGCAGAAGCTGAATCAGCGATTAAACAACATATAGCTTCCTTAAGAGCGCATGTGAAAGGGTTGAGTGCAAAAAACTATCAGCAAATTCATGGAGATCGAAGTCCTGATTTTGTATTACTATTTATTCCAATAGAGCCAGCATTTGGATTAGCGCTCCAATCTGATCCGAATTTGTACTACGAAGCATTTGATAGAAATATCGTGATTGTGAGTCCTTCTACCTTACTTGCAACACTTGCAACCATCGACAGTGTCTGGAAGCAGGAATATCAGAATAAAAATGCTCTTGAGATTGCTCAGCGTGGAGGAGCATTGTATGATAAATTTGTTCTTTTTGTTGAAAGTATGGAACAAATCGGAGATCGTATTCAGCAAACTCAAAAGAGCTATGAAGAAGCACGAACCCGATTATCAGAAGGTTCGGGAAATTTAGTACGGCAGGCAGAGATGTTGAAAGAACTTGGTGCTAAAGCTTCAAAAAAGCTGCCTGATTCGTTTACAGGTGATGAAAACTAACAGAAGTGTAGGTCATCCTGAACTCGTTTCAGGATCTTTGTGGAATTTAGAAAAGCAGGTTCAAACTAATAATTTGGATCAAAAACTTCACTTAAGATCCCGGATCAAGTCCGGGATGACGAGCTTATATATTATTTAATCAACGAATAACGAAATCAAGAATATAAAACCCTTTTAGCACAGGCAGCTCAATACCGATAGAGCTAACTAACTCTTCCTGCATTTCTTTATAACTGATTTCATTATCGAGCTGAAAGCCATAGTCAGAAAGTAGCTTTACAAATTCTTCTTTATTTAATGGGAGTTTTAGGGATTCACCAACTAAACTAACTCCACTTGTAAATGAAAACCGATGAAACCAGTTCAATTCATCCAAAGAAAAAAAAGTAGTAAGAAGCTGGTTCCTGGGATTCAGAGATTTGATATTCGACAGGATTTCTTTTGTTGTATGAGGAGGGAGGTAATCAAAAAAACCTTCCCCTATAAAGAGAGTTTTTTTATCAGGATCAAACTTCGGTATTCTTGCAAGTGTATCTGATAATGGTTCTTTCTCAAAGTCAGTAGCAATCAGATGCAGAAGCTCATTTTGGTAGTTGTATTGCTCTATAAATTCCTGCTTTTGGTCAACCATCAATGTTCGGTCGAGTTCAAAAGTCGGTATTCCTTTTGTTGAGGCATACACTCCAAGATGATCAAATCCGGCTCCCATACTTACCACTTGTTCAACCCCATTGTTAAGAGCTTTATCTAGCAATTTTGTCATATAATACTTTCGGCAAATGATATGCATCAAATCTCCGGGTAGGAGTAGCTCTTCTGACCAAATAAAAAACTTTCGTAAAAGGTAAGAGTTCAGTGATCGTTGGTACCAGCTCAGATGTGAGGGAAGAAATCCAACCATATGTTTATAGAAATCGAGAACAAACGAATCGAACTTGCTTGCTATCTCTGGAAATTTAGTCAGCCCGTAAAACTTTACAACGATATAAGCAGCTGTGTACGAAATCTTCATTGTTAAAAAACTAATGGTCTTAATAATTGAAAAGTTTTCAGCAATCAGCCTTCAGCTTTTTTTGGTTGGAAAAAGCTGAAGGCTGAAAGCAGGGGGCTTTTTTCTAATAATCAAATAAATCCCAGGGTTGTTGCTTTGGCGGTTTTACTTCAAAGTTCATCACTTTATCAATCGTAGGGTGTTTGAAACTCAGTTTCATTGCTCGAAGAGCCATATTTTTTCCGGGACCGGAATTCTCTTCCGCATATTTATAATCTCCAAAAATAGGGTGACCAATTTTCTCTAATTGTACCCGAATCTGATGGGGGCGACCAGTTTCCAGATCAATTTCTACAATGCTGTAATCTTTGCTTTGTTTGATGGTTTTAAAACTAAGGCGAGCTTCTTTTGACTTTCCTTTTTTCGATGTATAGGCTTTGACTGAGTTTGACCTCCGGTCTTTTTCCAGATAATGCTTGAGGTCTGCTTCCATGGGCGTCATTCCATACACAAGCGCCCAGTAGGTTTTATCCATCTTGTTTTTTCGGACTTCTTCGGACAACCTCGACGCTGCTTTCGATGTTTTAGCGAGAACCATTAACCCGCTTACCGGTCGGTCCAGGCGGTGAACCAATCCAAGCCATACATTTCCGGGTTTATTGTATTCCTTTTTGATGTATTGCTTACAAAGAGTAAGGATATCCGGATCACCGGTATGGTCTTCCTGAGAGAGCACTCCCGAAGGTTTATCAATCACTAACAGATGATTGTCTTCATAAATAATGGAGACGTCTGGTCGTGTTCGCGTGGTTTTCTTTTTCATAGGATCCAAAACTAAGGATTCTAGTAACCAAAAATAGAACTAATAAAGTCATTGCGAGCGGAGCGAAGCAATCTCATTGAAAAGGCTTGAGATGTAGTTCCATGAGGTCGTCGCATCGATGGTAATTTAGCTTCAAATACAATTGAAGCTTCTCGCGATGACTAATTCTATTTATTCCCTCAATAACCTTACTTCAAATACTCCGCCTGCCATTGAATTTTCATGAGCCTGAAATTTGACCCGCATTTTTTCAGAAACCAATTCTTCAGGGATTTCATAATCAACATCAAAAAAGGTAGATGGTTGACCGGTTGAGGTAACCGTTTCAAGAAGTACCTCATCAATCAGAATATCAAAGGTACGTCCTTGGTCAGCACCCGAATAGGTTACTCTGAGAATACTTCCTTCTGTATCAGGATTTCTGAGTTCATAACTGAACCAGCCCCAGGCATGCCTCCAATACCGACCTTCATATACTCCTGATTCTGTTCCTTCTCCCCGGAAAAAGTGATCTGATTCTGGTTGTTGTTCGCCTGTGGCTACCATATCTACGGTTCTGGATTCCAGCTCCAGCATAGCAGCTTCCTGAGCTTTTATGGCCGCTTGTCTTTCTTCTAATTCAGCTTCCGTATAAACCGGCCAGTACATCATGTATCGTGCTTCATGAATACTGAAAAAAGGAACAAGCTTTAGTCCATCCCAGTCTTCTCCATAAATAAGGGGATCAATAGAAAAAGACATTGGTCCGTTTTGCTTAACCTGATCAGCTAATTTCGAAGGATCATTCGATAAAATCACCGGAGCTTCATCCAAAGGATAGAATATATCACTGGCAACGTGTGCCATTCTGGCTTCATCAGCATAAAGTCCGCCCAAATCGGAAGTATCTGTTACGGCCGCAAGTACAATCGGGCCTTTCATAAATGCAACCCATGGAGATCCGTCGGGAAGTTGTTCAACCGTGGTTTTCATTGGTAAAGAAACTGTTACTACATCTCCATTTTCCCACGTTCTGTTTATAGTCATGTATGAAAAAGAATTCGTGGAAGTACTCCAGCTTTTTCCATTTACTTTTATTTCTGCATCTCCATCAATCCAAGAGGGTTTACGAATTGAAAGAGCAAATTCTTTTGGTTGGTTTACCTGGATTTGCAGTCGGGTTTCTTCTTCAAAAGGAAATCGAGTGGTTTGTGTGATGATCGCTTTTTGTTCTTTCCAATTGAGAACAGAAGGAATAAACAAGTTTAAAAAGACATTGTTTTGAGAGTGAGCATAAACGAGTTCGTTATACTTGCCATGATTTTCAATTCCGGAACCCACACAGCACCAGAAACTGGTATGAGGTTGTGAATATACCCGATAATGCCTTGGACGAATAGGTGTGAAATACACAAAACCACCATCCGGATGTTGAGAAGATAAAATGTGATTGTACAAAGCCCGCTCATAATAGTTGATGTATTTGGCATCAGGATCATCTGTAAATAACATTTTTGATAAACGAAGCATGTTATAGGTGTTACAGGTTTCCGGTCCCTGATTGGCCGTTACCATCCCTGAAAAATCATCGGTTGGGTTGAAATGCTCCCTTACACTATTGCCTCCAAAGGCTACTGAACGATCTTCTACTACGATATCCCAAAAACGTTTAGCTGCTTCTTTCCATGTGTCATCATCTTCCAGTTCTGCAACACGTTGGTAGCCTATAACTTTAGGGATTTGAGTATTGGCATGTTTTCCTGTTAAATCGTCTTCTCCCAATAAAAGGGGATCAAGAATGGCATGGTCTGAATATTTCTTCGCAAGAGTCAGATATTCTTCGTTTCCGGTGATGGCATACACATCAGCAAAGACTTCGTTTAATCCACCGTGTTCACTTCGAAGCATATCCTGAATTTGTTCTTCAGTCAGATTTTTATTCACATCTACAAACCAATCCGTTAGATCGATCAGCATTTCTTTTGCTTTCTCTATATCAGTAATTAGGTAAGCGTCCCGTAAACCTGCAAAAATCTTATGGATGTTATACAACGGAACCCAACGACCATTAAGTGAAAAACTTTGAGCCCTGATATCACCTTCAGCGATTTCTGACCAGATTTCTTCACTATTCGGAATTCCACCCAAATATCCATCTCCATTAGCCTGTTGAGCTCTGTATAGTTCTCCTATCACATAACTCAAACGGTCCAGCACTTGTTGATCACCGGAAGAAGCATACATTAATGCGAGTGCACTTACATAGTGTCCTCCAATATGACCATCTAACCCGGTGTTTTCCCAGTTTCCATATTTTGGAGCTTTAGGTTCCAAACCTGCTTCAATAAGGTAGGGGGCAAGGAGGCGATCTGCATCCAACTCAAGGATATATTCCATATCTGTATTTTGAGCTTCCAGAAAAGGACTATCCAAAAGTGTGACCGAAGTGAGAGGAAAAGTCTCGAGTTTTTCCGGTTCAGGATGAGAGCAGGCAGCAAGTAATCCTGCCAAAAGTATAAGTACGTGCTTGTGCATAATCAGATAGTAAGTTATTCCGCTCGTATGAATATAGTTTAAATGTAATAAATACACTTTTAAAATAATGTTTCTTTTAAGTAGGGTTGATTTTCATATTCTAAGCTGATTCCTTCTTATAAAAATATTTGATATGTATAATGAACACGGAAAACTGAAGCAGGATGTATATGAAGCAGAGTTATCCAGGCTTCAGTCCGAGTTACTCAAATTGCAGTACTGGATTAAAGAAAAGGGGTTAAAAGTCTGTGTGATTTTTGAGGGAAGGGATGCAGCCGGAAAGGGTGGAGTAATTAAAAGAATAACTGAACCACTAAATCCCAGAACTGTAAGGGTTGTAGCATTACCAAAACCCACCGAGAAAGAACGGAATCAATGGTATTTTCAGCGATATATTGAGCAACTTCCAACAGCAGGAGAGATGGTCCTATTTGATCGGAGTTGGTACAACCGTGCGGGAGTCGAAAAAGTAATGGGTTTTTGTACCCATGAAGAATATCAGGAGTTTTTAAGAGCTTGTCCTCCATTTGAAGAAATGCTTATTCGTTCCGGTATCATACTTATCAAATACTGGTTTTCGATTTCAGACAAAGAGCAGAAGAAACGATTTCTTGCCCGGAATGAAGACCCGATGAAACGCTGGAAATTAAGTCCGATGGATATTGAATCCAGGGCACGATGGGTGGATTATTCCAAAGCCAAAGACGAAATGTTCAAACATACTGATACCAAAATATCTCCATGGTTTGTGGTAAATGCAGATATCAAAAGACATGCACGTTTAAATTGCATATCACATCTGTTGGATCAAATTGAATATGAAGATCTAACCCCAGAACCGATCATATTTCCAAAAATCAGTAAGCATCCGGACTACAATCGTCCTCCGATTTCTAGCATGAACTGGGTGCCGGCAAGGTTTGGCGAAAATCCGGTGGATGATGAACGAAGCTAGAACAATACTCAATTTTCAATGAT
Organism: Balneolaceae bacterium; assembly: GCA_017795005.1. Classification (GTDB taxonomy): domain Bacteria; phylum Bacteroidota; class Rhodothermia; order Balneolales; family Balneolaceae; genus RHLJ01. The sequence continues at coordinate 2,743,274 of CP051242.1, read as the reverse complement.
CAATTAAGAATGTTTCAAATGGGGTGATCAACGGTAGTCTAAGAAATGAGGATACCTCCGAAGGATCTGCACATTCTAATAACTAGATGGTTAAACAAATCATCAGCTCACTATTTCTACCAACAATTCTAATGCCAAATTTGGGATTTCCATAATTTAGATCCTGAAAGGATCAAATTATAATAGCCCCAGACTTCAGTCCGTGGTGTTTGATGAAAAAAAGAAAACCCGAGGCTTTTGCTAATTGAAGAAGAGAAAGAATTCGAAGGGTAGGAGATGAATCTTGAAGAGGATGAAAAGGCCTGCCTCCAGTCAGACAGGCTCCCGTATAGTGTTCCGCAGTAGGGCTACTGTACGAGGTCAATTAATTCTTAATCAGATTTCCGTCGCCGTCTTTGAAATTGCCGAGGATGATGATTATTAAGTCAATAAGTGTCCAGATTCCAAGTCCTCCTAAAGTAACGATCATTAAAATTCCGGTGCCTATTTTTCCGGCATAAAAACGATGTACTCCAAGGCTACCCAGGAAAAAACAAAGTAAAATCATTGCCAGATAATTCTTATCACTTTTACCGCTCATTATATCATAGTTAGTTAGTAATTATTGGAATTTACACTTCTGACAATTAATTACAAGACAATTAAGTCTCTCCAGGTTTTCCTTCTGATCATAACCTGAAATTGCCGGCTATAATTTGTACTTCCTTAAACTTGATCCGTAAAGAATCAAATTTAACAAGCCCCGGACTTCAGTCCGGGGTGAAAAGAATAAAAAAAGAGAACCCGAGGCTTTAGCTGATTGAAGAAGAGAAAGAATTCGAAGGGTAGGAGATTAATTTTGAAGAGGAAACTGGAGCTTCCGGTTTGCATTCCACAGCAGAATTTAATAGCAATAAGTTGATCTTCTTATGATTCAGCTATTGCGTTCTTTTCTCTTCAAATGAATTAGCAACAGGATCATAGATATTATACTTAGTAAGTTTACTACAACTCCTGATGTAATTGAAGAAGTAGAGCCATCAACAATATATCTGTAGGTGTTAATTACAAGAAGAGTGGAACTCCCAATCAATATCACTATGTTTAGAAATTTTAGTTTCATTTCAAAACCCCGTATACCTTTTTATCCTTTCAACTTCTTCAGGTTTTGTTCTTAAACTAACTCCAACTAAAAGAATAATATTTATAATCAGTCCATAAATACCTTCATGCATGGGTACCGGCTTGAATTCCGGGTTATAAAGGAAGAAGAGAGTAACTAATATTCCACCAATTAGTCCTGCAAGAGCGCCTTTTCCATTTGCTCTGGGCCAGTAGAACATGGCAAATACAAGCGGAAACATTTGTGCAATTCCACCATAAGCACCGAGGAGAAGTGAGACAATATCCGTTTCGGAGAATACGGCAAAGTAATAAGCAATTAAGCTAATGATCACTACACCAATCCGGATAAGTAGCCGCTCATGATCTCCCGACTGTAACCATGTATCTACAGCTGGGATTTTAGTCAATCCATCTCTGACCCCAACCGAAGCTGCGGCATGCACGATGGCATCTCCTGAACTCATTGAAGCAGCTAACGTACCGGCGCACACAAGTCCGATAAGAATTACCGGTAAATCCATTTGGAGCAGCACATGCGGAAGGATAGAATCAGCAGGAGTTACACCGGGAAAAGCCAGGACAGCAGAAAAACCAATAATCAGGATTGGTACCAAAAAAACCTGAAAAGTTGGATATAAAACGACCGTTAGTTTAATTGTTCTGTCACTTTTTGCGGCAAATGCTTTCATAAAGAAATGTGGCCACATAGAAAATCCAATGGCAGAAACAAGTACCGCAGAACTAAATCCCCACCAATCCCAGGGTTCCCCACCGGATGTAAGACCCGGAGCAGTAAGAGCCTGTTTAAATTCAGAGTTAATAAGTTGCTCAAACATCGGACCTATACCGCCATACATTTTCTCAGGAAGGTAAATCCCAAGAAACCAGGCAATAACTAACATAAAAATACCCTGAAAAGTATTTGTCCACCCAACACCCATCACTCCGCTAAAAAACACATAAATAAGAACTACGAAATAGGCAATTCCGGCTCCAAGCCAGACAGGGATTGTTCCTTCACTAATCGTATTTAAAACAAGTCCGGCACCTTTCATTTGAAGAGTGAGGTAAGGAATTAACACCACAACCGTTAGTATGGCTAGTAATCCGGAAAGTAGCTTTGAGTTATATCGATCTTCCAATAGTTCGGCCTGAGTAACAAAACCGTATTTTTCACCTAGTGCTCTTGCTTTAGGTCCAAAGAAATAAAAAGGAACCATACCGATGGCACCATAAGCTATGATATAAAGTGCAGCAGCTCCTCTGGAATATGCCCATCCGGGACCACCTAGAAATGCAAAGGAAGAAAAGATGGAAGCGCCCAATACGAAATAAAGAATAAGTACATTCATCGAACGGTCGCCTGCTACATAGCCCGTCGTACTATGACTTACTTTTAGTCCCGGTACAATTCCCATTATGAGAGTAATTAGAAGATAGATTCCACAAATTCCGAGAATAATGATCCAGCTTTCCAAATCAGGAGTCCTCCGAAGTATCTTTTCTAAAGAAAATCAGCAAAGAACTGAAGGAACAAATCAGGATGAAAATCACCCATACAAAGGATAGTGGAAATCCAAGAATCTGCGGCGTTGGTGAGGAAAATATGGGGTAAACCGGCCAGATCAGACAAATTTGAAGTACAAATAATACAGCGATAAGTATTAAAGCTCTTTTTCTTCTTTGTGGGGATGTAGCCGAGAAGACTAAACCTTTTGGTAGTTCATTACTCATAAAAAATAATTTCGAAGAAAGTAACAGATGAAGGTGATACTTCAAATAAAACTTATACAGGTGTCAATTTTTCAGATTAATTTTTTAAGAACAAAAAATTGGAATTTTCTTTAGGACTAAATACTATCCGTAAGTGTTTTAATTATTTCTGATTAACACTATTAATAACAATTAAAAAAGGGGAAATAAAATGAGTATACCGGGAACAAAATGGCAAGTAGTTGTACCTAGATGGCCAGCACATGTACAATTAACTTTTGCACCAACTAAAAGCAGTGTTGAGATACAGGTTATAGGAGCTGCCCAACCAACAGAAGGAATTTGGGCGATCGACGATACAGGTGAAAATCTTATAATTCAGGGACCATCCCCATATGGGTGGTGGAATGCGGTTTATTCGTTCAAGTTAAACGGCGATTCAGGGACCGGTTTTTACATGCTATACACACAGCACCTTGGTTTAGCTGATTTAGAACCATGTACCATAACAAAAATGTCCTGAAATAAATAGTATTAATGCATTATGAAAAAGCATTCAACTGAAACATGTTTGAATGCTTTTTTACTTTTAGAAATCATCTGACAGTTAATCAAAATTGATCTTTTTAATCAAAAGGAAGAAGAATCAACGAAGCCATATTCTTCTTATCTTCCCAGCATGAGCGAAGAGAACCAAGGAATTGACCTTTCTGAAAAAGTATCCAACCTGCCTTTATCACCTGGTGTTTATATCTATCGGGATAAATCCGGTAGTGTATTATATGTAGGGAAAGCTAAGAAGCTTAGGAACAGAGTACGTTCTTATTTTCAGGATTCAAGGCCAGCAGATGGGCGTATCAAAACCATGGTTTCCAAAATTGATGATTTGGAAGTAGTAGTCACTGATTCTGAAGCCGAAGCCCTTATTCTGGAAAACAACTTCATCAAACAATATCAGCCACGATATAACATTATGTATCGTGATGATAAATCGTATCCCTATATCTGTGTTACTCAGGACTCCAAACCAAGAGTGTATCCAACCCGGACTATTATCAAAGACGGAAGTAAATATTACGGTCCTTATGATAGTGTAACCACAATGAAAAGGATGCTGGAAACCATCCGGAAAGCTTTCGATTTATGTACTTGTGCTGTCAGCATTAAGAATATTGATAAAACCAGAGGCGTACCTAAATGGCATTCCTGTTTTGATGATTACCTACAAAACTGTTCCGGGGATTGGGATGATGAACGATATCAAGAGACCATTAAAAAAGTAGAACGTTTATTAAACGGGCATTCCGACGCATTAATAAGAGATATAAAAGACGAGATGCAGATTGCTTCTGATGCCCTTGCTTTTGAAGAAGCAGCAAAACTCAGAGATAGCCTGGTTGCTGTTGAACGGTATAGCCAAAAAATGAAAATGGTTGATGACAAGAAAGTCGATCGGGATGTATTTGGAATGAGTATTGCAGAGGATATTGGAGAAGCCTGCGGAGTACTATTTAAGGTGAGAGAAGGGAAATTGATTGGGAAATTCCATCGGTTTCTAAAAAATATAGACGGACTTGAAATAGGGGAGTTGTTACAATCTTTTGTAGAAGATTATTACACCGGACAATACACTGCTGCAATACCTGATGAGGTGTATCTGAGTCATCCAATATCTGATGATGAACCACTTGTGGATTATCTTTACCAGGAGCGTGGGAAGAAAGTGCCTGTTCATGTACCACAGATTGGAGAGAAAGCACAGCTGATTAAAATGGCGAACGCAAATGCCCGATTACATTTAAATGAGCGACGACTAGAAAAAGAAAAAGCAGAACGGGATCGGATTCCCCATGCGGTTAAAGAATTAAAAGAGCATTTAAAACTCCAAAGGTTGCCCAGAAGAATAGAGTGTTTTGATAATTCCAACTTTCAAGGCACTGATCCGGTTGCTTCCATGGTTTCATTTGTGGATGCGAAACCTCGCAAAAGTGAATACAAGAGATTTCATATCAAAACAGTGGAAGGACCGGATGACTTTGCTTCCATGAAGGAAATTCTGACCAGAAGGTATTCGGCTGTAATGAAAGACGGCCTCCAGATTCCTGACTTAATTGTAGTTGATGGCGGAAAGGGACAGTTAAGCTCTGCAGTTGAGGCGTTAAAGGAAATCGGCTTTTACGGAGAGTGTGAAATAATTGGATTAGCCAAGAGGCTGGAAGAAGTGTTTGTTCCTAATCGTTCTGAAGCATATATGATTCCAAAAAAATCATCTGCACTTAAATTATTGCAACAAGCTAGAGATGAAGCCCATAGATTTGCTATTACATTTCATCGTAAGAAAAGAGCGAAGAGAACCTTTGTTACGGAATTAACTGAGATAGAAGGAGTAGGAGCAAAAACCTCTCAAAAACTGCTTACAGAACTGGGTTCGGTAAAAGAGATAAAGAAAGCCAGCAAAGAAGAATTAGAGGAACTGGTAGGAAACAAATTAGCCGGAAAAATCTTCAACTACTTTAGGGGCTGATTCGTCTTGATGTGTAGTACTGATGTGAGGTCTAACATCAACATGTGATATTGACCTTGCGCATTGAGTATTAAAATGTACCCAAGCCAAAAAGCTTTGCTCTTCGTACTAACTACAAAAGCAAAAGATTTGAGGTAAAACTGTTCTTTGTTAAAGATTGTTTAGTGGGATCAAATGATCAGACAACTAAGTTATCTTGAACAAAGAGCCTAACCCAAATTAAGGGTGATTATTATGGAACTAATTAAAAGACATACAGGCAAAAAATCATACTCTGAATTAAAAGATCAGGAACTGGTAAAATTATTTAGAAGAAAGGCTGATGAAGGAGCTTTTAATGAGCTAATGAATCGTCATCAATCTAAAATTTATTCCTACATATACAGTATGGTTAACAATCCTGAAACGGCTAACGATATTTTCCAGGAAACATTTACCAAGGTGGTCACAAAAATGGATGATACCTACAATGAACAAGGTAAATGGATTGCATGGGTAATGAGAATTGCTCATAATGCAACAATTGATCATATTAGAAAACAAAAACGTTTTATCGACGTTAACTCTTGGTACGACGAGGAAGACTCGAAAACAGATTATTTCGACCGACTCGAAGATGAAAGTGTTGTTGATGCGGATGATCAAATGGTAGACAAGGAAATGAAGTCCAGTTTGATGAATCACATCTCGAAATTACCTGAAGAGCAAAGATCCGTTGTACTTTTGAGGCATTATTACGAAATGCCCTTTAAAGAAATCGCAGAATTAACTAACGTATCGATCAATACGGCATTAGGCCGAATGAGATATGCGTTAATCAATCTTCGAAAATACTTTGAAGAAGAAAGACAACTAGAGTTAAAGCATGCAAAAAAGTGAAGATGTTTGTATTCGGTATCTGATGAAGGAAATGGATCCTTCTGAAGAAATTGAATTTGAACGTGAAATGATGATCGATGAAAATCTTCTGATTGAAGTCGAGAGTCTCAGAAAAACATATCAAAAACTCGGGAAGCTCCCACTTTGGGAGCCGCCTCCCGATCTTAAGGCTAAGATTGCAAGCGATGCGGTGCAAAAGCAACTTGAGCAAATTAGTCGCTCAAGCCGCTGGACAAGCATAATGTCCCGTTCGGTAGCCGCCGCTGCAGTAGCAATCTTAATGAGCTCAACAACCATTTATTTTTCCAACGGAGAAGCTTATACACAAACTGATACGATCCAAAACTCTGAAAACTTACAAACTGAAACAGTAGCCCCCTGGGTTGATCGAAGTAATACGATCCATTTTGCGGGCACATCGCTCCAGCAAGACAATTCGAAACCACTTCAGTTAGAAAGAGATCGCAGTTTGTCAAAACTCAAACTCATAAACGCAGAGACGGGTTTTGCCCCTCCAACAAGAAAGATAGTGTTGACAAGTTCATCCCGATAAATTCAAGGCAACCAATAGGTTGCCTTTTTTATGTGGATAACTTCAGGATAATGTGTTAATAAGTTTTTTTGTAACCAAGATAGGGTCGCTTTATATTGAAATTTAAGTTGAGAATCATTCATTCTATAAGCAGGAAATTTTTTAATGGGTAAAGTTATTGCCATTGCCAATCAGAAAGGTGGAGTAGGAAAAACAACCACGGCAATTAATCTGGCGGCCAGCCTTGCTGCTATCGAACACCCGACTTTGGTTATTGATATTGACCCCCAAAGTAATACAACAAGTGGACTTGGGATCGACTCGAAAACAGTCACAAATTCCATTTATGAAGTAATGATTGGGAGTACGGATGTGAATGATTCTATCCGTCAGACTGAATTAGATTTTCTTGACCTGGTTCCGGCCCATATCAATCTTGTAGGTGCCGAAATTGAAATGATCGACCGTGAAGAACGGGAGCGCATACTTAAAAAAGCGATCGCTGATTTAAGAGACCGGTATGATTTTATTGTGATTGACTGTCCTCCTTCTTTAGGACTTCTAACCATTAACGCACTAACAGCTTCCGATTCAATAGTAATTCCTGTCCAATGTGAGTATTTCGCTTTGGAAGGACTTGGTCAGCTGTTGAATACCATAAAAATTGTACGCCAGCATCTGAATCCTGAATTAGATATCGAAGGGGTTCTTTTGACTATGTATGATACACGCACAAGACTTTCAAATCAGGTTGCAGAAGAAGTAAAACGCTATTTTGATGATAGAGTTTTTAAGTCTGTTATTGCCAGAAATGTTCGTCTTGCTGAAGCTCCAAGCTTTGGTAAACCCGCTTTGCTTTACGATTCAACAAGTGTTGGATCAAAAAATTATCTTGCCTTAGCCAGAGAAATCATCAAGAAAAATCGAAAGCTGTTTAAAAACAGTCCGGTACTTTCTTAAATAGACTATTATGGCTAGTAAAAAGGTACTCGGTAGAGGATTAGGAGCATTTTTCCCTGAATATGAATCGGAAGGAAGTAAATCTGAATCAGATAAGGCAAAAAATACCGAACCAAAACAGGGCGTTGAAAAGAATATAATTGCACCGGAGGAAAGGGTAAATATTGTTCTAAATGTACCTACTGATCATATTCGGGCAAACCCTCATCAACCAAGAAAAGAGTTTGATGAAGAACGATTAGAAGAACTTGCTGACTCTCTGAAAAAACACGGTCTTATTCAACCCATCACAGTCCGTTATATCGGGGAAAAAAGATTCGAGCTTATAAGTGGTGAGAGAAGACTAAGAGCCGCCAAATTAGCTGGTTTGGGTGAAATTCCTGCCTATATCAGAGAAGCTGACGATGAACAAAGCATGGCTTTTGCATTGATTGAGAATATTCAGCGCGAAGAGTTGAACCCACTTGAAGTGGCAATGGGATATAAAAGGCTGTTAGAAGAATTTGATTATACACAGGCTGAAGTTGCAAACCGGGTTGGGAAAAACCGAACCACAGTAACAAACATGCTTCGTTTGTTGAATCTTCCGGATTTTATTCAGGCTGCGTTAGTTTCAGGCTCCATAACTACCGGACATGCACGCGCACTTATCACTATTGAGGATAAAAGCATCCAACAAAAACTTCTGAATAAGATTGTTAAATTTGGCTGGTCTGTTCGTCAGGTAGAGGATGCAGTACGTGAATTAGGAAAAGGGGCTTCCAAAAAGAAGAAATCTTCAAAAGGCGATCCAAAAAATCCTTTTTATGATGAAATTTCTGCCAGATTAAGACGTACTTTCAGTACCAAAGTGAATATCAAACCGAAAGCAAAAGGTGGCGAAATTAAAATCGAATATTATTCAGAAGAAGATCTCGAACGAATTTTATCCATCTTTGACTCTATTTAAGTATTTAATACTTACTCTTGCACTTACTATTTCTGGTAATTTATTTGCCCAGAATTTTTCATCCTCTTCATCTTTATCATTTCTTCCCACAAATAGTTCGTTCCAATCAGAGGTTAATCAACAGGGTTATCCTGACCCAAAAATGGTGTTAAGGCGTTCTTTAATAGTCCCGGGGTGGGGACAAATAACAAACGATCAGGCATGGAAGATACCGATTGTTTATGGATTGATAGGGGGCTTAACTTATTACAGCGTGTATCTTACCAAAGAATATCACGACTATCGTGCCGCATATTATAACCAATATACAGGTAATACCGATTTGCGATTTGGCCCCACAAGGAGCGATTTAGTTGGAGCTAACCAAAATGCCTTACTATCAAATCGTAACTTTTTAAGAAATAGAAGAGATTTTATTTATGTAACCATTGGATTGGCTTATTTGTTAAATGCAGTAGATGCCTATGTATTCGCACATCTCAGATCTTTTGATGTATCTGATGATTTATCCATGAATACAAGCATTAAACCTGATTTAATTACGAACAATGCCTCTCTTAATGTTCCCGGTTTTTCTATCACTTTTTCATTAAACAAGAAATAATATGACTAATAACAATCAGCCTTCCATTCCTGGTAACTATCGCGGTGATTCCTCAAGCGATCTTTGGAGTGTATTTAAAATTATGGGTGAATTTGTTGAGGGCTATGACAAGCTCTTTAAAATTGGTCCATGTGTTAGCATCTTTGGTTCTGCAAGAACAAAGCCTGAACAAAAATACTATAAACTTGCATCTGAATTTGCTGCACAGTTAACAAGTAAAGGATTTGGAGTGATATCTGGTGGAGGACCCGGTATTATGGAAGCAGCTAATAAAGGTGCAGCAGAAAGTAATGGTAAATCGGTAGGTGTCGGCATTGAATTGCCTCATGAACAAGGAATCAATGAATTTGTTGATCCAAGGTATAAAATCAATTTCAATTACTTTTTTGTTCGCAAAGTGATGTTCGTCAAATACTCTCAGGCCTTAGTAGTATTCCCCGGTGGATTTGGAACCTTAGATGAACTTTTTGAAAGTCTCACACTTGTTCAGACAAAGAAAATCAGTAAAATACCCATAGTACTCTTTGGAACTGAATACTGGGGAGGGTTGGTAGACTGGATTGAATCTACCATGAAATCCTGGGGTACAATATCAGACAATGACACTGATCTTTTTATACTTACAGATAGTTGTGAAGAAGGTGTGGATCATATTTGTGAGTTTTACCAACAACAGGAACCTATGCCGAATTTTCACTTTTAAAGTGTAATAGTTCGCATCGCATAAACTGACTAGATAACAATAATTTTAAATTTTAATAAGTTTAAGTGTTTAAATAAAAGGGCAATTTTTATTAAATTGCTTACTTGTTCGAACCGAATTAAATAATTAAAGACATGAAGGATTTAAAGAGAATATTTTTAATAGCAATTTTTGCACTAGGATCAATTGCTGTTCAGGCACAGAACGAAGATGCCATCAATGCTTACAACGAAGCTCTTGAATTAGCGCAATCTAAAAATTATGATGCGGCAATTACTAAATACCGTGAAGCAATAACTATTGCTGAAGGGCTTGGAGCTGATGGAGAGGATATCAAAAGCCGTTCTGAGAAAGCCATCCCCCAAATGTATTTTTCTAAAGCTGTAGATGCTTACAACACCTTTAAAAGTTCGCCTACTATTCCAAATTTGGATACTGCAATCGCTCAGTTTGGAGAGGCTAGAACCATTGGAGCAGAATCGGGAGACGATCAGATTCGTGACAGATCTCGTGGTGTGCTTGCACAGCTTCATTACCAGAAAGGGACAATGTTATTTAAGCGAGAAAATTTTGTGGATGCTGAAGCTTCTTTTGATCAGGCAATACAGGTAAATGCCAATTACGCAAAAGCATATTATCAAAAAGCATTGGTTCATAAAAAGAATAAACCAAATGACCTGGATGGAATTATAAGCTGGTTTGATCGAGCGATTACCGTTGGTGAACAGGTAAATGATGGTGCTGTTGTTCGCCAGGCAAATGAATCTGCACATGCTGAATTATTGTTCAGAGGAGCTAAATCAACTGAACAAGGACAATCAACTCGTGCAATTGAATTATTGCAGATGTCTCTTGAGTATAATAATGAATCTGGAGACTCTTACTACCGTTTGGCTGAGGCTTCTAATAAACTTGGTAATTGGGATAACGCTATCAGATATGCAAACCAAGCACTCACTTACGAGACTGGTGGAAACACAGATAAAGCAAAAATTTATTATGAATTAGGTGTTGCTCATCAAGCTAAGGACGAAAAAGGAAAAGCATGTGAAGCCTTTGAGAATGCTTCATACGGTTCTTTTAAAGCTCCGGCTGAACATAAGATGGAATTTGAGCTTAAATGCGAAAGTGCCAGATAGAGTTTTCTTTTTCTAAATTAAAAGCCCTCATTTTTTATGGGGGCTTTTTTTATGCGCAAAATTCTCCTTAAAATTGAGATATTTTGCTCTTTAAAAATCACTATCTTTAATCCCTTCTTACTAACCAATTAAAAAAAAGAAATGTCTTCTCAACTTGATCAACTTTGTGCTAATACCATACGAACGCTTTCAATGGATGGAGTGCAGAAAGCAAATTCAGGACATCCTGGTATGCCAATGGGTATGGCTGATGTAGCCTATGTTTTATGGACTAAGTACCTCAAGCATAATCCAAAAAATCCCAATTGGGTAGATCGGGATCGTTTTGTGTTATCGGCAGGACATGGTTCAATGTTGATTTATAGTTTACTTCACCTTACAGGGTACGATGTAACGATGGAAGATTTGAAGAATTTCAGACAAACAGGAAGCAGAACCCCTGGACACCCGGAGTTTGGAATGACACCAGGAGTTGAAACTACAACAGGGCCGCTTGGTCAAGGTTTTGCAACCGGTGTTGGGATGGCAATGGCTGAGAGTCACCTTGCAGCAAAATTTAATAAAGATGGGTATAGCATTGTTGACCACTATACCTATGCAATTGTTAGTGATGGAGATTTAATGGAAGGTGTTTCTCATGAAGCTGCTTCGATGGCTGGTCATATGAAGCTTGGGAAATTGATCTATTTATATGATTCGAATATGATTTCGATAGAAGGCTCTACTGAGCTAGCTTTTACAGAAGATGTAAAAAAGAGGTTTGAAGCTTATGGCTGGCATGTGATCGAAATTGATGGTCATAATCATTCTCAAATTTCAAGCGGAATTGAAGAGGCACAATCAATAACAAATAAGCCATCATTAGTAATTTGTAAAACAAAGATTGGTTTTGGTTCACCAAATAAAGAAGGGAAAGAAGAATCGCATGGTTCACCTCTGGGAGATGATGAAATTGTTCTTACCAAAGAAGTCTATGGTTTTGATCCTGAAAAGAAATTTTTTATCCCGGATGATGCGCTTGAAGTATTCAGAGGTGAGGTTGCAAAAGGTGCAACTTCAGAGGCAGAATGGAACGCTAATTTTGAAGCGTATGCATCAAGTTATAGTGATGAAGCTGCATCATTCACAAAATGGATGAACCGTGAAATTTCAATGGATTTGGAAGCTGCTCTTCCTAAGTTCGAGGTTACGGATAACGGACCAGCTACCAGAGCTTCATCAGGAAAAGTAATTAATGCCATTAAAGACGTAGTGCCTAATCTATTTGGTGGTTCCGCTGATTTAGGACCAAGTACAAAAACGGATATAAATGGAGAAGGAGAATATAGTGCTGAAACTCCGGAAGGTCGTACAATCCATTTTGGAGTTCGGGAATTCGGTATGGCAGCGGCTGTAAATGGCATGGCACTCCATGGTGGCGTAATACCATTTGGGGCAACTTTCTTTGTATTTACTGATTATTTACGTCCAGCTCTTCGATTAGCAGCACTAATGAAAGCCCCTTCGATTTTTGTGATGACACACGACAGTATAGGCTTAGGGGAAGATGGTCCGACACATCAACCTGTTGAACACCTTGCAAGTATTCGGGCAATGCCTAATGTAACGGTTCTTCGACCTGGAGATGCAAATGAGGTGGCTTATGCATGGAAAGTGGCTATTGAGAATACTTCTTCACCAACAGTACTGGTTCTTACTCGTCAGGGGATGCCGACGTATGAAAGAACGGATGCAAATTCGGCTTCTCTTGTTGCAAAAGGAGCTTATATCTTTGCTGACTCAGAAAAAGAAACTCCTGATGCTATCCTGATTGGAACAGGTTCGGAGCTTCATTTGGCTGTTAACGCAAAAGCAGAGTTGAAAGAAAAAGGGGTTGATGCTCGTGTAGTAAGTATGCCAAGCTGGGATCTATTCGAAAAGCAAAGCGCAGAATACAAAGAAAACGTACTTCCAAAATCAGTTACAAACCGGATTTCAATTGAAGCTGGGTCTACATTTGGATGGGAGCGATACGTTGGTGCAGAAGGCACGGCAATCGGGTTGGATACCTTTGGGGAATCAGGTCCGGCAGAAGAGTTATACGAACACTTTGGCATAACAACAGCAAAAATGGTAGAAGCAGCAAGCTGATGAATTACCTTTCTCAAGAAATTAAAGCCGGGTTCGAAAGAGTCCGGCTTTTTTTTTTGAATTATTTTTTTGCTGTAATTCTGGTCATTTTTTTGCAACATACTTTTTGAAGGTTAACCATCCTATTTAAATAGTTTGACAAATTTATCTCTTGAACAAGAGTTCTTAGCAAAGCTAAACGACTCTCAGGGAATCGTGCATAAAGTATGCAGGATGTACTGTGATGAAGAAGAGGAACGTAAAGATCTCTTTCAGGAGATTTTGATTCATCTTTGGAAATCCTATCCCTCATTCAAAGGAGATGCGAAATTTTCTACATGGATGTACCGAGTCGCTTTTAATGTCGCAATCCAGCACCTCAGAAAAGAAAAGAAAAAGAAAGAAGATGTAGTACTCCCGGAACGTTTCGATCATTTATCTGAAGTGCCAGAGGAAGAAGAGCTAGGAAAGGAAAAGAAAATGCTTAGATATGCTATTGGTCAACTAAACGAAATTGAAAAAGCCATAGTGATGCTATATCTGGAAGAGCGTGATAATGAGGATATCGCCGATATTATTGGGATTTCACAGAATAATGTACGCGTTAAAATGACTCGTATCCGAAATAAGCTTAAAGAATTGGTGGAGGCATAATATGGATCTCGATCAACTTAAAAGTGTTTGGAAAAAAACCTCCGGTGAAATGGGTGAGGGGTATTTTATTAGCGAAGAGTCTATGAAGAAGCTAATTCAGAAGAAATCAAATACTACTATTGCTAAAGTAAAGCGACAGATGAAGCAGAAAGTGGGGTATGCCGGAACTATTTCAATTCTTATGCTGATGTTTTCAGTATGGGCATTTAATAGAGTAGAGCCACTTTTTGATAAGGTATCTAATATAGAAGCAGGAATTTTTTATCTGATATTTGGACTGGTAATCGCTTTTATTTCACTTTTTAATTTATACAGCTTCAGAAAAATTATGGAGATTGAACGCTTCGAGTCTGATTTAAAAACCTCGATAACAAGCGTGATTAAGATTCTTAAAAGTGCAATGAATGCAAAGATTTTTTCAGACACATTTGTTTTGCCTTTCACCGTGACAGTGCTTTCAGTAGTTGCATATATCAGGGGGATTGGAGCATTTACAAATCCGAAACTTGTTTTGATTTCCTTGATCGTTTCAATTGGAATGGGAATCCTTTCGTATTTCATTTCTAAAAGAGGTCAGTGTAGCAGGTACGAGCGGCAAATGGAGGCGCTTGAGGAATCTCTTAAAGAACTGGAAGCTGAGCAATGAGAGAAGAAAGTCTTACAGGAAATGGAACTTTTATACGAAGTTTTTTTGAGTCGAATCAATTTCAAAAAAAATCCTGGATTTGGTATTGGATTGCCCTGATCAGCTTTCCTTTTATAAAAGGTATTATTCGCCCTCTAGTCTTGGAATGGGATTCAGAAAGTGTAATGGCGTTGATCTTACTATCTTACCCTAATTTTGTGGAAGGTGTTATTGGATTCTTTTCGGTCTCAGTAGTACTGGTTTTAATAAGATTTAAGTTTGAAAAAACTTTCCCCAAAGAGCAACTATGGCTCTATCTGATTACTTCTTTAATTTCAGGAGTATATGTAATTACCCAGGAGTTGAAAATCCATAACCTGGGAGGTCATAATATCTATGATCCGAATGATATAATTGCTTCAGTTTTAGGAATCACAACAGCGTTCTTTCTTGTACTTAAGTTTGGTCTATTTCGTAAAAAACACCAAGTTTGGGAAAGTCAATCGAATACATATTCCTCATAACTTGCCCACCATTGGTGAATATCTAATTTTGGATCGCTACATACATATAATGGAATCCCATTTTCTTCATCAATAGCGTATGGATGCGTAATAGTTTTGATGAGTTCACATTGATTGAAAACATACTCAACTGATTCTTTTTCATTGCCAAGACTAATCCAGTATTCAGCATCAGGATTACCATATCCCCAATACCAGAAACTACCATGCCTGCTGATTGGGTTTGGCAGATTATAAGAATCACCTAGAATTTTCAAGGCTCCTGCCTCTCCATAATTTTCGGCCCACAAAACTGTATTTTTCTGAGTTTCTTTTGGGAGTGACCGATAAACGCTGTCAACTAAAACAACCTGTTCTACCCATCCAAACATATCAGCATAATCTCCTGATAACTGATATTTGCCGTCTGTTTGTTCAACTCCATAAAACTCAGTGAACGTTTGTATTGGAAGAATAGGAGTCATCTGAGGAATAAAATATATTGCAGGTAAAAACATAGATGCAGCTACCGCATAATTCCATTTTGGCCACCTATAAAGCCACTGCTCCACTTGAACAGCACCTGCTGCAAATACAATGGGATAAGCAGCAAAGAAGTAGTAAGCTTTGGCTTTCAGAATCCACATGGTGACAAGAATTACAATAAATGCGATTCCCAAACTTTGATACTTTTTTAGTGATTTATTTAAGAATAATGCCCCTAATCCAATCAAAGAAATGCCTAGCGTTGGAATGATTTCTAGTTGACCAAGGATAAAATCCCACGGACCTTGTTCAGAAAGCTGAGAACTATTGAGTTCCTTCATATGATCGAAAAAGGGAATTCCATGTTGTATTTGCCATATCAGATTTGGAAGAAAAATCAGGAATGCAATCAAACCGGATATATAAAGCCATTTCGATTTATAGAGGCTGCCTTTATTGTAGAATATTAAACCCATAGCAAGCCCAAATCCCCAGACAAACATGGTGTATTTATTAAGTAATCCGAGTCCTGCAATCAATCCAAGTAGTAGTAAATCTCTCTTATTTTCTGAATTGAAATATTTGACAACAAGATAAAAACCAAACGTCCAGAAAAGTTGATCGAAGGCTACAGGTTGGAAAAGAGTATGATTTCGGTAGAAAGGAATAAAAGCCAGAATAGAAATTCCAGCTAGTAATATGGCTTTTGATTTCCCTCCAAGTTCTTTGGCAATCAGACAACATAAATAAAGGATCAACACTCCCGCCAGAGTTGGAAATAGCCGGGTTCCCAAAAGTGAATAATCAAAAAGCAGAAAAGACAGCTTTCCAATGAATGCGATAAATGGAGGAAATTCAAAATATCCCCAATCAAAATGTTCACTTACTGAAAGATGAAGCAACTCATCTCGGTGAAATCCATAATTGAGATTCCCTAAAAACTGTATTATGAATTTAAACAGAAGAAGTGGTAGCAGTATGGAAAGGTACTTTTTCATACCTTTTATCCAACTTCTTTAGCTTCCTCAATTAATTTTGGAGATTCTGCAGATTCTGGTCTGTGAATACAGGTAAAAGTGACATCGTCGGCGGGTTCTACTGTTCCAATAAACGCTTCAAGAGAGGATTGGATTTTTTGAACGACTGTTTTAGCGTGAAGTGAACCGTAGATTTCCATCAATGACTCAATGCGCTCTTCTCCATATTCTTCACCACGTTCGTTACGGGCTTCATTTAACCCATCAGTATATAGTAGAACAGAATCACCGGGCTTAAAATGAAACCGTTTAACTTCCAGATGTTGATTCAGCATATTTGTGGAAGTCATTCCCAGTGCAAAGCCATTTGCTTTGAGATTGAATGTTGCATCACGCTCACGACTGTAATAGACAGGGATATTGTGTCCGGCACGAACGTATTCAAATTCCTCTTTATCATTAGGAAAATAAGCCACACAACCGGTAACAAAGGTTTTATCCTTACTATTACTCTTTACAAAATCATTCAACTGAAGGAATAAATCTTTTGGGGATGGCTGTTCCTTATGAACCAGCAGATTTACCAAAGCTTGCATTCGAACCATATAAAGGGCGGCACTTAATCCTTTGCCAGATACATCAGCAATAATGACGTATGTGCCTTTTTCTGTATCAATCACATCCAGATAATCTCCACCCACTTCTTTAGCTGTATGAGCAAAAGAGTAAACTTCAAGATTGTCTTTGTTTAGAGAAGTCCCGGGAAGAAGGCTTAACTGAATATCTCTGGCGAGATCAATTTCTTTTTGTACATCTGATTTTTCAAGTAATTCAACCAAAAGCAGGAGAAACATGGAAGAAAAAGCCAAAGGAAGCATCAATCCGGAGAAAAAGATGAATTCTGACAGACCAAAAAAGTTCAACAAATAATGGCCCACAAAACTTACCGAACCTACACCAAAAGCTAAACGGCGGGTAGGATTCAGACGCTGAGTTAAATCCGAAAACAGGCGCATGAATTTAATATGCCCCGGCAACTGCTGACCTTGTTGCCGTTCGATATCAGCTACGGCTTCTTTATAAAGCAATTTAAGTCGATCGGTATCTGCGGTAAGCTCTTTTGAAATACGCTCACGGCTCATCCCGGAAACATATTCCTGATAGAATTTTTTGGTTCCGTAACCCGATTGTGCTTCGTTCTTTAAACTCAAAAGTGTACTGACTCAGTTTGTTGTTTGTGGACGGTGTTCGTAATAATAGGCAAAAAGTTTTGTTTTTAGGAATCAGTTTTAAGTTTCCTTTTGTCATATCGAGCGAAGCGAGATATCTAAAGAGCATTTTATTGAGTACGTTAGATTTCTCAGTCGCTTTACTCCTTCGAAATGACAAAACCCTTCATTAGAAACTCACATCTCTCATTGAAATCCATTAGTTTCTCATTTAATTAAAAAAGACTTCACAGATAAATCCATGTCTAAAAAACTTCTTTTTCTTCTTGATGGAATGGCACTCGCGTACCGGGCACATTTCGCTTTTATAAATGCAAATCTTAAGAATAGTAAAGGAATTCCTACAGGACCCGTCTTAGGCTTTGCAAATACACTTGAGAAGATGCTGGAAGAGGAAAAGCCTAGCCATATTGCTGTCGCATGGGATACACATGCTCCAACCTTCCGGCATGTAAAAGATGAAACGTATAAAGCGCAACGACCACCACAACCTGAAGAGTTGACTATCGGTATTCCCCTTATAAAAGAAATGTTGGATGCATGGGGAATTAAAAATATTGAACAGGATGGATATGAAGCGGATGATATAATTGGTACGGTGGCATCCGGTGCTAATGCCGATGATGTAGATGTATTGTTGGTCACGCCTGACAAAGATTTTATGCAGCTGGTTCACGACCACATCAAAATGATGAAGCCAAATAACAAAGACGGCGGTTTTGATATCATAGACAGGGAAGGGGTAATGGACTACTTTGGAGTTTACCCGGAGAAAGTAATTGATGTACTTGCAATTCTTGGTGATACAGCAGACAACATTCCGGGAGTGCCGGGTATTGGGAAAAAAGGGGCTCCGAAATTAATCGATGAATTTGGTTCCCTGGAAGAGTGCATTGCTCAGGCTGAAACTATTTCCGCAAAACGACAGCGTGAAAATCTTCAGGAATTTGCTGATCAGGCAATGCATGCCAAGTTTATGGTAACTATTAAAACCGATGTTCCAAACACCGTAGAATGGGAACAACTGGAATGGGGCGGTTTTGATAGAAAAGAACTGGGACTCTTTTTTAAGAAGATGGAGTTCAGAACACTTACCAAAAAGTATCTGGATCAGGACGGACCGGTAGCTGAGAAATCAGGAGATCAAGTAGATTTATTCGGATCGGTGGAAGAACCGGAAGAATTGCAAAAACTGGATGAAGAGAATAACAATTATGAACTGGTGAAATCGCTGGATCGGGTGAAAGAGCTGGTTTCAGAATTGCTTAAAGAAGAAGTCCTCTGTTTTGATACCGAAACTGATTCTCCAAACCCTATTTCGGCAAATCTGGTTGGATTATCTTTTTGCACCAAACCTGGTTTTGGGTCTTACATTCCGGTAAATGTGGCTGGTGGGCTCGAAGAGAAAGAAGTGCTGGAAATACTGAAGCCCGTTTTTGGAAATAAAGATTCCATCAAAGTAGCGCACAACTACAAGTTCGATTACACTATGTTGTTTCGACATGGCATTAAGATTGAAGGGAAACCTTTTGATACTATGGTAGCTGCATATCTGGTAGATGCCAGCCAGAAGATCAAAATGGATGAGCTTTCAAAAAAATATCTTGGCTATGAGCCGGTTCCAATCCAGGCATTAATTGGAAAGGGGAAAGCTCAGAAGTCAATGGCTGATTTAACTCCTGAAGAAGTCTATTTATATGCTTGTGAAGATGCAGATGTGACACTTCAGCTATATGAAATCCTCAGTAAGAAACTTAATGAAGATGAGTTGGAAGAAATTGCGAATACAGTTGATTTCCCCCTCATGGAAGTACTCGGAGATATAGAATATTACGGAGTAAGACTGGATGAAGAAATGCTGTCCGGCTTTTCAAAAGATTTGGAAACGGATATTAAAGTACTGGAAAAGGAGATTTATGAGAAGGCCGGTGAAGAGTTTAATATAAATTCGCCATCCCAGCTGGGAGATATACTGTTCGATAAACTCGGGCTCCCCGCCGGTAAGAAAACCAAAACCGGTAAATATTCAACGAATGAAGCGGTATTAACTAAACTTGCAGTTAAATATGAAATCCCAAGTCTGATTCTGGAATATCGTTCGCTGGCAAAGCTCAAATCAACTTATGTTGATGCTCTTCCATCTATGATTAATCCTGAAACTGGTCGGGTGCATACCGACTTTAACCAAAGTGTCGCTGCTACCGGTCGGTTGGCATCTTCAAATCCGAATCTGCAAAATATTCCAATCCGAACTCAACGTGGACGTGAAATCCGAAAAGCGTTTATTGCCAAAGACGGGTATAAAATTATGTCGGCAGATTACTCTCAGGTGGAACTTAGAGTAATTGCCCATATCGCTAAAGACGAAGCCATGATTGAAGCTTTTAAAAATGGGGAAGACATTCACGCCAGAACAGCAAAGGAGATTTTTCACCTGGATTCACTGGAGGAAGTCACCCAGGATCACCGGCGCAAAGCCAAAGAAGTGAATTTTGGTATTCCCTACGGACTCAGTGCATACGGACTTGCACAGAATTTAGGGATCGAAAACAGTGAGGGGAAAGAGATGATCGATGAGTACTTCAATCGTTTCCCGAACATTCAGGATTATATCAAGGAGACCCAGCTTTTTGCTAAAGAAAACGGCTATGTGAAAACGCTGCTGGGTCGCCGGCGCTATATTCCGGATATCAACTCCGGCAACTGGAATGTGCGTGGATTTGCCGAACGGGTGGCCATCAACATGCCCATTCAGGGAACGGCGGCTGATATCATCAAACTGGCAATGATTCACATTCACGATTATCTTGAAAACAATGAGTTAAAAAGCAGAATGCTTCTTCAGGTACATGATGAATTGATTTTCGAAATCCATGAAAGTGAACTAGATACCGTGCCGGCTAAAATCACTGAATTAATGGAAAGTGCAATGGAAATGGATGTTCCCCTAAGCGTGGAAGCCGGAATAGGAGAGAACTGGTTAGAGGCGCATTAGGTTAGTTATCAAATAAGTCTTTTTGGTTTGGATCTAATAAATTATCTGAATCCCTTTTAGATTGGGATATTTCATCGACATATTTATTTGGGTCATCGCTTTGATCTTCATATTGTTCCCAATCTTTCATAGGTACATTTTAAATGAAATTCTTGATCCTTTCCAAATACAATTCAAAGAGATAGGAAAAAAGTATTTTAAAGTTGGTTGCCATTCCGTCCTCCCTCTGATTTTGCACAGGTGCAAAATCTGTCTCCCCCCAAGGGGAGACAGTAGAGGCCCCAATCAGAAATTTGGCTGGCAGAAAAGTAAGGTATCTAAAGTGTCCCTCCTCGGGGAGGGACAGACTTGCGAACATTGAGCAAGTCAGGGAGAGGACGGTTCGAGCAAAAAACTTTGTAAGGAATCCCTCTCACCCCGGTCTCACGTAAGAAAAGACCAACTCATGAAAGCGGAAAAATCCAACAACTTCGGCTATAATATCAACATGAAAGATTTAGCCAGAATCAAAAGAAATAAAGCCACCAAAGCAGAAGCCTGTTTATGGAAATATGGCTTATCCAAAAAGCAAACAGGATTCACCTTCAAAAGACAGAGACCTGTTTTAAAATACATTGCCGATTTTATGTGTCAGGAGTTAAAGTTGATTATCGAGGTGGATGGTAGTTCGCATGATGATTTGGTAGTTCGATTAAAAGACTTGAAGCGACAAATGGAATTGGAAAATGCTGGATTTACTGTTATTCGGTTTACGGATGAGGAGGTGTTGGATAATATGGATGATGTTAGGAGGATGATTTCGGAGGTCATTTCTGAGTTGGGAGTCCGTGAGTCCTCCCTCTGATTTTGCACAGGTGCAAAATCTGTCTCCCTCAAGCGGGAGACAGTGGAAGCCCCAATCAAAAAATTTGGCTTGTAAAAAAGTGAAGGCTAACCCTGTCCCTCCTAGGGGAGGGACAGACTCGCGAACATTGAGCGAGTCAGGGAGAGGAAAATTAAGGCAATTAGTTCTTCTTCTTATCCATTAACTCATCAGTAAAATGAGCTCTGCGTTTTTCTTTGGAGAATTTTTCCGCATTATATGTAGCTGAGTTTCCACGGGGAATTGATAAGCTTTCCCAATCATTGCCTTTAATCATTCTGCCTATGTACACAATCTGACCAACGTGATAAGAGTAATGGGTTAGTTGACGGTTTATAGCTTCTGTAATCGTATGACCCATATTTCGAATATAGATTATGGCATCGAAGTTCTCTTCATTCACAGAATCAAGAGCGTTGAAAAGACAATCCCAGCCCTCATTCCATTTCTCAAGCAGTTCTTCTCTCGTTTTAATATCCGCGTCGAATTCAGCTTCCCGGTTTCTCCATTCCTTTTCGCCGTCAGAAGTGAGGAATTCGGTCCATCTGGAAAGCATATTCCCCCAGAGATGTTTAACCGTTATTGCAATAGAATTACTTTCGGGATTGTACTGCCAGAATAAGTCTTCATCATCAAGCTGATCAAAGGTTTTTTCTCCCAGCATTTTATAATACTCGAATTGTTTGCGGACGCTTTCCAGATAATTAGTAACCATTTTTTAATTAAAAGATGAAATAACATAAATACAATAGTTAGTGTCCAGCTAATCCACCTTTAAAACCCATTAAGTTTGATGAGGGAATGTATTAGTTCTCATTAAACTCAGTAAGTTCATATCTATAAAGCGACAAGAGCTGAAGTCTAGGATCGTCTTCTGTACTTCCCAAACTGGAAATATATGCACCTTCATAAACAGTAAAACCTACTTCATTTGAAACAGAAAAATTCAAATCAAAAGGATTAATAGCGTATGCCCGAATGCCAACAGACTGTTGATAGTAGTTCCATATATAATTCTCGGTTCGGGTTTCCGGTTGCTCATTGATGCTTTCCCCAGTGTATGATACGGAAGCAATTACGCTCTCATTTTTTATAAGTCGGTCCGGAATTTCCGTGTCGGGATGATGGAGAAAGGGGTATCCATTTTCTTGTACGTTTGAAACGGTATTTGAGCTGAGTTCACTTAAAGTCAGGGGGGTTACACCCGTATACGTTTTACTTTGATTTACGTCAAACCAGCGCATGAAGTATATGCCATCTTCCTGATTGCTGTAATAGCCGGCTTTGCAAAAGTTCATTTCGTGAACATCACTTTCAATGTAATACCATTGTACTCCATCAACTACCGTGTCACTCAAAACGGTGAAAGTAACACCTTTTTCCTGTCTTACTGTAATTGGATTTTCCTGAAAGTCGGTAATAAAGACATCATAAGTCCAGGAATTACCAACTTTGAGTGGGAGACTTATTTTCTCTAATTCATCTGAGGAAGAAGTTGTGCAAGAGTGGAAAAGGACTCCTGAAAACAGAAGAACAATTATTGAATTTTTCATAGCTATACTTTGTGAAGATTAGGATTTAAAAGTAGTAGCTGTATTCCGTGAGTAGAAAAATTAGATTAATTGTTAAGTTGAAAGTGTTACTTTTTTTGGGGATATGCAAGAACAAGTAAAAACTTAACATTGGATGAGTTGTAGCTTTAAAACCCTTGATAGTTGTTTTATATTCCAATCGAAATTTAAAAGCTTTAGAACCAGTACATGAGTGATAATAAAAGACTGACAGGAGCTGAGGAAATACATTGGGATCTCAGTGATTTGTATTCATCAAGCAACGACCCTCAATTAGCGAAAGACAAAGAATCTATTTTACAAGAAGCGGATGCTTTTGCTTCAACATATAAAGGTAGAATTGCGGAGCTTTCGGTTTCGGAGTTTAAGGAAATGCTTCAGGAGTATGAAGCGCTTCAGGATAAAGGTGGAAAGATTGGTTCTTTCGCTTATCTGCAATGGAGCACAAATACCGGTAATTCAGAATATGGTAGACTAGTCCAGGAATCGAATGAACTTGGTTCGGAATTGAGTCAAAAACTTGTATTTATGGATGTGGAATGGCTCAAAGTTCCGGAAGAAGAAGCTCAGAAAATGATTGATGCTCCTGAACTGGAGTTCTACAAACATTACCTTGAATCTTCCCGAAGATATAAAGAGCATGTACTCAAAGAAGAACAGGAGCAGATTCTTTCTGCAAAATCCGTAACCGGTAGAAGCGCCTGGGTTCGCTTTTTTGATGAAACATTGGGTCAGGCGAAGTTTGAACTGGATGGGAAAGAGTATTCCGAACAGGAAGTATTAAGCAAGCTGCATGATTCAGATCGGGATTTAAGAATCAGGGCTCATGCATCTCTTACCAAAAAGTTTAAAGAGCTTGCACACCCGCTTACATTTGTTTTTAACACGTTACTGGCGGATAAGTCAACCAACGATAAACTCAGGAAATATCCAAGTTGGATTACGTCCCGAAACCTTTCTAACGAAACGGATGATGAAACTGTAGAAGCACTGGTAAATTCCGTGACTTCTAAATATGAATTAGTTCAGAGATATTATAAACTCAAAGCACAATTACTTGGCTTGGATGAGATGATGGATTACGACCGTTATGCGCCAATAGCCAGGAATGAAGCAACCATCACCTGGAAAGAAGCGGAAGAAATGGTGATGGATTCCTATTCTAATTTCCATCCCCAAATGGGTGAAATAACCAGCTATTTCTTTGATAAAAACTGGATTGATGCAGCTATTAAACCCGGAAAAAGAGGTGGGGCTTATTCCGCAAGCACTGTTCCATCTGTACATCCGTATGTATTCATGAATTTTGATGGGAAAATCCGTGACGTACAAACACTCGCTCATGAATTGGGACATGGAGTTCATCAGTATTTATCCCGACAACAAGGTCCACTTCAAGCGGGAACTCCTTTAACCACAGCAGAAACAGCCTCTGTTTTTGGGGAAATGTTGGTCTTTCAGAAATTGCTTAAAGAACTGAATGATCCTAAAGAGAAGCTGGCTCTTATTATTGGTAAAATCGACGATACTATTGCTACTGTGTTTAGACAAATTTCAATGAATCGGTTTGAAAATGCAATGCATACTGCCAGGAGAGAAGAAGGTGAATTGACAACAGATCGATTCTCAGAATTATGGATGGAACAACAAAAAGCGTTATATGGAGATTCGGTTACTCTGACAGATGAGTATGGAATCTGGTGGAGCTATATTCCACATTTCCTTCATACTCCGGGATATGTATATGCATACGCTTTTGGAGAGTTACTGGTATTAGCGCTATATGAAGAGTATACTCGTAAACCCGAAGGTTTCGCAGATAAGTATTTGGAATTATTAGGAGCAGGAGGTGCTGAATGGCCTCATGATCTGGTAGCAAAAATGGGGCTGGATATCAGAGATCCTGAATTCTGGAATAAGGGACTGGCTTCATTTGAAAAAATGGTGGTTGAAGCAGAAGAACTTACATCAGAAATAGCAAAAAACAATTAGCAACAATCAAACAAGTTTCAAATTCAAAATTCCAAAGTCATATATGTTTATTACATTCATCCTTAGGAATTGAGTTTAGTTTAGCATTTGAAATTTGAACATTGAAATTTAACGATGAGTCTCGACAGACAGGAAAAAGCTTTACGGGAATTTAAACAGATCATGGCTGATCTGGTTCATTTGCTTAGAACGTCCACACGTGTTGAACTGGCATATATGTGTTGGGTGAATCACCAACGCCAACAGTTTGTTTGGGAATCTAACAGCACACACTTACCTAATGTGATGTTTCAGGATCGGGTAGCGTTTGAACATCATTTTTTAAATGATTTCAAAGACATAAATGAAATTACTCAGCTGAAGATTGGAGAAGATGTGTCAAAGGGTAAATTGGCACATTATTTCGATTTCGTGAATGCAAAGAATATGTTGTTAATTCCATTTATAAATAAGGGTGAAACAGTTGCAATTACCGTTCTGGAAACTGAAAAAGAAATAGAGATCAGAACTATCAATGATCAGATACATTCCTATAATAATGCGTTAGTAAATGTTCTGGATACCTATTTGGAAATTGTAGATCTCCATGAACAGCAAAAAGAATGGGAAGAGTATGAAGAATCTTTGGATGCCCTAGACTATCGTTTGCACAGAGTAGAATTGCTTTCAAAGATGTTGGAGGAAATGCAGCTGTTCCTCCCAAATGGAGGCGCTTGTCTTGTTTGCCCAGGTATGGAGAGTTGGAATTTGGTTATGTCTTCCAAATTCGCAAAAAATGTACCGTTACTTGGACTTCAAATGGAAGAGAAGAGTGTTGCCTATGAAGCAGTAGAAAAGGGTGCTCCGGTTTTCAGTATGCACTTTAATAATAGCCCACGGTTGATATCAAGCAAGGAGAGAAGAACAGAAGGAGCAAGTTTTGCTATTCCGATTATGATTCATGACCGGCGACAGGCCGTTGTGGTCACCTACGATAACGACCCATTGACTTATAAAGAATCAACAAAACACAAGCTCTCTAATTTGGCAAGAATTGCTTCTTTATCAATTCAGTCTGTTGTTAAGAAAGCTGGAATGGCTGAAGAGCTTTTGACCCAGAACTTTGGTGCATTAATGACGGAATTATGGGAGACTTCCTTGAATAACGAATTGCATCGCATTCGTTCGGGAAAAGGAACATACACATGGTTTGGACTTACCTCTCCGCATGATCTTTCCAGTTTAAGGACTAAATACAGACTAGAGGAACTTCAGAAAATTCAAAAAGATTTTGTCACTTTTCTAAACCCATCTGCTCATGGAATCCCAGGTTTTATAGGGTACAATTCAGATTATGTGTATGGATTTATCATTCAAAGTGATTCTGAGTCAGCGGTTACAGAATGGATGGAGAGTGTAAAAACAAAACTGGCACATGGTCTGAAGCTTTCGAATGGAGAAACATTAGATGTCTCTTTCAAAGCCGGTTTCACAAAATTATCACCGGAAGATTCAAATTCATATCAAGTGCTAACTAAAGCTAAGCAAGCTCTTAGTGAAGTTGTCCGAAATGAAGAGCTTGAACTATTCGAAGCCTGATTTAATATTAAAAGTCCCCTTTTGAGAGGGGATTTAGGGGTGTGTCAATTTATGATTACGAAAGCCTTTAAAAATTAATCCAATGCCAAATTGTTACCTCATAATTATTGATGGGCTTGGAGTCGGTGCCCAGGAAGACGCTGATCTTTATGGTGATGAGGGAATGAATACCTTAGGTCATGTTTCGGAGGAGACAGGAGTAAAACTTCCGAATCTTGCTAAAATGGGAATTGGTAATATTATCCCATTAGTTTCTGTACCTGGTGAGGAAAGTCCTAATGCCGCTTTTGGAAAAATGAGAGAAGTCTCAGGTGGTAAAGACTCCACTACCGGTCACTGGGAAATCGCAGGAATTAAACTGGATAAACCTTTCCCTACTTATCCTAATGGATTTCCAAACAAGCTAATTTCCGATTTCTGCAAAGGAATTGGTGTTGAAGGTGTGTTATGTAATCTTCCTTATTCAGGAACGGATGTTATTCGTGATTACGGGGATGAACATCTCAAAACCGGAAAACCGATTGTATATACTTCCGCCGATAGTGTATTTCAGGTAGCAACCCATGAAGAAGTCACTCCCGTTTCAATGCTATACGAATGGTGCGAGTTTGCCCGAAAAGAAATTTGCGTGGATGAGCACGAAGTAGGAAGGGTAATCGCTCGTCCATTTACGGGAACACATCCTTTTGAAAGATTATCGGATCAACGGCATGATTTTTCGGCGATTCCACCGTCAAATAATATAGTTCAGAATCTGTATGATTCTGGGATACAAACCTATTCAATTGGTAAAGTAATAGATCTTTTTGCTGAAAAAGGTTTTTCAAAGTTTGAGCGAACCAAAAATAACGAGGAAGGAATTCAGACGTTACTCAGAGTCATGGATGAAGTCCAAAACACCTTTGTGTTTGTAAATCTGATCGATACTGATCAATTATTTGGACATCGTTTGGACCCACATGGATTTGCAGGAAGCCTTAAAGAATTTGATGAAGCTTTACCAACTATCCTGTCAAAAGTTAAGGATGATGATCTGCTTATAATTACCGGAGATCATGGTAATGATCCCTGTTCAACTTCCACCGACCATTCCAGAGAATTTGTGCCGCTATTGGTATATCCAAAAGAGAAAGCTATCGCAGAAGACCTGGGGATTAGAGATAGCTTTGCAGATATAGCTGCTTCTACAGCAGATTTTTTTGAAATAGAAGAGGATTTTAAATCGAGTTCTTTTTTGAGAAAGAATTAATTTTTGATTGAAGGAAAATCAAAATATTAAATCTATAAATTCGTATATTTAACACTTGTAATTTTCAGAAAGAGTGCAGACGTGAAAAGAAGCTTCGAAAACAGGTTGCAACCGTTCAGCTTAACATTAAATACCTGCACACATAATTACCGCACATAATTTTCACCAAATAATTTAATTGTGGCAAAAAGTTCAGGAATATCGACTCGTGAGTCGGAATCGTTAGATCGGTATCTACACGAAATTGGTAAAGAGAAATTAATTACACCGGATGATGAAGTTCGTCTGGCCAAAGAGATTCAAAAAGGAAGTCAGCGCGCACTTGAAGACCTGACTAAAGCAAACCTTCGTTTTGTAGTTTCTGTAGCAAAACAGTACCAAAATCAAGGTCTTTCATTAGGTGATTTGATTAACGAAGGTAACCTAGGTTTGATTAAAGCAGCTAAACGTTTTGATGAGACCCGTGGATTTAAGTTTATCTCATATGCAGTATGGTGGATTCGTCAGTCTATTTTACAAGCACTGGCAGAGCAAAGCCGTATTGTACGACTACCGCTTAACAGGGTAGGGGCTCTTAACAAAATTGGTAAAGAGCTTTCTAAACTAGAGCAAGAATATGAGCGACTACCATCTGCACACGAATTAGCTGAAAGTCTGGAGATGACTGTGGGTGAAGTAGCTGATACATTAAAGATATCAGGTCGTCACCTTTCGATGGATGCTCCATTCGCACAAGGCGAAGACAACCGTCTTCTTGATGTTCTTGAGAATGAGGAGATTCCAAACCCTGATTTCGAATTAATGGGCGAGTCTCTCAAAGTGGAAATTGAAAGAGCTCTTTCTAAACTGACTAAAAGAGAAGCAGAAGTAATTCGTCTTTATTTCGGAATCGGACGTGAACATTCACTTACTCTGGAAGAAATCGGAGAACGTTTCGATCTTACCCGTGAACGTGTACGTCAGATCAAAGAAAAAGCCCTTAGAAAGCTTCGACATCATAACAGAAGCGCAGCGTTAAGAGTCTATCTTGGGTGAGAATATACTTAAGAAATTAAAAGCCTTGTTCAATTGAGCAAGGCTTTTTTGTTTTATATGTCGTTCAGAGCGAAAGCGAAGAATCTGCAAGCTTAGTAATTGTGTAGATCCTTCGGAGGTATTCCACCTGCCAAAGTACTTGTACGGCGGACTGGCCTCAGGATGACTTTCTAAATAACTATAATTCTATCCAGGAACCATCTTTCTTGGAGGACTCCATAATCGCCTGGATAATTCGGATATCTTTTAGTCCATCTTCCCCGGGTGCAATTGGTGCATTTCCTTCTTTTATCGCAAGTGCATCATTATCCATTTGGCGGGCTTGCTGATGTTTTGGATCAGCAGGGAGCTGAGTCCCATCGCTGGTTTCTCCACGAACTCCGGAATAAATTTGAAAGGGTCTTAGGCGATACCAGCCTTTGCTGGCTGTTACTTCAAGGTAATTACTGGACTTTCCAAACGCTGTTTCTCCCTTAGCAATTACTCCCCCCGGAAACTCCATTTCAAATTCTGAAAATTCATCCACCTCATTATACATATCTGATCGTTCCGACCATTGTCTGCCTCGAACACGAATTGGTTCCATTTGTGTAGCATAACGGGCAGCATTAACCGGATAGACTCCCATATCATATAGTGCTCCACCACCTAGTTCTGCACTTCTTCTCCAGTTTCCTTCACCATGCCTTCCATTATAACCAGCCCCGGTTTTAACTTCCTGGATCTCTCCATATGTTTTATTCCGGGTGTATTCTATGACTTTCTGATTATTAGGTTCGTGCTGTAACCGATATCCAATAGAAAGAAATACGTTATTTTTAGAAGCGGCATCAATTATTGCCTGACAGTCTTCGACTGTTTTTTTCACACCAGACATTTTTACCAGCTTCTGCGCCAATGATGGAATATTTAGCATGAAGTCCGGTAGGTAAGACGATATAAACAACATCAATATCATCATTATTGGCGATTTCATGCATAGTCTCGTAATTATATACATTGTTATCAGGAATGTTATAGCGTTCCTGCCAAACAGGGATTTTACTTGGAGTTCCGGTCACAATACCTTTTAGTTCGCAATGTTCTGTTAATTGAAGTCCGGGAGCCAGACGACCGTTACTATATCTTCCCAATCCGACCAAAGCTACACCGATTTTATCTTTCTTTTTTGGAAGGATGATATTAGGAAAGCCAAATGAGGCCAGAGCAGGCAGACCGGTAAGTGTAATTCCTGCTTTTCTTAAAAACTCTTTGCGGGAAACGTTTTTCGTCATGATAAAAGATGAGGAAGTTTTGATTTACGAAATAATATGATCATCAGAACCAAAACTTTTTGCAAAAAGTTGAAATCTTAGGTCATATCCAGTGCAGAAACAAAAACAGGTTTTGAGAGAAGCGTGTCTTTTTCTGCATCTGATAGATTTATAAATCGTTGCATTACTTCGGCGGTTACATCTCCATTTAATGTGTGAATAAACCCAAGCTTACCCGATTGTTTTAAATCCATGATTAAAGGAGTTTCAATATCACCCCAGAACATACCCATATAAATACCAGTTACTGCACAACAATGCTCCATGAGTTCCAGAATGTCTTTCGAACTCCCAAAAGCATAATCAAAACCAAGGAAATTCAGATTCTTGGGATTGAACAACCTTTTAGTATAAGGGAGGTAGGGCAGTACATTTTGCATCAGAAAACCACTAAATCCAGGAACTTCTACAATTTCCCAGTTTACAGGCTTACATCGTATTCCGGCAATAATCTGATCGCCTCTTTTTTTGACGTAATAAGAGCCTGATTCAAATAACCGGTCTTCAAAATAGTATGTGTGTTGATTATAAAATGAGGCTAACTGATCTTTGATCAATGGTTGTTCATTTACTGTATTTTTAGAGACGGCATTTGAAGTGTTAGGAGAAAAACGGCTAAATAATAACGTGCTAATTTTTCGGGTTGGATAGAATCCCATATTTATGCAGAGCTCTTTCGAATTATAATTTTCGGATTCAACAAAGGCATAAAAAGAAGCCTTTTCATTGGTGTCGAAAACAGGTTTTTCAAAATGATTCGTTATTTGGTCACCAATAAGTTTCTTTAGTGTATTACTTGTACGATTTTTTTTGACAGATGACTTCTCCAATCTTTTTTTCTGATTTTTCCGAAATGGGTTATTCACAGAAAGATATCGTACATATAAACTTTTAAATTCATGATTGAGACCTGACGTTATTCTACTTACCACTCCGGTTGTACCTAAAATTCTATTCCCTTTCTGAATTTGAATGAACTCAAGATTAGGTTGATGTTTCATTCCTTCAGCAATATGTTTTTGCCTGTACCTTACTTTTCCTTTTGTGCCAAATACTGTTTGTTGCAGAAGAGAAATAATTTCAGGAGAAGAACCTGATTTCGTAACAACATCAAGTGAGGTACTTTTTTTACTATGCTTTTTTTCGCTCATTCATACTACTTTTTGAAAAATGTAATTAGAATATAAAGCTTAGCTCAGAATCCTACTATTCTCTAAGATTTTGCGTTACATTCTGATCATGCAAAAATTTTTCTTTTTACTTCTACTGTTTTTGTTTGGATATATACCGGGTGTGGTTTCTCAAACTTATCCTTTCAGAACATATTCTATTCAGAATGGACTAAGTGAATCAGTAGTTTATGATGTTCTTCAAGATGATGATGGATATTTATGGTTTGCAACAGGCTTTGGGTTAAATCGTTTCGATGGGATTGATTTTGATCATTTCTTTGAAGAAAGTGGTTTAAATCATAACAAAATACTTTCGTTGCATCAGTCAGAAAATGGTAGACTCTGGATTGGGACTTCTTCAGGAGTTAATTATATGGAAGGAGATAGTATTTATTATTCTGAAGACTTAAATGCATTGCAAAATAGCGAAGTAACAAGTATTCATGAAGATGAAAATGGTCACTTATGGTTTGGAACTGATGGAAACGGTGTCTGGCATTATATCAGTGAAAATGAACTGGTATTATATTCTACCTCACAAGGTCTTTTGAGTAACCAGATTAGAGCGATTGCAGAATCTGAAAATGGTGATTTATGGTTTGCTACCAGGGGAGGACTGACAAGACTTTCAAACGGTAATTTGAGGAACTTTACTGTTGATGATGGATTACCAGAAAACAGAACCAGAGATGTGAAAATCGACACAAACAGAAATATCTGGATTGCAACGAGAAATGGTATATCTAAATTTGATGGAAACACTTTTCAGAATTATGGAATTAGAGAAGGTATTAGCGATCCTAAAACGCTGAATATTTCTATTGCTGAAGATGGATCAATTTGGGTTGGTACAGAAAACGGACTTAGTCAATTAAAGGATGGAAATTTTAAAAATTATTTCCTCGAACAGGGGTTGTCTAATAATATCATACAGTCTTCTTTAATTGACAGAGAGAAAAATATTTGGTTTGGCACATATGGTGGAGGTGTTAGTCTTTTTTTAGGAGATTATTTCCAGAATTACAGTACAGAATCAGGACTTTCCAATGACCTGGTAACTTCGATCGCAGAAGACGAAGATGGTAAACTTTGGATTTCTACTTTTGGGGGTGGAATGATGTCATTGGAGGACAATTCTTTCAATTACTTGAATACAGAAAACGGGCTTCCTGATGATCGTATTTATTATATAACTAATGACTCAAAAAACCGTTTTTGGATTGGAATGAGAGATGGCTTAGCCTATCTAAAAGATGGCAAAGTAAATATATTAGATGAAGATGAATTCCCATTCAGGAAAATCCGACATATAATGGAAGACTCATCCGGTGATTATTGGGTCAGTACTGAAGATGATGGAGTTATTAAATTTTCTGATGGTGGCTATGTTAATATTACCGAAGAACAGGGACTGGCAAGTAATAATACAAGACGCTCTATTGAAGATAATGACGGAAATATCTGGGTAGCGACGTACGGTGGTGTTTCAAAAATATCAGACGATGGAATTGAGAATTTCTCAATTCAAGAGGGAATACCAAATGTTCAGGTAATGTCTATTATGAAAGATCAAAGTGGGACAATATGGATATCCACTTTTGGAGGTATCGCTTGGTTTGATGGCGTTCGGTTTATAGATATTACTCTGGATGATGGCTTACCTGGTCGCGTTTGTTACTTTATATCTCAGGATAGAAATGGATTTTTCTGGGTTGGAACAAATAAAGGTATCGCAAGGATAGATATTCAACTTTTATACAGTGAAGACACGTCTGAAAAAGAAAGAGCAATTCAAACATTAAGCAGAGAGCAAGGGCTAATCTCTGATGAAATGAACCTTGGGGCTGTTTATGAGGATAAAGAAGGTCATTTTTGGTTTGGAAGTGTTGAGGGTGTTAGCCACTTCAATCCAGAAGCTTATTACGGTAATCAGGTGCCACCTAAGGTTCATATTACTGATTTTAATGCAGCAGGAAATCATTTTTATAAGGGAGGGTTTGAGTTATCACACAACAGAAATTATATAGAAATAACCTATGCCGGTTTAAACTTTACTGCTCCAAATCAGGTGATTTATGAGTATAGAATGAATGGTGGAATTGATCCCGGGTGGCAACAAACAACTGCAAGAAGTGTAAGATACCCTTCTTTACCTCCCGGAGATTATGCGTTCAGAGTACATGCAAGAAATTCGAATGGAATATGGAGTGAAGAAGTTGCTACAATGAGGTTTAAAGTAAACGCTCCATTCTGGATGACTTGGTGGTTTTTGGCTATAGTTGTTATTGTGATTGTTGGTATCATTTCACTCTTCTATCGTAATTACCAAATTATGAAAATGGTAGATATAGAACGTATGAGAGTTAGAATTGCAAGTGATTTGCATGACGATGTGGGTGCTAGTCTTACCGAAATAGCCCTGCAATCTGATTTCCTTCAGGCAAGTCATGCAGAGCCGGAATTCAAAAAATCATTAAATCAGATTGGGAAACAGTGTCGACATGTTGTAACGAGTTTAGACGATATAGTATGGTCAATAGACGCCCGTAATGACACCTTAGGTGATCTCACAGACAGGATGCAGGATTATATAATCAATGTTCTGGAACCCAAGAATTTCAGGGTTAGCTATGATTTTGAAGAACTGAAAATGGAGAATAAACTTCCGGTATCAGTTAAAGAGAATTTATATCTGATATTTAAGGAAGCAGTAAATAATATTGCAAAATACTCCAATGGAAATGAAGTTGAAGTTAGTATGGAATCAAAAAATGGAGAGTATGAGTTTAAAATTTACGATAATGGAGATACCGGGAAAGGAACAAAGAAAACCGGACATGGTTTGCGTAACATGGAAATGCGAGCGCAAAGAATTGGTGGAAATTTCAACTTTGAAGACGAAAATGGATTTACAGTTATCCTCAAGGGTAAACTGAATTAATAGCGGAGATTATCATGGCAGTAATTGGGATTGTAGAAGACAACAAAAAAATCAGAGACCTTATTCAGCGTTACCTGGATATGCAGGAAGGAATGGATTGCCCGGTAGCAACCGACACCGTAGAAGAAATGCTGGAGTTTTTAGAAGATCATCAAAACCCGGATGTACTTCTGATGGATATTCAACTTCCAGGAATGTCTGGTATTAAAGGGATGGAAATCATTAAATCTAAATACCCAGACATAGATATAATTATGCTTACTGTTTATCATGATTCACATAAAATTTTTGATTCCTTGAAAGCAGGTGCTTCCGGTTATTTACTAAAGCATACTTCACTTCCTGAGATAAAAGAATCAATTGAAACGCTTCTTAAAGGTGGAGCACCAATGTCTCCCCAAATTGCCAGAAAAGTGATTACTCA
This sequence comes from Balneolaceae bacterium, assembly GCA_017795005.1. Taxonomy (GTDB): domain Bacteria; phylum Bacteroidota; class Rhodothermia; order Balneolales; family Balneolaceae; genus RHLJ01. Next base: position 2,708,452 of record CP051242.1, on the reverse strand, counting down.
TTTTAATGATCAGGCACCTAAGAAAAACGAAGATAGCATGCTTACTTCCAGAGAGCAGGATATTGTGAATGGATTGGTTGACGGTTTAAGCTATAAAATGATTGCCGATCGTTTTGATATTTCAATAGATACCGTTAGGGCTCATATTCGTAATATCTACAAGAAACTGCACGTTAATTCTAAGGCCGAGGTTATTGCAAAATCGTTAAGAGGAGAGATTTAATTCATCCTAACATTATCATGTTATATTTAATGTTTTGGAATTAATTGATGTTTAAGAAGTAACTTTAAATAATGTTCTCAGGATCAGTTATGAAAGCTTTTAAAAACATTCTCAACCTAACCATCGCATCCCTTTCTCTTTTTCTAACTGGGTGCTACACTCAACTTCAGGCAACTGACGGATTTTCCAGAACGAACGCCCCGGTTTCAGACACATACTATTCATGGGGAGATGATGATGAAAATGCACAGGCAGGATATAACTGGAGTGATGAAGAACAAACAGCAAAAGCATATACAGCTGCTTCTGATCCTGTTTATGATGAAGAGTATTACGAGGAAAATCCAGTTTACTCTGAGGATGAAGAATATTCAGATTTTTACTACAAAGATTATGAAACTGAGCAATGGTATAAAGATAATTATGCCGACCGTATGTATTGGGAAGGATACGATGATGGGTATGATGAAGGTTATTGGGACGGAAGATATGATTCATATAGCTGGTCAGACTATAGCTATTACAGAGGATATTACGGTAGATCATCCATTCATTTCCGCACGCACTTCAGACCTTGGGTAAGTTTTCATTTTGGATATGGCTGGAATGATTATTGGTATGCCAGTAGCAGATACCATTGGTACAGATATCCTCATTATTGGGATTACTACGACTATGGTTATTACGGCTGGGGAGGATGGGGATATTATCATCCTACCGTAGTTGTTTATAATAATTATGCCAGAACGACTACCAGATCCTCCAGACCAAGAAGTACCGGACTTTACAGTAAAGGAAATGGTAACAATGCAATTACCTCTGGAACAAGAACTCGTTCAGGTAGTAGTAATTCCGGTAATACTTCTATTTCCAGAACAGGAAGGAATAGTGGTTCCGCTCTTACTAAGCGAACTAATACAAATACTACCAGAGGATCAAGATATACAGGCAGAACGAGTGGCAATAGTACTGGTCGGTCAACAGGAAGCACTGTTAGTCGAACACGAAGCGGGTCTAATAATGGTTCATCTACTGTCCGAAGAACAGGAAGATCATCTGGTAATAGTTCATCAGTGAATCGTTCCAGATCATCAAACAGGGGTTCTGGTGTAGTAAGAAGTACTGGGCGATCAAATTCTAACGGATCTTCAGGAAGTGTTAGAACTACCAGAAGCCGGAGTAACAGCTCTTCTGTTTCTAATGGCAGATCTTCTGTAAGAACTAATAATTCAGGTAGAAGTTCAGTTAGAACAAACGGAACAAGAGTTCGAACTAATAGTTCTTCAAGAGGAACTAATTCAAATGTTAGATCAAGATCTTCTAATTCAAATTCAAGAAGTACCACGGTTAAAAGAAGTAGTACATCTTCAAGGTCTTCATCCTCTAATGTTAAAAGAAGCAGTTCGTCTTCAAGGTCTTCTTCCGGAACCAGATCCTCTGGTTCTTCAAGCCGATCAAAAAGAGGAAAGAATAACTAATCATCATCCACAGCTTATTTTTTAAAATAATGAAGAGACTGATTATGATGCTCTTAATGGCAGGGGTTTTTACTCCTGCCACTATAATGGGGCAGGACGGACAGAATCCCGTTAGATATTCAAGTATTGCACAACAGCTTTCAACTGTAAATGTAAATGGTGATGCGAATGCAGGTGTACTACCATCTGTAGCAGTACAGAATGGTTTTGGAAGCTTTTTGGATAACCCTGCAAGTATGGCGCTAATCAATAAAAGCTATTTCAATACAAGTTTTATTTCAAACTATGACGAACAAAGCAGTTCGTATTTAGGGAATAGCTCTTCTTTTGATAATAATAGGTCACAATTTGGAAATATTGGGTTGATTTATTCAGTACCAACCAACCAGGGGAGTTTAGTAGTAGGGGGCGGGTATACATTAAATACCCAGATTAACAGAACGAATGTTCTAAGTGGCTATAATGAAACCAGTACGATTACTGATGTTTTTAAAAATGAAAGCAGTGACTACAATAATATAGCTTTTGAAGCCTATGCAATTGATTATGCCAATGATGAACAAACCACACTTGAATCAATTTTCAGGATAGGATTTACCCCCGCTACTTTTCCGGGAATTCAGCAACAAGCAGAAATAAAACAAAGGGGCTCCGTTGGAGAATACTCTATTTTTATGGCTACTGAGCTTCAGAAGAATTTATTCTTGGGAGCTTCACTAGGGGTTACCTATGGTAATTTTTCTTATAATCGATTTTTTTTGGAAAGAGATACCCGAGATGCATACGATGGAGATTTCATTGATACCGATAGTGAAGGAAACGGGGGGACCGATATCGCTGATATTTCTTTGGAAGATGAATTCAATTCTGAGATTGTAGGAACAAATGTAAGAGCCGGTTTACTTTATAAGCTATTTCCTAATGTAAATATTGGTGCCAGTGTTCTGCTTCCCACCAAATTTGTTATTACAGAAGATTATTATTCGGAAATAATTACAAATTTGGATGATGGTAGAACTCCTTTTGGGGATAGCTATTCCGGTGAGTTTAGTTATTCAATCCGTCAACCCGGACAGCTAAGTCTGGGTTTAGCTTTGGAGGATTTAAATGGATTCACACTTTCCTCTTCGATTGAATTAATAGATTATAGAAGTACCAGTATTAACCTAACAAGAGATAATAATCTTGAATTCAGAGCAGTTGCAAATTTAAGGGAACAAGAGGCTGTTTTTGATAGTGTTGTAAATGCAGATTACAATTTGGTCACCAACCTAAAAGCTGGTTTTAAATATCAATCTAAAACAGGGTTTGAGCTCAGAGGAGGATTCGGATTTCTACCAGGAAAAAGCTCAAGTTATACAGCGGATAAATATATTTTATCAGGAGGTTTGGGGATTCCTTTATCAAGAGAACTCTATCTGGATATTACTTCGCAATATACCAGATGGAACGATCGTTCTGTACTATATGAATACTTCGACTCTCAATCTGGTCAAGAGAGATTTGAGAGTATCGATGAAACCATAAGTCGATTAAACTTCATGGTTGGATTCAAATATAGGTTTTAGAATGATTACGATTGATAATCCCCAAAACCTCCGTAGTTAGTTTTAAGAGAAGGCCTTTTGATCGAGGTCTTCTCTTTTTTTATAGCCACTTTTTCTTTCGGAAGTAAAAAATCATTCCGATTGTGACAATGATCATAAGTCCCCAAACTATGGGATAACTCCATTTCCAGCTTAATTCGGGCATATAACTGAAATTCATACCATAAATACCAGCTATAAAAGTGAGGGGAATAAAAATGGTGGCAATAATGGTAAGTACCTTCATTACCTCATTCATTTTATTACTGATATTAGTCATATACATATCATGTAAACCAGAAACTATTTCCCTGTTATTATCCAGGTTGTCAATAATCTGAGTTACATGATCATACACATCCCTGATAAAAAGCTTTGTTTCTTCAGCAACTAAGGGTGATTGATCTCTCAATAACGAATTAATACTATCTCTGATTGGCCATACACTTTTTCTAAACTGAATTAACATCCTCCTTGATTGATGGATATCTGCAAGAGTATCAGTATCAGAGTTTGACCATAAGATTTCTTCAATACCTTCAATTTTTGAATTTATCTCATCGAGGGCGTTGAAGTAATAATCAATAATAACGTCCATTAAGGCATAGGCCATGTAATCTGGCCCACCTTTTCTCATGCGTGTATTCTCAACTTTCAAACGTTCTCTGACCGGAATAAAAAGTTTGCGCTCTGACTCCTGAAATGAAAAGATGAATTTATCCGAAAAAACCAAACTTACCTGTTCCTGAAAAAGCTGATCATCTTCGATATATATCATCTTTAGAACGACAAAGATCTGTTCCTGATAGTCCTCGATTTTAGGGCGCTGATTTGTATTAAGAATATCCTCCTGAATAAGAGGGTGGAAGTTAAATTCATCCCAGAGATCTTTTAATTTCTCAATATCATGAAGCCCTTTAACCTGAACCCAGGTAGGGTTAGATGTATCAACATACGGGCGACATTCTTCTACCGAATCAATAAGTTTTTCTTCCAGGTGATCAGTTCCATAATCATGGATCTCAATAGTTACTTTCTCAGTTTTCTTAGCTCCAATATGAGTAAGAGTACCCGGCGCACTACCAACTTTTTTATTGAAAATTACTGATTGGATTTTTTTTGGGATGATTTTCTTTCTAAGACTCATACTCTATTAATTAGATTGAGTAGGTAGATAAAAAAAATCCCTGCACATAACAATGCGCAGGGATTTAAGAAGAGCAATAAATTTATTCGATTTCGCCTTTCTTTGCTGCCTCTTTCAGTTTGTCATTAGCCCAGATAGCAACTTCAACACGGCGATTTTCAGCACGACCATCAATTGTAGAATTATCAGCTATAGGATCAGACTCACCGTACCCTGTGATTGTCATTCTGGTTGCATCAACTCCGGTAAATGCTGCATATTCAGCAACTGCTTTTGCACGCTCTTCTGATAGCTCTAGATTATATTCTTCAGTTCCGGTGTTATCGGTATGACCAGCAAACATGATGTTGGTATCTTCATACTTTTGAAGAATTTCAGATAATTTGGCTATTTCTTCTTTCGATTGTTCACTTAATTGATACGAATTCACTTCAAATAAAATACCTGAGTCGAAAGTAACTTTAATTCCTTCACCTACACGCTCAACTTTTGCTCCTTCAAGATCTTCTTCCATTTCTCTTGATTGGCGGTCCATGTAATTACCAATCGCTGCTCCAGTTGCTCCACCAACTGCAGCTCCTGCAATTGCTCCCGTAGTCGTGTTTCCGGCAGCTTTACCAATAATTGCACCCGCAAGTGCTCCGGCAGTAGCACCAATTGCGGTACCTTTCGCCGTTTTACTTAAAGAATCGCATGCGGATACAGTTAGCGCAGCAGCTAAAATTAATGTGAATAATTTAATTGAAATAGATTTCATAACGATATGTTAGTTTAGATTTCTTAGTTGAATTAATCTCACTAACATATGTTCCTGATATTAATGGAAGGTGATCTTCTTATTAAGTTTCAAACACCTTCAGCCCTCAAAACTTCTAAAGGGGATTTTTCCTGAATTCCTCTTGTGTTAACTAAACCAATTGCCAGAACAAGTATAACAAGGATTACGACTTCTGCTCCAAGAATTACAAAGTTAGGTACAAACTCGATATCGAAATAAAAGTATCCCAGAAGTGCGCTCGCTCCAACAGATAAGATCAATCCAATCAAAGCTGCCATAACACCCAGGATAGCGTATTCAATAATCTGAATTTTAACAACCTGGTTTTGTTTGGCTCCCAAAGTTCTTAACAGAACAGCCTCACGAATTCGTTGGAATCTACTTGTGGCAGCGGAACCTGCAAGTACAATTAATCCTGTTATGATGCTGAATAAACCGATAAACTGGATTACAAATGTGACCCTGTCCAGAAACTCCCTTATTGTATTGATGATTAACCCTACATCAATAGCAGAAACATTGGGATATGTTTGAACAATTTGTTGCTGTAAGGCTATCGAAGCCTCACGATCTGGGGTACGAACGGTAGTGGCGAAAAATTGAGGAGCCGGTTCCAGTACTCCGGTTGGGAAAACGACAAAAAAGTTAGGTTGAGGAGTTTGCCAATTCACGTTTCGGGTGCTGGAAATATAACTCTCAATAGGGATTCCTTGAACATCCCAAACTATGGTGTCACCAATTTCAGCATTCAAATCATCCATCAAACCAAGCTCTACTGAAATTGGAACGGGGTTGCTAAGGTCTGGTACGTTACCGACAAATTTACCTGAATCCAGCTTTTCAGTGGATACTAACGAATCTCTGTAAGTAGACCGGTATTCCCGGGTAAGAGCCCATCTACGAGCATTTCTACTGGTATCTGAAAGAATCTCATCTACAGAACGTCCACGAATAGATTGTAATTTCATCGTTACAATTGGAACGTTTTGAATGATTTCCAGTCCATTATCTTCAATAATCTGATTAACTCCTGGATTCTGGTCATATTGAATATCAAACATAGCCAGATTAGGAAGTTCATCCTCACCTTCAAAATTGATTGTTCCAAGAAGCATATCTTGTGTGAGATACAAAGAGCTGATTAATGTAACCCCAAGACCAAAAGTAAGAAGGAGGGTACTGGTCTGATTATTCGGTCGGTAAAGATTGGATAATCCTTGTCTCCATTCATAGCTCCAACCAGAAGGCATAAATTTGCGTGAAACTTTCATTACTAACACTGAAAATCCCGCTAGCAAAAGCAAACAAAATGCAAAACCCAGCGTGAAGAAAATGGCAGCAGGTAATTCGCCCAGCATAAGCCACGCATATCCGGTAATCGCTGCTCCAATTACTATGAATAGTCCAATTCTGGTAAATACTCCTAATAACTTTGAAAGATTTACTTCGGCCGAACGAAGTGTAAAGAGTGGAGAAATTTTTCTTACAGCAAGAAGTGGGAATAGTGCAAAAACAATAGAAATGGCTACTCCAGTAGCTAATCCAATTAAAATGGAACCCCATGAAATGAATAAATCGATATCAACAGGAATGAAATCGCCAACAAGTACTGGAAGATATAGCTGAACAATAGTGCCAAGAAAAGCACCAATTGCAGCTCCTACGAAACCCATAGCAGTAGCTTGAATTAAATAAATAGCCATTGTCTGGTTTGAAGAAGCTCCAACACAACGTAATACTGCAACGGTATTTATCTTCTGACGGATGTAAACAAATATGGAACTTGCAATACCAATTCCTCCAAGCAGTAAAGCGATAAAACCTATCATGTTTAAGAAGTTTGAAAGAGCTGAAATCGCCTCACCAACTTCTTCCTGACGTTCAGCAATATCATCATACCGGAAGTTGAGGGTATCATTCATTGCGTCCAGCTGGTTATCAACAACAATAGGTTCAACCCAATCTTTGTACTTAACATAGTTTTTATATTCGAGTCGACTTCCCCGTTCCAGTAATCCGGTATCTTCTACCCCTTCTAATGGGATAAGCACTCTTGGACCTAAAAAGGTTGTAGCCATCGATTGACCGGGAATTTCAACGATTCCTCCAATAATTTCATATGTGAGGAATCCTACCTTAACAGAATCGCCCGGCTTCAGTTCAAATTGTGTAAGTATGGTTTGGTCGACAAGCGCACCGTATTCTTCTAAATATCTGGATGCAGCATCAGGTGGATTAGTTTCTATGACTCCATAAAATGGGAAACCATCTTCCATTGCAGAAATCTGGGAAAGACGCATTGCTCCTGTTCTTGGAAATAAAGCCATGGAAGAAAAAGCAAGCATTCTGGATTGATCTTCACTGATTGAATCCAAATATGCCTGTAGTTCCGGCTGAAACTCAGCATTTCTTTCAACTTCTAAGTCTGCTCCAAGAAGTTCTTTTGCCTGTTCATCAATACTGGAATTTAAATTTACTCTGAAAGAAGTAATTGCTACCTGGGCTGCAACTCCAACGATAATAGCAGCCATATATAAAAATAATTTCCGGCGATTAGAGCGGGAATCTCTCCAAGCCATTTTAAAAACCCACGACCAACCCATTAAGATACTACCTCTTTATTTGAAGTGAATATGTCTTCATCCACTTTTCCATTCTTGATTTTGATAATACGATCACATTTATCTGCTAACTCAAGGTCATGTGTAACAAGAACTAAGGTAGTTTGCTGTTTCTCATTTAAATCAAATATCAATTTTTCGATGTACTCTCCGGTTTCGGTATCAAGGTTTCCGGTAGGTTCGTCTGCGAATAATATTTTAGGTTCGTTAATAAAGGCTCTTGCAATAGCTACACGTTGCTGCTCTCCCCCGGATAGCTGAGTAGGGTAGTGATGAGTCCGGTCTCCTAACCCAACTTCTTCTAATAACTGTTTAGCTCTCTCGCGAACAGCTTTTGTTGCTTCGCCACGAAGTTCAAGTGGTACCATTACATTTTCAATTGCGGTAAGGGTTGGAACTAACTGAAACGTTTGAAAGACGAAACCTACATGTTGATTTCTTACGGTTGCTCTTTGATCTTCATTTAGTGGGTTCAAGTTCACCCCTTTAAGAATAACTTCACCCGAGGTCGGACGATCCAGTCCTGCGCAAAGACCTAGTAAGGTTGTTTTTCCACTTCCGGAAGGGCCTACAATTGCACAGGAAGTTCCTTCTTCTATTTCAAAATTAATGTTATTTACAACGGTTAAAGTTTTTGAACCGCTTTTAAATTCTCTGGAGAGACTATTTACAGTAAGTATGCTGGACACAATGAAAAATATTTTTTTAAACTTGATAGTGTAACCGACGGGAACCTCAATTTCATTCCGACTAAAACCTTAAAATCTACGTTTTAAAAAGTGTTTTGTTTAGGTTTAATGGAATCCTGTACAAGCTAACACGGTTAGCATCAAAAAATGAACTATGAAACGACTACTTTTACTTTTTTTACTACTTACAACATCTGCCATAGCTCAGGAAAAGAAAACTATTCTGATCTTTGGCGATAGTATTACTGCAGGACTTGGTGTAGATCCAAGTCAGGCTTTTCCAGCTGTGATACAGGAAAAAATTGATTCACTCGGACTAAATTATACCGTCATTAATGGCGGATTAAGCGGTGAGACTTCCGCAGGAGGACTAAGAAGGATTAATTGGGTTCTGCAACGAAAAGTAGACATCATGATTCTTGAACTGGGAGGTAATGATGGATTGCGGGGGATTGATCTTTCTTCAACCAAAGAGAACCTTCAACAAATTATTAACAGGGCATTAGCAAATAATCCGGATATGGAAATTCTGATTGCAGGAATGCAGGTGCCTCCTAATTTGGGGATTGAATATACTCGTGAATTTCAGGATTTATACCCCGACCTGGCCGAATCCAATGAAATTCCGCTGATTCCATTAATTCTGGATAAAGTTGGAGGACGAGATGAGTACATGCAGGCAGATCAAATCCATCCTAATGCAGCCGGACATCGAATAGTTGCTAACACTGTTTGGGAATCGTTATACCCGGTTTTAAAAAAATAAATTATGAATTTCGGATTATGGATTTTGAATTAGTATCTCAAATTCAAAACTCATAATTCATAATTGTTGTATTAATGAAAAAGTTGTTTTTATTATTTCTGGTATCGTATTCCGTTCAAGGAATTTCACAAGAGCTTGACTACCAACCCAAAATTCTTCTTGTAACTGCTCATCCAGATGATGATGCCTTATTTTCTGTTACTGTTTGGAAGACTACTAAACTTTTAGGCGGCATTGTTGATCTAGCACTAATGACCAATGGAGAAGGAGGGTATAAATATTCCACACTTGGAAATTATGTTTATGGTAAAGAGTTAGATCAAGAGGAAACAGGACGTGACTATTTACCCGGAATAAGAAAAAAAGAATTGATGGCGGGAGGGGATGTTGTTGGAATCAGAAATTATTTTTTCTTTGATCAGCAGGATTTTTACTACACACAGGATGTTGAGGAAACACTCGAAAAATGGGATACACCACCGATCCTGGAACGGTTAACATCTATCATTGAAAAAGAGAAGTATGATTTTGTATTTATGATGTTGCCATTCAACGGAAATCACGGCCATCATAATGTCGCTACAATTATGGCATTGCAGGCAATTGAATCAATGGATCCTGACAATCGTCCGATTGCATTACCCTCATGGAATAAAAGGGAAGGGCAGGAAGGATTGGATTTTGAGATGCTGGAAGGATATCCCATAACTAAAGTACTTCCCAATGTAATCTTTGAGTTTGACAGAAATCAAAAGTTTGGGTTCGATGACAGATTGGATTACAACATTATTACAAACTGGGTGATCGCAGAACATAAAAGTCAGGGAACCATGCAATTACTTATGCAGGGAGGAAGGGTTGAACAATACTGGTATGCGGAAATAAATGGAACTGACGGATTAGATAAAACCCGCCAGTTTTTTGAAGTTATTAATGCCGCTCAACCTGACTAGTCTGCAATTGAAAATTCAATGGATATAGTAGCAGTTACATTTACTATTTGATTGTAGTCCATCATTGAAGCGGAAGATTGTTCCATAAGATCAAATCTTCCCGAACTACTCCTAGGAGTAACCGTGTAATCCGAATAAGAAATATTGATGATAGTTCCCAAGTCCACTCCTGATGCACTTGCAATCAAAGTGGCTTTTTCTTTAGCAGCCTGAATGGCAGAAACCAAAGCTTTCTCTTTTCCTTCAGATATCATAGTACTGGAGAAGCTTCCATTAAAGTTATCAAAATTATTTTCGATTAAAGTGAGCTGGATTTCTTCGTAAATATCAAAATCACGAAATGTAACGGACACTTGTTGATTGGTTACTGTTATCTGATTGTTTCGGTCATTCGAATATCGCTTGTTCATTCGAACAGGTAGAAACTTGATGTCTTCTTCTTTTATATCGAATTTTTTTAACAATCCGGCGAGTACTTCTTCTCTTTGTTTATGAATCTGAAAAGCTTCCTGGGGACTTTTTCCCTCAGCGTTGATATTGATATTAAATATGACCAGATCTGCTTCAACGGCTTCTGAAGCTGTCATGTTAATAGATATTTTCTTCTGAGAATCACCGATTTGTTGCGCTTGTGTTGCGCATCCTATCCCAAAAAAAAGGAATGTAAGAATGAATAGTTGTTTCATGTTGCTCTCCATAAATTTAAATGTACATACATAAACTTGGTTTACAGGAATCTATTGCTCAATCAAAGAAACAACAGTAGAAAGCATTTCCTGAACCCATAGAGAATACATTTTACCGGAAGGATGAAGTTGGTCTTCTGCAATTAGTGATGGGTCAGTTTTGGCGCCTTCAGATATCGGAGTGATATTAACAAAAGGAATTCCATACTCTGAAGAAATTTGTTCGGCTATTGCATCATATCCCAATAATTCCTGCCTGATTTTATCTTCCCCACGGGACTGCCCAAATGGTGTTACTCCATAATTTGGAATTGAAACTACGAAAACTTTAGTACGATCATTACCCGCATATTGGATGGATTGCTCCAATAATTTGCGGAACTCAGTTTTATAAATTTCAATATCATAGCCCCGGTATTGGTTATTCACTCCAATTAAAAGAGAGACTAAATCATAAGGAGTGTTTAAAACTTCTTTTTCAATACCCGCTTGTAATTCTGCCGTAGTCCAGCCAGTTGTAGCTATAATTTTTAATTCTGAGACACTGATATTCGACTTGAAAAGGGAGTCTGATAGCTGAACAGGCCACCTCAATGAATCTGCAACAGACTCTCCTATAGTATAAGAATCGCCCAAGGCTAGGTATTTAATTTGAATAGGAGTGTTTTCAATGGAAGAACTTCTTTGAGGTGATGAAGAGCAAAAGCTTAAAAAAAGAATGAAAACGAGAGAAATCTTAGTAATTCTTAGTGGTGTCACTTGATACAGTTTTAAATTGTTAAAGGGAGTAGATACACGATTTTTTTGGAAAATAAAATTCATACAAAAGGCTGAATTTCTTTAAGTTTTGGAGTTATAAAAAAAACTATGGAAGCGCTTGCATTATCCCCAAAACAAACTTTTCTTTGTGAAGATAAAACCATATCGGCAAAGGAACAGGTATGGGTATTGAGGTATATCGCAGCGAATTTAAATAATAATATCAATCAAACAGGATCAGACTATGAGTAAACAGATTCGGCTTATTTCGTTTTTAAGCCTGGCAATGCTATTAATAGGTATTGCGCCTTCCAAGGCTTTTTCATCTGATAAAGTAAATAATACTACCATTTCAGGTCAGGTAATCGATTCAGAAGGTGAACCATTACCGGGTGTAAGTGTAGTTGTAAAAGGTACTATTGTTGGTACACCAACCGATTCAGATGGACGATTTACACTAACCGTTCGTCAGGACCCCCCATTAATTCTTCAATTTTCAGCAGTTGGTTTTCAAAGCCAGGAACTTGATATCACTTCAGCTAACACTTCCGATATCACTATTACATTGCTTGAGCAAACTATTTTGGGAAGTGATGTTGTAGTATCAGCATCCAGAGTAGAAGAAAGTATTATTGATGCTCCTGTTACAATTGAAAAAATGGATGTTATTTCTGTAAGAACTACCGCATCCGATGATTACTATAAGTCGATTGCTAACCTTAAAGGGGTTGATATGACTGCAAGTAGTATCAATTTCCAAATCATCAATTCACGTGGATTCAATTCTACTGGTAATACCCGAATGGTACAATTAACGGATGGTATGGATACTCAGGCACCTGCCTTAAACTTCCCGATTGGTAACCTGAACGGACCTTCAGAAATTGATATTGAAAGTGTGGAATTCATTCCCGGTGCATCATCTGCACTATACGGACCTAATGCTTTCAATGGTATCCTGCTTGTAAACAGTAAAGATCCATTTCAATACCAGGGATTAAGTGTTATGCTTAAAACAGGTGTTAATCATTTAGATGGAGATGCTGCTGTTGGAGAGCCTGATAGCCCACAGCCGATGTATACATTTGCCGCTCGTTATGCTAATGCATTAAATAATAAGTTCGCATATAAGTTCAATGTATCATACATGACTGCAGAAGATTGGAGAGGAACAAATTTCTCTGATAAAAACGCCGGACTTCAGGGAAGTCTTTCAACTAATCCTGCTTTCGATGGTATTCACAGATATGGTGATGATGGTTCTTTTAACATCGCTCTTTTAGCTGTTAATCCAACAATTCGTGGTCAATTAGCTGCTGCACTTTCTGCCCAAACAGGTGTTCCACAATCAGAAACAGAGCAATATGTTGCTTCTCTACCCGCTCAGCCAGTAAACAGAACAGGATATGATGAGCATTATTTAGTTAATTATGGTGCTGAGAACCTAAAAACGAATGCTTCTTTACATTATCGTATTACTGATAACGCAGAATTGAGCTATAGCTTTAACTATGGATTTGGTACTTCTATTTACACAGGTGCTCAAAGATATAGCCTTGTTGACTTCAGTATTGCTCAGCATAAACTTCAGCTGGAAGGGGATAACTTCCTGGTGAAAGCTTATGGTACTTTTGAAAACTCTGGAGATTCATATATAGCTGACTTCGTAGGCTTTTCTGTAAATGAACAAGCTTCTCCAAGTAGTACATGGTTTGGAACTTATGGAACCGTATTCGCGGGTGGTATTCTGCAAGCAGCTGCTACAGCACAGGGTGGAGATCCAACATACAATGCTGCTACTGTTCAGGCGATTATGTCTAATCCGGCATTAGTTTCTCAGTTCCATGCAGCTGCAAGAGGAACAGCTGATGCTACAAGACTACAACCTGGTACAGCTGCTTTTAATACAGCAGTAGACAATGCACTTGGAGCAACTATTCCTAATGGAGCTTTATTTGATGATAAATCAAAATTCTACCATACTGAAGGTCAATATAATTTCAAGAACGAAATTGATTTTATGGATCTGATTGCAGGTGTTAGCTTCCGTCAGTTCCAGTTAAGATCTAATGGTACTATCTTTGATGATGCAGGTGGAGTAGACATCAACGAGTTTGGTGGATTCTTACAAGGTTCTAAGTCATTCATGGATGACATGTTAAAGCTTTCTGCATCTATCCGTTATGATAAGAATGAGAACTTTGACGGCCAGATCAGCCCAAGAATTTCTGCGGTAATTGGTATTGCTGATAATCAAAATATCCGTGCTTCTTTCCAGACTGGATTCAGAAATCCTACTACACAGGGACAATACATTGACTTAAATGTGATCACTGCCAGATTACTTGGTGGTCTGCCAAGATTTGCGGATAAATACGGAGTTACCGAAAACACGTACACTATTGAATCGGTTCAGGCTTTTTCTGAGTCTGTATTAGCCGGAGCAACTAACCCAACTTTATTAGTGCCTTATACAACTCATAACGCCGTAAAACCTGAACAAATTCAGGCTTTTGAAGTTGGTTATAAAGGGTTAATAGGGGATAACTTATTTGTTGATGCCGCTTATTATTACAATGTTTATGATGATTTCATTACTCAGATTAGAGTAAGAAAAGCTTCAGGTCCATTTACAGGAGGTCCGGGAGATGCAGCTGTTGTAGCTTCGCTACTTTCAGGTGATTTCCAGAATACGTTCCAGATTTACACCAACAATGATGAGAGTGTAACAGCTCATGGTGCGGTATTTGGACTAGAGTATAGTTTACCACAAGGATATAAATTAAGTGGTAACTACAACTTTAATGAGTTATTAAGTGGTTTAGACAACGAGTTCCAAAATGACTTTAATACTCCAAAGCATAAGATTAATATGAGTTTTGGGAATCGTGAAGTGATTGACAATGTTGGATTCAATGTAACTTACAGATGGCAGGATGCTTTCCGTTGGGAATCTTCATTTGCCAGCGTTGATTTAGATGCTGTTTCAACTATTGATGCTCAGGTCAGCTATTCTCTGTCAGACTACAATGCTACTGTAAAAGTTGGTGGATCTAATATTACTAACCAGACTTACACTCTAAGTGGTGGTGGTCCAAATATGAGTGGTATCTACTACGTATCTATCGTATTTGACCAGTTGTTCAGATAATTCTGACAACCTCTAATTTAAAGCCCTGTACTTAGTTTAAGTGTAGGGCTTTTTTTATGATCAATGTAGAAAATGGGTAACTTTGTCATTCTGGTTTTACAGATAGTCTATGGCATTATATTTGCTTGCTAGAGGACAAAAAAGAACATTTAATTTATTCAAAAAGATGAGCGCTGATAATATCAAAGAAGCAGAAGAAAAAGTGCAGGAAGCTTCGGTTGAAACCGAAGAGGAAATTCAAAATGATCCCATGAGCGAAACTTCAGAAGGAGAGGTGTCAAGAGGCTCTGAGGATAGTGAAGTCGAAAAAGATGAACAGACACTTTTGATTGAAAAACTAGAGAAAGAGTTATCGGATGCTAAAGATTCGTTACTAAGAAAAGCCGCCGAACTTGAAAATGTCAGAAAGAGAGTTCAAAGAGAGCGTATCGCATTATTTGAAGATGCGAAGGTAGCTGCACTGGAAGAATTCCTTCCTATTTCTGAAGATATGAAAAGAGCTTTGGATGCATCTGAATCCAGCAAAATTGAGGATAGTTTTTTAGAAGGGATGAAACTTGTAGCTAACAAGTTCGAAGAGGTGCTTTCGAAGTACGGAGTCGAAGCAATAGATCAGACAGGTGTTCCCTTTGATGTAAACTTACACGATGCAATGCTTCGTCAACCAGCCCCGGAAAAGAAAACTAAAAGTGATACAGTACTTCAAGTACTGGAAAACGGATATAGAATTGGAAATAAAGTGATTAAGCACGCAAAAGTAATTGTAAGCGAATAAGGTCATCCATGAGTAAAAGAGATTACTACGAAATACTTGGCGTTGATAAAGGTGTAAGCGAAGCTGAATTAAAGAAGGCTTATCGTAAGCAGGCCATGAAATATCATCCCGATAGAAACAAAGGGGATGCTGATGCAGAGCAAAAGTTTAAAGAAGCAGCTGAGGCTTACGAAATACTCCGTGATCCTCAAAAACGAGCAAGATATGATCAATATGGACATGCTGGTTTGAATAACCAGGGTGGATTCGGCGGCGGTGGCGTCGAATTTGATATGGAAGATATCTTCAGTCGGTTTGGAGATATTTTTGGAGGCGGATTTTTTGGTGATGATATCTTTGGTGGAGGAAGAAGCCGATCAAGAGGCAGACGCCAGCCCGGTACTCCCGGTTCTGATATGAAAATAAGGATGCCTTTGACTCTGGAAGAAATTGCATTTGGAGTCGAAAAAAAGCTAAAAGTCAAAAAGCAGGTACGTTGTGAAACCTGTTCAGGAACCGGCGCTGCAACCGATTCTGATTTTGAAACCTGTGGTACTTGTAATGGAATGGGAGCAGTTCGGCAAGTTACACGTACTATGTTAGGCCAAATGGTTAGCGAACAGCCTTGCCCAACTTGCCAGGGTGATGGACGCGTTATTAAGAATAAATGTAAAACTTGCTCCGGCGAAGGCAGAATGAAAGGAGAGGAAACCATTAAGGTGAATATCCCTTCAGGAGTATCAAATGGAAATTATATAACTCTTCGTGGACAAGGGAATGCGGGTCGAAGAGGAGGTCAGGCTGGTGATTTGATTGTTCTTATTGAAGAAAAAGAGCATGAACATTTCATCAGAGAAGGCAATAATATTTATTATGATTTAGCTCTGAGTATTCCTGATGCTGTTCTTGGAACAGAAGTACAGGTTCCTACACTGAAAGGTAAGGCAAAGCTAAGAATTGAATCGGGTACACAACCCGGAAAATTACTTCGAATGCGAGGAAAAGGAATCATTGGTTTAAATAATTCAGGGGAAGGAGACCAGTTTGTGCGGGTGAATGTATATATCCCGAGAGAACTTAGTGATTCAGAAAAGAAAGCAATAGAAAGTTTAAAGGGTGCAGAAAATTTTGATGCTTCCAATCAAACAAAGGAGGAAAAAGGCTTCTTTTCTAAGATGAAAGATGTATTTGGCTGATGAACATGAGAACATCGAACCGTTGAACTTCGAAGATTCAACGTTCCTTATTCAGAGTTCGGTGTTCTTCAGGTGACGTCTGAAAATTCATCTTTATGCCTTCTGAATACAACTCTGGCATACGGGCAAAGAGGCAGGACTTTAAGATTATGTTCTCTGGCATATTCAACTCCACGAAAAACCAGGGCTTTTCCAAGTCCTTCTCCTTTATGAGCATCAGAAACTTCGGTATGATCAATAATAATTCTGTAGTCTCCGTTTTTAGAGTAGGTCATTTCAGCAATTCGGTTACCATCTTTTTCAATAAAGAATGCGCCTTTAGTGTTTGATTCTTCGTGTTGAATGTCCATTTTATCCTCAAATTTAGATTACTAAAGAATACATCATTTTGAAATTAATCGTTTGGCTGATTGTACTGTTTTTTGTTCATGATTTTCATGTTTACGCCCAATCATCTTCTGATAAGCCATTAAAGTTAGAGGCTTATAAACGGATTGATGAACCTGCCCGGGAAGAGGTTTCAGGTATTGTAAAAAGCAGAATATATGATGATACCTATTGGGTGCATGGAGATTCTGGAACCAAAGATCATATTTATGCAATCAATGAAAAAGGGGAAATCAAATCAGAGAAAAAGGACTATAAGGGAGCTGAAATTAAAGGGGTAAAAAACGAAGACTGGGAAGATATCGCTTTAGGTGAAAATGGGACGTTAATCCTTGCAGACTTTGGCAATAACTGCCATTGCAGAGATAATCTTAAAATTTTGATTATTGAAGAACCGGATCCGGATGCGGATGAAGCAAAGGTGCTAGCCGAATATCGAATTAAATATCCAGAGCGAGAAGGAATTCTAAGCTTATTCTTAGAAGACAATTACAATGCTGAAGCGGTATTTATGAAGTCTGGGAAGATTTATGTTATTACTAAGAATGAAAGCGGGGGAGAAGCGAAACTATTGCGATTAGATAACCCGGTAGAAGATGAAGTTAATACTCTTACCGAAATTTCTTCGTTTAAATTCAAAGGCCAGGTAACTGCTGCCGATATTTCTCCTGATGAATCAAAACTTGCTGTTCTCACTTACAGGAGCATTTGGTTATTTGACCTGAAAGAAGGTCAAACTTTTTTTGGAGGGAACACTTACTGGCAACCAATCAGAGGTGTAAAGCAGGTTGAGTCTATTACTTTTTCAGGTGAAGATTTAATTATTGCTGAAGAGAATGGGGATTTATACAGGGTTGAAGTAGCTAAAATACCAAAGGTTCAATAATAGTTAGTTAGAAAAAGTTTCTAATCTATTCAAATCTTCGGGTGTTAATTTAAGCCTCATCTTGATCTCTTTAATTGATGGCTTCAACAGAACAAGCAGTCCAAAAAGAGAAGCGGAAAATATTAAAAGCCAATCCTGAGAAGTTAAAGCAAAGCATACTGCTGTTAATAAAGCAACTCCTTCAATACAGGCTGATCGTATAATAAATGCGTTTTGATAGGCTTGTAATTTTTTTTCTAAAGATTCTGAATTGGATGCTTTTCCGGTCAAATAATTGAACAGGATGAAACCCAAGCTAATATTGGATACCCCAATGATTACGGGGAGTAATACCAAAATGAAGATGGTTGCTTCATTGAATTGTAGGTTTAAAAAATCTTTATAAAAGTACGCTATAGCAGTTATTGGAATTATACTCGTCAAAAAAACGAAGTAAAACATGTTAATCTTCTTAAAAAAATCAGATTGATTCATGTCAAAATACTATGAAGGTGAACGACCAAACTTACTCCAATCGGGTTTTCTTTTTTCCAGAAAAGCCTTTTTACCTTCTTCAGCTTCATCGGTCATATAAGCCAATCTTGTTGCTTCTCCTGCAAAGACTTGTTGCCCCACCAATCCATCATCAATAAGATTAAATGCGAATTTAATCATTTTAATAGCGGTAGGACTTTTACCCAGAATTTCTTTTGCCCACTCTATGGCAGTGTCTTCGAGTTCAACATGAGGAATAACAGCATTAACCATTCCCATTTCGAAAGCTTCCTGAGCAGAATAATTTCTTCCAAGAAAGAAGATTTCCCGGGCACGCTTCTGACCGGTTTGGCGTGCTAGTAATGCAGAACCGAATCCTCCATCAAAACTAGCCACATCTGCATCGGTTTGTTTGAAGATGGCATGTTCTTTACTTGCAAGCGTAAGATCGCAGGTTACATGCAAACTATGACCACCCCCGACAGCCCATCCCGGAACTACCGCTATAACAACTTTTGGCATGAACCTAATCAATCGCTGTACTTCAAGGATATTCAATCTGGGTATTCCATCGTCAGCCTTATAACCGGTTTTACTACGAACATTTTGATCTCCACCCGAACAAAAAGCCCATTTCCCGTCTTTAGAAGAAGGTCCTTCTCCGGAGATAAGCACAACGCCAATATCATTATCTTCTTTTGCATCAAGCAAGGCTTCATATAATTCAAATACGGTTTTTGGGCGGAAAGCATTACGAACTTCAGGTCGGTTGAAAGCTATCCGTGCAATCCCTTCAGCTTTTTTATAAGTGATATCCTGGTATTCTTTTACGGTATTCCAGTTCATGATATGTGGTGCTTAGTAATAAATGTATTAATGATTTCGGCACATTTTTCAGGCTGATCTGAATGTACTCTATGATTTGCAGTTTTAACAATGGAAAGGTCCGATTGCAAAATTTCTCTATTCATGGTTTGATTGATTCTGACAAATTTAGAGTCCTTTTCGCCAACAATCAGATGAACCGGACATCTTAAAGTGCCTAACTTTTCTCTTATACAAGGCATCGTACCTGTTCCAAATCCCAATAAACTATTTGCCATCCAAATGTTATTCTGTTTTTTTTGAATGTCAGAAATTTTTGATCCTTTATTCTCAGAAAGATCATCCTTAAATAATGGAGTTTTTCCCCAATCATTCAAAAAGCCATTATAATTACCCATAATCTGATCCGCTCTGGATGCATCTAATGCCTGTCTGACTTGTCGTTCAGTTTCATCTTCAATTCCAAAAGTGCCACTTTCTAAAATCAATCCCTGAATTAAATCCGTCTTAATTAAAGCAATTTGTAAAGCAAGCCTTGCTCCCATGCTGTACCCATAAAGAAACACTGGGTTAGTTATTTGTTCACTTATCAGTTTTGATAGATCAGCAACTTGTTCCTGAGTTGAGAAGCGATAATGGAGTTCAGCGCCTTCCGTTTTTCCATGACCCAGAAGATCAATAGTAATTGGATTCGAAAATGATTTGAGATACTGTAGTAATGGTTCGAAAATTTCACCAGAACCTAAAAAACCATGAAGTAAAACCAAATCAGGTAATTGCTGGTCTTCCTGATGTCGATCAATATGATACGATATACCACGGATTCTTATGTTCATGAATCCTTTGGTTCATAATTCCACAACAACTTTCGTTGAGCCATAGAATCATCTGCATCTGTAATACATTCAAGTATATGAATACCCGGTTTGTCGAGTCTTTTTTCATAAGCAGGTACGAGTTGTTCGGGTTTAGAGATTAACTCGTGATCTATTTTGTGTGCCCTGCATAAAGCGGCTATAGATATTGTTTGAGGAGTTTCGAAGTATTCATGATATGCTTTTCCAAAATCATTTATTGGAAGCATTCTGAAAATGGTGCCACCACCATTATTTAAAACGATAATGATTAAAGGCTCGGTAATATTTTTAATATTCAGAAGTGCATTGGAATCATGTAAAAATGCAATATCTCCAATAAAAAGGGTGCCTGGTTTCTTCAATCCTGCATTCAATCCGATAGCAGTAGAAGTTATCCCATCAATTCCGGCTGCACCACGATTCACATAAATTTCTTTCCCATCAAACTCTCCGAATAGAGAAAGATCTCTTACTGGAAAAGAATTGGAAAGCATCATGAAAGACTTCTTAGGGATAAGAGTACTTAAAGTATGGAAGATATATCCATCCGTTAATGGAGAAGTTGGATGAACCTGCTCATCTTTAAAAGCATCGAAGTCTTTTTGAAGTCTACGCCAGTCACGTAACCAGGATTTTTCAGCAGATCCGGATATTTCAGGTATCTCAAGTATTCCTGTTAATCGAATTGTTTTAGTTGAAGCCAAAGATTCGTCCTGAAGTGAAGTATGATTCAGAAAACGGATTTGTGTATTAGCTTTGTTTTCAGAAATAAATGTACTCAAAGCTTTGCTAACCGGCTCTTCTCCAAAGCGAAGGATTAAATCAGGCTTAAAACGTTCTTTAATACTCGAATTTCTTAAAAACCCATCATAACCAGTAATGGTATATTTTGATGAAGGCATCAGAGAACCGGGTTCTGCCAAAATTGGGGCATTAAGCGTTTTTGCAAGTTCGGCTATATTGTAATGGTCGTCATTTGTGGCAGAAGGCCCGACAATTAAAACCGGTTTTTCTGAGGAAACTAGTTCCGACCAGAATGGTTCATTTACTTCGGTAGTAGCTGACTTAGTTTTAAATTTGTTGAAGCTTTGCTTAGCATGTTTCTCATTTTCACTTTCAATTTTATCAAGATATTCCTTTGTTGGTTCAAAAGGTTTTGAAAATGGAAAATTAAGATGAGCTACTCCTCCTTGATTTATAACACTTTCAAAAGCTTGTAAAGCAGCTTTTTCAAGACGCAGAGCACTCACATTACTTTCTTTGGGTTCACCCACTTCATGAAAGAAAACAGGATAATCTCCGAAAATTTTAAGCTGATCAATTGTCTGAGAAGATCCAATGCCACGTAAATGAGGAGGTCGGTCTGCACTGGCAATAATCAAAGGTACTCCTGATTGTGTTGCTTCGATCACAGCAGGATAATAATTAGCAACTGCCGTTCCGGAAGTACAAACCAGACATGCCGGGATTCCTGAACCTTTTCCAATTCCTAGGGCAGTAAAAGCAGCAGATCGTTCATCAATAATCAGATGTTTTTCAAAACCCGGGTGTGCTGCAAAAGCAAGAGTGAGAGGTGTTGATCTGGAACCCGGAGAAATAACAACATGCCGGACTCCCTGTTCAAATAGAGATCTTACAAAAAGGGTACTCCAGTAAAAATTCAGGTTTTGTGGGTCACGTTCCGGCATATTCTAGTGCTGAAAGCATCGGTATAAATTTGAGATTCGTTTCTTCCCATTCTTTTTCAGGATCGGAATCTCCAACAATACCACATCCTGCGAAGAATCGCACTTCATCATTTTTTATTAAACCACTTCGAATCGCTACAATGAATTCACCATTGCCATGAGCATTGATCCAACCAATTGGAGCAGCATACCAACCGCGTTTAAAATCTTCGTGCTCTCTGATGAACTTTACCGCTTTGTCTTTCGGAAATCCACCAACCGCAGGAGTGGGGTGGAGGGTTTTTAATACTTCAGTTCTTGAAACACCCTTTTTTATAGTTGCTGTAATCGGTGTATACAGATGCTGAACGTTTGAAAGTTTCTTGATCTGAGGCTCTCTCGGATGCTGCACATTATCAGAATAGTGGCCAAGATTTTCTTCAATTGCTTCAAGTACGATTTCATGTTCATGGAGATCTTTTGAGCTGTGAAGAAGATTATATTCCAAAACGGCGTCTTCAGAAGCTGTTTTTCCACGGGAAGTACTTCCGGCCAAACCTTCCGTCAATACAAATTTTGAGTTAAAAGAAGCCAGTCTTTCAGGGGTGCAGCCAATAAAGCTGGACTCACCGTCCTGACGAATCAAAAATGAATAGCAATCAGGATATTGAAATCTAAGCCGGTTAAGTATGTACGTATCTTTAATTTTCTGATCCAGCTTAATGTTGAGCTGGCGGGCTAATACTACTTTTTCGAATCGACCTTCTTCAATCGCTGATTTTGCTTTTTTTATGTTTTCAATCCATTGAAGGTATTCCTTTGAATCTGCTCCCGGATTTTCGATTGAAAAATTCTTGTCTAAAACCGGGCTTAAAGAATACTGGTCTGCTTTAGTGATATGATCCAGTTCCGAAAGTTTATTTTGAATAGCAATTTCAAGCTCCTCATTTGATGCTTCAGCATCGTATTCAATCAAAAAAGTAAGAATACAACATTTCCCTTCTTTAATAATCATCCATTCGGGAAGGGTAAAAGACGATGAATCGAAAGAAGACCAGAAATCAGAATCATTTTCATCAAAAAAAGAAAATCCTCCAAATAAATGAACCACTGCATTCTGATGATTGATTCCTGAAACATGATGGACCCGACTTAATACTTCTTTACCCTTTGTAGAAGAATCTCTGAATCTGGATTCACCGTGGGCGGTAACTCTTTCTAATTCCCCTGAGGCTGCAATTGCGAAATCATCTACGGGCTTTTCCCAATAATACTGGAAACTATCTTTTAAATGATCCTGCTCAACTACTGCAAGCGGATCAACAGAAGAAATTGAAATTGAGAAAGCTAAATATTTTGGAAGAGTTCTATTATCTGGAGCGATGCCGGATAGAAAATCTTCAAGTTCCTTGTCAGCTATTTGCTGCTTAAAGGAAGTAAAAAGAGCCGATTCTGTAGTAGAGTTGTAAGGCATCTGCTTTATGTATTACTAACTTTCAATATAAATTGAAAATTGGCAATAATAAAGTATTTAAGGCACTTTTTTACAGGATTTGAAGACTATTTAGCGTCGTCTTGCTGTCCGGTTTTAAATGGGTTATGAATGCCCAATGCCTCAAGGTCGAAGTCTGCGAGTTCATATAAATAATCCCATGCAGCCTGACTGCTGCCATCTTCTGAAACCCAGTTTGGATGACTTTGCTTAATGAGACCAACAACGCGTTTTGCGTAATTAATGCGCTCTTCCCCTTCAGGAAGTCTGGGAATAGCAGCGATCATTAAATCCAGGTTGTAACCGCAATCGAAATCTTTTGGTTTTTGTTGCTCTATGAACATGAAATGCCTTTCTTTTAAATTCGAGTTGAAGATACAGGGAATATGATTAAGTTGGAAGGTGGCATTTATTTATCAGCACCTTTAAATAAATTATCAATAAATCTAATTACTTAACCTCGTTCCATAGCTCTGCTATGGAATGAAATCAT
Organism: Balneolaceae bacterium; assembly: GCA_017795005.1. GTDB lineage: Bacteria > Bacteroidota > Rhodothermia > Balneolales > Balneolaceae > RHLJ01. The sequence goes on along the minus strand of CP051242.1, from coordinate 2,684,584 downwards.
GAGGCTCTGCCTCAAGTAGAGAAGTAAGTTGCAGGCTGAGCCTGAAAAGAAGGTTCTGCAGCAGAGCTACGTAACCAGAAAAAAGCAGGATATGTTGATGATCCGGTTCATTGGAGATATTCCTTGGCAAGGAATTATCTGGGTTTATCCGGTCTGATTGAGGTTAGCTTGTTTATGGGTAATGTTAAACTAACAGGAAGCTGGAGCTTGGGAACGAGATTAAGGTCAAACAGAGAGATTGCTTCGCTCAGCTCGCAATGACTATCTGTTATTGAGGTAGTTTCTTTTAATACCAATTCTTCCCAATCTCTTAATGCCCCTCGGTGATTTATTTCGTAGTTTTGACCTATCTAACTAACCATTAAAAATAGTACATGTACCTTAATTCAATTATTGAAGCTACCGGGAATACACCCTTAGTAAAACTTCAGAAAGTAAATGGCGGATCGGCGGGAACCGTGCTGGCTAAAGTTGAATATTTCAATCCCGGAAATAGTATTAAAGACCGTATCGGAATTAAAATGATTGAAGATGCAGAGAAGGCCGGATTGATTACTCCAGGTGGCACCATTATCGAAGGTACATCTGGAAACACTGGGATGGGCTTAGCACTAGCTGCAATCGCAAAAGGGTACAAATGTGTTTTTACAACAACGGATAAACAAAGCCAGTCTAAGATTGACATTTTGAAAGCGGTAGGTGCAGAGGTAATTGTGTGCCCTACAAACGTCGAGCCCGAAGATCCAGAAAGTTATTACTCGGTAGCAAAACGGTTAAGCAAAGAAACACCAAATTCATATTATCCTAATCAGTATGATAACAAAAGTAATCTTCAGGCTCATTATGAAACTACAGGACCGGAAATCTGGAAGCAGACAGAAGGAAAGATCACCCATTATGTGGCCGGAATGGGAACCGGAGGAACTATCTCAGGAGTAGGGAAATATCTGAAAGAGCAAAATCAGGATATCAAAGTGATTGGGATTGATTCTGTTGGTTCTGTATATAAAAAGTATTTCGAAACGGGTGAATTTGATAAAAATGAAATTAAACCCTACATGACCGAAGGAATTGGTGAAGATATTATTCCCGGAACTATCGAGTTCGAATATATCGATGAAGTTCTTCAGGTTAACGATAAAGATTCGGCACTTACAACCCGAAGACTAGCAAAGGAAGAAGGATTATTTGTAGGCTGGTCATGTGGCGCAGCAGTAGAAGGTGCAATTAAATATATGCAGGATAATCCACTTGGTGAGGACGATGTAATGGTGATTATACTACCTGATAGCGGAACCCGTTACATTGGGAAAGTGTATAATGATGAGTGGATGAAAGAACAAGGATTTTTAGATTAATAAATTATGGCACAGAATAATCAAACAGGAAACCCGGGAAAGATGGAAATTGAACTCCCGGAACAGGAAGCTAACGGTACATATTCAAATCTGGTAATGATTACGCATTCGCCTTCAGAATTTATTCTGGATTTTATTGCAGTAATGCCCGGCGTTCCAAAGGCAAAAGTTGCAAAACGTATGATCCTCACTCCCGACCACGCTAAAAGATTAGCGACTGCATTAAATGATAATGTGAAGCGATATGAAGATGAGCATGGTGTAATTAATACCCGCGAGAAAGTGGAAATTCCTATGTATAGGGGACCACAACCGGAAGCCTGATTTTATTTCCGGGCGTTTATCAAAAGACCAATCCCAATCACAAAAAAGAAAGCATGAGGGAGGGTAGCTGCAATTTCCGGAGTTATAGTTCCATGGGCTCCGAATGGTTCAGCAATTTTCATAAAAGCCAGGTAAAGAAAGCTGGTCACAAGTCCGGAAGCGATATAAAGCCCTTTACCTCCTCTGCGGCGAACAGATGCTACAGAAAACCCAATTATTATTACCACAATAATTGATAGGGGATAAGCAAGACGACCGTAATAATGGACTTTTGGGATATTAACTCCTCCGGCTCCACTTCGCTCAATAGAAGCAATGTATTGTTGCGCTTCAGGATACGTTAGCTGGTACACGTCAGATGTTGTTCTGGACAAATCCTGAGGAAGAATAGAAAGTGTGGTGTCCATTCCTGCCATTGACTGTTCTACATAACCGGTATCCGTGTAGGTTCTTTCGCGAACGGAAATAAATCTCCATTTTTCGGTGTCTTCTCTCCAGCTCATATTGGTTGCTGTTACCGTCTTTGTTAATCTAAGGCTATCAAATTTTGATAAACGTACGGTGTAAGCAGTGTTTTGGTCGTCATCAAAATAATTGATTTGCAGAATGGTATTTTCGGAAAGCTCTCTGTAAATATCATTGCGATCTATGCGCTCATTTTTCTGTTTAATGTATTCTTCTTCAAACGCTATTCGGGTTTTATTGGACGTAGGAATAACATAGGCATCGAGCACACTTATTGTTCCAGCTGCAACAATAGCAAATGCGAGATAGGGAAAGAGGAGCCTGTACAGACTAACTCCGGCAGCTTTAAGTGCAGTTATTTCTAATCTCTCGGAAAGCTGTCCCGTTAAAAAAAGGCAAGCTGAAAACACTGCAACTGGAATAACAAGTCGAATCATCTCGGGGATGTAATTCAGATAATAATCTCCCCAGATTTCAGCCAAAGTAGCGCCACGGTCTGTGAAATCGTCGCTGTTCTCTGAAAAATCGATCATTATGAAAATGAAGATTAATAACAGAAGCACAAAGAAAGTAATCCCAAGAAGTCGGAAAAAAACGTATTTATCGAAGTGTTTAATCACTGCTCTTTTTCCAAAGCTTTGATACCGATAACTCGGTAGTCAGATGAATAATCATAATAATCCCAATAATAGAAAAAACGATGTTGAAGCTCCACATACCCCAGAATGGAGTAATAAAAAGTCGGTCGGCAAGCTTCTCTCCCTGAATAATTGAAATCCAGTAAATGGTCAGGATTACCGAACTGATAATAGCAGCATAGCCGAAGTTTCCACGTTTTGTCATAATTCCAATAGGGGCGCCAATCAACACAAATACTATACAGGCGAATGGAATTGAGAACTTCTTATAGATTTCTACCAAAAATTTATTCACTCTTTTCAAACGCCAGAGCATGTTTGACTTTGTATTTTCAAAATTGGATTTATGCTCTTCCAGCCTGCTGGAGCTGACACTCGTTAATCGTTGGCGATATGAAGACTCAGAAATTTCATTAAGGATCAGAAAAGAACTCTCTAAAGTCTTTGTAGCAGTGTCTGCAGGTGAAAAACGGGTATATACAGACCTTCTTACTTGTTCCGGACTGCTTTCAAGAAGATCGAGAGAGGTCAGGCTACTGGAAACCGTCAAATCTTTAGCGTATTCATTAATTTCTTTCTCTAAGGTATCCACTACAACGGCCATAGCCTGAATACTCATAGTGCGGTCACTTCTGTTTCTTCGGTTTGGATCAGATCTTGAAAAAGCCAGATCTGAAAGATCAAAAGAGAGCCGGTATTTGGAAAAAACCGTTCTTTCCAGATTATCTAATGCAGCTCCGCGGGAACGTGTGAGGTAGCGCAGCATTTCACCATCTTCCAGAAAAAGGGTTAAGCCCTGGGTTCCTTCACTGGTTAGAAACCCTCTTTCTGCTTTTATATATGCGCGGTTCCGTGCGTTAGTAGGATTTTGAAATAAAGTGATATCAAAAAGGCTGTCAGTTTCATTATCTATGTGCTTTACAAGGAAGGTATATCCTTCAATGCCATCATAGAATACATTGGGTTGTAGTTCAAAACCGGGTTTTTTTAGTCTAATATCAATAAAAAGCGATCTGGCTTTGTTGTTTGCTTCTGGTAATACACTATTTGAAAACCATACTAGTCCAACAAACATAATGGTAGAAGCAATCAAAACAGGTTTCATAATAGATATAGGATTTACTCCCGACGACCTAAGCGCTGTGAGTTCATTGAGTTCTGAAAACTTTCCAAAAGCCATCAAAGTAGCCACTAATACAGCCATTGGCGCAGCCAGAACAACCATGTAAGCCAGGTTGGTAAGTATTAGTTCTATGATGATCAACACCGGAATATCTTTACCGATCAGCTTATCTACATGGAGAATTAAAAACTGCATCAATAGCAAAAACATCAATGTAAAAAAGCAAAACAGGAAGGGACCAACATGCCTTTTAAGTAAATCGAGCTGTATTTTATTTTTCCAGAAATTCATTATTAAAAATTCTTTCTAGTTGTGCACACTAATAATGAGTTAAGATCGTATTTATTGGGAAATTCGGAGTACAAAAATTCAGATTCAATAGGGCTCGTTTCACTTTCAACATACTCAAATATATGGTATTATCGGTGCTCATTTGTACTAAAACTATCACTACAGAAAATCAGCCTATCGTAAACAGCTACTAAAACATTCAAAAACCGAAATTTAAACAGCTTCGGTGAGTATTTTTTATAAGCTACTTAATTTATTTCTGTTGACGTTGCTGAGCAATGTTATAGTTGGAATCTGTACACTCCGTGCTCAGGATAATGCTGATTCTTTAAGTGTTGAAGCTACACCTGATAGTTCACTCAAAGGGATAAAATTTTATAATCATCAACCCAAAAACAGGATAAGTAATCTTTCGGGTGTTAGAAGAAGCAGGTTGTATGGTTCAAATCCATCGTATGAAAATACAAGCATAAGTTGGGATACATTATCGACTTTCAGAATTTCAAAAAAAGTATTCGGTCGTAACTACTATTTCCCAACTATCGTTGATTTTGATCAGTATTCCGAACTCAAGAAAAAACAGCAAAAGCAAGATATCCGTTTATTACTAGTTGAAGAATCAAAATCACAGGAGTCAGAAGGAAGAGGGTTATTGGATTTTAAAATCAGTGTGCCGGGTGGAGAAAACTCTGCGTTTACTACAATCTTTGGCACTAATGAAGTTAACCTAAGGGTTAATGGTTCTGCAAATATGAATGTTGGAGCTTCCATCCAAAAACTGGATGATGGAACTCTACCGCCTGATCTTCGAACTCAGGTTGATCCTACCTTCAATCAAAACTTGCAGCTTAATATTCAGGGTACAATAGGGGATAAACTTACCATTGCAACTGACTGGGATACAGAACGTCAGTTTGATTTCGAAAACCGCTTAAGTATCGTCTATAAAGGATACGAAGACGAAATTATCAAAAGCATTGAAATGGGAAACGTTTCAATGGAAACCGGAAACTCATTAGTAAGTGGCGGTAAATCTTTGTTCGGAATTAAAGCTGTTTCTGAACTTGGACCGCTTAAAGTCACTTCGGTGGTTTCTCAACAAAAAGGGAAAAACAACTCACAAAAAATAACGGGTGGATCTCAGGAAACACAAATTGATCTAACTCCTTCTGATTATGATGAAGGAAACTTCTTTTTAGATTTTTATAACAGAGATGTATTTGAAGAATCTCTGGCAGATCCGCAAAATATCCTCCAACCGTACCAGGTTTCTGAGTTATATGTATACATTCGAAGAAAAAGCGAAACCAATGTAGGAGACCAAGCAGTACAGGCAATTGCACTACTTGATTTTGGAGTGAATGTTAACGGTGGCAGACCGGGAAATCAGTTCGATAGATTTGATAATGAAGCAAGGCTGGATTCGCTAAGACTTACAAATAGTGGAGCTACGAATGATGATTTTGGTGCTGCTTCTCAGGAATATGTAGATGCAAGCTTTGAACTACTTGAAGAAGGAGTAGACTATAATTTTAACAGGGCTCTGGGTTTTATTAGTATGAGAACCAATATAAACTCTGGCGACGCGATAGCTGTTGCTTTTGTTTATACAGATCCTGCAAACGGGACTCCTATTCAGGTTGGTGAATTAAATACAACCGAAGGGAACAGAATGTATTTAAAATTACTCCGACCTGGAGGAATGACAACTCAGGATAACGCCTGGCCTCTTACTATGAGGAATATCTATTCACTTGGAGTTTCTGGTATAACTCCGGAAGGCTTTGAACTTCAGATTTCAGATACAAGAGGAAACCAACCCATTTTTACCCTTCCTGGTAGAAATAAGGATTTATTAGAAGATTTAGGGTTAGACAGGGTTGATTCGGAAGGAGCCATTGGTGCTGATAACATTATTGATTTTACAGGTATTACACTTGATGCAGGTTCAGGAAGGCTAATGTTTCCTTATTTAGAGCCTTTTGGAGACCGGATTGTTGAAATTTTGATGGAGCAAAATCAATCTGATACAGTAATTAGTACCTATGCCTTTACGGAGCTGTACGACCTTAAGCAATCGGACGCAAGAGAGAACTCAAAAAATAGAAATTATACTATCTCGGGGGTTTCCAGTGGTGGTGTATCAGGTTCCTTTACATTGGGCTTTGGATTAGTTGAGGGTTCGGTTAAAGTATTTGCCAATAATGTGGAACTGACAGAACAAGTAGATTATGAAGTAGATTATTCATTTGGGAGCCTTACTATTCTTAATGACAAATACCTAGCTTCCGGACAGGAGATTGAAGTAGAGTACGAAAACAATCAGTTTAGTATAATTGGACAAAAGAATTTTACCGGGGTTAGAGCTGAGTACACAGTAAACGAGGATATTAATTTTGGAGGTACTTTTTTCAGGTTGTCTGAACAGCCTTTGTCTGATAAAATCAGGATTGGAAATGAACCCATTAATAACACTGTGCTTGGCTTTGATGGATCAGCTCAATTCGATACTCCCTGGTTAACAAGGTTCATCGATAAAATACCACTTCTACAAACTCGGGCTCCTTCAAACTTTACTTTTACAGGTGAATTTGCTCAGATCCGACCGGGGGTGGCTCAAACAAATGCGGTACAGGAAGCGATTGATAAGGGTGATCTGTACAGAGATGAAGAAAACGGGCTTGTTTTTATTGATGATTTTGAAGGAGCTGAATACAGTATTAGTTTTGTAAACCCTACAAGATGGAACCTTGCCGCGGCTCCCGGAGCAGTTCCGGGTTATTCTAGTGATGAAACCTACTTTCAGGACCCGGATTTTTCACCACCACAATCTTTAAGTGACAGAAAAGCACGATCAGATTTACGCTCTCAGTTTTCGTGGTATTCTATCCCCAGAAATATCCAGTCAATTAGAAATGCGATAATAACGGAAGAATCGAGACCAATAAGAGTGGATGAAGTGTTCAGAGGGAGAGAGATTGTAAATGCCAGTGATGCTCAACTTACTCCAATGGATATATACTATAACCCAAACCAAAGGGGGCCTTATAATTATAACCGTGATTTAAAAACGTTGTTGGAAGACGAACCGGAAAGAACATGGGGTGGAATGACTGCTGTTATACCACCGGGACAGGAAGATTTGGTGCAGAATAATATCGAATTTCTTGAATTCTGGGTGCAACCCGTATTACCTGGTGGGCAGGATCCTACAGGACAGGAGTCTTTCTATGAAGGTAAAATTTATCTGGATTTAGGAATCTTATCAGAGGATATCGTTCCAAATGTAAGGCTGAACACCGAAGACGGATTATCTACTGTGTTAAATAATTTAACGGAAGATGATCCTGAAGGAGATCCCCGTTCGTATATACCTCCATCTCCACCGGTTCCTTTGGGTCAGTTTTCAAATTCGAATAGACAATTGGAAGATGTCGGTTTGGATGGCGCTCCAAACCCGGGAACTCAGGGTGCAGAAGAAAGAGATGAAGGAACTCTATTCGCAGAATTTATTCAGTCAATTCGGGATTCTTATGGGGAAGGGAGCGAGATGGCTCAGCAGGTTGAAGCGGATCCTTCAAATGATGATTATGTATATTACGGAGAATCGAAGGTTAGAGAGTTAAACCTAAATGAGCGCTTTCACAGAATGCTGGGCTATCATGATGGAAATACCCCTGAAAGCTCAACCAATAGTGATAAGACCGCAATCACTTTAAAACCTGATACAGAAGGTTTGGTAAGTTCTTCTTCTATTGAGCAGTCTAATTCGTATTACCAGTATGAAATCAATTTTAACCCTGCAGATCGGCAAAATCTACAGATAGGAGCTGAAGGAAGTTATATTGTTGATAAGGTTGATATTGATGAAAGTAGATCATGGTATTTGGTTCGCTTACCGATCAGTGATTTCAAAAGAAAATTTGGTGAAGTAGATAACTTCCAAAACATATCCTATATGCGTTTATGGATGTCAGGGTATGAGAGACCTTTTACTCTTCGGTTTGCCACTTTTGAATTTATTGGAAGTCAATGGAGAAAAGTAACAGAGCTTACCGAATCACCTGCAAATCAGGACAATTTCAAAATTTCAACCATCAATATCGAAGAAAATGCGAGTCGTGAGCCATTTCCATATCGTCAGCCAGATGGTTCCATCCGGGCATTAAATCGAGGAGCTCAGGTTCAGGCTTTGCAAAATGAACAATCTTTGGTGTTAAGTGTTGAAAATCTTGGTCCTCAGGAAATACATATGGTAAAAAGAGTATATCCCGGAAATCTGAATTTATTGAATTACTCCAACGTAAGGATGTTTGTGCATGGTGAGGGTTTTGAGAATACAGGAGATGCAGAGCTAGTAGTTCGTTTTGGAAGCGATCTCGAAAATAACTTCTATGAATATCGACAACCGGTAACTCCTTCACAGCCCAGAAACTTCAGCTACGATATAAATGACCGTGGCCGTTTAGAAGAAGAAGCACAGGAAATCTGGCGATATGATGAAAACAGTATGAACATTATTATTTCTGCTTTTAATGTGTTGAAGCAGGAAAGGGATGCTAATGGAGCGGATCCAACGGAGTTGTATGATGATCCTTCACTGTTACAACGATTGGGAGGCGATGAGGTAGTTGATGGAGCAGTTTTGGCTATTAAAGGAAATCCTTCATTAGACAGAGTCTCTGAAATTGGGTTGGGAATTAGAAACCCATTTGAAGTCGGAGGCTCTTCTCAAGGTATTGCTAGTTTGGATGCCGAGTTCTGGGTTAATGAGCTTCGCGTTTCAGGTTTTGATAATGAGTTCGGTTGGGCTGCTAATGCAAAATCATCTGTAAAACTAGCTGATTTTGCTACGGTAAATGCAAATCTAACCAGAAGAACAAATGGGTTTGGAGGATTGGATTCGCGGCTTGGGCAACGTTCAGTAACTGATCAAATTGGATATGGTCTTAGTTCGACAATTAATTTGCATAAACTAGTCCCGGACCGATATGGGTGGAATTTCCCAGTGAGTATATCAACCCGTAGAAATACTCAAACACCTAAATATTTGCCAGATCAGGGAGATATCAGACTTACGGATTTTCAGGATCGTATAAATTCCGATGAGGATTTATCTAATAGCGAAAAGAGAGAAATAATAGACGATAAGATCAATGATATACAGACGGTTAGTGAGAACTTCTCATTCAACATGTCAAATATTTCCAAGACAGGGTCCAAAAGTAAGCTTGCTCAGTATACCATTGATAATCTACGTTTGAGTTATGTGTATAACAAAGGATTTTCCAAAAACCCTCAGCTGATTTTTCAGAATAAATGGGATTATAAAGCCTCAGTTCAATACAACTTAAGACTTAGAAGAGTAAAACTGTTTCGTCCTTTTGGATTTACAGAAAACATACCTATTGCAAAAGTGTTATCAGGATTAAGATTAGGTTATCTGCCTTCATCAATATCTACCTCTACTACATTTTCCAGACGTTATAGTGAAGACAGAAGAAGAAACTTAACCGATCCCGGCTCTACTCTCGCATTAAATCAACAACACGCATTTACCAATCAGAATAATTTTTCACTGAATTACTCTCTTACTCCTTCAATCCCGATTTCTTTTAACACAAGCACAAGTTTTGACCTATCAAGTGCCGGAATCAGAGATAGAAATATTACCGGAGTTGATAGTTCTTCATTTGAGGTTATCCCTTCCTTCGAAGTTATCAAAGGGATCACATCCGATAGTTTGACGGCAAGAAGATCAACCTATTCAGAACGTTATACAGCTTCCTGGCGCCCGGATTTAACGAAAATAAACGGACTTAACTGGTTGACTTATTCCGCTTCTTACGGTGGTGGATATCAGTGGAATAATAGTCCGCGTGGTTCTAACCTTGGTGCTAGTGTTAGTAATAGTTTTCAACTTGATAATACCGTCAGACTAAATACAGATCGGATTTTTAATAAGATCGGCTTCTTTACAAAAATCAAGGAATCAGATAAACAGGAAACATCTACCAGAAAATCCGAAAGAGAAGCGAGAAGGAAAGAAGCAGAGACAGTACCCGATAGTTTACGATCTCCGGCACCACAACCTGAATTACTTAAAGATTTGAGGTACCTGGGTAGAAAAGTATTTTTAGCAGTATTTAGTATGAAAGATATTTCCGCAAGTTATAAAAGGAATAAAAGTGGAAGTCAGCCCGGTTATAGTGGTTCATCTCAAATATATTATGCTTTTAACAGTCCCGGTTCTGAAAACTATTCACCACCGTTTGGGTATCGAACAGGGTTGAAAGAAAGGATACCCAGAGAGCAATTAGTTGGTAATGTAAATGGTACTAGTGAGATTCGGTTTCCCGCTAACAATCGGTATTCTGATCAATTTTCTGCAAGTACAAGAATAACCCCATTTCAAAATATTACCGTCGATTTAGACTGGACGCTTGCCATTTCCAGTAATAAAACGGAAAATATAATCGCTGCAACAAACGGATCATATTCATCAACAACTACGGAATCCGGGAGTTATAATACTTCTGTTTGGGTGTTTGGTGAGGGTTACGAGGATCTTTTGAGGCGTCAACTTGAAACTGCATATGAGGATATTGTCGAAGGGAGTTCAGTACTTAAAGATTCATTGGGTAATAATGACGGTAGAAGCGTGTTAAACAGAGGAACTCTTCAGGATGACTTTAGAAGAGCTTATTTAGGAGGAGAAAGTGATGGTCTGGGAGCAAAGGGTTTTCTTGCTTTCCCACTACCTCAGTGGAGAATTAACTGGACTCAGTTTCATAAATTTATTCCTTTTCTTGGTAAGAGAATGAATACGGCTACCTTATCTCATTCTTACCGTGGTAGTTATCGGGTAGATTGGAGCTTAAATGCTGTAACCGGTGAACAACCCGGAAAATCTTTAGGAGATTTCTCTCTGATTGACAACCGTGGATTATATGAACCAACTACAATTCGGGTTGAACAACGTTTTTCACCTTTAGCAAAACTGAATGTAACCTGGAAATCCAACTTGAGAACCGAGCTTGGATACGATCGAAGTAATATTTCGGCATTTGCCATTAATAGTAACAGAGTAACAGAAACGTTGACAAGGGGGGTCGATTTTGGGGTTAATTATACCTTCCGAAATGTACGTATCTCATTCCTCCCTAAAATCAAAAATAATATTGATATGAGTATTCGAGGGAGTTTTGATAGTGATATAGAAAATAGCTTTAAGCTAGATACTGATTTAAACAATGCGCTAAGAAACGAAGACGATTTACCAACGATTAGTCAGGCAATTAAAGACAGCAGGGAGACAAAACGAACTACGGAAAGAATAAGAATGAACGGATCGTTTACATTAGGTTATCAGATTTCAAGGAATATATCTTCTAATTTTGAATATACTCTCAGCAGAATCGAGTCTAATAACCTGCCGACAAGAACAAATCACGATATCCGATTCAACATCAGGATTGCTATTCGTTCGAGATAGTAGGTTTTATAAAAAATCTGGCATACACCCATCCTCCTGAAACAAGGATTAAACAAAGATAAGACAGCCAGTCTCCAAATCGGGTATAGATAGTTTTAGTAGAACGTTTTGGAATAGAAGAATTAAAGCCGGTCCGAACCCAATAATCTGTTTTTTGTTCAATGGTTCCATCAGGTCTGATTATACCCGAGGTGCCGTTATTTGCACTTCTTACAACCCAGCGGTCGAACTCAATAGCTCTGAGTCTGGCATAAGCAAAATGTTGATGATGACCACTTGAATTTCCCCACCAACCATCATTAGTTATAATAGTAATGAAGTCAGCTCCATTGTTAACAAAAGTTCTGATCCAGCCCGGATAAACGGAATCATAACAAACCAATCCCGGAGTTGAAAAGGCTTTATTGGTCATCATATCCGGACTAGTTCCTTTTCCATAGTTCGGAATTCCTCCCCAATCAACCAAATCAAATACATCAATTTTATTAAAGAAGTCGAGGAAAGGAGTACGTTCTACTATAGGTACCAGATTTGCTTTGTTATAATAACTCAGATTTCCTTCCTGATCTGAAAAAAGTGTTGAATTGAAGATGTTATAGGGGACTCCATTTCTGCTTGTTCTATAAGTAACCGGAAGGTTATCTTGCTCATATGTTAAAGTCAGACCTGTTCCAACCAATAAATTAGTATTCCAGGCCTTTGAAGAATCTGCAATTCTTGAAGAAACATAGCCCCCGATTCTCATCGCCTGATCAATAGCATTTTCAGGCCAAACAATTAATTCTGTTTCTTCTGTTCTTATTTTATTTGTGATAGAGTATAAACTATCCAAAACTTCTGAAATACCGCTCATTCCTCCATAATTTTCATAAGAATCGTGGTTTGGTTGAATAACGGTCACTTCAACAGGATCTGAGTCGTTATCAATAGGTGTGGTTGCACCAAAATAAATAAGAGAAGCTACAGGAAGAATGAGAAGTGATGAAATCGTAAAAACTGAAAGCCTTTTCGTTCGAAGTTTAAACGCTTGTACAGCTAAAGCGGAAGTAAAAACCACCCAAAAAGTGATTCCTAAATGTCCGGTAACAGATATAAACTGGATCAAGCTTATCTGGTTACTCCAGGCATTTCCAATGGCAAGCCATGGCCAGGCTAAATCCCAGTTATGATGAAGAAATTCATATCCAACCCAGGCTGATGTTTGTAGCAAAGCAATAAGAATTGGGGAAGAAAACTTTCTGTTGGAGTATAAGGCCAGACAAAGTGGGATGGTCATTAATACACTATTTGCCAGTATCGCTGCTACTCCTGCAACCACACTCGCCATCATCAACCAGTAGGTAGTGGTTAGATTCCAAACAAGAAAGCCGGCATAACTATAATAAGCAACTTGTTTGTACCCATTACATTTTTCCAAAAGGATAAATAGTAAAACGAAGGCTGGAAAGCTTAAAAAAGAAAGATTAACGGGAGGAAAGCTCAGCCCTAACAGAATACCTGCTGTTATAGATATTGCCCATTTATTTTCAAGAAATCTGTTCATTCAGAATACCTTTTTCCTGCAACTACGACTACAATTTCACCTTTAATAGAATCCCTGGAAGTAAACTCATTTTTCATCTCTTCAACAGTACCTCTTTGAATTTCTTCAAAAGTTTTTGTGAGCTCACGTGCTATAGTAATAAGTCGGTCTTTACCAAAATACTGTTCTAACTCATCTATTAGTTTTAACAAACGATTCGGGCTCTCATAAATTACCAAAGTTCGTTCTTCTTCAGCGAGTTGACCAAGTCGTTTTTGACGCCCCTTTTTATGTGGAAGAAATCCTTCGAAAGAATAACGATCACAGGGTAATCCACTGGCAACCAAAGCAGTGGTAGCTGCATCAGGACCCGGAATTACGGAAACAGTATGTTCTTCTTGTTGAACTGCTCGAACAGCCAGAAAACCGGGATCAGAAATACCGGGCATTCCTGCATCACTAATAAGTGCGACATCCTGATTTGCATTCAGAATATTCAGTAAATGTCCAACTTTCTTATGTTCGTTGTGCAAATGAAACGAAAATGTCTGAGTATCTATCCCAAAATGTTTGAGGAGCTTTCCTGAGGTCCGGGTATCCTCACATGCGATATAGTCTACCTTTTTAAGGATCTCAATAGCTCTGGGAGAAAAATCGCCCAGATTTCCGATAGGGGTGGCAACGATATATAAAGTAGACAACGAATTCTTTTTTGTTCGGGGTTAACTTCTCATTTTCTTATCAAAAAAGTAAATGACATATTTTCTTTAACTAAGAATGATCATTTAAAAGTATTAGTTTATCCCACAAACAAAATAATCAAGAATAAAGAATGAATTTTAAACCAACCGGACTAAATCACATCACCATCAGAGTAAACAGAATCGATGCTTCTAAAGAATTTTATGGAGATATTCTTGGTTTCGAGCTTGTTAAGACGATGGGACAAAGTATGGCAGTATATAATGTCGGAAATGGAGATACACTGGTAATAGTGGAAGCAGAGACCAGTTATGATCCCACTTCACGTGATTTCAGAGTAGATCATTTTGGCTTTTATGTGGATACTCCAAAAGAAGTAGATGAAATTGCTGAGTTCCTGAGAGGTAAAGAAGTTACCATCATGAGCGGCCCGGCCAATCGAAAAAAAGGTCGTTTTGTGTTTGTAGCTGATCCGGACGGAAATATGATCGAATTTTTCTATGAAGAAAAAAATTAGCAGGGAAGAGTTAATAGAAATTCGAAAAAGAGAGCAAGCTCGAAAAGAAATGGAATTCGAGCTTGGTAGGGAGTTAAGTCAGAGCTTCCGGGTCATTGATAATTATGAAAGGTTGAGAGAAGGGAAAAACCCGTATGTATTACACTCCTTGAATTTCTTTGGAACACTCGGCATTTTATATGCTTTATATTTTATAATTCTATTTAAAGTTAAAATCTTTTTTCAGTTTTTCTTTGGGATTACCATCAACTACGGGACGTATGTTCGGTTAGTACAGGTACTATTTTGGATAGCTGCATTTGGGAGTTTATTCACCAGGAAAACTGTTCTGGATTATCTGCTGGACAAGTTCACGCGGTTTATGAGCTAAGTAAGTTCAATAAACTCAATGTTTTTTATTTCAAAATAATCTTCTATTGCCCAATCTGTATTAATTACAATCCCGCCAATCAAATACAGCTTTAAATCGGTAAGCTGTGGTTTGATAGCTCTCAGAATATTATACAGCTTATCATGTATTTCCTGATAGGCAACATCAGTAGCTTCTTTTAAAGGGAAATCGCTTTCTATGATGGATTCTCTTTTATTGTACAAATGCTCTATCACTCGTGCCTGCTGATAATCCAATGGATTATTCATAGGTAAATGTTCTTCTTTCTTCAGAGACTCTACTGCTGCAACTAAGGATCCACAACAAGTAGAAGAGGCAAATTGGTTCTGGCGATTCACTTTGCCAATCTGTCCATCTTCAGAAATACCAATATGCGGACCATATAAAATAAGTACAGCTCCATGCGAAGGTGCATGACTAAGAAAAGCTTTCATTCCGGTGATACCCGAAAAAGGAAGGCCCGAAATTCCACCCAGCATAAAAGGTCCGGGACCAGCAAATAAATCATAGAATGGAGAGAAAAGATTATTTACTTCGTCGCTGCAAAATGAGGTTGCCCAAATCGTGGATTTTAAATCCAGTTTTTTCTGAACGAGATCAATAATAATTTTGGTTTCTAGTTCGGTAATCCTGACTGCGTCAGGATAATGTTTCTGGATTGTTTGATACATAGTTTATTTTTTCGTAAAAATCTTTCCGGAAGAAAACTGTATAATCGAATTAATGCTATCTTGAAAATACAAAACAACGGGAATTATCAGATTTTTAATTAATCTTATTTAAATGGAATCATTACTCTCAAATTTTGCATCTCCGGTAGTACTTGCTTTCGTTCTCGGTATTTTAGCCAAAGCTGTAAAAAGTGACCTTGAAATTCCCAAACCTCTCTATCAGGGACTTTCTATCTATTTATTATTGGCTATAGGATTAAAAGGTGGGGTTGAATTAAGTAAAACACCAATGAATGAGTTTGTGCTACCTGCCGGTGCGACTCTTCTTTTAGGCTGTATAACACCATTAATTGCATTTGCTGTTCTCAGATATTTAGGCAAAATGGATTTGATCAATTCTTCTGCAATAGCGGCACATTATGGGTCTGTTTCGGCAGTTACTTTCATAGCAGCGATTAGTTATCTGGAATCACTGAATATTGAATCGGAAGGTTTTATGCCAACCCTTGTTGCTCTATTAGAAGTTCCTGGTATTATAGTAGCACTTATGATTCCTCAATTACTAAGTGATGGAGGGGGATCTTTCAAAAAAGCATTACACGAAGTAGTAACTGGTAGTAGTATCGTTCTGTTACTTGGAGGATTGATTATTGGGTATATCGCCGGACCGGTGAAATTTGAGGCGGTTTCTCCATTTTTTGTAAGTGGGTTTAAAGGAGCTTTAGTTTTATTCCTACTCGAATTGGGAATGGTAACAGCTCGAAGACTACAGGATTTAAAGAAAGTAGGGTTCTTCCTATTTGGCTTTGCAATAATTATCCCAATTTTCCACGGTTTTCTGGCAGTTTGGCTGGGATTATTATCCGGGTTAAGTATAGCAGGCGCAACAGTATTAGCAGCAATGGTTTCCAGTGGATCCTATATCGCTGCTCCCGCCGCAGTTAGGATTGCTCTTCCGAAAGCAAGTCCTTCACTGTATCTGACGGCATCACTGGGAATTACATTTCCTTTTAACATTACACTCGGAATTCCGCTTTATTATATAATGGCACAATGGATGGGAGGTTGACATGAAATTAACAGAATTATTCTTGGTTACTATCATCACGGAACGATATTTCAGGGATGATATAATTGAAAAACTAAAAGAGCTCGGAGCTAAAGGGTATACCTTAACCGATACTACCGGGGAAGGATCTCGAGGACTAAGAGCCAGTGATTTTGAAGGGAAAAATGTTAAGATAGAAGTGGTAGTCAGTAAAGATGTTGGTAATGCTATCATTGACTTTATAGCAGATGTTTACTTTGAAAACTACTCAGTTATCGCATATGCATATCCTGTTAAAGTGGTAAGAGGGGATAAATATATTTAGTGAACCTAAACTTTTCTTCTTAATCCCGTAAGGGAGTTCATAGTGGTCTCAAAATGCTGATTCGATACGTCTCAAATTAAACTGAGCCGATTTCCGTTTGATTTGAGTAGATATTTGTGGGTAATCAAAATCAAATAATGAGGTTCGCTATGAAATATCTTACCAAAATCACTCTCACTGTTTTTGCAGTTTTACTTTCTTTAAATGCCGGTGCTCAAACAACAGATATACTCAAAAATTATACTATTTCTGAATTTACTGAGCTCCAGTCTCAGATTAATACCGAAGTAATCATTATTCAAAGTAACCGTAATAATATATTGGTTCAGGGTAGTAAAGAAGCTCAGCATGCTTTCACAATTCAGGAAGAAGAAAACAGACTTTCATTTTCTTATAGTGATGAGGCATCCAATGAAATCCCTACAAGAATTGTAGTAGAAACAACTGGATTTAATTCATTGATAAGTGGAGGAAAAGGAAACTATTATATCGTTTGATTAGATCAGAAAAATTTTAGAATATTGAATCCAGCTGCAAAGGTAACAGTGTCAGGAACACTGGATAACATTTATCTTACATCAATAAATGGACATACTGATTTAAGTAATGTTCATACAAATAACGAGTGGATTAGTCTTTACCAGAATGCAAGTTATATAGAAAGTAAATACTCAGGACAAAATTTACTTGCCAAAAAAGCAGACTAAGAAATCAAACTTTTCAATTTGATTTTTCTTAAATAGATACGATCATTCTACATGGCTTTTTTGCAAACGTTCCCAAATTTCAATCAGTATAGCATGCCCCTGCTCATTTTAGTTGGTCAGGGGTATTTGTTTGCGCTCATTTTACTATTCAGATATTTCACCAGAAAGAAAACTTCGGATGTCATTCTCGCTGTTTTCCTAATTATTACAGGGATAAGATGTACAGCATACATGATAGGTTTTATGGGTTGGTACGATGATTTCCCCAATACCAAGATTAACTATCTCCTCATTGATTTTTCGCTCATTCTGGGCCCCATAGTCTATTTTTATGTCAAAAGCATTACTCAACCTGATTTCAGATTCATGAAGAAAGATATCTGGCATGCTGTACCATGGCTCATTTATGCTTTATTACAAGCTTTTATCTATATCTATGATGCACAACAACCCGGATTTTATGATGATCAGGATGGGGTACTCTATAAAAAAATAAACTATAACATTGGTATTTATATGGTGATATTGGGTGTGATTTCACGCTCAGTATATTTCTACCATGCAGCTAAGTTATTCTATGTATTCAGGAATAAGATCAAACAGTTTTTCTCGAATACCTATAAAGTTGAACTAAACTGGCTCCGCAATTTTTTAGTAGTCTATCTCGGATTATTCATCCTTAGAATTGGATTTATTGCAACCAATCAGTTATTCGTTCAAATGAGCTGGACTCAAAACTGGTGGTGGTATCTGATTGCTTCCATTGTACTGGTATATCTGGGAATGATGGGGTTATTTGCTGATCTGGGTAAACTTTCGGAACTAGAATTTATAGAGACGAAAGATTCTGGTCCTACTTCTGAAATGGAAGAGCTTAATCCTTTAAAGGAAATCGTTTCAGAATACATGGAAGAAGAGAAAGTATTTCTAAATCCTGATTTAACTCTGGCCGAGCTTTCTAAAGAACTTTCAATTCCAACCAATCAGTTATCGAAAGTTATAAATGCAGGATTTGGTAAAAATTTTAATGATTTTGTAAATGGGTATAGAGTAGAAGAAGTAAAAAATGCATTATCAGACCCTTCATTTTCTCATTTTTCGATATTAGGTATAGCCTTCGAATGTGGCTTTAACAGCAAAGCAACTTTTAACCGTGTATTTAAAAAAGTAACAGGTCATTCTCCTACTGAGTATGTTACTCTGGAAAAGAAGTAGTATCAAAAGTATGATTTGAGACGTCTCATTTTCTCCTGAGACGAAATAGCTACTGCATGTTCCGATTATTGTGTAAACCTTAAACACAATTAAAATCAAATGGAACATTTAAATACTCAAAATTTTGCTGATAAGATTAAATCAGCTTTTATCAGGCTTACAGAACCCAAAGAAGTAGAAGGCTTCTTTACTAACCTGGTACTTGCACTACCAAGAATCCTGGCCGGTTTTTTTCTGGCAACGATGTTTGGTGGGGATAAATTCGGAGTACCGTGGTCTATCGCTGATACAGGATTAGGTTGGTTTGAAGTAGTCGATTGGTTTCCTGAAGATGTAGCCAAATTCGGATTTCCATTTTCGGTAGCACCGGTGTTTTTTGCATGGATGGGTGCTGCAAGTGAAGCAATCGGTGGTATGTTTTTATTACTTGGCTTACAAACCAGAATCTCCGGTTTCCTGATATCATGTACGATGCTTACGGCAATCTTACTACAGAAATGGGGCGGACCACTTTGGGGGATGCTTCCTGCTATGGGATTTCTATGGGTCGGCTTATATGCCACTGCATTTGGCTCCGGAAAATTTGGTCTGGATTATCTGGTTGCCAAAAAAATCAAATCAGTAACTAAGAAAGCTCTTCCTGTTAAAGCAGTGTCAGTAACAGGTATTATTTTACTATTGATGTGTATAGGAACTCAAAACTCAACTGCACAGGTAAGAGGCAACGGACAAATAGAAACTGTTCAAGTAGAACCGGAGTCATTTTCTTCTATTAAAAACGGATTATCAAGCGATATTAATATCAGGTACGGCCCTGTTACAGAAGTAAGACTGACAACAGATAAAAACCTGATTGATTTAGTGGATATAGAAGTGATAGACGGAGAACTGGATATCAATCAAAAGGAGTGGATTTCTCCAACCAAACAAATTCAAATTGAGATCATCACCCCCGAGCTTACCGGATTTACTAATTCTGCACATGGTATATTCCGAATCTCAGAAATAGATAATGATCTTTTTAAAGTAATGTCACCGGTTGGTGAAGTAATACTGTCAGGAAAATCAAAAGAGTTAAATGTTGGGACAGAGGTAGGAACAATAGATGCAACCAATCTTGAAGTAGAAACGGCAAGACTGAAAATTTGGAGCTGGGGTACGATCAAAGTCAACGCCATAGAAAGAATTGATGCAGATGTATCCAGCAATGGAAAAGTCGTTTACATGAAAGAACCGGAGGTATTGAAAACTAAAACCGAAAAAGGGGGTAAGGTTTTATCCATTGAAGAAAATAATGCACCGGCAAAAGAGGTAGTCTACATCAATGTTAAAATCAGAAATAATTCCTCAGACAGAGTAAATGTAGAGTTCATGGGGCCGGAAGAAGCAAGATTTGGATATGGCGCTCCATTCGGAAGATTTCAAACCCGAAAAGAACGTTTCCCGGCGGGTACAGAAATATATCTGGTTCGTCCACTTTGGAAGAATAAATTGCTACTTACTATCAAAGAAGAGGATGCTGGTAAAACCATTGAGCTTTTTTGAATATTAACAGAAGATAATGTTCTTTTTTTGATCGCCTGAAGGATTCGGAATTAATTATCCGTATCTTTGGGGCATAATTTACTGTGAGTTCGCGATAAGACTGGAACATTGGAATCTCCAAAGTGAGATAAAAGCCTTTCAGGTTTATATTCAGCTGGCATTATAAATACAAGCAGTCGCGCTTGCCTCTTGTCCAAAGCTCACCTTTTTTAATAATCATTCCGGACAAGAATCTCACAGCACAGGTTTATTACGGGATAAAAACGGATAAAAAATTGTCAACGTTTAAAGAACTTGGGCTAAGGCAGGAACTGCTTGAAGCCGTGGAACTTTTGGGTTTTGAAACCCCAACTCAAATTCAACAGGAAGCTATACCTATTATACTGGAGTCTCAACGAGACTTGGTAGCTCTGGCTCAAACAGGAACCGGGAAAACCGGAGCATTTGGTTTGCCAAGTGTTCAAAAAGTAGATCCTGAACTAAAAACCGTTCAGGTTTTGGTGCTTTCACCAACCAGAGAACTTGCTATTCAAATAGCCAAAGACATAAAGTCTTATGCTAAGAAAGTAAAAGGGCTGACTTCAGTTGCAGTATATGGTGGAGCGAATATCACCACACAAATTAAAGCATTAAATAACGGAGCTCAGATTGTTATTGGAACTCCTGGCAGAACCCTTGACCTCATCAAAAGAAGAAAGTTGGATGTAAGACACATTCAGACACTGGTACTGGATGAAGCAGATGAAATGTTAAATATGGGTTTTCAGGATGATTTGGATGCAATTCTTGAAGATACTCCAAAAGAAAAGCAAACACTTCTTTTCTCTGCAACTATGCCAAAAGGCATTTCCAAGATTGCTAAGAAGTACATGGAAAATGCTCAGGAAATAGAAGTAGGTGAGCGAAATTCCGGCGCTAAGAACGTGGAACATCATTTTTATATGGTGCATGCCAAAGACCGATTTGAAGCGCTCAAGAGAACAGTCGACATGAATCCGGATATTTATGGCATTATATTCTGCCGTACTCGTCGTGAGACTCAGGAAATTTCTAATAAGCTGACCAAAGACGGTTACGATGTGGATTTATTGAATGGTGATCTTTCTCAGGCTCAGCGTGATGAAGTGATGAACCGGTTCAGAACCAAAGAACTTCAGTTATTAGTAGCAACAGATGTGGCTGCCCGTGGACTCGATGTTGATAACCTAAGCCATGTAATCAACTTCAATCTCCCGGATGATCTGGAAGTATATGTGCACAGAAGTGGTAGAACAGGTCGAGCTGGAAACAGTGGTATTTCAATTTCTATTGTTCATACTCGTGAGATGAGAAGAATCAAATCACTTGAGAATATGGTAGGCAAAAAGTTTATCAAAAAAGAGATGCCTACCGGAGAGGAAATATGTGCCATCAGAATGCTGGATTTAATTGATACCGTAAAAGAAACCAAGGTAAATGAAGAGCAGCTTCAGAAGTTTCTACCTCAGGCGTTGGAAAAACTGGCCGACCTTGAAAGAGAAGAACTTATCAAGCATTTCCTATCCGTCGAATTCAACCAGTTCCTGGATTACTACAAAGATTCCAGAGATCTGAACGCAGCCGCAAAAGGAGGTCGTGATCGTGGTGGAAGAGATAGCGGCCGTGATTCTGGTGGAAGTAACAGAAAGTATGATGATGCTGGTTCATTTGATCGTTATTTTATCAATATCGGTCGAAGAGATGGACTAAATCCTGTTCGTCTGATGGGGCTACTGAATGAAACCCTGAATGGATCTAAACCCGATTTCGGTAAAATCGATATTCAGAATAATTTCTCTTTCTTTGAAGTAGAACCGGGTTACCAAAACAGCTTGATTGAAAGTGTGAAAGGCGTAAAATTTGAAGGTCGGGATGTAGCTGTAGAGCCTTCTGATAAAGATCCCGGTAAAAAAGGGGGCGGTGGACGTCGTTCATCCGGTAAAAAGAAAGGTAAAGGCAATCGTAACCGCAGAAGAAAGTAATGAAGGATTTTGATGTAGTCATTTTAACGGAATCGAGGTATGTAAACCCGAAGAAGATTAATGACTACATTCAAAATGTACTTACCGAAGATGGGCTCCTGCAGGAAGCATTGGAAGCTTTGGGATTAAAAGTCACCCGAAAAGACTGGGCAGACCCTGATTTTGATTGGTCATCTACCAAATGCGCCATATTCCGAACTACCTGGGATTATTTCGATCGCTTAGATGAATTTAAGTTTTGGTTGGATAAAGTTGAACCACTCACTCAGTTTATCAATCCAATATCTCAGATTCGCTGGAATATGGACAAGTGGTACTTAAATGATTTGAAAGATAAAGGAATCAAAGTTGTCGAGACCAGGTACATCAAAAAGGGAGCACAGAAATCCTTAACACAAATCGTAGAAGAATCTGGCTGGCAAGAAGTGATTCTTAAACCTACCATTGCCGGAGCTGCAAGACATACCTACCGATTGAATCCCGGGAATACTTCAGATCATGAAGAACTTTTTGTAGAGCTGATTGCAAAAGAGGATATGATGATTCAACCTTTTCAGAAGAACATCATGACCAAAGGTGAAGTCTCTTTTATGGTGATTGGAGGGAAGTACACGCACTCCGTGTTAAAGAAAGGAAAAGCCGGTGACTTTAGGGTACAGGATGATTTCGGAGGAACACTTCATGAATACAATCCTACTCCAGAAGAAACAACCTTTGCTGAAGAAGTTGCCGAAGCCTGTGAGCCGCTCCCTGCTTATGCCCGAGTGGATGTGATGTGGGATAATGAAGGCGAACTCTCTGTCTCAGAAGTAGAATTGATTGAACCGGAATTGTGGTTTCGGAGGAATAAGGAAGCTGCGGAGAAATTGGCTACTGTAATCAAAAATACTCTTTGAAGGTATATCCTCTCGCCTTCGCAGGAATGACTTATTAAATTCACAATTAAGGATAGACCTGTCCCTCCTTGGGGAGGGACAGACTTGCGAATATTGAGCAAGTCAGGGAGAGGACAGTGTGATGTCAAAGTTGGTTGCCACCTCGGTCCTCCCTCTGAGTCCAAACAAGTTTGAACTCTGTCTCCCCCCGAGGGGAGACATTTCTCTAACGCCCACTAAAGCTATTCGGCTTTATCAAAAACTCTTCTCTTTCCAGTTCTTCTCAGCAGCAGGGTAAAGGGAGGCTTCGTCTTTACTCCACTTTGGTAATGTGTTAGTAAATAGTTTATTGTAGAACAGCAGAAGCTTCCCATTCACAATTTTATAGGTTTTAGGGTTGATATCTGCTGTGTAACCTTTTCCCATGGCATACGCACACCATCCGCCATAAGCAGGTTCGTATTTTGCAGGATCGGTTTTAAACGTTTCCATATTTTCCTGAGAAGAAAATCTATAAGTTGCTCCATTGTACTCGTAGGAGAGAGTCTGTTGTCCTTCCAGAGGTTCTTCGTTTACAAAATAGCTGACAGGATCGTAGCCTTTAATGGCCAGGTTTTCTTTTCCAAGATTGAAATATTCAGATTCATTGGTTTGGCTGAATCCAAGAACAGGTAGCAAAGCGAAAAGTGAAATAAAAAATAGTTTCATGATTTTTTTATTTCAAGATAGCCTTAAAACAAGGGGGAAAGTATCACGAAAAAATAACTTTCATTACTCTTTTATTTTCATGGTCATGTATACTTTGTACTGTCCTCTGTGGTTTCCCCATACATACGTTTCAGCTTTGTGATTTGAAGATGGGTTATAAGAATAAAGAGTTATAGTTCGTTTATCATCCACGTATCTCGTTTCTCCATTGATTTTAGCATAATGAAATTCAGAATCAGGATTCCACAGGTCAACTCGGGGGGAGCCTGCAGCATCATTTAAACCAAGTATGATAAACATATACTCTGCTGCTTTATAATAATCTGCATTTGCAATAAGTGCCTTTTCGGTTGTCTCGAAATCAAGAAGAACGGTCCCAACCACAGTAAATCCCCGGCTGGAAGCCATTTCATAGAAAGATCGATCTGCTTCATTTTGTATAGAAACCCTATAGTTATTCATGGAACTACGAGCTTTACGTTTTTCAGCTTCCCATTCGGCTTTTTGTTGAGCAATCTTCTCTCTTTGGGCATTGGCTTGTCGTTCTCTTTCGGCAGCAAGTGGCTGATAGAAGTTCTCATCCATGTAAGCTTTTATTTCACCATATCCCTGAAGAACATCAGATTCACTGGCTGTTGCCCCAACAAAGATCAGAATTGGACTTGCACTTTTTACATCAGGATCAAACATAGTTGCCAACCTCATTGCATTCGGATATTCATTATGGTTCACCGTAAAAGCTTCGTTCATTTGTAGTCTTACCGCGAAATAATTAGAATTGATATATTCGACAACTTTGCTCTTTTCATTCATTTCTTCGACCACTCTTTTTGCATAATTGTCGTGATCAAGTTCAATCAGAAATAAAAAATTTTTCGAATTTCCGATGTTTCTGATATCGTCTTTAGTCAGCCAATTGATTTCCTGAGATAAAACTGTACCCGATATTAGGAAAAGAACCAGAAGAGTTTGTAGAATTTTGAACATACCACCTTGATTTTGATGATAATCTAGTTTCTGAGAAAGATCATAGCAATACCCGGAATAGGGTAATTTAGAAGGGTTAAAAATTGCGGGTACTTTTTGAGATCACTCAGCAAATACTTTGAAGTGGGTAACTTTTTCCGGGAATTCAATGAGAAAATCTTTGTCTTCGGGATAGTACTTAGCCTTTTCTATGTCGTCTCCTGCAAAGTTTCTTATCACATCCAGACTTTCCCAGAAAGTAATCAGATCAAAGTAAGCGTGCTCGCTATCCGTACGCTTCAGAAAGGTCAGTTTTATGAATCCTTCCGTTGATTTATAATCCGGTACTGCCCTCGATTTCATGAATTCAGCATATCTGTTCGCATCTTCAACTTTTGTTCTTCCTTTCCAGACTCGTGCTATCATAATAGGTCAAAATTCAGATTGGGTTTTCTATCTCTGTTGGCTTTTGATAATACCCTTTTTTAAGTAATTCTCAAGACAAGCTGCTACTTCAAGCGTCCGCTTGGAGCAAATTCATGTAAGGCACAAGCGGACGCTTGCGCTAGTTTGGGACTCGACTTCCGTGTTCTCTAACTTGCCTAAGTCGGTACTCAATTCAAGCTGATCTAATGCAATATTTGCAAGAGTTTCTTTGACCTGATTGATTTCATCTGATGTAACTTTATCATTTTCTCCATTATTCACTTTTAAGTTTGTTGAAGAAAACTCAAGATTCCTGCCCTGTCTGCCGAACAGGCAGGCTTCGCAGGAATGACATGGAGTAATAAAGCTGTCTGGAATTTAATACCTATAACTTCGTAGGATTCGGGGCATCTCCGTAGACTTCTTCAGGATCGAAGACCTTTTCGGATTCCTCAAAAGCGAGTTCGCCGTCTTTTTCAAAGAAGTCTTTACCTGTAGGTACGCTACGGTAGAAGCAGGAGCGGTAGCCTACATGACAACTGGCTCCATTACCTTGTACTTCCACACGAAGCCACACACAATCCTGGTCGTCGTCGATGCGCATTTCTTTTACGATCTGAGTTAATCCTGAAGTCGCTCCTTTGTGCCATAGAGTTTCTCGGCTGCGACTGTAATACACGGCTTCGCCCAGCTCAATGGTTTTCTTTAGAGCTTCTTCATTCATGTAGCCGTGCATAAGTAGTTCACCAGAGGTGTAATCGGTAGTGACTACAGGAATTAATCCGTCTTCCTGAAATTTAGGCGCTAGGTCTTTTTCTTCTTCTACCTGATAGATGGAGGTTCTTTTCTTAAAATTTATTTCTTTCATCATTAATAGCTTACGAATAACAATTAACGAATAACATTTTCGTGAATCGTTATTCGTTAATTGTGTTTTTTTATTGTCATCCTGAGGATACTTCCTAAGGATCTGCACAATTACTAAGCTGTGTAGATTCTTCGCTTTCGCTCAAAATGACTTCATGATTTCAATTTCTTCCTATCAGGATTCTCAGGAACAGGATCATACCCATCGCCGCCCCAGGGGTGACACCGGCCAATCCGTTTGATTCCCAACCAGAATCCTTTTAATGGTCCCCATTCGTTCACCGCTTCAATCATGTAGTGCGAACAAGTGGGGGAGTACCTGCAGCTGCTTCCCAACCATGGGGAAATCGCCAACTGGTAAAATCGTACGAGTCCAATAATCAATTTGCTGAATATGAATTTCAACGCGTTCATCAGTCAATACTGAAGGTAGTGCCGTCTTTTCCGTCCATCAACTGCACACCCAGTTCCTTTAAATCGTCCCGGATTTTATCCGAGAGAGGAAAATCTTTATTTGTCCGTGCATCCTTTCTGATTTCAATCAGCAATTCAACCAGACCGGAAGTCAGTTCGCCATTGCCGGAACCACCAGCATTATTTGGCCAGATTCCCAACACTTCTTCCACTACTGTGTGCAGATATACTTTCAGCATGCCCAGATTAGACGGAGCCTGATTTGCATTGATCTGTTTTCTGATTTCCTTCAGGTTTTCAAAGAGAACCGCAATCGCCATTGCCGAGTTGAAATCATCGTTCATCACTTCCTCAAACGAAGCTTTAAATTGCTCAATATCAAAAGCATCACCGGTTCCGGGTTCTGCTTTTTCAATGGTGGTAATCATCGAATGGAGGTTCTTTAACCCATTTTCGGCGGCTTCCAAGGCTTCTTCAGAGAAATCGGTTGTACTTCTGTAATGACTTTGAAGAAGGAAGAATCGAATTACCTGTGGATCCCATGCACGGGTTAACAGCTTATGATTCCCTGTAAAGAACTCTTCCAGATTAATCGCATTGCCAAGCGATTTCCCCATTTTCTGGCCTTCCAGAGTTACCATGTTGTTATGCATCCAGTATTTCACAAACTGAGCATCATGGGCACATTCTGATTGTGCAATTTCACATTCATGATGCGGAAACTGATTTTCCAGTCCGCCGCCGTGAATATCAAAACTTTCGCCAAGGTATTTAGTACTCATCACCGAACATTCGATATGCCAACCCGGATACCCGACTCCCCAGGGTGAATCCCATTTCATCAGGTGATTGTCATCGGCTTTCTTCCAAAGAGCGAAATCCTTCGGATCTTTTTTGTCGGATGCGGTTTCAACTCTGGTTCCCGCTTCGGACTCCTCTACATTCCGGCCGCTCAACTTTCCGTAATCAGGATTTGAACTCACATCGAAATACACATTGCCATCCACATTATAGGCATGACCTTTTTCAATGAGTTTCTTAATCATAGCGATTTGTTCGGGAATATGACCGGTAGCACGCGGAGCAATATCAGGGCGAAGTACATTCAGTGCATCCATATCCCTGAAATACGTGTAGGTATACTTTTCAGCAACTTGCATGGGATCAACCTGTTCCAATCTGGCTTTCTTAGCGAGTTTGTCTTCACCTTCTTCTCCATCCCCAACCAAATGTCCCACATCGGTGATATTCTGGACATACCGCACTTTATATCCAAGATAGCGGAGATAACGG
The DNA here is from genome assembly GCA_017795005.1 of Balneolaceae bacterium. GTDB lineage: Bacteria > Bacteroidota > Rhodothermia > Balneolales > Balneolaceae > RHLJ01. The sequence continues at coordinate 2,656,698 of CP051242.1, read as the reverse complement.
AGCACAACATCAAAAGAAACATAACTTTTAGCATGTCCTAAATGCGCATCACCATACACAGTTGGTCCGCATACATACATCCCAACATGTGGGGCATTTATAGGTTCAAAAGTTTCTTTACTTCTTGAAAGTGTGTTGTAAATCTGTAGTGTTGAAGAATTCTTTTCCGACACGTAATCACGGTTTTAAAATTTCCGGCAAAGAGCCTTAAAATACGGTTAAAAGTGGAATAAATCTGAATGATATTTCGTTCAGATTCAGTTCAAAATAGCTAGGATTGATTTTATTTTTTCTACATATGGTGCATACACAGAACCCATGTAAAAGTTATCCATTTGAGCTACTTTCCTGCGGGCAGTACAATGGATCGCGCTAAGTCCGATCCCCTGAAAATGTTGTGCGTTTATTGCATTTATTCCTGCCCCCGCCATAATTTCAATTCTTCCGTTTGCTTTGGCGATTAATTTTTTGATTAAAGGAAGTCCATCTATAGCCTTTGATTGTTGTCCGGACGTTAAAAGTCTATGAACACCTGCTTCGATTAGCTCTTCCAATGCTTCAAAAGGAGAGGAAATAAAATCAAAAGCTCTGTGAAAAGTAATTTCAAGTCCAAGGGAAGAGCTTAGTTCAGTTAAGCGCTTAAGTTGCTCTTTTTGAATATTGAATTGTTGATCCAGAACTCCAAACACAACTCCTTTTGCTCCAAGATCAGCAGCATTTTGTATATCTGAACACATGATTTCGATTTCTTTTTCAGAATATTCGAAATCACCGGGGCGGGGACGGATCATTACATGTAATTCAACCTCTTTAATTTGAGCGCATTTTTTAATAACTCCATAAGCAGGAGTTAACCCACCATATTCAAGAGAAGAACATAATTCAACTCTTTTAATTCCGAGTTGAGAGGCATACTCCATTTCTTCGATCGATTCAATCGACCATTCCAGGATCATTACTGACTAATTTTAAATTCAGATGACAGGTATTCGTTTTCTTCATCAGAGCGAATGGCATAGGTAAACCCATCATACACACTGTAGCCACCATACTCGCCATTTTTGTTTATTGCGAGATATCCAACCTGAACATTAGTTAAGTCATCATGCTTTTCGATGATTCGTTCTACAGCAGCTTTACATGCATCCTGAGGAGAAATACCGTTTCGCATCATTTCAACAATAATGGTGCTTCCGGCAGTGCGGATTATTGCTTCACCAAGTCCGGTTCCACATGCTGCTCCAACTTCATTATCCACAAAAAGTCCGGCTCCGATAATAGGGGAGTCCCCGACTCTGCCGTGCATTTTATACGCCATTCCACTGGTTGTGCAGGCACCGGCTAAATTTCCCTGGGCATCTAGTGCAATCGAAGCTATGGTATCGTGGTTTTCGATATTTACCACTGGCTCATATTCTGAGGTTTCAAGCCACTTTTCCCAGGCTTTCTTTGATTCTTCAGTGAGTAGATCCTTGCTTTTAAATCCCTGTTCCTGAGCAAATTGAGAAGCACCTTCGCCAACAAGCATAACATGTTGAGTTTCTTCCATCACTTTTCGGGCTACGGAAATGGGATGTTCAATATTTTGGAGAAATGCCACGGAACCGCATTCATTTTTATGATTCATGATGCAGGCATCGAGGGTAACAAAGCCATCTCTGTCAGGACTTCCACCAATCCCTACGGTTGTTCCTTTGGGATTTGATTCTACTTTTCGAACACCTTGTTCCACAGCATCTAAGGCAGTTCCATTTTTACTTAGAATGTCCCAGGAAACCTTATTCGCAGTAACACCATGATCCCAGGTGGAAAGTACAATTGGTTTAGTTGTTTTTTTTATCCCCGAAAATACTGATGGAACCATAGCTGAAGTACCAGCCAATCCCGTCAGTTTTAAAAAGTCTCTACGTGTTCCCATCCTTTTAATTTAGATGATTAGTAAAGATTTACATTATTAGAACTGAGTTTCAGCTTTAATAAAATCAATAAATTTTTGTTGTGTTTCCTTTTCTCTAAAGGCACCTCTGAATTCAGAAGTGATCGTACTACTTGTGGTATCTTTTATTCCCCTGGTAGAAACACATAAATGCTTGCTGTCGATAAATACAGCAACGTCTTCCGTTTCCATTGCTTCTGATAATGCATCTGCAATTTGAAGCGTTAGTCGCTCCTGAACCTGAGGTCTGCGCGAAAAATAATCTACGAGTCGATTGATTTTAGAAAGACCGATTACTTTTCCTTTTGAAATATATGCTACGTGTGCTTTCCCAATAAATGGAAGAAAGTGATGTTCACAAAAAGAAGTAACCTGAATATTCTTCTCGATTACCATGTCACTGTAATCGTATCCGTTGCTAAAAGTTCGCGCTTCAGGTCTGTTTTTAGGATCTAATCCATGGAAAATTTCTTTCACATACATCTTGGCAACACGGTATGGTGTACCCCTGAGGCTGTCGTCGGTAAGATCAAGCCCAAGAGTTTCCATAATTTTCGCAAAATGCTCTTGAATGGTTTCAATTTTCTCTGAATCAGAGAGATCGAATGCATCTTTTCTGATTGGTGTCAGTTCTGAAGAACCAAAATGAGCATCGCCTACTTCGTCTGCAGTAATTTGTTCTATGTCTACGTTTTCCAATATGGGATTATTTTCTTTCATGGGGAAACAGGATGTCCTGATTCGATTTTAAAACAGAACTATAAAAATAAGAGTTCCTGAGATCAATTAATAGTCAATAAGGCTGGTTATTAGTTAATGGTTATTGGATATTTGTCGGAATACCAATAACCATTAACTATTAACAAAAATATGATCAAACATATTGTAATGTGGAAGCTTAGGGATGAGGCGAATGGAAAATCAAAAGAAGAGAACGCGGTTGAATTCAAGGAAAAGCTAGAGTCTCTAGTTCCAAAAATCGACGCTATACTTTCCATGGAAGTAGGAATTGGCTATCAGCCTGCGGAAGGACCTGTTTTTGATATGGTACTTACAACAACACATGAGTCAAAAGAAAAACTTAAAGAATACGCAGTACACTCGGAACATCAGAAAGTAGTTGAATTTGCTGGAAGCATTGTTGAGGAGCGAAGAGTAGTGGACTATGAGGTAAATTAAGAATTAGGAATAATTCAATTAAGAATAAAATTTCTTATTAACGATTAACGAACAACAAATTGACCGAACCCGAACCCGAACCCATAGAACTACCCATTGACGGAATTCTGGATTTACATCTTTTCAGTCCAAAAGAAGTAAAAGAACTAGTCCCGGATTACATCGAAGCGTGTATGGAAAAAGAAATTTATTCTCTTAGGATAATCCATGGAAAGGGGAAGGGAGTACTTCGGAGATTAGTACACGGTATTCTGGATAAAAATGAAGTCGTAATTTCCTATAGGCTAGCGGATGATAGCAGTAGCTGGGGCGCAACACTCGTAGAATTAAGAAAACCAAAGAATGACACAAGAAAAACTGAAGTCGATCCTGCATAACCATGTAGGAAGGATAGAGGCAACAATTGAGAAGCGAAAAAAGATAAATAGTATCTATTCCAAAATCCGTTTGGGCTATTTCATAGTTGCTATTCTCGCTATATATCTATGCTACGGCCTACTTCCGGATTGGGCTTATTTAAGCAGTTTAATTGCATGGATAGGTGGGTTTATTTTTTTGATAGACAGGCATCGTCGAGTATATCAATCTCAGGAAAAGTTTGAGCATCTAAGGAGTATCAAAAGAGAGCATATTGCCCGTATGGAGCTGGATTGGCAAAATATCAGCTATAAGCCTGTAGCTTTAGAAACCAGAAATCATCCTTTTGCTAATGATTTGGATATTTTAGGTAAGCATTCATTATTTCATCTTATTGACACTTCCATTTATGAAGGAAGTGCGAAAAAACTTTCAGAGTGGTTATTAACACCATCTCCTAAAGAAGAAGAGATTCTTAAGCGGCAAAAGAAAGTAATTGAATTGACGCCTCTTTCCTGGTTCAGAGATAAATTAAGAGTGATAAGTTTATTTACTTCTGCTCATTCAGTAAAAAAGAACTGGAGTACTGAGGATATGTTGACCTGGCTCAGGTTACCTCCAAAAAAAGGACTCAAAATTCCCTTTATTACGCTAAGTATACTTTCTGTTCTTAACATTACTTTTGGAGTGTTACTTTTTCTAGGAATCTTAAATCCACTTCCTTTAGTCATATGCTTAGTTGCATATCAGGTATGCTACAAACTGAATGACCATAAAATTACCGATTTATTCGACGCCTGCTATCAGATTGAGATAATGCTTAATCAGCTTAGCGCAATTCTTTTTCATTTGGAAGATTTTAAACCTAAAAAGGGTAGTGAACTGGAATCGCTATTGGATGAATATCAAAGTGCAAATAATAGGCCCTCTGTTTTTATCAAAAAAACCTTAGGTATGCTGAGTCGGGCTTCGTTGAAAAAGAATGAGATCTTTCACTTCATTATCAATTTTATTGTCCCTTGGGATTATTTTTATGCAATAAGGGTTGAGGAACTGAAAAAAAATTTGGAGCCAAAGCTAACTAAATGGCTTGATAGCTTTTATGAATTGGAAGCCCTTAACTCTTTGGCTAACTTTGCGATGCTGAATCCTGATTATAATTATCCGGATTTTAATACCGATAAAGATCAATTATTCTATGCTAACAAAATGGGACATCCATTGATACCTGTCCATCAAAGAGTAGCTAATAATTTTGAAGTGAAAGAAGGCAAGGATTTATTTCTTATTACTGGTTCAAATATGTCCGGTAAAAGTACCTTCCTACGAACAATAGGTATTAATCTTATTCTCGCTTACTCGGGAGCTCCGGTTTGTGCTAACAACCTCCAGACAAAGTTTTATAGGGTTTTCTCAAGCATAAATATTACTGATTCTCTCGATGACGGACTTTCTCATTTTTATACCGAAGTAAAGCGGTTACGATATCTTTTAGACGAGCTATTGAAGGAAGACCAGCAGCCACTGTTCTTTTTTGTGGACGAGATTTACCGAGGAACCAATAATCGGGAAAGATATACAGGCAGTGCTGCTTTTCTTAAGGAAGTTGCAGGTAAAAATGGAATTGGTCTGGTATCGTCACATGATCTAGAACTTGCTGATCTGGAATCAGAAATTCCTGAACTCAGTAACTGGCATTTTGTGGAATCCATAAAGGATGAAAAAATGAGCTTTGAGTATAAAATAAAACCCGGACCCTGCCCAAGTACTAATGCATTAGAAATTATGAAAATGGAAGGGTTGCCCACCTGATAATATCAATCAAGTTCGAAAACCCTTACATAGTCGATTTCAAAAACGGAAGGGAAGATTTCGTCATCAACCCCTCTTGCGCCTCCCCAGTTACCTCCAATAGCCATATTCAATAAGAAATAATGAGGTTTATCGAATGGCCAGTTATCAGCATTTGCAACGGGTGGCTTTACAAACTGGAAAATGATATTTGAGGGATCCTCAACATAAAAATTAAGGGAGTTTTCTCTCCAAATTACTCCGAAAATGTTGAACTCTTCTTCAATATCAGGAAGTGAAACATCACCTGAACCAACTGCTGTTCCATCCACATGATTATTAGCGTTACTATGAATGGTAGAATAAAAAGTATCAGGCTGGTAACTTACATATTCCATAATGTCGATTTCACCACATGCAGGCCAACCTACTTCAGAAATATTTTCACCGAGCATCCAGATTGCAGGCCAAAGACCATTACCTGCGAGATCAGGAATTTTTGCTCTTATTTCCATTCTTCCATAAGTGAAGCTCTCCAAAGAGTTGAGTCGGGCTGATGAATATTGAGCCTGCTGTCCGGAACCAACTTTTGTAGCAAAAATCTTAAGAGTCCCATCACTTACCTCAGTATTATTTGTAGTATAGTTCTGCCATTCATTATTTCCCCAACCATGATCTCCGGTTTCAAACCTCCATTTTGTCTGGTCGACCGTCGTTCCATTGAATTCATCACTCCAGATCAGTCCTTCAAGCTCATCTGTTCCTGATCCGGAATCTTTACAGCTAATCAGTAAAATTGGTATTAATAAAATGAATAGTCTCTTCATGTTTTAGTCTCTGTTTTTTAATTGCCATACTTTAACATAATCAACCTGCATGGTAGCAGGGAATATAGAATCATCAACGCCTTCCACGCCTCCTAAATTACCTCCAATTGCAATATTCATCAACAAATAATGTGGGTCAGCGAACGGCCAGTTACTCTGATTTGGTTGCGTAGGTCTTGGAATACTTAGAATTACATTTTGAATATCATCAATATAAAATTGAAGTAAATCCTTATCCCAAAGAATTCCAAAATTATGAAACTCTTCCTCGATAGTTGGTAAGGGAATAAAGCCGGTTCCAATTTGAGTTCCATTCATGTGATTGTTTGCCTCACTATGAATGGTTGCTAACACAGAATCCGGTCTCCAGCTTACATATTCCATTATATCAATTTCACCTGATTCGGGCCAACCTATATCTTTGATATTATCGCCCAGAGTCCATAAAGCAGGCCAAATTCCTGGGCCTTTATAATCAGGTATTTTTGCTCTTATTTCTATCCTTCCATACAAAAAAGAAGCTTTGCTGTTCAACCGGGCAGAAGTGTAGTCTCCGGCTTTTTGTCCTTCACCGGTTTTTCGGGCAATAATTTTAAGCACCCCATCTTCTACTATTGCATTATCAGATCCAAAGGGTTGATAATCCTGCCATTCACGATTTCCCCAACCATGCGCTCCAGTTTGAAAGCGCCATTTTGTAGTATCTACTTCATTTCCATCAAATTCATCTGCCCAAATAAGTTCAGCATTCTCCCATTGGGAAAAATTGTACTTCTGTGTTTGTGACGAAGTACAGGCAAATGTGGATAAAAGTAGGATGATAAATTGTAAAAAAGGTCGCTTCTGAATCATGAAGCAAGATCAATACTATATGATAGAGAGTCAATTGAGAAGATTTCTCACGGTTTTTACTAAGTCTTCAGCATTATACTTTCGTTACAGATATTGATTTCCTTTTTTCATTTATTGACTGGGTATTATTAAGTAAGCTTTTGGGATTAATGAAAGAAGTACAATTATGTAAAGTATGGGAACTGGATGAAAAGGAGCCAAAACATAAGCTAATTAATGGACTGGATCTTGTAGTTATAAAATACGGGGAAAACGTTTCCGTACTATACGGTCGGTGTCATCACAGGGGAGCTCTTCTTGGAGATGGATATATAGACGGGCAAAATCTGATTTGTGGTGTTCATGGTTGGGATTATCGTTATGATACCGGAGTAAGTGAATACAACAACGACGAAGTTCTGCACAAATTTAATGCGTGGATTGAAGATGGTTTTGTCTGGGTGGATGAAGAGGAAGTCAACGAATACCTGGTTGATAATCCACAGCCTTTTAACCGGGACGAATACCTCGGTGCTTATGCAGATACTCATCCTGAAGAAACCGAGCCTTACACGAACTACATTAAGGAACTAGCTCAGAACGGATTAAAGAATTACGGGCATCATGGGCCTTCAGAAGCAATGGGGGTTGACCGAAACACTCTTCCGAAATGGGAAAGTATTCAATTTCTGCCAGCCCAGCTTGCAACAAGGCCTTTACTGGATGAAGAAAAAGTTTCCACAAAGGTGACCATTGGTCCGAAAGCTAAAAAACCTTTGGTTTTGGATATTCCTGTTTTCGTATCGGATATGAGTTTTGGTGCACTATCAAGAGAAGCTAAAATCGCACTATCGAAAGGAGCAGAACTTGCAGGGACAGGTATTTGCAGTGGCGAAGGAGGGATGCTGCCTGCCGAACAGGAAAATAATTCGAAATATTTCTACGAGTTGGCCTCGGGTAAATTTGGCTTTTCAATGGAGAAAGTGATGAAAGCGCAGGCATTTCATTTTAAAGGGGGGCAAGGAGCGAAAACCGGAACGGGAGGTCATCTTCCCGGAAATAAAGTAACCAAAGAAATTGCGGAAGTACGTGGACTTGAAGAAGGGGAAACTGCTATATCACCTGCTGCTTTTCCTGATTTAAAGACTGCAGATGATTTCAAAAAAGTCGCAGAAGAAGTTCGTGAAAAGACCGGAGGGATTCCTGTTGGGTTTAAAATAGCGGCAAGTCACGTGGAAGCAGATATCGATTTTGCTCTACGGGTTGGAGTAGATTACATCATTTTAGATGGAAGAGGAGGAGGAACTGGGTCTGCACCAACCGTACTAAGGAATAATATTAATGTACCAACCATACCCGCATTAGCAAGAGCACGCAGACACCTTGACAAAGTAGGTGCTGATGATGTGACACTTATAATTACGGGTGGACTTAGAGTAGCAGAAGATTTTGCCAAAGCCATGATGTTGGGAGCCGATGCAATTGCGGTATCAAATTCAGCGCTTCAGGCAATCGGATGTTTGGGGATGCGGGCTTGTAACAGCAATAATTGTCCGGTTGGAATTGCCACTCAGAAAGAAGGACTCCGAAGCAGGTTAATTATTGATGCATCTGCTAAACAACTTCAGAATTTCTTTGAAGCGAGTACCGAGTTAGTCAGAGTTATAGCCCGTTCATGTGGACATGATGCTGTTTCAAAGTTCAATCACAACGATTTAAGTACTTTCGATTATGATATCCATCGATTAACAGGAATTAATTACGCAGGAGTTTTACCAGTTAAGTGATGGATAATCATCTTAGATTAAAAACCAATTCATTAAATCTCCCCCTTGAGGGGAGTACAGCCGGAGGCTGGGAGGGGTGTCTTAACCCTGGGTTTGAGAACACCCTCCGTTTTCAATCGCTTTCGCATTTTCAGACACCTCCCTCAAGGGAGGACTAATTAATAGCTATGGGGCAAATCATCACACTTATCCTCACAATTGCCTTGGTATACATTACCATTGGCATTGTTTTTTCTTTGATCTTTACCTGGAAAGGCCTCATCAAAGTAGATCAGGGTACAAAAGACAGCGGCAAGCTTTTCAAGGTATTAATCTTTCCCGGACTGGTGGTATTCTGGCCGTTATTTTTTGCCAGATGGAGGAACATATGAAAGCATCTTTAAGAAAAGCACATCTCAGAATCTGGGTGTTAGTTTCTGTCATTGTAATTACAATCCTGATTCTTCTCTAATATGAGTCTTAACTATACATCAGTCCAATGGAACAAGCAGAAAAAAGGATATGATAAAATCCTTTGGCTTGGAATTGCTTTTATGTTGATCTGCTTTATAGGATTTCAGTTCCTGTTTCATCCTGAAATTACAGCCGAAACGATAATTATCAGAGCGACGGCAATAACCGCCTTTTTGCTCTTACACATCATTCTTTCGATTGGACCTCTTGCGCGACTAAATACCAAATTCCTGCCTCTGCTTTATAACAGAAGGCATCTTGGAGTATCCATGTTCTTTATTGCATTAATCCATGGAGTTTTTTCGATTATTCAGTTTCATGCGCTTGGTGATATCAACGCCGTTGTAAGTGTTTTCACATCCAATCAACATTATCAGGAAATAAGTGAATTTCCATTTCAGACTTTGGGCTTCTTTGCCTTACTTATTCTTTTTCTGATGGCTGCTACCAGTCACGATTTCTGGTTAAATAATTTATCTCCAAAAATCTGGAAAACCCTTCATATGGGTGTATATGTAGTCTATGGATTATTAGTTCTTCATGTAGCTTTGGGAGCTCTTCAATACGAAGATCATCTGGTGGATTGGGTATTCTTACTAGGTGGTTTTATAGCTATTCTGAGTCTGCATTTAGTTACCGGAATAAAAGAAAACCGTAGATTACAAAAAGACCGTGACTTATTAAAAAAAGACGGTTTTTATGAGGTGTGTCTCATTTCCGATATTCCGGAAAGTTGTGCGAAAACAATTTTTTTGGAAGGAGAGAACATTGCCATTTTTAAATACGATGGTAGACTTTCTGCGGTTAATAATGTGTGCAAACATCAGATGGGTCCACTTGGAGAAGGAAGAATTGTAGATGGTTGTATTACTTGTCCATGGCACGGTTATCAGTACAAACCAGAAGACGGAAAGGCACCGCCACCCTTTACCGAAAAACTGAAAACCTACCAGTTAAAAGTTCTGGATGGAAAAGTCTGGGTGAATCCAGACCCAAATGAAGAAGGTACTTATATAGAACCTGTAAAACTGGAGGATGCATGAGTCAGGAAGAATTTTATATCGGATGGCAGGACGAAATGCCTCTATCTAATAAACAGTTCATCAAGAGGATATTGATTGGGATTTTTATTCTGATTCCACTTTTCTTAATGTATGTAGTACTTTTTCAAAAACCTTTCAATCATCATCATTTTGAATTTGGGACTCTTACCGAGTTGACTGGAATCTATCATGGTGATCCATATCCCATCCTTGAAGTTTCTGATGAAGACAGTACCGAGTTTATCCTGTTAGTAGGTTTTGGAAAGTTCGGAGCAGAAGAAATCATCTATGATATTCAAAATGAACATGGTGCACTTCTTGGTGAGGAAGTAACATTTAGAGGTACTCTGATTTATGGAGATGGGGTCACTTTATTAGAACTTACAGATCAGGAAGAGAGTTTTGTGAGTTCAAAGGATAAAGAAGTTGAACCATTCGAAGGTTTAGATAACAGCGAAAGTGTTTCTTTAACAGGGGAAATCCTTGACCCAAAATGTTATTTCGGCGTGATGAAGCCAGGTGAAGGTAAAATTCACAAAAGTTGTGCAATTCGGTGTATAAGCGGTGGAATTCCTCCAGTAATGCGGGTGCTTCAGGACGATGGTGAATCTTATGAGTACTATCTTTTAAAAGGAAAAGAAGAAGAAAATATTAATAAAGAAGTTCTTCCTTATGTAGCAGAAACTATTTCGGTTTCGGGAATAAGTTTTTATCAGAATGGATGGAAAGTGTTGAAGTTAGATTTGGAGTCTATTGAAAGGAATAAATGAATAAATACACCCAAACAGATCAGAGAATACATTATTTAGCTCAGATACTGGCTAAAGCGGGAAGAACGTACGTCGAGAAGAAAGATGATGACAGTCATAACAACCTGGGATTTGTCCCAGCAAAGAACTGGCTGGAAACACACTGGATTAAATCCCCAAAAGGGAAGATAAAACTGGTATTACGAATTACTGATTTCTGCATGTTGTGGCTGGATGAGACTGAAGAAGCTTTTCAGGTTGTCTCTACTGTGTTGAAAACACAGCTAGAAGTAGAAAACCAACTTAAGAAAGGAATTAAGGAGGCTGGTTTAAATCTAGATGGATTTTCTGATCCAATGCATTTTGAAATACCTGAATACACGTTTCTTAATCAACCTTTTCAAATGATAAACCGGCATAATCTGGACGAATGGACACAATGGAGAACCCTAGCAAATGAAGCTTGCGAGAAAGTGATGCACATTCTTGATGCAGAAGTCCCCATTCGAATCTGGCCCCATCATTTTGATACCGGAATCTATGTCCAGGTTTCTGAAAAACTGGGAATCGGATTTGGTTTAGCCATGGAAGACGATATGGCCGGCGCTCCTTATTTCTATATGTCCGGCTATCCGGATCAAGGAAGTCTGGATTATTCAAATGTCACGGAATTGGAATCAGGAAGATGGGAAGTTACAAATGGTTTTAAGGGAGCAATTTTACCTTTAACGGAAATCGAAAAGACAAACGATGAGTTGGATAGATTTATACATATCTGCATAGATTGGTATCGGAACAAATGAGTATCAATTCAATCGATCATATCAATTTTAAAAGAATTCGACCAAGGATTAGGTTTGAGACAGAGCTAACCCCCGAAAAACTTCATCGAATTATTAAAGAAAAGTTAGCTGAACCCGATATCAAATGTGATGGGCAGGTGCTTCCGGGGTTTGCCACTTTTTCTCCACTCAAAGCGGATCAACACTACTGGTCACCTCAATTAACTATTCATTTTGAGAAAACAGATCACGGAAGTTTAATTCGGGGATTATACGGTCCTCAGCCGACGGTTTGGACCATGTTTATGTTTTTCTATTCGCTAATTGGTTTTATAACTATGATTGCTGCAATGGTGAGTTTGTCCTATTGGTCGCTGGGAAAAGAAAGCCTGATTTATTGGTCGGTCCCGGTTCTTACTCTGGTCTTTATGTCTTTATATTTGGTTGCTTATCTCGGACAAAAATTCGGTCACCAGCAAATTGTAGATATCCACCGCTTTCTGGAGGAATGTATAGGTGAGAAGGTGGAGTTGGTTTAGTTATAGTTGCTTTTTCCAAAGTCGTTGAATATTAAATCTTTGTAAAACTCTTAGTTAACTATGTAACAATCTTTGTTACAAACCTTCCTGTCTGTAGTGAATAGCAACATTCATTGGTCAAGAAATTTTAACTAAAGTAAAAATCATCATGAAGAAATTTATATCTATTCTAAGCTTTCTTTTTCTAACCTTAACCATCAAAGCACAAGAGTTTCCTATTGGGATTTTTCATGCAAACCAAGAACAACGGGATACAGGTATGCCTACTTGGACTACGTTAGACGAAATAGCTGACATTGGATTTACACATGTACAGTCATATTGGTTTTCAAGTGAATATGATATTATAAGTTCATCCGGGTTGAATATTTATCTTAATACAGCTGCTAGTGAGACCTTAAAGGTCCTTATTAGTTTACCTAGAACAGCAGAGAATAATACTAACAGTAAATATGATTTTCCCGGGGACGGCAGGAATTATATTTCTTCAGGAGATTTGACTCGTTTAGAAGATGTGGTAGGGTATGTGAAGGATCATTCTGCTCTTTATGGCTATTATCTTGCTGATGAACCACATGATACTTCTACTGCTAGTAAAATGTGGTCTAAATCAGTACGCCCTGATTCACTTGCCTGGGCGGTTTCTGAACTTAGAGAGATTGATAGTGATACAGAACATCCTTTTGTTATTACTTTAGGTGATCACAATGATAATACGTGGGACTTCAGAAATAACACTGAAGTATTGACAACTAATTTTTTAGAAAATGGAATAAATTATAGTTTTTCATCAACTTATAATTATGATAATGCGGCTGATATCATTTTTAATGATACCTATAAGTTTACCAATGAAGATTTTGCTAATCATCTTGAAACCATAGATGATTTAATAGATGGTAAATCAAATTCCCAAATGGTATTAAGTATTCACACGGAGAGTGAGTCTTGTGATGGTACAGATAAAAAAAATGATCTTGAAGAAGTACGATTTCAAACCTACACTTCATTGATACATAAAGCTGCAGGTCTATGGTACTATAGTTACAAAGATGCTTACCCATGCCTTGATAGTAGTGGTAATACGAATAGGAATATCAACTACGGTTCGGTTCCTACCCATATTACTAATAATGTAAAACCTGTTATAAGAGAGCTTGGTCTTATCAAGGCAGGGTATTTAGAAGGTGAAACCATTGGTTCTTTTACCTGGGGATCTGTAAATAATAATGCAGGTATTGCTCATGAGGACATTCATTATATATTAAAAAGAAGCTCTAACCATGGTGAAGACGGTAAGTATCTGTTAATTGCTGCAAATGTAAGTGGAAGTACAATTAATGATGGATGGATAAGTTTAAAAACACTCCCTCAAGGTCAAAGTTTTTCTCCTTTAAAATTTATAACTATTGCCCAGGAAGTTTCTATTAATTCAGGTTTAACAGCACTCACTTACAATGAAATTGATGTAAAGGATGGGATTATAAAAGAAAGTTTCGCTCCCTGGGAAGTAAAACTCTTTGAGTTGGATGAAGATGATGCTTCAATTCCATTCGAAGAACTACAAGCGACTAAAATTAAAGATGCATCGGGAGACTACTACAGATATAAGATGGAGGATGAAACTTCTGGTGGCCTTTTGGCAAGTAAATGGGGGGATAAGCTTGATGAGACATCCACATCAGGGGCATTAACGGGTATTTGGACCAGTAACTACTGGAAAGTCACAGCGATGACCCATGGGGATTACAACGGAGACGGGTACGATGAATTTGTGCTGGCGTATACATCAGCAGATAACTGGCAGTCAAAGGTAAGCCTATACCAGACTCAGCATACTCCAAGTGAAATAGTTCTGTACAATGAATCAGCTTCAAACAATGGATCCTATTACTTTTCCAGTCTTAGTTCAGGAGACACCGATGGGGACGGTTTTGATGAGTTACAAGCGACTAAAATTAAAGATGCATCGGGAGACTACTACAGATATAAGATGGAGGATGAAACTCTGGTGGCCTTTTGGCAAGTAAATGGGGGGATAAGCTTGATGAGACATCCACATCAGGGGCATTAACGGGTATTTGGACCAGTAACTACTGGAAAGTCACAGCGATGACCCATGGGGATTACAACGGAGACGGGTACGATGAATTTGTGCTGGCGTATACATCAGCAGATAACTGGCAGTCAAAGGTAAGCCTATACCAGACTCAGCATACTCCAAGTGAAATAGTTCTGTACAATGAATCAGCTTCAAACAATGGATCCTATTACTTTTCCAGTCTTAGTTCAGGAGACACCGATGGGGACGGTTTTGATGAGTTACAAGCGACTAAAATTAAAGATGCATCGGGAGACTACTACAGATATAAGATGGAGGATGAAACTCCTGGTGGCCTTTTGGCAAGTAAATGGGGGGATAAGCTTGATGAGACATCCACATCAGGGGCATTAACGGGTATTTGGACCAGTAACTACTGGAAAGTCACAGCGATGACCCATGGGGATTACAACGGAGACGGGTACGATGAATTTGTGCTGGCGTATACATCAGCAGATAACTGGCAGTCAAAGGTAAGCCTATACCAGACTCAGCATACTCCAAGTGAAATAGTTCTGTACAATGAATCAGCTTCAAACAATGGATCCTATTACTTTTCCAGTCTTAGTTCAGGAGACACCGATGGGAATACTTCTAAAATAAATCCCGGTATAACAGAAACCAAAGAAGAAAAAGTATATCCATTTGAGCTTGCACAGAATTATCCAAATCCGTTCAACCCAACAACAAATATTTCATTTACCTTAAATGAAGCATTAGATGTGAAACTTGAGATTTTTGATATGCTTGGGAAAAGAATATCAGTATTAACTGACGAAAGAATGTCCAAAGGTATTCATAATGTTAAGTTCAATGCTAGTAACCTAAACTCAGGCATTTATATCTACCGGATTACAACTAATTCAGGAACCCTAACTAAAAGAATGGTTCTTATTAAATAGTTTACATTTTTCAGATTTAGAAAGGGAGAGTTTTAAAGACTCTCTCTTTTTTATTTACTAAATATAGACCCAAATCATAAGATCCCGGATCAAGTCCGGGATGACCTAATCCTAGATAGACAAACGAGATCGGAAAACTGTCCCTCCTCGGGGAGGGACAGATCAGCACGCTTGCATGATGATCAGGGAGAGGACGGGACTGACTCAGAGTTTTGTTGCCAATCCAGTCCTCCCTCTGAGCCCAAACAAGTTTGGACTCTGTCTCCTCCAAGGGGAGACACAACTATCCTCAATGAATACTTTCTCAAAACTATTTTGTAACCTTTCCAAATCTCATCAGTGTACATGATCGAGAACGCTAACTCGGGTAAGAAATAAACGTTTGGATTCTACGACAGATAAAGCATTAATGATGAAAGTGAAGGATGGGGACCTGGATAAACTGGGTCTGCTTTTTGAGCGATATAATCGTCCATTGTATAGTTTTTTCTATCGTAAAACCTACGAGTCCCAGCTTAGCGAAGATCTTGTTCAATCGGTGTTCGAGCGAATGCTCAAATATCGAACCACGTATTCCGGTACGGGATCGTTCACCACCTGGATGTTCAGCATAGCGCGAAATGCCCACATCGACCACTATCGTAAAGAAAAGCGGCGAAGGGAGGATGAGATTCTTGACGAAGAACAAATCCCGGGTGAGGTTCCTGCCGGATATGCGGAAATGGATGAGCGAAATCAAAAGAAAGTCTTATTGGAAAAAGCGATCGAACAGCTGGACGATGACAAGCGGGAAGTAGTGATCCTGAGTCGTTTTGAAGGACTCAAATATCACGAAATCGCTGATATCCAGGGCGTAACAGAAAGCGCTATTAAAGTCCGGATGTTCAGAGCAATGAAAGAATTAAAACAGATTGTAACCACACTTAGTGAGGAATACAGCCATGAGTGAAAAGAATCAACAATTAATCGCCGAATATCTCCAGGGTACTCTGGATGAGGCAGGCAAAAGAGAAGTCGAGGAGCTGATTGCAAAAGGGGATATCGATTTTATCGATTTCCGGGCAATGGAACAGCTTCATGATGAACTGGATATGATCCAGGTACCTGAGCCTTCCAAAGAAATGAGTAGTCGCTTCTATACCATGCTGGAAGCAGAAAAGGAGCAGGTGAAATCATCATTAGGCGAAATAATCAGGGCAAAATTAAATGAGTTTTTCTCATACCTAACTATGCCAAGGCTTGCATATGCTTTTGTGCTGCTTATTGTTGGAGGTTTCATCGGTAATCAGCTTGGAAGCAATGATGCAGAGATTCAGGAACTCACTTCTGAAATGCAAAATATGCGCGAAATGATGATGGTAAGTATGCTGGAAGGTCCAAGTACCACCGATCGTTTAAGGGCTGTAAATATAAGTGCTCAGTTACCAATGGCGGATCAGAAAGCGGTTCGGGCACTACTCTTTACCTTAAATAATGATGAAAGCGTAAACGTACGAGTTCAAACCATTGAGGCTTTAACCCGATGGGGAGATAACCCTTTAGTTCGTGAAGGTTTCGTTAAATCCATCGCGAATCAGGATAACGACATCGTAATCGTCACGTTAGCGGATGCGATGGTTGAACTTGGAGTTAAAAACTCTGCCAATGAATTCCAGCGCCTTATTAATGAAAAAGACCTTGCCGGCGCTACCAAAAAGAAAGTTGAAAACACAATTGCGGTATTACTATGAAAACCTCGTTAGCAACAATTTTATCCATTCTGCTTTTATCTGTAACGGGCTTTGCACAATCATTAAAAGTGGAAATTAAAGACCAGGTAAAAGACCACATCGAAACGAATGTTCATATGTCTTTCGAACATGATTTCGAATACGACTTTAATTTTGATCACGACTTCGATTTCAGCTTTAATTTTGAAATGCCTTCAATAGATTTCAATTTCGAGATTCCAAGCTTTGATTTTAGCGGTCTGGATCATTTGAATGACTATAGAAGTAGTACTTGGAGTGACGATTGGAAATCTGAAGCAGAAGATCCTCTCAAAGAAAATATAAGAATGGTGATTGGCAGTGATGAATACGATTCAGATTCAGAAGTAGTCATCAAAAATATCAATGGAGATGTTATAGTAACCGGTTACGATGGCGATGAAATCATTATAGAAGGAACAAAAGAACTTTGGAAAAAGAGAGGTAAAATTTCGGATGAAGAAGCCGCTGAGTTTGAACTCAAATCAAATTTTTATGAAGGAAAGCTTTACATCTATATCGAATCTCCAAATGCACATATCGAATTCAAAAAAGGCAAGATTCAATATTACTGGAATTGGGATGATCGTGACAGAAACAGTATAAATGCTCATTATGATCTTGAAATAAAAGTACCTAAGAATCTCGCATTGGACGCTTCTACGGTAAACTCCGGGGAAGTGCAGGTAAGCGATATGCTAAATGGAGTGAAAGCAAATAATGTGAACGGATCTGTAATGGTTAAAGATGTAAAGGGATATATAGGCGCGAACACAGTAAACGGAGATATTGAAGTTTGGTACCTCGAAAGTCCTACCGAAGACACCTATTTTAAAACCGTGAATGGGACTATAGAAATTTATTCTCCGGAAGATTTATCAGCCGTTGTAACCTTTGAAAGTTTACACGGTGAATTATATACAGACTTTGAGCAAGTAAAACGCCTCCCAAACCGATTGAACAAGGAACAGGATGGAAATCGCAACCGATACAAAATCAATAACACTTCTCCTATCCAATTTGGAGATGGGAAAATAGAAATGGGTTTCAAGATGGTTAACGGTGATGTGTACATCCGAACAAGAAAATAATAATTCACACAGAAGAACAATGAAAAGAGTAAAATCAATTATCTACGTATTGGGCATGTTGGCAATTACCAGCGGAGTCGTTTTTGGTCAGAACGACCTGAGGGTTCCTTTAACAAATCCTGGCGGCCCCGGAAAACTAAGTCTTAATGCAGTTTATGCAGACGATATCGTAATCAAAGCTCATGATGGGCAGGATATTGTAGTCGTTTTCGATGGAGAAGACGATGACGATAAAAGAGACTACAGCCGAAACGGTCTCCGTCGAATCTCTACGAATGGAGCTGGTCTGGAAGTCACAGAAGACAATAATGAAGTTAGAATCAAAACAGCTCCGAATTCACATGATATGGATCTGGAAGTGTGGGTTCCTAAAAACTTTTCTTTAAATATTCAGGTAACTCACGGAGATCTTATGATTGAAGGAGTTGTTGGAGAACATGAAGTAAAAGCCACCAATGGTGATGTAGAAATGATGAGAGTCGGCGGATCTGTAGTTGTGAACAGTGTGAACGGTGATATTGAAGTTTCTATGGTATCAGTTACTCCAAACACTCCAATGTCATTTACCGGCCTCAATGGAGATATTGAAGTTTCATTTCCGGGTAACACCAAATTTACTGGAAAAATGAAAACCGATTATGGTGATGTATACACCAATTTCGATATGAATATTGATCGGTCATCCAGTGCTTCAGAAGTATCAAGTGGAGATGGAAAGTACACGGTAACCGTAAATAAATGGATTACTGGTACAGTGAATGGAGGCGGACCTGAGTTCCTTTTCAAGACGCTCCATGGAGATATTGAAATAAGTAAAAACTAGTAAATCGAAGAAACGTTAACTGTTTCTGCCCGTCAAACTTACGAGAAAATAAAAATCGCTTTTCCGGCAGTAAATCAGATGTAAAAACTGAACTGCCGGAGCAGAAACCCAGCCAGAGTACATCATGAAAAAACTACTACCCCTGCTAATAGTATGTCTTACCTTTGGGAGTAAAGCAAATGCGCAATCACAAACTCCGGGTGAACAAATAGTAAGAAGCTCTACGTCAGGAATCGCTAACCCAACAAAAGATTACCGGGAAGGAAGTGTTGACTTTCCTACCATGGATGCAATAAGAATTTCAGGTAATGAAGTTGTCTTGGATGGGAAATTAGATGAATTGATCTGGCAAACAGCTCCCATAGCTACCGGATTTACCCAGCGTTTTCCTGTAGATGGTGGTGAACCTTCTCAAAGAACGGAAGCCAGAATTGTGTATACCAATAAATACATTTTTGTAGGTATCATGGCATTTGAGACAAATATCGATTCTACAACAAGCCCGTTATTCAGAAGAGATGGGAATTTTGCCAGTGACTGGGTATATGTAAGTTTTGATAGTTACAATGATAAAAGAACAGCTTTTACCTTTGCAGTAAATCCCCGGGGTGTACAAAAAGATATTCTTTACTTCGATGATAATGGGGAAGATGTACTTTGGGATGCCGTTTGGGAAGCGGAGGCGTTTACTCAGGCAAATGGATGGTCGGTAGAAATGAAAATCCCATTATCTCAGCTTCGGTTTAGTTCCAAAGATGCTACACAAAGCTGGGGTGTAAATTTTCAACGCCGAATAGCCCGCCATAATGAATTTAATTATTGGGCTCCAACTCCTCAAACAGAAGCGGGAGCTGTATCAAAGTTTGGAAGGTTAAATGGGATCTCAAACCTGGATGAGCCTCGCCGGTTAGAAGTTACTCCTTATGTATCGTCTCAGTTAACACGAGAGCCAGAGGGAGATCCAAATAATCCATATTACAATAAAAATGATCTAAACTTTGGTGTGGGTGGAGATGTTAAATACGGTCTTACTTCTGATCTCACACTAACAGCCACTATAAACCCTGATTTTGGGCAGGTAGAGGCTGATCCGGCAACTATAAATTTATCCCAGTTCGAGATATTTTTTCAGGAAAGAAGACCTTTCTTTCTTGAAGGAAATGATATTTTCAGATTTGGAAGTACAAGGACCTATAATACGTTCGGAAACCCAAATACTTTTTATTCCAGAAGAATAGGACGATCACCTCAGGGTTCATTAGGTAGGTATAATGCTTACAATGGTGGATCGGTATTTAATCCCGACAGTTTAAGATCAGCTTATCAGGATGTACCAAATCAAACAAACATTGCTGCTGCTGCAAAAATTAGTGGTAAAACCAAATCAGGATGGTCAATTGGTCTTCTAAATGCTTATACATTAGAAGAAAATGCATCTTATACTCTGAATCAGGGTAATGTACTGGGACAAACTACCGGAAGTTACCGTGTAGAACCTGCTACAAACTATCTTGTTACAAGAGTAAAAAAAGATATCAATGAAGGAAATACCGTTGCAGGTGGGTTCTTTAGTGCGGTAAATCGAAATATTAACGACACATACTTTGAAACTTATTTAAGAAATTCAGCTTATGTAACGGGTCTGGATTTCGAACATAACTGGAATGATCGTCAATACGTTGTAAGTGGTACTTTTTCGGTTAGTCAGATAAATGGAAGTAGAGAGACAATCACTGCTGCACAAATTGCACCTCAAAGATATTTACATAGAGTAGATTCCGATGAATTAAGCGTTGACCCAACCAAAACCAGTTTGGAAGGTTTTGCGACAGAACTTAGTCTTCGAAAGTCATCCGGAGATCATTTTACTGGTTCAGTAACATATTCTGAAGTAAGTCCGGGATACGAAACCAATGATCTTGGATTTCAAAACAGAGCAGACTATCGGGCTCTTGCGTTTGCCTTCCAGTGGCAGGAAACATCGCCAAAAAATGTACAATACTGGGAATTGTGGAGCTATCACCTTCATGGGTGGAACTATGATGGCGACCGTTTATTCCAAAACTATAACCTTGGTGGTTTTACAAGATTCAAAAACCAATGGACTTTCAATATGAATTTTAACGGATCAACAGGGAGAGTGTCAGATCGATTAACAAGAGGTGGTCCGTTAATGAAATACAATGATGACCTGAACTTTAATTTCAATGTTGGATCAGATCGTTCTAAAATTTTTGCTGGAGGATTTGGGCAATTCCATAGGAGAGATATCGGCAACGAATTCGATGATTATTACTGGATATGGTTTACGTATCGTCCAACAACTTTTATTCAGGTTTCAGTAGAACCTGAATTAGGGCTGGAACTGGATGAAGATCAGTATATTACTACTGTTGATTACGACAGTGACAACCCAGCTGTTGACCCTGATTATACTTTTGGAAACCGATATATATTTGCTGATTTCCGTAACACAAATTTATCTATTCCAATTAGATTAAATTGGACATTCAACCCCAGAATGTCATTAGAAACGTATTTCAGACCATTTATTTATTCAGGTAAATATTCCCGAATCAAGCAGTTTACCAAGCCCGGCGGTTTCGAATTCAATGAGTTTACTGAAGATCAACTTACCCTTAATAACTCGTGTTTGAATGACGAAGGCGATGCAATAGGCTCTTGTTATGAGGTAGATGTAGACGAGAACGGTGATCGTGATTTCTATTTCAGCAGAGGGAGTGCAAGCGATTTTACCAGTTTGAATCTCCAAGGTAGCGCTGTGTTCAGATGGGAATACAAACCTGGTTCAACTTTCTTCCTTGTTTGGCAACAACAAAGAGCCGGCGGAAGAGGAGACGGTAATTTCAATTTCTGGGACAATACCAGAGAGCTATTTGACCCTGAGCCCACCAATATTTTCTTAGTCAAATTCAGCTACTGGTTAGGTAGTTGATACTATAAAAAGGGGTGCTTGCATCCCTTTTTTTATTTGTAACAATAGCTGAGTATTATTCTCTTAATTGGCAATACGGGCATATTTCCCAAAAGGGGCTCTGCAGAATTAAGAAATCAGCTACAGGAATACGAATGAAAAACACGCAATGTGTTTATGTTGGTGCGGTTATTATTGCATTTCTCTTTGTGTTTTCAACAAATACAATAGCCCAATCTTCTTCAATCAGACCTACCTTAAAAGCAGAAAAAGTAACTTCAGACAGCGAAATTTATATTGATGGCATTCTGAACGAAGCTTTTTGGAATTCAGCAGAACCGGCAAGAGATTTTATTCAAAACTTTCCAAAAGATGGAGGAAAACCTAGCCAAAGGACCGAAGTTAAAATCTTGTACTCTGATAAATATCTTTACGTAGGAGTGTTTAATTACGACACAGCTCCGGACTCTATAACTTCCACCTTATTCAGAAGAGATGGGGATGAATTAAGTGACTGGATTTTTGTAAGTATCGACAGTTATAATGACAATCGAACTGCGTTTACATTTGGAGTAAATCCTAAAGGGGTTCAGAAAGACATCATGTTCTTTAATGATGTGGAAGAAGATATTTTATGGGATGCAGTTTGGGATGCTGAGACTTCAATAAATTCGGAAGGGTGGATTGCTGAATTCAGAATTCCACTATCTCAACTTAGATTTAACTCAACAAGGGAGCAACAAAACTGGGGAATTAATTTTGAACGTCAAATTGCCCGCTATGATGAATTTAATTATTGGTCCAGAATTCCACGGGAAGAATACGGGCAGGTCTCTTTTTTTGGTGATTTAGAAGGAATAGAAAATCTACCCCGACCTCTAAGATTGGAAGTAGTTCCATACGTTTCAGGTGAATTAAAAAGAGAGCCAGATTTAAACAATGGTAATCCATTTTATGATGAAAACGAATTTTCAGCAAAAGCCGGTGCTGATTTTAAATATGGAATTACATCTGATTTTACTCTTACAGGTACAATAAACCCTGATTTTGGACAGGTTGAAGCAGACCCAGCTACTATTAACCTTACAGTTTTCGAAGATTTTTTCGCTGAGCAACGTCCATTCTTTCTGGAAGGAGGTGACATCTTTTCGTTTGGTTCAACAACTTCACAAAATACTTTTAGCACTCATTCGAACTTTTATAGTAGAAGAATAGGTAAAGAGCCATTTGGACAGCCCGGTATGGTTGGGCTGGAAACAGACACCTCTTTTTCATTTGAAGACCGTCCTTCTGAAACTACAATTGCAGGAGCGGCAAAAGTGAGTGGAAAAACGGAAGGTGGGCTATCTGTCGGTGTATTAAATGCATATACCTTAGATGAAGAATCTAATTATTTCCATACAGGAGATGATTCCCGAGGAGAATATAAAATTGAACCTGCTACAAATTATTTAGTAGCCAGAGTTAAACAGGATTTAAAAGAAGGTGATGCTCAGGTTGGGGGCTTTTTAAGTTCAGTCAACCGTTCAATGAGTGGTTCCTATCTTGAAAATTATCTTCACGAGTCTGCCTATCAGGGTGGAATTGATGGGCAGTATTTTTGGGGGAATCGAAACTGGGGTGCTGGTGCAGTTTTGGCATTTAGTCAGGTAAATGGCACCCAGAATTCAATCATTAATACACAAACCAGATCAGTCAGGTACTATAATCGAGTTGACTCTGATTATCTCTCAGTAGATTCTACTAAAACTAATTTAAATGGATATTTTGGTGAATTCAGTATAGGGAAATATAGCGGTGCAGGTTTGAGATATTCATTTACCTATTCAGAAATGAGCCCTGGTTATGAAATTAATGACATTGGTTTTCAAACAAGATCAGACTATCGGGCTCCACATTTGTATGCTGAATATTTAAATGTCAGCTCCGAAATGTTCCGGTTTTATTTACTCTGGGCTTATGGCGGGTATGCCTGGAACTTTGATGGGGATTTGATTATGAACTTCTATTCTTCGGGAGCTTATTTCCAGTTAAATAATCTGTGGACTATTTTAGGAACTGCAGGTTTTACAGGTACATTTTACGACGATAGAAGCTCAAGAGGAGGAGCTGTACTTAAAAGACCAAGGGATTGGAGTACTTCGTTAGAAGTTACATCTAACGCTACCAAAAACTTTTATGCATCAGTTGGAGGCTCTTACAGAAGAGATACTTCAGGTGAGTTTACATCCAGCATTTATTCTAATATTTACTACCGTCCGGCAAGCTTTATTCAATTAAGCATTTCTCCAACCTTCTACTTCGAAAAATCAACGAATGAGAAGCCGGAGAGTTTTGATGGATATGAAAGCGAAGCTTTAGGGACTCTATTCTCTGAGGCTGATCTGGATATCTTTTATACTGAATTCAGACTTAACTGGACTTTTTCATCAAAGCTTAGTCTCCAAACATATGCACGTCCGTTAATTTACTCAGCTGATTTCTACAACTTTAAGTTCTTTAGTGAAAGTAAGACGTATAATTTTACTCCACTTGATGAAGTAACTACTCCTGAAAATGTAGCTGCATTTAATTCTGGTTTTGATTTCGATTACCGAACAATTCAAGGGAATGCTGTTTTAAGATATGAGTACCGACCGGGTTCAACCATTTTTCTGGTTTGGCAACAAGACCGACAAAATGTAGTTCAAGGTCAAAGTTCGTTTATGCCTTTCGATAATACTATCGACATTTTTAAAGATAAACCGCTTAATATCTTTCTAATAAAATTCAGCTACTGGTTCGGTAGCTAGATGGCATAAGATTTGCAATATATCTGGTGTCAGATCATTATCTTCTGTAACAAAAAGAATTTTAAATCATTACTAAAATGTATACACAATTAACTGCAGATCAGGTTAAAAGCCTACAAACTTCATTCATTAACAAAGTATATGCCTGGATGTGTCTTGCTTTGACAGTTACAGGTTTTGTAGCACTTAGAACAGCATCTTCAGAAGCACTCATGAGTATGCTTTTCGGGTCGCCGATAATTATTATGGTGCTTTTTGTGGCTTTGCTCGGGCTTGTTTATTGGATTAGTTCGGCAATTGACAGAATGTCATCTAATATGGCAATAGGTTTATTTATGCTCTATTCCGCTTTAAATGGATTAATCTTATCATCATTATTTTATGTATACACGACTGCTTCCATTGCTTCTACATTCTTTGTTACAGCGGGTACTTTCGGTGCAATGAGTGCATTCGGATATTTCACTAAAAAGGATCTTACATCTTGGGGGAACCTCCTATTCATGGCTCTTATAGGCTTATTAATAGCACTTTTTGTTAGTTTCTTCTGGCAGAATACTTTATTCGATTTGATCATCTCCTATGCTGGAGTTTTAATTTTTATTGGTCTTACAGCATATGATACTCAAAGGATTAAAAAAATGAGCCTCGAAATGGATGTTGAAAGTGAAGAGGGAAGAAAGGGTGCGATTATGGGAGCGTTAGCACTTTACTTAGATTTTATAAATCTGTTCATATTCTTGTTAAGAATATTTGGAAACAGAAGGTAAAGCCTAATTTTTTAAAATTTTCAAAGCCTTGGTCTTTCTGATCAAGGCTTTTTATTTATAACAGAGTCGATTCGATGAATTTCATTTTTAATTAGCTGAGGTCGATTCCACGGTACAAAGTGATTCATTTCAAAATCTATAGCCATGTATACATTGGCATTAACAAGCATTTTCTGAGCGAAATCAGCGTTTTCTTTTGGAACAAGATTATCCTTTCCTCCTTGAATAATTGAGACAGGTTGATTGATTTTCTCCCAACCCGGTTTCATTTCAATGAGTTCATTTTTTAAAGCCAGAATTTCTTCATTTGTAGAATAAATTATATCGGGAAGTATCCATGAGAGAATTTTATAATGCACAGGGATCTGATACCATTTTGTTTCTTCGAGTTCAGGGTCTACAGATCCGGCAACCAATACCAACCCATCAGCATATTCGGGATAATCAATAGCCATTCTTACAATAACAGGACCACCGTAGGAATGACCAATAAGAATTGCTGAAGTATTCTCTAAAACCAATACTTCATTTATTAATTCAGCTTGTTTAGCTAGTGATCGCTCGGGTATACCATTACCACTTTTGCCAAAGCCGGGTCTGTCTACCGAAATCAATTGGTATTTTTCTAAGAGTGTTTTGTCGTTAAGAAAATAAAGGAAGTTGTCCCAGCTACCGGGAGATCCATGCACAAATAAAAGGGCTTGTTTGGAAGTATCTCCAATCGAAACATAAAACATTTCTCTGCCCTCAAAGCTGAAATTTCTAAACTCAGGCGAGTAATGCACGTCTTCAAATGCCGCTTCAATTTGTTCTTCACTCACTGAAAAGTCTACCGTATGAATGAAAGTCACTATTCCTATGAAACCCAAAAGAATAATTGCTAATAGCCATTTTAAAATGCGCTTAAAATATTTCATAATTATATACTACAACATAGAAATAAAAGAATCATTATGGGAAGATGAATGAATAGTTTTCACAATACTTTTATAAATAACTCAGAAAGTTCTTATCGTTCAAAGTGTTCAGAAATTTCAGACAAAGTATGTACTCTATCGAAGTAGAAGGAGTAGAGATTAAGGTTCACCGAAAACGAATAAAAAATCTATATCTAAGAGTTAACCGAAGAAATGGAAAAGTTCGTGTTTCTTGCCCTGCTCACATTTCAGAGAAAAATCTAATTCGGTTTATTCATAATAAACTCACATGGATTAAAGCTCAAAAAGCTAAAGTAGCAGACCTGAAGCCTGAAATCGTTTTTTCCTACCAATCCGGAGAGAAACATTATTTCTTTGGAAAAGCCTATGAACTAAAAGTGGAAGAAGGAGCTGCAAAATCAGAGATACTACTACATGAGAATAACTTAGTTATGAAATTAAGGGGAAAATCAGATCACAAAAAAAGAGAAAAGCTGTTGGAGAGTTGGTATAGAGACAGATTAAGTATTCTGATAGAGAAATTTGTAAGACATTACGAGCCCAAAATGAACGTGCATGTGAAAGAATTCAGAATTAGAAAAATGAAAACAAGATGGGGGACGTGTAATATCAGAGATCAGAAAATATGGTTAAACCTAAAACTTGTAGAAAAAGATATTAAGTGTCTGGAAATGGTCGTAGTACATGAAATGGTACATTTATTAGAACGATTACACAATAAGAGGTTTTATGGATTGATGGATCAATTTTTGCCGGATTGGAAAAAAGCCAATATAGCGTTGAACTCTTTTATCGATTAAGCTGGTAGAGAAAAACAAAAAGGTTAAGGTTGACCCCGATTCGGAATAGGGGTATCATTAAATTTATTTTTAAAAGCATTGATTAATAACAAAGAACAAGCAAAACCTGGATTTTGGGATCGAATCGGAATTGGACTATCGGGTATTTGTGCTATCCATTGTTTGCTTGTTCCGGTAATCGTTTCATTAATTCCTTTATGGCCCGCTTTTGAAGAGTTTCATGAATACACTCATCTTATTTTCTTTCTTGCAATAGCTCCAACAGTAGTTTTGTCTTTAAGAAGGAAACATGAATCACTTTCAACAACAATTTATTTGATTGTTGGTGTTTTTATCATTTTCCTTGCCTGGTTTTTTAATGAAACTCTCGGAGATTATGGAGAGGCAGGAATAACTTTGATTGGTAGTTTAATGCTTATACGAGGTCATTGGTTGAACTATAAGTTCAAAACGAACCCTGAGTTTAAAAACTAAGGCTGTTTAACAATTCAGGAAGTTCTGAGTTTTTTACTCCGTAGTGTTGAGAAATCATTTTTTGGATTTCGATTGCACAGCCCCAACTTAAAGTTACTCCGGCTCCACCGTGACCAAAATTATGGATCAATAATTTCCCTCCTAATTGCTCGGAACTGAGATTTAGACCTATTTCTTTATTCCCCATAAACCGGTAACCAATATGTACGGATCTTTCTTTGTAAGAACTGATATCTGAGCCAAAATAGTTTTTAATTATTTCCGAGTTTAATGAAAAGATTTGTTCTGGAATAACCCACTTTCCGATTTTTATAGATGGTTCTATTACTTTTTCGCCAACCCAGTCTCCATTTTCAGAAATGGTACCAGTTAATCTGCTCCCACCTAAAACCAAATCACTTTCTCTTGAGTAACAATACACATCAAGTAAATGTCCTTTCTCCGATTGATAATACTTTTTACCAGGTGTAAAGTTGTATGAGACTGTCTCATTTGGATCCTTTTTTAAAGGAGGCACCCCGTTAATTTTAACTAAGTGTCCCATATATATAACAGGTTCGAATTCCTCTCCTGCTAGTTCCGGACCTCCAAGTTGAGCACAATTAATAATAATATCTGAATCTAAACTTACTATTTGATCTCTTTTTAATTCTTTCTTTGTAATGATTCCTCCGGACTCCAGGTATGCTTTTACCAGAGCTGGGAAATAAATATTCCAGTCTGCAAAAAAGCATTCAAACTGATACCCAAATTGTATAGGAATTTCAGGATGAGAGGGAGCTTTCGATAATTCATGACTCTTTAAAACTTTGAACTTTTTTAATAAATGATGGTACTCGGGTTTTCTTTGCTTCTCTGAAAACAATTCAAAATGAAGATGAGTTTTTAAGCCTTGGAAAGCAGCCAGATTTAAATGCTTGAAAACTTTCTGACTTCTTTCGAATAAGCTGTTCAGATTTGGATGCTTAACAGAATGAGGTATAATCGAAGCAGCGGGATATAGACTGCCCAGAGAAGGAGAGGGGTCAACTCTTTCAAAATCATCTTTGGATATTACTTCGGTAACAAAACCTGATTTTTGTAAAAGTAACGCACAAGTGATTCCGGATACACCGCCTCCAATCACTAGAATTTTTTTTCTCCTTTCTGTCAATCTATTAAAATTTATAATCTAAGTTTTAGCCAAAAAAGGACTTGTAACATATTCTAAATACTTAAAATATATTAATAAAAATGAGTGCTTATTAACAAAGTGAAAGTTAGATTATTCCTATCTTTGATTGACTAAGAATTTAGGTTTTTACAGACGTTGACAATATATCGGGTTCTACTTCTCGGGCTTTTACTTTTCTTGACTTCTTGCGAGGCACTAGAGGTGGCTGATGTTTCGGATTACCCTTCCAAAATAGAACCTGTAGAGTTGAGAGAACTGGAAGAGCTAAATAGCAGATACCAACAAGGGAACGATAATCATATCTGTTCGACCTTAAATGAATTCGGAATAACAGGGTTCAGCCGAGTATTGTTTCCAGGTGATGTTAATCCATGCTTAAATAAAGAAGTAGTTAGGGCAGAGCTTACAAGAACTGATACACTGATCGCTGCTGCAAAAAAATCACTTATTAAAAATGTTGAGTTTACTTTTGTTGATGACACAACTGATTTGGTAGTTAAAGATTTAGTGCCATTATTTGGTTGTACAATTTGTGAAGGACCAGAAATAAACAGTGTTCCCATTGAATATAAAATCACTTTTGAATCTCAGTATTATGGGAATACTAAAGTGAGAAATTCCAATATCACAGTGTTTTTAGATTCAGTTGGGGTAAACAGAATTTGGGGAAACTGGTATCCCGAATTTACCAGCCCGGGATTGATTAACATTGGGTATTTAGAAGCACAAAGAATGTTGATTGATTGGGAAATAAATATGGAGCCTTACACAGGTGAAAATACCATATTTGTTGTTAGTGAAAATAATTTGAATGAAGTCCCTGAATTTGAATTTTACCCATATAAAAATGAGGGTGTGCTGGAGCTTCGAAAAACATGGAAGGTAGAAATTTCATATACAGATGATTCTTTTGAAGGTTGGAATGCAAATATCGATGTGATTGATGGCTTATTATTGGCAATTGAAGCGATTGAATCAGATGAGGAATTTTAAGTAAATAAAGAAAATTTTAATTGTCAGGATTGAGAGCAGTAACATTTTCGTTTAATACATCTCATTAGTTTTACAATTGAAGGACATAAAAAAATAACTAAAAGAAGAACCACATTGACAGAGTTAGCAGGAAGTAAAAAAAGAGTACTTATCGTAGAAGATGACATGATAATCTCGTTAGTAATAGAAAATATGGTTAGGGAATTAGGTCACCAGGTTATTGGAAAAGCTACTTCTGGTCAGGATGCAATCGAAATTGCTTTAGAAAAAGATCCTGATCTCATATTAATGGATATTCGTTTAAAGGGCTCAATGGATGGAATAGAAGCAGTTACTGCTATTAAAGAAAAAATTTCAACTTCTGTAATCTATTTAACTGGCAATTCCGATCGTGTAAATTATGATAGAGCGAGAGCTACCGAATGTATAGATCTGATTACTAAGCCTTTTACATTAAATGATCTTACAAAATCTTTCGAACTAGTTTAAAAAGAAATGCATTTTGTGCATCTTTAAGTTCATTTATGCGTAACCTTCCCGCAAATTAATGGGCAAAGTATGAGTTCAAAGTTCAGAAATCTAAAAAACGATCTACAAGATCTGGAAAACGAAACAGACGATAGCGGTCTGGGAGTTTCACAGAAGTCTGCTTCCAGTGGACCTAAAACAGCGAATTATATCCTGG
This sequence comes from Balneolaceae bacterium, assembly GCA_017795005.1. GTDB lineage: Bacteria > Bacteroidota > Rhodothermia > Balneolales > Balneolaceae > RHLJ01. Next base: position 2,626,198 of record CP051242.1, on the reverse strand, counting down.
TCATCGCATTTATTGTTACTCTGGTATTTTATGCAGGAAACAGAGTCAGCACCTTTTTCTCTGATTTTGAGAATCCAATTTCTGAAGTAGTTCAGTCATTTAATGAATACGACCCGGAACTTTTGGAAGGAATGGGAGACTGGATGGAGCGCCTTGGGTATGGTGATTTAACTAATGAAGAATTGTCTGAACTTCGTGATGAGGGAGTAACAGCCACTGAAACTCAAAGACTACACGATATTGGCTTTACTGATATCACATTAGAAGAACTAGTCAGGTTAAGAGATGTAGGGCTTTCTGCTTCAGAGATAGCTCAGTTTCAGGATGTTGGATACACAGATGCTACTCTGGAAGAACTTATACTGGTTGAAAATGCAGATGCTAGTCCTACCTACGCACGTATGATGAAAGAACTAGGTTATGAACTTACCTTAGAGGAACTTGCCGAAACAAGACGAAGTGGTGTAACAGCTAATTTCACGAGTAGAATGATGGACCTTGGATACACCCTTGATGAGCTTAGCAAAGAAAACCTGATGAGGTTAAGAAGTGTAAATGTTACCGACAGGCTTGCAGAGCGTTTAATAGAAGAGAGAGGCGAACGCCCAACCATTGATGAACTTGTAAGATACAGGATCAGTAATCAATAGATTATTATTTGGAACAACTTAGATTTTCTCCTGTTTAACTATTAGAAACTTAATAAACAGTTAAATCATGAAGAAACTAACAACACTTTTTACTTTCATAATAATTGCAATTTTTGCTACAAACACTACTGCTCAGGATTTTCTTTTAAAAGATAAATCTGGTATTGGACCAAGAATTGGATATTACAAAGCTCCTGATGCCGAAGACGGAACCATGTTTATTGGTGGACAAGCCCGATTCAGAGGTGAAGTTCTTGGATTTGAGCTCGCATCAGAGTACAGAGGAGAACAAACATATGATGTTACTGGAGGAGAAATAACTCTAAAACAAATTCCTGTAACTACTTCTCTACTTTTATTTGTACCATTAGCACCTAATTTTCAACCATATGGTTTAGCAGGTTTGGGAGCGTATTATAATATTTATGAATATGATGGTACATTTTCTAACGGAACTGATGCTGAAGTTAACTTAGGCTATCATTTAGGATTTGGATTAGATTTACCATTGAATGAAAGCGCCGCGCTAAATGTAGATTATCGTTATTTATTCCTAGATGGAGATAATGATGATTTTGGAGATAAGGAATACAGCGGAAACGTTATTACCGCTGGATTAACTTTTTACTTCTGATTCAAAGTTAAATCACACTTCTTATTTAAAATCCCAGTCATTACATTGACTGGGATTTTTTTATGCACACAATCATCTATACCTATGCCAGAAATAATACTACCAGAAGTAGAACTAAATATACATTCACCAAAAGATCCAACTGAAGCTACTGTAGTTGAAAATTATGTTTGTACCGCCGAAAGTAGTCCGAATATTGTTCGTCATATGACTTTTGATATTTCTGGTACTGCATTAGAAGGGAAGTTCAGGGTAGGTCAATCGATTGGTGTTCTTCCTCCCGGAGAAAATGAAAAGGGAAAGCCTCATAAACTCAGATTGTATTCGGTTTCTTCTCCTTCAAATGGTGAAGGCGGAAAGAAGCATCTTGTTTCAACAACAGTTAAACGAGCTATGGATGAAGTGGATGGTACTTTTTACATGGGAGTGTGTTCAAATTATTTATGCAACCTCAAACCTGGCGATAAGTTAAAAGTAACAGGCCCAAGTGGTCGTCGTTATCTGCTTCCAGAGAATGTAGATGATTTTAACTACGTATTTTTTGCTACAGGTACAGGAATAGCACCTTTCAGGGGTATGATAATTGAATTGTTTGAAAATGGATTTAAAGGTGAGGTTGCTCTTGTTTTTGGATGTCCATACAGAACAGATTTGCTTTATCCTGAATTCTTTACTGAAATGGCCGAAAAGCATAAAAATTTCCACTATATCAAAATGATTTCCAGAGAGGATCGTAGGGCAGATGGTAGTAAATACTATGTGCAAACTGCCATTGATGATCAGGAAGAAATTCTGAGTCCGATTTTAGGAAAAGATAACACCTTGATTTACCTCTGCGGGATGAAGGGGATGGAATCAGGTATATATCATAATCTTGCTAAGAAAGGCTTTATGGATTATCTGAGGATGAAGGGTCAGCCGGAATCTGAAGATCCAAACGAATGGAGTTGGGAAGAAGTAAAAACGATGCTCAAACCTTCCGAAAGAACATTCGAAGAAGTTTACTAATTTACTTCCCAAATCCTGTAACTCCACCGGAAACAATAAATCTCATAAAATCTGCCGGATCAGCTTTTACCGGAGTTACAGCATCTTTGGGTACGATATAGAGGTTTCCTGAGAAATTGTAGGAGTGAGGACAGTAGACGGCTACTTCATTTTCCATTTCCAGATTAGAAAGTGTTTCCTGGGTAATAAAACCAAAACGAATCATGCCCATTTCCCCAAACTGAATTCGAACCGGTTTTGTAAACTTCTTTTTATCTCCAACAAATGCTTCTGTTAAATCTTTTAGTGACGTATAAATAATACTCACTAAAGGGGTTTTTGAGAACAGACTTTCAAATAAATGGACAATAGGTTTTGTAAATGCTCTTGTAAAGATGAATCCCACTAAAGAAATAATTATAAATCCCGAAAGAATCCCTAATCCCGGAATGTTCCATTCAAACCATCCAAAAAAAAGATTGTTGAAGATTCTGTTTACCCAGTTGATGGTAATACTAACCAAATAAATTGTAGCTCCCACCGGAAATACAATTAACATTCCCCTTAAGAAGTAATTTAATATTGTTTTCATCAGTCCCGTTTTGTTTTAGATAATAACCTTTAACCGTTCAATTAGTTCCATGAGTTAGAGCTGGAAATTTTCTATCTTCCCAACCCTGTAAATCAAAATTTCTACAGCATAAATTAATGCCCGTTAAGACATCTTCCCAAATCAGAAACGAATTTCTGGAATTCTTCGCAGAGAAGGAACACGCCATTGTGGATAGTGCGCCTGTAGTTCCTAAAGACGATCCTACGCTTTTGTTCACAAATGCAGGAATGAATCAGTTTAAACCTATTTTTTTAGGGGAAGAACAAAGTCTTAAGCATAATGGGAAATCCTGGAATCGTGCTGCCGATACTCAGAAATGTATTCGTGTAAGTGGTAAGCACAACGATCTGGAAGAAGTAGGGCACGATACCTATCACCACACTTTGTTCGAGATGTTGGGCAATTGGTCGTTCGGAGATTACTTCAAAAAAGAGGCGATTGCCTGGGCGTGGGAATTACTGGTAGAAAAATGGGGAATGGAACCGGACCGGTTATACGCTACTGTGTTCGGTGGAGATGAAGAAGACGGACTTCCGGTTGATGAAGAAGCCATTGAACTTTGGAAAAGTGAAACTTCCATTGCTCACAATCACATCCTGAAGTTCGGTAAGAAAGACAACTTCTGGGAAATGGGAGATACCGGTCCGTGCGGACCTTGTTCAGAAGTTCACATCGATCTCCGTCCGGATGAAGAACGGAAGAAACAGGATGGTGCCGAGCTGGTAAATATGGATGATCCCAGAGTAATGGAAATCTGGAATTTGGTATTCATTCAGTTTAATCGTCAGCCAGATGGCGCTCTTAAAACACTTCCGGCACAACATGTAGATACCGGAATGGGCTTTGAAAGAGTATGTGCTGTTCTCCAGGGAAAGTTTTCAAATTATGATTCGGATGTATTTACACCGCTGTTGGATGAAATTTCCAAATTGGCGGGAGTGAAATATGGTCAGGATGAAGAGAAAGACATTGCGATGCGGGTAATCGCCGATCACATACGTGCGGTAGTTTTTTCGATAGCGGATGGAGCTTCACCGGGGAATGACGGACGGGGATATGTAATCCGACGTATTCAGCGTCGTGCCATTCGCTATGGATGGGATAAACTAGGCTTCAAAGAACCGTTCATGTTTAAGTTGGTGAATGTTCTCGCAGATCAGTTTAAGGAAGTATTCCCCGAAGTGGTTGCTCAGCAGGAGTATATTACTAATGTGGTTCGTGCTGAGGAAAAGAGCTTTTTAAAGACACTTGGTCAGGGCATCGATATTTTCAATGAAATGATTGAAGGAAAAAAAGAACTCTCCGGGGAGGATGCGTTCAAATTACATGATACCTACGGTTTTCCTATTGATTTAACACAATTGATGGCCAGAGAACAGGGAATTGACGTGGATGAATCCGGCTTCAACAAGCATATGCAGGAACAAAAAGATCGTGCCCGTGCTGCAGGTAAATTTGGAGTGGATTATTCTAATCAAATAGAGAAAAAGAAACTAAGTGATATCGATGATTTTGAGTTTGTTGGATACGATGAGTTTCAATGTGAAACTCAAATGGTAGCACATTGGAAAGTAAGAGATCAGTTTGCAATCATTTTAAATAAAACTCCTTTCTATGCTGAAAGCGGTGGTCAAGTTGGTGATACAGGAGTCTTTATAGATGGTGACAAGGTAATTGAAGTTATAGATGTTAAAAAAGATAAAGGCGAATACATTCACTTTACAAATGAGTTACCTGATGAAAAGAAAAATAACTTTACAGCTAAAATTAATTTAGATCGACGTCTCGAAATCCAGAAACATCACTCAGCAACGCATCTTGCTCATGCTGCACTAAGAGATGTATTAGGCGATCATGTTGCTCAGAAAGGTTCTTTGGTAAATGAACATCATCTTCGCTTTGATTTTTCTCATTACGAAGCTATGACTCAGGAACAGCTGGATGAAGTAGAAGCCAGGGTAAATGAGAAAATCCAGGAAAATATTCCTTTGATTGAAGAACGGGACGTTCCGATTGAAGAAGCTCGTGAAAAAGGCGCAATGATGCTTTTTGGTGAAAAATACGGCGATTTTGTACGTGTTATCACTTTTGATGAAGATTATTCTGTGGAATTGTGTGGTGGAACTCATGTGGGAGCAACCGGCGAAATCGGGTATTTCCGGTTTGTGCACGAAAGCTCTGTCGCTGCAGGAATCAGAAGGATTGAGGCGGTAACGGGTAAAGCAGCCGATAAGCTCATCCGGGAAGAAAAGCACACGGTTCAGAATATTAAATCTGCATTTGGACAGACCGATGATCTGGTGGCGAGTATTCATAAACTTCAGGAAGAAAAGAAAGCGCTGGAAAAAGAACTGGAAAAGCTCAACCTCCAAAATACCGGAGCCAGGCTAGATGAATTGTTACAAGCTTCGGAAAGCCTTAATGGTTCACTCTCTTTAGTTAAAGGAGAAATTTCTGGTGCTGATATGGGAGTACTCAAGCAACTGGGCTACGATGCTCTTCAGAAATCCCCGGAAAATACGGTCACTGTACTTGGTTCAAAAGATGAAACAGAAGGAAAGGTGTTCCTGATGGTGGCAGTAACTGATGACTTAATCAAAGATAAGGGATTAAAAGCCGGCGCTTTAGTTGGTCAATTAGGTCGTTTAGTTGGCGGCGGAGGCGGAGGTCAACCTAATTTAGCTACCGCTGGAGGAAGAAATCCGGAAAAACTTGACGAAGCATTGGAAAAGGTGAATGATATTGTGCTGGAAAGCATTAGTTGAATCAGATAAATCCAACCACGAAAACTTCCAAAAAAATAGATATATTTTGAGCCCTCTTAAAGGGACACCGATAAGAACAAATTAACTATGGCGAAAAAGAAAACAGATGATATCGTTTTTGCCCCACGAGGCATTGGCGAAGAAAGTGATGGAGTGGTACAAAAAGGGGTAGATTTACCTCCGGCTACCAAAAAGAAACATAAAGCACTTGGACTTTCAGAAGATGATCTGAAAGCAATGTATGAGCAAATGTATCTTCAACGTCGCTTTGAAGAACGTTCTATGCAACAATATCAAAAAGGTAAGTTTGGTGGATTTCTTCACTTATATATTGGTCAGGAAGCTATTTCGACCGGTACCGTGTTCGCTTTTGATGATAAAGACGATATAATAACGGGATATCGTGATCATGGATGGGGTTTATGTCGAGGAATTACTCCCAAAGAAGGTATGGCTGAGTTGTTTGGTAAGGCTACAGGTTGTTCCAAAGGAAAAGGTGGTTCAATGCACTTCGCTAAAGCAGAAAACCATTTCTGGGGTGGTTATGGAATCGTAGGTGGACATATTCCGATTGGAGCCGGACTTGCATTCGCTAATAAGTATAATGGAACAGGTAAAATTTCTGCAACATTTTTCGGTGACGGAGCTGTAGATCAGGGCGCTCTTCATGAAACTATGAATATGGCTCAACTTTGGAAGCTTCCTGTAATTTTTGTAGTTGAGAACAATGGATATTCAATGGGTACCGCCGCTAAGCGACATACGGTTGCCGAAATCGTGGATCGCGCTAAAGGTTATGAGATGAAAAGTGCGGTTATTAATGGTATGGATGTGTTCTCGGTGTATGAAAAAATGAAAGAAATAGCCGATGATGTTCGCGAAAACTCAAAGCCTTACTTTGTGGAGATTCGAACGTATCGCTACCGTGGACATTCCATGTCTGATCCTCAGAAATACAGAACTAAAGAGGAACTGGAAGAATATCAGAAAATCGACCCGATTTTAAAGTTGAAAGATTACATTCTTTCGAATAAAGTGGCTGATGAAGCCTTTTTCACCGAAGTAGAGGACAGAATTGAGCAGGAAGTACTTGATGCTGTCGAATTTGCGGATGAATCTCCATTCCCTGAAGTGGAAGATATGTACGATGATATGTTTGTAGAAGACAATCCTTATTTCCACGTTTAATTTTAAGAGACTAACTACTAGAAATGGCAGAATTACAATTTAGAGAAGCAATAAAACACGCTATTGATGAAGAAATGGGACGTGATGAACGTGTATTCGTTATGGGCGAGGAAGTTGCTGAGTATAACGGTGCATATAAGGTAACAGAAGGACTTCTTGATAAATATGGTTTCAAACGTGTGATTGATACACCAATTTCTGAACTTGGATTTGCTGGAATCGGAGTTGGAGCTGCAATGGGAGGTTTACGACCTATTGTTGAATTTATGACCTTTAATTTTGCAGTATTAGCTGCTGATCAGATTATCAATCATGCTACTAAAGTGAAGTACATGACAGGTGGTCAGGCTGATTGCCCAATTGTGTTCCGTGGACCAAATGCCTCTGCAGGGCAACTAGGTGCTACTCACTCTGTTGCATATGATTCTATGTATGCTCAATTCCCAGGGTTGAAAGTTATTTATGTATCTGAACCTGATGATGCAAAAGGATTAATGAAATCAGCAATCAGAGATGATAATCCTGTTCTTTTTATGGAGTCTGAACAAATGTATGGACTGAAAGGTGAGGTATCTGATGAAGAAGATTACATTATTCCTATCGGAAAAGGGAAAATTAAACGGGAAGGAAGTGATGTAACTATCGTTGCTCATGGTAAAATGTATCATGTTGCAGTTCAGGCAGCAAATCAGTTAGCTAAAGACGGTGTCGAAGTAGAAATTATTGATCCAAGAACAGTAAAACCTTTGGATCTTCCTTTGATTATTGAATCCGTTAAAAAAACAAATCGTTGTGTTGTAGTTGATGAAGCACACCCATTTGCAGGATTTGCATCAGAAATTGGTTTCCTGATTCAAAGAGAAGCGTTTGATTATTTAGATGCTCCTGTACAACGCGTTACCCTACCTGATGTAAATGCTCCGTTTTCTAAAAAACTTTTTGACGCCTGGTTCCCAAGCCCTAAGCAAGTTATTGATGCGGTAAACCAGGTAACCTACAGAACTTAAAATCACTCAAATTCAGTAATTATGGCCATTAAGATCGAAATGCCGAAATTAAGCGATACCATGGAAGAAGGTGTTATCGCGAAATGGAATGTAAAAGAAGGAGATACCGTAGAAGCAGGAGATATCATTGCTGAGGTTGAAACCGACAAAGCCACGATGGATGTGGAGGTGTTCGATTCTGGTACAATTCTAAAGATTGTTCCTGGAGAAGGGGATGCAGTCCCGCTCGGAGGTTTAATTGCCATAGTAGGTGAAAAAGGAGAAGATATTTCTGCTTTGCTTGAAGGTGGAGCTGAATCAGCTCCAAAAGAAGAAGCAAAACAAGAAGCTGCAGAACCAGTGAAAGAAGAAGCCTCTGCTCCAGCTGCAACTGCCGCAAGTTCTACTACAGATAACGGGCGGGTGAAAGCTTCTCCGTTAGCTAAGAAAATTGCTGAGGATAAAGGAATTGATCTTTCTGGAGTTAGCGGATCTGGTCCGGAAGGAAGAATAGTTAAAAAGGATGTTGAAGATTTCAAAGGTTCTGGAGGATTAACCAAGCCTGTAGCTTCTACTGCTCCTGCTCCTTCATTTGATAGTCTGGAAAGTAAAGAAGTGAAAGTCTCTCAAATGAGAAAAGTTATTGCCCGTAGACTTTCTGAGAGTAAATTCACAAATCCTCATTTCTACGAGACCATCGATATCGATATGAAATCGGCATTTGCTGCTCGTAAAGCTATGAACGAAGCGAATGATGTAAGAATCAGTTTCAATGATATTGTTGTGAAAGCATGTGCTATTGCACTAACACGTCATCAGGCTATTAACAGCTCATGGATGGATGATGTGATTATGGAGCACGGAGATGTGAATGTCGCGGTTGCTGTTGCTATTGATGAAGGTCTCATGACTCCGGTCATCAATCACGCTGATAAAAAAGGCTTACTTCAAATTTCATTAGAGACTCGCGAATTAGCCGGTCTGGCACGAGATCGTAAACTTCAACCTGACCAAATGGAAGGGAGTACATTTACTATAAGTAACCTTGGAATGTTTGGGATAGAAGAATTTACTGCTATCATCAACCCTCCAAATGCTTGTATTCTTGCAGTAGGAGCCATAAGAGATGTTCCTGTTGTTGAGAATGGAGAAGTAGTACCCGGTAAGAGAATGAAAGTAACTCTGTCCAGCGATCACAGAGTTGTTGATGGAGCAAAAGCTGCTGAATTCCTGAATACAGTCAGAAATCTTATAGAAAATCCTTTATCTATGCTTCTCTAAGAAAAGGTAAAGCTAAATTAATTTTAGGAAGGCTTCTCTATTTGGGAAGCCTTTTTTTATTTACAAATATTCTAGGAAATAGATAACGGGCTTCAGGTCATTGCCTATACTCTGTGCCTGGTTAAATAATTCTGTAGTTTCTTCCCAATCAATAATTCGTTCTGAGACTACATAATAAGCTCCATTATCTAGTCTGATTCTAAGTGGAACTTGAAGATTGGATTGTATTTCCTGTATTAAATTTTGAGCTTCACTTTGGGAGTTGTAGGAAGCCAATTGTAACTGATAAATAAAACTGTATTCTTTAACAGATTCTTCAGTATGGCGAATAAATATTTTATCAGTAATACCTTTTTCTTTGAAGTTTTGTAATTGATCAAGTACAGTTTCTCTGCTATTATAAGGACCAGCTACCACAAAATAGGTAGAACCTCTTCGGTTCATGTATGTTTGTATTCCAAATCTATCCAACACATCTATTGTATAATTTAACGCATTCTCTTCACTTCTAAATGCTCCAAACTGAATCTGATAAGTAAGTGTTTTTGGCGTTAATTGAGGAGATTGATAACATTGATGCACAATTCCTGTTGTAGGTTCGTTTAGTGAATTAGCTACAAAATTCTGTACAACTATTGCATTGGAAAGAGATCCAAGATCATTTGAGCGGACAGAATACAATGCATTATTATAAGCGACTTCAAATTCATACCCACTTTTGGTTTCAGAATTTTCGGCAACCTGAAAACCACTAGAAAGAGATTGAAAGCTACCAGTCTGGATTATAAAACTACATTGACTATTTTGGTCAAATACAGATGGTATAAAAGGAAGCCTTCCCTCTCTGTCAGGTTCAATAGATGGAGGAGGAGTAATTTCTTCAGTGATGTTTTCCTGAGGTTGAGTCTCCTGTTGTTTTTCAACTTCAGGGGAAGAAACCTGTTGATTTGATGTACTAATACGTGACAGTTCTTGTGCAAGTTGTTCTGCGGTAGAGGGAGTTTCAGTCTCACGTTGTGCGTTTTGTACTTCATCCGATGGAGGATTATCACGAATTGCCAAAGCATCCTGAGTAGCTTGTCGCTGAAGTCCTTCGGTAGTATAATAAAGCCTTAGAACTACTCTTCGATTCTTTTCTTTACTCGCGGCAAATGGATTTCCAAAAGAATCAAATTGAATTAATGGTCTTGAATCTGCAAAACCAGAGGCTTTCAACCTTTCCTGCTCAATACCCATACGGTTAAAATACTTAACTACATTTGATGCTCTTGCTGTTGAAAGTTCCCAGTTGGATGGATACTGGTTAGAAGAAATAGGGACGTTATCTGTATGGCCTTCTACATCAATACTAAAATCATTATACGTGGTCTGCTGAAATGCTCTAAGTACATGATTTAATAAATCAAGACCTGCACCTTGTATATTAGCACTGCCTGATGGATAAAAGTCATCACTTCTGAAGCGAATTCTTATATCATTCAAATCGCGGATAATTTCAAGGCGACCCTGTTCAACCTGAGTTTGAAGTAATACTTCTAATTCTTCCTGGATTTCCTCAACCGGAGTGGTAATAAATTCAGTTCTGTCCGAATTTTCGCCAAATAAAGTAGATAATGATGTGAAATCAGTTTTTGCCAGTTGAGAAGCTGAGAGAAGAATGATCAAAAAGCCCAGAATAATGGTAATAATATCAAGATAACTGACTTGCCAGCTTTCATCGTCTTCCGGCTCGAATGGCTCAAAAGGGAAAAGAGAATGAGAGTTATTGTTTAGTGGTTTAGGTTCCACGTCTAAGACTCTTAAAGTTTATAACTGCCTCTGCGCATATGCGCCTGCAAACGATCATATATCTGCAAAGAGGTTTTGCGTTCCTCAATAAGAATAATACCTTCCAAAATTAATTTCTCTCTGAAGTATTGCAGTGAAGCAATATTATTCATCTTTTTTGCCATTGGAGTGAATATAAAATTGCCAATAATAATACCATAAAGAGTGGTCATTAAAGCAGCTCCTAATCCTGTAAGCAGAGATTCTACTTCACTAAAACCAGATAGGATCACAACAAGACCGAACAGAGTTCCAAGCATTCCAAATACGGGAGAAGTTCTCCCCATACTGGATATAATCTGATTTATTTGTTGTTGTCTGGCATAGTTTTCGGTGATATTAATTTCTCCTAATTCCCTTAATTCTTCAATCGTATAATTAGTATCCAGTACCGAGAAAAGGTAGCCTTCAAAACGATCCTGATAAGTTCTGCTAAGGTCAGCTACAGCCTGAAGTTTATCAGCATTCATCATTTTTTGCCATTCCAGAATATCATCTATATCTCGTTCGAGCATATCATCGGTAATGGTACTCTGAGAAAATAATTTTGTACTGTCTTTAAGAGCAGAAACGACTTTCCTGAATGGGTAACTTATAAACACACTTGCAGAAATACCCCCAAAAACAATTGCTAAACTTGGAAGGTTCAGAAAATCATAAGAAGAAGGAATTAAATTATATTCCGTAAAACCCATTACCAAAAGAGCTCCCCATCCCAGAAAAACCAATGAAACTAAAAAACTTAGAATGTTTAATAAAGAAGTTCTCACTTTAAAAGGCTTTTTGAAGATTTTCGTCTAACAGACCGTTAAGCTGTAATTGCTGTACTACATAGGGAATAGAAGGGATAGGAACTTCTGGATCCATTTCGAGAGCCTGACGCCAATTTGCAAGGAAGTTATCTGTTTGCCCGAGCCCAAGATATATACTTCCTTTAAGAGCAAGAACGTCTGCATTTTCTTTAATTGCAGCAGCTCTGTTAATTAGTATAAGAGCATTTTGATAATTTCCAGAAAAGAAACGTTGCTGGGCAAGTATATAAAAATTGATTAGGCCATTAGCATCAGCCTGATATTGATCGTTCAATTCTTCTTTATAGAGCGTTGTCAGTTCTTCTCTTCGTTTGTCTTCAGGGCTAACGGTATCAGAAGGAACAGTTTGAGTTTCAGGGTCCGATACCGTGTTCTCTTCCAGATCAGGAATTGATTCATCAGGGGGAATAGTGGTAGTATTTGTAGAGCTGCAAGCTATTGTAAATAAAAAAAGACCTGCCATACAATTCGTTATAATCGATATGTATTTTTTTTTGTTAATAAGCGTTTACTGATCTTTTTTTGATGCTTTAACAGTACTTCGAATGGATTCCATCATTTTTGTTTTGGCGTAGGTTGTATCTTTCAAAGTTGTACCACCCATTTCACTTAATTCTAAACGAATTAGTCGTTGCTCTCTTTTTGGTCTGACAGATAATATTTTATCGATTAATTTTTGATCCAGACCTATAATTGCATCTAATACTGTAGCAGTATTTAGATCTTTCAAAGCTTCTTTGATAAGGTCATCTGTTATATTGATAACCTGATCTACAGTGATGAATTGGCTTTGTACAATTTCACCAACTACGGCGTTAGTAGCTTTTAGCTGATCGATATATTTCTGCTGTTCATTTAGTGGAAGTTTATCTAACACAGGTAATATGTTCTCAGCACCAAGACGTTGTTCACGCTCCTCATCAATTAAATCCATAGCTTTTTCAAATAAACGCGCAGAAATTTCACTCTGAAGTTTATAAGGAATGGAATTTATGGTGGTCATTTTAAGCATGATATTTGTACTCTTTGTTTTATCTAGTCGGTCGAGTACACGGGCTGCTTTATCTTCCGGAAGATAATCCAGAATCAATGCTCCGGTTTGGTGACCTTCATCTTCAAGCAAGCTCACCATCTGGCGTTCATTGATATGGTCAAGGAACTTAAAAAGGGTTATATGACCATTCTTTTTAGAATTAAGAGAGTTTTTATTCCCTGACTTAATCACCGAATTAAAATTTCTTATTACGGTATTCTTGTATTCAGAGGTCATTGGGGGAAGCTCTTCCAATGCAGAAACAATGGAGTCATAATTCTCACTTTGAAGATCATTTTTTACTGCTCTTAACAAGCTTTGGTCAACACTAGCAACTACTTCGGCAGCCTTAACCGTACCTTCTTCAGGAGTGTCAGAGATCCAAAACTCAAATAAAAGGGCAATTTCCTGAGATTTTGTAAAGAAACTCTCGATTAACTCGTCCACTTCCAGAGATGGGTCTCGCTGTGAACTGCCACTTACAGTAACCTGTTCTACCGTTCGAGGACCAAAATCACTAATATTAATATCGTGTTTTATACTTTCTCTCTGTTGTAGCGGAGAAACCCGATTATTACTATTCCTATTGTTAAAGTAATGACTCACAAACATGATCACCCCAAAAAGAAATAGTAATACAAAACCAGGAATATATTGTCTGAAGGAAGCAACCAAATTAAAATCTTCAGGTTCGGTTTGTACAATTCGAACAGGATCGTCTTCTCCAAATTTCGGAATTGGGATTTGAGCAATAGTAATTACGTCTCCTCTGGCTTCATCAATTTTTGCGGAGATACCAGTAAGCAACCTCATGAATTGAATTTCTTCAGCACTAAAAGAGGTATCTGCATAAATACTGATATTAACATCAATAAGTCTGAGTGTACGTACCGTATTTTGATTAACAACTGTTTCCGGAGAATTATTAACATTTGCTGGCTGTCTTAAGTTTTCCTGAGGAAGAAAAGGAAGACCAGGCATAATCACAGGATCAGGTTGATTCCGAATCACTGCATTGGAAGTAGTTTCAATAGTCTCATCAACAAATTCAGCATTAATACCAGTATTAACAAAGAACTTCTTTCGGTCAAAGTAATTGGAGAGTAGTAAATAAACCTGAGCATCGTAGCTTTGCTCTAAAGCGGAAACTTTTAAATCAAGAGATTGTGAATTAGCCGGACTTACAGGGTTTTGACCAAATACATTACTTGAGAATATAGATAAGAGTAGAATGGAAAGTAGTAACAAAGGACGAAGATTCTTCATCCACAAAAGTCTTAACAACTTCCGGAAAACATAACCAGATTCGATATTTAAGTAATTAATCGAATTCATTTTATTCAGAAGAACTAACCGTTACTTTTTGATCTAATTCTTCGAGGGTTGGGATGTATATGTCAGGATCGAACCGTAGAGCCATCCTCCAGCTTGCAACTGCACCGGTTCTGTCTCCCTGAAAATACTGTATACTGCCTTTTAAAGCGTATCCTTGTGCCGTCTCGAAGTTTTCCAATGATTCATTAATATAATTAAATGCTGTCTCAAAGTCCCTTGCGAAGAAGGCGTTTTGCGTTAGAATAATCAAACGTAAAGCTTTTTCAACATTTGTAACCAGTTCCTGCTCATAAAGGATAACTTCAGGAGAATTAATGATTTCGACAGGGATATCTGCCAGGGTTACTGGAGCTTCTGTAATGGTTTCTTGTTCTTCAGGATCTTCCAGGAGATCTATTGGCAGAAGAGTGAAGTTTACTCCTTCTAAAAAGTCACCTTCGGGTATAGCTTCAATTTCTAATTCGATTTTCTCAGGTTGAGATCTTGAATTAAGGATATCCAGCTGTCCCTGATCTACAACAATTTCATATTTTCCGGGAGGCAATTCATATTCATAAAAGCTACCATCCGAATACGTTCTAATTTCTTTTACAAAATCTTTTTCGAGTGAAGTTAGTACAAGTTTAAGTCCACCGATTCCCTTTTGTCCTCCGCTTTCAAACTGTCTGATAACTTCTCCTTCAATAATCCCGGACATATAAAAAGGAATTTCAATAAGTTTAAATGTATTTGGATCAGTAACAATGGAAAATTTTTCGAGTTCAGGGACCAGCATAGGATTCCTGATAGACCCCTTATTCATTTCGAGATTATACCGAAAATAGGGCTGCATTTGAGTGTAGTAAAAAATCCCATCTTTTTGAGTTGAGGATGTTCCGCTTCTACCAACACGAATAGTCCCTTCATTGATAGACTCATCACCTTCATCAAATACATTATTGTTATTATTATCTACGAATAGTTTAACAGCCGCACCTGATCTCCCAACCTGATCTCTGCTTGAAAACAGGAAGTTATTGTAATTTGAGTCATAGCCTATAGAACCCCGAAAGTTTTGTGTAGCATTATAATTTTCTCCCAGCATTGTAAAAGTTGAATTAGATCTTACTTTTCCAAAATCAAATACAAAATTGAACCGGATTGAATTAAATTCAGATTGGAAATTTCTGCCCAGAGTTAGTTGAAGTCTTCCTTTGGTAGAAACACTTCTGGAATAAAGAATTTCAAAGACTTCAGGACTTTTTTCATTTGGATTATACCGGAGCTGACTTCTCAGAAGAGTACCTCTCAAGAAGGGAGGAATATTCTGAGTTCGTGGTACATTATAGGTTACAGCAGCTTCGAGTGCAGAATTATTGTCGAAATTAAAAACCTGAAAGGAATTATTTAATCGTTCTGTATAACCAAGTCTCAAATTTACTTTTCTTAAACGTGAGTTAAGATCCAATCGGAAAGTTGAAAAGCTAATATCTTCTCTGAATCTTGAAAACATAGATGTTCTGAAAGTAAGAGGTAGTTTTCCGATTGTAAGGGGAAAGAAAAAGTTGGCAAGAAGCTGTTGATCATTGCTCGAACTATTATAAATCGGTGTATCGTCTGTAAAGTTTGTATAGTCAATATTTATACTAGCTGAACTCGGATAAACGGCATTCAGAGCCGAGCGATAGTATCCATTAGAGACTCCTTCAAGTGTAAGTATATAGTTAGACAGAATTCGTGATGAAATTGTACCAGTAAATGCTTCATTATCTTCTACAGTACCTGCTCCTTCATAATATTCATAACCCACTCTGGCAGTAAGCCATTTTGTTATACCAATTGCTGAATTTGCATTAAGAACATTAGTACGGTCTGTTGTACCAAAAACCGGATTATCTAAAATACCAGCATTAAAATTATAGTTAACTACACCCTTCGGTAAGAAAGTAAATGGTACCTGAACCCTTGAAGAGCGTTCTACTGTTTGACCCGTTGGACCGAATATTTTTACATCAAGTTGAGAAGCTCCATAATATAAAGGAGTTAGGAATCGATAGTTACCTACTTCATCAGCCGTCTGAAAATCTACCAAAGAATTATTGAGATAAAGCTCTACTTCAGAAAGTGGAAAAGTATTCCCCTGTATTGCGAATTCATCGAAAAATCTTCTGGGTTCATTAGGTTGGTTACTTATCCTAATTCCGGTAAATGGAGCATTCACAACACCGTCGAGGTTAGTTTGACCAACAGTAATGGTAGAAATTGCAGGTGAATTTCGAATCACATATCTCCAGCGTAATGAATTTGTTTCAATAAAGGAATCATCACTATTGTAGTTACCAAAAACTGTTCCTTCGAGATCTCCACCTGCTAGTTGAAGTCCTAGAGAAGTACTTGCGCTATAGTTTGTTCTTTCTCTATTTGTAGTAGAAGAAATGCTATAATCTGCGAAGCCACCATTTAATACACTAAATGTCCGGTTTTTTTCGAGAGGGAAGTAGGAAATACCGGTTCTGTTCTGGTCGGCTAGATTTCTTCTTTGGTTTCTAATTGCCCGCTCTACAATAGGTAATTCCCTCTCTGTTTCTAACGAAAGTGCAAGATTATTAAAATCAACTTCGAAATTTAAACCAAATACTTCATTGAAGATTCTGGCAGGTATATAGTTATCAAGGTCTTTTATTAAAAAGTCTTCTTTCGTTAGGTTGATTCGTTTATCACCGAATCGAATTATCTGATTTGTGAAATCTATGGAATAGGGAGTTTGAGCTACCCCAAATCGTCCGGTTGTTACTATCCCTTCGATCTTTGTTTCTATTTGAAACTTCGAGAAAATATCATTAACCGGGAGATAGAACTCATCATTCTTATAATAAGAGATGATAACTGTATTAATTACTCCACGATGCCGAAAGGAGAGGTATACTTCAAAATCTTCTTCATCACTATTTTGGCCGTTTACAATGGTAGAACTAAATAAACAACATAAAATAATGACCAGTGATTGAATTAATTTTGATGTATACCAATGTGTCACCGAATAGAGAGTGGTACGGTTCGAGTTGAAGCAGGCATTTGTACTAACCTACTTTGATCAATATCGTTTCGACTACTTTCGAACCTAATTCTGACCTGGTAGCTTCCAGGTTGTAAATCTTCAATATTAAGCTGTTGTTTGAAAATACCATCGAAATAGATGGAGGTAGAAACAAAATCGCTCATAACAACTGAACCCTGTGCATTCAATATTTCTGTTGTTATGGTTCCTAAAAAGGGAGAATTACCAGTTCTTAGAATATCAGCAAGTACATTTAGTGTCTTCCCGTCATTTTCAGTATTAGTTTCTATACCATTTATAGTAATACCGGTAGTTACATCACCTTTTTTAAAGAACAGACCGGTAACTTGCTCAACTCTTATTCCTACTCTTGCTGTAACCGCATCATTAGATTGAATTTCCAAAGGAGGGGTTTCCGGAGTTGAGGTAGTTTTGATTCTGGACCAGTAAGTTCCATCTTGTAATTCATTGGTACCTGAGACCCGTAATCGAACCGTCTGTCTTTGGCCCGGTGCAAGGGTAAAGTTACGTGGAAATGCACGAACATTATCAGCAATTGAATACTGTTCTTCGCTTAAAGAATCGTTTTGAACAATACTTCTAGTACCATTTTCATCAGATTGAGAGTATGCAAAAAAGAAATCAATACTGATTTCCTGAGCTTCATTCGAACCATTGATTACCATATATGATCCAAATTGAGCATTCTCTTCAATAAATAAGTTGGTTGGTGATATTGTTACCTGTGCAAATGCACTTCCCTGAAAAAGCAAAAGGAAGAAAGCAACAAATGTAATAGACGAGATGATTTTTTTCATTTTTCTGATTTTGTTTGAACCCACAATAAAATAGCTAAAATGTGCTAAAGTTTTATATAAGATTATATTTGAAGAAAATCTTCGTCCAAATCAAAAAAAAAGTCTCATTACCTGAGTAATGAGACTTTAAATTTCTTAATTACTTTTTAGTTGTAAGAAACCGTGAAAGTAATAGGTGACCCAGAACCAGTAGAGGTATTGTAAGTACCAGTTCCACCAGTAGCAGCTAGTTCTCCACCAACGTCAAGAGTAATGTCACCACCTGTTAAAGTGATCGTAGTACCTGCAGGAGTAGCAACCTCAGAAGCTCCGTTCCATACAGAAGGAGTAAATACTGTAGGATCAGAACCATTATCAAGAGTAGCGTTAGTCCATGATACTTCGATACTAGCACCAGATGTACCTTGAATCTGGATAGAACCAGCAGAAGCTCCAGTTCCTAAGTTAGCTTCAGTTGCATCATCATTTGCATTAGCATCAATAATAGAGGCTTCACCAGTTTGTATAGTTCCAAGAGCAATTGCAGTTGGAGTTAAAACTAAAGCAGCTTCTACAGTAGCAGAAACAGCTACATCAGCAGTTTCCTGTGCAAAAGCACCAGTGCTTAAGAAAGCAGCAACAACAAATATCGAAAGGGTTTTTAAAGTTTTCATAGTAGTATAGTTGAACGTGTGTGTTTGTTTAATTTCTGATGTAAACTTATCCAATAGTTTTACTGTGTACAAGTTAGAGTGTCTTAATTAAAAACGTCTAAGAAAAGGGTTAGATCGGTCTTTTTAGTATCATGGGAGATGATTTTTATTCTTAATAAAGAGGTGGTTTTTATTAAGAAAGCTTTAATCATATTGAATAACCAACGTTAATTCAGAGAAATATTCACCGGTAGCAACATCACCAACTTCGATTGTGCCAAAAACATAAAGGTAAAGTTCCTGCCAAACCTGGGTTGGTTTTAGAATTTCCGGATTATCATAAACAGGTAAATAGATAAGGTCTTCTGTTAATTGCATGGACCGGTTCGCGTTATTATTTCCTCTGTTGTTGTATGCGATACTCAGATCTATAGGAATCTGGTCTGCTATAAAGGGGTTTGTATGCACTAACGCATCTGTAGTTTCCATAGACAAATAGATACTTTGAGTATATAAAGCACGTATGCTAAACACGCCCATATTCAAATCGCCAAGACCTATGTATTTTTCTCCTGAACCAATAACTAATTCCCCAAAATTAAGATTTTGTTCAACTTTAGCGGTTATTTCGGGTTCAATTCTGATTTGAAGATTAATAAACTGAGCAGCCAGATTTTGATAACTGGCTAAAATGAGAAGAATAAGGGATAGTATGAATCTCCTGGGGTTAGTCATAAGACACCATCACTGAGATAGGGGTAAGTGAAGTATACGTTCCTGCGTCGTATGTTCCCGCTGCCAGACTCCCATAAATATAAATGTAAGCAGTTTCTTCAAAAAGAGAAGGGTTATATCCTTCATAGACAGGTGTTGGGGGAGGACCGGGGGGCGCATTTCCTCTGTACTTAATAGGGAACAATGCGGTGGCAGAATTCGATAGAACATTCATTATCACTGCCTGGTTACTATTTTCCATTCCTCGGTTTGCATATGCTGCCTGCAGAGTATATTCAACACGGCAATTATCCGTGACGCATCCTGGTTCATCATCCTTTATTATATAATCAGGAGCGTTAATTTGAACGAATACATCTAAATATCTGACTCCTGTAATACTAATAATAATGGTTTCGAAATCATCAATATTAATAGTAAGTGGAGTTACATCTCCTGAAATCAGTTGCCCAAAATTAAGAGTGGTTCCGTTAGTTGGTGTAACCGTTAAAGAGTAAGAACTACTGTAGGTTCCAAAATTTATTTCCTGAGCAAATGAAAAAATACTGAACAAAGAAATTAAGCCAGCTAAAGCTATGTGATGTATTTTTGACATCAGCTTAGATATAGTCAATTTCGATAGTAAAGTCACCTTCGTAACTTCCAGGAGTAGCATTTTCAATATTTACACGTCCACCCACCCAGATATGGTATTCACCATCCGAATTGAAAATGATACTTCGATTCTCATTTTCAATTAATTCAGAGCTGGATTGATCTTCTGCATCGTTTCCGGAAAGTTCATATTGAAAAGTGAGAAACCCATCATCCTCAACATTGGTTAAATTTCTTACCTGTTGGAAATCCAATCGGAATTCGGCGCCCGGAGTGCCCACTGCGATCATGTAACCAGCATTAACATCATTGATAGGGTTTACATAAATCTCAAGCTGACCTGGTTGTACGTTTCCAAATGTCATAGAGTTCACAGTAATCAACTGAATGGATTGAACTACTTCAGCAGAGATATTAACAAGAGCAGTTACACTTGGTCTGGGATTGTTATCCTGTGCTTGTGATGAGGAAGGGAATGCAACTACAGAAAAAAATAATATTGAAATTGCTAACTGCTTCATATGTGTGGATACGTAATCTTTTAAGAACTAAGATTGCATTTCCAGCACTTTTATACCAGTTAATGTTTCTTAATTAACAGATTGTAATTAAGTGATTTTACCAGGCAAAGGCATTAAAGTAGAGTGCATCGAGTGACATTTCTCCAACCGGCAATTGCAGCTGTCTTTCCAGATCTTCAGTCTGTTTTATAAAATTAATGGTCATTTCGAAATTATAGGTAAGAGTTCGGTTTCGAAACCTGCCCGGAAAATTAATTGTTACACTGTAAACACTGTCCACAGGTTCAGTATCTGTAAGAAAATATGGACGTGCAGTATTTATTGGTTGAAAATCACCCACAAGTTGTAGCTGGTCTCTTCCCGGGATAAAGATACTATCTTCGAGCTGAGGCTTCAGGTTAACATTAAAAGTAACCTGCTGCCTCGCGTGGATTTCAGAAGAGGTTAGAGAAAAAGTAAAAACCAATAGAATAAAAGTTGGCAAATATTTCATTTACTAAATTCCTTATCTAATCTGTTACGTTTACAACTTCATCTTTCCAGTACACAATGGAAAAAACACTTTCCCGGGGGAAAGAAGGAGGGATACTTCCTTTTAGTCTTCCATCATACTGATAATTTTTTGAATAACCGGATACAATTGAACTACCTGAAAATGTACCTACAGGACCTCTGTTTCTTTGTATAAGTCCCCCGAGAAGATTAAGAGTTCCTCGCGGACTTCCACTTGAATAATTTTCAACTTCAAAAGAGGTGTCTAATGCCATTATTGAAGCATGAATAGTTAAATCCTGAGTGCCTGAGGCGCTATGGGCGTATCTATCAACTCTTACATCACCTTCGCTCACTAAACCAAGAATATCCGTGCTGGAACTATCAACAAGGGGACTTGTATTGTATACGATATCGCTCATAATTTCTATTCGGTCTTCAGAATGTACTGTAACAGCGCCTTTTACGGTTCCTTCAACCTTTACGGAGCCGGAAGTGCTTATAATTCCGTTAAAGCTCGAAAGGTCATATTCTTCCCAGTCACTATAATTTGTTGTAGTACAACCCCATCCACAAGAACTCGTTGTAATTTCTCTGATGTCAGCATAACCAACATCTCCATCAACATTGAAGTTGATTTCTAAGTCTGCTTCAAATTGTAATCCACCACTTGCAGCGGCAGCAGCGAGTTTATTTAACTCATAGCTGCTGGGAGAACTTTTATCAGGGGCATTGAAGTTTTCGCCGCCATAAAAATTTGGGTTTGCGCCATTCGTTGAATGAGCAATCCAGTTATTAGGACTGGTTATTAATCCGTAAAAAGAGGGAGCACCTGACATTCTGAAAGTACCGTTGGTATGTATAGGACCATAAATGTTATCGCTTCCCATAAACCAGATATTACTTCCTGAAGAGCTGAGTTCGGAATCTGTCATATAGGAATACTTAGAAAATGAATCACGTTGCATCAATACTTCAGTTGTAATTTCAACGCCGTCATAGCTACTTGTACTTACCAATAAAACCTTGTATTCATCCCAAGTTCCCACGCTATTATTCGCAGGTTTATTTGATGAACTTTGAGTGTAGCTTTTTAAAGCACCACTAACTCGGTTTTCGGTCAATTTTTGCTCAATTAAATCTGGTTCTAAATCCTGAACAATACCTTCAACTTCTTGCGAAATACCACCTAATAAGCCTTTTACAACTGTTTTAAGTTTGTTGTTATCTCTGGTAACCATAGAACCGGCATTCATTACTTCAGTAAGTTTGAGGCTATCCGTCCAGTTATTATCAGCTTTCATGTTCTCGATAGCATTGTCAATCAAACTCTTGGCAATATTTCGAGCCTGCTGTTCTTCGTAGTAAGCCGTAGTAACTTCTGGTAATGTTTGCATTCGTTCATTGTTTTGAACCTGCATGTAACCTGTAATAATTGTAAGGCCACCAACTAAAAATAAAAGACTTTTTCCCATAATAACTCCTTATTTAATATGGAAGATTAATGTTGTTTGGAACAAAGATTCGTTTCCAAACATTTTTTGGATAAAATTTTTCGCTTCCACTTCCGATTGTGTAAGCATCGCTGGATTCAGAAATAATCTGAACCTCTATTTTTTTAACAGAGTTCTTGTCCAGAGTTACAGTTCCATCAGCCGTATAATAAGTAAGTTTAAATAGCGTGACGGGAAACTGAATTGTACCATAGGTATTTTCGGTAATCGGACCTTCACGTTTTAAGTAATAATCGTTTGGGTTCTCGGTGGATGTTACCGGATCGTTAGTATCCAAATACCAACGGATATTCGTAGCTCCATAGTTGTCGTTATCATATGCGTCCGCTTGAAAAATGATATTATCATTTTGAAGAGTGGTAAATGGGATGGCAATTCCGGTATTGTAGCCAATTCTGTTAAAATCATTAGAAAGTACAGTTACTACATTCTCCATATGATCCTGACTTATTGTACTTAATAAAAATTCCTGTGATCCTGTAATTAACTGCTGATTAAAGGCCAGCATTGAAATCATGAATAAGCCGCCTACTATGAATGTTGTCATTAATCCTATATGCATATTAACTCCTTAGTATGAATAAGATTTAACGTAATCCAGAGTAATAAAAACTTCTGGTGTTACTTCTTCATTAAGTACACTTACTGTAACCTGATATCTTAACTGACTTCCCGTATCTTCAATTAGCTCAGATTCTGCATAAATCACGAAACTACTACTGTACTCATTATTAGATCCATAAGTATGAGTTTCTGTGACCGGGTAATTAGCATAAACATATGAATTATGATCAGGATCGAGTTCATTATCATCATAAATCCATTGGACTTTATCAATTTCGTCCTGTGCAACAGCAATGGCTCTGTATTCAAGTTCTGTTTTGTAAATATTCGTCCGGGATGCATTAAAATTACGTGCCGTATTGATTGACAACATTGCGAATACAATCATTGCAACTGTTAGATATAAAATTTCGGCGTAACTAGTCATATGGATATTTTTAATTCAATATAGTAATACGAAAGCAGGGCGGTAGTTAGATTGGATTAATAGTAAAATTAAATATTAGATAATCTTAATGTTTACTATTCGATCTCAAACTCTTATTTCCCTATAAACCTTAAAGCGATGTAAAGTACTTTTTTAAAAAGAGTATTCAATGTTCAATTTATTACAATGAATACATGAACCCTTATCTAATTAAATAACTAATAGCGAATAAAGCGAAAATATTAAAAAAAATTAATGTTATAATTTATTAATAATTTAAAATGCATTACCAAACATCTAGTTGGCTATTTAATAAGCGTAAATTTTTTGATCAATACTTCAGATTCTGTAATCAAACGATAGAAATAGACCCCACTTGAAAGACTGGAAGCATCAAAATTGATATCATATTTACCTGGATTTAAGTTTTCGTTAACTAAAGTCTGGACTTTTCTACCGAGTATGTCATAAACCTCAAGTTGTACATTAGAAGCTTCATTTAACCCGAATGGAATGGTTGTGTTTGGGTTAAATGGGTTTGGGTAATTTTGATCAAGAAATATACTTCTCGGTATATTTGCTTCTATTTCTTCGGTAGTAATCATTAAAGAGAACCTTGTAGATAAGGACTCAAGGAACACTAAGTCGGGTGTTCTTGCTGGTTTCCCTACCTGAACTTTTTGTCTGGTTGTATGGAAAAAGTTTACTTCTTCTTGTTCAATAAGATTTATTTCTTTGCCGGTTTCTTTATCAATTAATAATACTATCCAGTCTTCAGGAAAATTATCAGCATTTATGAATCTGAGTAAATAATCATTTGATATGGGAGTACCTTCCCGGTAACCTCGAATTACTAAAGGAATAATAATACGGTTATTACTAAGAGTAGGAAGATGATTAATAGCTAAAGATGTTCCATCATTTAATAAAGTATGGAGATCTAATCGGTTATCAGTTAGTGGTAAAAGAGTAAAACCATCCAGATTATCTTTACCTTGTTTTCCCTGATCGGTAAAAAGTAAACTCGTTACTTTTTTAAGACCACCTGAACTTATTTCGATTTCAAACATAGGGTAGTCTTCTGGGGATTGTTTTTCTTTTCGGAGGAAAGAGCCACCGGTAGTTTTGTTTTCAGTAGAAACCCGAAGATCACTGGAGGGACCATTTGCTTTAACCCAAAATCCTTGAAAAGGAGCAATCAAACCGCTTCCCAATGTGCCAGTGGTTCCATTCCATGTAAGATATTCTCCATTACCTCCATTTGCTGCTGTGTCCCATACATAAATGGTGGCGTCTACATCGGTTTTTGTCCAGTTTGCATTGTCATCCCAATCGATAGTTGCTCCGAATGGATTCCCAACAAGATTCCAACCAGAATCGGCGGTTGTGGTATATGTTATTCCAAAGTCTACTTCACCTGAAGCCCCGAATTCCTGACCGCTAACATCCAGGGTATCAGGAAGCGGATCATTATATCTAGGGTCTGCAGCGATATCACCAAAGAAGAATACAAATATACCTTGTCCGGCAGTTAAAGATTGAGTTGAATTTGTGGGGGCCCGGAACCTTTGATTATCTGTTCCTGGAGCGCTTTCAACATAAGTAAGAACATTAGGTTGAGAAGTATCACCCGGACTGGAACTTATGTCATAAAAAGCACCTGTATATCCTTGCGTTACGACTTCATCCAGAAAATCTCCAAAAGTAGAGGAAACAGGAGATGAGAGTATCCTCCAACCTAAATCCCCGGTAATTGCTCTTTGAAATCTTAAAGAACCGGACCCGTATCCAATACCATCTGCAACGAGGTTTGTCCCGGTTGGGATTAATAATTCACCGCTTTCCAGTTTAAGAGAGTCGGATATTATCAGGTTTTCCTGAACTGA
This sequence comes from Balneolaceae bacterium, assembly GCA_017795005.1. Lineage (GTDB taxonomy): Bacteria > Bacteroidota > Rhodothermia > Balneolales > Balneolaceae > RHLJ01. Next base: position 2,600,867 of record CP051242.1, on the reverse strand, counting down.
TACTCCAGAACTATTATCTATAGTTAGATTGGTATAACTGTGAGGATTAGTAATAATCTGCTCAGTAGAACCATTTAAGATGACAGTTCCTACATTGATTGCGGTAACATCAAGCACATCTCCACCTATAGTGATACTATCTGCATTGGTCCCTAAAACGCTTCCTCCGGATAAATCACCTGTAATCGTAAAGTTTATTCCTCCAGATATTGTAATATTGGCTCCAGACTCCATTGTTAAAGATGCTATAGAAGCGCCAGCGACATCAACTACGGGATATTCATTTCCAACTGCTGGATTAGTAGGTATAAAAAGGGTAGAGGACCCTCCGGGTACTGATCCAATAGTCCAGTTCTCGGAATCTTCAAAATTGGTTGCGTCACTGGAGGAGCCAAGCTGGCTTTCCCAAATATGAGTAAAGGCTGCATATTCTACATCAACATCGTCCACAATTGTTATTGCATTTACTGTTCCTGTTATATTATCCGTTCCAAGAGTAGTAGAAGATGTAAGTGTAGCTGAGTAAGTACCATCGCTATTATCTGTTACTCCTCCTAGTGAACCTAAAGCCGTAGGAGTGATTGAGAGAGCTACCGCATCGCCACCTGAGGTTAATAGGTTTCCAAATTCATCTTTTAAAGTAACAGTGATAGTTGAAGTGCTACTTCCATCATTTAATACTACAGTTGGGTTTGCAGTAATTAATGAGGTTGTCTCAGATGCTGCTCCAGCTGTTACTAAAAAGGTATTACTAGTCCCAAATTCGGGACCGGATGAATTGGTTGCTGTTATTTCACAATTCCCAACACTTGTAATCCCAACACTGGTAGAGGCTAGTACCCCATTTGTAAAGCTTGCGGTGGTTCCAAGCCCTGTTCCCATAGTGCAATTCGAAGAAAGAACTACAGTTCCATTAAATGTTGTTACTGTTGTGCCAGTGCCATCTATGGCAGTTATTATAATATTAAAAGTTTGCCCGGCAGTTTTGGCGCTAATATTTCCAGATGGTACTCGCTCGACAGTAAATCCTGTTAATGTTCCGGCATTTACTATTTCAAATGAATTACTTGTTTCCGAATCAAGGCCGTCTGAAGTAGCTAATAGTTCTTTTGTTCCGGGGAGGTTTATCGACAAATCAGAAAATTCAGCAATACCGAGAATATTTGTTGACTGGGAAGTTGTACCTGAAAGGGTACCTGTTCCTGATATCAAAGAAATAACAATATCTACACCGCCAGTTTGTAGTTCATTACCGAATTGATCTACAAGCTGTACCCGAACGGAAGGTGTAATAGAGCTATCAATATTAGTAGTTGTGGGTTGTTGTACAAATTTTAAGCTATCTGAAGCTCCTGCAATCATTGTTAATGAACCATAATTTGTGCCACCACCTTGTCCGGTTGTACCGGTATTTGTGATAGTACCTGTATTTGGGGTAATACCTGTATTTGGTCTTACCTGAAGCCCTGTAAAAGTAATTTGTCCCGGATTTCCTGAAGATTCTGTATCAATATCAAAAGTGATTGACGTCGAATCTGCCGAAAATGAATTAAAGGAGGCATCAAGAGTAGTAGAGCCACCATAAGCAGGATCTATGGTGAGTCCGGGCGTAATTCCGGCATTCCAACGATAACCCGAGGGCGCAGTAAGTACAATTGTTCCCGGGCTTGTTAATTCTCCGGCAAACCCTTCTTGAATAATAGGTCCGGTTAATGAAGTGAATGCCCCATTAGCATCATCAGCAGAGATATTTTCGCCTCCGGTAGCCGCGGTAATTTTCCTGATTGCCGAACTGTATTTCACAGCCAGGTAATCCTCAATACTTTCCCGTTCCTCATCAAGTAGACTTCTGGAATAGAGTATTACCTCTGCAATCAAACCATCCCAGCTTCTGTTAGCTGCGTCGGGATCATCTTTTCCTCCTTTACCAACTATTACCGTTGTAGCAGTTGTAATGGTACCTGTAGGAGGGGAGCCAGCTGCGCTTGGGTTATTTAAAATACCGTCCACAAATAAATCATAAGTAGTTCCTGATTCCCAATGCAGGCTTGTAATCTGGGCATCTGTAGTCTGTATATCAGAAAAACTTTCCAGTTGATTTGCAGCAGTATTTCCTAGAAGTCCTGTTTTCACCACATTAGTGAACGAACCACCCGTGTTTGCACCAGAGGCATCATATCTGATAGTAAAAATTTCATCCGCACCGGAAGGGGTATCAGCAATCCAAAGTCCACGATCAGAATTTGTCCCATCAGCCTTATAAACAATGAACAGTGTGAATTCAGTTAATCCGTTGATATAATTTGTATGCCCATCAGAATCCTCAAAGTGATCTCCATCGCCCACTAAACTAATAGCAGGTTCTCCACCAAATTCAGAATTTGAAGACGAAAATGTAGGTCTGACTCCGGCATCTGCCACACCGGTGAAATCATATCCATTTCCACTTTGATCTTCCCAGGTTATAACTTCTCCACCTGCAGTAGTATCAACACCAACATCCGATCGCAACCAGACCGTTAAACCAGAAATTGATTCTACCGCACTAACATCAATGGTTCGTTTTACAGTATCACTTTCTGTATCGTTATCGTCATATGCAAGAAAACTAATTACTCGTTCAGGACCCGTTGGAATATCTGAGTAATTATAATATTCAATAGACCTAAGAGCGGTTTGATAATCCGTGAAAGATGCAGAGCCATCTAACACTAATATTCCGGTTGTTTCATCATATGTACCCGAAATTCCAAAAATAGGAGAATATAACAGAGAGTCTTCATCCGATTGGAAATTACCCGTTATTAATACTCTGGCACTATCTATAGTTGTGTCGTCCGGATCGTAAACGGTAATTGTATTTGTAATATTTATTGCTTCTAATGGATAAGTAAGTATGGCACTTTCAACAGATGATAACTCAGGAGGTGAATTACTTGCTGTGACATCAATATTTCTGTTTTCCGTATTACTGTTATTATCCCCATCATTTATGGTAAATGAAATCGTACGTGTTAATTGAACTGGGTCTGAGCTATTATTTTCAAAAGTTACAGACCTTAATGCTGTTTGATAATTTGCTTTTGTATCGGTTCCGGATAAAGTCAGAATACCCGAACCAGATGAGAAATTACCGGTGATGTTACCTGTATCAACAAAGTTCAGGAAATCTTCCCCAAGAGTGTAATTCCCTGTAATACTGATAGTGGCACTTTCAATATTTGCGTCATCAAAATCTTCCAGTGTTATTGAAGAGGTTACAGGAACTTCTCCATCTCCTTCATTATATGTGAGTGAACCCGGTTCAATATCAGCTAAAATAGGTGTGCTAGCTACATCAATAACATTGATATTACGACTTTGGGTATTACTAACATTATCCCAATCATATATTTCAAATTCAACAGATCTGGTACTTACAGTGGGGTTTATAATTGAATTTCTATATCGGACTGACCGAAGGGCGTCTTCATAATTGGTTTTTGTATCACTACCGGTTAGGGTTAATACTCCAGTCGCGCCGTCGTAGTTACCGGTTATATTTCCAGTATCAACAAAAATAAGTGAGTCTTCTCCTGAACTAAAGTTGGTTGTAATTGAAACTTGGGCACTATCCATATTAAGATGTGAGTCACTATCAGAAACCGAGATACTTGTTGTTATCAGCGTGTCGGAGTCTCCTTCAGTAAAGTCTATATTTGTTCCTTCAATACTGCTAAGTACCGGTGCGGTATTACCCCATTTATTTTCAAAATAGGCATTTAAACTGGCTATTTGCCCACCGGTTAAAGTAGTATTCCAGCTTGCTATTTCTGCTATTTGTCCACCAAAATTTCCATTTTGATTCGCAAGAGTAACCGGATTTCTGGTATTTCCTGAATTTCCTCCAAGTGCAACATTTTCATTTACAGCAGGCATTTCATCTGCGTCAGATTCTGAAACTAAGCTTCCATTATTTACCCGGGCTGCCCAAATATTCGAATTATGGTAAGCGATAAGAAAGTAGCTTGTGTTAGTTTCAACGGCCCCCAAATCAAGTACCCGATGTCTTAGCCCGTTCGAGGGTCCCCAGTTAGCGTCTCCACGGCTGTAAGCTTGGGCATAAAGTGTGCCATCCAGAATACTAAAATTATAGCCTCTGGCTCCACTTCCTTGCTCATATATCACTTGAAATCCTGAAACATCATTTCCTGTTCGAAATGTGATGCCAAAGGATTTTTGGGTAAAAATGGCATTATTTATCAGAGTTTCACCAGCTTTAATAAGCTCATCGGCTGCGCCATCAAAAACGACCGAACCTCTTTCACCAAATCCATCTGTGTTGAAAGTTGCATCATTACCGGTTCCGAAATCAAAATTGTTTGTAGCGTTTAAATCAACCCATGAGGTAATAGAGGCACCATCAACAGTATTATCTATTCCATCATCATCTACATTCGATGCGTCTAAATGGAATACATTGTTTGGGATATCAGTTGTTAAGTCTGTGTAGGTGGAAATAATATCCAGTTCTCTTTCAACCGAATTAGTAGCGTCACTACCATTAAAGCCAGTAATAGTTATGGTACGGGTAAGTCCACTTGGAGAAACTAAGTTATCACTACTGAATGTAACAGAACGAATTGCAGTCTGATAATCAGCCAATGATGCAGTACCAGAAAGGGTAAGTATTCCGGTGCCTGCAGTATAACTTCCTGTAATTCCCAATTGATCCACAAAATTTAGCTGATCATCGGGTGTATCAAGATTTCCTGTAATCTCAATAGTTGCACTTGTTAGCTCACTAATTGTTGGATGAGAATCGATAGTAATAGAAGTAGTGATATTAACTTCAGATCCACCTGCTGTGTATAATTGATTGCTAATTTCAATATTACTGAGTGATGGCATATCATCCAGTTCCTGAATAAAGGAGGATGGATTAAATTGATTATTATATTCTGTGAGAATCCAATCTTCAGAGCGATCAGTGTCTGATATTCTCACTTCATCCATAATACCGTTAACAGCATCTGCACTTCTTGAAATTTGAAGTGCGTTTGCATTTGTTGCGAAAGCAGTAGTGTTTGCATCAGAATTAACCAATTCACCATTTTGATAGATTGTTCTTCCAGATGAACTTTGTACATAGGTTAGATAAGACCAGGTTAAAAGGCTTAGGTTAAATGCTGCGCTGGCATTAAGGTTTGACCCTCCATTTTTACTAAATCTTAGTCTGGGGCCTCCACGAAGTTGAGCTTCATAGGATTCATTTGTTCCTTTTGTGACCATATCCGGGGCATCAGTCGACTCAGGGTTGTACCAAAATGAAATAGTTATTTCTCCAGTGATATCTAATGTTGCATCATCAGCAACGCTTATGAAATCACCACCCCCACGATCAAAATCTCTGCCAGAACCGATAATACCTGTAGCTGATACAGTTCCATTATTTGTTCCATCATTTGCATTTGATGTAGCATCTGAAACGTCATCCATATGCATTACTAATTGATAATTCGAATCCCATGTCGAGGATGAGCTCTGATCGGTAGTAATTGATGCATCTCCGTAATAGATAAAGAACTGAGTATCAGTAGTAGGGCTTAGGGTGGGAAACCGAACCCAAAAAATAATTTCTCCAGTGCCTGAATTGTAGGATTCTAATTCAAAGTCAAGGGCAGTTGTACCATCAGCGGCTGAGAACGCGATATCAAAACCATTCGAGTTATTTGTACCAATGGAGGGACTGGCATTGAATGCAAAATCGGAGTCCGTAATATTTATAAGTACCGGAAAATTGGTCAGATCAGAACTGCCACTAACAAAATCACTTTCCACGGAAAACTTCTTCCGGTTCTGAAACGAACCAAGTTGCGCGTTAACCAGATCTGAAAAGCCTACCAGAAATAGTATTGATAAGATGATATGTATTTTAAACCTGCTATACATGAATGCCAGAACAAATAGCAATATTTTAAAATACAATTAGATTTGTTGTATTTCCCTCTGATTAGCCTATTCTAACTAAAAAGGAAATGCTTACTTAATAAGGGTAAGCCGTTTTACAAGAACTTTATTATCTGTTATTAACCGATAGAAATAAACGCCACTTGCAAGGGAGGAAGCGTCAAACGGGATGTTATATCTGCCTGGATTCATTGAACTTTGAACCAGTGTTTGAATTTTTCTACCCAGTATATCATACACTACCAGTTCAACATTAGATGTCTCATTTAAGCCAAATGGAATTGTTGTAGTGGGGTTGAAAGGATTTGGATAGTTTTGGGCTAGAAATACTTCTTCGGGTACATCTCTCTCGATTTGTTCGGTACTTACCTTTAAAGTAAAACGAGTAGCCATCGATTTAGCTTTTTGTCTTATTGAATAGCTGGGTTTAAGCGGATTACTTGAAACCGCTCTTGAAATCTTAGCTCTGGTAGTGTGATTAAATGAATAGGAAAGTTCTTCAAGCATATTAATTTCTTCGCCAGTGTCATTATCAATAAGTGTAATCAGCCAATCTTCCGGAACACTTCGTAAGTCCCCCCAAACAATTTCAAACTCTCCTGAAACGGGCAAACCGTCTTCATAAGCTGCAAAATGAAGTGGTATGAAATTTCGTGTATTGAAGTCGACCGGAAGATTATTGATTGCCAGTTCAGTTCCATTGTCCAGAATACTATGAAACTCTATATGCGAATTTGAAAGAGGCAACAGGCGATAGGCATCATAAATATCTTTTCCATTTCTGCCCTCATCTGAGAATGTGAGATTCGTTTTCTTTGACCGTCCGGTGCTGGAACTTGCCGCAAGCTGAAGCTGAATAACACGGTGGTCTGTTTTTTCTTTGGAAAGAATTACTTCGGTAGAATCTTGTAGTTTTTCTTTTCTAAGGAATGAACCGCCGGTTGTTTTAGCGGCTTTATTCACTTTCAATTCCGGGCTTGCTCCATTAGCCTTAACCCAAAATCCCTGAAAAGGAGCAATTAAACCACCATTTGGTAATGTTCCGGTGATTCCATTCCAGGTTAAATATTCTCCATCACCGCCATTTGCTGAAGGATCCCATATATAAATAGTAGACTCAACATTCGTTTTAGTCCAGTTAGGTGCATCATCCCAATCTATTGTGGCAAGGAAAGGATTGCCTACAAGGTTCCAGCCAGAATCTGCGGATGTGGTATAAGTAATGCCAAAATCAACTTCAGTTCCATCGCCTTCAAATTCTCTACCAGTAACATCTAATGTATCCGGAAGGGGATCGTTATACCTTGAATCTCCTGGAATATTTCCAAAAGAATAAAGGAACATACCTGTTCCTACTGGCACCTTTCCATTACTTGCAATATCCCCGTTACTATATGAATCAGGACTTCGGTATCGCTGATTATCTGTACCATCATAATTTTCTAAATAAGTTAGCACATTAGGTTGCAGTGTATCACCAGGATTTGAACCTGTACTATAGAATGCACCAGCATAACCTTGTGTCAGAACTTCATCAAGCAACTCGTTAAAAGTCGTATCAATAGGAGAGGAGATTAATCTCCAACCTTGTACGCCGTACATTCTCCGTTGCATTCTGATTAGCCCGGTACCATACTCCTTTGTATTCGCAATCAGATTTGTTCCTGTAGGCATGAAAAGTATCCCGGAAGTCAGTTTTAAAGTATCAGATATAATCAGATTCGAAGTAAAATCAGCACCGTTTGAGTTATCCAGTTCAAGGTTTAAATAGCTGTTTGGTGAAGCAACTCCCTGATTAACGCTTCCATCTAGTTTTACAAAGCCAACCGATGCGTCTGAAATATCCAGATCACCACCCACACTTAATGAATCAGTATTACTTCCCAGTATTTCACCTTCACCGGATAATTCTCCAGTTACAATTAATTCAATTCCCCCTGAAACTGTAACTGTGGCGCTGGCTTCGATGGAAAGTTGAGCTACCGTTGTATTAGTAGTGCTGATAACTGGCTGTTCATTTCCTACGGATGGAGTAGCAGGTATCAAAACTTTATCAGCAGGTATCGGAACGGAACCGGAACTCCAATTTGTAGCCAAATCCCAGTTTCGGGCATTAGCAACAGAACCGACAGAGGATTGCCAGATATTATTGAATTCAGCGAATTCTACCTGTGCATTATCTGTAATTGCAACTGCATTCAAAGTACCGGTAACGGTAGCTATGCCTTCTACAATTGATGATGTAAGTGTTGCGGTATAAGTCCCGTTTCCATTATCGGTAACAGAGCCTAGAGATCCATCGGTTGTATTTAGCACAATTGTTTCTCCTCCAACCGTTCGGTTGTTACCTTCAGAATCTTTCAGCTGTACAGTAATTGTAGATGTAGAGAATCCATCATTAAAAATAACACTTGGATTAGCTGAAATGGTTGTTTCCAAAGCAGAGGCTGCACCCGGAGTAACATCAAAGGTGTTGCTGTTTCCTGTTTCCGATCCTGAAGTATTTGTTGCAGTAAGAGAACAGGTACCGACGGATGAAACAGAAACAGTATGAGACGATAAAACTCCTCCAACAAAACTAGCAGTGGTACCTTGACCACTTCCAAGGGTACAATTTGAAGAAATTGAAACAGTTCCTGTAAATGTATCAACCGTATCCTGAGCTCCGTCACGGGCAACCACTGTAATATTGAATGATTGTCCGGCTAATTTATTGGCAATATTACCAGAAGGAACTCTTTGTACTGTGAATTGAGTAAGTTGCCCAAGTACTACAACATCAAAGTCGGCACTGGTTGTATCAGCGAGACCTGCGCTGGATGCTGTAAGATTATAAGAACCAACAGCATCAACCTGAATATTATTAAACTCTGCAATTCCAAATAAGTTGGTTTCTACCGTTGTTGTACCACTCAAGACTCCGGATCCGCTCACTTGATTTAGTGCAATATCAACATCAATACGACCTTCTTCTACCGGATTCCCAAATTGGTCAATGAGTTGAAGGCGAACCGGAGGAGCAATCGGCGCATTTAAATTAGATGTGGATGGTTGTTGTGCAAATTCCATCTCAATTTGTGTTCCGGCTACCATTGTTAAGGTGCCATAACTGGTAGCACCACCAAGTCCTGTTGTCCCAACATTCGTAATATTTCCGGTATTTGGAAGTGTTCCGGTCGTTGGTCTTACTCTGAAATTCGAAAAGGTTATTTCCCCGGGATTGGTAGTAGACTCAGCACTTATCGTAAATGTTATCTGAGAAGTAGTTCTGCTTGTAAATCCTATAGCAAGTGAGGTGGTGCCTCCAAAACCCGGAAGTACAGATGCTCCTGGATTTCCGCCACCGGTATCCCATTCGTATCCCGCTGGTGCATTAAAGATGAAAGTACCTCCATTGGTAAACTCACCTGCAAAGCTTTCCTGAACTCTAGGGCCTGTTAATGTTGTATAAGTAGTATTCGCGTCGTCGGCAGAAATGGCTTCTCCTCCGGTTGCAGCTGTAAGTGACCGGATTGCGATACCGTATTTTGTAGAAAGATAATCTTCCACATCTTCCTGCTCCGAAATAGAAACTTCTTTTCCGTAAAGGATAACTTCGGCTATTAATCCAGCCCAGCTATCGGATGCATCATGCGTTCCTTGTCCGATTATTGCAGTAGTAACATTTGAAAGAACACCCGTAGGTATATTTTGGAAAAAAGTAGGGTTACTTAAAACGCCATCTACATAAAGCTCATAATTTACTTCAGAAGTCCATTTTAACATTACAATTTGAGGAGAAGTGGTTTGTGCATCCTCAAAACTCTCCTGAACGAAGGCGACCGGTAAATCACGCATCCCGGTGGTAATTACATCATTTGCTCCTCCGTTATCACCGGTATCATCATAACGTATACTAAAGACTTCATCATCCAGAGTTCCATCCGGCTCGTAGGTTGTCCAGAATCCTCTGTCTGTATTTACCCCATCCGATTCTATAACAAAGAAAATGGTGACTTCATCAAGTCCGTTTAAGTAATTCTCTGCATCAATATCCTCTAATCTGACTGCAGAACCTCCTGGGAATTCAATCGCATTTTGTGAATTAATTGTTCCAACACTGGTTTGAAGATCCGGAGTAGTACCCGTAGTAGTAAAGTCATTTCCATTTCCACTTTGATCTTCCCAACATCCAACATTATCCAAAGAGGAGGTAGCTGCAGATGAACAACCCGAATCGGTGTATGTACCTGCATCTGCTTTTAACCAAACTAAAAGATCAGAAACAGACTTAGGAATACTGAAGGAAATAGTTCTGGTAGCAATATTACTATCATCGTCGCCATCATTAGCTGTTATACTAATTGTTCGTTCAAGGTCGGAAGGGGTATTGGAGGTATTCTTATATCGAACGGTTCTTGCAGCAGATTGAAAATCAGCTTTTGAAGCAGGTCCGGTCAAAGTGATTGTTCCATTTAAATCATTCCATGAAGAAGTAATCCCAAAAATGGGTAAAAAGGTTAATATATCTTCTGAACTGGAGTAGTTTCCGGTTATCTGGAAGGTAATAGTTTCGATGTTTGTGTCATCGGGGTCAGTCAGAGAGATTGCCGAAGTAACTATAGAAGAATCACCAACGGAGTAGAAAACGCTACTTGTCTCTATATTTGCCAGTGTCGGAGCTGTATTTAAACTGGATACTGAGATAGTACGACGGGTTCCTGTAGCACTACTATCGATTCCATCAAAAGTCCGGATTTCTATTATTCTGTCAAGACCGGTTACCGGATCAGAACTTAAATTTTCATAGGTAACACTTTGTAGTGCAGTCTGATAATTAGCTAAGGTTGTAGACCCTGAAAGTGTTAAAATTCCTGTTGAACTGTTGAAAGATCCTGTAATTCCATTTGCATCTACATATGCTAATTCATCTTCCCCCAAAAAATAGTTGCTTACAAAACTTATTGTTGCACCTTGCAAATTCGCATCGTCATTATCGGCAGTTGTAATAGCTGAACTTATGGAAGTAGGTGAGTCTCCTTCGGTGAAAGCTAACGTTGTACCTTCGAAATTTGCAAGGGTGGGGGCATCATTAGATGGTACTATATCAATTTCGCGTGTTGCTACATTACTAACATCATCCCAGTCGTATACCTCAAAACTTATTTCTCTTGTTGTTGTGGAAGGACTAACTAATTCAGTGTTTTGATAGGTTACATTTCTTAATGCGGTTTGATAATTGGCTACAGTAGTAGTTCCGGTAAGAGTAAGTACACCAGAGCCAGAATCATAAGAACCGGAAATTCCAAGGTCGGTTGAATATGCAAGTACATCCTGTGCACTATTAAACCCGGACGAAATGTACACTTTAGCACTATCAAGGTTTGTATTATCTGCATCGATTACCGTAAGAGAAGAGGTAATTACAGTTGCAGGTTCACCTTCTGAATAAGAAAGTGCGGAGACTTCTGTACCTGAAAGAACCGGTGGCTCATTAAACCATTTTTCACTTAAAAAACTATAGATATTGGTAAAATCCGATGCCGAAAGAGCATTGTTCCAGGAAATCATCTCGGCAATATAACCATTGAATGGAACCCCTGGAGTATTTGAAAAGCCGATAGGATCTCTCGTGTTTCCATCACTTGCACCAATAGCTGCATTCCCGGTATGAGAGGCCATACTTCCGGCATTGGTGACCTGAGAAATAGTTCCTCCATTTATAGAAGCTTCCCAAGTGGCGTTATCATGATTAGCAATAGTGATATAAGTAGTGTTAGTTTCTACGGAACCAAGGTTCAGTGGACGGTGCCCTCCGTCCGGAGCACCCCAAGCAGTACCTCCTGATCTATTGTAAGCGTGTGCATATAAAACACCATCAAACACTGAAAAATTATAGCCTCTTGTACCGCCGCCTTGTTCATAAAACACCTGAAAGCCAGCTGTCGAACTTCCGGTTCGAATTACAAATGCAAAAGACTTTTCTGTAAAAGTGGTAGTATTTAGAATTGCATTATCGGTTGTGCGTTCATAGTAATCATCAACTCCATCAAACAATAAAGCTCCTCTTTCTCCTAAATAAGAAGCATTTAATAGCGCCTCTTCTGATACTGCATTTGCTGTGAAGGATAAATCCACAGTACTTGCAGCAGGAGCAGTATTATCGGAGCGGTCACCCCATGTTGTTAAAGCTCCATCTGCAGGCTGATTAGTTCCAGAGTCACCATCACCATCTGCATCCTGTGCATCAAAGTGAAAAACACCAATACTTTTGTAAGAAGCTAACTCAGTGATTTCGGTTGGGAATTCAATATCTCTTGTGGAGGAAGAACTGCTTTCCGTTCCATCATTAACTGTAAAGCTAACCGTTCTGGTAGACATATCAGGACTACCGGCTGTATTTTCGTAGGTAATCGATCTTAAAGCCGCTTTATATGTTGCTTTTGTAGCAGTTCCCGAAAGTGTTAACGTGCCTGTTCCATCAGTCCAAACCCCTGTAATTCCATTCTGATCAACAAATCGAAGGGTGTCTTCAGATAAAAGGTAATTTGAAGTAATCTGGACTACCGCACTTTCGATATTGGTGTCATCCAAATCGGTGACATCGATGGTAGATGTAATGACTTTTTCTCCATTACCAGCAAAGTAAACAATTGCACCAGATTCGATATTTGACAGTGATGGAGCAATATTAACCTTTACAACATTAATATTTCGTGTACTGGTATTGCTGTCATCATCACCATCATTAACTGTGAAGCTAATGGTTCTTGTAAGCTCAGAAGGGGCGGGATCAGTATTCTCGTAGGTAACACTTCGTAATGCGGTTTGATAGTTTGCAACAGATGAAGTTCCGGTTAGCGTTAATACTCCTGTCACAGAAGAGTAACTTCCGGTGATTCCATTTTGATCTACAAAACCAAGTACATCTTCTGTGTCATCAAAATTACTGGTTATTGAGACTGTTGCTCCTTCCAAATCTGTGTCATCTCCATCTGATATGGTTAGAGACGAGGTAATTACAGTGGGGGAATCACCTGAGTTATAGGTAATGGTTGTACCCTCAATATTATCCAGATAAGGTTCGGCATTTAACAGAGCGAAAAAGGAGGCCGGTGAGAATTGGTTATTGTACTCTGTAGCAATCCAGTCGGAACTACGGGTATTATTTGAAATTCTAACTTCATCAAAATCTCCCAAATAGGGCCAGAATGAGGCTGTAGAAAGATATACATCTTCATCATCTACATTAAACGATTCAATAGAATTGTCACTGGCTACAGAAGTTCCATTTACGTAAATATTACGATCTCCATTAGAGGCCCGTGTAAAAACGGTGTAAGCCCAAACATTATTAGTAATACTCCCATTTGGAGCATTAAGGGCATCATTATTAATTTGGAAACGCAGACCTCCTGAATCATTAGTCCAAACTGAATATCCATTGGTATAATTACCTTTTGTGAAGATATCCGGACCGTCTCCGACATTAGCTATTCGCATCCAAAAGGAAATTGTGATATTCCCACTGATGTCTAAAGGTGAGACACCATTATCAGCAATAATTATACGATCACTGGTATCATCGAAATCTCTTGCCAGTCCAATTTGCCCGGTAGTGGAAATAGTTCCGGTATTTGCTCCATCAGTGCCCTCACCCGAGTAATCCAAAACATCTCCATTCAGGTGGAGAACCATTTTGTAATTTGAGTCCCAAACATTAGTCGTAGATTGATCTGTAGAGATTCCTGAGTTACCAAAGTAGACATAAAACTCGGTATCTACCGTTGCTGAAACGGAAGGAAAACGAACCCAGAATTCAATTTCACCCGTTACAGGGTCGTATGTTTCCAGCTGATGACTTAATATGGTGGTACCGTTTGCTCCTGTAAAAATGATGTCATAGCCATTAATATTTTCAACATTACCACCATTTCCAGTACTTCTAAGTTCATTACGGGTAGCACTAACGAGAACAGGAAAGTTTGTAAGGGTACCGGTTCCACTTACCTGAGAAGCATTGATTTGAACCTTTAAACGAAAATTATAGCCTGAGACCTGAGCGAACAGCACCTCTGAAGCCATCCCCACTATGAAAAAAAGGAACAGTCCAAATAACCTTTTTTTGATATTTTTTCTGCCTGTCGCCATCTATATTATAAAATCGATTACAAAGGTAGCGAAACTAACTTAAGTAGGGTTTTAGATTAGCTGATTCTAACCCGTTTTAGAAAGGTTTAATAATTTGGGATTATTTGGTTGGACTATTTGATAAGAGTCATTTTTCGGGTTAGAACGACATCCCTTGCTGTTAAACGATAGAAGTAAATACCACTAGCTGCTCCACCGGAATTCCAGATTGCCCGATGAGTGTCTGCGTTAAGCTCTTCATTATCAATAAGAGTGGCAACTTTACGGCCCAATAAGTCAAAAATTTCCAGGGTTACAAAGCTTTGAAGAGACAACTCGAATTCTATAGTAGTGGATGGATTAAATGGATTTGGATAATTTTGTTTTAGATTGAAATTTGCGGGAATTTCATCAGCATCTTCTCCGGGAGTAATTTTTAAAATAAATTTTTTAGCTCCATTATTATTTGAAGTAGTAAGAACAAGGCCGGAATCAGAAGTAATATTTGGAGCACTGATTTCTGAAGAACTAGTTTTGTAAAAAGTTCTCTTAAACGACTCTGTAATAATTGAATTTGCTCCATTTTTTGGGTCAATTAATTCGATAGTCCAGCCATCGGGGATATTTCGTAAACCAGGAGCCGTAATATTAATTTCTCTACTTGCTGAAAATCCATTTTCATACGCAGTTATATAAATCGGAACTTCAATAGGTTCTCCAAAATATCGTGGAAGATTATTTACAGAAAGGCGCTCTTTCGATTGGGTGAAAGAATAAATATCAATGTAATTCTGGACATCAGGAGGAGGAAGTAAACGATAGCCGTCATAGATATCCTTACCTAGTTTAGCTCCCTCAGAAAACATAAAATGAGTAGACGTACTAAATTCTTCAGAATCTATTCTTATGGAAAAAACCGGAACATCAGATACTTCAGTTTTTTGGTTGTTTTTTGATTGTTTACCAACATAAATACCATTAATTGTTTTGGCGTCTTTAAAGACTTCAAGAGCAGGACTTGTATTATTTGCTTTAATCCAAAAAGATTGAAAAGGAGCGATTAATCCCTGACTGGTAAGGTCTCCGGTAGCACCGTTCCAGGTTTTATAACTGCTGCTGGTGTTATCCCAAACGTATATTGTATTGTCTACATTGGTTTTAGTCCAGTTTCCGTTATCGTCCCAATCAATGGAAGCAGCAAATGGATTTCCAACTAAATTCCAGCCTGAATCGGCGGTGGTAGTATAGGTTACTCCGAAATCCACTTTTGTACCGTCTCCTTCATTTTCCTGTCCCTGTGCAGTAAGTATCATAGGAAAGGGGAAAACATCATTGTAGCGAACATCTGCATCTATATCTCCAAAAAAGAAAATAAAATGACCTCTCGATGCTACGACATTGTCACTGGCATCTGATGGAGCTCTCCAGCGTTGATTATCTGTGCCGGGGAATGTTTCATCGTAATAAAGAACATTTGGCTGTAAAGTATCACCCGGGTTTGAACCTGTTCCATAAAAAGCACCGGCGAATCCTTGTGTGATAGTACTATCCAGAAAGTCATCATAATCTGTGGAAACAGGAGAAGATAACATCCTCCAACCTGTGGATCCTGTGATTTGTCGTTCAAGAATAAGGGATCCGTTATTCACATTTTTTGTATTTGCAATCAGGTTATTCCCAGAAGAAATAATGAGCGGTCCATTTGTCAGGTTAAGTACCCCCATAACTTCCTGATTGTCAGAAGCACGAACTCCGAAAGAATTGTCAATTGTAAGATCTCCCGAGAACTGAGTTGCCAATCCGTTTCCGGTAACCTGTGCTTCGGTGCCGTTATATGTGTAATTTGCAGCAGTGCTAAAGGTTCGGGTACCAGAATTCTGAATACTTCCGGAACTTCCTGAAGAAGAGATTCCATCGGGGGATCCAATTCCAAGTGTACCAAAATTTTCAAGGCTAAAGTCACTTGTACCATCCAGTATAAATGCTCCTGTTTGAAGTGTTCCGGCGCTATCAACCGTTACACTTGCTTCATTACTGGTTGTATTCTGAGTAAAATTTATAATATGAGAGTTACCAATCACCACGGTATCATTAACAGATGGTGCTACTGTTGAAACAGCACCAATATGACTTACAAGAGACCAATTTGTGCCTTCTTCCCAGCTTCCCGATTGTCTGCTGTAAAATCTTGTTGTGATATTACCTGGCTGAACTCCCCATACCAATTGACTTTTGTAGTATACATTGATTGAGTCGTAATCAACATAGGTTCCGGTGATAGTGGGGTCAAAAGAATAGTCATCTGATTGGTCGAAATTTCCGCTACCACCTGATTGAGAAATCTGCATCTGAATCTGTCCGGTTCGGGCATCGGCAGGGAAGAGATCTGCAGTAGAACCATCGCCCCCTAATCCTGATGCAAGAACCGTTGCATCTGAAAAACTGATTTCCAGAAAATGGTTGCCTTGGATATCATTAAAAGTTCCAGAAACATTACCTGCACCCATTTCTGCATAAAAAACGGCAAATTGATCTGAACCGGCCGACTCTGTGGGTTCTGATGTGAACCAGTAGCGCACTGTTACGTCACTTAAATTAATATTCAGATCGCTATCATTATGAACAATTATTCGCGGTCGGATATCTCCGGAACTTAATGCAGTTGTTGTGCTGGAGTACTGAACCCGAATTGTTCCAAAAGGAGGGTTTGGTTGCACAACATCAAACAGGTTAGAAACAGCTGGCGTTAAACTGCTAACCGTAAACGTTAACTGGTAATCAGTATCAACTTCGCTGATTTTCAGATTGCTGAAAATAGCCAGCCCTTCGCTGTTTGTGGTAGCAATTACTGTACTGCCTACATCAAAATTATCTTTATTTAGCGTAACGGCGACATTTACTCCCGGTACAGGATTTGTACCTGCATCAGTAACCAATACAGTTGGATAAGGGGAGATGGATATTCCACCCGTAGTTTCCACAGGTTGGACGGTAATCTGAACAGTACTTGGTACATCGTTGGTAATTTCGAAACTATTTGAAAGGGAATTGCTAAGTCCTCCAGCATCAGGATCAAAAGTTAATTGATAACCGGTTGCTATAGTAGTAATGGTTAAATCATCAAACTCTGCGATACCCAAACTATTTGTGGTTTGTGTAGTCGTGCCCGCATTAAAACTATTTTGGTTTAAGGTTACATCTACATCAATTCCGGAAACCGGGTTTCCATAAGCATCTATAATGGTTACGGCAGGCGGACCTGAAAGCGTACTTCCAGAAGGAGTATTCCCGGGTTGGGTTGAAATACTCATTGAAGCAGGTGCATCTGCAATAATATTGAACATGTTGGAAGAAATATTCGGAACACCAACCTGATCGGCATCAAACGTTATTTCATAGTCCACATCAGCAGATGTAATAACTAGGTCATTAAAAGTAGCAATACCTGAACCATTGGTTGTTCGCGTGAAAGTTCCAGAAGCAAAGCTGTTTTGATTTATTGAGATAGTGATATCCACTCCTGAAATTGGAACATCGACCAAATCTACCAGCTCTACAGACACAGAAGCCATTGTAGCTCCGGCAACAGTTTGGGCAGGCTGTGCCGTTACTTCAATGGAACCTGTAGGGGCTATCACGTCAAAAAAGTTTGAGGATAGATTGCTAATACCAATTGGAGCAGGATCGAACACCAAACGGTAATCTGCATTGGCGGTGGTAATGGAAAGATCATCAAAAATAGCTATACCTGAAGCATTAGTAGCTTTAGTAAGTGTGCCACCATCAAACGTATATCCTCCATTTTCAGAAACGGTTACATTTGCTGATGGAACGGGGTTCCCAAAAGTATCGGTAAGCAATACTGAAGGAGGTCCTTCTACAAAACCTGATACAACTGATTCGAGAGGTTGTTGAGTAATTACAATAGAAGTAGCTGCAGAAGCGGTAATGGCAAAGGTATTACTGTTTACATTCCCAACTCCGGCAGCGGTTGCATCAAATGTGATCTGGTATCCGGTTGCAGCAGTCGTAATTACAAGATTCGAGAATGTGGCAATACCGGATGCATTCGTTGATTGAGTGAGAGTTCCGGAAGCAAAACTATTTTGATTCAAAGTGATGGTAACATTTTCTCCCGGTGTTGGGTTACCATACGCATCGGTCATGGTTACAGAAGTTGCGGAAATGGTAGCTCCCGCTGTTGTAGATGCAGCTGGTTGAGCGCTTACCGACATTCCAACCGGAGAGTCAGGATCAATATCAAAACTGTTGGAGATGACATTACTGAGTAAAGGAGCATCAGGGTCGAAGGTGAGTTCATATCCGGTGTCGGCATTTTCAAGAACCAGATTATCAAATACCGCCAATCCGCTCGCATCGGTGGTAACAATAGTTGTACTTCCACCAGTAAAACTATTTTGGTTTACCGTAACAGTTACGTCTATTCCCGGAACTGGATTGTCTAGCCCATCTTTCAATAATACAGTCGGGGAAGGTGAAAGAGCCGATCCGGCGGTTCCGTTTGAAGGTTGCTGAGTAATAGTAATAGATTCCGGGTCAGTAGCTCCAGGAGGTGGAATTCCCCAGACCAAAACCCCTTTGTAATACACATTTATAGAATCATAATCGGTGTAAGTGGTTGTGCCTGCATCGTAAGAGTAGTCGTCGGTTTGAGTGTAATTACCTGCACCATTATTTTGAACACGAATTCTTATTTCTCCTGAAGTAGCGTTATCTGGAAAAAGATTTGCAGTTGAACCGTCACCACCTAGCCCAATAGGAAGCACTGTTGATGAAGAAAATCCAATCTCCATATAGTAATTTCCTGCTCCTGGAAGCTGGTCGAATGTACCAGTTACATTGCCATTTCCCATTTGTGCCCAATCAATATTAAACTGATCTACTCCTGAAGGTTCTGATGTAAACCAATAACGTACGGTAAGATCACTTAAATTTATATCATAACCGCTTTCATTATAAAAACGAATCCAGGGTTTTATACTACTACTTGATGCCGCTGTTTGAGAATTGTCATATTGCAAACGAATACTTCCAAATGCCGGATTGGGTTGGTTTACATCGAACAGGTTTGAATTTGCCGAACTTAATCCCGTTCCACTGAACGTAATCTGGTAATTTGTAGCAATGGTGCTGATTTTTAGATTACTGAAGATTGCTATACCACTACTGTTGGTTGCCACAATGGTTGTACTTCCACCTGAAAAACTATTTTGATTTAAGGTGGCGGATATGTTTTTACCTGTGACGAGGTTGCCGAATATATCAGTAACGGTTACTCTTGGGGAAGGAGAGATTGTAGCGCCTGCAAAAATATCAGTAGGCTGAGTAGTAATAACCATATTTGCAGCAGTAGCCGCATTCACCGTAAATGTGTTTGATAAAATATTTGCAATACCAGAAGCATCAGGATCAAAGGTTAACTGATAGCCGGTTGCTTTGGTATTTATCACTAAATTAGAAAATGAGGCAATACCGGAAGCATCGGTTGGAACTGTAGTTGTACCAGAGGCAAAGCTGTTTTGGTTAACACTTACAACTACATCCACACCGGAAACCGGATTTCCAAAAGTATCTGTCAAAAGAACTTCCGGCGGTCCAGAAATGGAGCTACCTGCGACAGAAGTTGCGGGTTGCGTACTCATGCTTAGGGTAGTAGGTATAGAAGCAACAATATCAAAATCGTTGGAAAATGCATCAGGCACACCTGTTAAATCTGCATCAAAGGTTATTTGGTAATCTACGTCCGCAGTGTTAATCACCAAATCATTAAACGTGGCAATCCCAGACCCGTTGGTAGTTCTGGTTACGGTTCCAGATGCAAAGCTATTTTGGTTGAGAGATACAGTAATATCTACACCTGAAACAGGGCTGCTACCTCCATCTAAAAGTTCAACTTGAAGAGAAGGGGAAATTATAACTCCGGCAACAGTTTCAGTTGGCTGAACGGTCAAAGACATCGAGCCACCAGCTGCAACTACATCAAATAAATTCGAATTTACATTACTTACACCGCCAGCAGCTGCATTAAAAGTAAGTTGATAGTCGGTATCGCCAGTTGTAATAGAAAGATTATTGAATGAGGCAATACCTGAAGCATTTGTCGCTTTCGTTAACGTACCTGCATCAAAAGTATATCCTCCCGTCTCCGACACAGTAATATTTACCCCGGAAACAGGATTATTAAAAGCATCAGCTAGTCGAACGGTTGGAGGACCAGAAATTACTCCGGTCACAACAGACTCAGTTGGCTGTTGAGTTATGGTCATAGCTGAAGCCGCTGCTGCAATCACGCTAAAAGAGGGGCTGTTAACATTGCTTACACCGCCGGCATCCGCATCAAATGTTATCAGGTAACCTGTTGCAGCCATATTAATAACAAGATCTGTAAAAGTGGCTACACCTGAAGCATTTGTTGATACGGTTGTTGTTCCTGATGCGAAGCTGTTTTTATTGATAATAGCATCCACATTTATTCCAGAAACCGGGTTGCCATAAGTATCCGTAATAGTGACCGCAGGATTTGGAGAAATTGTGGTTCCCGCTGTTGAGGTACCGGGAGGTTGTGTGGAAACGGTCATCGAAGTAGGACTGGATGCATTTACCGTAAAAGAATTCGAAACTACATCTGAGACCAGTGCCGCATCGTCATCATCAGCATCAAAAGTGAGAGTATAACCGGATGCTGCATCTTCCAGAGTTAAATCATCAAAAACTGCTAGACCACTTGCATCAGTCGCAACCGTAGTGACACTGCCACCTGCAAAACTATTCTGGTTCACTGTAACGGTAATCTCAATACCTTCGACAGGATTACTGGAAGCATCTAAAAGTTCAACTGTAGGGGAGGGTGAAATAGTATTTCCTGCGGTAGTAGTTGATGGTTGAACGGTAACCGACATAGATTCCGCCTCAGAACCTCCAGCCGGAGGAGTACCCCAAACTAGGCTGCCCTGATAATACACAGTCATTAAAGTGTAATCTGTGTAAGAAGTTATACCTGCATCAAAGGAGTAATCATCAGATTGATCATAATTTGCGTATACATCATCTCGAACACGTGGCTGTACATTTCCTGTATTAGCGCCTGCTGGAAATGTATTAGCGCCTGCTCCGCCAAGATATCCTGGTATTGTTGCACCCGATGTAAAGCCAATTTCGACGTATCTGTTACCTCCAATTTCGCCAAAACTGCTTGTGATGTTCCCATTTCCAACCACGGCGTAATCAATTGCAAAGATGTCCATACCAGGAGGTTCCGATGTAAACCAGTATCGAACTTTAACATCACTTAAATTAAGAGTGGAAGCTCCATCGTTGTAAAGCTTGAAATGAGGTTTAATTGAGTTCGAAGTTGTGTTGGTGCTGTTATTACTGTATTGAAGCCTTATAGTTTGCGCTTGAATTAGAGAAGGAAAGAATATCAAAAATATTATAAAGCAGATTCTACCAAAAAAGGAAGGGGGTATTTTGAAAGTAAAAGACAAAATAATACTCTGCTTGACTTAAAATATTAGTTAGATATTGATCCTTAAAATACTAAAAAGAGGTGAGTTTAGTTTATTAAGACCAAATTTTAAGTGATTTATAACAATAATGAGACTTCATTAATAATGGTTAATGAATGTAATTTTACATCAAAAATTTAAGCTTATAATTGATAGGATTAAGTGATAGTTTCAAGGTAATTACGATAAAAATAAATTAGGATTGAATGAAAGGAATAGTACTTGCAGGTGGAACAGGCTCAAGACTTTACCCTCTTACAAAAGTGACTAATAAACATTTACTCCCAGTGGGTAATAAGCCAATGATTTATCATCCTATTGAAAAACTCATAGAAGTAGGGATTAAAGAAATACTTATAGTAACAGGAACCGATCATATGGGAGATGTAGTAAACCTTCTTGGTTCAGGCAAAGATTTTGAATGCAGGTTTACCTATAAAGTACAGGATGAAGCTGGAGGGATAGCTCAGGCTCTTGGACTTGCTGAGAATTTTGCTGGTGATGAACCAGTGGTTGTAATTCTGGGAGATAACATTTTTGAAAGTTCACTTAGAGAATCTGTTCAAAACTATCCGGGTAATGGGGCACAAATTTTAATTCAGGAAGTACATGATCCCCAACGATATGGCGTGGCTGAACTTGATGGAGAAAAAGTAATCTCAATAGATGAAAAACCGGAAAAGCCAAAATCTAATTATGCTGTGACAGGAATCTATTTTTATGATTCTGATGTATTTGATTGTATAAAAACATTAAAACCTTCAGGAAGAGGGGAATTAGAAATCACTGATGTAAACAATTATTACATCGAAAAAGGAGAAATGACAAGCTCGGTTCTAAAAGGTTGGTGGACTGATGCCGGAACTCCCGAATCATATAATCATGCAAATAAGTTGGTGCGGGGAGCATAATGAAGCTTCTGATCACCGGCGCTGGTGGACAACTAGGTCAGGAATGGGTTCATTTCTGCGAGAACAATCAAATTGTTTTTCTTGCTTTAGGTTCACAGGATTTAGATATAACAGAAAAAAGTAAGCTTCTGGAAAATCTTGATTCATTTAATCCGGATGTGCTAATAAACTGTGCGGCATACACAAAAGTAGATCATGCTGAAGATGAACCCGATCTTGCATTCAAAGTTAATGCTGAAGCTGTCAAAAACATTAGTGAAATCTGTTTTCTAAAAGGAATTAAACTGGTTCATTATTCTACCGATTACGTTTTTTCCGGAGACATTAATGACAGGTTTACCTTCCCAAAAGGGTATCCGGAAGATGGAATTACAAATCCTGTTAATGAATATGGAAAATCAAAAAGAGCTGGTGAAATTGGGATTTTGGAATCGGGATGTACCTATTTGATTATTAGAATTTCCTGGCTTTGTGGTAGTTATGGTGATAATTTCATCAAAACCATGTTACGGTTAGCTGAAGAAAGGAATGAATTAAAAGTTGTGAATGACCAATACGGAAGTCCTACGTTTGCCGATCAAGTAGTTGAACAAACATCTCGGTTACTACTCGAAAATTGTGAAGGGGTTTTTAATGTTAGTTCCGGGGGAATTACTACCTGGTATGAGTTGGCAAAAGAAATATTCAGACTTAAGAAAAAAGAGATTTTAATTGAACCGGTATCCTCATCAGAATTCAAATCAAAAGCTGCAAGGCCTTACTTTTCTAAGTTAGATATACAAAAAATTAGTACCATTCCGGGCATAAACATAATGCATTGGCAGAAAGGACTGAAGCGGTTTTTAAATACTTTTTAAACGAATGAAAATTATAGATGCACGAATTCCGGATATTAAAATTATAGATCCGGTTGTTTTTGAAGATGATAGGGGATATTTCCTGGAATCATTTAGAACAGAGCTACTGAAAGAAAACGGGATAGATGTTCATTTTGTACAGGATAACATTTCAAAATCTTTCAGAGACACTATCCGAGGGCTTCATTACCAAAAAGAAAAGCCGCAGGCTAAATTAGTTCAGTGTATGAAAGGGGCTATTTTAGATGTTGCTGTTGACGTTCGAAAGAATTCCAAAACTTTTGGTAATTATGTAGCTGTAAAACTTACAGAAGAAAATCATCGACAGTTGTTTATTCCTGAAGGTTTTGCACATGGTTTTTCAGTTGTATCTGACGAAGCCATAGTTCACTATAAATGTTCAGAATATTATGACCAGGCATCAGAAAGAGGGATCAGGTGGGATGATCCGTTGATAAGAATTAACTGGGATGTTTCCAGACCCATTTTATCAGAAAAAGATCGTAAGCAACCACTCTTTTCATCATTAAAAGACGAAGATATTTTCCTATGAGAATCATTGTAACAGGTGGAGCTGGCTTTATTGGTTCTAACCTTATCTTACATTTAAACAAAAAGTACCCAAATTGGCAGATTTTTAATCTGGATAAGCTTACCTACGCTTCCGAAAGGAGCTATCTGGATCCGCTAAAAGATTCAGATAAATATCACTTTAAAAAAGTAGATCTGGTAGATCGTGATGCCGTAAATGATATCGTAAAAAGCTTTAAGCCTGAGGGCGTATTTCACTTAGCGGCAGAATCTCATGTAGATAATTCAATTACAGGACCTGAGCCGTTTATTCAGTCTAATGTAGTTGGTACTTTTAATATTCTGGAAGAATGTCGACAATTATGGATGTCTGACAAGAAAAGCTGGGAGAATAACCGTTTTCTGCACGTCTCAACTGATGAAGTGTATGGTGAATTAGAAGATGATGGTTTTTTTAAAGAAACGACCCCATATGCTCCAAATTCTCCATATTCGGCGTCCAAAGCGGCCAGCGATATGATCGTTCGTTCATATTATCAAACCTATGGAATGAATCTGGTTACCACCAACTGCTCCAATAACTATGGTCCTCATCAGCATGACGAAAAATTAATTCCAGTAGTGATTAGAAAAGCCATTGGTCATGATCCTATCCCTGTTTATGGTAAAGGACAAAACGTACGGGATTGGCTGTTTGTAAGAGATCATTGTAGTGCCCTCGAAACTGCATTTTTGAAAGGCAAAGCAGGGGAGACCTATAACGTTGGTGGGAATAATGAATGGAAAAATCTGGATTTGGTGCATAAGATATGTGACATCCTGAATGATAAAGTCGGTAAGGGACCTGAAGGGGATTACAAAAATCTTATATCATTTGTTACTGATCGACTAGGTCATGATTTCCGTTATGCCATTGACGCTTCTAAAATCAAGAAAGAACTGGATTGGGAGCCCACTGTAGATTTTGATGGAATGCTCGAAGAAACCATTTTGTGGTATGTGAAGAAATACAATGAATCAATTAAGAATTAAAAATGATTCAATGAAATTCTTAATTGATAATTTTTAATTGAAAATTGAAGTAAGATGAGTGAAAGAAAATATTGGCTGTGTAAGTCAGAGCCTGAAAATTACAGCATTGATGATCTTAAAAGGGATGGAGAAACTCCCTGGGATGGAGTTAGAAACTATGCAGCAAGAAATTCAATGAGGGATGATATGCAGGTTGGCGATGGTGTATTCTTTTATCACTCCAATCAGAAACCTCCAGCAATTGTGGGAGTGATGGAAGTTTCAAGCGAGCCATATCCCGATGCTCTTCAGTTCGATCCGAAATCTAAATACTTCGATGAAAAAAGTTCAGAAAGTGACCCGAGATGGGTTAATGTAGATATGAAATTTGTTGAGAAATTTGAAAATCCAGTAGACCGGGATGCCCTTAAAGCCGAGAAGTCTTTGGAAAATATGGAGCTATTCAGATTGGGTAGATTATCCATTACTCCTGTCCGTAAAGAAGAGTGGGATACTATCATGAAAATGGCGAGAGATTAATTTTTTTTCGCTATGTAGAATCCATAGCTGAAAAAGTCTTTATACTTCATGTAAAGCTCAATCTCAGCTCGGTTTTCTTCAACAACTTTATCGGCAAGTTTTGAATCTTTATTTCTTTCTAAAAAAGCATCGAACCTTTCTTGCATGGGCTTATAGTAGTTTCTGATCCAACTATCTTCAGAGAGATAGAAATATCCAGCAAGGCTAAATCCGTTATCTTCCAATAGTTTAATTTTGTTTGATGCTTTATCAATTTCTGGATATTCTTTTTCCCAAAAGTCTTCTATTTCTATTGGACGGGTCGCTGTAATCCATGTAATTTCACTAACTGCAAGATACCCTCCATGCTTCAAATAGTTTTTCCAGGTTTTAATACCTTTTTCGAAGCCGATATTATAAATTGCTCCTTCTGACCAAATAACGTCAAACTCTTCATCTTCAAAGGGTAAATCTTTCATAGTCTTTTGGAGAGTTTTAATTTTGTTATTCAATCCAAAATGACTGGAATTTTCATTTAATTCATCCAGGAATTCCTGAAATAAATCAACAGCAATAATTTGTGCATTTAAATTTTCTGCCAAGGTGAGAGTTTGTCCCCCCGAACCACAACCAATATCTGCCACCTTTAAAAACTTCTCGGAAGGAAAAGTCAAAAAGTTGAGTGCTCTGAGTGTATCATTTTTACTGCCCGGACCTTGTCTTTCTGAATTTTTATGAAGATCAATGATCAGTTCTAGTTCTGACATTCATTAGTGATTTCTTAAGAGTTCAAGCTTTTATCGCTAAGGAATCAATTTTATCTTTTAGTCAATCCTTCTGCGCTAATATATTTACTTTCCGGAGGTCCAAGGTAACTATCTTTCAATCCCCCGCCATCCAGTACAAACTTTTGGAATACAACACCCGGGTCTACCATCCAGACTTTTAGACTATGAGTACCAGGTTCAATGTTGGCGTGAACAGACTCTTTAATTCTAACCCGATCAGTAACTGAGTTATTCCACCATTCTGGGTATTCCCAGTCCGGCACATTTTCACCTTCATGAATATTGATAATTTGAGGTTCTTCATCATTGATAGCAACTGCAAATTTTAGTCCGTCCTGTTTTTTGTAGTTCAGAGTAGGAGCGAGGAAAGTGTGCAACGTAAAATCTCCTCCCTCAAAAACGGTGAACTCATATTCCAAATATGGAGAAGAAGAACCTGGATTTTGGACTTCAGCAGTGGTTGGCTCCATAGTTACTGAAGATGCCGTTCTTCCCATATTCGGGATAGTCGTCCAAGAAATCCCATTCGCATTATGTTTAGATGAATAATTAGCAGCTTCAATTGAAACGATTCCATTATTTTCTACGAACCCGGAAACATTGGAAACGTCATTTTTAATTGGGACTTCAACTCTGAATTCCTGGCCTGCTCCTGAAATCACTATTTCGCCGGTTGTATTTTGGTTTGGAGCTTTATCCCAATCGATTCGAACATATACTTTTTCCTCATATTGAGCAGCTCCTTTTTTGGAAGAAACTTTAATCCAATCTTGTTCCGGTACTACAGAGTATTCAAGTTTTTTTGATCCACGATTAAATATTTCCAGATAATAACTTTGATTGTTAACCGGATCGAACGATGAGAAACTCTGACTTAATAACCCACTTTGGCTCCAAGGGAATCTGCTTTTACCATGTTCAACCACATAGCCTAAACCAGCATTTTCCGGAGTTTGGATGTAGGTTACTTCCGGCATTTTGTCCACAGGTGGATTGTTCCAGCTGGTATACCCGATTTTAGTTTGGGACATCATATGGGGCCATTTGCCATCGGCTAATTCATTGTGATAGTAATCCACCAGTTCTTTATCCCGGAAAAAATATTCTTTCACTTTATCCGCATACATATTGGTAGAAGCACGACTTTGGTTGCCATACAGAGCATTTTTCCCAGCCGCTACATACATATTGTTCAGGTTATCCAGAATTTCTATAGGGAAGTGAACCAATTGATAAAAGGCATCTTTTTGGTCATCTGGAAGTTGTTCAAAGATATTTTCACTTTGTTTTAGCAGTAAATCATATTCATCGATAATACGCTCAGCCTCTCTGTAATTTTCCAGGCTGTAAGTGTCCGGTTTCAACATTTCAGGGGTTCTTCGGGCGCTGTACTTTGTCGATAGTGAAAGGATATCAGCAATTTCAGAAGCATATTTTGGATCAAATTGCTGAGCCGCCCAGTTCTCATAATATCCCGGTAAATCCTCTGCTTCCATGGATGCATCCCACGCAAAATCAAGGAAAAAAGAAATAGGTAATTCCATTGGTTTCAGGTCTCCAACATTTACGATCCAGAGATCACGAACACCCCATTCATAAGACAGATTCATTTGTTCCCACACACGTTCAATCTGAGTTACATTAAGCCAGCGGTAGGAGACAGGTCCACCCACAAAGTCGAAGTGGTAATACATTCCATATCCGCCGGGATGGTCCAGATCTTCTTTTTTAGGAAGGATGCGCACATTTCCCCAATTGTCATCACAAAACAATACAAGAATGTCATCGTCAACACGCAAGCCTTTGTCGTAATAGTCCTGCACTTCTTTATAAAGCGCCCAAACCTGAGGAGTTTCTTCGGCGGGTTTTCCTGTAACATCTTCAATAATATCCCGCTGATCAGCAATAATTTCTTTCATTAAGTCGGTAACCGTTTCTTCAGTCATGGCTTCATCGCCATCGCCGCGCATTCCCAAAGTTACTACGCTTTCGTGATTGCTCATACGTTCAATGCCTTCTTTCCAAAAACGTTGGAGGTTTTCTTTGTTCGTTTCGTAATTCCATTCGCCGGCGTCATATCGACTCCATTCTTCATGATAACGCATCATAGGTTCATGATGTGTAGTTGAAATCACAATGCCATATTCATCCGCAACCTGTGGGTTTTTGGGATCATCAGTAGCAAATACGCTAGGTCTCCACATTGCAGGCCAGAGGTAATTTGCCTTATTTCTGAGAAGTAATTCATACACTTTTTCGTAAAACTCACTATTGAAATCTCCAAAAGTTTCCTGTGCCCATCCGCGTAAAGCAGGTGCTTCGTCATTCAAAAAGATTCCTCGATACTTTACAGAAGGAGCTTTAGAGACAAAACGATCTTTTTTAATAAACAGCTCATCATGTTGTTGAGCAGGAACGTCAGCCCAAAAGTGCCAGGGAGAAACTCCGATTTCTTTTGAAATAGTGAAAACTCCAAAAGCTGCACCTCGTTTATCACTTCCTGCAATAACCAATGCTTCATCAACTCCCGGAAATGGATTTTCTACCGTTTCAATGATAAACCGTTCCCATTCGCCTTCGATTTCGGTAACATTCAATTTTCCTGATTCAATCAATTGATCGATAAACGAGCTGTTTCCAATAATTCCAGTAATGATAGGAGTTCCATCCACCTGATCCAGAGAAGTGATAACTTCAGATTTATGTCCGGTTACCATTTCGATATCTCCGGCAAGGAAGTTTGCTGATTTTTGGATCAGGATGTCATCCGATGCATCATAAAGGATATCAGCAGGAGTATTTCCTTCTACAATGGAAAAATGTTCGGCTGAATTTTCAGTGCTGATTTGAATCTGAGCAAAAGCAAGGCTGGGAATAAGTACAAAGAAAAGTACTAATACTCTTTTTTTAAACATGTTCTTCGGTTTTAGTGACTCAGTGAGTAGGTGTTAACAAGCGTAGGTTATACAATTATTACGACTCTTAAAAGAATTTATAAAACACAACTATTTGAAGAACCGGAAAATTGTGAAAAGATGTTTTATAGAACGTCAAAAACTCACTTATAATCATTAGGGGAGAAATTTTTAGATATGGGTTTTACCATCAATTAGATTTATATGTGCGAAAGCATTGTCATTGCTGGACAGAAAATAGGAGACCAGTTTCTAACGTTGGGGTTATTTTGAAAAGTTATTGATGTTAAACAGAAACATCACATTCTTTTATACATTCCATGTGGGATCAGCCTTAATAATTTAGCTACAATCCACCATCTTTTTGTTACATAACCAATTCCTCTTTTCCGTTTTATTATTCGGAAAATTTGTCGTGCCGCTTTTTCTTTAGTAGCTACCCAAAACTGTACTTCGCTTTTAGCCATATCAGTATCAACGAACCCAGGTCTTATGTCTGTCACATAAATTGGCAGTTTGATTTTAGTTGCTTTTTGTCTTAACCCTTCCAAATAGTTTAACTGATAGGCTTTTGAAGCATTATATGCTGGTGCGAGCCTACTTCCTCTGATTCCTGCAATTGAACTTATTGCAACCAAATGTCCTTTCTTTTGCGTTTGGAAATAATTAAAAGTCCAATCAACTATTTCTGTAAATGCATTAACATTTAGTAAGTTTGTTCTATTCTCAATTTTAAAATCCAATTTTTCATTTAAATCTCCGGTTCCCGAACTCAAAATCAGAAGCTCAAGTCCACCAAGTTGTTCAGTTAGTTGAGACAGTTTTGTAGAATTATTTTCGGAGGTACAGTCAAAAGAGCTTATGATATAGCTATGCGGGTTGGTTTGTTTTAGTTTTTCCAATTCACTTTTTCGTCTACCTGTAATTCCTACTTTATAACCGTTTTCAATAAGGATTTTAGCAAGCTCGTTTCCGATTCCGGAAGTCGCTCCTACAACGATTGCTTTTTTCATTCAGTGTCGAGGTTTTTATATACGTTTTTGTAAGCCGCTTTTCCTTTTCCACTTTAGTATTCTTAAGGTCCATACAATCATTGCTATAAACAAAAATACTGAGAAGTATGGATTTTCTATTGTATATCTCAAATAAGCCAATGTAAAAGTGATCAAAATTGCATATCCACCAGTTTGATGTAGAAAATTCCAATTTTTAGTTTTCATTCGTTTTGAGAAATAAGGAAAAGAAGTAAGTAACATCAGTCCAATAAATGAATAGGTAATAGTTCCACCAATAAGAGAAATTAAACTGCTTTCAACAAAAGCAGATTCAAAAAAGTAGTTCTTCGTAATTAAAAGTAGTAAGTGAAAAAAGTGAATTACAGCAAAGGAAATTCCCAAATATTTTCTATTCGCTAGTATCCATTTCGTGATTCTATTTTTATAGAACAAAATCAAAGAAGAGGCAGAAAAAGTTAAGGTGAAAATCAAAAAAGAAACTCGAGCGGAAAGTTTTAACAGCTTTTGTAATGACCTTAAGTTAAAATCATTAATTCCAATAAATACAGCGACAAACAACAGGAATGAAAGTGAAATGATATAAACTAAATTCCATTTACTTATATGCGTTTCTTGTATCATTTCCTTGAGTTAATTCGTTTTGTAATAGAAATTTCGATTCCTTTACCCTCATAAGATGGATTCGAATGATTCAATCCTTGACCATTAGATACATGCATCCATTTTCCTGCTAAATTAAGTTTTATACTATTATTTAATTGGAAATGAAAAATTCCTCCATATCGCCATATAAAGTTATATATATTTCCTCCATGAGGAAAATTTTCACTATATAAAATGATTCCTCCAGAAAAAAAAGGAGATATTGAAAACTTCTTTAATGATAATAATTCAAACCTTGTAACAAATATAGATCCCATTCCTAAGGCATTATTTTCGGTCGTCACCTTAGAGAAACTCGCATCCAATTGGGTAATATTTCCCCACGCATAGGTCGCTGTTAATCCAAATTGAAGAGTAAAAGGAAATCTGCCATGTCGTTCTGACCCATAAAGGAGATTAAGAGAAGTGGTCTCTATCTGTCTTTCCAACTTTGTTGGAGCAAGGTATTCTATTCCTATCTCCATTAGTTGTGTAATTTTCGCAACTTTGAGGTTTTGCCCAAAAGAACTGCTTGTTGATAATGCAAATGCTAATACGACAATTATTTGTTTCAATTCTCTTTGATTTACACTATTACAAAGGTATCAGCTATAAATGCCATAGATTTTATGATTTGCATTCAGTTGGTTTTATCTACTTGTTGACAGACAGGTTGAATTTAGTAAGGGTTAGGATACGTTACTTCACTACGTTGAAGATGACGAGTGAAGTGAATTTATCTTCAATATAAAAAATTACACTCATTGTATTGGTGTTATCTGAATTTCACCATTAATATTTACTATTTGTATACCGTGAATAAGGATAATTTAATATTAAAGTAGAAATTCTGAATAGCTTCAAATTTTCAAATGGTATTTGGTATTTGAAATTTACTCCAAGTATCTTACTTCAAAATTGAAGTCGTGTTTTAATGAGTAATACCTCTAAAGAAGTCCACCTACGAACCAAAGGCGTTTTGCCGGTACAGAAATTAAAAGTCCTTCGCGATCTTGAAATTCTCGACTCTCATCCCGATTACCCAATTTTAGATAATCAGTTTCAGCCTAATTCGCTGGATCTACGGCTTGGAGAAGTTGCCTATCGTGTTCGGTGTAGTTTTCTTCCTGAAAATGAAACGGTGGAGGAGAAAATCGAAAAACTGTCTCAGTATTCTTTTTCTCTGAAGGATGGAGCTGTTTTGGAAGAGAATTGTGTGTATATCATTCCTTTGTTGGAAAAACTCAATTTGCCAAGTTCTCATTATTCCATAAATCAGGGATATAAAAACGGACATCCTCAAGATGGAGAGGTCCAGCTTCATGCACTTGAAAATTTATCTGCTAAAGCTAATCCCAAAAGTTCGACCGGCAGACTGGATGTATTTACCCGTGTAATCACCGATTATTCTCACCGCTTTGAAGAAATAGCTCCGGGATATAAAGGGAACTTGTATCTGGAAGTTGTTCCGAAATCTTTTTCTGTGAAAGTGAGAACAGGGCAAAGATTAAATCAACTGCGTATTCGTCACGGATTTGAAGTAGTACCGGATCAGGATTTACTACGTATTCATTCAACAGACCCTTTATTGTTCGATGAGAATATTAAACCTGTTTCCATGGAGCAGATCAAGGTAAATCAGGGTTTATTTATGAGTGTTCAACTGAAGGGTAAGAAAGGCGAGATCATAGGCTATAAAGCTAAAAAGCATAATAATTACATTGATCTCGAGAACATTGGATATTATGGTGTAGATGAATATTGGGAGCCGATTTATGCTCAGCAAAGCAAGCAATTTATTTTAGAACCGGAAGCCTTCTATATTTTTGCATCAAAAGAACGAATCAGAGTGCCCGCAAATCTTGCTTGCGAAATGATGGCTTATGATACCGGCTCAGGAGAGCTCAGAACTCATTACGCCGGTTTTTTTGATAGTGGTTTTGGTGGCTCAGTTGATGATAAAGGAGCAAGAGCTGTATTAGAAGTTCGGTCTCATGATGTCCCATTCATGATTGAAGACGGACAGACATTATTCAGCATGCAGTTTGAGCCAAATACTGAAATTCCTGAATTCATTTACGGAACGGAAATTGACAGTAATTATCAGGGACAGGGGCTGAAATTAGGAAAGCATTTTAAACAGGCATGAGTAAATTACTCGTAACACATTGTATTTGTCATGCCGTAAGTTTTGAAGAGATACAATCTATTTCTGAATCTGCCGGTTTTAAATCGGTAGAGGAATTACAGGCTGAAGATGTATGCAGCACAAACTGTAAAATGTGTAAACCCTACATCGAAATGATGCTTGAAACCGGTCGAACCGCTTTTGAACCTGGTGAGTATTTGAAGGTTGGTTCTGAGTAGAATGAGTCCCCATTTGAAGGGGGTGCCTCAAGCAATTTTAAATCATTTGGTAGGAAGACCCGAGGCGGGGAATGTAAATTGGATTTGAGTGGACATTCCTCTGGTTCATTAAAGTTCTCATAAATGTGACTTAAATGAACCGTCTCCCTTCGAAGGGAGATTTATTCTGGCTTTAACTTATTATTGTTACATAAATACTTTACCATGAACAACATCTTCTTTATATCTCCTTCTGATTTTAATGCCGACGATTCAGTAGAAATAAAAGATCAGGAAGCTCTTCACATTAGCAAAGTATTGCGCCATAAAATAGGTGATGTAATTCTGGTAGCAGATGGTGAAGGTGCCAGATTTGAAGTTGAAATTCTGGAGATAACAAAAAAATTAGTTCTTGGGAAAAAGTTAACTACAACTTGTAAACCGGTTCCATCAAAGAAGAAAATTCTTGCATTGGGAGTAGTTAAAAAAAGAGACAGGTTAGAGTTTGCGATTGAAAAGGCAGTAGAATTAGGAGCCTGGGAGGTTGTATTATTTAATGCTGATCATTCTGAGAGGAATAAAATTAATAAAGAAAGATTAGATACTCAGATAATAAGTGCCTTCAAGCAAAGTGGAAGATTCTGGCTTCCAAAACTGAAAATACTTGACTCAATGGATGAAGTTTTTGACAAATTTCAGGGGAGTAATTTTCTGATGGCTCACGTGGAGGCAAATGAAGAACACGAACCTTCAGAATTGAAAGAAGAAAACAACGTACTGCTGGTCGGTCCGGAAGGAGGGTTTTCGGTACGAGAGAAAGAACTTCACCTCGCAAAAGGAGGGAGCTTGGTTACATTAGGTGATAACAGGTTACGAGCTGAAACGGCGGCGATGGCTTTTCTTTCTCAATATCTTTTTATCAAATAGAGTTACAACGAATACAGTCTTGTTCTCCCACCAGAAGTCCATCTTCATCCAGATCAAACTGACAGCATTCCACAAACTTTTGTTTGAGCATTTCTTTAGCCCGATATACTCTCGATTTCACATTCGACAGGTTTATATTTAATTCTTCAGCGGCTTCTAGTTGCTTTTTGCCTTCGATATTTATCAGGGTAATAACTTCCCCATATTTTGGAGGAAGCTCATTCACAAAACTTTCAAAACAACAAAAATTGATTTCTTCATATTCCAAGTCGTTAGATATCTGTACTTGGCTGAGAACAGAAAGATCGACAGTATCCTTTGTTTTTCTGAAGTGTTCAGCTATTTGATTTCGGGTAATCTGAAAAGCCCATGCTTTGGCTTTGTCAGGGCTATTCAACTGATCGAGTTTCACATGGACTTTGAGGAATACCTCTTGAAGGAGATCTTTGGAGAGCTCTTCGTCTTTAACTTCCTTAAGAATGAAATAAAAAAGTGACTCTTTTAAAGAATCCCATATTTCGTGGGTATTTTGCGGCATTGAATTAATTACAGCAATTGCAATTATTGCATGTACAGTTGTTGGTTTTACAATTTACACAGTCACAATTAGAGCATTCACAATTAGTACAGGTGCATGTTCCTTTGGTACTCATTTTCGTATGATTTATTTAAGGTTTAACATGTAGATGTTAAATACTCAAAAAGGATTCAAAAAAACTATTTCTTTTTCTTTTTACTGGAAGTAGCCTCTGGATTAAAAGCCAGGCACAAATCAACCCAAAACTCTAATTCTTCTTCTTTATCTAAGGCTTCGTTATTCACATATAGAAAGCCTTTCATTTTCTTCTTAGTGAAGTCCATAGGTCGTACGCCCTTACGATCCTGGCGAGCTGATTCTGCATCAGGACCCACTCTTGCCATTAAATCGTTATTTATTATACCTACACACATCTTATCATCAACAAGTATGCATAGTCCTCCAAACATCTTTTTATCCTCAAACTGAATATTTTTGTTATCCAGAACCGTTTGGACTCGTTCTGCCAGTATTTCATTATAAGCCATACTAAAACTTTAGTGAGTTTACAGAATAACAAATTTGAGTAAGAAAAGGGGACACATCAGGATGCCCGGGCATATTTAACACTTAGGAATCTGCTTCTTTGTTCAAAAGAATTTTGTTCTACAGGAGAAACAACTTGTTCAAATAAATCAATAAATCTTTGGTCATGAATGTGCGAATGATTCTTTGCGAGATTATAATGGACAAAAGTAGACCATAGTAGCGCTTTAATTTTAGTTCTTTCCTTATCCCACATTCTCATCTCAACAGTTAAGTTTTTGGGACCAAATTTGATAAGCTGAGTTTCGATGAGTACTTCTTCCATGTTTACAGCGGGGTTTATATAAGTAATCAAATTATTTGCAACTACCCAACTTATTTCATGTTTTTGTGCTTCTTCATATACATTTAAATCATAATGCTCAATCAGGTGATCTTCTCTGGCATTCATAAAGTAGTCGATATATTTCGAGTTATTTAGATGATTAAAAGGGTCACAGTCCTGAAATCGGATTTGTTTGATACTGGTAAGGATCTTTTTCATAATTATATATTATACCGATTGGTATATTTTAGTTAAAATTTTTATGTTCGTATATGTTGGTTGATATGTGATTCGATATGATCCGTCATTGTTAATATGTAGGATCGATCATCATGAGTAATGGACATGAATACGCTGCCTTCTATCATCGAATAAATATTTTTAGCCAGTTTATAGACATCTGTTTGTATTTTGAATTCACCACTTTTTACTCCACCAAGTATGATGTTAGCGATACTTTGTTCAAGTATTTTTGCAGTACGTTTAACCATCCTGAACAGAGTAGGGTTAATGTGCCTGGTATCATTTCCTACATTCAAAATAGGGCAACCGCCGGTAGATTTGGTAATATCATAATATCCGCGGTAGTAATTAGTAATGGCGAAAAGTTTATCGATGGCTCGGTCTGCTTTATTTACTGAATTCGAAATATCTTTGAGTATTAATCGAACATTATACTTGAATGCTTCTACAGCAAGCTGCTCTTTATTTACAAAGTTTCCGTAAATCGCACCCTTGGTTAATCCCGTTGCGGAGGTTAAATCTGAAAGACTGGTTCCTGAGTATCCCTTCTTATTAAAAATAGGGGCGACTGTCTGGATAATATATGAACCGGTATTTTTCATAACTATAAATATACCGATCGGTATTTAATTTCAAAAATTTTTTTATCTTACTATTTCACTTTAAGATTTTTCCCAATTGCTTTAATAAAGGGGATGGAGGGTACACTGCTCATAATCTTCAAGTCTTCGAGTATTGAAGTATTCTCGGACAGGAAATCGAATACATCATCAAGCGTGTTATTTTTGAACAAATCTCTGAATACTTTCAAACTTTCTTTGTCAGAGTTTGAAAGAATATGAAGAATCAGCAAATCATAATACCGGTATCTGAATTCAGATCCAGCTGGTAATACAGGTTCTTTTCCTTTGATCAACGATTCAGAAAGTATTTTTACATAATTCTGAACCCTTTTGAACGTATAACCGGTTGAAGGTTTTGTAAATCCTCCCATAGTTCCGAGGTTTATAACTTTACTGGAATAGGTAGCTGGGTACTTTTGATCTTCCATGGGAATCTCGCCGTATTCTTTTCTTTTTACTTCATAGTCTTCTTTTTCCAGATTGTATTTTTCCTTTAAGTAAGTGCGGATTTTAGAACGGTACTCCTTTTTACTTTTAAGAGGTTCTTGAGAGAAAACAGTGTACTCGATAAGCGCTCGGTTTCCTTTAAAAGGAAGTACATACATAAAGGCAACACCACCTTCAAAACTCTCATCAAAGTCCATGAGGGTGATAGTAGCAGGATCAAATACTGGAATAGTTGTCTTTATTTCAAAACCCAGGAAATGCTGAACTAATGGATACTTTGATTCTCTGTCTACTTCAGGTTTAAATATACTTTGAAAGATATAATCTGCCAGATAGGTATCGCTGTTTTTTGTTACTAGGGCAGCTTTGTTTTTGTTTGATGAGAAGTCGAGAACATTTTCCTCAAGAAGTGTAAAGTTCTTTCGCTTCTTTAATTCGGTAAGAACAAATTCTTTAAAGTCACTCTGCCTGATGCAATAGTAACTGTATTTATTCATATAGAGAAAACCTTCAAAATCGAGGGCAGAGAAATAGGTTTTTTTCCATTTTTTGAAAATGATTTCAGGGAAAGGAGGATCAGCTTTATCCCAAAAACACCAGGTTTTAGTGTTTTGAGGTGCGAAGGTGGAATCAATAACCAGCACTTCACCTTCATAACCACCTTTAGCCAGGTTCCATGCTAAACTTAGTCCCGAAAGACCTCCCCCTGCAATTA
Source organism: Balneolaceae bacterium (assembly GCA_017795005.1). Classification (GTDB taxonomy): domain Bacteria; phylum Bacteroidota; class Rhodothermia; order Balneolales; family Balneolaceae; genus RHLJ01. The sequence goes on along the minus strand of CP051242.1, from coordinate 2,563,404 downwards.
TGATATCAAACTTATTCGTGCTCAAAAGTCACATTGGTTTTTGGTCGTGTATCCACCTTTAATGTAAAAACATCTGGTCGGGAATAGTGACCATTGGTATCTAAAAATAAATTCCCTTTCGAAAGTTCACTTAAATCTAAACTTTCATACATGATAGTGTTTTCATCATACAAAGGACTAACTAAATAGGAGGTATCGGGATTTATAATTGCACTTCCTCCATTTAAAACTAAATGACTATCGTCCACAGGAATACTGTTAATCAACTCTAAAGCAATCTCATCTTTCTTATCACTAATGGCAGAATGGAGACCATCCAGCATTTCTTTTTTTGTAAGTGTGCATCCAACCGCAAGCACAAAACATTGAGCCTCAAATGCATATTGTCGGCTTGCAATGTGATGCAAATCTTTAACCATGGGCCATTGTGCTATATGAATGTGTTCACCTAGATCATGCATTGCTGCTCTGGCAAGTGGCATCCAGTGTTCCCAGCAAATTAAACCACCTATTTTTACAGATTCATGTTCAATGGTAGCGAGAGTACTTCCGTCACCCATCCCCCATACTAAACGTTCAGTATAAGTAGGCATTAGTTTTCGATGTAAGCTGTAAGTGCCATCAGAGTTGAAATAGAAGATGGTGTTGTACAAAGTGCGACCAACTTTTTCGTGAGAGCCCATCACTATCACACAATTTCCATCCATAGCTTTTTGTTGAAGAATCTTAAAATGATCATCTCCAATTGAAATTGAATTCTCGGAAAGAATTTTAAATAACGCTTTGGCAGGAGGGTGATCCCATATACCAGCATTTGGAGCATAATCCAACCAAACCGGATATCCGGGAAGCCAGGTTTCGGGAAAAACAATAAGCTTTGCACCTTCTTTTACTGATTCATCAATGTACTTTATTGCCAAATTCACACTTTCCGAAATATTCAGGAATACGGGAGGGTGCTGAACTAGTGCTACTTTATAGAATTGATCCAAAACAGATTTTTAATTTCTACTCGCAATTGAATCAGTATATTCCATCCCTTTGAAAAAGCAAAGTAAAAATATGATTGATTTACGTAGCGATACAGTTACAAAGCCAACACGGGAAATGCTTGAGACCATGTTGAGAGCTGAGGTCGGGGACGATGTTTTTGGAGAAGATCCGACTGTGAACGCTTTTCAGAAAAGAGTGGCTTCAATGTTTGGTATGCAAGCAGGGTTATTTGTTCCAAGTGGGGTTATGAGTAATCAACTGGGATTGAAAGTTCTTACCGAACCCGGAGATGAAATTCTCATTGAGGAAAAGGGACATATTTATAATTATGAAACAGGTGGCGCAGCTTTTCTTTCGGGGATACAAATAAAACCCTTAAAAGGAATAAATGGTAAGCTTGAACTGGCTTATCTGGAAAACCAGGTGAAAGGGAAATTTGATTGGGAAGCCAAAACTAAAGTAATTTGTGTTGAAAACTCTACTAATAAAGGGGGAGGTGCGTGCTATTCGAAAGACGAGTTGGCAGCAATAAAATATTTCGCAGACCAGCATAATCTTTTTGTTCATTTGGATGGAGCCAGAATCTGGAATGCGATGACCGCTACAGAAATTGAGCCTGGTTTTTTTGGCGAAGTTGCTGATACTATTTCTGTGTGTTTTAGTAAAGGATTAGGAGCACCGATTGGATCTATGTTACTTTCAAACGAAGAGAATATTGCAAAAGCTCGAAGGTTTCGTAAAATGTGGGGGGGAGGAATGAGACAGATTGGTCTTATAGCTGCTGCTGCAGAATATGCGTTAGATAATCACTGGGATTTAATGAAAGATGATCATCGCAGAGCAAAAGAGTTTGCCAAAGCCATTTCATCGAATAGCGCATTTTCAATTGATATGGACTCAGTGGAGACCAACATTGTGTTATTTGATACTCTGAATGAAGATGCCATTACCGTAATTTCCCGTTTTGAAGATCATGGAATTCGCTTGGTTCCCTTTGGTGCGAATACAATAAGGGCAACGTTTCATTTTCAGGTGGGGGATGAGGATTTAGAAAAAGTAACTACGGGTATTAACCAAATTACCTAGTTCAATTCAGCTGTAAGTTTTTCTAAAAAATCATCATTTGACAGAAGAGCAAGTTCAAAACTATTCATACTCATACTTAGTCGAGTATTTTCCAACATGCTTAAATCATTTAAGAAATATGCGATGCTGAAAGTATTGCCCTCTTTATCGGTGGCATACATGGCTTTGGTTAAAACAAATGCAGTAGATCCCCCTTTCATCCCGGCATGGCTAAAAAGCTCCTGATTTGCTTTGCTTTCCATCAGACCTTCCATCACTTCATCGAGATATACGTGCACTGAATCGGAGAAATACGTTTTGGAATTAAGTTTCTTCATCAGATTTGCATATTCTGAGGTTGTAGAAGCAGGAAGTCTGTCAGACCATACTTCCTGAACATTCATTGGCAGATCTCCAAGCTGGTTACGATATGTTGTATCAGCAGATAATTTCAAGTGTATCGAATTAATTGTATCGATATACACAGCCTCGCTTAGCTCCCTAAGTTGTTGTACCAGTTCTGTTCCATTTAGATCTGGAAATAATTCTTTTCGTACGAATAATGCTGATACGATATAATAGATTTCGGTATGATTAGAGATTCCTACGCTGTCCAGTCTTGAGTTGATATTCTCCAAACCCAGCTTCTTAGACAACCACTCGGTATTCGCATTTGAACTGTAGCGGATCATTCCTTTTGCTATTTCGCGGACCGGTACTCCAATGGAGGAATCTTTCTTTGAAAGAGAGTTTAGCCATGCAGGATGTGCACCTCCATCAGTATTTTTAACATGAAATTTTTCCAGTTCAATAAGAGGGATCATTTCATCCGGGTCTATTAAACCATCCGCAGCTTGTTCAGCATATTCTATAGCCAGAATAATTTTAACAGTGCTTGCCAAAGGCGTTATTTCTGAAGAGTTGATATCAACTATTAAAGAATCATTCTTTATGATTGAAATAGAAGTTTTATCAAGGTTTTCGGAGATGAAATTCAGAATCCGATCTTCACTGGGATAGAAGTAGTATACAGAGATTGAAATAAGCACAATGATAATACCGACGATGATTCCCAGACCAATCATTAACTTTTTAATCATAATGTAAATTAATTCGCTGAATCAATGCTTTCAATAATAGTTGTTGCTCGTTCTTTGAAGATATCCAGTTCCGGAAGAAAAACGTCGTAAGCAAGGAAATAAGCGTTTGCAACTCGGTTTTTATAATCAGGATCATTAAGTGCATAATCCAGAAACCCGGTTACATCTTTTCTCATTATATAATCCGACCACCAATCAAAGTTATTCTTCCAATAAAAATAATTGTCTTTAAAATCCTCGGCTCTAAAGTTGTCATCTATTTCGATTTCAAGAAACCGTTCAGTATAGAAGTCGATAATTTTGGTTACTAATGTATCAGAAGAATTATCACTGTTACTTCGGAATTCACTGAGCAGACTAAAACCACGTTTATCGAAAGAGATTTCAGGATATCCAAGAATCAGGAAGTAGTATACCGGATTATAGATATAATCAATTCGGGTTACTGAGTCTTGCAATACATTTTGGAAAAGTGGTTTTCTGTCTTCATAAAAACCAAGTATTTCGTCAATCTCTTCGAGATCATTCTCTAAATCTTGTTTAACGATGTTGTAAATATTTTCCAGTTCATTCTTTTTCAGGCGGTCTTCATTCCAGTTGTTAATAGATACCGCAATCAGTATTCCTATCACAACAAGTACGATTTCCCCTATACCATAGGCCAGATAACTGAAGGTTTCGGTATTTCCTCGTCTTAATTTTCGTAGAAAGTTCATGAATAGAATTTATTTTTGGCAATAAAAAACTAATTGATTGCTAAGTCAACATTATAGAAAACTATCAAGAGAATTTTTTTAGTGCGGATTGAAAATCCACTTTAAATGTTTTTCCAATGGGAATTTCTCTATCAGCGATATACACATGATTACTTTCTATTTTTTTGATCCATGAGAAAGCGATAGCGAAAGAGCGTTGTACCTGAATAAACCGGTTTCTTGGTAGTGATTTAAGAATCTCCTTAATAGAAGCTCTGACCATTAATTTTTGAGTCTGAGTTACGTAATAGACATAATTTCCGTCACTTTCTATGTACTGAATTTCACGTAGTAGAATTTTTTGTTTTGAAGTCCCGGTATTTACAAAAAAGAAATCTTCATTTAGAGATTCTTGTTCTGCATTTTTCGATTTCTTTACTTTGTCAACTGCCTGAATAAACCGTGCTAAAGTAAAAGGTTTGAGTAAATAGTCTACAGCATTTACCTCATAACTTTTAACAGCGTGCTCGCTATATGCAGTGGTAAAAATCACGTCAACGTGATCAGGGAGGAGGCTGAGAACATTAAAGCCCGTTAATTCCGGCATATTGATATCAAGAAAAAGAAAATCAATAGTATTTGATTTCAGATAATTAATAGCTTCGAGCGGATCTGTAAATGTTTCTTTCAGTTCAAGAGAACCAACTTTCGATGAAAGGATTTGAATCACTTCAAGTGCATTCGGTTCATCATCAATGGCGATACAAGTAATCATTTCGACAAAGTTAATTGAAGATTTACAATGTAATCAGATCCTTTCTGTGAATATTCGAAAGTATATTTATTCGGATACATCAATGATAGTTGCTCATTCAAATTAGTTAGACCTGTTTTAGTTGAATTTTTAATATTTCTAACAATGGTGTTGTTAGACGTTAATATTAAAGTGTCTTCTTTAAGGGTGATTGAAATAGAGATAACAGATTCCTTAGCCGGATTAATCCCATATTTAAATGCGTTTTCAATTACCGGGATCAGAAGTAAAGGAGAGATTTTTAATGTGTTCAGTTGATCTTCAGGGATATCAAACTTTACTTTTATTTTATTCTTTTCTTCAGCTCTTAAACTTTGCAGTTCGATGTATTTCCTTAGAAATTCAATTTCATTGGAAAGTGGAACAATATTTTTCTCAGCATACTCCAAATTATAACGCATTAGTGTTCCAAGCTTTGTTATTGCTTCCGCAGTCTCTTTACTGTCTTCTTTCAAGGCGATCGCATAAATATTATTCAGTGTATTGAACAGAAAATGAGGATCGATCTGAGTTTTCAGGTAGGCGAGTTTCATCTCAGCGCGCTCTGATTTGAGTCGCTCTACCAGGGTGAGATTTCGAAGCCAGTCTTTGGTAAAGGTGTATGCGAAAGAAAGTAAGAAGCCTAAAAAGATCCCCCCGGAAACCGAATTATTGCTGAAAAGGACTTCCAGGAAAGTTAGTTGTTCAGGGGCATGACTATCGTTCAGAACCAAAACATGAAAAGTTGAACGCCCGACTTCTATGAAGATGACTGAAAGAATCAACATTCCGACATAGCCAATCCATTTCTTTTTTGAAAGAAAGTTTGGAATCAGGTAAAATGAGTTGAGATAGAACACAATCGGAAAAGCAAGGAAATTCATCCGGATAATATTCTTCGATTTCTCATCGATGGAACTTCCCATTCCGGATTCCATAAACCACAGAAAAAGCATAAATAGTATAAGATGCACGAAGGCTTCTGTAGTATGATTTTTCAGTATGTATGCGATACGGCTTGTCATTTCACTCGATGATAAGAGTATTATCAGAGATATTTTGCTCTATTAATATATGATGTGGATCCAGTACGATTCTGAAAGGCTTTTGTGGTAATCTAATATTCAGAGAATTTTCTCCTTCTTCAACCCTAACAGTTGATAAAGAGATGAGTTTGTCATCGCTATCATATGCTCCGATTTGAAGGTAATAGCCGGATATATTTTCGTCGTTGGGAATCAATTCCGTGTCTTGGTGAACCGATTTTTTTCTTTCTTTAGAGGCAATGACTTGAAATTCGATTTCAAATTCATTGTTGGGTGATAACCTGCTTGAGTATCCTTTCACTTCATTTTTATATACCGTTGATGTTTCGAATAAATCATATATCAGGTAGGTGAGTGAATCGGGTATTTCACTTTTCAGTTGAGTAATGAAATCGTAGGAAGTAGGGTAAGGAGCTTCTTGAAATGCGAAATCAGAAATAAAATTTCTAAGAACCCGGTTAAACGTTTCTTTACCCAGATGCTCATACATAGAATTTAGAGCCAGAAGTCCTCTTGCATAACTTACATTGGTTTCTTCCGGTGCAACTAATACCAGCTGCGATTCTCTATCGCTTCTGTTCCTTTGACGGAAATATCGCGTTTTAATGGTCTCCAAATAAAGTGCACTTTTTTCAGGTCCGTATTGTTGTTCAAGTACATTCAATGCGGTTAACTCAGCGAAGCTCTCCGTTAAAAACCGGCTTCCCAAAACATCTGCTGGAATAATTTGATGTCCCCACCATTGATGAGCGGTTTCATGGGCTGTTAACCTGAAGACATCATCAAACCGGTTTTCACTGGAATCCTGTCTGCTGAAAAATCCTGCAAATTCTGAAAATGGAATCGTCTGAGAGAAGGATTGAGCAAAGTTTCCATAAAATCTGGAAAACTCAACGATTCTGAGCTCTTCAAAGGGATAAGATCCAAAGCTGGAATCGGCATAGCTGAAAGTGGTCTTCATTGCCTCCATCATGCGGTCTAGATTAAAGGCATGGGTAGGATGATGATAAATCTTAAACTGAATGTCGTTCAGAGAATCATTAAATACATTATAAATACCGGATTGTATTGGGAATCCATTTCGAATTGGACTTGACGATACATACCTGAAAAAAACCCGATTTTTTTCTGTCCATTGTGCTGTAAGTTTCCCCGGAGCAAAAGCAGTCTGGTTAAGAGCAGTACTTACGGTGATATCGGTATCTAACAAATCAATATGTTTACCTATGTAACTGTTAGAGGAAGCATCACTATCAGATGGGATGGATTTGTTAGATGAATTACTGGCTACCAATTCCGGGTAACCTATAATCGGAAAGTCTGCCAGAAAAAAGGTTCCATTATTAATTACTTTCGAATCTTCAGAAAACCAATTATCAGGTTTGTGGAATGCACTAAAGTTTATTTTTAAGGTATCATAAGGGAGCAGAGGAGTGGATAGTGTTAGTACTTCAACACGCAGTACAGAGTCTGTAAAAATTTTCGAGTATGTTCGTCTCTGAATTCCTGTAAGTGTTACATCATTTGGATAAGAAAAGAGCAGCGTGTCTATAGCACGGCTTCCTTCATTTACGAAGAAGAGCGTCCCATTTGATGTATAACTTCGTTCATCCGGGTACAAATCTATATTCAACTGGACACCTTTCAATCGTGGCTGAGGCATATCCTTCAGATGTCCAATTTCTATTTCAGCTACTACTTTTCTTTTTTCGATCTCAACAGTCGACATATCATCTTTTGGATAAACAAAACTGGAGATTGAGAATCCGGTGCCAACAAACAGAATCGATAGCAAGAGGAGCAAGAAAGATATTTTTCCGGAAAACCTATCAATTGCAATTTGAAAACGCTCCTTTATTGAGAAAACAAAACCTCGACGGGTAAGGAGCAGAGTTCCAACCAATAATATTCCACCAACTAATGCCCAATAAAACTTGTGAGCAAAAAATGATCGTAAAGAAGCACCATACCCGGATAAATCGGAGTATTGGGGAATAGGCGCCTCATTAAAGGCAAAGATATCTTTCTCAATTCCAATTGAATCGATGCCTGTCAATCCAAATGCAAAAACAACCAGAAGAAAAAAACCCAGATACTGATTTTTTAGAACGGTTTGTACAAAAAGAGACATGGATGCCCAGATTGCGAGACTAATAAAAAGGATTCCATATACATGAAAGAAATACAATGACCATTCAAACAGCGTATATCCTTTCCATAACTGAACAGAAACTCCGCCTATGATTATCAGCGACAGTAGCACTGCTTGTAATTTCAGTAGCGTGAATAATCTTGAAAATAAGAGGGTATGATTCGCAACCTGAGTCGAATCGACCAGAGTATTCATTCCGGTTTTGAGATTTTTATTTACCAGGAATCCGGCGTATAAAAAAGTCACAATCATCACGATAAAAGAGAAGAACAGAGACGGGATGAGCAACAGTATCTGAGTCAAGGGATAAATCCGCGTAGTGTATTCCGGATTTACCTGACCAAGTAACAAAAACATGAATAGTAAGCTCACAACCATCAATACGATGAAGGTTTTACTTTTTATGATGGATCTAAACTGAAAAGAGGAAAGCTGCCAGATACTTCGTATTCCTTTTGGCAATATCTGAGAGAACTCAAACGAAAGTTCCAGGAATTTTTGAGTCTTCTTCGAACTCTTAAGGAAAGAAAAGAAGGATTGTGAATGGGTTGGGTTGAATGAGAAATATGTTGCTAATCCAATAACTAAAGAAAAGCCCGTCCAAAGTAACCTGTTTAGTAAGAATGTGTTTGTTAAAGGTACTGTCTGCGAGTTAATCTCTGAAATTGTCCATTGAGAAGTAGCTGAAAGAACGGCGAACTCTCCAAAAGGATCAATCACCGTTATCGTAGAGATATTATCAGGTCCGGAAAAAACGAAAAGAATAACTCTGCGAAGTACAAACAGTAGGATAACAGTAACAAAACCGGTATGAATGCTCCTGGAAAGTAAAACAATTGAGAACGTCAAAATACCAATCCAAAGAGTATTAACCAGAGAAATACTCAAGAAAGGGAAAGCATAGGATTGTATGATGTTCCCTCCAATCAGAGTCTCATTCACACCCGGGATGATACTTCCGGTAAATAATCCAATACAAAAGGATAGTTGGATCATTATGACAAGAATAAAACCGGATATGAATTTCCCACTTATATATTGAGTTTTCGAAAAAGGGTAGGAGTACATAACCAGATAGGTATTACTCTGGAAATCCCTGTAGATGGTGCCACACAAGAAAAGAGGGATCAGAAATAAAGAGAAGATTTGAATATCAAAAAAATAGGAGAAGATGCTTGAAGATGCATTCGCAAAAGGAGTGGTGTTTTGAGATAACACACTCTCTCCAAATATATCGGCAGAAAAGGCCATCATGCCCAGCCCCGCACAAAAGAAAAGAATCAAAAATATGCCGAAGACAGGCTGCTTTATCCAATGCTTGAGCTCATACGTAAGGATTTTACTAGTAAGCATGATCGACCCTCACACCTTGTAAGGCAATGAAATATGCGTCTTCAAGTGAAGCATTTGTGGCAGAAAAATCAGGAGAAGGCTTCGATTCAGAAAACACTCTGATCTTAACTTTCTGCTGAGAAGTAAACGAAGAGGATAGAACATGATAGATTGCTTTGTATGAGTCCAGCTCGGCCGCTTTTATTTCGCAGACCCAAATCTTAGAGTCAATGTGACCAACTAATCCAGGCGGAGTTCCTTTCATTAGTGCCATTCCCTTATTAATCATAGCAAGGTTCTGGCATAATTCGGTTACATCTTCAACCAGGTGAGTAGAGAAGATAACAACACTGTTTTCACTTATTTCCCTCAACAAATTTAAAAACCGTCTGCGCTCTTCAGGATCAAGACCTGCTGTTGGTTCGTCTACGACAATGAGCTTAGGGTCATTCAAGAGAAGTTGAGCGATTCCGAAACGTTGGCGCATTCCTCCTGAGTAATCACTTACGGCATTCTTACGCACATCAAATAAATTAGTGAGCTCAAGAACTTCCCGAATTTTTGATGCTCTTTCTTTATTCGAATCAATACCCTTTAGTATTCCAAAGTAATTCAAAAGCCGTTCGGCGGATTCACCGGGATACACTCCGAATTCCTGTGGAAGGTATCCTAATTGTCTTCTAAGTTGAGTTTGATCAGAACAAATATCGATGCCATTAAAAAACAAAGATCCGGAATCCGGTTGCTGGAGGGTAGCGATGGTTCTCATTAACGTTGATTTTCCTGCTCCGTTAGGACCAAGTAAGCCAAACATTCCATCAGAAATATCCAGACTAATATCCGAGAGGGCTTTAACGCCGTTAGGGTATTGTTTACTCAGGTTTTTGATTGATAATGAATTCATGACTCTTCGATTTTGGAATAAACTCTATCCAAGGATAAAGCAGAGCCTTAGGTTTTCTAAACCAATGTTATGAAGTCAATGAATTTTGGTATGAATGAAGAAATAAAAGAGATAGAGGGGGCTTGATAAAAACTACAATTCACCTTTTTTGATTTGTTTATCAGCATAATCTACTGCACGTGCAGTTAACGCCATATACGTGATACTTGGGTTTTGCGTTCCGGCGCTTGTCATACATGCACCATCGGTTACAAAAACATTTGGGACGTTATGAATCTGGTTCCATTTGTTCAGAACGCTTGTTTCAGAATCATGTCCCATTCGCGCCGTTCCCATTTCGTGAATGCAGGCACCAGGAGCGGTTGCACTGTTGTAAGAGCTGATATTTTCACATCCGGCAGCTTCGAGCATTTCTATACCACAGGCTACTCCATCTTCGCGAAGCTTCATTTCGTTTTCTCTGAGTTTAGCATCAAAAACAAGAACAGGAATTCCATGCTTATCTTTTTTATCTGGGTGTAGAAACATTTTGTTTTCATGATAGGGAAGCATCTCACCAAAGCAAGTAATGCTCACATAGTAAGGACCCGGTTTAAAGATTTCCTCTTTCAAGTCAGTACCCAGTTTTCCATTAGGTATATTTGACCCTCTACGTGCATTTCCCTGATAGCCAAATCTTCGGAGATAATCCATTCTTGAATTCTCATCAATATTTCTGAAAGGAGCGATGTAGAAACTTCCGGGTCTGCGACCATAATAATAAGTGTCTTCCATTCCAAGGAGTATTCCACTTATTCCCATCCCATAATGATGATCCATCATATTGTGACCCAATTCGCCACTTTCGTTTCCAAGTCCGGTAGGGAACGCGTCTGAAGTACTATTTAACAGGATTGCGGTAGTACCGATGGTACTTGCGTTGCAGAAGATTATTTTTGAATAGAACTCAATCACATCACCATTCTCTGCATCAATAACACGAACTCCGGTTGCCTTTCGACTGGAATCATCATAGATAATTTCACTCACGATACTGAAAGGGCGTAGAGTCATATTTCCGGTTTCATCAGCAACCGCAAGGGTGGAGGACAGACTGCAAAAAGAGGCTCCGTAAGGACATCCTCTCCAGCACCGATCCCTGCTTTGGCAACTTCCTCGAGTTCCTTTATGAATTTCGGGATTGTATTCGCTAAGATTGGCAAGTCGACCCGGAGTGAGAACACGGTCTGGGAATTTCTCCTTAATCTTTTCCCTCAGATGTTGTTCCGCACAGTTTAGAGGAAAGGGCTTCAAAAACTTTCCATCCGGAACTTGCTTAAGACCCTCTTTTTGTCCTGATACACCAACAAATGTTTCCACACGGTCGTACCAGGGTTCAATGTCTTTATACCTTATAGGCCAGTCGACCGCAATGCCTTCTTTCAAATTAGCTTCGAAATCAATATCACTCCAACGATAGCAATGCCGCCCCCACATAATTGAACGACCTCCAACATGATGTCCCCGGATCCAGTCGAAACGCTCAACTTCGTCGTATGGATATTCATCATCTTTAACAATCCAGGGCTTATTGTCTTCATTCACCCACCAGTTAAGTCGGTTTTGCTTAAAATAATGTGCAGCTTTTTCCTCTGCTGTAACCATACCTCTGTTAGGCAAATCCCATGTGTCTAAATGAGCGGTCGGATACTCGCCATGTTTTACATTCCTACCCCGTTCGAGCACAAGGGTTTTATATCCCTTGGTAGTAAGTTCCATTGCGGCATATCCACCACTGATGCCTGAGCCAATTACAATGGCATCAAAGGTGTTTTGCTGTTTAGCTTTAATATTCAGATTCATATTGACCAAGCCTTTCCATTTACTGATTCAAGAGTAATACAGGGATCATAATAACCCGGTACCGGGAGATAATTCAAATAGTTCTCACCTATTTCTTCTGATGAGAGGTAATAAGCAATAATTTGTTGTTTAAGATCAAAATATGCTTGCACTATCAATCCTGAAGTCCCTTGTTGTCCTGATTCAATTTCCTTAAGGATTTCCACTTTTTTGTTTTGATCGGATTTGAGAAAGTTTTTCCTCTTTAAATAAACATCCAGAGCAGAAAACTTTCTTCTTAATGATTTTTGATCATCTGATGAATACACATTAGAGATTATAGAATCAATAGTGCCCGGGACTCCAACCTCAGAAGCAGAAGGACTGTCTGTTTTGGGAAGGATTACATCCGCAAAATGTACAAGAAGCATAAACTCTTGCTCATCAAAGAAAGCAGGTTTGTAGTTTAAATCGGTAATAAAGAAGTCAACTGTACTTTCAGATAAGAAAGAAGTAAGCAACGGACTACTAATTGCTGTACCTGTAGCATATGCTACATATTTTAGTACTTCCCGTCGTTTCATAGGCTATGGTTGGTTTTTTTGTTTAGCCTAATAAAGGGTAAAAAATTTAGTGATGCCACACTGATTTATTCTTCTCTTGAATTAAATGTTGTAAGAGTGGTTTTGTTGTAGGGTATGTTTAATTCAGTTTCTCGTTGTAACGTTTTTATTCGTATAGATTCTTGAGCTTTTTTCTTTTGAGTTAGCAAGTTATTTAATTCACAGTTATCGGCAAATTGTGAAACAGAAAGCCCATCTATTTCAACTATTGTATCCATTAGATTGACTCCGATTAAGTCAGAATCAATAGGGTTTTTCCGGATTATTTTCCATTCTTCGTTAAGAGGGTATATCGCAAAACCATACGAAAGGCTGCTTAACTGAGGAGACGGTTGTTCATTTCTCAGAATATACTTTTGTTCATTTGAATTTATGATCACTTGATAATGTTTAAAATATCCGGCGCCAAGATAACCTTGATATTTTAAATCATGAGAGAGTTCAGTTTTTGTTTGCAAGGGGAGGGTAATTCCATCAACTATAACAGGTTGATATTCAGCAAGAGAATATAACATTTCTGTTTCCCCTGGTCCAGTGGCAGAAAGGGACATAATTCCTTTTTGAACTTCAACTGAATCATTTTCAAATAATCTTTTTGCACGATTAAAATCAAGATCGAGTTCTCCTGACTTACCAAAATCAATTTTTGTTTTGAAGGTTTTCCCATCTATTTGAAGTTCTATAAAACTCCCGTTGTTAGTGCTTATCCTATAATCAAATTGGATACCTTTATCTTCAAAAGGAGTTGAAGAAATCCAGAGTAAAGAATCCTGAAAATCAATTTTCCAATTTGCTTTGTTGATAATTGAGGCGCCTATTATACCATCAAGTTCGGTACAGGACCAAAAATTTGAAGTTTCAATTTCATAGAAACCAGTATTCATAAACTTTTGGGTTCCAACCTCTATAGAATCAACATTTGTACGACTTATCTTCTGGCTTTTACTGTTTGCATCAGAAATGGTAGACTTTTGATCAAATTGTATCCCCGCTTTTTGTGCGAATTCGGGGTCAACAGCGCTAAGCGAAAAACCGTTATCAAAAAGAAACCTTCCCGAAACTCCATTTACTTCTGCATTCAAAACAATTAAGCCTTTTTCCAATGTAAACGGAATCTCAACGGGTTCAGAATCTGACGGTAACAAATACCCATCTTTGAAATAAGAAGATGAAGTACAACTCTGTACAATAAGTACTAAAACAAAAGCGAGACTAAATCCTTTCATAAACCTAAAATAACAGCAATTGATTTATAATCTACACTAAAAAATATATTCCTGTAACTTATTGGAGGAAAATAAATTAATAGGAATGTTGTCACTAACTTTATAGTTAAATCTCTTTATATAGCGGGTTATCAGAGTTCTTCTCCTGCAAGAAAGGCATAGCAAAAGATTTTTAATGATCCGCGATTCAAAATATCAACTTATTCTCCTTGGCAATATAAAGCCTTTTAAAAAATTATTGTTAAGGGAGTTCTACTTTCAGGTTGATGAGTTGGGACTTGATCGAAAACTAATAAGTATTATTTATGGTGCGGATTTTAATTCCCTCTATGATGTTACCAGCCCAACTGTAGTAATTTATTTTGGTGGAGAAGAGGAAGAGAGTGATGAAAACTTACTTCAAAAACTTAAAAACGATTCAGCTCTAATAATTCCTGTTTACTCGTTTGATAAAGATTATAAAGATCAGGTACCTGAAATTTTATATCCATTAAATGGGGCAAGATTTGAAATCAAGCAGGACTTCAACAAAATTGTAAATATTATTTTAGAAGGTGTTGGGCTGTTAAGAATTGCCAGACGGTTATTCATTAGCTATAAACGAAATGAATCTTCAGGTGTAGCCATTCAATTATACGAAGCTCTGGAAAAAGCAGGTTTTGATGTTTTTCTGGATACTCACAGCATTAAACCAGGAGATCATTTTCAGGATGAGTTATGGCATCGTTTTTCGGATACAGATATCGCGGTAATACTTAATACTCCAAAATTTTTGGAGAGTAACTGGACTTCGCAGGAACTTGCAAAAGCTAATTCAATGGGTATAAGCATTGTTCAATTAATTTGGCCTGAACATCAACCAGACCGTGGAACTGAGTTAATGACACCAATGTTTCTTTCCCATAAACATTTTAAATCAGGAACATTTGATACTCAACGAAGTGTACTTAAAAGGAAAGTTGTAAAAGAATTTACCTGGTTGGTTGAATCTATGCGGGCCAGAAGTCTTGCATCGAGAAGGGATACTATTATCACCGAGTTTTTTTCGTCAGCGAAGAAATTTGAAGTTGAGGCTGATTTACAACCTCATAAGTTTATTACTATAAAAAATTCGAAAGATGTAATTATTCCAAGTGTAGGGGTACCTGATGCATTTACATATAATCAAAGCGCTGAGTTGGTGAAGGAGATCAGAAAAGAAAATATTGATTCAATATGGCTTTTATATGATAACAGGCATGTACAGGAAAAGTGGCTTGAACATCTTTCATGGTTGGATGAACATCTTCCCATTAAATCGATTAAAATTACAGAAGTGGAAGAATGGCTAATGAAAAACAAAATCTAAAAAAGATATTTCTTTCGGCAAGTATTCCCGAAGAAACGGAAAAGAAATATTTTGAAACGCTCGATCGTACAAATATCAGAGATGCGATAAAAGCCCTCGCTTCGGTTATAATCGCTAAAGCCAATCTTGTGTATGGTGGTCAGCCTGTAATTACAAGACTAATACACGAAGTAGTATCAACACAAGAACCTGAAGCATCGGGAAATATAATTTTATACCAATCTGAGTTTTTCGAAGATTTCTTCCCGGAAGAAAATCACCTGTTTCTTAATAAGATTTTCACTCCAAAGCTGGATTCTAAATCAGAGAGTCTGAAATTGATGAGAGAGAGCATGATTAAAGAACATGATTATTATGCTGGTGTATTTATAGGAGGCATGAACGGAGTTCAAAAAGAATTCGATCTTTTTTTGGCTACTCATCCAAATGCGAAAATTCTACCGATTGCAAATACGGGTGGTGCGGCAAATATCATATATACCAATCATAAATCAGAACTTGACTCAGGTTTAAAAACAGAATTGGGCTATATGTCTTTATTCCGCTCACTTCTTGAACTGTAAATGTTTTGGGGCGAAAAGTTTTTGTTACATATAAATACAGTGATAATAAAGTGAAGCCAATAGCTGGCGATGAAGACACAACAGCAAGAACTTACGTTGATAGAATTCAGGAAATAATAGGAGAGGGAAATCACATCTTTAAAGGAGAATCTGAAGACGAGTCGCTGGAAGAGTTTAAGGAATCCACCGTACGTGGAAAATTAAAAGACAAAATTTTTGATAGCTCTGTAACTATTATTGTGATATCCAAGGGAATGAAAAATCATGCCAAAGAAGAGTCAGATCAATGGATTCCGTGGGAGGTATCTTATTCACTTAGAAAAAAATCAAGAAAAGATAAAAGCAGTATAGAAAATGCCTTAGTTGGGGTTGTAATCCCAGATGAAAAAGGTAGTTATGGATATTTTTACAGAAAGAGTAAAAAAGGGAAGGGTAGAACTATCTACACGAATAAGACATTCGGGATAATTCAAAAAAACCTGTTTAATTGCATAGATAAGGATCAGGAAAATTGGAAAGGTCAAACTATATATAAGGATGCTGATTGTTCATACATCCATTGCGTTAGGTGGGATGATTTTAAAAAAGATATGAATACTCATATCGAAAAAGCTTTACAAATAAGAGAAAATATTGAAAACTATGAGTTGGTAAAGCAAGTCTAATTAGTCGAATAGGTTACTCATTAAAGTGAAGTAATTAAAACGTCAACGGCTTGTTGAATTTCGATTTGTGAGATAACAATTGGAGGTACAATTCTCAATACATTACCACCCGCCGCATTTGAAAGTACTCGCTGCTCAAACATCCGTTCCACCACAGGTCTTCCGGGAATTGATAATTCAACCCCAATCATCAGCCCCATCCCACGAACGTCAAGCACTTTATCATTACCGGCAGTTTTATCTTTAATCAGCTTCATCATATAATCACCTTTTTCTGCTGCCTGTTCGGTGAGGTTTTCTTTTTGGATAGTCTTAAGACAGGCATTTCCGACGACACAGGCGAATGGGTTTCCTCCAAAAGTAGTTCCATGATTCCCGTGTCCTAAAACCGAAGCAACTTCCTCTTTCGCCATAATAGCTCCAATCGGTATTCCTCCTGCCAAGGCTTTTGCTGCCGCGACGATATCAGGTTTTATTCCATAATGTTCATAACACCAGAATTTTCCTGTTCGAGCTACTCCTGTTTGAACTTCATCAATGATCATTAAAATATTTTTCTCATCACACAATGCTCTAACTTTCTTCACAAAGTCTTTATCTGCTACATTTACTCCACTATTACCCTGGATGAGTTCAAATGCAATGGCTATAATTTGATCGTCGATTACTTCAAGTAATGTTTCATAATCATTAAAAGGAGATTGAATAAATCCTGAAGGTAGAGGAGCAAAACCTTCCTGATAATTCGGCTTACTTAATGTGATACTTGCAAGAGATCGTCCATGGAATCCATTGGTTAATGAAATCACATTCCCTGTTTTACCGTGTACATGTCCCCATTTACGAGCTAACTTGAGTGTCCCTTCCATGGCTTCCAGACCACTGTTGCAAAGGAATACACGTTCTAATCCCGACAAATAGGAAAGTCGTTCAATAAACTCACTCTGAGCTTCAGTATAATAGAAGTTAGAAACATGAAGCAGTTTTTCTGCCTGATTTTTAATTGCTTCAACAATTGCAGGATGTGAATGTCCGAGGTTATTTACTGCAATACCTGCAAGCAGGTCAATGTACTCAACGTTGTTAGTATCCCATACTTTGGCTCCGGAACCACGTTCAATAGTAACTGGAAATCGGTTATAGACCTGAAAGTGATGCTGTTTTTCGATTTGCTGGGCGTGATCCATAGACAAATAGTAAGAGCTGAATTTAAATGATTGAGAATTTAGCCATTTCCATTATCCATATCCGAATGAATCAGCCAGATTCCTTCTACTTTTTTAAGGACGAGTGTGAACTTTCCAACATCTTCAGTTCGGCTGCCATAGGTATATCCTCCTAAAATATATCCGAGGTTTCCCTCAATGGAATAATCAAAAGCCCTAAGTTTTAAATCACCGCCAGAGTTTTTATACGCTTCTTCGATATCAGCATGACCTCTGGTCGGTGAATTCCTTGGGCGTAGAATAAACCCATCTTCAGTAAAAAGATTCGCAAGAGCTTTCGCATCATTATTTGCCCAATGCGTTTCATAATTCGTGAGCACGAATTGCAGTTCATCAGGAAGTTCTACAGAAGGAAGTTGCTGAGCTGATAATAAAGGTGAGATTGCGGTAAGTAAAATAACCGGAAGAATGAAGTGGTATCGTTTCATAGCAAATATGATTGAGAATTATCTTCGAGTATACTATTAATTCAGGAATTGGGGAATGCTATTATCCCGAAATCGTCCTCCCTCTGAAATCAAACACGTTTGATTTCTGTCTCCCCCCAAGGGGAGACAGAAGATTGTCCCTCTTTGGAGAGGGACAGAGTCAAAACTTGTTTTGGCTCAGGGAGAGGACTTGTGGGGGCTTAAACCAAGAGATTGCTTCGCTTTGCTCGCAATGACTTTTAAAGAAAAAATCTTTTCGCTCTTCACAGTTTCTTCATTTTTCTCTTCTACATTTCTAATGTTCAAAAGAGGTTGATCA
This sequence comes from Balneolaceae bacterium, assembly GCA_017795005.1. GTDB lineage: Bacteria > Bacteroidota > Rhodothermia > Balneolales > Balneolaceae > RHLJ01. Next base: position 2,545,105 of record CP051242.1, on the reverse strand, counting down.
ACCTTCACGAGTAATTGTCCTACATGGACTTAACCCAGGTAATAGAGGTATTACATCATGAAGGTATTATATATTTTTCTCGTCTCATTTTTTCTGATCACAATTGTTAAAGCTCAACAAACTTATTCTGTCTCTTTAAATGAAAGTAGTGTTCTAATTAAGGGAACATCCAGTGTACATGACTGGGAAAGTAACGTGGAGAATTTTACCGGGTCGGCAATTTTCACAATAACCGACGGGGTAATTGAATCTCTGGCAGCGTTGAATTTTAGTGTGGAAGCTCAATCCATTAAAAGTGGAAAACGCATCATGGATAATAAGACTAAAGATGCGCTTGAAGCCAAAGATCATCCCCAAATTCAATTCGATTTTATTTCACTGGAAAGAATAGAAAATGACACACTTTGGGTAAAAGGAAACTTGAGTCTGGCAGGTGTATCTGAGGAAATCATTCTTACCGGTGTTTATGAAGTCGAAGAAAACGGTTCGGTATGGGTTTCCGGAAGCCAGCCAGTGGATATGGAAGACTATAACATCAAACCTCCTACAGCAATGATGGGAGCTCTTAAAACCGGTAAAGATGTGAACATAGAATACCGGATCAGATTTTCACAAAACTAACAAACAACCTTCAATAGAGGAAATATCATGAAAACTACAGTAAAACATATCGCAGCAGTGTTTACCTTGGCTTTGTTGTTCGTTGCCAGTGGAGTAGCAAGACAAGCAAGTACAATACAATATTTTGTTGATCCTGGAAAAGAAAGAATCAACTTATTTGAAACTCCAAAAACAAATACAGTTGAGTTCAATGGACTAAAAGTACATGTTGGAGGAGATTTCGCATTACAGTTCCAGACACTTTCACAATCAAACGACTTTGTGAATGGTGTTCGACCTGATGTTACAAGTATGGCAGAATTAAGTAATAATTTCAGCCTTCCTACCGCAAATCTAAATATTGATGTTCAGCTGGAAGATGGTGTAAGAATGCATCTCAGAACATATATGTCATCACGTCACCATACAGAAGCATATGTTAAAGGTGGCTACCTTCAAATTGATAAACTTGATTTCATTGAAGAAGGTTTTCTTTCTGATTTGATGGAAGTTGTAAGAATAAAAGTAGGTATGGATGACATCAACTATGGGGATGCTATCCATCGCAGATCAGATAATGCCGCGGCTTTCTATAATCCTTTTGTAGGAAATTACTTAATGGATTCGTTCACTACAGAACCTTTCTTTGAAGTAACTTACTTAAGTAATGGTATTATCGGCGTTCTTGGAGCTACCAATGGTAGATTAAATCAAAGCCCAACTCCTGGTGACGATGGTTTCGTAGTCTATGGAAAACTTGGTTACGACACTCAAGTGAATGATGATCTACGCTTCAGAATTACTGGCTCATTCTACAACAGCACTGATAAAGGTACCCGCGATTATCTATATGGTGGAGACCGTGCAGGTTCACGTTACTATGGTGTTATGAACTACCAGGAACAGATAAGTAGCCGTGCAGTTTCTACTAATGATTTTGGAGGAAGATTTAATCCAGGATTTGCCAGCCAAACTGCATTCATGGTGAATCCTTTCGTTAAATTTTCAGGAATTGAGTTTTTCGGACTTTTTGAAATGACTTCAGATAATGGTGGTAGTGATGCTTCATTTACTCATTTGGGTGCAGAATTACTTTACCGATTCGGTGCAACTGAAAACTTCTACTTAGGTGGTCGATTCAATACTGTAACCGGTGATGATACAGATCAGGAAGTCTCCAGAATTAACGTAGGTGGTGGTTGGTTCTTAACAAATAACATTCTAACCAAGTTGGAATTCGTGAATCAGACTTATAGTGGCTCAGGATTCGACGGATCAATAGCACAAGGTGCTGAATTTAGCGGATTAGTATTAGAAGCTGTGATTGCTTTCTAAAATAATACCTCTATTAACCAAAGGGTGCCCCGTGAAAGGGTCGCCCTTTTTTTATAGCTCGATGCTCAATTCAAAGTTTATTTCGATCTCATCATTTACTTTTACCAAGCCGAATAAAGCTGTAGGAGGTTCTAATCCAAAATCGGTTAACAGTATTTGGCCATTCCCGGAAAATGTGATCTTAGAATCAGAAGAAGAATAGGCTGTTATTGTAACTGGGCGGATATTTGTTTTGCCGGCGATACTTACCCTTAAATCTGAAGAAAAGGGGACTGAGTCTGCAATTTCGGCGGTCTTAATAGACAACTCCATAAAAGGGAAATCATCTGCTTTCAAGGTTTTTTGAAGATCCCGGTTTATCGCTCGCTTACCACAATCGAACGAGCTTGTTTTAAACTGGATAGGCTTGCCTTCAAAAAACAAGGAATCACCAAAAGTAACAGATTGAAATACAGAATCAGATGAGATTGGCGCATTATAAAAACATTCAAAATCATTCACATTTGATGTGCCATTAATTCTTAATTTACTGTCCTCATTAATGAAGAATGAAACATTATTAGTTTGACGGGCAATGGAAAGTTCAGTTCCTGTACACAAATACAGAACACCCAAAATAAGGATAGTTATCTTTCCGCCTTTCATAGATGATTTTCAATATTAAACTCACTTACATCAACATCGAAAATACATTAAAACATGGCTGACATCAAAGAGTTGCTTAACGCAGCAATAGAAATTGCGACGATCGGGGGTAAACATACTCTCAACTATTTTAAAAAGGATTTTGAAGTTATAAGCAAAGCCGATGATTCTCCAGTAACCATTGCAGATCGCGAAACAGAGCAAATCATTCGGGAAGAAATTCTCAAGCGATACCCTGATCATGGAATCATTGGTGAGGAATATGGACGAACGAATGAAGAAAGTAATATTCAATGGGTGTTAGATCCTATTGATGGTACAAAATCCTTTATCCATGGAGTGCCTTTCTATACCACGTTGATTGGTATAATGATCGATAATGAACCAGTTGTTGGGATTATCAATGCTCCTGCGCTTGATGAACTTTGTGCTGCAGGTATAGGAATTGGGGCGACCTTGAATGGAAAACCATGTCAGGTTAGAAATACATCAGAGCTGAAAGATGCAACTCTGTTGGTTACTGAAATTAAGAGATTTCAGGATTGTGGAATGGAACCTCAGTTTCAGGAACTTATGGCGAAAACCAAACTACACAGAACCTGGGGTGATGCCTATGGACACATGATGGTGGCAATTGGTAGAGCCGATGTGATGTTTGACCCAATTCTCAACATTTGGGATGCTGCAGCGTTATTACCCGTGTTAAAAGAATCTGGTGGAATCTTTAGTGATACAAATGGTGAGGAAACCATCCATTCTGGAAACGGGTTTTCAACAAATAAGGCATTATATCTTCAGGTAAAAGCAATTTTTGACGCACACAAATAATATATGATCAGAACGTTCTTTCGTTATTCTTTAGGGTTAATATCTCTGATTTTTGCAGTAGTTCAGAACTGTGAAGATGTCCCTCCGTTTGATTACCCATCATATCCTGAGCAACCATTTGATTTTGAACATATGGATTTGGAAATCAGGCTTGAACCTGAGTTGAATCTTGCCCGGGGAGTAGTCACATATTCAGTGAATCCTAAAATTGATGGTCAAACTCAGCTTGTCTTATTTACAGAAGAGTCAGCGATTGATGGAGTACTCATTGATCAAATGGAAGCAGATTATAAGCTGGAAGGAGAGAGTCTGATCATTATACTGCCTGATTCATCAATAAAAGATCAGGAGTTTGAGATTGCTGTTACCTGGCAATCAAATTCCAGTTTTGGATTGTATAAGGATCATGAAGGGAATTTTTGGTCTTCTAAAAACCCTCTTGCTCATCGCCATTGGTTCCCGGTATTTGATCACCCTCGGAATGAATTAACTTTTGAGGCTCATATTTCAATTCCATATGAATACGAGGTTTTATTCAATGGGGATTTTGTAAATGATGAGGCTCAGGCTGGAAACAGAAAGAAAATTCATTACACTTCCGATGTGCCTATTCCTGTTACTGGACTTGGCTTTGCTATGGGAGATTTTCTTATTTCTGAGGTCACTTCCGGTTTAACAACAGTACGTTTATTCAGCTCACAAGTGAAAGTTTCTGAAGAGGTACGAACTTCCTTAATTAGGGAAGCTTCTCAACTCAAGAAAGACGTAGAAAAAGTTCTGTCTATGGAATATCCGTGGAAGGGGCTGAACATTGTTATTCTTTCCGATAACTATTGGGAAGAGAGAACCCATGGTTCCGGAACGATTTTTCTGTATGAGAATATGGGGTCTTTTTCGAATCAGCTAAAAAGAGGAATCTACAGTCAATGGCTTGGTGAGTATGTAAGAAATGAGCAATTCTTCGACTTTGATCATGCTGGAGAAGAATTGATGAGAACAACTCTTCATTTCGCAATACATAACGAACCCTTTTTGATTGAAAATTCTGATTCTTTGAACACTGTTCATTCCTGGAACTTATGGCAGCAATCTTTTCAAAAAAAATCTGAACTGTTTCAAGAAACCGTTAAAACTTCATTGCCTGAGTTAATCAGAGAAGAAAAGGGTATCACCAGTTTCAATGATTTTGCAGACTTTTGGTATGATGAAACCGGAATTTCATGGCATGATGTTACACCTGAAAACTTTTCTTTGAAAGAAAAAGAAAGTGCACTGGAAACAAAGTATTCTCTTAAGGCACAATATGATGAAGTTAGTTCAAACCTGAATCTTATTTTTGAACTGCAAAGTGGAGATGGGTCACCTTTGTATAGCCTAATTATGAAAGAATTTACTTTTGATAATTCTGTCGCCCATGAACTTAGTTTTACCGGTGAAATTGATACTCTTTCTATCGAACTAACACCTTCGGTCGAGTATATTAGTTTCGACGGAGAAAGTATCTCTTTGAATCAGGTCGAAATCTTTGAAATGCCGCTTTTCTTTTTACTAAATCAATTAAGGAGTACAAATGCAGAAGATCGAAAGATGGCTGCGACATTACTTTCAGATCATGGAGGAAACCCCGATCTCCAGCTTGCCTTAAATGATGTGTTATCATTTGAGGAAAATCCAGAAGTCCGAGCTGAACTGCTTTTGACTATGGCAAAAATAACGGATGGAGCTACCGGAACTGAGCAGATGTTTATTAATTCATTGAGTTCAGATGATTTGGAGATCAAAAGAGCATCTCTTACTGCATTAACCAATTATCCTGGTAATGATATGGTTATTAGTTCAATTCGTTCGAATGTGCTAAGAGCTCAAAATGAGGAGATTTTTAAGCTAGCTTTAACAAGTTTCGCTGAAGTTGTGACCGGTGAAGAGTTAATATCATTGGCGAGAAGACTACAGAGGATAGATAGCACAGGATTTAAAACCTTAACAATTTTAGAAAATTATCCGGATCCCGACACTTCTTCTGTATTTGTTTCTATCGCTGAAGATTATCTAACTAATTCTTATTCCTATTCAATCAGAAAAAAAGCTCTTCAATTTTTAATAATAAACGATTCGAACCCGGAAAACTGGAAAGGAAGACTTATTAACCTTCTAGAGGATAGGGATCCAAGAATTAGATATGAATCGTTAAGCGGTTATCGGTTATTCCGCGCATCCGAAGCTTTCGATATTCTCAGCTCCGTTGAGCGGAATGAATTTGATGCCCGTGTGTTAATTAAAGTTGATAATCTACTAGAGAAATTATCGAATTAATATCGCCGTATTTGGCATAAACCAGTAAGATCGTTGCATGCAACGATCTTACTGAGATTATTTATCCTTGCTTAATCCATTTAGCAAGTTCTTTATAAGAAGGCTTTTTACCATACATTAGAATTCCGACGCGATAGATTTTTGCGGCCAGCCACATCAACCCTGCAAAAGTCCCAATCATAAGTAACAGTGAAAGACCTATTTGCCAGAAGGGAACTTCTGTCGCTGCGATTCTGGATATCATATTTATAGGTGCCGTTAACGGGAAGAGGGAGGCAATTGTTGATATCGTTGAATCAGGGTTTTCCATTACTCTCAGGTTCAGGAAATAACCGATCATAATAGGTGCCATAACCGGTAACATGAATTGTTGAGTATCCTGTTCCGAGTCAACTGCTGAACCAATTGCCGCAAATATCCCTGCATAAATCAAAAATCCTATAAAGAAGAAAAGGAAAAAGTAAAGGAAAATGCTTGGTTCTACTATGAATTGTTCTAATGCTGAAGGATCAAAAGCTTCACTTGCTGCAGCTGACCTGGCCTCTTCAGGAAGATTGCGCATTTGTGCTTCTACGATCATTGCGGCTACCGGTGCAGCAAGAATAGAAAGTCCAATGTATGAAGCAATCCAAACTCCAAATTGAGTTACTGCCAATGCAAGGATTCCAAATAGCTTACCAAGCATTAACTCAATTGGTTTGATTGAAGAGGCAATTACTTCTACAATTCGATTGGTCTTTTCTTCAATAACACCTCTCATTAATAATGCTCCATATCCGAATACTCCAATAAATATCAGAAGTCCAAGAATAAAGCCAAATGCTGCTCCAAATACTGCATTATCTTCTTCTTCACCTTCTTCAGTAAGCTTAACTGATTTAAGTCGTGGACGCGATTCAAAAATTTCCCGCACTTCAGGAGAAACCTGGCTTCTGGAAAGGCGTTCCTCACGTACTACTTCTCGGAGATTATCCTGAATGGAATCTATAAAGCTTAGTCCGCCACTACCACCATATACCAGAGTAGGACTTTCGGAAGAATCAATGAATGAATTACTAAGTATTACATATCCATCAATTTCGCCCGCCAACACATTTGCACGGACGGTATCTATAGAAAGATAACTTACATCCTGATACCGAAGACTGTCGATTTCAATAAGTCTTTCAAACAGAACACCTGTTTCATCAATTACACCAACTGTTTTTTTTACTTCATTATCTGAAATGGTTACAAATACCACAATTGCTAAGAATGCAATAAATACAAGTGGAGTAAGTAGAGTAGAAAGGATAAAAGCCTTGGTGCGAACACGTGTTAAATATTCACGTTTTAAAACGAGTAGTATTTTATTCAGGTCCATGATTAAGCCTCCTCGTTTTTGATATTGTCTTCACCCACAGTTGAGATGAAGATTTCATTCAAGGATGGCTGAACTCGTTCAAACTTATGAATTTCAGCATGTTCCATAGCCAGTTTTAAGATATCCTGCATTGATTGACCGTTTAACACTCTTATTTCTGCGAAATTAGTAGATCTGTTATTGATTCGAACGTCGGTGAGTTTATCGAGAAATGATCCATCACCTTCAAATTCAAGATTTATAGTATTTTCACCAAAAGAAGCCTTTACTTCTCTGAGACTTCCCTGAAGTACTGCTTTTCCCCGGTTGAAAAGACAGATATCATCACACATTTGTTCTACCTGTTCCATTCGATGGGTAGAAAATAAAATGGTTTTGCCCTGATTTTTTAATTCAATTATGACCTCTTTAAGAGTTTCGCTGTTTATTGGATCAAGCCCGGAAAAAGGTTCATCAAAAATATAGATATCCGGATTATGAGCAATCGTGGCAATGAACTGAATCTTTTGGGACATTCCTTTAGAAAGTTCTCCGAGTTCTTTCTTTTTCCAGTCTGAAGCTTCAAAGCGTTCAAGCCAAAAATCTATCGCTTTTTTAGCTTCTGATGTTTTCATTCCCTTTAGTTGTGTAAGATAAAGTAGTTGTTCTCCTACTTTCATTTTTTTGTACAAACCACGTTCTTCGGGCATGTAACCAATCATTTTCTGGGTAAGTGGACTTGCTATATGTCCATTAATGGTAATTTGACCGGAATCTGGTGCAAGGATGTTGTTGATCATTCGAATCGTTGTAGTTTTCCCGGCTCCGTTAGGACCCAGTAAACCAAAAATCCGACCTTTTTCAACTTCAAAGCTCACATCATTTACCGCAATATTGCTACCAAATGCTTTAGTAACATTCTCTACTTTGATGATGACCATACTTCTTTGTTATTTTAGTTTTAAGCGAAGTTAAAATTTAATAGAAACTGATTTTAAGTTTTGCAACAAGTACAAACTTTTCTTATTTGTTGTAATAATATCAGAGTTATTACAAACGGAAAAAAATTTTTCTATATAAATGCATATTACTCATTTAAGTGCGGAATGTTATCCTGCTGCAAAAGCAGGAGGATTAGGGGATGTTGTCGGAGCATTACCAAAATACCTGAATAAATTAGGAGAATCATGTGAAGTAATTATGCCCAAATACAAAACAAACTGGCTCGAATCTCAGGATTATGAAATTATATGGGAAAGTGATGCACGTTTGGGACATGAATACTTTGGATTCAAAATATTAAAAGTAGAAAATGATCCATTGGGATTCCCACTTTATGTGGTTGATGTACCTGGTAGACTAGATAGACCGGGTGTGTATATCGATCCATGGTCGGGTCATGGATATTGGGATGAATTTGAGCGTTTTCTAAGTTTTCAGATTGGTGCGTTGGAATGGATTCTGAATCGGGAAGAAAAACCGGATATTGTTCATTGTCATGATCATCATACCGGATTAATTCCTTTCATGCTTTCTAATTGTTACCGATATGAAAGCCTTTCCGAGATTCCTTCGATCATTACAGTTCATAATGCAGAATATCATGGACAGCATGATTTGGACAGGCATCATATGTTGCCTGATTTTGATCATTCTAAGTTGGGACTTTTGGATTGGGATGGCAGATTGAACTCATTGGGATCAGCATTAAAATGTGCTTGGAAAATTTCTACTGTATCTCAAAGTTATATGGATGAGCTGAGTACAAATAGTAACGGATTGGAATTTTTATTCGCCCAGGAGAAATCAAAATCAGTTGGAATTGTAAATGGGATGGACGCCGAAGTATGGGATCCTGTAACAGACCCACTTCTGGATATAAATTTCACAAAAAGAGGGGTAAAAGCAGGAAAAAGGAAAAATAAAGATAAAATTTGTTCGCAGTTTGGACTGAATCCTGATCTGCCCACTATTTCATTTATTGGTCGACTTGTAAGGGAAAAAGGAGCTGATCTTTTACCTGACCTAATTTCTACATTCATGCATAATGAGAAAGAAGTTAACTTTGTTTTATTAGGAACAGGCGATCCGGGTTTACATGATATTTTTACTCGCATGGAGAACGATCATGTAGGTTATTTTGATGCTACTTTAGAGTATAATGAAAAACTGGCTCATGAAATTTATGCAGGAACCGATTTCATTTTGATGCCTTCCAGGGTTGAGCCATGTGGATTAAATCAAATGTATGCAATGCGTTATGGAACTGTTCCCATTGTAAGAGCTGTTGGAGGATTGAAGGATACTATTATTGATCTTGATGAAGAAGGTGGGTATGGTATTAAATTTAAGGAGTTTAACCTGCATGAAGCGGAAAATGCCATTCATAGAGCAGTTGATTTATATTCAGATTCAAAAAGACATGCGGAAGTTGTTAGAAAAATTGTAAATCTGGATTTCTCCTGGGATAAGTCTGCGAAAGAATATTTTAACATGTATAACCAACTAAAATTACAGAGTGCATAAATGAAGGATTCAGTTATATCAATCATATTAGGTGGCGGAAGAGGAACACGATTGTTCCCGTTAACAGATCATAGGTCTAAGCCAGCTGTTCCTGTAGGTGGTAAATACAGGTTGGTGGATATTCCAATTTCAAACTGCCTGAATTCCGATATTCGAAGAATCTATGTGCTTACTCAGTTTAACTCAGCTTCTCTGAATCGTCATATTAAAAACACCTATAACTTTGATGTATTCAGTAATGGCTTCGTTGATATTTTGGCCGCTGAGCAAACTGCGGATAATTATGAGTGGTTTCAGGGAACTGCAGATGCGGTAAGACAGTCTATACACCACATGGAAAATCATAGTTATGAGCACGTTTTGATACTATCAGGTGATCAGCTCTATCAGATGGACTACCGTAAAATGTTGGAAAGGCATAAAGAGAATAAATCTGACCTGACTGTTGCAACAATTCCTGTAGTAGCAAACGATGCAACTGGATTTGGTATCATGAAAACCAACAAAGAAGGTATGATTGATAGCTTTGTTGAAAAACCGAGTTTAGATGAACTTAAAGATTGGAAATCAAATGTTTCTGAGCCCTATGCATCGCAAGGGAAACATTATCTGGCCTCAATGGGTATTTACATTTTTAACAGGGAAACACTCATTAAACTATTTGATGATAACCCACATGCAACGGATTTTGGTAAAGAAATTATTCCAAAAACATTGAGTGAGGGGCTAAGAGTAAGTAGCTACGAATTTGGTGGATACTGGGAAGATATAGGTACAATAAAAGCATTTTTTGATTGCAATCTTGCTTTGGCTGATACCGTTCCGGAATTCAATCTTTATGATAATGACAATTACATTTATACCAGAGCTCGTTTACTTCCTGCATCTAAGATTATGGGTACCACTATGGAGCACTGTCTTATGGCAGAAGGGTGTATCATTGAGGCGAGCAGAATTGTAAGATCGGTTATTGGAATTCGATCCAGAATTGGAAAAGGTACTACTGTTGAAAATTCAATCATCATGGGTAATGATAGTTTTCAAAGCAGAGAGTTTATTGACAATGCTTCACCCGATAAACCTGCAAAAGGACTTGGTCAAAGATGTTACGTAAGTCATTGTATCATTGATAAAAATGTATGTATTGGAAACGATGTGCGAATTGTCGGTGGCGATCATCTTGAGGATGGGGACCATAAATACCATTATGTGAGAGATGGAATTGTAATCGTTAAGAAAGGTACGGTAATTCCGGACGGTACTATTATTGGCATAAGCGGTTGATTAAAAGTTGATTACAAAATCTACATAGGGAACACCTATTAGAATACCTTCAGCTATATCTCTGTTGTTTATAAATCCTAAATCAACCGAAATTTTTTCACTGAAAAAACGGAAGCCATATGATAATACTTCGTAATAAGAGTCTTCATAAATGGGAATAAACCAGTTTTCGGTAACCAGAGAAAACTTACGTTTCATTCGCTTCATACCGCTGATAGTTATGTTTGGCCTGCTGGAGAAATCTCCTTCAAAAAAGCCCCAGCCCAATCCAAGCGTTAAATTATCATTTCGGTTTCCGTACGTTGCGACTCCATAGGTAATTCCTAGATTAGCTTCTCCTGCTGCATTTAAGTAGAGTAAGCCTCCACCTACATTAAAGTTATCAGCTACTTCGAACCCAACTTTAGGAGTAAAATAAAAAATAGGTTCGGCGGCTGAGAATGTTGAAGTAAGTTCAAAACCGGCTCCAATCGAAAAGAAATCTGTTACTCCATAATTAAATGAATTAAACACCAGATAACTATTTTGATAATAACCTTCACCAGACTTTAAATTAAATGCAGAAGGAGAGAAGAAATACCGGGTAGCGTTTGGGTTTGGGAACCAGTATTCACCATTGTTAAACTCAGAGGGCTCTACTACAATAATTGATTTTATTTGAGCAATCGGTATTTCTACCTTAGGAAGTGACCTTGTTGATATTGTAATGGCGGATGAATTTTTTTCAACAAAAGTACCTACAAATTCAGATCCATCAATTAAGGTGATTTTATAATAGGTATCGGCTTCAAATTCGTATGTGTTAAAATTATTCTGAGCAAGAATCGGACTAGAAATCAGAGTAATTAATGCAAAGAATATTTTTTGAAATGAATTACCTGTTATGAATTGTGTGGGTGAAAAGATTGATATGTTTTTCATTGTAATGGATTAAGACTGAGTAAAGGAAAGGTAAAAAATACGTTCATTACATCACATAATTATGCTACTGATACATTCTCTGTTATATTGAATTTTAAGAATTCATAAAATCTTCTTAAAAATTGTTTATACTGAAGTTGTAGCTATTAAAATTAATTCACATCAATATGTAGGTTTAAAAATATGAAACCTTATATCCCATCCGATTCCAAGAGAGTTATTTATTTAATTATCACCTTATTGTTTCTATTTTTTAATACTGGATTAAAAGCTCAGGAGGAAGAGAATGAATTAAGAACCTTGTTAGGTCAGAACCAGACTCAAGGTGTGTTTAAAATCGAATTTGCTGATTTGGATGGTGATGGTGATGATGATTTAGTATTTGCTACCAAGCTTTCGATTAGTTGGATGGAAAACACTGGTAACGGAAGTTTTTCTACTCCAAAGCTTATAAACAATTTCGAAACCATACTTCATACTTTTGAAATAGGAGATCTTGATAATGATGGAGACGAGGATGTTATTTATCAGTTGGTAACATTTTCCCGTGATACCGAAATAGGAATGTATTTAAATAATGGTGCTGCTGAGTTCACAGAATCGGAACGATTATTTGAAAAACCAAGATTTCGGGTATTTGACATTAACCTGTTTAAGCAACATGTGGATAGTTTAAATGCACTTTTCTTGTCTGTGCCTGGAGACAACTACTTCGATTTATTGAAGCTTTCAATTGAAGAAGACGTCGTAATTATTGACTCTCTTAATCAAGTGACAGGATATACCGGCGCTTTATTGAATTATGACATTAATGAGGACGGATATCAGGACCTTTTAACCTACTCTACAATTCAGTCTGTTTCAGATATAAAACTATTGGTAACAGATGGTTCTGATTTTATGGATATACAACTTGTCGAAGAAAAAGATTCTGATACTGGAATTAAGTCGTTAATCTATTCAGATATCGATAATGATGAGGATATGGATATTATAGTGAGCACAGGTTCAAGATTAAATTCTGAAGTTGATACACTTAATTTTATCTATCTCTATAAAAATATGGGTAATGGAGATTTCTCGGATAGACGATTAATAGCATCTATTCCTAATTTAACAAACAAAAGATTTAATAACCTTTTTCGAGCTACTCGGCTATCAGCTTCAATAGATTTGAATAATGATGGTTGGGAGGATATTGTATTAATAGATGAAAAAAAAGGATGGAAAACGGGCAGGCTTTTATGGCTTGAAAATTTGAAAGATACTACGTTTTCTGAGCCCAAAATTATTCCTCAATCACGATCAAACTATAATAATGTACAAATTCATGATGTAGATGGTGATGGAATTAATGATCTGGTTGCTTCGAGTATTTTGAATGGTAGAATTGATTGGTTTAGAAACACAGATGAAGGAAACTCCATTCTTGTCAAAGAATCCATAAGTAATCCTTCAATTTCAGCACCTCTTGATATTGTTCATTTTAACACTTTTGGAACCAGAAATGATGTTTTTGTTGCTACAGGTTCTTCCGATAGAAGTGTTCTTCATTTTAAGAATGAGAATGAATTTGAATTTAGCGATCCTGTGGTAATTGATACTTCTGATTTTACTGCAATTGAACTCCATCATTATGACTGGGACAGAGATGGACGTGAAGACTTATTATCTTTTACTAAAACCATAAGAGAGTTTTCTGCAATTAAACGCGAATATAGTTTCAAAGTAAATTGGTATGAAAATCTGGGAGACGGCACGTTTAATTTTCCTAAGATTATAACTCAGAATGAATCTAATAACGAGGCAGTATTTTTTGGACTGGGAGATATAGAAGGAGATGGTGATAAAGATATAGTTCTCATCTATAGTCCAAAGTTTGTTGAACAGCCTTATTTGTATATTATTGAAAATAATTTTGTTGGTGAGCCTTTGAATAGAAACGAGTTCATATACTTACCGCCTTTCTCATTTATAGAGCTACTTGATTTTGATAACGATGGAGTTGACGAACTGGTAACTCCTACGACTGAAATTTTGCCAGGAAGACCAACCCGGTTTCAGCCCACACTTTACGTATTTAATATCGATAGCCTTTTAGATTCTGAAGTAATAGAAAGTGAAGATGCCTCCGAAGTATTTATGATGGAAAATCTTGATGACCTTTTTAGCGGTATAAATTATGCTTTTGGAGATCTTGATAATGATGAAAATATAGATGTCGTTTTTGGAGCTTATGTTGATCGAAAAATTCAGACAGGAAGTCCGCAAAAACTCACAGCGATCTTTAGAAATTCCTTTAATAACTATGAATCTGTTATTATAGATTCCACTGGTGATAGCTTTACTAATGTAGTATTTGCTGATATTAATGAAGATGGGTTTCTGGATGTCATAGCTTCTATTGAACAAGAAGTTTCCATAGATGTTGGTAATTCACAAAATATTATCTGGTACAAAAATTTAGGAAACAGAAGTTTTATAAAGCAGGATTTTATTGCCAGAGACATTGTAAATGCTGGAAATATTATCTCTTCCGACATTAATAATGATGGTATTCCTGAATTATTATCTGTTCAACAACTGGATGGAAACGTGGCAATTTATGATGGTAATGAGATTCAATTGTTAACTAACAATGAAATAGAATCTCCCGAATCGCCAGATCGAATCGAATTATTTCAAAATTATCCCAACCCTTTTAACCCTGTTACTCAGATTAACTATTCAATCCCGAATTCAGCTCATGTAGAGTTGAAAGTGTATAACATTGTCGGGCAACTGGTTTATACTCTTGTCGATCGTACTCAGAGTGCAGGGGAGTATAATGTTCAGTTCGAAGGCGACTGGCTTTCCAGCGGAGTATATATTTATCAACTAAGAGTTGGGTCAGGGGTTCAAACCAGAAAAATGCTTTTAATTAAGTGAAAACTTAATAGTGAATTAATCTCTGAGTAAATCCTTCACTGCATTAGCGAGCAACATATAACTTGGCCCCATTGGAATAACATATTCATTTTGTCCCCAGAAGAATGGCCAGTCTTCCCGGTTTTCAGGAAAATCAGGATTTAGAATTAATACACCGGGAATAGGTCCACCGGGTATATATGAGAAATCAGCCCTGTTCATTCCATAGGCTACTTTCTTTGTTTTTGTCCCAACTCCGGTTACAAAAGAAAGATTATGGTCGGGATGATGTCCAAACATATAATTTAACGCATTAAAAACCTGATCTTTGTCTGCCAAGTCAGGGAAAGTTTTATGAATCATATAATTAGCAAATCCCTGATTCATAATTCCGCCATTACCGGCCCATCCGCCTTCTGAAATAAATACCCCAAATGGGTTTTGATTTTGAAATTGAGAGAACTGTTCTGCTCTTTCAGATAATCTACTTTCAAGCCAATCAGAATAATCCTGATCCATGTAAGGTATTGCACGGATAAGTAGAGTAGAAGGGAAGAAGAAGCCTTCACCAAGTTCCGGAATTAATGTTCTTAAATGATCTGAATATTTTTTTTCCTGAGTGGTAATCAGTAACTCAATAGTGGCTTTAAGTTCTTCTCCAAATAAACTACCACCTGTAGTATTTCCATAGCGATATACAATTGGTTCGTTGTTCTGTTCATGCTCCCAGATTTCTATGGCTTTATTAAATGCTTTTTCTGCCAATTCCGGATTAATTGAACCCAATACTCTGCTTGCTGCCGCCAACGAACCTGCAGTTCCGTAATCCAGAGTCGAACTTTTATTAGTAAATGCCCAACGATCGTCAAACTTGCCGCTTTCAATTCCATTGGATTCCAGTTCACCCATTTCAGCATTATAAATCAGGTTGTCTGTCATAGTTAACCCATCACCAAGGTGCGTATATTGAGAGATATCAGGAACTATAACTCCGGGTATGGCATGACCAATTGATTCATAAGGTGATAGAAGAAAAAGGACTCCATGTTCTATTTGCTGTAACACATCAGGCATTCCATCCGGATTATGCAAATCCACATATTTAGCTGCCTGATCAACTGTAGTCTGATCACGGTCTATCCCAAACATTTCATAAAGAATTACAAGATTTTGAACAGTGCTGTACTGCGATTGTGTACGTATATCATAGTCACCAGCATCATACCACCCACCCACATTTAAACCGGGAATATGTTCACCGGGTTTAAAAGGAGAATCTGTTGAATCGCCTTGAGCATATAAATCAAAATGCTCATGATTTATCGGAGCCTGTAAAGCATCATCGAGGTGCGAAGCACCGTGCCAGACCCTATAAGCTTCATTCACAAGAACGTGATCCATTTGAACAGGCATGAAAATGTCAGAAGTTTGTTTCCAGACATCATCATAGACATCTGCGGCTATTCTGAATGAGCTGGTAGTTTTGTCCCCAAATTTGAAAGCATAAACCCCTTCTTCTGTTACCTCTGAAAAATCGAATTGGAGATAATTATAGCGTTTATATCGTCCCCATTCTTCAGCTTGATTGGATTTGATAATTGTTGAAGTCCCATTAGAATTATACCTAATCAATGACATTTTCGGTCTTTTTGTATCTCTTTTATCCAACTCAATCGTTGCTTTTTTAGACTGATCGGGATGGTAGCCGACCTGAGAGTAAGCAATCATTGGCTCTCGTAGCCAGCCTTCAATTGTATTAGCGCTTATTTCCCATCTAAGGACTTCCCCTGTTTTGTTAGATGGAAGAAGCTCTCTTAATACAAACCAACCATTCTGGGCTTTATCGCGGCCGTCATATAAACTAAAGGAACCATTAGTCTTCACTGTTATCATCCTTTCCGGATTTTCAGGAGCTGCAACAAAACTGGAACCGGAAGACATTGCCAATGGATAGGTGTTACCTTCATCGTCCTCACCCATATCACTGAATGGATAATGAGGAAAATTGAACGATTTACCATTCATCATATAGCTATATTCCCAGAAAGCAGAAGGAATAAATTCCAGATTAAAGCCTGCAACACCTTGTAAAGCATTCGGTAATTCTTCCTCAATATGAATGCTGATAGCAACTCCGCCCTCAATTGCTTCACCACGAATAATATATTCAAATTCGTATTCAGGGTAAGAGTTATAGGTATTTATATACCCATTCAGTGAATCAACTTCGCGTTTTATAAATGTTGGGATTAGGTCCCATTGTTCTGGAGTATTATCCAATCGGATATCTCCATTGGTAACCACCCGGTCTCCATGATGTATAATTTCAATGCCACTGATTTTAGAATCGCTAAAAAGCCCGTTATACCAATTGCTAAAAATGATATAATCCGCTCCCTGGCTTTCAAAATATTCTAACTCATTTAAAAATGGTGTTTGGGCAAAAGAGGATGAGGGAATGTGAGCAAATAAGAGAGCAAACAATCCGATTAATATTGACTTCGACATAAGATGTTGGTTAGGCTGATTAATTAAGTAAGGGCTAATTAATACATCAAATAGCTATTAGTCAAATAGGAGAATATTGCGCAAAAAAAAGCCTTCTTCAGGCTATTGAAGAAGGCTTTCAAGTTTTAAAGAACAAAATTATACTGCTTCGAGTACTTCTTTAAGAGTTACTCCAATATCTGCAGGACTTTCTACTACAGTAATTCCGGCATCTGCTAAAGCTGCTTTTTTAGCCTGTGCAGTACCCTGTCCTCCAGAGATAATTGCACCGGCGTGACCCATTCTTCGGCCCGGAGGCGCTGTTGAACCGGCAATAAACGCAACTACCGGTTTTGTGACATTATCTTTGATATAGGCAGCAGCTTCTTCTTCAGCAGAGCCACCAATCTCACCTATCAAAACAATTGACTCGGTATCCGGATCATCCTGAAACAGTTTTACTGCATCAAGGTGAGTTGTTCCAATTACCGGATCACCACCAATTCCGATAGCTGTACTTTGCCCTAATCCGACTTTTGTGAGCTGATCAACCGCTTCATAGGTTAAAGTTCCTGAACGAGAAATCAATCCAACTGTACCAGGTGAGAAAATATTACCGGGCATAATACCAATTTTAGCTTCGCCAGGAGTGATAACACCAGGGCAGTTTGGTCCGATTAAAGTAGCGCCATGACTTTTACAAACCTGTTTAGCTACAATCATATCTTTAACAGGAATTCCCTCAGTAATACAGATAATTACTTTTATTCCAGCAAAGGCAGCTTCTGTAATTGCATCAGCAGCAAAAGCAGGAGGTACAAAAATAACGGAAGTGTTAGCACCCTCATTTTCGACAGAATCGGCAACAGTATTGAACACAGGGCGGTCCAGATGAGTTTGCCCTCCTTTACCAGGAGTAACTCCACCAACTACATTGGTTCCATATTCTATCATTTGTCCGGCATGAAAACTTCCTTCACTTCCGGTAAAACCCTGAACTATAAGGCGGGTATCCTTTCCAACTAATACGCTCATTATCTATGTTTTAAAATTCTTGATTTTGCGGGCAGGAATATAACATCATTCCTAATCTAATGTTAGTCTTTCCTATTGTAAAAGCAGACGAACTGCAGCATCCATTTTCGCATCCTGAAGGAAGATGTCATCCCTTTCAGTTTGATATACAAGAGTATCCGGAATCAACCCTGTATTTTCATAAAGAGAGTCATTTTCGGGCTGTAAGATCTGCCATCTTGGAACAGTATATATCCAGCCATTAGGCAAATCAAAAGTTGCAGGGTTTCCCGAAGAACCTGCAGTTCTTTCTCCAAGAACCAGAACATCGGGAAATTGTCTCATCCCAAGAATAAAATCTTCTGCAGCGCTATAAACACTCCTGTCTGTTAATAATACAACAGGTTTATCATAATAGAAGCCGTTGGGTTCAACGTAATCAAAGATTGGTTTCGAAAAATCGGTATGTTGGGGACCATTTCGGTACCGTATTTTTCTAATGAGCGTTTTTTTATCGGCAAAACGTGACATTACAATTTGAGAATTTATATCGCTACCGCCACCATTGCTTCTTAGATCAAGGATAAGGCCTTTTTTATAGTATAAATTTTCCAGAATGGAGTCGATCTCTTTGAATAAATATTCTTTACCACGAAAAGTATCAATTCTTAAGTAAGATATATCTTCACGTATGTCGGCAGTTAAAAAAGGAGATTCATCAGATGACCTGGATATGTTGTTTAAGTACTTAAGCTCTAGTAAAATTTTATCCAGCGTTCCCGGATCAGGTGGACTAGAGTAAAACTCGGTATCACTTCTAAGCGTAACATGGAAATCTGATAGTTTACTTAACAAGTCGGATAAAACGTTAAATAATAGTTTATCTGACGAAATCGTATCAATAGTTTGAAAATATGAATGATAGAGGGAGTCCCAACTATACGGTTTAATTTCGAAATATGAATAATGTTGATCAAATCCCTGCCAGAGTTGGTCGAAATTTTCCCTCGGTGAATCAGCAGGAGAACTTCCAACTAATGTTTCCTTACAGCCTTGTCCAAAGAAGAAAAACAGAGCTAGTAAATAAATGATATTTTTTAAAGTGTCCATCTTACTCCAAAATTAAAAGATTGATCAATGGAAGAGAACTCTTTCGGGAATTGAATTTTCAAAAAATGGTAACGAAAACCTACTTTTAGAAAGAAATTTTCTTTTAGTGAATAAAAGAAATCAGATCCGATCTGAAAAGAAGGCTGATTTAAAATACTCCTAAACTTACCAGATCTGGCTACATTAAATGCAGTGGCACCATTTCCAATAGTCTGATCAGGATCAAGAGTTGAATATCCGGGCCTCAAGGTGTAATAAATTACAGGTACTTCAATATTCAGTTCCGAAGTAATTTTGCCAGTAATGTTTATTTCGGAAAGATGGATGAGCGATAATGCTGAGTTTAAAAAACCACTTTTACGACCAGTTCTTGAAGTGTTGCCAGAATAAAAAGTAGAGTTAATCCACATTCCCTTTGTTGAAAGGGAAAAACCGGTAGAGTTAATTCCTATTGAATTCTCAAAAATTACAGGGAGGAATGAATAGGAAAGTTGGGTAGAGAACATTTGCCAAAGGTGATCCTGATCTGAATACAGTTCACCAAACAAATGATGGAAATAAAAGTGATGATTTAAACCCCGGGTATGTGTTGCAGTAAACTTGGTAGTAAAACCTTCAAAAACTGAATTCGAAACGATTTCGTCTTTCGAATAATAATCTGAAATACCCATAGTCAAGTGAGTATTATTCTGGGCTTTAATAAATCCAGAGTTCAGACAACAAATGATAACAATTAGAAAAAATGATAAATAGTATCGCTTCACAAAAAAAATATTATTGAGTAAAAAGATAACTTTATTTTTAATTAAGGCTTTTACAAATCTTATATTGTGTGAATGATCTCAGATTCTAAAAAAGAAGAAGTACGTGAAGCCGCTGATATTGTTGAGGTAGTCTCAGACTATGTAAAGCTGAAACGTTCAGGAAGTGGTTTTACAGGCTTATGTCCATACCACAATGAAAAGACTCCTTCTTTCCATGTAACTCCCAGACTGGGTATTTTTAAGTGCTTTGGATGTGGGGAATCTGGTGATGTATTCAAATTTGTGATGGATCAAGAAGGAATTGGGTTTACAGAAGCAGTTAAACAGATAGCTGATCGTTATGGAGTTTTTATTCCGGAAGAAGAGCAAAGTCCCGAGCAAAATGAAGCGAATCAGTTGCGAGAAGGTATCTATCATGCGCTTAGGTTTGCAGGACGTTATTTCTATATGAATCTTATTGAAAATCCAAATGCAAAAAAAGCAATTGATTACCTTGAACAAAGAGGCTATCCTTTGGCTGTAATCAAGAGTTTTGGTTTAGGATATGCACCTTCAGGTGGGGAAGACCTTTGGAAAGCGGCGAAAAATGCAGGAATTGACGAGCAATATTTGGTTGAAGCTGATTTAATCAAGCCTAGTCAAAGGGGAGACGGATTTTACGATACTTTTCGTGGGCGATTGATGTTCCCGATTTTCAACCCAACGAATCAGGTAATTGGTTTTGCCGGACGAGTTTTAGGAAATGAAAAGACCGCAAAGTACATCAATTCGGCACAGACTAAAGTCTACAATAAAAGTGAAGTAGTGTATGGGGTAAACTTTGCGAAGAACGAAATTCGAAAGAATAAAGAGGTAATATTAGTTGAAGGCTATACTGATGTTATTACCCTGAACCAACATGGAATTTCAAATGTAGTTGCAAGTTCCGGTACAGCACTCACCCCCGGTCAGATGAAAATACTGCATCGATATGGAGATCGGATTATCATGATTTATGATGCTGATAACGCTGGTCAAAACGCAATGAAACGTGGAATTGATATCGCATTAGCGGAAGGAATGGAAGTTCAGTTATTGGAACTGCCAGACGGTGAAGATCCCGATTCATTTGTAAAACAATTTGGTAAGGAATCCTTTCTCGAGTTAATAAAAGATGAGGGAGCTGATTTTGTGGATTTCTTAATCATGAAAGCAGAGGAAGAAGGAAGGATGGAAAACCCTGCTCAACAGAGTAAAGTGATAACTGAAGTCCTCGAAGCCATAGCTAACATTAAGGAATCAATTCAAAGACAGGTTTATGTACAGCATCTTCATCAAAAAACACAAAAATACAGAAGAGGAACTGACCGCGAATTGTTTGTAGAATTAGAAAGAGTATTATCTGATAAAAAAAGAGAGGAACAAAGATCTAAAAAAAGAGAGCAGTTCAGGCAGGAAGTGGCGACGGATGACGAAAGACCAACGACCACTGAGTCTAAACGTGAAGAGCGTTCGTCTGTGGTCAATCGTCCATCGCCTTCGATGCAAAAAAAACCACACTATGAAAAGGAGTTAATCCGGTTAATGATTACCTACGGTAAAGATATGGTGAAGTACATTTGTTCATTAACTAATGATCGGCTTATAGAGGACGAAGAGCTTCGGGTGTTTTACAATGATATTGTTGAACGATATAAGGTGGAAGAGGAAGTTTCGGTAGAGTATTATTCCAGGAAGCCAGATCCTTTTCCGAGGCTGGTTGGTGATGTACTTCTGGAACAACATACCACCAGTGAGCGCCATCACGAAAAAATCGGGTTGAAATATGAGAAAGATAAAAACCCTTACAGGACAGCTAAAAGTACCATAAAAACACTCGAGCTAACTTTCTTTAAGAATAAACTTACTGAGCTGTCAGAAAAGTATAAAACGGCTTCAGAAGATGAAAAAAGAAAAATCACTGAAGCTCAGGCAGATGTAAAGTCAAAAATCTCGCTAAGAGAAAATATGGACTCAGGTGATTTTTACCCTGATCCGGAAGGTTTTTCTGAAAATATTGTGAATGAGAAGGTGTTTAAGTATAAGATGAAGAACAAAAGCTAATAGGTGTTAGCTTTCTTCCTTTTGAAAATTAAACATCCATCGAGTTCCATATTTATCTTCAAGTTGACCGAATACTGCTCCCCAAAAAGTATCCTGAAGTTCCATATGCACATTTCCACCTTCTATTAATTTCCCCCAGGTAAGCCTCATTTTTGTTTCGTTATCGAATGATAAACTCAAATGCACATTATCTCCGGGATTAATTTCTTTATGTGGAGCGCCGTCCGAGAATTGTAACCGACCACCATCAAATTCCAACGTGGCATGCATAATCTTGTCTTTGTATTCTTCTTCAACGGGCATATTTGCTTCGCCAAAACGTTGCAAATAGGTAATCTCACCCTTAAAAACCCCTTTGTAAAAATTAATGGCTTCTTCACAATTTCCCGGGAAATACAGATAAGGAGTAATCATAAATAATTTTTTTGTGCTAATGTATAAAGCAACAAGATATTAAATACGCGTTAAAGCATATACTAAAATATTTACACCCATTTTCAACGCCTTTTCTCTTACTTCTGCTGGGTTATTATGGATTTCAGGATCAGCCCAGCCATCGCCTAAGTTGGATTCGTAGGTATAATACACAACCAGTTTTCCATTTCTGAATAAACCATATCCTCTTGGATTTTCATTATCATGTTCATGAATTTTTGGAAGTCCACTTGGGAAATCAAAAACCTGATTATAAATAGGGTGATTAAAAGGCAGTTCCATTAATTCTTCATCAGGAAAAACCCTGTTTAATACATCCCTTATATGCTCATCCAGCCCGTAGTCATCATCTACATAGAGAAAACCTCCATTTTCCAGATAGACTCTGAGATTCCGCACTTCTGTGTTATTTGCGGTAATTGTCCCATGTCCGGTAAGAAAAAGAAAAGGGTATGAGTGGATTTCAGAACTTCCCAGAGCAATATCTTTATAGTTGGGATCAATGGATATGGGCATATTCTGATTAGCAAATGCAATTAAGTTATTAAGGGAAGAAGGATCATTATACCAATCGCCACCACCTCTATATTTTACCCGTGCTATTTCAAATTCCCCGGTTTGTTGTGAGTAAACAGGTAGAACAAAGAAGGCTGATAATACAAGTAGTAATAATTTCAGAGCAATATTCATGTGTTTAAACTAACAAACCAACAGGAATAAAATTGCAAAAATTAGAAATTTGGATTTCTTTTGAAATAGGTTCGGATAGTATCAGAAGCCATAGCACCAAATAGTCCTATTCCTCCCTCAACATGGGTAATCACATTTTGTATTTCACCAGGGGATAGGGTAGACCCACCAAACTGAACGTCAGCTGATCGAATAAAATCGTATAAATTATCATCTACAGTAGTTGCTACAATTTCGTTTTCCTCAAAAAAGGCAACTGCCAGCCAAGGGTAACGAACAGTGATAGAACCATCATTATTAATAGTAAAATTTCCAGCATTCAGTAATCCTGAAGAGGTATTTGAAAATTCCTCTAACAGGTCATCATCTCTTTCTCCGTTTTCATCTACTGATATATCATTGTCATAAAAATCTGCGTACAGTGGAGTGAGATTTTCTTCAATCGGGTTAAGAGCCAAAGTATTAAAAATGTAGACGTTTTGTCTGCCAGGATACGAACTTTCTGATAAAGTGACTTCAAGTTGTTCAGAAGCTTGATATATCAGGGTATCCTGAATCCCAGCTATTACATCAAAATTACCAGGTACAATTGCAGTTGCATTAATTTCATCAAATCCACTCCCTGTCGGAACAGAAATGGAAAGCTGATACGTTCTTGACGGTAGGACGGAATGGTCTACAGTAGGAGTGTAGATACCTTGAGATGCCATTTGGTAGGCAAAGGTTTGCTCAACACCATTTCCATTTGGAGTTAACAGATTAATCTGCACCGTTGCACCGGCTACGGCTGTACTCTCGAAGCTGTAAAATTCAAAAGCTTCGCCAGTTGTGGAAAGCCGGACTTGCTGCAAATTTCTACCAGCTACGATGTAAGATTCAACTACATATTCTTCCACATAATCATCCTGTGGGTAGATGTCACATCCAGCATAGATTCCGGAAGTAAGAAAAAAAAGTAGAATTAGTTTTTTCATGGTGCTTAGAATTTAACTGTGTAAGAGACAGTTGGTAGTATTGGCAGAAGATTCACGTCATTTCTAACAACAGGGTTTTCTTCAAAATCAAAGCTCTGGAACCATACATTTTTGCGTGAATAAACATTGATGATCTGGAGCTGTAATTCAGATTCTCCAATGTTAAAGAAAGTACCACGCCGGGAGAAAGACAGATCTAATCTGTGGTAGCTCGGCAGACGTGAAGCATTAACTTTTCCAACCGTAAAATTGTCAATCGGATCTCCACTGGAAAAAGGATCGTCGTATCTGGCATAACGTCCCAATGCAAGAGTGTAAGCCTGACCTGTTGCATAAACCCAGGCACTTGTAACCTTCCATTTTCTACTCAGATCATAATTCAGAATCAGATTGACATCATTTCTTCGATCATATTTGGGAGGGTAGAACCTTGCCTGGTTATCTTCATCACCGGGAGCCACATTAAAACCAGGGAATTTACGCCAGGTATACCCAAGTGTGTACCCGATGAATCCATTAAGTCGACCAACCTGTTTTTCGAACATTACTTCCATACCGTAAGCGTAACCGGTTCCTATTCGGAATAAATCAGGATAAGCTAATCCGGCCGGGTCTGGTAGAAAAGGATCGAGCTCGAAAAGATCTTCCATACTACGATAATAGATTTCAATATCTAATCCGTAATCTTCAAAAGGAATGGTTTTTGCACCTATTACATATTGATCTCCATACGCAGGATTGATTCCGTCATCGCTTGTTAACCAGATATCAAATCCTGAAAAAGCTTCATTGGTGATTAGTGTAAAGAACTGGTTATAACGTCCATATGCGGCTTGTAACCTAACGCGTTCGGTTAGCTTATGCTCTACAGAAAGTCTTGGTTCAATTCTTAAATAGTCACCATCAGAGAAATAGTTTGCTCTTAAACCTCCTATTATTTTCCAGAGATCATTTGGTTGCCACGTATCCTGAATATAAAGAGAACCATACCTGGAATGAATTCGTGAACTAAAACTGTCCTGATTATCAAATCTGTCCTGAAGATTAAGAGTAAATACTCCGGCCCATATTCCAGTTGAAATCTGATGTTTTTCATTTGGTAAGTATTCGAGGTCAGATTTTAGAGAGTAATCATAAATATTGTTTTCTCTGGTAAATGGTGTTCCTCCAAACTCAAATTCCGGGAAATTAAAATATCTTGATCCGGTTAATACAAAATTCGAAAATAGTTTTTCATTAAAAATATGAGTCCAATTACCACTTACAGTTTGATTTCCATAATTAAGTATGAACTCAGCATCAGTAGCAAAAGGGAAGACGACTTTATCTGTACCGGTATAAGCGGCAAGAGAAAATTTATTGTTTTTAGAAGCGTTAAGTGTAATTTTCCCATTGAAGTCATAAAAGTAGAACAGAGAAGGGATATTATCGGTGTTTTGTCTTAGCGCTGCCAACAAAGGCTCCAGTGTGGAACGACGTACAGCAAACATATAAGATCCTTTTTTATATGGACCTTCAATTGCTGCACGTGAAGCGAGCATCCCCAAGGTAACTGTACCGGACATTTCTTTACTGTTTCCATCTTTATTATAAATAGAAAGAACAGATCCCAGGCGACCTCCATACTCGGCAGGATAACCGCCTTTGTATAAACGTACATCTTTTATGGCATCGGGATTAAAAGTAGAAAAGAATCCAAAAAAGTGACTTGGGTTATAAACGGTAGTTCGGTCAAGCAGAATAAGAGTTTGATCCGGACTTCCACCACGGATATATAATCCACTTGAAAAGTCGGAGGCTGCTTTTACTCCCGGTAAATATTGAATTGAACGAAATACATCCGCTTCGAAAATAGCCGGTAATGCTTTTATAAGTTCAGTTTTTACCTGAGCAGTTCCAATAGACTTGAGTTCTTCTTTTTCTGCTTCAGACTCCACTACAATTTCTTCGCCTTGTACAAAATCCGGGATTAGCTCAATATCAATTCTTAGATTTTCACCAGAAGACAAGGTTATTTCCTGTTGAAAGAGTTTGTACCCGATATAAGAAGCTGCAAGTGTATAAGTGCCTGGTTGCACATTGGTAATAGTAAAATATCCCAGAGTATTTGTTGATGCTCCCCGGTTATTTTCAAGGAATGCAACATTGGCGCTTATTAGTGTTTCCCCGGTCTGAGCATCTTTAACATATCCGTTAACAGATGCTGATTGTCTTGCCTCACTCGACCATGTGCCTGCTAAAATTAACGCAAAACACACCCATATTTTATTTACCATAACCTTATGAACCGTAATTAATTGGCGACTTACACGAAGGTAGAATCAAAAAGTTAGAAAGAAATTCACATTTTAATGTGAAGAAATTGTTTTTTTATCAGAACCCTAAACCCGGTTGAGCGATATTTTCGTTCGGTATTTTTAAAGAAGTTCCTAATTCCTTATTCAGAAGTTTTATAAAGTGTGCGGAAAGTAGGGGAGATTCTTTCTCAATATTTTGATGAACAAAGAAATATAGTTTTTCAAGACCAAGATCTTTCCATTCTTTTATACGATAAACCCAATCATCAAGTCTGGGGTAATCACTTTCGTGATTGGCTCCAACATACCTTATAAAAGCAACTGGTGTTGTTAGTCGCATATGTAATAAATCTCTGCGACCGGCTGTGTCTGTGATAATATTAGCAACCTGAAATTCTTCAAAGAGTTGGTAAATTTGATTGGCTACTGCTTCATCATTAAACCAATCTGTATGTCGGAGTTCTATTGCTAAGGGCAGATCTTTTGGCCAGGCTTCAAGAAATAAGCGAATCCGATCCATATCCTTAGGTTTGAAATCATCCCTGAGCTGTAGGAAAATCATACCCAGTTTATGTTCGAAGGACCGGATGGG
Source organism: Balneolaceae bacterium (assembly GCA_017795005.1). GTDB lineage: Bacteria > Bacteroidota > Rhodothermia > Balneolales > Balneolaceae > RHLJ01. The sequence continues at coordinate 2,517,959 of CP051242.1, read as the reverse complement.
GAGGGTGTATTCTTCAATGAGAGCTTCTACACCTTTTAGACGTTTATAATGACTGATACTATTTACCACTTTAGGGAAAAATTTGAAATCATCCGGAGTTTTATCTTTCCATCCCTCTACAACTTCCGATCCGAAAATTCGATAATGAGTGGCATTTAATTCAATAGAGTTAAACTGTCGTGAATAATATTGTAGTTCGTCTTTTGTACCACGAGGATAAAAACCTTTTAAATCCGCTTTATTCCATTTTGCACATCCAACAAAAGCTTCAAAATTTTCAGAGTTTCCCTGATTAAGAATTTTAAGAGTATCAGGGTGGTCTTGTGGAAGAGTAAAGTCTATTTCTTCTGGATTGGAGACGCTACCGAATTTCATTGCCGTTTAGTTATTGGTTAATGGTTATTGGAAAATAGATGAACCATTAACCAATAACTATTAACTAAACCTGTTTAATAAAGAGTATTGTTTTTTGTATTTTTGAGGTCTGTTATTTGACATACTGGGGGTGTACTGGATTCGACGGGATGAGTAACACCGCAGGTTGCATGTCGAGGATGTCCAATGGTTCTCGTAAAACATCCATTATGGATACAAAAATAATTGACAACAATTATTCATACCGCTTAGCAGCATAAACTGCTTGAGCCGTTCCTCTGGTTAAGTGCCTATCATTGCCAGACTGAACGCCATACAAGATAGGATAGCGTAATTCGGTTTTCTGTCTTAATTGCGTGAATCTTTCACAGAATAGTGAGAAGTCGCTTGGTTACCGGGCTCGGCTTCTTGCGAAATTTAATCAGTAACTAAACATGTAGATATTTGCAGGTTTACCTTTTCGGACCGGGGTTCGACTCCCCGCACCTCCACAATTATAAAAAGCCGAATAGTGTATCTGTTTGGCTTTTTTTATATGTATATCATATACTATATATATCTAAGTGTAAGTCAATCAATGCTTTAAGTTTATATTCTTAATGTAACAATATTCATAAAGTTCACTCATATAATAACTTAGTGATAAAATTACTGAGTTTAACAAATAACAAATGGGAGAACATCATGAAAAAGTTAGCAAATCTATTAAGCCTGATAGTAGTTATAAGTCTTACTTCTACTCTTATGATTGCACAAACTAATACATTTCCGAGTTCCGGGAATGTTGGAATCGGAACTACTAGTCCTACAGATTTACTGCATGTTGGAACTGTGGGCTATTCTTCACAACAATTTATGAAGTTTACTAGCTCTGGAGTACATATAAGCAGATATTTACCAGCTCCAAGCGGAACTTCTGCAATTTTAAAAGGGGGAACCGGAGGAGGAACAGCCTGGATAATGAATGTAATTGATCATGATCACTTCTCATTGACTGTAAATGGTTCTGAACGGATGAGGGTAAAAGACAATGGAAATTTTGGAATAGGAACTACATCTCCAAGTGAAAAACTCCATGTGAATGGAAGTATTAGAGGGAATCAGAGCGGAGCAGTTAGAGTAAGTACAGGTTATGGATATATGGATATTGGTCCAAAAAATACAAATTGGGCTCATTTCAATACAGACAGAGCCCGATACTATTTTGATAAAGAAATAAGAGTAAACGAAGGTTTGATTGGAAGCTATGATGAAAATCTTCAGCTCAGAACTTCAGGAACTACAAGAATTACTGTATTGAACTCGAATGGAAATGTCGGAATAGGTACTACTACCCCTGATAATGAGCTGGATGTATTAGGTACAATCAGAGCAGAAGAAGTAGTTGTTCAACCATCTGGCTGGTCAGATTACGTATTTGAAAAAGATTACTACTTGATGCCACTGGCAGAATTAGAGGCTTTCATTGAAAAAAATGGGCATTTACCTGGTATTCCTTCTGCGCTCGATGTTGAAGCAAATGGAATTAAAGTCGCAGAAATGAATGAAAAATTGTTACTGAAGATCGAAGAATTGATTCTTCATACTATAGCACAACAAAAGCTAATTGAGGAATTACAACTCAAGCTGGGTAAAGATTGAATCAAGAGTTAAGAACTCATTAAATCTGAAAGTGTTTTATGCACTTTTTGTACTAAGGTCATTTTGAACCTCAAAATATTTTAAATATCAACCTTCTAGTAGGTTAATTATGAAAAATTTCAAACATGTACTGCTCTTTTTTGTTGCAGTTTTTATGTTTGTACCAATAAAAATCGACGCTCAAAGTAATGAGTATTATTACTGGTACAAAAATGAGAAAAAACCCCTGTCTCTTAACAGTACTAAAAATTATGTGCTGATAGAAACGGGATTAGAAAAACAAAATTTGTCCGAAAGACTTCGGATTTCAATTTCTAAAATAGGAGAAATAAAAAATCTGAACTTAAGAAATACCTTAAATTTATATAATAAGAGCCAGTCTTATGGGACTTCTAACTGGACAATAGTTTCTGATGTAAATCAATCTGAAAAACTTGATATAGAAGAAGTAAAATATATAGCCCCTTTCTTTTTTTCTGAGGATGGAGATGAACTGGGACTATCTCACTTATTTTATGTTAAGCTAAAAAAGCCTGATGACATCCTAGAACTTGAAAAGCTGGCGATTAATAATGGTGTAGAAATTGTAGGTTCTAACAGATTTATGCCTTTATGGTTTACTTTAGCTTGTGACAGGGATTCAAAAGGAAATGCACTTGAAATGGCCAATCTATTTTTTGAAACCGGTATTTTCAAAGCTTCACAACCTGATTTAATGGTAACTAATTTAACTCAAAGTGCTAATGATACATATTTTAGCTCGCAATGGGGGCTGGTTAACACAGGTCAATATAGCGGTACTTCAGGTAGCGATATTCAAATCGAGGATGCTTGGGATATAACTCAGGGAGATTCAGATGTAATAGTAGCAGTTTTTGATCATGGAATAGAACTTGATCATCCTGATATGTCAAATATGTCATCCTCGAGTTATGATACAGAGAATGCGACTTCACCAAGTATTATAGAAGGAAATCATGGAACAGCAGTAGCTGGAATAATTGGCGCCGAAGCAAATAATAGCCTTGGAATCGCAGGTGTAGCTCCTTCTAGCCCATTGATGTCAATAAGTAATGAATTAACGTTAGGAGTCAATACACCGGCCGAAGTGGCAGATGGTTTCAACTTTGCCTGGGATAATGGAGCAGATGTTATTAATAATTCATGGTCACATAATGGACTAAGTTCATCATATATTGATGATGCCATAGATGAGGCAGTTACTTATGGAAGAGGTGGTTTGGGCACTGTTATTGTGTTTATAACACATAACGATAACAATAGTTCAATAAGATACCCATCCGGAAATTCAGATGTGATTGCAGTAGGAGCTGTGAGCATGTGCGATGAAAGGAAATCTCCTTCTTCCTGTGACGGCGAAAATTGGTGGGGAAGCAATTACGGAACAGGTTTAGATGTTGTTGCCCCAGGAGTAAAGATATATACTACTGATCGCCAAGGAACGAATGGGTATAATACCTCTTCCGGGACAGCTGGAGACTATGTTTCTGATTTTAACGGTACTTCTTCGGCTGCACCTTTTGTATCTGGCATAGCTGCACTTATTATTTCCATTAACCCAGATTTAACACATGAAGAAGTGAGGTATGCTATTGAGTCTTCAGCTGAAAAAGTCGGGGGCTACACATATACGGCTAGTGCTGGAGAACATTCTGGATTAACCTGGAATAATGAAATGGGTTATGGCAGAGTTAATGCTTATCAAGCTTTAATTTATACCATTGAACAACACGGGGCTACTCTTGGGAATGAAATGTCAAACGTTTCACTTCCTCTTTATTCCAATCTTACCCTGAATGAAGATATTGGGGTTGTTAGTGGGTCAACACTTACTATTGAAGCAACTGGAACAGTTACAATAACGTCTGCTGGTGGAGCAGTCTCAATTGGAAGTTCCGGAGTATCTAAAGTTCCAGGAAATAGTGAGAGTGATTTAATTACCGATGGGGGTGATGATAACAATGAGGAAGAAACTCAGGCTCCAAATACCTTTACTCTTTCAAATAACTATCCAAACCCATTCAATCCGAGTACTCAAATTTCATTTGAGCTACCTCAACAGTCAAATGTTGTACTTGAGGTATTTAATTTAGTTGGACAGAAAGTAGCAATACTTGTTGATGGCCATAGACAACAAGGTCAACATACCGTTACTTTTAATGCCGGCCAGCTTTCTTCAGGTATTTATATTTACAGAATACAAGCAGGAAGTTTCGTTCAAACTAAAAGAATGACTCTTATTAAATAAGAGAGGTATTGTTGTTTTTTTACAATCCATTCTGAAGCAATTCAGAATGGATTTTTTTACATCTCATTTACACCTTTTTTCGAGACTATCTGAGAGTTGATTCGTCATATCAGTATAATCTTAGCGGTCATCTGCTATTAGGATGCTTTCGGGTTTCCTTTCAATCTAAAGGATAAACTATGTTTAAGAATTATTTACTTACCTCATGGCGAAATATTATCAAGTATAAAGGATATACCGCTGTAAACCTGGTTGGACTTGTTCTGGGTATTTCCGCGTTCATCATTCTGGGATTATATGTTTGGGAAGACTTGAGTTTTAATAAGTTCAACTCCAACTATGACAAAATTGCCAGAGTAGCAACGATCGATAAAGCACGCGGGGTTTCTTCACAAAGAGTAGGTGTTTCATACCCAGCGCTGGCAACTGCAATGAAAGACAACATACCTGAGATTGTTGAAACGACCCGAATAATGAGTCAGGGTACTACTCCAATTAAATATGAAAATCAGTTTTATTCTGTTGATGGTCGATATTCTACAGAAAATGCCTTTTTTAAAATATTCAGTTTCGAATTATTAGAAGGAAATTATGAAGATGTACTCACTCAGCCTCAAACAGTGGTTGTAACACAGGATTTTGCTCAGCGAGTATTTGGTACAAACGCTGTTTTAGGTAAATCTATTGAAGATCAGCAAGGAACTTTATTCGAGATAGTTGGGGTCATGGAAGATGTTCCTCCAAGTTCACATTTTCAGTTTGAAATACTTCAGGCTCTGGTTCCTACTCCTGATCAGCAAGGTTTTGCTCAGTTTCTACAATCATGGAATTCTATCAGTGTTCAAACATATGTACTTTTTGATCAACCCAGAGACGTCACTCCTTATGCAGATAGATTAAGGGAAATAGCGATGGATAACGGTGGGTACGAAATGTTTTATCCAACCTTACAATCGCTTGAAGATATCCATCTCAATTCATCGGATGTATTATTTGAAATCAACAATCGAAAAAGCGATATGAGTAATGTGTTTATAATGTCTGCAATTGGTTTTTTAGTGTTAGTACTGGCTTGTTTTAATTATGTGAATCTGGTTACAGCTCGATCTGCATCCAGAGCCAAAGAAATCGGAATCAGAAAAGTAGCAGGAGGAGTTAGAGGTCAGTTAATTTCTCAGCATCTCACCGAATCCGTTTTTCAGGTTGTCTTAGCTTTTGCAGTATCGATACTTATTGTATACATAACGGTACCATTTTTTAATGACACGTATTCCAGATATGCAGATGTTGCCTGGTTGTTAAATCCTTCATTTATCATATTCTCAGTTTCTGGGATACTACTAATCGGTTTTTTGTCAGGTATATACCCATCACTTGTGTTGTCCTCATTTACCCCTTCTGTAGTATTGAAAGGGAGTTTTAATGCCGGTTCAAGAGGTTCTCTATTAAGACATTCGCTTGTTGTTTTGCAATTTATGATTTCTGTGGCACTGCTTGCCGGGACATTGGTGGTATACCAGCAAATGCAGTTTATTTTTAATGCTGATTTGGGATATGAACGCGAGCAAATTATCACTTTAAATACGGGACAGGTTAATAACCCTCAGCTGTCTGTAACACTCTACGAAGAGTTGGAAAAGGTTCCGGGAGTAATTTCGGTGGGTGCTACTTCCTCACAAATTGGTTCCGGTTATGGTCGTACAGGTGTTACTCCCGAAGGAATATCAACAGATGAAAACATTATAAGCAGTATTACTAATATCAATGAAAAATATATACCCACTATGGGTGTGGAAATGGCAGAAGGCAGGAATTTTTCAGAAGCTTTTTCGGATTCAGGAAGATCTGCAATTGTTAATGAAGCTTTTCTAAGAATGCTAGATTGGGAGGACGGGGTAGGTAAGACACTCACTTTTGGGGCAACCGGAAATAATCCGACTACTCTGGAAATAGTGGGGGTTGCGTCAGACTTTCATTTTGCTACAGTAAAACATGAGGTAGAGCCCCTCATCATGCTTTATGCACGTTCATTACCTATTATTTCTGTAAAAGTAGCAACAGAAAATATGAACGCTACTATTTCAGGATTAGAAAGTACGTGGGAAGAACTAATTTCCAGTACTCCATTTGATTACTCATTTCTGGATGATTCCTTTGCTCAACAATATAGCACTGAGCAGACCTTGGCACGAATTATCCGCCATTTTTCAATTTTAGCTATCTCAATAGCCGCATTAGGGCTATTTATTTTATCGGTGTTCACAGTTCAACAGAGAAGAAAAGAAATCGGCATTCGAAAAGTACTTGGTTCAACAACTCAGGGAATAAGTATGCTATTGGGTAAAGACTTTCTGAAGTGGATTTTAATTTCAAACATAATTGGCTTGCCAATAGCCTGGTTCTTACTCAGGGAATGGCTTTCTAATTTCAGGTATCGTATTGATTTGGAAATCACACCTTTTGTTATTGCTTTGGTTATTTCCATGGTGATTGCAGCTCTTACGATAAGTATTCAATCCTTTAAAGCTGCAACTGAAAATCCAGTCAAAAGTCTCAGAAGTGAATAAAGAAATAAAAAGCTAACTTGAAGAAATTCAGGTTAGCTTTTTTATTGCTAAAAAATTTAATTTGCTGATTAGGTGTATTTTTTACACTTTTTATTGAAAATAAATCTTCTGTAGGAACATGTTGGAGTTACCTCAGGAACAATAAAACATCCATCGAAATTGATGTCTCACTCACTCATTTCTATCATTAAAAAACCAGTATTCAAAATCTTGTCAGCCAGCTTGTTAGTTTTTATTGGTTTTGCAACTAATACTGCACAAGCTCAATCTGAAAATGCAAAATGGGTAGCTACCTGGAGTACTTCTCCTTATGCCGCAGATAATAATACCCCGCCGGCACCATTTTTGGCCAATAATACACTACGGCAAATTGTTCGTGTTTCTATTGGGGGAGACACCCTCCGGGTTAAGTTTTCAAACAGAACAAGTCCTACCCCTGTTACTTTTAACTCAGTGAACATCGCTGTTTCTGTTGATAGCAGTACCAGTGTAATCAATTCCTCTACATTAACACCGTTGACTTTCAATGGAAGTGAATCGGTTACTATTGATGCGTATGATGAAATCAGATCAGATCCTGTCGCTTTTGATTTAAACCCGGGTGAACACATTGCTATTACTATCTTTTATGGAGCTATTGAAACAAATTCTGAGATGACCTTTCACTATGGTTCCCGAACTGATTCATATATTCTTGAAGGTGATCAATCAACATCCGAGGAATTTTCAGGTCCAACAGTTGTTGAACGTTGGTATACCATTAATTCAATAGAAGTGAAAGCGCCGGAGAAAGCAGGAGCTGTGGGTGTGCTGGGAAATTCAATCACAGACGGGTATGGCATTCATGATGGAAGAAATAAATGGCCGGATACTTTCTCTGAACGCCTACTCGCAGATACTTCAACTTCTCATATAAGTGTTTTGAATATGGGAATTGGAGCAACTCTGGTATCTACTTCGGGATTAAGTCGTTTCGAACGTGATGTGCTTGATCAGCCTGGTATTAGATTCGCAGTAATTTTTTACGGTGTGAATGATATTGGAGGAAATGCGCCGGCATCAACGGTAATAGATTCCTACCGGGCTCTTATTGCACAAGCTCATTCCAGAAATATCCGAATTTATGGAGCAACGATTACCCCGTTTAATGGGAACGGATATTATTCAACAGCTCGTGAAGCAGTAAGGCAGGAAGTTAATGATTGGATAAGAACTTCTGGAAATTTTGATGGAGTTATCGATTTTGACGAAGCCCTTCGTGATCCTGAGAATCCGATAAGAATGCTGGAGGAATATTCCAATGATTTTCTTCATCCAAATATTGCCGGGTATAATAAACTTGGGGAATCGGTAGATCTAAGTTTGTTTACCGGGGCTGATACGGTATTTGCTCAGCCAACTTATTCAACCATTTATTATGAACCGGAATGTGCTGAGATTGGAGATAACTGGAATGTTGTAGATGATGGGCAAGCTTCAAACGGAAAATATGTTACTGTGAAACCAGGTATTCAAAGTTTGAATTCGGCTCCGGCTGATAGTAGTGGACGTATATATCTTCCTTTTAGTGTCGATAGTAGTGGTAATTATTCCATCTATGGAAGACTTAATAATCCAACTTTTGATGATGATTCGTTCTGGATTTCTGTCAATGGCAGTGAATTTGAACTATACAACGGATTAGTAACCAGTGGATGGGAATGGGTTCAGTTTGGGAATTATGATCTTGATGCGGGTGATAACTTGCTTACCATCGGATATAGAGAAGATGGAGCAACCTTAGATAAAATTGCAATTTCAAATGCGCTCTTTGCTCCAACCGGGGAAGGAGATGCGGCACTTAATATTTGTCAGACAACAAGTTTATATCCTGATTCAGAAGTACCTGGTAAATTCAAACTTGCTCAGAATTATCCCAATCCTTTTAACCCAAATACTCAGATTTCATTTGAACTACCAAATCAATCCAAAGTCTCTCTGGAAGTATTTGATCTAGCCGGAAAGAAGATAGCTAGTTTAGTGGATGAAGTGAGGCCTGCGGGTAATTACAACGTTGATTTCAATGCCTCTGAACTATCATCAGGGATTTATTTCTATCGTTTAAGAGCAGATGGATTTACAGAAACCAAACGAATGACTTTAATAAAGTAGCTATATATCCAGAACTTGTAGCTTATCATAAAGAAGCCAATCCGGAAGGGTTGGCTTTTTTTAAAACCCAAATACACTTGGTAACCAAAGACTTATTTGAGGGAAGAAAGTAATAAGCATCAATGCTACTATCATAGCAATGAAAAGAGGAAGGAGAGGTTTGACTACCTTTGTGATTGAGGTTCCTGCCACACCAACCCCTATAAACAGAAGAGAACCTACCGGAGGAGTGCACAATCCAATACAAAGATTTAAAATCATAATGATTCCAAAGTGAATCGGATCAATTCCCATTTCCATTACGATTGGAAGGAAGATTGGAGTAAAGATCAATACTGCCGGAGTCATATCCATAAATGTTCCAACGAACAGCAAAATGAAGTTAATCATCAGGAGAATGATAATTGGATTATCACTTACAGATAGTAAAGCTTCGGTTACATTCTGTGGGATTTCCTCGAAAGACATTACCCAACTCATTGCAATGGAAGTTGCTATAAGTAACATCACAATGGAAGTAGTGGAAACAGAATCGAGAAAGATTTTGGGGAGCTCTTTTACTTTTAGTTCTCTGTAAACGAATCCTAATCCTAAAGTATATACAACGGCAATAGCCGAGGCTTCTGTAGCAGTAAAAATTCCTGCGATAATTCCTCCAATTACAATAATGAGAAGAAGAAGAGCAGGTATTGCATCAATAAAACTTTTAATTAATTCAGAAAACTTAGTTCGCTCTCCAACAGGGAATTTCCGGTATTTTGCCCAGATTGCAGCAACTAGCATCAATAATAGACCCGTAAGTATTCCGGGTAGATATCCGGCTATAAAAAGCGCAGCAATAGAAACTCCACCACTTGCCAGTGAATAGACAATTAGTATGTTGGAAGGAGGTATAAGTAATCCGGTTGTAGAAGAGGTAATATTTACTGCTGCTCCAAATTCTTTGGTATATCCTTCTTCTTCCATTCTTGGACCTAATATAGAGCCAATTGCAGTAGCAGCAGCAACAGAGGAACCTGCAATAGCCCCAAATAACATGGCAGCTACCACATTAACATGTGCAAGTCCACCCGGAAGAGCACCCATCAGGTTTTTTGAAAGTCGGATAAGCCGCTGGGCGAGCCCACCTTTATTTATAAGCTGACCGGCTAATACGAAAAAGGGAATTGCAAGAAGCGTGAAGCTGTCCAATCCCGTAGCCATACGTTGTGCAATAGTGGTAAAAGCAGCAATGGAATCTACACTAACAAGTAAAGTTACCAGTCCCGAAAGTCCTATACTCCAGGCAATGGGGACTCCAATTCCAAGTAACACCAAAAAACTAACAACCAGAATTAAAATCTCAGTGAACTCCATACTCAGACCTCTTCTGTTTTAATGTTGTTACTAGCGTTTAATGTAATTCCAATATCTCTGATTTTATAAGCGATGATAAGAATCCCGCTGATTGGTAAAATGATATATACCCATGCCAAAGGAATTTGCATGGCTGCAGAAGTTTGTCCAAGTGAATAAGTGATATAAACCAATCGCAAGCCACCAAATACAAGAGTAGCCAGAACAAAAACAATAACCAGTGCATGAATAACTAATTGAAGTCGTTGCTTTGCTTTTCCCACGAGTTTTGATGGGAGCAGATCAATAGATAAATGCATGCTTTGCCCTGCAGCGTAGGCTCCACCAAGAAGCCCAATCCAGATTAGAAGATAACGTGCCAATTCATCTGTAAAAGAACTTGGTGAAGACAGAATATATCGACTGAACACCTGCCAGCATACGCTTAGCAACATCACCGCCATAAGAAAGGCGAGGAAATACCCAAGGAATGAATCCACTTTTTTCACTGTCCTGCACCTCGAATTCTTTGAATTAATTGATAAAATTCCGGGTCCGCTTCTTTGAATTGCTCATAGACAGAGGAAGTCATTTCCATGAATGGTTCTTTATCCGGATAAAAAATTTCTACTCCGGATACCTCAACTTCAGCAAGAGCTTCTTTCTCAGATTCTGCCCAAACCTGAAACTGATAGCTGGAAGAAGAATCTGCAGCTGCCTGAATCCATTCTTGTTCCTGTATGGTCAAATTATTCCAAACCAATGTACTAATAATCAGTAAATCAGGAATCATCAGGTGTTCGTCCAGGCTATAATATTTTGCTACTTCATAATGCCTGGAAGAGAAATAGGAAGGAGGATTATTTTCTGCTCCATCTACTACACCCTGTTGTAAAGCGGTATATAATTCGCCAAATGAGATAGGAGTAGGGGAGCCATTCAAACTGCGAACCATACTCATTGACATCTGACTTTCCATAACACGAATTTTTAAACCCTGGAGGTCGTCGGGAGTAAGGATGGGTTGGTCTTTAGTGTAAAAACTTCGCTTACCAGCATCATAATAGGTTAAACCCCTAAGCCAGTACTCTTCACCTGCTAGAAGAAGTTCTTTCCCGATTTCTCCATTTAAAACAGATTGTATATGTGCGTCATCTCTGAATAAATAAGGGAGACTGTAAACTCTGAGCTCCGGAACAAAATTTTCAATAGCAGCTGCAGATACTTTTGTCATACCGATGCTTCCAATCTGCAAAAGTTCTAATGCTTCACGTTCGGTTCCCAATTGTTGGTTTGGGTATACTTTTATTGTTAAACGACCTTCAGAATTTTCCTCAACTAATTCTGCCATCCTGGTAATTCCTAAATGAACAGGATGTTTAGTATTCAATGCATGAGCCAGATGAATGGTTTTTGTAGAGGAAGATTTTGAACAGCTACTCAGAAAAGCGCTTACGAAAATAAATAGTAATACCGTGATTTTATTTCGCATAGAATTACTTATTTCGAATAGATTTGATAAGCTCAACAGTAGCGCGAATATGATTTTCCAGCCCGTCAAAGTCTTTTGAAGCCAGATATTCCTTAGTAATTAATTGAGAACCCATACCTACACAGGTTACTCCAGCCTTAAACCATGCTTCCAAATTCTCTTTTTCGGCAGTAACTCCACCGGTAGGCATAATACTGGTCCAGGGACATGGACCTTTGATCGCTTTAACAAAATCCGGTCCAAGGGAACTGCCAGGAAAAACCTTAATAATTTCAGCTCCCAGTTCTTCAGCTTGGGCAATTTCGGTAAGCGAGCCACAGCCCGGTGACCAAAGTAATTTTCTTCGATTACAAACAATGGCAATGTCTTTCCTAAGAACAGGGGTTACCACAAAGTTAGCACCAAGTCCCATAAATAAAGATGCTGAAGCTGCATCAGTCACAGAGCCTACTCCTAAAATCATTTCAGGAAGTTCTTTGGCGGCATATTTATTTAATTCGCCAAAGATTTCATGCGCAAAATCTCCACGACTTGTGAACTCTAAAAGTCTTGCACCACCATTATAACAAGCTTTCAGTACCTGTTTACTGACTTCAAGTTCTTGATGAAAGAAAAGAGGAACTAATCCTGTTTCTTCCATTACCGATGCTACTTCTATGCGTGAAAATCTTGCCATGTGTTAAATAAAAATTTCAGTTAATAAACACTAAATCCTTTTAAACTTCACTTATGTTTTCAAGTTATAACGAAGCCCTTGTTCCATTCCCTTAAGCTCGCTTAACCCCTGAAGTCTGCCAATTAAGGAATAACCGGGATAATGATGCATTGGAATATCGTAAAGCATTTTGTGACCATGATCAGGACGTACCGGAATATGAAGGTCTGGGTGTAATTTGTCTGAATTAATCACCGCATTCATCACAGAAACAATATTTGAGTCTCCTTTTAAGTGATTCGCTTCGTAGAAACTTTGATCCGGTTCTCTTTGAATACTCCTGAAATGCAGAAAATGAATTCGTTCAGCATGTTTACTTACAATTTCAATCAGATCGTTTTCAGGTCGAACCGCGTAGGATCCTGTGCAAAGTGTTATACCATTGTATTTTGAAGGAACAGCGTTCAAAAGTCGGTCAATATCTGCATTTGTCCCAACAATCCTTGGTAATCCAAATACAGAGTAGGGCGGATCATCGGGATGAATACACATCAAGACCCCAACATCCTCTGCAACAGGGATTACTTGCTCAAGAAAAAACTGTAAGTGTTCGTGAATTTTTTCGTGATCATATTCTTTGTATTCCTCAATGATCTCACGAACTCGTTCCAATGTTAAACCTGATTTACCACCAGGAATACCTTCAATGATGTTGCTGATTAATTCCTTGATCTGCTTTTTTGATAGAAGCTTGTAGTAAGCCTCTGCCTTTGCAATGGTATCTTTTGAATATTGTTCGGTAGCACCATCTCGTTCCAGAATGAACAAATCGAATGCAATAAATTGGGTAGCATCGAAGCGAAGGGCATAGGTGCCGTTATCCAATCGATAATTTAAGTCGGTACGAATCCAATCTAAAACAGGCATGAAATTATAACAGACTGTATAAATATCACACTCGGATAAATTTCTTAGAGTCTGTTTATAGTTTTCAATGTACTCAAGGTAATTTCCGCTTTTCTTTTTGATGTCTTCATGTACCGGAACACTTTCGACGACGGACCACCTCATCCCGGCTTTCTCAATCATCTTTTTTCTTTTCCTGATTTCCTTAACAGGCCAGACTTCACCATAAGGAATATCATGTAATGCGGTTACAATTCCAGTTGCCCCACATTGTTTGATCTCACTTAGAGAAATATCATCTTTTGGTCCATACCAGCGCATGGTGTATTCGAATTTCATCGTGCAACTCTCCCAGAAGCGTCACCACCCATTAGCTTTTCTACTTCTTCAATAGTAACTAAATTCGCATCACCAATAATGGTATGTTTTAAACATGAGGCGGCCACTGCAAAATCGAGCGCTTTCTGATCATCATCTTTATAAGTAAGTAAGCCATAGATCAAGCCGCCCATGAAAGAATCTCCGCCGCCAACACGGTCTACAATATGGGTAATTTGATAAGTTCTGGATTCAAGGAATTCTTCTCCGTTATACAAAACGCCAGCCCATGAATTATGAGAGGCACTTATAGATCCACGAAGTGTAGTAATAATCCTTTTTGCTCTTGGGAAGCGTTCTTTTAGTTTTTTGCAAACAGAAAGGTAGGCCTGAGCGTCCATAGTTTCGCCATGAGTTATATCGACCGAATCTGGATGAATATGGAAATGTTTCTCAGCATCTTCTTCATTCCCAAGAATAACATCACAACCTTCAACAAGCGCAGGCATTACTTCATCCGGATTTTTTCCATACTTCCAAAGTTTCGCCCGATAGTTTAAGTCAGTAGATACAGTTACACCAAGTTTATTCGCTGCTTTAATTGCTTCAAGACATACATCGGCCGCTCCTTGAGAAAGGGCAGGCGTAATTCCTGTCCAATGAAACCATTCAGCATCAGCGAATACCTTTTCCCAATCAATTGTTCCTTTTTCAATGGTTGAAATGGAAGAGTGAGACCGGTCATACACCACTTTACTTCCCCGGCTAACGGCTCCGGTCTCAAGAAAGTAAATTCCAAGTCGTTCTCCGCCCCTTAGTATATGACTAGTTCCAACATTTCTTTTTCTCATTTCCATTAACGCGCAATCTCCGATATCGTTATCAGGAAGTCGGGTTACAAACTCTGTTGGAATTCCATAGTTAGCAAGCGATACAGCTACGTTCGACTCACCACCGCCATAGATTACATCAAACGAATTAGCTTGTGAAAATCTTTGAAAACCGGGAGGGGACAAGCGAAGCATGATTTCGCCGAATGTGACTACTTTTTTCATTAATTGAGCAAAAAAATGTTGGTTAGTGAGTAAAATTTGTTCACTTCAAGTATATCATTACTTTTTGAAAATTTCAGACTCGATTTTTAAACACAAAAGATAATTAATATACTTTCCAATTAAAGGAAATAGATTCATAAATGAGCAAAGCGTATATAAACGACGATTTTTTACTACTCAATAAAACTGCACAAAATTTATATCATAATTGTGCAAAAGATTTGCCAATTATAGACTTTCATTGCCATTTATCACCAAAAGAAATTGCTGGTGATATCAATTTCAGAAACTTAACGCATATATGGCTTGATGGAGATCATTACAAATGGAGGGCAATGCGTGCATGTGGAGAAGATGAGTTATTAATAACAGGAGCAGCATCAGATAAAGAAAAGTTTTTGGCCTGGGCAAGAACAGTTCCAAAAACACTTAGAAATCCACTTTACCACTGGACCCATATGGAGCTTAAAAATCCGTTTGGGATTACAAACCGGTTACTAAGTGAGGAAACTGCGGAGTCTGTATGGGAAGAGTGTAATGATTTGCTTCGGAAACCGGAATTTTCAACTCAATCACTTTTAAAAAAGAATAAAGTAAAAGTAGTTGGTACTACAGATGACCCAACGGATTCACTTGAATATCATCTGCAGCTGAAAAATGAAGAAAAGGAATTTAAGGTAGTTCCTACTTTCCGACCTGATAATGGGATGGCAGTCGAGAATAAGGAAACATTCAGGGAATGGGTTAGCAACCTGGAAAAGGTGAGTGATACTGAAATTACTACTTTTCAGCACTTTCTGGATGCACTAAAAAGCAGGCATGATTTTTTTGATGAGTTAGGGTGCAGGGCTTCAGATCATGGGATTGAACGCCCTCATGCAGCTTCATTTTCTGAAAGTAAAGTTTCGGGAATTTTTGATAAGATTATGAAGAAGCAAATCCTTGACGAAGGTGATGTAGAGGTGTTTAAATCTGCATTTCTTTATTACTGCGGAATTATGGATGCAGAGAAAGGTTGGGTAATGCAGCTTCATATTGGTCCGGTTCGCAATAATAATTCCCGGATGATGAAGAAAGTGGGGAAGGATGCTGGTTTTGATTCTATTGGAGATGCTCCAATAGCTCAATCATTATCCAAGTTGCTAAATAGGTTAGATTCGGGTAATAATCTACCAAAAACAATTCTTTATAATAGTAACCCAAGTGATAATGAATTGTTTTCTACAATGATTGGGAATTTTCAGGATGGTTCAATCCCGGGAAAAATACAACATGGTCCTTCATGGTGGTTTCTTGATCAGAAAGATGGAATAGAGCGACAGATCGAATCTCTTTCTAATATGGGAATTTTATATGAGTTCATTGGGATGACTACCGATTCCAGAAGTTTTCTTTCATACCCAAGACATGATTATTTCCGTAGAATTTTATGCAACTTGTTAGGTAATGAGGTTGAGCAAGGACTTCTTCCTGATAACATTGACTTATTAAATTCATACATCGAAAGGATCTGTTTTTCAAATTCCAATACTTATTTTGGGTTTGATGTATGATTTCTACTAATTTATTAAACCATCTCAATTTATAAGATAATTTAACTACCCTTTTTCAAAAGTCTTTGTTACAATGAAATGACTTTAAACGAGTACTAGTAGTTTGTATGGTAAAAGCTTTTAGGTTAGCGCTTTTCTTAATTTTTATCGGGGTTCAAGGTGTTAATGGACAAGAAATGTCCATTCGGTTTGAACAAATTACAACTCAGGACGGTCTGTCTCAAAGTACCGTTAATGCAATTCTTCAGGATAGCAGAGGCTTTTTATGGTTTGCTACTGAAGATGGGTTAAACAGGTATGATGGTTATGAATTTAAGGTTTACCGAAATGACCCTTACGATATATTCTCAATTTCCAGTAATCAAATTTCGAGTATTATTGAGGATAGAAAAGGAGCAATCTGGGTTGGTACGAAAGGAGGAGGGCTAAACAAACTTGATCGTGAAAAGGATCGGTTTATGCGATTTACTCATGATGATGAAGACGAGAAATCAATTAGTCATAATTACATCAACGCCCTTTTTGAAGATGAAGCAGGTGTGATCCTTGTTGGGACGCAAAGTGGGTTGAATATTTTAAATCCCGAAAACAATGAGTTCAGTGTTTATTCTCAAATGGATGAAAATACTGCTCTGAGAGAGGCACGAATTACAACCTTATTCAAAGATAGCAATGACTTTATCTGGATTGGTACTGAACAACAAGGTTTGTTTAGATTCGACCGGTTAAGTGGAGATATCAAACATTTTCAGAGAGGAGGAGACAGAAGCTCAAGGATTTCAGATAACTGGATTGTTACTTTATATGAGGACAAACAAAAAGTACTTTGGGTAGGTACACAATCCGGAGGTTTGTTAAGGTATAATACTGAAGCGCAGTCCTTTACAAGTTTTACATCAGTCAATTCATCATCTTCTAGTTTAAGCAATAATTGGGTGTTATCACTTTATGAAGATTCCCGGGGCACTTTTTGGGTTGGTACGTTAAATGGGTTGAATATCCTTGATAGAGAAACGGGGTTGTTTACCAGTTTTATAGATCTTAATTATCCAATCAATTTGAGTAATAACTCGATTTCGGCATTGTATGAAGATCGCTCAGGGGTCTTTTGGGTTGGTACCAGAAATGGAGCCTTAAATAAATTTATTCGTTCTTCATCAGAAAGTTTTACGGTTTATCAAAATGACCCTGCTAATTCTAATAGTCTTACCAATAATAACATTTGGGCAATTGTAGAAGACAATGAAGGTCATGTATGGATTGGAACTCAAGGCGGAGGGGTTAACAAGTTAAATCCGCAAACTAATACATTTGAAAAGTTCAGAAGTAACTCGGAAGATGAAGGTTCACTATCAAACGATTTTGTGAATGCTATTATTAAAGATAGCAGAGGCACTATTTGGATCGGTACCATAGATGGACTAAATAAATTTAATGCTGAAACAGGAAACTTTTCTCACTTTAAAAACGATCCTCTTGATGAATCAACAATAAGTGGAAATATTGTAACCACGTTACTTGAAGATAGTCGGGGACTTATTTGGATTGGAACACTAAATAATGGACTAAATGCTTATAACCCTGAGACCGGTGAATTCAGAAGATTTCAGAATATTGAGAGCGATCCCAATTCTATTAGCCATAATAAAATATGGTCAATGTATGAAGATAGAAGAGGAGTCTTTTGGGTTGGCACACATGGATATGGGCTAAACAGGTACGATCGTGCAAGAGGTAATTTTACGCGCTTTGCTAACACTCCCGGTGATGAAACAACTCTTAGTGATAACTTTGTAAATGTAATTACTCAGGATAGTGATGGGGTACTTTGGGTTGGTACTATTAATGGGTTGAACAGGTTTAATGAACGGACTCAGTCATTCACAAGATTCACCACCGCTGATGGATTACCGAACAACGTAATTTATGGAATTATAGAAGATTACAGAGGCCATCTATGGTTGAGTACAAATAGTGGTATAGCTGATTTTGATCCCGAAATCAATTCAGTTCGTGTATATGACAGGGGTGATGGTTTACCAAGTAATGAATATCGATTCGGAGCATATCACAGAGGTCAGGATGGGTCTCTTTATTTTGGCGGAATTAATGGGATGGTAGTTTTCAAGCCGGATAGTATTCGGGACAACCCATACATACCACCGGTTGTAATTACAGATTTCCAGATTTTTAATGAAGATGTGATTATTTCTGCCACTAATTCTCCGCTGTCTAAATCCATTATTGAAACCGATGAAATTGTACTTACCTGGCGTGAAGAGGTGATTTCATTTGAATTTGCAGCTTTACACTTTGCCGCTCCTGAACAAAACCAATATCAGTATAAAATGGAGGGCTTTGACGAAGAATGGCAGGATGTTGGAAACCGTCGATTTGTATCTTATACCAATTTACCGGAAGGATATAATTATACCTTCAGAGTAAAGGCTTCAAATAAAGATGGAATATGGAATGAAGAGGGTGTTGCAATAAAATTAAAAATATTACCTCCACCTTGGAAGACCTGGTGGGCATATAGTATTTATTCCATATTTGGAGCTGGATTATTGATTGGCTTTATCAACTTTAGAATTTCAAAGGAAAGGAAGAAAAAGGAACAGGTAGAACGTTATAATGAAGAGCTTGAAGCACTTGTAAAAGAACGAACGATATTACTAGAGAACGAGAAGGAAAAGAGTGACGCTCTACTTTATAACATGCTTCCCAAAGAAATTGCAGATGAAATCAAAGAAAAAGGGTCAGCTGCTCCCCGACGTTATGAAGAAGTAAGTGTGTTATTTACCGACTTTGAGAACTTTACATCGACAGCAGCCACTATGTCGGCTAAAAAGCTGGTTACTGAGATCAATGAGATTTTTGAAGCATTTGATAATATCATGGAAAAATACGGTCTTGAAAAAATTAAGACTATTGGGGATGCTTATATGGCTGTTTCAG
Organism: Balneolaceae bacterium; assembly: GCA_017795005.1. Taxonomy (GTDB): domain Bacteria; phylum Bacteroidota; class Rhodothermia; order Balneolales; family Balneolaceae; genus RHLJ01. The sequence goes on along the minus strand of CP051242.1, from coordinate 2,498,684 downwards.
GACTTCCAATAGAGAATGATATGCATGCTCAGATTTGTGTAAAAGCAGCCAAAGAGATGCAGAAGTACATCAATGATAGAAATGAAAATGCTGCCGTGAAATGGAGAATGAGAATTGGTATTCACAGCGGTAGTATTATTGCAGGGATCGTTGGTAAAAAGAAATTCACTTATGATATTTGGGGATCTACTGTAATTCTCGCAAGTAGAATGGAAGAGGTTGGAGAAATTGGGAAAGTAAATATCTCAGCAACTACCTGTGATTATGTTCAGGATTATTTCGATTGTGAATACCGCGGAAAAGTAAGCGTCGAAGGTCAGGGTGAGATGGATATGTATTTCGTGGGTGAAGAAATAAAAGCAGTAAACCCGTCTTAGAAATAGAATCCGATATTAAAAGAAGGCTGGATACCTAAATCAAATACATTGGTTCGGGCCGAAGTTTGAAAATCGCGGTTTCTGGTTTCCACTCTGATTTGCTTTATCTCAGTATACCACGGATTATTACGGTTTAGGATGTTATAAATCGAGAATGAAGCTTTTACCTTTCCGGATTTTATCAATGACGAATATGTGATAGTTGCATCCATGCGGGAGTAATCGGGTAATCGGGGGCTTTCTTCCTGCCTTTGAAGATCAAGTCGGTTGGGAGCACCACTTCCATACATCCAGGAAATAAAAAGATCAAAATTTTTCGAAAGCATTATTTCTGAAACAAAAGAGAATTGATGCATTCGATCCCATTCCGCATAAAAATATTCCCCGTTATTTATTTGTTCATTCTTCAACTGCATAGAGGATAGAGTATAGGAAGAGTTGAGGACCAGCTGCCCCAGATTATTCTTCATTAAAAACTCCAGACCTTTACCAAGTCCTTCATTTTCAAAAAACCAGGGAGTATCATCAGCTCTGAATGAAGTTGAAACACCACTGGTATTTAATTCATGTAATCGGAGATTCTGGTAATCTTTGATATATCCTTCCACTTGAAAGTAAGTGCGTTCAAAATATCGGATTTTGAGTTCGGCAGAGTAATAATTAACAGAAGATGGAGGCTGATCTTCGTTTGTTAAGATCCAGAAATCGGAACTATTGATATTATAAAACTGAAGTTGGTTTAAGAATTGATAGTTTCTGCTGAAACCAGTTCCAAATGAAACCGGTTTATTAATATAAAATTCAGTCTTAATCCGGGGTGACCATCTCAGGTATCTTCCGTTACTAAAATAATGAATCCGGTTACCCAAATTCAGATTTACATTTTCCAATGCAGCCACATCAATCTGATGGAAAACATCTACTAACTGGCTGGTTCTTCTACTGAGAAAAGAGGATCGGTTAATACTTTGCTGGATATATTCCACATCAAAGTCACTGTAACTAATTCCATACTCCATTGAAAAATCTTCAAAAGAGGAAAAGAAGCTTTGTTTTGCAGAAAAATCCTGTAAGGTATTCTCCAGGATAAGAGGGGCAAGAATGCTGGAATCCGGAGGTACATTATCAGAATTATTTTGTCTCCTTACCGGGTATTCGAAATCTCCTTTTGAATACCTGCTTCTGTAATCACTAAAACCAATATTAGTAACAGAATAGGTATTTGAGCTAAGCTCTGCACTATAATTAGCAGCTATAGTATTGGTTTGCCAATTGTTGGAGGTTTCATAGGGTTCAATCAGATCAGTCTGATCTCTTAGATATTCCTGAGAAGCATTATCATACCCTATATATCCACTAATGGATAACTGATTCCCATTCTTTGTTTCAAAATGAGTTTTCGCATGCAGATCGTAAAACCGTGCATCCGTGCTTTGAATATTGATGGGATTTAGAGCTATTTCTTCCACAAAGTTGGGAAGTTCTCTGTTAAGAATAATATCAGCAGGTCTGTTTACATCCAGCCCGTATTCAATCAAATCCTGATTATTCATCCAGTTTATTTCGTCTAAATAAGAGATTCTACCTGAAATCAGCCAACTGGATGAACCTCTGAATATCGGACCTTCGAGTGTAGCATTCGCAGCTGTATTACTAAAGCCTGCAGATCCTTGGATTCTATTTAATGAACCCGTTCTGGTAATCAGGGAAAGTGTTCCTCCTAGTGGAGCCTGAAATTGTGCTGGCGTTACATCGTAATAAAATCCGCTGGTTTTTAACACATCCGGATTCATGGCATCCAGTAATCCAAACAAATGACTTTGATGATATACCGTTTGACCATCAAGAAGAACCTGAAATCCATCAGAAGCACTTCCACGAATGTTTATTCCATCGTTGATTGCAGAGCTCAGAGAAACGGAAGGGAGCATCTGTAACGATCGGACAGCATTATTTTCTCCTAACGGACTAAAAGCTCCAACTTTTATTAGCCCTGAAAATGCAGTATCGGAAGCATTGTAGAAGTTGACCCCTTTAACAAGGATTTCCTTCCCGCTGTATGGTTCAGGTTCTAGTCGGATGGAAACACCTTTCCAGATTTGTTGATCTTCAAAACTCAGACTAAATCGTTGAGGTTTATATCCCACAAAAGAAACAAGAAATGAAAGTTCTTGTGACTCTGAAGTAGTGGTGATCGTGAATGTTCCAGAGGGATTACTTGAAACTCCGAATAATTCTCCATTATCCCGCCATGAGATGGTAGAGTAGGGTAGTCGTTCTCCAGTGTTATCATCCAAAACAAACCCTGAAATCAGGATTTGCCTGGAATCCTGTTGTTCAGTTGCTGAATAGATTAATGCCTGATACCTTTCTTCATCAACTTTAAGCCCGATGTTTTTAGTTCTAAGGCGTCCGGATAGCTCTTCCATTACTGAACCCTCATCAGCAGTTAGTGTAACTCTTACATTCGAAATAAGGGATTCACGATAAAGAAAACGATAAGGTGTCTGTGTTTCAATATCAGAAATTACCGATAGGAGTGGTTCGTTAGTATATGAGAAGCTTTGCGCATTGATATTTGCGAAAGCAGAAAACAGAATCGCGAACAATACACAGAGTATGCGAATCGGTTTGTTCATATGCACTTAGTCAATTGCAATGAAGATATATTCGTTAGCAGAAACTGACCGGAAGGTGCCACCTAGTACAAGTCCGAGATCTTCAAGTGTCTGGGAAACAGAGTCCAGTTGAAGCGTACCATTAAGAGCACTTGTATCATCCAGTTGGCTTAAATCGATTGAAATGTTGAAGTGTTGTCCAATTTCAGCAACTACATCTTCGGGATTACTACCGTTAAATACAATGGTATTTAATAACCAATCAGTATACTCTTCCGCTAACGTACTTTCTGGGCTGGTAATTATACCATCAACAATTTCTGACTTCTGTCCTGGTTCAAGCAGTACAGCTTCATTGTATGAATTTTCAAATCGTACACTACCTTCTTCAAGATATACCTGAGTGGCATTTCCCCAACTACTTACATTGAAACGTGTACCAAGTACGGTTACCAAACCATCACCAGCTTCTACACTAAATGGGCGATTCGGATCGGAAGTAACTTCAAAAAAGGCTTCCCCTTTTATAGAGTAATTTCGTTCTGTGTCATTTGAAGCAAGTTCATAAAGCTCAGAGTAGGGGCGAAGAGTGATTTCGGTGCCATCCTCTAATACAACTTTTTGAATTGTCGAATCAGATTGAGCAACCAGTTGTGGATTAGGATCTAATGTAATCCAGTAAATTCCAATAAATGCTGCTATCAGTAACACGGCCGCTGCAACCCAGGTATAGGCAATTGGTCGTTGATAAAAAGGGAGAATGTTTGCTTTCGGTTTGGTTTGGGATTCAATGTGTTCCCAAATAGAAGCTGAATCAGGAGCAGTTTGTTCATAGCTGGAAAGTTCTCTTGTTTTAAATTCCACCAACTGGTCAATCAACGGATTATTTAATGCCGAATAATCTGACTTCGATTCCAATACTTGTCCAAGACTTCGGGCAAGAAGAAGATCAAGATCGTTTTCAGGAAGTTGTTGTTCGGTAGCCATGATGGTGGATAATAGGAAAAAGCAGGTTACAATTAGTAACCTGCTTTTAAGAATATTGGATTAGTCTCTTTCTTCGTCAGTTTCCTCGCCATCTACTAATGAGAAGCGAATTACTTTAGGAATCTTTTTGAATCGGAGCAGGGCAGTTCCGTCTTCTTCCAGTTGAATTGTTCCTTCGACTAAGGTTTCTTCAGGAACACCATTTACCGTCTTATTCATTAGAATACTGTAGGTAAGAGTTCCGCTAACACCGTTTTCAAGATTTCCGTAAGCAAGTACAGTGTCTTTATTCACTTCTACGTTCTCGAAAGTGATATCAATTTCATAAGAACGTGATTTTGTAGTACTGTCTCTGAGGGTAACTTCTGCTTCTCCTGCTCCAGTGTGAGTTCCTGAAAAACTTAACACCGGGCTTGTTGCATGTATACCAGAGATATCAAAAACGTCATTTTTAGTGAAGCTTGAGCTACGATAAAGTCCGTTAGATTCACCTGATTTGGTACCTTGAAAGGAAATCGCTTCTATGTCGTTCTTCTCCGCTTTTGGACGTGCAATGAATGCGCCATCTAAATCAGTGAAAATGATTTCCTGGTACATGCTTACTGATTTATTAAAATTATCAGTCTCTACGCTTCTCTCATAAGATATAGTATGAACACCGGTTGTTGAATCGTAGGAGTGAGTATAGTTACGCTCTGCTCCTCGTCCGCTGTTGCGATGTCTTCGGTCTCTGTGTTTAAATAATGATTCGCTACCATAAGAGATTCCGGAATCATCAATACCGGAGAAAGCATCATACATGCTGCTCATTGCACCTGATTCATTATCAGCCAGAGAAACAGCTACGATTTCAGCAGCAAGCTGAACATCTTCTTCAGAAAGAGATTCTACATCGTTGTTAACAGAAGAACAGGCCGTGAAAGAAACAGCCAGTGCTACTGCAAAAAGAGATAGTTGTTTGATTGGGGTTAGAGTTTTCATTTGAGTCACCTGTTGTTGTTTTGTTAAGGATTAATTTCGTGATTCATCCTTAATACACGCAACATTGGAAGTACCCCTAATTCTTTTTCAAAGAAAATTTCAAATTTCAAAAATCAAGCCACAGTTAGTCTTAAACTTATCATGCTGAACTTGATTCAGTGTCCGCTTGAAACGCTTGTTATGTAACCCGATGTAACTCGATAAATTCATTTTCTTTTGATTCAACACTAATGTGTAGTATCAATAGATTTTGTAATCTCTGATCCATATTTAATGCGCAATATTTATCGAACCAAAAAACTTCTTCAAGGGATTCATTGTCGTGCCAAGTGGTCATTACAGATGATTCGTCTGGAATCTCATCGTAGTTATAGATTTCTAAACTTGCAAAATCCACAGAGTCATCCCAAGAACTACATTCATTTCCCCAGACCATCATATAAAGACAGCCAGAATTAACCAGCCATTTGCTTACCTCATATTGCCAATCCGAGGACACTATACTTTCAATAACTACTATGGCTCGAAAAGGTTTGAAGTGACTTATTTCAGGAAGATCACAATTTTTATTTAAAAGGATATACTCTATCATAGGTTACCTAAAGCCCCGGCAGGCAGGCGGCTCAGGTGTTCGGTTTTTATTGAAGTAACAGAATTAATAGGTTAGCAACAAGAGACAAAATTGCCATATTGAACCTGTTTACCGATGGGCAGGTTAAGTTCGGTATCTGTGTTGACCCACTCTTGTTCCCACCCTAGACACTAGGGTGGGAGACTTAATAACGGGAAAAGAATTAATTAAGGAGCTTCCTCCCCTTGGTTAAAGGGGAGGAATGAGGAGGGGTAAGAAATATGAGGGGAAGAGATGGGTTTGAAGAGAAATTGAATAAGGTTAGTATCTATTTATTTAAAGATTGCCTGATTTTATCCAATACTTCCTTCATATCATAAAGTTCTTGATTTCTGATTCTAAGGACTTTCAAACCTAACTTGTTATTATAAAATCACGTTGTTTGTCATATTCTTTCTGATAATCATGGACTTTTCCATCCAGCTTTCGATACCTGATTTCCTCCCAAAGTTTTCGTTCGGAAGGAGTTTGATTCTTTCTTAGTTCACGAGCTAATTCGGTGATACTTTTTTTGTTGTGGCTATTCATGGAAAGTATGACCGGTTTTTTTGACAGTCCTTACAAATAAATCCCATCCTTGTTCCCTCCTTTCACAGCAGGGAGGGAGACCTCATAACGGGGAATGAAGTAATTATAAAGCTTCCTCCCCTTGATAAAAGGGGAGGAACGAGGAGGGGTAAGAAATATCTGAAAAAAGACAGGGATTGGTTTATGGTTTGAGAAGAACAATAGATGATTTGTTAACTACCTAAACCTCTCCAGTTTTCCTCTTAGTTCTTTCAATGCCAGACCCATATGGTTTTCAATGGTTTTAACGGATACATCCAGGGTTTCGGCTGCTTCTTTATAAGTGAATTCCTGGATAAAACATAAACGGAATACTACCTGGCGTTTTTCCGGCATCGATGCTATAGATGCTTCAATAGCATTTCCCAGTTCTTTCGCTTCCAGCTGTTGGTCAGTTTCGTGTCCGGACTCCTCGGTCGCAAAGTCTGCATTCTCATCAAATTTCTTAGTGTCCCGGAATACGTTCAGCATACGTGTGTACGCGATACGGAAGAGGTAAGAGCGAAGGGATTTGGTTTCATCAATGGAATCCCGTTTATCCCAGATCATCACAAAGGCCTGTTGTACCAAATCTTCAGCCTGTTGTTCAGAAATCCCTTTTTTTAGCAGAAAGTGATATAGATAGGAGTGATGTTTCTCAAAGAATTTTTTAAATGCAGCATGATCTCCATTTTTAATTGCCAGAAGTAGCTCCGGATCATCCTGTTCTGCGGTTCCCCGAACGGCCAGCAGAAACAATAAATACAATACATACATGTTCATACCGAAATATACACGCTCTCTTTAGAATTGCGCAAAATTAAAAGAGAATGACTACATTTTTCCTATGAAGTTTTCACTATTCATTGCCGGATTATTTCTACTAGTAAGTTTTATTCAGGAAAAGCCTTCTGTAGAAGTCTATAATGTGGAAAAAGAAAACAGTATCGAAGTGTATGCAAAGAATACAAATCTTTATCCGGTTACTATTGAAGTTGATATAGATCTGGAAAACCTTTCATCCTCAAAGAAATTACCTGTTGTTGAAGGAATGGCGCCAGACTCAGAAAAACTGATAACTGAACTTACGGTTAAGAAAAGAGATAAACGGTGGAGCCTTGGCACCACTTACAAATACCACATGGGAAATATCTTTTCCAGACATAACGATAATTATGTATATCGGCTTCCCTATCAATTGGGTGCTGAATTTAAAGTTGCACAAGCTTATAACGGAGATTTCTCACATAAAGGAAAACTTGCCTATTCCATTGACTTCGATATGCCTGAAGGAACACCCGTTTATTCGGCACGATCAGGTGTTGTAGTGGAAACCCAGGAGAGTTATAGTGAAGGGGGGACAGATGAATATTTTCAGGACAAAGCCAACTTTGTTACGGTTGTACATAAAGACGGGACCTTTGCAGAATATTCTCATTTGAAGCTCAACGGCATAGCTGTTTCTGTAGGCCAAAGAATTCGATCAGGACAATTGTTAGGTTATTCGGGCGCAACAGGTTATGCTACCGGACCTCATTTACACTTTCATGTGAAAAAAGTAGTAAAAGGTGGAGATTTTATTACCATTCCGGTTAAGTTCTCCACACAAAAAGGTGCGATCCGGTTGAAGGAAAAAGAGAGTTATAAAGCTCTTTAGAATTAGGAATAGTTCAATTAGGAATAAAGAGGTTTTGTTGCTTTTTATTCCTAATTCCTAATTCAACTATTTTTTATTGATTTTATTCAACTCATTAAGTGAAAGTCCTTTCATCACTTCTTCATAGTTGGAAATATCCTGAGGAATGATAATTTGGTTTTCATCTCGTCCAAGTCCTTTTAACTTCCCAAGGTATTTTTCTGCCAGGCGAAGTTGCATGGCTTCTGCTCCTTTTGGTTGAGAAAGAGCTTCTGCAATCTTCTCAATAGAAACTGCAGTTGCTTCAGCAAGAGCTTCAATTTCTTGCGCTAACCCTTCGGCTTCATTAATCCGGCGCTGCATTTCTGCTTCAGATATGTTGATGATTTCTGCTCTCATACCTTCTGCATCATTTACTTTAGAGCCTTTAACCCCTTCTGACTTAGCGATTACAGCACGTCTGTCACGTTCTGCTGTCATTTGCCGTTCCATTGCTTTTTGGACCGTTCTTGGTGTCATAATATTCTTTATCTCATATCGGTGAACTTTAATCCCCCATGGCATTTCCATTTCGCTAAGTACGGAAACTACTTCGCGACTCATTCTGGCACGTTCTTCGAAGGTCTCATCCAGATCCATTAAGCCAATAACCGAACGTGTGGTAGTTTGGGCAAGTTGAATAGCTGCGTAGCGATAATTGGTGACGCCATAACTAGCATTTACAGGGTCCATCACGCTCAGATATATAACTCCATCCACTTCAACCTTTACGTTGTCTTTAGTGAAGCATTCCTGTGGTTCTACTTCTATGGTTTCTTCCCTTAAATCCTGCTTGTAAACAACTTTATCGAGAAAGGGGATAAGCGCATGGAAACCAGGTCCAAGCGTTCTTTGATAATTACCCAAACGTTCTACGATATAAGCATATTGATTAGGAACTAATCTGAAGGACTGAACCACTTTAAAAAGGATGAAGACCATGAAGGCCATTACCAATCCAAAACTTATTGTGTCAAGTATTTCTAAAAATCCCATTATTGGTCTCCTCCATTATCTTTGGTATGATCACTGATGGTGCTCACACCTTCAAAGAATGTTTTAAGATTCGCAGTTTCTGTAGGTAATACAGATATTTTTGACTGAGCGATAATTTTTCCAAATTCATCTATGTATTGCTCAACTAATTTGGTTTTAACAGCTAAATCACCTCCGGGCTTTTGCATAGCCTCAGCAATTCGCTGAATTCCTTGAGCCGTAGCAGTTGCAACCATTTCTATTTCTTTGGCTTTACCCTGAGCTTCGTTAATTCTCTTTTGTCTGCTTGCTTCAGAAACTAAAACCTGACTTTGCTGCTCGCCTTCAGATTCATTGATTCTTGCCTGACGGAATCCTTCTGAGTGTACGATTTCAGCTCGTTTTTCCCGCTCGGCTTCCATTTGCTTTTCCATGGTATCCACGATCTCGTTGGAAGGGCGGATATTCTTAATTTCGTAGCGAAGCACCTTAATTCCCCAGGGATCAGCCGCTTTATCAATTTCCCTAACGATATTCTCATTCATCATCTCACGTTCGGAAAAGGTATCGTCAAGAGTGATTTTACCAATCTCACTGCGCATGGTCGTTTGAGCAAGGTTAATAGCCGCAGCCTGATAGTTAGAAATCCCATAACTGGCTTTATATGCATCCATCACTTTAATGTATACAAGTCCGTCTACGGCAACTTCAATATTGTCTTTTGTGATACAGGTTTGACTTGGAACATCAAGTACTTGTTCACGCATTTCACGGCTGTAGGCCGGTCGGTCCACAAAGGGGACAAGAAAATGAAAGCCTGGTTTCAGGTTTTTCTTAAACTTTCCAAGCCGTTCCTGAATTACTTCTTCCCGAAACTCAACAATGATGAAAAGTCGTGTTAAAATGAAATAGGTAACCAGTAAGGTGACCAATGTTGCTGTCCAAAACATGATGTTCTAGTTTTTTTGTTTAAGTCTTTGAGTTTCCGGTTGGTCTAACTTGCTAACAGGTTCTACTATCCATGTTGTATTATCACGATAGACAATACGAACCTGTGTTCCTGCCGGTATTTCGCCCTCCATGGAACGAGCCTGCCATGATATTCCCTGAAAACGGATTCTTCCTTCATTAGTTACATCATCAATGGGTTCGATTACATCTACAATCTGATCCATTGCCTCAAAATCCTCATCTGCAACTTTAAAGGAACTCTCTCCACCAAAATATTTTTTTAGAAATGGCAGAGTAACAACAGTAAGTACAGCAGATAAAATTACCCATGCCAAACTTGCAGTCACAGGATCATCAAGAAATCCAAGAAAACGAATAATGCCGACAATGAGTCCGCTAAACCCTAAAATAACAGCCATACCACTTGGAATAACCCATTCGAGTGCCATAAGTATGATTCCGCCAATCAAAAAAATCCAGGTGAGCGTATCTCCATCCATGATTCTATTACTCTTGTTTCTGTGAATAGGTAGATAGCAAATTGAAAGGAAAAAATCTCAACTTCTTGGCATTATATTTGCCAAATTATTGACATGAGTAAAACAGAAGAAAAAGAAAGGCGGGGACTTAAAAGCCTCAAAGAGACGCTGGTAAAAATTTTCGCACTAAGTAAACCCTATAGAGGGAGATTTTACTTTGCAACGGTAGTGGTTTTGATTGGGTCAGGTATTTGGTTATCTGTTCCTTTGGGATTAAGAGAGCTACTCGATGCTGTTTTTGAAAGGGGAGATGAAAGTCTTTTGAATCTGCTCGCAATTGGACTTCTGGGGTTATTCATAGTACAGGCGCTGTTCACGTTTACCGGGAATTACCATTTAGAATGGGTAGGTGAACGCGTTGTAACAGATCTTAGAAAAAAAGTATATGAGCATTTACACCGATTAGGATTCCGCTTTTTTGCGGAGCGAAGATTAGGAGAAATTACTTCCCGACTTACCAATGATGTAGGTTCCATACGTACCGCTCTTACAGATTCACTACCTCAATTACTTACCATTACTTTTTCAATGATTGGATCTGTTTCTTTGATGGTAGTACTGAACTGGAGATTAAGTGCAGTGATTTTTGCCACGGTTCCATTTGTAACGATAGCAACGCGTTACTTTGGTTTAAAAATCAGAAAACTCTCTAAAGGAATTCAGGATGAACTGGCGGATTCTACCGCTGTAGCTGAAGACGCCTTGGGTTCTGTTCGACTTGTAAAAGCTTTTGTTAGAGAAGAATATGAAGTTGAACGTTATTCCTCCGCAATAGAAAAACTATTTACTACGGTTCGCAGAAAGGTGGTACTGACTCAGTTTTTTTGGTCAGGAGTAGGGATTATGTTTATGGGTACTCTCGTGGTTATTTTTTGGTACGGGGGTAAAGAAGTGCTTGCCGATCGGCTTACAGCCGGTGATCTGGTCGCTTTTATTATTTACGCGTTGAATATCTCCCGTTCAATTAGTCAGACTTCCAGATTATATACCGCTGTGAATACAGCTGCAGGCGCTTCAGAGCGTATTTTTGAACTACTGGAGGAAATTCCTGAAATACAAGACAGGGAGAATGCTTTAGAATTAGAAGAAGTAGACGGTCAGATAAGTGTGGAAGGATTGATCTTTGCTTACGAAGATGACCGTACTATTTTGAAGGACATTTCATTTGAAGTTGAAGCGGGACAAACGGTGGCTTTAGTAGGACCAAGTGGAGCAGGTAAAACTACTTTATTGAATTTGATTCCAAGATTTTATGATCCTCAGGAAGGAAGTATCAAAGTTGATGGAAAGTCAATCGATGAACTTCAGGTTAAATCGCTTAGAGAACATATTTCTATTGTTCCACAGGAAGTTCATTTATTTGGGACAAGTATTAAAGAAAACATCAAATATGGTAATCTGGAAGCTACCGATGAAGAAATTGAAGCTGCTGCCAGAGATGCCAATGCTCATGATTTTATTTCAGAAATTCCTGAAGCGTACGATGCTTTAATTGGTGAGAAGGGAGTTAAATTAAGCGGAGGACAAAGACAGCGACTAGCTATCGCAAGAGCCATTCTTAAAAACCCGAAAATTCTACTCCTTGATGAAGCTACTTCTTCATTAGATTCTGAGTCTGAAGCACAGGTTCAGGAAGCTTTATATCGCTTGATGAAAGGAAGAACGACTTTCGTAATAGCACATCGTTTATCCACTGTACAACATGCAGATCGGATATTGGTATTAGATAAAGGGGAAATAGTAGAGGATGGAACTCACCAGCAATTGTTGGCTATGGGAGGATTATACAGCCACTTATATGAGCTTCAATTCAAAGATTTGGATATGGATGCTGTCTAAAGCATGTGTTATCATCCCCACGAAGGCGGGGGTTTTGAGCTGACTAAAAACTCTGGATTCCTGCCTTCGCAGGAATGACTTATATTAATGGAAATTATTAATTATCAGCATTGTAAGCCTGAATTACATCTGAGTAACTCATGTTATCCAGTAAATCACGCTCTTCCAGAATCTGAAGAAACTGCACGGGTACATCAGAATTATATAGCCCTATAATTCCGGAATAAGAAAAAGTATCGAGGAAACCGGAGCTGTTAAGGTCATTTAAGTACTCGATAGAAACATCACTATTGTATAAACCAATCAAAGCTGAATAAGAAAACTCATCTAAATAACCGGAAGTCTGCATTTGGGTTAAATAGTCCAGAGAAACCTCGCTATTATATAATCCAATTATAGCGGAATACGAAAATTCATCCAGATAACCCGCTTCATTCATTTGATTTAAATAATCAATAGAAACTCCACTATTTGAAAGACCAATAAGTCCTGAATAGGAAAACTCATCTAAAAAACCAGCTTGATTCATCTGATTGAGGTAGTCCATAGAAACTCCACTGTTATACAAACCTATAATAGCAGAATAAGAGAACTCATCAAGAAACCCTGATTCATTCATTAAGTCGATGTACTCCACCGGGACGCCGCTACTGAATAACCCGATAATTCCTGAATAAGAGAATTCATTCAGATATCCTGCTTCGTTAAATTGATTCAGGTATTCAATTGGAACTCCTGAACTAAAGAATCCAATAATTGCTGAATACGAAAATTCATCCAAATAACCAGCATTACTCAAAGTTTCGAGGTAGGATAGAGGTACTCCACTATCATACAATGCCCGGATTCCGCTTGGACTTATATTAATTGTATATCCTGCTTGATTTGCTACCTGAAGGTAATCGAGATAAACACCTGGAACTCCATCATTAGATGTTATTCTTTGAGGAACAGGTGGCATGGGAGGTAGAGGAGCGGCCGGAGGTAATAGAGAAGGGGTATTGGATAATGTAGTGATTTGACTTTGGGTTGGATCTTCTTTCATTCCAAGAGCTTCCAAAAGATTTGAACCTCCAGTGATAGCCCAGATCCCGGCAACTACAGTAAAAATTCCAATTGCAATAATATTTCTTCTATTGGATGGTTTTGGATAATTAATATCTTCCTCAGGAAGCTCATTCTCACCGGTAATTTCGTTCGACTTCTCATAGATATATTCATCCAAATCGAAGTTTGAATCTTTGTTTTTAAATCTTTGCGCAGCCATCTGATTATTGTCCTTCTTCCTGGTAAGCTTTTATAATTCCATCAGTGGTCATTTTTTCTAGTAATCCACGTTCATCCAAATTTTGTAGAAAACTTGTGGGTACATTTGCTTCAAGAAGTTTCTGAAGTGAAGAATTATTGAATTTTTCATCTAATCCCAATTTTGCCAGCTCGCCCGAATAATCAATAAAACCTTGATTCAATTCTCTGGCTTGTTCGGCTAAATTTTCGGCATCTAATAACTCTTGTTCTCTAAGGGCTTCCAATTCTCTTAGTGCTTCCTGAATTCCTAATTGCGCTGCTTCTCCAATAGCATTTCCAAATTCATCTGATTCACTTATTCCGGCTAGCGCTTCCATGGCAGTACTTAAAGCAAATTCTCTAAGCTCATTCATTTCTTCCATACTTTCGAGATTTGCAATACTAGCTTCAAGATTTTCAAGCCCTTCGATTTCTGCTAGACCTTCCAGTCCTTCTAACCCTTCGAGAGATTCTAAGCCTTCCAGTCTTTCTAATTTTGAAAGTTCTTCCAGACGACTCAAATCTACAAGTTGTCTTTCAGCTCCGGGTTGTAAATCTGTGGTTACAGGTTGTGTTGATGAAGAAGGTGCAACATATCCGGCCTGATATTCCTCGATTCCAAAAATATTGCCATACACCTGTTTGGGACTCCAGTCATTGAAATACAAAAGTGTTGTAAATCCAAAAACAGAGAGGATAAGAGCATTTTTAAACCAATTTGATTTTTGCTCTGGAGATTTACTTTCCTTGAATTGTTCCCGATTGCCGGAATTTGCTTTTTCCTCAATATAATTATCAAGATCAAAGTTATCGTCGGAATTTGATGGTCTGTATAAATTTTTTTGAGTCATGATATAATTATTGTCCGTCTAACCTATAAGCGTCTACTACTGATTGTGAAGACATATTTTCTAATAGTCCCCGATCGTCTAAGGTTTTAATAAACGATATCGGAACATTATTCGAGTATAGTCTGGTAATAGAAGTACTTCCAAAATTATTTAACAAATTATTGTTAGCAAGATCAGTGATGTAAGAGGTTGGAACCTGATTAGTATAGAGTCTCGAAATTGAGGAGCCACCAAATTCTTCTATTACACCTGCATTTTTTAGTTCATTAATGTATTCAAACGGAACCTGATTGGAATACATAGTAGAAATAGAGGAACCACCAAAATTATCGATGACATTAGCATCCTTTAGCTTTTCAAGGTATTCAAATGGTACATTATTATTATACAATGTTGAGATTGAAGAACCTCCGAAATTATCAATAATACCTGCCTGACCTAATCTTTGAAGATATTCAAAAGGAACATTGTTGGTGTAAAGAGTGGCGATAGATGATCCTCCAAAGTTATCAAGTAACCTGGCTTTACCAAGCTGATCTATATATTCAATTGGTACATTATTCTGGTATAAGGTTGAAAGAGAAGAGCTTCCAAAGTTATCTAAATATCCAAGATCATTTAATGCCGCCATATAATCTGTGAAACTCATATCCAGAGTAGATGCAACACCAGTACCAGGAGGTGTTGGTGGAATAGGGGGAGTCGGAATGGTTGGTATATCCACGTTGATGTCTGGTATTTCAACATTAATAGATGGTATATCAATATTTATTCCGCTTGCTTGCTGTGCCTGAGTAACTTCCTGTCCAAAAAAGAAATTGTAAGCGTTTCTGGGACTCCAATCAAAATACCATAGGAAAGAAGCGGCACTTACTGCACATATCAGAATAAGATTCCGGGTGAAAGAAGTAGACTCCTCAACTTCTTCTTTTACATCTGCATTTTGAACAGGTTCTGACTGTTCTTCTAAAAAATTATCCAGATTGAAGTCTGAATTGTTGTTATTCGTTTTATTGCGTTGTTTAGACATATCCTAAAGACTTAATTATTCTCTCCGTTGTATAAATTTACAACATCCACAAAACTCAAATCGTCCAGCAAGTCATTATCTCTTAGCTGGTTCAGAAAATCAATGGTAACATTATTTTGATAAAAGTTAGTTATCTCAACAAAAGATAGCTGATCGATGTAACCATTTGCATCCAAGTCGGTTAAATAATCACTGGAAACATTAGCATTATAAAAATTAGTTATTTCAACGAATGATAATTTGTCGAGTATATTGATTTCAGCTAATTGATCTAGGTAAGAAAAAGGTACTCTGTTATTATAGATTGCGGAGATCTCTACAAAGGAAAAGTCAGATAAATATCCAGAGTTCTCAAATGCCTGTAAATACTCTACCGGAATTCTGTTGGAGTAAAAATCAGAAATATCTACAAAAGAAAAATCATCCAGAAAGTTTGCTGCATCTAACTCTTCCAGATAAGAAACCGGAACTCCGGAACTGAATAATTGACTGGCTGAGAAGGAGGATAAGTTTCCTTTATCCAACAGGTTCTTTTCTTTTAACTCCGCCATGTATTGTACCGCAGATGAAACACTTGTTGGTTCAGCTGGGGCATCAAATTCGGGAAAGCGATTAGTTTCAATTACAACTGTGCGTTCCACATCAGGAGCTACAGCCTGATCACCAGTTCCTACGACATAGGTCGTTGCTTCTTCTCCAAAAAAATAAGTGAAAGCATTTCGTGGGCTCCAGTCAAAAGTCCATAAAAAAATGGTAGTAATTACAGCGACTACCAAAAGAGAGTTTTTTATCAAATCAGAACGTTCTTCTGAAGTATCTTCATCCAGAGAATTTTCAGACCTCTGACTTTGAGATTGTTCATCCAGATATCCGTCTAAATCAAAGTCGGAATCTAGATCATTTTTTAAAGAGTGGTTTTTAAAATTTCCCTTTTGTGACATAATTAAAATTTGGAATAGTTCTGTAAAAAGACGAGTTAAACATCATCATTGTTTCAATCTAAATTAAACTCACAAAAAAAGCCCTTCGGTATGAAGGGCTTTAATTAATCAATTCTTGGATTGGCCTTGCCAAAGTAAATCAGCAAACTCAACTATTTTTATGAATTCTGATCGATAACCCTGATCATCAATTCCTTTTCCTTCTTTTGCTAACCTGTTTACCATTTCAAAAGAAGAATTACCTTTAAATTTGGAATCTCTTAAAAGCATACCAAAAGAGGCTACTGAAGCAGCGAAAGATAAATTTTCAGAAAGCTCTGTTTTCAGTTCGCTTTTGTTAATTACTCTTGAAATCAGCTTACTTTCATCACCATCGGGCTGTTTGAACCTTAATTTCACGGTCATTAACTCATTATTATAATTATTCACAGGATTAGAAGGTGTTTGATACTTTAAAGGATCAACATCAGTAATATTTTCGTCTATATTTATACCTGTTGGAATTACTTCATATAACGCAGTAACTGTATGACCCGAACCCAATTCACCGGCATCCTTTTTATCGTCATTGAAGTCTTCTTCAGCTAACAGTCTGTTTTCGTATCCAATTAATCGATAACCCTGGACATTATGAGGATTGAACTCTACCTGAATTTTTACATCCTTTGCAATGGTATGAAGAGTGCCACCCATTTCAGAAACAAGCACTTTCTTAGCTTCCAGTAGATTATCTATGTAGTAATAATTGCCATTTCCATGATTAGCAATTTTTTCCATTTTGGAATCTTTCAGATTACCAGTTCCGAAACCCAATACAGAAAGAAAAATACCATGTTCTCTCTTTTCTTCAATCAGTTCTACTAAAGCGGCATCATTGGAAACTCCGACATTAAAATCGCCATCAGTAGCTAATATTACTCTGTTATTGGCATCTTCCCGGAAGTTTTCCATTGCAATCTTATATGCTTGTTTAATACCTGCTTCTCCGGCAGTAGACCCACCAGATTGTAATCTATCTAATGCTTCCAGGATAGTTTCTTTATCATATCCTGAAGTAGGTGGAAGTACAAGTCCTGATCTTCCAGCATACACTACGATGGAAACATAGTCTTCTTCCCTAAGTTGATTTACTAGCAGTTTGAATCCTTTTTTCAATAAAGGAAGTTTATCTTGAGAGTTCATCGACCCTGAAACATCTAAAAGAAAAACTAAATTACTTGGCGGTAAATTATCAGCTTCAATACGTTCTCCCTGAATTCCAATTTGTACAAGTTGATGTTTTTTATTCCATGGTGCTGGTGCTATTTCGGTATGTACAGAGAATGGATCATTTCCTGTTGGAGCGGAATAATTGTAATTGAAATAGTTAATCATCTCCTCAATTCTTACAGCATCAACATGTGGGAGATATCCATCTGTAATCATCCTTCTGACATTCGAATAGGATGCTCCATCCACATCAATAGAAAAAGTGGAAAGAGGGTTTTTTTGAGCCCATTTAAATACATTTTCAGAAATAGCATCGTATTCCTCACTAGTCCGGGGAACTGGCGGGTAATATGGTGAGTTTGATTCTGCATTATTGCCGGCACCTCTTAGCCGGACCGAAAAACCGAGTTTCTGAGTTCGGGTGTCACTTCCAACTCCCGTTACAACTACTTCTTCCAAGCCAATAATTTGTTGGGTTACTTTGATGGTTAGGTTTTTTAACCCTTCTTTTCCTACTGTTATTTTTTGTTTAACGGATTCATAGCCAATAAACTGGACTAATAGCGTGTAGTTTCCTTCCGGGACCTTAAGTTCAAATTCGCCATCTACATTAGTAGTAGTGCCTATAGATAATTCTTTAATAGAAACCGTTGCAGCTGGAATGGGATCATTTGTATCAGCATCGATAACTTTTCCGGAAACGGTAGGTTTATAATCAGATTGATTTGTTTGTTTTTGTACTGTTTCTAAAACAGGTGAAAGTGTGAAGAGTAACGTAGCGATTAGAAGCTTCATATAAATACCTCTTGATTTGGTTAAGGATGTCTTGATAAGGATAGGCGACTTCTTTAATCCTTTATATCACATATGGATGTTACTATTACGTGTAAAGCTCATGAGAATTCTTATCACGTTCATTTTGCATCAAAAAAGTTATTTTCTGAGCAATTCTTGAATTTTTAGATAACTGATTGATTATGAATAAAATGGTAAGGCCTTTCTTTTTTACTTTGATGTTGATTTTGATTTCGGGATCCGTATTTGCCCAGAATCCTCTAACCAATGAAAAAATTGAACAGAAAGTTGATAGTGTTCTTGCACTGATGACGTTAGAGGAAAAAGCTGGTCAATTAAATCAACATAATGGAAGTTGGGATTTTACTGGTCCTGTTCCTGATGGAAATGAATATGCACAAACAAGAGCCGCACTATTAAAAAATGGAGGGGTTGGTTCTTTACTCAATGTTACAGGAGCAAAAGCTACCTATGAAGCTCAAAAACTGGTGGTTGAGAATAGCAGACTTGGAATCCCACTAATCTTTGGATTTGATGTTATACATGGGTTTAAAACTATCTTTCCAATTCCTTTAGCAGAAGCAGCCAGCTGGGATGTTAAAGCAGTAGAACAATCTGCCAGAGTAGCTGCAATTGAGGCTTCAGCAGCAGGTGTAAACTGGACATTTGCACCTATGGTTGATGTAGGAAGAGATGCGCGGTGGGGTAGAGTAATGGAAGGTTCAGGAGAAGATCCTTATTTAGGGACTCAAATGGCTCTTGCCAGAATGCAGGGATTCCAGACTTCTGATCTCTCTAGTTATAATTCTATAATGGCAACAGGGAAACATCTGGCAGGATACGGTTTTTCGGAATCAGGCAGAGATTACAATACTGTTGATGTGGGAAAACATACTTTATTGAATATCATTTTGCCTCCATTTGAAGCGTTAGCTAAAAACGGAGTAGGCACTTTTATGAATTCATTTAATGACCTAAACGGGATTCCTGCTAATGGAGATACCTATCTCCAAAGAACACTACTAAAGGAGGATTGGGGATTTGAAGGGTTTATCATTTCAGACTGGGGTTCTATCCGTCAAATGATTAACCATGGTTATTCAAAAGATCTTAAGCAAGCTGCTTATCATTCAATAACCAGCGGGAATGATATGGATATGGAATCAGAAGCTTATCAGCATCATTTGGTTGATTTGGTGGAATCCGGTGAAGTAGATATAAAGTTTGTTGATGAAGCTGTCCGAAGAGTATTAAGAATGAAATTTCATTTAGGACTTTTTGATGATCCGTATAAATATTCTGATGAAACTCGGGAAGCAAATATGATTTATACAGAAGAACACAGGGCCATAGCAAGGGATGTTGCAAAACGCTCCATCGTTCTCTTGAAGAATGAAAATGAATTACTCCCAATATCAAAAAGTACTCCAAAAATTGCAGTTATTGGTCATTTGGCTGCGGATAAAGATACTCCTTTAGGAAACTGGAGAGGAAGAGGTGAATCTGAATCTGCGGTTTCATTACTGGAAGGAATTGAAAATGCTGTAGGATCTGATGTAGAAGTAACTTATGCAGAAGGCTATACCCTTGCTGAAGGAAATGGTTCATTTTCTCAGGCATTAAATTTCCCGAAAGATGATGGCTCAGGTTTTGATGATGCAGTTTCAAACGCCAGAGAAGCGGATGTGGTAATCATGGTCGTTGGTGAAGAAGGACTTCAATCGGGTGAGGGTCGAAGTCAAACAGACATTAGCTTGAAGGGAAGACAACTTGAGTTATTCAAGCTGGTTCAGGAAGTAAATGATAATATTGTAACGGTAGTGATGGCAGGGCGACCAATTGTTGAGCCTGAACTTTATGAAAATGCTTCATCGTTACTATATGCATGGCATTTAGGAACAGAAGCAGGAAATGCGATAGCCGATGTGTTATTCGGTGATTACAATCCAGCTGCAAAATTACCCATGTCAATTCCAAGAGATGTTGGTCAGATTCCGATTTACTATAATTTCAGAAATCCGGGTAGACCAACCCCAGGACCGGGAGATGCAGGCTCAGTGTTCTGGAGCCAGTTTAACGATATGCCTAATTCTCCACAGTATATATTCGGGTACGGATTAAGCTATACTGAATTCGAATATTCAGATTTTAGTGTAACCAAGAATACAATGGCAATGGATGATGAAGTAGAAGTTACAGTTACAGTAAAAAATTCAGGATCTGTTGCTGGGGAAGAAGTAGTTCAATTCTATATCAAAGATCATTTTGCGTCAGCAATACGTCCGGTAAAAGAACTAAAAGGTTTTGAAAAAATCATGCTTGAAACGGGCGAATCGAAAACGGTGACTTTTATCGTGAATTGGGAAACCCTAGCTTTTTATGCCGCTGATGAACAATTCAAAGCTGAACCGGGAATGTTTAGTTTGATGGTAGGAACTAATTCAAATGATGTTCAAACCCTCGAGCTGGAGTTGGTTGAATAAAAGAATAATTCAATAGCGTATAAAGCCTTTCCACTTGTAACGATGCTCAGCGTCGTTACATGCCGCTCCGACGAAGTGCCTCGGAGCGAGGTAAAAATTTAGATTCAGGCTTGTGCTGCGGAATACCTCTTTTACTTACCAGGGTAGATTATCTAAATCAACATTTCCGCCAGTAATTATTATCCCAACTTTTTTTCCTCTCACATCAACTTTTCCTTCGAATATAGCCGCAACGGGTACAGCACAGGAAGGTTCAATGATGATATTCATCCGTTCCCAGATATAACGCATTGCTTCTTTAATAGAATCTTCGCTTACTGTAACTATATCATCCACATGAGTTTTTATGATATTAAATGGGAGTTCTCCTAATGAAGTTCGTAATCCGTCAGCAATAGTATTAGTACTGTAAGCCGGGATTAACTTTCCGGCCTTGAAAGATTCATAGGCATCATCTGCCTGTTCGGGTTCAGTTCCAATAACCTTTATTTCAGGCTTGATTGCTTTTGCTGAAATTACAGTACCGCTTAATAATCCACCGCCGCCAACAGGAGTTAAAATGATGTCCAGATCTGGGTTTGTTTCAAGTAGTTCGAGTGCAGCAGTTCCCTGTCCGGTTACAATGCGTGAATCATTATAAGGATGGATAATGGTTGCGCCAGTTTCAGCAACTACTTGTTTTAAGGTATTTTCCCGACCTTCAAGTGTAGATTCACAGAAAGTGATTTCTGCCCCATAATTTTGTACAGCTTCAACTTTTACTTTAGGAGCATTATCCGGCATTACTACAAAAGCAGGAATTCCTTTTATCTTGGCTGCTAATGCAAGTGCTTGGGCATGGTTACCGGAAGAATGAGTTGCAACTCCTTTAGATGCTTCTTCATCACTTAAAGTAAGTACGGCATTACAGGCTCCTCTGAATTTAAAAGCTCCGACTTTTTGGAAGTTTTCACATTTAAAATAAACATCAGACTGTGTTCTTTTATTTACATGTTCGCTTCTTAAAACGGGAGTAAAACGAGCATAAGGCTTGATAACTTCATGAGCCTTTATAATATCTGAAAGTGTGGGAATAGCAAGTAGGTCAATCATAAAAAAATAGTTTAGCAAAAATACACAGAACGAAGCTTTAAATCAGTGCTTTTATAAAAAAAAGAGGTGTAAAAGTTAGAAAATGTGCCTTCCATTTTGGACTTGAAAAGTTCTATGTTTAACCATCAAAATTTTCGGAGTTACTATTGATTAATAAATTACTTGTTGTTGGATGTTTTTGCGGATTGTTTTCCTTTTCACTTTTTGCTCAGGAGAATATCACGCTTAAGAAAATCACTTCACCAATTATTCTGGATGGGATTATCGATGAACCGGCATGGGAACAGATAGATGAACTTCCTTTGGTTCAATATGAGCCTACTTTTCAGGGAGTAATGAACGAAGAAACCCGTATTAAAGTAGCCTACGATGAGAACTTTATTTACGTAGCAGGGAAAATGTTTACCAAAGATCCCGAAACAATCGCTACGAATTCTTTATACAGGGACAGATATAGCAGTGATGATGTTTTTGCTATCATTATTGATGGCTTTAATGATAATCAAAATGCTACCTGGTTTTTTACTAATCCGGCAGGGGTACTTTTTGATGTTGCACTATCAAATGATGCAGATTTCAGTGGTGGGCGAAATTCTTTCAATTCAAGTTTTAACACTTTCTGGGATGCAGCTACTACTCAAACTGAAGATGGATGGTTTGCAGAACTTCGAATTCCTTTTTCAAGCATTGGAATAGTAGAGGAGGATGGAGTTGCTGAAATTGGTTTCATAACCTATCGATGGATTTCAAGCATCAATGAGAGACATATTTTTCCAGCTATTCCTCCTAATTGGAACTTAGGGAATGCAAAACCCTCTCAAGCTTACGATGTTGTATTAGAAGGAGTAGAATCTAAGAATCCGGTATATATAACTCCTTATGGTCTTGGGGGATACTCAACAGTTAATTCCGGGCTGAATTCTGATTCTTCGTCATATGTTCTAGACGATGATTTACAGACTGAACTTGGATTTGATTTAAAATATAATGTAACTAATAATCTTACTCTCGATGTCACTGTAAACACAGATTTTGCTCAGGTTGAAGCCGATGACCAGCAACTGAATTTGTCTCGGTTTTCATTATTCTTCCCCGAAAAGCGACAATTTTTTCAGCAAAGATCCGGATTGTTTGATTATACCTTTGGAGGTGATCGCGTTTTTTACAGCCGAAGAATAGGTTTAGATGACGACGGAAACCCGGTAAGGATCCTGGGAGGTGCAAGACTAACCGGAAGAGTAGGCGGTTTGGATATTGGTGTGTTAAATATGCAAACCGGTGATAGTGGGAATCTTCCTTCAGAGAATTTCGGTGTTGTCAGATTGAGACAACAGGTGTTTAATGAGCGCTCCTATTTGGGAGGAATATTTACAAACAGAGTTGGAACCGATGGTAGTTCTAATCTTGTGTATGGTTTGGATGGTGACATGAACATTTTCGGAGAAAATTTTTTTGAGTTTCGGACGGCCAAATCAGTTGACAGTGATTTCTCAGATGAGGTGAATTCAGATTTTGAAGAAACGGGGGCTTTGCGATTATCATTAAGAAATCAATCGAATACAGGTTTTTTATATGAAGCTATGTATAGCAGCTTTGGGAATTCTTATAACCCGGAATTAGGTTTTGTAAGGGTAGGTGGAGTTGTTCAAAAATTTGGGAGAATCGGTTATGGATGGTTGGCAGACGAAGAGTCTGTATTTCAAAGAAATCAGGTAAGATTATTTTATTATGGTCGTTTTTATAATGAAGATCATGAGCTGCTTTCTTTCGATAAAAGTATTCAGGGTAGAACGGCCAGTGTTGATTGGAATGGTAGATTTAAACAATATGGAAGTCTAAATCTACAGCTTTCATTTGGGAAAGAAACAATTTTAGAAGGAGATGATTTCAATTTGGTCGGAAAAATTTTGATTCCATCAGATGTTTATAATGACTATAGATTCAATTTGAATTATGAGTTTACAGAAGCATGGAAAGTAGGAGGGGGAATAAATGGGTCGTTTGGAAATCTTTATGATGGAGAAATTAAAGAACTGAGTTTAAACCCAAGATTTTTTGTTTCCACGAACCTTGAGCTAGGAGGAAGCTATCGGATTACACATTTGGAGTTTCCTGAAAGAGCAGGTAGAGAGACAACAGAATTTACTACTCATCTCGGGCAGTTCAGAGGTCAGTATGCCTTCAATAAGAAAGCATCTGTTAATATGTTTGTGCAATACAGTAATGTAAGTGAGTTGATTGGAGCAAATGTGCGTTTCAGATATAATTTTAGCGAAGGAAGGGATTTCTGGTTCGTTGTTAATGAACAAACCTACACCAACAGAGATCCTCTGGAAGTTGGTTTACCCAGACTTCCTTATTTACAAAACAGATCTATACTAATTAAGTATACACATACCTTTATTTTCTAAAAAATTACTTTATAGTGTCTTCCAAACCACTTTGTATGGATTTCCACCAATAACCAAAAATGGCTTTGTCTTTTGGGCGCTGATAATCAATTTCGGTGGGGGTGCCAAAGTTATCCGTATTCATAACAAAGTTGTTAGCCAGGAATGACTTCAAACGGGTTTTAAAATTAGTATTAGTAGCATCATTTTCGTCCAGTACTGTAATTTTTAAATTTTCGTATTCAAGGAGCATTTTACCAGTCGCACTAAAGGTATCTAGCTTAAGATCAATTTCGAGGTTATGGATATAGCCACGGTCAACTCTTGTAAAAGCCGTATTTATCAACATGTCGTTTAAGAATGTACCATTCAGGTCTTTTAAAGAAGCTTTAAGGGTATGGGTATCTTGATCATCAAAAGTAGCATAAGCCAGATCAATAGAAAGAGTAGTAACATCTATAAACTCAGTTGTAGCGTCCAGACGAAGAGAGTCTGAATAATAATTTGGGTGTTCTATGGTATAGAAATTTGTCAGTGAAGCATTCAAATTTTCAAATGAAATATATCCGGGAAGTTCAGATCCTGGAAGATGTTCTCCGTAAGCAATCCTGGAATTTTTTATTTCCAGTTCTTCAATTCCAAATGAAAACCCAAGTTTTTTAGAAACATCATGTAGTAAAGGCTTATATCGGATGGTTGGACCCGGAGGCATATGTTTATCATGAAAAACTTCCAGATCTGCATTTTCAATAGTAATTTTCGAGAGGTTGACCGCAGGCACGAATAAGGAATCCAGATTTATATTTTCCATCTGAATACTTTCAACTGTTAAATCAAATCTGTCAAGTTGTTTTCCTTTGTACTTTGCAAAGTCATATTTAGGGACAATGGGGGTAAAGGCAAGCCCATGAATGCGTCCCATTTTACTTTCTTTGTTGAAGGCGAATTCATCGATAGTAAAATGATAAAAATCATCTTCCAGATTCCAAAAAAGTTGAGTTCCTTGTAATGAAAGATCCTGCAAATAGGGAACAAAAGCTCCTTGCAGAAGAGTATTAAGGTTTACTTCTCTTGCGCTTAAATCAAAAGACCCTAAAGAAAAAACAACATTCTCACTTCGCTCAATTACTTTTCCGGTTCCTCCTGTTATGAAAATATCAAAAGTGGATAGTACGATATCAGTTCCTGAATCTGATAGTTTTTCATTACCGGGTTTTGCAGATGAAATTCTTCTGGAATATAGTTCTACATCAGGATTAGTAACTGATACAGATCTAAATTCAGGAAATCGTTGTGTGAGTAATGTTCTCCACTTTATGCCATCAATCAAAATTGACGAAGCTTCAACCTTTCTTAGTTCTAAGGAATCACTAGTTGGTGTAACAACAATACTATTGGCTGAAATTTTTCTGCTCCACAGAGAAATATTAATTGATTTGAGGTCCAACTCATACCGTTTTTCTGTCTGTTCCGAAAACTCGCCAATCAGTGCATCTCTTAATTTAGTTTCAAGTAAATCAGGTAGTATAATTCCTGCTGCACCAATGGCAATAATTAGAAAAAGAAAAGTGAAAAGTATGATTTTTGAAGTTTTACTCATTCGGGAAGTAATCATTTAATTCGAAGAACATAAAGTCTTTTTGAAAAATTATTTACTCCATTTTACGGGATTTTTTGTTAGCCTGCCTGCAATCAAAAAACTAACACTCCTATGAAACGATTTTTTCTGCTTTCGATATCCCTTTTATGTTCAATTTCGGTAACGGCACAAACTCAGGATGCGATAGATCGCTTTCAGTTTGACCCTGAGATAACCTATGATACTTCCATTCCTTCTCCTAAAGATTATCTCGGTTATGAATTGGGCGACGAATACACGTTCCATCACGAAGTGATGGGATACTTTGAAGAACTTGCTAATGTCTCGGGCAAGGTAACGTTCCATAACTATGGAGAAACCTACGAACGCCGAAAACTAAACTATGTGGTTATCACTTCTGAAGAAAATCAACGGAATATTGATACCATTCGGGAAACTAATTATGAGCTGGCAAATAACCCGGGAAATGTAAACGTAACTGATCAACCTGTTATAGTTTGGTTAAGTTATAGTGTTCATGGAAACGAGCCCTCAACGAGCGAATCTGCAATGCAAACGGCCTACCGCCTGGCAGCAAGTTTAGACAGCGAAACCGCAAATTGGCTGGAAAATGCCGTGGTTATAATTGATCCCGTGTTGAACCCTGATGGTCGCGACCGCTACATATATTGGTACAAATCCTCGCAGGCAAATGTGTTAAATGTTGATCCAAATGATTTAGAGCATGATGAAATCTGGCCCGGAGGTAGAACTAATCACTATTGGTTTGATCTAAACAGGGATTGGGTTTGGTTGATTCATCCGGAGTCAAGGGGAAGAATTTCTGTGTATCAACAGTGGATGCCCCAGGTCCACCTCGATTTCCACGAGCAGGGATTCAATAACAACTATTTCACTATGCCGGGAACCACTCCACGTAATCATGAGCTTCCAGAGGATTATGAATACTGGGCAGATGTTTTTGGTCGCGGAGCGATTGCAGAGTTTGATAAAGCACAGGTTAACTTCGAAACCCGTGAACGGTTTGACTTCTTTTATCCGGGTTACGGTTCATCCTATCCAAGTATTATGGGTAGTATTGGCATGCTCGCAGAGCAAGGTGGTCATAGCAGGGGGGGGCGTGCTGTAGAAACGGATGATGGCTATGTACTTACCCTTCGCCAACGGTATTTGATCACTACAAAAATGGTGTTTCAGTAGTAAAAACTTCTGTGGAGAACCGGGAAGCTTTGCTCGGATATTTTAAGGATGCGCGGGCTCAAGGTGCTCAGAAAGGGAATACAAAAGCATACATCATTCCAAATAATCCAAATGATTATACGTATGATCTCATCAACCTGATGTTGAAACAAAATATCAAAGTAGAACAAGCTTCTCAGGATTTTAATGTCCGAAACGCATTTAGTTATTGGGATGGAAGTTCAAGTTCGAGGTCGTTCAGCGAAGGAGACTTTATCATAAAAACCGATCAACCGGCGCACTTGTTCATTAATACGATTATGAGAAGGCAGCTGGAAATCAGGGATTCGGTGATGTACGACATGAGCACCTGGTCGGCTCCGCAAGCCTATAATTTGGATGCCGCGTGGACAACCTCAAATGTTGGAGTAAATACCAATCAGGTTTCTGAGGTATTGGTTCACCCAAATGGAGTGGAAAATAATCGTGCGACGTATGCTTACGTAGTGGATTGGAATCAAAGAAATGCTCCAAAAGCACTAGCTAAATTATGGGAACATGGCTACAAAGTACGTTCATCCCTCAAAGGCTTTACAAAAGACGATATCAGCTATTCAAGAGGAAGCCTGGTAGTTCTTTTAGGAAGAAATAAGCACAAAGAAGCTTTCATTCATGCCGATATGCGTACAATCGCAGAATATACAGACGTAAACATTGTCGGCTTTAATACCGGTAGAATGGATGCAGGAAGTGATCTTGGTTCTCCAAGCATGAGACCTATTGAAGAACCAAAAGTTGGGTTAATGATGGATTCGGGATTCAGCTCATATACAGCCGGACAAATCTGGTTTTTATTTGATCAGTGGACTGAGTTTGGTATATCCAGAATCCGTTCTGACAGAGTCGGAGGGAATTTTAATCTGAATGAATACGATGTAATCATTTTACCCGGAGGATTTGGGTTGAATCGTATTTTCAATGAAAATGCCAGAAATCAACTTAGAGCATGGGTAAGAAGTGGAGGTACTTTGGTTGGTACAGAGTCCAGTGCTTCCTGGTTAACCGATGGGCAATCTGGAATTAGCGGTGCCAAACTCTTTGATGCAGATGATGACGACAACGATGGAGACGAGGTTGATCCTGCGGCATACACTCGCTACGCCGATCTTGAAGACTCTTCAGGATTACGAAGAATTCCCGGTTCTTCATTTAAAGGAATTGTAGATAATACGCATCCTTTAGCGTTTGGTATGCCTGATAAACTGTATTCTTTAAAGTTCAGAACCGATGCTCTTATGCCAGATCCTTCCTTCAATACGGTTGGATATTACGCGAAAGAAGATGTATTGGCTTCCGGATATGCATCTTCTGAAAATAAAGCGAATGCTGAAGGAAAGGCATTTGCAGCGGTACATAGCATGGGACAAGGACAAGTAGTCTTTCTATTTGATAATACCCAATACCGAATGTTCTGGGTCGGTCCGGCAAGATTTATGCAGAATGCAGTGATGTTGGTGCCGGGCTTTTAACACAATTAATCATAAAAATTAAAAGTAATACAATGAAAACAACTTTTACGCTTATTTTTGCAATGTTGATGGTTGCAACAACAACATCTGCCCAGGAAACAGAATTGCTGGTTCGTGAGCCATCTGTAAGTCCAGATGGTTCGATGATCAGTTTTTCTTATCAGGGAGATATCTGGACCGTGCCATTTGATGGTGGAGATGCTAAAAGACTAACCATCCACGAAGCTTATGAATCATCTCCAATCTGGAGTCCCGATGGTTCCGAAATTGCGTTTAATGGAAGCAGATATGGAAATCAGGATATTTTTACGATTCCTGCTAGTGGAGGGATGTCAAAACGGATCACCTACTATTCTGGCGGAGATGCGTTATTCGATTGGACGAACTCCGGTGAACTTTTATTCCAAAGCAACCGAACGTTTAACCATGTAGAATGGGATAGCGAACTTCAGACGGTACCTGCTGCCGGTGGAACTCCGGTACGCCTGATGGATGCATTAGGTAAAATGCCGGTCATGTCTCCAAATGGTCGATATATCGCATTTGTTCGAGGGTCTTGCCGTATTTCAAGAGAAGAGTATAACGGACCAGCAGATTTGGATTTATGGCTTTATGATACGCGCGAAGGAACGTTTACGCTACTTACTGATAATTCTGTCAATGATTTTTTACCCAGGTGGAAGGATGATAACACCCTCTATTTCATTAGTGCCGAAAGTGGCAGATACAATATCTATATGATGGATGTGGCTTCATCAGCGAAAGAGGCTGTTACCAGTTTTAACGATGACGGAGTACGTCATTTTGATGTTTCTGATAATGGAGATCTGGTATTTGTTCGTCGGCTCGGTATCCATACGATTGCTTCGGGTTCATCAAGGGTAAAAACTATTTCAGTAAATCTATCTTCTGATTACCGTTTTTACCCTGAGGACTATGAAACGTTCACAAGCAACATTAGCGAGTACAGTATATCTCCGAATGGTGAATATGCTGCATTAACGATTCGAGGCGAGATTGTAATCAAAAAGAACGACAAAGATGTTCGCAAAACGGTAAACGTCTCAAACCACCCTTTCAGAGATCAATCTCCTGAATGGCTGAATGATTCTACTGTGATTTTCAGCTCTGACCGTGAAGGGCAGTATGACTTGTACCTAGCGAAATCTTCAGATGAAAATAAAACCGACATCTTCGAAAGTCTGAAACATGAAGTGGTTAGACTTACGAATTCTGAAGAGCATGAGCTTAATCCTGTTATTTCTCCGGATGGCGAGAAGATCGCATACAGACAAGGAAGAGGTAAGTTGATTGTGGCTTCTATCAATGAAAACGGACGACTTACAAACGAAGAAGTATTACTGGATGGCTGGGACACTCCGAGCGGAGTTGCCTGGAGTCCGGATAGCAAATGGTTGGCGTATTCTCTTGCTGATCTTTATTTCAACGATGAAGTGTACATTCACGCTGCGGACAATAGCAGCGAGCCTGTAAATGTTACTATGCATCCTAAAGGAGATTATAGTCCTGTTTGGAGCCGTGATGGGTCAAAACTGGGATTTGTTTCCGGGAGAAATAATGGTGATAACGACATCTGGTTTGTGTGGCTGACCGAAGAAGACTGGCTCAAAACAGAAGAAGACCGCGAAGAAGGATATTATTTCGATACAGATGAAGAAGAATCCGATGACGTTTCTGTAACTATTGATTTTGAGAATATTCATGAACGACTCTGGCAGGTAACTTCTATGCCTGGAAATGAGAGTGGCTTGGTTATATCAAAAGACGGGGAAACGTTCTTTTTCACTGCAAGCGATCCAGCTGCAAGCGGAAGTGACTTATATAGCATTTCCTTTGACCGGGACGATTTGAAACAACTTACTGAAGGCGGACAAAATCCTTATGCAATGTCTTTAAGTCCGGATGGAGATACTTATTACGCATTGAGAAGAGGAAGCCTGAACGAGGTGGATGGTTCCGGTAAGTTTACTACACTTCCATTTAGATTCAATATGCTCATTAACTACCAGGAAGAACAGAAGCAGGTGTTTGATGAGGCATGGAGTGGGTTGAATGAAGGGTTTTATGATCCACAGTTCCACGGAGACGACTGGGATGAATTACGCGAAAAATATCGTCCATGGGCACTTTCAGCGTCGACATCACAGGACTTCAGGTATATGTTCAACTGGATGCTCGGTCAGCTGAATGCAAGTCATATGGGAATTTATGGATCCAATCCTGAAGAGGTAAGCACCCAGAGAACAGGGTTAATTGGAGTGGCTGTGGAGCCGGTTCGAAGAGGAGTTGAGATTACACATGTAATCAAAAACTCGCCAGCCGATCGTGAAGCAAGCAAACTAAATGTGGGAGACGTAGTCACTCATGTGAATGGAAAAGAGATTGCTCCGGGAACAAACTTCTATTCCTATTTTGTGAATCAAAGTTCTGAGCAGATTCTTCTCCAGGTACGTGATGAAGATGGCGATAGCAGGGAAGTGGTTATTCGCCCGACAAATAGTTTGGGAGACGAACTTTATGAAGAATGGATCGACTCCCGGGAAAAGCTCACCGAAGAATATTCGAACGGACGGTTGGGATATATACACATTGAAGGTATGAATTGGCCTAGTTTCGAACGCTTCGAAAGAGAATTAACAGCACAGGGATATGGTAAGGAAGGTGTAGTTATTGATGTACGTTGGAACGGAGGTGGCTGGACTACCGATTACCTGATGGCTGTTCTTAATGTGAGACAACATGCTTATACCATTCCTCGGGGTGCTACCGATGACCTAAATAGTGATCATGCGGATTATAGAGATTACTATCCATACAGTGAGCGTTTACCATTAGCATGGTGGACTAAACCATCAGTAGCAATTTCCAATGAGAGCAGTTATTCAAATGCCGAAATCTTTTCTCATGCTTTTAAAACGTTGGATATTGGAACTCTGGTTGGTATGCCTACTTTTGGGGCAGTTATTTCCACAGGGGGAATGGGTTTATTAGATGGATCATTTGTACGAATGCCATTCCGCGGATGGTACGTAAAAGCAACAGGTGAGAATATGGAAAATGGTCCGGCCGTACCGGATGTAATCGTTGATAACGAACCCGACAGTAAAGCCAAAGGGGAAGATCCTCAGCTTAAAAGAGCGGTTGAAGTATTACTCGGACAAATAGACGAGTAGATTTTAGTAACTAAATATTATTAATCAGGAAAGGGGCGAAAGCCCCTTTTTTGTTTACTAAGAAAAAAGTTGGTGAGATTCTGGTAACGATGCTCTGCGTCGTTACCATATCACACCGCTCCAACGCAGAGCATTGGAGCGAGGAAAAGGACATAAACATGATTTTCCCCATAGGGGTGCCTTTGGGAAATCCTGCGTCGAATATACAAGTCCCCCTTCGAAGGGGGATGAAAATTTCGTTCAGAAATTTTCAGGGGGATGTTGCTGTATTCCAAAAAAAAGGATGTGCCCCAAATCAAAGGCGAATAGCCATCCGCCCGTACAGTGCTAAAAATTGAGATATATATCGCAGTAATTAGGTTTTACAAAGCACTTTCCTCTTTAATCGAATCCTCCTGGAGCTGCTCTTTGCGAATTCGGTTTCTTCGTTTGTTAAGATAGGGGATGAAAAACATGTATATCCCGGTAATCCATAATACAGTTACAATAATTCCGGTGGGGAGGAAAATCCAGAGTTTAGCGGACTCATGAAACCAGGAACCGTCATGAATAGCTTCAATGATATCAGAGCGACGATATTCTGATTGAAGAACTGCTCCGGTTTGGGTGTCAATCTGGATTTCCCAGTGATTTACCGCACGCACTTTCACCATCCCTTTATCCGGTCGAACGTCCAGGCGGTCGATATCTTTCCATGTTGATATTTCAGCTTCTGGAATCGTTTTCGCCGCTTCCAGTATTTCTTCAAAAGAAATGGAGGGTATTGTAGATACACCTTCCTTGGATTCAGGCTGAATCCATGCCACATCTTTTTTGAGTTGCAGGAAAAGTCCTGAAATCAAGACAATAAGAAAGGGGATCGCAATTAATATGGATCCCCAACGATGAATTTTACGGGTATCCCGGCGGGAGTGCCAGTTCATAAATATAAATTTGTTTAGTTAGAATCGATATCGGAACCCCAGAGAACTGTCAAAAGAAAATGAAAGCGGATCGGTAACAGTCAGAAACGGACCAATATCCATATACACCTCAATCGGGGAATTATCGATCATATATTCAATACCAAAAGGTACTCTTAGTGAAACAGTTGGGTCCAAATTTTCAGCGAACCTGAATGATAATCCGGCACCGATGTAAGGATTAAGATCTCCTGATGCAATATTGATATCTTCATTATCTCTGTAAGAAAGATAATTTATTTCAAATCTTGAGCTGTTAAAGCCGTCGGTAACAAAAAGACCTAATGCTCCGGTTACTGCTGAGGACTCATTGATAGGGACCTTGTAAGACAATCCAACTGGAGAAATAAGTTCTCCACCCACACCAACTCCATCCTGTGCAAAGGAACTTGAAGTGGTTAATAGAAAAACGGTAGATAGCGTTGCGATTAGAAATCTAGTTTTCATGATTGTATTGGTTAGTTATGGTTAGTAATCAAGTCCGGGTTGAGTAATGGTAAAACCTTCTTCCTGTTTTTTGGCATTTACCATTTCTTCCACATCTCTTAATAATTGTTTAGCATCAAATACAATTCCATCTTTAATGGTATAAACGATTCCGCCATATCTCTGAACATTATTTTCTTCATCAACGATGATAGCACCGGTTCCAAATAATACTTTCAGGTTTGCCATAGGGTTTGCATCCACAATGACCATATCAGCAAGTTTACCAACTTCAATGGTTCCAAGTTGATCATCTACTCCAAGAACTTCTGCACCTTTTAGTGATGCAGACTGAAATATTTCAAGAGGGTGGAAACCCGCTTCACGCATCATTTCCATTTCCTGAATATAGGCAAACCCATAAAGCTTGTAGATATAACCTGCATCGGAACCAAGAGTAACTCTTCCACCTTTATTTTTAAACTCATTAATAAACTGCATCCAAATTCTGAAGTTCTCTTTCCATGCAATTTCCTGTTCTGTTCCCCAATTAAGCCAATACGAACCATGGGAAATTCTGCTAGGAGCGTAAAATCTCCAAAGGGAGGGAAGAGTGTATTTTTCATGCCACTCTGCACGACGTTGTTTCATCAAGTCACGACTTGCTTCATAAATAGTAAGGGTAGGATTAATACTGAAGTCTAAATCCACCATTTCGTCCATAACAGAGTTCCATTTATTTGAACCCGGTTTTGCAGCTTGTTTCCAAAGTTGACCAGCTTCCTCAAAACGATGTTGTTCATTATTATAGTTGTAATCCAGTGGGTAATCCTGAATTATTTTATCCTCAAAAAGAGCTTCTGGCAATCCGTACCAATGCGTCATACTTGTTAACCCGAGTCGGGCAGAAGTGAGGGCGTTATTATAAACAACTCTTGTTTGAGCATGATGAGTCATTGTTCCAAGCCCAAGTTTATTGGCTTCGTCAATTGCTGCGGAGTATACTTCCGGTGATGCTCCAAAAAATTTAATTCCGTCTGCTCCTTTTTTGTGAATCATTTGAACCCACTTCCGGGCTTCTTCGCCATTTGTAATAGGGCTATTATTTCCTTGTCCGAAACCAATCCATGCTGAGATTCTTGGAGCAGTAATTT
Source organism: Balneolaceae bacterium (assembly GCA_017795005.1). Lineage (GTDB taxonomy): Bacteria > Bacteroidota > Rhodothermia > Balneolales > Balneolaceae > RHLJ01. Next base: position 2,464,443 of record CP051242.1, on the reverse strand, counting down.
CATTCTTTTCACTCAGCTCACGGTGCCTAATAGTCCAATCCATCCCGTTGAATGAACCGGGTTCACGAATAGAGGTGATTCCGTGAGCTAGCCAGAGTTTATACACATATTCAGGAGTGGTTCCCTGAGCCCCACCTCCGGTATGAGCATGCATATCAAAAAAACCGGGAAGTAAATACATTCCTTCTGCATCAATAACTTTATCATTTTCACCCGCCTGAGGTCTTCTGCGTTCATTAATAGGAAGCCCCGGATAACCTACGGTTCTTATACTGGTAATACGATTACCTTCAACAACAATGTCTACAGGACCGGTTGCAGGAGACCCTGTTCCATCGATTAAATGAACTCCTCGAATAATCAAACGATCAAAAGGACCTTCTCCTTCAGAACGGGGTGGAGCATCGACCATTTGAGCATAAGACAGAGAAGTGATAAAGATCGAAAAGATCAGAAGTAGTAGCTTTTTCATAGATAAAATTTATTGACTGGCAGAAAGTAAAAAATGATGAGCTAATACGCCGTAAATAGTTATAAAAGTAAAGCTCCCTCATGCTTAAGGAGCCATTCTTTACGGTGGAGACCTCCGGCATATCCAACAAGATTATTATTTGAGCCAATTACCCTATGGCAAGGAATTACTACAGCAATAGGATTTTTACCATTAGCACTTCCAACAGCTTGTGAGAAATTTTTATCCCCTAATTTACCAGCAATAGTTCCATAGGTAGTGGTAGACCCAAAAGGGATTGTAACCAGTTCATTCCAAACCTGATTTTCAAAATTGGTTCCGCTTTGTTGTAATACTAAATCAAATTCGTTTCTGGTACCCTCAAAATATTCCCTTAACTGAGTGCGAGCAGATTCAGTATGAACATCTGGATCTTCAGGTCCGTCTGTATCCTGAAATTTAATTTCGGTTATTCCTTCTCCATTTGATAGAATTCTGAGATATCCAATCGGAGTTTCGAGATAGCTTTGGTAAGTCAATGTATTGCTTTTTTTATTTGAGGATATTAACCGAACCTGATTTATCAAAATTAAAAGATGAAGAATCGAAAAAGGGAAGAGTGGCACCCACATTTGCTGATCCGGAAAGTGAGTATTCAAAGGGATCATCGCTGGTTAAAGCCCGGTATGCTGCCATTCCTAACTCGGAAAAACTGAAAGAGGCTGGAATTTTAATTGTCCCGGTTTCATTTTCTCCGATTTCTACTGAAGTATTCGATTCGCCTTTGATAGCACTTAACCCTTGTAAATCCACATTATAAGCCAATTGATTCAAAATAAGTCCGAAATAGTTAGGATTACTCACATCTAATTCCACCTCGATGTCTGCCCCGGAAAATGAAATATCTTTTACAGAAAGATTAGAAACGGAAATGGTAGGAGCTTTTACAACAGGAAAACTCCCAGATTTTTCAATAGGAGCCTCTACTAAGCCTAATACAGGCACGTCTACGGCAACATTAGCCAAAAAAGAATAATTAGCATCTCTTTTACTATTGATAGTTGAAAAGGTCTCATAAAGCTCTCTGAAAGTAAATGTGACAGGTACAGATATCATACTGTTACCTTTTGCGTCGATTGTAGTATTTAAAGGCTGAGAACCCTGTACAAAAGAATTTTCTTCTATTTTCAGATCATAATCATAAGAAGCAAGAGTAAGAGCAACTGCATTGGGATTATCTACTTCTATATCAAAAGTTAATTCAACATTCCGGATAGATAATCCGGTTATTCGAAAATCATCTACAGAGACAGTCGGTTTTTTGATATCAGCCAATTCTTTTAATTGAGAACAATTTGTCAAAAAGAAGGTGATAAGAATAAGTGCCAGGGAGTTTTTCATGAATTTCATATGCTCTCTTAATAGTTAGTTTTACTTGATTAATCTATTGATAAAAAAAATTTAAAAAAAAGTGTAACACTTTCTTTCGGGCTTACTCTTTTGCTATAGCTAAGAGAGCATCTGTATTTACCTACAGAAGTTAGTCAACTAGTCACTCCTTAAGCTAAAAAACCTAAAGCCAAAACCCCGGATTGAACACCCGGGGTTTTTTATTAGAAATATACACGATATAAAATACTGATGTTCCTTCCAGGTTCTAAGTGTAGTTCTTTAATCAGGGATAAATGATTCCTGTATCGAACGTCAAAAAGATTATTAATCCCGAACGAAAATGTATGCAACAGTTTTTTTGAACTGAATCTATATTGTGAGAATAAATCAGTTAATACATATCCATCTGTTTGTGTTTCGAAATCTCCCGTTCTGGTTTGTTTTGCAGCCAGTTTGATGCGGCTTCCGGCTTCAAAACCTCCTTTAGCATATTTCAGTGAAATATTTCCCTTTAGTGGAGGGATTAAAGGGAGAGGTTGCACTCCTTTTTCACCAGAAGGCGATGTCGTATCTTGCTCAGCAATAGTAAAACTGGCAGAAGCATTAAAAACCCATCGATTGGTAATTTTTGTTTCTCCGATAACTTCTAATCCATAAAAGAGTGCTTCAGTGCCGGTAAATTGATAATTGTTTAAATCGGGAAACCGAGTAGTTCTTTCTCCAGTGTTTTGAGGATAAAGATAATTCGAAAAATCATTATGAAATAAAGCCAAACGGAAAGTTGAAGTACTTCCCTGCCATTGACTGAAAAATTCTTTAGCTAAGCTTCTTTCAGGCTTAAGCTCCGGGTTACCTATTTCATAGGTAAATACTGCCAGATGAGGTCCTTCAGAATATAATTCTTCAAGCGATGGTGCTCTGAATGAATGTAGCAAAACGGTACCAATCGAAAAACCTTTTCCTAACTCATACCATGCATTCAAAGAGCTGGAAAGAGCATGGTAGTCTTTGGCTTGGATGAATCCAATATCAGAATCCGGATCATCTTCAACAGGTTTATTCAATACATAGTCGTATCTAAGTCCTGCCTCTAAATTGAATGCGTTAAGGCTAAAATTTTCAATCAAGTACGCTCCAAGGTTGTAACTATTGGCATTGGGTGTACTGGCACCGAAAACTGCATAGTCTTCCGTACTTCCTACAACCCCAAATTTACCATTTTCAAAAAAAAACAGCTCACCATGATTCGCATCAACCTGTAATACAGATGTTACAAGTCCAAATTCTGTACCAATTGAAGTTGGGGTTTCATATTCAGCATGGAAATAGTTATTAATACTAAAATCAGCTTCAATAGTTTTTAAGAAAGAATCCAGAAAAATATATTCTCCTTTTAGCGCATAGTTAAATTTCTGCATTTCAATATTTACCCCATCAGGATGGCCCCTAGGATCAGGAGGAATTCCATAATTACTAATATAAGTACCAAAAGAACCCCCAAAGTAGCCCCATTCCTGTACATAACTAATACCGATAGAATTATTGGTGGTAGCGAAATTGGTATTTTTAATGGATCCTGCGGGAGTTTGTGTATCCCCCCCAATTCTTCCATTCAAATGTGCATTTAACACAAAATTTTTTAACGGAAGGGAAAGATTAACAGCCCCTGAAGCACTTGTGTTAACTGACTCAGTACCTAGTGTTGCGCTTCCTGTAATTGAACCCGGAAGCGTTGTTGAAATTAAATTATTTACCACATTAATGACTCCTCCCACGGCATTAGCTCCGTATTCTAAAGCAGTTGCACCTTTAGCAATTTCTATTTCTGAACTGGCTATAGGATCTACTGAAACGGAATGATCGGGAGATTGATCGGAAACATCACCTGTTGAAAGTCCATCTTGTAACACAAGTATTCGCTCGTCTCCTAATCCACGTATTATAGGGCGGGTAGTAGTGTTTCCTAGTGCGCGTTGATCGAATCCTGGTAAATTAGACAGCGTATTCGATAGCGTAGTTCCAAGTTCCCTTCGCAATGTAGAGCCTGAAACTGATTTAGAAACATGCCCAATATTTGATCCAGCTAAGGTATTATCGAAGGCAATTACCTCGATTGTTTCCGAACTAAGGATGCTAGCGGTAAGCTGGATAATAAGTGTTACATTCTCAGTTACTTTAACTTCTCTTTTTTGAGTTTTGTAGCCAATCCTGTGAATACTTAGTGTATAGTTTCCGGCTGGTACGTTGGTTAAATCGAACAACCCTTCAATATCCGAAATTGCTGTACGGTTTAGCTCTTCAAGGTGAATGTAAGCAAATGAAACGGGTTCATTGTTTTCTGAGTCATAAATTTTACCGCTAACTGTAAAAGCACTCTCCAACGAGTCTGCTGTAAAAACAGACAGACCCGAAAGGAAAGTGAATAATAGAAGAGATATACTCATTAATTAGGCTGAGTTGAAGCAGCTTCTACGTGAACATGAATTCCCTGAGTATTGAAATCTGAATGACCATTATGCATGAGCATTAATGTCATATCAGTAATTCCTTCTGCTTCAGCATGGATATGGAAACTCCATTTTCCATCTTCTTCATGTTGTTCGAATTCTGCAATTCCATCTGTTTCGAATTCAGCAGCCAAACTAAACTCTGGCTCGTCCGGTTGGAATTCGTCTCCATCTTCTGCAAGAAAATAGATTGTTATAAGCGGAGTTTCTTCACCAGGCTCTAGTTCAAACTCACCGGTAACGTTACCTCCAGGTAACTGAGTTATTACATCAGCTCCGTTCATTTTTAATACGAAGCCAGCTGGTTCTGCGTGATCATCGTCGTGATCATCTCCTGTTGCATTATCACAAGAGATAAATAATCCGGTAACTAATAGTAAAGTAAGGGCAGTTTTTGCCGAATAAATGAATGATTTTTTCATGGTTTAATGAATTAATTTTGAAATTATAATAAGATTCCACAAAAAGCGTGGGGGTAGATGTTAAACTAGCTGAGGTGGGGCACGAGATGTTTTAAATTGTACTAGTTCTTTTTCAAAATGTATTTCATCAAATTCTTCTACAAAATCTTCAGTATTAAATACTACTGCAACTGAATTATTTGAAGGTGTAAAAAGAGTATTAGAAAGGATACAAACAGGGCAATAAACTTCTTCGTTTTGAACGAAATGGTGTTCATCAGCATGCAATAAACATTCCATACTCTCGCTGTGATAGTGAGTAAGAGAGCCCAAAAGACTAAAGACTACTAACAGAGAAAAGAAAAAGTACTGATATGTTTTTTGCCTACTCAAAGTTTGTGAAAATCATTATTTCGCTAATACAACTTAATTTATCACTATTTTATTCCAATATTATCGTAAAAAAGTAAAAAGTATTAACGATAAAATTAATGGCAGAATTATTTGAAGCGATCAAGATTTGGTTTCTGAGTCTGGGTGAGAATTATGGAGTAAACCCTATTATTTTTGGATCTATTTATGTTGGTGCAATTCCTTTCTTTACACTATCAATCGGTTGGTTAGTTAAAAACCTAAAGAACGGGAAATCAATTATATTACCGGTTCTTAGTTCAGGATTCTTCTTTGTCTCTGCCTACTTGTACCTGATAATTGCCGGGGAAAATGTTCCTTATTGGGTCTATATTTTTATTGCAGTTATGGTGATTGGCGGAGGATTCTCCACATACAAAAAAATTCAGAACAGATTAGAGTCGGGTGAATAGCAGTTATGGTTGAATTTTTTGATGGCTTATGGCAAAAAATAACAGAAATGGGTGTAGAACATAATGTCGATCCTATACTTTTTGCCATTCTTTATTTTGGAAGTATCCCACCATATATGGGTTCCATGTTTTGGGCAGTTCAAAATCATAGAAAAAATAGAAGCGTTTCACTTCCAGTGATAAGTACTTTATTCTTTTTTATCCTCCCTGCGCTTTATGTTGCAATTTTTGGCAGAAATGTAGCCTGGTGGGTATATCTAATTATTGCATTTTTGATTATTTATGGAACATACTCAGTAAGAGTAAAACTGAAAGAGAAGTTCGAAGAAACAGATTCAGAGAATTAGAAGCCCCTTCTACATAGATTCTTCACATTCGATCTACAAATTGGAGCGTAATTTTTAATACGACTCTTAAACCATGCCTTTCTAAATGATTTGAGAGCCAAAATAAATCAATAGAGGTTTAATTATGGCTGAATCAAAATTTGTATACCGCTTCGGATCAATAACAGACGGCAATCGCACAATGCGGGAACTAATCGGAGGAAAAGGAGCCAATCTGGCTGAAATGTGTAATATTGGTATCCCTGTTCCCCCCGGGTTTACTATTTCAACAGAAGCTTGTAAACACACAATCGATCATGGTCTTATCTGGCCGGAAGGATTGGAAGATCAAATCAAAGCCGGAATTTTCCATATTGAAAGTGAAATGGGTTCAAAATTAGGGGATAAGGATAATCCATTACTTGTTTCCGTGAGATCAGGCGCAGCGGTATCAATGCCCGGAATGATGGATACCATACTTAATCTTGGAATTAATGATGATGTTGTGGAAGCACTCATCAAAAAAACCGGGAATGAACGTTTTGTTTATGACAGCTATCGAAGATTCATCGATATGTTTGGAGATGTGGTTATGGGAGTAAGCCACGAATATTTTGAAGATGCCATTGAGCACATCAAAGAAGAGGCAGGGGTAAGAGAGGACATCAATCTTTCAACAGAACATCTAAAGGATCTGGTAGATCGTTATAAGGCTATATACCGCAAGCATACCGGACATATGTTCCCAGAAAGTCCTATAGAACAGCTTAAATTTGCAGTAAATGCAGTATTTAAATCCTGGAACAGCAGTCGGGCTATAAAATACCGTGAAGTAAGTCACATTTCAGGATTGATTGGTACTGGTGTAAATGTGCAGGCTATGGTTTTTGGAAATATGAGCCAGAAAAGCGCAACAGGGGTATGCTTTACCCGGAATCCGTCCACCGGTTTAAACGAGTTGTACGGGGAATATTTGATTAATGCACAGGGCGAGGATGTTGTGGCCGGTATCAGAACTCCAAAACCGATTCGGTTAATGAAGAAGCAAATGCCTGAAGTTTATGAAGAGCTGGTTGGCTATACTAATAAATTGGAAGCTCATTATAAAAACATGCAAGATATAGAGTTCACCATTCAGGAAGGAAAACTCTTTATTCTTCAAACCAGAAATGGAAAACGCACTGGAACTGCAGCTGTTAAAATCGCTGTCGATCTGGTAAATCAGGGAATAATTACAAAAGAAGAAGCAATAAGTGGGCTTGTTGAACCTGAACATATCGAGCAGCTGTTGCATCCTCAATTCTCTACCGAAGATGTGCTTGAAAAAGAAATCATTGGAAAAGGGTTACCCGCATCACCTGGTGCTGCAGTTGGAAAAGTTGTCTTCAGTTCAAAAGAAGCAGAAAGGGCTACTGAAAGAGGTGAAATGGTAATTCTGGTCAGAATTGAAACCAGTCCGGAAGATGTTGGTGGGATGTCTTCTGCCGAGGGTATTTTAACCTCCCGTGGGGGGATGACCAGTCACGCTGCAGTTGTAGCAAGAGGTTGGGGAAAACCCTGTGTGGCTGGATGTAGTGATATTGTGATCAATTACAAAGCTAAAACCTTTACTAATGGTGAAATAACCATACATGAAGGAGACTGGATTTCCATCGATGGAACCAGAGGGTTAATCATGGAAGGTCAGCGTGAAATGTTTCCACCAGTATTAAGTGAAGAATACGAAACCTTTATGCGTTGGGTATCTGCGTTCGAAAGTATGGATGTTCGAACAAATGCTGAAACACCCGAAGACGCAGAATTGGCCAGGTCATTAGGGGCTAAAGGAATCGGGCTTGCAAGAACAGAGCATATGTTCTTTAAAGATGATCGTGTTACAGCTGTTCGAAGAATGATTGTTGCAGAATCTGAAACTGAAAGAAGGGATTCGATTCTTAAATTACTTCCATATCAAAAGGAAGACTTTAAAGGGATATTCCGAATTATGGATGGACTTCCTGTAACCGTTCGACTTCTGGATCCGCCACTGCATGAATTCCTTCCTCATACCAAAGAGGAAGTCAAAGTTCTTGCAGAACAATTGGGGATCAGAAAAGATAAACTCAACCGGAAAATTGATGCTCTTAAAGAGTTCAATCCAATGCTTGGACATAGAGGATGCCGTTTAGGTATCACTCATCCTGAAATTACCGAAATGCAAACCAGAGCGATTATGGAAGCCGCTCTTGAACTAAAGCAAGACGGAATTCATGCAGTTCCGGAAATTATGGTTCCATTAGTTGGAACAGTTCGTGAGTTTATTAATCAAAGAAGAATCATTGAACAAACCGCAGAAGAGGTTTTTGAAGAATTTGATGATAGAATTTCTTTCAAAATTGGAACTATGATTGAAGTTCCAAGAGCTGCTTTAACTGCGAATGAAATTGCTGGAGAAGCTGAGTTCTTTTCATTCGGTACCAATGATTTAACCCAAATGACACTTGGATACAGTCGTGACGATGCTGCCAAGTTTATCCCTCACTATCTGGAAGAAGGAATCCTCAAAGAAGATCCTTTCCAGACACTGGATACAAAAGGGGTAGGTCAACTTGTTCATATGGGAGCTGAGTTGGGAAGAGCAGTTAACCCGGAATTGAAAGTGGGGATTTGTGGCGAACACGGAGGAGACCCAGCAAGTATAGAATTCTGCTATTCATTAGATATGAATTATGTCTCTTGCTCTCCTTACAGAGTTCCGATTGCTCATCTTGCTATCGCTCAGGCAGCAATAAAGTCGGGAAAGACGACTAGGCAATCAGAATTAGTCTGATTGTTATTTTATAGAAACGTTAAGCTTCGGGATTTGGTAGTTAGATTCATCAGGTTATCTTTTGAATCTATAACCAACCCGAAGTTTTTTTATGTCCAAATTTGAATTTGATAGTATTGTAATTGGCGGCGGCGCTGCAGGATTAACGGCCTCCGGTATATCTGCAAATGTAGGTGCAAAAACCATGATGATTGAACGGCATCGTCTTGGTGGGGATTGCACATGGACAGGATGCGTTCCAAGTAAAGTGCTTTTAAAAGCTGGGAAAGTAGCACAAAATATCAGAGAGGCAAGTAAATTCGGACTTATTGGCTCCATGCCTGAAATTAATTTCAAAAAGGTAATTGAACATACGCATCGCATTCGTCAGGAAATTTATGAAGAAGCAGATGACCCAAAGATTTATGAGGATCAAAATATTGAAGTGGTATTTGGGGAAGCCCGATTTTTAGATGCACATACTCTTGAGATAGACCTGGAAGAAGGAGAGAAGCGAACCGTAACCTCGAAATACTTCTTTATTGCTACCGGAGCCCGGGCAGCAATTCCTCCTATCGAAGGGTTAGATAAGGTGAATTATCTGACAAATGAATTACTATTCGAAATTGATAAGCTTCCTGAAGAACTGTTGATTATTGGTGGCGGACCAATAGGTATAGAAATGTGTCAGGCCTTTGCCAATCTTGGTTCAAAAGTATCCGTTATAGATATGGCGGACCGAATCATGCAAAATGATGATGAAGAATTGGTCGAAATTCTGATGAGTGAGCTAAGAGCACAAGGCGTTAATTTTGAATTGAATGCCTCCATCAAAAAGGTATCTGGGGATGGCGATAAAGTGCTCATACATATTGAACAAAATGGAAGCGAACGAATCATTCAAGGAACAAATCTTTTGATAGCTGCAGGGAGAACTCCCAATACGGAACAGCTTAATCTGGAAAAAGCCGGAGTACGTTTTGGGAAAAAAGGAATTCATGCAGATAAACATTGTCAAACAAATGTAAGCCATATTTATGCTATTGGAGATGTAAATGGAATGTATCAGTTCACGCATATGAGTGAACATACTGCTAAAGTTGCAGTCACAAGTGCACTATTGAAAATCCCAATGAGTATTGATTCCCAAAACGTACCCTGGGTTACCTATACAAGTCCGGAATTAGGACATGTAGGACAGACTGAAGAGCAGCTACTGAAAAATGGAACGAGCTACGAAGTGTATCGATTCCCATATTCAAAAATTGATCGTGCATTAACTGATAATGAAGCAGTAGGAATGATAAAACTCTTTGGGAATAAACTAACAGGTAAACTTTACGGTGCTTCGGTGGTAGGGGCTCATGCGGGAGAACTGATTTCAGAATATGCGCTAGCCGTAAGAAATGGAGTTAGCTTAAAAAATATAGCAGATACTATTCATCCATATCCAAGCTGGGGATTAGGAGCAAGGAGAGCAGCTGACCAATGGTATATCAAGAATCAAAGTGAATGGTCTGTAAAGTTGATCAAAAAAGTATTTGGCTACAAAGGTGATATTCCGGATTTCAGTGATCCTGATCGAATAGTTTAATACCAATGTTGGTATCTTAGCTTCTAAATAAATTCATCTACACTTTCAAACTATTCATCGTGAGCAGAAAGAATATCTTTATTTTAATACTTGTGCTATTCATTACTTCTAATTCAAATATTGCACAGGTTGTTGATATTGAGAGACAGAGATTAAATTCAGAAGAAAATGGCTTGTCGGGTTCTCTGAATCTAAATGGAAGCTATCTCGACAACGATAAAGTCATTTACACTTTAAACATATTAAGTAATTCTCAGTATCGGCTGGATAATAATTTTTTTCTGTTAATTGGAGATTATAAGATTTCCAGATCATCTGATACTGATTTTCAGGACGCTGCTTTTCTTCACCTCAGGTATAATCGTTCATTAACTAAAACGGTTACACTAGAAGCATTTACTCAAATTCAGGATGATAAAATCTCATTGTTAAAATACCGGTTTCTTTCTGGTGTGGGAGGGAGGATAGCTTTAGTGAATAATGAATCTTTACTTCTCAATATTGGGGCAATTCCAATGTATGAGTTTGAAGAATTACTTGATGCTGCTTCAACTACTCATCAGAATATAAGAATCAGCCAATACACCAGCTTTGTTTTCAAAATTTCGGAATCAGCTGATTTATATGCGACTACCTATTATCAGCCAATATATAATGAATGGAATGATTTCAGATTGCACAATGAATCCAGAGTCGTAGTTGTATTATCAGAGAAGATGAGCCTGAATATTTCCAATACTTATTCCTGGGATTCTAATCCACCTTCCGAGGCACCCAAAAAAAGAATTAATCTAAAAGTAGGACTGGGTCTTAAGTTCTGATAATAAAAAAAAGAGAACTACTTAATTATTGCGGAGGAAGTAATTACCTCAAACCCGGTATCTTGATTTTCCGCTGAAGATATTTTTTCTAATGGTTTTGGGATATCAATTGATAGAGCATTGCTTTCAACACCGTTATGATCTGTAATTGTTCGGGTAACTTTCAGTGTTTGCTGATCTCCATACGTAAAGCATCCATTAATTCTGATGATGCCTGAATCCAATGAAGTATTTTCTATGGGCATGATCCAGAAACCAGCATTTCCACTTGGAAAAAATTCCCAATCTACACGGGCAGTGGATTCGTCATTTAGTCCGGCCGGTGCATTAAATTTCGTATCAATTTCGATGAGTAAATCATAAACCTGACATTCCTGATCAGGAAATTTATAATCGATAGCAGAAAGCAAAAGGGCGCAATCACCCGAAGTAGTATTCTCTTCACAAACAGGTTCACTCGTGGTGGATTTTTCATTCTCAAAACTAACTTCTTCTTCTATAGATAGAGGTGAAGCTTGACATGCCAACAAAGTCAAACAAAGAAATAATATGTAGTTGAATTTTGTCATACTGTAATTCAGACAAAACAAAAATATAAAAATAAATTAACATTAGAAAATTTTAATATTTAAATATTTTTAATAAAAAACCCGATCAGAATTAACTGTCGGGCTTGCAATGAGTTAGAGTTTTATTAGAATGTATCAGACAATTTGTTTTTCCTCCATAACCATATGTTGTTCGCCATGGAATCCAATATCCATTCCTTCTAATTCCAGTTCTTCATCTATTCTGCCACCTTGGGTAATTAGGGAAGAGATCTTCCAAACAATAAAGGTTCCGACAGCGGAATAGGCGATGGTTATTAATACTGCTTTCGTTTGAACCCAAACCTGGGCTGCATTACCATATAGTAGTCCTGCACCGCCATTAATTTCCGGGTTGGCAAAAACGCCGGTAAGTATTGCGCCAGCTATTCCAACAAGTCCATGAATACCGAACGCGTCTAAAGTATCATCATGTTTAATCATAGATTTTAAGTGAACAACTCCCCAGTATCCAACAAGACCAGAGATAACACCAATCGCAAGTGCACCGCTTACATCTACAAAACCAGATGCTGGTGTTATACCAACTAAACCTGAAACGGCTCCTGATGCCATACCAATAAGAGTTGGCTTTTTAACAATAAACCATTCAATGGTTAACCAGATTAAAGCTCCGGCACAAGCAGCGACATTTGTCACTAAAAGTGCATTTGCAGCGATTCCATCTGCGGCAAGCTGACTTCCACCGTTGAATCCAAACCACCCAAACCATAGAAGGGCGGAACCCAATATCATAAATTTGATAGATGAAGGTTTTCTAACTTCTTCAAGGCTGTGCTCCATACGTTTTCCAACTAAGTAGGAAAGAACCAGGCCAGCTACACCGGCGTTGATATGAATTACGGTTCCGCCTGCGAAATCCATTTCTCCGGATTCGCTTAGGAAACCGCCGCCCCAAACCCAGTGAGCAATAGGAGCGTATACAGCTATTACCCAGAGGACGCTGAAGATGCCCCAGGTTGAAAAGCGAACCCTTTCAATAATAGATCCACTCACAATAGCTACGGCTATCGCGGCAAAAGTCCCTTGGAACACTACAAAAAGAAGGGTAGGAATGCTTCCGCTTACATCATTGACTCCAATTCCGGTAAGGAGAATATTACTGAAATCTCCTATGAATGCGTTTCCTTCTCCGAATGCAAGAGAATAGCCTGCAACTACCCAGACTATTGTTCCTGTACAAAATGCCATATAGCTCATTCCAATGGTATTTAATACGTGTTTATTCTGGGTAAGCCCACCATAAAATAGAGCCAGACCAGCGGGAGTCATAAGCATGACGAGGGCGGTTGCGATTAGAAGCCAGGCGGTGTCGCCGGCGTTAATAGTTGCTTCTGCTTCCTGAGCCAAAACTGTCATTGCCCCAAATAAAGACAGCAGAAGAGTTGCTGTGATTTTTTTCATTTAATGTACTCCAATGTTATTCCGAGTTGAGATGGTACAGAGTATAATTAAATGAAATCAAAAATTCTTTAGGTAAAAACAAATAAATCCTAAAAAATTTAACACAATATAGAATGGAAGGGCTTTTCTGAATTTTAAAAAGGGATTACGGCTAATAAAATTAATTTTTAAAAAGTTTTTTTTCCTCAAGTCTTTTAAAGATGCTTTTAGCAGTTTTTCGTCCTTCAAAAGAAATAATGCTAAATGATGATGCTCCTTCAAATACTAAATTCGAAGTGTAGAAGTGTGTGGAATCTTTTACTGAATACACTTTTAATTCAAAAGTATAATCAGTAGAAGAACTGAAATTGAAATTAGTACCATCATAATAGCTTGAATATGTTTTATCAGATTTAATCTCATTTATATAAAGGAAATAATTGTATCCCTTTTCCCTTGAAAGAGTAATTAAACTATCGGAAGATATCTCAAAAACTTGATCAGATTTTTTGAACCTTTCATATTCAAAAGAAATGTTATTCTTTTCATATAACTTTTCACTGTTTCGCATTAAACCTTTTGAATGAGAGTGAAAATTATCAAAAAAACCTAAATAGAGAATGCTGTCTATCTGATTTTGGTATGATGTACGATAAAAGAATTCCCTTGTAATATTTGTACTGGTACAGCTTAGAATCAATAAAAGCGTAATAAGAGTTAAGAAGAAGTAGGTTAAGTTTTTGTTCATTTTTGCTGAATCTCAGATAATTTTGACAATGCTCTTTCTTTCAGATTATTAAATTGATCTTCCGGAATATGCCCTGTGGTAAATTGCATATAGAGCCAAACTATATAAGTTGCCATCACGTCTTCATAACAATAATGCTCAATTAAATCGAGCTCCTCTCTTTTGAACATTTCGTACACCTGATTGCCTTCACCGGTTTGTTTAAACGGAATCCCAATTAACTGCCCTAAGTGCTTCAGCTTTGGCCATGAGCTCGCTCCGTAATTACTGAATTCATCCACAAGATCTATGTTATGCCGGCTATAACGGTATCGAATGTCGTAATCACTGATTCGAACAGGCATTTGTAAACCATGTTTCATAGCCCGGTAGGTGAGTACCGGAATATCAAAACCTTTACCATTATGATGAATAAGTCCGAAGTCTTTAAAAGTACCGATAGTCTTAAAGATCTTTTCAAGTCCCGCTTTCTCATCTTTTCCGTTCCATCCAACTTTTTGTCTGGGTTGACCCGTATTCTCAATCCACAACCCAACCCAGGATACCATTCTGTGATACATAGGAGGAAGGAAACCAGAGGCATTCCTCGCTAATTCTTCACTGGCTTTTTCCAATAATAGTTCTTCATCTGAATCATGATCATCTAATACCGTTCGAATAAATTCGATATCTGGAATAGTTTCTAAATCAAAAATGAAATACATGGAGGAGGTTATTTTTGTTGAGTATAGTGATTGATGGAGTAATATAAAATTAGGAATAAAGGAATTAGGAATAGGTTAACCCTCTATTAAAACCTATTCCTAATTCTCGTATTCAAATATTCCTAATTGCTAAGTTCTCCGGCTAAATCAGATTGATATAGTTTCCGGATGATTGCACTGTCTTCATAATTACCTAATAACCACATCATTTTTGTAAGTGCGGCTTCCAGGGTCATGTCCGAACCTGAGATGGCACCAACTTCCAATGCTTTTCGTCCTGCCGGGTATTTCGTCAGATTCACAGAGTCATAGTCGGCTTGAGAAACAAACACGACAATTACGTCATGCTGCTCACATTTCGTTAAGAAGGGAAGCAGACTGAATTCTCCTTTCATTGGGAAATTTCCACTGCCAAATGAACGAACGATAATAGCTTTCAACTTTGTAAGGTCCAGTTTCATAAGGAAATCAGTATTCAACGAAGGAAAGACGGTTAAAACGACCAGCGAATTATCGAATTCTGGAAGTACTTCAAAGGATGCAGTTGAAGTTTTTGGTACGGTATTCATCTCGATGGTTAAACCAATTTCTGCAAGAAGAGGAAAGTTCGGAGAACCGAAGGCATCAAAATCACCAATACTTAACTTCGTAGCTCTGTTTCCTCGATATACATGGTCGTTGAAACAAATAGCAACTTCCTGTAAATCGGTGGTTGCCATTTCAACGGAATTGATCAAATTCCGGCGTGCATCACTTCGAATGCTGATTAATGGCACCTGGCTTCCGGTTAAAATCACTGGCTTTGATAAGTTCATTAATGCAAAGGAGAGGGCAGAAGCAGTATATGCCATAGTATCGGTACCGTGCAGGATGACAAATCCATCAAACGCTTCATAGTTTGATTGAATACAAAGTGCCAGTTCTTTCCAATGATTGGTATTCAGATCCGAGCTATCCTCAAAAAACAGAGGCCGAGTGTGAATTTCAGCGAGTTCATTTAATTCCGTAACCCGATCAACCAAAGTGCCTGACCATGCCTCGGGATCAAGTTCTACTCCTTCCCCTTTTGCACTCATTGCGATGGTTCCGCCAGTCTGTATTTGAAGTATTTTTTTCATCTTGCTTCTTTCCCTGAGTCGTTTAACTTAATTCTTCACATTCAATTCACGAATGTTCCGCATGTTCATTGACAAATCAAAGCGCAGATTTTGGTAGCGCTTTTTTTTAATACTGATGATAGTTAGAGAAAAGGTAACATCATAAAGTCCCCCTTTGAAGGGGGATCAGTCAGCACATTGGTTCTGTGCTGACTGAGGGGGATGTTTTACTAACACCCCTCGGAATAGCCAAAGAACACATTTGGCTATTCATATCCCCTCAAGGGGAGACTTTTCTGCTTACTAACTTTAGTAAGGTTTAAAAAAACAATAGCAATCAAAAACGGAGTTCACCATGAAAGTTTATAATCCCACCCGAGTCAGGAATGTCGTGTTGTTAGGCCATTCCGGCTCCGGAAAAACAACCCTTGCCGAAACCATGTTGTTTGAAGCCGGAGCCATAAACCGAAGAGGAAGTATAGAAGAAAAAAATACAATATCAGATTATCACGCATTGGAGAAAGAGAAGGGGAAGTCGATTTTTTCATCGTTTATGAATTTGGACTGGAGAGGGCATAAAATAAATTTGATAGACACCCCGGGCACCTCAGATTATATCGGGGAAGTTGTTGGAGCACTGAGAGTTGCAGATACAGCGATTTTTACTTTAAATGCGGAAAATGGGGTGGAAGTAGCTACCGATTCGTTGTGGAAATACACCCAAAAATATAACGTACCATCCATGTTTGTTGTTAATAAACTGGATAACGAGCGCTCAGATTTCTGGAAAACAGTTGAAGAATCTAAAGAACATTTCGGTCGGGAAGTTACCGTAGTTCAGTATCCATTTAGTGAAGGAGGAGATTTTCATGCGATTATCGATGTGCTGCGAATGACTATGTATGAATTTCCTGAAAATGGTGGGAAACCTGATAAACTCCCGATTCCGGATTCCGAAAAAGACCGGGCTGCCCAACTTCACCAGGAACTGGTAGAAGTAATTGCTGAAAATGACGAAACGCTCATGGATATTTATTTTGAACATGGCGAACTGGATGAAGAGCAAATGCAGAATGGACTCCATCTGTCTTTATTGAATGGAAATATTCATCCGTTGTTTTGTGCCTGTGCTTCAAGAAATATGGGAACGGGTCGCATTATGGGTTTTATTGATGATGTAGCTCCAAATCCATTGGAAGCAAACCGCCCAAAAACCGAAACCGGAGAAGAGTTTGAACTTGATCCTGAGGGAAAACCGGTGATGTTTCTGTTTAAAACTCATTCGGAGTCTCATGTGGGGGATCTGATTTACTTTAAAGTGTATGGAGGTTCTGTACTTGCCGGAATGGATTTGATCAATGAAAGTAATTCCAACACGGTACGACTCGGAAACCTGTATCTCACAGAAGGACATAAACGGATAGAAATTCCTGAAGTAAAAACAGGTGACATTGGTGCAGTGGTTAAACTGAAAGACAGTGAAGTGAATGATACATTGCACGAGAAAGGACACGCTATTAAACTTGATCCTATACATTTCCCATCAACCACCATCAGGACAGCGGTAAAACTGGTTAAAGAAGGGGATGAAGATAAACTTGGAAACGCGCTTCATCAGATTCACCGTGAGGATCCTTCAGTGATTATTGAGCATAGCCAGGAGCTAAAGCAGATTCTGATTCATGGTCAGGGTGAAGAACATCTTGGAACCATTGAGCACGCACTTAAAAACAGGTACAATCTGGATGTTGAATTCACAACTCCTAGAATTCCTTATCGGGAAACCATTACAAGCGCTATTAAAACTCAATACAAGCATAAAAAGCAATCCGGTGGAGCGGGACAATATGCGGAAGTTCATTTGTTCATTGAACCATTTGAAGAAGGAATGCTTGATCCGGCAGACATGAAGGTACGCGATATACAGGAGCATGAGCTCCCTTGGGGAGGTAAACTGGTATTCCAGAATTGTATAGTAGGCGGGGTGATTGATAATCGCTTTATGCCTGCTATTGTGAAAGGTGTCATGGAGAAAATGGAAAACGGTCCAATGAGTGGTTGCAGAGCCAGAGATATCAGGGTTTCTGTTTTCGATGGTTCTATGCACTCCGTGGATTCAAATGAAGCAGCTTTCAAAACAGCAGCAAGAATGGCATTCAGAGATGGGTTCCTTAAAGCAAATCCAAAATTAATGGAGCCGGTATATGAAATTGAGGTTACGGTACCTTCTGAATATATGGGAGATGTAATGAGTGATCTCGGAACCCGCCGTGGACAAATTCAGGGTATGGAGGCTGAAGGAGCACTTCAGAAAATAAAAGCCCATGTCCCATTAGAAGAACTGGATCATTACTCTACCAGACTAAAGTCTATGACGCAGGGTAGTGCAACTTATATGCGTGAATTCTCACATTATGCATCTGTTCCGTTTGATGTACAGGAACGTGTTGTGAAAGAGAATCTGGAGTTGGAGGAAGCTTGATGAACGGTTAAACGTTGATTATTCAACTTTGAACAAAGAAAGGCGGATGGGTTTTTACTCGTTCGTCTTTTTATTTACTAAAAAAAACTAATATAAACTGGCAACCCGATAAAAACCATCATCTTCCAGAGAGTCGAATTTGAAAGATCGCTTCCATCTTTGAATAGACTGGATTGAAAAATCTTCCAGATCGGTTGGTTTATCAGGAGCAGAATAACTTAAATCCTGTTTCCGGATACTTTTGGGGAGGGTAGCAATAAACACCCGATTCGAGATTTTTTCTTCAATTTTACCATCCAGTAAAATAATTTCCAGTCGCGCAGCGGGAAAATTGTCCGTATATAAAATGCAGGTATTGTATGACATGATACTTCAGGTTTGTTAAAAATAGCCACCCGGTGTTCAAACCGGGTGACCTGGAAGGACATTGGAGATCATCTTCTCCTATGTGTTTTGTCTCTATTTCTGTACCCCAAAAGAAGCCATTGTTTTAGCTTCTTTTTTCCCTAAACAGTATTTGTTTTCATTGGTCGTTGGTAGTATGTTAGCCGCTGACTTCGGTAGTTAAGATGTCATCTCAGGTCACTAAATACATCGCCAGAAAGGTTAAAACTGAGTACCACTTTTGTGGTATTAATTGGCAATGGTCAAATCATTCAACTTTATGCTAAATCATTTACTATTATGAGTACACCTAATACATCCTTCATTCAATACTCTCCATATATTCGGCTAACTAAGGACACTTCCGATAATTATAATCTATGGCTGGTCACGTTTATTCCGAAAAATTATACTGTTCCAAACGAACCTACGGTAGGTTCATCAGGCGAAAACACCCAGGTTAGCGTATATGTTGAAAGTGGTGGAGCTGAACCTTCCGGATCATGGGAAGCTCATTCTTTCAAAGTATCATTGCCTGCTCCGTCAAGTTCGAGTTCATCTGTAAATGCTACCGTATATCTGGACGATCCTGAAGATGAAGGGAGTACAGAAGTTCCGTTTGAAGATGCAGAAGAAGAATAGCTTTTCTTTCATTTGAAAATGTTATGGTTAGCAGTCTTCTAATAACATTCTATTATTTCATTTGCTTAAATACTTCAGTTGTATCAGGTGAGCTCATTTTTCAGGATCGGCTGGAGTATTTAGCAAACAGAGCGGAAGACGCATATCCTGCAAAGCTTGATTCAACGGTTATTTATGCAAATCAGTTAATAAATGAAATCAAAAAAGAGGAATTGATTTCTAAATACGAAGAACAAATGCTTGATTTGCTTGGAAGAACTTATCGCAGAATGGGAAATTCACAACGTTCTGAAGATTACTTTCTGCAAGCTATTGAACTGAGTGAACAACGAAGTAATATCGCTCAGCTGGGGGATTCTTACAATCGTATTGGATTACTATATCGTGGGACGGGTAGGTATAAGGAAGCTTTGATGAGCTATGAAAGAAGTCTGGAACTTAAGATACAGATTGGCAATGAAAACAGTGCCGCGGGTACTCTAAATAATATGGGAACCTTGTACAGGGCAATGGGAGAAAAAGAAAAAGCATATAATAGTTTTATTAAAAGTATTGAGATAAGAAAAAGAATAGGTGAAGAAGACAGAGCAGCTGCAGCATATTTAAACCTTGGGAATTGGATGGCAAGTGAGGCTGAGTATGATACAGCATTAGAACTGTATGAGGATTATTACAAGATTGTCTCTTCAAAAAAAGATACACTGGAGATGGCTTCAGTACTTAACAATATAGGAGGCATATATAATTTAAAAGGAAACCTGGATACTGCTCTATATATGTATATGAGTGCTGATTCTTTGTTTAAAGCATCGAAAATGAAAGATGATCTGGAAGCTAGTCTTAATTTAAGTATCGGAATTGTTCTTTCTAAGGCAGGAAATCCCGAACAGGCAATTGAATTCTATAAAACAGCGTTGACTATTTCAGAAGGATTTGATGATATAGAAACTATTGGCATTGTTTTTCAAAATACCGGACAGGCTTTTGAACTTCTGGATAAACCCGATTCCGCTTTACATTATTACGACCTGGCAATTGAGGTACTCGAACCTCTCAATAATAAGAGAAGACTTGCTCAGGTTTATGAAAATATCGGGGTGATTTATAACCAGAAATCGTCTCCTGAGTTTGCTTTGAATTACTTATTGAGAGCAGCTGAAATATTTGAGGAAGCTGAAAATGATCGTTCATTTGCGAACCTGTATAACAATATTGGTTCGAGTTACTTTTATCTGAAGCAGTACAATCAGGCTATAAATTATTATCGGCAAAGTCTGGAGAAAGCGACAGAAACGGAATATCTGGAAGTAGAAGAAAGAGTCACCGCCGCTTTAGCTGAGGTCTATAGAGAAACAGGAGATTTCGAAAATGCCTTTAAATATCAACAGCTACATGATGTATATAAAGACAGTCTTTTGAATCTGGAGCGGCTAAAAGTGATTGAAGAACTAATCACTAAATATGAAACAGAGAGGGTAGAGGCTGAGAACAACCTTTTACTTGCTGAACAAGCTCAAAACGAAGCTCTCATCAAACAAAGAAATGCCGAAAATAGGGTGCTATTTATTGGGTTATTAGCTTTGATTGGATCTATTACCGGAATCGTTGCCTGGGTGACTTACAGCAATCGAAAGAAGCGTATTATTGACGCTCAGAAAGAGAGTTTATATCAAACTAAAATAGATTCACTCCTCGACCGGCAACAGCTTGAATCGGTTTCAGCTATGCTGGAAGGACAGGAGAAAGAACGTAAGCGGCTAGCTGCAGAATTACACGATCGGCTTGGTAGTATTCTTTCACTGGTTAAAATGTATTTCAGCTCGCTGGATGATGATATCAAAGTAAAACAGCCGGAATTACATGCTTCCTTCACAGAAGGAAATCAGTTTATTGATGACGCCTTCAAAGAGGTCAGGGCTATTATTAGAGAAATGAAAGATGGTACTATATCAGGAGAGGGGCTGGAAAAAGATCTTCTGGAATTGCTTTCAAAAATCAATAAGCTGGGTATTGAAATCAAAAGCAGAATTGAACTCGACAAGAAGTTGGATACCATCGTAGAAATGAATGTTTACCGAATAGTTCAGGAGGCACTTAGTAATTCACTCAAATATTCAAAGGCACAGCTAATTGAACTAGAATTGAGCGATAAAGAGCGGCTTGAAGTAATGATAAAAGATAATGGTGTTGGATTCAATCCGAATAAAATTCCGCAAAAAGAAGATGGGGATTTGAGTTATGGAGTTGGAAATATGGAAAACAGAGTTAAATTATTAGGTGGAGAATTCAAATTAATATCAAAAGATGGACAAGGTGTAACCATCGATATTCACATTCCTTTGGTAGATAAAGAAGGGATATGGGGAGCGCCTGAGTTAAACTAGTATGACCAAAATTATTTTAGTGGACGACCATAAAGTGTTTCTTCAGGGTATGGAGGCACTGCTTTCTCGATCTGAGGATTTTGAGGTGATAGCCACATTCACAGATGGACTTGAACTGATGCGTTATCTCGCAGAAGGTAATCTCCCGGATGTATTACTACTGGATATTGAAATGAAAGCGATAAGTGGAGTTGAGGTTGCCGAGAATGTTCTTAAGCAATATCCATCGATTAAAGTGATTATGCTGAGTACCTATTTCAGTGAGGATTTTGTGCAGCATCTGATGGAAAGTGGTATTTCCGGATACCTGCTCAAAAGTACTGGTTTCCCTGATCTGAAAGCAGCTATTAATAAAGTTGCAGAAGGTAGCTTTGCCTTTAGTCCTGATGTGATGGATATCATCGTGAAAGGTTTTGGTTCCAAAGTAAAGACGAAGTCGGCTTCGCATGATGATTCGAATCCACTTACCGAACGTGAAATTGAACTCATACGTTTGATTGGTGACGAACTTACGATGAAAGAAATTGCTGAAAAACTCTATCTGAGTGAGCATACTGTTAAAACCCATCGCAAAAACATTATGACTAAGATGGATGTTAAAAATACAGCCGGAATGATTAAAAAAGCCTTTATTCTAGGTTTGATTGAGTGATCAATTCGGATTAAGAAAATAGTTCAATTGAAAATATTTTTCCCGGACCTTATGAGCGATGCGAAGCAATCTTTTCTCATGTCAAAACCAGAAGAACTAAGAATAAGGCTACAGAAATAACCGAGAATAACGTTCGGATGGTATTCCAAAGATTCCAGCGATCTTCAAATTCAGCCCGTGTATCTTTTAGTTCCTCATCATTCATCGATTCAGTTACGTACGTTTGCAACTTGTTATTTAGTGGAACATTAATCACACCGGTTGGAAGTTGAACTCCAAGCAAATAAATGGCAGAAGCAGCAATAAGTAACATGAATTCTATTCCCACCAGGGATTTAAAGCCAATGACTAAAGAAGCTAATACCGCTAACACAGAACCTACCCAAACAAGCATAAACAAAGGATGATTATTCTGAATAATGGAATCCATCTTCTGAAAAGACTGAATAAATTCTTTGTCTTTAAATTTCTTTATTCCGGGCATGACGATCACTGCAAAAGTGAATACAAGACCTGCCGTTAAGCCACATAAAAGGGAAGTGATAATCAAGAGTAGTGTCAGAAGATCCATTTTGATCTATTTTAATGTTAGTATTTTTGATTAATTATTAAACCAGTACGGGCGGATGTCCATCCGCCCCATTAAAAATTGAAAGGCGAATGGGTTTTACTCATTCGCCTTTTTTGTTGAGTTTGAGTCCTTTTGTTAAGGAATAAGCCACCTTAAAACAATGCCAACCAAAATATTTATAAATATAGCGGTTAGAGTTGCAAGTTTTTGTTTTTGAAATTTAGTAATCCCAAAATAGTAGATAGAAAAACTCAGAAAAATTGAAATAATTTGAATTCCATAAACGATAATCAGTCCGGGTCCTACAATGCCAAAATATGGATTTCGAACAGCTTTTTCTGTCCATAGAAAATAAGAACAAACTATCGATATGATTATTATTAAAATCTGAAAGAGGTTAATCCTTTTATTCCTTAAACCTGTTTGAGCTTCTTCATCCATAGTCAAAGTTTTTGTTAATGTATTTACTCAATCCAGATTCCAATTTAATTGCCAATAGCCGGCATCCATCCATTTTCCGAATTTAAGTCCCATTTTTGGAAAGTGAGCGACTTGCTCCATCCCAAATTTCTCATGTAAGGCAATGC
Organism: Balneolaceae bacterium; assembly: GCA_017795005.1. Classification (GTDB taxonomy): domain Bacteria; phylum Bacteroidota; class Rhodothermia; order Balneolales; family Balneolaceae; genus RHLJ01. Next base: position 2,441,097 of record CP051242.1, on the reverse strand, counting down.
TTGCTTCATTAGGTAATCCGATAACTGCTATTATTACCTGAATTCCCTTACTTCTAAGTCGATCAAACAACGCCTCATATAAGGAAGTCCCGATGCCTTTCCCTTTTGCAGATGGAGATATATATACTGAAACTTCACAGGTTTGTTTATATCCTTCTCTTGGATTCCATGCTCCGGAATAGGCATAACCAATTACCTTTCCTTCTTCTTCCGCTACTAACCAGAAATGACCCGATTCCTGAATCGTCTTTATTCTCAGTTCAAAAAACACTTCATCAGATTTCTCAAACTGCATGGTAGCATAAGAATGCTCTACATAATGATTGTAGATCGCTGTTATAGCAGTTGCATCAGATTGGGAAGCTTCCCGGATCATTGCTTTTAGATTAGTATATCATGTTGATTGAATCAAAGAATCTGCTTGAAATACTTTTTAGCAATATGACTAGACAAGTAATACAAGGTAGACTAGACTTATTGCACATAATAAGAGCCCAAACTTATTCTGAGTTGGATTTAATTCTTTCTTAATACAGTAAATTGATATCCCAATTCCTGATATAATTATTGTAAGGCTTATTATCAAAGTTATATCAATACAACACGGACTAAGTATTATACCTTGTCTATACAATTCTGCATAAGACTTTATGGATAAATTTACTTTCGATAAAACCAAAATCATTAAAACCCCAATAGAAATAGATATGTGTTTTAAAATTTTCAATTTTGCTAACGCCCCAGCGTTTGAGAGGTGCAGGTTTTCGGTTTATGTTGAAGTAACCGAAATAAAACCAGTACAACAACCTGAAAATAGGCGTCAAATTAGCTTAGTCTCTAAGCGGATCAGAATCGATCCCGGTTGCCTATTCCTCCAAAGCGCGGGTTCACTACATTATTGAGAAGTGATCCGAAACGGTATCGGAATCCGAAGCTAATCCCTGCCTCATAGTTTGTTTCAAGCTGTCTGCGCCGCAAAAGTACATCCTCAATGTCAGCACTTCCTTTTGGAAGGTTAATCTGATCGTGGATGAGTTCAAGAAACCCTCCGATCTCAACAGATAACCCTCTGGTAATCCGAATTTCAAACTCTGCATCAAACTCAAGACTATGTCGCAACAAGTCATGAAGATATTGTGAGGCATTAATTCCAATTTCAATCCCTCCCCAGGGTTGGACAACTTCGTAACCTGCGTTTAGCAGATGCTGTGGAAGCACTTGCTCGATCTCATTGTAGATCGTGGTGTCCCTGTAGGTGATATGTGAAGCACCCAGACGATAAGCAACTGTTAACTGTCGTCGATTTGCCTCACGATAAGGGTAAAGGCTCCATTCTACAGCACTCATAAATCGATAACGCCAGTCAACATTAGAAAATGTCGAAGTAAGAACATCTCCATATGCACCAACCGACCAGTGAGGGGAGATGCTACGTATGGCATAGCTGGTAAATCCATCTCGTCTTGCCGAGCTCGTGATTGTTCCCTCCTCACGTTCGAATTCGTCATAGTTGTAGTTAAAGAAGGGACGAAGTTGAATTTTCCAGTCCTCTGTTACACGACTTACATATACACCATAACGGGTGTCATAGGAGCGCTGTTGCGATTCGAAGTCAGCACTCCCATCTGCATAAACCTGGATAGTCCAATAATTCCAGGGGTCTTCTGTTGTCTGAGATTCTTCAATCTCATCCATTTCGAGGGGTTCAATTTCCACTCGGAGCCGGTCACGCATGGGAGTTTTCATAAGAAAAGGAACAAGTGCAGCTTCGAGGGTTTGGAGTAATCCGTCCCGCTCCTCGGCTTCCGTAGCGTTCGCAGAAGTATTAAAGATATTTGAGAATTCTATCCCTTCGAAGATTCCCAGTCCGATAATATCAACGGTTACTGCTTCTCCACCCGATCCCGTACTCTCCCTTGTAACAAGGAGGTGAACATCTGCAACTTCACGATCCCGGACATGATCCAAATAAGGCATTTCTTGTCGTATGAAAGTATCATCGCAGAAGTTACAATCAAGGAAAAGAGCGATTCGGGAGGGGGGAGTGATCGTGACTTCCTGAGCTTTCGCTGTTCCGAGAGCAACACATACACATAAAAGTATTGTGAGGAAAAATGTTTTCGTATTAGTAAGTAAATTTTTATAGTCAAACATATGGCTACAGTTCTCTAATCCTGATATTCTTAAATGCCACATAATCTCCGTGATCTTGCAGGCTTATGTGTCCTTCTTTGAATGTTCCCCATTCCGGAATGCGTGACCATTTACTTTTGGCACGTGCCTCTTCCCAGGCTTCACTGCCTTCAGTAAACTCGAGTACTTTTACTCCATTCAGCCAGTGTTCAACTCTTCCATTATCATATACCAGTCGAATTTTATTCCATTCTCCGGCAGGATTTAGTTTCTTTTTATCAGCATCCGCAGGGAACATATCATAGCTTGAAGCAGCCATACGGATAGGTTCTGTTTCTGAAGCAGAAAATTCATCGTCCAGAATCTGGAATTCAGGTCCGGTTACAAAATCGTGGCTGTATTCAGGATTTTCAACTACATGATACATCAGACCACTGTTGCCTCCGGTACTTATTCGGTATTCCAGTTCGAGCTCGAAATTCCCAAATTGTTCAGTAGTGATAATTGACTTCCCAAAACCGGTATTCTTGTCGCGTGCATTTCCTTCTTTGGAAACTATGATTGCTCCGTCTTCAATCTGCCATTTTGAATTAATAGTATCAGAATTGAATTCTTTCCAGCCATCGAAACTTTCGCCATCAAATAATGAGATCCATTCTTTATCAGAAACGGGAGTTTCTTTTTGGTTTTGAGTGCAGGAGATACATAATACGATAACGAAGAGGAGAGAGGTGAGGAATACGCTTTTCATAAATCTGATTTTTTGTAAGAGTAAGGGAATGTATGATTTGATTCAAGCAGTGTTATTTTCCGAAATTAAAACCAGGTGTTTTGGATTGAAGGACTTTCCTTCCCGTTCAACAGGGGGTTCTTCGAATTCCTGAATTTCAGTTATCTTAAAACCATGTTTTTCCATTAATTCAGCTGCTTCTTGTTTTGTGTAAAAATCGAAGTTGTATTTGGTTGGAGGATATAGTTCCATTACTTCAGCAGGACGTAGTGCTATGACTAATCTACCTTTTCTAGTTAATACTCGTTTGAACTCAGATAAAATCGCGGAATGATCTTCCCAGAAATAGAGGGTGTTTACAGTAAATAAGGTATCGACGGTATGGTTTTCAACCGGAAGTTTATTTGCAGTACTATGAAAAAAAAGGGCAGAACCATCAGCTAAGAAAGCTTGGTTTACATTTTCAGAAAGCCTGACCATATCTTCTGAGTAATCGCAACCAATGTATTTAACATTATTAGCAGATGAGAGGATATCCTTCACAAAGAATCCGTTGCCCATTCCAATTTCGAGAATAGACTCTCCTTCAGAGATATCCAGTGCCTTAATGGTATTCTTGTTCATCAACAAATTCCCGTCATTCATTTTTTCTGCGACTATTTCTCCGAACTCGCCTTCAGGCTTCCTTAACTGAGCGGCTATTTCTTTGTACTCTTCTTCAGTAAAATCCATCATTCTTATTTTTAATGTGCGTTTCAAATTAAGTAATTTCGGAGATGGGTTTCAGCATAAATAACATTACTAAAGACAGGCTTCAGTCACTTATTAAACACAATATTTGGAAGAAAGACTGTCCCGTTCACTATTCCAGATTAAGAATTGTAGAGGTCCCTTTCATTAACTTTGATAATAAACCCGAAAGGGGAGAACTGATGGTATTGGATTCACTTTCAGAATCTGTTGCTATGATTTTTGAGGAATTGGTTTCAATCAAATTTCAGATAGAGAAAATGATTCCAATGGAGGAGTTTAAAGGAGACGATATCTTATCTATGCAGGCTAATAATTCGTCAGCTTTTAATGGAAGATTAGTAGCAAGAACTAATCGATGGAGTAGTCATGCCTACGGTTGTGCCATAGATATTAATCCAGTTCAGAATCCTTATTTGTTACTTGATGAAGAACTGAGACTTAAGGAAGTCATTCCAAAAGCAGGGAGCGAATTTCTGGACAGGAGCAATCACCGAAAAGGAATGGTGGAAGAGATTGTTTACATCTTTGCGAAGCATGGATTTTCAGAATGGGGTGGAAGCTGGGAAGAAAAACCTGATTATCACCATTTTCAAATACCGTGGCAAGAAATGGAAAAAAAAATTTCCTGAATTCTTTTAATCTTCTTCTGATTCTACTCCATCTTTGTACGCCCTAAGGCTTCCTACAGTAAAATCAGGATATTCAGATGCGGGGTATTGACCGTCTTTAAATCTTAGAATCCATTCTGCACTTTGACCGGGTTCCAAAGAGAAATTAAACCAATCGTTAGCGCCACCCATTTTAATTGAACTTTGTCCATCGGTAAAAAAAGCTCCTTCAACAAACCAAACAGGCGTTACGGTTTCATTACCGTTATTTGTAGCCTTTCCTTCAGCCCGGAAATCATTTCCAAAAACATAGGTTGTATCAATCGTAATAGTAACGCTTGGAAGTATAGTTACATCCTCGCTACCCGTAACCGGTTCTGATTCACAATTAAAAAGTGTAATACAAAAAAACAGGGTGAATATTAACGATAGTTTCTTCATGACCTTAATATTTATTTATTTGACTGGGGAAAAGTACAATGATTGAGTTTGTAATGAAATTAATTTCTCAGTTTGATTGATTATCAACAAACTCAAGAAAACGATCTGGTAAAATAAATGGACGTTCAATCGAAATAGGTTCCCATTTCGGAAAAGGTTCATTTGTTGTTTTTTGAGGTCTCAATTGAGGATTCCACTGAAATCCATCGAGTTTTCGGTCTTTTAATCCGCTGTATTCCGGCAGGAAGAATCCTTTATTCTGACCCATTTTAGCCTGAGTAAGTTCACCTTTATCAAAATAAAGAATGGTTTTTGGCGAAGAGCTTTCCATTGCTCCGTCCGGTTCACCCGAATCGTTTTTTGTATGGTATAGTATTTCACTATTTGGATGAATAACGATTTCTGAAACTTCTCCATTATCAAAATAAGCGAATAGTGAATCCCCTTTTAATTGGTGAAGTCGACCTGTGGACGAATCTTCCTGTACCGCAAAAGCACCTACATAAGAACGGAGCTCCTCAACTTCATTGCTATCCAATTGAACAGAAATAAATGGTCCTGATAGCTGGATATTCTTATGCCATGCTTTTGGGGAACCATCCAGTTCAAAAAGCTCTTTTGCGTCATCATAAAACAGTGTATCCGAAAGAGAGGAAAAGTTAGCTGACCAAACAGAAACATTTTCAAACCCACTAATGGTAGAAACTGAATCATTTTCAATCATAAGCAATTCATTAGCATAAATATGGGTAGTATCTGAGTTCGTAGAATCCGGATCTATATTTCTGAGGTATCCATTTCCTTCAACATATCTGCGACCCAATGAATCAGCTTCCAGGTAATTACCAGTAAGTAACCCGTTATTGGTACTATCTACTACTAATACATTGCTATATAACTGCAGGTACTCTCTCTCACGATTAATAAACAAACTATCTCCTTCGGCATACTGAGCAGAATCTGAAATCTGAACCTGATTTCTGAAAATGGCACTATCCTGATTTTGGAAATAGGTTCCTGAAAGAGCAGTTAATACTCCTTGGTCATCTTCCAACCGGATACCGTCAACGAAATAAGCCACCTTAGTGGCAAAATTATAATCTACTTTATTTCCGAAAAGGGTAGTGCTGTCCTGAAGAATAATAACTCTTCCTCTAAGTTTACTCAGCTCCTGATTGGTGTAATAGTATAATGTATCAGTCCAGATATTCTCAGTGGAAGTATCAATCTGAATATTTCCAAATGCACGCAATTCATTTTTATTAAGAAATTGCCAGGCACTATCGCAAACCATGGTTACATCACCCAGGCTCATTCTGGCATCATAAATCTTTCTGATGCTTTCGCCATTTACAGTCGTAACTTTTGCTGATTCAAACCGCTGCAGTGTTACAATGTTTTGAGCGGAAACATTTACACTTAGAAAAGCTGTGATAAACAGTAACCCGGAAAAGCTATATTTGATCAAACTTTTCAATCTATAACCACCTGTCCACCGCCTTCATTGAGGGTATAATTTGTTAAATCGGTATCCCCAAAAAAACCATTAGCTGCGATACTGTCGGGAGGAGAAATAAAGATGACAAACTCAGGAGTGCTAACTCTATCTAATCGTCTTTGCCACATCAAATATTCTGAACTGAGTTTTCTTCCATCTTCGGTAACTACTCGTACATTTCTGAACATTTCAAATTGAGCATCATCTGGTTTGTATAAAGCACTATCGCAGGTAACGGTGCTTTTAAGATCTCCATTTTCCTCAAAAATTTTTATCAACACCGGACCTCTTATTCTGGTTTCGTGTAAATCAGATTGCTTTATAGTAAACGCATATTCCCCTTTTAAATTGAGAATAAGCTTTCCATTTTCAATGATGTTCATATCCATATCCCAGCTTTCGGTAGTGCTGAGAATAGAATCGGCAAGAGCTTCTTTTATTTGTTGATTGTCATACTCTGAAAGATTGGAGCATGAAAAAGTAAAGAAAGAGAGGATAATTCCGGTAAAAAGACTAGATCGTACCAAAATAGCGGTCTCCTGCATCTCCAAGTCCCGGAACAATGTAGGCGTTCTCATTTAGCTTTTCATCGATGGCAGCTGCAATAATAGGGACATCGGGATGGTCTTTTTGCAAGCGTTCAATTCCTTCCGGTGCTGCAATCAGACAAACGAACTTTATATTTTTAGCACCGTTTTCTTTTAGAAATGAAATGGCGTGACTTCCGCTACCTCCTGTGGCAAGCATTGGGTCAACGACCAGATTATAAGCAGACTCAATTCCTTCCGGAAGATTGTCGTAATAATTTACAGGCTGATGTGTTTCTTCATCTCTGTATACACCTACATGACCAACCTTAGCTTCGGGCATAAAATTTATAATGCCATCCACTAAACTAAGTCCTGCTCTGAGAATCGGAATTACCACAACTTCAGGTCCAGGGACGAAACCTTTTGTTTTTTGAATTGGAGTTTCAATTTCAGTTTCATCCAGTGGCAGATCAGAAAGAGAGTGGTAAGCAAGAATAACTCCGATATTAGACATAGCACGACGGAAAACCGCCGTGCTTGTATTTTTATCTCTGAGGAATGTCAGATAACGATCAACGATAGGATGTTTTATTTCGAGAACATTCTCCATATCAACTTTCTGATTCAAGTTCCTTCATTTTTGTAAAATAGGTTTTACTTGCAGTTGCAACCACACCCGATAACGCGAATAAAGCTATGATATTCGGGAAGGTCATGAGCCCAAGTGCAATGTCTCCAATAGCCCAGACGGTTTCGAGGGCAAGTACTGCTCCAATAAAGTGCATTACCAGATAAACCATTTTATAGTAAATGATGGATTTATCCCCAGCCAGATATTGAATAGAGCGATCTCCATAGTAACTCCAGCTTATAGCAGTGGAAACACCAAATAAAATCACACAGATCGTGACTATATATTTACCTCCTCCAAAGAGAGGAGCAAGTCCCTTTTCAAAAGCAATGGCAGTTAATGGAGCGCCATTTTCGACGATACTGGAATGCAGGGTCTCTAACTGACTTCCATCTGCATGAGTAATAATAACCCCGCCTTCAGCAAGTACTTCCATAGTTCCTTCAAAAGTCTCGGTACGGGCTTCATCAACATAGAAAACGCCCATATCGTGATCGTTTCGAACAATAGTACCATTAGTGGGCTCTCCGGCTTCAAATGTCAGTAAAGTACCTGAATCAACTACTATTTCTGTTTCAAGTGCATTAGTTGTAAAAGGCAAATCATGTTTTTGATCCCAAACACCAGTACTTACAATTACAAGTCCGGTCATTGTACAAACAACTAAGGTATCGATAAAAGGTTCCAGTAAAGCTACAACACCTTCCCGAACGGGTTCTTTGGTTTTAGCCGCACCGTGAGCAATAGGTGCCGAACCTTGTCCTGCTTCGTTAGAGAACAGTCCACGTTTAATACCCCAAACTAAGGTAGTTAAGAAAAGACCTGATCCCACTCCAAATGCACCTGCTTTAGGAGTAAAGGCATATTCCAAAATGGTACCAAATGCAGGTATTACTTTATCGTAGTTAAGAAGGAGAATAATTAATGCTCCTAATACATAAATAATGGCCATCACAGGCATTAAACTAGCAGTAACCTTACCAATTCGCTTAATACCTCCGATAATTACAAATCCAACAAGAGAAGCTGTAACTAATCCAGTTATCCAGCCAGGAATAAGGAAAGTACTTTTAAGAGTATCAGCTACTGTATTTGCCTGAACTGCATTCCCTGTTAAAAAAGAACAAATAACGGCCATAGCAGCAAAGAATACGGCAAGCCATTTCCAATTTTCTCCCAACCCTTTTTCTATGTAATACATTGGTCCGCCAGAAACAGAACCATCTTCATTTTGAACTCTGTACTTAACTGCTAATGTACATTCGGTATATTTGATAGCCATCCCAAAGAAAGCAGTAACCCACATCCAGAAAAGCGCTCCGGGACCTCCATAATGAATTGCGATTGCAACACCTGCAATATTTCCAATACCAACAGTTGCAGAAAGGGCAGTAGTTAGTGCCTGAAAATGATTCACATCTCCAACGGCATCAGGTTGATCATATTTACCCATTACGGATAAGATACCGTGTTTGAATCTTCGTACCTGAACAAAACCCAACCTTAATGTGATAAAGATCCCGAAACTTAATAACACTGCTACCATGAATGGGAAATAAGTAGGGGTACTCCATACAAGGTCGTTCAGGGTACCAACAATATTCTCAAATGTTTCCATGCACTAATCGTATTTAAAATTTTCAAATTTGAAGTGTACAAAGTAAAAAACATTTAGCAAAGATTACGAGCAGATTGTGCTTTGCTTGAATTTTCAGAAATGAACGATTTCTTTTTTTAATTGTGTTGCAATGGATAATGTGAAATTATAAGAGCTAACAAATACGTAATACAATGACGAAAGCAGACATAGTTGATGTAATATCTTCTTCAGTAGGACTAACCAAGGTTGAGACCGAAGCTGTCGTAAATGGCTTTATGGAAACAGTTATAGATACCATGAAAAGAGGGGAGACTATTGAGTTAAGAGGCTTTGGTAGTTTTAAGGTGGTAAAAAGGGCACAGCGCGTTGCCAGAAATCCAAAAACAAATGTAGAAGTGATAGTACCCGAACAATATGCTCCGGTACTTAAAATGTCTAAAGATTTTAAAGAAGCAGTGAATGAGGCAATGTCGGTTTAAATTTGATTTAGAAAACCCTCAAAAAGTTCTTATTTTTGTCGACTGTTCGAACAAAAACAAAATAATCTAATATCCTAGGTGATTATTTATGCCAAGTGGTAAAAAAAGAAAACGCGCTAAGATTGCAAAGCATAAGCGTAAAAAGCGTCTGAGAAAAAACAGACACAAGAAGAAAAAGTAATTTTCAGGCTCCGAAGTTCGGGGCCTTTTTTATTTCATGCTGCTACAGATTCTTTTAATACTTCATCACATTTGTGAATTACTCTACTCGCTTTAAGTAGAAGCTCCTGCATTTTGCGACTCACTAAATCATTTACCTCATTCACTGTGGAAGGAGAAGATAACTCATACTGGAAATAAGAGATTAAATTAATGGCTGACAGGTATTTACCGTTTTCATCTCCATCAATTTCAATATGCCATCGGGTGATTATATTGTCTTTCTTGAATAAGGTATTTATTTGCTTGCTAATCGATTCCATCCATTTGCTGGCTTGTTCGATTCTATAGTTTCCTTCCTGATCAGGTAGTTCGGGTTGGCATACCTCAACATCAAATAACCAGGTCATTTCAATATCGATGGTAGGAATAACCGGAGTCTTCGAAAGTTTTTCAATTTTAAGAAAAGGATGCCCTTCCATACCATCTAATTGTCGTGCAACAGTAGTTTCGCGAAAACTATCCCAGTCAAAGTTTATGGAAAGAGAACTCATGAAATCGGAAGTTTTTTCTAAATCGATAACAAGTTCCAAGCCAATCGCATTTATCTTATTATCTTCCCAGGTTTTAAATTTTCTACTATTAATGCCTCTCTTATCTAATTGAGTATCAACAGTATTAACAATGGATTTAAAAATCGGATAGTGCATAGTTAGTTTTTAACTTTCACACTCTAACAAAAGCGATGAATTATTACGAGTTAATATATTTAAAGAACGAGTTCAAAAACAAATTGATGGATGCCCGCATAGAGCAGGCTATCACTCCATACAAAAATTTGTTGGAACTTTATATCGAAGGAAGGAGAGAAAGTTTCAGGCTTATTTTCAGTTCAGCTCCAGGGAATACCGCTCTGTTTTTAGATAGCTATCGACCAGCTAAAAAATCGAATAGATTATTATTCTTCGAAGATATTTATGGGGCAAAAATTATTGAAATAAAAGTAGCAGAAAATGACCGTTTCCTTACTTTTGAAATGGATAACGGGCATAAATTAATCTTCAGATTATTCAGTACCAAAGCAAATGCATTACTTATTGCAGATGGGGTGATAAGGGAAACGTTTAAGGATTTTGGGGAAATGGGGGAAAAAGAACCAACTCCTAAACAACAAAACTTATTTGGGGATATCTCAAATAATAAAGATCCCAAATCAAGAATAATTTCTGCTAATCCTCTCTTAAGCAGATCTGAAATTGATGATCTTATAGATTTAAATAATTTAAAAGAAAAAACTCCGGAAGAAGTATTTCAGTTTACTAAGGAAGTAACTCAACAAATTTCAGAAAATCCGGTACCCAGGAAATTAGTAACCGGATCTGTTACACTTATAAACGAGGAGTTTCTTCCCCTTAAAACAGAAGAAGAGTTTGATTCAATCAATAGCTTAGTTTCATTTCGTTTTAAAAACTATGCTCACAATCAGAGGCTTTCTCAACAAAAGAGTTTGTTCAATAAAGGAATCAGAAGAGATTTAAAGCGTCTAAGTTCTTCTTTAAATAATCTGGAAAAAGCTGACAAGGGAATTGAGAAGTCTGAGTTATTTGAAAAATACGGCCATTTGTTAATGGCAAATGCACACTTAGGAAAGCCGAATTACAGGAAAATTATGGTACAAGATTTATATCAGGAAGGACAAGAGATGGAAATTCTGGTTAATCCCGAGTTAAGTTTTGTGGAAAATGCCCAGCACTACTACAATAGGTCTTCCAGTTCAATTAAATCATACGAGGAAGCAGAAAAGAGAATTCCAAAATTGGAAGAAAGAAAGCAAAGGCTTTCAAAAATGCTTAAAGAACTGGAAGAGATAAATCAATTACGTGATTTAGATGAGTGGAAGAAAAGACATCAAAAAGAAATTGAAAATTTAGCTTTAGGGAAAACCAAAAAGCGGGATAGCTCATTACCTTTCCATACGTTGGAATTAAAAGGATATCAGGTTTGGATTGGAAAGAATGCGAAGAGCAATGATAAGCTTGTGCAACTTTCTCATAAGGAAGATATCTGGATGCATGCCCGGGGAATTCCGGGCTCTCATCTTGTAATCAGAATGGGAAATGATAAAGGGATTCCATCCAGAGAAATTATACAGGAAGCGGCATCTTATGCGGCCTATAATTCAAAAGCTAAAGGAGCTAACCTTGTTCCTGTAATTTTCACTAAAAGAAAGTATGTTCGGAATCCAAAAGGTGCAGCACCTGGGGCAGTTTTGGTTCAAAAAGAGGAAGTAGAATTAGTAAAACCTGAAAAACCTGATTTATGAACGAGTACAGACTTAAAAAGTTCGATGGTAGTATATTTCTGGCTGGGTTTATGGCCACTGGAAAATCTGCTATTGGTCGTATGGTATCTAAAAAGCTCGAAAAACCATTTTCTGATTTAGACCAGGTTATAACCGATAAAGAAAGAACATCAATCAGGGAAATATTCAGTAATCAGGGAGAATCGTACTTTAGGGAAAAGGAATGGCAGTACTTACTTGAATTAACAAGAGAGTTTAAAGGCATTGTTGCACTAGGGGGGGGAGCCCTTCAAAATCAAAGAATTGTAGACCATCTTAAAGTCCACGGAATTCTGGTATTTATTAAAACTCCTATTGAAATAATAGTAGAGCGGGTTATGCGAAATACCAAAAGACCAATTGTATTAGATGTTGAGGGTAAAATAAAATCCAGAGAAACTCTTTTTCGAGAGCTTAAAGCCTTATATTCAGAACGATTAGAATATTATGAGCAGGCTCAGGTTATACTGGAAAGTGATGGCTATGAAACAAAAGAAATGCAAGCTCAGAAATTGATTGACAAACTAACAAGGTATGTCTGACTCAATACCCGTAAAAACAACATCTACAGATTCATATTTAATTAGCGTTGGTGAAAACCTGCTTAAGGAAGCGTCTAATTTCCTGGCAGATAATTTCAGTACCAGTAAGCTTTTTGTAATAATTGATGAACAAGTATATCGGCATCATAGCTCGTACATAGAATCTGAGTTCGAAAAAAAATTTTCAAGGATTATCAAGTATGTGGTTCCAAGCGGAGAGAGTAACAAGGGTATGGAGCAGTTTTCGAGCATAGTTGATTTTGTTTTAAAAAGCGGAGTTGAACGTTCTACTCCATTATTAGCCGTAGGTGGTGGTGTAGTTGGCGATTTATCGGGATTTGTTGCTGCTTCAGTTCTTCGCGGAATTCCTCTAATCCATATACCAACTACATTACTGGCAATGGTTGATAGTTCAATTGGTGGTAAAACGGGAGTTAATCACTCAACAGGGAAAAATCTGATAGGGGCTTTTTATCAGCCTAAGGCAGTATTTGCAGATGTTACTTTTTTAAAAAGCTTACCGAGAGAAGAATGGGTAAATGGATTGAGTGAAATCCTTAAATATGGAATGATTGAAGCACCTGATATTTTTGCTCAGCTTAAAGAACTTACCAGAAACAGCAACTTTGCCAAACCTAAAGAATGGATACCACTAATTAAGCAAAGTGCAGGTATTAAGGTTGATATAGTAACCAGAGATGTAAGAGAGTCAGGGATTAGAGAATTCCTGAACTTTGGGCATACCTATGCTCATGTGATTGAGCAGAAGGGAAGCTATTCCAAGTATTCTCATGGCGAAGCTGTTTTTGCCGGAATGATAGGAGCAATAAATGCTTCTAATAAAACGGGAGCTTCAATTGATTATTCATTAATCTCAGATTTCAAATCTTTGTATGACATCAATTTGGATATTCTTGGGAATAATACTAAAGAACTTACTGAGTTAATGTTGAGAGATAAAAAAGTAAAAAACCAAACAATCCGTTTAGTGTTACTTGAAGAAATTGGTAAGCCTGTGGTCAAATCATTTGATGAAACAAATTTAATTGAAGAGAGTTGGAAGCACCTTCTTACGGAGTTTTCCTAATATATGGCATTGCGCTGGTTACATAAAACCTGGTCTTTTTTCTGGACAACAATAGGAGGAATTATCGCTCTGATAATTCTTTTGGGTGCGATTGGATTCGGACTGTTACAACTGCCCGCTTCAAAAAGCTACATCGTAACAAAGATCGAAGAACGATTTAATTCTCAATTTACAGGAGTATTAAAATTAGGGGATTTTTCGGGAGTATTACCTTTAAGTTACCAGTTTAAGAATGTGGCACTTTATCCTGACTCAAGTTCTCAAATCCCAATTTTTGAAACAGATACCCTTTCAGCTACATTGGATTTTTGGGCATTATTTTCAAACAGATTTGTAGTAAATAGTTTGGAAGTCAATTCTCCTAAACTAGTTTTGGAAAAAAATCCATCGCGCTCACTGCTTACAGCAATACAAAAGAGAAATCAATCTGATTCTGCAACTTCAAATAACCAAATTAAATCAAGCCCTTTTGTCGAAGTTCTAGCCCCTTCAGTTGTATTTTCAAACGGCACAATTATTCTAAAAGAGTTAGGTCCTAATTTACCGGATAATCAGGATTCGCTTACCATTCAGAATTTAAATATAAGTATGTTTGTAGATTATAGTCCTGAAGGTAGATTTGTTGATATTGATCAACTTTCAGTAACTATTCCCGAACTGAATATTGAAAATGCTAATCTGTATGGACAGATTTTTAATGATGAAAGGTATCTGGAGTTTAACGCCTTTAACGCTCGATTTGGAAATTCCTCGATAAGATTTGGAGGAGAAGCAGATGGAGTAGATGTATTCAAAGGTAATTTAATTGAACAAATAATACAGTCAAAACTTTCTATTAACCTGGAAGAATTAATACTCGAACCAACAACATTACAGAGGTTCTTTCCGGAGTATCCCAACTATGCTCAAAGTATCTATTTTGAGATGAAAGCTAATGGAAGTATTGATTCGTTGTCCGTGGATGAGTACCTGTTAGGATTTGGTGAAAGTAGTCTAGATGGGTTTGGATATGTGGTAGACCCTTTAAATTCAGAACAGGTTCGTTTTGAAACAAATATCAATAATGTTTATCTGGATACAACTGAAATAAGAGTTTTACTTCCCAATCTATCCAATGAACAATATAAAACACTTTCAACTTCAAGTTTTGATATTGAAGTTAATGGAGATTTAGACCTGCTAAACACCAAATTGGAAATTTTGCACGCAAAAGGAAGTGCGAATATAAATAGCGAATTACTTATTGCTGAGAACTTAACGATAAATAGCTTAGCCAGATTAGACAGTGTAAATCTTTCCGGATTAGTTAATTACCCAATTAAAAGCACTAGCTTATCAGGAGTTATAAAGTTTGAAACTGATGATCTTTTAAATTTAAAAAATTCAATTGGAGAAGCAGAGATAGATTTAGGATCGGGATTCTTTAATGACGTTTTTTTCGATTCTTTGTCGATTTCAGGTAATTGGACCAAGGGGGTTTTTACTCCATATTTAAATTTATCTTCTCCAACTACAAGTGTTTCAGGAAGAGGAACTATACAGGTTACAGATTCGATTCCTGCAATTGAGTTTTCCGGTCAGGCACGAAGACTTGATATCAAATCTTTAACTCAAATAAATGGTTTAGCAGAAGCTGTAGTTGATCTTGACTATGAGTTGTTTCTTTCAGGATCAAATAGAGAAAATATCTATGGTCAGATAAGTTTAGATATTCCTTTTTCTGTGGTTGGTGGTGATACGCTACCAATTCATCAAATATATGCAGATTTCAATGAGCCGGGTTTAAACTCAAGGGAGTTAAGAATTACTTCTACGGCATTCGATTTGGATGTGAATGGCATATTTGATCCTAATGAGGTTTCAGTGTTAGCCCCATTCTGGTTGTCATATTTTAAAGAACATGTAAACCAGGAGTTTTTACTTAAAAATAGGGTTCCGCTTACAAGAGATAATGTCCAGATATCAGATCAGAACTTTACTCTCGATCTCACATTAAAGAACACAAATCTGTTAAGAGCTTATTTTCCAGAATTACCCGCCTTTAGTTCAAAGGCGCAACTGTCATCAAATATAAATGCGAATAATGAGCGCATTCTATTTAACGCATCTGTTTCTGACCCTTTACTTTCTTATAAACAATATCAGGCCGATACATTAAATGCTCAGATTACGGGAAGTTTCAGAGCTTATGAGGAGCTAAAAGACTTTAGTACACTGAGGCTACAAATTGAAAGTGCCGGACTAACAACTGATTTAATTTCTGCGAGAGGATTTAACTTTCAGTTAGATATGCAGGAAGATTCATTAATGTTCACCAATAATATTGTACGGCTTGCAGAAGAGGCTGAATTAAAATTGGAAGGAAACATAATACTCAGAGATAGTAGCCTTAATATGACTATATCAAACTTTGAGCTGGGTAGTGAGGTATATAAATGGGAAAACCAGGGACTTCCTTTTGTAGTTTATCAACCTGAAAATAAATTGCTTTTTGAGGATTTTACTTTCTCAAATTTTGAAGAATTCATAAGTGTAGAAGGTACTTTTAGTAATATTCCTACTGATTCTGTGAATTATGTAATAAGAAGTGTGGATCTTTCAAGAATTTCAGATCTCATCAATGGGAGACTAAATTTCTCAGGAGAATTGGACGGAAGATTTACCACCCGATCACTTACGAGAATTCCGACTATACAAGGAGAATTAAATGTCCTCGAGTTTGGACTGGATAATAATGTTGTGGGTGATGTAACTGTAAGTAGTGTGTTCAATCAGTCTTTAAACAGGTTCGATACAAATATTTCAGTTAATACCGATTCAACAAAGTATCCAGAGTATTTTGTTCGAAATACACGTAGTGGTCAGGATATTGAATTAGATGGTTACGTACTAGCTCCGGAAAACGGAGAGTTCCCGGATTTAGATTCTTTATATAGTTTCGACCTTAAATTCGATAATATTGATTTATGGATTATTCCTTTTATTGCTCCTAAAGTATTCTCAGAAATGTCCGGAAAAGCTTCCGGAAGGGGATTTGTTTGGGGAAATCTGGATACCTATGATTTTAATATTGATTATGAAATCGGCATGGAAGATGCTGTTTATATGAAACCTAAATTTCTGGATACATTTTATTATGGGCAGGGATTGATAAGTTTTTCCAGATCAAATGGATTGGAGTTTGACGATGTATTTGTCATTGATCCGTCAGGTGGTTCTGCAATTATACGAGGTACATATGATCTAAATGATTTCCAACCCATCCATTTGATTGATCTGGAAGTTGAAATGGATGAATTTCAATTTTTGAATAGCTCTTTAGACCCTACAGTACCTTTTTTTGGAGATGCATATGGTACAAGTACAATTCGTTTAACAGGAACAAATCTAAATCCCATTCTTTCAACTGTAACACCAGTGTATATTTCTGATTTCTCAAATATCGGGATTCCTCTTTTGGAGGAAACTGAATTTGATGAAGACAATAAGTTCATTCGTTTTGTGGATGATTTTTCAGAAGTAAATAAAAGAGGAAAGACAACTAAAAGAGAAGGCGAAGTTTTTATTGTTGAAGATGATGAAAATCCTTTCGAACGTACTTTTATTGAAAGATTTACTATGGATCTTCAATTTATTGCGAATCAACCAATGACGGTCCGCTTGATTTTCGACCCAATTACCGGTGATATGATTACCGCTAATGGAACAGGTCGGCTTAGGATTCAGCTTCAGGATGAAAATCTAAGTATGTTTGGACAGTTTAATATTTCAGGTGGGACTTATAATTTCGTTAGTGGTGATATTTTTACGAGAAGATTTGAACTTTCTCCCGGTGGTACTATTATTTGGGAAGGTGCCCCAACCGATGCTCGTCTAGATCTCGAGGCGGTATATGAAGCCCGTCCGGATATCAATACTCTTACAAGAGCAAGAGCTGAGATTGATCAGGAAACTTCCCAACGTGTACCGGTTCAATTAGTGCTTAATATTGAAGGATCTTTGAATAGTATTGAGAACAATTTCTTTTTCCGGTTGCCAAATACGTTTGAATCGCGGCAGAACACTACATTATCTACTCAGATTAATTCATTAAACAGAAATGAAGATGAAAAGCTTATTCAGGCTACCAGTTTTCTGTTAATGGGAGACTTTATTCCATCTGCAACGGCGAATTCAAGCGCAACAAACTCACTTACCGATAATTTTTCAGGTAGTAGTGCTGTATTAAATCCATTACTTTCGAGTCAGGTAATAAGTCCACTTTTATCAAATCAGATAAACTCTCTTTTGAGAAGTGATATTGGAAGTCTTGATATTGATTTTAACTTGAATACCTATAATAATGTAGATCTTGCTGTAGCACTTAGGTTATATAATGACAGGATTATATTGAGTCGAGAAGGTCAAATAACAGGTGCCCAATCTAATATCGGCGATATTGGAGCTACCTATCGTATTAACCAAACTCTTTCTGTAACAGCATTTCACAGGCAGGACCCAACATTTAGTAATTTCGGTGGGGTTGAAGATGGCCAGCAAGGACAAGATATTAATGGAGTGGGATTAGAGGCCGAAGTAAGTTTTAATAGCTGGAATGAATTTTTCAGAAAACTGGCTAATCCTTTTAGGAAGATTTTCGGAAAAAAAGAAAAGGAAGAGGAACAATCACAAGATCAGGAAAGCGAACAAAATCAGAATTCAACATCACAAAGAAGGGATTGAATGAGTAGAAATCAGCGGCTAAGTACGTTAGAGGACATAATTTTAGATTTAGTAAAAAACAGCCCTGACTCAAACTTGTCTAGAGATACCATAAAAAGTGTACTACAGTTAAGTAGCAGAAAAGAAGTTAAGCGTCTGGATAAAGCCATAAATAGTCTTTCTAGTAAGCAATTAATTACCAGGCAGGGAAACAGTATTCATCTGAAAAAGAAAGATTCTCAAAAATCGACTACCAGTAATCTGATTGAAGGAACTATTCAGATTACTAAAACCGGAATGGGTTTTGTATTAATTGAAGGGTTTGATGAAGATATCAAAATTCACAGACGGGATGTTGGTACAGCTCTTCAGGGAGATATAGTAAAAGTAAAACTCTCCAGTGATAACAGAAGGTCAGGTCAGTCCAAAGGAAAAGTAGTAGAGATAGCTAAGAGGGGCAAAGATTTTTACGTTGGTACGTTAAAAAGAACAGGTACTAAAACGTATATCATCGAGCCGGATACAAAATCTGCTCATACTGATTTTTATGTTCTTCCTGAAAATCTCAACAGAGCGCAGAATGAGGATAAGGTAATTTTCAAACTTGAAAAATGGGTTCATCCTCAGGCACTGCCAGAAGCTAAAATCACTTCTATTCTAGGTAAATCGGGTACAAATGATGCAAATATCCTTTCGATTTTAGCCGAAAATGAACTCGTTGCAGATTTTCCGCCCGACGTGGAAAAGTTTGCCGAAACCATCCCGGATCAAATTCCTGATGAAGAAATATCCAGAAGAAAGGATATGAGAAATGAAATGGTTTTTACCATCGATCCGGTTGATGCCAAAGATTTTGACGATGCTCTAAGCATCTCTTTTAATGAAAATGGGAATTACTATTTAGGCGTTCATATTGCAGACGTCACCAATTATGTAAAACCTGATACTCCACTTGATAAAGAGGCATTTGATAGAGGAACGAGTATTTATTTAGTCGATCGTGTGATACCGATGTTGCCCGAACGACTGAGTAATGGAGTTTGTAGCCTTCGACCAAATGAAGACAAGCTTACATATAGCTGTTTCATGGAAATCGATAAAGATGGTAATCTGGTTGATTACTCAATTGAAGAAACCGTAATCCATTCTAAACAGCGTTTTACGTATGAGCATGCTCAGGAAATTCTGGATGGAAAAAATCATGAGTTTAAGAACGAAGTTCATCTGGCAGGTAAACTGGCTAAAACATTGATGGACAAAAGATTCAGAGAGGGGGCAATTGACTTTGACAGCCCAGAGCCAAGATTTGTCCTCGATGAACATGGTAAACCAATTAAGGTTGTTTTAAAAAAGAGAATATTCGCTCATCGGTTGATAGAAGAGTGCATGTTGATGGCCAATAAAACGGTAGCTATTCATATCGATAAACTCAGAGATTCTTCAGGAAAGAGGAAGAGTAAGAACTTGTTTCCTTTCTTTTACAGGATTCATGATAAACCGGATGATAAAAAACTTGCTGCAGTTGCAGACCAGGTTAAACCAATTGGTGTTCATTTTGAACTGGGAAATAAAGTATCCCCAAAAACAATAAATAAGTTACTTAATGATGTAAAAGGGACAAGTGTTGAGACCATTGTGAATGAACTTACTCTACGTGCAATGGCAAAAGCAGAATATAGTCCACAAAATATTGGGCATTTTGGACTAGGATTTCAACATTACGCACACTTTACCAGTCCGATTCGCCGTTACCCTGATGTTATTGTTCACCGCCTGTTAAAAGGATATGCTTCAGGAGCTGTCGCATATAACTTTGATACACTAAAGAAAAACGGTGAGCATTGTAGCGAAAGGGAACGCGTTGCTGTTGATGCAGAACGGGATTCCATTAAGCTAAAACAAGTTGAATTTTTAAGTAACAAAATTGGTGAAACCTTTGATGGAGTTATCAGTGGTGTTACTGAAAGAGGTATTTTTGTTAATCTAAAAGATATACATTGCGAAGGCATGATTAGAGTAAGTGACCTCAAAGGTGATTATTATAATTATGATCAAAGAAGTCATAGTCTGATTGGAAGGTCCAGTAAAAAAAGCTTTCAATTAGGGGATGATATTCGTATTCGTGTAGATAGTGTAAATCATCAGAAGCGACAAATTGATTTTGTACCAGCATAAACCATAATCCTAGTAGTTATGAGAGCAAAACTAGTATCTGTTTTTTTCTTGGCCATTTTCGTTGGAATAACAACACTTAACGCTCAATATTTTTCTTTTGGAAAGAATAGGGTGCAATATGAAAATTTTGAATGGAGGTACATTCAGTCAAAACATTTTGATGTTTATTACTATGGTTCAAAAAATTATGAATTAGCAGAATTTGCTGCTCAAAGTTTAGAATCTGCTTACAAACAACTTCGCGAAGATTTTAACCATGAAATTGTAGATCGGATTCCTCTAATAATCTATGATTCACATAACGACTTCTCCCAAACAAACGTAGTAGCACTTCCTACAAGCGCCGAAGGAATAGGGGGTGTTACCGATAAAGCAAAAAACAGAATGACGGTACCATTCAGTGGAGATTATGCTGATTTCAGAAGAACTCTGCATCATGAACTAGTACATGCCGTGTTCAATGATATGTTCTATGGAGGTTCTATCCAGTCTATAATCAGAAATAACATTCAGCTGGTATTTCCACTTTGGTTCGAAGAAGGGCTTGCTGAATATACTGCACTTGGTTGGGATACGAATACCGATATGTTTATAAGAGATGCCGTTATTAATGGATATCTGCCGCCTATCCAGTATTTGAGTGGATATTATGCGTATCGAGGTGGTCAATCAGTCTGGAATTTCATTGTTGAAGAGTATGGCCGAGAAAAGATTGCTGAAATTCTTAATAGAATTAAAACCAGTAGAAGTATTGAGTATGGTTTTGCAGATGCCCTCGGACTTACAACTCAGGAGCTTTCAGAACGCTGGGAACAATATCTTAAGGAGCGCTATTTCCCGGAAGTAGCTGAGCGTGAGAATGCAAAAGCAATTGCGACACTAATGACCCGAAGAGGAGATTATGGTAGTTATAATACTAGTCCTGCGATTTCACCTCAAGGTGATAAGATTGCTTTTATCACTAACAAAAGAGGCTATTTCGATATTATAGTTATTGATGCATTAAATGGAAGAAAACTTAAAACTTTAGTCAGGGGAGAAGACAACCCGGATTTTGAAGAGCTTAATATTCTGAATCCGAATCTAACATGGTCTCCGGATGGGCTAAACATTGCTCTTTCAACGAAAACTAAAGGAGCCGATGATATTGCTATTGTAAATTACAGGACTGGAAAAATCCAGAAAATTAAATTCCCAAATCTGGATGCAATTGAATCTATTTCATGGTCTCCGGATGGGTCGAGGTTGGCTTTTGATGGTAATATTGGCCCATTACAAGATATCTTCGTGTATGATTTACAGACTAAAGAGCTTGAAAACATCACTAAAGATTTCTTCTCTGACCGGGAACCCGTTTGGTCTAACGATTCAAAAACAATCTATTTCTCATCAGACAGAGGAGCAAAAACAGACTTGGATACCTATAAAACAGAATACAGGTTACTGAGTGATAATAGCATGTACCAAACAGATATCTATAGTGTAGAAATTGGTGAATCGTCTGCAAAAAGAATTACAGCTACAAATATCTGGAGCGAAATGCAGCCAGCTATGACCAGAAGTGGAAGATTAGTTTTTAATTCTGACGAGAATGGGATTCAAAATATTTATGAGTTTGATTTTGAAACTAATTCAGCCTCTGCAATAACAGATCTTCAGGCTGGGGTATCCCAGTTTTCGATTAGTTCGGATGGGAGCAGAATTGCAATGAGTTCTATTAATGAAGGTTACCTTGATGTTTTCTTGTTAAAATCTCCCTTTACAAGAAAAAAAGCAGAACCATTATCTCAAAATTATTGGGCTAAGAGAAGGGCTGCTGAGAGCCTGAGTGACCGTGTGCCTGCCACACTATATGCTCAGCAAATGTACAAAGATGGCGTTGTTACAGCTGTTGAACGAACTCAAATGGATAAAGAAGAAGCAGAAGCTAATCAAACTGAAGCTGAAAGAAATAGTACATTTGAGAACAGCGGGGAGATTGATTTCAGGAATTATGTTTTTTCAGAAGAAGTCATTCAGGATACTACACTACTTCTGGAAGATGAATTTATTTTTGATTTGGAAGATAATGTAACTGAGGACGGAAGATATCTTCCGCGGGATTACAGACTCACATTTAGTACTGATATTGCCTACAGCCCGGGAATTGTAGCATCTACGTATGGTACTTATGCTTTAACACAATTTTTGATTAGCGATCTATTGGGAGATCACCAATTAGCAATGGGAACTAATTTCCAAACTGATTTAAGGAATAGTGATTATTCCATTCAATATGGATATCTCAAAAACCGCACTAATTTATACTTCTCGTATTTCCATTCATCCAGACAATATCAGACCTTAGGAGGGGACCTTCTTCGTTTCAGAACCTACGGAGGAGCATACAATATGCAATACCCCTTAGATAAATTCAGAAGGATTGACTTTGGAGTTTCATGGATTGGATTGGTAAGAGATTATGATACTGTATTTAATCCCTTAGCTGCGTTTTATGGTATTGGTAGTTCTAATGGCGAAGCACAAAATTTAAGTAGCTCATTTTTATATCCTCAATTATCATACACCAAAGACGCAACTTTACCTGGCTTTATAACACCCAGAGGCGGAACAAGGTTTTCTATTAGTTTTTCCGGAAGTCCGGGACTTGGAAATGATTCGCCTGTGTTTGCTTCTGTTTTAGGTGATTTCCGCCATTATGTAAATCTTGGTACTAACTATTCGTTAGCATTCCGAGGGTCTGGCGCAGCTTCCATTGGTGGAGACTCTCAGACCTATTTTATGGGTGGAATGTTAGGGTGGATTAATCAGCGTTGGTCTGATAATGGAATACCACTAGAACGTCTCGCCGATACTTTCTTTACACTTCCCGCAGTACCGCTCAGGGGCTATGAATACAATGCAATTTATGGAAATAAGTTTGCACTAATTAATACCGAGTTCAGGTTTCCATTATTTGCAGCAGTAGTTCCGGGAGCACTTCCAATATTGCCACTATATAATATCACTGGTGCGGCATTCTTCGATATTGGAACTGCCTGGGGATTTGATATCAACGGTAATTATCTGGATGAAAATGAAAACCCAGTTGTTAATTCAAAAGATCTTGATTTCAGACTAGGAGAAACAAAAACCGGATATCTGTATAATCAGGATAATGAGTTAGTTCCTTTTACTGAATACATTGATGGAGATCTTTTAGCAGGAGCTGGGTTTGGACTTCGAACTATTGTATTTGGATTACCACTCAGATATGATATCGCTTGGGCATACGGTAGAAGTGGGTTTGTTTCAAAAGCTGTTCATTATTTCTCAATAGGAATAGACTTCTAATAGCGGGAGTTAAAAAGGATAGTTCTTAGAATACGATCATATTGGTATTGAGGGTCTCGATAATAAATGAATCCTATATACTCCTGATCTCTTTTTGTTAAAGAGTCGCTAAGCCTTAACTCATTAACTTCCCTATTTTCAAAAGTCACGTATTTATATGAATATTTTCCTTCTTTAATCAGTGAAGAAGTTTCATATACGCCAAGGTTTTCGTTAAATCGTAATTGATTTCTTTCGGAAATACTCCATTGATTGAAATCTCCTATCAAATAAATGGGAGTTGAATTGGATAACCTTTCGGCACTATTAAATCGAAAAATCACTTCAAGATACCTTGCTCTCAGATCTTTTTTTGGAAAGCCAAGTTCAGAATTGAAGAATGATTTGGGGTTAGAAAGAAAATTGAGATAATCATCTTTTAGAGTGACCCTTGATGGAATTCTTGCCGGTTCAATGTTATAAATTTGATTGTTCTGAAGGCTCAATTCAGTTAAATCCAAAAAACTGAAGTCAAAATTTGCCGGGAAAGAGTTTTCTCTGGATAAATGGAATTCCGTATATCCATCAGTTGTGAAACTTACTTGTCCTGCATTTCTGCTTTTTTTCCAAAAACGGTTTTGAATAAATGCATAGGATAGATCAAAACGTGGAAATTCTACAAAATCCGGGTATTCATACATACCGAATAATTGATCAACGGCATTTCCGTCATTTCCCTGATTGAAAAGAGTTTCGGTGTTTACACTTAAATTCCCTTCAGCTTCACTAACAAAGAAGGGGAGACTGAATAGTTCTGTATTAGAATTGTAATCATAAATATGAATCAGGTAATGACCACTTAGCTTAAATGAAAGGTCTCTGTTCGGAAACTCATAGCTATAATGAAAATAGTCAGGCTTAAATTCTAAGCTCTCAGTACCACCACGAAGAAATAACTCATTTACACCGTCATAGATCCATTGATCAGGAAGCCCTGTTTCTTCCCAGTTTTTGTTATGATGAGTAAAGCTAATCCTGAATTGACCGGAAACAGAGGCAAGTTCATCAAATTCGAGAACAAGTTTTTCATTAGAATCCAGTTCTATAATGGGAGGGGAACCTTCGAAACCTTTTTTGTAAAGTTGTACACTTTTTATGGATTGGGGAGTGCTTAACTGACCTGGAACCAACAATAATCCAGGAGTAGATCTGGGTATTTCGGTTGATTGATTTACCAGGTTAGCTTCAGAAGAACATGAAACCAAGAATAAAAACACAAACGCGGCAAAGAAATATTTTTTAAAGATCAATTGAGCCTGTAAAAACAAAATGAGCGGGACCTGATAAAATTAAGCGGGTATATAAATTTTTATCTTCTTCAAAACGGAAGGAAACTTCTAATGTTCCTCCTTTTACGTTTACAGTATAAGTAAAGTCTTTTCCGGGAGTTTCTTCTACAAAATGCGTAGCGATAGCAGATGCTAATGCACCGGTACCACATGCTAAAGTGAGACCTTCCACTCCTCGTTCAAATGTTTGCAAAAAGATTGAATCTTTTTCATCAATACAAACAAAATTTACATTTGTACCTGGTGGATTTAACAGAGTATGATTTCGGATGAAACTGCCTTCAGCGACTAAATCTTCTTCATCTTCTAGGCGATCAATCTCTTCAAAACTAACAATATGTTCAGTTCCGGTATATACTTGTAAATATTTCTTTTTATTTATCTGAAGTTTCTTTGGAGCAATAACGTCAGGAAAGTTGATACTAACCCAGTGCTCAATTTTGTCTACCTCAGCTTCATAAATTGCATCATGAACATTAAACCTTTGTTTACTCTGAAAACCATGATGAGAAGCAAATAGAGCCAGGCAACGCCCTCCGTTTCCACACATACCAGCATCAGATCCGTCCGCATTTCGATAAATCATGGTATAGTCAACATCATTAATTTGAGCAGGCTCAAGTACCAATAATCCATCTGAACCAACTCCAAATTTCCGGTCGCAAAGTTTTGGGGCAAGAGAAATGATTTCGTCCATTGTTAATCCGGTTTTGCGATTATCCAAAACAACGAAATCGTTTCCGGCACCTTCCATTTTATGAAATGTAAGAGAACTCATTTTGCAAAAGCAGGTAAGTGTTTCCAATTTTCGTTTTCGGGAATATACGTATCCAAACCTCTCATTAGGGTGGAGAACCTTAAAGCCAACACAGTAAATATGAGCTTAGGAGAAACATTTTGCCGTAGCATAGGTCTGGTTGCATCAATTTCGTATATCATTTGCTCAAGCTTTGCATCCCCAAGCGCACCAACAAATTTTTTAATTGAATCTACCTGATCAATGTTTGTAATAAGTGATTCATTTTTAGTTTCTCTGAAGATCATTAAATCCCGAACATACATTTCCATTAAATCAGTTAACGAAATAAGACCTTCAATATTTAGTATACTTTGCCAATCCTGAGCAATTTTGGAAATTCCCTGAGCATCCTGACTATAAGAGAGCCGTAAAAAATTCACCATTGTTTCCCGGTCTTCTTTGAGTCTGGATACATCAAAAAAACGGGTCATTGCATAATTACCACCTGAAACCCGGGCGAGATAAGAAGCAGTTTCCCGATCCAGTTTATCTACTTCAACTAAGCCTTGTTCGACTTCTTTTGAAGAAAGAGTTCCAAGAGATATATGCTGGCAACGGGAAGTAATCGTGGGTAGGAGGCTTTCATAACTTTCTGTTGTCAGGATGAACATCAGTCTGTCTGAAGGTTCCTCAAGTAGCTTTAAGAAAGCATTTGCTGTTTCCTTTCTCATGGTTTCGACCTGAGTCATAATAATAACCACTCGATTTCCTTCATTTGGCCGTAAGCGGGCAACCGGACGGATTTCATCCCTGAAGTAATCCACAGGATAAAATGCTTGAAGATTTTTGGAGGATGAGTCTTTGTCTAAAGAAGGACGCTGAGAAAAACTGATTACTTCGTATGGGTCTTCAGCCAGAAGTTCTAACCTATCCCTGAGTTCATCCATTTTAGCTGATGTCGGCTTTGGGATAAAAACATGAATATCAGGATGAGTAAACCAGGACGACTTCTTACTTGTTACATGATCCCCTAATCCGCTTAAGTGATCAATTCCATTAATTGCTTCCGCAAACCCAAGAGCAAAAGCAGTCTTCCCAACTCCAGAAGGACCGGAAATCAAATAAGCATGACCAATTCGTTCAGATGCAAGCATACGCTCAATCTGTTCTTTAGCTCTCGACTGCCCAATAAGTCTTCTATTTCCGAATTTAATATCCATTATTCTTCCCAAATAAAGTCAAATAGCAAAATTCCAGCTGTTATCGTAACACCAACGAAGCCAACTAAAGCAGCAATATCACTTCCAAAACCTTCAGGCATCCCATCGATAAAAGCAGATTTAGTAACCCTTGTTAGTAGCAGAATTAAAGGTACAAAAAGAGGAATAGAAAGAACGGAGAATACGGCTCCTTTTCGATCAGCCTGAGACACGATTGCAGCTGTCATAGTAGAGACAGATGAAAGTCCAAGAGTTCCTAATACCAGCATGATTACAAAAGCTTCCCAGGAAATAATTCTCAAATCCATCAGGAAAGAATAAAGAATGAAAGTAGCTGTGTTTATTAAAAGGCTAAACAATGAATTATAAAAAAGCTTACCTGCATACACGGTAGAACCTTTTGCATAAATACGAAGCAGATCGAATGTATTTTTATCAGTCTCTGAAATAAAACTTCTGCCCAGAGCGGAAAGAGCGGCAAAAAGTATTACAATCCAGGCTAATCCACTCTTAGGGGTTGGATCTAATTGTTGAGCTCTAAGTGTAAACAAGATTAATAATAAGGAAGCTACTACAAAGGCCAAAACCATATTGATTGCAAACCGGGTTCTGAACTCAATCTGAATATCTTTTTTTAATACTGAGAAGGTAGTTTCTAGCCATTTCATAAACCAAGTTTACGGATTTTAATAGTCGGGTGCTGTATCCAAAGTGATTTTTAAAATCATCGAAATTTAACTTTGATTGATTCCCATTCCGCTCCCTATATTCGTGTTGTTCTAAATGAGCATTTTATTGTTAATCGAAGTCTTCCTAACTCTATGAATTTATTCACTCTTCTTGATGAGCAGAACGTTATTCCCAATCTCAAAGCAAAGAATAAAAAGCAGGTGATTAATGCTCTAGTTGATAAATTATCCGGAAAAGTTTCTGACGATATCTTATCTGATATTCGGGAAGGTGTTTTCGAACGTGAGAACGTGATGAGTACTGGTGTTGGAAAAGGATTAGCAATACCTCATTGTAAAACAAAAGCAGTTGATGAAAATTTTGCTGTTTTTGCAAAACTTGAGAAACCGTTGGATTACGATTCTATCGATGGTGAACCGGTTGAAATTATATTTTTGTTAGTTGGTCCTGATTCTAAGCATAGTCATCACATAAAATTATTAAGTCGTATTTCCCGTTTAATGAATAGTGCTTCTTTCAGAGAAAAAATTCTGGCTTCTGAAACGGCTGAGATTATATTGGAAGCATTCAAAGAGGAAGAAGAAAAATATTTCGTTAATTAATTTATGTTTATATCAATTCGCAACGTTTTTCTGACAGCTTTTCTTTTTGTTGCGAATCAGGTGCAGGTGCAGGCGCAGGATCTAACCTCAATCATAGATTCAGCTACTAATCAGGAAGTTTTTTGGTCTGTAACAGTACGGGATAGCGAGGGTACTATTTTAGAGAGCTATAACTCTGATAAAATGATTATTCCTGCTTCAAATCAAAAGTTATTTACAACAGCAGCTGTATTGGATGGATTGGGAAGTGATTTCAGGTACACTACAAATATTTATGGTGATGGTGTATTGGTAGATTCGGTATGGGAAGGGAATATTGTGATTAAAGGGGTTGGAGACCCCAGCATAAGCGGTATTATGTATAACGAAAACCGCTACTATGTTTTCAGCTCGTTAAGTAGACAATTAAAAGAACTTGGTATCTATGCTATAAATGGAAGTTTGATTGCAGATGTAAGCTATTTCGACCCTCAGATTTACCCAAAAGGATGGGATTGGGATGATTTAAGTTTCTATTATGGAGTTGAAATTTCTCCGCTATCTTTTAATAACAATGCAGTTGATTTAGTTGTGATTGCAAATGGTGAGGTGGGAGATAAACCAAGCATCAGTTGGTTTCCTGAAAACACAAATTTTGCAAATTTTGTTAACTATCAAACGATTACGCCTACTGGTACCAAATATGATGAATTTTATCAAAGGGATTTAGGTAACAATAGGATAGTACTAGGGAGTAAACTACCAAAAGGGTACATAGAAGAAGAATCACTTTCGATTTCAGGAGCAGCTATGTTTTTTCTTCAATCATTTAAACAGTTTTTGAATCATAGCGGAATAGAAACACCTGGTTCTTATATGGTTCAAAATCCTAATCCTGATATCCAATATCTGGACATACTTGCATCTCATACTTCAGAATCACTATCAAGCCTAATTGAGTGGACAAATAAGGAGAGCGATAATTTTTATGCAGAAATGTTGCTAAAAACGCTGGATGCTGAGAAATCAGGACAATCAGGGTCATTCGAATTAGGAATTAAAGAGGTTAGAAGTTTTTTGGGAAGGATGGAGATAGATACAAACTATGTAATAATGAAGGACGGCTCAGGTATGGCTTCCGGGAATTTTACAAAAACTTCTATTCTGTCTGAGTTTTTGGTAAAGATGCAGCATCATCCGGAATTTGAAGCCTTTTTTGAGAGTATGTCTGTAGCAGGAATTGATGGCACAATCGCACATAGAATGAAAGGAACCACTCTCTATAATAATTTCAAAGGGAAATCAGGATATGTTGGGGGAGTTAGAACTTTGAGTGGGTATTTTACTACAGAATCGGGACAGACATTAATCGTTAGTATGTCTGCAAATAATTTTATTGGGAAAGTTCGCCCAATTGATGCTGTGCATGAACAGATTTTGACCTATCTCTATGCTAAATATTGATTAGTTTAAGACATGCCGCATAAAACACCACATATATTGGTTACAGACGATGAGCGTGCAATTCGTAATACGCTTAAAGAAATCCTTGAGTTTGAGGATTATAAAGTAAGTACAGCAGAAAGTGGTCAGGCAGCGTTGGATTTTATCAAAAAAGAGTCTATAGATCTGATGCTTTTAGATATCAAGATGCAGAGGATGGATGGCCTTGAAACACTAAAAAATCTACGCGAAGGAGGACATGAATTCCCTGTTATTATGATCTCCGGTCATGGAACTATAGAAATTGCAGTAGAAGCGACTAAAATCGGTGCCTATGATTTCCTCGAAAAACCACCTGATTTAAATCGATTGTTGCTGACTGTTAGAAATGCTTTGTCGGTGCAAACATTGACAAAACAAGTTCATCAAATCAAAAAAAAGCTCCCCAAGATTCAGGAGATAATCGGAGAAAGTAAGGCGATTTCCAGGATTAAGAATATGATTGATAAAGTAGCTCCTACACAATCAAGAGTTCTTATTACTGGAGAAAATGGAACAGGGAAAGAATTGGTGGCTACCTGGATTCATGAAAAAAGCTCAAGAAGTACAGGACCTTTTGTAGAAGTAAACTGTGCAGCCATTCCATCTGAGTTAATTGAGAGTGAGCTATTTGGACATGAAAAAGGTGCGTTTACTGGTGCGAATGAACAAAGAATCGGAAAGTTCGAGCAAGCCAATGGTGGGACTCTTTTTCTTGATGAAATAGGGGATATGCCTTTAGACGCTCAAGCGAAAGTTCTTCGGGCGTTACAGGAAAATAAAATCACAAAAGTTGGAGGAAATGAGAGTATTTCTGTGGATGTGAGGATATTGGCTGCCACTAATAAGAATCTGGAGGAAGAAATAGACGAAGGTAATTTCAGAGAAGATTTATTTCATCGGATTAGTGTAATACCAATCCATGTACCACCACTTCGGGAAAGAAAAGAAGATATTCCGTTGATAGCAGAAGCATGCCTTAATAAGCTAAAAGAAAGCGATATAAGTTTCTCATCAGTCAGTTTTACTTCAGATGGATTAACCGCACTCAAGCAGAGAGAGTGGACCGGAAATGTTCGTGAGCTTCAGAATGCAATTGAGCGACTTGGAATTCTTTCTCCAACTGACACAATTGATCAGGAAGCAATTAATGCTGTACTTAAGCACAGGAAATCAGATTCTAATAGCCTCCAGGGGTTAGCAGAAGAAACAGATGATTTTCAGGATTTTAAGGAAGCTGCAGAACGCTTATTTTTAGTGCAACAGCTTGAAAAACACGACTGGAATATATCGCAAACTGCTGAGGCTGTTGGAATTCAAAGAAGCCACATGTACAACAAAATGAAAAAATATAATATCGACCGTTAATATGAGTGCAGAAATTATAGATGGCAAAAAAGTAGCGGAATTGGTTCGCAAAAGTGTTCGGGAAGATGTGGAACAATGGATTTCTAAGGGGAATAGAGCGCCTTTTTTACAGGTAGTGTTAGTTGGGGATGATCCGGCTTCAGTCGTTTACACAGGTACCAAAACAAAAGCTTGTAAAGATGTTGGTATTGAAACAAATACCATGGTTCTTCAGGATACCATTTCAGTTAAAGAATTAAAGGGTATAATCCGGGAATTAAATGAAGATGATTCCGTTGATGGAATTCTTGTTCAAATGCCTTTGCCTTCTCACTTATCTCAATATGATGTTATTGAAAGTATTGATCATCGAAAAGATGTAGACGGCTTTCATCCAATGAATGTTGGACGTTTATCTGTTGATCAACCATGTTTCAGAAGCTGCACTCCCGCAGGAGTGATGGAATTGTTCAAACATTATTCCATTCCTGTTAAATCAAAACATGCTGTGGTTGTAGGAGCGAGTAATATTGTTGGGTCTCCAATGGCAGTGATGCTGTCAAGGGAAAACTCTTCAGGAAAAGCTACTACAACTATTTGTCATAAGTATACTAAAGACCTAACTCAACACACTATAAATGCAGATATCCTAATTGTAGCTGCCGGTCAACCAAGTCTTATTAAAGCAGAAATGGTGAAAGAAGGCGTAGTGGTAATTGATGTGGGTATTAATCGAATTGCAGATGAACATTCGGAAAAAGGATACAAACTTGTTGGTGATGTAGACTTCGAATCTGTGAAAAAGAAAGCCAGCTGGATTACACCTGTTCCTGGTGGGGTTGGGCCCATGACAGTGGCTATGCTTATGAAGAATACGCTCCTGGCTGCTAAGAAATCACTATATCCTGAATAATATTATTTGAGTCTATCTGCCCGCTGTTGTAATAAAAGCTTTGAATTCTCGTCCGGTACTAACTCTTTAGCTTTTAAATAAGACTCTTTTGCCAGTTCAATTTCATTAGCGGTTTCGTATATCTCAGCGGCAGAATAATACGATTGCCAGTTTTCAAACCAGGTTTCTGTTAATTCCTTAGCGAACTCTAGTCCTTTAGATTTTTGCTCATTTATAACATAAAGTTTCCCAACCGTTCCTACTGTTTGAAGATTCCGTTCTCTGTTTAAGGCCTGTTCTGCCCACTCAAGACCTTTATCCATTCGATATTCATTATTCAGGGTGTAATTGGCTCCCTGTATCCATCCCTGCCATGAAAAAGCGGGTCTGGTTTTAAATTGCTTTTCTATATTTGCAAACGTGGTTTCCATTGGTACTTCAACCATAAATGGAATTTTTCGGTAAGCCCACTTTAAAGAAATTTCCACGGAAGTCGCTGTATAATCGCTAAAAGAAAATTTCATCCATTCATATTTACTATCCATTACTTCTGAAGGTACAGTAATTCTAAGGGCGTCTTCTGTTTCATCATAAAAGTAACTTCCCCATGCTTCACTAAAGTTTGAGAATATGATTATCCATTCTTCTTCTCCCGGGATTGTATGAAATCCATAAGAACCGACTTTCAATTCATTACCATTTATTAGGACATCATCAGATACGGTGAAGATGGTATTTTTATTGGCTCCCGTTCTCCACACTCTTCCAAATGGTATAAGCTCTCCCCAAATTTCCCGATCTTTTATACCTACAGAGCTGTATTCAAAACTTATTTCTGTTAATCCGATGGTGATACTACGTTCTTCAAAAGGACTTGCCTGAGGGAGAGTTAAAGAAACAGGTAATTGAGCATTAGCCAAAGTTGAAGAAATAGCAATCAGAAATAAAAGGTGTAGAGTTTTCATAGGATAAAATTATAATCAGCGTTTGAAAATCTGAATATAACCTACTTTCCCAATGACTCTAAATTATTCTGACAGTGAAATTCGTTTCTTATATAACTCTTTAATATGAACCTGTTGAGGGCTTCCAACAACTAGCCTTGAATACTCCATACCGTAATTTACTAATGAAGCTTCATTCCTGACTTCTTTATAGGCCGCCATTACTTCATCCAGCATGTCGATATAAATATTATATGGGGTTTCTCGTTGAGTTTTAAGCGATATGACTGCTTTTTCTGGAGAATCTGAAAGATTTGGATCTTCGCCCCAATTATTAATAAATGTCTTAAGTATATCTTTCACTTCCTCAATATTTGTAATTCGATCATCCATTAATATCTCACCTTTAGCATTTACCAGAATATTCATCAGGTTTCGTTCATGAATATCAGATTCAGTGCCATCCGGTGGAGGAGGGAGAACCATTCCAATTCCTGTATCTACATTAATGGTAGTAGTTACTAAGAAGAAGATGAGCAATAGAAAAGCAATATCAGCCATGGAAGAACCATTTATTTCTGCTTTATCTCTCTTTATTTTTTTAAAAAGCATGAGTGTAGGATTAGTTACAAGGTTTGTTCCTCTCTATAAAAGCATTTGAACAAGGATTAGAACTAGCATTTAAATGCTATGAAAATAATTTCTTTAAAGGGGGTGACACTATGTTGTCACTCATGAGTTGTAAGTTTGTATCAGATCAACAAATCAAACTAAACAGTACAATCATGACTCCAGTAAACGCACTTACCCAACACAATGCTTCACAAGCTCCATCTCTTAATCTTTTTGTAGCTCCATTATTAAAGCGTATTAAAAAAGAAAGCGCTCAGGAATATGTGGAGATGCAACAAACGTTCGATTTAATGGGATGGGGAGAGCTTCCTGATGCTCTTAAAATCGAAATTTATGATGATGTTCGATATATGGTTCAGGAACTTAAAGGACTTTACTCTTCCTGCGATCCTAATGTAGAAAGAAGAAGAAATACCGTTCATTTTTGGATTAGCAGTTTTCAGGATGGTATTTGTACTCTGGAAGCAGCCATTAAAGGAGTGAAAATAAAGTCACTGTAATTATAAGTGTTACCAGTACAATTAATTTTGTTTGGTGTGAGGAAAATTGTTTCTTGTAGTACACTTTATCAGCCTAACTAAATTAATAAAATGAAACGAACAGGTTTTCTAGCCATTCTTGTAATTGCATTATTAACTATTCCTGTATCCAGCCAAACTGTTATTAAGGTTAACCAGGAGGATTCTGCCGGAATAATCAGTAAACATATATTCGGTCAATTCTCAGAACATTTGGGAAGAGGTATCTATCCCGGGATTTGGGTTGGGGAGGATTCCGAGATTCCAAATACAGAAGGATACAGAACCGATGTACTGGAAGCTTTGCAAGAGCTGCAAATCCCTAATATCCGTTGGCCGGGTGGTTGTTATGCGGATGACTATAATTGGAGAGATGGAATAGGTCCCAGAGACAAACGACCTGTTACTTTGAATGTATTCTGGGGTCAGGTTCCCGATGACAATAGTTTTGGTACCCATGAATTTCTGAGGTTTACTGATTTAATAAATGCCGAGCCATATCTATCTGTAAACGTTGGTAGTTCCACTCCAAAAGAAATGTCTGACTGGGTAGAATATTTAACTTATGACGGAGAAACATCCCTTACTAAAATGAGAAAAGAAAATGGAAGGGAAGAGCCATGGGAGATTAAGTTTTGGGGAATTGGAAATGAAAGTTGGGGATGTGGAGGAAATATGACTCCAGAGTTTTATGCAGATAAATACAAGCAATTCGCGACATATTCCAGAAACCTGAGTGGCAATCAGCTTTATAAAATTGCCAGTGGAATGTATAATGATGTTTACAGCTGGACTGATACGTTAATGAGAAAGGCGGGTAATATGATGGAAGCTATTTCTCTGCATTATTATACCATCCCAACAGGTGATTGGGGAGCAAAAGGTCCTTCAATTGGATTTTCAGAGGAAGAATACATCAAAACCATTCAGGCTTCGCTCAGAATGGATGACTTCATTGTTGGGCATTCGGAAGTGATGGATAAATACGATCCTGAAAAAAGAGTTGTACTTGCAGTGGATGAGTGGGGGATCTGGACAGATCCATTAGAAGGTACCAATGGGGGATTTCTTGAACAACAAAACTCATTAAGAGATGCTTTTCTTGCATCAACCACCTTTGATATCTTTGCCAGACATAATGAGCGGGTTAAACTTGCTAATATTGCTCAAACCGTGAATGTTCTTCAGGCAATGGTACTCACTAGCGAAGACAAAATGCTTAAAACTCCTACTTACCATGCATTTGAGTTTTATACTGTTCATTATGATGCAGAACTGCTTCCGATGGAATTTGAGTCTCCTGATTATACTAACAGCGATGTTACTATCCCTGCCTTACACGGAACAGTTTCAAAATCTAAGAATGGGCAAATTAATATTACGCTGACAAATTTAGATGCATCAAAAGCTCACAGACTTACATTGAATTTTGACGATTTATCTGGAAAATCAATTTCTTCAGCAAGAATACTTACAGCTGATAATGTAAATGCACACAATACCTTTGATAATACTGACATTGTGAGTCCAGCCGGTTTTAATGGAGTAAGTGTTAGTAATAATGAAGTGAGTGTTAATTTACCAGCTAAATCTCTTGTGGTAATTACATTGAACTAAGATTTGATCTTTGAGGAGGTATGTATTGAGTCAGAATGTTCCGAGTATATTTCTTTTTCCTCAATACGAATAGTTGACTCATCTTTTTCAGGCCGGATTTTTGTTGAAATTGATTTTAATAATTCTTCGGCCTGCTTTTTTTGTTTTTTATAGTGCGAACTTAAAATAATCCTACTAATCGGAAAGCCTAGAATTGCTCCTGCTCCTGCTGCTATTAATAATGCAATATCCGATAACTGTGTATTATCTAATGCAATGGAAGCTATTGTGAATGCAGCCATAAAGGAAATAAAGGTAGAGAAGAAACGGAGTCCTCCCCATGAATTCACTAATTGTATTTTAGTTTTTCCATTATCAGGAGTTAAAGAAATATGTTTATAGCCAGAATTTTGTCTGCGCTGTTCCCACTCGTATGAATGTGATGTTTTAATAAGTTTTCCAATTCCACCTGTGACTTTTCTTATTTCATGTACTACGCTCTCCCAGTCTTTTTCATCTATATCTCCATTCACAGTAGCAATTTTCTGAATTCTTGAAGGAGCCTTCCACCAATTATATTTTTCATTCAAATTGGTAATATCATAAACACCCAGTGCTTCAATAAGAGAATCTTTATCTATGCCAACTTCAGCAGCAACTTGAATAAGTTCCTCTTCCGTTAATCCTTCTTTATCACCATAGAGCTCTTTTTGAGTTTGAATTTCTGATGCTTTCGTTAGAATCTTACTTATGTCTTTTTTTGAATAAAGAGAATCACCCATACTAATGCTTCATTTTAGAAATTGAATTATTATTGATCTCATCTACTGAACTATTATATAGGTCTCCATCAATCGAAATACTATTTGTTGATGTTAATTGAAGCTTTTTTGAAACAACTTCAATAATTCGATCTAATTTTTCTTTTTTAGAATTAAAATAAGCTCTTAGTCCAAGCATGCTTAAACTCATACCTAATAAACCACCAATTGGAGCAAGCATTACAAATATTATCTTAGTAAAACCAAGTTCTTTAAGTGCAACGAGGCTAATGCCCGCAGTTATCATAAATGAAAGAAGAAGTACTAGAATTTTTAAAGCGGGCCAATCTTCAGTGTATTCTAATCTTGTATTTCCATCTTTTGGGATTAAAGAAAGATGTTTATAGCCAACTTCTTCAACAACTTGTTCTAACTCATAAGCTTTTCCCGATTTTTTTGGAGTACCAAGACCTCCAATCGCACTTCTAAGTTCTACGTGAATCTCATCCCAAATTTCATCATCAATTTCTCCAGGTATTACCTGAATGTGATTTAGTCTTGAGCTTGCTTTTAAAAAACTAAATTTCGCATCTTTTTCTGGAGTAGATCTGAAATTTAGTAGTGTTTCCTTTAAAGCGTTAGTATCTATTCCTGATTCAGAAGCAATTTGAAATAATTCTTCTTCAGTTAAGCCGGTCTCATTACTACGGTTAGTCTTTTTTTGAAGCTCAATAGTATCCGATAAAATTTTTGACACTTCTTTTGGAGAATATGTTTTTTTACTGTTCAATAGTCTTGCTTAAGTAATTAGTTGTTTAAGACAGGCGATAATTACGAAAATTTTGAGATTAGGTTAAATATTATTCAGTTCGGTTCAAAATCCAGTTCAGAAGTTCGTATCTTAGAAAAACTGCAAGCAAATTCTCCTGTTTCATGTATAAGATGAACGATTCTTCTCCTTTTGAACGCATCACAAGACAAGGACTTACCTACGATGACGTACTTCTGGTCCCAAATTATTCTCAAGTCCTTCCAAGAGATGTAGATTTAAGCGTCCAGTTAACTCCTTCATTAAAGTTAAACGTACCAATACTTAGCGCTGCTATGGATACTGTTTCTGAGTATCGATTAGCGATCGCTCTGGCAAGAGAAGGAGGTATTGCAATGCTACATAAAAATATGACTATTGAAGATCAGGCAGAGCAAGTGAGGCTGGTTAAGAGAAGTGAAAGCGGTATGATTGTAGATCCGGTTACATTAATGGCAAATGCTACCGTTCAGGATGCAAGAAACCTGATGAAGGTTCACAAAATTGGCGGTATTCCAATAGTTGATGCAAAAGGTTTGTTGGTTGGGATTGTCACAAACAGAGATCTGCGGTTTGAGTCTGAGCTGACCAGAAAGCTTGGCGATATTATGACTAAAGAAAATTTGGTAACAGGGAAAGAGGGTACAAGTTTAAAAGAAGCTGAAGAAATTCTTCAGGATTATAAGGTTGAAAAACTTCCTATCGTCGATAATAGCAATAAGTTAATTGGTCTGATTACATTCAAAGACATTGAGAAAAAAATGAACTTCCCTAATGCATGTAAAGATGATATGGGAAGACTCCGGGTAGGAGCAGCAGTTGGAGTAACTCCTGACACAATTGACAGGGTAGATGCTTTAGTATCAGCTGGTGTTGATATAATTACTGTTGATACTGCCCATGGTCATTCCCAAGGAGTACTAAATACAGTTTCTGAAATCAAAAAGAAGTATGCTGATCTTAATGTGATAGGCGGAAATATTGCTACGCGTCAAGCTGCTGAAGCATTAGCAGATGCTGGAGCAGATGTAGTAAAAGTAGGGGTTGGACCTGGTTCGATTTGTACAACTAGAGTAGTAACTGGAGTAGGAGTACCCCAGCTAAGCGCCGTGATGGAGGTATCTGATTTTTGTAAAAACAATGGTATAGGATTGGTCGCTGATGGGGGAATCAAACAAACCGGAGATATACCCAAAGCTATAGCGGGGGGAGCAGATGTAGTAATGATGGGCTCCATGTTTGCGGGAGTAGATGAAAGTCCGGGTGAAACTATAATTTATGAATCAAGGAAATATAAGTCTTACAGAGGAATGGGAAGTATCGGAGCCATGAAGAAAGGATCTAAGGACCGTTATTTTCAGGATGTTGAAGATGATATCCATAAGCTTGTTCCGGAAGGAATTGAAGGGCGGGTTCCATTCAAAGGATATTTAGGAGAGGTAGTTCATCAAATGACCGGAGGGTTAAGAGCAGCTATGGGCTATTGTGGAACATCTAGTATTGAAGAACTAAAGACTAAAGCAGAATTCGTACAAATTTCAGCTGCAGCTTATCGGGAAAGTCACCCACACTCAGTACAGATTACTAAAGAAGCGCCAAACTATTCAGTCTGATCAAAGTTTCAGATATGAAAAATGTACTCGTAATTGTTTATTACTTCCCGCCAATGGGAGGGAGTGGAGTTCAGCGTCCACTTAAGTTTGTTAAATATTTACGAGAATTTGGATGGAATCCAATTGTCTTGTGTCCTGAACCTGGAGCCTATTCTGTATTTGATAACTCACTACAAGAGGAGTTAGATTCAATTGGGGTTGAAGTCCATCGGGTTAGAGGAAATACTCCATTCCACTTTTTTACCAGTAAAAATTCCTCTCAAAAACTCGAAATTCCGAATCAAAGAGCAAAATACCTCAGGAAACTATCTAAACTTATTTATTACCCTGATAATAAGCGTGGCTGGATAAAACCAGCTATTAAAAAGGGAAAAGAATTAATTGCATCAAAAAGTATAAAGTTAATTTTTAGCTCAGCTCCTCCTTTTAGCAATCATCTGGCTGCTTCAGCTCTTAAAAGAGAAACCGGAATACCCTTAATCCTGGATTACAGGGATTCATGGCTCAATAATCATTTTATGACTGATTTAATGAGTTGGCAAAAATCCATTCTAAAAACTCAGGAATACTCTTGTCTTGAAGTTTGTAATGCAATCATCGGATTAGATGATATAATGTTGAAGAGTATTTCTGCTAATCATCCTGAACTTTCATTTACTAATAAAGTTATTACTCACGGGTTTGATTATGAAGACTTTGAAATAAATGATTCCGGTAATTTTGACAGAAAAGAAGGGAGACTTAATATTCTATACAGTGGTCTTTTTTATGAATCGAATCAACCAGATGTATTCCTTACATCATTGAAAGAACTTATTGATGAGAATAAGGTATTTGAGGATGAAATATATCTACATTTTCAAGGTGGTCTGGATAAAAGAATTAATGAATTAATTAGTTCTTTATCTTTAGATAAAATCTCAAAAGACTATGGCTATCTAAATCACATTGATGCGGTATCAAATCTGAGAAAAGCAGATTTACTCTGGATGATTTCGAATTTTTCTAAAGACTTGAAGCAGCTTAAATCAGGTAAATTATTCGAATATTTTGGTTCAGCTAAACCAATTTTGGGATTAGTTCATCCGGGTTCAGCGGCCAATTTTTTAGAAAGATATAATTCTGGATTTACAGCTTCTCCTGATAATAAAGAAGCTGTTAAAAAAGAAATCTTCACAATATATAAACTTTGGAAAACTGAAAATCTACCCGTTCCTGATACAGAATTTATATCCAAATTCAATCGTAGGGAGTTAACTTCTCAACTTGCATCAATTTTTAATGTAATTTCCAACTAATAAGTGCATCTTATGAACTCAATGCGTCACTATGTTTGATTTTCTTAAAAAACTGTATGAGCAACGCCTTAAGAGGATAACAGTAATTCTGTTGGATGATACCAGACCTGGAGAGGATAACTCATATGAGTTTAGACCTGTCCGTTTTTTTATGTTTTTAACATTTATATGTGTAACACTTTCTATGCTCGTGGCTCTCATTTTTATGTTAACACCTATTGGAGCCTTATTATATAGCAAAGAAGATGCGGAAATGAGAACCCAGGTTGAAAGAATTACTGAACGA
This sequence comes from Balneolaceae bacterium, assembly GCA_017795005.1. Taxonomy (GTDB): domain Bacteria; phylum Bacteroidota; class Rhodothermia; order Balneolales; family Balneolaceae; genus RHLJ01. Next base: position 2,400,620 of record CP051242.1, on the reverse strand, counting down.
GTTATTGCATTACAGGATTCTCTAATTGTTCGTGATTATCAACTATCAGAAATGAAAGATGTTATTCGTTTAAGTTTAGATACCACTTTAGAAATGGATGATCGATTCACATCCATGTTTGATAATAACAATGATCTTGAAGACATATACGCCAGTCGTTTCGATGAAAATACCTCTTCTGAAAGAGTAAGTACATCAGGTATTATTTTTTCGAATGTATTCAAAGCCGCCCCTGATTTTCCTGCTAAATATCCTGTAAATGGTACTTTAACAAGAGGGTATGAACCAGAAAAATTACATTTCGGGATCGATATTGCTACAAAGGAAGAAGAGATTATTACATCTATTGCAGATGGAACAGTGATCAGTGCATCGTGGACTATTAGTAATGGTTATGTGATTTCAGTACAGCATGCTGGAGGGTTATTAAGTGTTTATAAGCATTGTTCATCAATAACAAAAAAGAGTGGTGATGTAATTTTAAAAGGCGATATTATTGGAGCAACAGGAGACGTGGGAGTTTCAAGTTCCGGTCCTCATTTGCATTTAGAAATTTGGAAAGACGGGCTTTCTCAGGATCCCGAGATTTATTTAATTCAATAGTTTTTATGTTTAACTCTAACAAACCAGGAACAAAAGTGAGCAATCAACAAAATACCTCTCCATCAGTAAATATTATAAGTGAGGGAACCAAACTTAAAGGAAATTTGCACGCTCACGCTGATATTCGTATTGGCGGAACGGTTGATGGAGAAGCAATATCAAAAGGTAAATTAATTATTACTGACAAAGGGCGTGTTGTTGGCAATGTAACTTCATCAGACGCAGATATTGCAGGAAGAGTAGAAGGTGAAGTGAGAGTTTCAAATCGATTAGTGCTTAGAAAAGATGCAATTGTTGATGGTAACATTTATACCAAAACATTGATTGTAGAAGAAGGTGCTCAAATAAATGGGGCTTGCAGAATGGGAGAAGAGTCAAAAACTTTATCTCAGGCTGCTGATGCAGATTATGAAAAAGGAACACATTTAAAATCGAAAGCAGCAGGTAGTTGAGTAGCAATTATCTTCCCATGAAATATCGTCAGTATTTAGGCTTGGGAGCTGAAATAGCAGCAACGCTCGCTATTCCAATTTTATTAGGGTATATGCTGGATATTTATTTAGAAAGTAGTCCTTGGGGACTTCTGATTGGCGCTGGACTAGGTATTGTATTTTTTTTTATTTCAATATTTAGAATCGCTAAAAAGCTTGATAATAACAGAGAGTAACAGTTTTGCTAAAAAAACTGATCAAGCTGGATTTATTTTTGCTATTAATTTTAGCGATTCTATTTTTCGTTTTACCAATTCTAAAATGGGCTGGATTGGTTCTTGGTGTTGGATTAAGTGCAATTTCAATTCACGTAAGTGCATGGATCCTAGAAGCTTTCTGGGATAAGGAATGGAATCAGTTCAACAAAGTTTTTTTTCTATCGTTGGTAGGCCGCTTTTTTATTGTAGTTCTTTTGCTAGGAATTTTGCTTGGAACAACAAAAATTGATGAAATCTACTTTACAGTTAGTTTCATAATTTCCTATCTTTGTTATTCTATAACGGAAATGATTTTCTTCACCAAAATCTTAGAAAAGAAAAGCAGCAAAAACTAATGATCAAGACCCTGCGTCGCGTACTTCTTACGATTATTCTTTTATCAGTTAGCACACCCAACATCTTTGCAGCAGACGCAGCCAGTGGCGATGAGCCTATTCTCGATGTTATGGGCACAGTTGCAGATCACGACTATGTTAAAGTACCCGGTTTTATCAATGGTGGGAAAATTTATTTACCAAGATTGATTCTCTGGAGTGATTCAAATGGGAAGACTAATTTTAATGCTGCCCTGAGTACTAAGTCATTTGCTGAAAAAACTCCTTTCGAGGTTGTTGATTACGCACTGGTCGCGCCTGAAGGAGGAAGCATTATAATCGACTTCTCAATAACATCTCATCTAATTTATTTTTGGCTCGGGATGATTTTAGCAGTTTGGATTACAGTATCAATGTCTAATCGTTATAAAAAAGGCGTTGGTAGGGAAGTAGAACCGCAAGGTGCATTTCAAAATATTTTCGAAGTATTGTTTGTATTTATCAGAGATGATGTAGCCCGTTCAAACATTGATGATCATAAAGCAGACAAATATGTCCCATATTTCTTTACTGTATTTATGGGGATTGCTTTTATGAACTTATTTGGTCTGTTGCCATGGGCGGCAACAGCAACAGCAGATTTAACAGTTACAGCTACATTGGCTGTAATTACTTTTTTCATTACCCAATTCAGTGGTACGAAAGATTACTGGGGACACATTTTTTGGTTCCCTGGAGTACCTACATGGGTCCGGGCAATCTTAACTCCGGTAGAAATTTTAGGAATTTTTACTAAGCCGTTCGCACTGGCAATTCGTTTATTTGCAAATATGTTATCAGGAAAGATTATGATCATCGCTATACTTGGGTTGATCTTCATTTTTGCTGATATATTTGGTCCTGTGGCCGGATATGGAGTAAGCTTATTCTCAGTAGTGTTAACGGTAGTTTTATATGCATTAAAAGTATTTGTTGCATTATTACAGGCGTATATATTCACGTTATTATCGGCAGTATTCATTGGAATGGCTGCAGAAGATCATCATCATGATGAAGAACATTACAATGCAGAACACGCAGCATAAAATTTTACATTAATAACCCTAACAAAAATAAAATAGAATACTATGGGACTATTAGCAGCTGGTATTGGAGCTGGAATCGTAGCTTTAGGAGCTGGAATCGGAATCGGAATGATCGGTAAAGGCGCTACAGAAAGTATTGCACGTCAACCAGAAGCTTCTGGAGATATTCGTGGTGCTATGATTCTTACTGCCGCTTTCATCGAGGGTGTTGCCCTTCTTGGTGCGGTAATTTGTATCCTTCTTGCTCTTGGAATTGGTCAATAATTAAGGATTATCCATGACTTTCCTTTTAGCAGGCGGAGGTGGTATTCTATCATTTAACACGGGTTTTGCGATCTGGATTTTGATTTCCATGATCGTATTCCTGTTGGTAATGATGAAGTATGCTGTTCCTCCAATCATGAAATCGCTCAATGAGCGGGAAGCCAAAATTAAAGATTCTTTGGAGTCAGCTGAGCAGGCATTAGCTAAAGCTGAGCAGGTATCTAAGGATAATGAAAAGGCTCTTCGTGAAGCAGAGGCAAAAGCTCAGCAAATCCGCAAAAAGGCAAAGGAAGAAGCAGATATGCTCCGTGAAGACCTTATTGCGAAAGCGAAAGAGGACGCCTCTCAAATTGTTGAGCAAGCAAGAGCTTCCATTGAACAGGAAAAGAAGCAGGCGCTAACCGAGTTACGCGAAGAAGTAGCTCATCTAGCGATAAAAGCTGCTTCAACTATTCTTGATTCAGAGCTTGATACAAAAAAGAATAGCAAATTAGTTGATAATTTTATCGACGATTTGTCAAAAAATTAATCATTTAACCTATGTTGGTATCTAAAGCAGCACGACGATATTCCTCAGCATTGCTTGAAACAGCAAAAGACCAAAAGTCTGTTGAAGAAACGTTAAAAGATATCCTCTTCATCAAAAACACGATTGATAACTCTAAGGATTTACTTCTTTTCTTGAAGAGTCCTGTTATTAAGCCGAATGATAAGGAAGCTGCGTTAAGATCAATCTTTGAGAAACATATAAATAAACTTAGTAATGAGTTTGTGAAACTTGTTTCATCCAAAGAAAGGGCAGATTTACTTCCTGAAATCGTAGTAGCATTTGTACATCAATACAATGAATACGCTGGTATTATTGAAGTAGAAGTACGTACAGCCAAAGCTTTAGAAGAAGCACAGGTTAAAGAACTGCAAAAAGTGTTGGAGAAAACTACTTCTAAGAAGGTAGATATGAACTTAACAGAAGATTCGGACCTTAAGGGAGGTCTTTTAGTTAAGATTCGGGATACGGTCATTGATGGATCCGTAAAACACAAATTAGAGCAGCTAGAACAAACATTTCTCGCAAACAGCGTGGAATTGAATTAGAACAGATTCAGAAATAACTATTACAATGAGCCAAGTCAGACCCGACGAAGTTTCAGCCATATTAAGAAAACAACTTTCCGGTTTCGATAACGAAGCCGATGTATATGATGTTGGTACCGTACTTGAAGTAGGTGACGGTATTGCACGTGTTTATGGCCTTTCACAAGTAGAAGCAGGTGAGCTGGTAACATTACCGGATTCTAAAGATGAAAACGGAAATGCAGCAACCGGAATGGTACTTAACCTTGAAGAAGATAACGTAGGGATTGTTCTCTTTGGATCATCCAGCGCTGTAGAAGAAGGCGACGTGGTAAAAAGAACCAAAGATATTGCATCAATCAACGTAGGAGACGGTGTTCTCGGTCGTGTTATCGATCCCCTTGGTAATCCAATTGATGGTAAAGGTCCAATTTCAGGTGAAACTTTCACTTTACCACTCGAAAGAAAAGCTCCCGGTGTGATCTATCGTGAGCCTGTTGCTGAGCCCCTTCAAACTGGTATTAAGGCAATTGACTCATTGATTCCAATAGGTCGTGGTCAGCGTGAGCTAATTATTGGTGACCGACAAACTGGAAAGACTTCTGTAGCAGTTGATACTATTTTGAACCAGAAGGCAACTCAGGATTCTGAAAAGCCGGTTTTCTGTATTTATGTTGCTGTAGGTCAAAAAGCTTCTACTGTTGCAGGTATTAAGAAAGTACTGGAAGAAAACGGTGCTATGGAATACTCTGTGATTATCAGTGCTCCGGCAAGTTCTGCAGCGCCATTACAATACATTGCTCCATTTGCAGGAGCTACAGTAGGAGAGTACTTCCGTGATACAGGGCGACACGCTTTGGTTATTTATGATGATTTATCTAAGCAAGCAGTTGCATACAGAGAGCTTTCATTATTGTTAAAACGACCTCCTGGTCGTGAAGCATATCCTGGTGATGTATTTTACTTGCATAGCCGTTTGTTAGAAAGAGCTGCAAAGATTATTGATGATGATGGTGTAGCACAGGCAATGAACAATATTCCTGATACACTTAAACCAAAAGTTAAGGGTGGAGGGTCATTAACAGCTCTACCTGTAATTGAAACCCAAGCTGGTGATGTATCTGCATACATCCCAACTAACGTAATTTCGATTACAGACGGACAGATTTTCCTCGATACCGATTTGTTTAACTCAGGTATCCGTCCTGCCATTGATGTTGGTATTTCGGTATCCCGAGTAGGTGGTTCTGCTCAGGTTAAGTCCATGAAGAAATTGTCCGGTACACTTAAACTTGATTTAGCTCAGTATCGTGAACTTGAAGCTTTTGCTAAGTTTGGTTCTGATCTTGATCCAGCAACTCAAGCACAGCTTAGAAGAGGGGAGCGTACTGCAGAATTATTGAAGCAGGATGTTTACCAACCACTTCCTGTAGAGCGCGAAATTGTACTTCTCAAAGTTAATGCTGAAGGACTTCTGGATAAACTTCCGGTATCTGCGATTAGCGAATTCCAGACCCAATTTCTTGAAACTGTATTAACTAAATACAATAAAGAGATGGAAGCTTTAGCATCTAGTGGTGTATTAAGTGATGAATTTGGTGCAGAAATAGTTTCTACAGCAAATACTGTAATCGACCAACTTTTAGCAGTAAAAGAAGCTTAATTAATGCCGAACTTACGCGACATACGGAACAGAATAAGTACTGTAAATAATACTCAGCAGATTACAAAAGCTATGAAAATGGTTGCTGCTGCAAAGCTTAGAAAGGCACAGGAAAGAATGGTAAAAACCCGTCCTTATGCCTCTAAGATACAGGACGTTGTGGGTCGCTTGGTTGGAAACAGTTCTTCAACTTCGAATCCAATCATGAGAAGTCCTGAAGAAGTTAAAACAGTTCTATTGATTGTTGTAGGTTCCGACAGAGGTCTTTGTGGTGGATTCAACAATAATCTTTTTAAAGAAGTTGAAAAAACAATAGAGTCTAAGCTTGCTGAATATCGTAATGCAGGTACATTATCTCTTGTAACTGTAGGAAAGAAAGCAGGTGCTTATTTCAAAAAGCGAAAGTATAAAGTCATTGAGTCACATCCGGGTTTCTTTGATAATCTGGAGTATGATGCTACTTCTGCTATTATGAGTAAAGCAACTCAACAGTTTATGAATGGTGAATTTGATGAAGTCTATTTAGCTTTTAACGAATTCAAATCTGTTATAGCACAAAACAGAAAGGTTGATAAAGTACTTCCAATTGATCCTTCTCAAATTTCTACAGAAGCAGGTGATGCTTCTAAAGAAGCAATTGATTATATTTTCGAGCCTGATTCAGAAGCGATTTTGGAAAAATTACTTCCACTACATCTAAACATACAGTTGTGGAAAGCAGTACTTGAATCAAATGCTTCGGAACAAGGTGCAAGAATGTCGGCTATGGATAGTGCGACCGAAAATGCAAAGGATCTGGAACGAGAGTTGAAACTCAAATATAACCAGGCCCGACAAAGTGCAATTACGACTGAAATTTCTGAAATTGTATCTGGTGCTCAGGCACTTGGTGGAAACTAATTTTAGGAGAGTTGGCAGAGTGGTCGAATGCGGCGGTCTTGAAAACCGTTGAGGCGCAAGTCTCCGGGGGTTCGAATCCCTCACTCTCCGCAATAAAAATAGCCCCAGATGGGGCTATTTTTGTTTTAAATAAATAATTAAATGAAGCGTTGTAGCGCAAACAATAACTTATGACTACACGTACTCTTACTTTATTTTTTGTTCTTATTTTTGGGTTTACTTCACTGAAAGCTCAGGATACACTACGAATTTCTTTTCAGGAATTCCTAAACATAGCTCTTGAAAATTCCGGCCAAATGAAAATGGCTGATACCAAAATTGAGCTTGCTGAAAATAGAAAGCAAATGGCTAAAGATCAGCGCTTCCTTCCTTCCTTGAATTTCAGATCAGAGCATGCAGTTGTTCCGGGAGTTATTGCATCAGACGGTGTACCAGAAGAAGAAATTTACCTTGATCCTAATGCGAGAAATGACTGGGATAATCCCGGCTTATTTACCCGATTAAGGATTCAAGGGGTTCAACCTTTATTTACTTGGGGAGCCGTTGATAAAGCAATTAATGCTGCTGATATTGCTATAAAAGCAACTCAAAAAGAATATGATGCAACGCAGGCAGAACTTGAATTACGTTTATATGAACTTTATTACAGCTATGTTTTTGCCTTAGAAATTGAACGTCTTTTAAGTGACGCAGAAGATAAAGTAGGTCAAATTGAAAATGCTTTGAATAAGCAATTGGAAGATGATCCAACCCAAGTGGATGAATCTGATGTTTTTAAATTCAGAGTTTTTAAAGCTCAATTTGGAATCCAGAGGGAGGAAGTAACTCAAAGTCTTCTGTTTGTTAGAGAAACCTGGAAGTATGCATTAAGAAACAATGAGGGTACAATTTATGAACCATCTGTGCGATTTTTAGATCCAGATGAAACTGGATTACAAGATATAAGTTATTATCAAAATAGTGCTACTTCGAATCGCCCTGAAATTGAAGGACTTGAATTGGGCAAAAATGCGATGTTAGCCTATATTGGATCATTAAAGTCAAGAAATTTACCAGGATTATATCTTGGATTTACTACTACTTTTGCTAGTACACCTGTTAGGCCTCGACAACCGAATCCTTTTATTGTTTCTCCCGGTAATACTTTTAATACGGCTGTTGGCCTTACAATTCGCCAAAATCTAAATTTCTTTCAAGCAAATACCTCTCTTAAGCGCAGTAGACTGGAAGTTGATCGATTAGATTATCTTAAAGAAGCAGCACAGGATGGAATTATTCTGGAAGTAAATGAAGCTTATAAGAATGCCGCAATTGCCGAAGTAAAAGTAGAAAGTACAGATGAAGCTTTACTTATTGCTAAGGAATGGCTTCGAATGGAACAATTAGACTATGATTTAGGGTTTGGAGAGTCGAAGGATTTAGTTGATGCAGTAAAACAGGAACTTGAATTAAGGTTAACTGAGAAGCAGCATATTTTCGAGTTTAATTCTGCAATGGCTAAGCTTAATAAAACGGCTGGAATTCCGTTAACTATACAGACTGAAAATTAAAAAGGGATTTATGAGAACTTTTCGAATAGCGATGCTTTCACTATTAGTTGCACTTGGAACAGCTTTAAGTTCCCAGGCACAGAATAGTGAAGAGTATATCAAACAAATGCTTGTTGACAGAGATCAGGAGATCAAAGAGTTACTAGGGCCTGAAGGTCAGGAGTACACAGATGCTCAAAGAGACGAATTAAAAGAGATCATTAACGGAGTCATAGACTTCGAAGAAATGGCTAAAATTGCTTTAGATGATACTTATAATGAAATCACAGAAGAAAATAGGTCTGAGTTTATAGATCTATTTACAACTATAATTCGTGATCACTCTTTAAATACTCTAGATATTTACAGAGCTAAAATCACTTACTCTTCAATTGAAGTATCTGAAGGGAATGCAATGGTTAAAACTATGGCAGAGCTGGATGATGTTCGAACTCCTGTCGATTATAAGATGGAGTTGGAAGGTAATGAATGGGTAATTACTGATATGAGTGTTGATGATTTATGGACTGCTGAATCATATAAAAATCAGTTTCAACGAATTATTGAAAGAAGGGGATTTGATGTATTAATGGAAAGTCTAAGAAAGAGAGCAGCAAAAGCTGAATAATTGTTTATATGTATCTTCATTTAATTCTTATTTTATTTAAATGAAGATCATTTTTATTTCAGATCAGTTTTTTCCACGAACTTCAGCAGATTCTGAACAGATTGTTTCATCACTTTCAGCATTAGGAAAGAAAGCAGAGGTAACGTTATTATCCGCTGGTTATTTCTTTAAAAAACTTCCAGAAATAAAAGAACTTGAAGAGTTTTATCACAAAAAGTGTACATTTTCTCTAGATTTTGTTAAGCATTTTTTCCCAAGTATTAGGGGAATAGAAAAAATATCTTTTGCAATTCGTGCCGCTTTTAAAATCAGAAAAAGAAGTATTGATATAGCTTACACTAGGAATATACCCATCGTAATAGCTATTCTTTTTTTTACTAAGGTTCCCATTGTTTTTGAATCTTATCGGCCCTGGCCTTCCAGAAATATTATTTCTAATTGGTTTTTTAAAAGAATGGCAAAGAGTGAGAAATTTTTGGGAGTAGTGCTCCACTCTAAATTTGCAGGGAATAGCTTTTCAGAAGTTGGATTTAAAAATTCAGAGTTATTATTGGCTCATAATGCATTTGATTTTGAATCATATGACTCGACTTCCGATCCTAAACATATAAGAGAGAAATATAATATTCCGCTTACTTCATTTTTAGTTACTTATACGGGAAGGGTAAATAAAGCAAAAGGAGTAGATAGGTTGTTTCATCTTGCTGAAGAATTCCCAAAAATTACATTTTTAATAGTAGGTTCGGAGAAAGAAGGTGAAATAGAGAAGAAAGCTGCAAAATATCCCAATATTTCTATACTTGGATGGAAGAATAAGAAAGAAGTATTCCAAATCCTTAGAGCTTCAGATGTTTTATATATCCCAACTAGTACTCAAGCAAGAGACGTACACGGAAATACGGTATTACCTCTTAAAACATTTATTTATAAGGCTTCAGGGACTTCAATTTTAGCTCCGGATATGCAGGATATAAGAGAGGTATTAACCCATAATGAAAATGCATACTTAGTGTCTCCGGACAATTTCGAGGAGGAGAAAAAAGGACTTAAAAAGCTTATCAAAAATGAAGATTTAAGGTTTAGAATTGCTGAGAAAGCAAAAGAGGAAATGAGATTAATTACTTGGGAAAAAAGAGCAGAAAAAATCCTTAAATTTATAGAGATTAATATGAATTGATCTTGTTGATGCTTTTTTGCTTAACAACTATACTACTATTGAATTAAATGGGGTTATCTTTCTTTTTATAATATGAAAGTTCTTATCTACGCAACTACCTTTGGAGCCGATTTACTGAGTTTAACGCGCTACCTTTCTGAGCAGAAGGAGGTAGAAGTAAAAGTATTGATGAAAGATGTTGATAAGTTTAAGGAAGAGGGGATTTTTAAACTCTGGGATCTTGAGGTTGAACTATTCGAATCGAATAAACTGAATATTGTAAAAGGAATAAACGGATTCGACCCTGATATAACAATAATGGATAATAATATTCCATTAAGAGCATTAAGCCCAAAAGCAATGGTTTTATGGCATGGATATGGGTGGAAAGGTCCTAATGATGAAGAAGAATTTAAATGGATACATAGAAATATCCGCTTAAGTTGGGGGGATATGAAAACTCCAAACCCTGACATTAAGTGGCAATGTTTCGGGGCTTTAGATTATAGACACCGTACTAAAATCAGTGGTTTTCATCCTGAAAATTGTCTGACCCTTGGTTCAGCCAGTCATGATTATTTAAGGCAGAAAGTATCAAAAGAATCGCTTCAGCCGTTTTATCCTTTTGATATTGTGAATAAGAAAACGGTACTAATTGCTCCAACATGGCACTATGGCGAAGTGTTTTCTCATTGGGGTGATGACGATACATTATTCAATAAATTGCTTGAAGATTTAAATGAAAAAAGAATTAATGTCATTCTTAGGCTCCATGATTCTTTTCGTTTTGATCATCATTACATTGAGTTTTTGCAGAATCTTGAAGTGAGATATCCTAACGTGATGTTGAAATTTAAGGATATTAATCCCGATAATTTTCTCGACCTGCAAGTATCTGATCTTTTGGTTACTAACTTTAGTAGTATTGCGAATTTATTTTATGCTACAAAAAGACCAACCGTTCATATTTATCCCGTAAAAAATGAAGATGAGTCTTTTATGTGGAGAAACAAGACCATACTGGGAATACGAAAGAAGAAAGTTGAATCAGTAAAATTTATTTGGAAGTACCCACCACAAGATAATGGAGGTTTTTTAGCAATGAATTTTGATGAAATGATGGATCAAATCCATATTGGGCTTCAGGAACCTGATAGTTGTATTGCAAAATCTGAGGAGTATCTTGAAAAACATATGCTGGGAGCCGATGGCAGGAATTGTGAGAGGATATTCAATTCAATAATAAAATTAGTTAATGATTAAGCAGATCATGAGTCCTCATTAGGGAGTTTTTTTATCCGCCCTCTTAGCAAAGCAATTGTATCCTTTTCATTCTTATATACAATGTAAAGTCCTAAAGGAAATGTAATGCCAATTCCTATAATAATCTGAATAAGCAGATATTCCCCCAGTATTTCTTTTAGCCCAAACTGTAAGCCCAGAGCAACTCCTAAAAAGAATGGTAAAAACCAAAAGCCTTGAAAAGCTCGACTAATGAATTCGAAAAGGCTTACATGGATATTCTTACTTCCGAAGTAAAAGAGCAATAACACTACTACCGGATAGCCTATTACCCATGACCAGCCTACTCCTACCAAACTGAATTGTGCTCCAATCAAAAATGCAACGGGCATAATAATTGCGTTGGATAACGAGTAATAAAAATTCAGTTTTGCTTTTCCTACTGCATTTAATAACTGAGGAACTAGGGGAGAAACCGTTCTCAATAGCGAAGAAATTGCAAGTAATTGAACCAAAGGTACAGCTTCCATCCATTCTTCAAATCCTGCTAGTAATAAAATTTCATCGATAAAAACTCCAATCAAGATCAGGACAATACTATTTAGTTGCATACTCCCTCTGGCAAGAGTAAAGAAGTAAACTTGTAACCGTTTTATTTCATTTTGTAGCCTTGAAAAAGTAGGGTATGCAACTTCGTTTAAATTGGAAGTCAATGTTTTAACAGTGTCACTGACGATTCGGTATGCCAAAGTATAAATACCAACTGCTTCTGCTCCAAAAACACGACCAACGATTAAATAATCTGCATTTGAATAAAGGTTATAGAGTAAACGGGAGCCGGTGGCATATAATCCAAAAGAAACCCGATCTTTAATTTCAGTCCATTCAAACTGTAAACCGGGCAAATATGGCTTATAAATTTGGGTAAGAACTAATTGTCCAACTCGATTTACTATTTCTGCACCAATAATAGCCCATGCTCCAAATCCCCAAAATGCCATTGCAATCATAGTAGCACTTGATATAAGCAAAGAGACATTATCAATAATCGCAATTTCCTTAAAGTTTAAGTCTCTTTTTAAAAGATTTCTTGGAACAAAAAATAAAGTAAACAGAACGATTATTGAGCCATTCGCTCTAATCAGATCTGTTATTAAAGGTTGATCATAAAATAAGGCTGCGAAAGGAGCTCCGATGTATATTATAAGATATACAATCCCCGTCATACCCAAAGAAACCCAGAAAAGACTATCTAATTCTTTCTTTGTGATTGTTTCTGCCTGTACTATTGCAATTCCAAGCCCTAATTCTGTAATAGCTTTTAAAACAGCAAAAATGGCTATAACAATACTGGCAATTCCGAAAGCTTCGGGAGCAATAATTTTAAGTACAATGAAAAGACCAATTACATTAATCACCTTACTTATCGTATTCCCAATACCAGAATACAGAAAAGATTTTACAACCCTTGAAGAAAAGGATGAATTATTACTCATTATTTATCTGTGTGATTTTAATTAGGGTTGAAATCATTTCACTCAAATAACCAATTAATTGCATCATCAATAGACTGTTGTTTAACTAATACCCTATAACTCATTTCAATTGTTAAAAGACTCATTAATGTCCAAGCTTGAAAACCTCCTGCCTGATGAGTATACCAACTTCTTTTAGCAGCAATTTGATTTAATATATGTTCATTAAATATTAATCCTTCAAAAACAATTTTTCGATGAATTTGTTTTAGAAACTGACTTTTCCTTAGCCATTCATGTTCAGTATTGATAGCTGGGTCTCCCTTAAATCCACTAAAAACCCATTGTATAAAGGGGAGTAAATTTTTTCTTATGGGTGGAGTACTTTTTCTGGGTCTTAATTTCTTCTCAGTAAGTGGAATGCCGTCTGTGTCGGGAAACTTACCAATTTGAGGGAAATATTTTTTTAATGTCTTAAGACGGATTTTTTTTGAACCGCCAATTGAATAAGGTACGGTCTGAATAAATCTTAATGCATCAATTGAAGAACCAGGCGAGAAACAGAAGTATTCATCTGAGGTCATTGTATCAGTAACTCCGGTATAGTGGAGGCTCTTATAATGAAATTCATATATAGCCATTTTATACCAGTCCTCTCCATTAATTGTGTGTAAAAATTTAGAGTGTAAATCGAATAAAATATGATTCAATTCTTTGTAGTCAGAGAAAAGGCTGTTCATAATAGCAGTTCGGGAATATTTTTTTGCCCATTTCTGCTCTACTAAAGAGTTGCTAGTATTTTTTATGGTTGTAACTGGTGCAAGTCCAAGAAATTTATCCATCAGTTGACCATTAAAACCAATTGCTTCTTGATCACTAATATTTAGTAAATAAAATTGGTGGAAGTTTACTAGACCGGCAGACCTCTCAAGCCACCGTCTGATATTTTTTTTAAAATCTAATTCGAACAAGCTAGGTGATTCCAATTGAATTCCAAGTTCCTTACTCATTTTTTGAACAGGAAGAAAATCTTTTTCATCTATCTGTACATGCCAAAGTCTTTTGGGTGTCTTTCCTAATTCAATTACTTGACCCAATAAATGTCTGGAGTCTAACCCTGCCGTAAGGGGTAGATGAACATCCATGTGTTTAAGTTTTGGATGTTTCAAAACCGATTCCATAGGTCTTTTACAAATCTCATACATCCAATCAACAGCTTTTTCTTCTGTTATTTCTGTATCTATTTTTTGTGAGAAATCGATGTATGGGTAAGTTTCAAAATTACCTTTACCATCAAATTCATAGTATTTACCAGGTAAGATTCTGCTAATTTCATTTACAAGAGTTCGGTCATATCCATTGTGTAAAAAGCGAATGACTTCAAGAGCATTTGTTCGGTTTAAGCTGAAATTTAATCCAAGTTTGCTAAAGAAATAGGGTGTTGGAGAAGTACCAAAGTCGGTGTCATTAGAATATAAGTATTGCGGTCTTGAACTAAGGGCATCACTAAATATATACCCTTTTGAACCGGATTTATGGATAATGATAAGGTTATAAAAACCTTCCAGACCTAACACATCCTGAATGTTTTCCGAGATGCTGAATTTATCTAGAATATATTCTGAATCAGTTTGAGGAGAGGTATAATCCCTGAATAATAAACCATCAAAAAATATTGCCCAATTTTGATCTTCAGCTTTTTCTGATAATTTTCCAGTTTTAAAAACTGAATAATTCCCAAAATTATAACAGTCTTTTGAATTGTTTCTTTGATTATTAATCAAATATATGCCTGGAGCATCTGTATATGTGTAGGACGTATTATTCAAAAAAATTAAAACCTTATAGTATAAATATAAGGACTATTTGTCTGGAGATTGATAGCGAGAATGTTTGTTAAAAAATAAGATACTTCATTCTTTAAATTAAAGGTTTAAGTTTCTCATCACTTTATTTATTTCCGTATATTTAAAGGATATAATTTAAATCTTTATCCTTTTATGACAAATTCCCCAAAAGTGCATCCTACAGATGGAAAACTGTTAGTTTTAACTCCAGGAATGGGAGCAGTAGCTACAACTTTTATGGCAGGAGTAGTATCTGCCAGAAAAAACTTAACGAAACCATTTGGCTCATTAACGCAATTACAAACCATACGATTAGGAGCACGATCTGAAAATAGAAATCCATTAATTAAAGATTTTCTGGATCTAGCTAGTCTTGATGATATCGTATTCGGGGGATGGGATGTAAAAGCAGACAATGCTTTTGAAGCCGCAAAGAATGCAGACGTTCTGAAACCTCAGGATTTGGATCCGCTAAAAAGTGATTTGGAAGAAGTAAAGCCGATGCTTGCTGCATTCGATCAGAAATATGTGAAAAAGCTCGAAGGACCGAATGTAAAGTCTGAAACCAATAAGATGGAGTTAGCAGAATCTCTTAGGCAAGATATTCGCAACAGAATGAAGGAAACCGGAGCTACTCGTGCAGTAATGATTTGGTGTGGTTCAACAGAAGTTCACTTGCACCCTTCAGCATGCCATCAATCTATTGAAGCATTTGAAGAAGGATTAAGAAATAATGATGAGTCAATTGCTCCTTCTCAACTTTATGCATATGCAGCAATTAAAGAAGGAGTACCTTATGCCAATGGAGCTCCAAACCTTTCAGCTGATTTTCCTGCCCTCGAAGAGCTTGCTGAGAAAGAAGGGGTTCCAATAGCAGGTAAAGATTTTAAAACAGGACAGACTTTAATGAAGACAATTTTGGCTCCTGGTTTTAAAACCAGAATGCTCGGAATAAGAGGCTGGTTCTCTACAAATATACTAGGAAACAGAGACGGTGAAGTTCTTGATGATCCGGATAGTTTTAAATCAAAAGAAGTTACAAAAACCGGAGTGCTCGATTCTATTCTTCAACCAAGTATCTATCCTGAACTTTATGGTGACTTATATCACAAAGTTAGAATCAATTATTATCCACCCAGAGGAGACGCAAAAGAAGGTTGGGATAATATCGACATATTTGGTTGGATGGGATACGATATGCAGATAAAAGTGGATTTTCTATGTCGTGATTCTATTCTTGCGGCTCCTATTGTTCTTGATCTCGCTTTGTTTCTTGATTTTGCAAAAAGGGCTAACAAAAGTGGAATACAGGAATGGTTATCATTTTACTTCAAGAGTCCGCAGGTAAAAGCTGGACATATACCAGAGCATGATATTTTTATTCAGCATTTCAGGCTTAAAAATACACTACGTGTTCTGGGGGGAGAAAAACCAGTTACACATCTTTCGGAAAATTTTGAGGAAGAAGCAGTAAGCTAATTCATGTCTGTAAACAAACGGAAAGGATTAATACTCGCGGCTGGTTTTGGCTCAAGGTTACAAGGTGTCAGTGCTGTTACTGCATTTAAGCCACTCACTCCTGTACAAGGAAAACCTCTTATTTTCAGAACCATTGAAAGTCTTGAAAAAGCTGGTTGCGGTTCAATTGTAATTGTACTTGGCCATGGTCATGATGAAGTTAAAGAAGCTATTCTGAATTTATACACAGGTAGTACTCCTATTGAGTTCGTATATAATGAAAGCTATGAACTTAGTAATGGCGTATCTGTTTTAGTGGCAGAACAGTATCTGGGAGAGGAATTCATTATGACTATGGCAGATCACGTGTTGGGAGAGTCTGTTATGGAAATTGCCCGGGATTATAAACTTGAAGAAGGTTCCGCTGCACTACTTGTAGATTTTAAGATTGACACTATTTTTGACATGGATGACGCCACTAAAGTATTATCGAAAGAAGGGAAGATTAAATCAATCGGAAAAGAAATTCCTACCTTCAATTGTATTGATACGGGAGTGTTTGTTTGTACAAAAGGGATCTTAGGTGCGTTAAAAGAAAAATATGATCGAGAGGGAGACACTTCAATTTCTGATGGTGTACAGGAGTTAGCTTCCAAAGGAAAAATGTATACCGTTGATATAAAAGATGGATTTTGGCAGGACGTTGATACTCCTGAGATGTTGGAATATGTAGAAAAGATACTAAACCAAAAGTAACACTTTCTAATTGGCTCCAATAAAGCTAAAATAAGCAGGCTTTCCCTGAAGTAAACCAATTCCATTCATTTCAACGATTTCTCCTCCGAGAAACCGTTTTGCTAAGGTCTTCTTTATTCCACCTAATTCATCTAATATTGAATAAGAGTTAAAGTGCTCTGTTACTTTAAATTGGAGAGGCTCCTTATCTTCGATCTCTATTGTCAAAGAAGTATGCAATTTTACTCCATGTGTCCCTTTCTCATCATTAGTAATAATCTTTTTTGGGACGATTAGATTTGCTTTTCCGTTTTCATATTTAATTCCATAACCAATTGGATATAAATCCCCATCTTTCTTGTAAGTAATAAAGTTCAAATAGTAACCAAAATTATCATCTCCGGATTTTATTCGATAACCATTTTCTACAATCTCATTAGCAAGATGTTTTTGGTAGACATGATCCATAGAGGCGGTACCTCTGGCATCTATCTTTTTGCCGTTAATGGAAACATAACCTTTAACTTTGGAATGGGGAATAAGTAGGTACATGCCCATTTCTTTTCCATCAAGGTGATAAACTCCATTACCGAGAACTTTACCCTTTGCAATATCATAAAGTATCAATTGAATATCGTAAGCTACACCATCTTTTGTTGTTCGAAAGTTAATTACATGTTCATCTTCAAAACTTCCTTTTGCCCAATAATTTCTTTCCGGGTGTAGAATAATCTTATTGCTATCAGCTTCATTAATAAAAGTGTCAATCGAATATTCTTTATTTGCAATGTAGTTCTTTCCATCAAGCCAAGTAACAGCCATTTTTGCACCAGAAACTCTACTTTTTACTTTCCCAAAATCGTTAATAGAAAAAGTGTAAATAATCTGAACTCCATTATCGAGCTGAATCTGGTAGGTATATAATTCATTATATCTTCTGGTTGGATAATTTTTAGCCAGAAAATCCTCATCTGTGGCATCCCGAAGAGTAGGCTCAGGATTCTGAATAAGCTGGGCATTTACCCAGGTTGGAGTAAATAAAAAAACAACAAGTATAAGAATAAATTTTTGTGCCATGGATTTCTTGATGCTATAGCTTGATCTGAGTTTCAGCTTTTTATAATAATAAATGCCCTCTATGAATTATTTCCCTGATTAAAATCGTTAGTTTAAAATAGATGTAAGAGCATTAGATAAACGAAAAAAATAAATACTTATTCTATAAATAAATCATTCAGAAAGTTAGTTATCTTTAACACTGCCTGATTTATAAGATAATGATTAGTAAACCTCCTAGATGAAATTTTTTCTTCAGAAACTCAAACCTCTTTTAAAACTAAACATAGATCATCCTTACCTGTTATTGTTTTTTAGCATACTAATTGCAATTACAGCTGGATATTTCGCTTCGAATTTAAAAGTAGATACGGATATCGCAAATCTCCTCCCTGAAGACCATCCTAATGTTTTGGCCTTAGAGCAATTGAAAGAAAATGTCGGTGGGGAAACTGAGATGCAGGTTGCAATTAAATCTCCTAGTTTCGAAGCCAACAAAGCATTTGCTGAAGTCTTAATACCGAAAACACTTGAACTGTATTACCAAAGATATCAGGATGTGTACTTCAAGAGAGCGGAGTACACAAAAAATACTGAGTTTATTCAGAATAATGCTTTATATCTAGCGAGTAATAAAGAACTTGAAGATTTAACAAAATGGCTGCAGGATGAAATACAACAAGCCAAAGAAGAAGCAAACCCTTTTTATTTCGACTTAGGGGATGAAGAGGAAGAGGAGGATAATCGTGCTGAAAACTTTCAGGAAAGCTATAACACTTTAGTTCCTTCAGAATACCCTGTAAATGAAGACAGTACTATTATGGTATTGAAGTTTTTTCCTACAGGATCAAAAAGTGATATCAAGTATCTGGAGGATATGTTTGTTACTTATGATTCTCTTATCACGGCATTAAATCCATCTTCTTATCACCCTGAAATGGAAGTACAATTCGGGGGGCGCTTAAAAAGGCATCTTGAGGAGTTAACATCAATAATGAATGATGTAATAAGTAGCTTTGCGTCAGGTATTGGTAGTGTAATCCTGTTAGTAATGCTTTATTTCTTCATAAAAAAATATCTCCATTATCGTAAAGGGAATAATGGTGAAGGAAAGTACTCAGTCTGGAGTCATGTTATTCGAATCCCAATACCAGTTTTAATCATAGGGATACCTCTATTAATTAGTCTGCTCTGGACTTTTGGGTTGACCTATTTCTACTTGGGTATGTTGAATACCATGACTTCCGTATTATTTGTAATTCTATTCGGACTAGGAATTGATTATGGTATACACTACTACGCTCGCTACATCGAGTTAAGGTCTGGAGGTATGAATGTAGAAGAAGCAATTTATGCCACAAATGAGAAAACCGGGGAAGCCATTCTTGTAAGTGCCTTTACTACTGCCTGTGCACTTTATGTTTTGATGTTTGCTGATTTCAGAGGATTCTCTGAGTTTGGATTTATTTCCGGGACCGGGATTATGCTTGCACTGTTTACAATGTTATATGTGCTTCCATCTTTATTGGTTATTTTTGAACGCTTCAATCTTATTTTATTCAGTCATGACGAAGAATTTCATAACATATCTCAAAAGCGTTATCCATTTGCCAGAAGTATTGTAATCGTTGGATTAATTATATCAGGAGTAGTTATTGCGTATAGTGGAAATCTTAGCTTCCAGTACGATACCGGAAAACTAGAGCCAAAATTTCCTGAATATGAAAAATTCAGAGCAGTGGCAGGTCAGGTAAATGATTCCAACAAAAGAAACCCCGCATATATTATCGCTGATTCTAACGATGAAGTTGAAATGTTGGTGGCAAAACTTAATGAAATTCAAGAGCAAGATACGGTATCACCTACCATTCTAAGTATTGAATCACTTCAGGAACGTTTCCCTTCCACAGAGGAAGAAGAAGATGAAAAACTGGAAGCTATTGCCAGAATCAGAGGATTACTCAAAGATCCTTTTATAATAGACCGTGACGATGAAGATCTTGATAAACTTCGAAGAGCTTCTCGAACTACTGAGCCCCTAACATTGGATCAAATACCAGATTACCTCAAATCACGGTTTATTACAAAAGACGGAGAGGTAGGACGGTTTGTAATTATTTATCCTTCCGTGGGCTTATCTGACGGACGTAAATCTATTGCTTTTAAAGATGATGTAGGAGAAGTACGTCTTGAAAATGGCAAAACTTATCATGCAGCCAGTACCAGTATTGTTGCCGCTTCTATGCTTGATTTAATGCGAACAGAAAGTCCCTATATGGTGGGGGCCACCTTTATTATTATTTATATTTTTATGGTTTTTACATTCCGTTCATTCCGCTGGTCGGTCATTGCCATGCTACCAATAGCAGTAGGTCTATTATGGATGTTCGGAATAATGTTGATTTTTGGGCTACAGTTCAATTTCTATAATCTGGTCGTACTACCTGCTATTTTGGGTATTGGGGTAGACAGTGGTGCTCACCTAGCTCACCGCTACCGAGATGAAGGGAAGAATAGTATGTGGGCAGTTTTATCCAGTACAGGACAACACATTACGATGGGATCTTTTACTACTATGCTCGGATTTGCAGGATTGATCTTTGCAGCACATCCGGGATTGCAATCTCTCGGAGTAATGGCAGTCATTGGGATTGGAATGACTCTATTAACTTCTATTACCTTCTTGCCTGCATTAATTCAGTGGCTTGAGGACAGGAATTGGATTAGATTTTAACAAAAAAGGCAACTCATATGAGCTGCCTTTTAATTTCTAAGAAGAGACTATTTTTAAACGTGGTCTTCTTTTTTATACCTCGTTTTGATGTAGAAGAATACTCCAGCAAAAACAACGGTTAGAATAAGTGGTAGAATGGCTATGTTAGCAAGTGTTGCCTGTCCGGCAGCCAACTCCAATGCATCTCCTGTAAGTCCGTTAGCAGCTTCGGTTGCTCTGTGACCTTCAATCCAGCTACCAATAATTGGCTGGAAGATTGAAAGTCCTAACATCCCAACTCCACCAATTAAGGACATTCCTAAGGCACCTGTTCGTGGAGTGTATTCAGCAACAAAGGAAATCATATTAGGCCAGAAATAACATACACCGATTGCAAACAGAACTGCTGCAATATAAACCATTGCTCCGGTAGCCATACTCATCATAAAAATGGCAATAGTAGAAATAACCGCAGAAGCAAGAAGTACTCCGGTGATATTTAAACGGTGAATAAGCGGACCTGCAAAGGTTCTTCCAACAGCCATAATACCAGTTACAAGGGCAAGCACTAATAATGGTTGTGCACCTGAATTAGCAAGGATTCGTTCTACCCAGGATTGTGTTCCTAATTCGGTTGTCGCAGTTAACGCCATACAAACCAGCATCAACCAATAAAGGGGAGAGCGAAGAATGGCTTTCATATTCTCTGCAGTAGAGGTAGTGGTTTCTTCGGGCGCTTCCGGGAATTTTTGTCCACGAAACATGAAGAAATAGATTAGGGCAGGGATGTACATCATTCCAAGTTTTACCTGCCATCCACCGCCAAAATTTGCAACCAGAATTACAATGATAGAACCGATAGCTATTCCACCAGGAAACCAAACGTGGAACAAGTTTAACATTTTAGCACGTTCTTCGGCTTTATACATATTGGCAATCATTGGATTATAAGCCGCTTCAACCATACCATTACCAAAACTGATAAAGAAGGTGGAGAAAAAGAGCCAGTAAAAACTACCAGAGAAAATAGAGAAAGTGATCCCGACAATATGACTGATGAAAGCAATATCACCAATTTTCTTTGGACCGAGTGAGTTATATAATGGTCCACCTATCAGTGTAGCAATCGGAAAACCAAATATCCCCATAAAGTTAATCCAGCCAAGTTGGGTGTCGCTCATACTCATATCTGCGACAAGATCATTCATAATTCCGGCTCTGATACCGAAAGCGAAAGCGGTGGTTAAAAGGGCAAAACAGCTGGCAATAAACAGCCTGCTACGGTTAATGTCCTGTTCCATGTATTAAGTTGGTTAGTTAGTGTTAATTGAAGTGCAAAAGAATGGCTTAACGTACTGCGTTTCAATCAATAATTAAAGCGCTTTTTTAACTTTAAAAAGCGATTTTATGGGAAAAATTCTCATGAATAGATCATTTAATCATGAGTGTATCCAAGCTCTTCAAATAAACTTTCTGATTGCTTTAGGTAACGATCTTTATTTGTTTCAAGAAACCACGCTTTGGAAATCAATTCATTATTTGCCAGCCGTGCATCTCTCCAACTGCCAATTCCATCAATGCTATACTGTTCCCAATTGGTATTAATAAAGCTGATCGCCTTTATGTTTTTGTTATAGCATACCGAGAAGAAGTTGCTGAACCAGGTATACCATGTTTCAAGGTTTTCTGGGTAGATTCCATTAACCGGACTCGATTCAGCTGCCATTACCGGTTTTTTGTGTTCTTTGGCAAATTCAAGTACAGCATTTCCATATTGCATCAAATCTGCATCCTGATAAAGTAAACCAAATAATGATACACCAACCCAATCTACATACTCGTCGCCTGGATAGTAGCTGGCAAGCGAATTACCATTGTAGGGAGCAAAAATGTATGAGTGCCAAACAAAAGCTACATTTTCAACTCCCTGGGATCTCATCATATCTACAATGTGCCGATATGCATTTACATATTCCGTTGGCTCAAGTTCATTGTGAGGTCCATCGAATTCATACCCGATTCTAAGATAGATAGGACGGTTAATGGATTTAGCCCAGTCACTGTACTGTCTAATTACTTCATCAAACTCTCCGTCTGCGGTTCTTTTTGCGACATCCCATGTACCTACCATCCATAATCCACTTTGGATAGCCGTATTTGGGAAGCGGTCAACCAACATTTGATGATTGTGAGAACTTCCGTTTTGATTAGTATGGGTTTCGGTTATGCCATTAAATTCCGGAATTCCCCAGTAAGCAGACCAACCACCGGGAATAGGTTGATCCGAAAAATTATTCATGTAATCATCGATGTCTTGTACAGTTTGCCCCATGATAAGCAGGGTTTTACCTGAAGGAGGTACAAATTTGGTTTGCTCATATTCGTACACAAAATAAGGATCAATCTTTCTATCAATATTTGAGAGCATATCATCTATTACAGAAGTAGAATCCTGTGCATTACAAGTAAGGGTGCATAAAGAAATCCCTAGCAAAGAGACTATTTTTTTAATTCTAGGAAAATGTAGTTTTTGAAAAAACATGCTTATGGATTTTTTGTTCTAACAAGTTTACTGCTTCCAGAAAGACGGAGAAAATATGATGAGTACCGTAAAGATTTCCAAACGCCCAATCATCATCAACAGAATTAAAACCCATTTCCCAAGATAGGGGAGTTGAGCAAAGCTATCGGTAGGACCAAACTCACCCCAACCGGGTCCAATATTTCCAAGCGCTGCTATACTTGCACCTACTGAAGAAAGTAAGTCGTACCCGAAAAGACTTATAATGAAAGCACCAATAGCAAAAATACAGAGGTAAAGAATGAAGAAACTAAGTACGGTACGTTGGATGTCACTATTAATGGCTTTATCACCAATACGAACCGGAAGGATAGCTTTGGGGTGAATGATCTGTTTGATCTCTCTTCCGGTATTCCTGATCATAATCATCCAGCGAATCATTTTTATTCCACCACTTGTAGATCCGGCACTACCGCCAGTGAAAAAGAATAAGAAGAGTAAAAACGCCCCAAAAGAATACCATAATTCATAATCATCGGTGCCAAAACCGGTGGTGGTAATTATTGCCAGCGCCTGAAAAGATCCATATCGAAGAGCATCCAGAATTGGTCGGCCATCAAAATGCCAAAGGGAGAAAGAAATACCTATGATTCCAATTAACACTATTAGCGTGTAGAAGCGGGTTTCCCGGTTGTTGAAAAAACTTTCCGTATCGCCTTTTATTAAACGAAAATGCATTGCAAAGTTAATTCCGGCGAGAAACATAAAGAGAGTTATGATTACATCGATATAAGCCGAATCAAAAGCTGCAATGCTTGCATTTTTAGTTGAAAACCCGCCTGTTGCAAGGGTTGCAAAAGCATGGTTTAGGGCTTCAAACCAATCCATGGCGGGATGAATCCATAGTAAGAGAAACTCTAAACCGGTAAAGGCAACATAAACAACCCACAATAACTTAGCCGTTTCCTGAACTCGAGGGGTAAGTTTATCGGTAGTTGGCCCCGGAGATTCTGCCTGAAATAGCTGCATTCCTCCAATCCCTAACAAAGGTAGAATGGCAAGCGATAATACAATGATTCCCATTCCTCCCAGCCAGTGAGCAAGAGATCTCCAGAATAAAAAGCTCTTTGGTAATTCTTCTATCTGAGGATTAAAAAAACCATCACTAGTAGTTCCACCAAGTATAGTTGATCCGGTGGTGGTTAAACCGCTCATCGTTTCGAAGACAGCATCGGTATAGCTGGGTAAAATTCCTGAAATAACGAAGGGTAGTGCACCAACTAAAGAAAGGAGGAGCCATGTTAAACTCACAATCATGAAACCTTCTCTGATGCGAGCTTCTTCTTCAGGCTTAAAGAAATACCAAAGGGCTCCACCTACACTAAATGCGATTCCGGCCGAAATTAGCCAGGAATGCCACATATGCTCCTGATAAATTAAATCAATGATAAGTGGAAGCAGAAGGGCGAATCCCATAAAGAAGATGAAAGAACCTAAAATCCCTGAAATTACCCGGAAATCTATTCTGGGGCGATTTAGTGAGCTTATTGAACGGCGTTCAGCCATTATCGGAATAGATTGGTTACTTTATTTACTGCATCCGGTAAACAGAAAACCATTACCCGGTCATTAGGTTTTATAACAGTAATACCCGTAGCAATTTCAACGGAACCATCACATAGAACTCCTCCTATAACACAGCCATCCGGTAATTTGAGGTTTTGAATTTCTTTACCTACAACCTTTGATTTAGGGGATGCTTGTAATTCAATCACTTCTGCATTGATACCCCTAAGTTCAGTTACAGAAATTACTTTACCTTGACGTACATGGCGATGTATTTCATTTGAGGCAGCAACTTTCTTGTTAATAACAGCATCAAGCCCGATGGTTTGACTTAGGGGAATGAAATCAGGTTTTGAGACCAAGGCAACCGTCTTTTTAACATCCAGGTGTTTTGCCATTAAGCATGAGATGATATTTGATTCCTCTTCATCCGTTACTGCAATAAAAGCATCCATATCAGTAATACCTTCAGTTGCCAGTAAATCGGGATCTGTTGGATTGCCATGAAGAACCATTCCATTTTTCAACTCGATAGCCAGTTCTTCTGCGCGGTAATAATCTGGTTCAATCAGTTTTACATTCCAACCTTTGCTCGGATCGTTACATAAAAGACGTGCAATCATAGCGCCCATACCCGAACCACCGGCAATCATGATCCTGTTTAATACGGTTTCTTTTTTTCCGGTAGTTTCTACAATTTTTGGAATGTCTTCGGTTTTAGCCAGAATAAAAATCTGGTCAAAAGCCTGAAGTTTTACAGGACCTTTCGGAATTAGTGTAAGTCCACGGCGTCCAATTGCTACTACCCTAAAAGTGATATCAGAATATTCCTGCGCATAGTCTTTCAAGGATTTACCAATAAGAGGGGAGTTTCGAGCTAAACGAATTCCAATAAGCTGCATTTGGTCTTCAGCCAGATTGATTACATCACTTGCTGCAGATCGTTTCAAAAGTTGAGCGATTTCCTGAGCAGCACTCAACTCCGGATGAATCATTACATCGATTCCCA
Organism: Balneolaceae bacterium; assembly: GCA_017795005.1. Lineage (GTDB taxonomy): Bacteria > Bacteroidota > Rhodothermia > Balneolales > Balneolaceae > RHLJ01. The sequence continues at coordinate 2,375,073 of CP051242.1, read as the reverse complement.
GATCGTTTGCAGTTATAGGCGCATTACTTTGAGAAAATTCATCACTCCGAACACGTGCAATTACCATTTTAGCACCGAGTCTTTTACTCATCATAGAAGTGATCATATTTACTTCATCAATGCTGGTAACGGCAATTACGATATCAGATTCTTTAACGCCTGCTTTAACCAAATCTTTTCCGGAAGTGGCATTTCCTTCGATGGTTAAAACATCCAGCGATTCTGCTACTCTTGATAAACTTTCTTTCTCACGGTCAATAACCGTAACATCATGTTTTTCTTTGGATAATACACTAGCCAGATCGTATCCAATTTCTCCGGCTCCAATAATTACGATCTTCAAATGAAATCGATTAGAATGATTAAATAACGTATCAAACTACCAACTTTTTTTACGAAAAGAAAAGCTTCAATCTTTACTTTTTATTGTGTGGTCACAATTAAGTCGATACTCACTGGTCTGGATTGTTCTACTTTTAGATCAGAAACTTCTATTGTAAACCTGTTTTGACCTCTTATGAGTCGTGGACTGATTTGAGTACCACGACCAATTTCTTGACCACCTTGTTTCCAAATTATCTGAACTTCGGAAGAAGGACGGTTTACAGCAGGGGCTTTAAGGACAGCTGTAGGATTTACCGGATTCCATTCAATAATTAACGGTGTAATTTGTTCTGTAAACTTCAATGGTTCTACGACGGTAATAGGGAAGGACTTCCTGCTTAATTCCATACCTAATGGAGTCCAGGCTAAATCAAACGTTTTATTTCCGGCAGAAGCTGCTCTCCAGGTAGTTTCATAGAAGTTTTGATTTGCGAAAGTCCAGTTGTTGGAGATGTTCATATTTGGAATTGAAATCACTCCACCTACAGCAATCCTTTTGGGATACACAGGATTTACATCAGGAATTTTTACCGGATGAATATCAAGTATGGTAGAATCAATTGAGTTAGAAAGACCACGACCATCATTTTGAATTAATGTAACTCTGTAGGTTCTGGCTTCAGAAACTGTAAACTGCGGGAAGGGTAGTACGTTTCCATCAAGTTTCCATGTGGTACTTAATAAATCTCCGTCTCTATCCTGAGAAAGTCCGGAACGTAAACTTATATCCTGATTTTGGTAAACTACTTCTGGTCCCTGAATAGTCGGTTTTGGAGCACTGTTTGCAAAGAAATACTTTTCCATAGTAACCATATTGTTTGAAGCTGCGGAGTTATCACGTACTTCTAAGGTTACCTTATGTCTTCCAGGAGTTATGGCTTTAACCAGCTCACTTGCATTATAGCTTACAAAACCATCATCGATGTACCACTTAAATTGCTTGATGAATCCATCCTCATCAGAGCTAGAAAAAGCATCCAGTTTAAGATCTTCTCCAGCGGGTACATTTTCAGGGAGATTCCAGACAATTACAGGACTTGCGTTTACTTTTATAGTTTTTGTAAGACTTACGGTGTTACAATCTGTATCGGTATTGGTTTCCAGATTCAGAGTAACAAAATATTCACCCGGTTCAGAGAACGAATAGGTAGTAGTAAGGCCATCCAATTCTTCTGAGCTATTCTCAGTATCTATAACCCATTTAGCAGATTTAAAGCCACCATCTGCAGAAGAAGTTGAGCCATCAAGTATAATTGGTTCACCAGGAGCAATCCATTCAGGCAAGTCAAAATTAGCTACCGGTCCTTCAACAACCGTTACTTTTGCGGTAGTTTGGCTGATGTTACTACATTGACCTGAGCCTGAACCTTCTACCGTAAGAGTTACTGTATATTCACCTGGTTCGGTAAAGATGTGTCTGTATTTAGCGCCTGTTGCAGAATTTCCATCACCCATGTCCCAACTCATAGCAGGGAGGGAACCAGAAGGATCGGTACTTTGAGAGCCGTCAAAACTAAGGGCTGTATTAACACAAATCGTTGTTTCTGTAATGTTCATCTTCGCAACCGGAGACCCTTCAATAATAACCGGAATTTTTGCTACTGATGGTTGTCTTGAAAAGCCATCATCTAAGGTTAATCTGGCTTCATAGACCCCTGGAGTTTCATAAACATAGGATGGATTTGCTTCTTCAGAAGTTTGTCCATTTCCAAAACTCCAGTTTGCCTTAAAAGCATCTCCATCGGGATCGAAACTTCTGGAACTATTAAACAGAACTGTTTGACCAGTACAGGAGGTAATTACAGAGTCAACAACAGCCTGAACAGGTCTGTTAACCATAACCCGAACTGACTCGGTATTTGTACTATTACCCAGACCAAGACCATCTTTAACTGTTAATCCTATAAAATGAATTCCTGGTTCAGGTGCAGTCCAACTGAACGTAGATTCACGTCGTTTGGTGCCATCCGGTAAAGTCCATTCAAATGAAAGAGCGTCGTTATCTAAATCATAGCTCTTTGATGCATCAAGACGTACCGTAGTTGAATTCGAACGCACTACAGGTTCAGTTACGATGTAAGGTTGATGGTTTACATTTACAATACCTTCGATTACTGAAGTAGAATTTTCAAGACGGTCATTATCAGTCACGGTGAGTGTGAATCGTTTTGGACCACCTTCAGTAAAAATTCGCTGAATTTGCATTCCTTTCAACTCAGTTCCGTCTTCAAATTCCCACAGATAGGAATCTATGGATCCGTCATTATCGAAAGATTTATCAGCAAGAAATTTAATTTCTGTATCAGGTATTAGTTCCACAGGATCGGTTCTCCAAACAGGTACGGGAGCTTCATTAACCCGAATTAGTTTTGATTTGAAACCTTTAGCCTGATCAAAACCTGAATTATCATTTACTGAAAGTGAAATAGTATGCAGACCGGGATTAGTCAGAGTAATTGAATTAGTTTGACCAGTACCAGCCGGATTACCATTTGTAGACCACTCATATCTTGTTATGGATCCATCGGCATCGGTACTTAAACTTCCATCAACGGTAAAAGGAACACCTGGTGAAACTACTGCAGGAGAGGAGAAATCAGAAACGGGATAACTGTTTACTACAATTACATGTTCAGAGGTCTGAACACTGTTTCTTAAGTTAGCCCCATCATCAACAGTAAGTTTAACTGTATAACTTCCGGTTTGTTGATAAGTGTGACTTACTCTTGGACCAGAAGCACGGTTACCGTCTCCAAAATCCCAGTTGAAAGTTTGAATTTCAGATTCTGTATCAACACTTTGTGTAGCTTCGAAATTGACGTTGGCATTTGATGTAACCGGAACAGCTGTTATAACTGGCTGTGGTGGTGCATTAACCTGAATTCTATTCGTTAATGACTGAACCGAGTTACTCACTTCGCGCTTATCATCAACAATAAGTTTAATGTCATAAATGCCTGGCTCACTTAAAGATAGAGTAGAGATATCGCCTCTGGCTACTTCTTCATTATTAACCTGCCAGATGTATTCTAATTCGTCCTGATTGGGATCGGAAGATTCAATCGCGTTAAGAGGAAAAACATCACCCGGAGCAACATTAGCCGGTACTGAAAACACCGGAATAGGGGCAGCATTCACTTCATACACTCTGTTCACAGAGTAAATCGCATTTTGAGCTCCCGAACCGTCGTTCACGGTTAATCGAACTGGATACACTCCCGGTTCCTGATGCCGGACTATAATACTATCTGATGTTTCACCCTGTTGAACTCCAATACCAGCCCAGCTATAGCTCAGGGCATCATTATCGGAATCAGTTTGATTAGTTACTTTGAGAACAATTGGATCATCGGTTCCGGAAACAGGAACAACGTCGATTTCTGCATATGGTTGAGTATTTACTCTAACATTAATTTGTTCCTGAGCAATACTACATCTTTGAGAGGCGCCCCCATCAGTAACCTGAATAGAAATGGTATATAACCCGGAAATAGTATTTGAAAAGTTAAATGTGGAACCGGTTGCTCTTCTTGTTCCATTTACAAACCAGGTAATAGTTACTTCCTGACCCTCTAGATCATAAGATTCAGCAGCAGATAGGGTTAGTATTTCAGAAGGCGAAATAATTTCTTTTGGGGAAACAAGACGAGCAATTGGGGGTGTATTTACAAATACAATTTTGTTATACGCCCAATATTGAGGGAAATAAGAACGATCATTTGGAATTAATACATCAACAGGAATTTGGCCTCGGTCTTCAAAGGCAATAGTGGGAGAGGCCCCCGAGCCAATATTTGTATTTCTTAAAACCCAACGAGCGTTAGCTAAATCCCTTTGGGTAAAAACTGTTCCGGTGAGTTCAAATCTCTTTTCGGTACATTGCGCAGCTTCAATTTCATTAATCGTCAGCAATGGCTTTTCAAATTCCGTCAGAGCAACAGGTTCAAATTCCCATAAAACGGGTTGATTGTTCCCAAAAACGGTTAAGGTATTAATTCTGCTTCTGGAGCCACTTAATTGAAGTCCCCAGTTATTATTGATTCCAAATCGGGTATCAGGTATTTGTGAATTGGAAACAGGATAAGTGTTTCCAAATGCGTCAATTTTATTAACCTGAGAATCTTCTTCTCCACTTACAACTAAATCGGGTGTACCAGATGTTTGATTTTCTACGTAAGGCTTGAGTTGATAAAGAGTATTTGCTGTTGAACGATAAACCCCGATAGAAAGATCTACGGCTATTATTTTCCAGGAAGAACCGCTTAAAACCTGACCATTCGCTCCAACTACTCTGAGATTAAAACTATTTACATCATCTCCCTGATCAGTATATACCCTTACAATGTATCCATTTCCGGCAGATGGGATATTTGCCAATGGTACCCAGCGGTTCCTGAAACGTTCTTCAGCTTTTGCTATAAGTTGATTAGTAGGAGTAGAAGGGGTTGTTTTCTGTGTAACAGAATTTCCATTTTTTTGGAAAACCTCATCGAAAGAATATAAATCGAAGGTTGTAATAGTATTAGGGTCTTCCTGAGTTATTAAGTCTACTGCTCCTCCGAGCCCTGCATCAAAAATTTGAAGAATTCCGGGTTGAGCTCCAGCTTCTGGTTTAATCCAAATATCATATTGATGACGATTATCTCCGCTGACGATAGAGGAAGTACGTCCGGAAATAGAAAGATAAATTTCCTGGCTGAACCCAGGAACACTTAATAAAAGAACTACTAAAACGAGTGTAATTCGTTTGAACATGAATCCTCTAATTAGCTTGTACTGTAAATGATTTAGTAAGGTAATCTACACCAGATTTAATATCTCTAAATGTAACAGAAAGTTCACCTTGTTGCATGTTCATTGTTATACCCCATCTACCTTGAGAATCAGTTTGTACTCTTCGGGTGTTACCTTCATTATTAATAATCACTTCCAGTCCCGGATATGCGGTAGATGATAAGGTTACTGTAGGTCTGTTAACTCTAATAGTTTGTCCTAAAGTAGCGCCACTCAGCGAGAATGAAAATAATTCAGATTCGGTAAGTTTTACAATTCTTACTTGTTGCTCATTAGTATTACCAGATCCGTCAACAGCTTTTGCAATTATAGTTTGATCGGTTTGAAGGTTTTGAATTTGATAAATAAACTGGCCTGAACGTTGCACCGGGATTCTTCTATTATCAAATTCCAGTCTTGCATCGGGCTCTGTTACCCCCTGAATCATATAGGAGTTATCGAGTGTAAAGATGATATTATTTTCAAAACCATCAATAAATAGAGGTGGCGGCTGATTATCTACATTTCTAATTACTCGTGTGGCTTCAGTGTAAGGGCCTCTTAATCCAAGCTCATCAACCGCCTGAACTCTTATATAGGTTCTTCCAAGAGCTAAGTTTTGAATAGCAGTGGAAGTAGACCGTAAGGTGATTTCATTAATATCTTTATCAAAAGATGGACTTGAACTGTATTGAACCCGGTATGATGCGGCATCAAGAACAGGATTAAAAGAAAAGACGATGTTATCTCGATAAACGATCGTATCAGTGGTTGACCAGGCAAGTTTTGGAGCAGGTAATAATTGAATGGGAGGAGCGGGGGGTTGACCTTCCCTCACAATAGTTCCTTCATTCTTTTTTATAGTGATCGTAACATCATTAGCACTAATGTCTGCAACACCATCGTAATTGGTTAGTTTTACCGTTTCATTTCCATCAGATTCTGCATAAAAATTCTGAGTTTTTAATTCAGATGTGGAGGCGCCTGCATTTAATATATATCGACTTTTCTCTTTTCCGGCAGCAGATAGTTTTGCCAATAAACCGCCTTGAACAAGACTTATCTCAGTATCGGCACTTTCATCCAGTTTATCGATTCTGGATTTCCTTATTACAGCGACTGTATTTGGGTCAACCTGTACTGAGCTACCATCTGTAAACGCAAGGCTGGCATAGCTTTCTGCTAATGTTCTTAATCCATCAGATTCTTTAAAAAGGTCTCCGATAACAGCGTCATTCCAACCTCCCAAAAGCCCTAGACGTTTATCTACATTGCCTTCTTTTTTAGCTAACTGAGCCTGAACCTGTACCAGTCTGTTTTCAGTTAAAGTAACTTCAAGTTCGCTTACAGCGTCGGGAATAGCAGAGCCTTTTTCAAGGGCAATTTCAAGTTCTCCGGCCTGGATCGCGTCTATGTATTCTTTGTGCAAAGTATTTACTTCATTAAGCTTTTCTTTTGCGAATATAGTTGCTCCTGAAGAAATCAGTTCTTTCATTTTATCCTCACTTTCAGAAACTTCGGAAGAAACATTTGATAGGTTTTGAAGCTGTAGTATATCAGCGGAGGATAAACTAAAAGTATTGCTTGGAATATCATGATCAGCCAGGCTAACAATTACCGGCCAATTTAACGTGTTTCCGGAATATCGGAGAGCCATTTGTTGGAGCTCTGAAGAAGGGAAGGTAACTGTATTGTTTTGTCCGAAAACGGAATAAGACGAAACTAATAATATCAGAAGACTGCTTAATACCGTTTTATTCATTCTTTTTATTCAGTTTCATCTTTTGGAAAGATCAAGGTAAACCGGCTACCTATTTCCTCATTAGATTCAAGTTGTACGTCACCATTGTGTCTGTGCATAATTTCTTTAACGTAAGCTAATCCCAGTCCGGTTCCTTTTTCTTTGGCGGATTTGATGTTAGAACGAACCCTGAAAAACTTATCAAACACTTTCTGTTGGTCTTCAATACTGATTCCATAACCGTGATCGGTAACACTTACTTCAATATGATCTGAGTTATCTTCCAGTTCAATATCTATTGTACGATCAGGATCACCATACTTAATTGCGTTGCTAACAAGGTTTTGTACCGCATCAAACAACAAATCCTTGCCACCGGAAACTATGAAACTTGTCCCTTTTGCGGAAATCGTAATTTTAAGGTTCTTCTGTGACAATAATGCGTTCGATATACTCTTTACATCATTTACCAGATGGAACAGGTCTACCGGATTAAACTCAACCGGAATCCTTCCATGCTCAAGCCGTTGTACATCCAGAAAACGATTAACAAGGTCGTTCATTCGTTCACCAGAAAGATAGATCTCTTTCAATAACTCTTGATTTTCTTCAACACTCATTTCAGTGTTATCAATCATAATTTTTGATAAACCGACAACACCGGTAATTGGGTTTTTAAGCTCATGAACAATGATATTAATCATGTCTGTACGTTTAATATCTAGTAAACGATCTTTTGTTTTATCGTGAAGAACTACAAGTGCGCCCTGTGAATTATTCTGTTCATCTTCGAAAGCCACGTACTGATAATCATAAAAATAAGTTGTTTCCTCATCCATAAAATGAGCGAGTTCAGCCTGATTTATCTTTATCGTATAAGGGTTTGGATAATGAACCGTCTGGTTCGACTTACTTAATTCCAGTTTAGAGGTATTCAGGAGTTCATCAAATGTTACTTCTTTTGGGTTAAAGCCAAACGATTCGATAAACTGGACAAAGTGATTATTGGCAAATCTGAACTTGCCATCATTATCAAGAATACCAATAAAGTCCTCGGAATAGGTCATCATATACCTGTTTTTCCATTCTTCGAGGATTATTTTTTCAACATTAATTTTTTGATACCGATGAAGAGTGATGCGAATGTCTTCTAGTGTTTCTTGCATTACTCCAAATTCAGGCAAATCAACTTTTCGAATGGAATGATCAAACTCAAGATTACTGATGTGATCTACATCTTCCAGAATTTGTGAAATAGGTTTATTCATTCTGTTACTTACATACCAGCTCACAATCACCATAAGGAAGAGGATACCAAGTCCGGCAAATAATGAAAACAATATCAGCCGGTTTACTGGCTCCAGTACAAAATCATCTTCTACAGCTATTAGATGCCAAAAAGGAATGGTTTCGAAGCGTGATGACATTACAAACCATCGGTCATTATTAAAGCTTATTTCCTTTTCTTCTGAAAAACTAGCATCCCCAAAAAGTTCAGAAGGGAAAGTGAAATCGTCGATAACAATATGCTGACCAAGATCACTTACGATATTCGCTTTGTATTTTCCGTCACCAAGAGGAATATCGATGAGTTCATATGTGAGTCTCTTGGCGTCAAAAAACATGTTTAACGTAAATAACAACTGATCCCCGTTCCCCAAATCTATTTGTATAACACGTTGTGCAATAAAAATATCAATCACATCGGTTGTGTCAGGGAGCCATGCAACGTTAACTCTTTGATCCAATCTTGATTCGTACCATTCGTTCACCGAACCAGGGAAATTTAATCCCTGATAAATGGTACGGGTGAAGTCCAACATTTCATCTGAACCTTCTTCAGACAAAGTAATTCTTACTAATCCAGGGGTGTAATTAATTGCTCCGCGAACAATTCCTTCCGTTTCACCCGGATTCGAACTAATATTTTCTGCAAGTATAGAAGTAGCATTTAACCAGTTTCGAATAGTTTCATCAGTTCTTCGGAGTGAATACTCCTGTAATTGAGAAACAATAGTAGTACGCTCATTAATAATTGCTTCCCTGTATTTAGGGCGTAAGAATAATAGTACCAGTGCGTATGCGAGGAGGATAAGGCACGAGGTAATAAGAAAAATCCGGTTCCGTAGGGTTAACTTCTTATACATGATGATAATTAATCCCCAAATTTGGCGCTATCCTGAATTAAATGCGATTAGAATCATCTTATGTTAATGCAGAGGAGAGAAAGACAGAAAAAAGAAAAGGCTCTATTTTGGAGCCTTTTTTAGGACTAATCCTGATCAAGTATTTCATCTATTCGAGCCGTTATATCATCAAGATGAGCACGGGTTGCCCGATCTCTGATATTTGATCGGGCACTTCGTACATCAGATCGTAATTGAACCAACTCAGAGCGAAGAGCCGGACGGATATCCGAATCTTTGATATCTAAATCAGGGGATCCGAATCTGCCTTCAATTACATCATCTTCAAACATAGTGTGTATATAACTTATGTACTCTCTCTGAAGGGAACGTCTGTATGCATTCGTAGATTGATTGTTATAAACTTCACTCCAGATTCCCTGTCTTAAATCACCTAACATCTCAAGTAGGGAATAGGCATTATCATCAAATGATTCCTGTTCTGATAGTCTAGTCATTACACCTGCGTTCATAGTGGATCTGAGAATGCCAGCCTGAAGATTTTTTATACGTTCTACCGCTCCGTTATGCTCGATTCTTCTGAGAATATCTTCATCCAATAGCCAAGCCGGAGTTGAAAAAGCATGTTCATTTAAAAACTCCATTGCTTCTTTTTGATACTCTTTTGAAACTGGCGTGTAAACCCAACCATTTTGATCAGAAGTTTTACGGGTTTGGTATACACCTCCAATATTGGTGGCAACATGTCGGGCGTATCTCGACCATTGTCCAACCAGTTCACGATATATCTCAGTAAGTTCTGTATAATCCTCTCCAGCTTCAGAAGTCCATTCAATTAAATTAGGAACCACTCGCTTTAGGTTCATTAAACCATAGGTACTAGCTTTAACGGGATCATTGGATAAGTCTTCTGTTTGAGCTGAAGGATCGTATCCGGTTGAGGAGGCAAAACGATAAACGGGATCATCTGCTTTTTCTTCAATCCATGAATCGAGAATAGCTTTCTCATCTTCCGGTGTTTCAGCTGATGGGATCACACGATAGCCCCAGTTCACAGAGTATTTATCATATGGACCGATTTGTCTGATAAAACGAATATTTTCGTCGCCAGGCTGAGCAATATAGTTTTGTCGGGCATACTCCATTATTGTAGTTGCAATTCCCCATTCCTGCGTAAAAGTACCGGAACGTAGTGAATCAACCGGGTAAGCAGCACTTGCCTGCATATTATGTGGAAGACCGATTGCATGACCGATTTCGTGAGATATTACTCTTCTCATAGTTTCTCCAATTAACTCATCAGGAAGCTGAAGTGAACGGGCAGCTGGATTAGCTGCGCCGGTTTCAATCATCAAACGATTACGATAGGAACGCATATGATTATGATACCAAACGATATCACTCTCAATTATTTCTCCGGAACGAGGATCTGAAACACTCGGCCCAACTGCGTTTCTAACCGTACTAGCAACCCATCTGATCGTCGAATATCGGATATCTTCCGGACTCCAGTCAGGATCTTCTTCAGGAGAAGGAGGGAGTTTTGGTTGAACAGCGTTTTTAAATCCTGCAGCTTCAAATGCTTCATTCCAATCTAATACACCTTGTATGATATATGATCTGTATTTCTCCGGAGTAGCCGGATCAAGGTAATATACAATCGGTGTTACCGGCTCTACTAGCTCTCCACGGGCATATGCTTCCGGATCTTTAGGTTCCAGTCTCCATCTCCGGATGTACTCTTTAGTTTCTGCTTTAGGTGCATCTGAGCTGTAATCGATTTGGCGAATAGAAAAATATCCAACACGGTAATCTGCATAACGCTTCATCATGGGTTCTTCGGGAAGTAGAACCATAGACTGACTTGTTAAAAGGGTAAGGGTCTGGGCATCTCTACTTGAAGGAGGGTTCGCAGAGATGTAAGTCATTAACTGTCGGACTTCAATATTCTCCGGGAAGCTTTTAATTGATTCTACCATACTGCGATCTGAATCAAGTCTTCTCACCTGATAATTTCTTCTTTGGAAAGAAGAGAGTCCACTAATTGCTTCTACATCACTGGTAAAAAAATCAGTTACATCAATAACTACTCCCGAAGAGTCTTCACTTAACGCTTCAATGTCAAAAGTTGCTAGCACTGGCTCCAGATTGTTAGCAATTACAGAACTAAGTACCGGATCATCTTCATTTGCTACTGCGTTATATGATTTTTTTCGGATGAATACTTTATCTCCATTTCGGTTAAAGGAGATGACTTGTTCTTCAGACTTAGATCCTGCAGAATTAAATCCGGAAAACCCAGGGGGAACACCCGCAACCCTGCTAACCAAGAGCATTTCGCGACCTAATAAGTCGTTTGGTATTTCAAATAAAATATCTTCGCCTTGTTGGTAAACATTAAATAATCCTTCGTCTTTTTCAGCAGATGACTTAATGACTTCAGAAAAAGGTTTAATACCATTTGAGGAAGCTGCTCGGGCTTGTTTTTGGTTATTCTGAGGTGAAGAATTATTTGCAGTGTTTTTTGTACCACTACATCCCAGAATTAAACTTATAGAAAGTAAAAGTGTAAATATTTTAGTAGTTCTGTTAGTCATCAGAGTAAAAAACTGTAGTTAATTTATTGTAGCAAATTAGATAAAAAAGAGGGAGCTGTTCGTAAAATAGTTTTATAAGTACTAGAATTTTATTTCTGGAATTAAAATGAAGGGAGTACTCTCTTTTCCGAACTTGTTGATATAGGTCACTTCGATTTTTTCAATGATATCAATTCTTTTAAGAGGATAGGATATCTTATAATAATTAACTGGGAATATGTTTGTTTCTCTATTGAAAAATCTTACTGACCAGGATTCCCCATACTTTGTGTAAACCACCCATTTCGAAATATCTTTATTTACCATTTCAGAGTTAATTAAAATAGTCCCATTCCTTTGATATTCTATTCTTAGATCAGGAGAAAGAGCTTTTTTTTCGATTTTCCCCCATGTCATTTCAGGAACCATGGCGAGAGTTCGGTAAGGCCCGTTTTTTAGATCGATTCGTAATGAATCATTATTTACCAGAGGTGCGATGCTCCAATGAATAGTTCCTGGGGCATCGGAATTCATTCCGCGGGTAATCATAATTTGATTTAAAACCTCATCAAGCTGCCTTTCTCCACTCAATCTGCCAATACTCATCCCCGGCCAAATAAATCGGTTTTTGGTATTCTCATTATTCCACCAACCTAACAAAACGGGGAAACTTTGAGGGATTTGGTTTATTGGCCAATATAATTGAGGTGTGAAATAATCAATCCAACCTTCATTAAGCCATTTTTTAGCATCTGCATACAAGACATCATATTGGTCAAAACCTTGTATCGAATTTGGATACCCAGGTCTCCAAATACCAAATGGACTTAATCCAAACTTAACATGAGGCTTTTCTTTTTTGATAGAGGTATACACTTTTGAGATAAAATCATTTACAGATTTTCGTCTCCAATCTCCTCGACTTAATTTTCCTCCCGAATTTTGATACTGTTCCCAACTTTTATGGTCCGGGAAATCTTCCCCATTATTATAATCCGGGTAGGGATAAAAGTAGTCATCAAAATGGATTCCATCCACATCATATCGTTTTACTATATCCATAACCACGTTGAATGAATGCTCCTGGGTTTCCTTTAAAGATGGGTCGAACCACCAATATCCATTTTTCAGCTCAAGTACCATTTCCGGCTTCTTTTTTACTACAGAATGGTCAGAAATTTTACCTCCTGTAGTATGATGAGCTCGGTAAGGGTTTAGCCATGCATGCAGTTCAATTCCTCTTTTATGAGCTTCATCAATCCAGAATTGTAATGGATCAAAATTATAATCAGGAGCTTTTCCTTGTTCACCTGTCAAATAATAGGACCAGGGTTCTAAATCACTATTATATAAAGCATCAGCTTGTGGTCTAACCTGCAACACTACTGCATTAAAATTTGTCTCACTTAGTAAATCAAGTAAATAAATTGCTTCTGATTTCATGACATCAACGGAAAGCCCGGGTCTGCTTGGCCAATTAATATTAGCCACTGAAGCTACCCAGGCACCTCTAAACTCTCTTTCAATTTTTGGGTGAGTAGAATTAACCGGAGTTGTGTTCGACAAAGATTTACATCCTAAAATGCTTATTAAGAAGAATAAGAAACCAATGTAAATTGAAGGAGTGTTTTTTTCCATTTTAAAAACTAAGTCGAATATTAATCAGATTGGTAGATACTGAGAATGGTATCATTTACAAAATTTGGGAAGCGTTTTTTTGTAGAAAATCCCTACCTTTGGTTCTCAAAAAAATCCAACTTTTAAATAACTGATCATGATTATTGGCGTACCCAAAGAAATAAAAACACATGAAAACCGAGTTGCCTTACAACCTGGAGGAGCACTCCAAATGAAAAGGAACGGTCATCAGGTATTTATTCAAAAAGGGGCTGGTATTGGCAGTGGATTCACTGATGAAGATTATATTAACGCTGGTGCTAACATACTGGATGATGTTGAAGAACTTTGGGCAAAAGCAGAAATGATCATGAAAGTTAAAGAGCCTATTGCTGAAGAATATCCAAGAATGAGAGAAGGGCAGGTAATTTTCACCTATTTCCATTTCGCTGCGGATGAAGCGTTAACTAAAGCAGTTGTTGATTCAAAGTGTATTGCTATTGCCTATGAGACTGTTGAAAAGGCTGATGGTTCACTTCCGTTATTAATCCCTATGAGTGAAGTAGCCGGACGAATGGCTGCTCAGGAAGGTGCTGTATATCTTGAAAAACCTAAAGGCGGAAGGGGAATGTTGATGGGAGGGATTCCCGGTGTTCAACCAGCTAAAGTATTGGTTCTTGGTGGTGGAATAGTAGGAGTTCATGCTGCAAAAATTGCTGCGGGTATGGGTGCTGATACCACCATAATGGATATCAATATGCAACGCTTACGTTATCTGGAAGATGTTATGCCTAAAAATGTGCATACCTTCTTTTCTTCTGAAGCAAATATCCGCGCATTGCTTCCATCCGTTGATTTAATAATCGGCGCAGTGTTAAAACCGGGAGCAAAGGCTCCACATCTTATTACCAGGGAGATGTTGAAAGAAATGCGCCCGGGTACAGTATTGGTTGATGTCGCAATCGATCAGGGTGGATGTTTTGAAACATCAAAACCAACTACCCATAAAGATCCGGTTTATGTTGTGGATGATGTGGTTCACTACTGTGTGGCAAATATGCCGGGAGCTGTACCATATACTTCCACACTTGGACTTACCAACGTTACGCTTCCTTACGCTACTGCTTTAGCTAACAAAGGCTGGAAAAAAGCATTAAATGATGATCCTGAATTAAAAATGGGACTTAATGTTGCACACGGAACCATTGTGTATGAAGACGTAGCGAATGCCTTTGGTATGGATTGGGAACCAGTAGAAACCGTATTGAATTGACCGAAGGACATCCCGAACTAAGATCCGGGATCTTTCCCATATAGATTTTTAAAAATAGCAAAGCCACCCGATCGGGTGGCTTTTTATTTCCACATAGTTATGTGGTGATAGTTACTCTGAAGCAAAGTTAATTGAGGTCAACATTTTAATATTAACAAAACGCAAAGTTATGGATGAAAATTTAATTTCTTCAAAATTATTGGATGACCTGGAAGCAAAGGTTAACACATATGAGTCAGCTAGGTCAGCTAAAGGAGTTTCAACTCTTGCCGAGAAAGGGAATGTTTGTGAAGTAGTTCTTTCTATATTAGAACCTTTAGTAGAAGAAATTTGCAAAAATGCTACCGGAAAATGGAAGCGTATATGTAAGCTTCTTAAGTGGGCAATAAAGCTAATAAAAAAGATATGTTAATCAAGTTTCATATTTTTTAAAAATACAAAGCCACCCAATCAGGTGGCTTTTTTATTGAAACACATCCAGTCTTTAAAAACCACATATATATGTGGTGAGAGCTTTATTTGTAGTAGCTATCCTGTATTCAAATTAAACACCTTAAAGTTAAACCTGATATTACAGCATGTTACTAAAACATTACTATGAATATTAGATTTGCAATTTAGGTGCCAATAATTTTAATTCGAAAAGGCTAAAAGACATTAGGGATGTACGGGGACGTCTGCCGGGCTTTAACGTAATTGCATAAAAGCCAATATTTGTGATATTCAAGTCTAAGAATCGGATACTAAAAGATAATTTTTATTACAGAATAAAAAATAATCATATATCTATTCCAAAGTCTGATTTCTACATACTATTCTATTACTTAGGGAATCCATTAAAAAGAGATTCAACTACAGGTTCTATTATACCTACAAATGATTTTGATATAAGTCTCCTCCAAGTATCTAAGGAATACCTTGATGATAAAATGTTACTAAAAAAGTCAAGGCGAGAAGATGTAATATGGATTTCTCCTTTTTTTAATGATCAAAAAATTAAGCTAAAAGGTCTTCAAACCTTTGAAAAACGGAGTGAAGATTGTTCAAACTTTTCAAATGGGGCTTCTTGGGGGATCTCGGAAATAGGGGCTAATAAATCAGATTTCTGTGGAAGTGGTGTAAAAATTGCGATAATAGATGATGGGATTAATATATCGAATAGTGGACTTTCCTACTTAAACGATGTAGTGGATAATGAGAAAAAGATAGCATTCAAAAATTTTGTAGAAAAATTAGGTGACAGGAGTAAATTAGTTGGGGGAATGCATGGGACTCAGTGCGCATCAATAATTTGCTCTAGAGATGTATACTTTAGAAAATACTCAAAATTAATGAGAATCGGCTTAGCTAGGAATATTGAGAAGTTAATTGTTTCCCGAGTAATACCAAGTTTCAAATACTTTGATATAATCGATTTGTATGAAGCAATTTTATGGTCGTGTAGGGAGGGTGCAGATATAATTTCAATGTCGTTTGGTAAAAGTGTTGCTCCTTTATTATTAGAGGAACTCAAAAATAAACAAGATCAATTTAAAGTAGATGTTATTAACAAGATATTCTGGATTTTTCAAGAGACAGTCAGAACAATTGAATTTTTAATCAACCTTGTCCAATACTCAAAGCCCACTGTGTTTGTTTCTTCTGCTGGTAATGGAAGTTCACGCTCTTTTTTTGGAGAGTATTCGAGAGATGCTCACCTTGGATATGTAAGATTCCCAGAAATTGCAAATAACGTATTAAGCGTAGGGGCAGTTACTAAGTATGAAGGATTATTAATCTTGGACAGTAAACAAAACAGAGGGATAGATTTTGTAGCTCCAGGAGACTATACATGTACAGTATCTGACAATGGATCCTATAAAGAATTCTGGGATACAAGTGCAGCTGCTCCACATGTTTCTGGAGTAATTGCATTGTGGATTAATGCTTTTGAGTCGAAGAACGTAGAGTTTAATATTCAAAACCTAAGAAAGGTTCTGAAAGAGACTTCAAAAAAAACAATTCAAGATGGAAACAATTTTTTTGATACTGGATTTGGCTTCATACAAGCGCCTACAGATCAAAATATTTCAGTACTAAATAACCTTTAAATAAAAAAAAATGTCTATTTCAATTACAAATAAAACAACTACAAATAATACCAAAGAAATTATTTTAAATGCCTTTTGTGGTGTTGGGGGTACAGTAAGGAAAAAAATAATTAAAGGAGCAGGTGGAGTTGAAATTGAAGATTATGATGCACCTGAAATTCATTTGTCTTTTTTATCTACTCAAGATATTGACCATAAAAACGAAGCAAAGTATTATTTTGAGATTGAATATGCTACTGGTTGCAAAGACTATATCCAAAAAAGTTTTATTGTAGACTTAATTGAGATGGAAGAAATTCCAGGAACACCTTATCCTGGGATAATAACTTCAAAGAAATATACTCTAATTCTCATAAAACAAAATAATTGCCCTCATCCTCAATCTGATACTCATATTAACATTAATATCAAGCACCCACCAGTGGGCGGTGGCGGATGAACCATCTTAAATAATTGAATTATCATCGAATAAAAATTACGTTTATTTTAATAGTACTAACCCCTGTTTGTGTTACCGGACAGGGGTTTCCTATTAACAAAAGCTACGACCTAAAGGAATTCGAGCTTTTTAAGCAAAATTATTCAGTTGTTCAAGACTCGAACGGTTTCATATTTATAGGTAATGGTCAAGGTCTAGTTTGGTTCGATGGAGTAAAATGGGATTGGAGACATGTTCCAAATTCAACGTATGTTTTATCACTATTCATCTCATCAGAAGGTAGTTTATACTATGGTGGAGAAAATGATTTTGGTATAATTAAGTATGATTCATCGAATGCAATTGCACCAAAAAGTCTTAAGGATGAATTTAATATCGCTGATTCATTAATTGGTGATATCTGGAATATTTTTGAGTCGAAGAATAAAATATTTTTTCAGACCAGAGATGGATTTATAGTTTGGAATAATATTAAAACTGAATTTTTAAATCCTTCTTTTGAACCATATGCATCTTTTCAACTAGGTGATAGCATTTTAGTAAAAAAAAATAACGGAGAATTTTTTGAACTAGAAGGAAGCAGTTTTAAAAAATTAAATGGATTAGATTCTCTGAATATGAAATATCCACAAGTAGTATTAAGAGATAAAAATGATTGGATTATCGGATCTTTGAATAGTGGGTTATATGTTTATAAAGATGAGAAAGTAAGTTCTTTGGAAACGGAAGCAGGTGAATTTTTAGATAATGTAGAGGTTTATAGAGGTTCCTGGATTGACTCCTCTAATTTTGTTTTGGGAACTCTTGGATCTGGTATTGTAAGTTTTACAAAAAAAGGAGAACTAAATTTTATCCTTAAAGAAAAGAATGAACAGGATAACACTCCAATTTCTGATAACACAATTCTTGGATTAAATATTGATCAAGAAGGTGTTCTTTGGCTTGCAACAGGCGATGGTGTAAGCAAAATATTGATTAATGTACCTTTTGAATCATACAATGCTCAGCATCTACTAGAAGGAAATATTAACTCAATCAACTCTAAAGGGAATTCATTTTTTATTGGAACAGATAGAGGTTTGTTTTCTTCTAAAAAATCGGAAAGGGGGTTGACTACTTTTAATAAGGTTATCAATGGCAATTTCAGAAAGGTTCTATCGAATCAATCACATGTCCTTGGCTCATCTTTGGAAGGTATCTATGTTATTGATGAAAACAAGATTGAACTCATATCAGATGAAATAGTAAATGATTTCTTTTTTTATGAAAACGAAAAGGTGTTTTTTGCCAAAGACGAAGGTATTTATATTTATGACCTAAAAAAAAATGAGTATTCAAAGCGCATCCTTTCATCCAATAATTCAGTAATAAAAGTTTTGTATGATGATAAGTTTGCATGGGGTTTAACTAGAGAAAATGATGTTTTTAGAATCAAAGTAGCTGAAGATTCTGTGATTTATAAAGAACAAATATCGGGCCTTGAGGGATTTAAGATATGGGATGCTAATATAATAGATAATACACTTAGAATCGGAACAAGTAACGGGCTCTTCAAATTTGAAAAGGATAGTAATAAATTTATCAAAGATTTGAGTTTTGGAAATTTCACGATTTCTGAAAAACAAGTTTTTCGATTTCATAAAGTTAATAATGATTCTATTTGGTTCATTAATGATAAAAAACTGAAACTTGTTTATAGAGAAAAAAATGTTTGGAAAACTGCTTTCGAAAGGTTTGCTCCACTATTGAACAAAGAAAATATATTTGATCTCTTTTCTCTCTCTACTGAATTATTTTTTGGGGGAGATAATGGCTTACATAGACTCAGAAAAACAGACTGGAACTACCAAACCGATTTCAAAACCAACATCACAGACATTTACGTTAAACGGGATTCTCTAATCTATGGCGGATTTGGCGAACCAGTGAAGCCCATTGTTCTTCCTTATGAAGACAATGAAGTGCGGTTTAATTATGCGGCTGCCAGTTATATAGATGAGACCAGAAATACCTATTCCTACAAACTGGAGGGTTTTGACAGCGATTGGAGTGAATGGTCGCTGGAAACCCAGAAAGATTATACCAACATCCCGGAAGGGGAATATATATTTAAAGTCAGAAGCCGGAATGTTTATGAAGTAGATGGAAAACCGGATCAAGTCGCGTTCACCGTACTTCCTCCCTGGTACCGAACCTGGTGGGCGTATATGTTGTACTTCATAAGTTTTTCTGGATTACTGTATACGGGATACAAGATTCGGGTAAATCAGCTGTTAAAAGTGGAGCGAATGCGGACCAAAATAGCCAGCGATCTTCACGATGAAGTGAGTGCCACACTTACAGGGATCAGTTATTTTGCAGAAGCTATCAAACGGGATAAAGATGAATCTAAATCAGCACATTTTATTTCTCTGATTACTGAAAGTGCAGGTGATGCCAAAGAGAAAATTACGGATATAGTTTGGTCCATCAACCCTGAAAATGATAGTTGGGAGTTGTTCTTATCCAAATGTCGTCGTTTTGCTTCAGACCTTCTGGAAAGTAAAGAATTGGAATATACTCTGAATATCACGGAACAAATTCCCGGAAAACTTAGCATGGAAGTCCGTCAACACCTGTGGATGATTTTCAAGGAAATGATTACAAACGCAGTTCGGCATTCCAAAGCAACACGGCTGGATGTGATCATGGATGTTGAAAATGGTTTACTGAAGTTAATTGTGCAGGATAATGGAATAGGATTTGATCTGGATGAAATTCAGGAAGGAAATGGAGTCCAAAACATCAGGAAAAGAGCAGCCAAGATCGGAGCGATCATCAAGATTCATTCAGAGGAAGATTTCGGAACCCGTTGGAGAATGGAATTACCTTTGTAAACCACATAGGTATGTAGCGTAATTATTTGTAAAAGCAGGTAAACTCTATCGTGTCCTTCACACAAAACATAGAGATCCTGTTCTGTCCTTTGATCGGGACTGGATTATTTAATCCAACAATTATGCTATATACTCATACAGACGGTTATGCTATCCTAAACAAAGAAGTAATACGGAGTAATTCATTGATTAAAGTAGTTATTATTGAAGACAACAAGTACATGAGAGAAGGCTGGGAAACCTTTATTGATTATGATCCCGGTTTATGCGTAATCGGAAGTTTTGGAAGCTGTGAAGAAGCATTTACTTCTTCAGAATTTAAGAAAGCAGAAGTAGTGATTATGGATATTGGCTTGCCGGGGATGTCGGGAATTGAAGGCGTACAACATGTGCGAAATTCATTCCCGACAATGCATGTAATTATGGCTACTGTTTTCGATGACGATGAAAACATTTTCAATGCCATAAAAGCAGGTGCAGTTGGATACCTGATGAAAAAAGTTACTCCCGATGAAATGGTAGCAGCCGTAAAAGATGCTTTTTCAGGAGGCTCCCCAATTACACCAAATATTGCACGCAAAATTCTAAAAACGCTCCATGCTCCTGAGATCAAAGAAGAAGAAAAGCTAAGTGAACGCGAACTTGAGATTCTCAAAGAACTGGCGACCGGTAAATCATATGCAGCTATTGGGAAATCAATATTTCTTTCTGTGGATGGGGTTCGGCATCATATCCGTAATATCTATCAGAAACTGGAGGTCCATAGTCGTTCTGAGGCTGTTTCCAAAGGAATTGCAAGGAAGTTAATCGATCCGGGAAAGGATTAGAAAAAAATTACCGTCCGAACGAAATTACTTTCAAAGGATCTGTTTTAGCAGCAATCCTGGCCGGGAGCCAGGATGCAAGTGCACAAAGTATTATGGTAATAACGGATGTAATTACAAAATCCAGAAATTGAGGTTCTACCGGAGCATAGCTCATATAATAATTCTCTTCAGAAAGTGGGATTATCTGGTAATTGATTTGAAGCCAGGCAAACAGTAAAGAGATAGCTATGCCAATGGTAAGTCCAATTCCGGCTACCATTAAACCTTCCAGGAGAAATACTTTTCTGATTATAGAAGATCTGCTTCCAATCGTTTTAAGTATTCCGATGTCTTTGGTGCGTTCAAGAACCATCATCAAAATGGTTCCAATCAGATTAAAAGCCGCCACAATAATCATTACACTTATAACCAGCGGTATCATTTGCTCCTGAAGCTCTACCCAGGCAAAAATGTTACCGTAACGTTGTTGGATAGATTGCTTGTTGTAAGGGAAGGGAAGGGCATCCTCGAGTTTTCTGTCAAAGGAAGATATCTGATCTGCATCCTTAAGCTTAATTTCGATTCCTTGTCCCTGCAGAGGATCAATACCAAATAGTTTATCTGTATACTGTTTTGAGGTAACAGCATAAATTCCATCAAAAAAATCAATTCCTGTTCTGAATATGCCTGTTAATTCAAACTGCTGAATTTCCGGGGAATTCGATAAACTGGGAGTCCCAGAAATTGTGTAAACCGTAACAATGCTTCCTAATTCAGCCCGAATGGTTTGAGCGAGCCTAGAACCCAAAACAATACCCGGATATCCCGATGAATTTTCCGAAAGATTATATTCCCCTTCAGAAACATAATCTGTTAGATTCGAGATATTTACATTCTTATCAACTCCTCTAAGTTCGGTTCCGGTTACTCCGTTTTTTGTTTGAATCATTACCTGCCCCTGATTGATAACCTGCTTCACTTCAATTTCATCGAAGCGATCGAGATAGGTCATTAACGTATCAGCTCGATAAAGTGGAGCATTGGTATAATTGGTGATCAAATAATGAGGAGCAAATCCTAATACCTTATCATTAATGGTAGATTTAAACCCATGAACAATAGAGAGTGCAATCAAAAGCCCTGCAGAACCAATTGCTACACCGGTTATGCTCATAGCCTTAATAAAGGAAAGAAATCGCGCACCTTTACGCGTTCCTTTAAAATATCTGAGAGCTAAATAGGATTCGAATTTCATATGATTAAATTCCAAAAAACAAATTCCAAATACCAAACAAACTTCAAATCATAAGCTCTAAGTTATCGGCTAAGACTTGTCATTTGGAATTTGAAATTTGGTATTTACGACGAAGTCGTTTCAGGTTTCATCTGTGGGAAAAAGAGTACATCTCTGATTGAATCAGAATTGGTCATAATCATACTCAGGCGATCGATTCCAATACCAATTCCGGCAGTAGGAGGCATTCCATATTCGAGTGCCCGGATGAAGTCTTCATCAATAGTCATTGCTTCATCATCACCACCTGCCCGGAGTTTTGCCTGATCTTCTAATCGTTCACGTTGATCAATTGGGTCATTAAGCTCACTATATGCATTGGCGATTTCCTTACCGTTACAAATACACTCGAAACGTTCAACAAGTCCTTCTTTATACCGGTGTTTTTTGGTTAAAGGACTCATTTCAACGGGGTAGTCTGTAATAAAGGTAGGCTGAATTAATTTTGGTTCAACAAATTCCCCAAATATTTCATCTATGATCTTCCCGGATCCAAAAGACGCATCAATTTGAATATGAAGTTTTTTTGCCACAGCTTTTAATTCATCAAGATTTTTGCCGTAGAGATCATGACCTGTTTCTTTTTCAATTGCTTCAAACATAGGTACCCGAGGCCATGGAGCTTTAAACTCAATCTCATATTCACCAACCTGTACTTTAGTTGAACCGTGCAATTCAAGGGCCACTTTCTCGATCATCTTCTCGGTGAATTCCATCATCCAATTGTAGTCTTTATAAGCTACATATAACTCAACCTGAGTGAATTCGGGATTATGAAAACGGGATAATCCTTCATTTCTGAAATCCTTGGAAAATTCATAAACACCATCAAATCCGCCCACAATTAATCGCTTGAGGTACAACTCATTAGCGACTCTTAGGTACAAATCCATATCAAGTGTGTTATGATGCGTTGTAAACGGACGTGCGGTAGCTCCTCCATAGATAGGCTGAAGAATTGGGGTTTCAACTTCCAGATAGCCTCGTTCATTCATAAAATTCCGCATGGTTTGAACCATTCTCGTTCTTTTAATGAATGTCTCTTTTACATCAGGATTTACAATCAAATCAACATAGCGTTGGCGATAACGAAGTTCCTTATCTGCAAAAGCGTCAAATATTACTTTTTCTCCATCCTCATTTTCTACTTCTTTCGGGATCGGAATAGGGCGGATAGTTTTGGTAAGGAACTCAAAGTGCTCTGCATGCACGGTAGTTTCACCGGTTCTGGTTTTAAATACAAAACCCTTAATTCCGACGATATCACCAATGTCCACTAGTTTTTTGAAAACAGTATTGTATTCTTCAACTCCTACATCATCACGCCGAATATATACCTGAATGGTTCCTTCAGAATCCTGTAAATTGAAAAATGCAGCCTTACCCATGATTCGTCGGGTCATAACTCTACCCGCTATAGAAACTAAGTCTGAATCCGGATTAGATTCCTCGTCTCTGATTAATTCAGGATTGTTTTTGATCGATTTACTGTTGTATGTAACTTCAAAAGAATAAGGATACGGATTTACTCCAAGTTCATTAAGTTGTGTAAGTTTCTCTCGTCTGATTTCTTCCTGTTCGGAGAGTGAAGTTTCCTGGTTCGACATAAATTAATTTAGTTTCTGGTTTTAGCGAATCAAAGGTTGCAAAAATACCGAATTGTGTAGAAAATTGTGGCATTAACCTTAACCTTTATTCTCATTCATTGAACGTTGTAAATACTTCTCAAATTCCACACTTTCCAAAGGAAATAATTTTGGGTTGGGCCGAAGTGAACCCCTCGTTAAGTGATACTATTTTGACAGAAAAGGATAAAGCCTTACTGGATAGTTTTACCAGCGAACAACGGAAAGGAGAATTTTTAGCAGCCCGACATCTTCTAAAAAAACTAGTTGAGGGACTAAACTGGGATTCTCAATTTTTTGAATTAAAGAAAGAAGAGCTTGGTAAACCGTTTTTAGAAACTGAACTTGGAAGAAAGTTCGTTAGTTTTTCACATACCAGAGAGTTGGTTTTTTGTGCAGTATCAGCTTCATTAGATATTGGATTGGATGTAGAAACGCTTGACCGGAAAGTTAATCCTGCGATTGTAAAACGAATTTTAAGCGAAAATGAATGGGAAATTTATGGGGAAGAAGATCCCATATCACTGTGGACAATGAAAGAAGCTTCAGTGAAAAGTCTTGGCACTGGTTTAAGAACGAACCTTAAAGAGTTAGAACTTGAAAAATTCAGTAATGGACGATTTACTATTACAATCAATCAAAAAGAAGAATTGAAAGGTATTTGTTTCAATGCTTTGAACCATTGTATATCAATTGCTTATTAGAATAGAATGTCAATTAAAACAATCAGTATTATAGGCCTTGGTAAACTGGGTAAAGCACTTTCAAAGGCTTTTGAAAAGGTCGGATATAGTACAACTGAATTAAAAAAGGGAGATTCTTATGATAGATTGGGAGATATCATTTTTATCACCACTCCTGATTCAGAGATTAGAAAAGTGGCTGGGAAAATTGCATCAGATTTAGAGAATTTAGAAGGGAAAGTTTTTGTCCATTGTTCCGGTGCAGTTTCATCAAATATACTGATTGAACTAAAGGAAAAGGGAGCCTCAATAGGATGTTTTCATCCTCTACAGGCGGTATCTCAGGAAACAGATACTTTTGAGGATATTTATTTTGATCTGGAAGGGGATGATGATGCGATTAAAGAATTACAAAAGTTAGTACTGGATATTGATGCAAAATCATTCATAGTTACTCCAAAAGAAAAGGAATTACTTCATGTATCAGCAGTAATAGCTTCCAATTACATGGTAACACTTGCCGACCTTGCTTTGAGAGTGTCTGAGTCAACAGAGCTTTCCCAAAGGGAATTAATGGATGCTTTTTTACCCTTGATGGGGTCTGTTCTTCAGAATCTGGAAAAACTTAGCCCTTCAAAAGCGTTAACAGGTCCTATCTCAAGAGGAGATATTCAGACTGTACAAAAACACATTAAGCTATTGGAGGGGAAACCTGAATTGTTGGAAATCTATAAGAAACTGGGTTTATTGACTCTTGAACTTATTGGAAGTGAGATAACCGAGCATTCTATAAAATTCAGAATGTATGATTTATTGAAATGAGTGATAAGAAGCCGAACGATTTTTATTTAAGGGTGTATGAGGTAGTGGCGCAAATTCCTATTGGAAAAGTGACAAGTTATGGCGCAATTTCTAAATATCTGGGTGTAGAATCAGGAGCCAGAATGGTTGGGTACGCCATGAACAACTATGTAAGTGCTGAGCTAGGCTTTGAAATTCCTGCTCACAGGGTATTAAACAGATTAGGACAACTTTCGGGTCGTCATCATTTTGAAGGAGATACCATGAGAGAGCGCTTGGAACAGGAAGGGGTTGAATTTAAAGAAGAGTTTACCGTAAATATGGAGAAGCATTTTTGGAATCCTTTTGAACTGGAGAAAAACTAATGAGAGTTATTATTGTCTTAACACTTGTTTTATTAAGTTGCGCTGAGCAGAAGTCGGAAGAAATCATGGTAGATGCTACTGCTTCTGAGATTGTCCAAAAAGTGGCTTCTTTTGAAGGCGAAAAACCTGTGTTAGTTAATTTCTGGGCAACTTGGTGTATTCCCTGCGTGGAAGAATTCCCCTATATCATGGAATTAAAAGAAAAATATGACGATGAATTTGAACTTATTTTTGTATCCGGTGATTTTTCAGAAGCTAAAGAAGAAGCAAAAGAGTTCATGAAAACGCAAGGTGTAAACTTTACAACCTATTATAAAGTGGGAAATGACAATGAATTTATTAGCACAATTTCCGATACTTGGTCTGGTGCTTTACCCTATACTGTGATTTACGCTAGAAATGGATCTGTATCAGCAGAATGGGAGGGGAAACAGGAATTCGAAATATTTGAATCGGAACTTTTAAAAGCATTAAATGAGGGTTAGTATTATGAAAATTTTAAAATATTTGATGGTTGTGGTGTTTTCTTTAATGGTAGCGGATGTTTCTGCTTTTCAAATAAAAGAACTTGCTTTGGGTTCAAAGGCACCAATGGTAAATCAAAAGATGGAAGATGTTTCCGGTAGAAGTCTGAGCCTGAGCGAAGTTGCACAGGAAAACGGGTTGTTGGTTATTTTTTCATGTAATACATGTCCATGGGTTATTAAATGGCAAGATCGGTATCCCGATATTTCAAGTTTGGCAAGAGCAAATAATATTGGCATGATTGCTTTAAATCCAAATGAAGATTATCGGGAACGTGGAGATGGAATGGACGATATGATTAAACACGCAAAAAAAGCAGGATATGATTTTCCGTACGTCTTGGATAAAGACCATGTAGTGGCAGATGCTTTTGGCGCTTCACGTACTCCACATGTATATCTATTTAACGGTGATATGGAATTGGTCTATGTCGGTGCAATTGATGACAATGCGAATGATGCTGCATCAGTAAAAGACTATTATATTAAAGATGCGATTGAAGAATTAATCTCAGGACAGGTATTGAGTCGTCCAAATACTAAATCATTGGGGTGCACCATAAAACGTATAAGTTAATTTTTGATAAAAAAAGCCTTATTTTTAAGTCCTCATTTGTAATTAGCAGATGAGGATTTTTTTTGAATTATAATCGATAGAATTAATGCCAACCTGGACATTACATACAGAATTTAAGTTTGATGCAGCCCATTTTATTGAGGGATATAATGGGAAGTGTGGAAGAATGCACGGGCATTCATACAAAGTTAAAATGACAGCGAAGTCTCACAAACTTAATCCCTCTGCTTATCTGAATTCAGAGGATATGGTGTGTGACTTTAAAGAGTTGAAATGGGCAGCTAAAGATTCTGAAAAAGGTGGCTTCGACCATGGAAATCTGAATGAGTTAATGCCGGTAAATACTACAGCAGAAAGAATTGCAGAATACATCCATCAGGAAACAAAACGAAGAATACCGGATGATATTAAACTTACGGTAACTGTATGGGAGACAGATACCTGTTGGGTAGAGTATACTGATCAAAATGTATAATTCTTTTGAACATATAGACTCAGATGTACTACAAAATCCCGAAGAATATCCGGGAGTTGAATATCCCATAATGGAACATTTTTATACCATTCAGGGAGAAGGAGTTCATACTGGAAAAGCAGCCTATTTTATCAGAACGGGAGGCTGTGATGTGCAATGTTGGTGGTGTGATGTGAAAGATAGTTGGGATGAGAGTAAACATCCTAAAATGACTGTTGATGAAATTGTTTCGGAAGTCCAGAAAAGCGGAGCTCCCATTGCTGTTATAACTGGCGGGGAACCATTATTACATGACTTGGATGCACTTACTAATTCAATCAAAAACATTGGGGTTAACACTCATATCGAGACAAGTGGTTCTTCACCGCTTTCAGGAAATTTTGACTGGATTACACTCTCACCAAAACGGTTTAAGAAACCATTGGATGAGGTATTTCCCTATGTGGATGAATTAAAAGTAGTGGTTCTTACAAAGAAAGATTTAGTCTGGGCAGAAGAAAATGCTGCTAAATGTCCGGATTCTACGAAATTGTTTTTACAACCGGAATGGGATACTCCTGATTCCATTAAATTGATAGTAAATTATGTCAAAGAACATCCCGAATGGGGAATTAGCCTTCAAACGCATAAATATTTACAGGTGCCTTAATGAGTTTTAAAGAATCGTCTGTGATTATTACCGGCGGTAGTAAAGGAATTGGACTTTCAATAGCTAAAGTATTTGCCAGAACAACTAACCGACCAATCGTATTACTTGCCCGAAATGAAGAAGAGCTTAATCAGGCAAAAAAAGAGTGTTTAGATGAAGGAGCTAAGAAAGTAGATGTCATTGTTGCTGATCTGCTGGATTTAAAAACAATTTCTTCAGTTGATTTCTCTGCACTCAATCCCGGAATTCTTATAAACAATGCAGGGTCATTTTTATTTAAAAAACTACAAGAGACTACCGCAGAAGCGTTTGAACAGCAATTTCATGTAAATGCAATGGGTGCTTTCAATATTACGCAGCAGGTTCTACCAGAGCTTCATAAAAAAGAAAGGGCATTAATAGTAAATATTTGCTCTGAAGCATCATTGAAGGGTTATGGAGCAAGTGGGGCATATGCTGCAAGTAAACATGCAACACTCGGATATACCCGTTCACTTCGAAAAGAGTTAATGAAGTCAAAAATAGCTGTTACTGCTATCAATCTCGGACAAACCTATTCGACTTCATGGGAGAGTGTAAATGTGGATCCCAATGATTTAATTGATCCTGAAGATGTAGGACGTCTGATTATTGCTCTCTCAGAATTAAGTGCAAGAAGCGTGGCCGACGAAATACTACTAACGGCTCAGGGTGGGGATGTAAATCCGGTTTGATAAGCTAAATCCAGTTTTGGTTTGCCTCCTCGACTGTTAAATCAGAATCATGCTTTCCGGTATGTTTGGTTCCTCTGGGTTCAATAAGCATAACCCAGCATTCTTCTTCTGCTACAGGAAGGTGATCTTCTCCTTTTGGAACTACATACAAATCACCCTCATTTAACCAGACATCTCTGTCTTTGAATTTGAGTAACAGCTTTCCTTTGACAATATAGAATAGCTCATCTTCCTCAGCATGATTATGCCAAACAAATTCTCCCTGTAGTTTGGCAAGCTTAACTAATTGGTCGTTACTTTCTGCTATAATTTTAGGAGACCAAAGGTCTTCAAACAGATTGAATTTATTTTGCAGATTTACTGATTCCATTTTATTCCTCAAGAAGATTTTCCTCACTCAGGATTTCCTGCCTAAGTCCTTTATACTTTTCATTAGTTTTATTACGGGTATCTAATACCACAGTAGCTGCGATTTTATCATGAATTGCCTGTCGGTTTGCATCCCAATAAATCTGAGCAAATCCAAGTAAACCGGTAGCTATTCCTGCAGCATAGCCTCCAAAGCGTTCAAAGGAGTAGAGGAGTCCAATGGGTTTATTATTTAAACGAACAACACGAAGACTAAGTAATCTTTTACCAAGAGTTTGTCCCCGAAATAACGCAGTACAAAGAACAAAATAAACTCCTATCCAACCCACACTTAATCCAAAATCTTCGGCTGTGGCTTTTAAAGTTCTGAGAACACCTGGGTTTTCAGCTAGTTCAGTAAGCTCTTCGTTTTTATCTTCAAGTTTATCAATCCTGGCATCCAGACCTTCTATTTGATTATCTTTCTGCCTCAATTCAATCAAAGCAATAACAGGAGCTATTTGAGCTCTAAGTGTATCAATTGTAAGAGAATCATTCTGGCTTATCGCAAGCTTAAGGTTTTCAAGGTTAAGGATAAATTTATCTTCAAAAAATTCTAAAGGAAGTTCACCCGAGCCTGATACTTTTCCCGATAATTGGTTTTCAAGATCCTGAGCGATTTCTTCCAGTTGATCTTCAACAGTAAGAGAATCATCCGTTCCTAACTTCATCATTTCCTGAGTGAAAGCCCCCCAATCAATCTGCTCTGTTGATCCTTGCACAGTTTCACCGGAAGGACTATTAAATGTAACTACTCCAGGAACGGAGATTTCTTCTTCACTCTTAGTGGAATTTAACGTGAGAGCGAATACAAGAATGGAAACTAATGCGGCAACCCCATACCTAAAAAGGTTTTTCCACCAAATAGAACCTCGGGTACGAATAGCCAGCCAGAAAAAAAGAATACAAGCAGCGGTTGCAAGAAGTAGGGCTCCAAGTGCGGTAAGAATAGAGGCGATCAATAAATCTAGAAGTAATGCAATTAATCGTCTGCGAGGAGTAGCCAGAGGTAATCCCAATAAATTGGGGTGTACTTCAAAGGCAAATGGAGTAACAATTTGTTTAGGATCGTTAATCATACGGGAGTTTACCAAACAAATTAATCACCCGAAATAAAAAAAGAGCTGTAATTTTCATTACAACTCTTTTAGATCATCTATGAGTAAAATTAATCTTTAAAGACTAAATCATATGCTTCGACAACTGCATCATAATCAGTATAGTCTAATCCTTTACTTTTTAACAGAAGTGAAGGAGGTATTGCAACTACTCTGAGTACATCTCCATCAAAAAGATTTTCATTAGCTTCATTGTTATTAGCAACTTCACCTTCAACAATCAGGTCAAAGTTTTCAATATCAAATGAATAACGGAGTACAACGATATCATTTTCAAATGGAGTACTTAATGGAAGTGCATGCCAGGCTGTAGATCCCTGAAAACTGATGTATGCCATTACAATTCCTTCATCGACGGTTGAAACATCTAAAATATTCCAACCATAAGATGCTACAGAAACGAATTCGTCTTCAACGCCAAAATCTTCATCAGCAACAATTTCTATTGTGGAAGAATAAATTTCTGTTCCAGGACCTGCAGGTCCGCGTGGTCCTGTTGGCCCAATGCATGAAGCGGTTATTAATCCTATAATTATTGCGATGAATGTCTTTGAATGTCTCATATCGTCCTCGTTAGTTTAAATGAACTCTATACTAAGAGTACGTACTACTTTGAGACTTATTAATCACATCTTTGGGTTAGGCAATTGATGCGATAAGAAATAACATTTTTTTATTTCAATACACAGAAAGTGAAGATAAAACTGACTGTTGTTCGGTTTAAGACTTTAATAAATTTCAGTACATTAAATTTAAATTATTCAGGCAAATCAGGACTTAGATTGAGTAAAATATTAATGGAAATTTTAGGTCTTTCGACCAGCCCAAGCAGTGGTGGTGCTTATGCTCTTATTCTCTCAGAATCTGAAGGAGCGAGAAGACTACCTATTATAATTGGATCATCAGAAGCTCAGGCAATCGCTTTAGAACTAGAGAATATCAAGCCTCCTAGACCAATGACTCATGATTTGCTTAAAAACATCATTTTGAGTTTCGATTCTAGTGTGAAAGAAGTTTATATAAATGATTTAGCTGAAGGCACATTTTACGCCCGTATCATCTTTGAGCGAGGAGATCAACTGTATGAAGTCGATGCAAGACCCAGCGATGCAATTGCTCTTGCTGTAAGGTTTGGCTGCCCAATTTATACGAATGAGCAAGTATTAGGAGAAGCGGGGATTTTGACTGAGTCAGAGACTACTTCAACCTCAAAAAGTTCAAAATCTAAGGACGTAACAGCAGACAAAGAATTATCAAAACTTGAAAAACTAGAGCAAGATCTTCACACTGCTGTTGAAACAGAAAATTATGAAAAAGCGGCGAAGCTCCGTGATCAAATTCAAAAAATGAAAGGATAGCCTGTGACCAAAAATCACTGTTCATTTCAACAACTACCGTTTTCAAAATTATTTAACACCTATTTATCAGATTATTCAGCATTGGATGAGTTCTATTCTGTAAATCCTTTTGAAGATTCTGATGTAGAGAATAAGGCTCAGCGAGTTTTACAACCTAAAGAGAAACAAAAATTTGTTGAAGCTTTGGAAGAGTTTCATACTTATTTAGAGATATCCGAAGACCAACAGAAACAGCTTCAAAAGTTTAATACAGAAGAGTCATTAGTTATTGTAACGGGTCAGCAGTTAGGAGTTTACGGGGGGCCTCTTTTCACGATTTATAAAACAATAACTACTATTTTATTAGCAAGAAAATGGGAGATTAAATTAAATAAGCCCGTAATTCCTGTATTCTGGTTGGCTGATGAAGATCATGATTTTGAAGAGATAGCTTCAATTGGAATACCGGATTATGATGAATTTAAGAAAGTAGGTTTAACAGAAGGAGGGAATGGAAGTCCTGTTTCTGACCAGTTTATAACTGGCTCTATCTCTGACTTCAAAGAGAAAGTTAAATCAGAATTACAGGAAACAGACTTTACAGAAGAGCTATTAAAAACTTTAGGTGAGTTTTATAAAGAAGGACAAACGCATGTCCAGGCTTTTGCTCAATTAATAAATTACTGGTTTGCAAAAGAAGGATTATTAATTGTTGGAAGTAATTTTAAGCCCATAAAAGATCTGTGCAAAGTAGTTTTTAAAACATCAATAAATGAGAGGGCTTCGGTTTATAAAGCTCTAGAGTTGAAAAGTCAGGCGCTAGAAAACGAATATCACAGACAAGTAATAGTCGGAGAATCCAATCTGTTTTATTTTGACAAAGATAAAAGAAGGACAAAACTGGATATATCGGGTGAGAATTGGGTTGCAGGAGAAATAAAAGTAGGTGAGGATAAATTGCTATCTATGATAGAAGCAAATCCTGAAAACTTTTCACCAAATGTGTTTATCAGACCCGTTGTTCAGGATGTTTTACTCCCTACTTTAGGTTATGTGGCAGGTCCTGGAGAACTGGCCTATTATGGTCAAATGAAGGATTTGTACCCAATATTTGATTTAGAGATGCCAATTATTTTCCCTCGTCTTAGCATTACACTTATTGAAAGTGGAATAGAACGCATTATTGAAAAGCTTCCATTCGAAATGTGTAGTTATAATCAACGAATCGAGGATTTAGAAGCTGCTTATGTAGATCAAACAAATTCAAAAGATATTGAAGGAGTATTTGGAGAATGGAAAAAAGCCATTGATGCGGCTGCCGAAAAGCCAAACTCTTTCATTAAAGATATTGATCCTACCCTTGAAGGTACTACAGGAAAAGTTGTGGCTGGTTTTTCAAACGAATTGGATAAGCTTAAAGGGAAAGTCTATAGATCTATTAAGCAGCAGGAGCAGACTCAGCTCAATAGAATTGCTAAAATTAAGTCACAATTATTTCCTGATGGTTTACAAGAGCGTTCGATTAGCCCGGTATATTTTATGAATAAATATGGGCCTGAAGTTTTTCAAAATCTTTTGAATGATTTTGAAAAACAGGAATTGAACCTGACTATACACCATATAGTAACTCTGTAATGAATTCAATTTCTGAACAAAAGTCATTGCTCAGGAAGGAAATAATGGAGAAGAGGCAATCTCTATCGCTGGAAGAATGGAAGGCTAAATCTGATCAAATCAAAAAACATATTTTAGATTCTGAAGAATTTAAATCAGCTAGATACATTCATTGTTTTATATCTATGAATGAAAGATTTGAAGTTGATACTCATGATTTAATTCAGCAAATGTTGGGAAAAGGGAAGGATGTAATTGTCCCAATTACAAATTTTTCGAATAAAACTTTATCTCATGTGAAAATTAACTCTCTTAAAGATCTTGAGCCCAATAAATGGGGAGTATTAGAACCGAAAAATAAAAAGTCAGTTAATACCGAATCAATTGATCTGGTATTTGTTCCTTTATTAGCAGCAGATACATCTGGAAATCGACTTGGTTATGGAAAAGGATTTTATGATCGGTTTCTTTCAAAGATGAAGGCTTTGTCATTCGGTTTACTGTTTGACGAATTTATTCTGAAAAATATCCCAACTGATACTTTTGATAAAAAACTAAATGGCTTAATTTCTGAAAAAGGCTTTAAATACTCGTAACAATCAATTAATACCTTCGTAGCGGTGTCTCGGAGGAAAAAAAATGGCAGAAAAATTCAGACAAAAAACAGGTTCGAAAACAGGAGCAGCATCACTTGAGTTCGATGATTTCGAACTACAGAATACGATGCAAAATTTCCTAAAAGAAGAGCCTAAAGAAACAGGTAAGGGTATTTGGAACTTTGCAACGATAGCAGGTTTGTCCATGCTCTTTCTTTCTCTTTCAGCAATTTTAAGTTTTATAGGTATTTCATTTCAGGGAGGTTTCTCCGGATTTCTGGAAGGAGCAATTTCTTCAATGCCATTAATTGGAGGAGCGCTCGTAACCTTAATTGGTTTTGGGTTTTTTGTTGGAGACCGAAAAAGAGAAAAAAAGAATAAAAGAGCAGAACGCAGAAAAAGAAGAGCTAAAGCCACATCAACAAGAAAAAACATGGATGATGTACATGGTTCAGAATTTTCCGGTACAAAAACGCAAAGTAGTTTACGCAACGATTTAGATTCTGATTTCACATCCAGTTCAAGTTCTGCGAACTTCGAAGATTTTGCAATGGGATCTTACGGTTATCGGCATGCTAAGAGATTAATGAAGTCACGCTCAGATAAGAAATGGGCTGGTGTTTGCGGTGGTTTAGCAAAATATTTCGGAATCAGTTCTACAGTAGTACGATTTATATTTGTCGCAGCATTTTTCATGGGATATGGGGCAAGTTTATTAATCTATTTTGGATTATCACTTGCAATGCCGAAAGAGCCTGTCGAACTTATGGATGATTTTGATTTTTAATTCATCCGGCATACATGCTAATTACTTTTGAGGGGATTGATGGTAGTGGTAAGTCAACCCAAATAGCCTTATTAAAAGATAAAATTTCTTCTTTAGGAAAAACTGTACAGGTTTTTCGTGAACCGGGAGGGACCGAATTATCAGAACAGATCAGATCTATTCTTTTAAGCAAAGATTCTGATATTGATCCCGTCACTGAACTTCTTTTATTCTCTTCGGCTCGATCACAATTAGTGTCTGAGAAAGTTCTTCCTGCTCTTGAAAGAGGAGAAGTAGTAATCTTAGATCGATTCTATGACTCAACTACGGCGTATCAGGGATACGGAAGAGAAAGTCTTTCATTGGATAACATTCATCATATAAATGAAATAGCTTCTCATAACAGAGCTCCTGATTTTACTTTTTACCTTCGGCTTAGCTTGAAAGAATCAAATGATCGAAGAGCGAATATGAGTAAGGATAGAATGGAAAGCTCAGGAGATGAATTCTTTCACAAAGTTATTAAAGGCTTTGATGATTTAGCCGAAAAAGAAAAACGCTTTGTAATTATTGAAGCTTCAAAGACCATTGAAGAAATTCATGAAAGTATCTTTAAGGTGATTTCTGGAAAACTTGATTGAAGAGAGAAGGAAGCCTTTAAAATATTTTATTTTTTTATCTGGAATGATCATTGAGGCTTAATCATATTATCCGTATTTTAGAACAATATGGATGAATCCTTCCTGTTTCCAAGAAAAACGGATCATCTCAGTTAAATTCCAACGATTATAACATCCTAGATATCTATTATGGCGCACGAAAGAATCGAAATTGATTTGCCTCTTGCTAAAGTTTACGAGCTATTAAGCAACCCTGTTGACTTCCCTAAGTTTCTGGAGCGCATCGACTCAGTTGAAAGAATTAACTCTCAAACTTTCGAATACAAAACTAAAATCGGAAGTGAAGAATTTGTTTGGACAACTAATTTGATCGACAACTTACGAAACACTCGTTTTGCATGGATCACAATCAATGGTAATCTCAACCAAACCGGAACAATCCGATTTACTCCACTTGACAATGGAACACGCACACGCGTTGAGTTTTCTCTTGATTACCGAACTTTCTTCGGCGATCCTACTGATGAATTAGGTGCTTTTATTGAAGAATCAGCGGCACAGCTTGTTAAAGACCTTGAAAAATTCAAAAGTCTTGCTGAGTCAGGCACATTCAAAGAAGAGCAAGCTGAAGTTTCTGAAGAAGAAGTAACAGCTTAAGCTTTACACAATTTATTTACTTATTGTTAATGCGCATCATAAGATGCGCATTTTTTTTGCCCGATATTTATGACATTCACAAAATTTAAAGAATCAGAACTAAGTAATTCACCACATTACTTACTAATCGGGAACCCTGTAAGTCATAGTGTTTCTCCTTTGATGCATAGTACAGCATTAAAACAACATGGTTTAAATGCTCAATATCATGCCGTTGCAGTTGCTATGAGTGAAATAACATCGTTAGCTGCTCACTTTAACGTCCCTGATTTTTTAGGAGCAAATATCACAATCCCCCATAAAGAAAACTTCCTTGAGATTGTAGATGAAATCACAGAAGTAGCACAAGAAATCGGCGCTATCAATACTATTATTAAAGATAATGGCAAATTAATCGGCGATAACACAGATGCTTATGGTTTTACTGTCCCGGTTGAAGAGTATCTGGATTACGTTGACCTTGACCGCGCAATAGTTTTTGGTTCCGGAGGGGCTACTAAAGCAATTATTTATGCACTGAAAGCAATTGGATTTCAGGAAATAGTAATGGTATCAAGAAGACCTGAAAGATATTCTGATTCAAATGAATTTATTTCCTGTGGCTATGATGTTTGGGCTGATTTCGCAGAAGAAAGTTCGTTGATTATTAATGCGACTCCTTTAGGAATGATTCCTAATACCGATGCATCTCCGGTTAATGATGATCAGATAGAATTATTGAGAGAAAAGCTTTGTTACGATATAGTCTATAATCCAAAAGAGACTAAATTTTTAAAACAAGCGATACGTTCAGGAGGAATTCCAATAGGCGGAATTGATATGCTTATTCATCAAGGAGCAAAATCATTTAAGCTTTGGACAGGAAAAGACTTTCCGATTGGACTTATTAAAATGAAACTCGATGAAATCTTCCCACATTGACTTCATAAGACCCGAAAAACTAAATGATGCCAGAATTTTTTCCTGGTTTTCCCTGAAAAACGCACATCTTAAAGAAGAAGATCAATTAATTCCTGGGCTAAAT
This sequence comes from Balneolaceae bacterium, assembly GCA_017795005.1. Lineage (GTDB taxonomy): Bacteria > Bacteroidota > Rhodothermia > Balneolales > Balneolaceae > RHLJ01. Next base: position 2,338,505 of record CP051242.1, on the reverse strand, counting down.
ATTGGTTTTAATTCAAAAGAACATCAAAATATTCTGCTCCATAATTTGAATATGCTTGCTGAAGAAATAAGAATGAAGCCTTCGAATATTGCGTTGGCAGAGCAAGTACATAAAACAGAGGTTAAAGTAGTTACAAATGGAGGTATTTATGCAGAAACAGATGCGTTCGTAAGTAACACTCCGGGTATTGCGTTGGGAATCCAGGTTGCTGATTGTGGAGCTGTTTTATTTGGAGATTCAGTCAATAAAGTGATTGGTGCAGCACATGCAGGTTGGAGGGGCGCTGTAGGCGAAATTGTTCCGAAAACAATTTATAAGATGGTTGAATTAGGAGCAGATATTTCCAAAATCAAAGTATTTGTAAGTCCTTGTTTATCAATCCATAATTTCGAAGTTGGGGAAGAAGTTGCTGATAAATTTGAAGAGCATTTGATTGACCGGGTAAATTTTAAGAAACCTCATGTTGACTTAAAAGGACTTATTAATGACCATCTTATTAAATCAGGTATTAAAGAAACTAATATAGAAGTTGATGAAAGATGTACCATCGATCATGAACATCTGTTCTACTCCTATAGGCGAGAAAAAGAAAAAAGTGGTAGAATGGTCGGGATTATCAAACTCAATAAGTTAAAGTGAGAGTTAGTTACTGTCCCGAGTATTATGCTACTATTCCGGATGAACATATTTTTCCCATGAAGAAATTTCAGGGGCTTCATTCCTACCTAACTGAAAAAGGGATCATAAATCATCATTCAGTTATAGCGCCTCCAATAGTTGAAATCTCAAATCTGATAACGGCACATACACCAAGGTATGCGACGGCCGTTTGGGAAGGTACATTATCAAAAAAAGAAATCAGAAGAATGGGGCTTCCATGGACCAAAAGTTTGGCCGTCCGGTCGAGGCATGCTGTTCAAGGGACAATAAATGCAGGGTTTATGGCACTCCAGGATGGTTTAGCAGGTAATCTTGCTGGAGGAACTCATCACGCAATGCCTGATCATGGTGAAGGATTTTGTGTATATAATGATGTAGCCGTGGCCATTAAGGTTCTCCAAAGAGCGAAATGGATTAATACTGCACTTGTAATTGATTGCGATGTTCATCAGGGAAATGGTACTGCTGAAATTTTTAAAAATGACAAAGAAGTATTTACTTTTTCAATGCATGGAGAGAAAAACTATCCCTTTGTAAAACCGCCATCCGATTTAGATGTTGGATTACCGGATAAAACAGGAGATAGAGAATATCATAAAGCCTTAATTTCGGCATTAGATAAAATATTCAGTTCGTTCAGACCTGATTTAGTGTTTTATCTTGGAGGAATCGATCCCCTTGAAGCGGATCACTTTGGAAGGCTTTCATTAACGTTAGAAGGATTAAGAGAAAGAGATAGAATTGTGATCGAATATATAACTGAAAAGGAAGTACCTTTAACCTTATTACTTTCCGGCGGATATGCGCCAACATTGAAGGAAACCGTCATCGCTCATGCTCAAATGTTTGAAGTGGCTAAAGAAAAAAGATTTTAATCTTTAATTAAGAGCATAAAAAAATACCCGGAACTCATTTCTTCAGATCTTTCGGTTTGAAAGGGTTCTAAACAACCAGGTCTCGGGGTTTGTGTGACCTGATCAACGATTTTGCCGTGGCGTCCTCGTTGACTGTGTTCACTTATAATTAGCACAAAAAGTGAAGCTTAGTCAACATAAAAAACCATTACTTTCCCACAACTTTTCCACTTAGTTATCCACATTAAATTTTAAAAACCTTTTTTCTGAATAATAAACGATGATTTTTCTTTAAAAGAGTGTTTTCATCTAAAAACAGGTTGAGCAGGAAGCTTTCCTTTAAGTTTTAAAATTAAGAAAGAACTCAGCTATGAAATTATTTAAGAAAAGAATGAATTAAGTACCAAGAAACTCTAACTTAAGCTTCCAATAAAAAAGAGATTTTGACGAAACAGAGACTGGCTATTCTTGGATCAACGGGGTCGATAGGAACTCAGGCATTAGAAATCGTACGTCAACACCCTGATAAATTTGAGATTGTTGCTTTAACTGCAAACACAAATGTTGATTTATTAATTGGACAGATCAATGAATTTAACCCTCAGTTTGGACTCATTTGTAAGGATATTCTTTTTAAAAACCTTAAAGAAGGAGTTAACGCAAATACTGAACTCCTTTCAGGATTTGAGGAGCTAACTACAATAGTTTCAAATCCGAATGTTGATACTGTACTAAATTCTCTTGTTGGCTTTGCGGGTTTTTTACCTACTCTGGAAGCCATCAAACAAGGAAAGAAAATTGCTCTAGCTAATAAGGAGTCATTAGTAGTGGGCGGAGAAATAATATTTAACGCTTTACATGAATCTACTTCCGAGCTCATTCCAATTGATTCAGAACATAGTGCAATGCTTCAGTGTTTAGTAGGTGAGCCCAGAGAATCAATCGAAAAGATTGTTATTACAGCGAGTGGAGGACCATTTAGAACGTATTCATACGAACAAATGAAGAACGTTACCAAAGCTCAGGCTTTAAATCATCCGAATTGGGATATGGGGGCAAAAATCACCATCGATTCTTCCACAATGATGAATAAAGGCTTAGAGATAATTGAAGCGCATTGGTTGTTTGATTTACCTGTTTCTAAAATTGAACCGGTTATTCATCCTCAGAGTATTATTCATTCTATCGTTACTTTTACTGATGGATCAAGTAAGGCGCAATTGGGGCCTCCGGACATGAAAGTTCCTATCATTTATGCATTAACCTATCCGGATCGTTTACCACTTGAAACTCCACGAATGGATTGGTCTGAAACACACGAACTCACATTCGAACCCGTTGATTATGAGCGATTCCCTTGTGTGAAACTTGCAATGGATTCTATCGAATCAGGCGGGGTTGCTCCTGCAGTGTTAAATGCTGCAAATGAAGTAGCAGTACAACGCTTTTTGGATGAAGAAATTAGTTATATTGACATCCCTAAAATTGTAGATAAAAGTTTAAATAACATTACATCTCGCGGAGAAGTCAGCGTAGATTTATTGAAACAAATTGATAAAGAAACGAGAGCATATGCCTCGGCAGTAAAGTAGTATGGAAATAGTAGATATTTTAAAGACAATTGGAATATTCATGGGTGCACTAATGATATTGGTGTTTATCCATGAACTTGGACATTTTCTTGCAGCAAAGTTATTTGGGATGCGTGTAGAACGCTTCTCGGTTGGATTTCCTCCTAGAATCTGGGGTTTTCAAAAAGGGGATACCGATTATTGTATCGGGGCCACTCCTTTGGGGGGCTATGTAAAAATTTCCGGAATGGTAGACGAGAGTATGGATACTGAATTTCTGGAGAAAGAGCCTGAACCATGGGAATACCGAAGCAAGCCGGTTTGGCAACGTATGATTGTGATCACCGCTGGGGTAATCTTCAACATGATATTGGCATTCTTCATTTTTACTGGGATGACATGGTTTAATGGAAAACTAACACTGCCTCTTGAAAATGTTGAAGGATTATACATTCCAGAAGGAAGTTTACTTCAGGAGCTTGGTTTTCAAACGGATGACAAAATTGTTGGAGTAAATGGGGAAACAGTTTCTGCTTTTGAGGACTTAATTGCACCATCTGAAATAACAGCAAGTAATCTTTCATACCAGATAAGAAGAGGTGGTCAGCAAATTGATATAAATGTTCCACCCAGTTTTTTAGATAGTTTGCAAACACGGGATTTTATAAGTCCTGCCTATGCATTACCAAGTATAATTTCCAGTGTTTCACTAGGAAGTCCAGCTGATGATGCAGGATTGAAACCAGGTGATCAGATTATACAAATTGACAGCATTGAAATTAAATATTGGATGCAGTTGACTTCCATAGTTACTACAGCAGAAGGAAGAAAAATGGATTTTACTATTAAAAGGGGCGATTCAACCTTTACTGCTTCAATTGCACCTGATATAGATTCAAATCAGATTGGAGTGGGTAGACCAAATCTTGAAATGGCGGGAGGAGAACATGTAGAACTAGGTTTTATTAGATCCATTGGGGAAGGTTGGGATCAAACCTGGGAACAAACTACTGGGATAATTGGTGGTTTTTCCAGAATGATTTCGGGAGATATTTCCGTACGTCAGAATTTGGGCGGACCAATAGCAATTGCAAGCATAACTCGTCAGGCAACAGATCAATCTGGATGGGAAGGTTTTTGGCAAATAACGGCGTTACTAAGTATTACTCTTGCTATTATGAATATACTACCAATTCCCGCATTAGATGGAGGGCATCTGGTATTCCTCATTTATGAAGGTATTGTTCGTAAAGAACCTTCCGAAAAAGTGAAAATAGTAGCACAAAATATTGGCTTTATTGTATTGCTTACTTTGATGGTGTTCGTAATCTTTAATGATGTGCTGAAGTACTTTTAATATGTTTGCAAAAGACGGTTATCCCACAATGATTCTGGTTACTATTGTAACAGGGATCATTTTTTATTTAACCTATACATATTTAGATCATTGGTTTTCTTATGTAATCTATCTTGTGTTTGGAGTGATATGGGGGATTGTAATTTATTTCTTCAGAGATCCTGATCGTGATACACCAAGCGGGGACAACCTGATTATTTCACCGGCAGATGGAAAAGTAGTTCTTATCAAAGAGATAGAAGAGGATGTATATCTTAAGGCTAAAGCTACTCAGGTAAGCATATTTCTTTCTCCTCTAGATGTTCATGTAAACCGAAATCCGATTTCAGGGAAGCTGGAATATCTGAAATATCATCCTGGTAAATATTTAATGGCCTGGGATGAAAATGCTTCTATTGAAAATGAAAGAGCGGATTTTGGAGTTCTACACCAGTCTGGCACTAAACTTTTCTTTAAACAAATTACTGGGTTCTTAGCCAGAAGGATTGTCTATCATATTAAAGAAGGTGATGATTTAATTGCCGGAGAACGTTTCGGGATGATGAAGTTTGGAAGCCGAATGGATATAATTGTTCCTGCAAATGTTGATATTCAGGTTAAAGTAGGAGACCGAACCTGGGCTGGACAATCAATTCTGGGGCAAATCAACTAAGATGAAATATCCGATTCAAAAAAAATATAACAGCTTTAAAGAGCGAAGGGAAAGAATCCGAGATAGTAAGCCTCCTGTTAACAAACGTATTGCTGTCCCGAGCTTTTTTACATTGATGAACCTGTTTTCCGGATTTCTGGCAATTATTTCTATTTCGGAAGGAGATTTATTTCGTGGAGCTTGGTTAATAATGGCTGCAGGTATGTTTGATGTATTTGACGGCCTTATGGCTCGTCTTGCAAATGCAGACAGCGATTTTGGTATTGAGCTGGATTCCCTTAGTGATATGGTCTCGTTTGGAGTAGCACCCGGTTTTTTGATCTACAATTTTTCTCTACAGGAATACGACTTACTTGGAGTTCTTGTTAGTGCAGTACCCCCGCTTTGTGGTGCAGTTCGACTCGCCAGATTTAATGTAAACGCACGGTTACAGCCTACAGCCGGCTACTTTACAGGTCTTCCAATACCATCAGTAGCTATTATCCTTGTAGCTTTCTTTCTTACATTCAGAGACGATCTTTACTTGTTCGATTTCTTTAAAAATGGAGTAAATACCGTTCTTATCCCGTTAGTAGTCATTGTTTCTTTTCTGATGGTGAGTACTATTCAATTTGAAAAGATTCCCCGGTTTGATAAAGACTCAATCAAAAATAAAAAATGGTCTTTCTTACTCTTTTTTATTTACCTGATTTTGATTGTTACATTCCAGGAATACGGATTAATGGCCGTTATACTGATTTATATTTTGAGAGCTGTTATTACAGCTGGAATTAAATTTTTTAGCTCTGATTATACCGGAGAAGGAGAACCCTTTCAGGATTATAGCTGACTAAAGTTTCTGATAAGCTTCTAAGGTTTTTTCCCCAACCTTATTCCAAGAATAATTATGCAGAATATGCTCTTTAAGTGTTGGATCCTTTTCTTTTTTGAGGCAGTTATTAACTGCAGTTGAAATCGATGATGTTGACTCCGGATTCAAATACTCAGCCCATTCTTTGAAATAATCTTTCGTGCCACCTTTATCAGTTATTGCAATATTAGCGCCTGCTAAAGCCGCCTCCATTGCTGCTATACCAGGGGTTTCGTATTGAGAAGGAAGTACAAATGTGTGGCAGGCTGAATACGCAGATGCAAGTAATTCAGAATCATGTTCGAGGGTTTCAATAAAAGTTACATTTCCGGCTTGTTGAGCTAACTGTTTACACTTATTGCCATATTTATCATCATAAAGAGTTCCAATCAAAATAATAGGCGCATTAATTTTCGAAGCAGCTTCCAATAGCCTAATCACATTTTTTCGAGGCGCTCCGGCCTGACCTACAAAAAGTACAAAATCTTTTAGCCCATACTTTTCGATAAATAAATCGGAAGTTGAATTCATAAAGCGGGATTCAACACCATTTGGAATGGTTTGAATTTTTGAAGGATCAATCCCAAACCCTTTTTCTATGAGTTCTGCCTCAGCAGAAGTATTAGGAAGAATAATATCCGCTATTTTACAAACCTGTGCTTTTATCCCAAAATCCGAACGAATTCCTGATCCTACTTTGCCAAATACCTTTTCTGCTTTAAGACTTGAGGCAATAGTAGCAGAAGATCGGTTTGAAAAGAAAACAGGGGAGAGCGCGGTTTTTATTCCTAGTTCCGAGCAACGTGATATCACTCCGAATGTATCAGGTCCGGCTACAAAAATATGCATCAAATCTACATCAACTTTTTTAGTCCAGGGAGAAATAAATTCAATATCCAATCCAAGATTCTTTAATGAAGCTGCTGTTTGCAGTGCCTGAGTTCGAACTCCTCCATTAACCAAAGCAATTCCCAAAGGGGCTATAAATCCTACTTTCATAGTCTTTTTCTGTTTCTCCAATCTAACATAGAGGTTTTAAGAAGTTGAAGCTTTTTTGATTTAAGGGACTGAATATCCTCGTTGGTTAATTTTTCTCCTGAATCATGATAACTAAAATTTTCAGAGGCTGATAGATTTTCATCAGGGGAAGGTTTTAGTAGTTCAAATTCTGAGTGAGCACTTGATACCTGAAGCAAAACTTCTGGCTCAGTACCAGTAATTACAAGTTCATTTGATTCCGCGCTAATCCTGGCTTCATATTTAGTATTACCCCTTTTATTCCAGAAAGAAGCATATTCTGAAAAGGTTAATTTAGTAAGTCCAGACTCATTTACTTTATTAAAAATATCTTTCCACAGCTCAGTTCCTGGTTGAAGAGGATGGTGGTAGAAAATAGTATTTTTGAATCTGGCACTATATTCTTCCAAAAGATTCATAAAGTATTCTTTCATTTCATCTGTGGAAGCTTTTTTTCGATTTAAACTACCCGTACAAATTGGATGTATTGGAATCTGAATTGTAGATAATTGGGCTCCATTATGAATAGGGAAGAAAGGAAATCCATTATATGCAACTGTAAATTCAGAGCTGTATTCAAACTGAAATTTCTGGAGGACTTCAGCCAAAGTATTATTCCAAATTCCATAAGGAACACAAAACCCGATTGGGTCAAATCCAGCATCTTTTAATTTTTGAAGCCCAAGTTCAATGTTATTGAATACATGCTCGTAGGAATTTGATGTACCATGTTCATATCCATGCAAGGCAATTTCCTGACCTTCAAACTGATGGAATAAATTAAGCCATTCTTCATGAGCTTCCACATGAAGAAACCATGTCATCGGAATGTTAAATTCTTTAGCTATAGAATACAGGGCTTTTATTGAATTCTGGTCTCCATAGTCACTGTCTACACGAAAACTAAAGACGGGTTTTTCTTTTGGTGAAATCCATTTATTGATAAAGGGTAGTCCTTGTTGAAAATGTAATTCTTTCAACAAAGCATGTATCAGGTCAACCAGCGGGGCTTTTGAAACTTTACTTACGAGCTCGTCAGGATGTTTCCCATCTTTGTAATAAAACCGTTTCCTGATATAGCTATTATTTGCAATTAAGGTGTCCGGATTTAATCCAAGATTGCATACTATACCTTTTTGGACTCGTTCAAAATCAACCAAACCGGAGAAATTATCCTGTCCATTGTATAAGTGTACCTCTTCATAAATGTCTAAAAATGGAATATGATCCAAAAATGGAATTGAATAATCATTTACAACAGTTTTAACCTTTTTTTTGACAGTGAAACGAGCATGAGAAAAAGTATCTCCATCAGGTGTTTCAAGTATAGAGCCACCACTATCACTGAACCGGTGAAGTAATTCTTCTGATTCTTCAGAAACAGTATTGTTAATGATTAATACACTAAAATTCTGTAGTAGTTCAGTGTAGTCATCTACTTCTTTATACCATACACCAATCTGGTCTAATATTGATTTCCAGCCAGGTGTTAATTTGATGATTCCAATGCAAAGATTTTTCATGAAATCAATTTTTGCTTTAACCATTGAATATGATCCAGTCTCAATACCCCGGTAATAAGAATTAAAGGCACGAATAAAGCTGTGGCTATGATTGCTTCAATCAATACGTGAAGATCTATAATCATTGATAAATAGTATAGTAATCCAAGAATAAGCATAGAAACAATAACCGGGGATAGAATCTCAAGTTGTGTGTACTTATTAAACCAATAAAAGGCAGAAAATGTGAATACAATCTCTGAAAATGAAATGGCAAAGGTAAGGTTCACTAAATTACCTGTGAGTGCTGAAGCCAAGATAAGTACCAACCCAACTATCCCACCGATTAAGGTAGAATTGAAAAATTGATGGTCTTTTCCAATAGCTATAAGACCAAAAGAAAAAAGACTATTTAAAAAAGTGAAAAACAAGAGTATTGACAGAATGCTAAGGATCATACTCCCATCCTTATATTCGGCCCCAAAGAGGATTTCAATAATAAACGGAGATGATATTGCCACAAATAACGATAAAAGCCCACCGAGAGAAATCATTATCCTGGAAACTATTTTAACATTTTGTTTAGCGCCGGTTTTATTAATAGTCCATTGAGTTGAAAGATTTGGAAGTAATAAGTTTACGAAAATCCTATCAACAAGCATTGCTATGAAAATCACTTTTATTGCAACTCCATATACTCCTGCATCCTGAGTGCTCAGGAAGATTCCAATTACAATAGGGGGCAAGAGTTGGATCATTTGAGTAAAAAAGGTGCCACTTCCAATGGTTAGGGCGGATAGAAATAAATCCTTCAAAACTCCAAAACCTCTAAAAGGTAGTTGAAAAGGTTTCTCCTTAATTGAGAACAAGACAAACAAAAGAGCTGATCCGGCAGAACCGGCAATAAAGTAAAGTGGAATTGTTATTAGTTCACTTTCTGCCTGTACAAAAATTACAACCAAAATTAGATAAATGGTGCTATTTAAAATTTTGGATAATGCTACAACCCCAAAAAGCTGCCTTCCATTGTAATACCATTCCAAAATAAAAGTATAAGGGATAAGGGCGTAACTGAAGGCTAAAATGACTTCTTTTTGATCTTCAGGAAGGTCTATATTGGTCACAATTAACTGAATCGAACCTAAAACAAATAAATTCAGGACAATTTTCAGGTAGAAAATTTCTCTGGCTCTGAAAATTCTTTTTTCCGGTTCTTTTGCAACTTCACGACCAGCTATGTGAGTTAATCCCAAATCGGCAAACCAGGTAGCATAACCAAGATAAGATAGTGCAATTACGATTATCCCATATGATTCTGCCCCCAATACTCTTGCAAGATAGACCGTTGTAATAAAGCTTATCCCTCGACCAACTATATCTCCGAAGGCAATGCTGGCTATCTTTTGAGTTAGTTTAGGCATCGTTATCACTTTCAAGAAAAGAATTAATCAACGAATTCAGTTCTTTCTTAGAATTAAATAAAGAAACTTGGTCTTCATTTATAAGTTCTCTTATTTCTCCCTTATTTGGGGCGATGATATTTTTTTTATAAGAAAAGACCATTTTAACTCCACCTGAAGATAAGATTTCATCATAATTGAAAAGGCAAATATCCGATGAATTTAAAAGTAATGGATAATGCTCTTCAGGAATAAAAGTAGGGATATATAATACTCTTTTATCATCGATGGTTTTCTGAATGATAAAGTTGTGAAGTGATTCTTGCCCTTTTTTCACATATCCGGCAATAATTAACGTAAAGGGTTCTTTTTTTTGTATTAATAAATCAATGATTTCGCGAATGCCTTTGTATTCACTAATACCACCAAAAATCAGAAATACTGGTTCATTCATTTCTTTTTTTCCATTTCCATATATTTCCAGAAATCGATTTCGGGCGTCGGTTTTAGGAAGTAATTTCACTGGAAAATCGGGATGTTTTAAAACAACAATCTTTTCATTTGAGACGCCATAATACTCACTTACTGAGTCTACAGAAGTAGAAGAATGAACATGTATTAAAGAAGCTATATTCGCCATCCATGAATGAATTTTCTTATGAAGAGAAAGATACTTTTTATCGTGTGGTTTCAGATTATGAACAGTCCAGACAATAGTACCACCAAAAAGCTTATACAATGCTATACATAAAAGTTTATATGGCATTGCTAACATAGATTTTAAATCCTGAAATTCCAGCCAATGATAGTGGAGGATGGTATTTTTATAAAATATTGGCTTGAGTACTAATTTGGAGTGAGCGAAGACACTTATACTTACAACTTCAAATTCCCTTTCAGTGATTAGTTCCTCATACAGAAGGAACAAATAGTCAGTTTTGGGGAAATTATATCGGATAAGAGGTACAACAAACACTTTATTTACATGTTCGTTTACCCTCGAATAAAGTTCCTTAAGAGACGATATCTCCATAAAAGAAAGATTCCCTACAATTGATATTGAATACCAATTGAATGTACAGTTCCAAATCCTGTATTAAAAGGAATAAGTGCATAATTGAATGTTACCTTATCTGTAATAAATCCGGCTCCAAAGGAGACAGGGCGGGTATTGTCACCTGTTTTGTACCCAGCATTTATTTGTACTACTTCTGCAACTACAAATGAGATTCCGAGATTAAAATAATTTTCTTCCGGATTATAATCGGTAAAATTTTCCGGTTTATTGTTTTCAAAAGGTGATACAAAATCGGCTAGTAAAGTTATTAGCACTGGAAGATCAGGACTTTTCTGATGGGTGAATTCCATCAAATCAATTGCAATTCCGATATTTAAACTACTTGGGAGTTCTGTCGGATCTTCATTAAGCTCTTCCATTTCGCCAAGATTAAGGACTGAAGCTCCTAGTCGAATTCTGTCATTCATGATTGAACTTGCCAGTCCCAGATTAACAGCATAACCGTTAGCTCTGTAAGGGAATACATCCTCATTAAGATAATGTGCTGCAATTCCGGCTGAGAAAAGTTTAAAATCATACGCATAAGCTCCGGAAATAGAAACATATTGTATTGAAAAATCACCGTTTGATTCACCGGGAGCATCTCTTTGTTCAAGACCGGAAACTCCACTTGTATATATTGAAAAGGCTACAGCCCGGTTACCTTTCTTCAGATTTATACCACCAAATAAATTGGTTGATTCTGAAATCCAGTTTGTATAGCTCAGACTAATGGAAGAATAAGAACGCATTGCAAGAAGGGCAGGATTTGCATAAATAGAAGAGGCTCCATTTGGAGAAGCAACTGATGCCTCAGATACTGAAAATTCCAGTGCTCCCGGACCTATTTCCAAAGGCTGGAGGCCACTTCCAACACTATTCTGGGAGTAAGCATGAGCTGAGAAGAAAGAAACCAGTAAAAGCAGTAAAAAATATTTTTTCATAAGTGTAAACGTAGTGCAAAAACATGCATGTTTGCAACATTATAAGGCTCAATAACAAATGCGTAATCAATAGATGGTGATAATGCATCAAAAGGGAGATTTACAGAAAATCCTGAACTCATAGAACCACTTTCACTATTAGCGGTGTCTGTGATTCTGTATCCTCCTCGGAGTGTAAAACGTTCATGAGCTTTCCATGAACCTCCAATTCTAAAAATTCCTGAACTGGTGGAAACCTCATTTATGGTATCAATAAAGTCAGGAGTAGAATTGTTAGTAGTAAAAAACTCTCTTTTATCTACTTCCGATAAATAAGATTGGACTTCAAACTCTGAAGCAACAGTAAAGGTCTCATTTTGGTAAGATAATCCCCATTTAAATCGGGTAGGGAATGTGTTTACAACATTTCTGTTTTGTTGCAAATTGTATAAATCCTTTGAATTCCAGGTGTAATTGGCAAACATATCCTGAATGGTAAATCCAAAATTAAAAGAGTTTGAAATCTTATAAAGGATTCCTAAATCTACTCCAACCGAACTAGCTGTAGAAAGGTCTTCATGATAATTGGCCAGACTTAATTTGAAACTGATCCCGGCATTAAATTTCGAGCTAAACTGAACTCCAAAAGCGCTGAATAATTGATATTCAGAAGCATTAAAACTCCCCAACGGATATCCACTAAGTGACCTTTCATCAATATCTTTTACTCCGGCTCTTATGATACCAAATGATATTCCAGCATTAGGAGGGAGTTTAAAGTTGCCACCAACCGTTTGAAAGACACGATCGAAAGACATTGACGAAACACTCAGATCAAATTGCTTAAAACCACTGCTTTCAGCTACCAGTGCAGGATTATAATATGGGTAGATTCCTTCTGAAGTTGTAGCTGTAAAAGCATTTGCCATCGACATAGCTCTGGGACCATTGCCAAGGCGGGTTGCTGCTCCTGCAAACCCTCCATTCTGGGCATATGATACTTCTCCAGCCATAATTAAAAGGATAGTTAGGAAAAGAATATTTCTGATAATTCTGCTCATTACTCTACTAATAATATTTTACCGTCAATGGTATCTCCATTTCCTTCTATTAGATAGAAATAAACACCATTAGCTACATTTCTGCCTTTCCCATCAATTCCGTCCCAAATTGCTTCATGTACTCCAGATGAATTTGCATTGTATGAGCCAAGATCCCGTACCAGGTTCATTCCAAAATCAAATATTTTGATATCCACATTACCAGTATTATTTACTTCAAACCTGATTCTGACTAATTCATGCTGTGCAGGTGAATAGGGATTAGGGTAGGCATATGTATTAACAGATTTAGTCTCATCATCATATTGGTTTCCTCCCGAAAGAGGGAAGTTTACCCTGGTGATTTCCCAGTTTTCACCATAATCGTTTGTTGAGATAATACCATCAGAAGTACCAATCCAGACTCTATCATTTGTTTCTGCCACGGTCTGGAATTCTGCAGATTCCTTCAAAAAGGTATTCGCACTTTTAACTTGTGGAGATTTTCGCCAGGTACTTCCACCATCCGGAGAAATGAACAATCCATTTTCGCCAGCTGCAAATATATAACCGTCTTTAAAACCTAACCCAAGAATTTTTTCCCCAATCAGATGTTGTTCAAATGTCTGACCACCATCACTGGTAGCGACAATACCAAACCGGTCATTACTATCAGCAATCCAGTTTGTCATCCAGATTTTACTTGTTGAGGTATCTTCCTTGATCTCAATAATCCACCTTCCTAATAGACCATCTGAGGCTCCGATATTTAAAGTGTTATTCCAGGATATGCTATCAATAGGAGCGGTAAGTGCATTTTCTGAAACATTGATTCCTCCAGCGCTTCCATACCATACACGATTCTTCGAATCAATATGCACGGAAAAACCTTTTAAATTATCGTCGTCAACACTGTCGTAAATATTCAATGATTTGACACATACGCTGTTTTGAACCTCTATGCAATCCACCCACTCATAATCATTTCGATCAGGGGTTAGAAAATCTTCTCCAAACGGTGGTAGTACAATCCGTTCCCAATTATTTCCAAAATCAGTGCTTCGCAATAACCCCGATGCCCAGTTTGTAGAAAAGACCACATTATTCCTGAAGTCAACATTGTATGGTGGAGATTGCTCTGCTACAATAATCAACTTTCGGAAATATGTTTCTCCACCGTATTCAAATAAAGAATAACAGTCGGGATCAAGGTCTTCCTGAGTTTCTGGTTCAACATATGAGTTAGATCTGGAATTGCATTTATCAGGAGGAAATTCATCCAACAAAAAATCACTGAACTGCCAGTTTTCTCCACCATCGGTAGAAATATAATATCCATACCCGGCTGGTTGATTACCCGCTGAAGTTTGTGAAGTAAACCCAAGTCCGGCAACCAAAGTATCTTGACTCACCGACAAAGAGAAAACTCTTCCAATGTCATTATAGATACTATCAATTCCGGTTGGTGCCATCCAATCAGGGCTGTTTCCAATGTTGTAGGATAATGCCGGGCTTGTCCAAACGGTATCCCCATTGGCCGCAATAGAAGAGACCCCATTTTGCCGGATGCTAAAAAAAGAAGAATTACTAGGTCCAATTACTTGAGCCGATAAACTGGTCGATATCCAAAAAAACAAAAATATTAAATATCTATTCATTCACTCCCTCTAATGCTAAAAGTTGTTCGAAGAGTATCACTATATAAACCACCCTTATCTATTGCAAAATACTCAATATCGTAATCCCGGTTAATCCTGCCACTTGCAGGATTTGATGGAACGTTAAGAGACCAAGTAAAAATGTTATCATTTGCGGTCTCATCCCGAAGCGAGTTTCCATCATCAGCCATATCAAAAGGGGAGCCAGTTACTTCTCCATCCTCAGAATCAATAATCCTGATTAAAACACGGGAAATTGTATCATCTCCGTCCAGGTCTGTAACTGTCGCAGTAAAAATAGCTGGAATATCACCTGAAACCGGTCGAGTAAGTGTGTCTGGATTACTTACTTCGAGGATTTCGGGAGGGTTATTTGAAAAGCCAGTTATTCCAAGTGATTTCTGGATATAATTGCCTTTTCCATCTTCGGTATAAGCAAAAACTTCTATAAGTAAATCCAGAAAAGAAGTAGTGGTTGTTTCCAGTTCTATTTCAGAGCTGTAGGTATTAACCGTATTTCCGGAAACTAGTTCATTTGATATCAGCAGTTCCTGATTTCCTCTGTCAGTAATACTATATCCGATAAAAGTATCATCGTTCACATTCTCAATTGTGGCGTCAATCTGAATGGTAACAGAGGTATCCTTAAATCCATCCGCAAGAGTGAATGTTACTTCATCAGGTGAAACAGTTAGTTGCTTAACATCGGGAGACTCTGAAAAAGTATTTACAGGACTGATGGTGTCATCACAATGCATCAAAAAAAGTCCAATTACAAACAGAATAGATGAATAGGGTAAAAGCGTCTTCAATTTGGGTTTTGTAGATGTTTTGAGAGAGCTCAATGTTAAGGATTACTTGCAGCCAAGTCCACTACGAGTTTAACTCAATTAAATTGTATTACTTTTACATTGCATTTAGAAATACACCCTACTATATTCGTGCCGTTATGAAAAACAGATTTGCACATACTTCTACCTGGTGGTGGCCTTCAGCTAAATACAGCAGTGGGTATTTTGTGTAACTGAATGAAATAACAAGAAATTTTACATACCCACTGTTCCTTTGGAAGAGTGGGTTTTTTTTTGATTTAAATTAATGGATAAACAACAATTTTTAGAACTTAGTAAGAAATTTACAGCCATTCCCGTTTACAGAAGGTTGTTGGCAGATGTTCTTACACCCGTTTCTTTATTTTTGAATATCAGAGAAGGAGCAGAGTATCCTTTTCTACTGGAATCGGTGGAAGGGGGAGAGCAACTCGCGCGCTATTCGTTTATTGGTAGAAATCCGTATCAACGACTTATTTTTGATGGGTCATGTACATTTCTCGAAAAAGTTGGAACAAGAGAGGAATTAAATGCGCCCTATTTTGAGGAGTTAAAAAATCTGACTACTGCATATACCGAACCTTTTTTACCGGAGCTTCCGAGATTAACAGGAGGAGCAGTTGGTTTCTCTGCTTATGATACCTTTAGACTAGTGGAACATCTTCCTGATGTTCCGGAAGACGATCTAAATTTACCAGAAGCGAACTGGGCTTTTTATGATGAAATCTTTGCTTTCGATCATGTTAAACATCAGGTAGTTCTTATAAAGACTGTTTTTACTGAAGAAGTTGAAGATTTAGAAGATGTATACAAACAGGCTCAGACTTCTCTGGATGAAATGGAAAAGGCAGTAATGCACACAGATTATTCAAAAAGAAATTTCCAGATTCACCCTGAGTCCTTGAAGAGTAATATGTCACAAGGGTACTTTGAGTCGATTGTGGAAAAGGGGAAAGAGTACATCTTTGAGGGAGATATTTTCCAGGTTGTGCTATCACAACGATTTGAAGCAGATATGGAAGGAGACCCGTTTATGTTGTACCGGGCACTTCGTATGGTAAACCCGTCTCCATATCTTTTTTATCTGGATTTTGACGGATATACTATTGTTGGTTCATCACCGGAAGTACTTGTGAGCGTTCAAAATAAGGAAGTTAGAGTATTGCCTATAGCAGGTACTCGTCCCAGAGGTAAAACCCACGAAGAAGACCTTGAATTGGAAGAAGATTTAAAGGCAGATCCAAAAGAAGTAGCTGAACATATTATGCTTGTGGATCTTGGAAGAAATGATCTTTCAAGAGTATGTAAAGCGGGTACTGTAAAACTGGAACGAAATCAGGTAATAGAGCGCTACTCGCATGTTATGCATATAGTAAGTGATGTGGTTGGCGAGCTTCAGGAACAGCAAAATTCTGTGGATGCATTAATGCAATGTTTTCCGGCAGGTACTGTGAGCGGGGCTCCAAAAATACGAGCAATGGAAATTATTGATGAGCTTGAACCAACCAAAAGAGGAATATATGCGGGAGCGGTAGGCTATTTCGATTTCTCCGGAAATATGGACACATGTATTGCGATAAGAACCATGGTTGTAACAGGTAATAAGGTGTATATTCAGGCTGGTGCAGGAATTGTCGCTGATAGCAATCCAACAAAGGAATTCGAAGAAACTCAGAATAAAGCCGGAGCATTAGTTCAGGCACTAAGTATAGCATTAGATATTCAATGACAAAGAAAAAAAAATTTGTTTTGATCTCACCCCCAATCCCTCTCCTTCAAAAGGAGAGGGGAGCTTCGTGTATTGGAGTGTTCCATTTAATGAGTTCTCCTCCTTGTGAAGGAGGAGACAGAGGAGGTCGAAAAAGTATTGAATTGACTACAACTCAAATTTTATGACAAAGAAAAAAACTATTCTCTCGGGTATTCAACCCTCAGGAAAACTTCACATAGGGAATTACTTTGGAGCGATCCGGCAGCATATTGCGATGCAGGATCAGGGAGATGCCTTTTACTTCATAGCGAATTATCATTCATTGACTTCACTTAATGATGGGAAGAAACTGTATCAAAACACAATTGATGTTACTCTGGATTATCTGGCATTAGGATTAAATCCGGAAAAAGCCACGTTCTTTGCTCAGTCCGATGTGCCTCAGGTTACCGAGTTAGCATGGATATTAGCAACTCTAACTCCTGTAAGTCTGATGGAAAAGGGAGTTTCATACAAGGATAAAATTGCTGCAGGATTAAGTCCTAATATAGGTTTATTCACCTATCCGATCCTTCAGGCTGCTGATATTCTTATCTATCACTCTGATGTAGTCCCGGTTGGCGAGGATCAAAAACAGAATATTGAAATTTGCAGGGATTTAGCAGGAAAGTTTAATCGTGCTTACGATGGTGAGTTTCTGATTATTCCGGAAGAATATATTGTTAAGTCAGTGGCGGTTGTTCCCGGAACGGATGGAAGAAAAATGAGCAAAAGCTACAAGAATACAATTCCGATGTTTGAGGAAGGGAAGCCCCTTAAAAAAGTATTGATGTCTATTGAAACGGATTCAAAGGCACTTGAGGAACCTAAAGATCCGGAAAAGGATAATGTATTTGCACTTATAAAGCTCTTTGCTGATGAATCCAAACAAACTGAAATTGCTGATAAATATAGAGCTGGAGGCTATGGTTACGGTCATGCTAAGCTCGAATTGCTGGAACTCGTTGAGGAATACTTTGCCGATGCACGCGAAAAACGTAAAGAACTGGAGCAAGATCTTAATTACGTAATGGATGTGTTGACTGAGGGTGGAAAGAAAGCCAGGGAAAGGGCTGAATCCGTTATGGAGCCTATCAGAGAAGTAACCGGTTTAGTGAGGAATTTTTAAATCAATGAAATTGAATTGTACTAACATGCACAAAATTTTAACACAGGGACTTCCCCTCTTGAGAGGGGATCAAGGGGTGTGTAGATGATCCTGATAATCGATAACTACGATTCCTTTACTTATAACCTTGTACATCTTGTCGCTGCAGAAACGGATGAGTATAAAGTGATCCGTAATGATGCTATGACCTTGGAGGAAATCAAAGCGTTAAATCCTTCAAAGATTCTGATCTCCCCAGGTCCGGGCAGGCCAGAAAATGCCGGTATTACCGAAGAAGTAATCCGTGAATTAGGTAAATCTATTCCAATTCTTGGAGTTTGTCTGGGTCATCAGGCAATTGGGGAAGTATTTGGTGCCGAAGTGGTTTACGCTCCCACCTTAATGCACGGAAAGGTGTCACAGGTTAAGCACGATGGTAAATCGATTTTCGAAGGGGTTGAAGAAGATTTTACTGCAACAAGGTATCATTCACTGGTATTAGCACCCGAATCAATACCGCAGGAATTAGAAGTAACAGCCCGAACAGAAGATGTAGTAATGGGAGTACGACACAAGGAATTTCCTATTGAAGGAATTCAATTTCACCCTGAAAGTATTTTAACAACCGAAGGACCAAAAATGATTTCAAATTGGTTGAGGAAATAATGGATATCAAAGAAATACTAGAGAAGCTTTCATTTTCAGAAGATTTGACTCCATCAGAGGCAATTTCTTCCATGAACATGATTATGAATGGGGAAGTAAGTTCAGAGCAGGTTGCTGGCTTTCTTACCGCAATGCGCGTAAAAGGCGAAACTATAGATGAACTAACGGCTTTTGTTCGGGTAATGAGAGATAAAGCTGTAAAAGTTAAAGTGGATGTAGCTGGGGCAGTAGACCTGGTTGGAACAGGAGGAGATAAGTCAGGTACTTTTAATATTTCAACAATTTCGTCGGTGGTAGTGGCGGGAGCGGGTATTCCAGTTATCAAACACGGGAACAGAAGTGCATCCAGCAAATGCGGAAGCGCAGATGTACTTGCAAAACTTGGTGCAAAGATTGAACTCGATAACAATGCCGTTGCTCAGGTTTATAATGAAGTGGGAATGGCGTTTATGTTTGCTCCTATGTTTCACCCTGCTATGAAATATGTGATGCCTGCTCGAAGAGCGCTAGGTTTCCGAACGTTCTTTAATATTCTCGGGCCAATGAGTAATCCAGCCGGGGTTAAACGGTACGTGATTGGTGCTTTCAGTAAAGATGTGGCATTCAAAATGGTTAAAATTCTGGCTAACCTGGATACACAATTTGCCTACACATTTAACTCACACGACGGACTTGATGAACTAAGCACTACCGCTCAGGCTGAAGTCTTCGAGTTAAAGGATAATGTTGCTTCAACTGCTTTTACCTTTGATGCTCAATCCCTTGGTTTTCAAAAAGTTGAAATGAATAAGTTACTAGGTGGTGAGCCTGAATTGAATGCAGAAATCTTCAATAATATTCTTGATAACAAAGCCACTCAGGCTCAGAAAGAAATTATTTTACTGAATGCTACTTTTGCTATTCAGGCATCCGGAAAAGTGGACTCTTTAACTGATGCGAAAGAGATGGCAATTGACAGTTTGGAATCCGGAAAAGCCCGAAAGCTGTTCAATCATTTTGTGGAAGCTACAAACAGCGTGGGAGCCTGAGATGCCAAATGTGTTAGAACGCATAGTGGAACAAACTACACTGGATCTTTCAAAACGAAAGAAACAGGTTTCATTTAATGATCTGCATTCGCTCGAGGGATTTGAAAAAGGACGCATCGACTTCAAAAAAGCACTTCTTGGAGATCAGGTATCTATCATAGCAGAGGTTAAGAAAGCTTCTCCATCCAAAGGAATTATCCGGGAAGACTTTAATCCGGTTGATATTGCACTCCTTTATGAGGACGGAGGAGCTTCAGCGATATCTGTACTAACAGACAAACCCTTTTTTAAAGGTGATCTGGAGTACTTATCGGCAATTTCAAAAAGGGTACAGCTTCCATTACTTCGAAAAGATTTTATCATCGATCCTTTCCAAATCAAAGAAGCCAGAGCATATGGTGCTGATGCAGTACTGATTATTGTTGCCATAACCGAAGGAAATCAACTTCATGAGTTAATCGCTGCAGCGAAGGAATTTGGACTTTCTGCATTGGTTGAATGCTATGATCAGGTAGATTTTGATCGGCTTGATTTTTCCAATGTAGATATTCTGGGAGTGAACAACCGCGATTTGAAATATTTCAAAGTGGATGTTCATCGGGGGATTTCAATCCTGAAACAAGCACCCGAAGAAACGGTTCTGGTATCAGAAAGCGGTATTTCTACCGGGAAAGATATTGCCCTATTAAAACAGGAAGGGATTCATTCAGCCTTGATTGGAGAACATTTTATGCGTCAGCCTGATCCGGGTAAAGCCGTTTCAGAGTTATTGAAACAAGGCGAAGAAGTTTTTGAAAGGAGTTTGCAGGATGGGTAATTCAACCAAAGTTAAAATCTGTGGAATTACAAATCTGGGAGATGCCCGTTATGCTGCCGGAGCAATGGCGGATTACCTTGGATTTATATTCTATGAGAAAAGTCCTCGGTTTATTGAACCGGGCGAAGCAGGTGCGATTATTAACTGGATTGAAGGTCCTGATAAAGTAGGAGTGTTTGTAAATCAGGATTTAGATGATGTAAACCGGATTGCTAAAGAAACGGGATTGGATTTGGTTCAGCTACATGGCAATGAAACGTTGGAATACTGCCAGCTAATTGAAAAGCCGATTATAAAAGTAATTCATATCGAACCTGATTATGACATAGAGGAACTCAAAGCAAAAGTTCTGTTGTATTCAGAAGTAGCAAAATTTCTACTTTTTGATAGCAAAATCGGAGATCAATGGGGAGGAACCGGAATAACCTTTGACTGGGGTATCCTGAAAGAGATTGTTGGAGAAACCCCTTTTTTCCTTTCCGGAGGATTGACTCCTGAAAATGTAAAACAAGCTATTGAAACGGTTCATCCGTACTCAGTAGATGTTTCAAGCGGAGTAGAGGAAAAACCCGGACTCAAAGATTTCGAAAAAATTGAAGCTTTGATGGAGACCGTCAAAGCATAATTAAAATATTTAACCTCGCTCCGATGCTCTGCGTCGGGACGAAATGGTAACGACGCAGAGCATCGTTACCAGAAATAAGTGATTGAAATATTGAATTCCTTGTCATTTCGACCAGAGGGAGAAATCTAAAGATGTATTTAAGGTTAAAAGAACCCTTTAGATGTCTCAAATTCGTTCGACATGACAAATTACAAATTGAAATAATGATGTCATCCCTTGAGGCTTGCCTGTCGGCAGACAGGGAGGTGTCACGAAGTGACGGAGGGTGTTCGTAAAGTATCATCTTTTCAAACACCCCCCGGAAAAGTTGAAGAACACGTTCAACTTTTCATCTCCCCTCCAGGGGAGACTATTGAATTTAAAATATTGATAACTAGTAAGGGCGGATGGTGATCCTCCTCTGCGGTTTAAATTAAACAAGGGGAAAGACACACCCCTAAATCCCCTCTCAAGAGGGGACTTAATGAAGATAATCATGACAGAAACACTAATTAAAACAACCTACAATCAACCTAATGCCCGGGGATACTTTGGGAATTATGGTGGAAAATTTGTTCCTGAAATCCTGATTCCTGTTGTACAACAGCTGGAAGAAGAATATCTGAAAGCTAAAGATGATCCCGAATTTCTTGAGGAGTATCATTCGTTGTTAGATGAATACGTTGGGCGGCCTACTAAGCTTACTTTTGCTGATAAATTGACCGCACACTACGGAAAAGCGAAGGTTTATCTGAAGCGGGAAGATCTTTGCCATACCGGAGCTCATAAAATCAATAACGCGATCGGACAAATTCTTTTGGCAAAACGAATGGGCAAAACCCGCATCATCGCAGAAACAGGTGCAGGTCAGCATGGGGTTGCCACAGCAACAGCCTGTGCGAAGTTTGGTTTGCGATGTATTGTGTATATGGGCGCTGAAGACATGGAACGACAGAAACTGAATGTAGACCGCATGCAGTTGATGGGAGCAGAAGTACGAAGTGTGGAAAGCGGCTCTAAAACACTGAAAGACGCAACTAACGAAGCGATTCGTGACTGGGTTACTAATCCGGAAGATACTTTTTATATCATTGGTTCTGTGGTCGGACCTCATCCGTATCCGATGATGGTTCGTAATTTCCATCGCGTTATTGGTGATGAAGCAAAAAAACAAATTCTGGAAAAGGAGGGACGACTTCCTGATTATCTCCTTGCCTGTGTGGGCGGTGGTTCCAATGCAATGGGACTTTTTTATCCATTTATTGAAGAAAATGTGAAAATTATCGGGATTGAAGCGGCCGGTTATGGCGTGGATTCAGGTAAAACTGCGGCAACCATCACCAAAGGAACTCCCGGAATTTTACATGGATCGTTAAGTTATCTGTTGCACGACCAAAACGGACAAATTGAACTGGCGCATTCCATTAGTGCAGGACTCGATTACCCTGGGATTGGTCCCGAGCATTCTTATTTGCACGATTCTAAGCGGGTGGAATATCACTCAGTAACAGATGATGAAGCCATGGAAGCCGTGAAATTGCTATCCCAAAAAGAAGGAATTATTCCAGCACTCGAAACTGCTCATGCATTTGCATGGCTGGAAAATCTGATGCCACAGACTTCAGAAGATGAGATTGTTCTTATCAATTTATCTGGTCGTGGAGACAAAGACATGGGCACCATTTCGGAGAATTTGTAATGTTTTTCGACCTCACCCCCAACCCCTCTCCTTGTCAAGGAGAGGGGAGCTCGTTGATCAAGATGGAGGAATTTAAAAAGTCCTGCTCCTTGAGAATGAGGAGACAGAGGAGGTCGAGATGATGAAATAAGTCCTCCCTTGAGGCCTGCCTGTCGGCAGACAGGGAGGTGTCACGAAGTGACGGAGGGTGTTAGTAGAGACTCAGTGTTACAAACACCCCTCGGAAAAGTTGAAGAACATGTTCAACTTTTCATCTCCCCTCAAGGGGAGACTTAACTTCGGATCAACAGACAAGTAAACAAGCGAAGGGTTTTAACCCTTCGGTGAATCAAAAATAAATGAACAGAATTACTAAAAAATTTAAAGACAAAGGCTCGGATAAACTGATGAGTCTTTTTATAACAGCCGGCTATCCTGATCTGGAATCTACCGTAGATTTAATTCTGGGTTTCGAGAAAAATGGAGCTGATATAATTGAGCTGGGAATGCCTTTCAGCGATCCTCTGGCTGATGGTCCAACGATTCAATTTTCCAGCGATGTAGCAATTTCAAAAGGGATTAGTATCGATAAAATATTTGATATGGTTGCTGAGGTACGTAAATCATCGCAAATACCTATTATTTTAATGGGATATATGAATCCGGTGCTTCGGTATGGCGTTTCAAAGTTCTGCGAAAAAGCGGCTTCAGTAGGTGTGGATGGACTCATACTACCGGATATCCCTGTAGAAGAAAGCGGATTGATTGAAGACGAAGCCTCTGAGAATAACCTGCCGATTATTTATCTGGTTGCTCCCAACACTTCCGACGAAAGAATGAAACTGGCTGATCAGAAATCAGGTGGCTTTGTGTATTGTGTCTCGGTAACCGGTGTTACAGGTGCCCGTGATGGAGGCGAGCTTTCAAAATCGGTTGCAACTTTCATCGAACGGGTTCGAACGAATGTCACGGAAAACCCCGTGCTGGTTGGTTTTGGGATTAAGTCGTACGATGATGCACAAAACATCGCATCAAATGCCGATGGTTTTATCGTAGGAAGTGCATTAATTGATACCATCAGAAAAGCGTACCCATCGGAAAACTGGAAAAAGGACGTGTTTTCTTTCGTACATTCATTAAAATTTGGAAAATAACCCGATATGAAATCAAACAGACTATTCAACTTTGTTCTATTAGCAGCTATTGGAATCCTGTTGGGATGCAATGGCGATTACAGACCTTATGCACAAGGAAACACAAGGGAATTTGTAGTGGTAATGGATTCCACAGAATGGGAAAGTGAAACTGCAAACGCAATTCGTGAGACTTTTGGAAAAAGCGTATTCACTCTTCCGAACCCTGAATCCTATTATAATCTGACGTTCATGCCTATCCGATCCAGGGATCAATTGGAAAGAATTCGAAGAACGAAGAATATCATTTTTGCATCTCCAATTGATGCTGAGAATAATGTGGGTCGCCAGGTTCGGGCATTTCTGGATGATGGCGTAGAGCAAAGAGTGAGAAGCGGGGAGAGTTTTGCTTTTCCAATCGAAGATCAATGGTTTAAAGATCAGTATGCATTAATTTTAAGTTCTTCTTCCGATTCGGCACTTGCTGAGAAGATCCGAAACTCTGAAAGCGCACTTTTAACCAATGCATTAAATAAAGAATTGGTTCGATGGAATTACTTCGTGTATGAAAAGAAAGAACAGACACAATACACAGATTCGCTATGGCAGGATCATGGGTTTAGTGTACGTTTTCAGCATGATTATATTAAAAGTGTGGATACCACCGATTTTCAAACCTATCGTCGTTATCTGCCAGAAAATGACCGATGGATGTGGATTTGGTGGAAAGATGGGGTTAACGATATCAGCTTTTTGGATAATGACTGGATTAATCAAACCAGGGATTCTCTGATGCAACAATATATCAAAGGAAGTACTGAAGATATGTATGTTTCTACCGAATATCGTCGCCCGGTGACAACCACTACATTCCAAAAGGGTAGATATCTTGGGTACGAAACACTCGGAACCTGGCAAATGATAAACGGCGCGATGGGAGGCCCGTTTGTAAACTTTACCTATTACGACCCTGCTACAAACCGACTTTTCATGATCGAATACACTCAGTTTGCTCCGGCTGTTCGTCAAAAACTTCCGTTTGTACGACAATTCCGAGCAATGGGAAGAACGTTTGAAAGCGACTCTAGCTGGACAGGAACCGGATCTTAATTTAGGTGAGTGATAACAAATCCAAAACTGGCTTTATTAAAGACGCGTTGGATAAACGCAAAGAAGAACATCGTTTTCGAGCTTTAAAGTCGTTAGAGCCTGTTTTTGGGACTTCGAGAGTACTATCAGATGGTAAGGAGCTCATCAACTTTTGCTCAAATGATTATCTCGGTCTTTCCAGTCATTCAGAAGTCATACAAAGATCGAATGATTTTCTTCAAAAATATGGAGCAGGTTCGGGTGCATCCCGTTTAGTTTCGGGGACATTGGATATTCATCGGCAATTGGAAGAGAAGTTCGCCAGAGTATTAGGACTTGAATCAGTACTCATTTTTAATTCCGGTTTTCAGGCAAATACTTCCGTCTTATCATCTTTAGCAGACCGAAATTCGTTGATTCTGGCAGATAAGAAATGTCATAATAGTCTGATTCAGGGAGCAATATTAAGCAGAGCAGAGTTTAAAAGATTCAATCATAACGACCTCGGCCATTTGGGAGAACTTCTCCAGGAAGGGGCAAAAAAAGAGTACAACCGAATCTGGGTAGTCTCTGAGACAGTATTTAGTATGGATGGAGATCAATGTGATATCGAAGGATTGATTCAGCTTTCTGAAAAATATGACGCCCTGTTTTATTCTGATGATGCACATGCGTTGGGAGTGTTAGGAGAAAAAGGACTTGGATTAAACTTCGGAAAAAAAGGTATCGATATTAGTCTGGGTACCTTTGGAAAAGCATTTGGTTCATTTGGTGCTTTTGTGGGATGTAGCTCTGAAATGAAAGATTACCTGATTAATTTTTGCTCCGGGTTTATTTATACAACTGCGTTACCGCCTTCTGTAATCGGAGCTCTGGATGCTTCTCTGGATCTGATTCCGGAAATGGAAACTGAAAGGAATAAGCTTCTTGGACATATTTCATATTTGAAAAGCAGACTGAAAGAACTTGGTTTTAGTACTGGGGATTCTACAAGTCAGATTATTCCCATTATTATTGGAGACGAGAAAAACACCCTTCAATTGTCTGAATATTTGGAAGAAAACGGAATACTGGCTTCTGCTATCCGTCCACCAACCGTAGAACAAGGAGCTTCCAGAATCAGAGTTACGGTAACATTAAATCATACAGAAGAGGATATTCATCATCTGATTAATACATTGGAGGCATGGAAAGAACGGTAGAAGTTCATGCATATCATGGCTGGGGATTTAACGGATATTTTTGGGATAAGCTAAAATCTAAACTTCCGAAACATGTATTCCTTAAACCTGCGGACAGAGGATACTTTGGAGGAGAATTTCACCCGGAGTTCGATACTGAAGCTGCATCGAAAGTACTGTTTCTGCATTCATTTGGTGTCCATTGGTGTCCGATAGAGAAAATGGAGCAAGCCGACACTATCGTTATTTTTAATGGCTTTGATGCTTTCCATCCTTTAGCTAATCCTGATAAGTCCCGATCAAAAAAAGTCCTCAAGGGAATGGAATCCTCATTCAAAAAAGATCCTGATCAGGTATTAAAAGCCTTTTATAAAAACTGTTTTGGGAAAACTGAATTTGAAATACCAGACCTGAGTTGGAAGAATCGATCTTTGTTAGCAAAAGATTTGTCAGCTCTTCACAAAACGAAGTTGAAGCTGAATAAGAAAACCATAGCTAATTGGATAATTATAGATTCGGAAAAAGACAGGATTGTACCCGGAGCCCGGGGCGTTGATTTATTAGCGCTAACTGGTTCTGATAAGTACTTTAAAGTGGAAGGAGAACCTCATGCGTTACCGGTTTCAAATCCGGAAGAATGTCTTATGATTCTGAGTAAAGCTTTGCCTATTTTTGATGCGAAATGAATAGTACCAGTCAGACTCTGAATTACAAGCAGAAAGTAAACCAATCATTCTCAAAAGCCGCTCAAATCTATCATGAGAAGGCTGAAATCCAGCAAAAAGTAGCGGAAGGGTTAACGGCTTCCGTTCGACCATGGAAAGATATTATTCCTCCCGGACCTATTCTGGAAGTTGGATGTGGAACAGGTTTTCTTACTGAAAATATGTTTGCTGAATTTCCTAACAGGGAATTCACTATTACTGATGTAAGTGAAGATATGCTTGCGTTTACCAGGGAAAGAATAGGTGAGGAGGAAAGATGTTCATTTGAGGTATTGGATGTTGATACCATTAAGAATCCAGAACCTCAATATGCTTTGATCATAAGTAATTTTACCGCTCAGTGGTTTGATGATACAGCAATCGGCTTAGAAAAATTGACTAAACTGCTAAAACCTGGAGGGTTATTATTAACTACTTTTCCCGGAAATCATAGCTTTACTGAATGGTACGAATGTTGTTTAGAGCTTGGTTTGCCATTCACAGCCAATCCGTTGCCGGATGTGGAAGAAGTAGTGGTTAAGCTTTCCTTAAGTCCGGTTCAAATCGATTACTACGAGAATAACTTGTTTCAGGATTTTGACTCTTCGATGGAATTTTTCAGGCATTTAAAAGAGGTGGGAGCCGCTACTTCAACTACCGGTAAATCACTGACACCGAAACAATTGAGGTTGTTAACTAAGTTCTGGGATAATAGAACTGATAATCAGATAAAAGCTAAATGGCATGTAGTGTATCTGGCGGTTAAAAAGGATATGGTATGATTGAATTTCCGGAGAAGTTTTTTGTTTCCGGAACCGATACCGGGATTGGAAAAACCTTGGTATCAGCCATGTTGATGTCTGCTTTGGATGCTACCTATTGGAAACCCATACAAGCCGGGCTGGATGAGGAAACAGATACAGAATTCGTTCAAAGAATCTCAGAAGCTGATGATTCACGAATCATTCCGGAACGATATAGACTTAACACTCCTATGAGTCCGCATGGCGCTGCGGATATTGACGAAGTATCTATTTCTTTGGATGATTTTGAGTTGCCTGAATTTCAAACTAAGCATTTAATTGTAGAGGGAGCCGGAGGATTAATTGTGCCAATCAACTGGGATCATACCGTATTAGATATGATTGAACAATTTGAGCTTCCGGTGTTGCTTGTTGCGCGTAGTTCACTTGGAACCCTGAATCATACTTTATTATCTATCGAAGCTCTTAAAAGGCGAAATATCGACGTTTTTGGAGTGGTTTTGAATGGGGAGAGTCATGAGCACAATAAAAAGACCCTTGAGCATTTTGGTAAGGTAGAAATTTTCGAGGTTTGCACGGTTAA
This sequence comes from Balneolaceae bacterium, assembly GCA_017795005.1. Classification (GTDB taxonomy): domain Bacteria; phylum Bacteroidota; class Rhodothermia; order Balneolales; family Balneolaceae; genus RHLJ01. The sequence goes on along the minus strand of CP051242.1, from coordinate 2,310,029 downwards.
AGAAATCTCAAAAGAATTGTTATTCTCGATCTTCAATAAGGCTTTTAATTCAAAATTATAAATTCAAGATTAAAAATTGGTTTTTACTAAACCTTAATTTTTAATCTTGAATTTTGAATTCTTAATTAGAAATAATGAGCAATAAACTCTGGCATCCATTTACGATAATAAAAGGAAGTCCGGAACCACTGAAAGTAGTGAAAGGGGATGGTGCGTATCTAGAGTTGGAAGATGGTCGAAAGGTGCTGGATTGCATTTCGAGTTGGTGGGTGAATTTACACGGACATTCCCATTCTGGTATTGCTGAAGCTATTTATAAACAGGCTCAGCAGCTTGAGCATGTAATTTTTGCCGGCTTCACGCATGATCCGGCTGAGCAGCTTGCCGAGTTAATCACAAACAAGCTTCCTAAGAATTTAAACAAATTGTTCTATTCTGATAATGGCTCGACTTCAGTAGAAGTGGCTATGAAAATGGCATATCAGTATTGGAAAAATGAAGGAGAGGATCGTAAGACCTTTATTTGTTTCGACGGAGCATATCATGGTGACACACTTGGTGCTATGTCTGTTGGAGAGCGATCTATTTTTACCGAGGTATTCAAAGACTGGATGTTTGATGTGGAAGTTATTCCTTTTCCGGAAACCTGGTTCGATGATCATGAACGGGCATCAAAAGAAGATGCGGTTATCGAGCAGCTTGAAAATTTACTGGATGAACATCCTGATAAATACGCGGGAATTCTCATTGAGCCTTTAGTTCAGGGAGCAGGAGGTATGCGAATGTGTTCGGAGGAATTTATGCAGAAGCTGCACTGGGTAAACCGACAGTTTGATGTCTTACTGATTTTCGATGAGGTAATGACAGGATTTGGTCGAACTGGCGATTATTTCGCTTGTTTAAAAGCACAGGTAGAACCGGATATTATTTGCCTTAGTAAAGGAATTACAGGTGGATTTATGCCATTGGGTGCAACGATTTGCAGCGATGATATATATGAAAGTTTTAACTCATCTGATCCAAATAAAACCTTATGGCATGGTCATAGTTATACAGGGAATCCTCTTGGATGTGCAGCCGGAATAGCATCCTGGAAATTACTGGAAGAATATGAAGAAGTGTTTACATCCATGGAGTTGATTCATCAAAAAAATCTGGAGAAACTAGGCGACCATCCACGGCTCGAGAGGTTGAGAACAAAAGGTACTATCGCCGCTTTTGATGTAATTAATGGCAAAGAAACCGGCTATTTAAATACGATTACACAAGACATAAACCTGAATCCGGAAGCCAAACATATCAATCAACGTTTTCTGGAAAAGGGATACTTAATCCGCCCCCTTGGAAATGTAATCTATCTTATGCCACCGTATTGTGTGAGAGAAGAAGAACTGGATGGGATATACGATGCTATTTTGGAGCTGGTGTGAGGTATTTAATAATCTTATTTCTGGTATTTTTATCTGCCTGTAAAAGTGAAAGTACAAATGGTATAGTTCTTGAAACTAAATTAGTACCAGCTTTGGGGGGAGGGTATTATCAGGATGTTGAGTATCAATTTCGTTACAAAGGCGAGATTTATTATGGAATGCAAAAAAGACGTAGTCGGTTTCAGGGAGAATATTTAATGAAAGGCGATTCCGTATCTGTATTGATAAATCCTTTTCTTCCGAAATCCTCTAAGCTTGGGAGTTTAGTTTGGAGAGAAAAAAATGATTCAGATAAAACAGAATATCATTATAAATTGGATTCAAAGAATAATTCAATAACAGTATTCAAAGGAGATTCCGTAATCAAAGTCGATTCTTTTCAGAATCATTAGCCCTACCAATCCAGCCTAAATGAGTATGCTTGAAATCATCCTCATATTTTAATCCATATCCCAGCATTCGGTCAAATGCAGCATGACCAAAAAGTATGATTCCTGATAAAACCAGCCACTCAGTTGAGTAGTAGTAGCCGATTATCAGAATACAAAGAGCAATTCCCTTATGATGAAAGAGATTATAGGTAATGGCTCCAACTTTAGTATTTATTACATATCCAATCATTCCAAGGTCCGGGGCGAGAAAGAATGCTAAATATACCCACCAGGCATAATCCGTCTGATTGAATAAGAAGACGCTAAAACCAAGAGAGGCAAGTTCTTCCAGTTTAAGTGTGCGTTCCATAACTTCGGATTTTAGTTATTGATTTAAACCGGATTCATATTTCGAGATAATCCTATCTATCATCTCGTTGGTTTTCGGGTTTATTACCATTCTTTCCGGTTGTTCTTCAAACCAGGCTAAGGTGCGTTTAATCCCTTCCCGAAATGGAATCGTTGCTTTATACTCAGGTACAAAGGATTTGATTTTAGTGTTATCAAAGATGGCGCAATGAGATTTATCTCCCCATAACCCATCTTTTTCTCCGGGAGCCAGTTTCGATATAAATTCTGTTGAAATATGTACAGCGTTTAACTCAGCACCTGCGGCATCTGCTACAATTTCATAAATCTGATTCCAGTTCAAAACTTCATCAGAAGTAATTTGTATAGCATGTCCGATTGCCTGCGAATGGCCCAAAAGTCCGTTAAATCCTTTCGCAAAGTCAGCTGAATGTGTTAAGGTCCACAAAGAAGTGCCATCTCCGTGAATGATTACTTTTTTTCCTTTTTTCATCCGGTCAATGGCGGTGTATTCGGTCCAGCCTCCAACCGATATTGGAATGGTTTTATCATAGGTATGGGAGGGACGTACAATGGTCATTGGAAAACCCTGTTCCTGGTAGACTTTCTGAAGTAGTTCTTCACAGGCAATTTTATCTCTGGAATATCCCCAAAATGGATTTACGATTGGAGTAGATTCCGTAATAATATGCGAAGTAGGCGGTTTTTGATAAATGGATGCCGAACTGATAAAGATGTACTGTTTGGTTTTACCGGCAAACAAATCGATATCATTTTGAACATGCTCGGGAATAAATGCTATCCAGTTAACGACAACATCCCAGGTATGATCTCCAAGAGCTTTTCTTGTTTCCTCGACATTATAAATATTAGCTGTGATGGTTTTGGTTCCCGGAATGGAGGTTCCGGTGGTTCCCCGATTGAGTAAATAGAGGTCTATACCTTGAGAAACAGCCAGTTTACTAACTTCAGTACTTATATTTCCGGTTCCGCCAATAAATAAAACTTTCATGAGTGTGTGATTAGTGGGTTATATATTTGTCGTAGGGAAGGTCAAGCTTTCTTGAGTATTGTTCGATCAATTCTTGTTTATAAGGAAGAAAATTCGAGAAATGCCCTCCAACCAATTCCCCGATTAAACGGTTACTCAGGATAAATGCACGGGCATTCTTACCGTAATCATGTTCAATAAGCTTTTGAATAGGTTTGAAAAAGTTATTTTTCGCTTCACTGATATTCTGTTGAATCCGTTTGTATTGTTGATATTCTTCCTGCGAAAGTCGTTGGGAGGCTTTTTTTCGTTTCGAGAGGTTTAACTCTTTAGCTTCTTCTGTTTTCTGATGGAGGATATCATTCACCTTGTTCCGCACAGATTCATTTCTGACTTTTTTATGAATGGATGATCTGGAAGTCCAGCTTCGAATGCTTGAATGATCCTTTACCAGCTCCTGAAGAAATGCTCGGTCAACGACATGAAAAGGAGGTCGGTCTAATTCTTTTGCGAGATCATCTCTGAATAGCATTAAACCTGAAAAAACATGCCATTCAATCTGATTAAAGCCATTCTTATATTTTTCCTTCAGAACTTCATTATGATTTTCATCGCCATAATCGGCCGATTCAAACGCGTTGTTTTCCTGATTAACCCATTCCGTAATACCTTTTTCCTCTAATTGAATATCCAGTGCTTTTTTTAGCTCAAACAAATGAAGCACATCACTGGCAGCATACGCTAATTGATCTTCGGAAAGTGGCCGGTTAAACCAATTACTTTGCTGGGATGATTTTCCTACATCAACTCTCAGAATATCCATCAGGTAATTTGCAAGAGAAGTGGGTTGATAATCCAACAGGGACAGTGCAAAACTCAAATCATAAATTCCTTTTGGAGTACAACCAATATGATGAAGCAGTCGGATGTCCTCACTGAATGAAAAAGAAATTTTCTGAATATCCGGATTTTCAAGTAGGGGAAAGATATATGTGATATCCAGTTCTTTACTCAAAGGATCAATCAGATAACATTCTCCATCCGTAAAAACCTGCATCAAACACAGATTAAACCCATATCGGTACCGGTTTTTATCAAACTCCAGATCAATGGCGATTTCTTTTTGTTGGGAAAGATGTGACAGGCATGAGGTAAGCTGTTCTGAAGTAGTGATGAGTGTAAATGACACGAATTAAGGAATCTGAAAAGTTGAAATCTTTTGGGGATGATAATAAAAGATTTTCAGATTACTTATGTCCTTCGATCACAAATGAGAAACCAATGCCATACATAAAGTGGGAAGGACTAAAATTCCCATACAAATCCAATCCCAATCCGATAGGTATAAGAGGGGCTATATTAACTTGTGCATTTGCAGAAATTCCCGGTTCGGGATTATTATCATTCCCCCAAATTATTGACGGACCTCCGAATATGGATAAGCGCCCAACATTATCCACCATTGAAATACCCTTGCTGAAACTAACATAATTTAGTTGTTTACCTCCAAGTATGCTGGAACTACTTGCCATGGTAAACTGATAAGGAAAATCCCGCCCGAAGCTTGCTCTGACATAGCCATGAAGTAATCCATTTGATTCCGACCCAACTCCCATAGTAAACCAGCCTTTATCGCATCCAACATTCATTTTTAGTTTATTACAAGGGACTTCTTCTTCAATTATTTCCTGCCCGTTTACTTTAGGTTGAGAAACCATCAAAAAGACAAGTAAAAGGAAGATCAGGAATTTCATGGGTTGAATGATTTTGCGGAAGTAACATGAAATAATAAACCTTATGATACTATTTTGGAAAGACTAATGGTAATTCTATTGAGTTTTGTATTGTCTCCCCTTGGGGGGAGACCGATTTAACGCTTGCGTTAAATCAGAGGGAGGACACAGGTGGCTACGAAAGTAATAGCCATGGACGTCCTCTCCCTGACTCAAAACTGGTTTTGAGTCTGTCCCTCTCCAAAGAGGGACAATTAACTACCTTAAGGACGGAGGGTGTTGTGTGAGCTTAGCTTACTAAAACACCCTCATAAAATCATCTGTACGATGATTTTCATCTCCCCTCAAGTGGAGACTTATCACCGATGTACTTCATACACCGTCGGTTCCAGAACAGATGCCAGTTCAGCAAGTTCTTTATTAGAAAGAATGACATCTAACGAAGAAAGAACACTCTGTAATTGCTCTTCTATTCGGATTCCAACCACAGCACTGGCAACGGCAGGATGTTTCGTTACAAACTGTAGCGCCGCTGACACAGGGTTATCGGTTTCTTGAATGGCTCGTTGAAGTTGTTTCACCTCCTGAGCAGAATATCCCTGATAAGCCGTTGGGGGTTTATCAATTAATAGTCCTTTGGCAAGACTGCCCCTTGTAATGACCGAGATATTATTTTCATGAAGCAGGTTCAGACAGAGTTCTTCGGGTCGGCGGTCGAGTAAACTATATTGCATCATTACCGAGACTATATTGGATCCTTGAATCCATTCCCTGATTACATTCGGGCGAATAGAGGAGATGCCGTATTCCCGGATTTTACCCTGTTCTTTCAGCAACTCAAAGGCTTCGATGCTTTCATCTATGGGATCTTCAATGGTCCCGCCGTGCAATTGATAGAGATCGATTCGGTCGGTTTGTAACCGTCTCAGGCTTTCTTCGACGGCTTTTTGGATGTAAGCTGTTGTTGGATTCCAGTCCCAACCCGAACCATCTGCTCGCCATTGGTTTCCAACTTTGGTAGCTATGACTACCTGATCACGCACCGGTTTAAGGGCTTTGCCGACTGATTCCTCGTTCCAGCCTTTGTCGTACAAATCAGCTGTGTCGAAAAAATTGATTCCGGAATCTACCGCAGATCGTAGAAGACGTTCGTTTTGGGAATGATTGGTTCCCAGCGACATACATCCGAAGCTGACTTCAGATACTTCCAGTTCGGATGTTCCGAGTCGGTTATACTTCATTTATCGTGCTTGGCAATCACCCAAACGGCATGGATAATTCCGGGAAGTCCGCCGAGAAGGGTTAATAAAATATTCAGCCAGAAAGCTCCGCCTAGTCCTACGGTAAGAAATACGCCAAGGGGCGGAAGGAAAATGGCGCAAATGATTCGAATGATACTCATGAGTTCAGAATTTGGTTAACAACAACCCGAACCTACGAAATAAACAGGAGGAAGGTTATCGGGATTTTATTGAAAGTACATCCGCTTATAATACCCTTGATTTAATTGGCGTTAGTAGAATTAATTCCCGATTCTTGGTTGGATAATATTATGTTAGGTATTTCACATGCTAAACTCGGAACAGCTCAATACGATTATGTTAGACATTGCTAAAGCAATTGGTTTCGAGCAATTAGAATTCCTTCCTACTATTGGAAGTAGTAAAGGTGACGGTACTCCACATATTGAAATCAGCTATAAATTCTATGACTATGTTAAATCTGAAAGAGGTAGAGAGTTCAGCAGAAGATCTACTCATAAAGAGGATGAATTACTTTATTGGATAAGCAAAGATTTAACTTTTCATGTAGCAATGTATTTTGAATTGGAAAATCGAATTGAGGGTCAAGACACAAGAAGGCTTTTATTTAAAAAACAAATTGAACTTTTGTCTGAATTAAAAGAAGACTGGGGGTTACTTTTGGAAAAAGAGAAAAAAGAAATTTTAAATAAGGCACCTTTTGATGACTTGGCATCAATAAGAGCTAGTTATTTTACAGAATTAAGATCTCAAGGATTTCCTGAGCATGAAATAAGTAAATTAGCTTATGAAAAGTATCCAAGAAGTACCTAACATACGTTTCAAGTCGGACGCAGTTAGGATTTGCCGGAAAGCTTGTGGACAAGGAACTAATTCAGTTACTTTAACAAAAATTGAGGACCTGCACCACTTAAACGCCGGGTCGTTATACCAATGACACAAAGTCTCTCTACTCCTAACCATGATTGAGCTTCTAATTGACATAAGACAAAACATCAGTTATGTATTTCTTGGTTTATTTGGGGTTTTGTTCATTTCTTTTTTTCTATTCTTCAAATCTAAACATATAACCAAAGTACTTATTGGTTTTGGGCTTCTCTTTTTGACAGCTGTTTTTACAATGCTTCTCAACGCAGCTATTAAAGATTTACTTCGTTCAAAGATTAACGATACTGTTGAATTAGCTTTACAAGCAGAGTCAAAAGTCTTGATAAATGGACAAGATTTGAATATTAATTCTGAACAACTGCTCATTGATTTAACCGAAATCGACGGCTTCATTTTCCCAAATAAATCGAGCCCTCAAACCAAATATTTGGTTAGCATTATAGCCAAAAACGATACACTTGATATTCTCCTCAGGAGAGATTCAAGGGAACCAGATACGTATTTGGTTTATTTACCAAACTATAATTTTGAGCTTGCATTAGATAAAATTGAAACTATTGTTTTAGATGGAATCAATTAATAAACTCAATATTAAATATTGGTATAACAAGCGTTTTAGGTCCGACGCAGGTAGGATTTGCTGGCAAGCATGTGAGCAATAAAATTATCAGTTACTTCTCCTCGTCACGTAGCTCTGCTGCGTGATGCACACCTGGAAGCTCTGCTTACAATGAGGCAGAGCCTCAATTAGTCGTTCCGAAGGAGACCTTCGGAACGAGATAAAAAAATAAATAAGTAATTTTTACTTAAAATCTAAATATGAAGACAAAACAGTTTATTCAGTCTTTCTTTGGGGCATTGCTTGGGATTATTGTATATGAATCCTTTTTAGATATTGAAGATCCATTCGAGAACTATTGGTCTAATTACATCCTTGAAGTTGGGTTAATGATCCTCTGTATTTTTGCCGGACTATTTGTTGTAAACCTGATCTTTAAGAAGCTTTCTGTAAACAATCCCAAAAAAGATGTCTGAGTTTATTCCAAAGGTTATAATGTATTCTGAGGTTTTTAAGTCCAGCTTCTACTTCAGTTTCAACATTTCAAACTCCTAAATTTTCTTATAAAATCTGTCATTCCCACGAAGGTGGGAATCTGGAGTTAGATTTTAGTTTAATTCTTTTTTTTAAAGCTCTGAGTCCCGGATCAAGTCCGGGATGACTAGTACTTGTTGATTTTGTTTCCCCTCGTTACGTAGCTCTGCTGCGTGACGCATTCATGGAAGCTCTGCTTCCAATGAGGCAGAGCCTCAACTCGTCATTCCGAAGGAGACCTTTGGAACGAGATTAAACTGGCTTAAACAACTCTCGTTTTCTTCCGTAGGGGATTCGAATGAAATCCCTTTGCCATGTTTAGAGTATTTTTTCTGTGCCTGATTTTTTTATTTCCTTTTGGTCAGTCTAAGGCTTCAGATTGTGTTGTTTTAGTACATGGACTGGCACGGAGTGAGTATTCTTTTTCTAAAATGGAGCACGTACTTTCCGATAGTGGATATGTGGTGGTCAATAATTCTTATCCATCTACTAAATACGCCATCGATTCTCTGGCCAGAAAGGTAATACCAACATCCATCAAAGAATGTCCGGATTCCTCCACCATACATTTCGTTACTCATTCTCTTGGCGGAATTCTTGTTCGTCAATATTTAAGCACGGATTCCTTATCCACTTTGGGAAGGGTGGTGATGCTGGCTCCGCCAAATAATGGGAGTGAAATTACAGACGAACTTAAAGACAATATCTTGTATGAGTGGATCAACGGTCCAGCCGGACAAGAACTTGGAACGGATTCTTCCAGTGTTCCCAAAAGCTTGGGACCTGTAACTTATGAAGTTGGGATTATTGCAGGAACTAAAACGGTGAATCCAATCCTTTCTACCATGCTTCCAAATCCGGATGATGGCAAAGTATCCGTTGAAAGTACAAAACTGGAAGGTATGAAGGATCATCTGGAAGTTCCCGTATCTCATACTTTTATCCTCAGAAAAGAGGAGGTTATCAATCAGGTAATTCATTTTTTGGAGAATGGTAAATTCACTTCAACAGATTAATACCAGGTTTTAAACTCTAAAGTCATTCTAATCCCGATTTATCGGGACGAAGAATCTGCAGAAATAAAGTCTAACCTATTAAATAGTTTTGCAGATCCCCTGCCTACCACAGGCAGGTTCGCTTTCGCTCAGGATGACCTATGAATTTTTATATCTAATTAAAAAAGAGAATAAGTTTACAATCTCTTCATCAAAATCACTTTCTTTTGAACTTCAGAAGATTCACTTTAGTTAACCAATAACCATTAACAAAATACGAATTAATGTCAGCTGCCATCGAAACCAAACATCTCCAAACGGTAATTGATAATCACACTCAGGATATAAGTGGAAAAGTAGTAGCTGTTACCGGTACAACCAGTGGAACAGGCTATGTCTGTGCCAGAGAAATGGCAAAACTGGGCGCTACTGTTCTGTTACTAAACAGGAAAAGTGATCGGTCAGACTCAGCACTCGAATCTTTAAAAGACGAAGTACCTGAAGGGATTTTTCATAAAGTCGAGTGTGATTTGCAGGATTTTGAAAGTGTTCGTTCTGCAATCAATACAATAACGAATGAGTTTGATGTGCTCGACGTGCTGTGCAATAACGCCGGAGTAATGGCTATGCCCGATCAGGCAACCAAAGACGGCTATGATGTACAAATTCAAACCAACTGCATTTCTCATTTTCTGCTTACAAACGGACTTTTTCCATTACTCAAAAAAAGTAAAGAAGGAAGAATAGTAAATCATTCTTCTATGGCTCGATTAGGGGCAGATCTGGAGATGAAGTATTTCGAACAAAGAGGCGGCGACCTTGGAGGCGATGGCACGGAAGAAGAAAACATGAGTTTCCAGGGACCAAGATGGTATCGGTACCGACAAACCAAACTCGCAAATTGCGCTTTTACCTATGGTTTGATTGAGAAACTGGAAGAGCATGGAATTGAGAATATCAAAGTTTTACTGGCTCATCCCGGACTTGCAGCTACACAGCTTCAGGTTACCACCGCCAAAACAGGAGGGATGGAAAAAGATTCCGGATTAATGCAAAACGCACAGTCTGCAGAAGACGGAGCAACCGGTATCATAAGATGTTGTGCAGATCCGGAAGCAGAAACGGGTGACTTTTATGGTCCGGAACGTTGGACTGGATTTCCAGGCAAACTTGACCCTGAAGATTCTTTATCTGATCCTGAAAATATCCGAATTAATTGGGAAGGCTGTGAAGCTGCGGTCGGGAAGTTTGAGTTTTAAATAACCCTGTTATTTCGACGAAAGTTAGTGAGGAGAAATCTAAAGGGTCGAAAATTTTTCGTTACTCTTTAGATTTCTCGATCATTTGATTTCATCAAACTCACTCGAAATGACAACTAAGGTCATCCCGGACTTGATCCGGAATCTTAGTAAGGTTTATTAATTGAATGTAGGTTTAAGACGCTATCAAAGCCATTACTTAAGATCCTGAAACAAGTTCAGGATGACACATTACTTTTGTTTAATCCCGTTATCCAGTTCCAACGCTTCAAATAAATAATCACGTAATACTTCGAAGTCTATTTCATCAACAGAGAAGAAAGTACAACTATGTAGATGTTTCCGATCAGACTTTTCCAGAATACCGGCATAATCATGAATTAAATGTCCGTTAGTAAAACCGATTTGAACTCCATTCTCCTTTACCTTACCCCAGGGAATGGATGAAGGCCAGATGAAGCAAATTCTTTTCTTTCTGGAGTAAAAAGGGACATTATAAGAGAGCTTTTCCTTTATATCAGGTATACACTCGAATACCAGATTTCTTAGTTCTTCAACTATAATCCGTTCTTCTTCTGGGATATAATCCAGAAAATCACCAACAGAAGAAAAGCGGATGTTTTGGAATTTGTTCATTGTATATTAGTTGCACTTCGAAGTTAAATAGATCTAAAAATGAAAAGAAAAACTACATTAAAATCGATAGTAGTGTTATCTGTTTTTTTATTTACAATGAATGGATATACACAAAAGAGTCCATTGATTATTCCTCTTTGGGAAAATGGAGCTCCGGGGTTTGAAGATAGAAAGGATGAACCCGAGCAAGCCGCCGATTGGTGGGTAAAAAATATTCATAACCCCTCAGCTACGGTGTATTTGCCTGAGGATGGAAATGCAAATGGCGCGGCGGTTATTATTTTCCCCGGAGGGGGACACAGAGAGCTGGTAATTAATGAAGAAGGAACAAAAGCAGCCAAATTTTTTAATGAGTTTGGGGTTACAGGAATTGTGGTTAAATACAGGCTGGCAAGAGAAGAAGGATCTCCATATTCATTGGATATTCATACCCCTCAGGATGCTCACCGGGCAATTCGTTTGGTGAAAGCACATGCAAAAGAATGGGGAATAGATAAAAATCGGATTGGTGTAATGGGATTTTCTGCGGGTGGAGAAACAGTTGCAATGATGGCTTATGGAGAAGGTGACGAGTTTCAGGTGGTTAAAGATGAAGTAGATGAAGAAAATTCAAATCCGGCTTTTCAGATTTTGATTTATCCCGGACCACTTTTGATTCCTGAACAAGTTGACAAAAATGCTCCTCCATTGTTTGCATTAACCGCTAATGATGATGGTTGTTGCTCAGAGCCTGTTTTCAAATTACTAAAAGCATATCGGGAAGCAGGAGCAAGTGTAGAAGCCCATTTCCTTGCGGGTGGTGGACATGGATTTAACATGGGAGATCGTTTTGAGCAACGCGCAATTAATAGCTGGCCTCAGCGACTAAAAGACTGGATGATCGACAATGGCTGGACCACACCTGAAAATTAATCAGGAATTCCATTAAAAAAATCAGGAATTACTTCAAGTGGGTAGCTGGAATTAGCATTTATGATAATACAGATTCCAAGATTCTGATCGGGAGCAAAAGCAATCTCACTTCGGTATCCATTTACATAACCACCATGATATACGATGCGCTGACCATCATTATCCAGTACTCTCCAACCTAGTCCATAGTGTGATTCATTCACTCCATCCCAGTGTCGGCTGAATCGTTTATTATTGATAGTAGCCTGAGGTTCAAAAATTTCATCCAGAGTTTCTTCGCTTATGATTTCCGGGTGGTATCCGGTTAGGAGTAGTAACCATTTGCCCATATCAGCAGCAGAAGCATTAATTCCACCGGATGAAACTGCGTTGTAATATTTCTTTGAAATTGGAATAGAAACCCGACCTCGTTGTCTGGAATGATATACATGGGGCATCGCCTTATTCTTAGAAAAAGACATTATCTCATAGGTAGAAGAAGAGTTAGTCATTTTCAAAGGTTCGAACAATTCTTCCTGAAGTAACGTGTTAAAATCGATGTCTGTTTGTGCTTCCAGTACTTTCTCAATTACTGAATACGCGGCGTTTTGATAAGCTAATTGCTCGCCTTCCTTTGCAATCAAGGGCACGCGGTCTAGTCGGGAAATAATTCTGTTTATTGAAAGACCGTCTTCAATAAGATTCGTGTAGGCATGACGTGGAAGTCCGGAAGTATGCGAAAGGATATGTTTAATCTGTACGCGATTTGTTTGATCAGCATCATTAAGTTCAAATTCTTCCAGGTAATCTGAAACAATTCCTTCCCATTCCAACTCCCCATCCTCAACAAAGGTGCCCGCTAACACAGAAGCAAAACCTTTGGAAACACTTCCCAACCTGAAAATAGTATGCTCATCAACGGTATCCGGTTCACCTCTTTTTTTAATTCCGAACCCTTTTTGAAGAATGATTTGTCCGTCTTTTACAATGGCTATTCCAGCACCAGGGATGCGCTTATTTCGTAATCCGGCGATAAAATCCCGTTCAAAATCCGATAGAAATAATGCTAAAGAATCATCGACAACAGATTCTTTAACTTCTGTAGAAGGGGAAGGGGTTTTGGATTGAATCTCGGTACAGGAAAACTGTAATCCTGCAACTACACATATAACTAAAAATGAAAGGTAGTGTCGTATCAAATCTCGAATCACATATAGAAGGTTAAAGCTTGATTAAAAACTTCCTGAATGGATTGTATCGGAATGTCTTTACCGGGATCGATGGGGAATTCCTTCATGCGTTTACGATTGCCTTTTCTTAATGATTGATGATTTATTTTATTTCCTTCCACAATCAAAATATACGGATGTCCTGTTTTTTTATCTGTCCATAAATAACAAAAATGTTTCTTTTTATATACGAAGCAGGGCATGCCGTATTTTATAGTTTCTGATATCTCAGAATCGAAATCCAAAATTATTTCCCTTAATGTGTACAGGCAACTTTGGACAGGTTCAGTTTTAGAGGTATAGAAATGTTCCGGATCAGAAAGCATAATACAGAATAAAAAAAATCCCACCTTATTTCTAAGGCAGGATATCAGCTTTGGGTAAAAAGATTTAATCAGATTTCAGGCTCTTTCAGGAAGGAAGTATACATCCAAACCAATTTTTCCTGTTCGGTGATATAATCACTCATCAGCGCATTGGTACCTTCATCATCTGCAAGATCAGAGAGATTTAAAATAGTCCGTTGTTTTTGCAAAATTGCCTTAAAAGCACTCAAAATTTCTTCTACGGCTTTCGAACCATTTTTAACTTCATGACTTTCAGGAATCTCGGATATCCCAAGGTATTTAGTAAAGTTATGATCTGGATGAAATCCAAGTGTTAATACACGCTCTGCGATTTCATCAATTTTTTCAAACAAGTCATCATATAGTTCTTCAAATTTTTCATGAAGGGTAAAGAAATGATCGCCCTGCACATTCCAGTGATATCCTCTTACGTTTTGATAGAACACCGAATAATTGGCTAATAGATTATTAAGATGATTTGCCAGTTCACGACTTTTCTCATTGTCCAACCCGATCTTATTAATCTGATCTTTTTCAATTGTTAGTTCGTCAGTTTTTAAAGTAAGTGTATCCATTTACAATATTGTTTAATTGATATTCAATTATATAAATGGACAACAATGAAAAATGATTCGTTTATTAATATTGATAGCATTTATAAGAGTATTAAATAGTTCTTATGAGATTTAAAGAACTAAATATATGATCAACTAAATCTCTGAAGGGAATGAAAAACTCAACTTAAATCCGTTTTGAGTTTCATAGCTATAGTCTGCTTTAATTTGTGATAGAAGGGATCCTATGATTGAGAAACCAAGACTGGAGGAAGCTGCCTCTTCAAAATTTTCTATACCAACACCGTTATCTGAATAAGTAGCATGGATCATATCTTCATGTTCTGAGATAGAGATTAGTATTCTATTATCTTTATCCGGCTTAAAACCATATTTAATTGAGTTTGTTATCAACTCATTGAAAATGATTCCAATAGGAACGCCTTTGTTGATGCTTAAGAACTCGGTTTCAATTTCGCTTTCAAATGTAATATCTAAGCGCTCGGAATTCATCGAGGCCAAAATTACATTCGACAGATCATCCACATACTCTTTAAACGGGATTTTATTAAAGTCTTCTGACTGGTATAGTTTCTCATGAACTTTTGCTATCGAAAGAATACGGTTTACACTCTTCTGCATTGTTTTTTGGAGGTCGGGGTCATCAATATTCAGTACCTGTAGTTCTAATAACCCTGATACAACAGCCAGATTATTTTTAACGCGATGATGAATTTCCTGAATCATTACTGTCTTTTCTTCAAGATGTCCGACAAGCTCTTTATCTCTTTTTTTGAGTTTACCAACAATCCCAATCATTTCTTCATTGTACCGATTCATCATTAGTACGATTATAGAACTTGAAACTAAGATTACTATTCCAGTCGTTGTCCAAAGAGTTATTAAATCATTCAGAGGATTTTCTATTCTCGATTCAATTGTACCATTTATGTATAGAAAAGCAATAATCCCAAATGATAGGATTACTCCTGCCATCACTATAAGTGTTACTCTTAAATTGTATGCAAGAATGGTAAGAAAAGGAATAAGAATGGAAAGTGTTAATTGAGTGGAAACCGTACCATACTGAACCAGACTTGAAATAAATAATACGAAGACAAATACGATAATGGCTGATAATTTAAAGCGCAAAGGAGCCTTCTCACGGAAATAATAAACAACATACAATCCGATTAGACATACAATATCGGTATAAAAGCCGGGGGAAAATCCATAAGTAGGAGAAATGAATGAAGCGATTATAAATGCCAAAGAGGCAAGTATTGCAGCAAATAATAGAGACCGGTCTAAAACACGTTCTTTAATAACAAGAATAGGTTCCCAGGATTGAATATCCGGGAAATCAAGTTTGTCACTCATTTATAGTCTCCGTTCTAAAGCCTTATTGGTGTCAATATAGTTCTTATAGGGAAGTATTAACAATTTGCTTTAGAAGTTTTATTCTATTTAATCCCGTTAATAAGTCGGAAAATAGATCTGAGTTTTTTATCAGACTTCTTGATTAGGTTAGTATGAGAGAGTAACCCATCTATATCTCTGTTCAGGTTCGTAGCCAGAAGATTGGCCAACGGATTCACTAGCTTTCTAAGAATACCCGGTTTTTGTCCTGAAGGAACAAATTTATCCATAATGGTAAATACCCCACCAGGCTTTAACACACGTTCTGTTTCCTGAAGACAGGAAACAGGATCTGGTATCACCGCAACGATCAGGTGGAGGATTACAGCATCGAAATAATTACTTTCAAAATCGAGGTTACTACCATCCATAACTTCAGCGACTACATCGATACTGAAATCATCTGCTCTTCTTTTTAATTCATCAACCATTGCAGGAGTAATATCAATGGCATATATGTGCTTTTGATTTGTTAAGAATTCCAGATCCAGTCCGGTTCCAGCACCAAGAATAAGTATTTTATCCTCTGGTTTAAGGGTTAAACTTTCTATGGATTGTTTTCTGAATGATCGGAAGTAGATGGCAATTAGATCGTAAAAGGGACGATAGAATGTATATCGTACTCGGTTCCAGGTATTTGTATTAATTTTCAATTTTTGGAATGGTTTGGGACTAACACTGAAATTTTAGTCCCTTCATTCAGAACAGAATCTATCTCAATTCTTGCGTTTTGTTCTTCCAAATATTCTATAGCTGTTTTTAATCCAAATCCTGTGCCTTTCTCATCTTTGGTACCCGTTGAAGAGGTATAATCTTTTTTATTAAGAATGCTTTTCACTTTTTCATCAGGAATGCCTACCCCGGTGTCTTTTATCACAGTTCGTATAAACTGATCTTCTTCATCTATAGATATCTCAATCAAACCATTTTCAGGAGTATATTTTATAGCATTGTGCAGTAGGTTCCTGATTACAAAAGAGTAACTACCTTTATCAATAAAAAGGGAAGAGTCTATGTTTCCAACTTTCAAATTGATTCCCTTCTGTGAAACAATTTTTCGATAAAGTTCAATATGCTGTAAAAGTAGATCTTCTGTAGAAAATAACTCAGGTTTAAGGGGCTCTCTTTCAATTTGTTTCTTGCTCCAGATTAATAGGTCGTCTAAAAAAACGAGCAATACTGTGATGTTTGATGAAAGCTCTTCAAGTTGTTCTTTACTTTCTTTCGGAGAAAAAGAGCCACTTAGACACAGGTCAATTAACATGGAAGCACTTGAAATTGGACTACGAATATCATGTGCAATAGTTGAAAATAAACGCTTATTAATTCTATTCAGATGTTCGAGTTCTTCTTTCTGCTCGTTTATTTTTCTTATTTGTTTTTGCTTAGTATTTGCAATGGGATAGGAAATAACTGCGGGAATCACAAAGGAAAAAATAACACCAGAGATATCTACATTATTCAGGATAAAAAAAGCAATTGAAAGGTATAGCATTTCTGAAATAACAATAGAAACAACCGCTACTACCAATGGGGTTTTAAAATCCAGAATCCCAACTAATCTCATAAAAAGGAGTTATTCATCTAATAAAAACGATTTAAAATCAGCAAAATCAGTTGAAAATGAAACACTTTTCTTTTCCAGATTGGTGGACTCTACATGAGAAGGTAAGGCTACTCTCATCCCGATTTCCTGTTCTACGGTTTGATTGAATTTAACAGGATGGGCAGTTTCCAAAACAATTCCGGTTCCTTCATTTGACGCCAAATGATCTATCAAACCCATATAACCTACAGCTCCATGCGGATCTAATATATATCCCGTCAAAGCATACACTTTTTGGATAGTATTTCGGGTACTTTCGTCGGTATAGGCATACCCTGAAATGGTATTACTCATTTCTAAATGGCTTCCATCAAATATATCCAGCATTCTTACAAAATTACTGGGGTTTCCAACATCCATGGCATTTGAGATCGTAGCTACACTGGGCTTAGGCTGAAACCTGCCATTCCAAAGATAAAGAGGAACGGTATCGTTGGCATTAGAGCAGGCAAGAAAGTGATGGATTGGGAGTCCCATCTTTTGGGCAATTAATCCGGCTGATAAGTTCCCATAATTACCACTTGGTATAGAAAACACAACTTTCTTTTTATCCTCTTGCGAGAGCTGAGCCCAGGCATAAAAATAATACACACTCTGCGGAAGCAGTCTGGCCATATTTATTGAGTTGGCTGAAGTCAGATTTAGTTCAGCTTTTAGTTCTTCATCCAAAAATGCTTCTTTAACCAGCTTTTGACAGTCATCAAAAGTTCCATCAACTTCCAGAGCAGTAATATTTCCTCCAAGAGTGGTCATTTGTTGTTCCTGAAATGCGCTTACCTTTCCAGTTGGATAAAGGATGATGACATCAATATTCGGGACGTTATAAAAGCCATTAGCAACAGCACTTCCTGTATCACCTGAAGTGGCAACCAATACGGTAAGTTTCTTTTCTTCTTTCCTGGTAAAGTAACTTAATGAACGTGCAAGAAAACGTGCTCCAACATCTTTAAAAGCAAGAGTTGGTCCATGAAATAGCTCTAAAGAATACACTCCATTTTTTACTTTTACCAAAGGAATATCAAAGCTCAGAACATCTTCAATAAGTTCTTTTAGTTCTGAATCAGGAATCTCTCCATTTACAAATGGTTTAATAACTTCGAAACCAATTTCGGGTAAGCTTAGGGTAGAAATCTCTTCAAAAAAGGAGGGAGGAAGTGTTGGGATCATTTCCGGCATAAATAAACCATTATCATCCGGTAATCCTTTAAAAATTGCTTCTTTGAACGAAACAGGTTCTACTTTTCCATTGGTACTGTAATATTTCATTTGATGATCTCCGCACCAATTGGGTTTATATTAGACACATATACATTCGCTTCAATTTCATTGGAGTGGTATACATTTTTAAAGGCCTCACCAATGTTTTTAGCCGTATTTTTATACTTTGATAAAGCGAAAATGGAGGGTCCGGAACCGGATATACTGCATCCTAAAGCGCCTTCATTCAATGCAGATTCTTTGGCTTCATGAAAAAGGGGAATCAACATTGAGCGGACCGGTTCTGCAATTACATCTTCCAATGATCGGCCAATTAATCCATAATCTCCTTTCGCAAGCCCGGAAACTAAACCTCCTACATTTCCCCATTGAGTAATTGCATCTTTCAGAGTTATTTCTCTTTTCAGGATTTTTTTTGAATCAGAAGTTTTCACTTCTATTTGAGGATGAACAATAGAAACGTATAGTTCTTTCGGGTAGTCCAACTCAATGATATCTAACGGATTGTAGCTTCGCACAAGGGTAAAACCCCCAAGAAGGGAAGGGGCAACGTTATCAGCATGAGGAAGTCCTGAAGCTGCTCTTTCTCCTTCCATGGCAAATTGAACCAACTCTTTTTTTGAATAAGGTTTTCCTATTAACTCATTTACTCCAAGTACGGCTGCTGCTGAACTGGAAGCACTTGAACCTAAACCACTTCCGGCCATTACATTCTTACTTAGTTTAAGTTCAAAACCATAGTCAATTTTGTTATTCAAAGAATCTAACAGAGCCTGAATAGCAATAGTAGCTACATTCTTCTCTGGGTCTGTGGGAAGACCTTCACAACCGGTTATTTCAGTAATTTTAAGTCCGGGTTTTCCCGTTTTTTTGATGCTAATCTCATCTCCAATCGATTCAATGGCGAATCCCATCACATCAAATCCACAACCTACATTGGCTACCGTTGCCGGGGCAAAAACGTTAATTTGATCCATAATCAGATTGATGTAATTCTCATGATATCAGCAAAGATTCCCGAAGCAGTTACTTCAGCTCCGGCTCCGGCACCTTTCACTACCAATGGTTGTTCCGGATATCTACTGGTTTGAAACAGTACAATATTATCCTTTCCATGAAGCTCATAAAAAGGATGTTCGGGACCAAAACTTTCAAGTCCGGTTTTAGCTTCTCCTTGTTCAAATGTAGCTACATACTTTATCCTTTTTCCTTCTTCTGAAGCTTTTTTATAGATATTTTGAAACACCTCATCGTATTCATCCAACTTTTCATAAAAAGACTCAATAGAATCGGTATTCATACATTCCTCGGGAACAAATGGATTATTCTGAATATCATCCAGTTCTAATTTATATCCACTTTCGCGGGCCAGAATCAGGATTTTACGCATTACATCTTTACCACTTAAATCCAGCCTTGGATCGGGTTCAGTGTATCCTGCTGCTTTGGCTTCTTTAACTACATCACTGAATTTTTGAGTGGCATCGTAAGTGTTAAAAAGAAAATTTAACGTTCCGGAAAGTACCGCCTGAATTTTGTGAATCCGGTCGCCGCTTTTTAGCAAATCACTTACGGTAGAAACAACCGGAAGTCCGGCTCCCACATTAGTTTCAAAGAGAAAGCGTGCCCGGTATTTAGTAGCGGTTTTCTTTAAACCTAAATAGGTATTGAAGTCTGAAGAGCAGGCGATTTTATTTGGTGTTACGACCGAAATGCTGTTTGAAAGAATTTTTTCATATAGCTTCGGGATTTCTTCACTGGCTGTACAATCAATGAATATGCTGTTTCTGAGGTTCATTCCCGCCATTGTATCGGTAAATGAATCTAAAGTCATTGCTTTACCATCTGACTCTAATAACTGTTCCCAATTATCTAAATCAATGGAATCATCACTAAAGTACATCTTTCTGGAATTAGCTAAGCCTGAGATATTAAGGTTTACCTGGAATGCATTAGCAAGAAATTCCTGCTGTTTTTGAATCTGAGAAAGGAAGCTTTTTCCAACATTACCAACTCCAATCATAAAGAGGTTGAATTTCCTCAAATCTGACAAGAAGAAGCTTTCATGTAATGAATTAAGGGATTTACTCAGATTCTTCTTGTCAACAACTACGGAGATATTTAATTCGGTAGATCCCTGGGCTATTGCTTTAACATTAATACCATTATGGCTTAGTGTTTCAAAAAGGGTGGCACTAACACCAACTTGTTGCCTCATTTTTGTGCCAACAAGTGCTACGATGGAGAGCTCAGTTTCCACATCAAGCGGGTTAACTTTTCTTTGTCTTAGTTCATGCTCAAATTCGGATTCAATGCTTTTCCGGGCTCTTTCAGCATCCTTGCGATCAATTCCAACGGTAATAGTGTGCTCGCTTGAAGCTTGTGTTATCATAATCACATTTACTTCTTCGCGACTTAACGCTGAAAAGAGTCGGTACGAAAAGTTAGGAACAGCAACCATACCTGAACCGGAAAGGGTGCACATGGCTACATCATCAATCGACGATATACCTTTGATCCAATGACCATTGATCATTCCATCTTTTGAGATTAAGGTACCTTCATCATTTACAGAGAACGTATTTTTAATTAACACAGGAATTTCTTTATCCAGAACCGGTTGAATGGTAGGTGGATAAATTACTTTAGCTCCAAAATGAGAAAGCTCCATTGCTTCTTCATAAGAAAGTTCTTTGATTGGATGTGCCAAAGGAACCAGTTTGGGGTTAGCAGTCATCATACCACTCACATCCGTCCAAATCTCAAGGCATTGTGCTTCAAGAGCAGCTGCTAGAAGGGCGGCAGTGTAATCAGACCCGCCACGACCTAAGGTTGTGGTAAGATTATCAATGTTGGAAGAAGCAAGGAAACCCGGACAAATACTTACTTGTGCATGAGTTTCATATTCTTTTTGAATGTTTGAATAGCTGAGTTCCAGATCCACCACTGCATTCCCGAATTGTCCATCCGTTTTGATGATTTTTCTGGGATCAAGCAAATTCACATCCAAATCACCTGCTTTAAAATAATCATTGGTGATTGTGGATGAGAGTCGTTCCCCGAAACTTAGAATATGATCACTAGAACGAGGGGAGAGCTCCTGAATAAGGAATACTCCACGACATATATCTTCAAGATCATTGAGCAGAAACTTTACTTTGGTAATGGTTTGACTACGAAGAGAAACAGGGATGAGAACATTACAAAGAGAAATATGACGGTTTTCGACATCCTGAAGAATGTTTTCGTACGATTCATTACCTGAAGCAGCAAGGTTTGCACAATTAACCAGGTTGTTGGTTATACCGCCAAGAGCTGAAACTACTACGGTAAGTGAATCAGACTTAGATTTTTTAGTAACAATTTCCCTGACAAGGGTGAGGCTTTCAGCACTTCCTACAGAAGTACCCCCGAATTTTAAAACTAGCATTACGACTTTCGATGAACGTTGTGAGTTGTGAGACGATGAAGGTAGGAATATATCCTAAGATGTGATATGTAAATATGTACCCCCTAAGGGGTAATAATAGTAATCATCGTAATGGTGGTCATCACGATAGAATTTGAAGAGGTGATATTAATTTTGTGTAAATTCATTACAGTTGGAGTCTATCCCTTTTCAGAATTAAAGTAAACCCCAATTTTTATGTAATAATTATAATTTTAAATATGCCGTAAAATCTGGATGACTGAAGTATTTCCCGCAAATATTATAGATGTCTTGATTAATCGCTTTAAATAAATCAGAATTATCATTGCTAGATAAAAAAAGATAATTAGGTAGGATAAGTTCACTCTTTGGGATAAAATCTGAACTTAATCTATAGGATTGATTCAGTAACGAAAGGATTAAGCTATCTTTTGAATAGAACATCACTTGAATTGCATAATCAACTGTATCAATTTTATTTAGTTTTTTGATCAAGCTAAATGCTTCTGCAAAACTCTTCATGATTTCATAAAATCCAACTCCAGAAGTACTAAAATCTGAAGTTTGAAATCTAGATATTGATATAGTCCCGTTTTCGAATAAGTCAATAATAGAACTGTATAAATTCTCATTAGGGATAGTAAATCTTACACCACGAAGTATTGGCTTTTTATCTTTATACAAACTTGAAGAGAATACCCTTTCATCATCACCAAATTTAGAAATCCATTTACCTTTTATATCACCGTTATTGAGTTCATTAAACAACTTTGGATAATACATTTCGTGAATAGGTACTAATGTAAGGTTACAACCAAGTGTTTTATAATTCTCATAATGTGGATGAGCATAGAAGTAATGATACTTTTCTCCAAAATCTTCTATAAAGGTTAATTTGGCTTTAGAGAAATTTTCTTCAATCCTTTTTTCGTTATCTAAAGACTTAAGTAGATTGTTTCGAATCTCATTAACTGTCATTGATTCAGACTTGTCTAATCTTCTAGTATAAAACCGATTGTCTTTACTACTTCTATGCGGTGAAAAAGGGGATTGCATAAATTCATAAACAACTATTGATGAGTTTTCTTCAGGTAGATCAATAATTATTGGTTCTTCAAAAGTAATTGTTGGTTCAATTGATTGATGTAGTACATTATTTAATGAACTAACAAGTTTAGCTGCGTTTTGAATTGGTGTAATAGCTGTTGGTATAACTTTTCCTTCTTCATTTTCAATCTCATCTAATCCCAATATTAAACGACCACCTATTGAATTAACAAAAGAAACGACCTCTTTAAGGATTTTTTCTTTCCCATGATTACTTAGTCGTTTTCCATTCCAAAATGGTTCAGCATTTTCCTTATTCGGGTTGCTTTTAAACTCCAGTTTCTCGCTTTCAGTTATCTCGTTTTTTATTAACCATTCGATATCTTCTAAAACAAGGTTACTAATTTTTTTTTCAAAAAAGCTCATAATATCATTTGCTTAGACAAACATTAGTACGAATAGGTGAATATATGACATAGAAGTTCAAAAGTGGTAAGTACATAGCATTAAATGGGATAAAATTACCTTGGAAGAACACTATTTATGAGATTTTATAAGCTAATTCAATCATTCAAAAACCTATAAAAAAAGCCTCTAAACACATGTTTAGAGGCTTTGTACCAAAGGTGGGAATCGAACCCACACTCCCGAAGGAACACGATTTTGAGTCGTGCGCGTCTACCAGTTCCGCCACTTTGGCTAATCAATAAATAAAGTATATCCAACCTGCCTACCGGAGCATTTGCGAAGGTAGGTTCCACCACTTTGGCTTTTGTAAGGCATCAAAGATAAGAGTAGTGAGGACTAAACTCCAAGGAGGAAATCCAAAAAAACTCAAATTCCAAACTTCAAAATCCAAACAAGCTCCAATTCTCAATTTTTAATCCTGGAATTTAGAGCTTGGAATTTAACTTTTGTTTGAATTTTGGAATTTGTGATTTGGAATTTAATTTCTATTTGTACCCATTCGGATTATTGCTTTGCCAGCGCCAACCATCTTCACACATTTCTTTAATTCCTCTTTCGGCAACCCATCCAAGTTCTTCTTTGGCAAGTTTTGGATCAGCATAACATTCTGCAATATCTCCGGGTCTACGGGGACCGATTTTGTAGGCCACTTTATTGCCTGATGCTTCCTCAAATGCTTTAATCATTTCCAAAACACTTGAACCATTTCCTGTACCAAGGTTAAATACATTAACTCCTCCGTTTGCACCTTCAAGATGTTCAAGAGCTTTCAGGTGACCTAAAGCTAAATCAACAACATGTATATAATCCCGAACGCCGGTACCATCACTAGTAGGGTAGTCATCCCCAAAAACAGAAAGCTGTTCCAGTTTTCCTACAGCTACTTGCGAAACATAAGGCATTAAATTATTCGGAATACCATTTGGATCTTCTCCTATTAAACCTGATTTATGTGCACCAACCGGATTAAAGTAACGGAGTAGCGTAATATTCCAGCTATTATCAGAAATCCATAGGTCCTTTAAAATGTATTCGATAAATAGTTTAGTACTTCCGTATGGATTCGTAGCTGAAAGTGGGAAATCTTCTGTAATAGGAACAGAAGCAGGATCACCATATACCGTAGCAGAGGAACTGAATACTAACTTTTTTACATCGAATTCTCTCATTACTTCACAGAGTACAAGTGTGCTATTAATATTATTCTGATAATACATAATCGGCTTGGAAACAGACTCCCCAACAGCTTTAAACCCAGCAAAGTGAATTACTGAGTCGATTTCATGAGCCTTAAAAACTTCTTCCAATCCCGGTTTATTGATTAAATCCAAGTTGTAAAAATGAGGTTTTCTTCCCGTAATCTGTTGAACCCTTATCAGTGATTCTTCACTACTGTTTGATAGATTATCTACTACTACAACCTGTTCTCCGGCATTTAACAACTCAAGAACAGTGTGACTCCCGATATATCCTGCGCCCCCGGTTACAAGTACAGCCATTTATTTTTTATTTGATTATGAATTAGCCCTAAACTAAAACATAAACATAAAAAAAGCCTCTTTAACTTTCGTCAAAGAAGCTTTTAGTTCAGACTATGCCAGTAGTCTTGGAATTAGTTAATTGTCACAGTACCACTTGAGAAAGCACCGGAATTATTAGTTGTTGAGTATAGCACGCGATCGGTAGCATCTAATGGGATTTGTCCAACTAAAGGCTTCAAAGTAAATGGAGCTGGACTATCATCTGGGTATGGTTCAACAGAAATAACAGCTGTTCCACCTGCAAGATCAATTGGGAAAGAAAGTCCTGCTGGTGCATTTACAAGAAAATCTTCGCCTGGAAATGGGGGAGTAGAATTGATTCCGCTGTATGGTGCTAAATCATCTGCTCCACTTACCGAAGTAAATGTTCCTGTGCTAATAGGGCTTCCATTGTGTACAGCCCAACCTTCATATCTCCAGCCAGCTGGTAAAGTTGGAAGATTCAACGTTGCACTTGGTCCTGAAGGATCAAGGAACCAAATTCCACTGTTTTCATTGTTTCCATCGTCATCGCTTGGAGTAGCCAGAATATAAGACCCGGTCGCACTTGAGAAGTCATTTCCTAATGATCCTGAATGAGCAAACGAAAGGGTAGAGCTTCCATTTGAAATATCCCCAGCCAAATGATGTGTGTCAGCGGGAATTTCATCGGTATCACCTGAAGGTTCGATCGTTAAAATAAAAGCGGTTGCTGCAGATAAATCGGCATCGACTTCGAAGCTACCATTTGGGATTACTGAACCAGACAATGTTACTAAGTTTCCATTATCATCAACGTTAAACTTGCCGGTTGTTACCGGGCTTCCATCTACGATTACCCAGCCTTCAAAATGAAAGCCATTTTGAAGAGGTTCTACACCGGTTAATTCAAGAGTAAGGGAATCTTCATCTGAATTTGAAGAGGTATCACAAGCCAGAAATAAACCTGATAGAAGGGCTAGAGTTAATACTAATTTTGTGTTCATTTTATGTTTGTTTGTTTAATAATTACAAACATAAAGTAGGTTCTGAAAACCGAACAAATATCACATAAAAGTCACAAACTCATCATAAAAGTATCACTTCTCAACTATATCCAATTTTCCTGAAGGTGTTAAAAAAGCAAAGTACTTTCTAAGACTTTTAAATGAACTGAAGCTGGTGTACATCTCAGCTTTAATTGAATCTGTTTTAAAGGATAATTGAGTTTCTCTTTTTGTGTATCTGAATGCCATTATCAAGAATTTAATGATTGGAATTCTTACTAATAGCATAACTGTTTTTAAAACTATCGAATTAAAATATTGCCTTTCTATAACAACTTTAGAAATTGTTATAGATATTATTTTTTCTTCTGGGATAAGTATGGCATTTTGGTAATTACTCCCATTCAGAAGTAATAACAACCCTTTTTCATAACGTTGAAAAATTCCCTTCATATTATCTCTTTTGAGAGGTAAAGGATTACCTTCCGCATCAGTAATCTCTTTTATAAAGAAATATGAAGAGCCTGTTACAGCTAAAAATTTCCCCGGTTCTTTATATGGATTACCTAATACAGGTTTGATGATATCAGGATCACCAATTTCACTTTCTTTTAAAATCATGAATCATAGTTATTAGTCTCTGTATGGTAATAGACTAAAACTAAAAGTCGTTCCCTGATTCAATACACTTTGAACAGAAAGTTTGGCTCCGTGGAGCTCAAGGATTTTTTGAGCGATAGATAATCCCAATCCAACACCAGAATTACCGGTCCGACTAGGATCTGTTTGATAAAATCGATCGAAAATTCGTGCAATCTGATCTTCGGGAATACCAACGCCCGTATCTGAAACTTTAATGTTTACCCGATTACCTTCATTGGAAGGGATGATCTTAACCTCTCCATTTTGCTTGGTATTTTTTATAGCATTATCAATCAAATTTGAAATTGCACGCTCCATTAAAGCGATATCAGCATTTACCATATTTAAGGGTTCATCAGGTAATACTGCTTTTAAAGAAATACTCTTTGCCTGTGCCTGGGGCTGAAATTGTGCAACCACATCCTGAACTAATTCAGCCATAGATACGGGTTCAAGATCAGGCTGTACATTTTTGGCATCCAGTTTAGAAAGTTCAAAAAGTTCGGCAATCAGATTCCCAAGTTTTCGGGTGTTTCTTAGTACAATATCATAATATTTAGTGCGGTCGGCTTCGGATAGAGATTTACCCTTTTGCTGAATTGTTTCCAGATATCCCTGAATAGAAGCAAGCGGACTTCTAAGGTCATGAGAAACATTGGCAATGAGTTCTCTGCGAAGTTTATCAACCTGCTTAATTTCTTCCATGTTCGAAACAAGCGTATCCGCCATCTGATTGAAAGAATTCCCTAGCAGACCAATTTCATCATTTGATTGAACTAAAACACGTTCTTCAAGTTGTCCATGTTCAAAAGCCTGCACAGTGGTAGTCATAGATCGAAGCCGGTGTGTAAGCCAACGAAAAATCAGAAGCCCGATTAGCAACGTAGCTATTAGAATCATACCCAAACCAATCATAGAATTTTTTATGATATAACTTTCAGCAAGCATTCCGGCTGTTTCGTCGTATAATTTTCCACCAAGAATTACATATAAATAACATCCTGTTTCACCCATTATAGAAACATTAGCTACAGAGAAGGGTTTTAGAGATTCTCCCTGAAGGGGGTCCTGACCAAGAATTGGAAGTTCTCCTCCTGAAAGAAATAAATCCAATGGTTCAGTATCAATATAATTGAATTCAAGGCTCGCATTTTCTTCTTCTCCCAGGAATACTCCTTTTATCATCCCACCACCGGAAACAAGATAAATATCAACTTGCGGGTTAATTCCCTGCAGGTATGCTATTTGTTTTTGAATATTCTCCACATCAATCTTGTCAATTAGAAAGGGCTGAATTTCCATAGCCATTTCAAAGGCAAGATCTTTATTTACCTTTTGCTGAGTTTCCTCTACAAACATAAGGGAGGACTTCATACTTATATAGGCAAGTGACCCTCCTAAAAATAAAATAAGTATCAGGAATACGAGAGAAAGTTTACCGTAAAAACTATGTGTTATCATATTCATACTAACTCATGTTCTTCAGTGAAACGGTAACCCACACCCCAAACGGTTTTTATAAATGTTGGATTTGCGGGGTCTTTTTCAATTTTACTTCTTAGTCGGTTAATGTGAGAATTTACAGTATGACTGTATCCACTGTATTGATAGCCCCAAACAATATCTAACAAATCCTGACGACTGTAAGCCCGCCCGGGATTGCTTGCAAATAGAAGGAGTAAATCAAACTCTTTGGAAGTCAACTCAAGCTGTTCTTGTCCCAAAACTATATTTCTTTTATTTGGATAAATCGAAAGCTCACCAAATTCAATATGATCATTAACGGAATCATTTAACTGATCGCTTGCAAGAGACCTTCTCAGTAAAGCTTTAACTCTTGCTGTTAATTCCCTGATACTGAATGGTTTAGTGAGGTAGTCGTCTGCACCAAATTCAAGTCCCATAATTTTATCTACTTCTTCAGCTTTTGCAGTAAGCATTAGAATAGGTGTTTGGGGATCGTCTTCTCTAACCTTTTTACAGATTTCGAAGCCATCCATGCCGGGTAGCATTACATC
This sequence comes from Balneolaceae bacterium, assembly GCA_017795005.1. Taxonomy (GTDB): domain Bacteria; phylum Bacteroidota; class Rhodothermia; order Balneolales; family Balneolaceae; genus RHLJ01. The sequence continues at coordinate 2,281,627 of CP051242.1, read as the reverse complement.
CAAAATAATGAGCGAATAGGAGGAAGATTGGGCTTTTTCTAAAGCTTGTATTCCGTTAAAACTTTGTTCTACAGAAAAATTGAGATCAGTTAATTGAATTTTGATGAGTTCTGATAAATCTTCGTCATCTTCAACAATAAGAATAGGGTGAACGGGAGCTTTCATTACGTTAGTTTTAATAAAAAACTAATTACTCCATTAGTATAAAGTATCACAGAAAAGTAACATTTAAGCTATTCTGCTAACTCTTTCAATTCATCAAGTACTTGATTACAAATGGAGTTCATTTTATCACACGAAGCTTTTAATTCATCTTCGTTTTTATCATCCCAGATCAATGATTTCGCCTTTTCATATTCATCAATTATTAATCCAAGACCAAGCATTTGCGCAACGGGTTTAATTTTATGGCCAGCTTTTCTAAAATTTACTTCATCTTTATCTAATAGATATGAGGAGTAATTTTCCCGGAATTCTTCAAAAGAAGTCAGTGCCGCCTCTGCAAATTCTTTTATATATGCTGTTTCTCCATACAGCATCTCATTGAGGGTGGTAAAATCAACCAATTTATCTTTACTACTCAAAATGAAACTTATTCGTTAGCTGGTTCTGTAATATTGTGAGGCTTAGGTCGCCCAAATTCATCTAAATGTACAAATACTATTTCGTCAATTGTGATAATAGTATTTTTTTCAAACTTAGTACGTACTTCACACTTAACAGTGATAGAAGTTCTTCCAAATTTAACAGTTTCCATACCAATCTCAATTACTTCTCCTAATTGAGCCGAATTCACAAAATTAATCTCAGACATATACTTGGTCACAATATTTCCTTTGCCAAGTTGACAAAGAACAAAAATGGCAGCTTCTTCATCAATCCAGCTGAGTACAGTACCTCCAAATAAAGTGCCGTGAGCATTTAAATCTTGTGGCTTAATCAGTTTTCGGCTAAAAAATCTCATTTAATACGTAATAGTAATAGAATTTTAAACATCAAATATAATGAAGTTAGCTATCTAAAAAGATTGGAATTCAGTTATAAATAAATTGATAAAATTCTCTAAAAAAGATTGGTAACGTTAAAATGATTTTAAAATTAACTATAAAACCTTCTCAATTACTATAAAAATAGATATTGCTTATATAAAAAAAGTTTAATTAAATATTCTTTTCTAGTGAAAAAATTATATTGTATTGTGTAACAAATCGGGTGAATAAACTCTTACTAAAAAAAATAAATACGTCATTTACTAAGTTGGAATAATGAGGACAATTGCTTTTACAAATCAGAAAGGTGGGGTAGGTAAAACTACTTCTACAATTAATGTTGGAGCAGGACTAGCAAAACTGGGTAAGAAAGTTCTTCTTATTGATTTAGATCCCCAGGCTAATCTTACTTATTCTCTTAGAATGCACTCTCAAAGGTTAGATAAGACTATTTATCAAGCGCTTAAGGGTTCAACTAAACTTGAAGATGTAGTTATTAAGCATAATGGATTTGATTATATAGCTTCATCTTTGGAATTGTCTGGTGCAGAACTTGAACTGGCAAATGAGCCTGCCCGTGAAAGCCTTTTGAAAAATTTTTTAACTCAATTAGAAAGCAGCGACTACGACTATGTTCTTATCGATTGTCCACCAAATTTGGGGTTACTCACCCTTAATGCTTTTACCGCGGTAGAGGATATTTTTATTGTACTACAGTCAGAGTATTTAGCATTACATGGATTATCGAAGTTGCTTGATTTGATTAAAGTGGTACAGCAACGATTAAATTCCAAGCTTGAAGTTGGTGGTATAATTTGTACTCTGTATGACAGCCGTAAAAACCTGAATAAAGAAGTTGTTGGTCATATCAAGGATTATTTCGGGAAAAAGGTGTTTAACACTATTATCAGAGATAATGTTGCTTTAGCAGAGGCCCCAAGTCACCACAAAACTATTTTTGAATACGATGGGAACAGCAATGGTGCCCAGGATTATTTAGCGTTGGCAAAAGAAATAAAAAACGGCCATTAAGTAAATGAATAAAAAGCCGGCGATGGGGCATAATCCATTAGGGTACCGCCCGCTAGCGGATGCAAAATTCGATTTTATACCACAAACCGAATCAGGGTCGGGTGAGGATGGTGTGATTTCCAACTTCTCCAGGAAGAAAACAGTTAGCTATTATCTGGAAACAGAAGTAATCGAGCAGATAAAAAGAATAGCTAAAGAAAAAGAAGACTCATATTCTCACACGGCTAATGAGTTGCTCAAAAAAGCGATAAAGTAATATTATTCAGTTTTCAAGACGGCATTTTTAGTATACTCTTCCAATTTCTAATGCCGGAACCCGAATGTTTTTTCAGTATAAATCTGATTCTTTATTTAAACTTGCAGAAACCTTTTCAAGGCATGTTTCTGAAAATAAACTAAACCATCCATTTCAAAAAAATTGGGTGGTTATTCAAAACAAGGAAGCTCAACAATGGCTTACCTTACAGGTAGCTGCAAACTCGGGGATAGCAGCAAATTTTGAGTTTATCCTTCCTTCAGAATTAATATGGAAGTTGTTTAGAAATTTCTATCCTGATACTCCTAAAATCCTGCCCGGTGACCGGCTTCCCTTACAATGGATAATTCTTGATTTTTTGACGGATACAGATCCTCAAGTTTTCAGGAGAATACAAGGCTTCCCTGAGGTTAAAAATGAAATGCAAGCCTATCGTTTTTCTGTTCAGCTTGCGGATGTGTTTGATCTTTATCAGGTATACCGGCCTGAAATGACAGAAGGATGGAAACAAGGTACGTTAAGTACAAAAAATACTCAGGAGTTCTGGCAACTATGGATTTGGAGAGAAATACAAGACCGCATTTCTATAATAAGTGAAGTGCCGGATCGTGGATTTGTTTATAGGCAACTTTTTCAAAGAATAAAAGAAGAGAATATTGCTGAAGAGTTCTTAATTCCCGAAATAACCTGTTTTGGTTTGTCTCAGTTTTCAAAACCGTTTGCGGAGCTACTTTCTCTTTTATCTCAACAGATTGATATAAACTATTATAGCGTCACTTTAGATACAGATTTCAATAACCTTTTTAGTGAAGGTTGGAGTTCTGTGAATGAAGAATGGAGTAGGCCAAAATTGAATTCAGAGAATTTGATTTCAGAGTTTCTGAGACCCGATGAGATTGAAATTATTGACTTAGAGAGTAATAGTGATAGAAGTATTTTTTCAAAAATTTTAAAGCAAGTTAACACGAATACCCTTATTGAAATTCATTCCTGTCACAGTCCCAAAAGGGAAGTTGAAACTTTGAAAGATCAGCTTCTTAGTATGCTGGAATCGGACAACTCTATTTATCCTGAAGATATCCTGGTAATGGTTCCGGAGATAAAAGAATATGCTCCGCTTATACAAAGTGTATTCAATTCTAATAATGACGGACCAACCATTCCAGCTTATGTGCCAGGTTTATTTTCTGCTTCAGATATCATTGCATTCAAAAAGTTTCTGGAACTGAGTAAGAGTAAAGTTAAAGCAAATGATTTCATTGACTTTATCGAGCTTGAAGGAATTCGGGAGAAGTTTAGTCTTGATGAAGAAGAACTTTCAGTTATAAAGAGTTGGATTAGCCAGAATAATATCTTTTGGGGATTAGACGACGATGATTCTGAGTTCTCTCTGAAAAAGCTTTCAAATGCTCTAATTAGTGGCTATATCACTGAACCTGAAGCTTTTGATTCTTTTGGTGAATTCATACCATTTGATTCCGTTTCAACAACCGATCAACTGGAACTTGCCTCAAAGCTATCATCTTTAATACATCAGCTTATTGAATTAAGAGCTGAGTTTAGAAAGGCAAGAAGTCCTGAATTATGGATGGATGTATTTACAAGGGCTGCTTTTAGTCTGATTAGTTCAAATAACACATCTCTTTTCTCGACATTGGATCGGTTAAAAGAAGCTCTATCACTAAGTGAAGTAACGAAGGAAGTAGATTTTGCTATCATTTATAACTGGATATTAAGTCAATTGGGAGATATTCAGGCGACTTCAAGCGGGTTTGGTCATGGAGTAGTTATTAGTTCTTACATCCCATATAGGGGGATCCCTTTTAAATATGTAGCAATTTTAGGAATGAATGAATCTGTGTTTCCAAGAAACCCGGATCGTCCCACTTTTGATTTGATTCAAAACGATTCTAAACCTGGAGACAGAATAACAAAAGAGGATGATGCTCTTTTATTTCTTGAGGTGCTACATTCAACTTCAGACCATTTATACATTAGTTTTGTTGGTCAGGATTTATATTCAGAAAACGAAAAACTTCCTTCGGTTTTACTTCAAAAATTGATGGATATAGCTTCAGAAACTGGATCTGAAATCCTTATTCAAAAGGAGAAACTTCATGGCTTTAATCCCGATTACTTTATTAATGCTGAAAGTTATTCTATTCAAAGACAGGAGATAGCCCGGCTAATCAATTCGGGTATGTTAGAACAGGAGTTTCTGAAATCCGGAGATTTAAAGAGAAAGGAAAAACCGGAAAGAATTCATGTATCAGAATTAATTGATTTCTGTTCTCATCCAAACAAATATGTATTGCAGCATTTTTTATCAATCTCGGGAGGATACAGAGAAGATGAACTTTCAGACCGGGAGTTATTTACAATTGGTGGACTTTCCAAATGGAAACTTAATAATACACTTTTAGAAGCCTACCAAAAGGGTTTAAACGAAGTAAAGGCGTTAGATTTTATTGATAAAGCAGGAATGATTCCTAAAGGGGTTCCCGGCTCAGTAATATTTTCACAGAAATCACATGAAGTGAAAGAACTTCTAAGTGAAATACAAGAGTTCAAAGACAATGAGAGCGACATAATTCAATGCTCATTGAAAATAGATGATGTAGAATTATATGGTAATATTGGAGGAGTACAAGGGGATCAAAGAGTAATTTGGAGGATGGGGAAAAGTCGTCCGAAAGATCTTGCTCAACTTTGGATTGAACATCTCATTCTTTCATGCGAAAATATTGATTACAAAGGAACCTTGTTTATAACAAGTGATGATGGGAAAGTTCATAAGCAATTTTTAAAACCTCCAGAAGCTTCTTTTTCGATATTAAGTGCCTTGATTAATTGGTTTATAGAAGCAGATAGAAGTGAAGAGTCGCTCACTTTTTTTGTGAAAACTTCTTTTGCTTATGCTCAAAAAATAAATGCCGGCAAAGGCGAAGATGAAGCTACAAAATCAGCTTATAAAGAATGGATTAGTGACGAAAGGGTGAGTGGAGAGGAAGGTGATTTTTATATAAATTTGATCTGGAACAGTAAAAATTCGATTGAGTCTGATGCATTTAAAAAAAGAGCCTTAGAATTCTGGGAGCCGGTATTTAAATCTAAAGTGAGTGTTAAATAGTGGCTAAAAAACTCAACATTTTTGAAGCGCCAATAAAAGGAGTAAGTCTTGTAGAAGCAGGGGCAGGTACAGGAAAAACCTATAATATTGCTTCACTTTACATTCGGACAATTCTTGAGAAGAAGCTGATGCCCGGCAATATTTTGGTATTGACCTTTACTAATGCAGCTACAGCAGAATTAAAAACCAGATTAAGAAATAGGATAAAAGACTCCATTGAAGTACTTGAGAAAGGAAGTAGTAATGATGAATTCCTTTCAGGACTTTCTAAACAATACGATAAATCTGCGATACCATTATTGAAAAAAGCCCTATATGAATTTGATGAGGCAGAAATTTCAACCATTCATGGTTTTTGTCAGCAGTTAATCCGTGAAAATGCACTTACTTTTAATATCTCACCTGACTTCGAAGTATTGACAGATGATACGGCACTACTTCAGGAAGTAATAGATAATTATTGGAGAAATTTCTTCAAGACAAATGATTCTGAGTACGTACAATCCCTTCAGTATTTTGTAGTAGAATCTGGTTTGAACCCCGATAAACTCAGAAGTTATTGTGAAGCAAAAATTAAAAAGAACTATTCAGTACTAATTCCGGAAACCAAGGAAATATCCAAACTAGAAGATAAGTTTGAGAAGGCTAAAAAGGCTTTTAACAGTATCAAAGAGGTGTTTGAGAAAGAAAAACAATCACTGATTTCATTATTTGAAAGTGGAGTGATGAATGGCCAACAATATAAGAAGTCTTATTTTTATCGATATATCGAAGAGTTTTCTAAGTGGCTTTCATCAGATATAGTGCCACTTTTACCATTTCATAAAATTAAATTATTCAGCGGGGATACTGAAGACTGGGTGAAGCAGAATAATACTCCACCACACTTTGAATTTGTAAGCCATGTAAACGCCTATTTGGATTCTTTGGAGCCATTTAAACACCTGAGTAGTTCTTTAATTAAGAATGCCATTTCAACAATTATAAATGAATTTGATTCAGAAAAAACACGTTTAGAAGTGCTTAATTACGATGATTTGTTGTCTATGGTAGCTACTCAAATTCAGGATAAAGAGTCTGATTTTATCAAAATTCTAAGATCAAAATATCCGGTTGCCTTAATAGATGAGTTTCAGGATACCGATCCGATTCAGTATTCAATTTTCAAACCGGTTTATACTGATTCAGAATCCACCGCTTTGTTTATGATTGGCGATCCAAAGCAGGCCATTTATAGTTTCCGGGGTGCTGATATTCATACTTATATCGAAGCAAAGAAGGATGCCCATCCAGAACAGGTGTATCTGTTGGAAGACAATTATCGTTCAAATCCGGTAATAATTGATGCAGTTAACACACTTTTTTCAAATCAGGAAAACATCTTCCTGATGGATGAAGTAGATTTTAACCCCGTTAGTTTTCCTGATTCACGCGATCCTGAAGTTTCATTTCTTGAGTTAGACTCAAAAAGGATAACACCGCTTCAATTGTTGAAATTATCACCCGACTCAAACCGTGCAGGAGATATGCGTAAGGCTATTTCTGATTCAGTGGCATCCGAAGTAGTACGGTTACTATCTGATAATTACCAAATTGAAGGAAAGAAAGTAAAACCGGGAGACATAGCCATTCTGGTCAGTAAACATTTACAAGCCTCAGAAATGCAGGCCAGTTTAACGAATGTAGGTGTTAAAAGTATTCTAAGAACAAGAAGCTCTGTTTTTAAAACACCGGAATCAGAAGAACTTTATCTAATACTTAGTGCAGTAGCGGATGTAACTTTTGAGGATCAAATCCGGGCCGCTCTATCAACACAAACAATTGGGTTTACCGCTTCTGATATTTCATCCTTACTTGAAGATGAAACTGGCTGGTCGAAGGCATACGATCAATTTTTGAAGCTAAATAAAACCTGGCGCACCAAAAGTTTTTCTGTCATGATAGAAGAACTGATTCAAGCATTTAATGTAGAACAGAAATTATCAACCTTTGAAAATTCTGAACGGAGAATTACTAATGTTCAGCATATCATAGAATTACTTAAAAAAGCTGATACTGAGCACCAATATACACCTTCCGGACTGTTAAGATATCTCCTCAATAAACAATCTGATTCATCTAACGGCAACGACGAAGAGTTGGTACGATTAGAGAGTGATGACGATTTGGTTCAAATTGTTACGGTACATTCAAGTAAGGGATTAGAATATCCTGTAGTATTTTGTCCTTATCTTTGGAAAGGCATCGAAATAAAAGATGAAAACCCTTTTTCTTTTTATGATTCAGGAGAAACCTATCTGGATCTGGGTACAATTGATCCTCAAAGAAAGGAAAACAGGCTTAAGAAAGTTAAAGAAGATCTTGCTGAGGAAATACGCTTAAACTATGTGGCACTTACAAGGGCAAAGTCTGCATGTTTTGTGTATGTGCTTGAAGAATCAGGTAGTGAACTTTCTTCACTGGCGGTACTTTCTGAGGGTGTTGAAATTGTAGAGAAGAGAATAGAGGATAAACTGTTCAATGATTCTAATAAGTATAAAAGATTACATCCCAAGGAAAGTTTTAAAGTGCTTGAGGGGATTCAATCTTTAGAAAAAGAGTCGGTAATAGAAGTGAGAGAAGCTGCATTGGAAACTAACAATGTTTCCTTTTTACAAAATGAAAAGCCCTTAATCCCAGCTGCAAAGACCTTCAATAGAAAAGGTCTTGATAAAATCCGGAGTATTACAAGTTTTTCAGCGCTATCAGGTATGTTGACGGATGAGCGTTCAACTCTGGATGATTATGCTTTTGATTATGATGAAATCAATCAGTCTGATACGGAGCTTTTGACCAATGGAATTAATTCAAGGTTTAGCCTTCCAAAAGGTGCTAAAACTGGAACATTACTACATACTGTTTTTGAAGAGGTCGATTTTGCAGATCTCTCGACTGTACCAGTTGTAGTTGAATCTGAACTACATCGATTAGGCTTTGAAGATCAATGGAAGCAAACGGTAGAAGCACTTATCGAAGATTCAATATCACATGTGCTTTTTTCTGACTTCCAGCTAGCTTGTTTAAAGAAGGGGAATTATTTGGTGGAAATGGAATTTCATTTTCCGGTAGATGCAATTTCTGCTCATAAGCTTTTATCCATCATTCGTGGTCAAGAAATGACAGATTATTACGAATCCATTGATGGATATATGAAAGGTTTTATTGACCTGATTTTTAAATACGAAGGCAAATACTTCATCCTGGATTATAAATCTAATTTCCTGGGAGATAATCAGGAGGACTACAGTTATACAAGGCTAAAAGAAGAAATATATCATTCAAATTATGATTTGCAGTACCATATCTATACGGTAGCACTACATCGGTTTCTCACTCAGCAAGCGAATGATTATAACTATGAAACCCATTTTGGAGGAGTGATTTATTTATTTCTTCGGGGAATAGAAAGAAATCAGAAAGGAAGTGGAGTTTTCTTTGAAAAGCCAAATTTTGATGTAATTAAACAGGTGGATCGATTGATGAGGAGTTCAAATGAGTGATATTATCTCTCGACTTAATAAACTTAGAGAGAAGGACGAAATTTCTATTCAGGAAATAGAATTTGCCCGCTTTCTTTACGAACTCGATGGAAGTGATATTATACCGGTTGTAGTTGGTGCTTCATGTCTTTCAGCACATTTGAATGGGCATATTTGTGTGGATATCGAATACTGTTACTCACATAAAATTTATGGAGCTTTATTAAAAGACATAACAAAAGAAGCTGTTTTTGATTCTTTGTTAAGTTCAAAGTTGATTGGGAATGGAACAGAACTTACTCCTTTAGTGATGGAAGAAGACAGGATTTACCTCCATAAATTCTGGAAATATGAACAGGAACTTGCAGAGTGGCTTATTTCTAAATCAAAAGAGACATACCCCCTTACAAAGGAAGTAAAAAATCATGTTGGGAATCTTTTTTTAAATGATGAGGATAGTCTTGATTGGCAAAAAATAGCCGTTTATTTATCCTTAATTAAAGATTTGGTAATTATTTCCGGAGGTCCCGGAACCGGTAAAACTTTTACCATTCAAAAAATTATTGATGCGCTTACCTATTCAAATCCAGAAGGGTATTCAATAGCTCTTGCAGCTCCTACAGGTAAAGCAGCACAGAGACTCTCAGAAAGTCTCGAGCTCGAAAAACACGAGTATACAGAAGACCCCGTTACCATTCATAAGCTACTTGGAGCAAAAGGAGAGAGCGGACAGTTTCTTTACGGAGAAAAAAATCCACTTCCATTTGATACGGTTATTATTGATGAAGCTTCGATGCTGGATATCACTTTGTGGATCGGGTTAATCCGGTCAATATCAAAACAAACCAGACTGATATTGTTAGGAGATAAAAACCAATTAGCGTCTGTTGAAGCTGGTTCAATTCTTGGCGATATCTGTTTTCATGCAACAAACAATTTCTCAAGATCTATTATCAATCAGGTTGATGAAGCTGGTTCAATCGAGGAAAAAAATTCTTCCATTAACGATTCAATAGTTTTATTGGAAAAGAATTACCGCTTTGATGAAACAAGTGGAATCCAATTGTTATCGGAGGCAATAAACCGGGGGGATTCAGATCAAGTACTGACATTATTAACTTCAGAAGACTATCCTGAATTATCAATGAGTAAACCTTCAAATGAAATAGTGGAGAATCTCTTAAATACTTTTGCAGTAGAACCATTTAAAAATTATTCATCATCAGAAGATAAAATCTCTTTCTTCAATGAGTATCAAATTCTTTGTGCGTTAAGAAGAGGACCTTTCGGGGTGGATATTCTTACCTCAGGGTCCGAAAAAGAAATAAAAAGAGCCTACTCAATTCCAGATTCAAAACTGTGGTACCATGGTAGAGCTGTATTAATGACAAAAAACAATAGGGTTTTAAAAGTCAACAATGGAGAAACTGGTATTTGTGTTGAAACTGAATATGGGCCAAAATTACAATTTGAGGGTAGGAATCAATTAGTTGATGTTTCGAGGGTTCAGCATTATCAACCTGCTTTCGCAATAACAATACACAAAAGCCAGGGCTCGGAATATGATCATGTCGCGATAATCTTATCAAATACAAAGAATCGCATATTTTCAAGACAACTTTTATATACAGCTGTAACAAGAGCACGAAAAAGTGTTCTTGTAATAGGAAGTACATCTGTTATTTCTTCTGCGGTACAGCATAGTGTGGTAAGAAGAAGTGGCTTGAGGGACAAAATCTGGAAACTATAATTCCAGTTTATCTTCATGGATTTTCAAAAAAAAAGCTGTAATGCGTTAACATTACAGCCTATATCTGTACCCCGAAAAAAGCCAACGTATTCATAGAAGGACGGTTGATAGCCGTCCTTCTCTATTTTGATACCATACCAACTAACATTCTCTTCCACAATATGAGGCATTTAAAAATTAGTTAGGCTTAAAACTTATTAATCGGTGTTAGAGATTCTTAACAGCCCCTTTTCTTAAAATTTGGAACATCTCGGAAACATCACTCTAAAAAGGTGTGAATGTAAATCATAACAAAACGATTAATTATGAATATCACACGCAAATTTAAAACGACAACCTTAGTACTTGGATTAGCTTTTCTAGGCTTTAGTTGTTCAGATTCGAATAATTCTGGTTCAGCTGCAATTTCTGGTCAGGTTGATGATGGAAATCAAAAATCAGTTGTAGCCGATGGAACAGTTGTTTCTGCCGCACAAATTACCTCAAACGGCTCTGTACAAACTATTAGTGGTACAGAAGTTGATGCAGAGGCGTCAGGTAGATTCGATATAGCAGTAGATGCAGAAGCTTATCAAAATATTGTAGTACAGGCTAAATCTGAAACAGAAACTACTATGGGATATGTTGGCACCCGAGTTGAGAACGGAAGTTCTTATACTATTAAGCCAATAAATTTTGAATCAACTGCTGAAACAAAAGTGTATTCTGAGCTTGTGGCTTCAGGAAATGCTGATATGGTAAACAAAGCAGAAATTGAAGCTGTAGTAACATCAACTTCAGCTGCCGCAGTTAATTCGAGTTCTTCAGAATCTGCAAGAATTGCAACTGCATTAAGCAATTCTGCACGAGTTAGAGCTGAATATTTTGAAAGCGAATTTGGAAGTGAAGCAGATGCTAAGATGGAAACTGTTGTTAATGCAATGGTGGATGCTCAAACAAGACTTGAAGCTCAATTAAATACTGCAACTTCTGTTGAAGCACGTCAGCAAGCATATGCTACTTTCAGAACATCTTTCACTAATGCTTATTTAAATGCGGAAATGGAAGCTTCTGCTGCTGCGAAAATTATTGAAATGTGGGGTAGAGTATTTGTAAACAGTACTTCAAATGCTTCTGCAACTATTAAAAGCGAAGCTAATACACAGGTTTCTCTACTAACAGCTACTGTTATTGATGCTGCTGTACAAGTAGAAATGGAAGCTGCTGGTGCTTCACAATCTTCTGTTGATGCTGCAGTTCAAGCTGGTGTTACTCTAAAGTCGGAAATTAATGCCGCTGCAGGAACAATGAGCGAAATCAGAGCAGCTTTTGAAGCTTATAATGAAGAAGTTAAAACCGCAATGGAAAACGATTCTAATTTTTCTGCAACTGCTGTAATTACAGTAGATAGCGAGATTAACTCTACTGCAGGACCAAAATCAACATTTAATAGTTCGATTGCATCTACTGTAAGTGCAGAGCTTGTAATGGATGTGTATAGCAGCTTCTTTAGCTCAATTGAATCTTCTGTAGAATCTAATTTCTCAGGTTCAGATGCAAAGCTTAAAGCCGTTACTGAGTTAATGATTCTAATTAATACTGCTTCATAAGCATTATTTACAAAAAAATTAAACCCCACATGCTTCATGTGGGGTTTTTCTTTTTGCGTAAAAAATTATTTCACTTCAATTAACTCGATCTTAAAAATAAGAGCATCATTGGGCTGAATAGGACTTCCGGGTCTCGGATTTTCACCATAAGCGAGTTCAGAAGGGATATAAAAAGTAAAAGTAGACCCTTCTTTCATAAGAGGAACTCCTTCAATCCAACCAGGGATCATGCCGCCTAAGAGGTATTCCGCTGGAGCATCTGAATCGTACGTAGATGCAAAAACAGTCCCATCCAACAAAGTTCCTTCAAAATGAACAACAACAGTATCTGATGTCGTTGGTTGAATACCGGAACCTTCCTCATTAATGATATATTGGAGTCCAGAGGCAGTTTCTGTGACTCCGCCTTTTAATCTGTTTTCAGCAAAGAAGGTTTTTGCTTCTTCAGAATTCTCCATTTTGATTTTATCGGTAAGATAGTTCCCGAATCTTTGAAACAGATCCTGTAGATCAGCGTTCTCAAGCTCAGAATCTTCGTTATTAAGTCCCGCATTGAAGCCAGATAAAAAATTCTCAATATCTATATCAGCAAAGCCCTGATTAGCAAGCTGGCTACCATTTTGAAATCCTACAACATAGCTTACACTATCTGGCATAGAATTTAAACTGGAAGGAGGGGCATAATTAGGTTCATTTGAAGTACAGGATAAAATGAGGAGAGATGCGATTATTGGAATGATGAATAGTTCTTTAAATTTCATTATTTATATGATATTTACTTTTGTAATTTTTGCAGAATTAAAGATAGAGAAAAAAGGCTTTTAAAACACTTTACACGGCTTCTGCGTATATTTGAACAGATATTAAACTGATAATAAAGACAAACTTTGAAATTTAAAGAATTAGATCTTCATGAGAGCCTGCAAATGGGACTTGGAGACATTGGCTATACAGAGCCCACCCCGATCCAGGAATTAAGTATTCCGATTATTTTAAAAAAGAAAGATGTATTAGGTGCGGCACAGACTGGTACAGGAAAAACCGGAGCTTTTGTTATTCCTGTGATCCAACAGATTTTGGAAAATCCTTCGGAAGGCACAAAAGCATTGATACTTTCTCCTACCAGAGAACTTGCTCAACAAATTGATGAACAAATTTTTGCGTTGGGATATCATTGTGGTATTTCCTCCGCTACAATTATTGGTGGAGAAGATTTCGCACGACAGGCTAACGCTATTCGAGCAGGTGTCGATATAATTGTTGCTACTCCCGGTAGATTGATTGATCAGACAAAAGTACTGGATGTTGATTTCGATCATATCAAATTTCTTGTGCTAGACGAAGCAGACCGGATGTTGGATATGGGATTTATGCCAGATGTTACTCAGATCATTGATAAGCTTCCAAAGGAAAGACAGACCTTATTGTTTTCAGCAACTATGCCAAAAGAAATCCAAAAGTTGGCAAAAAATATTATGGTTGATCCTGAGTTGATTGAAATTGAGCTTTCTAAGCCATCTGAAAGTGTGGAACAACGAGCATACTTAATTGATGGTAGGGAAAAACTTAAGCTTTCTCAGGCTTTGCTTGATCAAATGGAATGGAGTTCCTGCATTATATTTACGGCTACCAAAAAAGGAACAGATCAATTAGAGCGGTTACTTTCAAAAAAAGGCATTAATGCCGCTAGTATACATGGCGACCGAAGTCAGGATGAGCGTACAAAAGCACTAAATGATTTTAAAAATGGAAGAGTACCTATTATTGTCGCCACTGATGTACTTGCTCGCGGTATTGACATTGCAGATGTTTCTTTGATTATTAATTATGATGTTCCAAGAGCTGTAGAAGACTATATTCACAGAATTGGAAGGACTGGTAGGTACGACAAAACAGGTGTAGCTATTACGCTGGTAAGTAAGCAGGATACTAAATTCTTTAATGCAATAAAGAACAAAGCTGGAAAAGATCTTCAGATATTTAAAGGATCAGACTCTTTAAAAGGAGATTCTGACAAAAAAGCTTCTAACAAACCCGGTAAAACAACACAGCCTAAAGCTGACAAGAAAAATTCTAGGCAACCTGCAAAAGAGATTACTCCGGATTTCTCAAAAGCAAAAAATGTCATCTTTACTAAAACTGATGATGGAAAAGTAAAGATAGAATTGAAGAATAAACCCGATCCTCAGAAATCAGAAAATTCCAAGAAAGAAGAAAAGAAGAAAGTTTCTGTGAATACCAAAAAGAATCAATCTAGCAAGCCTAAACCGGTTAAAAAGAAAGAGAATCAAAAAAAGAAAAAAGAACCTAGAAGACCTAAAGTAGAAATAAAAACATTGGATAAAGCTTCAGAGCGAAATAAAAACTCAAGAAAACCTTCTAAAGGACTTTGGGGACTAATAAAAAGTTTTTTTCCTAGGTAATTTCTGTTTTAATACAGGTTTATATTCAATTGATATACTAGAAATAAATTGATTTTAGAATTAGCTTTATGAAGAAATCGTTATTTACAACCTTAGTTATCTCAACTATCATAATTAATTGTACGGCTCAGGAATCGAATATTATCGAAATAGCTCCTGCTCCCTCAGTAATTAACGAGAAACTGCCCTTAGTAGAAGATGGTCCGATAAAGAATGTAATATTTATAATTGGTGATGGTACTGGACTTGTACAACTTACCTCAGGGCAATATCAATTAGTTGGTGCAGAGGGTTTACTTCATCTTCAAACTATGCCGGTAACCGGTATTGTTAAAACATACGCAGCTAATGGATTAATTACAGATTCTGCAGCTGGGGCTACCGCTTATTCTTGCGGTATTAAAACGGATAATGGTAAAATAGCTCAATTACCTGACGAAAGGCATTGTAAAACTATTCTCGAGCTTGCTGAGGAAAAAGGATTAAGTACAGGGATTATAGCAACATCAACAATTACACATGCAACCCCAGCAAGTTATGCTTCACATGTTAAATCCAGAGCAATGCAACCTGAAATTGCTGTCGATTATCTTGATTCTGGTTTAGAAATAATATTAGGAGGGGGGAAGGAATTCTTCATTCCATCATCTGAAGAGGGAAGTAGAAGAGAAGATGATTTAAATGTAATAGATGATTTTAAAAATTTAGGTTATGATTATGTTGAATCTGCTGAAGAACTTGAGTCAACTGATTCCGATAAAATTCTAGGATTATTTTCCTTGGCAGGCATGCCAGTTCTTGATAGAACTCCAACATTAGCTGAAATGTCAGAAAAGGCAATTAGTAAATTGAGCCAAAATGATGCTGGTTTCTTTTTGATGATAGAGGCTTCACAAATCGATTGGGGCGGGCATGATAATAATTCCGAGTATGTAGTTCATGAAGTCAAGGGTTTAGATGCAGCAGTAAAAGTGGCATTAGATTTTGCAGTTCAGGATGGTGAAACCTTAGTAATTTTAACTGCTGATCATGAAACTGGTGGAATGGCAATTAATGCGCATTACGATAGAAGAGATGAAGTAGAAATAGCATGGACTACTACTGGTCATACAGGAGTTCCTGTTCCTTTGATGGCTTACGGTCCACATGCAATAGAATTTACCGGATGGTTAGAGAATATTGAAGTGGGCCAGAAAGTAGCGCAATTATTTGGGGTAGGAACTTTACCTCAGATTAATGAAGAATAGCCGTTTTAATCTGCTTGCCAGATTCGGTGTAGTCGGTCCAGGAAATTAGAATTCCTTTTTTGATTTTTGAAATTTGAGGGAATCCACTTCCTCTGGAAGGATTCATTTCAGATACAATATGGGATTCTAATATTTCTCCTTGATTAGATACCAATTGTAAATTGAGGTGAGCATTTTCTTCTGATCTGTTCATCCAACTTACCCATGCCGATTCATCGTTGTTCATAAGAACATCAACTCTACCCATAGAAGCTTCCGTATCAATTTCAAAAGGAGACTTAAATGATGCTCCTTCATCTTTCGAAAAGGCAAGTTTTACTTTTGGAATGCTATTAGCACCAGTAAACCAGGCTACTGCTACAGAGGAATTATAACTATCGATAGCAGGACCATTGACTGGGCAAGCTGCTATTTCCCAGTTATCGTCAAATACTGCTTTTGAATCAATCCATTTCCCATCAACCATTCTTGAGATATAAATATCTCTGATTTCATTTTCCGTTCTGTCACGATAAACAGCTAGTAATCCATTTGGAGTTTTGGCGATAGAAGTGTTGCAACAGTCGCAAATCGCATTATCAATTTCGGATTCAGATAGAATTGATCCTGATGTTGAAATTTCAGCTCCTCTTAGGGTCATTGCAGTGCTTAAATCTCCATGTTCTCCGTGACCTCCGGCAGTATTTCTTCCATCCAGCCATATTGCATAAAAAGATGAATCAGCATAAGGTATCATACTTACAAAACCATGTTCTGTTGGAGTGTTATCTGTGTGAGGAACTATAGTATTATTAAAATCTTCACCTGAATAAGTAGCTACTTCAACATTGTAAGAGTAGGTGTTTCCAGGAATTTTCTTTAGCCAGTGCGTGGCTATTGGAACTCCGTTACTCCCTATTATAGAAGGGTAGTCTGCCCAATTTACAAACCATTCATTCGATTGAGCTATAATCTCAGCATCTGACCATTTTTCTCCATCAAAAGTTGCATAGTAAAGAGTAGTGTTTTCATTTGATTCCTCAACCCAACTCATAAAAACAGTACCAGTATTATCCGTAAACAATCGAGAAAGAGAACTGTTTTTAGATGTCGGGTTTTCAATTTGTTGAAGTTCTTTAGCCTTCTCACAATAAGAGAATACAAGAAGCAGTAGAATGAGTTTATTAATTCGTTGCATTGGTTTTTTTATGCGTTAAAAAGGCTAAATAGATTCCCGTTAAAGAAATAAGAACAATAGAAATATGATACAAAACAGGTTCAGTTTCATAAGTTTGAAGAACTTCAAATAGTCTCCAAACTATAAACAAAAAGGTTAGTGAGACTAAGTGTTTAACTGGAGAAAATTCCGAAATAGTAATAGTGAGCATTCCTGCTAACCAACTTATAATCAACATAGTAAATAAGATAATTATGACCCAGGAAAGACCAGGTAAATTCGTAATTCCAAATAATGAAAATTCTTCTTTATGATAAAAGATGATTATTACTCGAATAAAACCTTCTACAAAAACACTAAAAAGGAATGATCCTAAAACAGTTAAAATACTTTTCATGACTAAGTTTATGAACAAAAACTACTCAGGACAAAAGAAATTTAAATATCAAGCTGAATAAAGTTCAGGAAGTGCATACCTTAGGGTTTAACAAAATTCATACTATGAAAAATTTATTCTTAACACTCGCACTTTTTTTAGTTTCAACTTTAGTTTCTGCTCAGACAACCACAGAAGTAATCAGACTCTCAGAACCAGTTCAGGAAACAGCAATGTTTGAAGTTTTTGGAGAAGATGTTGATGTTCGTTCTTTAACTCCCGTCAGCCTTTCAAGTATTATTGAAAGTGAAGGTGAATCAAATCATGTTGTACTAAAAACATCGGTTGCAGAAGTATGCGCTAAAAAAGGATGCTTCTTTATTGCTCAGGATGGAGATTATACAGCTAGAATTACTTTTAAAGATTATGGCTTTTTTATCCCAACGGATTCTCAGGGGAAAGAAGTACTTCTTATAGGTGATTTTAGTGTAGCTACTTTGAGTGAAGAGAAAGCTAAACACTATGCGGAAGATGCAGGTAAAGATCCAGATACCATTACAGGTGAGCAGAAAGAATACTCAATTATAGCAACCAGTGTGGTTGTCCCAAAAACAAAATAATATCAGTTTATATAGTTCATGCAGGAAAACGATTTTCTAAGTCCTACAGAAGTTACATCAACAGACAAACAACTTATGGAATCGCCCGAAATTGAGGCGATAGCAAAAAAAGTTATAAAAGACTACAAACTCGAATTTGGTCCTGCTGAGATTGGATACTTCTTAGTATATCCACACATTTCAAAACAGAAAGCTGCGAAGTGTATGAAAGCCACCAGAGAGGTTAAATATTACTCTGGAAATGATTACCTGATCGAAGTTTCAGGCGAACTTTGGGATATGCTGGATTCAAAAACGAAAGAGATGATGATTTATCATGAGCTCTTACATGTTGATCCAACTTTCAAATCAAAAACTCAGGAATGGAAGATGAATTTAAGAAAGCCTGATTTTGCTGACTTCTATTCCATTAACGATAAGTTTGGGAATGAGTGGTATAAAACCATTCAGGCAACGGCTTCGTCATTGTACGATTTAGACCCGAAGCAGGAGAGCAAGGTCTCGCTGTAGTTTACTTAACTTCGTAACCTTCATCAGTAAGTATTTTTTTGATCTTAGGAATATGATTGCCTTGTATTTCAATCACTTTCCCCTTAGTTGTGCCGCCTGTACCTAGTTGAGATTTTAATTTTTTTTCAAGTTTCTCAATTACCTGAGGGTTATGTGTGATTCCTTTAATTACAGAAACTTGTTTTCCTCGTCTTCCTCCGGTCTCGAGTGTAACAGTTACTTTCATACTATACTTTCGTTTCTTTCCATTTACCTTGTTTAAATAAAATTAAACCTATAATTCCTAAAAGTGTTTCAGCTATTACAATAGAATAAAAAACACCTTCCTGAGCCCAACCTAACTCTTTAGCTAGAAAATATGCTAGTGGAATTTCAACCAACCAAAAGCATATGAAATTAATAATTGTTGGTGTTTTTGTATCTCCTGCACCATTAAAGGCTTGTATCACTACCATACCAAATGCGTAGGCCAGATATCCATAACTAATAATCTGAAGGCATTTTGCACCGACCTCAATTACTTGTTGATCACCTGTAAAAAGCTGCATTAAAAAGTCGGCAAAAGTGTAAAATAATATCCCAACTATTCCCAGGAAAACCATATTGATACCAGAAACTGTCCACACAGATTTTTCAGCTCTTGAAGGTTTATTTGCTCCTAAATTTTGACCCACCAGAGTGGCTGCAGCATTACTCATTCCCCAAGAAGGTAAAATAGAGAAAATGAAAATCCTGATTGCAATAGTATAGCCTGCTACAACAATACTTCCATATGAGCTTAGAATTTTAACCAGTATCACCCAGCTCGATGTAGCGATGATCCATTGAAAAATTCCTCCTATTGATACTCTTATAAGATTTTTGATTATATCCCACTGAATTACCAAATGAGATTTTAAAATTTTAATACGTGATGAATCACCAATCAGAATGTAGAGTTGGAAAAGTACTCCAGTTCCTCTGCCGATCACAGTTGCTAACGCAGCACCTTTGATTCCCAATTCAGGAAAAATCCACCATCCAAAAATTAGTATCGGGTCTAGAACGATATTTAATCCATTTGCCAACCATAATACTCTCATTGAGATTGAGGCGTCTCCTGCTCCCCTAAAGATGGCGTTAATTACAAAGAGTAGCATAATCACCACATTGAAGCCAATCATTATACTTGTATAATTTGAATACTCAGAAATGATCACTTCCTCAGCCCCCATAAAGCCTAGAAGTTCAGATGAGAAGAAAATTCCAATCAGAGCAATCGGCAGAGAAGCAATAAAAGCTACAATGATTGCCTGAACGGAAGCTTTTGCAGCACCTTCATGATCTTTTTCACCGATTCTTCTTGATACAACGGCAGTAGTTGCCATAGCAAGACCAATGGCTATAGCATATACTATCGTAATTAAAGACTCTGTAATACCGACAGTAGCCACTGCTTGAGGACCTAATTTGGATACAAAGAATATATCTGCAACAGCAAATATAGATTCCAAAGACATTTCTAAAACCATAGGAATAGAGAGGAGGAGTATTGCTCTTCCTAATTTACCTTCTGTGAAGTCCTGTTCTGTACCTGTGATAGATGATTTTATATCACTCAATAGTGATGGAGTTTTTTTTTCCGCCTGCATATGATGTAATAAAATTCAGAACCCCAATTATAAGGAGATTTTTCTCAAGGAATAGGTGATCTTTTGGTAAACAAAAAAGCCGCGTTTAAGCGGCTTTGAATTTAATTTCCGATTACTTTCTGTCGAGTACCAGTAAGAGTGGCACTAGTGACGTTACCAGCAGGCGTTGTTACAGTAACAGTAACTGAAGCGCTTTGAGAAGTACTGTTAATATCATCAAGATCTTGTACCGTTACTGTGAAATTTGTGATTCCAGCACCTCCAGTAAAAAAATCACCAAGTTCTATATCTGCATCTCCAGTAACCCCTATATCACCTTGAGAGGTAACGGATATTGTTGTACCAGCCGCCATTGGGTAACCGTTTTGATCCGTTACTGTAAATGTAACATTATCTGCGCCATCAGCTGGTATATCAAAATTACCTGAAGTGAATGTAATATTTGCTGTCCTTGTCGTGAATAACATAGTTATATCTCTTTCAATAAACTCATTGTCTTCATCTACAGTTTTAGCAGTAACTGTAAAGAATCCAACTTCAGCAGTTCCTAACCCTGGTCTACTCCCATCCGGACTAAGTTGTACAGCTGCAAAACCTCTATCATTGGTAATAGATGAACCATCTATTCTTCCGGCTTCTGTTCTGAAATCAACTGCTGTCCCTACTTTCACAGGGTTCCCATATCTATCCCCAACACTGGCAGTAATCGCATATTGAATACTTGGATCGATCAGTCCAAAACCTTCAACATTAAAATTGATTGGTGCAACAAAGAATCTGTCTGCCGCAGGAAATCCACCGTTAATTGCGATAAGGATAGGAGAGGAAGCTATTCTTACACCATCATCGCGAATGATATAAGCTTCTAAACGAACAACTCCTGCTGAATCTCCACTAAATAAATTAGATACAACTTCTCCATCTTCATTTGTTTCCACCCGTTCAGGAACAACCGCTTCTCCGCCATTTGGTCCCTTAATAATCTCGAAATTTACTTCAGTTGGAGTATCTTCATTCATATTTCGTCCTGAGGAATCCTGAACAATAAAACTGAACGTAGTATTTACAGTCCCTCCGGTTTGTCGAATATTTATTGCGGTTTCACTTACTTCTGTTAGTACAATTGCAGCAGGTATACCGGGTTCTCCTTCAACTACCTGACCGCCTCCATCATCACCACCTTCTTCTCCGGAGCCTTCTTCAGAAAGTTCAAAATTTAGTGTAAAAGACTGACCAGGGACTACAGTAATAGTACGAGTATCGGAATCATATCCAGTTTGTGTGGCTCTAATACTAACATCTGTAGCTTCAGTAATATCAATACTTCCAAAAGAGTAGTTACCTGATGAATCTGCACTTGCAAAATTACCCGAAAGTTCATCTGGCGAGGTAATTATTAGAGCTGCCCCAGAAAGTCCAACTCCAGAACGATCGTCGGTAACTTGTCCTTGAATTGTTACAAAGTCATCGTCACTGGGTTGACATGCAATGATTAAAAAAATTGAGGAGAGAAAGAATAAATGTACTCGTTTCATTTTTTTTCCTTTAAGAGAGGGTAATGAACTCATAACGTTACAATGTAATAAGAGATGATATTTACAGGAAAATAGACTTTTTATTCAGCTACTTCCAAAGAATCTTCTATTTTAGATGTATTCAATTCTGGTTCTGGAACAAATTTCCAGACGATATAAGCAGTAAGAACAATGGTAAATGTTCCAAATAAGGTATTGCTGATGTAGCCATACTGCTCAAATAAAGGTCCAGAGATAGACCCAGCAAGCCCAGCCCCAACATTACCTATTGCAACTAAAAGACTCATTAAGGTTCCTCGATTATTTGATTTTACTAACTCGGAGGAAAGTGCTTGAAATGGACTGATACGCATTGCAATTAACAACATGGCAACCGGGAATACCACAAATGCTACCCAGAAAGAACTAATTACATATGTTGTTAAAGCCATAAGTAAAGCTAATCCGATACATGAAAAAATGATCATATTTTTTCTACCTATTCGATCAGATAACTTTCCTGCATTAGGGCCGGTTATTGCATTAACTATTCCTCCTGCAAAGAATAACCAACCAATTTCAGAGAGGCTTACTCCAAATTGCTTAGTCAGCCATGCAGGAAGGTAAATTAAAAAAATAGAAAGGCTCAGGAACATGAGTAAATAAGAAAAAGCTACAGCCCTTATATCTGTCTGTTTGAGTAAATCGCCGTATTTTATAAATGTATTTTTTAGAGTGATTTTTGATACTTGAAATTCAACATCAGGCTGGGGTAGCTTGAAAAAAATTAAAACAGAAGTAAATGCCATTATTCCACCAAAAACTATGAATGGAAATTTAAAGCCATAGATTTCTGCTAAGAATGTCCCCAATGGGATACCTAAAATTTGTCCCATAGCTATTCCGCTCATAATCCATCCATTCGCCCAACCTCTTTTTTCATATGGAAAGTAATCGCCAACGTAGGAAACTGCAGATCCACTTAAAACACCACCAGCCATTCCGGCGAATGCTCTAAGGATCAATAATGAGGTAAAACTATTTGCCATACTATGCAGTAATAAGGCTATTGTCATACCCGAACTTCCAATTAGCAAAATCTTTCTTCTCCCAATTTTATCGGAAAGTGGTCCCATAATGATTGCAAAAACCCCAATCATAGTTGCATAAACGGTAACTAAATAACCTAACAAACTTTCGGAAGTGTTTAATTCAGCGCCGATTTTAGGGAGGATGGGGGAGATGATCATTACCTGGCTACTAGCAGCGAAAACCAGAAGCCATAAAGAAAAAATTATATAGTAAGGATTTACCTTTCCCGAAGGAGCCATCTATCAGTATTTTTAGTCTTTTCTGATATTTTGAATTAGAGTATAGTATTATTTAATTACTACAAATAATTAATTGACATTTTTTTTTACATATTTGTTAGATTGTAACATCATTTACATTAAAGACTCTTAATATTAAAATATCGGCTAAGAAGATTCTAATTTTCTTTCTAACTACGATTTAAGAACTTTGTACAAATCAAAACAAAAAACAAAACCTAGGAGATCATCATGGGTCAACAACAATTACTTCTCGTAATTCTAGTAACAATCATCGTTGGTATTGCAACTGTAGTTGCTATCAATACTTTTTCAAGTTCTGCAGACTCTGCTAACTTGGACGCAGTAAGAAACGATATCGCTTCTATTGCTGCATCTGCACAAGGGTACTACATCAAGCCTTCTATGTTAGGTGGTGGTGGTAATAGCTTTGCAGCAATTACTTTCAATAATATTGCTTTCGCAGCTGATACTATTGATGCTGCTGGTACAAACGCATTTAATGCAAACGGACGTTATGTAATTAGTGGTCAGGCTGCAGGACAATTTACAGTTACTGCTCACCCAGCTAGCCGTATTGTAGGAGACGTATCTCTTACTTCTACTGCTACTTTAGGTGCAACTACGATTGCTGCTGATATTACCCCAGGTAGTACTTCTTTCACAGATAATAACTAATCTTATTATCTAAGAAACTTAAGCTTCCCAGTTTAATGGGAAGCTTTTTTTTTATTTAAAATTATTTCAAGATGGGACAACAACAACTACTTCTTATTGTGTTAGTGTCGATAATTGTTGGTATTTCATCCATTGTTGGGCTTGTTCTCTTTGAAAATTTCAGAGATGAGTCATACAAAGACATTATTCGACAAGAAGTTTTAGAAGCAGCTTCATTTGGTCAACTTTATTATGGAAAGCCTACTGCCTTGGGTGGCGGAGGAAAATCTTTTGCTTCAATTTCAATGGTTGATATTCAACTTGATACTGCTTCTGTTGTTAGTACATTCGAAATTTCTGAACGAGCTGTTGAATATTTTAAGATCACTGCCAGCCCCAAAAGTGATCTTGACGATCTCGTATTAGTTGTTTATAGTAATCGAGTTGAATGGGAATAAATAAGCTTATAACCCAAATATTTAAAAATGGCTCAGTTTCGATTAAAAGCAGTATCTAAAGCTGGAAAAACAGTTCAAACCGAATTTGAAGCTGATAATAAAAAAGAAGCTCAGAATAAAGTAGACAGACTATCAAAAAGTAATGGTTTAAAAGTTCAATCTATAGACCAGAAATCTGTTTATTTATATAAAGTTAAAAGAGCAGGAAAAAAACCGGTTAATGGAGAGCAAGAGGCTTACAATAAAGAAGAGTTAGAAAGAGCACTTGTAAAGCTTGGATATCAGGTTGTTAGTATCAACAAAAAATGGTTCGATTTTAAAGGTGGAGTCCCCATGGATGAAGTCGTTTCATTTATTAGAATGTGTGCTGATTTATTACGGCAACAACTAACCTTTGATGAAATTCTAAACCTTCTAATTGAGGATTCTACCAACAAAAGAATGAAAGAGGTAATTAAAGAAATTCAAAAAGACCTCAAAGACGGTAAAGAAGGTACTCAGGTATATGGAAAGCACGAGCCTATTTTTGGAAAGTTTGCTGCCTACATGTTAAGTGTAGCCTCCACTTCTGGTAATATGTCCCTTGTATTTGATAGTACGGCGAAATTTCTTGAACGAGATGCTGAGTTTAAAAAAAATCTGAGAAGATCATTAATGATGCCCGCGGTAACTGTATTGGCGGTTATCGGGGTAATTCTTTTTTATGTAGGATATATTTTTCCTGCTACCGCTGAACTTTTTGTAGAAATGGATATTCAACTTCCTCCAATGACACAGGCCACATTGGATTTAAGTTATTGGTTAGAAGATAATTGGGTGTACATTTTATTGGGTTTTCTAGCTCCTATTGTAGGATTTATTTTCTTCGCCAAATCGTCGAAGGGTAAGCTAATAATTGATAAGTATATCATTCATCTGCCGGTTATGGGAGACTTACTCCATAAAACAAGTATCGAAATTTTTTCGAGAGTTTTTTATACCCTTTATAGTGGATCTGGGCAAAATATTGAGGTAATTAAGGTAGCTGCTGAAGCATGTAGAAATAAATACATAGAAAAACAGATCAAAGAAGTAGCAATTAAAAAGATGTTGAAGGATGGTGCTGGTCTAATTGAGTCATTGGAAGCAACTGGTGTTTTCCCTCATACCGCTTTAAGTAGGTTTAAGTTAGGGGCTGAGTCTGGTGCACTGAGAGAAAATGCTAAGCAACTAGCAGAGTATTATGAGATTCAAACTACTTATAAAATGCAATCTGTGATTGATACTATAAATTTGTTCATAAATTTATTTATTATGGTTTCGTTGATTGGGATAACAGTTGTATCATCCGAATCAGCTACCATAAACCCAACATCGCAGTAAGTATAGCATGGGAAAAATTAACATCAGGAGACACATTGGAGATATCCTTGTAAGCAAAGGAGTTGTCACTGATGAACAATTACAGGAAGCGCTCGCAATTCTGGAAGAAGAGCCCGAAAGTAGTTCCCGTCGTTTAGGTCAAATCCTTTATCAGGAAATAGGTCTAAACAGGCATATAATAATGAGAGAAATCTCAAAAGTATATGCTTTCCGAGAGGTACTTCCTGATACTGATGTTGCTCCTGACGATATCATAGACCATATAAAAAATAATGTTGAAGAGCTTCCTGAAGATATAATTGATGATTTAGTCCATCATAAAGCTGTACCCTTTCAAAGAACGAATGGAGCTTTAACAATTGCAGCAGCAGACCCTTCAGATCCAAATATTCAAACCATAATAAACCGACTTACTTTCAAACAAACTGAATTGGTTTATTGTAATTATGAATTGGTTGATCAAATTCTTTCAAAAGTATATGAACAAAAGAATGAGTTCCTGGATCTCCTAGAAGAGATTGATTATGAAGAAACTCAGATTGATCAGGGTGAAGAGGAAGTAAATGAAGAAGAAATTGATGCAGAAATTAATCAAAGTATGCTCAATTCATTGGTTGAGGGTATGTTGGTTGAATCTGTTCGTCAAGGGGTTAGTGATTTGCATATAATACCCAGTGGACCTGCTGCAACTGATATCAGATTCAGGATTGATGGTAAGCTTCAATTATGGTATCAACAAAATAACGTTAAACCAGAAGCGATTTCTGCTGTAATAAAAGATAAAACAAGAAATGTTGACCGTTTTGAAAGAGATTCCTCTCAGGATGGATTTATACAGCGACAAATTGATGGATATAACATCCGATATCGTGTATCTATAATGCCTATAGTAGGAAATCAGTATGATAGAAAATTTGAATCAATCGTTATTCGAATTCTTGATGACAGAAAAGTAATTCGGGATTTAGATTTACTGGGACTTCAAAAAAATGCAAAAGATAGTTTTGTTAAATCTATTACTCAACCTTCCGGTATTGTAATTATCACTGGTCCAACGGGAAGTGGAAAATCAACTACGCTTGTTGCTGCTCTGTATTCGGTTATTGACCCTACGAAAAATGTTCTTACCATTGAGGAACCGGTAGAATATATTATCGAAGGAGCGAGGCAATTAAAGATAAGTGCATCTATGTCTTTCGATCAAAGTATTAGGGGGATTCTAAGGCATGATCCGGATATTGTATTAGTAGGTGAAATGAGGGATTTAAAAACGGCTAGTGTTGCAATCAAACTGGCGAATACTGGTCACCTTACCTTTTCTACTTTGCATACCAACGATGCTCCCAGTGCTGTTTCTCGTTTATTTAAAATGGGAATCGAGCCTTTTTTGATCGCAAACGCAGTAAACCTTGTAATGGCACAACGTTTAATAAGAAGATTATGCAAAGAGTGTAAAGAAGAATTTCAACCTCACCCCGAAGTTGCTAAAGGTATTGGATTTACAGAAGAGGAAATTGAAACAACCACTTTTTATAAAGCTGTTGGATGTGAAAAGTGTGGGGAAACCGGATTTAAAGGAAGATCAGCAATACATGAAGCTTTATACTTCTCAAAAGAGTTGAAAGAATTAATTCTTGATGCTGGTGATGATATTGATGAAGGTGCAATAAAAAAATTGGCCATAAGCCAAGGAATGCTAACCCTAAGAGGTTCAGGAAGGGAGCGCATTAAAGAAGGAATAACGACAATAGAAGAAATAATAGCCGCAACAATAGAAGATTAGAATCTTCATAATAGTTGTATTTAATCATGATTTTAAACCATATTTAATAGCTTTAGGAAATATTGAGGTTGTATATGAGTACAGAAAATGAATCTTCCGGTGATCTAATGTCAGATCACATCAAAAAATTTTTAAAAGAGCCGCCTCTTTTATTGAAGAATTTCCATTATGAGGATGTACTTGAGTTTTTAGAACTAGGCTTAGAAGAGCGTTTTCAATCTGACGATATTATATTAAACGAGTCAGAATATGTTAATTCTGCATATCTGGTTGCCGAAGGAAAGGTGGCTATTTGGAAAGATAACATACAATTAGCTACCTTATCGGATGGAAATTTTTTAGGTGAAGCCTTTCTGTTTAGTAAAAACAATAGGATGGCTAAGGTAACTGCTGAAGGAGATTGTGTATTGCTTCGATATGAACGTTATGAAGCATTAAATTTTTTCAGAAAAAAACCTGAAAAATTATTCAACATTTTTACAAAAAATATCATCGAAATACAGCAAAGAAAAATTAGTAATATGAACGTTCAATTGTTGAACTTAAAAAAACGATTACTTAATGATTCTAATTGGTAACAATCACTAATTAGAATTATTCTTATTTATTAATTTTTCGTAACAATTTACTTCGTTATTAATCTATTATTTCCATCAACAAGATGGATAATACATGGCGGCAATAGATATAGATAAAATTTCGGGGCTTACCCAGCCTTTAATCCAACGCATTCCCAAAACTGCGCGTGGAATTGATTTGCATAAAAGAATAGGTGATTTAATTGAAGAAGCCGAAATTAGCCTTCGTGTGGATCTTAAAGAAATCTTAGACACTTTTCTCGTTAATATGATAAAGATCAATGCTTCTGATATTGATCTAGGTGGTCCCGGTTGTGCGGGAAAAGTATGGTACAGAGTCTTTGGAGATAAGAGTCCTCTTAAAATGCTTAAAAAATTGCCTCTTCTGGAAACGGATATTTTACTTCATAATGTACTGCTTAGTACTCAAAGGGATAAACTTTTAGAGGATAAAAATCTTGATTTCTCGTACTCCATAAATTTATCAAAAGATAAAAGTCAACGTTTTCGTGCTGATATGTACTTTGATCTTGATCATCTTGGGTTAAATATGAGAAAGATTGATAATACAATCAGACCATTCAAATCATTGGGAGTTAATGCAGAAGTAGCAAAGGCTGTAAGTTTAAAATATTATAAATACGGACTGACTCTGGTTACTGGAATTACCGGCTCTGGTAAATCATCAACTCTGGATACCATCATTGATGCAAATAACAGGACAGTTGATTCTCACATTGTAATAATTGCATCCCCCGTAGAATTGATCCACGACCCTATTCGTTCTGTTGTCAGACATAGAGAAGTAGGAACCGATGTACTTTCTTTCAAAGATGGAGCGATTCAGGCATTAAGACAGGATCCGGATATAATAGTAATTGGAGAGCTTAGAGATCCTGAAACCATTATGACCGCATTGGAAATCACAGATTCAGGGCATAAAACATTCGGTACACTCCATACTTCCTCAGCAATGGAAAGCATTGAAAGGATTCTTGGTGAAATGCCTACAGAAGAGCAAAACAGGGTTAGGGCTCGTCTTGCGGATGTTTTAACCTGTGTAATTAGTCAAAAACTTGTACCAAGCCTTGACGGAAAACGTGTGCTTGCAAAAGAAGTTTTGTTAGCTAATTCCTCAGTTCGCGCAGCAATAAGAAACAATAATATTGGTGAAATATACCAAATGTTGATGGAAGGGCGCGAAAAAGGAATGAATACTATGGAACAAGATCTAAAGAGATTGTATGATGAAGGAAAAATTTCAAAGGAATCCGCTTTAAATTATTCCAATAATAAAACAAAAATGCTTCAGCTTTTTAGTGAGGTAGCTTACTAATTATATGGCATCTGGAAAACAACATATCGGTATTGCGCTAGATAACGATTCTTTAAAAATTGCTGTAGTTGAGCTAAAGAATAAAAAACTAGTTCTACAAAGACTTGATAAGTACACGTTAATATCTCCAATTGAAAAAGAAAAAGAACTTGAAGCTACCGAAGATATATTTGGAGATTTAGATGATCCATTAGCAGATGAATCTGTATTTGATCTTGATTTAGAAGCTTCCCTTGATGAAGATTCTATTAGCGAAGAATTAGATGAGTTACAGTTAGAAGAAGATATTTTAGGGGATTTAGGAGATGATATTGACCTTGAACTCGATGAGTTAGAACAAACAGAAGATGAACTTGTTGATGTAGATGTTGATATGGTTGATGAAACCGAGACACCTGCCAGCAATGAAATGCTTCTATATAATATCTTAAGTTCTATTGACCCAAAGAAAATAAATATAGGTCTTAACATCCCCGCTGGTGTGGCGATTTACCAAATCTTAAAGGATGTAGATTTTAACGAGGTTAAGAAAAAAGATCTTCAAATTATTATTGATGATAGGTTAGAGTCTTTACATGGATCTCCAAAAGGGGAGGATTACTATTCTTATGGCGTGAGAAATGATGGAGCTTTACTATTATGTTCTATAGATGAAGAGCCCGAATTAATTCAGCTAGTCAATAAAACACTTTCTTTTTATCGAGGTAAACTTACAGTTAAAGAAGTGTTACCGGATGAAACTCTTCTTTTAGGATTAGTTCGTGCAAATTATGAACTTGATGATGGTGGTATTACATGCCTGCTTCAGTTTTCAGATTTAAATTGTAGAGTTCTCTTTTTGAGAGGTACAAATCTTTGGCTGGTTTCCCCTATTATTACAGAGGGTACGAGATCAAGAAAATTTTTAAATACGGTATTTAGTAAAATACTTTTTCAGCTTGATACTGGTGAAGTTCCAAATCTGGATAGACTTATTATTTGTAATAATTCATTAGGAGAAGAAGCTACTACTTTCTTCCAGGATCGTTTCCCTGATATTGAGGTCTCTGATTTTAATTATTCCGATGAATTTTTGGATCCAGGAGAATATACCAATGAGACTATCGCATCTTTTACAACTGCGATAGGGACAGCTTGGTCGACCACAGGTTTTGAAAAGAAACTTCTTCCAGATATTTCTTTTGTTCCAAAATATGTAGTGGATAGACAAAAGATTTTTAAACTGGAATGGCATGGATTTATTCTTTTATTAATGATAATGGCTTCATTTCCAATTCTTAATGATTTTATTCGCACTAATATTTCAGAGATTAATAATTTAGAAAATGAAGTCTCTATTCTGGATACACAGATTAATTCTTTTACACCGATTGTGAACAATTATAATCGTATTAGTAATGAACTTTCTCAGATTCAGGACAAACTTGAGTTACTGAATACATTATCTGTGAACTCAATTACTTGGACAAAGAATCTACAATTAGTGAATAACGGAATTGATAAAATCGGAGGGGTTTGGTTAACTTCTTTTTCTGTAGGAGATGAACCTAATACTCTTGAAATTCAGGGAATTGCTCGTTATAGAAATAGAATTCCTGAAGTAGCAGAGCTTTTTGCAGAAGCAACTTTGCTTAATGTTTCCACATCTGAAATTCGGGAACAAGAAGTGTACTTATTTACCTATTCGATTAGTAAGATTGTACCTGATGAGTCAGTTTACACTCCTGATAATTTAAAAGGGCTGGAGGACCTAACTGGTAATTAATGTCATACGCCATTCGAAATACCATTATTCTCCTCGTTACGCTGTTTTTAATAGTTGGAGCAGGATTAGGTTATGCTAAATTTTATCAGGAAGATAAAATTACATCATTACAGGATGAAATTGGTAGAAAGCAACAAGATCTAAATTCTAAACAAAATATTAATAATGATTTTGCTGAATTAAATAGTAGATATGAAACGGCTGTACGTATTATAAATGATTACGACAAAACTCTTTTTCAATCGAACCAGCCTGACGATATATATGATTTTATCACGGAAGTAAATTCCAGTGGAGGGAATCAAATTTATTTTGATTTTGTCTATTCTGACTCAACTCCTAACGCTGAATATGGAATTATTAATTCTTCAATTTCAGGTTTTGGTGATTATGGATCACTTGTGGATTTCATTAATAAAATTGAGAATAGTCAGCTTCTTAATAAAATCAGTGATGTAACAATATCACCTGGTAGGTCAGATGATGAGGAAAATGTTGTTAATTTCTCTTTTGCCATGGAAAGTTACTATCAAAAAATGCAATTATTTGATTCAACAAGTACTGAATTTAGAATTAACGAATTTCCCGGTATTTCCTCTTATAACCCACTTTATCCTTTAATCCAAAACTCTTTACCACCGAATACTGAAGGATTAATTAATGCAGAAGCATCCCGAATAATTGGTATGACTTCGAATAGAATATTTTTGAACAGTGGCGGAAAGATAATTTCATTGAAAGTTGGTGACAGAGTATATCTGGGTTATCTTTCAAATATTGATTTCGACAGTAAAACGGCTACATTTAATTTAAATAAAGGCGGCATTCAAGAAGTAGTTACCTTGGAGGTAGTTCGATGAACAAAACGAAAATGAGTATTAATAAAACAATCCTATGCGGTTTTATGATGTTATTTTGGGTTTCTTTTACTCAGATTAACGCATTCGCACAAGATGAGTATCCCAGAGAGTATACTAATCCAGATGAGATCGTTGCATTCGATAAAACTACTCCATATGTAGAGGCTATGGAGGTCATAAATCAGTTTCTTCAAGAGTACAGAAATAAATTCATTATAGATCAATCTGGAGCAAGTGGTGAAATAGGAGTTAATTTACCTGCAATGCACTGGGAAGATGCTCTTAAATTTATTCTGAGAATTAAATCGCTGGGAACTAGAGAATTTGACGATTATGTAGAAATTGTTCCTCTATCACAATTAGAGTCTGAAAATACTCAAGAACAAAGTGGCGCAGCAGCAAATCCAAATGCAGCTACTTTGTCTGATTTTAACCTACAAACCCGGGAAGTTAGAATTAACGCAACTTTCTTCGAAGGTAATAAGCGCGCCTTACAAGAAATTGGGATTGATTGGTCTACACTAACTAATAATGTTCCCGCAAATATTAACGAAATCGTTACTGGAGAAGGTATTGATCCTGATCAGGGTGTACCTCAAGGTGTTAATTTCAATGATCAGTTTGTGTCAGTTAATTCTTTTGGAGCTTCCGGGGTTTCACAGAATGTATTTAATGCATTAGTGAACTTAGGTGAGGTAGGTCCAGGAATCCGTGTTCAGGCACTTTTTAGTGCTTTTGAAGCGGACAACTTAGGAGAAGTTATTGCCACTCCGTCTGTTAAAGTAGTAGATGGGGAAGAAGGGCGTATACAAGTAGGTCAGGATTTCTCTATTAAACAAAGAGATATTGCCGGAAATGTTACAGATCAATTTTTTAGTACAGGTACAATTCTTACAGTAACTCCACAGGTAATCGATGATGGAGATACCACGTTTATCCATCTTGATATAGCTGTAGAGAGATCTTCTGCTCAGCCTGATGCGGTTAGTACAATCAT
Organism: Balneolaceae bacterium; assembly: GCA_017795005.1. Taxonomy (GTDB): domain Bacteria; phylum Bacteroidota; class Rhodothermia; order Balneolales; family Balneolaceae; genus RHLJ01. Next base: position 2,248,759 of record CP051242.1, on the reverse strand, counting down.
TAATAAACAGGAAGCTACAACTCAGGCTTTTTTACTTGATGGAGAAGCAACATCAATTGCAGGTTTGTATAGAACGGAAGAAAACCAAGTTAGGAGAGGAATTCCAATTCTAAAGGATCTTCCACCATGGTTTTTTGGATTACGGTATCTATTCGGGTATAACTCTAATGATTATGTTGAGAATGAACTAATCATTATTGTACAGGCAAAAATGGAAGAATCGCTCCGTGATCGATTAACACGGAGAAACTATGAATCTACCCGACAGGTTTTAGAATCGACAAAAGAAAGCCATCGAACGGCTTTGGATCAGGTTTTCGAAAACCCATATGCGACTATACCAGTGGAAGAAAAAACTGAAGAAGTTCAAGAGATCCCGGTTGAAAATACTGCCGATACAACTGAGATTCCTGTACAAATCCCTGAAGAGGATAATGATGAGAAAATTCCGGTTCAGGATGACGAACAAACTGATCAACCTGAGGAAGAATTAACGGAAGAACAAAAACAACTTGCTGAAGAATTAAGTCTACCTGTAGACAATCCTGAGCTGATGGTTGTTGTTCCAAAAGCATTTAGTTTGGATGAATATTTAAACCAAACTCAAAATGGAGAAGAAGTAGAAGATGAGGAATCATCAGATTTAAAGTACTTTATTATTGGAGGCTCTTTCATTGTTCAAAACAATGCAGATAGGTTTCATAAAAGTTTAATGGATCAGGGATTCGATACCCGTGTTTTATTTCATCCTGAATCACGATTTAACTTTGTTGCTTATCAGGGATTTGCACGTTTTGATGATGCAGTGGAATATTTAAGGTCCGTAAGAGCTGATTTAAATTCAGAAGCCTGGTTATTTACTAGACCAGAATAATTAAATCATCCCCGATTGTTTTTTTAAAAAGCCGATTGAGACTTTATTAAACTCAGTCGGCTTTTCTACATTGCAGACATGACCGCAACGTTCTATTACTTCTAAGAAAGCTTGTTTGTGTTCATTCACTATTTGTTGTACAGGTGGAAGAAACATATAGTCTTCATCTCCCATAACATACAACATTGGGGTTTCAGTCTCTTTCTCTTTGAAATATTTTAATAATGGGTTGACTGAATGTGTGAGTTTAAACCACCTTAAGAACTCTTTTTGATAAAGTTTTTTTGCCTCTCTGATAAATAAATTTCTTGCCTTTGCGTGTCTTTTACGCGGCATAATTATCCATGCGAATAGTTTATAAAGCCACATGTAGGGTATTATTTTTTTAAACGCGTTACCAACAAAAACCAGAAAACGGGAACGTACATTTAAACGTGTAATAGCTCCGCATAAAATGGCTGATTTAACTCTGTTGGGCTGTAATTCATTAAGGTTTCTTATTATAATTGTACCTAATGAAACCCCAATAAAATGTGCTTTTTGAATGTTTAAGTGATCGAGAACTTCAAAAATGTCTCTGCTTATATCATCAAAAGTATATTCTTTGTCGTAGTATTTTTGTAAGACATCCTTAGATTTTCCATGTCCTCTTAAATCAACTAGTAAAACATTAAATACTTTCTTAAAGGCCTTTAACTGTTGAAACCAAATAGAAGAACTTCCACCTGCACCATGCACAAAAACTACCCATTCTTTATTCGAAGGGTGATCATATTTTTTGTAATAGAGCATATTATTGTGGCCAGGATTTGATTTTTGGAAATAATGAATTTATATATTCGTGATACTAAGATAACAATGTCTGTTTATACTCTTCAAAATTGAATTAGTTAAACGTGAGTACTTCGGAACATACATCCATATCAACAAATGTAACAAGCCTTTCAATTCCGGGGCATAAATATTCTGTAAAAATTGCGCAGTCCAGAGGGGAAATTGAAGAAGCTCTTAAGCTTAGGTTTGATGTCTTCAATATCGAACTTGGTGAAGGATTAGAAACATCCTATCAGAATCAGATGGATGAAGATGAGTTTGATGCACAATGTCATCATCTTATTGTGGTTGAAAATGAATCAAATCAGGTTATTGGGACTTACAGAATGCAAGACAATTCCATGGCAGAATCTGGGATTGGTTTTTATACCCAATCAGAATTTGACATAACAAAGTTTCCGGAAGAAGTACTTAATAATGTAGTTGAATTAGGAAGAGCTTGTATCCATATGGACCACAGAAGCGGAAGGGTATTATATCTTTTATGGAGAGGTCTGGCAAAATATTTAGTACTCTCAAAGAAAAAGTATTTATTCGGTTGTTGTTCTATTACCAGTCAAAATCCTGCTGAAGGTAAAGCTGTTCTTAATTATTTAAAACAAAATGAATACCTGCATTCTGATTATTTAATACCTGTGCAGAAAAATTTTGAATGTTTAAGCTTAGCCGGAAATTTCTCATTTAATGATGAAGTAAAATTGCCACAGCTTTTCAGACTTTACATGGATATTGGAGTGACAGTTTGTAGTGAACCTGCGTTAGACTCAATTTTTAAAACCATAGACTTCCTAATCTTACTCGATATTGAAAACCTATCGGAGCAATCTAAAACACTTTTTTTTAGGTAGAATTAGTTAATTTCTACCATGCGAAAGGTTACGGCGGTATTTAAGCTCATTGTATTTTTACTAACTACTCTTTATTACTATTTCAAAATTATAATAGGAAGAGCATTATCTTTTTTAGGAGTTGATAAGATTGGCTGGTCTGCCAAAAACAGAAAGAAATGGGGAGAAGCTACATCCCGAATTTGTGGAATTAAAATTAAAGTTGAAGGAGAAGCGCCTAAACCGCCTTTTTTTCTTGTTTCAAATCACTTAAGCTATGCCGATGTATGGGTTCTCTTTTCACAGTTGAATTGTACCTTCATAGCTAAAAGTGAAGTAAGAGAATGGCCTTTAATTGGGTTTATCTTAGAAACATCAGGCATATTATTTATTGATAGAAAAAAAAGAAGCGATGTTGCACGTGTAAATGATGAAATATCAAAACATTTAACTAATTCTCAGGGAATAGTATTATTTCCTGAAGGCACAACAAGTGTTGGTGCAGAAATTTTGCCTTTTAAGTCTTCTTTGTTTCAATTTCCTGCAGAAGAAGAATTACCTGTTCATTGTGTATCTTTGAGTTATGATACTCCTGACAACGAACGACCTGCATATCAATCAGTTTGCTGGTGGGACGATACTCCTTTTTTTAAGCATTTATTTTACCTTTTTGTGATGAAAGAGTTCTCAGCAACCATTACTTTTAGTCACGAAACCACCATAAATTCAAACCGTAAGGTTTTGGCCAAAACAGTTCAAAAACTAGTTGAGCAAACATTTATACCAGTGATAGACTCAGAAACATATGCAAAAGAGATTGCCAGTAGTTAAATCAAATATATTTTTTTTAAATCAAGGCATAGAACTTCTTTCTGAAGTCTCTGATGATCAATATTCAGCCAATGATGGTAAGTACAATAAAAGTGGTATTGGAAGACATTTTCGTCATATAATAGAACATTATTTCAGTCTTTTAGATGAGCAAAATGGATTAGTTGATTATGATGCAAGAGAAAGAAATCTAAGACTGGAAAATGACAGAGAATTTATGATCTCGAATATGCAAAATATATCTCAGTCACTCAGAAAGATTGAAGCATCAGATTTGGTTAAAAAAGTTAAAGTCAGGAGCAATGAAGGAATAGGAGAAGAAGATTCTCCATTAAGTGAATCTACAATCAGAAGAGAACTTCAGTTTTTGATTAGTCATACCGTTCATCATTACGCCTTAATTGGTTTGATACTTAAAACTATGGGATTTGAGCCATCTCCAGAATTCGGAGTAGCACCTTCTACATTAAAGCACGAGCATGAATCTAGTATAAGTGTACAAGCTTCTTAAAGAGCTTAATTTGCTATGAGTTTAAAAAAAGCTTCTTTAAAGCACGGATGGAAGCTTTTTATATCCATTTATCTTGTTTTACTGTTTATTTCTAACGTCTTAATAAATCTTTCAGATACAGAGACTCCTAGTATCAAGAGTATTACCAAACAGACAGATTCCTGGGTTTTATACTTTTCAGATCCTTTAATTACCAAAAATGAAATAGTTAACGAAGTTTCTAAAAGTAAAAATTTTATTTATTGGAGTTATTCATCTGAATACGCCGACCTTTCATATCAAAACCAAGCAAAACTGGCGGCTAATTATCTGGATTCTATTGGGGTAATATCTGTACATGTACTAGGTGAAGCTGTGGGAGGAGGTCCTGCAATTCACTTTTCATCCAAATATCCTGAGAAAACAAAATCATTAAGCTTAATCAATGCTATTGGAGTAACCGAGTTAGAATTGCTTGGTGGCTACCATCTGAATCATGCATTGTACAGGACAAAGCATGTTTTTTTTATGACCATTAAATATTTAGTCCCTCATTTCGGGTTATTTGGTAATCTAAATGAAAAAATCACTCGGGCTAAAATACAATTGGATTCAGATCAACGATTGATCAGAACTAATCTAAACCAGATTAAAATTCCGGTACTTATTCAGCAATTTGATGAGTCCGGAGTCTCACTGGAACTAGCTAAGGAACATGCAAGACTTCTTCCTCAAAGCATGTTTAAATTCTATGAAAATCAAGATGGAAAAGAGAAGGCGGCATCTGATTTAGCTTTTTATTTGATGTCTGTTGAAGACAAGACATTAGATTCAGAAATTTCATCACTTAGAGAGGTTCAATCTTTATTACCATTTGATATTTCAAATAATGTTAGTGCAGAGGGTAAAGCACTTCTGATTCTAATGATAGTAATAGTACTATCAACTTTAATCTCAGAAGATCTGACATGTATTGGTACAGGGCTTTTAATAGCACGTGGTTTAATTGGTTTTTTCCCGGGTTTATTTGCTTGCCTTTTTGGAATCTTCTTTGGAGATATCCTTGTTTATTTATCAGGTAAATGGCTGGCTTCCAGTACATTACACAAAGCACCTTTAAAATGGTTTATAAATGAAAAAGATGTAGAGAAATCATATCACTGGTTTGAAGCTAAAGGTCCGGCAATTATTATTGCCAGTCGTTTTATACCAGGAACTAGGTTTCCAACTTATTTTTCCGCAGGGGCAATCGGAGCAAGTTTCTGGATGTTTATTTTCTATTTCGGAGTTGCCTCTATTCTTTGGACTCCTGCTCTCGTTGGATTAGCTGCCATATCCGGACAAAAAATGCTGAGTTATTTTAATCTCTATCAAGATTATGCACTATGGGTATTATTGGGCTTTTTTATTGTAGCATATCTGCTATTCAAAATTCTGATCCCAATGTTTACATTCAGAGGAAGAAGAGTCTTGCTTGGTAAATGGAAACGTATAACAAACTGGGAATTCTGGCCTCCCTTTATCGTTTATCTGCCAGTTTTTATCTACATAATTGGGTTATGGATTAAATTCAGAAGCTTTACTATGTTCACACTCGCTAACCCTGCTATCCCTGAAGGTGGGTTTATCCGAGAGTCAAAAATTGGGATTCTTAAGAATATAAAAACGATTGAATCGGTTGCTAAGTTTGGTTTCATCGAAGGAGAAGAATCAGATGAGAAAAAAAAGGATATAGTCGACTCATTTATAAAAGAGAACAACTTGAACTATCCGATTGTTATAAAACCGGATGTAGGTGAACGTGGGAAAGGGGTAAACATCATAAAAGATGAAGAAGAATTAAATGTATTAATACCAAACCTATCAACAGGTCATGTTATTCAGGAATTTATAGAAGGAGAGGAGTTCGGTGTTTTTTATTATCGATTTCCTGATCAAAGTAAAGGGAAGGTCTTTTCCATTACTAAAAAAGTATATCTGAAATTAACGGGTGATGGAAAGCATACACTTGAAGAACTTATTTTGAAGGATTCGAGAGCGGTCTGTATGGCAAAGTATCATTTCGACCAGCATATTGATGATCTTTATGAAATACCTGAAAAAGGAAAGATTATTAAACTTGTAGAGTTAGGAACTCATTCCCGTGGGGCTGTTTTTTACGATGGAAGTGAATTACAGACAGAAAAATTGGTTGAAGAAATTGACCGGATAAGTAAAAGCTTTGAAGGATTTTATTTTGGGCGGTACGATATAAAGGTTCCATCCAAAGATCACTTAAAAAGAGGAGCAGGGATCAAAGTAATTGAAGTTAATGGAGTGACCTCTGAGTCTACTAATATTTATGACCCTAGTCACTCGTTCTTTTATGGGATAAGAACGTTAATGAAACAATGGAGAATAGCATTTGAAATTGGTAAGCAGGTAAAAGAGAATAATCCTTCTATAAAGACTCCATCTGTTTCTCATTTATTATCATTACTACGTTAATATTTCATTCTTTTAGAAGAGAAAAAAGCTTTTAAAAGATACTCACAGTCCTGTTCCAGAATTCCCTGTATTACTTCTGCCTTATGATTTAAAACTTCATTTTGAGTGATATTAAATACGCTTCCTGAAGCCCCGGATTTAGGGTCAGAAGCACCATAAACAATGGTTCCAATCTTAGACCATACTAAAGCACCTGCGCACATAGGACACGGTTCAAGGGTTACATATAAAGTACAATCACTAAGATATTTTTCTTCCAGTGTGTCACAAGCTGCAGAAATAGCCAGCATTTCTGCATGAGCCGTTGGGTCACCTAGTTTTTCTACCTGATTATATCCTTTTCCAACAATAATATTATTGTGAACAACTATCGCACCAACGGGTACTTCTCCTTCTTCAAACGCTTGTTCAGCCAGCATTACAGCTTTTGCCATAAAGCGCTGATGAGATTGCCAAATTGGTTCATTTAAATTGGTCATTTAAATTGGTCATTTAACTTGATTGATGGGTTTGCTTTTGTCTACCTTCGTGCAAATTAATTCAATTCCCATGCAAAAAGTAGAAGAAAGTATAAAAGAGTATTTAATCGAAAATATCAGAACTATTCCTGATTTCCCGAAACCAGGTATTCAGTTTAAAGATATAACCACATTACTAGCAGATAAAAAAGCATTACAACTTACTTCTTTTATGTTAACAGAGCCCTGGCTTGAAAAACAAGTGGATTATATTGTTGGGCTGGAATCCAGAGGTTTTTTGTTTGGAACTAATATGGCACAGGATCTTAATGCAGGGTTTATTCCAGTACGCAAGCCGGGCAAGCTACCTTCTGACACTATCTCGGAAACTTATGCTTTAGAATATGGAGAAGACTCACTCGAACTTCACAGTGATGCCTTCAAAGAAGGAGCAAAAGTGGTTATTCATGATGACTTAATAGCTACTGGTGGTTCTGCTTCTGCGGCAACCAGATTAGTGGAGAGGCTGGGAGGCGAAGTTATTGGTTATTCTTTCATTATGGAGCTAAGCTTTTTGAAAGGGAGAGACTCATTAAGCAAAACAGCCCCTGTAGAGTCAATTATTATTCTTTAAGCCAGAAACAAAATCCGGTAACTGGTCTATAATTGATTAAACCAAAATTTAATCGAGGAGGACCAGATGACTATTCTAAAAAAATCAACGCTGGCTTTTGTTTTACTATCCACATTTTTTTTACAGGCTTGCAATAAGTCGCTGGTCGTAAAAAATGTAAATTATGCCCAACAAATCGAATCTGTTTTAATACCTGATTCCGAAGGAAATGTAACAGATCTACGACATGGGCTAAGCTATTCTATTCTTCCGTTTCAATTCGAAGAATTCAATGATTCTTCTTCGGTAATGATTTCCGAGGTGCGAATGATCCGCAACCATCAAGGCTATTATTTTATCACTGCAGATAAATTCAAGCATGTATATGTAATGGCTCCAAAACGTGGAGAGTTTAAATTAGAAAAAAAGATCTTGGTTGATGCAGATGGATTGCTTTCACCTGCATTCAACTGGAGAGATCCGGTAGTTCAATTGATTGACGAAACCAACAATGTGGCAATATTATTAAACGAGAATGGAATTTATGTTGAGGAGATTACATCATGAAAAAGTTAAATAGAAGAATTACCTACGTTATTGCATCGATATTCTTAATCACCAGTGGAGCAATGGCTCAGGAAAGTGATCACGAAATAAAAACAAATTTCGAGAGTACTTACTCTAGCATTGAGCAAGGTTTAATAAATGCTTCAAGTGTATTGGAAGTGGATAGCCTTAAAATGGAAATAGATTCCCTTTCAAAAAAATACGAGAACCATAGTAAGTTATTAGATAATGCCCTGTATCCAAGAACTTTTGCAGGTCAAATTGAAGCAATTACTCAAGAAGTAAATTCAGCAGAGCAACGACTTTTGATTATTGAGAATCAAAACAAGCGACTTGCAGAATTAAGTAGTGAAGTAGCTGTGTATAAATCAGAAATTAGCTTTCTGAATTCAAGGGCTGATTCTTTACGCAAAGCGATTGCAACCTCAATGGAGAGTGAAGAACGTCTTGCAGCACTTGTAAAGCGCTACAGACAGAATTTGGAACGCAGAGATGAGCTTGTAATGGGAGTTGTAGATTCATTAATGGTAACGTACCGTTCTATGAGTACAGGAAGACTAACTGAGATTTCTGAACAAATGGAATCCGGAACAATATCACAATCTGATAATCCATTGGAGATGATTGAAAATATTATCGAAGAAAATACAGAATATGCAGCAACCACGAACCGGGCACTTTCTGTAGAAGATCATTTAAGAATGTACGCTGTTCAAAATCATTTCGAAGAAGCCTGGGGACAGATCGGAAACCGATTGCTATCTGCTTATGGTGGAGGTAAACAAAATGAGTGGAAAACCAGAATTGATGAAAAAATGAGAGACTGGAGAATGGTAACTTCTCAAAAGATGTGGAGTTCAATGGATCAGTATCTTGAGTTTTCTGATGTGGATCTTGGAGCATTCGACAATAATTATAGCTTTTTTATAGCGCTGGATAACTTCGTGAAAGAAGCTAAAAAGAAAAGTGAGGATGAAATTATTTCATCGGAAAGTTATAACGACTATTTAAAATTTCAGGAATTCTGGTCGGATAAGATCAAAAATGAATGGAGTAACCTTATCCATGAGGCAGATGTGCTAACAGTGGAACAAATTTCATCTATTGATGATCAGTTAAGTGGCTGGGAATACGAATCTAGACCAATACATCCTTTTTTAATTGTATTGCTCGTGTTAACTGTGGTTTCTTTGATTGGGTTTACATTAGCCATGTTTAAAACAAAGAAAGCCTAAGATTGCAAAAAGTAATTAAAAGCCCCGTACTCGGTTTAAGTGCGGGGCTTTTTTTGTATAATCGGTTAGTTAATCAATTAAGATCTCATGAAAAATACACTCAAGGCTGTAGCGCTCATTTTTACCTTTCTATTTGTAGCACAGGATGTTACGCTTGCCTTCCAGTCAGAATCAACAACGCTAATTTTTGTTCGGCATGCTGAAAGGTCAGAGGATGGTACCAGAAACCCTCCAATCAGCGAAGAAGGACAAAAAAGGGCTATAAATTTAGTTCAGGCTCTTAAAGAGTATGATGTAAAAGCAATCTTCAGTACCCCATACAAGCGAACTCAAATGACCGCTCAACCTATATCAGATTCTCTTGGACTTGATGTTCAGGAATACGGTTTCGAAGGTATTCGTGAATTACTTGCAAAGTTAATTTCTGAGTATAAAGGTAGTGCGGTATTAATTGTAGGGCATTCTAATACTACTCCCATGTTAACGAATCTGGTTCTTGGCGAAGAGAAATTTGAACAGCTTGAGGAGTCAACCTATGGGGACATGTTTATAGTTACTACTACTGAAATGGGAGCAGGTGAGGTGAAGCTTGCTAAATTTTAATAAAGCTAGGGGAGGGAATAGTATTTTCTTCCAAACCACTCGGTTCCCAATAAAATTAAAACTAACATAAACCAGAAAGCTGATCTGACCGGGAAGATATAGGATTCAACTAACTCTTCTTTTTTTTGAAGAATATCGTCGTTGTTGAGTTGGGTCCAGAAAGTATCAAGATTATCATATTCAAAAAATCGACCGCCAGTCTCATTCGAAAGCGTCATCAGTAATTCATCGTTTCTGACCGTATTTATTAGTTCTGAATTGGAATCCTGAATTAAAAATTCACCAGTTTGTGTATCAATTTCTCTCCCACCTTTACGAGCAATTGCTGAATAAGAATAAAGTCCCGGGCTTAAGGAAGAACTTTCGAATTTATATACTCCATTACCTTCATTACTCATGTTTACGGTTTGTTCATCGCCATTTTGAGGTGTAAGAGTGAACTCAATGGTCGCTTCTGATTCAGGTTCACCACTCTCATTATTCAGATTTCCATTGATAATTACCTGATCCGAAAGATTAAATACCGATTTTGATGGGATGATTTTCATTCTTCGTTCATCAGGATCATTGGCAGTCCAGGTAATTATATTATTAAAGAGTTGAGTGACAAACATTCTTTCTGTTTCCAGCGGGGATTGATATAACCGGTACCAACCCCATGCAGAAATGGTAGCTCTTCGAATTAAGCCACGCTCATATACACTAATAATTGTATTTGGTGTTTCTATACCTTGAAATCCACTTTTAAAAAGATCAATTGCATCGGGATAAGAAGCAACGCTACGTAAAGAACTAATGACGGGGGAGATGGTTTGAAAGCCAATTTCAGGTAGTTCCAAAACCGGATGTTCATTGCTCTCTGCAGCTGGAAAAAGAGAAAGTTGAAATAATTGATTCCCTGAGTTATCAAGTAGATTAATCTCAGATAAAGTCCCTGTATTGATAGTTCTTGTTTTTGGGAGTTGCAGATATACTGTTGGAAGTGTGTTTATCTCTGAAATAAATTCAATTCCACTGGAATTCGAAGGGAGACCGTGAATAATAAGTAAGTCAAATCCAATTAAATCAGGAATTTCATTTTCAATGAACCGCGAACCACCTAACCAGGTTAATGTAGAAAGTTCAATATTTTGATCTTCTGATAGAATTGATCGAATCATTTTTACATCGGGATGTACCTCAAAAGCAATATGAATTATTCTGGTTTTACTGTCTGATACATCAATAGAAATAACGCCGGAATTATTGTCTGTACTCCATTCTCCTTCAATCGGTTGAATCTTAACTGAATATTGTTGTAGTCCGGCCTCCGTTAATTCAAGCTCAAACGATGTATTTGTGACTGATTCAGTACTATTAAATTCTATCGATTTGCTATCTATAATGCGATTTTCTGAATCTCTTAATTCTACATTAATTCGTTGATCTGCGAATCCATTTTGAGCAATCTCAACTTCAACAATATGTTTAGTATCTGTAAAACCATTAGGATTTGAAACTATATTGTTTACGGTGATGTCTCGAACATTAGTTGTATCCCCTAATGCAATGGTATACAATGGAATAGAGATCTCAGATGCTTGGATGGATGGGTTTCTTCCATAGGTTATTATTCCGTCACTAAGCAGTACTGAAGCATCAAAATTATCCTCCAGTTCCTGGATTTGTGAAATTGCATTAGCAAAATTTGTCTCAGCATCTTTCAGCTTCAATGAATCAGGCGATTGAATTTGCTTGGAAGAAGACCCAAGAGTAAAAAACTCAACATCAATATCCTGGAAGTCAGAAAGGTTAAGCTGAGTTAATACATTTAGGTAAGATTCAGTCCCCTTATAATCACCTTTGTTAATTCCGAGACTTTCAGAATCATCCAAAAGGAAAAGAAGTCGTGGATTTTTTGATACTGTTTCTGAAGAAAAGTAATAGGGATTGAGAAATAATAGAAAAATTAAAAGAAGAGCTAAAGATCTTACAAATATAAGACCGGTTCTAGGCAGGGTAGGAATACTATTTAAATTTCGATAAGCATAAAAAGCGATTGCAACTAAAGATGCTGCAATACTGATGATCAGAAAAAGGGGTAAGCTATTTTGAAATCCTTGAAACTCCACATCAATTCGTTCTTACGTTCTTAATGAACATCATCAAGTAACCGATTAATTAGCTTAACTGTGGTGAAACCTTCTGCTTCAGCTGCATAATTGTTTACAATACGATGTCTTAAAACGGGAACAGCCAGTGTTCTAATATCTTCTTCTGTTACATTATATCTTCCCTGCGAGAGTGCCCTGGCTTTTCCACCTAAAATCAGATATTGAGAAGCTCTTGGTCCTGCTCCCCAACTCATATATTTTTTGATATAGTCTGGAGCAAGGTCAGAATCCGGTCGTGTCATGCCAACTAACTTAACCGCATAATCTAATACACTTTCAGGAACAGGTACTTCCCGAACCAAAGACTGAAGTTTCTCAATCTTTTCTTTATCTAAAATGGAGGTAAGACTAATTTCCTGCTTTGAGGTAGTTTGACTGACGATTTCCTTTTCTTCCTCAAAGCTTGGATAATCCACCCAAATATTGAACATAAACCGATCTAACTGTGCTTCAGGAAGAGGATAGGTACCTTCTTGTTCAATAGGGTTTTGTGTTGCTAATACAAAGAATGGGGTATCCAGATTATACGTTGTTCCTGATGCGGTAACATGATATTCCTGCATTCCTTCCAATAATGCAGCCTGTGTTTTTGGAGGAGTTCTATTGATCTCGTCGGCAAGAACTATATTTGAAAAAATGGGTCCTTTAATGAACTTAAACTCTTTGGTGCCTTTGTCTTTATTTTCTTCAATAACTTCAGTTCCTGTAATATCGCCGGGCATTAAATCCGGGGTAAATTGAATCCTGTTAAAGGAAAGTCCCAAAGTATCCGCAAGTGTTCGAATCAACAAAGTTTTGGCAAGTCCAGGTACTCCAACAAGTACACAATGACCTTTTGAAAATAAGCTGATTAGTAAGAGATCGATTATATCTTCCTGTCCAATAACTACCTTGTGAATCTCTTGTTTAATAGCTTTAAACGCTTCTTCAAACTCATCAGCTAGTTTTACTGGATCTGCAATTTCTGTAGACATTAATTGGCCTCCTGCATATTTGGCATTGGAATTCTGTATTCGATATAGAATTCACTTTTCAGCTCTTCAATCCATTCGCCGTACTCTCTGTACTGTTTTTGTTGTAGGGCGATTGCCTTAATTCGGTCGTAATCTTGTTCAAAATTTGCAACATGCTCAGGAATCTGGCGATCTAGTCGTACAATTCGGTACGCTTTTCCGGCATTTGCATTGTTTGGATTAAAAGGGCGGGGATCAGAAATTTTACCAACTTCATCCATTACTAATACAACTCTGTATAGGGATGGATCAAGTCTGTTTAAAGGAATTAGTCGTTCCCCGGTTTGAGGATCAATTATTTTTCCACCGGAAGATTTAGTTGATGGATCTTCGCTTACTCTTTGTGCGAAAGCCGAAAAACTAAGATTAGCATTAGTCTCAAGACTATCTTTAATTCCATTTAAACGATCTATTGCATATTGATCATCTAACTCTGAAGCATCAACGGAAATAAGAATATGTCTGGTCTCAATCTGGTCACCTACACGTTGAATTAACTGGATTACATGAAAACCGAATTCTGTTTCAACAACATTAGATATTTGTCCGGGTTGAAGAGCAGAGGCAGCAGCAGAGTATTCTGAAACCAGATCACTCAAAGCCATCATTGGTAATAAACCACCTCTTGGCCCGGATGGTCCGTCACTGTGTCTCATGGCAAGCTCTTCGATTGATTTTCCATGATTAACTGCAGAATCTCTTAAAGCTTCTGCTAAAGCTCTGGCAGATTCCCTCGCATCCTGTTTTGCTGGTGGTAAAATCACTATCTGAGATATAGAGACTTGTTCAGGAATGGTTGGAAGTGAATCCTTAGGGATAGCTTCAAAAAACTCCAGTACTTCAGGACGCGTAATTTTTATTGACTGGAATTTTGTTTGTCGAACCTGCTCAGTAAGCATTTGTTCTCTGAAATCATCTCTGAACTCGTCTTTTAGTTGAATAATGGATTTTCCAAAAGCCTGTTCCAATGCACGCTCACTTCCTGCCTGTTGAACTAATTGATTTACCCGTTGATCCATTTGGCGGTTGACCCTATCCTCGGGAACAACAATTGAATCAACTCTGGCTTTTTCAATAAGAATGTAATTTTCGATTGAAGCGTCTAAAAACTGATACCAAAGATCTGTGCTAAAAGATATTGGTTGTCCATAACTTTGAGCCTGACGCATATAGTTAGCTACATCAGCATCTATGTCTGATTTTAGAATTACATGATTATTAACCAGAGCTACAATTTGGTCTGCAGGTTGTAAATTCTGAGCAAATGAGTTAACTGAAAATAGAGTGGCAATAAAAAGAAGGGGTAAGAAAAGGATATTCTTCATTAGTAAGTTTTGATAGATAAGTAATTACCTGATTTAGTTTTCCTGTAGAACGTTGAAAGTTTCAATTTCATTATTCGCTTGTGCCTGAAGATAAAGATTCTTTACATAGGTATTAAAGGCTCGGCGTCTTTTTTCAAGGATTAACCATTCTTTTATTTGAACAATTAACCATTCCAGATCAGGATGATCTCCTTTTGCGCGCTCTTCCATTAATTGCACAAAGTGATATTGGTTGCCAACTCTTTCAATTACAGTTATTTCTGACAAACCTATCACCTTTAAATACCTGTTAAGGATATTTACATCACCGGCCGCAATAGACTCGGGCCAAAAACGCTCTGATTCCCTTAATGCTACTTCAGGGTTTATAGAAAAGTCATTAGCAACTAAAGTCCAGTCAACACCGCGTAATAAATCCTGTCGGGCTCTTTGTGCATCTGTGAGCGAGGAAGCAATAAGATGCCGGTATCGTACATATCGTTCTTCAAGAACAAAACTGTCTTTATTTTCCTGATAATAGGCTCTTGCTTCTTCATCAGAAACCTGAACTTCAAGTTCTAATTCACCTAAAATATATTGCTGAGCAGCTTTTGCTAAAAAATCATCCTGAATTTTATTCAGTCTATCCTGGATTTCGGGTTGTCTGTGAACTCGTAAACGATAGGCATCTTGTAAAATGATTTGTTGTTCAATCCAGTCATCACGGTATTTTTCAAAAGCTTTAATACTATCTTCCTTAAATGTGTGGTGAGGGATAGCATTTCTCGCCTCAGCGACAGTTAAAACTGCAGAGCCAACTCTTGCAAGAGTAGGCTCTGAGAATTGTGGTTTTCTTGTACAACTAATTAAAGCAGTTGTACAAAGTAAAAGATAAAAGAAGGGTTTCATTAAGGTGTATTATCTTCTTCGTAGGCTTTACGTAAGTTTTCCTGGTACACTTTGATATTATATGTAGATCTTAAGTTTGAAAGCCATTTTTCTTCTCTTTCGGGTTGATAGTCAGCAAGAAGTTTATTGAATGCTTCGTCAAAAGTCATTTTTCTAGGGCTTAGAATATCATTCAAATAGAAGAACCCTTTCCTGCTGTTATAATTAAATATCTCTGAAAGACTATTTTCTTCCATAATTTCTAACTTATCAAAAGGCTCTCCCTGAAAAGCTCCTGTTGAATCCGAAACTACTCCTACATTGATACCGGCTGAGTCACCAAATGGTAAAAATACCTTGTTCCATAAGAATATTCTTCAGGATTATTTGTATAAATATTCATCAAAATGGTTGAATCAACAGTTGCCGCACTCCAAACTGAATCTTCATTAATTTGATATACGATTAATCCATTTCTGTAATTATCGACCTGATCAGAAAAATCTGAGAATTCTACTAAAGCCATGCTGGTTATTTCAGAATCAACAATTGACTCTTTATATTCTCCAAGCCATGAATTTCTATAAGAAACATGTTTGGGCTTTTTTCCTGTGGATACTAAATAATCGTAATAATCTTTGACGGAATAGTTTTCCTCATTAAATGAGAATATGATAGATGACTCAAGTCCTTCAGGAAAACCTGGATTATCAAATGAAGCTGAATCAACTACACTTAAAAAGGATTTAGCTTTATTTAGAACTTCTTCATTTTCATACCCATTATAGTTGTCTAAAAGCCAATCAACAATGAAAGCGTTATTTTTTCTGAAGTTTCTGGAGTTTTCCAATTCACTCATTATATAATCATTTCTTGCTTGTTCGTTTTCGAATGTTTGGACAGAGTCAATTTTGATGATATGAAAACCGTAACTGGACCTGAAAGGCTTTGAATATTCCATAGATGGATCGAGGGTCATAACCGAATCTATAAAATCTCCTCTGTATCTGGAACCATAGTTAATCCAACCGATTTTACCGCCGGTAGAAGCAGAAGGAGTATCTTGAGTATATTCCTTTACAATTTCTGACCAATCCTCACCTGCCTGGAGTTTGTTATAAGCGGAGTCAAGTACTGAAACAGAGGAAGAGGGGCGGGCGAAAATATGAGAAACCTCTCTGCCGGGTTTTTTTTCTCTTTTCTCTTCCAAAAGCACAATATGGTAACCAAATTGAGTTCTGAAAGGCATTGAAATTTCTCCAACTTTAAGGCTGTAAAGTACATCTTCAAATGGTTTAACTGTAGTTCCGATTCCAAACCAGGGAAGTTCTCCTCCCATTTTTTGTCCTTGTGATGAAGAAGAGTATTCTTCATTAAGCTCGTTCATTGTTGATGTTCCCGCCAGAAATTTATTCCGAGCCTCAATCATAGTATTATATACTTCGAGTGTATCCTCCGGAGTAGGGTTAGTTCCAAGGGAAACTAATACATGAGAAGATTTCATCTCAAAGTCGTACCGAGACTTGAACTCTTCAAATAGAGTCGGACGTATTTTATTTTCCAACCAATAGGAATAGGCGGCTTGTTTAGCATAGAGATCAAATTCACTGAGAATAGTTGGATTCTCGTAATATCCGGCATCCTTCGCCGACATTAATTTTGCTTTATAGTCAAGAAAAATAGGCAAAAAATCCTGTAGGTCTTTTAAAGAAATTTCATTTCGAACAGGACCATTTGTGAAACTATCTTTTAATTCAGAGTAAGTAATTTTTTCCGATCCAACTTCTCCAACAATTTCAATTGAAATAGTACTATCGCTTTTATCTGTAGTTGTATTACTTCCGGTACACGAAATAAGAGTAACAAAAACCGAGAATAAAATTACTCTTGAGAATCCGCTTTTTTTCATAGTCTATGAATAGTGTTATTAGTTTTGATTTATAATTAAAAAAGCATTCCTGCAATTGTTGCAGTCATTAAATTAGCCAGAGTGCCAGCAAAAACAGCTTTGAGCCCAAATTTTGCTAAATCCGATTTCCTGCTTGGTGCTAAGCCTCCGATACCTCCAATTTGAATTGCAATAGATGAAAAATTAGCAAAACCACATAAGGCAAATGTCGCCATGGCTACCGTCTTAGGAGATAAAGCAGTTGCTGCTACTTCTTCAGCTAACATTAAATAGGCTACAAACTCATTTAGTACAATTTTAGTGCCCAATAATGATCCCATCGATGTTGCATCTGCCCAGGGTATTCCTATTAACCAAACAAGAGGGGCCAGAACCCATCCAAGTACCATCTCAATAGTCAAAGGTGAACCAATCAATGAAGTTAGTCCGGTAGAGTTACTAACCCAACCAAAAAGACCATTGAACATCGCAAGTAATGCAATGAACGCCAATAACATAGCTCCAACATTTGCGGCTAATTTTAAACCTACTCCAGCACCAGATGCAGCTGCATCAATTCCATTGGCGTCTGTTTTTTCAACCACCATCTGAACATCTCCTGCCGTTACAGATTCTTCAGTTTCAGGGTAAAGTATTTTTGCTATAACTAAAGCTGCAGGAGCTGCCATTAAACTTGCACCTAACAAACGTTCTGCAAATAATTGTTGAGCTACTTCAATTTCAAGACCATTTGCAGCTGCAAAAGAAGTTCCAAGCATGGCTACATAAGCAGCCATAACTCCTCCGGCAATAGTAGCCATCCCGCCGGTCATTACAGCGAGTAACTCAGACTTAGTCATCTTTTCAATAAATGGCTTGATAACTAATGGTGCTTCTGTCTGACCCACAAAAATATTTGATATCACAGAAAGTGTTTCTGCGCCAGACGTCCCGAGAAGCTTCTGCATACCTTTAGACATAATCTTTACCACAAATTGGAGCACACCATAGTGGTATAGAATTGCTGTCAGGGAAGCAAAGAAGACAATGGTCGGTAAAACCTGGAAAGCAAAAATTACACCCATACTATCTTCGTATTCAGGTCCGTGGCCAAGAAAACCAAAAAGGAACTCAGCTCCAGCAGTAGTATACTTCAAAACCACTACAAAAAAACTAGCTATAAACTGGAAAAGTAACATTGGCCAACCCAATGGGCTCCAAAATTCGGTTAATACATCTGCTTTGAGTATGAAAACAGCTAATACAAATTGAATACCCAATCCTGTACCTACGAGTCGCCAGTTAATACTCTTTTTATCCCTGCTAAGCAGATATGTGCCGGCTATGATCACAGCCATGCCAAGCAATCCTCGTAAAATGTTTTCCATTAGTTTTGCTGTTGATTAGTAGTTTCTTCTTTTTGAGGCGTTTGTTCAGGAGATTTAAATGGTCGAATTGGTTTTCCCCGTCTAATATCTACGCTTGGTCTAAAGCAGTGACGAGCTCGTGGTTCATAAGCATCATATTCCCCAACCAAAACCGTGTTTTGATTATTCACTACTCGCTGAGAGAAATTTGCCAAGGCCCCGCTTTCAGAGCAGATTGCATGTAATTTTGTAACAAATTCAGCAATAGCTAATAAATAGGGCATAGGTCCAAATGGTTTACCATTGAAATCCATATCCAAACCAGCAATTATGACTCTCTTCTTATCATTGGCAAGTGTATTTGCTACCTCAATAATTCTATCATCGAAAAACTGGGCTTCATCAATACAAACAACTCTTGCATTACCTGTGAGTAATATGATTTGATCCGCGGTATCAACAAGTATACTGGGTAAAGCGGTTTCATTGTGGGAAACAACTTCGGTATCGCTGTAGCGTTTGTCTATTGCAGGTTTTACAACTACAACATCTTGCCCTGCAATATGGGCTCTTCGGGCTCTTCGTATAAGTTCTTCAGTTTTTCCACTGAACATACCGCCACAAATTACTTCAATCCATCCAAAATCTTTAGGTGCTAACGAAGGTTCGTTGATCATTAATTAATAGTCTAAAATTGAGCCAAATTTAAGCATGGAATATATTGGGGTAAACATGAAATGGAAAGAAAGAATTAAAGAAAACATTTGACCGCACATAATTTTTACATACACAGAGATTTTAGTACTTTCTGACGATGAAAAAATTTGTTTTAAAAAGGGAAGAACCCAGACTTCGTCCCGAAGATTATTCGATACCATATTCAGATTTACTTAATAAGCAGCAACTGGAAGCTGTTTTTCATGATAAAGGTCCGGCTTTAGTTGTTGCGGGTGCAGGAACAGGGAAAACACGAACGTTAATTCATCGGGTTGCTAGACTTGTTGAAAGTGGGATAGATCCATCCGAAATATTGTTACTTACCTTTACCAGGAGAGCGGCAAATGAAATGATTCAGCGTGCCAGCTCTATACTTGATGAGCGTTGTAAGAGAGTGAAAGGAGGGACCTTTCACTTTTATTGTAGCCAAATTCTTCATCGTTATGTCGAGTTTATTGGTTACCCAAATAATTTTACCATAATTGATACTGCTGATGCCCTGGAAATTATCCAGTTTGTACGAACTCAGTTAAACCTGAATAAGAAAAAAGAAAGATTTCCCAATAAAAATACATTGTACTCCATTATTAGTACTTGTAAGAATAAGCATCTTGATTTGAGGGTAGTTCTGATGGATTCTTATCCTCAGTTTATAAATCTGGAAAGTAAGATTGAGAAAGTCTCAGAAGGGTACGAACAATATAAAGAGAGAAACTTTGTAATGGACTTCGATGATTTGCTCATAAAAACTACTGAACTACTTGAACAGCATGAAGATATAAGAATTAAAGTAGCTGGTAATCATAGGTTTGTAATGGTTGATGAATACCAGGATGCTAATAAATTACAAGCCAAACTTACTGTCTTATTCTCGAGTGTACATGGAAATGTAATGGGAGTGGGGGATGATGCACAAAGCATATATTCGTTCAGGGGAGCTGATCATCAAAATATTATGGAGTTCCCAAACCTTTTTGCAGGGACTAAGATAATCAAGCTTGAGGAAAACTACAGATCTACACCTGAGATATTAACTACAGCTAACAATTTATTGAGTCAGGCTACCTATAAATTTGATAAGCATCTGTATTCTAAAAATAGTGAAGGAGACAGGCCAGCCTTAGTAAAAGCACCCTCTGAGCACGATCAAAGCCGTTTTATATCTCAAGCTGTTATTCAACTAAGAGAGCAAGGTATAGAATTAAACGATATGTCTGTTCTATTCAGAAATGGGAGAGACTCTTTTGATCTTGAAGTTGAGTTAAATCGAAAAAATATTCCTTTTGTGAAGTATGGTGGACAAAAGTTCACTGAAGCAGCTCATATTAAGGATGTTCTGGCTCATATAAGAGTCATGGTAAATCCAATGGATACAATAGCCTGGAATCGGGTACTTATGCTAATTGATGGAATTGGTCCTAAATCAGCCCAGGATTTATTTCAATGGATTCGCTTATCAAGTAATCCATATCAATTAGATATGTCTGAATCTGTCAGTAAATCATATCTGAAACAAATAAAAAGCCTGAGTAAACTGCTGGTTAATATCAAAGACTCAGAGCATACTGTGTCAGAAACAGTAGAGCTAATTGTTGAATATTACCGTGATTTCTGTGAAAAAAGATATGATGATTACCCTAAAAGGCTAAAAGATCTGGAGGCTTTTATAAATATTTCCTTAGGGTTTGTATCACTCGAAAAAATGCTTGAGGAACTCGCTTTAGATCCAATAACAGCATCAGCAGTAGATACTGAACAAAAACAAAAGGATGAGCCTCCATTGGTTTTGAGTACCATTCATTCAGCAAAAGGATTAGAATGGGAACATGTTTTTATTATTCAATGCCTAGATGGTATTCTGCCATCTGCATATTCCATTGAAGATGATGCGCAACTGGATGAAGAACTTAGACTTTTATATGTGGCCACAACTCGTGCTAAAAAAATGCTTTATTATTCATATCCTGCTTTAGCTCAATCGGCATATGGTGATTATTTCACAAAACCTTCAAGATTTTTAGATCAACTTGAAGACAATTCACTTGAAGTATGGCAGCTTATGGAGGAAGGTCAGGAAGAGTTAGAAGAAGGAAAAAATAATTTATTAAATAATTAGTTCTTCTTCATAAACCTATGTTGCACAATAATATCACTTATAATCCAAATAACAGGGTAAATTGGAATAAGTACTGCAAGTAAAACCTGCCACTTATTATATTTTGCTTTTCCTCCATCAACTGGCAATGTAATTCCTGCAACTCCAGCGATCCAAAAAATGAAAAAAATGAAAAGGAATAATGAGAGAAAAAGAGATCCAAAGAAACCAATATGTTCGTAAAAGCTTTTAAGCATGAGCGGCTTTAAAGTGATAAAATTTCCTTAACTTTAATTCTTGATTAAACTACTAATTCAATTTATAAAATGCTTCCTGTTGTTTCTATTGTTGGTCGGCCAAATGTTGGAAAGTCGACTATTTTTAACCGATTAATTGGAGAGAGAAAAGCTATTGTTCATGACGAATATGGAGTTACCAGAGA
The DNA here is from genome assembly GCA_017795005.1 of Balneolaceae bacterium. Lineage (GTDB taxonomy): Bacteria > Bacteroidota > Rhodothermia > Balneolales > Balneolaceae > RHLJ01. Next base: position 2,227,073 of record CP051242.1, on the reverse strand, counting down.
TCGGCACTATGGTGAATCTTACTGGAATGGAAGGGATTTTACGGTAATCGATACAGGAGGGTATTTACCGGATGACATGGATGTTATGGTAGTTGGTATTCGCGAACAGGTTCATATTGCTTTAGAGGAATCGGATGTCATTCTTTTTGTGGTTGATTCGGATACTGGGTTAAATACCTTGGATAAGTCGGTATCAAATTTACTTCGCCAACAAGACAAACCTGTTCTTATTGTATCAAATAAAGCGGATAATGATGAGCGCAGGTTTAACTCTTCAGAATTTTATGAACTGGGTTTTGAAGAAGTATTTCCAATATCTGCAATAAGTGGTTCCGGAACAGGAGAATTATTGGATAGGGTAGTTGAGCTACTCCCGGAATCAGCTCCTGAACCTGAAGACTCAGCTCCAAAATTAGCTTTTGTTGGTCGACCAAATGTTGGTAAAAGTAGTCTTGTTATCTGGTCGATACAGCTGGTCTTAGGAAGCGTGTTAAAGTTAAAGAAAACATTGAGTTCTATAGTACTGTTAGAACTGAACGGGCAATTCGGGAATGTGATGTAGCAATTTTAATTTTAGACGCCGTTAGAGGATTTGAAGATCAGGATAAAAGAGTTCTTAGAGAGGCAGAAAAGTTTAATAAAGGCCTAATTATAGTACTAAATAAATGGGACCTCATTGAAGATAAAGACACTAATACGGTTAAGGAATTCGAAGATTATATTAAAGAAAGTGTACCTCAACTTAGTTACGTGCCAATTCTGACGATATCTGCAGTAAACAAAAAAAGAATACATAAAGTAATTGAGCTTTCTGATCAAGTAATTGAAGAGCGCTCAAAACAAATAAGTACTTCAGAGTTAAATAATTTCCTGGAAGAGATTCTACGAGACCGGCCATTACCAATGAAAAGAGGGAAGCAATTGAAGATCCAATATATAACCCAGGTTAAAAATGACCCTCCAGTATTCAAGTTTTTTATGAATAATCCTCAGGATATGCCTCCTAATTATCGACGTTATATTGAAAATAAGATCAGAGATAAATATCAGTTTACGGGAGTACCAATAACTATGGTATTTAGGCAAAAATAGAAGTCCATAATATAATGGAGAGCCTTAATTGGACATATATTCTGTATCTTTCTGTAGGAATTCCTGCATTAATAAATCTTTTTATTATCGCAAGAAAGGATAATTCATTATCCGTTTTAATGTTTAGTATTTCCCTAGGTGCATTTTTAACCGGAGTTGGACTAGACTATTCATTTACTGATACTCTACACACAGCAAGGGAATGGGGAGATTTAATAGCTGTAATAACGATGTTATCTGGTTTGTTTATTGAAATAAGAGATTCTAAACCTGTTTTCGCTCGATTCCCATTATATTTAACATTTATTCCATTCATAACCATACTTTTTTATCCTTTAGTAATTGATTCAGATGTGATAAAAGAGCTTTTACAGCGAATTTATCAAGGTGGAGCGATATTAGTAGCTATCTTAGTGATTGCAATAAATCAATTGCTTTATAAACAAAGAGGTTTTTTGGTTTCAGCAACACTAATAATGTTGTTCTCATATATTTCTTTTTGGTTTATGAACGATCTGGGAAAATTTCCAGGAAAAGAACTGGGAAGAATTATTTTCTCATTTGGAATTATTGTAGCAACAATTGGATTTAAGAAAATCTCTGAATCAATAAATTCAAAAAAATAATATGTCTATTAAAGTCAACGATAAAGCCCCAGATTTTAAATTACAGAACACGAACCGGGATTTTGTTCAGTTATCTGACTATATAGGGAAGAAGAATGTATTATTACTTTTTTATCCGCTTGCATTTTCTAGTGTATGTACAAGCGAACTTTGTTCTACAAGAGATAACTTAAAAATATATGATGCTTTCAATGCGGAAGTATTGGGAGTGAGTATTGATAGTTTTTTTGTTCAGAAAGCTTTCAAAGATTCTCAGAATCTTAACTTTCAACTTCTTAGCGATTTTAATAAAGAGGCTGCTAAGAGTTATGGTGTTTTGTATGAGGATTTCTTTGGAATGAAAGGTGTTGCAAAACGATCCGCTTTTATTATTAATAAAGAAGGAGTCGTAAAATATGCTGAAGTATTGGAACATTCTTCTGATGTACCAAACTTTGATGCAATACAAAACGTGTTATCAGATCTTTAAAAGGGATTAATATTAGATGGTAGGAGTGTTTTAATATACTTAGCTTTACATAATATAAATTATAGGAATTCTATTCATTCTAAATTATAATGCTTTAGTATTAATAATTTATTTACCTTCGAAAAAATTAAAGCGCTTTTTACTTTATGGATGTATTAATTGTTGAAGACGATAAAGTATTATCTCTTCTCCTATCGAAAATGGTTGACAAATTCGGGGCTAATGTTGTTGGTACTTGTGTTGCCGGACGTGAAGCAATAACGAAAGTTATTGAACTTGCTCCTGATTTAATTCTAATGGACATCATGCTTGAAGATGATATTGATGGAATTGATGCTATTCTTAAACTTCGTGAAGAAAACATTCAAGTACCTGTTATTTTCATCACTGGTAATTCAGATTCTTATAACCGCGAACGGGCTAAAAAGACGAACTATATAGATTATTTGGTTAAACCAATAAGCTTTGACCTTTTAAAGGAAACTATGAATAAGGTCAAAGCTTGATCTGGGTTGGCTATATCATATAGCATTTTGAAGTTTGAACGTTATTGGCAAAGTATATCGTACTGAAACAGCTCTTCCTCGCTGCATACCTGGTTTAAATTTGGCTTGCTTTACCGCTCTTAATGCTTCTTCATCACATCCGCCACCAATCCCTCTGATAATGAATGGATCTTTTACATTACCATCTTTATCTATCACAAATTGAACAATTACTTTTCCTTCAATTCCTGCTTTAGCAGCTATATCAGGATAAACTATAATTTTTTGAATTGCTGTTATTCCACCTATTAATACTGGTGGTTGCTCGACAACTACGAAAATTTCAGATTCAGTATCTGAGTCATTATTTATAGGTTTTGGTGGTGGTGGAACTTCTAAAACTTCTCCAAAATCTATTTCTGCATCTATATCAATGATTTCATCCTCTAAAACTTCGTCATTTGGTACTTCAATTGGCACAACTGGTCTGGGTGGTGCCGGAGCCTTAAGTTCTTGTTTAGTCTGTACTATTTCTTCTATGTATATTTCTTCCTGTGTATCTAAAACAATTTTCTGAGACTTTTTTTCCGGATTAATATCAACTTTTACAACAATAAGACTTAGTATTAATGAAAATATTAATCCTAGCTCCATTGTAATTCGATAGCTTTTATGAAAAGTAGACTGGCTGAGTTTAATTGGAACTTTCATGACATACCTCCTATCAACTTTGTTCAATTAGAATGTATGTTGAGTTTGTGAAGGTTATATGAAACCAGTTTCAAAAAAAAATAGCCTCGAATGAGGCTATTATAAATTTAAAAAATAAGTTTAATAGTTAATTCAAACTAAACGCGATTGGTAAACTATAACTTACATTTACTGGTACTCCACGTTGTCTTCCAGGTCTGAATTTAGCTCCTTTTAAGGCTTCTAAAGCTGCTTCATCACAACCTCCGCCAATTCCTCTAACTACCCTTGGATTCACTATGTTTCCTTCTTTATCAACGATAAACTGGATAATTACACGTCCTTCAATACCTGCTTTTCTCGCCATTTCCGGATATTTAATTCTTTTTTGCACACCAGCAATTCCTCCGATTAATTCAGGTGGATTTTCAACAACTACGAAGATTTCATCTTCAACGTCATCTGATGGCGGCGGCGGCGGTGGCAAATCTAATGGGCCGTCTAGGTCTAGTTCTGCATCAAGATTAAGAATTTCATCTTCAATAATCTCGTCGTTTGGAACTTCTACAGGCACCGGCGGTCTTGGTGGTGGTGGTGGTGTTTCTACTTGTTTAGTTTGAATAACTTCTTCCATCACAACTTCTTCCTGAACTTCAATCGGAATTACCTGCGGTGGTTCCGATTCTATAGTAATTTTAAAAGCTACTAGAAAGATTGCCAAACTTGCGATTAGCCCTAATTGTAACCGAAGTTTGTAATTTTTTTTGAGATCTTTATTCCGTTTCATTCTTTTAACTGGTTCTCTCATTTTATGCTCCTTTAAGAATTTTTTTAACAGGCGCATTATCCGAAAACAAGATTAATTTGTTGCGTTTTTTGTATAAAGAAATGTTAAAGAAATTTTCCAGCAACCTTCAGCTTATATTCTAAGAGCTTAATATTAAATGTATTAGAATGTGATTCTACTTCTCCATCAGCATGAATATGTACAGGAATTGAGGTATTTAACTTAATTCGATTTGTTTTAAAAACTTTAAAAATATTTTCTGAAGGTTTTTTGCCGGCAGATAAACGTATAAACTCAAATGCTAATCTTACTTTTGAAACATTTTCAAGTACAAGTATTTCAAATATACCATCGTTATTCTTTGATTCAGGAGAAATAAAATATCGACCTCCCTCCCATTTTCCATTAGCAATAATAACCATCAACGTTTTGTAGGAATAACTTTTATCATCTATATATAGAGAAGTCTCAAAAGGGCTTGCAGTAAAAAGAGATTGAATACCCGCAAGTAAATATTTAATTGGACCTTTGAATAAATTTAATCTTGATGCATACTTATTTGTTCTTCCATCATATCCAATACCAAGTGTATTAATAAAATAGGAGTCATTAAATTGGATTACATCGAGATATTCAACAGATGAAGTAGCAAGTTTATGAAGGTTTTCTGAAAAGGAATCGGTTAATTGAAGCATTTTCGCAAAATCATTCCCGGTTCCTATTGGAAGAACTCCTAAAATTGCATTGCTGCCAATTAATCCAATTGCTACTTTTCTAATTGTTCCATCGCCACCACAAGCCACCACTACATCAAAAGAAGAAGCTTTAGACTTTGCGATATCGGTTATTGAGTCTTCTGAAGTTACCCAGACTATCTCGAAACGCTTAAGTTTAGATTCAATTTCGGACCTGTATTTTTCAATAACTTCGGGTGCTTTGCCAGAATTGGAAGCCGAATTTACGATCAAACAAAAGCTTCTGGAGGAGTTCAAAACTTAATCGAAATGTTTAACCCGAATAGAAAAGTCCCCTTTTGTCCCCCTTTTAATTAGAATACGATCAATCACTGCATCTATTGAAAAAGCTCCATACAAATTTGGATACACTTCATCTCCTGAATGCTCATTTTTGATTGGTACCTGAATTCTAAGTGGGTCTATCACAATTAAGAAAAGCTCGTTTTCATTTTCATAAAAAGAGTTTGCGGCTTGTTCAACTTGTGCTCCTGTATAACATTGAATAAAGCCTTTCTCTATTAATGATGAAGGTTCAAAACTTCCTGAAGAAGAATATGTTTTCCATTCAGGTTTTTTAATAAGTGTAAATAAAAGATCGTAGTCCAAAACTATTAATTATATGCAATATGAATTAGGGCATCACCTTTGTGAACAATTGGATTATTATTCTGCCCAATAATAATGCCACCTTCTGAAAATACGACTTTTGTTTTTCTGCCTCCAAACGGATCGTTTATATATCCTAAAATTTGTCTCTTTTCGACTTCTGTGCCAAGCTCAAACTCCGGATGAAACAACCCTGCGTTTTTGGCTCTGATCCAACTGGACTTTCTTTTCATTTTGGTAGGAACTGATTGAGGTGCATTATCGATCATATTTAAATTTTTCATTAATCTCAAAGTACCTTCAATACCTATTTGAATGCCTGAATTATCAAATCTAAGTGATTCGCCAGCTTCATAAACCAGAATGGGTGTTCCTTTTTTATGAGCAGCACTCCGAAAAGATTTTGCAATCAGAGTGGAATGAAGAGTAACCGGAGCATTAAAGGCTTTCGCAAGTTCCTTTGCATTTCCAAGATTGAATGAACATCGTATTTGAGGATAATTAGCTCGACTTGCTCCTCCAGTATGAAAATCAATTCCACAGTCGATTTGTGGGATAATTTCGTTCATAAGCGTGTAAGCAAGTAAACGTGCAAGAGAGCCTCCCTTCACTCCAGGAAAGCTTCTGTTAATATCCTTTCCATCAGGAACTCCTCTAACATTAAGAATAAAACCATAAACGTTTACAATAGGTAATGCGATTACGGTACCTCTGTTAGGAATAATTTTTTTGGTTGAAATAAGCTCTCTGATTATTTCAATTCCATTTATCTCATCACCATGAAGTCCACCCGTTAGTAACAGAACCGGACCATCTTCTTTAGCTCTGTACACATGAACAGGTAAATCTATGTTCGTATAAGTTGGAAGTCGGGCGATATTGAGATTGATTTTTTTCTGCTGCCCAAGACCAATTTGCTGATCTTTTATCGTAATAAATTCAGGCATTACTTTTAATCTTACGCCGTCTTACAGGTTTCTTTTTTAACTCTTCGGTCTGTGAGATCACATACTTTGCTATTGCTCCCGCAATATCTTTTCCTGTTGTTTTCTCTATTCCTTCTAATCCGGGAGATGAATTTACTTCAAGAATAAGAGGACCTCTTTCAGATTGAAGCATATCAACCCCTGCTATTGGAAGACCCATTGCCTGAGCTGCTGTTAATGCGGCTTCACGTTCTTTTTTAGTAAGTTTAATAAGAGAGCTACTTCCCCCTTGATGTAAATTTGATCTGAATTCTCCATCTTTACCCTGTCGTTTCATCGCTCCAACTACTTTACCATCTACTACAAATGCTCGAATATCTGCTCCTTTAGATTCTGATACAAATTCCTGAACAATTACTCTCGCCTTCATACTATGGAAAGCTTCTATAATAGATTGAGCGGCTTTTTTAGTAGGAGCCAATACAACCCCATAACCCTGAGTGCCTTCAAGAAGCTTTACAATAAGTGGAGCTCCACCAACGGAATCAATAAGTTTATTTACTTCTTTTGAATAATTTGTAAATACAGTTTTAGGAAGACCAACTCCGGACCTTGCCAGTATTTGAAGACTCCTTAATTTGTCTCGGGATCTTACTAAGGCCTGGGAATGAACAGCTGTGAATTTTTTCATCATTTCAAACTGTCTAACAACAGCAGTCCCGTAGAATGTGACCGACGCTCCGATTCTTGGAATTACCGCATCAAGGTCACTTAAACTTTCCCCTTTATAAAAGATGTCCGGTTTATCCTGCTCAATTATAATATCACACTTCAGATGATCTATTACTTTTGCTTCATGCCCTTTTGCTTCAATAGCTTCAACTAGCCTTTTGGTTGAATAGAGTTCTGCATTTCGTGACAAGATTCCAATTTTTAATTTCAAGAATACCTCTCTTATTTTTTTTGTGATAAATTTTTCTTTGAAACGTCAACAAGGAATTTATTCTTTAAAAATTTCCTCCCAATTAATAACGGATATTTCATTTCTGAGCGGTCCGTTAATGAAAACTCAATTTTGTACACATCTCCAAAAAAAGAGATATCGGTTTGTACAAAAAATCGGGTTTCACTAACTCCATTTGAGCTTTTTACATCCCTCTTATCAAAAATTGGAAGTTCCAGAAGTTGCTCGTTATAAGCAGGGTGTTCAGGATCTAATAAGTTGAATCTAACAAATGATTTTCCAGAGTTCTCAAACTCTTCAATATGATGGCAATGAAGACTGGATGAATAAGCTCCGGTATCTATTTTGGCTTCGATAGCATCAATTTGCCATTCAGGTAATTCAACCAGTTCTACCCTTCCAATTGTATGTAAGTTTTGACGATTCATTCATATCAAAAATATCATTATTTCAGTTCATGTACATCTTAATGGGAAGAATATAAAATGTTTTAATATGTACGGTATTTGGTACTTTTGTTGGAACAAATGAATGTCATTTTTTAAAAATATATGATTACTTCGCCGACTCTTATTCTGGATACTGAAAAAGTTAAAAAGAATATTAAGAGAATGATGACCAAAGCCAATGAATTGAACGTTGAGTTGAGACCTCATTTTAAGACTCATCAATCTCATGAAATTGGGAGATGGTTCAGAGACTCCGGTGTTCAGGGAATAACTGTTTCATCTATTAAAATGGCAGAATATTTTTGTTATGATGGATGGAGTAGTATTACCATTGCTTTTCCGGTTAACATACTGGAAGCAAATAGATTAGATGATTTAGCCGAAAAGATTGATATACGAGTTTTAGCAACTCATTTTGAAGTGCTAAGAAGACTCAATGACTCCATTTCGAATGAAATTGGTGTGTATATCGAATTAGACCCAGGTTACAATAGAAGCGGAATACCTATCGACGAGTTTGAAACTTTACTCCAACTAAAATCATTTATTCTTGACTCAGATAAACTTCGATTTGAAGGTTTTTATACTCATGCAGGACATAGCTATAAATGTAGATCAAAAAAAGAAATTGAAGAGCTAGTACATCCAATTCTTGAAGATTTGGCTAAACTCAAAAATGAATTTAATGACCCAATTTGCTTTGGTGATACCCCCTCCTGTTCTGTATTAGATGATTTTGGGAGTATTTCTCAGATCAGTCCCGGAAATTTTGTGTTTTACGATTGGACTCAGTTCAACATTGGTTCCTGTAATATAGAGGACATTGGAGTAGCGATGTTTTGTCCGGTTGTAGCTAAATACCCACGAAGAAATGAATTATTAATACATGGTGGGGCGGTTCATTTTTCTAAAGATTCTTTTACAGACGAATCTGGAAACACTTTATTCGGTGTTGTAACTAATAAAGAAGAATCAGGATGGGGAAAAGTAATTGATGGGGTATCATTAAAGTCAATATCTCAGGAACACGGAATTATACAATGCACTCCCTTCTATTTCAATGAAGTTCATATTGGAGATATAATCCCTATTCTACCCATTCATTCATGTTTAATGGCTGATTTGATGGGCGGTTATGTTACGCCTAACAATGAGAATATCGATCACCTTAGTTTAAAAATTTATTTAAAATAGAATAGTCAAGCCCAATGAATTCCCATAATTACCGATTAATCTTCGGCTGAATTCCACGTACATAAATCCAAAAATTTTAAAAGCAGCCAACCCTAGTTCTGCTTGTGTTTCAGCATTTGAATATGGGATAAGAGGCTCTAATGAAGGAGTTTGGTCGATTACTCCTACCGTAAAAAAGGTTGCTAAATGGATTCCACTTTTTTGTATAAAATTAATCGGAGCTTTACGGGTAATTGAACTACCAAACTTATATTTCACCTTGAGTACAGAAGACCTGTATCCTATTGGTTCTTTGAAACTAACGGTATTAAAGGGTCGCACACGTACATAATCATCCAGTACAAAACCATTATACCCGAACAGTCTTTGATGTGGAGTTCCATTGTCTGCCGCTGCAAAGATTAACTCGCTTTGAATAAAGTGCGAGCTAAATACCGGAACATTAGTAGTAATCCCAACTCTGTATCGGTTATAGTCAAAGTCACTACCCCAGGAAGAAACTCCTTGTTCCAGCTTTCCATCTATTAACCAGCCAAAGTCTCTGATGTTATAATCTCTAAGAAACTGTGTTCGGATATACTTTCTTGTATCGTGATGAAAATGGACTGAGATACCCCTTATTTCTCCATTTTGTGCTGGAAAATTTGTGTCATTATTTGGGAAAAGTTCTGTATTCGGCTCTCCAAAAATTGCAAAATCAGAATTACTATTTAGTTGGGTATGAGTTTCGTTCAGGTATAAAACTCTGAAGAATGACTCTATATCGAAACGGTATCTGAAACCGACTTGAAAACCTTCCCTTTGGAAGTAATTGTTTAATACTGTTCCAAAAAGTAAAGAATTAGCAGTTTGTCGAAAGTCATAGAAATCAAGTGGGGTTCTATTGTATTCATAGTCCTGATATTGTAAAGCAACTTGATTCTGAATTGTCAGGTCTGGCGCGAAAGCCGTACCCGGAATAAAATGATGAGCTTTTAATCTATAGCTGAACTCTTTATTTGAAAATCCATACCCGGCAATAATACGATAATCATAATCAGAATGAATTGGAGTTCTAAGCCCTAGTCCCAGATAATGACCCTCTACCCTATTGAAATGGTAAATATCACTGATATTAGTTAAATAAAAGCGCTCTAGTTGATAGGGTAACCGAAAGAAATTACTCATCATAGACATCCCTAGTCTGAGTGTTCTATTCTTCTCGGTATACGATTGAGCTTGAGGAAGGTAATCAAGGTTATTATTGTCTTTTTTGACAGACAGAGAATCCCAGAAAACCTTTCTTTTACGATGTGCTCCTGGTAGCATAACTGAAGTATTTAATTCCAGATCCTCTGCTTTTAAATCTTCTGGATTGATCTCGTGATTGCTCCACGTCCATTCATCGTTATAGATAATAGGATTTGAAGTTCCAAAAAAGCTGAGCTTAGCTGATAAAGCTGTTTCATCAGGTAGCCAAAAGTCTTCTATTTTTTTATAACTCTGGATATATCTTAAATCAGAGATACTAAATAAGCCATTACTCGTTGAGGCATACTCGTTGAGTTTAACATCGATCCCAAGAATGGTTGAAGAAACTTCATCATACCAAATCGAGCCAATAAATAAAGGTCTGTTATTAATTTTAGGTTTTACATCAATTCGAATTGTTCCTTCCGGCCAGGATTGATCAGCAGGGTTGTCATCCAGTTCATAAAATCTACCCGCTCTTTTTGAAATTGGTCCAACCACGGTGATATCCTCAGAAAGGATACTTAGAGGTACTAAATCCTGGTTTAAATTTAATGGTGGCCCCCCAGTAGAAAAGAAATCGTATTCACTGAAGAAGTTCTTGCTGGCTCTGTTCGCTACTATTTCTTCTGTAAAACGTTCGGGACGAATAATGTGCTTTACACGAGTAACACGCTCTGAGTATGCAGAAGGAGTAAATTGATTAGCCGAGTCTTTTCTGGTGTCATTAGAACCCAATATTGCCAATTTATATATATCAGCTTTATAGGAATTTAGCCCTCTGTTTAACTTATCCCTATTAACAGCCAATTCCTGAACCTTTTTTGTAACTCTATCTGCACTAACTACAATCTCCTCCATCAAAAGCATATCCGGTTTTAAGTATACATCGAGCTGGAGAGTTTGCTCAGATTTCAAATCTAAATTTATCAGAGTATCCAGAAATCCCAGACTTGAGAACTTGATATCAAATTTTCCGGGATTAAGTTGAAGAGAATAAATTCCTTCATCATTGGTATAGGTTCCTGTAAGTGTCCCTACTCTTATGATGTTAGCGTATGGAATGGTTTCTCCTGTAGCAGCATCATAGACGGTACCAGTTAGGGTAGCTTTTTGGGCGTGAACATATATAGAACAAAAACCCATTAGCATCATGAATAAAGAAAATACCCTGAACTGAATACAGAAAAGTCGATAGAAAATATTTTTCCCCTGAGAAATAGCCTTCGGTTTTAAATTTAAGTCAAAAGTGAAAGACGAAATTAAACTACTCCGGTTTCAAGCAAACGAATAGTTTTTTTATCAGCATCTATTTCTGCTTGTATTCCTATTGGAATAGTTACATTTCTGTTCTCATGGCTGATCATTGCACCATAAAAAGCGGGAATATCTAATTTAGATATGTGATCATCAAATACTTCTTTAAAACTTAAGCTGTTTATACCTGTATCGCAGTTTGTACATTTACCAAAAACGAACCCGTTTATCTTATCTAATATACCTGAAAGCTTAAGCTGAGTAAGCATTCTGTCGACCCGATAGGCATCTTCTCCAACATCTTCAAGAAATAGAATAGCTCCTTCAAAATCAGGAAGGTAATTAGAGCCAATCATTGCAGTTAAAACGGTAAGGTTACCCCCTAAGAGCTTTCCTTGAGCTTTGCCAGGGTTGATTAATAACAGATCATCCTGATCTTCAGGGATAATGTATTCAAATTTTTTGGCTTCAATTAAGACTTCATTCCATGAATTAACGGTGAATTCATTCCAATCTGATTTCCCTACAGGTCCATGAAAAGTTACCAATCCCGTTTTATACTGAATAGCCATATGCAAGGATGTGATATCACTAAATCCGATTAGTGGTTTAGGATTAGATTGAATATGATCATAATCAAGTAATGGCAATATTCGATTACAGCCCCAACCTCCTCGTATACAAAGAATTGCATTTACTTCATCATCTTTAAACATAGCCATTAAATCTGAAGCACGATCCTCGTCTTTACCAGCTAAATATCCATATCTGTCTCTGACATGTTCCCCAAGCTTCAATTTGTAGCCCAATGATTCAAGGTCTTCTAACATTGTATCAAAATCAGAAGCATTATAGATTGGGCTTGCAGGCGCTACAAGCCCAAGAGTAGCTCCTCTTTTTAGTCTTTCAGGTTTAATAAGGGTGTTTAGGTGACCCTCCTTCTTTTTGTCCAAACCAGTTAACAGGCCTGCCGCAGCTCCCAAGCCTGATAGTTTGAAAAAGTTTTTTCGCGAGATACTCATCATTGTCAGATTTTTATTCTATATAACTCTTCTGCCTCAATAATATTCAAAACTTTTTCAGGAAGCATATTTTCCAGAGCATTCCTGTTATTGATCATTTCCTTAACCTCAGAAGATGAATAATCCAATGGATCATGATATACGAAGGTAGTCTTTTCAAGTATATAACTTTCTACTTCAGAATGATCTGATCCGGGACGTTGGGCAACAATTAAGCGTGTTTCATCCAGTATTTTCTCATGAAATTTCCACGTATTAAATTTTGCAAGATTATCTTCCCCGATACAAAAATAAAATTCATAGTCAGAACCATATGTTTTTTTTAGATGCCTGATTGTATTAAACGAATAAGAGGGTCTGGGCAGCTCATTTTCGATGGTAAGGATAGAGATATTGGATAACCCTTCGAAGGCAGTTTCCAACATTTTAAGTCTTAGAGGATAAGACGCATGGTTCGCATCTTCCTTATGAGGAGGAAATGGAGTTAGTAAAACCCAAAGCTCATCTAGTTGTCCGGATTTTAGAAAAGAATCAGCAATGGAAAGATGACCATTATGAACCGGGTCAAAGGTTCCACCAAATAACCCAATCCTCATCACAACTTAATTACTTCCTAATGTCTCACCAGTAGCAGGTACTTCCACTTCCGATAATTTTTTAGAAGCTTCAACATATAATTCTTCTGCACGCTCTCTGTTTTGACTTTGAGGGAAAAGCTGAAGAAATTTTTCATAGGTAGAAATTGCCAGGCTGTATCTTTCAGATTGTTTGGTATCGATACTACGATCTGCATACACTATATAGGTTTCTATCAATTTTATTAGAGAACGTTCAGCCCATACAGATTCGGGATATAAATCAATGGTTTGATCAAAATATATAGAAGCGGCTTTAAAACGGTCTGTTCTGAGATAGAACTCTGCAGATTCGAAATTCTTTCGTGCCAGTTTATTTCTAAGCTCATCGATTTTAGAAGCTGCATCCAGAACAAATTCAGAATTAGGGTATTTCGTATTAAACAGCTGAAGCAATTCAATTGCTCTGCTTGTGGCGCTTTGATCTAAACGGTATCTGGGACTTTGTTCGTAATAGCACAAAGCTCTTTTATATTCTACTTCTTCCCTCTTTTCATTTTGAGGATAATAGCTAATAAAGCGTTGGTATTCTGAAGCGGCTAAAATGTATTGGCTATCTAAATAATAACTTTCTGCGAGGTAAAATTGAGCTTCCTGAGAGTAATTAGTGCCTCTACCTAATCGTGTTACAATATCGAAACCATAAGCAGCATCGCCATATTTTTCTTTTTCGAAAAGAGCCATGGATTTATCAAAAGCTACGTTAATAGGCTCTCCGGGACGTACTAGTTCTTTATTTCTGCAGGCGGTAAGTAAAATCATTGCCGTTAACAGGGCAATACTTAAATATCTCATTGTAGATGGTTTCAATTCTTTAGTGATCACGATATTGTAAGAAGATAAGGAGATTTTTCAGTTCTTGTTTGTATTCTGATTCAGGAAAATGGGTAAGCAACGTTTTAGCTTTTTCATACCTGTTTGTTATTTCAGCAGAGACATCTTCCATTACATTTAACTCTTTCATCACTTTAAGAACCTCCTCAACAGATTCCTGAGAAGGATTTTGATCAAGTAATGTATTTTGTATAAGTGATGATTGTTCTTCATTCGCACGTTCTAACGCAAGAATAGTGAGATATGTTTTCTTTCCCTCAAAAATATCTCCGCCCGGACGTTTACCAAACTTTTCAGGATCTGCTGTTGCATCCAATAAGTCATCCTGAATTTGAAATGCAATCCCCATTTCCAAACCAAGTTCATGCATCTCTTTACGTTGAGTTTCTGAAGCATGAGCTGAGATAGCTCCCATTTCTAATGCTCCTGATAGCAAAGCTGCCGTTTTACCGGAAATCATTTCAATGTATTCCGCAAGGGCTACATCCTGCCGGTCAACAAATTCCATATCCATTGCCTGTCCTTCGCACACGGTAACTGTTGCATCCAGAAAAACCTGATACATTGCGTAAAACTCTTCTTTAGAGAAAGATTCATTTTGTCCGTAATACCCGATTTGCTGCATTGCACCGGCAAACATCACATCTCCCGAAAGGATAGCTATGTTTTCATCCCACTTTTTAAATACACTGGGTTTTCCTCTCCGGGTATCAGCTGAATCCATGATGTCATCATGAACCAGTGTAAAATTATGGAGAATTTCTATCGCTGATGCAGCCGGTAAAGCTTTTTTTGTATCTCCTTCGCATATTCCACAAGCCAGCATGGTAAGAATCGGACGGATTCTCTTTCCACCAGCATCCAAAGCGTAGCGAAAAGGCTCATAAAGTGTTGTTGGGGTAATTGGAAGGTTCAGCTCTTTCAGAGCGGTCTCAACCTGTATATAAAGCTGTTTTTGTAAATCCGTAGTATTCAAATCTGTCTGTAGAATTAAGCTTAAAAGATACGCAATACTTAGCGCTTTATCAGGCTGTTTTCTCTAAAAGATGGGACGAATTAAGTTCGGATACCGAAGAACAACCAAGCAGAGTAAGAATGATTTTCAGATCGTTTTTCCAATCGTCAAATAACGCTTGTATTCCTTCTAAACCGGATTCAGATATACTTTTAATGACAGGTTGTGCAGAAGCGGTAAAATTAGCTCCTAAACAAAGGGCTTTAGCTATATCATGTGCAGAACGAATACCCCCGGATGCAATTAACCCAAAACTCCGCTCCCATTGAAGAGTACTTATTTGCTTTAGGCATTCAACGGTAGGTATTCCCCAGTCGTTAAAAGTATGATTGGGGTTTTTATTGGAAGTCCGGTAGTTTTCCACTTTAGCCCAACTTGTCCCTCCTGCTCCTGCTACATCAAGCACCTCTACACCTACATTCAGTAATCTTTTAGCAACATATTTTGAAATTCCTGCTCCTGTCTCTTTCACCAGTACCGGAACATGGGCGTCTTTCACTAGTTGTTCGATTCCATTTAATACCCCTTTGAAATTCCGGTCTCCTTCCGGCTGCATTAATTCCTGAAGAGGATTTAGATGAACAATAATCGCATTGGCTTCTACGCTACTGGTTAGCAACATAATTTTATCTTTAGAAAAGCCATTAATCAGTTGTACTCCACCGATATTGGCAGAGATAAAAGCATTTGGGGCTTTTTCACGAACTATGGAAAAAGTTTTAGTGAGCGTTTTATCCTCCAGCATGGCACGTTGACTCCCAACTCCAAACGGAAGATTATTGGCTTCACAAAACTCAGCTATAATTGCATTTACCGGACCAGCATCTGCATACCCTCCGGTCATCGAAGAAATAAACAGCGGAAATGAAAAAGTATGACCCAGTAACACAGCTTCCGTCAAAACATCATCAAGGTTAACTTCAGGAAGAGCATTATGATTGAAATAATACCTATCAAAACCGGAAGATTGCGAATACTGAGTTCCTTCGGTGATAGTAAGTTCGACGTGGTCTTTTTTTCTTTGTCTGATGTCTGCCATACATGGAAATTCCAAATTACAATCATCAAATCCCAAACAAATTTCAAATCTCAGTTTTTAATCATTAAAACATTAACAATTGGTGCTTGTTTGTAATTTGAATTTTGTACTTGCGCAGCTATGGCAAATAACTCCCGCTATTCACATGAAAAGTCTGACCGGTAGCGTGTTTGAGTTTTCCTTCGGCCAGAAGTAGCACCAGATTAGCAAACTCTTCCGGTGGAGCAATCGTGTCTAAAAATAAACTCTGAGTAAGATATTCCTCTCCATATACTTTGATAGAATCTCTGGCCATATCAGTATCTACAAAACCAGGACAAATGGTATAAGCGGTGATTCCATTCTTACCGAAGCTACGGGCAATGCTTTTGGTTAGGGCGATCATCCCTCCTTTACTGGCAGCATAAGATGCGTATTCCTGGGTATCACCTCGCTGTCCGGCCCTACTTGAGATATTAATGATCCTCCCCTCAATTCCTTTTTCTTTCCAAGCATTTACTGCCCATTTACATAGCAAAGCCGCTGACCGAAGGTTAACCTGAAAGGTTTTGTCCCAGTTTTCCAGCCATTCTTCATCGGATATGGAGAAATCAGCGTCTTCGAAAATTCCGGCATTATTGATTAATACCTCAGGGATTGGTTCGTCTTCGAAAAGTTTTTTGAGTTTGGCTACTTCTTCAGGTTTTGAAAGATCACAAGCTATGTGGCGGTATTGGTTATTCGTTGATTCGTTAATTGTGGTTCTTGAGGTGCCTATAACAAAATGATTTTGTTCTATTAATTCGATTGCAATAGATTTACCAATACCTCTGGATGTACCAGTGATTAAACAAACCATAAAATGTCCTCTTATTATGTATCAGATACCTGAGGGTTATCCAAATGATTTAACAAATCAAGAAATAATTGAAGTCATTATTGAACTACAATCTGTACAAGCTAATCGTTTTAACAAACAAAAAACATTTAATCAGTCAGCTTGGGATAATTTATTAAGACTTGGCTTTGATGAATTATCAGTTAGATTACAATCTGATTTAGTCACTGAAATAACTGATCTAAGATTGCAAATAGAAGAATTGAAAATTAATAATAAGAAAGCTAGTAAATGGAGTACTGGCTTAGCATTCGGTACTATATTTCTTGCAATCTCTACAGCAATTATAGGATATAAAACTCTTTCTTATTCTGAAGTAGATCAAATCTCAGATGAAGAATGGAAAAATGAACAACTAAATGCTTTAATTGAAAATAATATTCAATTAAAAGAAATGAATAAAAAACTAGATGAAATACCTTTTTTCGTTTTACCTGATTCACTAAATAAAAATCCTTGACGTCATGCTGAATTTATTCGAGTATCTGTAGGGAGTGATTCTTTGATTTTGTAATGAGAAGGAACAACGCTCTTATCTTCACAGATCCCGGATCAAGTCCGGGATGACCTCGAGAGGGAAATACAGTTAACTATTCAACGAATAACGAACCTCGATTAACGAGAACTGACAGGTACAAAACTACATGCTTCTCCGTACATGATCTTTTTTGCTGTTCCCAGTAATTTGTTGGTAGCCAGGAGGTAAATAGAATCAGGCACGTGAATATCTCCGCACCCTTTAAGAAGTACAAACTTGTCCTGGTATTCGCCCCAGTTAAAGGCTTCTACTCTTCTGCGGAAGAGTTCGTGAATAACTTCTTTCTTCGTTAAATGGAAGACTTCTTTAGCAAATTGATTGGCATGAGTTGTTATCAACATCCAGCCCCACGGAGCAATAATGGCATCAGTAGAACAAAAGACAGATAAGTATTGACCTTCGTATTGCGACCATTCATGTTTTTTTAAGTACTCCCGAAAATCATTTTCCTTCAACAACAATCCCATGTGCAGAAAGTCTTTGATGTCCAGCTCTGCTATGGGTGTGTCATCATGAAACAACTTTGCCAGGTCGATAGTGACCAGCTTCGTGTTTGCTTTTACTTTGTTAATGATTGGCTCTGCCATAGTTATTGGTTAATGGTTATTAGTTAACGAGGATCAATTAACCATTAACTAATAACCAATCACTAAATGCTAAAACTTTCCCCACAAGAACAAGTTCGGCTGGCGTTGGGATTATGAAAATGGAATCCCTGCCCTTCTAACCCATCGGTGTAATCGAGTTCGGTTCCGGCCAGATAAAGAAAACTTCTCATATCCACCCAGACTTTCAGTCCGTCCTTTTCGAACACCTGATCCTGCTCTCCGGGTTGTTCTTTGGATTCGAAATCAAGATTGTAGGTCAAGCCTGAACACCCGCCACTCTCTACTCCCACTTTGAGGTAGGAGTCGCTGGAAATGCCTTTTTCAGAACGAATTTCATTAATTCGCTGAATGGCTCTGTCATTGATCGTGATCTCACCCATTTTCTTTAAACTGAAACTACCTGAATTTCCGGATCGATCCGTTTTACCATGCTTTCAATGGCATATAACGTACCAGTTGAAGCGGTAGGACAAGTTCCACACGCTCCCTGATAATGTACTTTTAATCGATTTTCATCCAATCCGAGAACTTTTAATCCACCGCCATCAGCTAACAAATACGGACGAACCTGCTCGTCAAGCATACGGTTAATTTCCTGCAGACGCGGATCATCTGATTCCATTGCTTCTTTACTCACATGAACTTCAGAATCATCTTCGTCAAAGATCTGAGCTTCTGCTTCTCTGATTGGAGGAGCTAATTTCCGCAGTAATTCGGACCATACAGCATTACCATCTTGTGTTACTGTGATGTACTTATCCACGTAATACACATTTATCACATTCTCTATTTCAAAAAGTGCCGATGCTAAGTTGTCCCCTTCTGCTTCTGAAGCATTCTCAAAAGAACGGGTGGTTCCGCTTGTAAGAGGTTCAGCCAGCACAAAGCGCATAGCATCAGGATTTGGTGTACGTTCTATTTCTTTAATTTTAGCCATCTTCTTCTCTTATTTATGCAAAAAATTCTTTGGTGTATTCAATTCCATCTACTAAACGATCAATATCGTCTTCATTATTATAAAATGAAATGGAGGCTCTTAAAGTACCGGGAATATTAAAGTGATCCATCACAGGTTGAGCACAATGATGTCCGGTACGAACAGCAATTCCTTCTTTATCCAGAATGGTACCTGCATCTGTCGGGTGAATTCCATCCAGTAAAAATGAAATTACAGATGCTTTTTCATGGGAAGTCCCTACTATTCTCAATCCTTCTATTTTACTAAGCTTCTTTGTAGCATAAGCAACTAATTCAGCTTCACGAGCGGCAATGTTTTCCATTCCAATGGAGTTGAGGAAATCAATCCCTGTTCCAAGTCCTATTCCGGCGGCAATAGGTGGAGTACCAGCCTCAAATTTGTGAGGAAGATCATTCCAGGTGGTTTTCTGAAAGGTCACTTTATCTATCATATCTCCACCACCACGGTATGGGGGGATAGAATCCAACAGTTCTTTCTTTCCATACAGAATTCCGAATCCCGTTGGACCACACATTTTGTGAGCTGAGAATGCGTAAAAATCTGTATCCAATTCCTGAACATCTACTTTGGAATGCGGAACAGCCTGAGCTCCATCCACTAACACCGGAATATTTCGCTCGTGAGCGGCATCTATAATTTCTTTAACCGGATTGATGGTCCCAAGAGCATTAGAGACATGAATCACAGAAACGAATTTTGTCTTCTCTGATAACAGCTCATAGAACCTTTCCATCTCGAGCTCACCATTCTCATTCATCGGGATAACTCTAAGCTTTGCTCCTGTTTGTTCTCCAACAAGTTGCCATGGAACAATATTAGCGTGGTGTTCCATTTCGGATACGATGATTTCATCCCCTTCTTTGAAAAACTTACGACCGTAGCTGTTAGCAACCAGATTGATAGAATCAGTTGTACCGGTTGTGTAAATGATTTCTTCCTGATACCGGGCATTAATCAGTCTTCGAACTTTCTCACGAGTAGCTTCGTAAGCATCCGTAGCGTGCTGACTTAAGGAATGAATTCCACGGTGTACATTTGCATGTTCATGAGAGTGATACTTATTAATCCGATCCACAACCACCTGCGGCATCTGACTGCTTGCCCCGTTATCAAGATATACCAATCGCTTGCCGTTCACTTCCTGATTAAGAACGGGAAACTGAGCTCTGATTTCTTCCCAGTTTATATTAGTTGATATGTCTGTTTTGGATTGGTTCATGGTGAATTGTTAATGGTTATTGGTTAATCATACTTTCCAATAATCATTAACCAATAACTAACTTACTTATCGTCTCTGTTGGTATATTTAATTACTTCATCGAGAAGTAGCTTTTCAACCGATTCCACTTCCATACTTTCAACGCTTTCAAGAGCGAATGCATATACAAGTAATTCACGGGATTTCTGTTCCGTTAATCCCCGGCTTTGCAAATAGAAAACTTCTTCATCCTGAAGTTGACCGATAGTTGCACCGTGTGAACACAGTACATCATCCGCAAAAATTTCAAGCTGTGGTTTTGTATTTACTTTCCCTTCTTCTGAAAGCAATAAATTTCTGTTTTCCTGGAATGAATCAATCTTCTGAGCGTCTTTAGCTACAAAGATTTTTCCATTGAAAATAGAATGAGCACTGTCATTTACTACACATTTATGTAATTGATGGCTCTTTCCATGTGCATAACGGTGATCCATGATTGAATGAGTATCAGCGATCTGATCTCCATCAATTAGCACCAAGCCATCAACGGTAAAATCCACTTCTTCGGAGTTTTGAATCACTCGAGGCTCATTGCGGAATAATTTTGCGCCAAGGCAAATGGTATAGGAATGATACTCAGCGTTTTTGTCCAGCATCGCAATTGGTCTGGATACATGTGACGCCTGCTTAGAATCACGTTGAATACGTGCATGATGAACATTTGACCCTGTAAACATCTTAAATTCAGTAACCGGAACATTCAGATATACATTATTCGAAAGTCCGATATGCTCTTCAATAATCGTAGACTTTGAAAACATCTCTCCAACATAAAGTAATCTTGGAGTAGCATAAAAAGCTTTCTCAGCATCGGTAAAAACATTCAATATATGAATAGGTGCTTCTACAACGGTTTCTTCAGGTACATGAATGAAAGTTCCATCAGAAAAAGCGGCATCATTAAATGGAGCAAATACATCATTCTCATAATTCGTAATGGTGCCTAAATGTGATTTAACGGAATCGTGATCTGTGTTATCAGCAAGGTTACCAACAATTACACCATTAGGTAAATCTGAGATTGAAGATAATTCTTCATTATAAATACCATTCACAAAAACCAATCTGGTATTCATTGCTTCAGGTAAGAAATGATTTGAAATATCACCCACTTCTTCAGTACCTGCCTCTTCAACAGATACAAAAGTATTTTTAGTGATCGATTTCAGATCAATAAATCTCCAGTCTTCGTCTTTACGTGTAGGAAATGGAGTGCTTTCAAGCTCTTCTCTGCCTCGCTCATTAATCGCACGAATGGAAATAGAAGTACCTTTTGGCTCTACTTTTCCATCTATGTACGATAGCATCGTTTCTTTTTGAAGTACTTCACTCATCTTACTGAGCTCCGTTTAGTGAAAATTCTTTTTGCAGTTCATCATAGCCATGCGCTTCCAGTTGTTCAGCGAGAGAGAAATCACCTGTTTTAATAATTTTTCCTCCCATCATAATATGCACGAAGTCAGGCTTGATGTAGTTTAACAGTCGCTGATAATGTGTAATTAGAACCATAGCTTTTTCAGGTCCGGCTATTTTATTCACACCATCTGATACAATTTTTAAAGCATCGATATCTAACCCTGAATCAGTTTCATCAAGAAAAGAAAGCTTCGGATCTAACACAGCCATTTGAAAAATCTCATTTTTCTTTTTCTCACCACCGGAAAATCCTGTATTGATGGATCGGCTAAGGAATTCATCCTTCATCTCGATAACGTCCAATTTACTTTCGAGATAGTCTTCGAATTCAAGGGGATCAAGTTCTTCTCGTTCATTGGCACGTGCTATTGTGTTATATGCTTCCCTAAGCAATGTTTTGTTAGTAATTCCAGGAACTTCCACCGGATATTGGAAAGCAAGGAATAAACCGAGATGAGCGCGTTCATCGGCATCCAGTTCTGTGATATCTTCTCCTTCAAATAAAATCTGACCTTCTGTTACTTCGTATTCAGGGTGACCTGAAACCACTTTCGAAAGTGTACTTTTACCACTCCCGTTAGGTCCCATGATCGCGTGGATTTCACCAGCATTAACTTTCAGGTTTACACCCTTAAGGATTTCAATATCTTCGCCTTCAACAACGGCATGTAAATTTTTGATTTCTAACACGTCTTCTTCTTTTCTTTTTTTTGATTTTTAATTTCGTCAAGGTCATTCTGAGCGAAAGCGAAGAATCTGCAAGACCATTCAATTGTGCAGATCCTTCGGAAGTATCCTCAGGATGACTAAAATTCTATTACCCAACACTACCTTCAAGCTTCACATCAAGCAGCTTGTTGGCTTCTACTGCAAATTCCAGTGGCAGCTCTTTCAATACATCTTTCACGAATCCATTGATGATCATCGAAATAGCATCCTGCTCACTAATTCCACGCTGCATCAGGTAGAAAATTTGCTCTTCACCTACTCTTGAAGTTGTTGCCTCATGCTCCACACTACTGGTTGGATTTTCAGATGAAATATATGGAAAGGTATGAGCTCCACATTCCTGTCCAATTAGCATTGAATCACACACGGAGTAATTTTTTGACCCGTGAGCTTTCTTACCAATTTTCACTTCTCCACGATAGCTGTTATTAGACTTTCCTGCAGAAATACCTTTCGATATAATCGTACTCTTAGTGTTCTTGCCGAGATGGATCATTTTAGTACCAGTATCAGCTTGCTGCATTTTAGTTGTAACTGCAACCGAATAAAATTCCCCGATAGAATTATCACCTTGTAAAATTACACTTGGGTATTTCAGCGTAACTGCAGAGCCTGTTTCAAGTTGAGTCCATGAAATTTTGGAGTTTCTTCCTTTACAGATTCCACGTTTAGTTACAAAATTATAAATACCACCTCTTCCATTCTCATCACCGGAATACCAGTTTTGAATGGTAGAATATTTAATATCTGCATCATCCAGAGCTACTAATTCAACAACAGCAGCATGAAGCTGATTCTCATCATACATTGGAGCTGTACATCCTTCTAAATAGCTAACGCTCGCCCCTTCTTCAGCTACAATTAACGTTCTTTCGAACTGACCTGATTCCATGTTATTAATCCTGAAATAGGTAGAAAGCTCCATTGGGCAAGCAACCCCTTTAGGAATGAAACAAAAAGAACCATCAGAGAATACTGCTGAGTTTAGTGCTGAGTAAAAATTGTCTCTTACCGGTACTACTGATGCTAAGTACTTTTTAACCAACTCAGGGTGTTCCTGAATAGCTTCCGACATAGAGCAGAAAATAACACCAGCTTCTGCTAATTTTTCCTTGAACGAGGTAAAGATAGAAACACTGTCAAAAACAGCATCAACTGCTACACCAGCGAGCATTTTTTGCTCTTCTAATGGGATACCAAGTTTTTCGTAGGTTTCACGGATGTTTGGGTCTACATCGTCCATACTATCCAACTGAGGCTTCTTTTTTGGAGCTGAATAGTATAACAGGTTTTCAAAATCCGGAGATTTATAGGTAGCATTGAACCAGTTTGGCTCTTCCATTTCTTTCCATGCATGATAAGCTTTCACACGGAAATCGGTCATCCATTCCGGTTCATTTTTACGAGCAGAAAGTTCTCGTACTATTTCTTCGCTAATTCCTTTAGGAAACTCTTCATATTCGACATCGGTGGTGAACCCATACTTATATTCTTCACCAATCATCGATTCAAGAGCTTTTACTTCGTCGCTTAGTTCTTCGCTCATTAATTTCTTTTTATTAATCCGTTTACTTCAACTGATAGAACCGTCTTTAATACCACTTCGTTCAACGGTTTACACGCTTATTTAGAATAAGTCCAAAGATACAAAATCTCTGTCTCAGAACTAAATGAAGAGTGATTGAGAATTTCTATTGAGCAGATATATTTAGTGAGTACAAGAAGTTCTTATGTTAAAACAGAAAATAAGATAAAGCACCGAGCAGGATCGTTAGTAAAAACAGTTCAACAAAGAATACGATTACCACGAGAAAACTAATTATAAAGGAACCTAAATTATCCTCAGGTGTTTTATAAAATCGGTAGTATAAAATGAAAATGAACGCATACAGTACATAATTGAATATGAGCGGAATCCTGAATAATGGTGATAAGAATGCCACCAGTAATGTAGCGTGACCAATTATGAATGACGCAATTGTTACATGCTCAGCATAATTTTTATTACTGTAAATCAAATAAGAAGGAAGTGCCAGCAAAAAGATTGAGATAAACCAAAAAAACTTGAAGTATTCAGTAATAATTGTACCCGCTTCATACCCTACTTTAAAGAAAATGGTATCCTGCATTCCTTCGGTAGAAATCGGTGGTTTTTCAACCGGAAATAAATTTTCGAAAATCAGGTATAAAGAAATTGAGATAATCAGATAGGATATAGGATTAAATATTCCTCTTCGTCTACCTGATAAGTACTCCTGGATAAATAATTTGGGACTGAATGTTAACCCTCTCAAATTGTACATATACCCTTTATCCATATTAATAAAAGTAGAAAACGACTCCTCTACTACCGACTTAAAAGATATTTTCCTCAAAGTTGCTACTTCCCCACAATTAGGACAATAGTTTTCTTTGTGGTTATATCCACATGCGATACACGTTTCCTGTTTTACTTCTTTCATCAGGGTATTCTTACTTCAAGTAGTTTAGCTGAATTTTCCGTTTTAATGGTAACCGAGTCTATGGAATTAGGAATTAAAAGTGTTTCCCCTAATTTAAGATCAACAGTACCATTTTCATATTTAAGTTGAGTACTTCCTTTAAGGCACATAATTATAATACAGGAATCGAACTTTGAATAATTACGATGCACCGAATCTTCGATTATGAGCCTGTTCGTTATGAAATACGTACTCCGACCGATTTCAGCTTCATTAGCTGATTGGTCATATTTTGTTTTATACTCGTCGTAAAAATTATAATCTATTGCATCTACTGCCTCTTCTACATGTAGTTCCCTTCCAATTCCATTAGCATCCACCCTATCAAAATCGTAGATGCGATAGGTTATATCGGAGGTCTGTTGGATTTCGGCTATTAAAAGTCCCTTTCCTATGGTATGAACTCTCCCTGCAGGAAGAAAAAAAACATCATCATTGAATACGTCTTCCCTGTTCAGAATATCAATCAGATTCCCAGCTTTGAATACTTCAAGGTATTCTTCTTTATTGGTTGGTTTATTAAACCCTGAAATAAGTGTAGCTCCCTCTTCTGCATCTACCACATACCACATTTCGGTTTTCCCGAAAGAATTATGTCTTTTCATACCCAATTCATCATCCGGATGAACCTGGATGGAAAGATCATCATTGGCGTCAATGAATTTTATTAGAAGCGGGAATTTATTCCCAAACTTTTGGAATACCTTCTCACCTACAAGTTTACCTTTGAATTCATCAATCAATTCAACCAGATTCCTTCCTTCTAATGGTCCTTCGGCAACAACAGAAATATCTCCGTCGACTCCGGAAATTTCCCAACTTTCTCCTGCATTGTCAGACTCTGTAGGTTTATTAAGAACTGATCTGAGTTTATTACCGCCCCAAATTTTGTCTTTGAGGATGGGTTTGAATTTTAATGGGTTTAGGTTCATTATTTTTTATTTCTTCTTTCTAAAGAAAATTTAACTAATTCGGTGTAGTATTCTTGAAAGTCATCATACAGCTCCTTTAGATCTTCTGGCATCCATTCTCTTGCTGTTTGTTCGTCTTTACTTCCTAAAACAAAGCCTTCTATATAGCTAACTGTTAAAGCATTCAAAACATCCGAATCTGCTCTTTTAAGGATTTTATTAGCAAAGTCGAAGTGTGTTCTGGTTAACTTTTCTCTATTTGAGTACAATGATAATGACTCTTGTAGAAAAACTCCCATTTCACAATGCAATAAACCCGCAGATGCGTAATCAATTTTCGAATATACTTCCGGGAAATGATGCTTTAACAAAGTAACGAAAACATTATGATTAATTACTTTAGGCCAATTTGAATCATCTATTTCTCTGTACTTAGTCATTTAGTTTACTCACTTAATAAGGCCGCCACACAGCTTGTATTTACTATATCTTCCCAGCTGCAACCACGGGATAAATCCATCATCGGTTTTGCAAGTCCCTGAATTACAGGTCCGGTTGCTGTAGCGCCAGCTAATCTTTCTGTAATCTTATAGCCAATGTTTCCTGCATCCAAATTTGGAAAAATAAATACATTAGCGTTACCTGCTACATCAGAACCGGGAGCTTTTCTTTTTCCAATATGATCGATCAATGCTGCATCAAATTGAAGAGTACCATCTATTTTTAAAGCCGATTCTTTCTTTTTTGCAACTTCCAATGCTTCTTCCACCAAATCTACTCTTTCATGCCTAGCACTTCCTTTTGTAGAAAATGAAAGCATTGCAACTTTAGGTTCCACTCCTGTAAGTGCATGATGAGATTTTGCTGAATCGATGGCAATAGTAGCCAGTTGTTCAGATGTTGGATATGGAACAACGGCGCAATCTCCATAAGAGAAGACTCTACCATCATCAAAGCTCATTAAAAAAATACTTGAAACTACATTTGAGCCTGATTTTAACCCAATAGTTTGAATTGCTGCCCTTAATACATCTCCGGTAGTAGAAACTGATCCGGCAACACAACCATCAGCATCTCCTTCAGCAACCATAGATGCCGCAAAGAATAATGGATCTTGTACTACTTCCAGGGCTTTTTTTTCCGTTATCCCTTTACGTTTTCTTTTTTCAAAAAAAGCAGAAGCATATTTTTCAAGTTTTGGTGAATCCTCAGGCTCAATAAGAAAAAGTTCAGTATCTAACGGAATACCTTCGTTTTTAAGAAGTACCACATTACAAAGTTCATTTCTGGTAAGAAATTCAGCTGCTTTTATAACCCGCTCATCGGATGATCTTGGTAAAACAATGGTCTTTTTAAGTAAAGATGCCTTTTTCCTGATTTCTTCAATTATCTGCATAAGATTAAATCAATATCAAAATTGAAATTAATGCGAGTACTAGCCCACCTTTTTGTTTAGTGGATAAAGTGTCTT
Source organism: Balneolaceae bacterium (assembly GCA_017795005.1). GTDB lineage: Bacteria > Bacteroidota > Rhodothermia > Balneolales > Balneolaceae > RHLJ01. Next base: position 2,199,728 of record CP051242.1, on the reverse strand, counting down.
TCCAGATGATAATTCCAATTAATGCTCCTAGTACTACATTTGCAATATTAGTAATGGAAAAGACAATAGATCCATTCATTTCCTGAAGAGCTAAAATTAAGAAAAATGAAGAGTAAAGGTTAGCCAATCCAATGATTATCCCATAGATAATTTCTTTCGGTTTGAAGCTTAATTCTTTTTTAAAGATCAGAATCGACGTCCCGAAAATGAAAGCAGATGAAAATATCATACTAAGAAAACCATACTCTGAAATTACTCCTGAAAACTCTCTTTCATAAACTTTTAAAGAGGCATCGGCTATCCCAGTCATAGCAAACAATAGTACAGGAAACATTATACTGCTTCTTAAGCTTAAGGTATTTGATTTTATTCTCGGTAACAATAGATACAACGAAATAAAGACTAACAACATACCAATGTATTGTACTACAGAGATTTGTTCATTATAAAAAATAATACTTAAGCCAATAGGTATAGCAAGAGACATTCGCATCGCAGCAATGCTGATACCCATTCCTATCTTATCAATAGATGTACTATATATAAAAAGGTTGGCAATGAAAATAAGCCCTAAGAACAGTGCGAGTAGAATAAGATATTCCGGAAAATCTTCGCTTAATGGAGCAGAACTATCTGATAAAAAAAAGCTGACGCTTGCTGCTGTGATATAATTAATACAAAGTATATTTAATACTCTGCTTTTAGATTGTTCAGAAAGCTTTAGTAAATGAGCAATAGTTAATGAGCAGGCAACACTTAGAGTGATGTAGAGTAGTCCCATTAGTCAATGAGACTTATACTGGTATCACCGAAGTAAATCACGTTTTGTGGGCGATTATGAAGCCTTCTGGAAGTATAATCTACGTTTCTTTGGAGATGATTGATGATTCCAGAAATAGTACCCTGTCTGTTTTTGATTGCATCAGCTACGAAATAGGTGAAAATACTATGCCTTTTCTGATCTCCATTAGCTACCGAATAACTCCTTGATTGTTGATTTTCTGAAGAACCAAATATGACGATTGATTGCTCAATATTGTTTAGAACCGTTTCTGCCAGGGATTCATAGATTCCTCCATCTGAGTTTGATTCAACAGGGTCAAGATCAGCTATTACAACAACCTCCTCAACCGGAAACCGTGATAACCCTCTTAATAATGCATTTAAGTTAAATGATGGATTACGGTTAGGTATGGTCGAAATCATTTCAACCTCTCCATTTTCATTAATTACCGAATAGCCTGATAAATACACAATTAATTGTTTTTGAGGTCGCCTCATTTTATTAGCAAAACGGTTGTAAGCATTATTTAAACGCTGCTGGGTATCGATATTAATTGCTTTATCGATATTTGATGAAGGGATTCCAAGGGCAGTTTCAAAATACTCTTCCATTAGGCGTAAATCTCTTTCGGCATAACTACGCTCTGAATAGGTATCCTGATATTCCCCATTGGATAGCATAAAAACAAAAGTACTGTCATTATTGGTTCGTAAAACGGGGATGTTATTTTCAACATCAATATTGCCAAAAGGAATATTAGGTATAGTAATTATTGAAAGTTGAGATGCGAATTCAGAGGGTCTCCAAATTGGATAGGCATCCGTTTTTGAAATCCAGGTTTCTGAAATTCCATATAAGACCTTGTACCATAAACTGTCCTCAGATACCAGTTTCATTTGGCTACCAAAAGCCAAGTCTGTTAAAATATTTCTGGAATTAAATTCGGGTTCATCTCTTAATGCTGTAACCTGTGTGGAAACAACGGCAAAACTTTCAAAAATATTCCTAAGGGGTATAATTTCAGTATAAGTTTCACCATTGAAATAAACTTCGACTTCTATAACATCACTGCTATCATATTCGAATATCTCGGGGTTTAAATCTTCGATAAGATTTATAGAATAAACAGAATTTTGTGGTTCTATTTCTTTTTCCCCGATTAAGATTTCATTTCTATAAAAAATTGAATATCTGGCTATTAAACCGGGTTCCGGACTTGCCCTTACTACTTCAGTTTCTTCAATAGTACCTGTTTTCCTTAATAACCTGCTTTCTCCAGTTGGTGTAGGTTCTCCAACAGGTTTCATATTCAAGAAAGAACTAAGTGTAATAAAACCCGCAGTCCCAAATAGAATATTCCTGCTAATATTATTTTGAGAATTATTATTTGCTACTGTAATTGCGGCTGTACTTGCTACGCCTGCACCAGCTAAACCTAAAAGAACCGATTTAAAGGTAGGTCTGTATCTTTGTATGTATCTATCTGTTTTAACTCTTTGGGCATATTCAAAGGTGTTTTCAGCTTTCAACTGAAAAGATACAATGGGAGATTCTGGATTTGTAGAGCCTGTCCTTTCCAGGAACTTGGTTGAATTCAATAGTTCAAAATCATTCCGATCAATTTCATATTGATTTTCTACAACCCATTTAGAACTGGAACATGCTGAACCAATCAAAATCAGAAATACCAATACTATTTTCGTTGGAAAATTCACTATCAGGCCCATGGAGTTTGTTTAGATGCTATTGCAATTTTTGCAGCATCGATGGCTATTACCAATTCTTCATTGGTTGGAATAACGTAAATATCAGTATTTGAGTCTTCTGTACTGATTATTTTATTTTCGGGAAGATTTTTATTTCTATCACCATCCACTTTGATACCTAAACCTTCCATTTCAGATAGAATCTGCTCTCTAATTTTTGGAGCATTTTCACCTATTCCTCCGGTAAAAATAATAGCATCCACCCCATTCAAAGAAGCGATATATGAGCCGATATATTTTTTAGCTTTGTAGCAAAAAACGTCAATTGCTTCTTTACAACGCCTGTCTCCATTATCCGCTTCTTCTAAAAGATCACGCATATCAGCTGCATAACCACTAAGTCCAAGGAGTCCGCTATGTTTGTTTAACAAAGCGTGAACATTAGCCAGAGATAATTCCTCTTTCTCTATGAGATAGAATAAGATAGAAGGATCGATATCTCCACTTCTGGTCCCCATTACAAGTCCTTCTAATGGAGTAAATCCCATACTGGTATCGTAAGAATCGCCATCTTTGATTGCGGTTATTGAACCTCCATTTCCTAAATGACAGGTAATAATTTTTGATCCTTCCTTCGGTTTTCCCGAAAGTTTAAAATACTGGCGGCTAACATAGTAATGTGAAGTTCCATGAAACCCATAGCGTCGTATTTTATATCTCCGATATAAACGATTTGGGATTCCATATAAATACGCATGCTGAGGAATAGAATGATGAAAAGCGGTATCAAATACAGCTACATGTGGCACATTAGGTAAATGCTTCTTAGCAGCTCTTATCCCTTGTAAATTTGGCGGATTATGAAGCGGAGCAATATCAAATGCATGCTCAATAGCTTCTTCCACATCTTCATCAATTAATACAGAATCTTTGAAAGTTTCCCCTCCGTGAACAACCCTATGCCCGACTGCTTCAATTTCATCCAGAGAATGCAGGTAATCATTATCAGCTTCAATTAACAGCTCCATAATTACCTTCAGAGCCACTGCATGATTATCTATTGCCATCGACTTTTTGACAGCTTTCTCTCCTTTAAACTCTTGTTTTATGATGGAAGTAACTGCCCCGATGCGTTCAACCAGACCTTTACAGAGGGTTTCTTTCTCCTGAGAATCAATAAGCTGATACTTAATAGAAGAACTTCCGCAATTGATAACTAAGATTTTCATGAGTTAAAATGAAATTATTGCACCTAAACCGACCAGTTGTCGGAATGAAAAATTTGATTCTGAATCTTCCGGGTGAGATAACCAAAATGGAATATCATATCGGATAAAAATACCACGATCCTTACCTAGATAATCAGGGATATTGAAAGAAAATTGAAGTCCGATTCCTGCATCAGCGAGAATAATTCCATCTTCGGGGATTCCTTGAACCTCTACAGGAACATTTTGAGATATTCCATCTGTTATTCTTACAATAGTAAACTCATTTCCTTTTCCTATATCAGCAAACATATATGTCCTCACTTCGGTTAAATCTCCAATTATTGAAATGTTTTTAATTGCTCGATTAACAAGGTTTGGAAATTCAAATTCAGCATTAAATGCCAGCATCGACTTATAAAGAGGAAACAGTACTTTGATGTCTGAATTTTGGAACGAGTTTAGCATATTTATATCCCGGTTCAAATATCCTCTTAGGTTTGCCCCACCCCCAACCTGAAAACTACCTGCTTCCAACCAGGGCATTGGAATTGTTCCTTTTGCACGTGAAACGCCTTTTTCAAGCCAGTTTTGTGCTGAATTCATGCTTGTTAAAAATAAATACTCAGGCGGAGTAAATTCGCTTCCTTTTCCTCCAAAGAATCTTAATCGAAGTTTAAATTTTTCATTAAGATCAATTCTTTGAAGAAGCTCTATGGTTCCAACGGTAAAGTTTTCTGTTTTTTCATTCACATCATGATTAACAGATACTTTTGCTAAAAAAAGTCCAAAATCAGGGTTTGAACTCCATACAAAGTTCAGACCTAACAATGATTTCCAATCATCTTGCCAAAGAGCTTTATAAGGACGGTATTCTGAATTGAACATTCTTTCTTTAGAGAAAAAGAGACTTAACTCTTTGTACTGATATTCATCAAATCCAGGTTGCCATCGTTTATTGAATTGGAAACGATGCAGAGCATAGCCTGTTCTTACGCTACTGATTAATTGTATACTTGGTTCATTGCCATAATCATAGGTAGAATTAAGAGGCTCAGTAAATGATAGATAATATGAAATTGGATTTTCCGGAAACCAGGTCCCAACCCATAGCCCGGCATCTAATCTATGAGGTCCGTCTTTGAAGGTTCCTTCTACTTCACCTAATGTTCGTATTCCAAGCCTGATGCCATCGACATCGTTATACCAAACATCTGGGGCAAAAGTAAAACGATAAGGGTCGTCCTGGGAATTGGCGTTAATCGAAATTATCCCAATAAAGAGGGTAAGGAATATTGTTTTCAGGGGATTTGGATTCGCCACTCTGGAAGAATTTGATCGTTAACTAACAACTCGTATGTAAGTCGGATTAATCTTTTTTGTTCCGGCCAATGAAGGTACGAATCAAGGTCGTCAATAGAAATCCACCGATATTCAGAATGTTCATCATCAAGTTGAGGATTCGAATCTAAATCGAGTTCGACTGCAAAAGCAGGGATTTGATGAATTTGATCTGTTTTAGCTTCATAAAAGGTATTTACTGAGGGAATCGACCAGAATTGTCGTGGATGAAGTCCCGTTTCTTCTTTTAATTCACGAAGTGCTGCTTCCCAGTATTTTTCCTCTTCATTTACTTTACCACCTATCATTCTCCATTGATGCGCGTAAATCTTTTTTGCTGAACGAAGAAAAAGGAGAAACTCAGGTTCTCCTTCATTCATTGTATATACGTAAACATCAATGAGCTTTTTCATGAAGCTGTTTAAATAGATTATATCTCTATTTTTTTGATTTCAAGCTCAAGCTTACCTGCAGGCACCTGAACTTCAGCTACTTCTCCTACTTTTTTCCCTAATAAACCTTTTCCAATGGGTGAATCCACAGAGATTTTACCTTGGGCAAAGTCTGCTTCATTAGGAGAAACCAAGGTATAAGTCATTTCTTTACCCATCTTTTTATTAAGAATAGTGACCTTAGTAAGTACTCTAACCTGACTTAAATCCAAATCTTTTGCATCCAGTATTCTGGCATTAGCAAGAATGTCTTCCAATTTGGTAATTCGGTCTTCCATGTGACCCTGAGCTTCTTTAGCTGCATCGTATTCGGCGTTTTCACTCAAATCCCCTTTTGCCCGTGCTTCAGCAATGTCAGCTGCAATTTCTCGTCTTCCACGAGTTTTTAAATCTTTTAATTCTGCATCCAGCTTGTCATAGCCTTCCTGTGATAAATATTGGATGTTGCTCATATTTGTATTGTTTCTTCAATTTCAATAAATAAAAAAAAGCATGCCGCCGTAGAGGAATGCTTTAATTAACAGTTGGAAAATAAGATTATAAAGGGTGTTTGTCTAGTTTTTGATTGATTATAAATAATCAGGAAGCAGATGTATAACCTTGTTTGCTAAAACCCAAAATTTTAATGGCGAATAAGAGAGCAGAGAAAGTCAGGATGGCTCCCATAAAAAAAGCGGCTCCCGGAAAGGTTATTGGAGCTCCATCCGAAGTGAAATAACCAAACAGCCCTGTCATTAATGGTGGTCCGAATATGGCTGTAAAGCTGATCAGGCTTGTTAAAGCTCCTTGCAGTTCGCCTTGTTGGTTGTCTTCTACCTCATTAGCAATAATTCCCTGTAAAGCCGGACCTGAAAATCCGCCTAATGCGAATGGGAATATTAACGCAAGTAAGATGACTCCGGATGGAGAAAATGCAAAACCAAGAAAACCAAGAGTGCTGAATATCAGACCTAGATATACTGATTTAACCTCACCGATTTTGGGAATAACAATTCTTGTTAGTCCTCCCTGGACGACTGCCACACACACTCCAACAATACCAAGAGAAATACCCACCATTGCCTCATCCCAATCAAATTTCTCCATGGTAAAGTAGGTCCATGTACTCTGGGTAGCATGATGAGAGAGATACAGTAAAAAGAACACCGCTACAAGTCCTGAAATAGTTGGAAACTTCCTTATCTGTTTTAGCGAGCCAATTGGATTAGCTCGTTTCCAATCAAAAGGTCTTCGATTTTCTTTAGATAGTGATTCCGGAAGTACAAAATAACCATACAGGCAGTTCAAGAAAGTAAGTCCGGCAGCAGCAAAAAATGGAATTCTGGAGCCTAATTCGCCAAGCAACCCACCAATTACCGGGCCAATGATAAAACCCAACCCAAATGCAGCGCCTATTAGACCGAAGTTTTGGGACCTTTTTTCCGGAGTGGAAATATCCGCAATATAAGCACTGGCAGTTGTAATACTTGCGCCAGTTATTCCAGCAACAATTCTGGCTCCAAAAAGCCAATATATGCTAGGAGCAAATCCTGTTATGATATAATCAATTCCAAAGCCTGCAAGCGATAATAAAAGTACCGGTCGGCGACCAAAACGATCACTTAATCCACCAATAACCGGAGCAAACATAAATTGCATAAAGGCATAACAAAACATTAGCCAACCGCCATAGAGGGCTGCCTTGCTAATTCCCTCTCCGGTCAATTCCATAATTAGTGCCGGGATCACAGGTATAATAATTCCAAGGCCGGTTACATCGATCAGAACTGTTATAAAAATAAAAGCGAGAGCGGCTTTGCGCGGTTCTTTCTGCATAGGATTTTATTGGAGCGCAATGATAGGAGTATTTGAAAGCGATTGAAAGGAGTTTATTAATTCTTCATTCTGTAATGATAAATGAAGTCCCCTCTTGAGAGGGGATTCAGGGGTGTGTACCTTAAAGATAAAAATCATTAGCGGAATGCCCCGAAAACTAACAACCAAAGAAATTCTGGAAGAAAACCAAGCTCAGTCTCCCCCTTCTAAACTGAGTGAGGTTAAAGTGATTCTTCATAATATCCGAAGTTTGCATAATGTTGGGTCAACTTTTCGATCTTGTGATGCTTTTGGTGTTTCCGAACTTATCCTTTCGGGTTATACCCCACGCCCTCCCCGACCAGAGATTAATAAAACTGCCATTGGTGCTGAAGAATTTGTTAAATGGAGCGGTTCTGGGAATGTTGAAGAAATGTGCGAATCGCTAAAAAAAAGAGGCTATATCTTAGTAGGATTAGAACAAACAACTGATAGTATTAATCTTCCTGATTTTGATGCAAAAGCATATCCAAAGATATGTTTAATCATGGGAAATGAAGTAACTGGGATAGATGAGGATATACTCCCTCATATTGATGTATTTATTTCCATTCCACAATTTGGTCAAAAGCATTCTTTAAATGTTTCTGTGGCAGCTGGTGTCATGTTATATGCTTTACTCGAAAAGTTGTGGAAGTAGCACCGCAAAGGTTACTACTAAAATTCACTTGTTTAAAAAAAGAAACGGGGTATTTTAGACCGGAATTTTAATCACTTTTCGCTATGACATCAGAACAATCTTCAAACTCATTATTCAATAAGTTTCTTAATAATGTAGAACGAGCAGGTAATAAACTTCCGGATCCTGCTATTCTTTTCTTCTACCTAATGGTATTTGTATGGATACTTTCAGCTATTCTATCACCTATAGATTTTGGGGAGGTTCATCCGTTAACCGGAGAGGAATTATCAGTAAAAAACCTTCTTACGGGTGCTGCATTAGCTAATTTCTTTGCTACAATGACAACCACTTTTACCAGTTTTGCACCTCTTGGAATTGTATTAGTTGCGATGCTTGGTGTTGGAGTTGCTGAGAATTCAGGTTGGATTGATGCAGGGCTTAAAAAGTTGTTGAATGTGACCCCTAAGTTTCTGCTCACACCGATGTTGGTGTTAATAGCGATTGTTAGTCATACCGCTGCTGATGCAGGATATATTTTGGTTATTCCTCTTGGAGGAGTGATTTTTTATGCCGCAGGAAGACATCCTCTCGCTGGTATTGCAGCAGCTTTTGCAGGAGTAAGCGGTGGTTTTGCTGCTAATTTTATTCCTTCTGCTATTGATCCGCTCATCATGAGTTTTACCCTGGAAGCAGCTCGTATTCTTGATCCTGAAATTGCTCTAAATCCGTTAAATAATATATACTTCACAGGAATCTCTTCATTATTAATTGTTTCTGTTGGTTGGTTTGTGACTGATAAAATTGTTGAACCGAGACTGGCTTCTTCTGAAGTAGATGGAGATGAAGAAGCAATGCCTAAAATGGAAATAGTTTCTGATAAAGAAAGTAAAGCTTTCTGGATGGGATTAGGGGCTATGCTTCTAGGAATTGTTGGATTAATCTTTTGGGCAATTCCAGAGAATTCTGCTCTCCGCGGACCTGATATGGTTGATCCGGATGTAATGTCATTGACCTCATTTCGCGCTCCACTAATGCAGGCAATAGTTCCATTAATTTTCGTATTCCTGCTTATTCCTGGAGTTGTATATGGAATAGCGTCCGGTAAATACAGTCGTTCGAAAGACATGATAGATAATATGACTAAATCCATGCAAAGTATGGGATACTATATAGTTATGGCTTTTTTCTGCGCATTATTTATTGACGCATTTTCAAGTTCTAACATTGGATTATTGGTAGCGTTAAAAGGCGCGAATTTCCTTCAATCTCTCAATCTTCCTGCTCAGATCACTATTGTTGGAATTATTTTCTTGAGTGCATCCGTTAACCTTTTAGTTGGCTCAGCATCTGCAAAATGGGCATTAATTGCTCCTATTTTCGTTCCAATGTTGATGCAGTTGGGAATCTCGCCCGATTTAACGCAGGCAGCTTACAGAGTTGGTGATTCAGTATCCAATATTATCACCCCACTATTACCCTATTTCCCATTGGTGGTGGTTTTCTGTCAGCGTTATGTGAAGAATACAGGTATTGGAACGCTTATTTCCATGATGCTCCCTTATTCCATCATATTTGCTATATCCTGGACGATATTCCTACTGATCTATTGGTGGATTGGAATTCCATTAAGCTTTGAAGCGAGTTATTTTTATCCATGATTTAGGTCATCCCTGCGAAGCCTGCCTGCGTGGGAATGACGTGAATTAATTCAAAATTCAATAATTCATCCTTCATAATTGATGTCTTCTTTCTTTATCTTCGGAACTTATAAATGGATTTCAGATTATAGATGGCAGACAAAAAGAGAATTTTAGTTACTTCAGCATTACCCTATGCTAATGGCCCGCTTCATCTTGGACATCTAGCAGGAGCTTATTTAACGGCAGATCTGTATGTACGTTATAAACGGCTTGTTGGAGATGATGTAGTGTATATATGCGGTTCCGATGAACATGGAGTTCCAATTACAATAGCAGCTGAGAAAGAAGGTGTTTCTCCACAGGATATCGTAGACCGGTATCATGAAATGAATAAAAAAGTATTTGAAGACTTCGGTATTTCCTTTGACTACTATGGAAGAACCAGTTCAAAAATGCATCACGAAACATCTCAGGAAATTTTCCTGAAACTTCATGGAAAAAGCTTCTTCAAAAAGAAGACAGAGCAACAACTGTATGACGCCAAGTTTAATATGTTTCTCCCTGACCGATATGTGAAAGGAACTTGTCCCAATTGTGGTTATACAGAAGCCTATGGAGATCAATGCGAAAACTGTGGTGCTTCGCTCTCTCCTACCGAATTAATTAATCCTGTTAGTGCACTTTCAGGCGAAGTTCCTGAATTGAAAGAAACAGAACACTGGTATATGCCTTTGGGCGAAATACAGCCAAAACTTGAACAATGGTTGAATACTCGCGAAGGATGGAAAGCTAATGTTATGGGACAAGTGAAAAGTTGGTTGAATGACGGGCTTTCAGACCGTGCTGCAACTCGTGATCTAAGCTGGGGTGTACCTGTTCCTCTGGATGAGGCAAAAGGAAAAGTATTGTATGTCTGGTTTGATGCCCCTATTGGATATATTTCTGCTACTAAAGAATGGGCAATCGAAAATGGTAATCCTGATGCATGGAAAAACTATTGGCAGGATGAAGAAACTGAGCTTTATCACTTTATAGGCAAAGACAATATTGTATTCCACTGCATTATGTTTCCAATAGTATTAATGGAACATGGTGATTATGTACTTCCAAAAAATGTACCTGCTAATGAATTCTTGAATCTGGAAGGCAAAAAGCTTTCTACATCCAGAGGTTGGGCTGTTTGGTTACACGAGTATCTGGAAGATTTTGAGCCTGACTTACTTCGATATGCACTCGGCTCTACCCTTCCGGAAAACAAAGATTCTGATTTCTCATGGAAAGATTTTCAAGCAAGAGTAAATAATGAACTTGCGGCAGTGCTTGGAAATTTTGTGAACCGATCGTTAACCTTTACAGATAAATTTGCAGATGGAAAAGTTCCTGAGCTAATAAATCCATCTAAAATAGATTCTGGTGCCTTACAAGCCATAATTGATCAAAAAGAAAAGGTAACAACTGCTTACGAAGCCTTTAGATTTAAAGAGGCTATTGCTGAAAGTATTAATTTGGCGCGGGTAGGAAACAAATATTTTACCGAAACAGAGCCATGGAAAACAAGAAATGAAAACCCTCAGGCATGCAATAATACATTGCATGTAAGTCTTCAGATTTGTGCGGCTCTTTCGGTATTGATGGAACCTGTACTACCCTCTTCAATGAAAAAACTAAGAGATCAGTTAGGGATTGCCAGTGAAATTAATTGGAATACAATTAGCGATTCAATGCTCACTTCAAATACCAAAGTTGACGTTGGAGAAGTGTTATTCAATAAAGTAGAGAACTCAGAAATCGACAAACAAATACAAAAACTGGAAGAAAGAGCTGCAGCTAATAATCCTGCATCTAAATTCCCGGAGCTTAAGGATAATATTGAGTTTGGAGATTTCATGAAGCTTGACCTGCGAGCCGGAGAAATTCTTTCAGCAGAAAAGATTGAGAAATCAGATAAGTTGCTAAAGCTTCAGGTTGACCTGGGAATTGAAAAAAGAATTATTGTTTCCGGTATAGCTAAACATGTTGAAATGGACAGCCTCAAAGGTCAAAAAGTGTGTGTGGTCGCAAATCTGGCGCCTAAGAAACTAATGGGGGTAGAAAGTCAGGGTATGATATTAATGGCTGAGGACAGCGAAGGAAATCTGAAATTTGCTGAAACCACGGCAGAACCCGGCAGCCCCATCACCTGATATGCCTGAATCTTCCCCTTCAACAGCTATAAAAGAAGCGTCTCTTGATCAGTATCAGTTGGGTTATACCATAACTGATATAGGAATTGTGTTTCGTTTATTTGCCCCTAAAGCTGATGAAGTTATTCTGGAAGTCTTTGATCATTATGAACAAACTTCCGGAAACCGGTTTGAAATGGAAAAAGATGGTCAAGGGTGTTGGAATTACGTTCAACCAGATATTTCCTTTATTGGAAAATGGTATGGTTATCGATTGATTAAAAATGAAGAGTCACTCTTTTTTGAGTCTACTGAACATTTGATTGCAGATCCTTGGAGTCGACATGTAACGTCAAGAAATCATTATCTCGGCTTTGCAAAAACGTTGATTGTTGAGAAAATGTCTTTTGATTGGGAAGGCGATGATTTCGTAACTCCCTCAGATCAACGGGATTTAATCATTTACGAAACCCACATTAAAGATTTAGTAGCCCACCCTTCCGCAAAAACCTATGTACAAGGCGTTTATAACGATTTCAGGGAAGCAGAAGTTGGTGGAATTAACCACTTAAAAAAATTGGGAGTAAATGCGGTTGAATTTTTACCTCTTCAAAAGTTTGCCTACTACGAACCTCCTTTCAATCAGAAAATTGAAGATGGTTTAATAAATACGTGGAATCCTTATGCAAGAAATTACTGGGGGTATATGACTTCTTTTTTTCTTGCTCCGGAAACTATTTATGCTTCCGATGCGACTCTGGATGAAAAAGAAGTAATCGGAAGATCTGATATAGCTTCCACAGAGCTAAAAAAATTGGTTAAGACACTCCATAAGGAGAATTTATCCGTAATTATGGATGTGGTTTATAATCATGCCTCTCAATATGATTTAAATCCTCTTAAATACACTGATAAAGGCCATTATTTCAGAACAAATGAACATGGTCAGTATTTAAATGACAGCTGGACCGGGAACGACATTGAAACTCAGACTGAATATTCCAGAAAACTCATAGTTGAATCCATAAAATATTGGATGACAGAGTATCACATTGATGGATTCCGGTTTGATTTGGCCGGGATCATCGACTGGAAAACGATTGATCTAATTAAAGAAGAAGCTCAGAAAATTAATCCTAATGTGATTTTAATAGCTGAACCATGGGGTGGTGAATACAAACCTGCCGGATTCTCAGATCATGGCTGGGCATCATGGAATGACAGAATCCGAAATGGTTTTAAAGGATATGATCCATTGTTTAATAAAGGATTTATTTTCGGAGAATGGAGTCATGGCTCTACACGCTTTGCTTTGGAAAACTTTATCAGAGGTACGCTGGAAAAAGCTGAACATGGATTATTTAACACATCGGCACATTCAGTAAACTACATAGAAAGTCATGATGGGTATACTATTGGCGACTTTATAAGAATTGCACTTACCCCTTCTAAAAAAGATAAAGTCTACACGAAAAAATCTGTAGCTACCAAGCTGGATGAGAAGGAAGTTAAAGTTGCTAAGCTCGGAGCATTAAGTCTCTTTGTAAGTCAGGGCATAACTATGATTCATGCCGGACAGGAATGGGCGCGATCTAAAGTGATTACCGATCATACAGGAAAAGATCAGAATGCAGGTAAACTTGATCATGATAGTTACAACAAAGATAATGAAACCAATTGGCTCAATTTTAATGAGTTAAAACTCAATCAAAGTTTATTCAACTACTACTTGGGTTTAATTGAATTAAGGAAGAATAGCCCTGCATTGAGAAAAGCTGCGCCAGAAGAAATCGTATTTAAGGTATATAAAGATCCACTTCATATTACTTTTTCAATTAACGGGAAATCCAGTGGAGATTCTTACGATTACTTTATTTCATTGAATGCAAATACATCACTTACACATGACATCGATCTTCCGAAAGGAAGTTGGGAGGTTGTAGCAGATGCAAAATTAGTTGACATAAAAGGAATTGAGACCATACAGAAAATATATTCTGTCCCTGAATCTTCAGGTGTGGTATTAAGAAAGTTGCGTGTGAGTAAGTCTTAAAATATTTTACCTTGATACATAAATAATTAATTGGAGGAAATCCCTTGGCAGTAACATCATCTTCGGAACGCGGATCCTGGAATTCTAAATTAGGTTTTATTTTAGCAGCTGCAGGTTCAGCTGTTGGTCTTGGAAACATTTGGGGATTCCCTACAAAAGTTGCTACCGAAGGTGGTGCAGCTTATCTCATTATTTATTTACTCTGTACTTTTTTAATCGGATTTCCGGTTATGGTTGCAGAATTATCAATAGGACGTAAATCAGGAAAGAACCCTGTTGGTGCTTTTAAGGCACTTTCTTCTAACAAATTTTTCCCTCTGGTTGGTCTTTGGGGAGTTATTTGTGGTGTAGTGATTCTCTCCTTTTACACAGTAATTGCAGGTTGGGCTTTTGGATATGCCTTCGAAGAAATATTCTACTTTCTAGGTTGGGATTCAGCAGCAGCATGGTTAACTGATACTGGTAATGGTCCTAAAAACGCATTGATAGCTTCCGTCTTTATGTTTGGTACTATTAAAATAATAACAGGCGGTGTAAGTGATGGTATCGAAAAAGCCACTAAAACTATGATGCCATTATTAATAGGTATTATTGTAATTATGATTGGCTATGTGTTAACTCAGCCTGGTGCGTCTGAAGGTGTAAAGGAATACTTATTACCTGATTTTAGTAGAATTAATGCAGGTTTAATTTTCTCAGCCATGGGCCAGGCTTTCTTCTCTCTTTCGCTTGGAATGGGGGCCTTAATTACATACGGCTCTTATCTGAGCAAAAAAGAAAATATTCCCCAAGCTGCTGCCTTGGTAACACTAGCTGATGTTGGTATTGCATTCCTAGCTGGATTAATGATTATTCCTGCTATGTATGTAGCTCAGGCTGCAGGAATAGAAATTTTTGTTGGCGATCAACTGGCTTCCAGTACAGACCTTGTTTTCCAAATCCTTCCTGCTCTGTTTCACACTATAGGTGGGGTATTAGGATTAGTTCTTGGAGTAGTATTTTTCCTTTTACTTAGCATTGCTGCATTAACTTCTACTATTTCACTTCTTGAAGTTCCTGTTGCATACGTGATCGATGAGCATAACGTTCCTCGCAAAAAAGCGGCATGGGGTGTAGGATTGGGTATTCTTGTAATTTCAATCATAGTTTCTTTCTACCCATCCCTTATTGGTACATTTGATAATATATTCAACAACCTTGGGTTACCAATTGGTGGTTTACTGATGTGTATTTTCGTGGCCTTTGTTTGGAAAACAGACTCTGCCCTCTCCGAAATGGAACTTGGTTTCGAGGGAGTAAAACAAACACTTTTTGCAAAAGTTTGGCCGGTATTTATCTGGATTATCTGTCCTGCAGCTATTGCTTATAATATCATCAGCAATTTCCTTTAATTGATTTGTTATCGAAAGCAGGGCGCTGTATTTTTGCTGAACTAAAAACGGAGATTATTTTTAATGGCTAAAGTATCTACTTCAGATTTCAGAAATGGTTTAGTTCTGAATATGGATGGTGAATTATACTCTATTACAGAGTTTCAACATGTTAAACCGGGAAAAGGACCTGCTTTTGTACGAACAAAGCTAAGGGGATTAGTTAACGGTAAAAACATTGATAAAACCTGGAGATCAGGTGAGAACTCAGAGGCAGTTCGAGTTGAAAATCGTGACTATCAGTATCTTTATAATGATGGGACGATGTTTTATTTCATGAACAACGATACCTATGAGCAAATACCTATTGCTCCTCATCAGGTTGAACGTCAGGATTTTCTTATTGAAGGACAAACATGCAATGTACTTTTTAATGCAGACGATGAGCAAGTTTTATATGCAGAACCACCAGATCATTTAATTTTAACAGTAGCCCAAACTGATCCAGGTGTTAAAGGTGACACAGCTCAAGGCGGTTCTAAGCCGGCTACACTTGATTCTGGAGCTGTTGTGAATGTACCTCTGTTTATCTCAGAAGGTGAAAAAATTAAAGTTGACACGAGAACCGGAACCTATATTGAACGAGCTAAATAACTGAATTATGGATTTAAAACAGATCAAAAAAATTCTTGACTTAATCGCAGAAAGTGAAGTAGATGAGGTTTCGATTGAGGAAGGTGATTTCAAAATTAAAGTAAAAAAAACAGGAACTGTTGAGCAGGTTACATACACTCAACCTATGCCCCCTGCTCCTGCTGCAGCTCCTCAACCTGCGGCACCGGCTGCATCTCAGGAAACTACATCCGCTCCCGCTTCAGCTCCAATCGGTGACACTGTAAAATCTCCAATCGTAGGTACTTTTTACGAAGCTTCTTCTCCGGATTCCGATCCTTTTGTTAAAGTCGGAGACAAAGTTTCTAAAGGCCAGACTCTATGTATTATAGAAGCGATGAAGATTATGAATGAAATTGAAGCTGAATTTGGTGGAACCGTTCAGGAGGTATTAGTATCAAATGCTACTCCTGTTGAATTTGATCAACCGCTTTTTATTATCAAAAAAGACTAAACAGCTTTCATGTTTAAAAAAGTTCTGATTGCCAATAGAGGAGAAATTGCATTACGAATTATTCGTACATGCAGAGAGCTGGGAATAAGCACTGTTGCTGTATATTCCACAGCTGATGCAGATAGCTTACACGTTAAATTTGCTGACGAAGCAGTTTGTATTGGTCCTCCTGCTGGAAAAGAAAGTTATCTTAAGATTCCTAGCATTTTAGCTGCAGCTGAGATTACTAATGCAGAAGCCATCCATCCGGGTTATGGATTTCTCGCCGAAAATGCTGAGTTCTCCAGGATTTGTGGAGAACACGATATTAAATTTATCGGGCCATCTCCTCACGCTATTAACTCTATGGGAGATAAAGCAGTAGCTAAAGCAACTATGATCAATAACAAGGTACCTGTTGTACCTGGAAGTGATGGTGTTGTGGATAGTTATGAAGAGGCGAAAAAAGTTTGTGATGAAATTGGATTTCCTGTTATCATCAAAGCTTCTGCTGGTGGCGGTGGACGAGGCATGCGAGTGGTTCTGGACGGATCTGAGCTTAAAAAGAATTACGAAATGTGTCGTAATGAAGCTGAATCAGCCTTTAATAACCCGGAAGTTTATATCGAACGCTTTGTTCAAAATCCTCATCACGTAGAAATTCAGATTCTTGCTGATCAGCATGGAAACGCAATGCACCTTGGAGAGCGTGATTGTTCACTTCAAAGAAGACATCAAAAAATATTAGAAGAAGCTCCCTCTCCTCTTGTTACTCCTGAATTGAGGAAGAAAATGGGTGAGGCAGCCGTTAATGCTGCACTTTCAGTTAACTATGAAGGCGCTGGTACAGTCGAATTTTTAGTAGATGACGATCTGAATTTCTATTTCATGGAAATGAATACACGTATTCAGGTTGAACATCCGGTAACTGAAGAAGTAACAGGTTACGATTTAATTGAAGAGCAGCTTCGGATTGCGACTGGTGAGAGTATTAAAGACAGAACAGTTGAAATTGAAGGACATTCCATTGAATGCAGAATTAATGCAGAAGATCCTGAGCATGGTTTTCGACCTTCTGCCGGCGAAATAACTGTTTTTCATCCACCCGGAGGTCATGGAGTAAGACTGGACACTCATGCTTATTCAGGATATCGCATCCCACCTTTTTATGATTCAATGATTGCAAAGTTAATTGTCACTGCTCCTACCCGAGAGTTGGCTATCAAAAAAATGAAGCGAGCCCTTCAGGAATTTATCATAGAAGGCGTTAAAACTACTATTCCCTATCATATTCAATTAATGGACGATCCTAATTTCAATAAAGGATCAGTTTCCACTAAATACTTAGAAACATCATTCAATTTTAAACCGGAGGAACATTAATGAGTAATCCATCAAATCTTAAATACACCAAAGAACATGAGTGGTTGAAAGATAATGGTGATGGTACAGCTACGATAGGAATTACTGAATTTGCACAAGGTGAATTAGGTGATATTGTATTTGTCGAGCTTGAAGAATCCGGATTTGAGTTTTCACAGGATGATGTATTCGGCACAGTTGAAGCTGTTAAAACAGTTTCAGAGTTATTTGCTCCTGTAGATGGAGAAGTTGTAGAAATAAATGAAGCATTGGAAGATAATCCGGAACTAGTGAATGACGATCCTTTTGGAGAGGGCTGGATGATAAAAATCAAAATAACAGATGCTTCACAACTAGAATCTTTACTAAGTTCAGACGATTACGCTGACTTAACCTCTTAAACACTCTGTTAACTTAATGAGTCGACACAGCGAATGGATTTTAATCCTTGATTACGGTTCACAATTCACACAATTAATTGCTCGTCGGCTCCGCGAGTTTAACATTTATTGCGAGATCCACCCTTTTAATGTCTCTTTAGATACCATTTCTACCCCGACTCCCAAAGGAGTTATCTTATCGGGAGGCCCAATGAGTGTGAATGATGATGGGGCTCCTCAACTTCAAACAGAGATTTTCGAATGGGGTGTCCCTGTACTTGGAGTTTGTTATGGCCTTCAGCTGTTAGCACATACAGAAATTCCCGGAAGTGTTGAAAAAGCAGAAAAAAGGGAATATGGTCGGGCTCATTTAATTATTGATAACTCTGCTGATTTATTAAAAGGAATAGAAGATGGCTCCGTCGTTTGGATGAGTCATGGTGATCATATTCATGAACTTCCCTCCTCTTATGAAATTATTGGGCATACAGCTAATGCTGATGTTGCAGCAGTCCGTCATTTAGAGAATCATATTTATGGAGTTCAGTTTCATCCCGAGGTAGCTCATACAGAGTGTGGAAAACAAATTCTGGAGAATTTTGCTATTGAAATATGTGGGCTCTCAGGAGATTGGACAGCTTCTTCTTTTATTGATGAACAGATAGAAGCAATACGTTCAAAAGTTGGTTCCAATAAAGTGCTTTGTGCTCTTTCGGGTGGTGTTGATTCTACTGTTGTAGCTACTTTGATTCATAAAGCTATTGGAGATCAATTAGAATGTGTCTTTGTTGATAATGGCCTTTTAAGAAAAGATGAATTTGAAGATGTACTTCATCTTTATACCAGAGATCTTCATCTACCAGTAAAAGGTGTGGACGCTTCTGAATTATTTTTGGAAAGATTGCATGGAGTTTCAGATCCTGAAAAGAAGCGTAAAATAATAGGTAATACATTTATTGATGTTTTTGAAAAAGAAATTGGGGATCGTTCTGATTTCAAATATTTGGCTCAAGGTACATTATATCCGGACGTCATCGAGAGTGTATCATTCAAAGGACCATCTTCAACTATTAAGTCACACCACAATGTGGGTGGACTTCCAGAGAAAATGAAACTTGATTTAATTGAACCTGTTCGTGAGTTATTCAAAGATGAAGTTAGAGTGGTTGGTCGGGAACTAGGTATTCCTGAGCATTTTATCGCCAGACATCCATTCCCTGGTCCCGGATTAGGAATTCGGGTACTTGGTGAATTAAGTAAAGAAAAGCTGGATTTACTTCGAGATGCAGATAAGATTTTTATTGATGAATTAAAAGCCAATCACTTATACAATGAAGTTTGGCAAGCACTTGTCGTTCTTTTACCTGTTCAAAGTGTGGGTGTAATGGGAGATGAACGAACGTATGAATTCACTGCAGCAATCAGAGCTGTTACAAGTTTAGATGGGATGACGGCCGACTGGGCTCATCTTCCCTACGATTTTTTAGCTCATGTTTCGAACCGAATTATCAATGAAATAAAGGGAATTAACCGGGTTGTTTATGACATTAGTTCTAAACCACCTGCAACAATTGAATGGGAATAATCAAAGAACTTTTTCTTTGTTTTGGGGTTATAGAGAGAAATGAACATTGAATCCATGAAAAAAATATTACTTCTTCTGCTTTTTGCTCTTTTTACTAACTCTTTTGTCTTTTCTCAGACACTAGAAAATGGTATTAGTTTATATGAGCAAGGAGATTATGAACGTGCTGCACGAATACTTCAACAATCTGATGAACCTGAAGCAATACTCTTTATTGGAAAAATTTATTTCGCTTTAAATAATTATTTACTGGCATTACATCACTTAAATCAAATTCCCACCACTGCTGAATCTGAAATTTATCAGGAAGCTTTGTACACCTCTGCTCTTGTTCATTTTCAATTAGATAATTATTCAAGGTCTCTGGATGTCTTAAAAGTATTATCTGATACCCGACCGAGCACTTCGTCAACCAGAGCTGCCTTAACGTTGTACGATCAAATTCTTGGCTATTTGACCTTAAATCAACGCAGAGATGTATTTCGAGAATCAGTACACGATGAAGTCCGCCTGGATATTCTGGAGTCATCTATAGGACAGGTTAGATATAATTCCGCTGTTGCTCTGTTAAATCTATATAAACGCTCTGTAATTAACTCTGACCCACTACGATTAAGCAGAATAGAAACTATTCTAGAAGATTCTGTCTCCTACACCCAAAGATATAATCCAAATAGAGTGAACCAAGCTCCAAAAGGAATTTCATATAATATTGGTGTTGTGCTTCCTGAATTTGAATATGATACCCCTGAATATGAAATCCCTCAGCATCTATACTTTGGAATTCAACTTGCAGTGGAAGAATTCAATAGCGAAAATTCTGATCAAAAGGCTTTTATTACTTATAAAAACACCAACAATTCTTCATCCAGTGCTGACTTCATTGTTAATGATTTAGTTTGGACTGAAAATGTGGATTTCATTATTGGTCCTTTATTTTCAGGTGTAGCAAAAGAGTTTTCTAATCTTGCAGAAGAATATCAAATTCCAATGCTTCTCCCTCTGGCAAACGCTGATAGCCTTGATTTATACAATGACTATGTATTTCAACTCAATCCTTCTTTTGCTACACAAGGAAAAGTAATGGCTAATTATGCTGTTAATACTCTTGGATATGATACACTCGGAGTAATCGCTGAAAAAGGTTCTTTGGGTGATCCCGCTGCTCGTGCTTTTGTTCATGAGGCACAAAGAAATGGTGGATTGGTCGAATATTATTTCGTGGAAGACCTCGAAGAATTAGGGTATGATATTCGGGATTATACTAAGTTCTTTACTACTGATACTCTGGATAGTGTAGCAATAGTTGAAGCTGTGTATGCCCCATTTACTGGTACCGTTGCAGCCACTCTTGTTGAATCTATGCTAACTGACCTTGAAGCAATGCGAAGTTCCATTTCTATATTAGGTTCTGAAGAATGGATGAATGTGAATTTGGAAGATCGTCGACTTAATGAAACAGAATTGTATTTCACAGAATCATTCAATGTAGATACAAGTACAACAAACTCACAGAACTTTGCATCTTCATTCAGGCTACGGTTTAATACTCAACCAAATCTTTTCGCTTATACAGGATATGATGCTGCTAAAGTGGTTTTGGAAATATTAAAAAGGGTGAAAAATCCTGCCTATTTGAGAGATGCTCTTAAAGATTTAAATAATTACGATGGTTTGAGCACCAGAATCAGTTTTAAAGGTTCGCATGTAAATCATGAAGTGAGAATCAGAAGAATGCCAAGAGATTCAGATTTACTTGAAGGTGAGCTAACAATTGATGACCATCAATAAAATTTAGTCGTCATTAATTGTCTCCTCTGATTCTCGTTGTCTTTTAATTCTGTATTGTTCTCTTAACCAACGCCTCCACTTTTCACTTTCAATTTGATGTTCTTCGAAGGTTCGGGTGAAGATATGTCCACCCTGAGGATTTGCAACCATATATAAATAATCATGGTTAGCAGGATAAACCGTAGCCTCTATTGTTGAAAGACTTGGATTTGTTATTGGTCCGGGTGGTAATCCTCTTTTCAGATAGGTGTTATATGGATGGTTAAATTGATAATCTTCAAATAACAACCTTCTACGTTCTCCAACAGCAAAATTAACCGTTGGATCAGCCTGTAATCTCATTCCCTGATTATATCTGTTCCAATATAGCCCGCTTATGATAGGTTTTTCTTCTTCTATATTAGCCTCCCATTCAACAATGGATGCCATTGTAACAATATCATCAATTGTTAAACCGCTTTCTAATACGTCTTCACTAAACTGGTCGACAACCTGACTGTTAAACTCTCTTAGTATTCTTCTAACTACTTCCTTTGGCGAACTTGTCCAATACATTAAATAAGTCTCGGGGAGCATTCTTCCAAATAACTCTTCTTTTGAAAGGTTTATTTCCATTAGAAATAGACTATCCTCAAAAACTTTTCCTACAGCTTCCTTCGAAACATAAATTTGATCACTTACCGATTCGGCGAATCTCTCTGGATTTATTCCTGGTAAAATCACAACTGATACCGGATCCTGTATTCCTCTTGCAAGTTTAGAAAGAAACACATTATAGGAATATTCCCCTTCAAGTAAATAACTACCCTGTTTGAAAGTTCTCCAGCCCAACATTCGTGCAGACCATCTTAATTCTTCGGGATCATAATCCACTTTTAAAGAATCGAGAACATCGATAAGATGGTTAATAGTTGCCTCCTGCTCGATTATAACAGAAAGTTCTTTATCTATAGTAATAGAAGTACCCGACGAAAGCCTGTACTGACGGGATCCGAATGTAGCCAGAAAAATAAACAGGAAAGTAATCACTCCTATAGAAAGATCACTTTTTGATAATGAAAGGGTGCTGCTCAAATTCATAAGCTTAAGATACCAATCTTCTAAAAAAAGAAAACAAAGTCCGAAACTTTAGTAACTGAATGGCGTAACCTGCTCCCGAAGAGCAAACGAGCTTTTGGATGCTGCAAGGCACCAAATGCCCTAAAGAAAAAACCCGAACTTTGACCGGTTCGGGTTTCTTTTTTATACAATATTTATTCTGGTCTAGAAGGTAGGATTTAATCTTATCCAGAATGCCGAAAATCCCCCACTGTTTGATATGGGTTTCGCAAATTCAACCCTGATATTATCACTTCCAAAGCCAATACCTGCATTATGACTAAGTTTTGAGAAACTAAAATTCTCAAATGCTAACGTAGGATCAGTACTTGTTACAAGCTCATTATTGAATTTAGACCATCCTGAATCCATAAATAAACTAATATAGAATCCATCGAGTTCAATAAAACCTAAATCAAAATCGGAGTTTCTTCCAAATATTAATTCTGCATTGCTCAGTACCATAGCATTACCTTGAAGGCTTTTGTAATTCGTGGCTCTCATAGTTCCTATTCCTCCTAATGCAAACTGTTTGAAATCGGGGGCATTTCCTGTGATTGCTCCTCCCATTACTCTCCATTTTAAGAAAGTAGTCCGGTCAAGACGCATAACCGACTTTGACTGAACAACAAACTTATTAAATAAAAATTCATTCGAACTCTCTGGTAGATTTCCAATTTCTCCCCTGAATGTTAAGTTTGTTGAAAAATTACGTGCCTGATTAAACATTTTTGGGTTTAGGTTTGCACTTAGTCCAATACTCTGATGACTTAGTTCATCAAATTCTGAATCAATGACAGGATTAGCTCTATATATATTTCCTTCTCCAATAATATTGTATTGAGTTACGGCACTCATAGAACTAAATAAATCACTGTTGTAGCTTGCTCCTAAATATGTATTCCGAAAAAGACGAAGTGAACCATAAAAACTAAAACCCTCTACTTTGTAATAATCGTGATAATCGTATCCAGCTACTAAACTAGAAAGGGTGTTTTCTGTTAAACCATTCCTCCAGACATCTTCTGTACTTGTTATGTTATGAAAATCGCCACCTATGCGTAATTTTCTTCCAATTGGCTTTTCAACCCCAACTTGATACTGCCATTCTTCCTGACCAAATGAATATCCTCCCAAAGCCTGAACATCAAAACCATAATTATGTGTAAAGTCATGAATAAAGTCTTCGAACTCAGTATCTATTCCAAGAAACAAGCCATTAACCCTGTTAAAATGGATAGCTTGAACCATTGGTGAAAAACCATAAATTGCAGGATTAGGACCTATTTGAGAAAAGAAATCGAACTCATCATCTATTCCCTCGTTATGATAGTAGCTTCTATACCTGTAATGTTTGTTTTTATATGAATCTCGTTCAACCCTGCAGTTGCAATGCCAATCCCAATCACTCCAACGGCTGGAATAAATTAGCTTCATATCATCATCAGATTGATGCTTTTCCTGAGCAGGAAGTACACCGATAAATAAAAACGATAGTATAATGGAAAGGATAAATCTTTTTTTCATAGCTATAAAAATTTGATAATCGGTTTTTAAACTTAGTTGATAAAGTTCATCACTACTTTCACTCTATTAAAAAACAAAGGTTACAACTTATCTTACTTTGCCTTCATTACTACAATAGACACATCGTCTTCTTGCATAGCTTTTCCAAGCCATTCATTTCTTAATTTCTTAATCTCTTTCAAAATCTCTTCAGCATTATTTTCAGAAATGCTTTTTAATCTTTCTCCTATTCTATCAGCTCCTAGCTGTTCTCTTTTTTCGTTAAATAATTCCATCAACCCATCACTAAAAAGAAGGAAAATATCGCCAGAGTTCAGTGATATTTGTTTTTCTTTATAAGGGAAATGCGGGCTACTACCAAGTGGCATTGCTTTTTGTAGTACTTCTTCTATCGAATCTGAAGTCTTTCGATAGATTAAGGAAGGCGGCATTCCAGCAGAAGTAAATTTCACCTGATTCTCTTTACATCTTAGGAGCATTAATCCCATGTACATCATTTTGATGTTCATGTTTTTAATTCCTGAAGACATTTTTTTAATTATGTCTACATTATCGTGGTCATTAACAAGTGAGTGAAAATAGCTTTTTGCTGTTGCCACAACTATACCGGCTTTCATTCCATGTCCTGTAGCATCTCCAACAGCCACTGTCAATTCTCCAGTTTTAGAAACACTAAAATCATAATAATCCCCTCCTACTTCCTGAGAAGGCTCCATAAAAGCGGCGATGTCCCAAAACTCCGTGGCAGGGATCTTAGCGGGAAGCATAGAAATCTGAAGCGCTCTTGCTTCTTCAAGCTCAGCAGTTTTACGTTGATTTTCACGTTCAAGGATTTTCTGCTCTATTTCCTTGGCTTTGCTTCTTTTCTCCTGTTCAATTGACCTTTCGGAAAGATGCTTTACTTCAAGGTATTTATATTCAAGCTTAGTTTGTGCTTTAGCGAAATCCTTAAGTAAATAGGCAGACATTGAGAAAGCAAAAAAAGTAGTAGCCCATATGTTTTCAAATACACCAAATTTTTTAGCATATATATCAGAAAACTCAGGAGCTGAGTAAATAATCCATCCAATAAAAATTGCAAATCCCCAGATTAAAATTCCAAGATGTTCTTTTTTCTGAAGCTGTACCGTAACATAAACTCTTGCGCTTTCCACTAAGACAGCAATTCCAAATAATGAGAACAGTATACTTATCATTAACCAGTTTGCAAACCAGGTAACAAGAATTGTTATTCCCAGAATTAAAAAAACACTTAATTGAACTGGAGTAGTGTTTTTTAAAAAAGAATAACTGAACTTTAATAACCCTAATAAAGCCGCCAACCAGCTAACAAATCCCCATTTTTGGACTGATACTATAAAATCAGGAGAATTACTTAATGCATGTACATTTGTAAAGAATACAAAAAGGGTGATCGCACCAGCAAATAAAGAGAAATAAAGGTTTTTTTCTCCAGCGGGATAAAAAATCAGAAACAGAAAATGCACAAGTGTCAGAGCGCTAAGTAATCCTAATACTATTAGTACTCTATTCCGCTCTGTAGTTGAAGAAGGACTAGTAATATCATTTGATACTGATAATGCAAGTGAAAACCCGGGTAGCATTCCGTATTTGATAAAACTGCCCACATCGTGGTTACTGAATCTAACACTTAAAACATGAGTGTTTGTATCTTCAAATTGAATAAGTTGAGGAATACTGGTTTTTAAGGATTGATGATCATCTTCTAAAATTGAAAAAGTTCCTTGCTGAAATTGTAATATATCATTCAAATATACTTGAGATGCACCATTATGCTGCGTAAAAGCAATGAAAATTGGTTGATTTACTAAAGAAGAATCGACTTTAAGATTTAGTTTAAACCACCCAAATCCGTCCCATTCCAGTTCTCTGAGGGTTACAATATCCAAAGATGTATTAACAGGTAACCAATCTTCAAAATTGTAATCACCTTCAATCCATCTGAAGTTGTCACCTGTAGTTGCTCTCCATCCCTGATTTAATTGTACTTCATCTGTTGTTGTAAATGAAGACCTTGATAGTTCTATAACCTCCTGACCAGAAACATCTTTTCCGATACAGGTAGCGAAAAGAAGAAATAAAAAAAGTGAAAATATGTTTTTAGCCCTGAAAATCACGCGAATTATAATTGACCAGTAAGACGAATTTATTGATTATAAGTTTGACTCAAAACAAGGTAAAAAGTTACGACCTCAATCATCCTGAAAATACACCTATTAAAAACTGAATATGATCACTTAAGTCTTTATTAATCAATTCAGCTCCCTTATTAATATCCTCTCGGGGAACATTTGCTGCAAAATTCAATGTCTTAAGTTTCTTAGTAACCGATTTAACCTTCATTCCTTCAAATCTTGTAGGCCTCATTAATGAAACCGCATTCATAAATCCGGATAATTCATCACAAGCAAATAAATAGCGCTCGATCTCTGCCTCAGGTTCTTTCCCAGTTCGAACAGGAGCATGAGCTCTGATTGCATCTAATATGGATTCTGGATAATTATATTCAGGAAGGATTTCATTTACCGCTTTATGTGGATGTTCATCAGGAAATTTTTCCCAATCTAAATCATGTAATAAGCCTGCTGCCCACCACTCTTCTATCTGAGTAGAGGTTTTTTTTAAGTCTTTGGCATATGCCTCCATCGCCTCTGCTACCATCTGACAATGATGATTTAAGCTTTCGTTTTCAACATATTCATTTAACAGGTCTAGACTTATTTCTCTGGATACCATACTATTAATTTCATTATGTATGTGATAATTACTTCTTTTTAAAGCTTTTTTCTTACTATTAGCGTTAAAACATAGAATCTATACAAACATAACGTTCGATTTTATACTATGAAAAAAATATTATTTCCTTTTTTACTACTTCTGTTTATTTCCACTTCGAACTGTCTTACTAATGTGGAAGATAATACTGGCGAAGACCCCGTAATTCCAGTTAGCTTTTTAACCGATATTCAACCAATTATGCAAAGCCGATGCAATTCTTGTCATGGAGCCGGACAAAGTGGTTTTAATTCCAGTGGTCATGCAGAAATAATGGCTAGTGTAAGCCCTTCAAACAGATATAACGGACCTTATGTAATTGCTGGAGATGCTGCTTCAAGTCCTTTAATCGATAAGCTGGAACCTAACCCTGATCACGGACAAAGAATGCCTCAGGGTTCATCATTAAGTGGAGATGATATTAATAAAATTCGCGCCTGGATAAATGAAGGCGCCTTAAATAATTAAGACTATGAAAAAAATACTTTTCCTTACCCTACTTTCTATTCTATCTGTACCTGTTGTAGGTCAATCCTATTATTCTGAAACAGGAACAGCACAATTCACATCCAGTGTACCCCTTCATAATTTTACCGGTACTTCTGAAAGTCTGGTTGGAATGATCAAACTTGAGGATATGTCGGTAGATTTCTACATAGACCTGGAAACACTTGATACTGGTAATGCTAAGCGAGACAAGGATATGCTTCTAACACTTGAAACAAAGAAATATCCGTTTGGAGAATTCTTTGGTAAAATAACTTCCGAATTTGATGCTTCGAGTTCAGAAGAACAACCCGTAATTGTTGAAGGAAATTTTACTATTCACGGACAAACCAAAGAAGTAAAAATTGAGGGAACTTTAACAAACACCGATGAAGGACTCTTAGTAAAGGCAGCATGGATTTTAAATCTGGATGATTATGATATCGTCCCTCCAAAATTACTCATCATTAAGGTAGATGAAGAACAGGCTATTGAAATCGAAGCACTACTCAAGCCTGTGGAGGAAGGGTAATGAAAAAAATAAACCTTTCATTAATTCTGATTCTATTTGGAATGCAAACCTTGTTTGCCCAGATGCAACGTACCAGAGCTGTACAAGATGGACCTGTGGATGAATTATTTCTTATTGGTTCAATTGCTGGGATGAGTACCGTAACAAATCTTGAAGCTAACAATCTGAACTCGACTATCATGCATAATTTTGGTTCTGTTAACGGAGGACTAGAAGATTTCTATGGATTGGATTTGGGTGCTTCAGTTCGTCTTGGAATAGATTATGGTATATCTGATAAACTTTCTGTGGGTATTGGGAGAACCAGTCTGGAGGATAATGTTGATTTAAGATTTAAATATACCTTATTAAGACAAATGAAGTCTGATAAAATTCCTGTAGAAGTTGCTGTTAAGGGAGACGTGGGGATAACTACCCAGGAAAATACAATTTTTGAGGATTTCACATTTACAGAGCGAATGAACTACTTTGCTTCTGTGATGATTGCCAGACAGTTTAATGAGAAAATTACCTTACAGGTCGCTCCTATGATTTCTCATTTCAATACAGTAGTTGATGAAGGAAATGGTCTTCCTAATCACACTCATTTTGCTGTTGGATTTGCTGGTAGAATAAAGTTGAATGTCAGAAATTCATTAACCTTCGAATATCTTCCGGTTTTGGGTGAACGAACAGCCGGAACTAAAAATCATTTAGCTTTAGGTTATGAAGTTGAAACCGGAGGTCATGTATTTCAGATGTTCTTTATGGCTGGTAGATGGTTTACCGAGCAACATCTGTTAGCAAGAAATACCGATGATTTTTTTGCTGGCGATTTCCGTTTAGGTTTTAATGTAAACAGAATTTTTAGTTTGGGTAAAAAATAAGCTTAATTCAGATAATCAAAGCATAGACTTGATTTCCTGAGCTACTCCCCTGTTATATTGAAAAGTTAAATCCTTGTGATTTACTAAATCTACAATTACTCCAATTAAACATAAGCCAGCGGTAAAAAAGTAGAGAATTCCCATCCCTATTTGATTAAGAACGAATCTGTGAACACCAGCTAAACCCAAAAATCCAAGCAAGCATAAAATCATTATAGTTTGAGGGTCTTTTCTCCTTGCCCGATACACATTAGAAAATTTCTTTTTCTGATCATCACTCATTTCACTAAGTAGTTTACCAAGATATAAAGCTTCATCACCCTGAGCCTCTGGTATGAAATCCATTACTTCAGACATTATAATCCTCCTGTAAATCCATTGATTGTTTTATTAATAAATCCTTCCAAATCGATAAAATTCTGATACTGAGACCAATTACGACGAATGGCCCCATAAGATTCGCATTAAAAGCCTCTTTAACATCTCCTCTAAAAAGAAACGCAATTGAATGCCCCAGTCCTTCTCCCGGGCAGTATGAAAAGCCTAGTGCATCAAATAAACACCATGATGTTCCATCCTCATAAGGATTCATTGTCGCCATTAGGATTAAACCCATTAAAAAAACAAACCACTCACTATGTCTGTATATTAATTTCAAGGTTACTTTTGGATTGTTTGAGGAAGTTTCTTTTTAAAATAATAGGATAAGGTAAAAAATACACGATTTGAACTGTATACTTTACTGGTCGAGATTTCTGTTCCTACTCGTAATTCCCAATATCGCCTAAATTTTTGATCATATTGAAGCCTACCTGTTCCAAATAATCCATTTCTAAATTCATGCCTGGCCATTAATTCTAATTCGAGTTTCTGGAAGAATTCAAATGTATCGGGTTTTCTTAGACGCAAATCAGCTCCAATACCCTGTTCGAAATATTTATCGGGTGTAAAGTACGGAGTTCCCGAAGTAAAGTTCTTAGATGCATCAGACCAACTTAATGAAACAAGCGGGCGAATTCTTATTTCTTTGTTGTATAATCTATAGTAGAGTCTTCCTGTCAACTCATATTCAGTAACTGAATTGGTATAATACGTACCAACCGTTGATAATGAAGTAACCCATTTTTCCTGCTTCCAGTTATCTTCTCTATACCCTTCTAATTGAAATTTGTTAAAGTTATTTGATACTGCAGGGTTTGTAAACTCCGGTCCAAATGATAATTCACCTGAAGTAAATGAACTAACTCCGGATTTGGATAAAGAAGTGAAAAGTTCTAAAAGCATGTCTCCGGATCCTGTAAACAATCCTCCACCAGCTCTGAATTCATTAGCCTGATCAGCATATCTGCTAGAAAACTCATATCCAACTCCAACAAAATTGCTTAAACCTGTATTTCCAATACTTTCAAAAAATAAGTCTTCAAGTTTGAACATATGAGTCTGTTTTCTTCTATGTCCAAATTGTGATGATATACCAAACCTAGCAAACCGGTTATTGAAATTATCATCTCTGTATTCTCCAAAAGCAGATACTCTTGTTCCTTCAGTCCATCTCAGCTCATCCTTTAATCTTTCTTTCTCTTTTTCACTGAAGAAGGCGGGATAGTTTTTGTACAATGATTTTCTTTCTTCATAACTAAAATACTGTATTTCAGTATTCATGATTTGGTGCGCGCCTGTACCTCCATTTGGATACTTCAAAAATAAAGGATACAGAACCTCTCTACCCTGCTCTGTAAATCCTTCATAATAAAGTTCTCTACCGATTTGTATTCTCAAGCTATCATCATCAGGATCCTCTTCTAAAAATCTGAGTGCTTCTTTTTGATACTCTGAATAAAGGTTTAGTTGAGCCAGCCAGTTTAGTCTTGTAGACTTATTAAAATTATCAGCACGGTCAGCCCAATATAGAGCCTTCGGATAATTGTTTCGTTCAAAAGCATAGATTAATGCGAAATTCGTAGCAAACAGATCTAACTGAGAATGTTTTGAATTGGGAAAACCTTCAAGTAATTCAATACTTGTTCCTGCAGAATCGTAAAAGAATGATCTTTGCATTGTGTAAGCATACAGTGAATCGCTATCAGGGTTTAATCTTATTAATCGTAGCAATTCAGGTTTAATAACAGACCAGTTTTCCTGATTCTCAATTAATCGGGTGTATCTGAGTACAACAGCTTCATTATTAGGATAAAGCTCTTTTTCTCTTTTCATCCAGCGAAGGTTAAATTCATCGCTGTAGATATCTAATTTTTGTAGTGCGAAGTTTTTAACATCAATTACTTCTTTGCTTCGATATCGTAACCATAATCTTTCTAAAAAGTTTTGAGCCTGATTAGTCAATCCTTCCCATCCATAATAAGTAAACAAACGTTCTAAATCGTTTTGTGCCCACTTTGATGATCCTAACAAACGACGCTCAAGAATAATTATAGCCCTCCTTATATCACTAAATTCTATACTAAGTCGAATAAGATCTTCCTGAAATTGTATGTTTTCAGGATTATTATTGTATGCTCTTAAAGCGTCTTCTAAACGAGTGTCATTCCAATCTTCCTGGGGTAATTCAACGATATTGATTAGGTTGCCAAACTCATCTGTAAACTCAGTTTGATAGTTCCTGCTTTGAACAATTGCATCGTTTAATTGTGCTGTTTTAAACTGATTGTCAAACCTGTATTTTGGGTCGAAATTTGGGACTACAATTGAATCCATTTCAGAACTAAATTGATACAAATTACCATCCCATAGTTTTGTAATGGTAAAATCTATCTCGAAATGTGATAAAGATTCTTCAAACTCCTCAGTATTAAAATTACTGACATAAGTAAACCAATAATGCTTTTCATTTTCCCTTTTCTTTTTATATCCGGGATTCGAAACAGGGATCAGTTTTCTTGAATAAGGATCTTCTTTATGAATTACGAAACTATTTTTCCAATCCTCTGTTATTGCCCCAGCATCAATTGCAGCTAGATATCTTAAATTTGGGTATCGTTCGTTTGTAAAAAGAACTCTATGACGGAAAACATGATATAAACCATATCCATAAACATCATGTGATTTCCAACCAAGACCAAGCGGGTTACGACTCCTGAACACGTCTTCATCCCTTTGATTTACCTGGAATACATCGTCTGGGTGTATGAAATGAGTCCAGATGCCGGTTAATAACTGCATTCCTTGCTGTTCAAATAAGGAATTTTCATTCATTGAGAATCCACTTGTTATTCGGGGATAATTAAATAATCGGTCATTTTGAGCGTAAGGATCATACCCAAACTCTCTGCCAGTACCCAGTTCAACATCTCCGAGATATAAAGAAGACATATACCTTATTGAAGGCATGCCTTTCATAATAGCTGATATTCCGGTCGAGTCTATATAATTTGTTGGAGGAACATATGATATTGGTAGATCTCCCATTCTATCAATTCTCCAACGTTTTCGGGCTGCGTATACAGAGCTTGCCATAAAGTTCACATTATCCCAGTCTTCCAGCCAAAGTGAAAAGTGGTTATATCCATGAAATGCTAATTCATGCCGCGTATCCAATATATCTCGAGCTACAGCTATACTTGCATCTACCTGTCTTCCATTAACTATTTTTTTACCTGCGAGCCATTCTTCAAAATCAAAGGGTGGAATTACGTTAGCATTATAATTGAAGGCTGTCATAGCTGAATAAGAGATATCAAAGGTATCTGCAAATGCTTTCATATCCGGCCACCAGATATCGGATACGAATTCAGCGTGGGTCACATCATATTCTTCATCAATTGGCGCCAGTTTTTCGTTGTACAATGGAGCTGGAAAATCATCCAAAAATATAGTTGCAACATTCGCAACGTTATAAGGTATTCCGTCTAATCCTTTCAAAATAGATGAGAAAATTACTCCACGATAAAGTTTCTCATACATTAAGGTGCTGTTTATTGTAATGACCTCTCCAAGCCCGATTTTATTGATTACAACTAGCGGGTATTCCGGATCATTTCCAGCTGCTGCTGCTATTTGTACATCCTTAATAAATTGATTATCAGCTAGTCCTTCATGTGGATTTTCAGCAGGGGTATAATAAGTTTTACCAGCGTGTTTTGGAAACATGTTTTCAAATAAATGAATACCCCTGGCCTGTCTGTTTATTTCATAATCCGTAAAAGGTAGTATCCCTTGTAAGAAAGCGAAGTTGTCGTAAGTAACCGGACCTGTAAAGACTATATTATTACCATTAGCAACAAAGGCGATCAACTTTTCAATTTCTAAATCACCGAGTTGCGAAATTAATTCAGTTGTAATAACGATTGTTCTTACAGATTCATCTATTTGAATACCATCAGAAACAAGTCCCAAATCTATAGTTTTCACAGGAAATTTCGCATATTGCATTGAGATTGTTACGTGATCAGATATCTCCAAACTAAGAGTATCCTGACGGTGTTTAACCACTATAACTATAGGATCTTGTTCAATTAAAGAACTAATACTATCTGAAATATTAAACCGAAAATCACAGTTTGTAATCAGAATAAGAATCCCTATTGGAAGAAGCAGTCTTTTAATCCAATATTCCATCTGACCTCTCTTCTTTTGCCGGAAATACATTCCTTAAAACACCTCCAACTTTCGACTCATTTTCTCTATTTACTATTTCGTAAATAATAGCGTCTTCACTTTCATAATATACCTTGATATTCCGTCCTTCCAGACTTTCGAATACGCTAATCCATTGTAGCATATCATTCATGGTACTTTGAGAGTTATATAGAATTCCCTGCTGAATACTCGAATAAGGTGGTTTTTCGAGAAAAAGAAAAATACTTGCCGGAGGAATATCATCTTCACCTCTTAAATCTTTGGGAAGGGAAAGATACTGTTGGTATAAAGAATCTATTACACCATAGTTATCCAGAAAGAATTCATAATTCATAAAGAAATGCCGATTCAAAGCGAGTTGTCTATCCAGTTCCGGACCCACAGTTGCATAAGTATATGGTATTCTATCACCAACTATATCGTAATAAGCTTCAAAAAATCCATTGGGTAATGTTTCCGGTAACGCTCTGCTTACTAATACACCTTGTTGCATAAAAATAAAAGTACTTATCAGTGCAATTGCAGAACCTGTATTGATAAGAGTATATAATTTGCTGCTTTTTTTGAAAATGAAATAGAATAGTCGAGATAAGTTCAAAAATACCAAAGCGAGAAATACAACAATGGTAAGAGCGTAAAACATGTTTAGCTGATCGGGGTCAATTATCACATAAGAAAATGGAAAATAAGGAGTATATATATATGCAATGAGTGCAAAAAGTAAGAGGAAAACGAGCTCTTTTTTATGATCTACTTTTTTCAGGAAGAGTAAAACACTATTAATAAATATCATCAGAATTGCACCAATCAAATAATAAACACTGAGTTGATCCAAATAGGTAATAAGATTAGGAAAATAACTGAATACAAGTGTATCAAAAAGTTCCTGTTGAAAGAAATCTCCGATAGAAATTCCATTGATCAAACAAACAATAATATAAGGACTTAGCGCCAACACTGAGCTTATTATCAAATAAAGAACAGCCCTCAAAAGACTGGATGAGTATTTTTTTTGAGGAAGTGTAAGAAGACCTAACACCAGAATTGGGAGCAATACAACAATGAATACAAACAGATTTATAAATGCTGTCGCAAACAAACCCGTTACTATATAAAACCAGAAACTATTTTCGTCTAGTCTGATTTGCCTTAAGAAAAAGATACAAGTAGGAATCGCAAAAGTAAGTGATAATGAAATTTCATTCGCTTCAACTTCCAGATCCAGAATAATAGGTGACAACAGCATTGGAGTAAGTGCATAAATCGCCATCCCAAAAAGTGAAGCTATCTGATTTCTATAATCTGTGATTACATTTATTACCCAAAAGATAATTAGTGCCAGAAAAAAACTAGTTAAGGCACCGAGGATATGAAGTATCATCTCGGGGGTAACTTGAGTTAGCGTACTGAACACATGAACGAGTACATGCAACCCTTTTGGTTCAGGAATCAGGTCGAAATAATTCTGTAGTGAAAGTGCTTTAACACTTGTTAACTCGAAGTACCAGTTTCTTGTAAATGGAGAAGAGTTTTGAATTGCGGGGATAATTCGGATTATAGAGCCCGAGAGAGCAATGAAAACCGCAAAGAAATAAGGTTCCCAGAATAGTTTACTAAAACTTTTTTTAAACCCTTTTCCTCTCTTACTTGCATTACCCCTGAACCTATCCCAAATGGTTACAGTGTTTTCAATAAAATTAACATGATTCTGAATAATGCTTGTTTCAATAAACCTAATGGATTCAGAGAATGTCAAACCCTCCCTTTTCTTTTTAAACAAATAGACTAAAAAAGGAATCAAAAGGAGAGTGACAAATAAGCTGATAAAATCATAAAGCCCTAATACTGTTAGAACCATGACATCAATAATGATTAATCCTCCCAGGCCTATCCAGGAATACATCAACTTATCTATGCTCTTTTCTTTCTTTATTGATGGGAGAAATAACGGAGCGAGCACCCCGAATAAGAGGTAAAAAACTAGGATAATTCTTAAAACAGCGAAGAGTGCATAGAAGAAATACATACTATTTCACCCTCACTTTATTGGCAACAGTTGAAGGACGATCAGGTAATTGGGTTAAATTGATATCGCTTATAAAATATGGTACACCAAGTGTATCTAACCTTGATTTAATTTCTGAAATACCAGGTTTAGTGATTGAAAAATCAAGAATAAATACAGGGATGTTATACTCATTGGCAGTAGAAATGACTAAATCTTTACGTTCATTAAACTGTGCTAAGTCCTTGATATAATAGGATTTTTTTACAAAATCATATCCTGAAGCAATGTCTTCTATTAATACTGCATCTACATCAGTATGGGTTTCATCTAAAAGGAATAGTCCTGCATTTTGAATGATAGTAATCTCCGGGTGTCGCGCTCTGATTTCTTTTATCAGAGCCACCATATTAGGTTCTAAGTCTTTACGTTCCGTATATGGTGCAACAGCATCCACAGTATCAAGAAAGATACCATCTACTCCTTTTAAAATAATTTCAGGTAAGACACGATCTAAGATTATTGATATTACTTCTTGTTCTTTCAGATTTAAATATGAACTACCCCAACTTTCATTCGTCCCTAAAAAACCTATTTGCTCCAATTTAGGGTAATACCATCTATTCTTATCAACTTCCCCTAATGTTATGTATGCAATAACTTTAGTACCATTTTGTTTTAAGGCTTGAATCTCACCTTTTGAATAAAAATCAGGTTCAATAATCACCATTTTATAATTCCTAACCTGATCGGGGGACACTTTAGCATAACAAACACCAAAAGGCGTAGACGAAGTAAGACTTTGGTTTTTTATCACAGAAGAATTGTTGCAAGCTAGAATAGTCATAAGTAACCCTAGAATTATACTCTTCCTAATGAATCTCATTTCTAATCTTCTGTACCAAGTTGACAACAAAGTTCCCAACCAATCATTTTGATCAATTCAATAACGGTTGGTACCAAAACCATATCAAACTGGAGGTCTGCCCTTTCAATGATATTTTGAGAAAGTTCATCAATCCATTGATCTGCTGATTTGCTTTCATCATCTTTGTTGGATTCTATAAACTCTACAATGAATTCAAATATCCCAATTACCTTGCCTGTCCAGGAAATATTTTCTCCAGTTAAGTTTCTGGGACTACCTTCTCCATTTACCCATTCCTGGTGTGTAAGTACACCTTGTTTAATGTCATCGTGGATCGGTAATTGATCAATTAATTTATAACCAGTTAAAGGGTGAGCTAACTCTGAACCGATAGAAATGTTTTTTTCTACGCTAATAGAACCTATATAACCAATATCATGAAGTTTAGCTGTAGTTTTGATGATTTCCGTTTCGCTTTCATCAAGCCCAAAAATCATTGCGAAACGCTCTACAAAAGCGATCATTCTTGGAGTATGATATTCCGTTTTTTCCCTTGATTTTTCAACGGATCTCAATAAACCATGATAAGAATCGATAAGAAGTTGCGTAAAGGTGTTATTCTCATTTCTAAAATCCAGTAAACTGGCGAGCTGATTTGTGATTAATTCCTGAACTAATTCTGCATCATATTCTGGATTTGCCAATTTTCCAGGAAGGATAATCCAGCCTTCACTGTCTTTTCCTATAAACGAGAAATAATTTATTTGGCCAACTTCTTTTATATCTATTTCACCATGCAACTTCTGTTGAGATGAAGTTTTAGAAATTTCAACTAGTTCGCTTGCAATAAGTCCTAATTGATTATCCTCAATATTCTCACTGTACACCAAACTGGGAGATCCATTTTGTACTTCGAGAACCGCTCCACTTCCACAATTAAATCCATTCATCAAAAACCGCAGCAAAAACCTGGATAGTGCCTCTGTATTAAGTGCCCCACTACCCAATTCAGAAACAATTCCCTCCATTTTATCACGGTACTTATTTCTTTGACCTTCTTCTTCCGATTCAATTTTGATAAGCCAAATAGAAAGTAATCTACCAACGATGGATAGTCTCGGAACAACTACTTCGGGACATTTGGAATCAGGGCCTACAATATATATCCCCCAAACATCCCTGTTCTCATCAAATAAAGGTATATGTTCGCAGTTTCCTATCGAAGTTGAAGAGATTCCATGTTCAGTTAAATCAGGATACCATTGTCTTTTTTGTTGCAGGTTTTGAACCTGTTGTTCAAAATTATTAATTACTTCTTTTTCGACATCGGTATAGTTTGCAGTTTTCTTTTTCCCAACAAGGTTTTCAACGTTAACAAATCTTTTAAACAGGATTAATTCATCCCCTTCTTTTTTATACACTATATGAACTGGAGCTTTATAAAGGATATCAATCCATTGTACAATATCCTGAAATGAAGGCGGTTTAGCCCTCGACATATGTTCAGCTGAGAGTGACCAGAATTCCAGTTCGTCCTCTGTATCAAACTCACGGATAGAAAAAGCTTTCCCTAACCGGTTGCCTACTAAATTGAAGTATGATTTTACATCTTTCATTTCTTAATCCTCAATATGCGGAGTAATAATAATAATCCAAATGTTTAAAAAAGTGTCTTGCTCTCAAACCTGTTGCAAGTGCAAAAAGAAATGCTCCTACAACTAGTCCTATAGTTGCGTATTCAAATCCAATAATTCTGCTGCATATATAACCAACAATGAAGTTTATAACTAAAGCAGAAATAATTGAATAAAGCGCAAAAGGTGCTCTGTTTAATGTGAAAAAGAATAAACAATTCAACAACCCATAAACCAAAAAGACATATCCAATGCTACCCATCCAAAACACTTTGAAAGTGATAGGATTAGCAAAGAAATCTCTTATTTCAGGAATTTCATTTTCGAACATTCTCAGACTCAAAATTCCATAATAAGTAACTACAATCGAAATAATACTTATTACCAGAACCAGGAATACTTGTTTTACATAAAAACGTCTAAAAAAATTATTAAAAGCCTCGAAAGTATTGAGGGTGTATTCTTTTTGAGCTGGTATCAAATAACGGGAAAAAGATTGGATACAGAATTCAAGAGTAGCTATTGTTATTATAAAACTAATTAATGCCCAGTCCATTCCTAGTTCGTAAGGAGTATTAAACCAAATAAGATACGGAGGTGGTGGTGGACCGGCAGACCAGGCGAGCAATCTATCAATGAATAGAAAACTAAAATAACAGAAGCCATAAATAAAATAACGGTAATTATTGTAATAGCTTACTTCTGCATTTGGAAGCGATTGCTTTAATAATTCCTGCTTTAAAGAACTTATTTTAATTCTGTAATATAAAAACGCATACCCTCCCATTAGGACTGAAGCAATTAAAATCCCAATCCATTGAGAGATATAAACACCAAAAAGTTCTGCTTTCATTAACAAGATAACTATTGCAGTTCCTAAAGTAATTGAGAACAGGATCATGAATCTTAGTTCAGAAGCAAAAAGAATTGCCGCATTAAGAAGTAAGAAAGAAATTAAGAGGTAATAAATAATAGAAAGAATCAGCATTCCGGCAGGATAAAATGGAAATGCCATATTCATAAGTATTAAAAGTATTGCACAACCAAAGACAACTAAAACTGCAAATCGCATTACTTTAGTTATCGCTTTCCATGATAAATAGTAATTCTCTTCCCCTTTATATTTAGAAACCAGTCTTCCAATTACCTGAATGAATCCTCCTGTAATTACAAAAGCAGTTATAGTTCCAAAAGCAATTACTGTTGCTTGTGCTTCATTGAACCTTAACCAAGCCCAAAGAGCATACTCAAATAGTAGTATTGCTGCGATCTGAACAAGCATTGGCAGAGATAAGACCATACCCCCACTGTAATGCTTTATGAAAAGTTGAATTGACTTTAATAAACCGTCTTTCTTTTCTTTCTTTCTTTTGCTTGGATCTTCATCTTTAATCTCTAGTTGTATTTTTTCGAATACATAATCCGCAAGATCAAAAACGTTCTTAAATTCATAGTCTGATTCTGCATCTATATCCCGGATTCCTAAAGATTCAATAGTTGCAGCAACTGCCCAGCTACTCATAGGTACATCTACCATACTACGAACAGTTTTAACCAGTTCAATACGCCGTTCTTCGACGGTTAGAGTATCATTCGCTATCTCAGATTGCTGGCTCACTGATTTTCTCAATCTTTTTAAGCAAGTTTAGTACAGACTTTCGGGTTACAGACTCTTTAAGCGGTTTCTTAGGAGCCTTCATAAGTTCTAAATAACTCTCATAATAAGAGTCTACACTTTTCTTTGTTGTAAAGTTTACAAGCACTTTTTCTCTGGATTTCTTACCTAATTCAAGCCTAAGATTTGTATCACTTAAAAGTTTTATTACTCCTTCAGCTAGTGCCTGTGGATCTCTGGGCTTACAAAGTATTCCACAACCTTCGAGGGCATCCTTAATTCCCCCCACATCTGTCGCTACAACTGGGCGGCTACAGCTCATCGATTCAATTACGGTATAAGGAAACCCTTCAGAGATAGATGTAAGAATTGAAATATCCCCTTCATTAAATACCATACTTGGTTTATCATGAAAACCTCCAAATCTAAAATTCTCTTCTACTCCTAAATCTTTGATCAGCTCTTCACATTTTTCAACATATTCTTTATCAACATCTAAACTACCATATACAATAAATTGTACTTCAGGTATTTCTTGCCGAACCAGATCACAGGTTCGGATCATTGTTTCTATATCTTTCAAAGGAAAAATATGTGCTACTGCAACTACAGTAGGTTGATCAGCGGTATGAGCGGGTTTTTGAGTAGGTTTAAAGATATTTGTATCTACCCCATTATATATGGGTCTAATTTTAGACTCTTCTGCCTCGAACTTAAGTTCCCATTTTTTGTTCGCCGTAGTAACCGGAGAAATCATATCTGCAGAGTAATACACAGCCCGGGTAACTAACGTAGAAAGGTTTAACAAGAGTTTCTTTGAAAAGAAAGGCATATCTGCTCTTCCAAGATTAATAAGACGTTCTCTAATATATACACCATGATCTGTAACCATGCTTGCAGTGCCATATTCATATTTACCTATAATAGAAGATAAAGCCGGGAATCCGGCAATGGTAGCATGAGTAACGTCTACTTCTTTTGGAAGATTTACAGCTAAGGGCATCAAAAAATGATATAACCACCGCATTCCGAATGTAACATCAAAAACTCTGGGCTCGTCTATGTAATCCTCTTCATTTTTAAAATCTTTCTCAAGCTGATTCTTAAAATCAATCCAGAGAGCTGTTTCCTTCATTGTGAGC
The DNA here is from genome assembly GCA_017795005.1 of Balneolaceae bacterium. GTDB lineage: Bacteria > Bacteroidota > Rhodothermia > Balneolales > Balneolaceae > RHLJ01. The sequence goes on along the minus strand of CP051242.1, from coordinate 2,159,148 downwards.
TTATAGTCATAATGCATGAAGTATTTCCACATACCATACAGAACCTCACTTATCTCCTTAGGATCTCTGAAAGGATCGAAAAGACATTTAGTGAAATCCCTGAATATGGGCATGAAATGACTTTTGATAACACTTCTTGTGGTTCGTGCTTTTTTTTGGATTTGCCCTGAAAATGGAACTCCCTCATCATAATACTGGACAGGCTCTTCTACCCCCCAAAGAGGCACATGTATAATTTTTTTTACGTTGTCGGTTAGTTTATACCTGCTTTCTACAAATGGGTGCCCTGTTATTGCCAGTATATAGAAATCAATCTTCCCCTGAAGTTCAGAACACAAAATATGAGCCCAGGTAGATACCCCTCCTCCACTAAATGGATATGAGCCTTCTGTTTCAAATAAAACTATGGGGAGTTTTTCGCTCATTAAATAATAGAATAACTATTAATAGTATTACTCAAAAGGTCTTGATAAGAAGAGAAAATTATCTCCCAGGTATGAGCAGTTTTAACTTTTTCAAATCTTTCGTTTATATATTGATTTCTTTCATTTTCATTATTCCAAAAAAGAACTAACTCTTTACACAACTCAGAATTTGAAATATCAGAAGGGAAAGTGAGTCCATATTTGTTATTCAAATCACCCACTTCTCTACCCACCGGTAATACCTTTTTTGCTAGGGCTTCAAACATCACAAGTGGTTGTGATTCATTATGACTAGTAATAATCAGCATGTCCATTTTACTGAAATATGCTTCCGCTGGTTGATCCCAAACAATAGTTAGTTTTGGATATTTATGTGCTTGTTCTTTAACCTTTTTTTCTAACTCCTTTTCACCAGCATCACTTAAAAGCATCAGGAATTTACTTCTGAAATTCTGGCTTTCAAATTCTTCTATTAATTCAAAAAACTGCAGTGGGTTTTTCATTTCCGCACATCTTCCAACCCATCCAATTACAGGAATTTCAGAAGATGATTCCTTTGGATTAATCCATTTCTCAGGAATCCCATTTGGAATATAATTTACTCTTAATGCACCTAGCTGCACTTGAAGAGGAATATTACATTCGGAGACAGTTACTACATCACTCGCTTTTTGATAAACCTCTTCAGCGATATTCTTAAATAGTGTAACAATCTCAATCTTGCCTTTTCGGTTTTCTGGAATCTTATATCCGCATTCCAGTGCAACAGCTCCCATTTCAACTTCAAGCCAATACACAGCATGCTCAGTGAGTACTAACGGCAGATTTGTGCTATCAGAAATTCTGGTCCCAAGCCAACCGGCAAAACCAGTATTGGTTACATGGACTAAGTCGGCATCATAAAGTTTACTTAGTTCAACTTCATAATTTTGATACCAATCTTCAAGTGAAGAACTCCAGTTCCCGTTTAATTCCGGAGGTGAAATACGATTGAAAGAACTCACATTATTTGGAACTGGATATAAAGCTTGTTCAGGTTCTAAAGAAATAAAAGTATCTGTAGCGATTTGTAAAATTGAAAAAGTAAAGCCATTGCAATTCCTTATATATTGATAGACCCATTCACTAACCCCACCACGATACCACGGGTATGTGCCTTCAATTACAAGCAAAACGTTCAATTGACCTCCTGCTAACCTGCGTTCTTTTTAAATAAACGCCATAAAATCGATCCCGTTTGAGTGATCAACCTCGAAATAAGCGTAAATTCATTTGATGAAAAAAGTACAGAGCGCTTGATGATCATAACTCCAAACATTGAGGATTTTTCAGGCACCTTAAGATTATTCATCAATAGATTCTTTTCATTTATCGAGAATAAAGGAACTGCAATTTCGGCTGAAAGTTTTTGGTCTTTCGAAAAATGAGTAAAAAAACCAAGTTCATCATTATAGATATGATTACAAAGATATGGATACTGTGTTTCTTGTAAGTGTTTGAAGGATTGCTCTGAAGTAAGTATCTCCAGGTCATGTTGGTCAGGTTTTTTATCTCCGTAAAAATGTAAAAGCTCTGCATTATCACCATCAATAATCCAAAAACCAAGGAAATTAGAATCTAAAATAGCTAAGAGTTCTGAGCAAAGAACATCAACAGTATCTTTGAATGAGCCTGCAAGTGCGCTTTCCATAAGTCTCATAACAAGTTTGTTTTTGTTATCCGCCAGACCATCTTCTAAATCACTTACATCGATATCGGTAACCAGTTTCATTCTTACAACCTCAAGAATGCGTTCCCTATCTGATGTGAAAAGTTCTTTTTTTATAAAATCTGCTGCTCCTAAATCCAATGCCTTCTTTTCTTTTTCTACGGTTGGAAGGTTTGTCATAATTAATACAGGGATTTTCTTTTTCTCTGTATCCTGACGTAAAGATTCAAGCAATTCTAAGCCAGTTAAACCTGGCATATGAATATCAGATAGAATGAGGTTAATTTTTGTATTTGAAAGTACATCAATTGCTTCCTGAGCATTTTTTGCATGTACCAAATCGAATTCACTACCAAGTAAATTCTTTGTCATAAAATGGATTGGTTCGTCATCATCAATGACCAGAACAGTATACTTCATTTATAAATAATTCTAAGATTTAGAAGGTAGCTCTATGTAGAAAGTTGTTCCAACTTGTTCTTCAGATTCTACCCACACTTTACCTTCGTGCATATTAACATATTTTTGAACAACGTCTAAACCCAAGCCGGTACCAATTTCACCTTCAGTACCAAGTTTAGAAATCCCTTTTTTATTTTTTTCATTATCGAACAGATGTGGAATAATATTTGGTGAAATCCCAATACCATTGTCTTTTACTTCAAATAAAATTTTATCTGTATTTGATTTAACAGATAAGGTTACAGTACCATCTTTTAAAGTAAATTTTAGAGCGTTTGATACTAAATTATTTAATGCTATTTCAATTTTAGTTTGATCAAGAGAAGCTTTGCTCGCCTTAATGTTTTCTTCAAGTTCGAGGTTTATATTCTTTAAAATAGCCTTAGGCTTATTTACAGAAATAACTTTTTCTACCAAATCCTTTAGGTACCCTTCCGTTAGTTTTAATGATTCTTTAGAATTCGAATTATTTTCATCATCCAATACTTTTTCAACCATGTCCATCAGTTTTTTTCCACTCTTTTCCATGGCTGTAAGCATTCGGTTTATATCTTCCGATGAAAAACCCGGGTTTTCTTTAATCAAATTTGCTAATCCTACGATTCCAGTAAGGGGATTCTTTATATCATGACTTACAATTCGTACAAGTTGATCCTTCTTTTCATTTAATTCCTGAAGTTCTATTTCTCTATTTCTTAGAATATCGATTCTTTCTTCTCTTTCCTTTTGTAATTTATTTAGAAATAAGTGAGTACGAATACGGGCAAGAACTTCATCTTTTTGGTAAGGTTTAGTGATATAATCAACACCACCGACTTCAAATCCTTCCACTTTATCACTTGTTTCTGATAAAGCACTTAAAAAAATGATCGGTGTAGATTTTAATTCGTCATCATCATTTATGATTTTGCATACCTCGTAGCCTGTCATATCAGGCATCATTATATCAAGGAGCACTAAATCAGGACGTCTCGATCTGATAAGTTCGATTGCGTCAGTTCCATTGAATGCAACTATCGGCGTAAAACCTGCATCTCTTAAAACATGAGATAATAATTTAATATTCGCCTCAGTATCATCTACAATAAGTAGTAGGAACTCGGAGGGATTTATCTGGAATTGCATTATGTTAATTATTCACCTTAAGCATTTTTAAATAATCTAGAGAATCTTTTATTACCTTGAAACTAAATTCATATTAAAAACGTCATACATAAGATACTTTTAACATTGTTAGTTTGAAAATGTATTTGCTATGAAAAAGTCTTTGGTATACTCCTCAATTTTATTTGCTTTTCTTTTCTTCTCAAAAGCATCTTTTGCAAATACCATAACAGGAAATGCTCCTGATAAAACCGACCCAATTCTTGAGATTACAGATAAATTTAATGAAGTTAAATTGGGCTTGACGAAAGATTCAGTGTATATGATTTTTAGCGAAAATGCTTTAAGTGCTGCTAATCAAAACTTTAAAATTCAAAACGAAGTTAATACTCAGAACTTTGAGGATTCAGAAGGTAAATTTATTACTGGATCCGTTTCTTATCTCACAAGTAATCGTATTGAATATAAAATCGAAGATATAAGCGGTATTAATTTCACCAATGGTAAACTCTCATTTTCTTATAAGACCAAATCTGAAATTGGCTTTGAAGATATTTTTGCATTTGATGGCACAAAAGCTATAAATAATTTTTATGTAGAAGACCTTGAAGATTTTATATTTACGTTTACGAATAGTTTAAAATCTTAAAAAACTATTTCCAGATGATGTAACATTATCTGTTTTAATTAACTCCTGTAGGAAAAAAGGAGACGCCGATGCTGAGGTTTATACTGCTAGGTATAGTAGCATTTTCAGGTTTTTATTTATGGTCAGTTTTTCCAGTTCATCATGGACCAGGAGAACTAGCTCCAAATAAACCTGATATAGAGAGAATAGGTTGGGAGAAACCATTTAGTTTTAAAACTACAACCATAATACCTCAAAGAAAAATATCAGGAGAAGTAAGAGTACTAGAGAAAAAAAGGTATTTTTTTGACGGTAAAGCACAATATTCTCCCGTTGATATTCTTGTTGGGTGGAAAGCAATGTCTGATGAACGAAATATTGATCATATCAGATTTAAATTAGAAGACAGGTATTTTGATCTTGGTTACTCAAAACCTCCTATTCCATTGAATGAGGTATTCGAACAAATTAACCTTTGGCATATTATGGCTTCTACAGAGGAAATAGATAAAAAGGTTAAGGGACTTAGAGAAGGTAATATTATTCAAATTGAAGGTTTTGTTGTTGATGTAGAGTTTGAAGATAAGTATCCCTGGAAATCAGAGCTTAAAAAAAGAAACAATCAATATCTTAACAATACCATTGTTTGGGTTACTGATTTATATGTGCGATAATATTTTCAAATAGAGCATTTTTAACTTGATAACATGTAGAATTAACGCTTTATTTATGTACTTGCTTAATCGGGTCAGTAAATAAGGATTAATATTATGTCGTCGAATTCAAAACATACAGGTACTGTAAAGTGGTTCCATAACATAAAAGGTTATGGGTTTATAAGCTCTGATCAAGAAGAAGAGATTTTTGTTCATTATTCAGAAATTAATTCTGAAGGTTTTAAAAAATTAAAACGCGGCGAAAAAGTAGAGTTTATATTAGATAACGGTGAAAAAGGACTCCTTGCAAGAGATGTATCTCTTGTTGAAAACGAAGAAAATGATACAGATTTGTTCTAATCTTAATGAGTTGGACTAAAGACGCTCTTTTAGACATCTTTTCGTTTTTGGTTATTGTTGGTCTTGTAACCACTTCAAATGAAGTATTATTAATAATAGTATGGATTTATACTGGGATTTTGCTCACGGGTAAAATCCTTTATTTTTTTATAAATTTTCTACAAACAAAAGCCAATAAAACAAATGTCCCTGATTGGTTTTACCACATCAATTACTTCCTTTCCATATTAATTTTAGGCTTCTCAGGATATTATTATTTAACTGGAGCTTGGATCATAATTTGGTTTCTTTCGATTATTCCGTTATTTCAACAAGCAAAAGTAAATAAAACTAAATCTTAAACTTAGGGAATACATTTTAGAAATAAAGTGAATTTAAAAGGTGTACTATTTCTGATTTTATTGACAGCGTTACCTCAATTGATAAAAGCACAAGAAGGTCAAATTATAAACGAAGCCAGGTTTTTAAGATTAAGTGTTGGATATTCCCCTAACTCTGTCCTTTTTTTAGGCAAAACCCCATCTACACAAACAACCACATTACAATTGGTTTATGGAAAAAAACTTGATTGGCAACTTAATTCGACTCCGGTTTTTTACTTAATTAATGTTACCCCATATATCTACTATAATTACTCAAAAAGAGATGACAGAGGAATGAAAGATCAGGTTAAAGGTTTTGGGTTTTCACCAATTGGTTTTGGAATTAAAAGAAATATAAATCATCACTTTTTATTTGGAATTACTACAGCTGGCGGGTTTATATGGGTTGAAAAAAGGTTTCCAACAGATGAAGGAAGAAGGTTAAATTATACATTTGAGCTCTCTCCCGAACTGATATTTAAAGTAAATAAATCTCTTTCATTTTTAGCAGGTTATAAATTTCATCACATATCTAACGCACAAACCGGTACAGAAAATCCCGGAATAGATTCGAACTTCATTTTTTTTACTACTCACATAACGTTATAAATATGCCTCTTAAAGCAACTATTGATACAAATAAAGGTACAATTAAGATCAACCTCTTTGACGACAAAGTTCCTAAAACGGTAGCAAACTTTGTCAACCTCTCGGTCCGAGGATATTACGATGGATTACAATTCCACCGTGTGATAAATGATTTCATGATACAAGGTGGTTGCCCAAATGGTGATGGCCGTGGAGGACCCGGCTACGTTTTTGATGATGAATTCCATTCCGAACTAATTCACAATGAACCCGGAAAGCTTTCGATGGCTAATGCAGGTCCAGGTACTAATGGCAGCCAATTTTTTATCACTCATGTTCCTACTCCATGGTTAGATGGAAGGCATTCAGTATTTGGAGCAGTTCAATCAGAAGAAGATCAAGGTGTTGTAAATCAAATCGTGCAAGGCGATCAAATTCGTTCCATTACAATTGAGGGCGATTACGAAAAACTTCTTGAAAGCGTAAACGAAGTCCAATTTTGGAATGAAGCATTAGATGATAGATTCCCTGAATTAAAGAATAGCTGAGAATTTTTAGCTGAAACTTTTGATCAATAATTCGTAGTGGAGTCAGTTAATTTTGTGAAAAAAAACTCTACACTATGCAAAAGAAATTTCTCGGGCTATTAGGGCTTCTCTTCACTCTTTCATCTGTTATTTATGCACAAGACTATGAGGATGAATTAAGGTATCGAAAATGGAGGGTTACTCTCTTCCCTCCAGTGAGTACTAACGGAGTAAATACACTTGGATATTCTGCTAAATATTCCATAAATCTACTTGGCGGATATCATGGCGCATTAGACGGTTATGAAATAGGAGCATTATTCAACTACACTAAATTTTACTCCTATGGATTCCAATTGGCCGGTTTTGCTAATGCAACTAGCGGAGATATGGCAGGGGTAAATATCGCTGGTATTGCAAATTTTTCTAAAGATGATATGTCAGGCGTCCAGATTTCGGGATTGGGGAATATTTCGCAAGACATGCTTGAAGGGATACAGGTTACAGCAGGAGTTAATTATTCTGACAGAGGCTCTTCAGGACTTCAGGCAGCTGGAATTGCCAATATAAGTAAGAGAGATATTGAAGGGCTTCAAGCTGCTGGTTTATTTAACTATACTGGTTATGATATTTCAGGATTACAAGCTGCTGCACTCTTTAACTATGCAGGTGATAATGTAGAAGGTCTTCAGGCAACAATGGGTTTTAATTATGCAGAAGATGGAATTTCAGGATTACAAGCTGCTGGAGTAGCGAATATCTCGGGAGGTTATATCGAAGGCCTTTTAGCATCCGGATTCATGAACTATTCTAAGGATGGAGCAAGTGGTTTACTTGCATCAGGAGGATTCAATATTAGCAAAGAAATAGAAGGATTATCAGCAGCAGGAATTGGTAATTTTGCAAAATCTATGCAAGGACTTCAATTTGCTGGAATTAACGTAGCCGAAGAAGCAATAGGGTTACAAATCGGTATTATCAATATTGCAAAAGAATTCCAGGGAGTACCTGTTGGATTTTTAAGTATTTATGGAAATGGCAGAAAAAATATTGATGTCCGTTTCTCTGATGCTGGTTTCACAGAGTTTGGGATAACAACCGGAACTTACAGAGTCTATAACTCTTTCCTTTTTGGCTATAATACTCTTTTGGATCGTGAAGTATATAGGCTTGGATTAGCAATAGGGTTAGAAAAGAATATTCAGGATTCTTTCGAAAATTTCGAAAGTACTACCCTTTTTGTAAATCAGGAATTTAGTATGCACCAGCATTTTGAAGGAGATTGGTCTGGAAATAAAAACCGAATCTATTCATACAAGTATTTATTGGGAAACCGATTTGGCAATGGAATGTCAATTTATGGTGGTCCTAGTTTGAATATGCAGGTTACACGAGTTGATGAGGCAAACGACTATACCTGGTATAGTTTATGGTCTCCCACAAGAAAAGGACGTCAGTATCGTTTTTGGGTTGGACTAACAGCAGGAATTAGGCTCTTTCATCAAAAGAATTTACCTCTTCTTGATGATGAGTTTGATAATGACTGGGGTTGGGGACGAGACTGGTAGTATTTCTAATTTAATTTGTTATGGTTTTGTGATGAAGTCTTCTACTGGAATGGTTAACTATATTTCAGTTGTAGAAAAAATAAAAATCAATATGAAACTATTCCTGATTACATCAGTCAACCTTACACTGATTCTAGTCGTCTTAAACATAAATAAAGGTAATAACACTCATGAGTTTGAGGAAAACCATTCTCATGAATTAGCCAACTACGAAATGGTTATGGATACAGTGCCAGAGTTTCCTTATCAAAAAACTGAAGCTGAATGGAAGGAAATACTAACACCTTCACAGTTTCGAATACTTCGAAAAAAAGGAACCGAATTTCCTTATGTAAACGAATATTTCGATTCTAAAAAAGATGGGATTTACGTGTGTGCTGGATGTGGACAGAAACTGTACGACTCAAGACATAAATACAAAAGTGGTACTGGTTGGCCAAGTTTCTGGAAACCGATCGATGATTCTCTTGTAGTTGAATTAGAGGATAAAAGTTTGTTCATGACACGTACTGAAATTGTCTGTTCTAACTGTGGTGGTCATCTTGGACATGTTTTTGATGATGGACCAGAACCAACAAACCTGAGATACTGCATGAACTCAGCTGCAATGAAATTAGTAAACCGCGACAAGTTATCAGAAGCAGAAGAAAACTAAATTCCATTTTAAATAGAAAAGTAGTATCTAAGGCGCAGTAAATGCGCCTTTTTTTATTTAACTGATTTTATAATGAGCCAAAAAGCAATCGTTCTTAAAGAAGCAGAATTCAACCCAAGATTGAAAACCTATCTCAATCTCTATGGAATATTCATGATGTTTATCATGATTTTTACTATTCCATTAATTCCTATCTGGTTAATTCTGGCTCCTGTTTTTATATCCAAATACTATGAAAGATTGGAATGTGAACTAACAACGCGTTCTCTCAGATTCAAAAAAGGTTTCATTGTTCAAACTGAGAAGACTATTCCACTAGACAAGATTCAGGATCTTACGTTTAAAGAAGGTCCTTTATTAAAAAAATTTGGTCTTAGTATTTTACGAGTTGAAACAGCAGGAAATTCCGCTTCTGCCGGGGCAGATTTAAGCCTGATAGGAATTATTGATGCTCATAATTTCAGACAAATGGTATTTGACCAAAGAGATAAAGTAACTGAAAACACAGTTTCTGGTTCTAATGAATCGGAAGATATGGTTCAAATACTCAAAGATATCAGAGATTCTTTAAATAAGATCGAAACTAAGATCAGCTCATGATTCTAATTTATTTCTGATTAATCTCTTATTAAACCACCAAACAATACCAAGAGCTATTATCCATTGACCTACCACGGTAGCAACTGAAAATGGATCAAAAGGATTGTACCATGAATTCGGAGCATATTCTGTAGCGCTAAGGTACATCCACCAAAAAAGCAGTGTAATAACTTCTACAGGGACTATATATCGAATAATTATAGTCCACCAGTTCCCAAGTTTGGTTTTACTTTCATCTGAATTAACAAGATTAGTTCTAAATCTTTCGGCGCCAAAACTTATAACAGCATAAGAGATAAACGCCCCAGAAACCATCAACCCTACTCCCCAAACAAAATCCTGGTTTGCAAAAAAGGTTAGATTTAATGCTGATGGAATCCCAAAAGCAAAACCTGCACCCGAAATAAATAAAGTAGCCTTCTTTCTGCTCATACCGTTATCCACAAATACTTTTACAGCCAGTTCAATCATAGAAATCAAAGAACTAAAAGCCGCAAAGGTAAGTCCAAGAAAGAACAAAACGGAGAAAAGCCCTCCTCCTGTCATAGAAGCAAATAATTGCGGCATCCAAATAAAAGTCAATCCGGTACTTGCAGGCCCCGAAGTTTTCATCACATCCAGCACTTCCGCATTGCTCATAGTTGAACCAAGTGTTCCAAATACAGTGGAGAAAATAATTACCGCTGCAAGTAGCGAAATGGTATTATTACCTATTCCGGTTTGAAATGCGCTGATAGTGATGTTATCTGATTTACGCATATACGCCCCGTAAGTAAGTATTAAACCCCATGCTGCCCCAGTATCCCATGCATTTTGAGTAAGTGCTTCTAACCAAATTTGAGGATTTTTTAACGTACTCCAGTCAGGAGTAAATAAATAAGTAATCCCAGCGCCACTACCTTCCAGACTTAAAGCTTTTGCTAACGAAACTACCAGAACAACCAGTAAAGACGGGATCAGAATTTTATTTACCCGTTCTATGGATGAGATACCTTTGATAACAACAAAAGCACCAAACAACATAATAATACCATGAAATAAAACCGGTAAACCATTGGCATGGAATGAATCCCAAACCTGAAGTGACGCTTCATAAGTATCAGGTAATCCAACTCCAATCGATTGATATAAATAGAATAAACACCAACCGGCAACTACACTGTAATAAAACATTATTGCAGTAGCTACAAAGCCGATGAAACCACCCATCCATCCTTTTTTCTCTCCTATAAGTTTCGAAAAAGAACCTATTACTCCTTTTCTGCCATTACGACCTATTCCATATTCGGCAATAATGAGCGGAATAGACCATAGGAATAAAAAGCATAACCAGGCTATCAGAAATGCCCCTGCACCATCTTCTCCCCCATTTTGAGCTGCAATTCTTGGGAACCTCCATATGTTTCCTGTTCCAATTGCTATTCCAAGAACACTAAGAATTAGCCCAAGTTTAGATGAAAAAAGTTCTTTTGTTTGTTCCGCCATGCAAATAAATGTTAATTAAAAAATAGCTTTGAATTTGACTCGTTTTATAGTCCGAATGGTTTGTAAATTTACTGCCGATCTATTTTGAATAGATTAAGGCTATGCCTATAATTGCAAGCCTATCATAAAGGTAAAAATTGACTATCCAAAACTTTTTCAGACGGATAATATATACATGTTTTCAGATCACAAAACGACGAACAAATACTTAGCTCTTTTTACATTTCTTGTATCCCTGGTTATTTACTCTCTTACCCTTGCTCCCACCGCAAGTTTTTGGGATGCAGGTGAATTCATAGCAGTTGCCCATGGTTTGCAAGTAAACCATCCACCTGGGGCTCCTTTTTATTCAATTATAGGAAGGGTTGCTTCTATGTTTATGCCTACAGAGTATGTTGCGATAAGCATCAATTTTGTAAGCGCTCTATCATCTGCACTAACCGTAATGTTTCTGTACTTAATTGTTATAAGATTGGTACGTGAATTTCGTGGAAGTCCCAATGAAATGTCTCTTGTAGATAAAATCGGAATGTATGGAGGTGCGCTTGTAGGCTCACTCACTTTCGCTGTAACCGATACCTTTTGGTTCAATGCTGTTGAAGCTGAGGTTTATGCAATGTCTATGTTCTTTACGGCAATTGTGGTTTGGTTAGCTCTTAAATGGTCTGAGAACCATGATCAGGAATATAATGAGCGTTGGTTAGTATTAATTGCTTATATGTTTGGTTTAGCGATAGGTGTCCATCTTTTAAACCTACTCGCCATATTCTTTGTCGCTCTGATCGTTTATTTCAAAAAGAAAGATTTTACATTGATTTCGTTCTCCATCATGGGAGCTATTGCAGTAGTTTCATTTTTGGTGGTATATCCTTTTACTATTCAAACGTTACCAGATTGGACCGATAAGATTGGAGATGCGACCTATGGTTTAATTGGGCCAGTTACTTTTGTACTCATCATTTTGCTTTCACTGGCCTGGGGAATTTACTTCACTCACAAGAATAAATATCGCTTAGCAAATATTTGTTTAATCAGCTATGCTATGATTATGATCGGATATTCTTCTTATTCAGTGATTATGATTCGATCTATAGCAAATCCTCCCGTTGATGAAAATGATCCTGAAACAGTAGAAGCTTTTGTTAAGTACTTAAAGCGTGAACAATATGGCGATACTCCAATTTTTCAGGGAAGAAATTTTGATAATGCAAACGGTCGGGTAAATCCGGATGCTCAGGATTACTTTCCGAGAAGACACTCACAAGATCCAAGAGATGTAGCATTTTACGCACGTTATGATAGTGACTGGGATTTTTTCTGGGATTATCAAATCAATCATATGTACATCCGATATTTCAACTGGAATTTCATTGGAAGAGAAGCTGATATTCAGGATACTGGTTGGCGATCTGGATTTGAAGAAGCTAAATATCCTAATAACAGAGCCAATAATGCCTATTACTTTATTCCTTTCTTACTGGGGATCTTTGGATTAATCTTCCATTTTACCTCCGACTGGAGGCGGGCTTTTGCGATTCTAACACTGTTCATTGTAACAGGGTTAGCTATTATAATATTCCTTAATCAGGACCCCTATCAGCCCAGAGAACGAGATTATGCGTATGTAGGCTCATTCTTTGCCTTTTCCATTTGGATTGGACTTGGAGTAACAGGTATAATTGATTTATTAAAAGCGTATGTAAAAGATAATACAGCAGTAAGTTATGCTGTAGTTGGTCTTTGCCTGATTGGTTCACCTGTCTTAATGGGATCTCAAAACTGGGATGATCATGATCGAAGTGAACGATATGTGGCTCCAGACTATGCTAAAAACCTATTGAATTCACTAGCTCCAAATGCTATTGTATTTACCAATGGCGATAATGACACCTTCCCTCTCTGGTATGCACAGGAAGTTGAGGGAGTAAGAACAGATGTACGAATTGTTTGTCTGAGTTTGTTGAATACTGATTGGTACATTAAACAAATGAAAAATCAGTGGTCACATGAATCTGCTCCACTTCCGATTAATCTTACAGATGAAGAAGTAGATCGGGTAACTGCAAGAATAGATCGCTGGCAACCAAGAACTATCAATATTCCTGTAGATAAAGATCTGTTGAAAAAAGCTTTTTCTGAAGATTCGGAGTATAAAGAAGCTATTGGTGTAACTCCCGATACATCTCTTCAGATTCTGTACACAGGTACAGATTTTGAAATACCTGTAGACTCATTAGACAATGAAGTATCCTGGAGAGTTAATGGTCGTGTCTATGGACAAGACGCCCAGGGTAATTCAGTGAATTATATGCAGGTTCAGGATTTAATGATTCTGGAAATTCTTCAATCTAATAACTGGCTTCGACCTGTTTATTTTGCGAATACCGTTTCCCAGCAAAGTATGTTAGGTCTGGACGACAACGATTATCTTAGAACAGAAGGAAAAGCTTATCGTGTAGTACCAAAGAAAACTCCTTCTAAATATGCCGGTTGGATTCAGCCTGAAATACATACCAGAAGACTTAGAAACTTCAGCTTCACAGAATGGAATAATCCGGATGCTTATTTTGATGAAAATATTCGTCGAATGCTTGGTAATTACCGATATAGTTTCCTGCAGCTAGCTGAAACCTTCGAAGAATTAGGTCAACCTGATAGTGCAGCTACTTATTTAAGAATGGCTGAAGAAAAAATTCCTTTCCGCCCGGATGAAGAGAATTACAATTTGCAGGCACTATTTGCAGCAAAATATATCAGCTTGAATGATACCCTTTCCGGTGGAAGATTAGCCATGAATATTAAAGATGGTATCATTGCTGAAATAGAAAATAATTTCGATCGGTTTATCACGGCTCAAACCAGAGCTGAGGAAATGAGATTGGAATTTGAAGCCGCACGAAGAAGTGGCGATATAAATACTCAAAGATCGCTGCGACCGCAGATAAATTCTATATACGAACGTACTCAGAATCTTGGCGATGAGATTATGAGAACCAGACAATATCTTGCAATTACGATATATGCTTTGTTTAAATCAGGAAATGATGCAGAAGCACAATCAATAGCATCTGATATCAACCCATTGTTCACTGGAACACCATTCCCTCCTCTCCCGGAAAATGAAGCAGCCAGTCGAATTGAAATTCAGAGATATGGACTTGATTAACGTTGTTTCTAGTTATCAGCTTGTATCGTATATTCACAAAAAAGTAATTTTGATATGATTCATCAATTCACAAAAGAGAATATCGAAACTATCGGTAAAGTTTTAGGAGCTACTCCTAAACCTCTTGGCAAAGATGTATTCCGAATTGAAGTAGTAAATTCAGAAGAGAATGCACGCCTTGCTTTAGAAATCCATCTGGGACTGGAAGCAAATGATAAGCAGATGAATTTTATTTCTGTTTATTCCGGAAATACGACTATTCAGCTTCACAATTGTACTGCCTTCGCAGCGAGTGAAATTAATGAACAGGTAATTTTCTTTGGTAAATCAATAGACCGGACTTCGGGACTTATTGTCGACAAAGCATCCAGTTGTAGTTTATATGCTAATGTTGATGAGTCTATTATGTCTGGTGATTTTACCTCACTTCCCGAAGATTTAATGATGTGTGCTATTGCTTTATCTCTTACGGAACTTATGGATGATGATTTCAGCTTTTAAGCTGTTATGGATTCATCTTTAGAGCATCCCCTTCAAATTTTTAATACAAGCGGTTTACATCTTCCTTTCGAAGAATCTGAAGCCGCTTATTTATTGGATGCAATAAGTAAGCATCAATCTTGTGGGTATTCTTTTGTAGAATTGGTCTTTGTTGATGAAGATGAAATTATTCGCATTAATAAAGAATTTCTTGATCGGGACTATATTACCGATATCATTTCCTTTAGATATGATGAGACAGAGAATAATTCTGAGATTGAAGGTACTTTATATTGCTGTGCTCAGCGTATTCAGGAACAGGCATCAGAATACAGTGATTCAACTAAGCAGGAGTTTCTCAGAGTGGTAGTTCACGGTCTTATTCATTTAATTGGGTATGATGACCAAACTCCTGAAGAAAAAGCCGAGATGACCCGGCTTGAAAATCACTTCCTTTCGTTAATAAACTAACTTCCTATTTCAATTAATTGTCCTGAAAGCTGATATAAACTTACTTCTGAAAGTTTAGCCTGCACCTTCAATCGGATCATATTTTGTTGAACTCTGGATACATTTAGCTGCGCTTCACGAAATTCGGTATTGGTAATTTGTCCAAGTTCAAATTGTTGTTTAGACCGTTCAAAATTTAACCTGGCAGTTTCAAGGTTTAATTCTTCTTTTTCAATTAAGAATAAATTTGTCTGAAAAGTCTCATAAGTATTGAGTATATCTCTTCTCAAGGTCTTTTGAGAGAGTTCTAAAACTTCCTGATTATTTTTGAGTTCAACCTGTGCATTCTGAATCCTTGTTTCCTGTCTGAAACCATTAAATAGATTCAGGGATATGGAAATACCTCCTGAAAAACCATTCGTTTGGAGATATTCAAACTGACCGGCATCTGCTTCATTTCTTAGGTAATTGTAGCTTCCATTTAAGCTGATTACCGGAAACCGATCTGATTTATACTGTTTAACCTCCAACAACGCACTTTCAGCTGTTAAACGACTTAATACGAGAGAAGCATTATTTTCTACAGAAGAGGCTAGCAGATCAGTAAGAATCAAATCAGAATTGATAAGAATATCATCCGAGATCAAAATTTCCTCATCCGGATGCTCTCCAAGTTGAATAAGTAGATCGCGTTTTGAATTTAAAAAACCATTCTGAGCCTGAAGAAACGCTACACTATCAGCATTTAAATCAACCTGAGCCGATAAAACAGCAAGTCGGTTTGCATTTCCTAACTCAAACCTTTTTGAAATCCGATTATATCTGTCTAAAGAACGTTGAATAGATTCTTCAGCTATAGACAGACTTTGTTTTTGAGAAATTACATTCAGATAAAATGAAATAACTTGTATTAGCGTACTTTCAATCTGAAGACGAGCTTGTACACCCGCCTGTTCTTCCAGTTTCTGAAGTGATTGAAACTGGTAGTAATTTCCGAATCCATCAAACAATGTATAACTAGCAGAAACAGATCCTGAAAGAGTATTTGATCTCGAACCGTTTACTGTTTGTACAGGCTGTCCCGGGAATTGAAGTTCAGTATCTTCAACTGATCCTGAATATGAGCCGTTAGCATTTATACTCGGTAAAAGACCTGCATTTCCTATACGTGCATTATTAGTTGCAATTTCAGCGGTATTATTCGCAATTTTAATATTGTGATTGTTTTCAAGTGCGATAGAAATTGCTTCACTTAAACTTATCGCGCTTTGTTGTGATAATTCCTGAGCATAAAGTTGCAGCGTAGTAATTGAAAACAGTAATCCAAAAAATATCTTATTCATTTTCTTTCTCCCATTGAGCTTCTTTATAAGCTGGTTCTACCTCTTTTCTCTCAATCTCCAGTGAATTTCCTTCCCACGCCCAGTGCAGGAACCGCCTTAGGTTTCGCTTCGTACTATTCAATAAATAAAGAAAGGTTGGTAATAAGGTTAATAACAAAAAGGTTCCAATAATTAACCCATAGGCAATTGTTATTGCCATAGGAATTAAAAACTGAGCCTGAAAACTCTTCTCAAAGATCAGAGGAGCTAAACCAGCAGAAGTTGTTCCCGTAGTCAGCAAAATTGGCCTGAAACGAGATCGTCCTGTTTCAACTATTGCTTCAAATACATCGGTTCCTTTTCTAATCATATCGTTATAAGCAGAAACAAAAACCAATCCATCATTTACCAGGATGCCTATCAAGGCTACAAAACCAAGAAAAGAAAGTAAACTGATCTGCATACCATGGATATAGTGCCCTAAAGCAACGCCTACAATTCCAAAAGGTATAATCATATATAAGGCAATACCCTGAGTGAATGAACGAAAGGTGAATGTAACTACTGCAAAAAGGAGTATCATAATTACAGGTAATACTGTTTGAGCTGAACTTGCAGCTTTTGCAGTTTCTCTAACCTGTCCTTCAAATTGATATGTAACTGTTGGATGTGCTGCTAAAACAGGCGGCAAAGCTATATTCTGAACTTTATTAAGCGCATCTGTTCCGGAAACCTCAAGATTAGCAAGTTCTGCCTCTACCCTTATTTCCCGTTTTCCATCCCTGTGATTAATAGATACTAAACCGGTAGTAAATTCCACATCAGCCAGTTCTCTTAAGGGATAAGAACCACCGTTTACAGAACGTATTCTCATATCCAGTAGTTGTCCAATGTCTCTCCTGTCCTCAAGGATATATCTCGTCCATACTTTCACTTCATTGGTTCCACGTTGGAGCCGTTGAACCTCATTACCAAAAAATGCATTTCTGACCTGTCCGATTACATCCCGGTTTGAAAAACCTAAGGCGTAGGCTTTGTCTTTCAATCTGATTTTAACTTCAGGCTGATCTTCGTTATCGGTATCAGTAATATCTCTGAGCTCTTCCAGTTTATTCATTTCCTGAAGAAGCATTTCTTTTGCACTTCGAAGCTCTTCAAAATTATTTGATGCCAGAGAAACTGAAACAGGTTTACCAAATGGATTTGCAGAAACAAAAGAAAGTAGCGTTGCATCCGGTATTGGACCAACCTCTTCTTTAATCGCCAGTGAAATATCAAAACTTTGAACGTCGCGTTCTTCTGATGGAATCAGGAAATAACTCACATTCCCAACATTACTACCGGGGCCAAGTTTAGCGACTATATTTCTGATGTACCCAACATCATTTCCAAGCTCTTGTTTATAGCGCTCGTTTAATCGAAGAGCGCCATCTACCATCCTGTTTACTCTTTCCTGGGTGACTTCCTCACTGGTTCCCTGAGGCATTTCGATCGTTGCTGAAACGGCATTCTGTTCTATATTAGGAAAGAAGGTAGTCTGAACCCATCCACCGGCTATTGCCCCCAGCGAAATCAGTAACAGACTCACAGCAAAAAGAATGGTAAATGTTTTATTTCTTAACGAAAACTCCAGGTATGGGATGTAAATTTTGTCTCTAACGTAAAACAATTTCTTCTCCATCCATACCTGAAAGCCTTTCTGCTCGATATCTTTATTTTGATGTAAATCTTTGGAATGAGCAAGGTGAGCAGGTAAAAACAGAAACACTTCAATTAAAGAAACCAATAATGCAGCTGATACAACAAAAGCAATATCACTAAAGAAGTCGCCTAATTGTCCATCCACAAAGAAGAAGAAACTAAAGGCAACACATGTGGTTAATATAGCAGAAGTAACCGAGGGTACGACTTCCATGGTACCTTCAACAGCTGCTTTAAGGGGATGCATACCTTGTTCATATTTCTGATAAATATTTTCTCCGACAACAATCCCATCATCAACCAAAATCCCGATAACTACAATCATCCCGAAAAGAGAGATCACATTTATGGTGACTCCATAGAAGGCTGCCAAAACAAACATTCCAAAGAAAGATATCGGTATTCCGAGAGCTACCCAGAATGCTAACCGAATACGTAAAAAGAGTCCAAGTAATACGAATACCAGCAATACACCCAGTAATCCGTTATCACGTAGAAGTTCAATACGTTCCACCAAATTGATAGTAGCATCATCAACCAGAACAGCTTCGATGGTATTGTTTTGTGCGTTAAATTCTTTGATATACCCTTTTATGAATTCTGAAGCAGCAAGTATATCTTCTTCGTTGGTAGTAAAAACCTGCACAAAAACTGCCGGTACTCCATCAAGTGTTCCTTTATCTGTATTTTCACTGAATGTATCTACTACCGTAGCGACATCACTTAGACGAACAATTGTTCCGTTAGGTAGAGACTTGATCACAATATCATTTAAGCCTTGAGCAAAATAATTTCGCTCATCAACTCTTATGGTAAATTCTCTTCTCTCTCCTCTTACGATTCCACCTGTAGTTCTGATATTAGAAGCCGCAACTGCAGCACTCACATCAAAGAATGTTAGTCCATAAGCACGCAAATCATCTTCAGAAACTCCTATTTGAATTTCGGGTTCCGTAAATCCACTCAATTGAAGTTGGGAAAGTCCCTCATATGCCAGTAAAGCATCCTCAAATGTATCAATAGTAGATTTTAACGTAGCTGGGGTTACTTCCCCTTTTAATGCTATTTGTCCTACGTTATTTAAGGGTTCCTGCTTAAATACCACAACACGCTCGAGATCGGTTGGAAATGAACTTATACGATCCACCGCATTTTTTACTTCCTGAAGAATCACATTCGGATCTTGATTTGGAAGTAACTCAACAGTAACTACTCCTGAATTTTCTCTGGATACAGATGTAACCCTATCCACTCCTTTCGTTCCTTCCAGACTTTCCTCGATTTTAAGAACAACTCCTTCTTCTACTTCAATCGGAGAAGCTCCCGGAAATACGGCTTCTACATTTATAAACTGTACATCCTGCTGAGGAAAAAAAGTTGAAGTAAGGCTACCTGCTGCCAATGCACCGAACAAAATGAATAATAGAATCCCCAGATTTACAAGGATTACATGCTTGGTAAAATATTGAATTAATTTTCTCATCGATGAATCACCCTTTAATTAAATACAGGAGCTACTTTTGTTCCTTCAAAAGCTGCGTCTCTGAATTCATCGATAACTAATTCACCTACATTTAATCCCTGAACAAACGTACTGTCACCAGAGGTTTTTAAGACAGTAACCTGTATAATCGTTGCTATTGAATCCTGTGCTATAAACACCAGATTATTTCTTACCAGACTCTTTGAAGCAATCTTCTGGGCATCCTGAAAGGTTTGCCCTGAAATACTACCAGAAACATATTGTCCAGCTAAAATTCGGGGACTTTTGATCTTTAGATATACTAAGACCGTTTGTGTAGCAGGATCAATTCTCGAATTTATACGGTCTACTTTTGCTTGTATTGAGTTCATATTTCCATCTAAACTTACATTAGCCGTATTTCCGATTTCAATAAAAAACCGGTCTTCAGCATTTATTGAAGCCTCGATTTCATACATCTCAGTTTTAGTAAGTTAGAACACCATTATATGGAGCTCTGATTGTATATTTCGATAGCCTGATTTCACTTTGTTTAATCCCAAAGAAGGTAGAATTAATATTTCTACCTGTTAAAAACAGATTGAACTGGGCATTATCTGAAGTTGGAAGTGACGGGAGTTCCTCATTCACATCTATCTTATTTAAATAGTTGTTCCATGCTTCATATTCATCAGGATAATCAAGGTTAATATCTGCAAGAATCTGAGTTATTAAAGACTGAAATTGTGAACGTTGATTCATTACAGACTGTCTGAATTCCCGGTCATCAACTTTCAGTATTATCTCTCCCTTTTTAAAACTAGTTCCGGATTTAAACGGCTTATTTCCTGACATAAGAATTCCGCTTACTTCTGCAAAGATCTGAACTTCCTGTTCCGGAATTACTCTTCCAGTAAATTCTATCTCTGAAGAGATTGAAGTAGGATTAGCTTTAATTACCGGTACTCCAACTGCAGTAACAGTGTTGCTAAAACTCTGTTCATCTTCTGCAGGTCCGGATGAAAGAATATTAAATAACAGAATTGCACCTGCAAATAAGACAATCCCGATTATAATTGAAATTTTACGTGTGGTCATTTTAATAATACTTAGTGAGTTGAATTTGTTGCTTCATCTTCCGCGAGCAGATATAACTTCTTCAGCTTTTGAGTTAATTCAGGAACATCTTCTTCAACTAATCCGAAAAACTCTTTTTCATTTCGTTTCATAATTACAATGGCATCCATGAGAAGTTCACGACCGGAATCAGTAAGACTTAATAAGTTTACCCTTGAGTCTTCCTCTGAACTTTTCTTCTGTATGAGTTCAGAATCGACTAGTTTGCTAACCAGTTTTGAAACCAGCATACGATCTACTTTCATTTTCTGAGCTATATCGCGCTGTATTACCTGCTCTTGTTTAAAATTGAGCCACTCTGTAGCTGCAAGTGTGATCAATTGGGTATGAGTTAATCCTATTTCCTGCAAAGATTGGTTTACTTTTCTAACCCAAAGCATGCTTATCTGCCAAATGAGGTATCCCATTTTGTCTTCAGGATTAGGAAACATGTCGGTAAAACCGTTTTTTGCCATAATTTTGTTGTCGTGACTACAAATATAAAACTATAATGTTGCAACGACAACAATCCTTGTGATATAATTCCCTAAATCAGAACTTTTTTTATATCCGCTAAACTTTAATATTGGTACAACGTATTTGCGAGCTATGAATGAATTACAAGAAAAGAATATCATCACAGAAAACAGCAAACGGTATGCTTCTCAACTTTGGGGATTAATTAGTACTCAAATTGAGAAACAAGCTAAAGATCTCGAGCCCAGCTCTGCACATACTGCTCCCCCAAAAACAGCGTCAAAGCATAAATGGTTAATTAACCTGCTTTTTGTTTTTCCATTGTTCCTTCTAATAGGTTTTGTAGGTTCTTTCTTCTGGGATTTTGATGGACTTTCAACTACTCTATTCGGACTCTCAATCAGTTTCGAAGGTTTGCTACGAATACTTAGTATTAGTGGGATGATCGGCTTTTTAACCAACTGGCTTGCGATAAAAATGCTCTTCCGCCCTACTCACAGACGTCCTATTCTTGGTCAAGGTTTAATTCCAGCACAAAAAGAGCGCATTGCTTACCGCTTAGCCGTTGCGGTATCTGAGGATCTGATTAACCCAGAGATCATTAAAAAGAAAATTCATGAATCCCAGGCAATTGCCAAATACCGGGAGAAAGCTACCGATTATATAAAAACTATTATTGATGATCCTGAATTCAGGATGGAATTAAAGACTCTTGTAGTAAGCTATGTCGATGAAATGGTAGCAGATCCTGAAATTAGAGGAACTTTGGCAAAAACAGTAATCGAACAAATTGAAGGAGCAATTGAGCAAAATTCTTTTGAACGGGTAGCTTTAAAAGCATACAGCTTTTTGAAAGGTCAGGAAATGCAGGATTTGGTTGAAGAAGCTCTTACCAAAGTTCCCGGAGGCGTTGAAAAAGGCTTGGAAAAACTGGATAACTTTCTGGATGATTTACCAAATCGAATAGACAAGCACAGTGGCACAATAGAAGATATAGTCACTTCTCTTCTTTACAAACTCATCAATCAATTAGATGTGCATAATCTTGTTGAAGATAATTTGCGGCAATATGATGAAAAAAGACTGGAGATCATGATAAAAAATGCGAGTAATGATCAATTACGCTATATCCAGTACCTGGGTGCTGTTTTGGGTACGCTTGGTGGTTTTGTGATTTGGCAGCCTATTGCAAGTATATCTGTTATTGGAGTGATAATACTTTTTACCATTGGACTAGATGCTCTTCTGATGAAAATGAAAACATCTTAGTTAATATTCATTATTTTGTCTTCCCGAAATAAAAAACAAATTCTTTAAGGCAATGACTATTCGTTTAAAACTTACTTCTCTCCTCCTCATTTTAATTTTTATAGGATGTTCTTCATCCAAAGAGTTAACTACCCCTGCCGAAACGATTTCCGATATTGAGGACAGTGCTTCTGCCTATGGTGATGTAGAACTTTCAGCGACAGAAGACTGGCATTTGACTTCCACATCGAAAGATCCATTTTATGGAACTGGTGTTCAGAAAGCGTATGAAGAATTATTAGCTGACAAAACTCCTGAGAAAGAGGTTATTGTTGCGATTATCGATTCCGGTACAGATATCGATCATGAAGATTTATCAGGGAATATATGGGTCAATGAGGATGAAATTGCAGGTAATGGAATTGACGATGATGGAAATGGATACATCGATGATATACATGGTTGGAATTTTATTGGCGGCGCTGATGGGCAAAATGTAGATGAAGACACTTATGAAATTACCCGGTTATATGTAAAACTATCTGAGAAATATGCTGATGCCGATATTTCTACATTATCATCGGAAGAAATGGATGAATACAATTACTATCTGGAAATAAAAGAAGACTATGAAGCTGAAAAAACTGAAATCTCTCAGGGACTTAATCAGCTAAGAAACATTCAACAGGCAGTACTTGGAGCAAAGCAAATTTTAGGTGTATCAAGCATAGATTCACTCACTTCTGAAGATTTAAAACCAACCGCAACTGATGGCCCTTATCTACAGCAAGCCAAGCAGTTAGCAAATGTTTTAAAAGAAAATGATATCACTGAAGATGATATTAATGAAGGACTTGATCAATATAAAACACTATATGATTACGGATTAAATCCGGACTTCGATCCTCGTTATATCGTTGGAGATGACTACACAGATCTGACGAACAGATTTTATGGAAATAATAACGTAAAAGGTGTTAGCTACGATCATGGAACTCATGTTGCCGGGATTGTAGGAGCTGTTAGAAATAATGATCTGGGTATGAATGGGATTGCAGATGTAAAGTTAATGATCTTACGTACGGTACCTATGG
Organism: Balneolaceae bacterium; assembly: GCA_017795005.1. Lineage (GTDB taxonomy): Bacteria > Bacteroidota > Rhodothermia > Balneolales > Balneolaceae > RHLJ01. Next base: position 2,135,504 of record CP051242.1, on the reverse strand, counting down.
GTGATGAACGGGATAAGGACGTTGCAAATGCCATCCGATACGCTGCGGAAAACGGCGCTAGAGTAATTAATATGAGCTTTGGAAAAGGTTACTCACCTCAAAAAGAATATGTAGATGCAGCTGTAAAATTTGCTGATAGTGTCGGAGTATTACTAGTAAGCGGTGCTGGTAATGATGCTTCAAATGTGGATAGTACAGACTCATTTCCGAATAAATACTACTCATCTGGAGGAAAAGCGGAATCTTTCCTGACTGTTGGAGCATCTTCATGGGAAGAAGGTGAAGAACTTACTGCAATTTTTAGTAATTACGGAAAAATGAATGTAGACATATTTGCTCCGGGTGTTGATGTATACTCCACTTATCCTGATAACGAATACAAAGCTGAAGATGGGACCAGTATGGCCTCTCCTGTTGTTGCAGGAGTCGCTGCATTAGTAATGGCTTATTATCCTGAACTATCTGCATCTCAAGTGAAAGAAATACTAATGGAAACTGTTACAAAACCTGATCAAATAGTGTTTAAACCAGGAACCGAAGACCCTGTTCCATTTTCATCCCTTTCTGTTTCAGGTGGAATTGTAAATGCTTACGAGGCATTAAAACGAGCTGAAGAAATAATTAATGGTCAATAATTTTGCCGGAAGTAAAAAATCCAGAATATGATGCTATAGTTGTTGGTTCAGGTCCGAATGGACTTTCAGCCGCGGTTTTATTAGCACAACATGGACTTTCTGTAAAAGTTATAGAAGCTGAAAATACGATTGGAGGTGGAACGCGTACAAAAGAACTAACAGAACCTGGTTTTATTCATGATGTTTGTTCTGCGGTTCACCCTACGGGGATTGGCTCTCCATTCTTCAGAACTCTCCCACTTAAAGATTTTGGATTAGAATGGATTCAACCAGAATTTCCTATTGCACACCCCTTTGATGATGGCGATGCAGTTATTGCTTCTATCTCTTTGACTGAAACTGTTGCCCGAATGGGAAAAGATGGTAAGCATTATCTGAACCTGATTAAACCCTTTGTCGATGGATGGAAATCACTTTCAAATGATTTTTTCGCACCCATCCGGATTCCTGATAATCCTCTTTCATTGGCTCGTTTTGGATGGTTTGGAATGCTTTCAGCAAAACTACTCGCCAATTCTATGTTTGATTCTGCCAGAGTTAAAGCCTATTTCGCTGGTTTAGCAAGTCACAGTATAATTCCACTAGAAAAATCTTTTACTGCTTCTTTTGGACTTATACTTGCTACCTCTTGTCATGCTGTCGGTTGGCCTATAGTAAAAGGAGGATCACATTCAATAACAACAGCTCTGGCAACATACCTGCAATCTCTGGGAGGAGAAATCGAAACTAATAACCGTATTTTAAAAACTAGTGATTTACCCTCTTCTAAAGCTATTCTATTTGATTTAACTCCTCATCAAATAGTCAGGATAGCCGAAAGAGAACTCACGGAAAAATTCAAAAACAAATTTCTCAAATATAAATATGGTCCCGGAGCATTTAAAGCCTGTTCCATGGATAAATCAAGATTGTAAAGGTGCAGGTACACTTCATCTGGGTGGTTCATTTGAAGAAATTGCATTCTCAGAAAGAGAAGTTTGGAAAGGAAATCATCCCGAAAAGCCATATGTACTTGTTTCTCAGCCTAGTTTGTTTGATGAATCCAGAGCTCCGAAAGGAAAACACACCCTTTGGGCCTATTGTCATGTGCCAAATAACTCTGATAAAGATTGCTCTGAAGAAATAATAAATCAGATAGAGCGCTATGCTCCCGGTTTCAGAGATATAATTATTTCAACGCATACAATATCTGCGCCAGAATTTGAAGCCTATAATCAAAACTATATTGGTGGAGATATAAATGGAGGCGCTCAAACGGTGAAACAACTGTTAGGCAGACCGGTGTTTCAATGGGATCCCTATAAACTCCCTGCAGATGGAATGTATATTTGCTCTTCTTCTACTCCTCCGGGAGGCGGTGTGCACGGAATGTGTGGATTCCATGCCGCGAAATCTGCGTTAAAGAATGAATTTGGGATAAGAGTTTAGTTTTGAGGACTGAGACTCGAGCAATGAGTTTTTTCTATTAGTTTTGTAAGGATGTAAGCAATCTCACAAGCTATTTAAAGTTCCCAGAAAGTTCTCAGTCACTGCTCCTCCAAACTGATAATTTTTTAACAAATGAATATTCCTTGTTGAATATTGATTATTGAGAAAGCCTGGGATCCAACTTCCTCAAAGTCTCCCAGCCGTACATCCCGGCATTATGACCATCGATCCAGGTAATCTGAATAGCGTGATTACCAACCTGTTTAATATTAGTAATATTCATTAACGGAGGGTTTTCAATTTCAAAAGCCTCAGGTTCAAATGTGTTCATTTTATCATGACCTCCTCTGCAGGCTACACATGGACAGTTTTTACGAAGTCCGAATAAAGGATACACTGAAGTATGACCATCTGACCAGGAAATCTCTAAAACCTGTTCTTCATTACTTACTTCTATTCCTGTTGGACTGGTTGATGGCTCCATGAATTTTTACCTTTAGTGTATAAAAGAATCAAATTAAGAAATGCTCTGGATTTATATTTCTAATATTGTAGTTGCAGCTATAAGCTTTTTCCTTGGGTATAAAAGACTTTTCTATTTGTATCAGGTTTCCCTTCGAAGGCTTCTTCTTTTTGCGCTATTTGCACTTAGTTTATATTCCATTCTTCTTTTACTTTTTAAGATAGAATTTATTTCTGAGACGTTAGCTGGAGCAATAATTGCTAACGTTTACGCCTCCGTTTTTGGATTCTTTGCAGGAGCGGCAATTGATCAATATAAAACCCGGGTAAATGCCGGTTCCATTTTATACTGCCATCGTACTTTCATATCCGAATACATTCCGGTAATTATTGCCATCGTATTAATTTTAATTGGTATTCAACGATCATCTCTATTTTCAGATTTGGCAATTACTCCAATAAGAATAACTTCAGGGTTATCTTTATTAGGTTTAGGGGTTTGGGGAATAACACTCCGGTTGGTGCCGGAATTCAAAACAAAAGGAATAGTACTTCTTGATTCGGTTGTTGATTGGGAAAATTTACTGAGCTATGAATGGTATACCGAAGAAGTATTGCAGGTTGAATATACCCAGGATGATTTAGTACGGGTATTTAAAACTCTTATCCCCCCCGAAGACCAACTTGAAGTAGAGCGCCTACTTTCGAAAAAAATGAGAGAGAAACTTGAGCAAGAATAATTATAAATTATGAATGTTGAATTTTGAATTGGGTTTGACAAATGGAACTAACCCAATTCAAAATTCATAATTTAAAATTCAGAATTCCAAAATGGCCTCATTCGATATTGTAAATGAAATAAACGCACAGGAAGTTGATAACGCAGTAAATAATACCCTGAAAGAAATTAATACCCGCTACGATTTTCGCAGACTTCATACCGAAGTAACCTATCACAAAAATGAAAACCGGATTCATTTAGTTGCAGCCGAAAACATGAAAATGCAGGCTGTGAAAGAAATGCTCATTAAGAACTTTGTGAAAAGAGGAATTGATTCAAAAGTACTTGAGTTTGGCAAAGAAGAAGGCACATCTCAAGGGCATTTAAAAATGGATGTAGCTTTAAAAGAAGGTATCGATAGAGAAACGGCCAAAAAGATTGTGAAAGAAATCAAAGACATGAAGATGAAGGTCCAGCCCCAGATTCAGGATAATCAGGTTCGTGTTACCGGAAAGAAGATTGATGATCTACAAGCTGCAATTCGTCATCTGAAATCAAAAGATATGGGCATTCCCCTTCAGTTTACTAATATGAAGTAAAGAAATTCAAAATTATAAATTGAGAATTAAAAATTGGGTTCTGGTGAATTCAATTTTTAATCTTGAATTTTGAATTCTTAATTCATTCTATCAAGCTCTACCATAATACAAAGGTTCCTGATATAAGGGATTGCAGCATTTTCCGCTAATGATTCTGCTTCAGGAGAGGAAACATCCAATTGTGTCCATATCACTGGGTTTTGGCTGGTTTCCTGCTTCCAGTCAACAACTTCCTCTACAACTCCTTTTGTATGAATATTTCTCCGGAATACATTAACTATATCGATCTGTATTTCAGATGGAATTGAGTTTAAATCAGGATAACACTTCTCTCCTAGAATCTCAGCCTCATTAGGATTTACAGGAACCACTGTATACCCTTTATTGAGTAAATATTTTGCCGCATAGTTGCTGGTGCGATAAGGATCGGGAGAACAGCCAATCACAGCAACTGTTTTTGCTTTTTTAAGTACTTCCTGAGGGTTTGGAGTAAATTTCATCATAGTAATGCAAGCTAATATCTCTCCCTTAAGTTCCTTATCTTTGATGCACTAATCAATTTATAATTCCTAAAAGAAAGGATAACATTTTGTCGACTATTAAAGACGGAGATACCGTAAAAGTTCATTACACTGGAACCCTAGAAAACGGAGAAGTTTTTGACTCTTCTGAAGGACGTGATCCACTTCAATTTACCATGGGTGCAGGTCAACTGATCCCGGGATTTGAAAAAGCAGTAATGGGACTTAAAGTTGGAGACTCAACAAAAGCAGAAATTCCTAGTGCTGAAGCCTATGGCGAGCACAATCCACAAATGGAAGTAACCATTCAAAAATCTCAGCTTCCGGCTGATCTTGATCCCGAAGTTGGTATGCAATTGCAACTTACTCAAGAAAACGGACAGCCTGTACCTTGCCAGGTAACCAAAATTGAAGGTGAAGATGTCACTATCGATGCTAATCACCCATTAGCAGGTAAAGATCTCACGTTCGATATCGAAGTTGTTGAAATAGCTTAATAGCTATAAGTTTTGAGGAGTGAGGCTTTAGGTAAGTTCTCGCTCCTTTTTTTATTTGTACCATCATCTTTCAACTCTCACTTATTCACTCTTGGCTAATTTTTCCCTCTCTTCTACTATTTCAATCACATGTCCAAAAGGAATCACTCCCTATCTCAAAAAAGAATTGGAAGAACTTGGATTTCCAATCAACAAAACCCGTCCGGCTGGAGTTGAAACTCAGGGATCATTATATGATTGTATGAAACTGAATCTGGTATTGCGAACTGCTCACAGGGTTCACTTTCTACTGGATACTTTCAGAGCAGAAAATGCGGATGATCTTACAGCTGGATTAAAAAAAATTGCGTGGGAGAATTTTATTGATAAGCATGGGTATGTAAGTATTACTTCGTTCATCAGAAACCAAACGATAAATAATAACCAGTTTGCGAATTTAACGGTCAAAGACGCTATTGTTGACCGGATTCGTATGACCAGGGGTACAAGACCCGATTCCGGTGCCGATCTGACTAAAACAGTAGTTTTTCTGTTCTGGAAAGGTGATGAAGCTTCTGTATATCTGGATACTTCGGGCGAATCAATTTCCCGAAGAAACTATAAAGTGGATAATCATACTGCTTCGATGCAGGAAACTTTGGCTGCTTCAGTTGTTCTCGCAAGTAAATGGAAACCGGGACAGCATCTCATTAATCCTATGTGTGGTAGTGGTACGATTGCCATTGAAGCTGCGCTAATGGCGCTAAACCGTCCTGCAGGTCAACTTAGACCTAATTATGGCATTAAACATATTCTGGGCTTTGATGAGGAAAAATGGACGGAGCTGAGAAACGATCTTAAACAAGACTCGCTGAAAGATTTCCCGAATTATAGCCGTATTCTTGCTACCGATAATGATCCTAAAGCAATAGAAGCAGCCAAGAAAAATGCTAAAACTGCCGGGGTTGATCACCTTATTGAATTTGATGTCTGTGAATTCATTGATACCGAAATTCCATATGGTGATGGAGTCGTTATTTTCAATCCACCTTATGGTGAACGCTTAGGTGAAGACGAAAATCTCTCCGGACTCTACCGCGCCATTGGTGACTTCTTTAAACAGGATTGTAGTGGCAAATGGGGATATGTTTTTACGGGAAACTTTGCCTTAGCCAAACAAGTCGGTTTACGCACCAACCAACGCATTGAGTTTTATAACTCTACCATTGAGTGCCGGTTGTTAGAGTATGAGTTGTATTGATATAGAAATAGTAATTTAATGACTGTCCATCTTTGGAGAGGGACAGAGTCAAAACTTGTTTTGGCTCAGGAAGAGGACAATAATGGCTCGTTCTTTCATAGTCACCGCTGTCCTCCCTCTGAAATTATGCAAGCATAATTTCTGTCTCCCTCCAAAGGGAGACATTTATAAAGCCCATTAACATTAACTAAAACCGACTCCCCCTAATCCAAGTATCCGATCTGACCCCAGCTGAATTAGAAAGCACGACCTAAGTCTCCCCTTGAGGGGAGATGAATATCATTCTTTAGATGATATTCTGAGGGGTGTTTGTAAAGGCTGGAGCCCCACTAACACCCTCCGTCCCTTCGGGACACCTCCCTCAAGGGAGGACTTTCTTGTATAAAAGAAATTTTGAGCAGTATTAAAACCGACTCCCCCTAATCCAGGTATCGGATCTGGCCCAGCTGGCTTCGAAGGCAGCATTTAGCTCTTCATCTTGTTTTCCTTGTCCTTCCAAAGCTTGAATTAACCCATAATAACTCCAGCCATTATTTGGATGGTCTAATAGTTCAGCTCTGAAGACTTCTTCTGCTTTTTCAAAATTACCGTATTCGAGCAGAGCTGCTCCCAGCCAGTGTCGGGCTGCAAAAGGTAATGGTTCAGGTTCATCGTAATCCAGAGAATCATCCCACATAACTGCTCGTTCAAAAGAGGCGATAGCGGCTAGTGTATCACCTTTAGTCAGGTGAATCTCTCCTTCCAGAATTCCACCAACGGTTCCCAATAATCGATCTGCGGGATGAAATCGAAATCTGGCATTCGAGGTATCAGCGATTTCAAGTACTTTGGCTAAGTAATTCTCTGCCATGCGAATATCACCTTCTTTTAATCGGGCATATCCCATAGAAAAATCCCACATTCCACCATGAACATCATGCGTTGGACGCTCTGTTACACTAAGCACTTCATCGAATCTGCCAAAGCGAATCAAAGTTAGTACCTCGTACATATTGTTGCCTGTAAGCTTAGTGTAATCTCTCCCTCCTTGTGTAGCCACTCCACTCTGCCCGTCCATCGAAGCAGCAAATAGCAGCATATGTAAATTGTGACTTGGGTAAATAGCAAAGCCTTCGCCTATTGCTGCTTTCTGATCGGAATGCCATGCCATGATATTAGCACGAACGGCATCGCCCCAGCGACCAATTTCATTCCAGGTATGAGAAGGCATATGATTGATATGACTTGCTCCGGGAATGGAAGTCCCAATAAATTCTGCACAGGCTTCCGCTTTTCCGGGATCGGTCGTCGATTCTGTAGCATGAATGTACAAATGACACGCACCTGGATGGGTAATATCCAGTTCTAATACCCTTTCAAGCTCAGCATGAAGTTTCTGAACATCCGGATCATTGATATCCCGGTACCCTCTTCTTGGTTCGAGTAAGAATAATGCTTCCGCATAAAAAGTACCGGCATCCAGATCTTCCGGATACATCTCAACCACTTCTTTCATTGCTTTTGCATAAGCGGTGTCACGAACAGCCTGAGTACCTGAATCATACTCTTCAGCATATCGCACCGACATTGCATTTATAAATGCTTGTTCATTCTCGTTGGCATAACCATCATTGGATAATTCCACCGCCTTTTGAATCGCTGCATATGCTCTTGGAGCTTCATTTGTTCTCATTCTGCCATTCAGATACGAACCCCATGCCCATGCTTCGCCCCAATAGCAGATCGCACAATTGGGATCCGCTTTCTGAGCTTCAATAAATGAACGCGCAGCATCTTCTTTTGTAAAGGCATACATCATTTGAAATCCCTGGTTGAAATAAGCCTGAGCAGTTTCATTCTCAGAAGAGATCGGGCGTTCAAAATCACCTAACGCTTTTTCAAATAATGGAAAAGGGTCAGAGAATTCGGGAGGATAACTCACTTCCTGAGCAGTTAATGAATAACTAATCAAAAGAAGAAAAGCAGTAGATAACAATCGATACATTACGTTAACTTGGTTGAAATGATTGAGAAGCTAAATCAATTGTTAAGCACATACAAACTGATTGTTTATTCTACTTTTTAAATAATGAAAACAACCTCCATATATATCAAGAACATGGTGTGTGAACGGTGTATCAAAGTCGTAAAACAAGAAATTGAAGGACTTGGTTATCCCATAAAAAACATCGAACTGGGAAAAGTAGTTTTTAAAAAAGAAACCGAAATAGACCTCGATGCTCTTAGCTCTGTATTGAACAAAGAAGGATTCGAACTTATTGATGATACAAGTTCTAAAGTTATAAGTGCTATTAAAACAAAAGTAATTCAGTTAATCCGATCCAACAGGTCAGAAGATAAAAACCTGAATCTCTCTGAGTATCTGGAAAAGGAATTAGGGAAAAGCTACTCCTCGCTAAGCAGTTTGTTTTCTGAGGTAGAAGGTCGAACTATTGAAAAGTATGCAATCCAGCAACGTATTGAACGAGTTAAAGAATTACTGGTATATGGCGAAAAGACCATCAGCGAAATTGCATGGGAATTAGGATATAGCAGTGCTCAGTATTTATCCAATCAGTTTAAAAGTGTAACAGGTCTCTCTCCTTCCCAATTCAGAGCTTTTATGGGCAATTCCCGTAAGCCCCTGGATGAGGTGTAGGATTGACGAATGACGAATGACGAATGAAAATATTTTTTTTAAGTCATCCTGAGCGAAAGCGAAGGATCTGCAAAGCTTTCTAATTGTGCAGATTCTTCGGAAGTATCCTCAGAATGACTCTGAAATGTATTTTCTCAATCACATATACCGGAAAATTTCTAAAATCCTACACAACTTTTCGGGAATTCTGTAAGTGTATACTAAATTATATTTCTCATTTTAGATCAGAATTTGTGTCTCCCTTTGGAGGGAGACTGATTTCACACTTGTGTGAAACCAGAGGGAGGACGGTAAAGGTTTAGAAAGAACTTAGCCTTTCGGTCCTCTCCCTGAGTTGCTCAAATTCGCAACTCTGTCCCTCCCCAAGGAGGGACAGTTATTAATCAATAGATCATCATGAAACACAGATACATCATACAAGGAATGAGCTGCAGTGGCTGTAAACATCATGTAGAACAGGCGCTCAGTAAAGTAGTTGGGGTAAATGATGTATCAGTTGATTTAGAGGCAGGAACCGCTGAAATCGATTCCAGTTTTGATCTAAGCATTTCGATGTTCCAGGATGCATTAAAGGAGGCCGGCGGACAATATTCCATTCGAAGATCTGATGAGCAAACAAATCATGATCATTCTCATCATAATCACTCACATCATCAAAAAAAAGAAGGGAAAGGTACGGGTAAGTTTTACTGTCCGATGCAGTGCGAAGGCGATAAAATGTATGATCAACCCGGTGATTGTCCGGTGTGTGGAATGGATTTAGTGGAAGAAGTGAGTTTATCATCGAATTCTGATGACGAAGTTTCTGCTGAAGAAAAGAAATACAAAGAACTACTCAAAAAATTCCGGATCGCAGTAGCCTTTACCCTTCCCATCTTCATTATTGCGATGAGTGAGATGATTCCTGATAACCCTATCTATGAATGGATGGATGTTGGTATCTGGAATTGGATTCAGTTCGGACTTTCTATTCCTGTGGTTTTTTATGCCACATGGATGTTTTTTGAGCGGGCATGGCGTTCCATTAAAACCTGGAACCTTAACATGTTTACGCTTATAGGTATAGGCGCTGGGATTGCCTGGATCTTTAGTGTATTCGCATTGATTTTCCCGGATTTTTTCCCTGATCAATTCAAAACCGATGCCGGAACAGTGCATCTTTATTTTGAGTCGGCAACAGTGATTCTAACGCTGGTCTTACTAGGCCAGGTGTTGGAAGCAAAGGCGCATTCTCAAACGAACAGCGCTGTTAAAGAACTGATGAAATTGGCTCCTAATACAGCTATCAGAGTAAATGAAGATGGCTCTGAAGAAGAAATCCATATGGATGAAATTAGTAAAGGGGATCATCTGAAAGTAAAACCCGGAGAAAAAATCCCTGTAGATGGTGTAATAATTGAAGGCGCGAGTTCTATCGATGAATCCATGATTACCGGAGAACCAGTTCCTGTAGACAAATCTGTGGACTATACTGTGAGTTCGGGGACTATAAACGGAAACAGTAGTTTTATTATGAAAGCAGAGAAAGTCGGGGATGAAACCCTACTTTCACAAATCGTGGACATGGTTAACAAAGCGAGTCATAGCCGTGTGCCTATTCAAAATCTGGCAGATAAAATTTCTTCCTTTTTTGTACCAGCGGTTGTAATAGTTGCAATATTAACATGGGTTATTTGGGCTATTTGGGGACCTGAACCTGCTCAGGTGTATGCATTAGTAAATGCGATAGCGGTATTGATAATCGCTTGTCCGTGTGCTCTTGGACTAGCAACCCCTATGTCGGTAATGGTTGGTGTTGGAAAAGGAGCTCAGAATGGAATTCTCATCAAAAATGCAGAAGCACTCGAGGGATTTAACAAAATTGATACCTTGATTGTAGATAAAACTGGGACTATCACCGAAGGAAAACCATCCGTTGAAGAAGTAATTTCTGTGAACGATGGTTTTGATTCCGGTCAAATCCTACAATTTGCAGCTTCCCTAAACAACGAAAGCGAACATCCTCTTGCAAAAGCGGTTACCGGATATGCAAAAGAACAGAAGATTGAATCTAAGAAAGCGACTGATTTCGAATCTGTGACCGGAAAAGGAATTAAAGGACTTATTGATGGAATGACGATCAAACTAGGAAATAAGAAACTGGTTCAAACCGCTGATTCAGGAGCTGAAGCATATCTCGAAAAAGGAAAAACCGTATCCTGGTTATCTATTGATGATACAGTAACAGGTTTTGTAGTGATTTCAGACTCCATCAAAGAAAGCAGTAAAAAGGCGATTCGGGAATTTCAGGAAAAAGGGATTGAAGTAATCATGCTAACGGGTGACAATCCCCAGACAGCAAAAGCAGTTGCTCAGGAAGTCAGACTGGATTCATTCAAAGCGGAATGTATGCCGGAAGATAAAATCAATGAAGTAAAACGACTTCAGGAAGAAGGGAAAAAAGTGGCTATGGCCGGAGACGGAACTAATGATGCACCTGCACTTGCACAGGCTGATATCGGAATAGCTATGGGAACAGGAACCGATGTCGCCATCGAAAGTGCCGCTATTACGCTTGTAAAAGGAGATCTAAATGGGATAGTGAAAGCTTTTCATTTAAGTGAAGAAGTACTGAAGAACATAAAACAAAACCTGTTCTTCGCCCTTATTTACAATACAGTAGGAATACCGGTAGCAGCCGGAGTGCTTTTTCCAATATTCGGGATATTGCTTTCTCCAATGATTGCCGCGCTAGCCATGAGTTTCAGCTCGGTATCAGTAATAGCAAATTCACTTCGATTGAAAAACAAAGTGATCTAACTTGTCATAACATTTATGGAAAATTCATAATTCTTGGTTACACTCTCTTATGACCACAAAACAAAAGGCATTCAGGTTAATTGGAGTATGTATTCTGTGCATTGGAATAGTCACAGGTATTGTTTTGCTGGTGCAATATTTCACTAATTAAAAGAGGTTATTATGAAAAAGAACATGGGCTCTGCGGATCGAATTATTCGTTTATTACTAGCTGTTACTGTGGCAGTATTATACTTTATGGAAGTTATTTCCGGAACTGTTGCTATTGTTTTACTGGTACTCGCTGCTGTATTTGTATTGACTAGCCTGGTTAGCACCTGTCCCCTTTACATGCCTTTTGGATTGAGTACATGTAAGACTGAGGAAGCTGAGTCTTAACGCTTTACTTTTTTTGTTTAGGTCATCCCGGACTTGATCCGGGATCTTTGTGCTTTATCAATGGGGCTTTTTAGCTAGATAAGTACATCAAAGCCTTTTCCTAAGATCCTGAAACGAGTTCAGGATGACTTAACACAGATTTTTTTTTGGATATTCTGTGTAAAAGCAAAGAATCAAGCGGACATTCGCTAAAATCCTTCGGAAGTAGCCTCAGAAAGACTATTCTTCCCAACTACAACTTCCTGATCACATTTACTCCATCGCGGATTGGTAAAAGCACTTGCTCTACCCGATCATCCTCTGAAACAAATTTATTAAAGTCGGCTATCGCTTTAGCTTTTTGATCTTCCGGATTTAATACTGTACCATCCCAAAGAACATTGTCTGCAATGATTAACCCGCCTTTTTTGAGTTTCGGAAGAACTTTCTCGAAATAAAAATGATACCTGAGCTTATCTCCATCCAGGTATACCAGATCAAATTTTCCCTCCAGTTCATCTATGGTTTGTTGTGCATTTCCTTTAATAAGAGAAATTTTACTACCTACTTCAGACTCATTAAAATGCTTCTGAGCGATTTCCTGATACTTCAAATTCATCTCCAGAGTGACCACTTCTCCATCTTCCGGCAAAGCTTCAGCCATCATTATGGCAGAATACCCTGTAAACGTTCCTATTTCAAGTATTCGCTTAGCGCCCGATATTTGGATAAGTATTTTAAGTAACTGTCCAACCAATCTTCCACTCAGCATATCAATGTATTGAAGCTGAGCATCACTGGATTTCATTAAGTGCACTATTTCATCAGATTCAGGAGTCGTATGTTCTTCTGAATAAGAGTCGATATTTGCATCCGTAATTGGAACGACGGGCTTTCCTCTGTGCTTTTTCATGATTGGAAGATAAGACGCTAAGCCCTATCATCACTAAAAAAAGTATTTTGGAATTTATACCTGCAAAAGAATCTAAATTCATTATCTGGTTTTTCGACTGGTATACCCGGTTTATCATTTGGATAAGATTCAGAAAAGTGATTATTAAACAGGAATACATTCCAAACGAAAATTCCAGAACCGTTTACTTTATCAATCACAATTATTGGTGGGACGGACTTCTTCCTTTATATCTTAACAGAACACTATTTAAGCAAAAAGCGCGTGCTCTGATGGAAGACAAACAAATGAAACAATACCCATTCTTTTCCAGGATCGGGGCTTTTTCAATCAATCTTGACAACCCCCGCTCTTCTATTAAATCACTTCGATACGCAGTAGAATCGATGAAAAGGGAAAATGCCTCTCTGTTTATATACCCAGAAGGAAAATTGACACCAGTATCAGATTCAAAACCTGAATTTAAAGAAGGACTTTCGTGGCTTTTCAAAAAAATGGATGATGTGGATTTTGTTCCAGTCGCTTTCTATATCGATTATTCAAGATCAAACAAACCGGATTTATATATTTCTATTGGTGATGTAGTTAATGGTTATTCGTTAATGGTTAATAGTGACTTAAACACAAGGTTCGAAAAATTGGTACAAGATCTTTTAGCTAAAATTAAATCGGAGGTAATCAATTCAACGAATAACCATTAACCATTAACTAATAACAAACCTACCAGGTCCACTCATAAAACATCTTCGATCTCTGCACCCAATGCGGTTTTTGAGCTAAAAATCGTAATCGCATTCTAACCATCCACCAGTATTTCTCTTCATAAATCTGAGCAGGCTTGATGTACTCAGAGATTCCTACCCCAGCTGTAGTCTTACCCTCATATTGCATCACACAATCACTTAAAAAACGTTGATAAAAAGGTCCATTATCCACCAGAGAACTTAATTGAATGGTAGCGTGTGCTTTGAGCGATTTCAATTCAATCTTTCTGGCTGAATTCAATCCAAAACGGTTCTTCTCAAAGTAGCCGGATTTGATTTCGCTAAAAGTATCCATTACTTCTCCGGATTGATTTGAAATTAACCATGCTTCATGCTGTTTTCCACCATCTAACTGATTCATCACATAATAAATTAATGTTGAATCTTTGAAATGAAATCTGCCCCAATACCAATCGTCAAAACTTTCCTTCATAGGTTCATATCCGGTATTATGATCATGATATCCCGTTCCGCTAAAAAGCACGTTGAAATCGTTTCTTTTCCCTTTTAAGGAAATTGAACCATTAACCTGAGCATGAGGCTGCAGCAAATTCCAGAAATGCTTCTCTTCAGTAGATTGATGTTCAATCGAATCTTCTGGAAGAACTGGTGAAGAGAATTTAAGCTTGGCATTAATAGAATGACCTGACTCCAGAGTTTGAGCTAGCAGTAATTCATATACTAACTCGTTTCCATTAATTGATCTTTTAAAAAAATTACTCCCAATTGAACAGGACTCGTCTTTATCATTCCAATGAAACCGACCTTCCTGATATTCAATAAAGCTGTAGTATTCCGGTTTACCATTTTTATAAACGGATATGCTGATTGCAGGAAAATCATTCGGTAGAGCATCCGCCCCAGCCTTGATATATTCGGGTGAAAATGGATTTCCCTGAAAGAAAATAACCACCAAACTCCATTTTTTGTCCAGACTTATTGCATCAAAATACCACCACTCATAACCTTTTGGAGGTTTTTCGGGATCAAAATGCTCGTCGTTGAGTTTAGTTGAAATGTTCATACACAAATAAACGGTTACTTATTGTGTCCGTCAACTGTTGGTTTACTACCTTCGTTCAATATGATTTACATCCTCAGTTTTGTACTACTCTTGTTATTAGCCACTTCGGTGGTATTGATACGGAATTTATATGAGTTTAAATCACTTAAATCTGTTGAATTTGAAATTGAGCAGAATGCCCCGTTTGTGAGTATTTGTATACCAGCTCGAAATGAAGAAGACGTAATTGAACGTTGTGTAACAAATGCCTTAAAGCAAGATTATCCTTCATTTGAAGTGTTAGTTCTGGATGACAACTCCACCGACAGAACTACCGAAATTCTTAGCCAATTATCAGATATAATTACCAATCTAAAACGCATAAAAGGAGAACCGAAACCCGATGATTGGCTGGGTAAACCATGGGCTTGTCATCAACTTTCTGAGGAAGCCGGAGGTCAAATACTGATTTTTATTGATGCAGATGTTTGGCTGGAACCGGATGTACTTACAAAAACAGTTTCAAGATTGAAGTACAAAGATGCTATTACTGTATGGCCACAACAGGAGCTTAAATCATTTTGGGAAAATATGATCGTACCGATGTTTAATTTTGCTCTGTTTACGCTGCTCCCGGCAATTTATGTAGAGCGCCATCCCCGATGGATGCCATCTTTCTTTATTCCAAAATTGTCCGATAAATTTATTGCTGGTTGTGGTCAGTTTTTAGCTTTTCGAAGGTCAGCATACGATCAAATTGGTGGTCACAAATCGGTAAAGAATGAAGTTGTAGAAGACATGGAACTTGCCAGGAATATTAAAACATCCGGGTTTCTCTTCCAGATGTTTCATGGTGTTAATACCGTTTATTGCAGAATGTATAACTCACATTCTGAAATCTGGAATGGTTTTAAGAAAAACTTTTTGAATGGATTTACAAATATGTTTGAGTTCGTTTGTATGGGAATTCTACACATTGTTGTATATATACTTCCATTTATTACTCTGGTTATTGGAATTGTAGAAAATGACTTAGTAACAACTCTCCTTTCTGGAGTAATTATCCTAATAATACTGGTTCAAAAAATAGCGATACACAAACTTTTCAAGGTAAACTTGATTTACTCCTTTCTACACCCTATTTCGGTACTTTGGTTCCAGATATTGGGGTTAGTTTCAATCTTCAATAAGATCTTTGGTATTAAATCTTCCTGGAAAGGTCGTGAAGTTTAAAAGCCTTAAAATTTCTTAGCGACCGGTTTCATTTTGTTTGCCAGTTAAACATATTGCGGTTGATGAAAAAACTGATCGAGAAATATCTGAAATATCTTCAGGTTGAACGTAATTCCTCTCCTTATACTATTATTTCGTATGAAAACGATTTAACTACTTTTCTTGATTTTTGCGCTTCTCAATTCGAATGCGCCCCAGATCAAGTGGATGTACAATACATCACCAGATTAACTATTCGTCTTTGGTTGGGAGAACTTTCAGATTCAGGTCTTTCGAAAAGTTCGATTGCACGTAAAGTTGCTGCGCTTCGCTCCTTTTTTAAATATGCTTTTAAGCGTGAGTACATCACAAAAAACCCTGCGCATCTGCTCGTTGTACCAAAGAAAGAAAAAACGCTCCCCAAAACAGTAACCTCAGAAGATATGGAGCGAATGCTGGATAATGTAAATATTGAAACCACTCGTGGACTTCAGGATCGGGCTATTCTTGAGGTATTTTATGGAACCGGAATAAGAGTAAGCGAATTAGTTGGGTTAAACCTAACTGATGTGGATTTACGATCAGGTCAGATAACGGTTAGAGGAAAAGGTAATAAAGAACGAATAGTGCCCTTAGGGAATACTGCTAAAGATATTCTTCAGAGCTTCATAAAAAAACGAGTTGAACTCTATGGTTCAAGAACAGACTCAGATGCACGAAAAGCTCTATTTCTTGCAGCAAGTGGACAACGAGCTTATGTTAGAGCGGTCAGATATATGGTTGAAAAATATTTAACCAGAGAAAGTGAGGTCACTCAGAAAAGTCCACATGTATTAAGACATAGTTTTGCAACTCACATGTTGAATAATGGAGCCGATATTCGTTTAATTAAAGAGTTTTTAGGCCATGCTAATTTAGCGGCCACCCAGGTTTACACACATACAAGTGTAGAACGACTAAAAAATGTGTACGAACAAGCACATCCAAGAGCAAAATCATAAAATTTAAAAAGACTACAGACTATGAACATCAGATTTACAGCACGCCACTTTGACGCAAGCGCAAACCTTAAAGCCTATAGCGAAGATGCTGTAACAAAACTCCAACAGTTTTATGACCGGATAGTAAGTTGCAGTATCATATTAGAACCTCATGCAGATAATGATAATCCACAAAAAGCAGAAATTATTATTCAGATACCTAATAAGACGTTAACCGCTACCGAGACTGCCCCAAAGTATGAACAAGCAGTTTTATCAGCAGTTGAAAACCTTTCTCGGCAGCTTAAGCGTTATAAGGAAAAGAAATTCACCACTCATTAATTCGCCATGCCATTTACTCCACAACCAGCTATTCCCATTAAAGAGAAGATAAGCGTAAGCTATCTTGTAAAACGGCTAAAAGAACGAGTACACATAAATCTAGTAGCTTGTGCAGCAGGTGATTGTGGCGATCACCGATTCGTTACTGAAGCTGATTTAAACCGACCCGGATTAGCGCTAACAGGGTATCTGGAACTTTTTACTTATCAACGGATTCAGGTAATTGGAAATACTGAAACTCAATACCTGGAACATCTTTCTAAAGAAAAACAAATAAAAGCATTTGGGAATTTAACCCAGTATCAGATTCCCGTTATTTTCCTTACTGATGGGAATAACCTTCCTCAGTATTTGCTGGATCTGGCAGAAGAAGTTGGAATCCCAGTTTATATGACTCCATATGAAACTACCCGTTTCATGTTTCTACTAAGGGATTTTCTGGATGATCAATTTGCCCTTCAAACTATGGTTCACGGAGCTATGGTAGATGTATATGGGATCGGAATACTAATAGCTGGTAAATCAGGTATTGGAAAAAGTGAAGTAGCTCTCGATCTCGTAGAAAGAGGTCATCGATTGGTTGCGGATGATGTAGTTATGCTTACACAAAAAAGTAGTGTATTAATGGCATCAGCTACAGAAATGAGTAAACATTTCATGGAAATCCGAGGATTGGGTATCGTGGATGTAATGTCCATGTTTGGTATCAGATCTGTTCGATATCAAAAACGTCTTGAAGTGGTTGTTGAACTTACTTTATGGGATGATACTGATGAAGTAAACCGCACAGGATTAGATCACGATACTGTTAACATTATGAATCTCGAAATTCCCTATATCACCCTTCCTATTACTCCTGGTAAAAATATTACGGTAATTGCAGAAGTAATTGCCATGAACCATTTATTAAAACATTATGGTTATGATGCTGCTAGAGCATTTCAGGACCGGATACAATCAAGTATTGCTGAGAAGACTAAAGGACGGGAATCATCATTAAAAAGAGCAATCGAATACTTTGAAGGTGATATTGAGTAACATTAGAGTTTAGGAATACTCTTTGAAGAACTCCAAGGACTTAGTAACTTTGTTGAGTTTGAACTTAAACTACCTATGTCTTTAAAAAATCATTACTACTACGACGAGTCAACCTGTGAATTTATTCCGATTACTTATAATCGTAAAGAACAGGTTATTTATAATTTATCTATTTGGATTTTAACCGGCGTAGTGTTCGCAGGAATAGGAATTATCCTTCTTTCCACTAAAATCGGTTCTCCTTCTGAATTAGCTTTACAAGCTGAAAATGAGGCACTTTATTCTCAACTTGAAAGCACAAAAGAAGCTATTACCAGCCTTGATAAACAACTTGAGGACATAGCAACAAGAGACAATGAAGTTTACCGTTCCATTCTAGGATTGGATGAAATTACAATTGAAGAACGGCAGGCAGGAATCGGTGGAACAAATCCTTACGAAGAATTTGATATTTATGAAGAATCTACAGCAGATCTTTTAAAATGGACTGCTTCTAAAATTGATAATCTGGAGCGAAAAATTGGGATTCAGAACATTAGCTTCGAAGAAATCAAAAATCAGTACAACAATAACAAAGAGAAACTAACTCATATTCCAGCAATCAAGCCCGGAAGTGGGATACTGTTAAGTGGCTTTGGATTACGATATCATCCCGTTCTACAATATAGCCGACCTCACAATGGATTAGACTTCAGAGCCGATATTGGTTCACCTGTATATGCTACAGGTGATGGAGTTGTTAAATTTGCTGGTCGTAAAGGAAATCTTGGAAGAGTTGTTATTATTGATCATGGCTTTGGATTCGAAACATTGTACGCCCATCTCTCTACATTTGGTACCGATATTAAATCAGGAACAAAAGTATTAAGAGGTCAGGAAATTGCTAAGTCAGGAAATACCGGCTTGGTTGAAGGTCCACATTTACACTACGAGGTTCATTTAAATAAAAGAGCGGTAGATCCCCTCTTCTATCTCTTTGCTGATACCTCTCCTGAAGAATACATGATGTTCCGACGGATTTCAGAGACCAATACAAATTCCCTCGACTAATTTTATAACCCCAATTATTTGGGGTTTTTTGTTGCATTTATTTTCAATTTTATTGCTCCCTGTTGTTTTACTTTAGCCCTACAAAAATATTCCTGCTATGAAAAAATCTTTCCTATTCCTTTGCATTTCAGTTTTAAGTATTTGTGCCTTTGCTCAAAATCCAATACCCGATTCATTCGAAAGTGAGGTTCAAACAATCATCGAAGCAGCGATGACCAATGAAACCGGGTGGAACAGACTTACTTTTATGGGTGATACTTTTGGTCCACGGTTCAGTGGTTCCGAAAACCTTGAAAATTCTATCGATTGGATTGTAGAAGAAATGAAGAAAGATGGCTTTGACCGTGTATGGACTCAACCAGTGAAAGTCCCTTATTGGGTTCGTGGAGAAGAATCAGTGACTCTCAATGCTCCAATCAAAAGAAATCTGCCCATGCTAGGACTTGGAGGAAGTATTGGAACACCCAAAGAAGGAATAACAGGTGAAGTATTAGTTGTTAAAAATTTTGAAGAATTAGAGGAAAGAAGTGAAGAAATTGCTGGTAAAATAGTCTTATTTAACGCAGAATTTACCACCTATGGTCAAACGGTAGCTTATCGGGTTAACGGTGCTTCTGAAGCCTCAAAGTATGGCGCTATTGCAAGTTTGATAGCATCTGTTACACCATATTCAATGCAAACTCCTCACACCGGAGTTATGCGATATCAGGATGGAATTGATAAGATTCCTCATGCCGCTATTACGGTTGAAGATGCTTTGCTCCTTCAAAGATTTGCAGATCGTGGTGAAGAAATCGAAATCACGTTAAAGATGGAAGCGGAAACGTTTCCTGATGCCGATTCCAGAAATGTAATGGCAGAAATCAGAGGCTCAGAATTTCCAGATGAAATCATTGTGCTGGGTGGTCATATTGATTCGTGGGATGTTGGAACTGGAATGATGGACGACGGAGGTGGATGTGTTGGAGCATGGGAGGCTCTTCGTTTAATCAAAGAATCGGGATTAACTCCTAAGCGTACTATAAGAGTGGTTCTGTGGACTAATGAAGAAAACGGGTTAGCCGGAGCAAATGAATATCGCCGTTGGGTAGAAGAAGACGAAAACTCATTGGATAATCACATACTTGCTATGGAGTCAGATGCTGGTGTTTTTGATCCAATTGGGTTTGGGTTTTCAGGAAGTGATGAAGCCTTTGACATTTTAACAGAGATTGGATCACACCTGGAAGAAATTGAATCGGGTGAAGTTAGTAAAGGTGGAGGCGGTGCTGATATTGGCCCTCTGATGAGAGGTGGTGTACCTGGAATGGGGCTAAGAGTTAATGGAGAAAAATATTTCTGGTATCATCATACAGATGCTGATACAATTGATAAGCTAAATATTGAAGATTTCAACGAATGTGTAGCAACTATGGCAGCTTTCGCATACGGAGTTGCTGACTTAAACATAAAACTACCTCGCTAGGAGTTTTCGCTTAGAAATTTTTCTATGAGTTTATCAGAGGCTTTAATGGTTTTTCTGAGCCATAAAAGGGACAGCTCCTTTTGATAATCCTCAGCTAATTGCCAATTGATATCAGATTGCCTGATTCTGGTAGTCAAATCATATAAACAAATTGCTGCGCTTACCGAAATATTGAAACTCTCACTAAATCCGTGCATTGGGATTTTAACATATCCATCAGCTTCTTTCATAGCCTCATCACTAAGTCCCTCCCTTTCTGTTCCGAATACCAAAGCTACTTTTTCATTTATTGGTAAGTCATTTAAATCCTGATCCTGCTCATGAGGAGTAGTAGCAATGATCTTATACCCCTGATTTCTTAAAGATTTATAGCAATCCAGCAGATTATCTTTTTCAGGATTGTTGTACTTATTTAGACTAAGCCACTGATGAGCTCCAATTGATACGGTACTTTCTGCACCAAATACATTTCTGTTTTCGATTATATGGACATCCTGTATCCCAAATCCATCACAACTTCGTAGTACTGCATTTGCATTATGTGGCTTATGCAAGTCTTCCAAAACAATAGTAATGTGATTCGTTCTCTCCTTTAGAACCTTTTGAATGGTTTCCCATCGTGATTCTGTAGTAAAATCTTTCAGATATTCAATTAAGTTATTGCGTGTAAAAGAATCCATAGGACATAAAAAAGGCTGTCCCAAAAGAGACAGCCTGATAATTAAATCAGATTTTCTTTATTCACATCTGAAAGTAAATCCTTTCTTTCGGATCGTTTCGATGTAATCTACATCAGAATATTCACGAATTTTCTTTCTCAGGTAACTGATATATACATTGATATAATTTGTCTGAGTGTCAAAATGAATATCCCATACTTTCTCTGCCAGTTCTTCCTGAGTGATAATTTTATTTTTATTCTTTAGAAAATAAACTAACAGATTAAACTCATTATTAGTCAGCTGCACTTTCTCGTTATTGATTGAGAATTCTCGTTTAAGCAGATCTACTTTTAATTCCCCGCAGCTTAATAATTGATCTGAAGCCGACTCAGTTCTTCGCTGAATTGCTTCCATTCTGGCGATTAATTCTTCCGTGTTAAAGGGTTTGGTGAGATAATCATCCGCTCCCACTTTCAAACATTTTACTTTAACATCTGTTTCCTGTTCTCCTGAAAGAATAAGAACAGGAGTTGTAATATTTTTATCCCTGATACTTTTACATACTTCATAACCATCTCCATCGGGTAAACCTAGATCAAGTATGATCATGTCAAAATCCCCTTCACTGGCAGCTTTTTCACCTGTTGCAGCTGTATCTTCGGCGTGAACGGAATTTCCGTTATGTTCTAAAACTGCCTTTACAAGGGTTCTTACTGACGGGTCGTCTTCTACAACTAATATATTCATTCGCTAAATCCTAAAACATGCATAGTGAGTTTGCTAATCGTACGCATTTATTGGCTTCCAATCAATAGAGTGATTAGAAAAAGCTAACAAACATTAAAAACTATATCCAACATAAATTTCTGTCCCATAGATGGTTAGAAATCAAGCTCAACTAAATAGTCGTGTCCGGCCTTTACATTTCCCAGAGGATTATCTACCCGTTCGTCTTCCACAAAATAGAATTCATAGCCTGCTATCTCCTGATTTGAGAGAATGGTTTTAAAATCAATTATGCCAGTCCCAATGGTAGTTTGATCTAATTCTTCGTTTGCATCTTTTATATGAAATCCCATAAAACGCCCAGAATATTTATTAATAAATTTCATAGGATCGTACCCTGCTTTTACAACCCAGTACAAATCTAACTGAAAACTGACTAAATCAGGATTGGTTTCTTCAAGCAAAATCTCCATAGGAATCCTGCCATCCTCAGTAGGCTGAAATTCAAAATCATGGTTGTGGTAGGCAAAACCAATTCCCGCTTCTTTGAATAATGCCCCAACTTCATTCAGGTTTTGGGCTAAAGCATCATAATCTTCTCTCAATTGATTATTAATCCAAGGAATAATTACATATTTCAAACCCGCTTCTTTTGCAGCCTTAATTATCACAGGCGCCTCTTCTACCGTAATGTAGGTAGTATGAGAAGTAACCAGTTCCATACCTAAACTTTCAACTTTAGCTTTATAAGTAGCTGGTTCCATTCCAAATAACAAACCATCTGTACTTAACCCATAAGCTTCAATCTGATCAAAACCAATCTCAGAAAGAGCTGCTAATGTAGAATCGAAGTTTTGAGAAAGTTCATTGCGAACTGAGTATACCTGCACTCCAATTTGTTTTTCCATTTTTTCAGTTTTAGGATTTTGGTTAGTACAAGCCGTTGTTATTAAAACTAGCGTTATTATTAGTAGAGTCAGATGCTTTTTTATGAACATTTCTTTTAGTGATTGTTGGTGTTTAGAATTAATCAAATGAATATAGTAATTCTATGTAAAGTTGCCGAAGACATTCAATTCAGTGATTGGGTTTTGAAGCGAATCCTCTTACTTTGCATTCGTAGGAAATAACTTAATTTGTATTACATGAGCGTTGTTAAACACACCTGGACAAAAGAAGAAATCTCAGAAATCTACAATACTCCTTTAATGGAGTTGATCTACAGAGCTCAAACTGTTCACAGAGAATTTCATGAAACCGGTGAAGTTCAGGTATGTACTCTCCTTTCAATTAAGACGGGTGGTTGTTCAGAAGACTGCTCGTATTGCCCTCAATCGGCTCGATATAACACCGGAGTGAATAACGAGAAGCTAATGCCTAAGGAAATGATTCTCGCAGCAGCAGAGCGTGCAAAAGAAGCTGGAAGTACTCGTTTTTGTATGGGAGCAGCATGGAGAAGTGCTCGCCAAAATAAAGATTTTGACGAAGTACTGGATGTGGTTTCAGGAGTAGCTGATTTAGGACTTGAGGTTTGTGCTACCCTTGGAATGCTTACAGATGATCAGGCTGAAAAACTGAAGGAAGCAGGTCTATACGCTTACAACCATAATCTGGACTCAAGCGAAGATTTTTATAAAAAAATTATTACCACACGAACGTATGATGATCGTTTAGATACCATTAAAAAAGTTCAGGATAATAATATCTCCGTATGCTCAGGTGGAATAATCGGAATGGGAGAAACTCACGAAGACCGCATTGGTCTCCTATACACCCTTTCAAATTTAAATCCACATCCTGAATCAGTACCCGTTAACGCATTAATTGCTGTAGATGGAACCCCAATGGAAGGTCAACCTAAAGTACCAAGCTGGGAAATGGCGCGAATGATTGCTACCGCTCGTATTTTGATGCCGGAATCTATGGTCAGACTTTCTGCCGGTCGTTTTCGAATGAATTTCGAGGAGCAGGCTCTTTGCTTTATGGCTGGTGCAAACTCCATCTTTACCGGGGAGAAATTACTTACCACGGATAACAATACTCTGGACGAAGACATGCATATGTTTGAATTGTTTGGATTGAAAGCTCGTCCGGCTTACAAAAATGCAAAACCGGAGCATGTTCCTGAGGCGGTTTGAATAAAAGGTTTAGAAATTGATTAAAAAGTAACGGAGTTTTCTATTCTTTACTCTTTTAGGATTGGTAATCCTTTCTAGTGTAATTTATTTTTCTTCTCGTTCCGATGCTCCGCGTCGGAACTAACTACCTCTAACTGCCCACTAAAGCTCCAACGCAGAGCATTGGAGCTAGAGGTATAAATGCTTAGACCGCACGATTATGAGTCGTGTTTCCCAAGCACTTATACACAATCCCCCCTCCACTCTGGCGCAAGCGTCCGCTTGTGCTTTTTCTAATTCTTCCTTTAAAATCTCTTTTTAGATTTCTCACTCCGCCTGCCTACGCAAAGCCGCTACGGCAAAGGCAGGTCTGGGATGACTACTGGCTACCTGTCTCCCCTTGGGGGGAGACAGAAATCACGCCTGCGGGATTTCAGAGGGAGGACGGTGGAGGCAATGTAAAACAAAACACCACCATCCTCTCCTTGAGCCAAAACAAATTTTGACTCTGCCCCTCCTGTCTGCCGACAGGCAGACCCCAAGGAGGGATAATTTTCTGAGATCAACTAAACTGAAATAGTTAAGAATTATTAAGCTCTGATTAGAAATTCACGAATTCTGTTATATTTGCAACGCTTTTTAAAATTAACAGGGTAACAGAATTAAATGGCTTTAGAATTTTCTGCTCAGAAAGAGTTTGAAAGGGTACTCAAACTTGCTGAATATGACATCGATTATACTTCCGACCATCCCATCTTAAATGATTTATCAAGACTTGCTGCACACATTGCAGGAATGCCCATATCTCAGATAAATCTATTAGGCCCTAATACTCAATGGACGTTATCCAGTTTTGGGATGCAGGCTGATCAAATTCCAAAAAACGAGTCTGTTTGCCAGTTTACTATTTTGGAAACCGATTTTTTTGAAGCCAAAGGACTTGATACCGACGAACGTTTTAAAGAACGTGACTATGTAAAAGGTGATTTACAGCTCAAATATTATTTTGGAGTTCCTATTACTACAAAAGACGGGCATAACATTGGTTCTGTCTGTGTAATGGACCGGAAACTAAATGCATTTCCTCCGGAAAAAGCGGAGATGCTCTCTATCATCGCAAATAATGTACTGACCATTCTGGATCAGATTAAGTCGATGAAAGACTTAAAGCATGAGATTGAGGAAATGGAAGAAAGTGCCAAAAAACTCACTCATGATATTCGTGGCCCTATCAATGGAATTATTGGTTTATCCCAGATTGCCGAAGAACAACTTAAAGATGGGAATTTAGAAGATTTGAAAAGCATCAATACGATGATTCATAAAAGCAGCTCTTCCCTTATGGATCTCGCCGAAGAAATACTTGGAGCACATAAACAAGATATCGAGGCAAACTCCATCCTGAAATACATCACGTTAAAGGATTTGAAAAACAAACTCGAAACTCTGTTCAATCCTCAGGCTGAAACCAAAAAACTTAATTTTGAGGTAAAAATCGGAATTGAACATCGGGAACTTAAATTCTCGAAACAGCATCTACTACAGATTATTGGCAACCTGGTCACAAATGCTATTAAGTTTACACCGGAAGAAGGATCTGTTTCAATTAACCTAAGTCTTGAGACCAACGAAGATGGTGCTCAATTAATTGGCATTATCAAAGATACCGGAATAGGAATGCTGCAGGATCAGGTTGAAAATCTTATCCGTGGAGAAGAGATCGAATCTACTGTTGGAACAAGGAAAGAACGAGGATTCGGATTCGGCTTTCAGTTAGCACGCAGACTTATTCAGTCCTTAAACGGTTCACTTGATATCAAATCAGAACAAGGATCGGGTACAGAAGTCACTGTTTCCCTTCATGTAGCTTCTGAGTTTTCGGTTGGGACTTAAAATGTCTCTCTTCGGAGCCTGCCTACCGGCAAAGGCAGGGCAGACAGGTTCAGGAATGACCTGGATTTTTAATTCTTAATTGAATTATTCTTAATTCAATTACTTTACCACCCAGGTTTCGTTTCCTTGTAGTAATGCATCCAGGTTTGCCTCACCCTGAGTTTCTTTCGCTAATTGAACCTGTGCAACTACCCCTTCGTCATAACGAGGCCGGTCAATTGCATACAGAACTCCGAACGGTCGCGGAAACTGAACCCCTTCCCCGTTTGGTGGATGCTCAAAGAACTTTGAAAGTAAATGAGCTTTTGTAGAATCCTGCTCATCGTGAACCCACAGATCATCTTTGGAATAATCATCTCCAAGTTGAACTATTTCCGGGTTCAATCCATCCAGACGAACTCCTTTATCGTTGTCTTTTCCAAAAACGAGAGGTTGTTCGTGTTCCAGATAAATTGCTTCCTGTGGACGGGTTTTCTTGTCTGTGAACAACTCAAATGCCCCATCATTGAATACAATACAATTCTGATAGATTTCAAGCATGGAAGTGCCCTGATGCTTATGACTTCTTAAAATCATTTCCTTAAGATGCTTAGGGTCACGATCCATAGCTCTGGCTACGAAACTTCCATCCGCGCCTAAACTCAAAGCTAGAGGGTTAAAAGGATTATCAATGGATCCATAAGGAGTTGATTTAGTAACCATACCTTTGGGAGATGCCGGTGAATATTGTCCTTTTGTAAGTCCGTAAATCTCATTATTGAACAGCAAGAGATTCACATTCACATTCCGGCGTAATAACTGAGTAAAGTGATTAGCTCCGATTGAAAGAGAATCCCCGTCACCCGTGATAATCCAAACCGTTAAATCGGGTCGGGAAGTTTTAAGTCCGGTTGCTATTGCAGGCGCTCTACCATGAATAGAGTGCATCCCGAAGGTATCCATGTAATAGGGAAAACGGGAAGAACATCCGATTCCGGAGATAAATACGATATCCTTTTTTGCAATCCCTAATTCGGGCATCGCATTCTGGACTTGTTTCAGGATGGTGTAATCACCGCAACCCGGACACCAACGTACGTCCTGATCAGAGGAAAAATCTTTACCCGAATAATCAGGAAGCGTGTTTAAATCCGCTTCGTTCTCTTTTACAAAATTGTCTATGATTGTTTGTACTGACATAATTTTACGATTAAGATATTACGGCTTGTTCTTCTCCGATCAGATCGAGGATTTCCTGTTTTAATTCTGAAACTCCGAATGGACGTCCTTTTACTTTATTGATAGGTTTTGCAGGTATCATAAACTCTGATCTGATTAACCTAACCAATTGCCCATCATTGATTTCCGGGACTATTACCTGCTTAAATCCTTTCAATAGCTTTTCCAGATTTTTTGGAAAAGGATTGATATATCGAAGATGTGCATGAGAGATATCCATTCCTTCTTTTCTTAGCTGATGAACCACGGTTTTGATGGAGCCATACGTTCCACCCCAGCCAAGAATTAATACGTCTCCGGATTCATTACCCTGATCTATATCCTGCTCTGGAATATTGTTAGCAACCAGATCACGCTTGTCACGACGTATATTCGTCATTTTCTGATGATTATCAGGATCGTAAGAAACGTTTCCAGTCACATCTTCCTTTTCAAGTCCACCTACGCGATGTTCAATTCCTGCCGTTCCGGGTATCGCCCATTTCCGAACCAATCGATCATCTCTTTTATAAGGCATAAAAGGAGCATCTTCTTCAGCATGTCGTGGTTTTTCGAACTCAACATTAATATCAACCAAGTCTTTTTCTTGTGGGAATTTCCATGGTTCCGAACCATTTGCAATGTATCCATCAGATAAAAAGATAACCGGAGTCATGTGTTCCAGTGAAATACGAACGGCTTCGAACGCCATTTCAAAGCAATCAGCAGGAGATTTAGGAGCAACAATCAATAATGGGCTCTCGCCATTTCTTCCGTATACTGCCTGCATTAAATCGGCTTGTTCCGTTTTAGTAGGCATTCCCGTTGAAGGACCTGCACGTTGTATGTTCAACACAACCAATGGAAGCTCAAGCATCACTGCAAGACCAATCGCTTCTCCTTTAAGTGCAATTCCAGGTCCGGAGGAACTGGTTACTCCAATACTTCCTCCAAAAGAAGCTCCAATTGCAGAAGCACAAGCTGCAATTTCATCTTCCGCTTGAAAAGTGGTAATTCCGAATTTCTTATGTTTTGCAAGTCCATGAAGTACATCAGAAGCAGGAGTAATTGGATAGGTACCCAAAAACATGGGCATGTTTGATTTTCGGGCTGCGGCCACTAATCCAAGCACCAATGCTTCATTTCCGGTTATGTTTCTATAAGTACCCGGTTCAAGATCCGCTTGCTCAACCGTAATTTGAGTCCTTGAATTAAATATCTCAGCAGTTTCTCCATAATAATATCCAGCTTTGAGAACACGGATATTCGCATCAGCAATCTGAGGATTCTTTTTCCCGAATTTCTGATTCAGAAAATCCATGGTAGATTCCATTGGACGATTATACATCCAGTAAAGCAACCCAAGGACAAACATGTTTTTGGTTCTGTCTTCATCTTTATAACCAAGTCCCATGTCTCCAATGGCTTCTTTAACCATCGAATTAACATCAATTTCTATTACTTCATATTCCGAAAGAGAGCCATCTTCCAATGGATTTATTCCTTCCGGATATTTTGCCAGATTCAGGTTTTTCTTATCAAAACCAGCAGTATTGGCAATGATAGTACCTCCCTTCTTTAATAAAGAAAGATTGGCTTTAAGAGCTGCTGAGTTCATTACTACCAAGGCATCACATTCATCACCGGGGGTTAGAATTCTTGTACTCCCGAACTGAAGTTGAAATGAAGAAACTCCCGGGACTGTGCCTTGTGGTGCTCGAATTTCTGCAGGGAATTCAGGGAGTGTTCTTAAATCGTTACCGAGAAGTGCCGTTGTATTAGTGAAAAGTGAGCCGGTTAGCTGCATGCCGTCTCCGGAGTCACCAGCAAAACGTATGGTGACATCCTCACGTACCTGATCTGTAGTACTCATTTTGTGTGGTTAGGACTGTGACTTAAATAATTTAGGTTAGCTGAAATTGTACTTTTTTGATCAGAAATGAAATATAAAGTTACCTTTTTGTTATCAATTTTAATGAAAGCGGTTTTTTACAACCTGTTTGAAATAATCCTTTCTATTATAAAATTTCGTTTTATCATACACCTAAAAATTTAATCGGTTTATGTTCCTCGCTGTAAGTTTACCCTTTTTAAATGAGATTGTAGCTCTATTCCTTGTAGCAGTAGTCATTGCCTTTATTAGCTATAAAATTAAGCTAGTGCCCATTATTGGCTTTTTGTTTGCTGGAGTATTAATAGGCCCAAATGCGCTTGGTTTGGTTCAGGATCAGGAACTGGTAGATATTCTCGCTGAAATCGGAATTATATTGTTACTCTTCACCATTGGGATTGAGTTCAGTCTTGAAAAGCTGAACAAAATAAAATCTGCCATTTTTGTAGGTGGTGGACTTCAGGTCGCCCTTACCGTTGCTTCAGTAGTTGGTATTTTCATTTTGTTAAATGTTGACTGGAAGATTGGAATCTATACCGGTTTTTTGGTGGCTCTAAGCTCTACAGCAGTTATTCTGGGTTTATTAAGCGAACAAGGAAAAACAGACACTCCAACTGGTCGACTTTCACTTGCTGTTCTCATTTTCCAGGATTTCGCCATTATCGCAATGGTGTTATTGGTACCACTTCTTTCAGGGCAAAGCGGTTCAACTACAGATATTCTGATTGTACTCGGGAAAGCTGTTCTGTTAGTAATCGGAATAGTTTTACTAGCCCGAAAAATTGTACCCTGGATTTTAGATAAAGTAGCTCAAACCCGTAGGCAGGAATTATTTCTACTCACGGTTATGGCTATTTGTTTTGGAACTGCCGCCCTTACTAATCTAGCAGATGTAAGCCTGGCACTGGGAGCTTTCCTTGCCGGACTGGTAGTAAGTGAAAGTCATTACAGCGACCATGCATTAAGCGAAATAATTCCACTTAAAACTATTTTTAATGCTGTATTCTTTGTTTCAGTTGGAATGTTGTTGGATGTTCGGGTCGTGCTGGAATACCCTCTCCTTCTACTTGGTGTAACCTCAGGAATACTCTTGCTAAAGTTTATTCTCAGCACCTTTAGTTTGTTGGTACTTGGATATCCGATACGGGTTGCTGCTGCTTCCGGTATAGTATTATCTCAAATCGGGGAATTCTCTTTTGTACTGGAACGTGCCGGAAGAAATGCCGGATTAGTACCGGGAGGTTATGGTGAACTCGGTTCCCAAATGTTTATCGCAGTTTCGGTATTCCTTATGCTTCTCACCCCGCTGTTTTTGTCCATAAGTCCCAAAGTGGGCGAACTGCTTTCTAAAACTCCTTTGAACAGAATTGGTCAGAAAAGAAATAAAGACTCTGATTCTGAATCTTCAGTAAGTCTTGAAGATCATGTGATTCTGGTTGGTTATGGTCCTGCTGGCAGAAATCTGGCAAAAATCTTTATGGAAACCAATATTCCTTTTGTGGTTTTGGAGATGAATCCGAAATCGGTAAGTGAGATGAAAGAACAAGGAATAAACGCCATTTATGGAGACGCCACCCGACCTCATATTCTTGAACACGCCAGTATTGAAAGCGCCAAGCTATGTGTGATTGCTATTAACGATCTGGATGCAAACCCACGAATTATAAAAGTGGCGAGATACCTCAACCCTACTCTTCAAATCATTGTACGAACACGATATTTGGCACAAGCTGAAGCCATGGAACAAGCGGGGGCTGATACGGTAGTTCCTGAGGAAATGGAAACCACGGTCCGACTTTTTTCCAGCGTACTTAGTGCCTACATGATTCCCGACCAGGAAATAGAGCAACATATTCGTGAACTACGTGCTGAGGATTTCCAGATTATGAAAGGAAGTATACAGGAAGCTCATCTCATGGTACTTCAGGGACTGGATGAAGAAGGCTTACACACCCGTGCCGTGTTAGTTCGTGAAGGCAGTTACGCCGCCGGCAAAACTTTGGCAGAACTTAAACTACGTAATGAATATGAAATTACGGTACTCACCGTACAACGTGGCGAGAAAAATACCGGAAACCCGGCCGGTTCCTTTACACTGGAAGCAGGAGATCGTTTAGTGATGGTTGGACTAGCAGGCCGATTCGCCGATGCCGCCGAGATATTCAGAGAAGAAAAACCCCCGGTGGAGTTTGAAGAGGATTTTTGACTATGGTTAGTTCTTTCATAATTAACCCATTTTTTTGGGCTGCGTAAGTTGAAGTTTGTACTTTGGTATTAATCTGAATAATTAACTTTATGCGTATGATTATGAATATAAAAAATGAATCAAACTTATACTTGAAATGGGAATAAAGTGAGCTAAGTTCATTTTACTCTGTTGTTGTATCTCATTAGAGCAAAAATAAAACAATAATCCTGTTACACCTTCAATTAATAATGAACACTAATATCAAATAACCTATGGGTTTAAATAAAGAACAAAATCAATCGATTAAAACTGCAAGAATAACAGGTATATGGTATTTAATGATGGCTATTACTGGGATTCTTGGATTTATGGTCTTTCATTCTCAAATATTTATATCTGGTAATCCTGAACAAACCTTAGTGAATTTAGTAGAATTAGAATCTACTGCAAGAATTAGGCTACTATTAGAGTTTGCTATAGTACTATCACAAGCACTTACCGCAGTTTGGTTTTTCAAACTATTTAAAGACAATTATGAATGGGAAGCTTGGACTTTAGGTATATGGGGAATGGTGAATGCTATAGCCATTATGATAAGTGCAATTTCAATCGCCTCTGCAATAGGCGTTGCCAGTTCAGATATAAGTACTATGGAAGACAAAGTTTTACTTATTCAGATTTTTCAAAATATAATTTCAAATGCTTGGGGTGTTGGTAGCATTTTCTTTGGACTTTGGTTGTTTCCCATGGGGTTTATTGTCATCAAATCTAAAAGAATGCCTGTCTGGTTAGGAAGAATTATTATTATAGGCGGTATTGGCTATCTAATTTCTACAATTATAAGCTACTCAGGAATTGATTTTAGCTTTAATAGATTTCTTACTCTACCCGCTACCATTGGAGAATTTTGGATGATAGGTTATTTACTAATTTTTGGGATAAGACCTATCAACGAGTAAAGTTAAATTAAAACGTCGCACAACAATGGCTATAAATAATTTCATCTCATCTTTTCAAAGACCATACCTCTTCGCCATAGTCGAAGATTTCGAAGGGTTCCAGACATCTTCGTAGGAGTGTTTGAAGAAGAATTCTTTGTAGTAGGCAGTCGTTCGGACTAAGCGCAGATAAATCCCGGTGTAAATGGTCATCAGCGGAATAAACTTAATCAGCTTCATCTCTTCTTTTCTGCGCTCGGTGAATAAAAGAATGCTTCCCATTTGTACATAGCTCATTACAACATAGAGTGTGAAGTTCATTGGGATGATATACTGTAACGATGAGGTGTAATTAAACAGAATGTCAATCATGTACAGGATCCACATCAAATCCAGAATCACGTTGTAGAATACATTTTCGAACAGCGCAAAGAAATTCGACCAGTTAAAATTGGCATGAGGGAAATACACATCCCGGTGTTTACGAACTCTGAATCGAATGATAGATTTATCCCATCGTAAGCGTTGCTTGGTCAATACTTTAAATTTTGAAGGAGCATTGGTCAGACAAATAGCTTTGGGTTCAAAGTGAATTTTATATCCACATTTTCGAATCTTAACTGTGATATCTCCATCCAAGCCCGGGCCAATATCCCAACCACCAATTCTATCCAGAATTTCCGGTTTAAAAGCTCCAAATGCACCGGATACAATTTTGTAAATACCCAGATAGGAAGTGATAATTCGCCCCACAGAAACTGTTTTTAAATACTCAATGGCCTGTAAGCTGGTACATAAAGAATCATTGTAATTTCGCACTTTCACGTTTCCACCTACTGCTCCGATTTTTTCATCGTAGTAGAATGGAATCACCACACGCTCAATCGCGTCTCTGTCGAAGGAACAATCGGCATCAAGGTGAACAATGTACTTTCCTTTAGCATAACGTAAGGCCAGATTTGCTGCCGAAGCCTTCCCTCCTCTTATCTCATTCCGGATAAACATATCAATGAGTCCGAGTCGCTCGAGGTTTTTGCCGATGATAGGAGTTTCATCGTCCGAGCCATCATCAACAATAATAAGCTCAAAATTCTGATAGGTTTGTTCGGCCAAAGATTTAGTAAGCTTGAAAAGATGAGCGCCTTCATTCTTTCCCGGAATAATGATAGAAACCAATGGATTTTCAAGAAAAAAGGCTCTGCGGGCTTGCTCGAATTGTTCATCATCGCTTTTCCTGGTCAGCCATTTAAAGAACACGATTATATAATCGATGATTATATACCGGGTAAATTCAAACAGACAGAAATACCAGAATACACGAAGGAATTTGTTGAAGCCTACCACAAACCAATATTCAACGTATTCCGGAGCAAGTTGTTCAAACATGATCTACTCCGTTATCCAGTTTGGTAATTAAAACCTCTGCCGGATGTTCATACTCACCTATTCCGTCTGTTATAAGCTTGGAGATATTATTCTGGATGATACTACCTGTTTTTTCAATGTTCTCAGGACTCTTATCGTACACCAAAAAACGATACCAGGTTGTGTTCGGGCTGGATAATACATCCGCTTTACCAAGATACTTCGAGATGATAGTGCAGATTTCTTTCTGAATGATTTCCTGTTGTTCTATGTGGAAATGACTCATTATTTCAGGATGAATCCGAACTGAACCTTCCCAGCATTGCTTTTCTAATTGTTCTCTGGAAAGCTCTTGTTTCTTGAAGAGCTCCAGAATTTGTACGGAAACGGTATGAATTTCTTTAGAGGTTGTTTCTGTTTTCTGAATATGCAATCCAAATTTGGCAATTTGCTCGCCGTGAGGAGTAAGTTCGTACGCTCCGATTTCGAGGCTTCCTAACTGAGAAAGTTCGTTATCATGTCCGCAGTCGATACATAAAGCTTTTACTTCTGCCTGTTGGAATGAGTGGGAGCAATCGTTACAAGTATGCATACTGGATGGTTTGTCGTAATCAATCCCAATATGGCGTAACTCTTTATCACACTTCGGACATTCAAGTGTATCTTCTTTTTTATAATCTTGTTCCGGTGCAATATGTGCGCATAAAAAGTGATGAATTAAATCTTCCGTTTTAAGATCTGATGAACCACATTTAGGACAACATTCTCTGTAGTTAAGATATCCTCCGGAGCACTTTTTGCACGTATGAGTCTTTTCTATAGCTTTTTTAGTGGTATACCCTTCTGTGCAGGATATATTCAGAATCTCAAGTACTCTGTTAGCTTCTTCCTCTTTAAGAATTGCACCTAAGAATGGGTAAGAGAACCCGATCTTGGAAAATCTGTTTCTTACGGGTTCGAATACTTGTTCTCTTGAGTAAGCAAATTGAAGTGCAGATTGTAGTAAAGACTGATGGTAATCAAGTTGATGAATTTCGTAATTCATTTCAGCCAATCTTGATTTTATGGCCTTCAATCTTTGAAGAAGTATCTCTTTGGTATCGTCCGAAAAAACACCATCAAACTGATACCGGATACTTTGAAGATTTGAAACGGTTGAACTTATGAAAACAGGAATTAAAGCTTTTAATCTGTTTCTGTTTGATCTGATGGATCGGATAAGTTCGTTAGCGTCGTGACTTGTCGTAGTTTGAATCAAGAGTGCATCCGCATTCTGCAACGAATCAACATCCAACTCTCCTACCCTGTTGATAACAACCACGTTCAGGCTTTCGTTATCAAAGCTCAGAGTTTTGGAAGAAGAGTTTGGATGTTGTATGAGTTCAAACATGACGTTCACCGTTCAGGCTAAAGCTTCAGCTTAGAGGCTTAAGTAAGTCCCGTGGTTCACTTTATCTTTGATCATTCCGCGCACATCATAAAAGATGGTATCTGAATAAGAGATCGTGTTGAAGTAGTCAGCATCAAGTTCGTTGTATTCGTCATGCGCAACCGCCATGATTACCACATCAAACTTTCCTTGATGTTCTTTCTCACATCTGATTCCATATTCATTATAAACTTCTTCACCATCAGCATGCGGATCTTCAACCCAACTTTTGATGCCGAATAGTTCAAGTTTTTTAACTACATCAGCTACTTTTGAATTTCTGATGTCACTTACATTTTCTTTGAACGTTATTCCTTTCACAAGTACAGTAGAAGCTTTTGGGTCTTTACCTAGTTTTTCCAATTCTCTTGAAATTTTAAATGCGATGTTATAAGGCATTCCATCGTTTATAAATCGTGAGCTTGAAATAACTCGTGGGTCTACTTTTACTTGTTTTGCTTTATAAGCAAGGTAGTAAGGATCCACACCGATACAGTGACCGCCTACTAATCCTGGGAAGAACTTCAGGAAATTCCATTTTGTACCTGCAGCTTCGAGTACTGCATTAGTATCGATGTCAAGTTTGTCAAAAATCAAGGAAAGTTCATTCATAAGCGCAATGTTAACATCACGTTGAGTGTTTTCGATGATTTTAGAAGCTTCAGCTACTTTCATACTTGCAGCTTTATGAATACCAGCTGTAATTATGCTTTCGTAAACTTTCGCAATCTGTTCTAAAGACTCTTCGTCACTACCGGATACTACTTTAGTAATATTTGTTACCGTATGTACTTTATCGCCCGGATTGATTCTTTCCGGTGAATACCCAACTTTGAAATCTTCGTTAAAAGTAAGTCCGGAAATTCTTTCAAGAATCGGTACACATACCTCTTCTGTACAGCCCGGGTAAACAGTAGATTCAAATACCACATAATCTCCTTTCTTAAGTACTTCAGCTACACTTGCGGTTGCTTTTTTAAGTGGAGTTAAATTTGGTTCTCTTCGTTCATCAATGGGAGTTGGAACGGCTACTACATAAAATTCCGCTTCGGCAATTTGATTTATTTTAGCAGTGAATTTGATGTTTTTATTTTCAAATGCTTCGCTGGATAATTCTTTAGAAGGATCGATTCCTTCTTTCATCATATCAACGCGTTCTTCATTGATATCAAAACCGATTACGTTGAAGTTATTTGCGAATTCAAGAGCAATAGGTAATCCTACATATCCAAGTCCTACCATAGCCATTTTCGCTTCTCCAAGAGCCAGTCTTGAATAAATGTTGTTGTCGTGTTTGATCAATCTTAACGCAGGCGCTTCAGATTGAATTACATCTAGTTTTTTTGCTGTGTTGTTCATTGTCTTATTGATTTATTTTTTGTTTTTAAATTCTGAGACAAATCTACTCACAGATTCAGCCTTTTTGAGATATTATCGACGAATGGAAAGAATCTGTCGGTGAATGGTTTGAATGGTGAGATTCTTTGTTTTGGTGGTGTAAAATGCTTTTAAATAGCCCCGGGATTTATCCCGGGGTAACCTTACGGATTCCACGCACCCCGAGTCTCTCGTTTAAATAGAAGCAAAAATCAGAATCGAAGGGGATGACTATAACGCGACAATGGATGCCAACCCTACGAAATCCTTTCGCCGTTGTACAAAGAATGAGACTTGGGTTTATTTTCTAACATATAGATACCCCCGGATAAATCTGGGGGCTATTTAAAAACACAATCACACAAAAAAGCCGGACTGATATTCTCAAACCGGCTTTAATGTGTTTATAGATGTCAATTATTTCTGAATGAATTTTGTGACATCAATAGCTGTGGAATCTTCGGCCTGAATCATAAAAATGGCATCATTGAAGTCCTTATCGCCCTGTGGAAGTGCGATATCTTCAAAAGACATTACCAATGATGAACACTGCTGATCGTAGAAAAGCACACTCTGCTGGCGATTGCTTACATTAAACTCAGGGATGGTATACTGTGAATAAATTCCGTTACTGATTTTACTTCCGCTCCATCCGTTTGAGATTAAATAGAAACCTACTACAGTACCGGGTTCGAATTCGCCAAGTAACTTCATGGTATTTCCCTGGATCAGGTCGCCACCGGAATATTGAGCGGATGCATTTGGGAAAATAACGGTCTTATCAAGTTCTTCGACAGACTGAGGTTTATTTCCTTTTTGATAAGTGTAGTAACCTAAGGTATTCCTGTACCCAGCTCCTTCATCAATAAAAGTAACAAAGAGTTTCGTTTTCTTTTCTACTTCAATTTCCTGGTAAGGATTCTCAAAATACTCAGGATGCAGAATTGTCTGATCCTGACGTTCCGGAAGAATGGTGGAATAAATATTTGGAAGTAGTTCACTACAAACGGGTGTGTCTACCGGTTCCATACCAACAGGCACACCGTTTGCGGTATAACCGTTGATGGTTTTATGTTCTCCAAGGTCTCCTTTTCTCAGAATGGTGAGGCCGCCGCCGCCCTTTGCTACAAATATCCAGTCTCCGTCAGCTTCCATGTAATTTGCTGATGCACCCAATGCATTTAAATCCCACGAGAAAAAGGGCTCAATATTTTCACCATAATTAGGCAATTCAGCTACAGAAAGTCCATCTGCTCCATTGGCGATATATAAATAATTATCATCGCTCGTCACCCCGTTTGTGTTTCCTCTTTGTAGCATGTTCTCAGGAGATTGAAACAGCTTTTCTTTACTGTAGATATCGTAAGCACTTAAGCCTTCTGATCCCAAAGCTACGTACACTATCCCCGGATATAAATCCGCGAAATGAAGCGTTGACTTACCCCGGTATATTGCTTCTACGTTTTGGTGTTTTATCGACCCGATATTGATTTCACGGTCGTTCCAGATACTTCCAATTTGACGTAACTTTAGTTTTGCCTCGTCTCCGGTCACCAATGTTACCGCAGTAGAAGCGTAATCAATGATTCCATTTACTGCGATATATTTTGCATTTGGATACTCCTGGACATCCATTTTTTCCAGCGAGTTTACATTCAGGGTAATAGTCCCTCCGTAGGTTTTTCCGGATGTAACATACAGTTTGTTCCCGGATCGGGCTACACTATTAGCAGATGCTGATATCCCAGATTCCAGCAGCCCGGAAAGCTCCACATCTTTCACAGATTCGGAAATCAATCCGTCTATCAAATCTACTTCTCTGAGTACTGCTCCGGAAGCTTTATGAGATAATGCCAACCAGATTTTCCTATTGGCTTCGCTTCCTTCATAATCAACCGTAATTGCATTTACATCGGCCCGGTCGAAGAGGATTTGGCTAACCAGCTTTGGATAAGCTCTATTCGACAGATCGAATACTTCCAGGCCTCCAAGATGGATATCTCCCTGCTTGTTGTAAGAAACATAGGCTTTCCCGTCCATCAACTGAATATGAGTCGCACTAAGCTTATGCCCATTAAAAACAGGTGGAGCCACTTCGGCTACAAAATACCATGTATGATCAGGAGTATTTGTATTTGAGTAACTGGAAACGGTGTTTGATTCTGTTCCTTTATATTTCAGGTTTGAATTCGGATCAAATACAGAAGCAGTTCCATCTTCATCAAGTTGAAGAGGTTTATTTACATATTCAACTCGTTCATTTAGAATATCCTGGTTGTGCTGAACCAGAATTTCTTCTTCCTGCTCATTAACCTGATTTTCGAATGTAGGAGCACATCCGACAAATAGGCTGAGCCCAAATATGGTGTATATTAGTTTTGTTTTCATTTATATCCTATTAGTTAAGAATTGACTTCAAAAGTCTCATTTCATAAGCCTCGAAAGCAGATTTTTCGGTGAATGGAAGAAATCCTTCGATGAATGGTTTGCAAAAAAAAGCCGGCTCATTATCCATGAACCGGCTTTACAAACATCATATGTCTCTTCCAGGGTCAATAAAATCTTCCTAAACTCACCTTCACCGACATTTTATAAAACTGCTTCCATCCGTCCAGATCATCCTCATGCAATGGCATGATATCTACCAGAATTGACCGTTCTGTCGGCTCATACTTTTTCTGGAATTCTTCAGGCAACTCATACGTAGAAACGTAATACTTTTTGATTACCCCCTTTTGCTTAGTTCCGTCCGGGAACTCAATCGTTACTATACGATCGATCTGTACTTTATCTGATTCTTTTTGGTTGAAATAGGCCTGTATCCGTAAATCCTGGGGCTGATGAATAGTCATTACTTCATCCCCTTTATAACAGACTTCATTTTCTTTTACGCTTATCCTTCCAATCAACCCATCTGTTGGGGCCACATACAGTTTTCTTTGGCTTAATCCTCCTCCTGCCCACGCAGAACTGCTGTAATCTGCTTTTAGTTTTGCAAGTTGATCAATATGGCGTATCAGATACCTGATTTTTTCTTTAACTAGTTCCAGATCATCTTCTGTTTTTCCTATTGCTCGTTGTTGATCGTCAAAAGAATGCCGTGTAAGGGCTGCGAGGGTCACTAATTCCCTTATTTTTTCGAGTTCAAATCGTTGCGAAGCTAATCTTTCTTCAAGAATTGATCGTTCAGTTCTTTTTTCATTTAACTGTCGTGTTAGTCCAAAAATTTCACGGTTTACTCGTTCTCTGTTTGCAATTACATTTGCATAGCTGGCTCCATCATTCTCAAAATATTGATTGGTGTATGTAAAAAGTGTGTCACCTTTTAGAATGTTTGCTCCTTCTTCAATTTGAAGTCCGTTTAACCGGATATCGTCAGTAAAATGAACTTCCAGTTTATCCATAGTAACCATTCCATCGATTTCAATAACGGCAATGCCTTTGTATAATTTGAAGGATCCATACACTGCGATGATCACTAAAAGAATGATAAATAGTACCCGGTCGGTATTAAGTTTTTTCTTTGGCTTCGCTGGTTCTTTAAGATGGCGAATAGTTGCATTTCCCTGTTTAAAACTAAACTGTTCCATTACTTCACCTCCTTGTTAGAACTCATGAATTCCTGAGGCTTATAAATCAGATACTCTGATATTTCTGAATCTGGAATCAAAGTGTTCATCCTTACAATTAATTGAACCATCTGCTTACTTAATGAAAGCTGCTCTATAGTTACAGAGTATAAATCGTCTTTTAACAGAGAAGCATCGATAGTTGGTAAATCTGAGTTTACGCTTACTTTTTGAATGGTTTGAACTCTTATCTTCTCTTCAAGGATTTCTATTGTTGAATACGTATTAGCCAGTTGCTTTTGTTTGTATGCATATTCCTGATAGAGCATTAATAGCTCTTTCTTCAGGTTGGCAATCTCATAGTCAAATTCTTCATCAATCTTCTTATTAGCCAAAGCAAATTGCTGATTTCTGATCCCATAGTTCCGATAAACCGGAATACTAAGCGTAAGTCCTGCAGAAACGAAATCTCTTCGTGAATCTGTAAAACTGACCTGATGATTGTAATTAACAGAAGCTTTTACACTGACATCCTCAATCCAAAAATTCGGTTGTTGATTTAGTTCCTTTCTTGATTTTACTATCAATATTAAACTCTGACTCGTTTCCAGATCTTCTAACAGTTTCGTGATCTTAATATCAGGCATTGCATAAACACTCTTATTTGTAACAGGTAACGGTTTGCCAAAGATGGATTCGAATGCCTGATTTGAGTACGATAAATTTTTTATTTGATAGTTAACCTCTGTTAAACGAGCATCTAGCTCCAGGTTTTCACGATTAGTAAAATATCCATCCCGGGTAAGTGAACTAAAAAGTGGCTTTTTAGACTTTAAAAAATTTTCGCGGGAAGTATAAATATCAAGTATCCATTTATCGAATACATATGCAGAATAGGAATACTGAGCGAAATACGTTCTGTTTTTTGTTTCTTTTTGTTCCGATAGTGATTCCAATTGAGCTTTCAAATCGAATTGATCAGCTCTGGATTGATTGAATAACCAACCACCTTTCAGGATATCCCAGCTAACACCTGCTTTGTAAAAAGTTTGCCCATTGTTTTCAGTTAGATCTCCTTCAATAAAGCCTTCTCCAAAACGGTGTTGAGCTGAAGCATTAAATGAAAGACCATAATTTTGTCTCATTAATGCTGCTTCAGTATAGTATTCTTCTGCTCGTGTGGTAGAATATTCTGCATTTCCATAATTCAATATGTCATTAATCAGGTACTGACCTTGACTACTTGAACTGAGCAGAAATGTAATTATAAGTATTAAGTTAATCCGGTTCATGATGTATGTTTTTGTTTAAACATAAACCGGATACCCTTCTCAGATCAGATTCTTCGTTGAAATGCTGGTATCTGTCGGTGAATGGAAGTTTTATAAAGTTTTTGCTAGAGCATATTTAGCTTACTCAGCAAAGTTTCTTTATTCCCACGGCTAATTGGGATGATTTCTTCGGCAATTAAAATGCTATTATCCTCGATATCCACAATCTTATTAAGATTAATGATATAGGATCTGTGAACTTTAAGAAAAGTAGCAGGAGGCAATTTCTCTTCAATTTTTTTCATGGTAATATGTACGGTATGCTTCTTATCCTCTGTTTTGATTTGCACATAATCACCTTTAGCCTCAATAATCTGAATTTCATCAAAGTTTAGTTTTACTAACCTTGAATTAATATTCACAAAAATAGAATCGGTCTTTATTTCTTCCGAGTTTTCTGATTTCTTCGCTTTCAATTTATCAAATGCCTTTAAAAAACGAGGCATCGAAATTGGCTTTATCAGGTAGTCAATTACATTATACTCAAAGGCCTCTAAAGCAAAACTTGTGTCGGTGGTTGTCATGATTACATCCGGGAGTTCGGACACTGATTTTACGAATTCTGAACCTGTAAGCTCAGGCATATGAATATCAAGAAAAATAAAATCCAGCTCATTCTGATGAATAAAAGCCAGAGCATCAGCCGGATTTTCGAACTCATTAACTACTTCAATTGCTCCGGTTTTTTCACATAGTTTTTTTAGTGCCAACCGTGCGGTTTTCTCATCGTCAATGATGATACATTTCATGACAATTGCTCCAACTTTGTTGCAGTTTTTTCCATTTCGGATACAAGTTTATCCACTTCTTCCTCAAACACCAACCAATCCTTAATTTCCTCGTCTCTTGCTGAATATTCCAGTTTTTCAGATAAGTCATCCACATTCAAAATTCCGAACGTTCTTATTTTTGTTCTTAACGCATGAATAACGGAAGCAATTTCAATGGATTTCTGTTTTTCCACGGCTTCCTTCAATGTCTTTAGTTGGTTAGGAACCTCAGACAAATAAACCGAGATCATTTCTTTTTTGAATTCTTCATCCCCATCACACAATTCATCCAGATAACTTAAGTCTAAGGATGAATCATTTTCAGATCCAATCTCTTTAGGGAGCATTTTATCTAAATCGGACTGCTTAATTGGTTTTTGAAAAAAATGATTGTTTTCGATGTTCAATTTCGACTTCAAACCTGAACTCAGCGAACTTCCACTTACAAAATAAACTTCTGAAAAAATGGAGTAATCAGGAATCTTTCCGGGTAGGTAACAATCCCTTATTAACACAGTATTTGGTTTAACTGTGACATTGAAAAGATCATCCAAAGAACTAAAGACAGAATATGAAAACTCCTGATTTTTTCTCATCAGTCGTTTAAATGCTAACTGATCAAATTCGCTATCATCCACATAAATAATATGCATTTCAATCCGCCAATTCGCTGGTTTCCCAATAATGTTTTAAGGTTGAAAGCATATCCAGAAAATCACTGTATCTAACTGGTTTGACCATATAGCCGGCAGCTTGCCGTTCAAATCCTTTAAGTTTATCTGAAGGATGTTTTGAAGTAGTCATAATAACAACCGGAATCCTTTTCAGAACAGAATCGTCTTTGATTTTTTCCAGAAATTCAAATCCATCCATTACAGGCATATTTAAATCAAGCAAAATTAATCCCGGAAGCGGGTTTTTATTATCCCTGAGCCAATCTAATCCCTCTTTCCCATTTACCTTTATAATAAGATTATTTTCAAAGCCTAGCTTATCAAAAGCCCTTTCTACTTTTTTAATTTCAAGTTCACTGTCTTCAAGAAGTAAAACTGATTTCTGATCTTTCATTATATTCGTTTTTTGGTATAGTAAAGAAAAAAGTAACTCCTTTTTCTTTGTTATTTTTGAACCAGATTTTCTGCCCCTTATTTTCGAGAATCTTCTTCACAATAGATAACCCGATTCCGGTTGATCCTTCCCTATTTTGATCTGCTTTTGAAAATAAATCGAAAACGGTATCTCCAATCTCATCAGGTATACCCGGACCGTCATCAGAAACTGAAAATAGCCATTTATTAGCTTCTTCTTTCCATTTTAGAGATATATTTCCAGAATTCTTATTCATAAATTTAATGGAATTTGAAATCAGGTTCTGAAAGATCTGGGTAAGCTGAATCTTATTAAACTGAACTATAGGAAAGTTTTGCTGAACATTAATTGATATCGATTCCGGAACTTCCAGATTATTGATACATGTCTGAATAAGCTCATTGGTTTCAATTTTTTCATCCAGTTCATCTTTTCCGGAAGAAGTGGAATACGTAAGAATTCCTTCAATAAGTTCATCCATTTTCTCCACATTATCGATGATCAAATTCAATGTTTTCTCACCGTCTTCATCCAACTTATCTGCATAATCTTCTATTACCCATTCACTTAAAGAACTAATAGCTCTAAGTGGAGCTTTCAAATCGTGGGAAACAACATGAGCAAATTCCTGTAGTTGATCGTTAACAACACGTAGTTCATTTAAAAGCTTTTCTCTTTTCTGTTCCTCTTTCTTTTTCTCAGTCACATCTCTGGCAATTGTCTGGATAGCTTCTTTCCCATTATAAATAACCGGATTTGATGTCACTTCAATGATTTTTCGATTCCCTTTGAAAGTTGTAATTTCAAATTCGATTGACGGAACTTTTTTCCCTTCTTCTAATAATTCGAGTCTGTTTTCAAATTCCGGTTTTAAGGTACCAGTTGCTAATTCAATGAGATTCTTACCAAGTATTTCCTGCATAGAATCCGCTTCGTAAAGTTCCAAACCAGCTGCATTCAGATATACTAATTTTCCACGATCTGTAATCTGAATAGCTTCTGGTTGATTATCCACCAACTTATACCATCGTTCTTCACTTTCCCGTAAAGATTTTTCGGCTTTTTCTTTTTGCTGATTTACCAGAGCATTCCCCAGCTGCGTAGATACAAGATTTGCAACCGTAGTTAACGTTTCCAGATGCTCCTGTGTGTAGAAGTTTTTCTCTTTATGCTCAGAATCTATCACTCCGATTACCCTTTCCCCATC
Source organism: Balneolaceae bacterium (assembly GCA_017795005.1). Classification (GTDB taxonomy): domain Bacteria; phylum Bacteroidota; class Rhodothermia; order Balneolales; family Balneolaceae; genus RHLJ01. Next base: position 2,091,091 of record CP051242.1, on the reverse strand, counting down.
AACAATGGGTACACACAACTCTGAAAGCCGAATATCATCATCTATGATATACTCCGGATCTTTAGAAGTATCATCCAGAATAATTGGTGCGCCTAATTTGGCTACTCTTCCTACAACACCCTTTCCAACCGGAATTGAAATTGGGTCTACAATTTTATCACCATCTGCTTTTTTTGGTCCATATGCGGCTATTTGGTGAAGCAATTGAGTTTCTTCTTCAAGAACATATACCACACAATCTTCGAAACCGAGTTTATCAATCGTATTTTGGGCGATTTCCCAGGCGATTTCCTCCAGCGTTGTCTTCCCTAGCAGACTAATTGCCAACTCGTTAACAGCTTTTAAGAGTCGCTCTGATTTTTTCTCTTCTGTTAGGTCGCGAACAAAAGAGCTAAAAAAGTAAACCCCATCAATTTGATTCGGAATAATGGTTAATTCTACCGGGAATTCAACTCCCGAAGAGTTTATGGCTGTGATTTCAATGCGTTGATTTAAAACCGGTCCCTCTCCCGTTTTAAGGAAATGTTTCATTCCCCGTTCGTGTGCAATTCTATACTTATTGGGAATAATTGTATCTGAAAGTCGTTCACCCAAAACTCTTTCTTTGCTCCAACCAAAAGTAATTTCAGCCTGTTTATTCCATTCTGTAATTATGCCATTCTGATTAATTACAATTACTGCATCAAGTGCAGAGTCGATAACGGATTGCAGCTTTGCTTCACTTTCAGAAAGAGAACTTTCCACGTTTCTGAGACGAGTAATAGGTCTGGCTATCCCAAAAAAACTTTCGGGATTTCCGTCTTTATCTTTGAGCAGATTTGTCGTTTGCCCAACCCAGACTTCATTACCAGAATTAGTAATTATTGGAAATTCAAAATAGTCTGATTGCTTTTCATTATTGAGAATAGATGTAAAGTGAGATTTTGTTTCTTCTTTTTTCTCTTCGCTTACAAATTCCGTGAAATGTTTTCCAATTATCTGATCAGATTTGGATCCAATCAAACGTTCCATAAAGTGATTTACAAAAGTAAATTCGCCTTTAATCGAGCAGAAGAAAAGAATATCCCCCGAAATATTTGCTATGTATTCAAAAGATTTCAAAGCTTGATGTTTTTGATAAAGTACTATGCCTGATCAATAGTTTCTTATTAAGATTTTTAAAGGTTCATAATTCGCATGAAGAAACCAATCTCCTTATCTTAACATCTATGAAAAAAGTGGCATTTGAAACCCTTGGCTGTAAACTCAATTTCTCTGAAACTTCTTCTATGCGGAGAGATTTTGAGAACGAAGGATTTGAACTTGAAGAGTTCAACAGTGAGGCCGACATTTATGTAATCAATACCTGTTCCGTAACGATGGATGCTAATAGTGCATGCCGTAAAACGGTTCGCCAGGCACTACGAAGAAATCCGAAGGCATTTATCGCTGTTGTAGGATGCTATGCACAGCTGGAACCGGAAGAAATTGCTCGGATTGAGGGTGTGGATGTAGTTCTTGGTGCCAAAGAGAAGTTCAAGCTACTCGATTTATTCGATGACTTCATCAAGCAGGAAAAAACCATTATCTATAATTCTGATGTAAATGAAGCGGTTGATTTCCATAATGCTTTTTCTTCCGATGACCGAACCCGTGCCTTTCTCAAAGTTCAGGATGGATGTAATTATAAATGCTCTTTTTGTACCATTCCTCTGGCACGGGGAGCAAGCCGAAGTCCTAAAATCTCAACCGTTGTCAGAAACGCCCAACTTTTAGTAGATGAAGGATTTAAGGAAGTAATCATTACCGGTGTTAATTCCGGTGATTTTGGATACGGTACCGATGAAGATTTCTTCCAACTACTTCAGGCTCTGGAAAATGTAGATGGATTAGAACGCTTAAGGGTTTCTTCCATTGAGCCTAATCTTCTACACGAAGATATTATTCGCTTTGCTGCTGAATCAAAGAAATTGCAACCTCATTTTCATATTCCATTGCAGAGTGGTTCCGATGAAATGCTAAAGTTGATGAAGCGTCGCTATCGCTCAGATTTATACAGAGGTAGAGTTGAATTAATTCGAGAATTAATGCCCGACGCTTGTATCGGCGTAGATGTAATTACTGGACATCCTGGAGAAACGGACGAGTTGTTCCGGGAATCTTTTGACTTCATTGAGTCATTGGACGTTTCCTATTTGCACGTTTTCACTTATTCTGAACGCCCAAATACTCATGCATTAAGTTTAAAACCTAGTATTCCTAAACAGGAAAGAAAAAAACGAACGCATAAGCTTCGCCGACTTTCAGCAAAGAAAAGGTTTGCCTTTGATCTGCGATTTGAAGGGCAAACACGCCCTGCTCTTTTTGAAGAAGAAAATAAAGACGGGTTAATGTTTGGATGGACTGATAACTATGTACGTGTAGCTATTCCTTTTAATCATCGATTAGTAAATACGATACAGAATGTAGAAATAAGTGAATATTCCTCAAAAGGTTTTCATTTTGCTACCCTTAATGAAGAGATTCTAAAACAGGAAAGAGCTATTGAGGAATTATTGGTTTGAAACTTTGTCATTTCGACAAGAGGGAGAAATCTAAACAGTAAGTTATAAGTTTATCCTTTAGATTTCTCATCCACAAGGGATTCGAAATGACAAACCTATAAAAAATTACTATGCCAGATCAGAATCCTAAAGACTTAATAGAAAGAGCGCAAAAATTGCTCAATCAACAACGAGAGCTTTATGGTTCTTTCGATGTGGATAGTGTGTCAATTTCTCAAACCCATGATTCCAGCTCTGAACCTGAGAATGTTCAGGTTGCAAAAAATCCTATAGAGCTAATCGAAAAAGATTCAGAAGAAAAAATTCTTGAAGACGAGACTACAGAAGCTCCGGTACTACTTGATCTTATTTCAAAAAGTTCCACGCTTAAAGAACTTAAGGGAATCTGTGAAAAAGCAGAAGAGCTTCGGACAGATTTAGAAAATACAAATCTTGTGTTCGGAGTTGGTAATCCTGATGCAGATCTGATGATAATTGGTGAGGCTCCTGGTATGAATGAAGATTTACAAGGGGAACCATTTGTTGGGCAAGCCGGTCAATTGCTTGATAAGATCATGAAAGCCATAGACTTCGACCGATCGGATATTTATATTGCGAATATTTTAAAACATCGTCCTCCTAATAATCGGGATCCCAAACCGGAAGAAAGACAACGAAGTCTCCCCTACCTTATTCGGCAAATTGAATTAGTAAATCCGAAATTGATCTTATGTGTTGGAAGAATTTCTGCAACTACTCTTCTTGGAAAAGACGAATCTTTAAAAAATATGAGGAGTAAATTTCATCCTTTTCTTGAGCGCGAATTAATGGTGACTTATCACCCCGCTGCTTTGCTTCGAAATCCACAATGGAAGCGTCCAACATGGGAAGACGTACTGATGCTTCGAACACGTTATGATAAGTTGGGAGGCCAACCTTAAAATGTGGATAACTTGTGGAAAGCTTGTTGAAAAGAAACTCCTTTTCAGTTTCCATTAATATGTACTTTTGTCCCATAATCCTTAAACCCTATCGAAGAGTTGGCTAAGAAGAACGGTTCATCATATAGCAAGAATTCAGGTGTGGATCAGAAAAAAATTCTGGAACAGGAAGGTCGGGTTCCACCACAGGCTGTAGAAGTTGAAGAAGCTGTTCTGGGTGCAATGCTGATTGAACATGGTGCTGCAACCATAGCTTTGAATATGTTAAAGGCAGAAGACTTTTATAAACCTGCTAACCGACATATTTATGAAACCCTTTCCAATTTATACGAACGGGATAACCCACTCGATTTACTCACCGTGGAAAATGAACTTCGGGATAAAGGATTACTGGATAGTGTTGGTGGTGCAACATATATATCCGATTTAACCCGATCCGTCAGCTCGGCTGCAAATATCGAATACCACGCTCAGATTATTACCGAGAAAGCAATAAAAAGGAATCTGATCCTAGCTTCCACGGATGTTATTCGTGAATCTTATGACACCACCACCGATGCATATGATGTGCTTGATGAAGCTGAACAGAAAATTTTCGACCTTGCCAATCAAAAGAACAGAAGTACTGCAAAACCCGTTGCTGATATTCTGAAAGATACTCTCGCCTATCTTGAAGATATGCGTGGTAAGAAATATGGAATTACCGGTGTTCCCTCCGGACTTGCTGTTGATCAAATGACAGCCGGCTGGCAAAATGGCGATTTGGTAATTATTGCAGCACGTCCATCGATGGGAAAAACAGCTTTTGTACTAACAGCGGCTCGGAATGCAGCAATGCATCCCGATGAAAATTTGCGTACTCCGGTTGCCATTTTTTCTCTGGAAATGTCGAACCAATCTTTGGTACAACGTCTTCTTACTATGGAAGCTCGCGTGAGAGCAGATCAGGCCAGAAAAGGAACACTGGATGACGATGGTTTTAAGCGACTCATTGATGCTGCGGGCGATTTATTTGCTGCTGATCTTTTTATTGATGATACGCCTGCCATCACCTTAATGGAACTCAGAACCAAATGTAGACGCCTTAAGACGGAACATAATATCGGGTTAGTAATCGTTGATTATTTGCAGCTTATGCAGGGTTCTTCAAAAGACTCAGGAAACCGTGAACAGGAAATCGCCTCTATTTCCCGGGGACTCAAATCCCTTGCCAAAGAACTGGATGTCCCGGTAATTGCGCTATCACAGTTGAGTCGTGCCGTGGAGCAACGTGGGGGTGATAAGCGTCCACAGCTAAGTGACCTTCGTGAATCCGGTTCCATCGAGCAGGATGCCGACATTGTAATGTTTCTCTATCGTCCCGAATACTATGGAATTACAACAACTGCTGAAGGTCAGTCTACGGCCGGACTTGCGGAAGTGATCATCGGAAAGCAACGTAACGGTCCTGTAGGAAGCAAGATGCATTATTTTGTGAAAGATTATGCACGATTTGAAAATCTGACTTCCCAATCTAATGACCCTGCTTTAATGGGAGGTGTTTCCAACGATATGCTGCAAGCTAATTTTACTCCACAGTCTGATTCACCCATAATGCCTCATAATCCAGCTCCAGATGATGAGGATGCTCCGTTTTAGTATATTCTTCCTGTTTTGCTTTTTCTTCCTGAACGAGGCAAAAGCTCAGGTTCTCCCCTATGCAAAAGAAGTAGTTCAGACGTTAAGCTCTGAAGAATTTAAAGGTCGGGGTTATGTAGAGAAAGGTGATAAAATCGCTGCGGAATTTATCCGGGATGAATTCAAAAAATTCGGACTTCTCTCCTACACCAAAGACTATTTCCAAAAATTTGAAGCCTCTGTAAATACATTTCCCAACAAAATTAAACTGGAAGTAAACGGACAAAAACTACAAACAGGTTATGATTTCGTAGTAACCCCTGGTTCTCCTTCCATAAAAGGGACATATGATGTAGTTCGGCTTTCGATTGATGAAATTATGAGTGACGAATTACTGGGAACCAAACTCAGATCTTCTGGCAATAAATTCATTGCGGTAGATAGCTATAGCGAAGAGGATTTCACTAAAGAAGAACTGGAGCGCATTCAGGGCGTCATTGGATTTTTGAAATACAATCAAAGCAATCCGGCCGCAGGAACTATAGAACTTACCTCCGAAAAATTGACTTGGCACGGAGCTCAGCAACAATATGCTAAACCGGCTTTTATTGTACTTGCTGATAGTGTTGATACTCCGATCACAGAAATCAAGGTTAATCTGAAGACAAAACTGGAAAAGAAATACAAAACCCAAAATGTAGTTGGCTATCTGGAAGGAGAAAACCAGGATTCATTGATTGTAATTATAGCTCACTATGATCACTTCGGAAAAATGGGCTCTGCCCTCTTCCCCGGAGCCAATGACAATGCCAGCGGAACGGCGATGCTATTGAGTCTGGCAAAACACTTTTCGAAAAACAAAGCACCTTTCAATATGGCATTCATTGCTTTTGGAGGAGAAGAAATCGGTTTGTTGGGGTCAAAATATTTTGTGGAACACCCATTGTTTGATCTTTCAAAAGTGAAATTTCTGCTCAACTTCGATTTAGCGGGAACCGGAGATGAAGGCATTCAGGTCGTGAATGGCTCTGTTTATCGAAATCAATTTGATCGGTTAGTTGAAATCAACGAAAACCAGAACCTTCTCCCGCAGGTTAAAATCCGGGGTACAGCCTGCAACAGCGATCATTGTGCTTTCAATGAAGTCGGAGTCCCTGGATTTTACATTTATACACTTGGAGGAATTCGGGCTTATCACGACGTTTACGACCGGTATGAAACCCTGCCCTTTACCGAATTCGAAGATTATTATACATTGATGGTTGAGTTTTTGAATCAATTGTAACTTTAATCACGAAGGGTTGAAACCCTTCTCTTGTGTAAATAAAAACTATGATACCTGAAGTCGACACATTCATTGAAAAAGCCAAACAATGGAAAGACGAGTTGATAGAATCCAGGCGTATTGCTTTGGAATGTGGATTAACAGAAGCTTTGAAGTGGTATCAACCATGCTACTGCTATGACGGAAATAATGTGGTAATTCTCAGCTGTTTTAAAGATTACTATGCATTGAGCTTCTTTAAAGGAGCTTTATTGGAAGATCCGGTCGAAATTCTGGTCCAACCCACTGAAAATATGCAGGCTGGTCGGCAGATCAGGTTTACCGATGTTTCCCAAATCATTGAACAGGAAGAGCAGATCAAAGCCATCATTAAAAATGCGATTGAGGTTGAAAAAAAGGGACTTAAAGTAGAATTCAAGGATACCTCCGAGTTTGAAGTCCCACAGGAATTGTTGGATAAATTCGAAGAAGACCCAAATTACAAAAAAGCTTTTTACGCTTTAACTCCCGGTCGCCAGAGAGGCTATCTCCTCCATTTCTCCGGGGCCAAGCAATCCGAAACAAGAGCTGCCCGAATCAATCGCTGTGAGGATAAGATTTATGCGGGAAAAGGTTTTAATGAGCGGTAATTATCATGTCTCCCCTCGGGGGGAGACCGAAATCAAACTTGTTTGATTTCAGAGGGAGGACGGTGGTGAATTAAAATTTCTTCCTCGCTCCTGTCCTCTCCCTGAGCCAAAACAAGTTTTGACCCTGTCCCTCTCCAAAGAGGGACAGAGTTTTCTCATTTCATTATTTTTGAAATCCGATTGAATTTATTCACTTTACATCTATAGATTAAGTAAGTAAAATTATAGAAGTAATTTTCTTTTTATTTAGATTAACTAATGAAAACAATAGTCAAGAAAACTAGAAAACATTTCGTCTCAACTCTTAATTGGATTTGGAAGTATATATTAGCTTTTCTCAAATTTTTGATAAGTGATTTGTTCCTTAGAATACTTGGGGCAGTTTTAATTTCAGGAGCAATTTATTTAGATGAAGTACTTCCAAGTCAAGAATACCCAAAAGTTAAATTAGTTCTAGCAATTTTTATTGGGAGCTTATTCCTTTTTTATGATCCATTATCAACTGCAATAGAAGAACGCCGAAAGAAAAAAAAGAAACGGAAAGAGATTCAAAACCAATTAAAGCCCATATTAAAATTTTTAAAGCAAAAAACGGAATTAAGTTTTGATAGTGAATGGCTATTAAATTCGATTGAGAATTCAGAGATCGACTACTACAGAAAAGACTCTATAATTGTGTTTATTATAAATTCTCATCAAGAATTAGAACAAGTACAAAAAGATGCAATAATTCTATCAACATTATGCCATGAAATTGAAAACGAAGTAGACATTTTAAAATCAGGAGTTTACAAAACTGCAATCGCTTCAATTTTCGAAAAATATGATTTTATTAATCTTGATGAAGGAGCTAAAACAGTAATTCAATATTATGACAATTATTTAAATGGGAAAAAACTTCAAGAAGATGTTGTAGAGCTTGATTTTAAATCAAAGACTGATGAACTCACAAGAAAGTATAATAAGACTTACAATCTTTCATTTAACCTAAAGTTAGAAAAAGAACAGTCTGAAGAATTTAGAAGAACACTATCCATTCTAATTAAGGATGGAAAACTAAATGTCAAACAACTTGAAAAAAATTTAAGGAACCGAGTTAAGGATGAACTTCAAAAAAAAGCGGTAAGGTCAAAAGCCTTTCTCGTTCTTTCTCAAAAGTTTCAAAATATCCCAGGTGTAAAACAAGCTTTAGATAGATTTCCTCATGTTAAATATTCTTATCCTAATCCCAGCCGGCTTCCTGAAAATATAAAGTATGTCTCAACTAGAATAATTTATCCAAGCAGTGCATTTCAAGATGCAGGCGATTTTCTTAAAAATGAAATTGAGCCTTTAATACCAGCTGATAAAATTAATGAAGGTTTTATTGCTGTATTGCCAATTGAGGGAACAGAATTATATAGTATTCCTAAGATAGCAGACGATATTGAAAAAAATCATCTGAGAGAGGGTTTTGAGTCTGTTGCCGCATATAAAACAGGTATTTCAATAGACATGACTGAATTATATATGGAGAGCTTGAAAGATGAAATCAATATTGATGAAGTCCTATCAAATATTCCAATAAATATATTTGTCCCGAACCTTTCAGAAAGAATTAAGAACTTCCTAATTAGTAACTATGATAATCTAAAAGCCAAATTTAATGTTAACAGACTTGCTGATTGGGCTGATATTAATTCAAATGATCTAAAAGATTTCCTTATCGAATTAGACACTAATAGGGATAAAAAAAGATTATATAATGATGAGAATTGGATTGAGGTAGCCTCAAGTATTGTGGACCAGGCAATTAAACATAAAGAGGCAATGGATAATTAAAAAACTAAACGTCGTTTTTTTACAATGAGTTAAATAGTCTTAGTTTTACCCCACCATCTCCTCAAACAGTTGATCGAACTTTCGGTACTGGCGACTCCATTCCAAATGTTTGTTGATATTCTGAAGGGTGGCTTTTGGAAGGGGTTTAGTCGTTTCCGTAAGCAGGTCTTTCATGAACTTGAAGAGTTCATCTTCGTTTTCATACAAAACAGGTGCATGAAGTAATGGGTTATGAAGCGTTTCAGGGATTAGTTCCGGATAGTGTAAACTTTTGGGTACCAGTGGATGACAGCCGCAATAAATAGCTTCCATAATGGATACACAGAAAAACTCGTAGGTCGCTGTTGAAACAACAATATCTCCTGAATGAAGTAACTTGCTGTAGGCCTCTTTATCATCTACATAACCAAAGTGCGTAATTTGCTGCCCAAATCGTTTCCAGGCTTTCTGAAATTCCTCTGGCTTTTCATGTTTTGTATCTCCAGCCAGAATAAGATCAAATTTAAGATCGATATCATTTAACCGGTTCAATACTCTGAAAAACATGGCGGGATTCCGGTCAAACTGCCAACGCTGGTTCCAAACAATTACGGGTCGATCATTTTTCTTTCGAGTATCCTGTTGCGCGTCAAAATGCTTCAGGTCCAGTCCGGGATACATCACCACACTCTTCTCCCTGATCTGATCCACAGTATTGTAATGCTTGTCGTCCGGGAAATTATCCAGGAATTTTGGGAGAGCACCTAACAAATCATCCAGGTGAAACTGTGACGAAAACAACAGTTTATCCGCTACCAGCATACTCAAATAATTGATATAACAATAAGTCATATCTCTGGTTTCTCCCTCCGGAATCGGTCTTGTAAACTGATTATCATGCATATACATGATTTTAGGAGTGTGAGCAAATCTTGGGTTATTAAGTGCCAGAAAAGCAGGGAGATTGGTCATGCTACTTGTTAGCAGTAAATCGATATCCTCTTTTACTTCACTGGTAAGTTGGGCAAGAGTGAGAGAATCACCATGCATTCGCCATTTCCATCCATTATAGTTCAATTTTATTGGAATGATGTTATGACTTGAATGCTTCGCTAATCCTTTTAAAAAAGCCTTATGAGAGCCGCTGTAAAATGGTTCTATAGCGAGGATGTTCATTCTTTGTTATTCGTTGAATCGTTATTCGTTAATTGGCAAAACGAATAACGATTAACCATTAACGAAATCTTGATTGAATTTCGTCCAGTGAAAGATACACGATTGTTGGTTTTTTTAAAGGATCAAGATAAGGTTGTTCGCAGGAGAAAAGTTGATCGACCAGACTTTCCATTTCCAACTCAGTCATTTTCTTTCCTCTTGGGATAGCTGCTTTAGCAGCAAATGCGATTGCAAGTCGGTCGCGTGCTTCTAAATTAAGTTTCTGCCCCAACTCCTGATATTGATGAAGCATAGAAACCAGTACTTCCTGCTCATTCCCGATTTCTATATCAGCAGGTACACCATTTATCATTGCCGTATTTCCACTAAGGAGCTGAACTGAAAATCCCATTTGTTGGATAATCGGATGCAATTCTTTCAATAGGGTGTAATCCGAGGCAGAAAGCTCTAAAGTTTGAGCGAATAAGAGTTGCTGAGTACTTGGAAGAGCGGCTTCTGTAGCGCTTAAGGCTTTTTCGAAAATAATACGCTTATGTGCCAGATGCTGATCGATCATACACAAACCAGTTCGGGTTTGAGTTATGATGTAAGTATTATGAAGTTGCCAAAAGGTTTTATCAACGGGAACAGATTCTGTTTTACTTCCGAAATCGTTTCCAAAAGAATCCGATGATTTTTCAGGTGCTGTTCTTCCATATAATGATTCAGAAAACTCATCACCTCTACCCTTTACAGGATTTATATTAATTCTTGATGGAATATGAAACTCAACATCTTTTCCAAGTCGGGGTCGTGCTGCAGGAGTATTAAAGGAAAAACCTGAATCAAATCCTTTGGTTGAAGTATCATCACTTAAGAAAGAATCTTCTTCCTGAGGAATTGAAGGCACATTAAAGTGATTATTCAATGCTCGGTTTACTACCGATCTGGCTAATTGAATAATACTCCGCTCATCTTCGAACTTAATTTCCATTTTTGCCGGATGCACATTTACATCAATCTTTGTTGGATCAATTTCGACGAAAAGAGCATAAAACGGATATTCGTTATTTCTTGTCCAGGCATCATATAAACTCAGAATCACATGAGTAAGATACCTGTGCTGGAATGGTCGTCCATTTACAAAAAGAAACTGTTCTCCCCTGCTTTTCTTAGCCAATTTTGGATCAGAAGCAAAACCATGAATTTTCACATAGCTGGTTTCTTCCTGAAATTCAATCAAACTAGCTTTGTAGGGGGATCCAAAAATTTGAGTAATTCTATCTTTTAGGGAATGAATGGGTAGATTATAAATAGTTTCCCCATCAGCGACTACTTCAAACCCAATATCGGTATTAGCTAATGCTGCGTACTGAACGGTACGAAGCATATGTCTTAATTCGGTAACATCTGTTTTTAAAAACTGTCGACGTGCAGGAACATTGAAAAATAAATTACGGACAGAAATAGAAGTTCCGTTATCTGTGGCTGTTGGTTTGATATCACGTTCTTCTCCGCCCCAGACTTCAAACTCCCAGCCGTTATCATCTTCAGCTCGTTTTGATTTCACTAATACCTGAGAAACAGATGCAATAGAAGCCATCGCTTCTCCACGGAAGCCCATGGTTTTGATTTTAAACAGGTCTTCAATGGAATTGATTTTCGAAGTGGCGTGACGCTCAAAACACAAAGGCAGATCATCTTCACTCATACCGCATCCATTATCAATAACCTGGATAAGCGTACGACCTGCGTTTTCTACTATGATTTTTATATGATCAGCACCAGCATCAATAGCGTTATCAAGTAACTCTTTAACTACAGAAGCCGGACGCTGAATAACCTCTCCGGCAGCTATTTTGTTGCTGATTTCGGGTGGTAACTGGTGTATAACAGAGGTGCGCTCCTGCGTCTCGCTCAACGAATAAATCCGGTTTTAAAGTGAAATGATATAAACTACTAAAGCCAATAGTAATGCTAATCCCAGTACTCGGATATTTTGTTTTGGCTTTACACGATTATGCGTTTGAAACTTAATCCGTCTTTTTCTCCGGTTATTTTCTCTTTCCTCTTTCTCGGGATCGTAGTACCGAAATGGTAAATCGAATTTTTTAATTTTTGGCCTGTAGCCGAACATGGGTCTAAGCATGGTATCTCTGGTTCGTTAACCTTTATAGAAACCAACGGAGCTATTCCGCCAATCGTGCCCTGAATATAAGAATTAGGAATAAAAGAATTAGGAATAGAAAGCACCTTTCTATAATTCCTAATTCTTTATTCAAATATTCCAAATTCCCCCTCATTTTTCGTAGTTTACTCGCCCTGAAAACTAACTTCAAAATATTCATTCAGAGTACCCATGTCCGACGATAAAGCCAAGATCATTTATACCTATACCGACGAAGCCCCTGCCCTTGCTACTCATTCTTTTTTACCCATAATAGAAGCGTTTACAAAAGCTGCTGGAGTTAAAGTGGAAACCCGGGATATTTCCCTTGCTGGACGTGTACTCGCGAACTTTCCGGATTATTTAACAGACGAACAAAAAGAAGCAGATGCTTTAGCGGAGCTTGGTGAGTTAGCAAAAACTCCGGAAGCGAATATTATCAAGTTACCGAATATCAGTGCTTCAGTACCACAGTTAACTACTACGATTAAAGAATTGCAGGACAAAGGATATGCTCTACCAAGTTACCCTGAAGAACCCAAGAATGATAAAGAAAAAGAAATCAAGTCCCGCTACGATAAAGTTAAAGGAAGTGCGGTTAATCCGGTGCTCAGAGAAGGAAACTCAGATCGTCGTGCTCCAAAAGCGGTAAAAGAATATGCACGTAATAATCCGCATTCAATGGGTACTTGGAGCTCTGATTCCAAATCTCATGTAGCAACAATGAGTTCAGGTGATTTCCGTTCAAATGAACAATCTGTGACTATTGAAGGTGCAACCAATGCACGAATAGAACATGTAGCCGAAGACGGAAGTGTAATGGTACTGAAACAGAATATTCCACTTCAGGAAGGAGAAATTATTGACGGTACTTTTATGAGTAAAGCTGCTTTAGTTGACTTCCTGGATACTCAAGTTGCTGATGCAAAGGAATCGGGTGTACTATTCTCTCTTCATATGAAGGCAACCATGATGAAGGTGTCGGATCCTATTATTTTCGGTCATGGTGTAAAAGCTTATTTCTCCGAGCTATTCCAAAAGCATGGCGACACCTTTAAAGAACTTGGTGTGGACGTGACCAATGGCTTTGGTGATTTAGTTTCCAGACTTGAAGAACTACCAGCAGATGAAAAAACTGAAATCGAAGCCGATATTAAAGCTGCTTATGAAAACGGCCCGGATTTAGCGATGGTAAATTCCGATAAAGGAATTACTAATTTACATGTACCAAGTGATGTAATCATCGATGCTTCCATGCCAGCTATGATTCGTACTTCCGGTTGTATGTGGAATGCGGAAGGCAAAACTCAGGACACGAAAGCGGTTATTCCTGACAGCAGCTATGCCGGGGTATATCAAACCACAATCGACTTCTGTAAAACACATGGTGCTTTCAATCCAACGACCATGGGAAGTGTTCCCAATGTAGGTTTAATGGCCCAGAAAGCAGAGGAATATGGTTCACATGACAAAACTTTCGAAATATCTGCACCTGGAAAAGTCAGAGTTGTAACTGATTCCGGTGATACTATGATTGAGCATACTGTTTCTACAGGTGACATCTGGAGAGCTTGTCTGGTGAAAGACGCTCCGGTTCAGGACTGGGTAAAACTTGCCGTAAACCGCGCTAAAGATACCGGTTCTCCAGCTGTTTTCTGGTTGGATAAAAACAGAGCTCATGATGCTGAACTTATCAAAAAAATAAATACTTATTTAAAAGATCACGATACCAGCGGACTGGAAATTCATATTATGAGTCCTGTTGAAGCTACTCAGTTTTCATTGGAGCGTATCAAAGATGGAAAAGATACCATCTCTGTAACTGGAAACGTGCTACGTGATTACCTCACTGACCTCTTCCCTATTCTGGAACTTGGAACCAGCGCCAAAATGCTCTCTATTGTTCCATTAATGAATGGTGGTGGCTTATTTGAAACCGGTGCCGGTGGATCAGCTCCAAAACACGTTCAGCAGTTTGTGGAAGAAAATTACCTTCGGTGGGATTCACTAGGTGAATTCCTTGCCCTTGCTGTTTCCCTGGAACATCTTTCCAAAACCTTTGATAACGCCAAAGCAAAAGTATTAGGAGAAACTCTGGATGAAGCGACTTCCAAATTCCTTCAGAATGATAAATCCCCAGCACGAAGATTGGGTCAAATTGATAACCGGGGCTCACACTTCTATCTGGCTATGTACTGGGCTGAAGCGCTTGCCAATCAGGATGAAGATACAGAGTTAAAAACGCGATTTACTCCAATCGCTGAAGCAATGGCTGAAAAGGAATCTTCCATTAATGATGAACTCATTGGTGTACAAGGTTCTCCTGTTGATATTGGTGGTTACTTCAGAGTAGATCGCAAAAAAGTGGATGTGGCTATGAGACCGAGTGAAACGCTGAATGAGATTTTGGCTAGCGTTTAAAAGAAATGAATCAAATATGAGTCAAAATTTATATTACACTGTAATTATTTTAACCCTAATAGGGTTGATTGGTTGCTCAAAGGAGCATCTAATTACTAATACGGATTATGACTCACCAATTGAATTTTCAGTCACAGCAAGTGAGGGCAATAATTCTCCTGTTACAATAAAAATGAAAACGATAGAAACTTTACCTTGTTCAAACTATACAATCCTTACAGAATATGATGTTTCAAAAACAAAACATATTTCTATTATTCCATTAAGAAATGAACTAGAATCAGATGTTTGTCTTACTTCAATTGGTCCCGCTAAAACTGAAATAAAATTTGAACTAGAAAAAGGCATATATACATTAGGATTTAGAAATGCACACAGGCTTGAAACATTTGGGATCAATTTCTTTATTGATACTCTCGAAGTTGATAGAATAAGCTCCGATGATAATCCATATTTTATTTTGAATAGATAGTATTATTTTGGTATCTGGACGGGTAAGTAATATCAAATATTTAAGTTTACAACTACACTTTAAACAAATTTTTTACTTATGAAAAGCTTCAGTTTATCTATTCTTTTAATACTTTTTTTTTCGCTTCAAGTCCATGCCCAGGAAGAAACCGTAAAAGTAGAAGTTCTTTCAAAGACTTCAACAAGCTGGGATGGAACTGTTATTGAAGCCTATCCAACCGGAAAACCTGAAATCACCATTTCAAAAATTACTATGCCGATCGGATTTGAACTACCAGTTCATAAACATACAACTCCACTTGGAGGAATGATTCTGGAAGGTGAATTAACCGTAACGAAAGAAAACGGTGAATCGAAAGTGTTTAAAGCTGGTGATCCAATTGTTGAAGTGATGAATACCTGGCATGCCGGGAAAAATACGGGAGATGTCCCTACAGTTCTTATCGCCTTTTATATTGGTGAAGTTGGAACTCCAATCAGTATCAATCAATAAGTGTAGCTATTCAAATAAATCGATGATAACTTGCGCTGCTGGTTTTGGATTAAATTCGCTATCAAATAGTAATGGCCACTCATTTTGGTTATCCCAGAAATCTCTTAACCATGTATCATCATCTTTAACTCCCCACCAGGTAATCCCAAACTGTGATTCTTCGGGTAAGTTTTTATAGAAATTAAAAATAAATTCTGTCCTGTCTGTAAATCTCTGATCCAATTCAGGAGTATAAGAATCGGAAGCCCCATCAGGATTCACACGGATATCTAATTCTGAATAATGTATTTGTAAACCTCGTGAAACCACTTTATTGGTAGCCAACATGATATTTTGTTCTGAAGGCCAGTTATAAGATATGTGCATTTGGAAACCAATACCATCAATTGGTATCCCTCTTGCTATAAAATCATCGGCTAGATCCAGAACAGCATCAAGTTTAGAACCATTGGCTGCTAAGTTATAATCATTATAAAACAATAAAACATCCGGGTCTGCTTCTCTTGCCCATCTGAAGACTTTTTCGATGTAATCATCTCCCATTTTTTGTCTGAACACACTATTTCTTAGAGGATTCCCTGAACCATCTTCAAATGCTTCATTTACCACATCCCAACTGGCAACCTGTCCTCTGTAACGACTGACAACATCTTTAACATAGTCTTCAATAAGAGATTCAAATTCGGCATCTGTTCCGGAAAAACTATTCATCCAACCGGGAACAGCACTATGCCATAATAATGCATGTCCATGAACACGAACTTCCAATTCATCAGCAATACCAACTATTTGGTCGACTATTCCATAATCGACTGCATTCTGATTGTTGTACATCGGATTCATCTTCATCTCGTACTCAGCAGAAATACTGCTTGCTTCATTTCTTAAAAGCTGGAGATATTGAAAATCATCCAGATGTGTACGTTGGATTGCATACCCAACAGGAAAAGTTGGAGAATTTCTCAAACTTGGTTCAAGATCTGTTTCTTCACTACCGGTACCGGAATCTTTACAGGTAACAAAAAACAGACTTAGAATAAGAAGCAGAAGTGAATGTTTGTGATGAATCATGTTTTTATTGAATGATAGCGTTTATTAATTCATTAAACCGTGATATAAATTTTCATGAAGTCTTCAGCTCTTCATATTCCACTTCAAATCTAAACCATTCTCCCAGATATTCTTTCAGCTCAAAATACAGCCGATCCATTTCTTCTAATTCATCGGGCAAAGCTTTAACTAACTGAATCCGTTGCTGGTCTTTGGTTATAATTTCCAAAGTAAACCATTCTTTGTTAATGAGCCCTCTTTCCACCAAAGCCTGACCTGAATCAAAATTGGAGAACAAAAAGCGATCTATTTCATCAAAAGAAATAGTTCTTCTTTTAATCCTGAAATAGCTGAATATTCTGAGATATTGAGTTAAGGAATAGGTATCAGAACTAAACTCATAATCATTTCGGGTAAACAACTTAATCAGGATTGCTACGGCAAAAATCCACAGAAACAGCGCAAAAAACACTCCAAGTAACAGACAAGCAAACAGTGCCATAAAATCCAGCAAAGTGAAACTGGCTTCCACACTCAAGCATATGATCGGAGGATTTTTTTGAAGTTTATAGCGCATCCTTTACTATTAGGTTTTCAAAGTCTGTTTATTATTTGAGGGTATAATGAATCAAAAAATTAGTGACCTAACAAAGAATCGTAAAATAGATCATTCAAAAAAAATTATTGTTGAGGAAACACGGAATCAACAAAGTTTAGTTACAATTAAACCGGAAGGGTTCTCTGCTAAACTTGGAGGCACTTTCTTTTTTGCCATTTTCTGGAATGCCTTTCTTGTATTCTGGACTTCTATGGCGTTAAATGCTTCCATCTTTTTTGCTGCTTTTTCAATTCCTTTTTGGTTAGTTGGAATTGGATTAATACTTGGAGTAATAAATTCTGTTTTTGGAACTCAGGAAATATTGATTAAAGATCAAGAACTGATTGTTCGTAAGAGAACAATGTACAGTAAAGGTGAAACGGTAATACCATATAAGGACCTTATGTCCATTGAGAAGAAAAATCACCTTGCAATGAGAAACAGAACTAGAAACAGTTTCAAATTAATGAACTCAGGCTCTTTTGATTCAGGTTTTATCTCGGAAAACCCGGTTATTGTTTATAATAAAGGCGATTTATTTTTCGGAGAGCATTTATCAGCCAACGATAAAACGTGGCTCGTTGATTATCTGAATGAAAAGATTGTATCAAAAATGAGATTCTTAAGCTTTGATTCGAGTACTATACCTGAATCACACCCGTCTTATACTCCTCAATCTCGGGATTTAAGTTAGCACATTTTATTGCATTCGAAATCCGATCACGGGTTTCTAAAGGATGAATAATTCCATCCACCCACAACCGAGCCGCAGCATATCTGACATCCGTTTGCTTATTATAACTCTCAGTGATTTCTTTCATCAGTTCAGCCTGCTTTTCTTTACTCACTTCCTCTCCCTTCTTTTTCATTGATGCGACTTTTATCTGAAGTAAAGTTTTAGCGGCCGAAGCTCCACTCATCACAGCGATGTTCGCTGTTGACCAGGCGTACATGAATCGAGGATCGTATGCACGTCCGCACATGGCATAATTTCCGGCACCATAGCTGTTTCCAATTACGATAGTAATTTTCGGAACGGTAGAATTCGCCATTGCATTCACCATTTTAGCGCCGTCTTTTATAATTCCCCCATGTTCACTTCGCTTACCAATCATAAATCCTGTTACATCCTGAAAAAAGACTAAAGGAATTTTCTTTTGGTTACAATTCATAATAAACCGGGCTGCCTTATCAGCACTATCAGAGTAAATCACCCCGCCAATTTGCATCTCACCATTTTTGGTTTTATTGATGGTTCTTTGATTAGCTACAATTCCCACACTCCAACCGTCAATTCTGGCATATCCGGTAA
Organism: Balneolaceae bacterium; assembly: GCA_017795005.1. Lineage (GTDB taxonomy): Bacteria > Bacteroidota > Rhodothermia > Balneolales > Balneolaceae > RHLJ01. The sequence goes on along the minus strand of CP051242.1, from coordinate 2,072,630 downwards.
TAATGGACTGTCCGTATCCTTTTTTGAATTCGGTAAAGCTGCCATCATCTATAATGCAATCAAGAATTTCATACATATCATATTGAGAAGTCCTGGATTCGGGAAGAATATCATATATATCTGAAGCTGGGCGTTTTGGCTCTTTTGCATCTGATTTATTAAATCCGGCAGTATCAAATGGTCCAAGTTTATCTACCAGATTTCGAATAGTAGTTAGACATTCTTCATCATCCTTCATTTTATAATCAGTAACTCCGCTAATTTCGGTATGAGTAGTAGCTCCACCAAGCGTTTCATTATCAACTGACTCACCAATGGCTGCTTTAACAAGATAACTCCCAGCCAGAAATACACTTCCGGTTCCATCAACAATTAATGCTTCATCACTCATAATAGGAAGATATGCACCACCGGCGACACAACTTCCCATAATAGCGGCAATTTGTGGGATTCCTTTTGATGATATAACCGCATTGTTCCGAAACATTCTGCCGAAGTGATCTTTATCCGGAAAAATTTCATCCTGCATGGGTAAAAATACTCCGGCCGAATCCACTAAATAAATAAGAGGAATATGATTCTCAATGGCTATCTCCTGTGCTCTCAGGTTCTTTTTAGCCGTTATTGGAAACCATGCTCCCGCTTTAACTGTAGCATCATTAGCGACAATCATACAGGTCCTACCACTCACTTCTCCAATACCTGTTACTACTCCTCCACCCGGACATCCTCCAACTTCATCGTACATTTCGTAGCCGGCCCATAAACCCAACTCATAAAAATCACTCTTTTCATCGATCAGTTTTTCAATGCGTTCTCTTGCGGTAAATTTACCTTTGCTATGCTCTTTTTCGATTCTGGAAGCTCCTCCACCCAGTTTTATAACATCTTCCTGTGTTTGAAGTTCTTGTATTAAATCATTCAGCCAATGCTTCGAGGTTGTACTCATAGGTAAGAATTCAATGTTTTTGTATACTAGTATCCAACAATATTTCGTTGAAAATAGAAATTTTAAAGATCGATTACTTATTTCCTGCTCGGTCACAGAACTAAATATTTGAAACAATGCAAAAAAGGTTCTCTCTGCTACTAGCTCTTTTATTAGTATCAACCTCTTTATGGGCTCAACGTTCAAACCGGGTCAGTTATGTAAATCTAGTAAACAGAGCCAATGCTCCTCAGATTTTCATTGATGATCTGATCCTTCCAACTGAAGATGGAAAAGCCAACCTATCTCTCATCTTCCGTTTTGATAACGACTTTCTACCTTACAAAAAGATTTCAATTAACGATGATATTACGAAACCTGAAGGCATGGAGTACTATACCATAGCCCGACTGAATTCAGAGATTTTTAAAGGAAAAGCGGGAAGAAAATCTTCCAATCTTGAAAGTGCTACACGGGATTTATGGACAGATACACTATACACCAAAACCTTTCAGGAAACGGAATCCAAAGCTTTATATGCTTCCGGTTCGCTATCGAATACCTTAGAGTCGGGGATGTATCATTACGTGCTGCAACTGAGTTTAATGGAAAGCACTAGAGAACGAAGTTCTAACAGACAAAATGTTCGGATTTGGGATTGGAATAAAAAACCAATGGGCGAAATCTATCTCATCAGAGAACAAAAAGCCGATGACAAGATGGTTCTCATGAATATGGACGATAATGTTCCTTTCGGAAAAGACTTTATGATACTTGCCCGAATTCCTAACTATTCGCCAGAATTGAACTATTCCGTTAATGTATTTAAAGCCAACCCAAACAGACGAGATACTACTAAATTGGAATCTGTTTATTCTTCTGAAATCATAAAGGATGAAGTTAGGACAGGAGTAATTCCTGTGCTTAGCTCCGGTAAAGACCCTTCTTTAAGCTTTAACGATTCGAAATTAAATTTCAGTTATGCTTTAATCAAAGTTCCTAATTCTACTTTTGACAATTCAGCCTATGTAGTTGAAATCAATTCTTCAGATAAAAAAAATCCCGTGGCTAAAAGCTTTTTTAAGTCTTACTGGAGAAATATGCCTGCCAGCTTACTAAATCTGGATATCGCCATTGAGAATATGAAGTTCATTGTTTCTGAAAATGAAATTAAACGAATCAAATCTGGTAATGCCAGAGAAAAAGAACAGAAATTCAGAGCGTTCTGGGATAGCAAAGACCCTACTCCAAACACTGTGTATAATGAGTTAATGGCAGAATATTTCCGAAGAGTTGATTTTGCATTTAAAGAATATCGCAACCCGGGCAATCCGAATGGACATGAAACGGATCAGGGAGAAGTTTATATCAAATATGGTCCTCCTAATAAAAAAGACCGCAGATTCCCTACCAATGGAGATGTTATAGAAGTATGGACCTATCCCGGTAAAACTTTCGTTTTTGAGAAAACTACAGGATTCGGAGATTTTGTTCTAAGAGGCGCAGAATAAAGCTGTTATTTCCTATCGATTGATCTTACTTTATCGCCTGAAATAAATGAGTATATGAAACCTGTTATCGGGATCAGTATTGGCGATATTAACGGGGTTGGACCTGAAATCATTCTTAAATCGATGGATAAAATCGATCTTAAAGAATCTTCTCCCCTTATCATTGCCCCAAAAGAAGTCCTGGATTTCTATGCCAAAGAACTCAAGCTTGTTATCCACTTGAACAGATGTGAGTTTATTGACCAGATTAATCCGGATCATATCAACTTATTAGATCTTCCTGTCGAGGAACTCGATATTTTCCCAGGTAAGCTTGACAAAGAAAGCGGAAAAATTGCCATGCAATCTATTGAATTGGGTATTGAATTAGCTTCTTTAGAAGTAAGTCATGCTTTGGTAACAGCTCCCATTTCGAAAGAAGCGGTAAACCTGGCAGGATATCAGATTCCTGGTCATACAGAATTTCTTGCTGAGCAGACTGGTACTGAAGAAGTACTTATGATGCTCGTAACGGATGAACTCAGAGTTGCTTTAGTAACCGCACATATTCCCATTTCAAAAGTTTCTGAAACCCTGACTCAAGAACTTATTCTTAGAAAGCTTTCGATTTTGAATAATAGTTTGATTAAAGATTTTGGAATTGAATCTCCAAAAATTGCTGTATTTGGTCTGAATCCCCATGCCGGTGATGGCGGTGTTATTGGAAACGAGGAAATAGAAATAATTACTCCGGCACTGGAGAAAGCATGCAAATCAGGGGTTGATGCTCATGGTCCTTTCCCTGCAGATGGTTTCTTTGGTCAGCGTTTTGATAAAGACTTTGATGCCATTTTAGCAATGTATCACGATCAGGGACTCATTCCTTTTAAGTTGGTTTCGTTCGGTAAAGGAATCAATTTTACTGGAGGACTTCCAATAATCCGCACTTCCCCTGATCATGGAACAGCTTTTAATATTGCAGGCCAGGGAAAAGCGAATCCTTCTTCATTTATTGAAGCCTATAACCTCGCCGTTGAACTTGCCAAAATGAAGTATGAAGCCTGAACAAAAAGACATTTATACTTCCCTGGCACCTTTGTATGATACATTGATGGGCGATGTGGATTATGAATCCTGGGCTGATTTCATTGATGAGATTATGCAAACACATCATTATGATCCGCAGAATATTTTAGAGTTAGCATGTGGCACCGGTGCATTGGCCTTATCTCTAGCAGAACTTGAATGCTACAGTATTACTGCGACCGATTTATCTGCATCTATGATTAAAATAGCGCAACAGAAAGCAGCAGAATTTGAGTTGAATGTAGACTTTTTTCCAATGAACTATCTGGATATCCTTATTGAAAAAAAGTTCGACTGTATTTACACCGTTTTTGATAGCGTGAATTATCTTAAAGAAAAAGAAGAAATAAACACTTTTCTTTTAAATACATACCGGATTTTAAATCCCGGTGGACTTCTTATCTATGATTTCTCTACCCCAAAGAACTCTTTGGAATCAGTCGACTTTCTGAATAATGAAGAAGGTGTTGCTGGAAAATACCGGTATTTCAGAAACAGCAGATACGATGCAAAGGAAAGAATTCATTACAATGAGTTTGAAATCGAAGAACTCGATCAGGAAACCGGGAAAGTGATTAACAGCTTCCGGGAAATTCATACACAGCGTGCATATTCTTTACATGAAATGCTGTCGATTGTGGAACAAACACCTTATCATCTGGTTGCTAAATACGCAGGCTTTGATTTGATTGATGCCGATGAAAACAGCGCACGTGTAACAATGGTACTTAAATGTCAGAATCTACAGTAATAGAACTTAGAAATGTTTCCCTTAGCTACGAACACAGACCGGTTTTAAGGAATGTAAATTTTAAGCTTAATAATGGTGAATTTTGCTATCTGATTGGACCAACCGGTATTGGAAAGAGTTCTTTTTTAAAACTGTTATACCGTGATGTTGTTCCGGATGAAGGAAGTGTTCGGGTCACTGATTTCCCGGTTAATAAAATCAGCATGAAACAGGTTCCGATGCTTCGCAGAAGAATGGGAATTGTATTTCAGGATTTTCAACTCCTCCAGGATCGTGACATCTATGATAACGTGGCTTTTGCTCTTCAGGTAACCGGAGAAAAGCCAAAGTTTATCAAACAAAGAGTACTGGAAGTACTTGGGTTAGTGGGATTAAGTCACAGAAGAAAAAATATGCCATCTGATCTTTCCGGTGGAGAACAACAACGGGTAGTGATTGCCCGAGCACTGGCAAACGAACCCAGAATTCTTCTGGCTGATGAACCAACCGGTAACCTCGATCCAAAAGCAACACAGGATATCATGAATATTCTGAAGCAAATTAATAACAGGGGAACCGCCATCTTGTTGGTTACTCATGATTACGCCGTCGTAAAAAAGTACCCTTATCGTACCGTCCGGCTCATTGACGGTAAAGTCCAGGATCTCATCTGGAAAGGCGATAAACTCATCCCTCTGAAAAAAGAGCCGGTTTAGTTAAGTTGCTTCATCGTTATGATGAACAAGCAGACATACACGCAGTTAATCCGAAATTATGCACTCGAACTGGGCTTTGATGCCTGCGGATTTGCAAAAGCAGAACGTTTAAATACAGAAGCGGAACGATTGGCTCAATGGTTGGATGAAGATCGTTATGGTACCATGGACTGGATGGCGAATAACTTCGAGAAGCGAGTCGACCCTACCCTGCTCGTTCCCGGTTCAAAAACCGTGGTCTCGTTGTTAGCGAGTTACCATCACCCTTCACATAATGAACAAATTGGAATAACAAATCAGCCTTTAATTGCAAAGTACGCTCAAGGTCGTGATTATCACAAAGTGCTTAAAAAGAAACTAAAAGAGTTGTTCCATTTTACTTCTGAACTTGTTGGAGGAATCGATGGCCGGTATTTTGTGGATTCCGCTCCGGTTCTTGATAAAGCATGGGCTGTAAAAGCCGGATTGGGTTGGGTAGGAAAAAACTCCAACATTTTAAATAAAAATCTGGGCTCCTGGTTCTTTATCGCAGAAATGATCATTGATCTGGAAACCGAATATGACACACCTGTAACCGATCATTGTGGCACTTGCACGGCTTGTTTAGATGCTTGTCCTACCGACGCCATTTATGAACCCTACAAAGTGGATGCAACGAAATGTATCTCCTACCTCACCATCGAACATAAAGGAGAAATAAATCAGCAATACCATACAGACATTAAAAATTGGGTCTTCGGATGTGATATTTGTCAGGATGTATGCCCCTGGAACAGCAAAGCCAAACTTTCTCAGTTTGTTGATCTTCATCCAAGACAAAAAGTTCTGGAAGCAACTGAAAGACAATTCAGTGAATTAACGATTAACGAATTCAATTCAATCTTCGAAGGAAGTGCGGTTAAACGAACGAGGTTTGAGGGGTTTGAAAGAAATCTGGAGATTGTGAAGGGGAATCTTAGTTAGTACCTTTACTCATATTAGAATAATTAGCATCTCCTTCGGCTTCTTGGGTTCCTGCAAGGCGGTTTATTTGTGCTTCTTTGATTTAAATTAACTTCCTCCTGGAAATAATAATAATTACTCCTGTTCGAAATTATTCCGATTGTTGTGGCAACTACTCCAATAGACATCAATAAAAAACCATTATATGCCCTACCCAACGCTTCTCCAAGACTTACATTTTCACTACCTGACCTTCCATAGATTAATCCTGTTGCAAAAAGTGTAAAGCCCGGTAATAGTCTCAATTCTGGATTTTTTGGAGGTATTTTAAGATAACCTAAATCACTTAATGAAACAGATGTAGAATAATTTTCTGTGTAGAACAGGCTATCTTGAGTAATCAAGAGAGAATTACTTACAGCAAGCAGGTCTCCATTATTTTTATAAATCTGAACTTTTTTACCTGCAATATCAAGATTGAGTTTTCTTATTGCGTTCTCTTTTTTTGTGTCAATAAATTTTTTTGAGACAGAGCAATTACACAAAAAAAAATAAAGCAAAGATGAGTAGAAGTTTTTGAAACATTGTTTCTGGTTAAGTTATAGTATTTCACATAACTCAAACCCAAACACTATTATTTCCCTAAAACCTATCTTTCTTATCAATTAGAGCTTTATACAGAAGTTCACGGGCGCGGAAGATATGGGCTTTTACCGTACCTAAAGGAAGATCGAGTTCATCAGCTATTTCATCGTAGCTGAGTTCTTCCATGTGTCGGAGTTGAATAACCGCTTTGTATTTTTCAGGAAGATTGGCAATGGCATCCTGCACGATTGCTTTTCGTTCTTTTTTGATGATTGGTTGATCTGTAGAAAAACTTTCATCAGGAAGCTGAACTTCTACTTCTCCGTCTTTGGTTTTTATCGGATCATTAATGGAGAAGGTTTGCAGCTTCTTCTTTCGGAGATAATCTATGGTATGATTGGTCGCAATACGATATAACCAGGTAGAAAAAGCATATTCATTGCTATAGGTCTGCAAATTTTTGAAAGCCTTAATAAAGACTTCCTGTACCAGATCTTCCACCATTTCTGTCTCTTTGATCATCTTTCGGATGTGGAAGTAAATCGGGCGGTCATATTTGTCTACCAGTTTACGGTACGAATCCTCATTTCCGGCGAGAGCATCCGCTACGAACTTGTCATCTTCGATGCTGCTCGCTGATGCGTTTTCCCGCGGGGAAGTATTTGTAAGGTTGTTACTGTTATCCGACATTACTGACCAAAAAATTGTGGCTTAAAATACAAAGCTTAGCGTAAATGAAAATTGGAAATTTTAATCTTTTTCTGATAAAAGGATTGCTCCGTGACGTATTCCTCCGGTTGATACCTTCATCTCATCAAGATGGTAGAATTTCATGAATTGTTCCATGATTATGAGTCCCGGTAATAGAATATCTTCCCTGCCTTTTAAGATACGGGGACAAAGCTGAAGAATTTCTTCATGGGTTTTAGAGCTAAATGAAGCAATTACCTCAGATAATGCATCCAGCTTTACTCCATATCCATTAATTATCGTCTTATCGCATTCCTCCAGGTTCAGAATAATTGCTGCAAGCGATGTTGCTGTTCCGGCAACTCCAACAGCTATTACTTTATTACTAATTTCGAATTTGATTTCACTGAGCAAATGATTCACTTCTCTTCTGCAGGCTTCAATTTCTTCATTTTTAGGAGGATTATGCTTTAGAAACCGCTCCTTAAAACGAACAGAGCCAATATCAAATGAGTGATATTGCGAAAGTGACGTTGTATTCCCATAAGCCAGTTCTGTACTTCCACCTCCAATATCCAGCACGAATGCAAAATGATCTCGTGGAATTTCCACTTCAGTCAAAGCTCCCTGATAAGTATACTGAGCTTCCTCATCACCGCTGAGTAACTTTACTTCAAAACCGGTTTCATCTTTAATTCTTGAAAGAAATTTTGCTCTGTTTCCGGCATCCCGTACAGCACTGGTTGCGGTTACTACCACATTTTCTACCTGAGGGAAATCATCTTCAATAATAGCTTTGTATTCTTTCAAATTATCAAGAACACGCTCCATACTATCCGGATGAAGTAATTTGGATTCATCCACTCCTTGTCCGAGACGGGGAATCCGTTGTTCTTCGTGAATTACCTTAATGCCGTCTTTCTTAAGATCAGCAATCAATAAAAGTGCCGTATTTGTACCAATATCTATTGCTGCTTTCATGAGCTGAAAAGCATTGCGATCCATTCCTGTTGTTGACGAGTTCCCAAATGTGAAAGAGATTGCAGACTTTCCTGAGATAACATCGTGGACTCATCTTCTTCCAATAATCCTGAGAGTAACAACTTCCCTTCTGGTTTTAAAAATTTGAGCAGTTCCGGAATAAGATAAATAAGCGCATTCCTGTTAATATTCGCTAGGATCACATCATATTGAGAATCTGTTGGAATCACCTCGATAGAACCGAGTTTTACTTCAAAACCAGTTATCTGGTTGAGCTCCATATTTTCTTCAGCATTACCTTTACTCCATTCATCAATATCGAAGCCGAAAGCTGAGTCAGCTCCCAATTTCAATGCTGCAATACCAAGGATACCTGTTCCGGTACCTGCATCGAGTACCGAATCTCCTTTTTTAACTATTTCAGGAATCCATTCAAGAATCAAACGTGTAGTGGCATGATATCCCGTCCCAAATGCCATCTTAGGATCAATCAATAACTCAATCGTATCAGAATTATTGTTCTCAGATGCCCATGTTGGTCGTACATAAAACTTACCGATATTTTGAGGTTTAATGGATTGCTCCCAGGTTTGATTCCAGTTTTGGGGAGTGATTAATTCTTCATTAATTATCCCTGCACCTGAAAAACTGAGGAGTATTCGCTCTATTTCTTCTCTTTTGGAATCATCGAATCGATTTGCTGGAATAGAAGCAACAAGTTTATTCTCTTCTTCTTCAAAACCTTCGAAATCAAGCTCAAAAAGCTCTGCGATCAGCAGCTCATGGAAATCATCATTCAAAGAGATTGAAAGCCTAATATAGTCCATCAGATGCGATTATATATTAATTCAAGAACAACTTCTCCTACTGCCTGAAGTGTTTCCCTACTTATAATCTGCATATCGTCCTGATGAGTATGCCAGTGATCAGGGAATACGCTTCTGCCTTTTTCAGGAGTGTTATAATGATGAATAATGTTGATAACGGGGATGTCTGTATTTTCGCTGACCATCTTATGATCATCCTGTATGCCCACACCAGGTTTGTTAAGAAAGAAATTATCATACCCTTTTTCTTCTGCTATATCCCATAATTCATTCACAAGGTTAGGGGCGTAAGTCATTGAGTAGCTTTCTTTTGGAAATTCTGCATTTACAGCACCAACCAAGTCGAGCAATATTCCAAAGCGAGGAGAATACCCAGGTACAGGTGGATTTAATGACCAATGCCTTGATCCAAGAAAATAATTGGCAAGATCTCCCTGAACGCCATAATCTTCTCCATCAAAGAATATAATATCTACCCCAAGCGGCGGTGGATTATCCGCGAAAATTCTCGCCAGTTCTAATAATACTCCAACCCCACTACCTCCGTCATTAGCACCTAAAATAAAATCGGCTGTTCGGGCAGTATCTTCATCTGCTCTTGGACGAGTGTCCCAATGTGCACAAAGCATAATTCTGTCTGCTGCTGTTGGATTAAAAGCTGCAATTATGTTTGCCATATTCAATTGATCCCCTGAATACCCAACAGAGGTGAATTCCTGAGAGAATACATTTGCTGAACCCGCATAACTCCGAAGTTTGTCCTGTAAATACTTTCTCGTCTCTACATGTCCATAGGTATTTGGAACTCTCGGACCGAAATCAACTTGTGTTTGAATAAATTGATAGGCTGAGTCAGAATTAAAAACAGGAACTTCTCTTCCTTTGTCTGAAAACTGAAGTCCTGATTTATTCTCGGGGGAACAAGCAGTAATTAATAAAAATACGAAGAATACGATTACAGATTTATTCATCTCTATGAACCATTTGAGCTGATGATTGATAAACAGGCATTATAATTGAGTCGAGTATGTTAACGTGATCGGGACGATTAGCCACGAATACGATGATTTCTGCAATATCTTGTGCTGTAAGTGGTTGCATTCCTTTATAAACAGAATCCGCGCGTTTATCATCACCTTTAAACCGCACATTACTAAATTCTGTTTCAACTAACCCTGGAGAGACCATACTCACTCTGATTTTAGTACCGTGAAGGTCTTTTTTAGTAGACTCTGTTATTGCTTTTACGGCATGTTTGGTTGCGCAATATACTACTCCACCGGGGTAAGCTTCGTGCCCGGCTGTTGAACCGATATTGATCACATGACCTGAATTTCTTTCTATCATTTTTGGAGTGATAAGCCGCGTCATTGCGAGTAAGCCTTTGACGTTTGTATCGATCATGGTATCCCAGTCATCAAAGTCACCGGACTGCACAGAATCAACACCAACAGCTAAGCCTGCATTATTAATCAGGATATCTACATCTAAAACAAGATTCGAAACAAATTCTTTGCAGGCATCCAGTTCACGAATATCAAACACCTCAAAGACTACCGTAACCTGATATTCGGAAACCAGAACTTTGCTCAAATCTTCAAGTCGTTCCTTTCTTCTACCTGTGAGAATGAGATTGCATCCCTGTCCAGCAAACTGTATTGCTGATGCTTTTCCAATCCCCGACGTGGCACCCGTGATCAATACCGATTTCCCTTTCAGGCGGTTCATGTTGATGTAGTTTAATTTTAGTTAAATCTGATGTAGTATACCAAACTAACGGAATAACTCCACAAGTCGGGCTGCATTCAAAACTTTTGACTCCTGAAAAGAATCGGCCATGAACTGAATACCAAATGGTAGTCCGTTAGAATGGGTTCCTGCTGGAATACTGATACCACAAATTCCGGCCAGATTCGCTGAAATTGTATAAATATCGTTTAGATACATTTGTACCGGATCATCTTGCTTTTCAACTAAACCAAAGGCAGTTGTTGGAGCAGTAGGTGTAACAATTACATCTACATTTTTAAATGCATTGGTAAAGTCCTGCTGTATGAGCCGTCGGACGCGCTGTGCTTTTCCGTAATACGCATCGTAATAACCAGCACTAAGAACATAGGTTCCAAGCATAATTCTACGCTTCACTTCTACACCAAATCCCTCAGTTCGGGATTTTTTGTATAAACGGGTTAAAGGTGCGTCTAACCGATCCAGCTCTTTTTGGATAGCAATTAGATTATCACCTTCTGCACTCTTAATTGCAGATTTAAGCGCTTCTTCCTCTAATTTTAACTCATCCAGAACTTCATTTTTATCTGCCCTATGGCCATATCGAATTCCATCAAACCGAGCCAGATTACTAGAAGCTTCTGCGGTAGCTAAAATGTAATAGGTGGCGAGTGCATATTTTGAATGTGGAAGTTCAACCGGAACTAGCTCTGCTCCTTCACTTTTAAGCTTATCAAGAATTTCTTTAATACTGGATTCGATTTCCGAATCCAATCCCTCTCCAAAAAGAGATTCAGGGACTCCGATTTTTATTTTCTTATCAGGGTTTTTAACCGCTGACACATAATCTGCTTTTTCTTTTGATGAACAAGTGTTGTCACGTTCATCAAATCCTGCGATAGTTTGAAGAACCATTGCCACATCTTCAACAGAATTTCCAAATGGACCAATTGAATCAAAAGATGAAGCATAAGCTACTAATCCATATCTTGATACACGTCCATATGTTGGTTTAAGACCAACAACTCCACAATAAGATGCAGGTTGACGAATTGAGCCCCCTGTATCTGAACCAAGAGTAGCATTCGCCATATTTGCAGCGACAGCTGCAGCACTTCCACCGGATGATCCCCCCGTTACTTTTGATGTATCATGGGGATTTTTTGCAGCTCCGTATCTACTGTATTCATTGGTAGATCCCATCGCAAATTCATCCATGTTGAGTCGACCAATGAGAATGGCGTCTTCAGCCTGAAGTCTCTCTATAACTGTAGCATCATATACACTTTCGAAATTTTCTAAGATATTTGACGCACAAGTTGTGGGTTTTCCACGCTCACAAATTACATCTTTGATACCCATTATTGCGCCAACTAATGCGCCAGCGTCACCTTCATCTACCTTTTTCTGGATAGCATCAGCTTGTTCAAAAGCGGAATCAAAATCGAGATAAACGAAGGCATTTACCTCTTCGTTTCGTGCTATGATTTGCGATTTATATCCTTCTACTAATTCTCTTAATGTAACTTCTCCAGCCAGTAATTTTTCTCTGGCTTCAGCAATTGTTCGTATGGTCAAACCGTCCTCTTTTACTTAGAAGTTTTGTTTTCTTCGTGATTTATGGCGTCATCAATATCTTTGGAACTGTCTTCAATTTCCTTTTTGATGTCTTTTGAGGCTTGTCTGAATTCTTTAATTCCCTGACCTAAACCTTTGGCTAATTCAGGAATTCTCTTCGCTCCAAAGAAGACCAGAACGAAGATAGCGATGATGATAATTTCGGTTGTTCCTATTCCATTAAACATAAAATAATCCTGATTGGATTTAGTTGATGTATTTGTGCCAAGATAACAATATTTTCGGCACGATTTGAGCTCAAAAAAAATTTAATGAATACTTGAATTTTACATGGCTCACATGTTTAATGTACCAGATATATTGAACAAAAAAATTTAAACCAAAGGTAATACTATGATTTGGACAGTTGAATTAGCTGCAGCATTGGACGAAGCTCCATTTCCGGCTAATAGAGACGAACTTATTGAATGGGCTGAAAGAAACGGCCTTCCTACTCAGGTAATTGTAAATCTCGAAGAACTTGAAGAGATTGATGAGGGTGAAGACACTATTTACGAGAGTATGGAGGATATTTGGCCTGATTATATAAGAAAGGAAGACTTTTTTCATAACGAAGACGACGAAGGCTTCGACTACGACGACGTATAGTCGTGAACTTTATTTTTTTATTCAGGAAAAACCCAAAGACTGCACTTTGTGTGGTCTTTGCTTCTTTATAATACTTGAAAACCCTATCTCCTTTTTACAGGCTCTCAATTAGTGTAGCATGTATTTTTCTGCTACAATTTGGTTTCTTGTCTCCAGAAAATACGTTTGCTCAAGGCATCGATTCTACAAATACTGAAGATGTTGTGAGGAGAGTGCGTTTTTCAGGAAATAATTATGTAAAAAGCCGAACCCTTGAGAATCTCGTCAGAACAAGAACTAATAGAGAGTTTTTAGGAATCCCCAGATTTACTCCCTGGTATTTTATTTGGCGAATCAGTAATGGCGGTCTCGGTGAAGATCCCCAATACCTTAATCGTCAAACGGTTATCAACGATATGGACCGTATAAGTCTTTATTACGAATCTCTAGGTTTTTTGAATGTAACCGTAGACACCACAATTGTTGAGTATAGAAAAGATAAAATTGAAGTTTCTTTTATAATTGATGAAGGTCCCGCTTCTCGGATTCAAACGATTTCTTATTCAGGGTTTCCTGGGTTTGATAACCCTGAATTAAAACGACGCTTTTTTATACAAAGCCCTCTTACGGGACGGGCTTTATCAGATTCTTCATACCGGGTTAATCGTCAATACAACACTCAGGAATTAAAAAATGAACAACTTAGAATTATTAGTTTTCTTAAAAACAATGGCCACGCTTCCGTGGATCGCGATTCAGTTATCGCTTTTGTGAAACAAGACTCCGCTAATACTCTTCTTCTGGATGTTCAATTTAATATTGATCCGGGTCCGGTTTATAAATTTGGTGATTTAGAAGTTAAACTCGCCGATCCTGTACAACCGGATAATTATTCTCAATTTGATACTCTAAGTGGGCCCCCATTCACAGCAGATACCAATAAGATTTACCTTTCTAAAGAACCAGAAACGGATACCCGTTTTTCTCTTTTAAGCGACCAGATACTTTTTACTCCAGGGGAGACCTATAATGAAGAGTTATATCTACAAACGATTAAAGAATTCCAGAATTTAGGGATGCTAAATATTCAAAGATTCGGACAGAACAAAGATGGTGTCCGTCCAGATTTTACAAAAGAAGAAATTCCAGTTTATTTTGATCTTGAGACCATTATTAAACATAGTATCAGTACTGAATTATTTGGAATGAAGAGATACGGTTTCGGTACCGGATTTGGTGTGGATTACTCAAATAACAATGTTTTTGGTAAGGCAGAAAGATTAACGATTGGTGCTAATGCTAGTTTTGAATTTGTTAATGCCGCCACATTAGAAGAAATAGCCCCTTCCGATACGGTTCAATCTTCTTTATTCAGAAGCTATGAGGTCCGAACAGAGTATTCAATACCGAGAATTGCTTTTCCGTTTTCCTTTCTGGACAACACCCGATACTTCACAAGTGGATTAACAAGATATTCCCTGTCATATAGCAGGTCTGATCAACTATATTTTGATATCAACTCTGATGTCCGTTTCAACTATCAATACGAAGTACAACATAATAACAGGTTCTCTTCTTTCTTTGATCTGATTGAACTAGATATTGTTGATACCGACCCTTCATCAGAATTCACAAATAATTTAATTGATGAGTTTGGTCAAAATTCGTTGGAATACATTCGAATCCTTCAGGATTTTGAACCCCAGGTTTCTTCAGTAATACGATATACTTTCCGAAGTCAAAACACGAATTTAATTAAAAGAAATTATGGGTATTTCAGTGAGTATTCTGTTTCTGCTGGAGGAAATATCCCTTATGCTTTAGATCGTTTTGTAATAACTCCTGATACATTAGAAGGTAATCTTCCTTCCCTCTTGGGATTAAGCGATAACAATCTTACATACAGCAGGTATGTAAAACTGACGGCAGATTACAGAAAATATTATCCTATTTCTAATAGTGCTGTTTTTGGATGGCGTTTATTTGGAGGAATTGCACACCCATACGGTAAAAATGAAACTATACCACTAAACCGGAGATTCTTTGCAGGCGGAAGTAATGATATAAGAGGATGGGCTCCTTTCCAGCTAGGTCCAGGTAAAATTGCCCCGGAAGACGTAACTATAAATGGTGGAGAGATTAAGCTTGCCGCATTTACTGAAGCGAGACAGATTTTTTTAAGAGATTTAATCGGTGCAAACTGGCACGCAGCCTGGTTTGTTGACGCAGGTAATATCTGGTACGGACCAAGAAATGATTTCAATTCTCAGGATGCTTCATCTTCCTCGGATGGTTCTTTAGAAGATGAATTGGAACGAGGTAGATTTAAGTTTGATACTTTTTATAAACAAATCGCTGTTGGTTCCGGTTTGGGTTTACGTCTTGATTGGGAATATGTAGTAGTTCGTTTTGATTTTGCCTTTAGGGCTCATGACCTTCAGGAAGGTTGGTTTAATAACAGGAAATTATATTTTAGCTTTGGTATTGGACATTCATTTTAAACATAATCGATTATGAGTAAAAAATTAAAACGCCTTCGTAATCAGGCTCAAATCGTTTTTAATTCCAGATTCATAAAAAATCTTTCTGCAGCAGAGCGATTCGAGTTTTTACAATTATGCCATAGGAGAACCTATAAAGAAGGAGAATACGTTTTTTACAGAAATGATCCCGGAACGGGAATGTATTTTATTGAAGATGGAAAAGTTGAACTTACTTTCTCACTTGGAGAAGAATCAGAAGAAAACAAAGATCAAGAAGGCTTTCTACTTGAAACCTCAGATAGCTTTGGAGCGCTCTCAATCGGTTATAATCTTAGAAGAAAATCATCCGCTCGTTGTATTACCGACTGCACTTTACTAGGTTTTTTTAAACCCGATTTTGAGCTTTTAATGGAACGTCATCCTCAAATTGCTGTTAAGTTTCTACAGACACTTACAAACATAGCTCTACGCCAACTTGAACAGGCAACCAATAAAATTGAAGAGTTGTCAGATTCATATACAGCGGTAAAAATTGAATTTGAAGCTTATTATGAGCAACAAAACCCCGGAGAGCTCAACGAATGAGTCTAAAAAAAGGTCATGAAGTTACCTTAACTATAGAAGGAGCAGCATTTAAAGGGAAAGGCATTGGAAAAGTAGATGGAATGGCGGTTTTTGTAACAGGAACCATGCCCGGAGATGAAGTAAAAGCCCGTATCATAAAACGTAAAAAAAACTACAGAGAAGGCAAACTTTTAGAAATTCTTAACCCCAGTCCTGATCGAACAGAGCCGTTATGCCAACATGCTAAAGTATGTGGAGGTTGCAGCTGGCAACATGTTCCCTATCAAAAACAACTTGAGTTTAAAACTCAACAGGTAACCGACCATATTCACAGAATAGGAGGATTAGATACTCCTGTTCTTCCGGCTTTAGGCTCCGAAAAAGAACTGTATTACCGAAATAAAATGGAGTATAGCGTAAGTACCAGACGCTGGCTCACTGAAGAAGAAATCCACAGTGAAGAATTTGTAGATGATTCTGGTTTTGCTGCAGGGCTTCATGCCCCGGGGAGATTTGATAAAATTCTAAACCTGAATGAATGCCATCTTCAAAGAAAAGAGTCTTTTGAGATACTCAGTTTTGTAAGGAAATATTGTGAAGAAAATAACATAGAGGCATTTAACACTTTCGAAAAAACAGGATACCTGCGCCATGTTATGATCAGAACGGCACACCATACGGATGATTTTATGGTAAATCTTGTGACTTTTAAAGATGAACCTGAAACTATAAAACATTTATCAGAAGAATTACTTAATGCATTTCCGGTTATTACAACGATCGTAAATAATGTAAATGATCAGATATCTCCTGTAGCTATTGGTCGCTATGAGCATGTGATTTATGGTCCGGGCTATATAAGAGATAAAATTGGAGAGTTTGAGTTTAAAATTCATCCAAATGCTTTTTTTCAAACTAACACTGCACAAGCGGAAAAACTGTATGAAGTAGCAAGAACCTATGCAGATTTAAAAGATGGTGATGTTGTATATGATCTTTATTGCGGTGTTGGAACGCTTAGCCTTTTTATGAGCCAAAAAGCCAGTAAAGTACTTGGTATTGAGCTAGTAGATGTAGCAGTGGAAAACGCCCGATATAATGCTAAAGAGAACAATGTAGAAAATGTTTCCTTCGTAAAAGGTGATATGAAAGACGTTTTCACACCTGAAATGGTTCAGGAATTCGGAACACCGGATGTCCTAATAACAGACCCTCCAAGAGCAGGAATGCATCCTGATGTAGTTAGCCGTTTATGTGAACTGAAAGTACCACGCATTGTCTATGTAAGCTGCGATAGTAGTACTATGGCACGTGATCTAAAAATCCTATCTGAGGTCTATGATGTTATTGAAGTTCAACCGGTAGATATGTTTCCTCAAACTTATCATGTTGAAGCTGTTGCTAAATTAAGTTTGAAGGAAATCTGATTGGGGAATTACTAATTGCAATTTTTTGTAATTCTCCTAAATTGAATTGTAAGCTCGGGGATTTAGATTACTTAATTAAGTATACACACCGAGTTAAATTCTTTTCAATTTTCAATAACAACTAACTAACAACAGAATGAAGCTACAACGAGAACTTGTATTCGGTCTATCTCTCGTTCTTCTTTTAATTTCTGGTTCAACGTCGGCATCCGCTCAAAGCGATCCTACGGGTGAATCCTCTCCCACCAGAACATATGCAATTACAAATGCTACAATTGTTCAGTCACCAGGAGAAGTAATTGAAGGAGGAAGTATCGTTTTTAAAAACGGAATGATACTCGGAGTTGGCACCAATGTTTCTATTCCCGGAGATGCTCAGGTAATAGACGGAACCGATTTATTTGTATATCCTGGATTTATTGATGGCATGTCCTATACCGGGGCTAAACGTCCGGAACAGATGGAAAGACCCGATAATCTTTTCACTCCAAACCCACCAAATGATTATGCTGGAATCACTCCTGAAAGAACAGTAATTGAACAAATAGAAGTAGGTGATAATAGCATAAGTAATCTGAGAAAGGTTGGATTTACTGTTTCTCATTCCGTGCCCTATGGAAGAATGCTACCTGGTTCAGGGTCGATCCTATTACTTTCAGATGCAGATCATGCCGATCAAATGATTTTAATGAGTAACGTATCAATGTATACTCAATTCTCGGGAGCTCCTGGAGCTTACCCCGGAAATACGTTAGGTATTATGGCGAAATGGAGAAATCTATATATCAATGCCAGAAACCAAAACCAATATGCTCAGGTGTATTCTAAAAATCCAACCGGACTTGAACGCCCTACCCAGGATCGTGTTCTTCAAGCCTTCTATCCTGTAGTGGAAAAAGAAAAACCGGTATTCTACAATGCCAATTCTTTGTTAGAAGCTCAACGCGCCTTAAGATTGATGAATGAGCTTGATTTCGAGCTTGTTTTAGGTAATCTGGAAGATGGCTGGCATATGGTTGATTTGCTTAAGGAATCGAATGCTAAAGTTTTTATGTCTTTAGACCTGCCAGATGAACCTAAAGATAGTGATGATGAAGACAAAACCGATGAAGTTGCGGAGTTGGAAAAACTAAGAATGGAATCTTATAAAAATCACTTAGCTCAATTTGGTCTATTTGATAGTCTTGGCATTACTTTTGGATTTTCTACTATTGATGCTTCCGCTTCAAAAATTAAGTCTAATCTTACCATGATCGTTGAAGCAGGACTTTCGGAAGACGCAGCATTAGCAGCCCTTACTACCAATGCAGCTAAACTGCTTGGAATTGAAACTATTACGGGTTCTTTAGAATCTGGTAAAATTGCTAATGCTGTTATTTCAACAGGACCATATTTCGAGAAAGACTCGAATGTAAAAATGGTTTTTGTAGATGGACATAAGTATGATTTCGAAATCAAAGAAAAAGGAGCTGGCGGATCTGTTGATGCAGCAAGCGAATCCACCCTTCTTGGTTCATGGAGTTATGTATCTACATCCCCTCAGGGAGAATTAACCGGAAAAATGATCTTTGAAAAAGAAGGTGATGAAATTACCGGTCTTATGACCAGTGACGGTGGTAATCCTGATCAGGCACTTTCAAACATCAGTTTTGTAAACGGGACTCTAAGTTTTGATTACAGCTTCGACGGAGGTGGACAATCTATTGAAATTGTAATTGTAGGTGATATTACAGGTACAGATTTCGATGGTGAAGCATCTGTTGCTCAATTCAATATTTCTTTTCCAATCACGGCAACTAAAGACGCCCCAAATAATAATTAAGGATTAAAATGAAACGAAAAATTCTATCTATTTTCATCCTCTTAGTTGCTTTCGGAATTACCACTGCAACTGCTCAAACGGGGGATGTTCTAATTAAAAACGGAACTGTAATCACTATTACAGATGGTACTCTTGAGAACACCGATGTTCTTGTACGTGATGGTAAAATTTCCAGAATAGGAAAAAACCTTAATGCACCAAGAGGTGTGGAAGAGATTGATGCTACTGGTAAATTTGTTATGCCGGGTATTATTGATGCACACTCTCATATTGCAGGAACTTCCATAAATGAAGGAACCAGCCAGGTTACTGCCGAAGTAAGCATGGAAGATGTTGTCGACCCAATGGACGTATCCATTTATCGGGCTCTTGCAGGCGGAGTAACTTCTATTCATTTAATGCACGGCTCTGCAAATGTGATTGGAGGTCAAAACGAAACCCTGAAACTTCGTTATGGTTCCACAAATCCTGATGACTTGAGATTTGAAGGCGCACCAAGAACCATCAAGTTTGCTCTGGGTGAAAATCCAACCCGTGGTGGACGAGCTCGTGGTATTCAGCCTCAAAGTAGAATGGGTGTGGAAGCAATGATTCGTAATTCATTAAATGATGCTTTAATGTATAAGAAAGCATGGGATGAATATCGCAGCCAACGCAATGATAGAAAAACACCGCCAGAGTATGATCTTAGAATGGAAACTTTGGTAGATATACTTGAAGGCGAAATTTTAGTTCACTGTCACTCATACAGAGCAGATGAGATTTATATGTTAATGAAGGTATTCAACGACTTTGGAATTGAAAAACTAACATTCCAGCATGCTAACGAAGCTTATAAAGTAGCCCCCGAATTAGCTGAATTTGGTGCTTATGCTTCGATTTTTTCAGACTGGTGGGCATATAAACTAGAGGTTTATTACTCAACTGCATATAACGCTGCAATTCTCACTAAGAATGGAGTTAACACTTCCATTAACTCTGATTCAGGAGAATTGATAAGACACCTCTATCATGAGGCAGCAAAAAGTCAGAAATATGGTCAATTATCAGATAATGATGCACTTGCTTTGATTACGATAAACCCGGCGATTCAGCTGGGAATTGATGATCGGGTTGGTTCTATTGAAGAAGGGAAAGATGCCGATTTAGCTATTTATGAAGGACACCCACTCTCTGTTTATACAGTCCCTTTAATGACTTTTGTGGATGGCGTTAAATACTTTGACCGAGCTACTGATGCTAAAGATCAACGTCTGTACATCGATCCTGAATCTAATATCCAGGATATCCAAATATTAGATGCCCATGACCATCACTTATGTATGAAAGATGCAGAAGTGATGGATTTCAACTCACTTTTTAACAATAAATGAGAATTATAATGAAAAAAAGAATCCTTAAACTATTAGTTTTCAGTTTCATTCCGGTACTCGTTTTTGGGCAAATTCAGGAAGATCCCAGAAAAGCCCGAACTGCAAAATTTGCGTTAACTAATGCCAAAATTTACACCGTAACGAATGGTATCATCGAAAATGGCACTATTGTGATTAACAATGGAATCATTGAGGCAGTTGGTGCTGATGTTGCTATTCCAAATGATGCTGAAGTGATAAATTATGAAGGTAGAGAAATCTACCCAGGTATGATTGACTCAGGAACTCAATTAGGTCTCGCCGAAATAGGCAGCATTGATGAAGCAAACGACTTTCGAGAATTCGGAGACATAACTCCTCAGATGGAAGCATTAACCGCTGTAAACCCAAATTCTGAAGCAATTCCGGTTACCCGAGTAAGTGGCGTGACTACGGCACTTACAATGCCGAGAGGTGGCGTACTTCCGGGAACTGCTGCAACAATTAATTTATTCGGTTATACACCGGATCAAATGTTTGCCGGTTCTAAAGGAATTGTAATGACCTACCCTACTGCACAAAGAAGATGGAGGCAAACTCAGGAACAAGCTGACCGCGCCAAAGAAAGAGCACTTGAAACAGTTAATGACGCCTGGGATAAAGCTGAAGTTTATACTTCTATTAAAAATTCTCCAGATGCTCGCTATTATCCTGAAATGCAAGCACTGTCTGAAGTTATTGAAGGAAATATGACACTTTACATTGAAGTGAACACAGCTCCTGACATTCTTAGTGCTATTGAATGGGTAGAAGAACGTGGCTATGAAAATGTAGTATTCACAGGAGTTGCTGAAGGCTGGAGAGTAGCTGAGCAAATTGCTGAGTCCGGAATTCCGGTAATTGCAGGACCTGTTCTCTCAACTCCTACCAGACAATCGGATGCTTATGATGCTGCGTATATGAATCCGGGAGTGATGCAAAAAGCAGGAGTTAAAGTAGCCCTTAGAAGTGGTGATACAGAGAACTCAAGAAACCTTCCATATAATGCAGGTTTTGCTGCAACTTATGGTATGGGGCGTGAAGAAGCTCTTAAGGCAATCACTATTAATGCCGCTGAAATTATGGGAATCGGTGATCAAATCGGATCTATTGAAGTTGGAAAGAAAGCTAATTTATTTGTTTCTACGGGTGATCCATTTGAGACTTCTACCCAGATTGTTGATGTATATATAGATGGATATCTAATTCCAATGAGAAGCCGTCAAACTGATCTGTATGATGAGTTCCTGAACCGAACTCCCGGTTTAAATAAAACGGAAGTTATTACAGATATGTAATTCTAAAAGGCACTTCATTTGAAGTGCCTTTTTTTTATACTGTTGTTTTCACCTCAATCACTCATCAAAACAATAATATGATTCAGCATATTCGTACAACATTAGCTTTATTCATATGCCTTATTTTAACTTCTTCTTCCTTCTCACAAGAGAGTCCCATAATTGCGGATGGAGCCAAATTAATCCAAGTTTATGACGGTTTTTCTTTTACAGAAGGTCCGGCGGTTGATCCACATGGAAATGTGTATTTTACAGATCAACCCAACAACAGAATTCTGAAATGGTCGACTCATAATGGTTTGAATCCGTTTATGAATGCAAGTCTTAGGTCCAATGGTCTTTATTTTGATAATGAAGGAAATTTGCTTGCCGCTGCTGATGAAAAAAATCAATTGATTCGAATTAACTCTGATACCTCTTACACTGTTCTGGTCGATAATTTCGAAGGAAAGAGATTAAATGGACCGAATGATATTTGGGTAGATTCAAAAGGCGGTATTTATTTTACTGATCCTTACTATCAAAGACCATGGTGGGAACATTCAGAGTCTGAAATTCAGGAACGAGTGTATTACCTCTCCCCTGATAGTCAATTAGTAATGGTTGCTGACGATATTGTAAAACCAAATGGAATTATTGGAAGTGCTGATGGAAAAACTCTTTTTGTAGCTGATATTGGGGATAGCAAAACCTATTCTTATTCCATTAATGAAGATGGAACGCTTTCAAATCAAACCTTATTTACTGAGTTGGGATCTGATGGCATGACACTGGATAATGAGGGAAATCTATACCTTACCGGAAATGGGGTAACGGTTTTCAATCCCAATGGAGAAGAAATAGAACATATTGATATTCCAGAGGGCTGGACAGCCAATGTTACTTTCGGTGGTTTTGATCAGGATATCCTGTTTATTACAGCAATGAAGTCTTTGTATACAATTAAAATGAAAGTTAAAGGTATTAGAAATTTTTCAGAATGAACTACAGAACTCTAGGCAAAACAGGATTTAAAGTATCAGAAATATCACTAGGTACATGGCAAGTAGGCGGAACCTGGGGATCAGGTTTTGATCATAATTTAGCCTCTGACTTACTTCATCAGGCATATGATCAGGGAGTTAACTTTATCGATACCGCCGATGTATACGAAGCCGGAGAAAGCGAAAAAGCCGTTGGTAAGTTCGTGAACTCAGTCAATGAACGAATTTATGTAGCTACCAAATGTGGCCGGCAAATAAATCCCCATATAAATGAAGGGTATACTCCTGAAGTACTACGTGACTATGTAGAAGATTCACTTAAGCGAATGAATCTGGATACGATTGATTTAATCCAACTCCACTGCCCTCCTTCTGAAGTTTATTACAGACCTGAGATTTTTGGTGAATTTGAAAAACTAAAAGAGGAAGGTAAAATTCTTAACCTTGGAGTTAGTGTAGAAAAAGTCGAAGAAGCATTGAAAGCCATTGAGTATGAAAATGTTACTACAGTTCAAATCATTTATAATATGTTCCGGCAACGACCTGATGATTTATTTTATCAGCAGGCAAAAGAAAAGAATGTAGGAGTCATAGTCAGAGTACCTCTTGCAAGTGGATTACTCACCGGTAAATATTCTAAATCCACTACTTTTGAAGATGGTGACCACCGTCATGGGAACAGAAATGGTGAATGGTTTGATAAGGGCGAAACTTTTGCAGGCGTTCCTTATGAGACTGGAATTGAAGCAGTTGAGAAAATCAAAGCCTTATTCCCGGAAAAAGAAAATCTTGCTCAGGTTGCTCTAAAATGGATTCTGATGAATAATAATATCAGTGTGGTTATTCCCGGAGCATCGAAACCTTATCAGGTTGATTCCAACATAGAGGCCACGTCTTTGCCTGAAATCAATGGAGAACAACTAAAAGCGATTCGGAAAATTTATGAGGAAGAAATCAAACTTCATGTTCATCATCTGTGGTGATTAAAACATTCTAAATTCAGAAAGTAAGACCAATCCCAAAATTGACTCTTTTATAAGTAATATCATTGTCTATTGTTTGCTGATTCCACCAAAGGTTTTCTTCTTGAAAGCTCATTTTTTCGAAACTGTAGCCAAGATTTATGTACCAACCATACCCTGCTCTTGTTTCGAAAATAAGTCCACCTCCTATGTTATACATTAAACCACCATTATGCTCTTCTATTGGTGGCCAGTTTTCATTATCACCTTCTGAAGTAAAACTATATCCCAGTTTTATAAATGTAAACGGAGTCGTATTAGCTTTTAACAATTTCATTTTTGCATCCAGGAAAACAGGTACCGTATTGAGAGGCTCATTATAGCTAACGTAGGCTATTCCCAAACCTAATGAGAAATAGGGATTAAACTGGTAACCATGAGTCATTTGATATCTTGTAGAACTTCCTGTTTTTCCAGGAAGCCTATCTATTCCTGTGTGGTTTACATATCCCTGGTCTTTATAAAAAGACTCCTTATATCGAGGCTCTTTTGTTATTTCCTGAACTTCCTCGAACAGTATAAAAAACTGACTACCACCTTCTATTTCAATTTTCAGGGATTGATTTTCATCCATTTCAACAATAAAACCTCTAAGAATGCTCCCATCTTTAAGATAAACCACATCTTCCAGATATGATTGAGCATTCACATTTTGAGCATTAACGAAAAATAGTGAAACAAATATTAATGCTAAGTTCAAAGGAATATTAAGAATACTTTTTTTCATGACTTATTCTATTATTTGAATTACAGGAATAGTACTTAAATGGCTAATATTATTAATATCTGAATAGTCATATTGTATGATTCCTGACTCTCCGGTAATCATTAATACATTGTTGAAGGGAATTACATCAAAAGTTTTAATATCAGTGATATTTCTGATCAATTTAATGTCCAGTGGGTCTGTTGCATCCATTATTTTCAACCCCGATTCCCCTTCACTTACAAACAAGTAATCTCCATCAATTCCCAACCCATGTGGACTCTGCATACTATAAGAAGCCACTTCCAAAGGATTATTGATATCTTCGATATCAATCACTTCCAGTCTATTAACTCCTCTTGGACAAATATTACCTTCTCGAAGTGTAACGAAAGCATATTTACCTTCTACTACAACAGGATCGCAAGAAGTTAAATGGTTGTATACCGAAGTTTCAACCGGTGATGATGGATTTGCAATTGAATAAATGTACATCGCACTTTGAGAGCCAATGAATAAATGATCCTGATATGGAAAGATTGTTTCAATCATCCAACCAATATTTTCCTTATTTCCAACAACAGGAGTTGAAGCACTGATATCAAGAGTAATAAGACTACTGTGATCGACTGCGTATAAAAAATTTCCGGATATTGCGAATCTGGCCATAGAACCTCCCTGTCCTATTCCATGTACTGAGGGTGCCCTACCTCCATCTGTTGCAAAAGATACACTACCTGTTGCAAAATTAAGTTCACCCCATATACCAAATCTTGGGTTATAGATATAGCAATCTTCAGTTTCGCAAACTTCTGTTACTGTAACCTCTCTCCAGTCAACAACTATTCCTTTAGAGGGTTCAATTTCCTGGTAAGGAAATCCAAGATAGATTTCAGACCAATTAGCAAAAACATCTTCTGAGCGACTAACAAGCTGAGGACTTTGTAAATCCTGAATATCAAATACCAATAAATCAGAATTTGAGTCAGCATATAATAATGCTCCACTTACAGCAATATCTTTATTAGCGGGGATATTAATAAAGCCAATATTCTCGGGACTAGACGGGTCAGAGTTGTCAATAATGTGTACTCCTTTATTCACTTCGTTTACAAATAGATATCCGTCATAAAAATAAATTTTACCTGGATTTTCTAATTCCTGAGCAGCTTGAAGTTGAACAGAAGCAATAAACTCCTCTTCTGTAAGATATACTGGTTCAAATTCAACCCAGGATACTGTTTGTACTCGTTTGTCTTCACATCCTAAAAGAACAAAAGTGAGAAGTAGAATCGAATATAAGGTGTGATTAAAAAAAGGAACTGCCTGTTTTTTTTTAAAAGAGAAGATGACCATAGAAGTGAATTAGTTACATACTTAATAATAGTACTTTACTTACCTGTTAATTTCACATAGCATAAAGATGCTATTAAATGTTTTTTGATCCTATGATCTATCAAAAAATTTAGAGTTGGCTTATTCATTTGTAATCAATATCCTAACTCTTTGTAGTTCAATGCCTAATCAATCTTTTTTTATAATGCGTTATCTCACTCTAACCTCCATTTTGGCACTTTTTGTTTCAGGATGCACTAGTAACAATCCCTCAGTTATTAATAATGAATCGAAACAACGATTGAATAATACACTTTCAGCTTTTGTTGACTCAGGAAGAGTAGCAGGTGCTTCTGCGCTCTTTTTTGAAAAAGGGAAAGAAGTGTACTTTGGAGCTTTTGGAGACGCCGATCGTGAAGATGGAACAATAATGGAAAGGAATACTATTGTTCAGATTTATTCCATGACTAAACCCATTACAGGTACTGCCTTAATGCAGCAGTATGAGCTTGGTAAATTCCAGCTGGATGATCCACTGGCTGAATATCTTCCTGAATTTGCCGATGTAAAGGTTTTTAATGGATTGGATGACTCTAAAAATCCTGTATTAATTGAACCAAATCGCCCTATTACAATAAGAGATATCACGAGACATACAGCCGGATTTGCAAATGATGGTAATGCATTTTATGTAGGTGAATTATTAAGAGAAGCGAATCTTTTCGACTTTAACAGTACACTTGAGGAAACTATACTAAGGTTAAGTGATCTCCCCCTTATGTTTCATCCTGGCGAAGAATGGTATTATGGACCTTCAGTAGATGTACAAGCTCGTCTTGTTGAAGTTCTTTCCGGCCAACCATTCGAGGAATATTTAAAGGAACACATTTTTGGACCATTAGAAATGAATGAAACCCGGTATTTCGTACCAGAAAATGATAGAAACAGAATGTCATCTGCTTATGGAACTGATGGCGAAGGCAATCTTATTCAGGTACCTGATCAACAAGCTCATAATCTGAATATAAATGAATATCCACTTCGACATGGTGGCTGGGGACTTACCTCCACCCTTGATGATTATCAGAGATTTGCCAGAATGTTGGTGAATGAAGGTTCTCTGGATGGAGCTCAAATTCTAAAACCGGAAACAGTGAAATTAATGGCAACAAATCACCTTGCTGATGATGTTACAGAACGAATATGGTTACCATCCAAAGGTCAGGTTGGTTTTGGAATTGACTTTGCAGTTCGATTGGCTCCTCAGGTTGATGAAAACGAAAATCAGGGAGCGGTTGGTGAATTTTTCTGGGATGGGGCAGCATCTACCCTCTTCTGGGTTGATCCTGTTAATGAGTTAACAGCCGTATTCTTTGTCCAGAAATTTCCGTTTGATGGAAGCCTACACAAGGATTTCAGAGATGCCGTTTACGGACCTTATTCAGAAAACTGATTTTCTCAAATCATGATTTTGAAAAAAATACTTCTAAGTACTCTATTTTTAGGCTTTATATTTTCTTGCAGTAATTCTTTTGCACAAGAAACTGAAGCTATTATCGAGTCTGTTTATTCTGAAGTGTTGGATGAAACCCGTGTGTTAAGAGTTCATCTTCCGATGGAATATTCGCCGGATTCTACCTACGATGTGCTTTACGCTACCGATGGGGAGTGGAACACTCCCTATATCGATTATATTAGAAATTTTGCCGTAATCGAAGGTTTTATGCCTGAAATCATATTAGTTGGGATTGAAAATATATACATCGATAGCGTCAATCAGAGGCGCAGAGATTTTCTTTTGAATAAATATCCGGTAGAAACACAAACGGGAAATACGGACGCTTTTACTTCTTTTTTGAGTGATGAAGTAATCCCTTTTATTGAGAACAAATATCCTACCAGTGGTAAACGAATTCTCTATGGTCACTCATTAGGTGGTTTATATGCGGGACATATTTTTTTGGAACAACCTGACTTATTCGATGGATATATGGCATTGGATCCTGCCTTTTGGTGGGGTGGTCGGGAATTGATGGAGCGAACTTCGAAGGTACTTCCCCAAAAAACATATAGCGACGTATTCTTTTGGGTAGCCGGATTAACTCAATCTGCTGATGGAATG
Organism: Balneolaceae bacterium; assembly: GCA_017795005.1. GTDB lineage: Bacteria > Bacteroidota > Rhodothermia > Balneolales > Balneolaceae > RHLJ01. The sequence goes on along the minus strand of CP051242.1, from coordinate 2,044,569 downwards.
GGCATTATAGAAATGGATTCTATTATAACATCAATAAACCCGAATGGAGTAAGATGGAAATCAGTGAATTATCCTGATGAGACGCATATTTCAATCCGCCTGAAAGGAATTTACGACGGATTGAAGTTTCTGTATTCGGATGTCAGTTTCGAACGACGTTAACTGTTATTCCCACTGGAAAGCAAAATACATACATTGTTCTGCATCCTTGTTTTCAATAGCGTGAGGAACATCTGATCCAAGAAAATATACATCCCCTACTGTGCCTTGGTAAAAACCATCTCCGATTTCCATTTCTGTATTTCCCTTAATCATTAATACGATTTCTGCAGTACCATGAGTATGTGGCTCATGACTCTTAATCAATCCATTCAGATTGGTTACGTGCATCTCGAAATATTCCATCATCGCTGTCGATCGGTTGAAATAGTTCCTTATTCCTCCTCTTCCATGGGGATTAAATTCAAGTTCATCAAAATCGATTACAAAAGAGCCTCCGGCTTCTTTTCCCCTCTCTAAATCCATTGGTTTCTTTGAGATATATTCCATTTTATAAAAACTGACTTCTCCTACATTTGCTTTCAATGCGAATATATCTCCCGGAAGAATCAAAGCCACACTTCCCGGACCAACTGTCGAAGTCTTTGAATTCCCACTTATTTCCAATTCTCCTTCTTTTACAATCAACAGCGTTTCATAGGCTTCTGACTTGAGATTCAATGTCCCTGCTTTCGATAGAGTATTTAAATCAAAAGAAAGTTCTTTCAGATGAACAGTTTCGCCATGTAATGTAGTTTTTCCAGTTAGTTCATCTGTAGTGTATACACGAGATTCCACTACATGGTGTCTTAAACCAGACAGGATAAAACCTGCTATCAAAGTGAGGATCAGATATTTCATATTAGTTGTTTGAAGGATTAGAGTTTCGGGCCAGTTCAAGCGCCTTGGTGGTAGTGTAATATTTTGCCAGCATATTCGGAACCTCCCAATCAGGAATTTTACCTGATTTAAGAAACCGCAAATATTTTTCGGTAACCTGAGCAAAATGAGCCTCATGTCCAATTCGGTATTCATTAGGAACAATTACTTTCCATCCCTTTGAAATTTCTTCCAGCTCAACGCCCTGGTATTTATTCTGAATCCTTTTAAAGGATGATTCAATTCTACCGAGGTAGTCAGTATTGGTATTAATTGGCTCGATATAAAGTACAGGGGTAAAGTTCTCTTCTTCTCCCTGCCGAATCACCAGATTAGCTTTTGTACCACGCATAATTGAAAAGTGAGTATCTCCGGTTCCTTCCGGAGCTTTATATGCCCAGGTTACTGATACTTTAGCATGCACACCTTTTATTTTATAATTCATTTCACCGTTACTGTACACATTCAGAATATTGTCTTCAATATCTTTGTATAAATACTCTGGAAATTCATTTTGTTTTGTTACAGCGCTAAACTCTTCCAATGTCATTTTGGTTGGCCACCTTCTGGCATGATATACTTCAATATCGCTTTCATAATCAATGATTTGCCCTGGAAAACACTCCCATTGGACCAAATCCACCAAATGTGTGGTCACATCAACAATCCCCTCACCTTCCTGTTCCACATCAAAAAACCATGCCGGACGAATTAGTACTGAACCGGAAACGTATTTATAGAAATGATGAACACTTTCTTTAGTGATAGCGGGATTCTCTTCACTTCCTTTCTCCAATTCACCAAAAATCTCAGGCATCCAAGCCAGTTCTTTCTGAAGAATAGTGGTGATTTCATAGCGTTCTGTCATGATATCATATAACAGGAGATTATTTTCATCGGCTTTATGGAATGCCTGTTTCAATAATTCGAAATCTTCTGAATTGATAACCATCGGTTTATCCGCAAGAACATTCATTCCGGATGAAATTAGCTGTTCGATATATTCGGTTTTAAGGCGATTATTTCCAGCCAGAACAACGAGATCACTTTGGTTATCTTCAATTAGTTTTCCAAAGAAATCCGGACCTTTATAAACTTCCGTATTCCAGTTCGTGGGGTTTTCCTCACGAGAATTATAGGACTCAATTCTGCTAAGATGCAGATCCAAATCAGGGGTATCAGGAGCATATACGTGAACTGTATTAGCAACCCCTTCATACATTGATTTCTGAACCAGTGCAGCATGAAAATGCCCGGGATCTAACGTTGCTAGTCTGATTTCTGATTCCGTGTTACTACATACTGAAAACGCCATAACACATACAAGCAAAAAAATACTTCGAAAAAAGCTCAAACTGATTACCCAATTTTATAAGGTGCTCGTTGTGGTCTTGATAACCAGGAATTTGCCTCATCATCATCAATAAAAATTTCTTTATCGGGATCCCAGTGCAGTTTACGATCTGTTTTCATCGCCATGTGATGTAACAAACACGCAGAACAAGAACGATGTGCCACTTCAACCGGAGCTATGGGCTGTTTATTTGCTTTTATCGCTGCAAGCCAGTCCCCATGATGTTCCTGACTTTCCGGAAGATCGATTTCATCTGCGCCAAGCTGAGAAGTTAAGATTGAAGCTTCGTTGGCTTCCAGAGGCGCTCTACCCTCTGAATTAACCACTGGGTCGCTTGCGGTAGCCTGATAATTTCCACGGGTAACAAAAATCCATCCTTCAGAACCGATAAATTCCACACCATTTGGAAGCTCGTTACTTACAATCATGTGTACGCCATTCGCATACTTTGCTTCGGTTGTAAAAATACCATGCACATTCCATAAGCCAGATGTTGGAAAATCCGCTTTCCCCCAAATTTCTACCGGCCCAGTATATTCAGTTCCCATTCCCCAATGCGCGGAGTCTATATGATGCGCCCCCCAACCGGTAATCATCCCGGCTCCAAATTGTTCGCATCTAAGCCATCCGGGACGTCCATAACCCGACTGTGGATGCACTCTTTTCTCAGTGTAATATACTTCCGGAGTTGAACCAAGCCACATATCATAATCGAGATTTGAGGGAATTGGCATCTCGGGTTCATCCTCACCGGAAGGATCTCCCGGCAATCCTACTTTAACTTGCTTTAACTCTCCAATTCTGCCATTTAATACTAGCTCTGCGGCTCTGCGGAATTGGACGGAAGAACGTTGCTGACTCCCAATCTGAAAAACAACTCCACTTTTCTGAACAATATCACTCATCATTCGACCTTCAGATATAGTTAGTGATGCGGGTTTCTGGAGATAGATATGTTTACCAGCCTTTGCAGCATCAATCGCCATTTTTCCATGCCAATGATCTGGGGTACTGATAATCACCGCATCCAAATCTTCTTTCTCCAGCATTTCACGATAATCCTGATATGCAGTTGTAGCAGAATAGGATTTACCATCTCGTTCTGAGTAGTAATTATCTACAAGTTGTTTTCCATCGCGAGCTCTGTTTATATCAACATCAGCTGTAGCAAGAATGTGAGCTGAATCGTATTGCCACACGCCGGGCATATCATGAATTCTTGAAATTCGCCCTGTTCCAATAGCTCCTACATTAATTCGGTTACTGGGGGCATTCTTCCCAAAAACTGAAGATGGAACAATCATTGGCATACCTAATAAAGCAGTTGCTTTCGCCGACTTTTTTAGAAAATCTTTTCTGGTTAGTTTTGATTTTTTCTTATCCATATAAACTCCAATTCAACGATTAATTTCCTGCATATTCCTGAAACGCTGATTCTGCTGATTCAGCGGTTTGTTCGCCCGTAAATACTTTCATCCTATATTGTAGAGTGTATGTATTGCCAGGCTCAAAAACCCAATCTGTGTTTTTAGTAGTGCAAAAACAAACAAACATATCACCACGTCCATACTGATCAAACGGCCATACTCTTAGGGGTTCAGGATGATTGAAATTTTCAGGATTAGACATTACTACTGCTCCTCCGAAATCCCCTTCTTCTAAATCTCCCTGTGCTATGTACCATGTAGCTGTCGAGCCATCAGAGGTTTTTCTGTCTTTTCCTTCAGATGTAATTACAACGCTATTCTGGTTGTCCCAAAATCCCGTCGTACGCCAACCGAAACCTGCATAACGATATTCCAGAATTTTAAAAGGACTTTCCTTTCCAGGTGAGTATTCAAAGGTCAGGTCAACATTGTAATAATCCCCATTCAGTTTATGCACCCGGATGGTTTGATATTCGTTCAATGCTACTTTATTGGCTCCATCCTTTAAAACCACATGTTCGTGGAGGACTTTAAATTCTACATATTCTTCTGTTTCCTCCACATATTCAAAACCGGCATGTCGTACTGTTCCTTCATGTTTGTATAAGTTCCAGAAATCCAAAGTATCCTCTTCAAATAACACATGCGTCCATGGATTCCATATTCCATAATGATGATAATGGTCTTCTGGCTGAATTCGGGTTAATACTTTTCCCGAAGGTGTATTTAATGGATGGATAAATCCGCTTCTTTTGAAAACAGTATCTACTCCTTCAGGTGGATACACAGTTTCAAAGTGGTAAGTAAGCAATTCTTTATGATCTGAACTTATTACGAGTTTTCCATCTTTTTTCTCAGCTTTAATGGAGGAACCCGATGAGTTACAATTGATTAGGATCACTGTTGTTAACAGCGTAAGAAGTGAGTGCATTCTCATAATTCAGTTTTCAAAGAATGTAACTGATTTAGAAGATCATTAAAAAGCAGATTATCAATCGGACTTAAAGAGCGATCCTATTACTCCAGATTAATTCATATCCAATCTGGCTTTTATAAATGCTGTATCTTCAACCGGTACCCACATTTTAGGTTTTAAGGTTTCATAAGAAATCTCTTTTGACCTTGATAACCCAGAATCCACGCTTCCGTTATTATCTAAAGGTGCTTCCTTTTCAACGTAAGTTATTCCACTTAACTGCATCATATTTCTAAGTATCCAATCTTTTCTTTCCGCAACATATGGTGTAGGAGGTTCAATCCTCATCCTTTTTGGGTTTGGAAGTACAGCCGCCATTCGCGCAGCTTCCTCATTAGTTAATTGTATCGCAGGTTTCGAAAAGAAATGGTTTGAAGCTTTTCCAATTCCGTATACACCCGGACCAAATTCTGCAATATTCAGATATACTTCTAAGATTCTTTCTTTTGACCAAAGTGCTTCGATCGTAAGCGTAATACCTGCTTCAATTCCCTTTCTAAAGTAGGACTTCCCACCCCACAAAAATAAATTCTTGCTGACTTGTTGGGATATAGTACTTGCACCTCTCATTCCTTCTCCGTTTTCCATTTCCTTAATAGCTTTATTAATAGCTTCGAAATCAAGTCCCGGATGCTCCCAGAAGCGTTGGTCTTCAGAGGCAATAACGGCCCATTTTATGTTTTGGGGAAGTTCTTCGTAATCGACCCAGTGTTCTCTTAAACTGTATCGTTCACTTTCTAATTCATTCCAGTTCTCTTGTAAAGTGAAGGAAGTAAACCCGGGATTCATCCAGTTCATTGAAAAAATTAGTATCAAAAACCAAAATGAATATCCGGCAAATAAGCCCAGAATAATTTTTATGCTTTTCTTAACAGAAAACTTTGTTTTGCTATGAATTGAATTATTGTCGTCCATTTCTTGATTTTGGTACACTCTCTTAGCTAAGACGACTCTGAATTGTTTCCGGTTTTAATCTATTCTAAGGAAGTTTTAGTTGCTTCAATTACTACTTTTTCTTCATTCATGATTGTACAGAAAATTAAAAAATGCTCTCCTCCATCCTTTACTCTGAATTTCTTTTTGATTTCGGTTGCGCCAATTGGATAATTTTTTGCTATTACATTTACCTTACCATTAGGATAAGATTTTCTGATTTCCTTCTTATTTGCTTTGATAAATTCTTTAACCATAAAGATCTTACCGGGAAAATCAAGCTTTACTTCATTTGCGGTATATAAATGGGTATTAGGATGCAGCTTCAATAAACCAAACCTTTTTCCTACCACATTAAAAGCTCCAGCCTTTCGAATAGCCGAATTTGGCTCATAGATGTATTTCAGCGGTTTAGAATACTCTGATGAGCACTCCTGTTCTTCCTCTAAAGTAAATTTGAATTTTTCTTCAGGTTTTGAGTCAGATATATTCCATGCTTCTATTTGTGCTTTTGAGGTTTTGCCGGGCTCTAAATACAAAAGTACTTCCTTTACCTCATTACCTACTGCTACAACCTGAATCTTAACTATCTCTGATAGCTGTTCCAGACATTGTTTAAGATCGATCATTGGCGAGGTTTTAATCACAACCTTTCCACCGAATTTTAACAAATCAACATATAACTCAAATACATTAGGCTGGTACTGGTCTAGACCAAATACTTTTTTATTATTTTCATCTCTTCTTGACGGATCCAAATAAATGACATCAAAATTTCTGGTATTATTTTTCAAATAAGCTTCTGCTGTACCATTATAAACCCCAATCTCTTTTTGAAAAAGTCGAAAGTTATATTCCGTTAACTCAGCCAGTTCTTTATTTGGCTCAACATAAACGGCTTTTTCAAATGACTCCGCCATATAAAAAAGATCAATCCCGCTTCCGCCGGTTAAATCCAAAATTGAACTCCCTCCCACCCATCTCGATTTAAATTTTGCTGTTATTTCAGAGGATGCCTGCTCAAGGTTTTCCTTTGGAGGGAAAATGACTTCCGGATTAGCCCACCATTCCGGTAATTTTTCTTTTGCTTTTTGACGGGATGCAATCTGTGAAGCTATCTCTCTAATGGGTAAATCTGGATATTTTTTTGATTGCAAAGCTATTTCAGCGGGATCATGATTTAGATGAGCCTGAATGAATTGCAATACTTCTCGGTTATTGATTTTCGAAATCATTTTGTAAGATACTTCTTCCTGAAATCTTAAAAACTCATTTGTGAAAATATCTGTAATCGGTGCCGGAATCGGAGGTCTTTCCTCTGCTTGTTTATTAGCTTCAAAAGGACATGAAGTTACTGTTTTTGAGAAGAACAAGAGGGTTGGCGGAAAAATGAATCTTATTGAAGCAGAAGGATTTAGGTTTGACACCGGACCAAGCTTATTAACTATGCCTCACCTTTTGGAAAAGCTTTTCACCGAATGCGGATTTTCCTTAAAAGATCATTTAAATCTTCTTCCACTGTCACCTATATGCAGATATAATTATCAGGATGGTACTGTTTTCAATTGCTTTGATGATCGACTTAAAACCCAATCTGAAATTGATACAATTGCCCCAGAAGATTCTGAAGCGTATGCCCGTTTTTTGAATTATGCTGAATCTATTTACAATAAAACGGCGGATTCATTTATCTATAATCCATTATTCGATTTTTCTGATTTCAGAAATCTGGATTTATTCTCTTTCTTCAGAATTGATGCTTTTTCTAATGTCAGCGAAAAAGTAGACAAACATTTTAAATCGGATTACCTGCGGAAGTTTTTCAAACGATTTACTACCTATAACGGCTCTTCCCCTTACTTAGCTCCAGCTACATTGAATGTAATTCCTCATGTAGAACTCAATCAGGGTGGATTTTATGTTGATGGAGGCATGTATAGAATTGCAGAATCTTTATTCTGGATGGCTAACTCATTAGGTGTAAAATTTGTATTCAACTCAAAAGTAACTGAAATAAAAACTACTGATGGAACAGTTACGGGAGTATGTACAGACAACCAGTTCTACCCTTCTGATTTAATTATTGCTAATAGTGACGCTACGGAAACCATTATAAATCTTATCCCTGATTTTTCGATCTCTAAAAAGAAAAAAGAGAAAGCATCTGCTATAGAGCCTTCCTGCTCCGGTTTTGTACTATTGCTCGGCGTTAATACCAAGTATGATCAACTGGTTCATCATAATATCTTCTTCAGTGAGGATTATGAAAATGAATTCCATCAAATTTTTGAAGAGAAAATAATGCCGGATGATCCAACTATTTATGTGGCTAACACTTCTCATACTAACCCGTCACATGCACCTAAAGGAGGTTCAAACCTCTTTATTTTGGTGAATGCTCCTTACTTGTCAGACCAATATAAATGGGATAATGAGTCGGAAATCTATACACAGTTAGTGATTGAAGCGTTAGAGAAAAGAGGCCTCAGTAATTTATCTGATCATATCCTTTATAAGCATATTATCACACCTCAGGATTTTTACAATAAATATCTTTCCAATAAAGGAAGTATTTACGGAACCTCATCCAACAATAAATTTGCGGCTTTTGTACGACCCAGAAACAAATCAAGAGAAGTTGATGGACTGTATTTTGTTGGGGGTTCCACTCATCCGGGAGGTGGTATCCCATTAGTCATTCAATCTGCGTTTAATACCGTAGAACTTATAAATCGCTACAGTGGCTGAGAAACTCCAACTTTTCCAAGATTGATTACTTCCATATTCTGGATTTTCCCATTATCGATTTCGAAGCGAATAACGGTTCTATATTCCTGAAACCCCTGCTTTCCTGCTGCCCCCGGATTCATATATAACATTTTTGATAATCCCTGATCTCTAGCCACTTTCAAAACATGTGAGTGACCACAGATAAACACATCAGGTGTGTTTTTTTCAATTTCTTCACGGATCGGAATACAATAACGACCAGGAATTCCTCCAATGTGAGTCATCCAAAAATCAATGCCATCTCGTTCAAATCGTTGATGAAGCGGGTACTCTTCTCGAATATCCTGTCCATCAATATTCCCATAAACCCCAAGAACTGGGGCGATTTTTTTGAGTTTATCTGCGATTTCTACGGTCCCAAAATCACCGGCATGCCAAATTTCGTCACAGTCTTTGAAATATTCAAAAACCTGTGGGTCCAGATAATTGTGAGTGTCAGAAATAAGGCCGATTTTGATCATACAATTTTACTATCATTTCTGCCGGTTAACATAGCCGACAAAGAAACGACATTTTGCTATTTTCTCCTATAGCAAAGCTCAACATTCATAATTTCTAATTCATTCATTGAAGGGTTTTAGCATTATAATCGTCACCTGGAACGGGTTAAAACACCTGAAAACATTTTTACCTTCAGTCGCTGAGACTGACTATGAGAATTTTGAAATCATTCTTGCTGATAATGCATCGAATGATGGTAGCATTGCATGGGTTAGTAAGCATTTTCCAACAGTAAAGATTGCCAGTTTTGACGACAATTATGGGTATACAGGTGGAAATAATCGGGCAGTCCCATTTGCTGATAAAGAGATTCTTTTATTTCTGAATAACGACGTAAAAGTAGATCCAAACTGGTTGATTGGATTAAATAAACTTTTCCTTTCTGATTCGAAGATCGCTGTAGCTCAACCTAAATTACTTTCATATGAAACTCCTGAATTCTTTGAATACGCTGGCGCTGCAGGAGGACATTTAGACAAACTTGGGTATCCTTTCTGCCGTGGAAGAATTATGGATACCGTAGAAAAAGATGAAGGTCAATATGACGACAGCACTGAAATTACCTGGGCTTCCGGAGCCGCACTAGCAATAAAAAAAGACGTTTTTGAAGAGCTTGGAGGATTTGATGAAGACTTTGAATTTCATATGGAAGAAATTGATTTATGCTGGAGAGTAAAGAACTCAGGTCATTCCATTAAGTATACCCATGAGAGTAACGTCTTTCATTTAGGTGGCGGATCATTACCAATGGGAACTCCTAGAAAGGTGTACTACAATTTCCGGAATAACCTGATTATGCTGTGGAAAAATCTTCCCACAAATCAATTGCTTCCCAAAATTATTGCCCGACTTGCTTTGGATCAAATTGCAGCACTCAGATCATTACTTTCCGGAAAGCCTAAAGAATTTATTGCCATAATTAAAGCACATCTTCATTTTCTATTCAGTCTTTCCAAGACTCATAAAAAGCGTAAAGTAATTTTTCGAAGTTCTGAAAATAATGTTCTCTCGCCTGTTTATTTAATCTGGCAATACTTTATTAAAGGGAAGAAGAAATATCCTGAGTTATTTTGAGATGAATTTCGAAAAGTATATCGATAAGATTATTCCTTTTTTTAAAAAATGGGGAGTCAGCTTTCTTTTATTTATCCCCGGATGGATTATGGTCGAGCAATACTGGTTAAGTTTAACTTCAAATATCATGTTTGCAGTTAACTATCCGTACCCTTTGTTTCTCAACGCTGTCTTTTTTGTAATTGATGCGACCACTCTTCTAATTCACGAAGCAGGACATACCTTATTTGGTTTCTTTGGATGGAGATTTTTAACCATTTTGGGTGGAAGTTTAATGAGTTGGCTCATCCCTTTTCTGATTTTTCTGAGTGCATGGTATAAGAAACAGCGCTTTGTTGCTCAATTCAGTTTATTCTGGCTTTCTTATGCCTGGTTTAGTTCTGCCGCTTATTGTGCTGATGCGTACCATCAAAATCTACCTTTAATTGGTAACCTACCAAAATCTGCACACGATTATACTAATATGCTTTCTATGCTCAATATTCTGGATAAATATCAGACCGTTGCATGGATCATGTTCTCAATTAGTTTGGCAATACTCATTCTCTGTTTTATTTGGCCTATGTTCAAAAAAGAAGAATTAGATACCGTTGATTTAAGTGTGGAGCTAAAAAAAGCGGACTTCGCTAGAAATCCGCTTTCAATTAACAGGCTTTAAAAATTATCTCCAGGCAGCCAATACTAGCCCCATCAGAGTAAATACAACTACCCAATACCCTCCCTGGATAAAAGACAGTTTAAAAGAACGCTGCTCATATAGATTGTTAATTACCATTGTTGGTAAAATCCATCCTGCACCGGTTAGAAAACCATAAAATGTTCCCATAGCTAAATCAATGGAATCATCTGCTAAGAACATAGCAAGGCAGTACGTCATGATTATTTGAAGTACGAATGTTGTTCCGAAAATCTTCCCCATATTTCCAGCTTGTTGTTGCTCTACCGTCATCCCAACCTCAGCCATCCATGCTTTACCAAAAAGTGGACCATACCATAAAAAACCTACTACAAATCCAATTAGCGAGGCGACAAGAACTGCCAAATAATTAATTTCTGCTTCCATTTTTACTCCTTTTTTATATTATAATTATACCCACTTCATTCAGCTACTTACTGAACGCCAATGAATTAACTAAAAAAAACAGAGTGAGGCAAAAGGCTTTCATTCTTTTGCTTCATACAACACAAACCGTTTGCATTTTAATCCGCTAAAAACTGTTTGTGATCAATTATTTATTGTATTTTTTGGAGCAGTAAAAAGATAAATATTCCAATCTGTATGTAAGAATGCTTTTGCATTTGTTTTCGTACATTTATCAGGTTGAAAACTAAACCACAAAAAAGCCTAACTCTTCATATTAACAATGAGTACCTCCGATTTTTCAGTCTCAACTCCAATTGATCAAGTGTCCGTTGAAGAACGTGTCGCACGCTTGAATAAGAGAAGTATTAAAAAAGAGTCCAAGGTACAAGCACTTAAATTGGCTTTGAGTATGATGGACTTAACTACTCTGGAAGGAAAGGATTCCGAAGGAAAGGTTGTTCAGCTTTGTCAGAAGGCAAAACTCCCTTATGCCCCAATGCCTGATCTCCCAAAGGTAGCCGCTGTTTGTGTATATCCAACTATGGTTAGAACGGCGAAGAAACATGTGAAAGGGTCAGGAATACAGGTTGCCAGTGTTGCAACAGCGTTTCCTAGTGGAATGGCTCCCCTTTCCGTAAGAATCGACGATACAAAGTTCGCCGTTGATGAGGGTGCAGACGAAGTGGATATGGTGATAAGTCGTGGAGCTTTTCTATCAGGCGAATACAACCTCGTATTTGATGAGATAGCAGCTATAAAAGAAGCCTGCGGCAAAGCGCATTTAAAAGTAATTCTGGAAACCGGCGAACTCCACACCTACGAGAATGTTCGAAAAGCTAGTGATATAGCTATGGAAGCTGGTGGTGATTTTATTAAAACCTCTACCGGAAAAATCAGTCCGGCTGCTACACAACCTGTTACTTTAGTAATGCTGGAAGCTATCAGAGATTATTATTACAGAACCGGTAAAATGATTGGAATGAAACCTGCCGGTGGGATTAGAACTGCGAAACAAGCACTTCAATATCTGGTTCTGGTAAAGGAAACACTTGGAGCTGCCTGGCTTAATAATGAATACTTCAGATTTGGAGCTAGTTCTCTAGCCAATGACGTACTCATGCAAATTGTAAAACAACAAACCGGCCAATATCAATCAGCCGATTATTTTTCCGTGGATTAAGAAATCAGACTCAGATTATGTCTAATACTACAGAAACTAAAGAAACTCCTTACAAACCTACATCTCCAAACTCTAAACTGGATTTCGCTTCCATCTGGGAATACGCTCCTGCTCCCGAAAGTAACGACCATGTTGAGATAGCAGAGAGATACGAACTTTTTATCGATGGTAAATTTGTTAAACCATCCAAAGGCAGATACTTCAAAAGCACAAATCCTGCTACAAAGGAAGAAATCACCGAATTTGCTGAAGCAACACAGGCTGATGTTGACAAAGCTGTTAAATCAGCCAGAAAAGCTTTTAATGGAGAATGGTCCACTCTTGCTCCTAAAACCCGAGGCAAGTATCTGTACCGAATTGCAAGAATGCTACAAGAAAGAGCTCGTGAGTTTGCCGTTCTTGAAAGTATGGACGGTGGAAAGCCGATCAGAGAATCGAGAGATGTAGATGTTCCGTTAGCAGCAGCACACTTTTTTTATTATGCCGGTTGGGCTGATAAACTTGATTACGCATTTCCCGGGAAAAAACCTGAACCAATTGGCGTATGTGGTCAAATTATCCCATGGAATTTCCCTCTATTAATGCTTGCTTGGAAAATTGCTCCTGCCCTGGCATGCGGAAATACAGTAGTTCTTAAACCTGCTGAAACCACCTCCTTAACCGCTCTCAAATTTGCTGAATTAGTAAAAGATGCAGGTGTACCTGCCGGAGTTGTTAATATTGTTACAGGCGCTGGTCAAACAGGTGCAGAGATTGTGAATCACAAGGACATCGACAAAGTAGCTTTTACAGGTTCAACCGGAGTAGGGAAATTAATTCAAAAGTCTCTTGCTGGTACCGATAAGAAATTTACTCTTGAACTGGGAGGTAAAGGCGCTTTAATAGTATTCGAGGACGCCCCTATCGATCAGGCTGTAGAAGGAATAATCAACGCTATTTTCTTTAATCAGGGACATGTATGCTGTGCAGGTTCCAGATTATTAGTTCAGGAAGGTGTCGTTGATCTTGTGGTACAAAAATTAAAAGACCGAATGGAAACACTTATTGTAGGCGATCCTCTGGATAAAAATACAGATATTGGTGCAATTAACTCAGGTCAGCAATTCGATACCATTAACTCCTTTTTGGAAATTGGAGTTGAGGAAGGTGCAGATGTATATCAAAGTAAGTGCTCCATCCCTGAAAATGGATATTTTATTCGCCCTACCCTTTTAACTAATGTAGCTCAAAGCAATAGAGTAGTTCAGGAAGAAATTTTTGGGCCTGTATTAACCGTACAAACATTCAGAACTGCTGACGAAGCCATTGATAAAGCTAATAATACACCTTATGGATTAGCCGGTGGAGTTTGGACCGACAAAGGATCGAAAATTTTTAAAGTAGGTGCAGGTCTGAGATCGGGAGTTGTTTGGGCAAACACATATAACAAGTTTGATCCTACTTCTCCATTTGGTGGATATAAGGAAAGTGGAGTTGGCCGGGAAGGCGGATTACATGGTCTTGCGGCATACGTAAATTTGAAAAAATAACGACCAAAGAAAATTGACGACTGACTTAGGTTTTGCTCGTCTTACGTCGTTGGTCTATGGTCTTTAACTATGGAACATTTAGAAGTTTTAAAAACATACAAAATTTATGTGGGAGGAAATTTCCCCCGCACAGAATCCGGACGTTATTATAAAGTGTATGACAGCGAAAAAGAGCTGTTAGCAAATGCTTGTCTTTGCAGTAGAAAAGATGTTCGCAATGCGGTTAAAACTGCTCGTGGTGCCTTTGGTGGATGGAAATCCCGCAGTGCCTATAATCGTGGGCAGATTTTATATCGTATAGCCGAAATGATGGAAAGTCGCCGTGCTGAATTTGAGTCGCAACTTTCTAAAATTGGATTTACTGCTACAGAAGCGTCTGCTGATGTGAATGCTTCCATAGATCGATTAATCTATTACGCTGGCTGGACTGATAAATATCAACAGGTGTTTGGTTCTGTAAATCCAGTAGCTAGTGCTCATTTTAATTTTAGCATACTGGATCCAACAGGGGTAGTTGGTATTTTTGCTCCTGAAAACAGCCCTCTTCTTGGACTTGTTTCAGTTGTCGCTCCTGTAATAGCTGGAGGAAATACATGTGTAGTGTTAGCTTCAGAGATGTACCCTCTTCCATCTATAATTTTCGCTGAAGTATTAAACTCATCTGACGTCCCGGGTGGTGTAGTTAATATCTTAACAGGAAAAAAAGAAGAATTAGCGGAACATTTTAGCAGTCATGTAGATGTAAATGCCATGATGTATAGTGATAAACTTTCTGCTGAAATGAAAAAACTAATAGACGAAAATGCTTCTACTTCTGTTAAAAGAGTAATTAAAAAACCAGTTGAAGATTGGTATCATGAAAAAGCTCAGGATCCTTATTTCATTATAGATGTACAGGAAACCAAAACAACATGGCACCCTGTAGGGTTCTGACATGAATAAATCGATATTTTTATTTATTGGTTTATTTCTTCTGAATTGTTCGAGTTCACAACCAGCAACAGAAGCTTGTTGTCAACAAAATGGAACTGAAGAAGTAAATGAACCCACTGACTTGAATGAGAATAGTCAGGAAATCACTGAAAGTCGGTATTCAAAATATCGTAGTTCTTTATCAGATACCTATTCGAATAAAACCAATGAGATACCTGAAGCATATCGTGAAATAAAAGTTATTGATGAGTCTGAAAATGAAACCGATATGTTTGAAGGCTACAGAGTTCAAATATATTCAGGTCAAAATGTAGCGATGGCAGATACTATAGCTTCTATTTTCAGAGCATGGTCTGATACTACTATAATTGGCTATCAGGCTGATACCTATACTTTTTTTAAAGCCCCTTACTATCGGGTTCATGTTGGTGACTTTCATGAACGAAACCGGGCCATTTACTTTTCTAATATTCTTAAAAGACGATTCCGAGATGCATGGGTTGTGTATGATCGAATCGACCCCTGGAAAATACCTTCGGATACAACCGATATTTATACAAAGTAAAATGTTATAAATCTGTTACGTCTTTTGGTTCGTACTCATTGTTAACTATTACTATATTCATATAATTATTAAGGACGATATGAGGCTATTATCATTTGCATGCGGATTATTATTTTTCTGCTTTTTCTCTGACCTTTCGGATTCTAAAGTAATTGCCCAGGAATCTGTTTTAGAAGCTGCACAAATTGCTGGGCAAGTCACACTACCCTCTACCTCAACATCTTCGACAAGAAATTTTAGAGGTTCAGCATATAGAAACCGTGGGAATTCGTCTTCAACTTCACAAAACAATTCTGAATCCAATCCTTATGTGAATACAATAGTAAGTGTACATCCCTTGTCTTTTTCAATTGATAATCTACCAATTTCTGATTCTGTACGAATAGTTCAGGAGAATGCTGTTTTTACCCCTCAGGTTACACCCGTTACTATTGGAAGCACCGTTCAATTTGTGAATAATGATTCTTTCTATCACAATGTTTTCAGTCTAACACCGGGAGCTCGTTTTAATATTGGAAGACGGCCTACAGGAGATGTTTACTCAAAAGAAGTTCCTGCACTAAAATGGAAAGTTTCAGGACTAGGCCCCATTGACTTATTTTGTGATATCCATACTCAAATGAATGCCATAATTCTTAGCCTGGATACTCCTTATTTTACCAGATTAGAAGAAGATGGAACCTTTACATTGAAAAACCTTCAGCCGGGTACTTATGAATTGAGGGTATATAATAGAAATACAGAATTATTTACCCAAAGATTAACGTTGGAAGAGAGTGAAAACAAAGAACTCAGTCTAACGCTGACAAACTAATTATGAAGTTTACAATTAGTACAAAACTTATTGCTCTGCTTTTAGGACTTACACTTGCAGTACTGGTTGTCGTTATTAGTGCCATTAATAATGTTTTTTCAAGTACGATAAATGAAGATGTAATTCTGGATTTCGCACAACTCCGGGGATTTTTTAAAGTTCAGCAAAATCTTCAGTACGATCGCCTTGCAGAGTCAGCCTATCTTATAAGTGAAAACCCCGCCTTTAAAGCGAATGTCCGTTTAAATGACCCTCCTTCTGTTCAACAAAGCCTTTTAGAGTTTTCTTATTTTACTAAGTCTGATCTTTTTTTAGTAACAGATGTAGATGGAAATATACTGTCATGGCTTGGAAGACCTGATTCTACCGGAATTAATCTTACAAAAAGAGAAAGTATTCGGATGGCGCTCGCCGGAGAGGAACCTCCTTTTGAAATAGAATGGCCTGAATTATGGGCTGTGGATGGAGCATTATACCAAATTGTTACCATTCCGATTTATTATGGAAACACTATTGGTGGGACAATTACTTTAGGAACAACTTATAAGAATATTGAAGCAATTAATTTAAAGGAAAATACTGCTCTCGAAGTCGCAATGTTACTCGATGATGCTGTCATCGCATACTCAGACTCTTCGCTTAGTTCCGAAAGCTTTGAACTTGAAGCTCAGAGAGACAGCGCTTTAATAGATAGTATTACTTCCAATTTAGTAGTAAGCGAACCTTTCAGAACTAACCTTGGAAATACAGAAGTTTTAACTTTTATCAGTCCTTTGGGGGAAGGTGAAAGAGCATTTTACTATGCTTATGTGCCTACTGCTAAGCAATTTGAGATTCTTTCTAAACTTCAAAAGAACATCATAATAATAGCTCTGGTAAGTATTTTTATTCTTATACCTCTCGCAATTTTGTTGGCACGAGCTTTTTCAGATCCAATCAAAACACTCACAACTGCAATGTTAAAGGTTCGAGGTGGAGATCTGAATGTTTCCCTCAAGCCGAAAACCAATGACGAAATCGGTATTCTTACGCGAACATTCAATGAAATGATTATTGGTTTAAGGGAACGATTCGCTTTATCAAAGTATGTTGGAGATCATACTCTGGAAATGATAAAGAAAAATTCAGACGAAGAACCGGATTTGGGTGGAACCCGGCAACAACTGGCTATTTTATTTACAGATATTCGGGGCTCAACAGAAAAGATTGCGAAATCAGATCCGGAAACTTTCATTTCTTTTTTAAACAGAACATTAAGTTCTCAGGCAGATGCTGTTATTGAACAAGATGGCTCTATAGATAAGTTTGTTGGTGATTCCCTTATTGCACTTTTTAGTGGTCATGATGCTCTTGAACGAGCCATCAGATGTGGAATTACTATTCAAAAAACCTACGGCGAGGACTCAGATGTTTCTGATTTTTTCGATGGTTTGGGAGTAGGTATTAATTTCGGTCCTATGGTTTTAGGTAATATGGGAGCAAAAGAACGATTGGATTATACAGTAATTGGACCGGAAGTAAACCTTGCTGCCCGATTATGTTCTGAAGCACAAGCCGGACAAGTTTTACTCCCCGGAAACAAAGTAAAATACTTTGGGCTTGAACAAGTTTTTGTGTTTAATACTGTGTCTAGGAAAAATCTTAAAGGTTTTGATAAAGAAATGGAAATCGTAGAGGTTGTGTATGAATAAATATGTATGGTTAGTAACACTGATAACCGCTTTTATTTTCCACACTACGTCCTACTCTCAAGTACAGTTGAATGGAACAATAGATTTTGAAGTTTCTTCTGGAGGAAGTGATTCAAAATTTATTACTAATGGGATCAATGAAGATTTTAAATACCTGCATCTTTCTATTCCACAGATAAACCTTTTGTTATTCAGCCCCATAAATGACCAATTCTTTGTTGAAGCAAGATTACAATCAGATACCTGGGGAACAGGTCAGCTTAGCACTCCAAGATTTACCCTGGCCAATTTAACATGGGCACATCCGGATAAAAATTATACGCTGAGTATAGGACGCTTCCTTTCTCCGGTAGGTATTTATTCAAAAAAAGCATTAAGCATTGACCGCACTTTTGTTGATCTGCCGCTTAATTATAGTTATTTCACCAATATCTCAGATGAAAGAGGGTTCTGGTTAGCTGCCGGAGATAATGCTAATTATACTACCGGAGATGTTGGGCTTTCCACCATTTACCTGGGAGGATATACAACCGGTATTTTGTTGGATTGGATGTTGATTGAGGATAAACTAAGATTAGAGACATCACTTTCAATGGTTGCTCCTGCTTCTGATCAGAATTATACGAACCTGGCAAACGGAGCAGTATTAGCTCATCTATCCTATAATCCAAACATTTACTGGCAATTAGGACTTTCAGCAAGCCATGGAAGTTTTATGCAATTGACTCCAGTAAATAGAATCCACCGTCCGAATAACCCATTGGAACAATACAGACAAAGCCTGGTTGGCTTAGATATAAGATATGCTTTCGGGTTCTGGGAAGTTCAGGCAGAAGCAATGTATGCTTACTGGACAGCCCCATGTTACCGTGATGGTCAATTTGTGCTTTATGGAAATGAACTTGCTGAATACAGAGCTGATAATATTGGGACAAATTTAGATATCCGATTTGAACCTCCTTCCTTACCTGGTTCTTATATCGCTTTCAGGGCTGATCATTTGAATTTTTTAACAGCAGAAACAGACTCTTCTTCCCTATCTTCTGATTGGGACACAGACACTTCCCGACTAACTGCGGTAGTGGGCTACAAACTTGCCCGAAACGTTGAAGCAAAAATTGCAGTTAGTGAACAGACGCCTTTTGATCAGTCACTTTATGCATTCAGGTTTTTTGTAACCGCATTTTTTTAATAAATCAATTTACAGATGGACAGAAAGAGCTTTCTAAAAAAGGCTCCCTTATTAGGAGTAGGAACTGGGCTGGTTTTAACCGGTTGTAGCACAGGAGCCGGAAACGACGATTCCGGAGGAATTGATGACTTACAAATATTAACCAATGCTGCCCAGGTTGAAGCTCAGGGAGTTCAAACCTATGCTGCAGCTGCCAGCCTTCTATCAACACAAGCTTACATTGATATTGCTAATTTATACGGCTCTCATCATCAGGAACATTTGAATACATTCAACGAATTAATCAGAGGTCTTGGAGGAACTGAAATTGTTCTTTCTGATTTTGGACCTGATGAACGTGCCGGAAATTTAGGCAATAACCCAAGTGAAGCTGATATCATCCATCTGGCTATGACTCTTGAGCTTGAAGCAGCAGAAGCTTATTTCGAAAGTTCTGTTTCAAGCCTGCAGGGTACAAATGCACGACTCAGAACCGGCGAAATTTTTCCAGTGGAAGTATCACACTTTGTAACTCTTAAAGGGGCACTTGATGCAGCATTACAGCTTTCAAGACCAAATATTGCAGGTTCATCATTTGCAGATATCAGAGCAGATTTCACTCCTTATCCCGGATCATATACAGGCGCTTAATCTGTGAAAGCACTAATCAAATTTGTAGTCCTTCTTGGAGCTTGCTTCACTTTTACTTTATTGCTTTTTAAAGTACTTGGTATTCTTTCTGTAGAAGACATTCGCTATTGGCTGGAACAAGCTATGACTGTTTCTCCTTGGATTGTAGGTTTGATTATAGTTGCTTTGATGCTGGTTGATCTATTTATAGCCATTCCTACCCTTTCTTTAACTATTCTCTCAGGATTTTTTCTTGGTGTCGAATTGGGAGTGTTTTACTCCACATTAGGAATGCTAGGTGCAGGAACAATGGGTTATGTAATTAGCAGATTTCATGGTGAAAAACTTCTCCGTTTTGTGAGCAAAGATGAAGATCAGATTTTAGAAATGCGTCGGCTCTTTACTCAATTTGGTCCTTTTTCATTAATGCTTTGCAGGGCTGCTCCCATGTTACCAGAGGTTACATCCTGCCTGGCAGGTGTGACCCGAATGCCGTTCTGGAAATACATTCTTTTTTACTCGATCGGAACTATCCCCTATTCTATTATCGCAGCTTATTCCGGTTCTGTAAGCACTATTGATGATCCCTCTCCTGCAATCTTTACCTTTATTGGGATTTTTGGTGGATTAAGTCTTGTCTGGGCAGGATTTCTTTATTTCAATAAGAAAAAACTAAAAGAACAATAACGCTCATCTTCTTTTGATTATAATCTCCTATGAGATTGTTTTTTTTAAATAGATCAAGGGCTAGATCAGGTTTTTTTCGATCAGCAGAAGATGTTCAGCTAAGCCTGTATTCTAAAAGAGTTTTTACACTTAAAAGAAATCGAAAGCTTTTCCATATTGCGTTCAATCTTCACACTATAGAGTATTCAATCAAAATAGGTTTTATAATTTTTTTAATAGCCTTAACCTTTGGGAATTCTTTTTTTCATACAGACTACCAGAAAAAAGAACTCTTGCTATCCAACTCTAAAAGTGAAGTAATAGAAAAAATAGAAGAAAAACGTCTTGCTTATAACATTTACTTATACAAGGATGGATCTATTCAACTTGGTCCCGACCTAGTAAATGAAAAAGAGATAAGATTGTTAATTCTTAAAGATATCTTTGAGATGGAACCTAGAATGAAAGCATTCTTATTTATAGATAAAAATACCGACATGATTCATGTGTATAATCTTTTAGAAGAATTAAAAGAGTCAGGAATACTATCGGTTCATTTTGCTACAACCCCTGAATAGCGAAATATTATATCACCTATCACCTATCACCTATCACCTATCACCTATCACCTATCACCTATCACCTATCATACATTAAACCTAAACAACATCACATCACCATCAACAACGGTGTATTCTTTTCCCTCCTGTCTCATTTTACCGGCTTCTTTAGCTCCCTTCTCACCATTTAAATCCACATAATCCTGATAGGCAATGGTTTCTGCACGAATAAACCCTTTTTCAAAATCGGTATGAATAACACCTGCTGCTTGTGGAGCTTTAGTACCTTTTTTAATTGTCCAGGCACGAGCTTCTTTTGGTCCGGCAGTGAAGTAGGTTATTAATCCAAGTTCTGAATATGCTGCTTTAATCAAACGATCCAATCCTCCGCTACTCACACCTAATTCTTCCAGAAACATTTCTTTTTCTTCTTCATCCAATTCGGCTATTTCTGCTTCAATTTTAGCGCAAAACATTACCACTTCATCTCCAAAGTTAGCAGCTACTTTTTTTACAGACTCTACTAAATCATTACCTGATTCAAGATCTTCTTCTCCGACATTACATGCATAAAGCACCGGTTTAGCTGAAAGCAGAAATAAATCACGGTAAGCCAGTTTTTCATCATCTGATACTTCAAAGGTTCTTGCGGTATTTCCATCTTCAAGGTGAGCTCTTAAACTATCTACAACTTCAAGCTGAGCTTTAAAAACTTTATCTCCACCTTTGGATTGTTTTTTAAGTGTCTCCACTCTTTTCTCTACACTTTCCAGATCTTTCAGAATCAATTCTGATTCAATGATGGCAATATCTCTTTCCGGATCAACATCTCCTTCTACATGAATAATGTCATCATCGCGAAAGCAGCGAACTACGTGAATAATTAAATCGGTTTCACGGATATTTGAAAGAAAGGCATTCCCTTTTCCTTTTCCTTCAGCAGCTCCGGCTACTAAACCGGCGATATCAACAAACTCGATAGAAGTTGGAATCACATTCACTGATTTGGCAATTTCAGCCAGATTTAGAAGTCTCTCATCGGGAATTGAAACCTGACCTACATTTGGATCTATAGTACAAAAAGGAAAATTTGCTGATTCAGCACCACCATTACTTAGTGCGTTAAAAAGTGTTGATTTACCTACGTTGGGTAACCCAACAATTCCGCATTTCAAACTCATTAATGATATTCTTTAATTTTAAAAATCTATTCGTTGTTGTTGAACAAAATCCATTTCCGGGAGCAACAAAGCTGTTAATTTCCCCAGATGTTCATATACACAACCGGTATCAATCCCTATTTTATTCTTTCCTGTAATTGGAGTTCTAACCGGAGTGTGACCGAAAATTACGGTTTTTTCCCAAACATTGTCTTCGGTTTCTATATGATCTCGTCTCCAGAGAAAACTATTCCATAAAGACCGTTGTGCTACTGCATCTTTAATCTTCATATCCGGTGGAACACCACCATGAACAAAGAACCAATCAGGTGTATCATAATACAGCCGGGTATTTATAAAAAAACGAAGATGACGCTGTGGAATTTCGACGTCTGAATCTCCCTTTTGATAAGATTCCATAGTTGCATCTCCTCCATTATCATACCAATCAAGCATGAATTTTCGGGGATAAGCCATCAATAACATCGCATCATGGTTCCCTCGCAGGAATACGCAGTTGTGGTTACCTGCGAAATCAAGCAGAATATCCACTACTCCTTTGGTGTCGGGCCCTCTGTCTACATAGTCTCCTAAAAAGACAAAGGTACGGGTATTCCCATAAGCAGCATCAAGGCGTTCCAGTAATGCTTTTAATGTTTTAGAGCAGCCATGGATATCACCAATAGCAATAATCTCCTGATGTTCAGAACTCATTTTCCGGTTGATCTCTCGATCAATCCTCTTCCAGTTTTATTTATTTTTCCTTGTTTACTGAGTTCTAAAAGCGAAGCATCAAGAATTCCGTTCACGAATTTACCAGATTTTGCAGTAGAATATTTCTTTACGATCTCTATAGCTTCATTAATCGTTACTTTGGTAGGGATCTCTTCGAAGAACATAAACTCACACAAAGCCATTTTAAGTACAATTAAATCAATCATAGCCAACCGGTGTATATCCCAGTTTTGAATATGCGATTCTATGATTTCATTAAACTGTGACTCGTTCTCCAGAGTTCTGAAGAATAACTTCTCTGCAAATCTTCTAGCCTCTTTCTCTTTTCCGACATTTTCTTTGATAATAGTATCAGTGATATACTGAATAGTATCTCCACTTTGCAGGTGAGCATAAATAGATTGAAGAACGGTTTCGCGTACAAGGCGACGATTTATCATGAGACAGAACTATAAAATTTGACGCGCCAAAGATAAACAATATTCAACACACAAAATTCATTAATCAACATTCATTTTAAACTTCCTTGTTGTTCATTGATTGTTGTATATTTGTGCAATGCGTCCGTAGCTCAGTTGGTTAGAGTATCACATTGACATTGTGGGGGTCACTGGTTCGAATCCAGTCGGACGCACCTAAACCCTGTGTAAGCCACTGATTAACATAGGGTTTTTATTTATGGTACAAAGATTGGTACAAACAATTTTTAGTACTTGCTTTGAGTGACATATGCCACTTCTTGATTTCTTATAAGCGTAAGTATAAATTTTTAAACATCTAATGTTTATTTTTTGTTTCTTATTCTCTTTGACAACAAACCTAATTTTTACATGTTTAGTCTTATAGTAGATAATTTAGACTTCGAGTTTTTAGGGTGGATAGTATCTCTCTTATCGTTAATAGTAAATATTGTTCAAGCAAAAAAGAACTCCGATTTAAAGACAAGGATAAAAAATTTAAATAACATAACTGCTAAAGAAGAAAGTTCTGTTAATTTTACCAATCAAGAGAATGAGTCAGGTGATAATTTTAGCTCTGGAAGAGATATGACTATAAACAATTCTAAGGAAAGTCAGAATTAATGACGGATCAAATCCAGAAAAACAAATTTGGTAATAATTATAAATCAGACAATGATTTGACGGTCAATAATATTACCAAAGTATATGAAGGCACTAGTTATAGAAATTTATATAGCACGACGGCAGAAGTAGTAAATATAATTTCCAGTACTTTCAGGGAAAAAACTGAATCTTCTAATGAGTTTATCCCTCCCCCAGTAATTCAAGAAAAAATAGATCATAATACTATTGTTAAATATAACGGGTTAATTAAAATGTATGTAGAACTCAATGGTGTTATATTTGACATTTACAATACTCTTGAAGCTCAAGGATCTCCAAAAAAAAATAATACTATAAGACATATTAAAACTTTGTATGAAGAAGTAATTGGAGAGCTACAACATGAACATAAATTGGATAAAACTACTTTAGCAAAGAAATTTTCTGATGAAATAATTGAACGAATTTATAATGAGCTATTTTTAGAAGTTAAAAATAGTTCCAATTTCAAAAATAATACTGACCTTAAAGACGCAATCTATTTAATACTTGTTGATTCTTTCATCAACTGTAATATTTTAGAAAGACCTCCTACATTATGATCACGTCTAAAGAAATAAATCCAAAAAATAGCCTCTATTATATCGGAGGGTTAATTCTTCATGAATTAGCTGATGATGATACTGGAACTGAGTTTTTTGATCTTTATGATTTAGTAAATAAAAAACATGAAGTTTCTCTTAAACTATTTATACTGGCTTTAGATTGGCTCTTCCTTATCGATCTTATTGATACAGTAAAACCTCGAAGATGGGGCTCCCCCAACAGAAAAAGAAGACAAGCAAACCAAAGATATACTAGCAAAAATGTACCTAGGAAGACTAAAAGTAGACTTAGAAGAACGGCAGATCAGGAATATTAAATTTAGAAAAGGGCTAAATTTAATAGTTGACGAAACAAACTTACGGAATAAACAAGAATCAGGAAATAATGTTGGAAAAACTACTGTACTAAGATTAGTAGATTATTGTTTAGGATCTAACGGATTTAGCATTTATCAAGATACAGAGTTCAAATCTAAAACTAATACAGAAGTTGAAAATTTCTTAAAAGAAAACAATGTAATTATTACTCTTGAATTAGTTAGTGATTTTTCAGAAACCCCTGAAAATAGAATTGTAATAACAAGAAATTTCCTTCAAAGAAACGATATGTTGTTACAAGTAAATGGTAATGATATACTAAAAAAAGACTATCCAGAAATACTTAAATCACTAATTTTTGAAAGTAATGTAAAAAAACCTTCGTTTAGGCAAATAATTGCTAGAAATATTAGAGATGAAAAAGAAAAATTAAATAATACAGTAAAAGTACTCCATCCTAACGTTACATTAGAACAATATGAAGCAATTTTTTTGTTCTGGTTTGGAATCAATACTGACTCATCTGAACGAAAACAAAAACTTTCTCGATCGAAAATTTCTGAACAGGATTTATTAAAAAGGTTAAAACGTGAAAGATCAAAACCTGAAATTGAACAAGCACTAGGAATAATAAATAGAGATATTCTAGAGCTTGAGAAAAACAAGTCAATGTTCAATCTTGATGATAGCCACAAGAATATATTAGATGAATTAAATGACCTTAGAAAAGAAATTAATATTATTTCTAATAGTGTAAGTAAGCTTGAATTAAGAAGAGAAATAGTTCTTGAAAGTAAAAAGAAACTTCAACTTCAACTTCACGAGATTGATAAAAATCAGCTAAAAGAACTCTATGATGAAGTTGAAAGTAAAATTGAGAATATAACTCGTGACTTTGAAAGCCTACTAGATTTTCATAATAGCATGATAAATGAACGTCTTTATTTTATAAATAAAGAATTACCTAATATTGAAAATGAGATAAAAAGTTTAAGAGAGAATCTAGAAGAGTATATAAAAAGAGATAATAGTCTATCAAAATTAATTAATAAAAATGGTGCAATTGAAGAATTAGAAATTGTTATCACAAAACTTAATGAGAAATATAAAATAAAAGGTGGACTTGAAGAGCAACTTGAATTGATTACTAATAGTGAAAATAAACTTAATCAAATCGATCAAGAGCTAAATGAGATAAATGAAGATCTTTCTACACTAGATGAAAAGCTAAGCGAAAGAGTTTTAACTTTTAATAAATATTTTTCCGGAATTTCAGAGAAGCTATATGGCGAACAATTTATCTTAGTTCCAGAAAAAAATGATCGAGCTTATACTTTAAAAATTACAAACGTTTTAGGAAACTTAGGTACAGGCAAGAAAAAGGGGCAAATTGCTGCTTTTGATTTGGCTTATATTCAATTTTGTAATCAAATAGATATACCCTGTCTTCATTTTATTATGCATGATCAACTTGAGAACATTCATGGAAACCAACTTCAGGTCCTGAGTGAAGTATCTAATAGTATTAATGCCCAATTCATTGCACCAATTCTAAAAGACAAACTACCTAAGACTGTTGATCTTTCGAAGTATGAAGTATTGACACTATCTGAGAATAATAAATTATTTAAGATTTAATTTATTTGGTGAATTTTGGGACTATAAACAAGCCCTAGTAGATAGTCAAAATTTTCCCGACCTATCTATCTTCAATAAAGAATGGTTAAATCCCATTTAATAAAATGATTTGATTAAATCTATGAAATCACTACCATCAGATACTAATCTGATTAAATAATGGTATGGTGTCATGGAAAACCGCTTTTTAAAACCAATACTGCTTTTCGCTTTTATTTCACTTTTATCTCTGGATACTTTTGCTCAGATATCTGTATCAAAATTATATAGGTCTGGGGCAGTATTACAGCGTCAAGTTGAAATTCCGGTTTGGGGTTGGGGAACGGCCGGAGATACTGTCTCAGTAACTCTGGCAGGGTTTGTCAGAGATACAACTATTAGCGAGGATGGAACATGGAAGATATATCTTCCCGCTTTTGAAGCTGGTGGTCCTTTTTTTATGACGGTTAATTCGGGAGAGCAAGAATTTACATATACCGACATTATGATTGGTGACGTGTATATCATTAGCGGACAATCGAATATGGAATGGTCACTAAGCGCTTCTGATGGTGGAATAATTGAATCGGCAAACGCTGATTATCCGAATATTAGGGAGTTTAAAATTAACAAGGCTACCGCCCCGGAAATCTCAGATAAGCTTGGGACTGCATCATGGAAAAAAGCGACATCAGGAACAGCAGGAACCTTCTCTGCTGTGGGATATTATTTCGCTAAAGAAATCCATTCAGAAAAAGGTATCACCATTGGTTTGATAAACAACTCTTATGGTGGAGCCAGAATTGAAGCATTTATGAGTGAGCAAATGCTGGGTTTCGATGAAACGGAAGTGACCTTGGCAAATGGGGAGACTGAGCGGCAGCCCACCCTTATTTATAATAAAATGGTTCATCCCATTCTGCCTTTTCGATATAAAGGAATCCTTTGGTATCAGGCAGAATCGAATGGAGACAGTATGGAAGACGCACTTGGTTATGGGGCACTTTTTAAAACTATGATCACAGCCTGGAGAGATAGTATTGGTCTGGGTGAACTTCCATTCCTCTGGGTTCAACTTCCCAATTTTGGAGAGCCTGTGGGTGACACTCCCTCTACCTGGGATGCCTGGCCTCAGCTTAGAGCGGAGCAAAGTTCAGCTTTAGAGCTGACTAATACCGGAGAGGCAATAACAATAGATGTTGGAGATATAGATATCCATCCTACCAATAAAAAACCAGTTGGAGAACGACTCTCATTACTTGCCAGGAAAATGATCTACGGAGATGAAATTGTAGCTCATAGTCCAAGATATAAAAATAATATACTTACCGATACAGGAACCGTAGTTATCAGCTTTGATTCACTGGGTTCCGGGTTAACTACTCCCGATGACTACGATTCAGAATTTCTTACTGCTTTCGCTCTTGCTGGTGATGATGGTCAGTTTGAATGGGCAGAAGCAAAAATTGTAGGCGATCAGGTCGTTGTATGGCATGATGATATCCCAGAACCTTATAACATCCGGTATGCCTGGGAATACAACCCCGGGACTATATCGCTCTATAATGTAGAAGGACTTCCGGTTGCTCCTTTTGAAGCTTCTGTGAATTCGGGATTTAAAATCGGAAGCTTTAAATCTGCCAGAGGCGCTATTGAACAAGGTCAAAGCACTCTCCTTTCGTGGGAAGTATTTCATGCGTCTTCGATTACTTTAGATGGAGTTCAGGTTGATTCAATGGGTACTCAAACCATCTCCCCGACTGAAACAACCCAATATGAGCTTATTGCAATAAATAAAGATGATTCATTAGATATTGATACAGCGAAAGTTACTGTTCAGGTTCTCGATCCTTCAGCGATTAACCGTACTTTTGGTAAACCAGTGATTGCAAGTACTTATGAAACCTGCTGCGGAGACCCACTTCTTCCTGAATACGCAACAGACGAGGATTTCTCAACCCGATGGAGTAGTGCATGGAGTGACGGAACAGGAGATAATCCTGAAGAGCCGGAGTATGATGGTACTCCGGATGATGAATGGATTGCCGTTGATTTGGGAGAGTTTATAGATATCAATCAGGTGATTCTTACTTGGGAAGCAGCGTTTGGTTCAGCTTATGATATCGAAACATCTCTTGATGGGTATTTATGGAATACTGCCTTTGAAGAGCGTTCAGGTGATGGCGAAGAAGATAATATTGTGCTTAATACTCCTGTACCGACTCGTTTTCTGAGAATGCATGGAATTGACCGGGCTACTGTATTTGGATATTCAATTTATGAATTCGCCGCTTATGGAGAGGTTTCATATATACAGCCTCCCTCTATTGACATTTCAAGTACAGCTGGAAATTTTATTACAGACACAGATACTGTTCTTATATCAGCAAATGCCTCGGATGAAAACGGAACGGTCGAATCAGTTGAGTTTTTTGTTAACGGCAAATCGATTGGAACCGTTACGCAAGAACCTTTCATGTTTGTATTGGAACTGGGCGAATTAACCAAATATGAAGTTACAGCCATTGCAACAGATAATGATGGAATATCAATTCAGTCTGACCCACTTTCTATTTTTCAGGATGAGGGAGATTTTACCCGGTTTGAAGCTGAATTAGCCAATACCACTGGTCAGGCTACAGTTACTGCAAGCACTGCTGCCAGTGATGGAAGCTACCTTGATCTGCAAGATGCCTGGACCATTACTTTCCCGCAATTCAATTTATTGGAAACCGGAGAACATGTAGTAAACATCAGATATCAGCTTACCTATGATTCACCAAAAAGTCAGTACCTGGTTCTTAACGGAGATACGGTTGAAACTATCGAATTCACAGCTGAAAATACTTCCGACTGGCTTAATAAAGCTGTTATAGTAGATTTTGAAGAACTTGACCAAAATCAGTTAGCCATCCATGGCTTCTGGAACTGGATGAGTATAGACTATTTAGAAATAAATGGTGTAAACGAGGGATTATCGAATGAAGTTAATGGAGACCTTCCTAAATCAACAATTCTTCATCAGAATTATCCAAACCCATTCAACCCATCCACATTGATTAGTTTTGAGCTTCCTGCATCGAAACATATACTTCTTAAAGTTTATAATGTGAATGGACAATTAGTGTCTACTTTAGCTGAAGGAGAATTCTCAGCCGGATTTCATAGCGTCTCTTTTAATGCAACTGAATTTTCCAGTGGGGTTTATTTTTACACTATTGAATCCAATAACTTCAGACAAACAAAGAAAATGTTACTTATTAAATAAACCTGAATTTTCTAAAACCTAAATTCAAAAGCAGCTCCATTTTCAGAACTTATGTTCATTTCAGCATCAAGCTGTTTTGTCAATGTTCTGATTAATTTAGTACCAAGAGTGCTATTAGATTTTGGGTTTAATTCAGTATCAATTCCAATACCGTCATCTTTTACAGTAAAGTTAAATTTTCCATTTTCTTTAGTAAATGATACAAATACTGAGCCCTTCTCGCGCCCTTTAAAAGCATGTTTAAAAGAGTTAGTTAACACTTCGTTCAATAATAGTCCACAAGGAATTGCTTGTGTTAACGGGAGCGAGATATCCTCCAATTCAAATTTAATATCGACATTGGTAGTACTTACTCCCATCGTTTGTTTAATAATCTCACCAAGCTCTTTCATGTAATCCTGAACTCTGATTTCAGAGAAGTTTTCATTGTCATATAATTTTTCATGAACAAGAGCAATCGACCGGATTCTCATCTGGCTATCCTGAAGAATTCTTTTGGCATTTTCATCAGTAGAAGTATAGGACTGAAGCTCTAATAAACCTGTGATAACAGCCAAATTATTTTTAACCCTATGATGAATTTCGGCAAGTAGCACCTCCTTCTCTCTCAATGACTTACGAATTTCTTCTTCCGCTTCTTTTCGATCCGTTATATCTACATATATACCGTATTTGTAGACCATCTTTTCATCAATAATAATAGGAACTGCATAAATAATTACATCAACTATCTCGCCAGTTTTTGTTCTCCTTATAGTAGTTACTTCTTCTACTTTTTTAGTTTGGGATAGCTGATGGGCATGATCTAAGTATTCTTCAGGAACAATTACCCGATCAAGCTCAAGACCTTCAATTTCTTCGCTTTTATACCCGAATAAATTGGAGAAACCTTTATTGATTTCGATAACCTCATTGTGGCTATTCAATAAAGCAATCCCCAATGGAGAAGTGTTAAACAGATCACTTAATAAATGCTCTCTTTTCTTAAGCTCTTCTTCCGCAAGTTTTCTCTCTGAAACATCACGCTCGATTATTATTAATACTTCCTGATCAAAATAAACACCTGTATTTACCAACAACTCGGTTGGAAACACTTCTCCATTAGCTTTTTTCCCCCACCCTTCGAGCTTAATTGAACCTTTTAAGTTATTTTTTTTGATTTCCATCAAACGGTCAGGTTGAAACTTCCCAGGAGCGGAGAGCTTTTTATAATGCTGCCCTATTACTTCAGTAACGGGATATCCAAAAGTTAGCTTTGTTCCTCTGTTAGCTCCCAATATTAGCCCTTGGTCGTTCACCAAATAAATAGCATCACTGATGGAATCAAATAAGTCTCGGTAACTTTGCATACTACGATGAGATCTGTTCATAGCTTCCACTCTTTGTGTAATATCTAACACAAGAGAATAGGTAGATACCAACCTTCCCGAATCATCAAATAAATAAGAGTTATACCATTCACAGTAAATCACATCTCCTGATTTGGTAATATTTCTATTTACAACCGACTTACTTTTAATGCGGTGTTTTATTGTTTCTGTAAACTCTTTCTTTACAATTTCAAGATCCTCAGGATGAACAAACTCTTTTAATAAGTTTTGATTCTTTATTGCTTCATCCTGAGTCCAGCCAAACATTTCCTCCGCTTTTGGAGACCATCGCAATATCTTATGTTCACTATTCCATTCAATCTCACCCATTGGAAAATCGATAAACTCAACAGGGCTGGACAACTGGTATTCTTTATTTACCCTGAACGGTGTTTGTGATACATCATGAGCTACTACAAGCTTTGAAGGACTTCCTTTATAATTAATTAAATGGGAAGAAAACTGAACGATTTGACTTTCTTCATTCCGAAAATTGAATTCCCACAATTGATTTGAAGCTGTTTGTGTTTCCGAAAATCCCGAGGTACCTGAAATAATTTCAGAACCAAAGTCTCTTAACCTCTTACCTAAAATTTCCTTTTTGGGGATACCGAATCTCTTGACGGCGTTATCATTTATATCTAAAATTTTTAAAGAAATTTGGTCACAGACAAACATACACTGCGAACCAAAGAAAGTCTCTTCGCTTCTACTCATTTAAACGTTGATACCGGGTTAAATCATTGCCGCCCAAATATCTCTTATTTCAACTTTTATACCAATAAAAATTAAAACTAATATTATCTGTGGAAAAGAATGTGCCTGTTTTTGATTTTTCCTATCTTTGAAGGCTTAAAAGAAAGCTTTTTTAAACTCAATTAATGTCAGACAATAAAATTACTATTACCCTTCCCGACGGATCGACCAGAGATTACTCCTCCGGGACTTCCGGAATTCAGATTGCAGAATCAATTTCATCAGGACTTGCAAGAGTTGCACTTAGTATTACTGTTAACGGAGAGGTTTGGGATTTAGAAAGACCCATAACTTCAAACGCAACCATTGCAATTAACACCTGGGATTCAGAAGATGGTAAATATACCTTCTGGCATTCATCAGCTCACTTACTGGCAGAAGCAGTTCAGGAGCTTTATCCGGAAGCTAAATTCGGTATCGGACCTCCAATCGAAAATGGGTTTTATTATGATATCGACTTCGGTGATAAACAAATAACTCAGGATGATCTTCAAAAAATTGAAATGAAATTCCTTGAAGTTGCCAGAAATAAAAACTCATTTGAGCGAAAAGAAATTTCTAAAGCAGATGCTCTGGATTTTTATAAATCAAAAGGAAATGAGTATAAAGTAGATTTAATTGATGGTCTTGAAGATGGAGACATCACTTTTTATTCTCAGGGAAACTTTACGGATTTATGCCGCGGGCCTCATATTCCAAATACCGGGGTTGTCAAAGCAATTAAATTAACCAATCTAGCTGGTGCTTACTGGCGTGGAGATGTAAACAGTAAACAGCTTACCCGTATTTATGGGATCAGTTTCCCTAAACAAAAAATGTTGGATGAGCATCTTCACAGAGTTGAGGAAGCAAAACGAAGAGATCACCGAAAGTTAGGTAAAGAGCTTGGTATCTATTTAATAGATAGTATGGTGGGAAGCGGACTTCCACTTTGGCTCCCGAATGGTACAGTTCTTAGAAGAACACTGGAATCTTTTTTAAGAGATGAGCAAATTAAACGTGGTTACAAAGAAGTGATTACCCCCCATATTGGTAATCTGGAATTGTATAAGACTTCGGGTCACTATCCATACTATCAGGATTCTCAGTATGATCCGATTCAGGTCGATGATGAAGAATACATGCTCAAGCCAATGAACTGCCCACATCATCATAGAGTATATTCTTCTGATTTAAGAAGCTACAGAGATCTCCCCTATAGACTAGCTGAATTCGGAACCGTTTATCGTTACGAACAATCCGGCGAACTAAGTGGATTATCCCGTGTGAGAGGCTTCACTCAAGATGATGCTCATATTTACTGTACACACGATCAGCTTAAAGATGAAATTAAGAATACGATTGATCTTACTCAGTTTGTATTCAATACATTTGGTATGCCTGTCGATATTCGTCTTTCCTTTCGTGATGATAATGATGATAAATATGGTGGGAATATGGAATATTGGGAAAGGGCTCAATCAGAGATCAAAGAAGTTGCTGATGAAATGGGACTTGATTATACGATTGCTCCAGGTGAAGCAAGCTTCTATGGCCCAAAAATCGATTTTATAATCAGGGATGCTATTGGTAGAAAATGGCAACTTGGAACTGTTCAGGTTGATTATGTTATGCCGGAACGATTTGATCTTACCTATGTAGGATCAGATAATGAAAAACACAGACCTGTAATTATTCACCGGGCTCCATTTGGTTCGATGGAACGGTTTACCAGTATTTTAATCGAGCATTTTGCCGGAGACTTCCCGGTTTGGCTATCTCCGGAACAGGTTAGAGTACTTCCAATTTCTGATGATCAGAATGAGTATGCGCAACAATGCGCTCAGGAATTAAGAGATTCCGGAATCAGAGTACATGTGGATGAACGAAGCGAACAAATTGGCGGAAAAATCCGTGATGCCGAAACGAGCAAGACTCCATATATGTTGATTATTGGAGCAAAAGAACTCGAAGCAGGCACTGTTTCTGTTCGAAGACATAAGAAGGGAGATATTGGAACTTTCAAATTTTCTGATTTTCTTTCACATTTAAACACAGAAATTGCTGAAAAGCAGTTACCAGAAAATTAACTAAACAACGAGGATAACTATCGCAAGAAATAACTTTCGAGGACCGGTTAAAGAAGACCGGCCAAGATTAAATGAAGAAATAAGAGCCGCTCAGGTACGAGTAATAAAGCCGGATGGAGGTCATGAAATAACGACTTCAGACCGCGCACTTCAAATAGCGGAACAGTTTAACCTGGATTTAGTGGAGATTGCACCGGACGCTAATCCGCCGGTTTGCAAAATTATTGATTACGGTAAATATCTCTACGAAAAGAAAAAGAAAGAGAAAGAAGCTAAAAAAAAGCAACATACTGTTACTGTAAAAGAGCTTCGCTTTCGTCCTAATACCGACGATCATGATCTGGAATTTAAAACCCGCCATGCCCGTGAATTCCTGGAGAGTGGAGATAAAGTAAAAGCTTCTGTTCAATTCAGAGGACGTGATATGCTGTACACTGAAAAAGGGGAATTACTACTTCTTAAGCTTGCTAAAAGCCTGGAAGATGTTTCTAAAGTAGAGGCTAAACCTAATATGGAAGGTCGGCGGATGATTATGATGCTGGCACCTAATAAATAAAATTCTCTGCATTGCTTAGGCATAGTTTAATCCTTATCTTTGGAGTCTTTAATTTTTCACAAAGCAAGTGGATTTCAAATGCCAAAAATGAAAAGTAACAGTGGAGCTAAAAAGCGTTTTAAGGTTACCGGTTCCGGTAAGGTTAAACGTAAGAAAGCTTTTAAGCGACACATTCTTACTAAAAAAAGCAGCAAAACCAAACGACAGTTGGGTCAAAGTACTCTTGTAGCAGATGCTGATGTAGCAAGAGTAAAAGAACTTATCCCAAACAAATTTTAATCATTTAATCTAAGACAAAATGCCACGATCACTAAACTTAGTGGCTTCCCGTCGCCGTCGCAAAAAGATTCTAAATCAAGCGAAAGGTTACTGGGGCAAGCGAAAAAATGTTTACACGATTGCGAAAAATGCGGTTGAAAAAGGTCTTCAGTACCAATATCGCGATCGCAAAAACCGTAAACGTGTTTTCCGTAGATTATGGATTGTTAGAATAAACGCGGCAGCACGCCTGAACGGAACTACTTATTCCAAACTCATTCACGCAATGAGCCAAAAGAATATGGAGATCAACCGTAAGGTATTAGCCGACCTAGCAGTTCACGATGCGGAAACGTTTGCTGCCATTGTGAAGGAAGCCCACGCTTAACAGCGAACTTGCTATTTACCAAACCGGTAAATCTTCAATATGTAAGGTTTACCGGTTTTTTTATTTTTACACCTAACCTTCGATGTAAATCTATTTACAGTACATGCTTGACGACATAGTAGCTCTTAAAAAAGAAATCTCGACCTATACAGTTACCAACCTGGAAGAATTGGAAACATTTCGTCTTGAGTTTCTCTCCCGGAATGGACGCGTTCAATCAATGTTTAAGAACCTTGGTTCTGTTCCTAAAGAAGATAGAGCCGCAGTTGGTAAAGGAATGAATGAGGTCAAGCAGCTCGCTCAAAAACGCTTTGATGAAGCAAAAACTGTACTTGAAAATTCAGTTTCACAAACAAAAAGTGCTCTCGGCGATTTAACGTTAACTGCTCCTTCCACCCCAATTGGTTCGCTCCATCCTCTTACTAAAACTATGGATGAGATGAAGCAGATTTTTTACCGTTTGGGTTTTACTATTTCTGACGGACCTGAAGTAGAAGACGATTTCCATAACTTTACTGCACTGAACTTCCCTCCTAATCACCCTGCCCGTGACGAGCAGGATACTTTCTTTGTAAGAAAAAGTGATGATCCTAATATGATGGATTTAGTGCTTAGAACCCATACATCACCGGTTCAAATTAGATTGATGGAAAATACTAAGCCTCCGATTCGGTCAATCATGCCCGGTCGCGTTTATCGTAACGAAGCGGTTTCTCCCAAATCATATTTCCTCTTCCATCAGGTTGAAGCATTATATGTTGATGAGAATGTAAGTGTTGCTGATCTGAAAGAAACTCTCATCACCTTTGTAAAACTGATGTACGGAAGTGATGTAAAGTACCGCCTACGTCCCGGTTTCTTCCCTTTCACAGAGCCAAGTCTGGAAATGGATATCTGGTGGGGATCTGAAA
Organism: Balneolaceae bacterium; assembly: GCA_017795005.1. Taxonomy (GTDB): domain Bacteria; phylum Bacteroidota; class Rhodothermia; order Balneolales; family Balneolaceae; genus RHLJ01. The sequence continues at coordinate 2,008,698 of CP051242.1, read as the reverse complement.
AAGATGGCAAATGGCTTGAAATACTTGGTTCAGGAATGGTAGATCCTAACGTATTTGATGCAGCCGGAGTAGACTCAAAGAAATATACCGGTTTCGCATGGGGAATGGGTGTCGAACGAATTGCTATTCTTAAATATGGAATTGATGATATTCGAACCTTTTATGAAAACGATATCCGCTTTTTAGAACAATTTAATTAAGACTTTTTCGCCCGAATATGAAAGTATCGTACAAATGGCTTAAAGAATTTATAGACCTTCCACTATCTCCGGCAAATACTGCTGAGAAAATGACCCTCATCGGACTTGAGGAAGAAGATACGTTCGAATATGGAAGTAATCTTGAAGGTGTCATTGTTGGTGAAGTTCTTGAAGTAACACAACATCCTAATGCAGACCGACTTCAGCTTTGTCAGGTTAATTTAGGTAATGAAACCGTACAAATTGTTTGTGGCGCCAAGAATGTTGCTGCTGGACAAAAAGTACCTGTAGCTACAGTCGGCACTACCCTACCCATAAAACTGGATGATGGAAGTTTAATTACGCTAAGAAAAGCAAAACTTCGAGGCGAAGTTTCCAATGGAATGATTTGTGCAGAAGATGAACTTGGTCTCGGAACCGATCATTCAGGAATCATGGTACTGGATTCGGAATTAGAAGTTGGAACTCCTATCAACCAGATATTTGAGTTGAATACAGATACCATTATTGACATTGCCATCACACCGAACCGACCTGATGCTACGTGTCATTTAGGTGTTGCCCGTGATTTGTCAGCAGCTTTAAATCTTGAGTTGAAAAAACCTGAAATACCCTCAAGTTCAAAAGTAGTTCAGTCATCTGCTGATATCTCCATAGAAATTGAAAGCCCTGAAAAATGCCATCGTTATGTTGGCAAGATGATTAGGAATGTGGAGATTAAAGAGTCTCCATCCTGGCTTAAAAACCGATTAATGGCTCTTGGGATGCGCCCCGTAAATAATGTGGTGGATGTTACCAATTACGTAATGCACGAACTTGGTCAGCCTCTTCACGCTTTTGATTATGATGAAATAAACAGCAAAAAAATTATTGTTAGAGATTTCGAAGAAGAAATTGAATTCGAAACCTTAGATCATATCAAAAGAAAGTGTTCCCCCGGAACTCTTTTTATTTGTGATGGAAGTGGCCCTGTTGCTATTGCCGGAGTGATGGGAGGTCTTCACTCTGAAGTAAGTGACAGCACAACAAACATTTTATTGGAGAGTGCTTATTTCGATCCCGGCTCTATTCGAAAAACAGCAAAAGCACAAACCCTACAAACTGATGCGTCTTATCGTTTTGAACGGGGAATTGATCCAAATCTACAAGCTATTGCTGCAGAACGCGCTGCAGCGTTGATTGCTGAAGTTTCAGGAGGAGAATTAAATGATGAAATCATTGATGTTCACCCTGTTAAAACTGAACCTATTGAATTAACACTTACCAAGACTTATTTAAACAGACTACTGGGTACTAAGCTTTCTATTGATGAAGCTCTTGAAATTGTGGATGGACTCGAGCTCGAAGTTCTCTCTAAAGATGAGGAAAAAGTCACCTTTAGTATCCCAACATTCCGACCTGATTTAGTTCGTGAAGTGGATTTAATTGAAGAAGTCGGTCGTTTGTATGATTACAATAAAATTGAAGCTCCCAATCATGGGATTTTTGTTTCCACAGAGAAATTTTCAGAATGGGAACTCCTTATTTCGAGCATTAAAAAAGCTTCCGTTGAATTAGGTTTCCGGGAAATTTATTCGAACTCTCTTATTTCTGAAAAAGAAGCCGAGCAGTTTGGTTCACTAGATTCCATGGTTGGCACGCTCAATCCCTTAACTAAGGATATGACCACGCTTCGCCCCTCTCTCCTTCATGGATTTCTAAAAGCTTCTGCTTATAATTTTAACCGACAGGCATCGGGAGTTAGATTTTTCGAAATCGGAAATGTTTTTGAGCAAAGCAAAGACTTCTCCTACCACGAAGGAATCAAAGAACAAACACATGTATTATTTGGGCTTTCCGGCTTGAAGTCGATAGAACACTGGACTTCAAAACCTGTTTCCTATTCCGTGTTCGATTTAAAGGCATTAGTAAATGGTTTTTTTACCAAACTTGGATTAATCTCAGGAATCTCTTCCGTTTTAGATGAAGATGTGCTTTCCTATAAATTTGGGGATGTTGAAATTGGCACCCTTGGTTTTGTATCAACTGACTTAAAGAAAAAGTACGGTTTGGAAGCCGAAACTTTTGTAGCTGAGTTTTCAGTAAATGTTTTAATGGCCGCTCTGGAAAAAGTCCCTGAAAAAGAGTTTAAACCAATACCCAAATTTCCTGCATTCGAATTCGACTTCGCTGTTATTGTTGAAAGTGCAATAAGTGCCGGAGAGCTTATGGAAGTAATCGAATCTAAAGCAGGAAAAACCTTGCAAAGCATTGAAATTTTTGATGTTTTCGAGGGTGAATCTATTGGTTCCGGAAATAAAAGCATTGCCTTCAGGCTGCATTTCATTGATCCTAACAAGACCTTGAATATCAAAGAAGTAGAACCTATTATTAACCGTGTTGTTAAAACGCTGGAGAAACAGTTCTCCGCCGAACTCAGAGGATAACAGGTGACGCTATATGAATCAGGTATCTCAACAGACCGAACGCTTTAAAGAGTTGCTCGGTGATGTATATGAGGAAGTAGACGCTTTAAAACAAGAAATCAAAGAGTTAAAAAAAGAGAACTCGAAGCTGGTTTCAAAAATTGAAGATTTAAGGGGTAAGCAAACCGATATTTTTTCAGCAATAAGCGAATCTGAACGCCTGGCTCTCCGACAACATGTTCAAGGGTTAATTACCAAAATCGATAATCATCTAAACAATCAGACATGAAATCGATTAAAGTTACTATTCTCGGAAAACAGTACCCGCTTAAAGTCGAAGATCATGAAGAAGAAACCATGGTCAGGATTTGTAAATATGTAGATGAGCGATTTCAAACGTACCGAACACAATTGGTAAAACAACCGGAATCGACCGTGATGGTATTAGCCGCATTAAGTATCGCAGAAGAATTATTCGAAGCCCGGCAGAACTCCACTGATATGGAGAAAAATGAAGAAGTACTCATGCAACGAGTAAATGCAAGCATGGAACGTCTTTTAGAAGATATGCGGGCCTGATCAAAAATTTTAATTCATAAAAAGAACGACATTGGCTGAAACTGTCAGCATTTTATTTGTTGGGGATATAGTTGGGAATCCCGGATTAACAATTACTGAAACCTTCCTCCCCAGCTTAATCAAAAAATATCAGGCAGATTTTGTTATCGCTAATGGAGAAAATTCGCATGAGGGTCATGGTATTAATGAAGCTATTATAAAAAACCTTCTTTCACTTGGAGTTCATGTAGTAACCGGTGGAGACCATTCTTTTGATAAATGGAAGGTTTTCAACTATATGAGGGAGCATGATCATATTCTTCGTCCACTCAACTATCCAAAAGGCAATGCAGGACTTGGGTTTGGAGTATATAATATCCCGGGAACTTCACACAAAATAGGAGTGCTAAATTTACAAGGTCGAACTTTCATGAAAGCGATTGACGACCCTTTCTCTTCTGCTGATTGGGCACTTTCTAAAATATCCGAAGAAACGAATCTCATTTTTGTAGATATGCATGCCGAAGCGACCGCCGAAAAAGTATCAATGGCATGGCATATTGATGGAAAGGCATCGGTTTTGGTTGGGACCCATACTCATATCCCCACTGGTGATGCACGAATTTTTCCGCAGGGATTGGGTTATCTTACAGATGCAGGAATGACTGGTTCTTACAATTCCTCTCTTGGTATGGATAAGAAAGTAGCTATAAAACGCTTTATGACTGGTGTTCACCAAAAGTATCAGCCTGCTAATGGTGATAATCATGTATGTGGAGCATTTGCCAAAATTAATACTGAGACTGGAAAATGTGTTCATATAGAATCCGTTATCTACCCTGAATTCAATTCTTCAACGGAATAGAAATGTCAAACTCTGAATTTGTTTTAAGGGGCGAAGGAATCTCAAAGAGCTATGAAAGCGAGCAGGGAGAAGCACGACTCGAAGTACTTAAAGACGTTTCTATAGATATTCAAAAAGGTAGTATCACTTCTATTGTAGGTTCAAGCGGAAGCGGAAAAAGTACTTTATTACATATTTTAGGTGGTTTAGATAAACCCGATAGTGGATCAGTTTTTTGGGGAGATAAACTGATTTCTTCTATGAATTCCGATCAATTGGCAGATTTCAGAAATGAAAACATAGGTTTTGTATTTCAGTTTCATCATTTATTGCCGGAATTTACTGCCTTAGAAAATGTTGCTATGCCGGCATTAATTGCTGGTGAATCTTTGGAAAAAGCATCGGAACGAGCTATGAGTTTATTGGAGCGCTTTGGAGTAGCTAATCGAAAGAATCACCGCCCTACTCAGCTTTCCGGAGGTGAACAACAACGTGTTTCGATGGCAAGAGCGTTGATGAACAACCCTCCTCTTATACTGGCAGATGAACCTACTGGCAACCTGGATGATAAAAACACTACCACTATTCTTGATATGTTATTTGAACTTCGTGAACAGGAAGGAGTTACAATTCTGCTAATTACCCACGAAAAAGCCATCGCAAAACAATCAGATATAATTCTGGAAATAAAAAACGGTGAATTGAGTTCACTTTAAGTTTTACAATATGGCAAAACAGCCGTATTTTTGGAGTCTGAAAACAAATTGAAAACGTCTACATAAATCATGTCAAAACACCTCTCGAAAGAAGAACTGCAAACTGATCCGCTGATCGAAAATTATAACAAAGCGGCCAACTTCTTTAATGAAAACAGAACTACCATCCTGGCGATTCTAATTAGTGTAATCGTTGTTGTTGGATCTTTAATTGGGTATAACTACTACTCAGCAAATCAGGAGCAACAAGCTCAACAGCTACTAGCCATTGCAGAAGGATATTATACTGAGGGCGACTATGATAAAGCTCTTAACGGAGACAGCTTCGAACTTACTTATGGATTCCTTGCAATAGCTAACGATTATTCCGGAACCGAAGCAGGAAACCTTGCGATCTATTATGCTGCTGTTTCAAGCTTCAAATTAGGAAATATTGAAGAAGCTTTGGACTATTTCTCAAGATATGATGCCCCAAGCGGTATTTTAGGAGTTGGTGCGATTTCATTTAATGCAAAGCTTCTTATGGCTAATGGAAGTACTGAAAAAGCCGCAGAGACTTTTGTAAAAGCTGCCAATTGGGATGTGAATGAAACAACCACTCCATATAATTTATATGAAGCTGCAGAAGCATATTTCAGTGCAGGCAACTATGAAAAGGCTCAGGAACTTTCTGATCAAATCATTGAAGAATATCCCACCAGTTCTGAGTTAGCCAACGCTCAGAAACTTCAAGGTAAAATTGCCGTTGCGATCTGATTTTTTCAAGGCTCCTTTAAGGAGCCTTTTTTATTTCTGATTGTTTAGTACAATTTATTTTGTGTATTCTTGCCGGGCAAACTAACCCTAACTTTGTCTCATGACTAAAAACAATCAATACTTCGTCCCTTTTATAGTAGTTACAACTCTTTTCTTTATGTGGGGTTTTATCACTGTACTGGTAGATGCTTTAGTTCCCAGATTAAGAGATGTTTTTGAACTCACCTACTTTCAGAGTGGAATAGTACAATTCGCTTTTTTTACAGCCTACGCCGTATTCTCTATCCCTGGAGGGTTATTGATTTCTAAAATAGGATATAAGAAAGGAGCAGTTGTTGGTTTATTTTTGATGAGTGCAGCGTGTCTTTTGTTTTATCCGGCAGCTGAATTCAGAGTATTTGCTATCTTTCTGTTAGCAATGTTTGTACTTGCAGGAGGTATTACCATTCTTCAGGTAGCAGCCAATCCTTACGTAGCAGCCTTGGGTCCGGCAGAAACAGCATCAAGCCGATTGAATCTGGCTCAGGCATTCAACTCACTTGGAACTACAATAGCACCACTAATAAGTGCCGCTTTCATTTTGAGTAATTCTGTACTTAGTTCTTCTGAAATTGATGTTCTGACCGAAAGTGAAAAACTGTCTTATTACACTTCAGAAGCTTCCGCTGTTCAAGGACCCTTTATTATTCTTGCTTTTGTTTTAATTGGATTAGCACTTGCCTTTTCAGCATTTAAATTGCCTAAAATTCTTGAAGGAGATGATCACAAAGAAGGAAGCTACCGTGTAGCATTCAAAAGAAAACATCTTACTTTCGGTGCTCTGGGTATCTTTGTTTATGTGGGAGCTGAAGTTGCTATCGGGAGTTACCTCGTAAATTATTTTTTAAACCTGGATATTGCATCATTGGTTGAAAATAGCAGTTTTATGAGGAGCGTAGCCGATGTACTGGCTGCTCTGAGTCTTTCTAGTGTGGATGTAACCAATATGAATCCTGCTCAATTAGCAGGAACCTTTGTGTTCTTTTACTGGGGAGGAGCAATGATCGGTCGTTTTCTGGGGTCTGCTTTATTACAAAAATTTGAAGCTGGCCAGTTACTTGCTGTTTATGCCGGGGTTAATATCACACTTCTGTTAATCAGTAGTTTTAGTACTGGTTATCTTGCAATGTGGAGCATCCTGTGTATTGGATTATTCAACTCTATTATGTTTCCAAACATTTTTACGTTATCCATCAAAAACCTTGGAGAACATACCGCACAGGGTTCTGGAATACTTTGCACCGCTATTGTGGGTGGCGCTTTTATTCCTCCTATTTATGGAAGCATTGCAGATGCAGCAGGTTTACAAACTGCTCTGATATTTCTCGCTTTCTGTTATGGATACATTCTATGGTATGGAAGAACAGGATCTAAGCTTGATTAATAAACAGCTAAGGAAAAGTTAGCTTACAGACTCCAGTTTTGATTTTGCAAAATAATATGCTCCTAGAGCTATTGCTTCATTAGTCCCTAAACGAGATAATCCCACAGCTGTATTTTTAGACTCGTAATACTCTACCTTTTTTCCGGTTGATGGGATTAAAACCTCTTTTACTCCGGATGTATAAAATTCTTTTGATCTGAAATCTTCCTCAAGATTATAGACAGTTTGAATCAACCTTTTATGTTGACTTCCATCCAGCCTTGTAAAATAGCCATTCAGTTCATCCATCATCGATCTTGAAAAAATTGGAAATGCTCCGCTAACTCCCCCTCCTATTACTACCAGTCCATCAATAATGGTTAATATGTGAGCAATTGCATCACCGAGAGCTTCTCCATATCTCAAATAGGTTTCCACTGCCGCTTCTCTTACTCCATTCTGATCCCCTTTAGCTATATCAAAAATCTCTTTCGGTTCCGGGGACTTTGCAGGATCGATATGAATTTGTTCAGCGTACATTCTCTTAATGGATTTGATGCTTAGAGTTTCCTCAATCCCGGCATAATTGTATTGTTTGTTTCTAAGTAACCATCCTTCAGCAGCTACTCCGTTATCTCCTTCAAGAATTTTTCCATTAATCGAAATTCCAACGCCAAATCCTGTTCCCAAAGTAATTCCGATAAGATTCTTAAATCGTTTTGGATTTCCTGCTTCTTCCAGCCTCTTATTAACATAAGAAAGTAATCCTGCTTTGGCCTCTCCGTAGGCGAATAAATCACCATCATTGTTGATAAAGACCGGAATTTGAAACTCGTCTTGTAAAATAGGTCCCAAAGGAATCCCTCCGCTAAAAGCCGGTAAATTAGGAAGATCACCTATCACTCCATTTTTGTAATCCGCAGGACCAGGAAAAGCAAAACTAATAGCATCAGGAACTGCAGGCAGATACTTTTTAAGAGAAGTAAAGCCCTTAATAATTAAATTGATGCACTTTTCGAGGTCATCAACTTCTGCAGGAAGACTTACTGCTTCTCCTATTGGTTCACCGTTTTTTATGGCAGAAAAAGTGAAATTAGTTCCACCTGCGTCGAGTGTCAGTATTAAAAGCTCTTTATTCATTCAAAATTATCCATTGGCTAAAGCGCCGATAATATACTCCTCAATTTTTTGGATTTCTGAAATACTTCACTGAAATTAGAATTATAAAATTGAATTATATTATTCTCCTTTGTTTCCAAAAAGGTCTACTCCATACCTGTTAATTCTTTCTGTATTCATCATAATTTCTTTTGATGCATTTCAGCAAAAGTTCTATCTCGATACCTTTAATTTATATCCTGACAATCCTATTACTTTGCTGGATCTTTTAAATAACCACTTAACGAGATGGTTGATATGGAGTGTAGTAAGTATATCTTTTATCCTTTTCTCCTGGAATAAATTCTCATCAAACGAGCAGCCTGTTAACCTGTCGGATTGGATCCTGATTTTTCTAACTGCTCTTATCTCAAATCTTGTTTCTGTTTTATTGATAAGTGTATATAACCTGATCGATTTTGGTTCTGTAATTGAGTTTAATTTTCTGAAAGAACAATTCACGTTTATTTTCTTCCAAAAAGGACTGAGTTTTACTTTTGCTTCCTGTTTGTTAATACTTCTGGTATATAACCGGGCAAACAGTCTGATTATTGATGCTCAGTGGGTAGAAATAAACCACTTAAAAGAGCAATCGTCAAAATCGTTTGATGGCGAAAAACCTAATCTGACTATCAAAATTGGAAATAAACATAAGGTAATTCCAATAAGTGATGTTCTTTGGTTTGAAGCTGATGATTATTGTGTAAAAGTACATACTTCACAAAAATCATTTACCATGAGAAAAAGTCTTAAATCGCTTGAAAAAGAGTTGTCCGAACTCAACTTTGTACGAGTTCATAGAAAAGCCTTATTGAATCTTGAGTATTTGGATCATGTGAACTTTTCAGACTCAACGGTTCAGTTGAAAAATAACTCTGAGATTGATCTTTCAAAGTCTGGCGCAATGCTTTTAAAAAAGGTTTTGCATACTACTTCTTTATAACTCCCTGCAAAGTCCAATCCGTTCACTGCACCAGCCTACGCTGTAATACCTGATTTTTCTTTATTGCCAATAAAAAGGTACTTCATGAAATTTCTATGCTTACTTATAATTCTTGCGTGGTCATCTACTAATCTACTCGCGCAATTTGAGTATGAACCTTCTGAAGATTACCCCTTCGGAAGAGTTCATCCTCAGGCTCCTCAACAACTGTCAGATTTTCAACCTTTAATTGGAGAATCAAAGTGTGAATCCATAACTCGCACACCTGACCAAAGCTGGAATGCTCCCCATGAGATGATTTGGAAATTCAAATATATCATGAATGGTATGGCAGTGCAGGATGAAGTACTCAGGACGGAATTACCAAATGCAGGAAGTATTCGTCAATTTAATGCAGATAGTTCTGCATGGTATGTTCATTACTATTCAGCGGTCGGGGCACCTGTTACTTTGCCATCCTGGGAAGGAAACAAAAATGAAGAGGGGAAAATTATTCTTTATCGTGAGCAAAAAGCTCCAAATGGGCTTGATGGATTCTATAAAATTACTTTCTTTGATATTTCAGATGATCATTTTGAATGGTTAGGAGAATGGGTAGATCCAACCGAAGCCATTAAATTTCCAACCTGGAAAATCTCCTGTGATAAAATCAAATAAGAATAAGTTTCCATGACTGAAGCTCAAAAGCAAAAGTTTGAACTGTACACTTCTATCATTTCAACAGTTGGTGGTATAGAAGTAAAAGGAAAAACAATGCCCTATACATCAGCAAACGGACATATGTTCTCTCAACTTAATAAAGATGGAGAGATTGGAATCCGGCTTCCTAAAGAACGACAAATGGAATTTCTGAATAATGGTGAAGAACTTTTTAAAAGCTATGGAGCTACCATGCAAGGATATATTCTTATTTCAGAAGAAATGCTTTCGAATCCCGATCAGGTTGCTACACTTATGAAAGAAGGACTGGATTACGTCCAAAGTCTGGAACCTAAATAGCCTTATTTTAAATTCTCATCCAGAAAAACGACAATCTTTTCCAATGCGGGAATAGCATGAGTCTCAAAGCAACTTTTCAGGAACTCATTGCACCCTGAATCTAAATAAGCATGGTTGAAGTCTTCAAAAACATCCATTTCAACATCCTGTCCGGCATCTTTCATTTTGGTTACATAGTCACGAATCATAGGTTCCGGTGTTGTCTGATCAATGCTTCCTACATGGTGATACTGTGGTGGCAATCTATATTCACTTGCTTTAGGAATTGAATAAATCGGAGAAACAGCTTTATAGATTTCAGGATTGGCATTCACATTGAAATCATCTCCGAAAAGACCACGCGCTTCGACTCCTCCCCACTGCCAGAAAAAGTTCTGAGGGGTTTCAAATCCATTCTCAGCTGCTGCTTTCATATCAAAAGCACCATAACTTATTACAGCAGCCTGTACTTTTAATCCGTCCTCTTTTGCGATTTCCTCCGCCGTTTTACCTTCGGGCAGCCAGGTTGGATTAAATCCAAAAGTATCTCCATCAAATCCATCCGACTCTAAGTTCCTTCCATGAGTAAGTACCATCGAAGTCAAATGCCCTCCGGCACTATCACCTGTAATTGCAATTTTAGTTGGATCACCTCCATATTCAGCAATATGTTCCTTTACCCATAACAATCCCCCAAAGACGTCCTCTACTATTTCATCCATAGTAACTGTGTTATCATTATGTACTAATAACCTGTAGTTCATATTTGCAACAATGTATTCAGCATTAGAAGACAAGTACTTCGACATCTCATTCATAATTGAATTATCATTTACCAGCCATCCACCACCGTGCCAGATTACAACCACTGGGTAGCTTTCCTTTCCTGTATCAGGAACATAGATATCTACTTCCAAATCATGACCCTCAGGTGACGCAAATACAATATCTTCAAAGACTTTGATTTCATGGTTAGAAGTTATTTCAAAATCAGTTCCAGGATTTAATGAACTACTTATTGAAAGAATAATTAACAGAGTACTTAGAAAATGACTTATTCTGGATACTTTCATTTTAAGCTGGATTTAAAATTTTATTGAGGTTTTTTGTTCTTTTCTTCGATCCACTTACTCATGAATCTGGTACTTGCCAAGGTATGATGCATGAGCATTTCACCAGTAAAGTTTCTTTTTCGATGAGAGTCGAGATTATCTTTTATTCCATTTATTGTTTTTATCAAAAATGGCCCTGTTTCTGTTTTCGAAAACCGCTGATTTATAATCTGAACCGATTTCTTTTGAGCTCGAGTCCAGTCCGGTTTTTCAGAATATAACCGAACAGAAGCTTTGGCAAAATCTTCCGGATTATCTTCCACAAATCCGGGCCAGGAAAAATCTCCCTGCATCCCTTCTGCCCCAATCGAAGTTGTTACAGAAGGAGTTCCACATTGCATGGCTTGAATTAATTTACCTTTAAGTCCTGCCCCGAATCTGAGCGGTGCCAAACACACTCTTGCTTGTTTCATTGCCTGAATAGCATCCGGTGCCCTTCCCTTTACCAAAAAACCTTTCTGTGGGTTATGTAATTGAAGTACTTTCTGGGATGGATAAGCTCCATAAACGAGTAAATTGGCTTCGGGAAGTTCTTTTCTAATTAGAGGCCATATGGTTTGTTTTAAATATAAAATCGCATCCCAGTTTGGTTCATGCAAAAAATTACCAATCGAAATAAAATCGTAACGTTCCTCAAAACCAGACCAACCAGAATCATATAAATGCTCCAACATAAATGGTGTGTATTCAATAAGATTTTCATCAACCCTGAAAACCTCTTTCAATACCTCCATTTCATACTCAGAAATAATCAGAGATAAATCACACCGATACATACTGGCAATTTCTCTTTTAGCGATATCTGAGAATAAATCACTTTCAATGAACTCTCTATGCTCTTTCACGGCCTTATGTCTCCCTTGCCGTAAACAATGAAGATCTTCTGTATCCAGGATTCGTAACGCCTGCGGACAATGTTCAGCTACTCTCCATCCAAATTGTTCTTCAGTCATAAACCGGTCGAAAAGAACCAGATCCGGATTTAGTTTTTTTACAAAAGTGTTAAATGTATCATCATTCAGGAGAATATTTTGGGTATTAACACCTTTTGATTCCAAATCAGCTGCAAATTCACTTTCTCCGGCTGCAGAGACAAAAGTAATCTTCCACTCCTCTTTTTGGAATAACTCAATGAGTTGCATCATTCTTGATCCTGCCGCTGAAGAATCCGGTTCCGGCCATACCTTCCCGATAATGAGCACATTTAACTGTTCAGACATACAGGATTATACGAAATGATCTTCTATATCACTTACTAATTGAATCCAATAGAATATAAAAAGCTGTCATCCTGAGTGCCCCTGATATTAAGAAAGGCATTTGAAAATTCACTAAGGATCTCAAATAATCAATATGGTCAGCTCTTTTATTTGATACCCTTCGGTGAACAAGAGATTTCTGAAATTTTATATTGGGAGCTCAGTGTGACAACTTTGATGTGAATCAGATTAATTATTTAAATGGACGCGGATAATATCTGAGTAACTCATTTCATCCAGCAGATCTCTTCGATCCAGTTCGCGAATAAGTTCTTCAGGTACCCCGTTGGCATAGAGCCCAATAATTCCTGAGTAATTCAATTCGTCAAGAAAGTCTACCTGCTCCAATGTTTGAATGTATTCTAATGGGACTCCGTTTGCATACAGACCAATGATTCCTGAATAAGAAACTTCATCCAGATAATCTAAGCGATCCAATCCGATTAAATAATCTTCCGTTACTCCATTAGCATATAAACCAATTACTCCCGAATAATTTACTTCATCTAAATAGTCGAGCTGCTCCAGAGTCTTTAAATAATCTGTAGTAACTCCGTTGGCGTACAAGCCAATAATAGCGGAGTAGGAATTACTATCGAGATAATCTAAATCATGAAGGGTCTGAAAATAATCCTCAGTTACCCCATTCGCCCAAAGTCCAATGATTCCGGAATAATTCATCGTACCCAAATAATTCAGTTCATCCAGTTTCTGTATATAACTAACCGGAACATTGTTATTATACATCGCCTGAATTTGAGATTCTGAAGGAGTTTCTCTGAAATCAATAGCTCTTACAGCTGTCAGATAATCCAAATAATTGCTCGAAAAAGAGAATGAATTACTCCCCTGTGACTCAACTACTGCTATATTTTCGTCGCTGTCAAACCAGCCTGCTATAGTTTGGGCAGGTTGAGTTATTATGTTTATTGGATTCCAATCGAAATACCATAAAAATATTACTGCCAGTACGACTCCAATAACAGCCTTGTCTCTTTTAGAAGTGCTTTTCTTTTTAACCCTATAACTTACTCCTGAGTTAATATCATCTCCTTCTTCGAAAGAGTTTTCGTGGATATAATCATCAAGATCAAAACCCGGATCATTATTATCCAAATCGTTTGGAATCCCTTTCTTGTATCGGTCTTTTCGTGAACTCATAATGCCCTGCTGTTTGTTAGAACTGTTCTCTACACGAATGAGTTAATGTTAGGTTTCGGATAGTACAAAAAAGAAAGGTCATCCTGAATACTGAATCAAGCCTGCCTGCTCGTAGCCGATTCGGCAAAGGCAGGTTCAGCACAGGCTTGTTTCAGGATCTTACGATAAGCTTATAAGCCATGACTATTGCTTATGTACTTTTGTGTGGACAAAAGTACCAAAAACCACCAAAAGAAATGAAGATGTTCAAATGCATACCCTTTGATATCCTTTCTTTAACTGGGTACTTCCTCCCCCCAGTTTTCTACCTACCGTATTTCTTTTGGATTTTCTTTGGAACTTTTAAAACCTATTGAGTCTCAAAAAATCAATCGAGTGATTAGTGTACCCATCCAGAGCCAATTCGGTGAGGATTTCCCCAACCACCGGTACAAACTTAAATCCATGTCCACTGAAGCCGGATGCCAGCACCACCCTAGTATCTGTTTCTGGAAGTACATCAATAATGAAATGTTCATCCGGAGAATAAGTATACATACAAGCAGTAACCTCCGCTACTTCTCCCAAAGCCTGAGGCATATATTCTTTAAGAATAGTTGTAATCTTTTCTTTTTCTTTTCCCGGATTGAAGTCATTAAGCTCATCCGGATGAATGACTTCCCCAACCACATGATGAGCCACTTTCAACAATCCATTCCCTCCTTCTTCTTCAGGGATGATCGGGAAGCCGTAAAAAATGCCCAGATGATTTGGTTCCGCAATGACCCAGCAAGGAAATTGTTCCGGTGTAAAAAGCTCCGGGTTGTCCGTTTTAATCCAGAAAATGAGTTGTCGGGCGACTTTTAACTGTTTTGCATATCCCGGAATAAGCTGACCGGTATAAGCCCCTCCCGTTAAAATGAGCTTTTCGGTGTGATATTCCATTTTATCCGTATGCACTTCCACATAGGTATCCTTCACCCTCCAGCCCATCACCCGTTCTCCGGTCTGCACCTCCGCTCCCAGATTATCTGCCTGTTCCACATAGGTCCGGATCGTTTCCTTCGCCAATGCAAACCCCGCTTCCGGCTCTATTAATGCCTGAAACTGAGAAGAGATTTCAAACATTTTTAATTTTTCATTTTTAATTCGATCTACCCGGATATTGAATTCACGGGCTGCAAAATCCACTCCTTTAATGACCTCATTCCCCGCCTCCCCAAAATAAACCAATCCATTTTTTTGAAACAGCTGTTTACCACTTTCCTTCATAATGGTTTCCCAACCTTTATAGGCGTCTTCCAACAGCGGCACATAATCCGGATGTTCGAAATAAGCTTTACGAACAATCCGAGTCTGACCAGAATGCGAGCCCTTTGCATGCCCAATCCCAAACTGCTCCAATCCTAACACCTTCACTCCCCGCTTTGCCAACTGATATAAAGCCGAAGATCCCATGGAGCCTAATCCTATGACAATTGTTTGGTACATGCAGAATACGATTTACATTGAAACATCCTGAATTCAATACAGTAGATGTCGTCCGAATACTAGCTCCAATAAACCACTTTCATTTGAAAAACCTAGTACGAATTTTTCTAATTTTAACGGTTGTCATCCTGCCGCATGTACTGCCACTTCCTTTCTTCTCCTTCAGTATTATTGTAATTGCTTCTATCTGGCTTTTCCTGAAGTATGATCGTTCCGGTTTTGCAGATCTTGGGTTCTCCCTCTCCCGGTTTAAGAAAAAAGCCGTCCTGTATGGTACGCTGACCGCTATTGCAGTTGTAGCCATCACTCAATTTGTCACTTTTCCACTAATCGATTTAGTCTTTGATTTTCCAGATACAGAGGTGGATTTGTATAATGAACTCGAAGGAAATACTGGTTTTTATCTAATGATGCTGGTCTTTGCATGGCTAATTGGTGGTTTTTATGAGGAGATCGTGTTCCGGGGATTTATCTTTACTCAGTTCAAACACATGTTTGGTGAGAAATACCGTATCGCCTTAAGTTTTATGCTAACGAGTATTTTGTTCGGACTTTACCACCTCCAGCTTGGACCTGCAGATACCATCAATGCACTTCTGGTCGGAATGGGATATCACTTTCTCGTTCTCAAGTTTAAAGGAAACTTATGGTACTCTATTATTTGCCATGGGACTTATAACACAATCGTGATGACTTTACTTTATTTGGGGAAGCTTTAATTCCAAAGCTCCTACATTCCAAGCTTTGCCAGCTGATACAAAGCCGAAGAATCCATGGTGACAAGGCCGTTAATGTTGTTCTTATCTGTGAGAGACAAATTAATTTGTACTCTTTTAAAAGAGTTATAGTGGTAACACTATTAGAATGGTAATATACTTAGGCATTTTTCTATGATTCAGTAACCATTTTATATACAGCCAGTCTATAGAATATAAATCACTATAAAATTTTGACATATGAAAAAATTCGGGACCCCAACTAGCGCAAGCGTCCGCTTGTGCACCAGGCTGGCGAAGGGCTGAAGTCCTTCGCTTGATTACCTGACTGATTTGGTACACCAGCGAAGGGATTTATCCCTTCGGTAATTGGATCAAGCCTATAATTATGAGATTGCTTCGTCGGGTAGCTTTTTGCTTTTAAGGAAATACCAGTCTCCTCGCAATGACTATAAAATTTCATCAAGGCTGGAACTGTCTCCCCTCGGGGGGAGACCGAAATCAAACCTGTTTGATTTCAGAGGGAGGACGGTGAGGGCTAAGAAAATTCGAGGCATTTCCATTCCTCTCCCTGAGCCAAAACAAGTTTTGACTCTGTCCCTCCCCAAGGAGGGACAGATTACTCGCTAAAACTAAAAAAATCAGCGGAATCTGCGATCACATATTCCGTCTGTACTGCCCGCCGACTTCGTAGAGGGCGTGGGATATCTGTCCAAGGGAAGCTACTTTCACGGTCTCCATCAGTTCTTCAAAGAGATTACCGTTACTTCTTGCTACAGTTTTTAAGCGTTCAATAGCAGCCTGAGCATCGGATTCATTGCGTTTCCAGAAAGCTTCCAGATTATCAATTTGTTGTTTCTTCTCTTCTTCCGTAGAGCGGATCAGTTCCACAGGTTTGTTTTCTTCCTTACTTCCTTTTCCAAAGAAGGTGTTCACCCCGATAATAGGAAGTTCGCCGCTGTGCTTTTTGCTTTCATAGTAGAGACTTTCATCCTGGATTTTACCTCGCTGGTACATGCTTTCCATGGCGCCCAAAACGCCACCTCTTTCTGTGATGCGATCGAACTCAGTAAGAATGGCTTCTTCCACTAAATCGGTGAGTTCATCAATAAAGAACGAACCCTGATTAATGTTCTCATTTTTAGCCGTTCCCAGCTCTTTGTTAATGATCATTTGGATAGCTAAGGCACGACGTACTGATTCTTCAGTCGGTGTGGTAATTGCTTCATCATAAGCATTGGTGTGCAATGAGTTACAATTATCATATATCGCCAATAATGCCTGTAGTGTGGTACGGATATCATTAAATTGAATCTCCTGGGCATGCAGGGAACGACCACTGGTTTGAATATGATATTTCAGCTTTTGTGAGCGGTCATTGGCATCATATTTATTCTTCATGGATACAGCCCAGATTCGCCTTGCCACCCGACCAATTACCGCATATTCAGGATCCAATCCATTACTAAAAAAGAAGGACAGGTTGTGAGCGAAGTCATCGATATTGAGTCCGCGCGCCAGATAATATTCCACATAGGTAAATCCATTCGCCAGTGTAAACGCAGCCTGTGTAATCGGATTGGCCCCAGCTTCTGCTATATGATATCCGGAAATAGATACCGAATAATAATTACGAACCCGGTTCTGGGTGAAATACTCCTGGATATCCCCCATCATCTTGAGGGCGAATTCAGTAGAGAAAATGCAGGTATTCTGCGCCTGATCTTCTTTCAGGATATCTGCCTGAACGGTACCGCGAACCACGGCCAAAGCGTTTGCTTTGATTTTTGCATATGCTTCTGCATCTACTAAGTGATCACCGGTGATTCCCAATAATCCTAAGCCAAATCCACTATTTCCACGTGGAATGGCATTTGAATATTCCGGAACCGGAACGCCTCTTTCTGTGAAATAGGACTTAATTTTCTTCTGCGCTGCTTCCCACTTCCCTTCTACTTTCAGATAGCGCTCCACTTCCTGATCGATCACGGTATTCATGAACATCGCCAGAATCATAGGCGCAGGGCCGTTAATAGTCATGGAAACCGAGGTAGTCGGAGCGGTGAGTTCAAAGCCGGAATACAGCTTTTTCATATCATCCAGGGTACAAATACTTACTCCGGAGTTTCCAATTTTCCCATAAATGTCCGGTCGGTAGCCGGGATCTTCACCATAAAGCGTTACCGAATCGAAGGCAGTTGAAAGTCGGGCTGCTGGTAAGCCTTCACTTACAAAATGGAATCGTTTGTTGGTTCGCTCCGGAGTCCCTTCACCGGCAAACATACGGGTTGGGTCTTCTCCCTCCCGCTTAAAAGGAAAAACGCCAGCAGTATATGGGAAATAACCTGGCAGATTTTCTTTGAGGGCGAATTTAAGTCGTTCCCCGGAATGTTTGGTTTTAGGAACAGCCACTCTGGGAATTTTCAATCCGCTTAAGGATTCACGATACAATTCGTTTTTGATCACCTTGTCTCGAATATTAATATCAAAACTCTCCGCCTGATATTGCTCGGATAATTCATCCCATCCTTCCAAAATGGTCCTTGGAGTACGATCAAGTTCGTCTTCCCAGCGCTTCTGGAGAGGCTGCAAAGATTCGATAACCTCTTTATTTTCGGAACCGTCTTCTTTGAGTTGACTGATAGTCCCCCGTATTTCATCCCATTTCGAAGCAATTTCCACTTGCTGTTCCACCCATTGGTGATAATTCCGGATGGTTTCAGAAATTTCAGATAAATACCGGACCCGCTTTCCGGGAATGATGGCTTGTGCCTGAATATCTTCAGAAGGCTCCGAATTAATGTATATCGAGGTTTCCCAGTTGAGTTCGTACTTTTCATTGATTTTATTAACCAGCGCTTTAAACAGGCGATTTACTCCCTTATCATTGAACTGAGCAGCGATGGTAGGATATACGGGCATTTCTTCAGGCTTGGCGTGCCATTGACCTGCATTCCGCAGCATTTGCTTTCTGATATCCCTGAGTGCATCCTGAGAACCTTTCTTCTCAAACTTGTTCAATACCACTAAATCAGCCAGATCAAG
This sequence comes from Balneolaceae bacterium, assembly GCA_017795005.1. GTDB lineage: Bacteria > Bacteroidota > Rhodothermia > Balneolales > Balneolaceae > RHLJ01. The sequence goes on along the minus strand of CP051242.1, from coordinate 1,989,975 downwards.
CATATTGATCTTCTCCAGCTGAGTAGAAGCTCCATATTCGCTGGTCATTACATACATCGGGATATCCGTCAAATCTACTATCTCGGTTCCACTCTGACCAATTCCACTGGTTTCCACAATGATCAAATCGAATCCGGCTACTTTGTATAATTCAATCACAGCTTCCAGTGCCGCACTGGTAGAACGGTTGGATGCTCTGGTAGCAAGACTTCGCATGAATACCCGTTCCGTATCAATGCTGTTCATTCGAATGCGGTCACCCAGTAAGGCTCCACCAGTTTTGAGACGGGATGGATCCACGGAAATTATACCAATAGTCAGGTCTTCAAATTCTGTAAGAAAACGGCGTACTATTTCATCGGTTAATGAACTTTTTCCCGCTCCACCTGTCCCGGTTATTCCTATGAGCGGGATTTTACTGCTGGTTCCCATGCTTTGTGTGGAAACGTCGCTCCGACGCTGAGCATCGGAGCGAGACATAGAGTCATCTGATAAATTTTTTCCATTGGAGCCCAATAATTTACCTTGATCATAATAAAGAAATTCTGAATGACCATTTTCCAGAATACTGATTCCCCTAGCAATTGTTTTGACCTCTCTGACCTTGATTTTTTCAACCTCAAACTTTCCTACCGAAACCGGATCAAAATCGCATTCCTTTAGCATGAAATTAATCATACCCTGCAATCCCATCATACTTCCATCCTCAACCGAAAAAATACGGGTTACTCCCGCAGCGTGGAGGTCATCAATTTCTTCCTGCACAATAACACCACCACCACCACCGAATACTTTGATATGATCTGCGCTATTTTCCTTTAGCAACTCGATCATATATTTGAAGTACTCTACATGTCCACCTTGATAAGAACTGATTGCAATTCCCTGTACATCTTCCTGTATGGCACAATTCACAATTTCATGTACAGAGCGATTGTGTCCCAGATGAATTACCTCTGCCCCGCTGCTTTGCAGAATACGTCGCATAATATTTATGCTGGCATCATGACCGTCAAATAAACTGGCTGCGGTAACAAAGCGAATTTTATGTTTAGCAGAATAAGGTGTATTCAGAGAATCAGACGAATTAGCTTTACTCTCTATTTTAGTACTTTTCTTTGTTTTAGTAGACATCTGAGATGTTTTTCGATTTCATGGAAGCGGTTCCAAAGATAAGGATTAATAGCAAGTATTTCCTTATTTCATTTAATAATTGGAGGAGTATCTTTGTTATAACTCATCCATAAATCAAGCTGTACAAATTCTTCCTGATATTTTTTCAAGGCTGGCCAATCTGGCTTGAAATAATCAATCAATTCCTGTTGCTGGCTTATCATTTCCATGAGTGATTTTTTCATCATGGTTTTTTGTTCTTCTGATAGCACCGCCATTGAATTAATTTCATCGATCTGAGGCTGAAGGTCTTTCATCTGTTGATCTACATCTTCCTGATCTTCCATACTTGAATAACCTGCATATACACGTTCAGTAAGTGCATCAAATTCATCGGGAGAATACCCTACTGTAGGAAGCCATGCATCTCTCTCTTCATAGTAAGCAACAATCACATCTTCGTATTGAGCGGCATTTGATTTGTACTCAAGTTGGAGTTTAAATGAATCTATGATTGTAATAAACCATTTTTTTACTTCCTGCTCTGATAAGGCCTTTTCAAATGGCTGAGAAAGTATTTCATTAGTAAAACAAACTGTAAATAAAAGAGACAGAATTATTCTGCATTCAAATGAGAGTCTACTTAACATTTCCTTTTTCATTTCCCTTTTCTACATCGATAAGGTTTGAGTTTGCTTCTAAATCTTTTTTATAAACTACAGTTCTGTATGGGAAAGGAATTTCTACTCCCTCTTTATCGAATCGTTTCTTAATGCTTTCCAGTAAATCACAACCAAGTACAAATGCGTGAGCCGGATCAGCAGTTGTTGCCCAGGCTCTCAGGTTAACTGAAAAATCTGCCAGAGAAAGTACCCGCACTGGCACCAACGGGTCTCCGTTTTCCTTTTGTTCTTCGTTTCTTCCATCTATAAAAAATGGATGTGCAGCGACTTCTTCCTGCATAATCTTACGTGCCAGATCTATATCAGAATCATAGCTTATACCTACATCAATCCATTTAACAATTTTATTATCCCCATAATTAGAGTTAATGAGAACTTCATCACTAATCACAGAATTCGGAATGATTATCCGTTTATTCTCAAAATTTCGGATAACAGTGTGTCTCAGGTTAATATCTTCTACAATACCATTTAAATCGGTTCTGATTTGAAGCCGGTCGTTTATTTTATAAGGCTTAAAAATTACAATAAATATTCCACCGACGATATTCGATAGGGCTTGTTGAGAAGCAAAACCAATGGCAATCGCGAAAAGTCCGGCACCAGCAAGCAAAGAAGTTGCAATTACTCTAAGTGAAGGAACCATATAAATGGCGAAACTAATACCAGTAAGATAAATAAGAACGGTTAACCCTCTTTTCAGAAATTTTAAATTTGTTAAATCACTCCCCTCCTGATCTGCCTGTTCTGATTTTCTGATCGCTTTATTGAATAGTCTTCTGGAAACAGATGCAATAATAAAGGTTACCACTAAAACGAATAGTATGGTAAGTGGTAAATGCCAAATTTCAGGTATAAATTGCGTGATAAATTCTTTCATCAAAACTGGATAAATATTTCTGAGGTAAAGCCGGTTCTAATTGCTACTCTTTGTTGAATATAATAAGGTTCAGGTGCCAAAAATGGAATTATTGAACCACTATCCCACTTATTATTCCCATTTTCATCTTTAAATACGTTGAGCTGTAAATCTACTGGTGGTAGGTTGTTGATAGTCAATGAATCTGAAAATACGGAATCAATATTGAAGGCTATGCTTTCATTACTAAGTGATAGAATATACCTGCTCGTTGAATCTGCACCAGATACGGAAATACTCAGATCTCCAAATTCACTGGCATCCCAGATTTCAGGTTCTAGCAGCTGTCTACGCTGTGTAGAAGGGTTCCAGATTAAAAACTGATAACTCACTCCTTCGATCCATGTTTCTTCTTGTGGGTCAATAAATAATATATTTCGCTCTGTTCTGATGGCAGGCCAGTCTTCAAAAGTAACTTCACCTTCCACTACCACAATTGAATCGGTTAGCATAGGATCAGATATAGGAGCTGCGTATACCACTTCGATACTTCCATCTTCAAAAATTCCGTTTTTGGTTGTATGCTCGATAATTCGTTGAAAGGTAGTGTCTTCCTGTGCACTTCCTTCAAATTCAATTCCTGAAGTCACCGCTTCATTTCCAACTCTATCCGTTACCCCATCCGTAATTAAAGAAAAGTTTTCGTTTTCATTCAGATTTTGTTCACTTTGTGCAAATAAAACAAATGGATCTTTTTTTGAAATATAAAGAGGATAGGCATCCGAGTAAGGATTTTGCAATGAATCCAAAATCGAAACAAAGGCATTATCACTTATTTTAATATTCTCATTAAATCGCAGCCTTAATCGATTAGAAGAAAACAATCCTACACCTTGCAATTTCGGAGCTAAGGTATCTTTTCGGACCAAGTAAATTACATCCAGTGTATCCGCTCCTGCCTTTTCAAGTTCAATCACTTCTTTAGAAAAAGGTTGTGCAGATTCACTCTTCTGATCCCAGATTTTATTTCTGTTTCTGTCATCAACATAAATTGCCTGATATCTGCCTTCTCTCAAATAAGAAAAATTGAACACTCCACCAGTATCAGTTTGTACCTGATATGCTGCTTTTAAAGATAAATCTACCGGATAACGATATAATAAAACTCTTACTCCTTCAGCTGATTCACCCGTATCAGCCATTCTGATTTTACCAGTTACCGTACCTTCATCAATTTCATCCCCGGTAGATACTGCCAGTGTTATAGGAGCTCCGATTTTATTTCTCTTTGTATCAGTGATGTCTGCACCAAGAGTTAAGATGATGGTAGTAGAATCCGGTAATTCATCTTCAAACTCTATGATTAGTTTTTTCTTCTTCCACTTTGTGGTGTACTCCAGTCCTAAATCAGGTTCAATGGTGATATTATTGGCTACGGAACCACGATTGACGTACTCTGAAAATTGAAACTCAAACTTCTTTCCATTAAAGTTGGTAGTTCCTGAAACAGGAGTGGTTTTAAGTACTTCAGGTCCTGTTTTATCTGCAGGCCCTCCGGTTGGTGCGATAGGTGTTGCACAGGAAATTAAAACAGTTGCAACAAGTAGCACTAAAATGTGATATAACAACCGAGTTTTTTTACCGTAAATTTGTGAGAGCTCAAACATTGAGTAAATATACAAACGGGATGCCAAACATTTAGGAGTAACTCTCAAATAAGAATGCAAAACGGGATTTTTTATAGGTCAATCAAGCACATCCGACTTTTAGCAGTTATTGGGTTTGTTTTCACTTCTTTTGGTTGTCATTCTTATATGCTTGATGACGCCCAATATGACCTAAGAGATTCTTTTTCCGAGGGAAATTATGAACGGTCTCAATCTCTGCTCACCAAGTTTGATGAGAAAAAACTATATCGATCTAAAGATGCTGTGCTTTGGAATCTTGAAAACGGTATGGTTTACCGTTTTGCAGGACAATATGATTCGAGCACTGCTTTTCTTAATCGTGCTGAGATTGAAATCGAAAACAATTATACCAAAAGTATTAGCAGAGGATTTGCGGCTTTTTTAAGTAACGACAATAAATTGGCATATGATGGAGAGCCATATGAAAATATTTACCTGAATGCATTCAAAGCTTTGAACTTTGTGCATCAAAAAGACTGGGAAGGTGCTTTAGTGGAAACCCGAAGAATGTCTTTTAAAATGGAGCAACTGGATATCCGTATCAAAGGATTGGCTGATGCGTTTTCTAAGGCTGATACTACCGGAAAAACTGAATGGTCCTCGGGCAAAATAAATATCCAAAACAGTGCATTTAGTCATTATTTATCTTCTATTCTTTATGCTAAAACAGGCCGATATGATAATGCCCGTATAGAGTTTGAGAAACTTGGGGTTGCGCTTAATGAGCAAGCAAAGCTTGGAAATTATGAGCCTTTCAATGTAAATGAGTTAGATCAGATCAGGTGGCCGGATTCCTATAATGTATTGATCACCGGATTTACTGGTCAATCCCCTATCAAGTATCAGGAAGACATTCGTTTATGGAGCGACGACTTTTATCTGAAGTTCTCTTTTCCGGTCGTTGAGTTATATAATACTCAAGTATCCGGTGTTCGGGTTCTTGTTGATGGAACTGTTCATTCCAACCTGCATCTTATTGAAGAAATGGATTTAGTTTCTGAGCATGTCTATTCAGCAAAACAACCTGTTATTTATTCCAGAGCTTTGGTTCGGTCTCTGGTTAAAGCTGGTGGCTCTAAATTGGTAACAAATGCCATCAAAGAAGAAAGTGAAAGTCTGGGTCTGTTAGCCAGTGTTGCTAGTTTAATCTTCAAGGAAGCCAGTGAAAAAGCTGATTTACGAGGATGGCAAACACTTCCCGGGCAAGCCTGGATGAATGTAATACAGCTTCCTGTAGGTACTAACAAGGTCACACTCGAATACCTTTCAAATACTGGAAGAGTACTTTACTCAGAAGAATATGAAGTGGATATCTCCACAAATACACAACTGGAATTAATAGAATCGATTTATTCAAAATGAAAAACAATACCAACAACCAAACCTTAACCGCTATGAAATATTCCTTTTTAAGCATCATTATGCTGGCCATGTTGATTACAGCATGCCGACCTTCAAATGAAGTCAGCCGAATAGACCCCGGTACAACCACTGATCTTTCCGGAAGATGGAACGACACCGACGCTCGTTTAGTCGCCGAAGAAATGATTAGTGATGCACTTACTAAGCCATGGCTGAATCAATTCAGCAGAAATAATCAAAAACCTCCCGTTTTGATACTGGGCAATGTTCGAAACGAAAGCATGGAACACATTGATACCGAAGTATTTACCAAAGAAATGGAACGCGCTTTCGTAAATTCAGGCTCCGTTACGGTTGTAGCAAATTCTGAAGAGCGTTCTCAAATTCGTGATGAGAGAATGGATCAGCAGACTAATGCTTCTTTTGAGACCACTAAGAAAATGGCTCAGGAGCTGGGAGCTGATTTTATGATGATTGGAAACATTAATTCAATTGTTGATGAAGCAATAGATAGTCGCACTCTTGCTGTGTTTTACACTGTAAATCTGGAGCTTGTTAATGTAGAAACCAATCAAAAAGTTTGGATTGGAAATAAAAAAATCAAAAAGCTAATTGAACGCCGCAATTATCGGGGTTAATTCCAATCAGCTACTGTATTTCAAAAGGCTTTCTGCTTTTCAGAAAGCCTTTTTTTATTTTTGAAGGATAGATTCAAAATCACCATAAACTCGGCCTTCTATTAAATGCCTGAAATTTTTGATTACTGCATTCTTGGTGCCGGTTTAGCTGGTATTTCACTTGCTAACGAGTTATTAATTGAAAATGCTTCCGTTTGCCTTATTGATCCAAATGGAATAGCTGGAGGCGCTTCAGGAACACCATTGGGTTTAATTAATCCTGCTACCGGTAGGTATGCAACCAAAAGCTGGCAAGCCGAAAAATGTTACTCAGCAATAACTCATAATCTGCAAAAAGTTCAGGAATCCTCTCCTGTTTTGTTTTTCAAAGAATCCGGGGTATTAAGACCTGCTTTGGAAAGTAAAATTGCAGAACGAATGAAAGAAAACGTTTTAACTCAGAATTGGCCAGAGCATTGGATACAGTGGATGGATCAACAGGAACTTAAAAGCTTTCATCCCGAGATTAACTGCGAAGGTGGTGGAGTTTGGTTACCAATAGGCCTTTCCGTTGATGTTGGGACATATCTAAAAGAGTTTGAAAAGTATTTGGTTGAGCTGGGATTGAAAAATTTTTTTAACCTTAGCTATTCCTTTGTAAACAGAGATAATTTCTGGGAAATAGAATTTAAAAACCATCAACATGTCAAAGCTAATAATCTGATATTCTGCACTGGTTCTTATTCTTTAGAATTTAAGCATTGGGGAAAATTACCACTTTATCCGGTTAAAGGTCAGCTTGCAGTTTTGGAATCAAACTCTCCTTTATCATTTAGTCATTCTGTTTCCGCACTTGGCTATATCACTTCTCTTGATAATAAAAGGTTTGTAATTGGAAGTACGTATGAGCATTCGTTTGATTACGAGGGTATAGATCAACAAGGTCTTGAGTACCTGCTTGGAAGATTCAATAAAGTTCTTCCTGAGCTTTTTGAAAATTCAAAAGTAATTCATCAATGGGCAGGGATCCGGGCTTCTACTCCAAATAGGATGCCTATTCTGGGAAAACATCCCGGGTTAGCAAACTGTTTTATTTTTGCCGGATTAGGTTCTAAAGGATTATTGTATTCGGGTTACATTTCAAAGTTGATGAAAGATTATCTAATCAATAGCTCTGAGCTTCCTCCGGAATTGGATATAAAACGGTTAAAACTTTTGGTATAAAAAAAGCCTCATTCACATCGAATGAGGCTTTGATAATATAAGTATTATCGACTTAGAATCTGAGTACAAGCCCACTCCAGGCTACTGCAGCTGAACTACCATTGTTTTCGGAATTGGCAACCGTTGAAGCTCCAACGGTAAATTCAAGGAATCTTAGGTCTAGTCCGAAGCCGGCAGAATACGATGTAGAAGAATATCCACCTACACGTGTACCAAATCGAACCGGAATAAATCCAAGGAAACGATACTCAGCTCCAAAAGTTAATGCGCTTCTTCTACTATTGGTTCCAACTTCATTAAAGCCAAAACCGTAGTCTAAAGTAGTGGTTAACTTCCCAAGTGTAAGTGCTGCCCCAAAATTATACATTCCTGGTAATTCATACTTTTGCGCTCCAACTGATTCGGATGTAAATCCTCCATACACATCATTTTGAAGACTATCAGCAAGATCTTCGAAATATTCGCCTGGAGTTTTATCACCAAGATCTCCATCAACTACAGCTACACCTGAAGCAGTAATTCTGGAAGGATTAGAATCAAAATCGATACTACCTATATCAGTAACAGACATTGATAATCTAAGTACTTGTCTGCTTCCTAATATCCCTAAAGCTGGAAGTGATACATCCAATTCGGCGGTAACACCTAAATCTACTCCAAAACCAGAACCAAGAGTTCCTATATCTGATCCATTATAGTCCAGAAAGTCGTCCAGCTTAGCATCAGGGTCCAGTTCTCTGGCTGCAGCATAATCAGATAATTGAGTGGATAAATCACCATAGGTATATAAGGAATATTCAAAATCATGAGTTATTCCACCTGCATTATTTCCGGACACAGGGTCTACGGTAAGGTTTGAAATGAAATCAAGTTCTGTGGATTGAATTCCTATCAAGTATTTAGGAGCAACACCGGCATATAATTTCATGCCATTAACAAATGGAATCATTTCAACAACTCCTGATAAAGGAACTGGTAACTCCATAGCATATCCAAGTGAGATAGAAGTATATGAAAGTGTTCTTGAATTAAAGTTTACCGGAACGCCCGAACCACCGAACTGGTCTGAATCAAATCCGTAAAAGGCTAACTCCATAAGACCTTTATTAACCGTTAAATCCTGAGCTGTACGAACACGGGCAGCTAAACTAAATGCCATTTTATTTCCCCGGTTTGAGAAGCCAAAGGGTACAATAGAGAAAGTAGCAGCCATATCTCGTGTATTATTTTGATCGGTGCCAAACCAATCGTTTAACATATCAACACGAGTTTGACCACTAATGGTTAGCCCTTTAGTCAAATAACGATCATACACATCAAGATTAATTAACGTACCACCAGTTCTAACTCCAATACCACCAACTATTCCAAGTTGTCGTTTTGGTTTTTTACCGGTGTTATTAATCATAAGGTTAGCCGGGTTAAGGAAATTAGCATGGTATCCATCGATATAGGCAGTACCCCCACCACCCATTCCAAGGGTTGCGGCATTATAATATCTACTTTGAGCTACTAAGGCAGCAGCTGAAAGGCTAAAACAAATTGTGAAAATGAGTCTTAAATGTTTCATCTGTCTGCTCCTTAATTAACTTTATTTTCAATACTTATTCTTGCACTCACACTTAAGCTTATAGTATCAGTGGCTTTGAATTTTACTTCCTCATTGAGTGTAGTATTCAAATTTGATTCTATAATTATAGAAGATGTTCTGTAAAGCTGACTTAACTGTTCATCAGTAAGTGCAATTTGTAAGCTACCTGAAGATGGTGTTGTAGCAAAACGAGTAATCGGATCCACCTGTGCTCCAAGAAGATCATACTTAGTACCATCAAGAGGAAGAATAGTTACTTCCTGACCTAGAGAGTCAACAAAAGTAAGACTTAAACTAAATCCTAATGGCAAACCATTTTCATAACTAATCAACAGAAGAGCATCCGTGAAATTTGCATCATCTTCAGGAGTAGGTAAGTCTTGTAAGCCATCAGTTTCTGTAGTATCAGTAAATACAGTTTCTGAAGTAGTTCTGAAAGCAAGAGGCAAATCGATACTAAAAGAAGGATCAAAGTTGAGTGGTGTCGCTATGCTTGCTTCTCCACCTCCTTCGTTCACTACAGCTTTTCCAATAAATCTGATTTCGCTTGGAAGGTTATTCAGGAATTCATTTACGGTAGAATTTGAAGAATCAAAAACCAGCGAAAACATTTGAAGTCCTGTATTACTTGTTTCCAACTCAAATTTAATAAGTGAGTCTGCTGGAATTTGAGCACCATTTACCTGTAAACCAACAATTGGATCTGAAGATTGTACTTCCGCATTTGTACCCGATTTACCATTCAAGTAAACTTCTTCACCTTGGCCATTCACACCTAAGAATGCAGCATAAATAGTCGTTGGTACACCAATATCGCTTTCATAATTAATGCTTAAAGAAGCTTGGGTAAACTCGAGTCCTGAAATTTGATCTGAAAGTTCATCCAAACCATCGATTTCGATTAACTCAACTTCTGTTTCATTGAATAAGTCGAAAACATTTTCCCCGTTAGCAAGATCATCATCACCTAGCGAAACTGTTTGTTCCGCAATTTCTCCAAACGCTTCTGCAATATTTAGGTTCGTAATACTTACACTCGAGCTAATTTCATCATTTTCATTGATTACCCTTGTTTGTTCACTAGGGGCAGCATCCTGAGTGTTTTCAGTTATTGCATAAATATTATATGTAATCTCATTATTTAAAGCATAAAGCCTGAATCCAGCAAGATCTCGTTCTTTTGCAGGTGAAGTAGAACTTCTTGTAATCTGGTCTAATCCGGGTATATATCTAATACGAAGTGAATCACCCGGTAAATAATTAGGACCTCTTAAAATATTTGGGAAAGAAATAATTAGCGAATCAATAGTTAAATCAAGTCCATTTACAATTGGTTCAATATTAATTGTACCTGATTCAAGTTGAACATAATGAGATGCATCTGTAAATAAGAATTCGGTAGCATCAAATGTTGTTGTATTACTCGTCGAGAAATCCTGACCTTCAAGTGCCGCTTCTACTTCTGATGCTACTAATCCATTACCATCTACCGAGTTAACAGATAATTCTCCTGGGTTTGCTGGAAAATTGAATCCATCCCAAAAAATAGTGAGTCTTACCCCCATATTTTGCAGAACATCACCATTCGAAAAATCAACAGAAGCAACCCGGGGATTGTTATCGGATAAAAGCTGATTTCCATTTGCAGCACTAAATTCAGCTGTGCCTCCAATAGCAGTATTTGCAAGAGTATCAATAATCTGAACCTGAGCGTTTGTAAAATCAAATCCAAGGTTATTGGTAACCTGAATATCTAAAGAGCCCCCTTTAATAGTTGCACTAACAAAGAAATCAGTGTTAGCACCAATACCAATTTCAACAGGATTTGCAGAATTATCACCTGCCGGGATCGGAGTACCAGCCGGGACTACATTTGGGTCTGAACCAGTAACTTCCTGGATATCTACCGATCCTAAGTCTCCACTTCCTGATGAGAAATTCCCGATTTCAAGCTCACCAACCTGAGAGTTAAAACTTGTTTCATCCGTACTTATTTCAGGTATTGCATCATTTAAATCTCCAAAATCGAAACTTTCTTCTTTAGAAATTTTTATGAGATTATTAGTTGGATCCAATACAAAAAGTGAGTCAAAATTACTTGATGTAGTATCGATCAGTACGTCGACTGATCCTCCTCCCCCTAGAAACTGATACTCTTTATCTATCAGTAAGGGCGCTTCAATAGTATGTGAAGTTGTAAAATCTGGCTTCTTTGGCACTTCACACCCGACAAAAAGTATCAAAGCCAGACCCCAGATTGTTAACAGCTTGAAATTACGCATCTGCTATAAATTTTAGTTTATTGTTGATTAAACCGGCATTGGGAATTTGTTGCAAAAAAACCTACAAAAGGAAGATGTGAAACAAAATTAGATTGCAGTAATAGTTGTACCTGTACCACGATAAAAACCTAAGCCGTCTTGATTTATTGATAGCTTAAATTATTAAAATAAACTCAAAGTTGATCAACTTTTTTTTAAAAGAGTTTATTTCTAATAGAGAAAGAGAAAAAGAGCGGAGAGGGAGGGATTCGAACCCTCGGTACCCTTGTGAGGCACACACGCTTTCCAGGCGAGCCCGTTCGACCGCTCCGGCACCTCTCCGTTTTAAACAATAAGGGCGGCAAAGATAGAATTATTCTTATCCCTTAGCAATGCTAAAAGCCAAAAGTAAATACATCCTGAGTATAGGCTCCTACTCTTTCTCCTGATTCAGTTGCTGGTCGGAATTTCCATTGATATGCTGCCTCCAAAGTAGCTTCTAATAAGCCATAACCGATATCATTTACAACTTTAAAATCTTTCCCATTCGATTCATAAAGACGAATTTCTGCAATATACGCTTCCTTAACATTCCCGTTTGATAGTACCGTGAAATTCACAGTTATCATCGCCATTAGATTTTCATTTTTTGCTTCATCAGGAATGACAGGCTCTACAATTTTCACAACCCGGGGAGGAAGGTCTGGATTTCCTGAAATCTGTTCCTCATCTCCTCTTTGACCAGTAGTATTTTGTTCACTTAAAGGATCTGTATTTACAAGATCATCCAATTCAGGGAATTCTAAAATTTCTTCTTCGATAACCTTGTCATTAGGTACGGGGATGGGAACTTGGGGTTTTGGGGGCGCTGCCGGAGCATTTGCCTGTTTGGTAATAATCATTTCTTCCACTATTACAGCCTCTCTCTCAAAGGAGTCAAGAAAAGGTTGCTCGTATTCACTCTCAGGCCAGAACTTGAATGTGGTAATAAAAATAAGCTGAGCCATGATAATAGCCGCCATAATCCTATGATGATAATGTAGGTCTGAGATTATGGTATCTATTTTATTTGTACTCAAGAATTTCGCAATCGCTTTTGCTCAATAATTATCTGATCTCTGGCAAACGACTTTAAATCACTCATATTATCAAAATGAGTTACATCAATAGGGTCCAGGACTGATATTTTTAAATTTCCTTCCGGTGAAAATAACTTGGAACCTGATTTCAAAATTTGAAATGGGCCCGATAAAACCACTGGTTGAATTCTAAAACCATGCTCCATCGCTAATAAAAAAGCTCCGTTCTTAAAGCCTTGAATCTCACCATCCAAAGATCTTGTACCTTCAGGGAAAATCATAACAGGTACCAAATCCTGAAGAGGTTGAACCAGATTAGATAATTTCTTTAATGCTGATTTACTTGATCTGTTAATAGTAAGTTGCCCGGTAAGTTTTACTAACCATCCCATCACAGGGATATATGTCATACTGTGTTTAACTACCCATTTCATTTTCCAGGGCAATTCATATAATAGAGGTATATCTATAAAACTCTCATGATTGGCAATAAATATGGTTGGTTCAGATGGATTATATTTCTCGTCCCCAATGATTTCAATTTTCCAAAATGGACTTAATCTCATCATCATTGAAGCCATAATCCCTAAAACTTTATTAGGTATGCGTCGGTATCTGTCGAAAGGAAATGTGAGTAAAAAAATGATAGATATGATTGCAAAAAAAATCAGAAATAAAAGAACATAGCATGTCCAAACGTATATGCTGAATACTATTTTCATTTAATTTAAATTCTGAAGTGCTTTTCTAATAAAGCCATCATTTTTACCTAATAGAGATTTTGCTTCTTCTCTGTCTAAACTACCCAAGGACATTACTAATGCTGTTTTAACGTGTCCGTTTGATTCCGTTAATAACTTTTCCGATTCAGAATAGGAAACATTTCCGAAGGTTGTGATAATCCTTTTAGCTCTCTCAACAAGTTTTTCATTTGTCAGTTTTAAATCTACCATTACATTTTCAAGCACTTTACCTTGCCGTATAAATGCTCCCGTAGTAATCATGTTGAGCACCATTTTTTGGGCTGTACCACTTTTCAAGCGTGTACTTCCCATTATCACTTCCGGCCCCACTGGTACATCAATGGTTATATCAGCCTGAACCTTTAGTTGAGATTTTGGAACAGTTGTAACAAAAATAGTTTTTATTCCCATCTCCTGTGCTTTTTTTATTACTCCCAAAACATATGGAGTTCTTCCGCTAGCTGCTAATCCACAAACTACATCTACTTTAGTAGGATTAACATTTAAAAAATCTTTGGCTCCTATTTCTTCAGAGTCTTCTGCTCCTTCCTGAGCAACAAACATTGCGTCTTCCCCTCCGGCAATGAATCCCTGAACCTGGTGTGGTTCTGTTCCAAATGTGGGTGGACATTCTGCTGCATCTAATACACCAAGCCTTCCACTTGTGCCCGCTCCAAAATAAAGCAACCTTCCTCCTAAATTAATACTGTCACTTACAAGTTCAACAGATTCAGCTATCTCATTCAACCTCTTCTCAACATGAAAAGCGACCTTCTGGTCTTCGTTGTTCATTAATTGTACGATCTCTAAAGGATCAGCGAGATCAATTTCTTTCGTATCAGGATTTCTTTGTTCTGTATCTAATTTATTTAGGGTATTAAAGAGCTCTTTTTTCAAATCTGACATAATTAATTTCTATTACTCCACCAAGATGATTGTTCAGAAGCTGATGTTTCAATTTTAATTTTTTCAGGGGTTAAACGATTTTTGAGCAACCCTGCTATTAATGCTATGATTTCATCACTTGAATTGCTTTTCAAATTTTCTGGATTAAAATGATCTTTAACAAAATGTGTATCATACTTCCCTGAAATAAAAGCTTCATGATTTAATGTGTATTCACAAAAAGGGATAGTGGTTTTACAGCCAGAAATTTCATACTCCTTCAATGCGCGAAGCATTTTCTTTCTTGCATCTTCACGGTCACTTCCAAATACTGTCAACTTTGAAATCATTGGGTCATAATTAATAGTAACCTCTTGTCCCTCTTCCACTCCGGCATCAACTCTTACACCTGTCCCAGAAGGAATTCTGTGCTTTTTTAATAAACCGGTACTGGGAAGAAAATTATCTTCCGGATCTTCAGCATAAATTCTGCATTCTATTGAATGCCCGTTTTTCGAAATATCATTCTGATTAAAAGGAAGCTCTTTTCCTTCGGCAACAGCAATTTGTGCTGCAACTAAATCAAGACCTGAAATCATTTCGGTAACCGGGTGCTCCACTTGCAAACGCGTATTCATTTCCAGGAAATAGAAGTTCATGTGTTTATCCACCAGAAATTCTATAGTTCCTGCACCTACATAATCACATGCTTTTGCTGCTTTGATAGCTGCTTCCGCCATCTTTGCACGTAATTCTTCTGTTAGCAGAGTACTTGGTGCTTCTTCAATAACTTTTTGGTGACGTCTCTGAATAGAACATTCACGGTCGAATACATGAACAACGTTTCCATGAGTATCCGCCATAATCTGGAACTCTATATGTCTGGGTTCTTCTAAATACTTTTCTATGTAAACCCTATCATCTCCAAAGGCATTTTTTGCTTCAGATTTTGCTGCTTTTATGCTGGAATCAAACTCTGATTCCTTATACACTATTCTCATACCCTTACCTCCACCACCGGCAGAAGCTTTTATCAAAATTGGAAACCCAATGTCATTGGCAACTTTTCTAGCTTCTTCAATACTTTCCAAAGTGCTTTTAAGTCCTGGAGGGGTAGGAATATCATATTCGGTTACTAATTCACGTGCTGAAGTTTTATCTCCCATTAGCTTTATAGCCTTTGGTTCAGGGCCAATAAATATGATTCCTTCAGTTTTACAACGTTCAGCAAATACCGCATTTTCACTTAAAAAACCATACCCGGGGTGAACTGCTTCTGCACCGGTTTGTTTTACAGCATTAATAATTTTATCGATTACCAAATAACTTTCTGATGATGCTGCCTCTCCTATAAAGACTGATTCATCAGCTAATTGAACGTGCGGAGAAAATTCATCAGGACGAGAATAAACCGCTACACTTTTTATTCCTAATTCTTTACAGGTATGAATAACTCTTACTGCAATTTCACCTCTGTTTGCAATAAGAATTTTTTTGATTTGAGTCATAGCAATAATTTTATCCGAAAGTAAAAATTAATGCCCTCTTTCTCTACCAGTATCTTCTAGGCAGTGGCTTTCATTTTGACAAAAATCCTGGGCAGAATTGTAAACTTTTCAAAGCTATTTAAATATGCTCGTTCATCGAACACATTGTAGTTTTTCTCTTCAATTTTATCGAGAATTCTGCAGTAATTATATCTGGCTAAATAAACAGGCAGCCTGCTATCTTTGCTTAATAAGGTGATACCCAGATCTGCTTTTTTGTAGTATTTTCGAGCTCTTTCAACTTGAAACTTCATCAATTCGATAAAGTTTTCTGAGTTTATATTCTTAAATAAATCTGATTCAGAAACACCAAACATCTTGAGTTCATTCTGTGGTAAATAGATTCTATTCCTCTCGAGATCTTCCCCAACATCTCTAAGTATATTTGTCAATTGCATTGCTATTCCGAGATCAATAGCGTATTCAAGTGCATTTTCATCACTATATCCAAAAACTCTGCTCGTCATTAACCCAACAACGGAAGCTACTTTATATGAATAGTCGTAGAGTTCCTGAAAGTTTTTATATCTATTCTTGTCGAGATCTGATCGTACCCCATCGATTAACAAATATGGCAAATCAATAGGTATATGATATTTTTGAAGAGTATCCGCAAAAGCTGTTAAAATTGGATCATCAGATTTTTGACCATTATAAATAGAACTCAAATTTCTTTTGAATACGTCCAGTTTATAATCTACTTCGCTTATGTCTATACTTTCATTATCAGCTAAATCCTCGTATTCATCAACTAAATTATCCAGGTAGCGGCATAATCCATAGATAGCGAAAATACTTCTCTGCTTTTGATTAGGTAAAAACCGGGTAGCCATATAGAAAGTTTTGGCGTAGTATCTTGTGATAGCTCTGCAATGGGAGTAAGCAGGTCTTAGATTTAAATCATGTATTTCTTCTATAACTGATTTATGGAAAGAAGTCTTTTCATAAATTGGGCGGAGCATACTATATGGTATTCGTAGGATTGTTGACATATTCCCATAATGCGAAAAAGTTGCTCTAAAGTTCCTTCTTAAAGAAATAAATAATTTTATTATTCAGATAACATCTTCTTTATAAGTTGATTATACTATAATAACTAAATTCATTAGCTTAATTTGGTCTAATACCACAGTTTTCAAAGAAAAAATGATTTCATCTAGGATTTATGAATAAAAAAGTAACGATTTATGAAGTAGCAAAAAGTGCAGGCGTTGCTATATCAACAGTTTCTAGAGTATTAAATGACTCACCTAATGTCTCTGAGGAAACTAAAGTAAAAGTTCAGAAAGCAATTGATGAACTTAATTTCAGGCCACAGGTTAGTGCTAGAAAATTAGCCAGTAAAGAACCTCAGCTTTTAGCTGTAGCCGTTCCATCCTTCACAACCCCCTTCTTTAACGAAGTCTTGAAAGGAGTTAAAGATGAAATCAAAAAAATGGATCTTGATATCATTTTATATAACACTGGTTCAAAAGATCCGGAAGAAGCCGTTGTTGGTTTCTTTGACAGAGGAACTGCAGATGCGCTTATTTTAATTTCTATTGATGTCAGTGAAACCATTCATAAGCATCTTCAATCAACTCAGGTACCAGTAGTTTTAGTTAACGCTTCACATCCCTCCTATAATTATTTTATGGTGAATGACTATAAAGGTGGTTATATGGCTGCTGAACACCTTGTCAAAAAAGGTTTTGAAAAAATAGGAATGATCACAACTCCTGTTAAAACCCGATCTTCGGAAGAAAGAGAAAAAGGATTTAAAGATGGTTTGAAAAATTATAAAATGAAGATCGACAAAGATCTCTTTATAGCAGGTGATACAACAAAACATGCCGGATTTACTGAAGAAACAGGATTTGAAGCCATTTATAAATATGACAAAATGGGGAAATTCCCCGATGCTGTTTTTTGTGCAAACGATACACAAGCACTAGGGGCATTACATGCTCTTTCAAAGCTAGGATTGAAAGTACCCGATGATATTGCAATTATGGGATATGACAATATCAAACTAACTAAATACATGGACCTGACCACTATTGATCAGCAAATGCATACGATAGGTACTCAGGCAACGTCACGATTAGCCACTATTATTAAGAACCCGGATGAAAGACTATTCCAAACATCGATTAATCCAATTTTAGTAGAAAGAGGTTCAACCGTTAAAGTTTAATTACGTGAGCAAACACTTTAGTACACGGGAAGCCCTGGATCATTGTATTACCAAAACCGAAGTACCCGGACTTACATCTTACAAAGGAAAAGTTCGGGAAGTTTACGACTTAAATGAACATACTTTGGGAATCGTAGTTTCAGACCGGATTTCCGCCTTCGATTATATAATGCGGCAGGCTATTCCCTTCAAAGGCCAAATACTTAATCAACTTGCTGCATTCTCATTTGATAAAGTTAAGGATATTGTAGCTACGCATATTATTGATGTCCCCCATCCAAATGTTACTATAGCGAAAAAGTGTGAGCCTGTACCAATAGAGGTAGTAATCCGTGGATACCTTACAGGACATGCCTGGAGAACGTATAAATCAGGGTTAAGAACACTTTGTGGTGTTGAACTTCCTGATGGAATGGTTGAACATCAAAAATTTACTTCTCCAATTCTAACCCCTGCGACTAAAGCTACAGAAGGACATGATGAAGACATTTCCGAAGAAGATATTCTTAAGCGTAATATTATAGATGAAAATCTATGGAGCCAGATTCGTGAAGTTGCTTTCAAGCTATTTAAACGAGGAACAGAAGTTGCTGCCAAACAGGGCTTAATTCTTGTAGATACTAAATATGAATTCGGAGTGTATAACGGCGAACTCACCTTAATTGATGAAGTTCATACTACCGATTCTTCCCGCTATTTTTACTTAGAAGGTTACGAAGATCGACAGGCAAAAGGTGAAGCTCAAAAGCAACTTTCTAAAGAATTTCTCCGAGAGTGGTTAATGAGCAATAACTTTCAGGGACTTGAAGGTCAGACGCTTCCCGATTTACCAGATGAATTCAGAATAGAAGTATTTGAACGTTATTCTGAGTTATTCGAAATGCTTACCGGAGAAAAATTTACACCTGTTTTAGAGAAAGATTTCGACACTGTGCTTTCAGGTATTTTAAATAACCTGAAATGAATAACGCTTCAACTTCGATATTTGCTAAAAACTGGCGGATTTATCGGCAGATTTTATTGGAAAACTATATGTACCACCATGATTTTTCCAAACAGATTTCTTCTTTTTTGAATTCTCACTCATTTAATTCTGATACCCATATTTTAGATGCTGGTTGTGGTGATGCCTATTTGCTATCCAATCTACTTAAAGAAAAACCAATTGCTTCTTTTACAGGGTATGATATGTCTGCCCAGGCATTGAAGATTGCTGAAAAAAATCTTTCTTCTTTGAAAACCAACGTGTCCCTCATTGAGGGAAAAATGGAGGAATCGATAATAGAAGAAGAAACTATATTCGACTTTATTTATAGTAGTTTCTCCATCCACCATTTAAGTGATTCACATAAAATTGAGCTAATTAATAACTTCTTTAATCATTTAAAACCAGGTGGAGTATTTATTGTAATTGACATACTAAGAAATGCAGAGTTATCCAGGGAAAAATATCTCGAAGAATATATTTCTCACATTTCAAATAATTGGGGTTCGATAAGCAACTCAGACAAAGAATTAATTTATGAACATATGAGAAGCTTTGATTTCCCTGCAATAAATACGGATTTCATAAAATGGATTGATGAGATTGGATTTAATTTAATCCAAAGGTTTGATCCTGACTCCAGAAATATGATGCTTATAGCAAAGAAATCTTAACGATCTCTTATTATCCCCACTTTGTCGATATATAAGTTTTGAATTCAAAGCTCTTTTCATCACATTCACGCAGCTAATAATTTTAAAAATTGTGATGAATAAGAATAACTCAACATCCCGAAAAGAATTCCTTAAAAAATCCGCGCTAGGAATTGCTTCCTTTACTATAGTTCCAAGATTTGTACTTGGTGGTAACGGTTATACAGCTCCAAGTGATAAAATTACTATCGGATTTATCGGAAATGGGAAACAAGGCACTATTTTGGGAAACCCATTTATCGAATTAGATGATGCACAAATTGTTGCATGTAATGATGTTGATTCGGTAAAAGCAGCGAAATTCAAAGAATGGGCCGATGTAAAATATGCTGAAGCCTCTAATCACAGTTCTTATAACGGATGTATTGCTTATGAACATTATGGTGAAATTCTCGAACGTGATGATATTGATGCTGTAATCGTCTGCACCCCGGATCACTGGCATGCTATTCCTGCCATTGAAGCTCTAAATGCAGGAAAGGATGTTTATTGTGAAAAACCTCTTTCTCTAACGGTGGAAGAAGGCAGAGCGATGGTTAATGCTGCTAAAAGAAATGATCGGGTTACTCAAACCGGGAGTATGCAGCGATCGTGGAGAGATTTCCGAAGAGCATGTGAACTAGTGAGAAATGGATATCTTGGTGAAGTTACAGAGATTCTGGTGAATGTGGGCGGACCTCCGGTTCCTTACGATTTACCAAAACAAAATCTGCGTGATACCTTAGACTGGGATCAATGGATCGGTCCCTCTCCTTTTGTTGAATACAACGATATACTTGCACCTCCATACCCGTGGGATAATTATCCTATGTGGCGCAGATATAAAGAGTTTGGTGGAGGTGGCGTTACCGATTGGGGTGCTCATATGTTTGATATTGTTCAATGGGCCCTAGGAATGGACAAATCTGGACCGGTTGAATTTATTCCTCCAACTCAAGAAGGATCTCAGCGAGGTCTGGTTTTTAAATATGCGAATGGAATTAAAGTCACACATCAGGATTTTGGTCGTGGAAATGCTGTTCGCTTTATTGGCTCTGAAGGAAACCTGGATATAAGTCGTTCATTTCTGGAAACCTCAAATATGAGATTAGCCAATCTGGAATTGAGTGAAATGGACACCAAGTTATATAGGAGCGAAAACCATTATAAGGACTGGATTGATGCCATTAAAAGTCGTGGAAATACTGTCTCAGATTTTGAGGTAGGTCACCGGACAGCCTCTATCTGTAATATCGCGAATATAGCCTATGAGCTTAAAACCCCACTAAAATGGGATCCTGAAAAAGAACGATTTACAAATAGTGAAACCGCCAATTCGATGTTGAGCCGAAATTACAGAAAAGGATATAAGTTAGACTAGTGTCCAAAAATTTAAACTTATCAACAGATCAACCATTATCAAATCCTAAATTTGATAAACTCGGCTATTCTAAATTTGCTCAAAATTTATCTGAGTCAATTTTAAATATGAATCCTGAAAATGGCCTAGTAATTTCCTTGAATGGACCTTGGGGATCTGGAAAATCAACTATTTTAAACTTTATTAATTTTCACATTAGTAAGGAAAATAGAGAAGACTTGATAGTATTCCCCTTTAATCCTTGGTGGTTTTCAAGTGAAGAAGATTTAGTAACTCAATTTTTAATTCAATTAACGAGTAAACTTCCTGGAAGGAAGTTTAAAAAACTAAAAAAACATTTAGGGAATCTTGCACGAATCCTCTCTATAGTTCCAGGTAACCCTGCTAGTAAATTAACTGGAGCTGCGTCTGATTATTTAAAAAAACCAAAAGATATATATCAACTAAAAAATGAAATCGAAAAAACTTTAGTCAAACAGAACCTGAGATTCCTCATTATTATCGATGATATAGATCGCCTTTCAACTCAGCAAATGAAACAGATGTTCCAAACTGTTAAATCTGTTGCTAACTTTTCTAATATCATTTATCTCCTATCGTTTGATAAAGAAGTTGTAACAAACTCTCTTTCATATCAAAGCAATATTTCAGGCGAAGAATACCTTGAAAAAATCATTCAAGTTCAGTTTGACCTTCCTCTTCCAACCAAAGAATCCTTAAGAAGAATTTTCTCTTCAAGACTATCAACTATTCTTGAGAGTTCTTCTGATAAGACACACATATTTAGTGAGGAATATTGGACAAAAGTATTCTTTAATGGTATTGAGAACTTTTTAAATACTCCCAGAAAAATCATTCAATTAACCAATGCCTTCAGCTTATCTTACCCCTCTGTTAAAGGCGAAGTTAACTTTATTGACTTTTTTGCATTAGAGACACTTAGATTATTTTCACCGCTTTCATATAAAATGGTAATGAATAATCCTGATGAATTTTGTGGAGACCATACAAATAAATCGGGGTTTCTTACTGGGGATGAAGGTTTTCATTTAAAATGGTCTGAAGATTTACCGGAAGATATAAGAAGTAATTCTATGAAACTATTAGGGCTTATTTTCCCGAAAGTTAATAGAGAGTCTTATAGTGAAGACACCAAGTCGTCTTGGAGAAGAGAAAGAATGATACGGAGTAAAATTGCATTTCCTGTTTACTTTCATCTTCAAATCCCTGAGAATGACTTTAGTAATTATGAAATAAGTTCATTTTTAGAGAGTACAAGTGACCAAAATAAATTTGAAGAACTATTACTAAATCTTACTAAACAACATTTTCCAAATGGATACTCTAAGGCAAGAGTACTCTTAGAAAGATTAGAAGACTATACCAATAATGACATTGCATTAAATCATATACCTAATGTTTACAGAGCTTTTTATAATATCGGACACCGATTTATTATTGAAAGTGATTCTGATTTTGATTTCTTATCGGGTTTTTCAAATCAAATGCTTATTTCTAGAATTCTATATCAATTGGGAGTTAGATTAAAGCCAAAGGAAAGATCCTCTTTAATTAAAGAGTGTTTAGAAAACGGGCAATCATTAGAGACAATAACTTTTGAACTCTCGTTATTAATTGAGGAACTTAAAGAAACTAAAAGCACCGATTTAATTTCTGATAGCGAAAAACAAGTTTCACTACAAGATCTATCATATTTTAAAACAATAGCTCTTGATAGAATTCATCAAGCAATAAGAAGTAACACACTGATAGAAAAGAAGGAACTCTCATTTATATTATATCGATGGGAAGAATGGTCTGAAAATTTACAAAGTATTAAAAGCTGGGTGTCATCTGTCATAACTGATAAAAATGGGATTATCAGTTTGATAAGCGCTTTTATCTTAACAAGAAGAGCTCAAGGGTTATCAAATGGAAAACTAGTTAAGAACAAAACTTTCGACTTTAAAAACCTAAGTAGCTTCTGTGAGCTAAAAGTACTTTTTGAAAAAATTCTAGAAATCAGATCAGACAATGATCTAATCAATAACCAAAAAGAAATTCTCGATAAATTTATTTCAGAGTATAAAATCTATGATAGTAGAAAGTAGCTCTATTACAGCTCTAAAAAACCTCTTTAGCTACTTCATACACTGAAAGAGATTTCCCCATTGAATAATAATGTAAAGTTGGTACTCCAAACTCGATGAGTTCCTTAGATTGTTTAATCGCCCACTCTATCCCTATCTCTCTGGCAGCTTCATTGTTTTTACACTTTTCCAGTTCTATGGACAATGCTTCGGGAATATCAATATGAAATAAATCTGGCAGCAAAGTTATCTGTTTTTTAGTGGTAATGGGTTTTAATCCCGGTACAATGGGCACTTCAATACCGGAATCCCTGCACAATTTTACAAACTCAAAATACTTCTGGTTGTCAAAAAACATTTGGGTAACGATATAATCCGCTCCCCCATCCACTTTCTGCTTCAGATAACGCAAATCCGTTTCCATGTTTGGAGCAGTGGTATGTTTTTCAGGATATCCTGCTACTCCAATACAAAAATCTGAGGAAGCCGCATTTTCAATTTCTTCATCCAGAAATATTCCATTGTTTAGCTCCACAACCTGGCTCAATAACTCTGATGCATACCGATGTCCGTCCGGTTCAGGAATAAATTCACGATCAGGTTTTCTGACATCACCCTGCAGAACCAATACGTTATCAATTCCAAGAAAATTAAGATCAATAAGAGCATTCTCAGTCTCTTCTTTGCTGAATCCACCGCAAATAATATGTGGTACCGCATCAACTTTGTAATGGTTTTGAATTGCAGCACACATTCCAACTGTACCCGGTCTTTTTCGTACCGATTTCCTTTCCAGAAGTCCATCCTGGCGTTTTTTATACACATACTCTTCTCTGTGATAGGTAACATCAATAAAAGGAGGTTTAAATTCCATCAAAGGATCGATGTGATCGAATAAGGTTCTGATATTTTGCCCTTTTAATGGAGGAAGTACCTCAAAAGTAAATAGTGTTTTGCCGTCTGCCTGATTAAAATAGTCTGTTACTTTCATATTCTATATGTTTCATTCTGAGCGAAAGCGAAGAATCTGCAAGACTTAGAATTGTGCAGATCCTTCGGAAGTATCCTCAGGATGACTATTAGTTTCTAAGTTTGATATGCCAAATTCGGTGCCAGCCATTTTTCAACTTCATCAACCGGTTTTCCTTTCCGTTCTGCATAATTAAGTACCTGGTCTTTTGAAATCTTCCCTACTCCAAAATATCTGGACTGTGGGTGTGAGAAATAAAAACCACTTACTGAGCTTGCCGGATACATCGCAAAAGATTCGGTCAATGATATTCCTGTGTTTTTTTCCACATTCAACAGGTTCCATAAAATCTCTTTTTCTGTATGATCCGGACATGCAGGATAACCGGGTGCAGGACGAATTCCTTGGTACTTTTCAGCTATTAGTTCTTCATTATCAAAAGATTCTTTAGATGCGTAGCCCCAAAATTCGGTTCGCACTTTAAAGTGCATCCATTCTGCATGAGCTTCTGCTAAGCGGTCTGCTAATGCTTTTACCAGAATGGACTTATAATCATCGTTCTTAGCTTCATATTTCTTGATCAATTTTTCAATCCCTATCCCGGAAGTAACCGCAAACATACCTATATAGTCCGGTTTATCAGAGTCCCAGGGAGCAATATAATCTGCCAAAGAAGAATTTGGCTGCCCGGACCTTTTCTCTCCCTGTTGCCTTAAAAAATGAAATTTAGTCTTTTGTATCGTTCTGGAATCATCTTCAAATACAATCACATCATCCCCAAAAGAATTGGCAGGATATAAGCCAATGACCGATTTTGCTTTTAGTGATCCTGATTCAACTATTTCATCTAGCATAGTTTGTGCGTCTTTATAAAGCTCCGAAGCCTGATCCCCAACAACTTCATCTTTAAGAATTGCAGGATATTTCCCTGTTAACATCCAGGTTTTAAAAAATGGCGACCAGTCAATGAATGCTCTTAGTTCGGACAAGCTGACTTCTTCAAAAACTTTAGTTCCAATAAAATCCGGTTTATGAAATTCTGTTCTTTCCCAATCAATTTGAGTTCGATTTTTTTGAGCATCTTCGATATTCAGCAAAGATTTTGAGGCCGTTCTTTGCTCATGCTCTTTCCTCATCTTTGAATATTCGCTCTTGACAAAAGATGAAAACAGAGTGCCTTTTTCTTTATTTAGCAGATCGCTACAAACTGCAACTGACCGGGAAGCATCCAGAACATGCACAACTGGCGAGGTATAATTCGGATCAATTTTAACGGCAGTATGAACTCTTGAGGTAGTTGCTCCGCCAATAAGAAGTGGAGTTTTCATATTTCTTCGCTGCATTTCCTTTGCAACCCCAACCATTTCATCCAGAGATGGAGTTATCAGTCCACTTAAACCTATAATATCTGCCTGCTCTTTTTCTGCTACATCAAGAATTTTTTCGGTTGGTACCATCACACCAAGATCCACGATATCGAAGTTATTGCAGGCTAAAACTACTCCCACAATATTCTTTCCAATGTCATGGACATCACCTTTTACAGTAGCTAAGAGAACTTTTGACCGTTGCTTTGCATCTTTATTCTTCCTCTTTTCTTCCTCTAAAAATGGGGTCAGATAAGCCACAGCCAGCTTCATTACTCTGGCGCTCTTAACTACTTGAGGAAGAAACATTTTCCCTGATCCAAATAAATCGCCTACCACATTCATCCCGTCCATCAGGGGGCCTTCAATCACCTCGAGCGGGCTGCCGATTTTCTTTCTAGCCTCTTCTGTATCCTCTTCAATAAAGCTTGTAATCCCTTTAATTAAAGCATGACTTAATCGCTCTTCAACTGTTCCTAATCTCCATTCTTCAGTTTCTTTCTCTTTGTCAGCACCTGAATCCCGATATTTCTCTGCAATCTCAAGCAAGCGTTCTGTTGCATCCTCTCTTCGGTTTAGCAAAACATCTTCTACCCTCTCTAACAACTCTTTTGGTATCTCATCATATACTTCAAGCTGAGTTGGATTTACAATTCCCATATCCATACCATGTTGGATGGCGTGATATAAAAATGCAGAGTGCATGGCTTCTCTTACCGGATTATTTCCTCTAAACGAAAAGGAAACATTACTTACCCCTCCAATTATATGGGCACCCGGAAGGTTTTCCCGAATCCATTTCGCTGCCAGAAAATAATCCAGCGCATTCCTTTTGTGCTCATCCATTCCTGTGGCAACAGGAAAAATATTTGGATCTAAAATAATATCAGAGGGATCAAATCCTGCCTGTTGAGTAAGAAGATTATACGATCTTCCGCAAATTTCTTTTCTTCGTTCAAGGTTATCGGCCTGCCCTTTTTCATCAAAAGCCATAGCAATAACAGCCGCACCAAACCTTTTTATGATTTTTGCTCTTCGGAGAAACTCTTCTTCACCATCTTTCAGACTTATAGAATTCACTACTCCTTTGCCCTGAATGCACTTCAACCCTGCAAGAATAACTTCCCATTTAGAAGAATCAATCATAATTGGAATGCGTGTAATTTCCGGCTCAGAAGCAATCAGATTCAGAAATGTGGTCATTTCCTCAGCACTATCAAGCATACCTTCATCCATGTTTACATCCAGGATCTGAGCTCCGCCCCTCACTTGATCTAACGCTACTTCCAACGCCGTTTCATAATCTTGTGCTTTAATTAAATTCAGAAAACGTTTAGAACCTGTGACATTTGTACGTTCTCCAACATTCACAAAATTGGAATCTGGGGTAACGATTAATGGTTCAAGTCCGCTAAGTTTAAGTGGATTAGGTTTCATCAGGCTAAAGATTCCATACTTATTAAACGAGGTTTATACCCCTTAACAATTTCGGACATGATGCGAATATGGTCAGGCCCTGTACCACAGCACCCTCCAATTATGTTAATAAGATGTTCATCCAGGTAAGCCCGTACCTCTTCTCCCATTTCTTCTGCGCCTTGATCGTATTCACCAAACTCATTTGGCAATCCCGCATTAGGATATGCACTAATAAATATTTGCGATTCTTTTGACATTCGTTGCAGGTAAGGTTTTAAATCTTTTGCACCAAACGAGCAATTAAGACCAATAGAGAGTAGTGGGGCATGTGATAATGAAATTAAAAAGGCCTCCAATGTCTGTCCTGAAAGCGTCCGCCCGCTTGCATCAGTAATCGTACCTGAAATCATAATAGGTAACTCTTTTTCGGTTTCCTCAAACAATTCCAGCACACCAAAAATCGCAGCTTTTGCATTCAGGGTATCAAAAATGGTTTCTATAAGAAGTACATCCGATCCGCCGTCAATCAAACCTTTAGCCTGCTTTTTATACGCTTCTGCTAATTGATCGAAAGTAATAGCTCGGTATTCTGGTCGACTAACATCCGGTGAAAGAGAAGCCGTTTTATTTGTTGGGCCCATGGCACCAGCAACAAATCGTGGTTTATCCGGATTCTGTTG
The DNA here is from genome assembly GCA_017795005.1 of Balneolaceae bacterium. Lineage (GTDB taxonomy): Bacteria > Bacteroidota > Rhodothermia > Balneolales > Balneolaceae > RHLJ01. The sequence goes on along the minus strand of CP051242.1, from coordinate 1,962,563 downwards.
TGTGAATTTAACACATGCTTGTTTTGCAATACGGGCAGCTTCGAAATTCAATTCATACACAATATCTTCGAGCTCATAATCAGCTTGAGCAATGCTCGTTCCTGAAAAGGTATTGGTTTCTACAATATCAGCACCTGCTTCCAGGTATTGCTCATGAATATTCTGAATTACATCAGGACGTGTAAGGCATAACAGATCATTATTCCCTTTAAGATCGATCTTGGTATCCTGAAAACGACCACCTCTAAAATCTTCTTCTGTTAGATCAAAACGCTGGATCATCGTGCCCATGGCTCCGTCCAACACTAGAATTCTGTTTTGTAAATGATTTTTTATAGTCACTCTAATACTAAATATGATTGGCTTATTAACAAAGAGTGACGAAAAAGCTCACTTATTTTTCCCGGATTTTCCGAGTGGGATTTGGCACCTTTCCTCCGGCGAGTCGGTTGCCAAGACTTCTACGGGCCCATTCCCTAAGTCTTTCTTAATAAGCATTGACGCTTTAAGATAAAACGATTTCTCTTAATGTCGAAATTCAAAAATTATACAGAACCTTGCCTTGAGTGTCTTAGAATAGTTTCGTGCAACACGGCTGGCTCAAAAGGTTTGGGAACAATTTCATTAACGCCGGCATCGTAAGCTTGAGTATGTTCTTCAAATACATTTGATGCTGTGAGAGCTACAATTGGCACACCTTTGGTTTTATCATCTTTCATTGATCTGATTCGTTTAGTGGCTTCATAACCATCCATAACTGGCATATGCAAATCCATCAAAACTACATCAAAGTTTGATTCTTTAACTGCATTAACTGCGTACTGACCATTGACACATATTTCCGGGTTTATATCCCATTTTTTAAGAAATTGACGAATTACCTGTATATTAATCGGGTTATCTTCTACCAGCAGAACTTTTGTCCCTTCAAGACTTTCTAACGATTTTAAATCTCTTTTTTGTCCTACTTGAAATCCGCTTTCAGCACCTTTGAAAAAGGTAATTTCGAATGAAAATGAAGTTCCTTTTCCAACTGTACTCACAATTTTTATTTCGCTTTCATGCAACTCGACTAATTTCTTAGTAATAGCAAGCCCAAGTCCTGATCCTCCATATTTTCTATGCGTTTCGGAATTTGCCTGGATAAAACTCTCAAAAATCGCCTCTTTTTTGTCTTCTTCGATTCCTATTCCAGTATCTGTTACTCTAAAATTTAAAGTAACTTCTTCTTCCGTTTGATCAACCAGTGATACATCAATAGTTACTGAGCCCTCTTCTGTAAACTTAAGTGCGTTAGAAATCAGATTATTTAAAATTTGAGTAAGTCGGGTTGGATCACCTTTCAAATGCTCCGGAATTTTCTGGTCAGGATTTACCGTAAAGTGAATTCCTTTATCAATAGCCTGATGATAAAATGATTGATAAACATTTGATAACAAAAATAGAGGTTTAAAATCAATTGATTCTAGTTCAATTTTACCAGATTCAGCCTTGTTATAGTCTAATACATCATTCACAATTTCCAGAAGATTGTTTGCAGAAAAATTCAAAGTTTCCAGATATTCATGTTGATCTTCTCTTGGATTCTCGCTCATCAGTAAGTTCGACATGCCAACAACTGCATTCATAGGAGTGCGAATCTCATGACTCATTACTGAAAGAAATTGTGCTTTTAGTTGAGCTGCCTGTTCTATTTCCTCATTTTTCTGTATTAATAGCAAATTCGCTTTTTTTCGCTGCCCATTACTCCTAAACAATATAAAAGCTATAATTAAAAGCAAAATGGTAATAACAAGAAGTAAATTCCTTGTTTTTGTTTTCTGTGTTAGTTGCATTTCCTGCACTGCAGATCGTTCATTTAGCAATTCAATTTCCTGCTTTTGTTTTTCCGATTCATACTGAGTCTGAAGTTCAGCAATCTGCCTGTTTGTTTCTACAGAAACGAGACTGTCTTTAAGACTGGAATGGAGTTGGAAGTAATAAAGTGATTCTTCAAAATTTTCAATTTCAGAATAGGTAGTTGCAAGATCTTTATATGCTTTTTCCAATCCCGCCAGATCATGTACCTGCTGAAAATATGGAATGGCTTCCTTATAATTATTAATCGCTATTTGAGGCTGGTTTACCAGGAGAAACAGCGAAGCAATATTTAAATAACTCAAACCAATTCCTGGAGTATTGCCCAACTCTTTTTCAATTTCCAGAGACTGACTGTGAAAATTGATAGCAGCATTTATATTTCCCTGAAGTTTGTAAGCCTCTCCCAAATTATTGTATACTGCAGCCAAGCCTTCCTTAAAATCCAGAATAAGCATTATTTCAAGTGCTTCTTCAAAGTATTTTTTTGAGGTATCTGTTTCTTCTTTTTGCTGATAAATCTCCCCGATATTGTTCAGACTTCGGGCAATTCCCAGAGAATCATTCAGCACTCGCTTCGAATCCAACGACTTGGAATGGAATTCCAAAGACTTATCAAAATCTCCCAGATTCTTATAGAGTATCCCAAGGTTATTCTGTATTCGTGCAATACCGGGGGTATCTCCGATATCTTCCCGAACCCTTAACACCGATAAAAAGTACTCTAAAGCAGTAGGCGAGTCTCCCTGCACACTGGCAATAATACCTAATTGATTTAAAATTTCGGCTTCTCGTGTTTTATAATCCAACAACCTTGCAAGAACTAACGCAGAATCAGCAAGTTGTTTTGCCCTATCCGGTTCAGAAAACCGGTAAATTCGAACCTCATCAAGTAAATCATCTACGTGTAGTGAATCCGAAATAGAATAAACCTGTGAATCGGTAGTAACAAACTTAGTAACTATATCTCCCGAGGAATGTGAAACTGCAAAAATACTCTCAAACCAAAGAAGACTTGTAAGCATTAGAAAGCTTAGCATGATCTTCAGTTTAATTTATAAACCCAACGTTAAATACTCATTGAATGAGTAATAGGTAGTTTAATTGTTACTCTGATGAGTAAATAATTAAGAGCTTCTAACATTCGGTAAATCTTTGTAATGCAGCGGATTAAAATTTCAAAGTTTAGTGATAATCCCTACATGTATTTTTCCATTTCCAAGACTTTCCTCCGGTGAAATGGCGTACGTAAATTTCAATCTTCCAATTCGAATCTTATAACTAATCCCAAAACCGGTTGAGTACAAATTGTCAGATACTTGAAATGTGTTATCAGCTTCTGTAACCAGTTTTTTACGATGGTACCTCCCTGCTGAAGTGAACGCAAATAAATACGAAGAACGGTTTACCAAAAACCTGTATTCTACATCTCCCCAAACTAACATTGAAGCACTAAACTGCTCTTCTTCGTAACCCCGAAAAGAATTAGCTCCGCCAAACCTGATTAAATCATTTTCAGTCACTTTTTCTGTGTCGAGGAGAAATGCCTGGAATCCGATAGTTATAACACTTTTTGAACCAACAGGAATAAAATACGATGCCTCCGAATCTACATAACGTTGATTAAAAGTAAGAGATGAATCAGTTTCAATATTCTTTCCGGTGATTCCAAAGCCTACAGATAAAGAAATTCCTTTTGTAGGCACATCAAAATTATCCAGAGTAGAATAAATAAAACCAAGCTCACCGTATCTTTTCTTTCCATCTGGCTCCCTGATTAAAGGAACTGAATTCGAGGATACAGAGGTAATTTGACCTATTCCTCCTGTTAATTTTAAGCCACTTGAAATTTGGTAATCGGCATTCAATTTAATGTTTCTGGTTTGGTAAGTAGTGTCATTCTGATACAGATTAAAATTAAATCCCAACCCAAGAGGTATTGAACCAAACCAGTTCTGAGATATTCCAACATTAAGCCTGGTGGTTTCTGGACGTAATCGTTGATATTGTAAATCAAATCCATTTCCCTGATTTAATACATTCCATAAAGAAAGTTCAAAATCACCAACAATTTGTCCATTTCCATTCTGGTCTGGAACATATCCTAAAAGTCCGTCAAATTGATTCAAGCTTCGCTCTTCAACTGCAATTACAATGACTGCATTACCATCTTCAAAATAGATTTCAGGATAAGCCACTTCAGTAAATAATTCACTTTGGAACAAATTACTTTGTAGTTCATTCAGATAAACAGAATTAATTAATACCGAATCCTGAAATCCGGATATATTCCTCAGATAATCTGAGTTATTAACCCTTGCCCCAGGAAAAAGAATCGAATTTGAATAAAGTATATCTCCTTTATCAGTATTTAAATAGAGGTCTACTTTACAATGCTTTAAAACCGGTTCTATGGATTCAACTTCAATTTTTGAAAACAGATACCCTTGTCTTTCAAAATCAATCAATACTACTTTGATATAATCCTCAACAAGTTTATCCGAATATGACTCACCAGTTAAGCTTTGGAAGGTTAATTCTTCTACTCCTTTTGAATAAACTTCATTGATTGAAAATCTACATCCTTTTTCAATTTGAAAATCTCTCTCATTGATTCGGCTGACAGAAGCATTAAAAAAACCATTTGAAGCAGACCAACTCTTTAAAATAACCTCGTACTTATCTATAGAGTTTGATAATTGCATGCTCAATTCAAAAGGGAGCTCTATTACTTCATTTCTTTCATCAAAAACCTTAATACCCTGTGCAGCAATTGGTAATGACCATAATATACTTCCTAATGTTAGGAATAATATTCGTATATGTTTCTTAAAAACTAGTCTGAACAGCATCTTATAATAATAAACAAAGCAATCGTTTTTATTGATGATTAAACTGAATAAATTCGAACTTTATTTTTCCTTGTTAATTAATCTTTTGAATGAGAAATACCTACAAAGAACTTATTGAACAAACCTACTACTTTCCTCAAAATGGATTTGAACTAACGAACGGGTATTTATCATTTAACGGAGTAGATTTAAAGCAATTAATAGAAAAGCACGGAACCCCATTCCGACTTACTTATTTACCCAAGATAAGAGAGCAAATCCGTGAAGCACGTGGCTATTTTTCTAATGCCATAAAAGAGTTCGGATATAAAGGTAACTACGAATTCTGTTATTGCACGAAATGCTGTCACTTTAGCCATGTTATTCGCACTGCATTAAAAGAAAATGTTTCTCTTGAAACCTCCTCTTCTTTTGATATTGATTTGATAGATCGATTATATGAGAATGGACGAATAGAAAAAGACAAGATAATCGTACATAATGGCTATAAAACCGATAATTACATTTACAAAATCGGAAAACTCTTAAAAGCAGGATTCAAAAACTCCATTACCGTACTTGATAGCCCAAAAGAACTTGCAAAACTCGAAGCATTAGATGTCGATGAACCAATTAAAATCGGTCTCAGAATATCTATTGAAGAAGACCCCGGAGCTGCCTATTACACTTCCCGTTTGGGGATCAATAAACGGGAAATACTGGATTTGGTTAAAAAAAGAATCATTGGAAATCCTAAATTTGAACTCGTAATGGTTCATTTTTTTGTGGATTCCGGGATTGCTGACACACTTTATTATTGGGGTGAGTTTCAAAAGGCATTATCATTGTTTACACAGGTAAAGAAACTGGTTCCTTCTCTAAACTCCCTGAACATAGGCGGAGGCTTCCCTATTCAAAACACGCTGAATTTCGAATATGATTACCAATACATTGTAAATGAAATCGTTCGAAACGTAAAAGAAACCTGTGATGAGGCTGGGCTTAACGAGCCTGATTTATACACTGAATTTGGAAAATATACGGTAGGTGAAAGCGGGGCAGTAATTTTTGAAGTACTTGAACAAAAACAGCAGAATGATGCTGAACTGTGGTATATCATTGATAACAGTTTAATGAATACCATTCCGGATGCCTGGTCTATAAATGAGAAATTCATCCTCCTTCCACTTAATAAGTGGGATAAAATGTATAAAAGAGTCAACATCGGAGGCATAAGCTGCGACCACTCCGATTATTACAATTCTGAACAACTCAATCAACAGATTTTACTCCCTGGATACACAGATTCCGATTCCGAACCGTTGTATATCGGTTTCTTTCATACTGGCGCTTATCAGGATGCTATTAGCGGATATGGCGGAATTAAACATTGCCTTATTCCTTCTCCTAAACAGGTAGTGGTTGATCTTGATGATGATGGAAATATGATTGATCATGTGTACAGAGAAGAACAAAACGTAGAAAATATGCTAACTATACTCGGATTCGATGACTAATAAAGGACCTGTTTCACAATTTATCCAACATCATTATCGGCACTTTAATGCAGCTTCATTAGTTGACGCTGCAAAGGTTTACGAGGATCAGTTAAACTCTGGTGCCAAGATGATGATTACACTTGCAGGTGCGATGAGCACTGCGGAATTAGGAATTTCCTTAGCAGAAATGATTCGGCAGGACAAGGTACATATAATCACTTGTACCGGTGCAAATCTCGAAGAAGATGTATTTAATCTGGTAGCGCATAACCACTATAAAAGAATCCCTAACTACCGGGATTTAAGTCCACAGGATGAGCAGGAATTACTGGATGATCATTTTAACCGTGTGACCGATACCTGCATTCCTGAAGAAGAAGCAATGCGGGCCATTGAAGAACATTTAGTTAAAAGATGGGTTGATGCCTCTGAAAATGGAGAAAGATTCCTCCCACATGAATATTTCTATGATATTCTACTATCGGGAGATTTAGAAAGCGCTTATCAAATTGATCCAAAACATTCGTGGCTATTGGCTGCGGCTGAAAAAAATCTCCCTATCATAGTCCCAGGATGGGAAGACTCCACCTGTGGAAATTTCTTTGCATCTCATTGTATTGAAGGAAGAACAACTCCAAATGCAATGAAATCAGGTATTGAATACATGATGTTTTTAGCCGACTGGTATCAGAAAAATTCAGAAAACGGAATCGGTTTTTTCCAGATCGGAGGTGGCATAGCCGGTGACTTCCCTATTTGTGTTGTTCCAATGCTGGATCAGGATTTAGGTATCGATGCCCCACTGTGGAGTTACTTTTGTCAGATAAGTGATTCCACCACCAGTTATGGTTCGTACTCAGGTGCGGTACCAAATGAGAAAATCACCTGGGGAAAACTTGGAATAGATACCCCAAAGTTTATAATTGAGTCGGATGCCACTATTGTTGCTCCGCTCATTTTTGCGTACCTATTAGGATGGTAAGTGTTAGTTAACCATAATTTCATTTAAGTCATCCTGAGGATACTTCCGAAGGATCTGCACAATTCTAAGTCTTGCAGATTCTTCGCTCTCGCTCAGAATGACTTTTAAGACAACACTAGAAAGTGATCAAAACCAAAGAAAAACTCTCTAAAACCAAAGCGCTTGAAATCTATAAAGCACTCCTGCTTCCCCGGAGAATCGAGGAACGAATGCTCAAGCTTCTCCGCCAAAACAAGATTAGTAAATGGTTTTCCGGAATAGGTCAAGAAGCTGTGGCCGTTGGAGTTACTCTATCCAGCAAAAAAGAAGATTATATTCTTCCTATGCATCGGAATCTGGGAGTATTTACTACCAGAGAAGTGCCATTTTATTCATTGTTCTGCCAATTGTTTGGGAAAGCAGATGGATTCAGTAAAGGTCGTGAGCGATCTTTTCATTTTGGGATTATGGAACACCGGATTGTAGGAATGATCTCCCATCTTGCGGCCATGATGCCTGTAGCTGATGGACTTGCTCTGGCAAAGAAATTAAAACAGGAAGATGCTGTAGCTTTTTCCTTTTGCGGGGATGGTGCTACCAGTGAGGGAGACTTCCACGAAGCACTAAATCTTGCCGCAGTATGGAAACTGCCGGTAGTATTTATTATAGAAAATAATGGATACGGACTCTCCACTCCTACTTCAGAACAATATGCCTGTGAACGATTAGTTGATCGAGCGAAAGGTTATGGGATTCACGGTATGCATATTGATGGAAATAATGTACTGGAAGTAATGAATGCCATCACAGAAGCCCGAACACTTGCCTTAAAAGGTAAACCAGTACTTATTGAAGCACAGACTTTCAGAATGCGTGGACATGAGGAAGCTTCCGGAACCCATTATGTACCGGATATTTTATTTGAAAACTGGGCCGAAAAAGACCCGATTTTACGCTTTGAACAATACATGGAATCGCATCATATGCACTCCCAGGAAGACTTTGATGCTATTCGTAAGGAAGTAGATGCTTCCTTTAAGAAAGATCTGGAGAAAGCCCTTAAAGCACCTGAACCTATTTTTGATAAAGAAAAAGAGCTCAATGCTGTTCTATCTTCCGATATCCCTGATTTCCCACCATCATCAAATGGTTCAAGTTCTGAAAAACGTTTTGTGGATGTAATTCAGTCTTCATTAAAACAAGCCTTTGAAGAAGATGACTCTCTTTTGATAGTGGGTCAGGATGTAGCTGAATATGGCGGTGTATTTAAAATTACGGAAGGGTTTATTGAACAATTTGGAAAAGACCGAATCCGGAATACTCCAATTATTGAATCCGGCGTATTAGGAGCTGCGGTTGGCTTAGCTCTGGAAGGATTCAAACCTGTGGTTGAAATGCAGTTTTCTGATTTCGTGAGTTGCGGTATGAACCAGATTATACAGAATATTGCGAAATCCCATTACCGTTGGTCTCCCCCGCTTAATATTACTATTCGTATGCCCCATGGTGGTGGCGTTGGCGCCGGACCATTTCATTCACAGTCACCGGAAGGCTGGTTTATGCCTCATGCAGGATTAAAGATTGTAGTTCCCGGAACCGTGGAAGATGCTCAGAATCTGTTGTATTCATCTCTTTATGATCCCAATCCCGTGTTATTCTTTGAGCACAAGAAGCTTTACAGAAGCCTTAGAGCTACAACTCCTAATCAGGCAGCCTATGAGCCTCTTGGTAAAGCTAAAGTCCAACGCCAAGGAACAGATGCAACAATAATCACCTATGGAATGGGAGTACAATGGGCGCTCGAAGCCGCTGATGAGTTCGCTCAAAAAGATATTTCTATTGAAGTGTTGGATTTACGCTGCCTCGCCCCTTTGGATTACGAAGCAATTAAAGCCACTGTTCAGAAAACAAACAGAGTGTTACTTCTTCAGGAACCTTCCATGATTATGGGACCGATGAGTGAAGTCAGCGCCTGGATTAACGAACATTGCTTTGAAGACCTGGACGCACCTGTCCTCCGTTGCGCTGCATTGGATATGCCCATTCCATTTAATAAAGGCTTGGAAGATGGGTATATGAACCGTGAACAGTTGAACATCCAACTAAAAAAACTGGTAGATTTTTAAGAAATTTGAAACAATCCTTAAAGTTTCCTCTCGTCACGTAGCTCTGCTGCGTGATGTATTGTAGCAAGCTCCGGTTCCAATAAGGCAGAGCCTCAGGAAGGCATTCCGAAGCTGTGCTTCGGAATGAAGACTAGACCTTGCCAATTCCGGACGCCTTCACATCCTCCGTCATTTGATCTATTCGATCAAATGCCACCTCCTTCAAAGGAGGACTTTTCACTTGGGAGTTGTTTAAGTACACAAGCGAAGATCTTTAGTCTTTCGCAATGTCAAAGTAACTGAAACAATGTTAATTGATTCATTATTATTGAAACATATTGCATTGTATCATTATTTTTGATACAATTGACCATGTCTTCAAATACAAACATATACCCGATATTAATGGGAGATGTGGTTTCCAGTTCAAGCTATGAATCCGGGAAACTCACGACTGAGTTTAAGTCGCTTGTGGAAAGCGTGAATGATACCTTCGGAAACAATATCCTCTCTCCTCTTACCATTACGCTAGGCGATGATTTCCAGGCCGTCCTGGATTCTGTAGAAACAGGCATTGCTATCATCTTTTTTATTGAAGAAGAGTGCTTGCGCCGGGAACTCGATTTTAAACTGCATTATGTGTTACACACCGGAGAAATTGATACAGAAATAAACCCGGACATTGCCTATGAGATGCTGGGAGAAGGTTTAACTACCGCTCGTAAGATGCTTAACATCAAAAAAAGAGACCGAAAGCGTTTTAAAATAAGTCTGAAAGACGAGACGGGTTCTGATCAACTAAATCGTTTGTTGGAAGTAACCGACAGTCTTATCATGAACTGGAAAAAAGAAGACTACGCTCTGATCATCGACATGATTGAAAATGAAAATAATAGTGAAGTAGGCGAAATACATGGGAAAAACCGTGATCAAATATGGAAACGTCGAAAAACTTTGATGATTAAAGAGTATTCTCTTTTAAAAGAAGTTGTGCTAACCTTTATCCAAAAATCGTAATGGACCCGAGATTTATTCTTTTATATGTACTCATGGAGTCAGTTGTGCATGTGATTTTTTATGTACTGAATAGCCGGATGATTCAGAGTGTGAAAGAAGATCATGATCCTGCCCTCAATGTAAAGGATGTGCTAAAAGGTATGCTGGAAAGGCTGGTTCTAATTGTTGGGTTAATGGCAGGCTACCCGCACGTAATTACCGCATTTGGGGCATTAAAGATTGGTACCCGAATCAAGAGTGAAGAAAACAAGGTGAGTAATGATTACTTCCTGATAGGTAACCTTATTTCTATTCTGGCGGCCATAGGATATGTAGCAACTATAAAAGGTATATAATGCAAGATTTCATCGAAGTTATAGAGAACTCTCCTCTTCTTACTACAATAATCGGAACCGTATTGGCTACTTTTATTATTTGGCTTGTGACAGTATTTAAGAAAAAAGGAATAAAAAGTTCGGATGTAACAGACTCACAAAAAGATTTCATCGATCTCAATAAAAAATGGATTAGCAAACGAAGAAAGTTAATATCGCAAAAAGCGTTTGAGTTCAATCACTTAATTCTTAAAGATGATTCATTTGAACAAAACAAGGAAGAAATACCTTTACTCGTAAGAAAGGATTGGATTCCGGAACATCCAATTCCCATTGAGTATGTCAAATCAGAATTAGTAGATGAAATAATCCCCATAATTCAGCCAAGAACAGATATACTTCCCTATCATACAGAGACAAAGCGTTTTACAGAATATCATTCGGTAATAGAAGAGCTGATAAATCCACCAGTCTTTTTTAATAACAGGCATTACAGACTGATGGGAGTTGATATTGGTAATAAATCCGTTACGTTGAGCATTTCAAAAGAACCGAATTCATACTTCAACAAAATTGATTATGGAAAAACTGCTGAGCTAGAATTTACTGATTCAATAAAAACAGCTAATAAATTACATTCTTCAGGTTTACCTACTAACCTCGTTAAACTTCCATCAAAATCCTCACAAAAATTCAGAGTCGAAATATTAAATGCATTAAAAAAAGAAGGAAATTTTTCAAAAACAGTATTACTTGGAGGCGTTAGCACGCTAACTCTTATTCAAACTAAAGAAGGTGATTTCAGGTTTCTAATGCATGTCCGTTCTGCCGATCAAGGCTATGCAGATAGTACCAGACATGTGGTACCTGCAGGTGAATTTCAACCTATCAATGAGGGAAACAATTTTACTGCTGATACAAATATCTTATATAATATCTTGAGAGAATATGCTGAGGAAATTGAAGGAATTGAAGAGATCACTGGCACCGAAAATCAGCGATATGAATACGAATCTAATCCTATTTTTAAGAAATACTTTGAAGAGATGAATGAAGGAGGATTAAAACTCTTTTATTTAGGTTTTGGCCTGGATCCATTAAGCTTACAGGGAGAACACCTTACTTGTGCAATATTTAAAGAAGCGTCTTTTCTTAAATTATTTGGCTCTAAGGTAAAATCTGGGAATCATGAAGGTGAGATTATCTCCGACTCCAACATTTGGGGTATGGAGTTTAACAAAGAAAATATAGAAGATCAGTACATCAGTAATATACTTTCTGCCGGAGAAGCAATTTTAAAGCTAACCGAAAAACATTTAAACGTCTTTAAAGAACTTATGGAAGATTAACTCAGCTCTTTTAAGCGTGAAAGCATATTTTTCTTAAATGTCTCATCCGCTTTCACAAAACCAAGTTGCTGAATAAGTCTTTTACCCTCCTTCGCAGAGTATGCAAGTTCACGGAGATCATCATCATGAACAAGCACCTCCTCGAAGGCGTCTCTCTCGCCAGTTTCCAGGGTATCATCAACATAATCAGTAATATAATCCTCGATTACCGGATGGTATTCTTTGTCAGTAAAATTTTTCATAAAAGGTAATGCTAGTCAACGTTCATTACCTTTTATAACATTAACAGTTTTTTGTTCCGAGATTTTAAAATTCAGTTCCGATATCCACGTAGCTTTCTATCATAGCCTGAACCTGTGCACGTCCACGGTTAATTCTGGACTTTACAGTACCCATTGCTACTCCGGTAATTTCAGCTATTTCATCATAGCTTAATTCCTGCAAATCACGGTATACAACTACTTCTCTGAATTCAGGAGCTAATTGCATTAATGCCTTTTCAAGCTTCTCAAGACTTAATTTTTGGTGCAATTCTTCGTCCTGAAGGATAGTTGGACTTTCGATATTCATTTCAAAATCATTCGGATCCGTTTCATCTTTATGAATGGAAACCTTCTGCATACGCTTTTTCTTTTTATATAAGCTCTTAGCTAAGTTTAGTGCGATGGTATACATCCAGGTACTGAACTTGGCAATTCTTTCATAAGACTGTTTACTCTTATGCACTCTGAGAAAAGTTTCTTGAACAAGATCTTCACAGTCCTGGTGATTATGGGTGTATCTGAATAAAAAATTATGGAGGCGGTCGGTATAACGTTTTACCAGCTCATTAAATGCAGGTTCCTTTCCCTGCTGAAAATATTCCATTAAATCTTCATCACTGTAATTTGCTACCTGTGCATATTTAAATGCTTCCATTGTTGTTCTCCACTAAATTTTATTGCAATTCTTGTTAATTGCGAGACTGGCCTAGCCAATCATTCGCTTAACAAGGAGGAATAAAATCGAAGTGGAGTCTAGTGTGGAGAATCCTTTTATGGATTTATCAGCGTCCAGAAGTGCTTCAAACACTCTCGGCATATCGCTGTATCTGAAATTGGAAGCATCGTCCCAAAGCTTATTGAAGTACCAGGAGTTACTAATTCCCAGCCCAGCCTGAACCGCTTGTTTAGCATTACCTCGGTCGGCTAGTCTTCTTATCTGCCAGATATTCACAAACACACTGTAAAAGAACCCCACGAGTCGAATTAATTCCCCCGTGTCTGTCTTACTGTGTTGCAACATCTGTTCCGAGATATACAGTGCTTTGTCTAAATCTCTCTTAATTACGGCTTCTTTGAGCTCAATCGCCGTATATTCGCGATAAGAGCCGATTATTTTTTTTACTTCGGCTTCTGAGACGGTATCAGAAGTGTCCACAAAAGTGCACACTTTGTCTATTTCGGTAGACAATAACTGTAAATTATTACCTACAAACTGAGCCAAAAGTTGAGCCGCTCCGGGATTTATATTCTTTTTATGATGCGATTGAACCCAATTAATTACCCATTCTGGAATAAGGTAATCCGGCATACTTTCAAATTGATGAAAACCTACATTCGCATTTTTTGAAATGGCCTTTCCGATTTTTGTATTGCCTGCAGGCTTGCCATTATCAAACAGCACAACCAGACAAGATGGATTTGGGTTTTCGAAATAAGAGATAAAATCATTCATCTCTCCTTCTCCGGCTGCCCCTTTTCCTGTCTGAAGAAAATTCCGGACAATCAACACCCTTCTCTCTGCCATCATAGGGAAACTTCGGGCTATGCCAAGAACCTGAGCAGGAGTTACATCCTGACCATAGAGCAAGTCGAAGTTAAAATCTTTTTCGTTTGTAGGAAGTAGATTTGAAAATGAATCCAACAGTTGATCCAGATAAAACTCTTCATCCCCATATAAATAGTATACTGGTTTGAGATTGCCCGAACCAATTTCCTGCTTAACCTGATGAAATATGTCTGAACTGTTTTGCTTCTTCGCTGCCATTGATGGAAAATATCAAATAACCACTCTCAAATCACAAGTAAATGTCAGCTTTTGAAAAAAATTGAATTTAAATTTGCGTAACAAAATGGTTACATATATATTTGTAACCAAACAGTTACATAATTTTCACTTTTATGAGACGAGATGTTTTTCAAGCCATTGCTGATCCAACCCGCAGAGATATTATCACTTTACTCGCTTCAGGTGATTCTATGAATCTGAATACAATAGCAGATCAGTTTGATATTTCACGCCCTGCCATTTCCAAACATATCAAGATTCTGGAAGAATGTAATCTGATTGACATCCAGCAGGAAGGCAGAGAACGCATTTGCGAACTTAAACCTCAGGAATTAGAACCTGTTTCTGATTGGGTTGAAAAGAATCGGAAACTTTGGAATGCAAGACTTGATCGACTTGAGAGCTACCTGGATAAAATTCAAACAAAAAATAAAAGCAATGACTAATACTAACACAGATCAACACGCTATAATCTTAACCAGAGTATTTGATGCTCCGGTAGAACTCTTTTATAAAGCATGGACTGAACCCGAACATATTGAACAATGGTGGGGACCTGAAGGTTTTACTACTCGGGTTGAAGAATATGATTTAAGAGTAGGTGGAAAGTCTAAACTTGTAATGACTGGACCGGATGGAACTGAGTACCCGGTTAATGGAGTATTTCTGGAAGTTATAGCCAATAAAAAGATTGTTTCTACCGATGATTTTGGGGATGAATACAAAGAAATGGCAGAACAGAATAATATTGAACTTCCAAAAATAAGTAAGCTCACTTTGAATTTTGAAGATATCAACGGGAAAACCAGACTTACATTAATTATGAGTCATGCTACTCAGCGTGATAAAGAACTTCATGAAAAACTTGGTGTGGAAAGCGGATGGAATTCCAGCTTTGATTGCCTCGACAAACACCTTGCTAAAATTCAATCTTAACTTATACGGTTATGGATGAAACAATACGGAATGATAAAGAACTATATACCAGTAGGGTTTTCAATGCTCCTCCCGCTCTAGTGTTTGAGACATGGACAAAATCAGAACATCTTGCGAATTGGTTTGGACCGGATGGGTTTACCATCACAACCAAACGATTCAGCTCGGTACCCGGAGGTGAATGGGAATTTACTATGCACGGCCCTGATGGAAGAGACTATCCTAATCTGATTCGGTTTACGAAAATAGTTAAACCTAAGCGTATTGAGTACATTCAAATGGGTGACCCTAGTTCTGAGGAAGATGCGTTCTTTGTAGAACTTGACTTCACAGAATCAGATGGAAAAACAAAATTTGAAATGAAAATGACCTTCCGGGATAAAGATTTCCTTGATCATGTTATCAATGAATACGGAGCTCTTGAAGGACAGAAACAAACCCTTAACCGCCTCAAAAAATACCTTACTGAATTAAATTCCTAAGATTTATGAATGATTACGCACGGTTCATTGATGATGACACTCTTACCCTAGAACGTATACTTCCCGGTCCTATTGAAACAGTATGGGCTTGTTTAACAGAATCTGAACATAAAGGCAAGTGGCTTTCGGGAGGTGACGTGGAATCCAAAATTGGTGGGAAGGTTACTCATCACTTTGATAATCAAAAGATCAGTGACAAACCCGAACCAACTCCTGAAAAGTATCGCGATATGCCAGATCAGGTAACTATGTACGGAAAAGTGTTGGCATGGGAGCCTTATACCTTACTTAGCTATACCTGGGAAGAAGGTGATGGATCTTCATCGGAAGTTATTTTCAAACTTTCGGATCATGAAGAAGGAAAAGTGAAACTTATTCTGATCCATACAAAAGTTCCGGATTCCAAAGACTTCAGAATTGGTGTAAGTGCCGGATGGCATACCCATCTGAATATCCTCAGAAATATCCTGGAAGGAAAAAAAACAGGACCGTTCTGGAGTGTCCATATGCCGCTTGAAGATGAGTATGAGGAGAGATTTTATAATTAAGTAAAAATTCTCTACAAAAGGTCTACAAAAGAATAGTTCATGTAATGCATGAAAGTGATTTAGCTCTTTGGTTCAAACCAAAACCTAAATCATCTCATCAGATATGAAAAATTCAATACTCGTTGGTCTTTTATGTACTCTTATTTTCGTTGGCTGTAAATCAACTTCATCCGACGATAATACTTACTCTATTGAGGTAACAAATACACTACAGTTTAATCTGGATATCTATACACAAGCCGGGACTAGTGGGGAGCAAACACTTCAGGGTACGCTTAATGCATCTTCAATGGCTACCTATGAAGGATTTGAAGAAGGAATCCAGTATACGATTACCGCTACCGAAGTAGGCGGCAGTCCGGATAACTGGTACTTCCGAACCGAATTCAATGAAGATTCCTCTTCCGTTCAAATAACCCCACAATTTTAAATTCAAAGAGTTCTTCGGGACTCTTTTTTTGAACGGATTAATTCTAAAAATTGCTCATGCAATATGAGTATTAACTACATAGAAAAATATAATCTCGAACCTCACGAAGCAGATCGCATTATTGGTATGGCTTGGGAAGACCGAACTCCTTTTGATGCTATAGAAGCTCAGTTTGGGCTGTCTGAGGATGAAGTTATTGACTTTATGCGTCGAAACCTGAAACGCAAAAGCTGGGAAAGATGGAGAAAACGGGTTTCGGGCAGAAATACCAAACACCGCAAGAAAAGAAGTGAAAAGGTTAACCGTTTTGTCTCAGCTGCACAGAATCCGAGTACCAATAATAGAATAGCCAAGAAGAAGTATTAAGGGCTAAAATTCACTATCCTCAGGTATGTTTAGTCAGGATTATATCATGCGTCAGATTCAGCAAATGACTCAAGTGCTGAACGCCATATTAACTCAGGTTCTGAAGCTTAAAAAGCAGGATCAGGATGCCGAAGTAATTACAGTTGCAAGTGAAATGCTTACCGAGGAACTTGGTATTTCCTTTTCTGAACTGATTTCTCTTTTAGAAAGTAAAGGAATCGGGCACTTAAAAAAGGAACTCGGATTTACTAATGAACACCTGAGTATTCTTGCTGATATTATGTACGAGCTTGCCGAACAATCTTTTGAATCTTCCAATCAACATGAAGAATCTCTTTCCTACTTTGCCAGGAGCCTGACCCTTTATGAATTTATTGAGAAAGATGAGCGTATCTATTCAATAGATCGAAATGTAAAGATGACAAAAATCAGGGATTACTTGAATTGATCATTTGATGATGCTCATCACTCTGGACAAGCTCTTCCCTTCTACTGTAAGAGTGTATATATAATTTCCACTTGCTAAGGTAGATGCATCGAATTCCACGCTATGACTCCCGGTTGTAAAATGTTTACTCGCAAGTGTAGTTATTTTTCTTCCAAACATATCGTACAGTATTAAGCTGGTAAATCCGGGTTTACTCAAACTAAAATCAATAATAGTACTTGGATTAAATGGATTCGGATAATTTTGAGATAAAGAAATCCCAATCGGCTGCTCTGTTTCTTCATTCGATGTTGGAGTATTTTGGGTAACCTCTATTCCATCGCAGGTTCCTACAAAAGGGAGTCCGTTAAATTCAAAGATGTAGGTAATCAACCCAACGTATACACTATCGCCATAGGTTGGAGCTGTTCCCGGAAGCTCACCCGTACCGTTATATAAGGTCCAGCTATCCTCAGACAGTTCAGGTAATTGCCAGTAGACGGTAATGGTTCGGTCTTCGTTTCCTACTATTCTGATATCCGCACGTCCGTCCGGCACAATTCCTTCACCTGCGTCGTTAACGCTTGACACACCATTTAAGGTGTTCTTTCCTTCTATCGTGAATTCGGTAGGTCCGCGGTGACCTACAACTACATGGGAAGAGTTCGGAGAGCTAAGTTCTGTTGTATGTACCTGAACTCCAGAGAAAATATAGGGATCGCCAGTTGAAGTTGGTGCAGACTGAGAATCTTCCTGTGTACCAATACCGATATTTCTCGCAATGAACTCAAATGGAAACGCAAGTAATTTCGCATCAAGTCTGCCCTGGAATTCATTGAAGTGCAAGGTGATGTTATTATCATTATTCACCACATTCGCCCGATACCGACCATCCACTTTGACAACATCCGGTAATGAATTAGGATTATTGGTAACAAACCCTGTGAGTTCTCCGGCAGTTTCAAAATCGTCGGATAAATCTCCATCCTGAAAAGCGAACAATGACGTTGAACTCCCTATAAGGATTACCAGTGCTAACAGTTTGTGGGAGAATCGATTCATGAACTCTTACTTTATTTTGAAAATAAGAGATTCAAGCTTTAATTGAGTTACAAAAAAGCTTTGTTGAAAATCTCCCCTTGAGGGGAGATCAATATCGTTGTTCAAACGAGATTGTGAGGGGTGTTTGTGGGGACGTGATTTCCTAAAAGGACACCCTCCGCCCTTCGGACACCTCCCTGTCTGCCGACAGGCAGGCCTCAAGGGAGTAAATTTAGTCTTTATTTTCTCTCCCGAAAATTCAGGATCAGGATGACCATTATTTCATTATTAAAATTCTTTTTTAGTATTCTAAATAACATTAAAAAACCCCGAAATGACACGAAGCCTTATTCTCTTTTCCATCCTATTCTTTATTTCAGTTACTGGTTATGGTCAAACCAATATATCCGGACATATTGTAGATATGCAGCTGGGAGAACCGATAGCCGGAGCAACTGTATTTTTACATGACGAATTTAATATAGCCTTCAATCCACCGGTTCAAACCAAGACAAACGAGTTTGGATACTATGAATTCGATGACATGGATCCCGGTAAATACAGTGTCAATGCCTTTGTCTACTATGAAGCTTATGGTGATACCTTTGCTTATGTATATCAACCGGGAGTGGTTACGTTAGAAGAAGAATACCCGAAGGCTTTTGGAGACAGCTATGTCATTGATTTTGGCTTTTCAGAGTTTTACTTCAGGTACATGGCCAATAACCAAAACCCCAATGATCCTATTTTTCCTGAATACGCTGGATATGGACCCGGAAGCAATACCGGAATGCACACCCTCTTGCGGTTTTTAAAGCACCGTATTCATCTAAAAAACTCATTCAATTTTGAACGAAACGAAACTGTTTTTCTGGAAAAGAAAACGGGGTGATTTGGGTTTGGGCTTTGTCATTTCGAGCGGAGCGAGAAATCTAACAAATTGCTTTTAAATTACCCTTTAGATTTCTCAGTCGTTTCACTCCTTCGAAATGACAAAAGTCCGTAATAAGCTTATATCCGCTAAGATCCTTCGGAAGTATCCTCAGGATGACTAAGAACTAGGGTTTCAACCTTCCCATCATTCTTGGGAATGGAATAGTTTCGCGAACGTGAGCAAGTCCGCAGAGCCACGCAACGGTACGTTCTAAACCCAGACCGAAGCCTGCATGTGGTACGGTTCCGTAGCGACGTAAATCCAGGTACCATTCAAAGACTTCTTTATCGAGTCCCTCCTCTTCAATACGCTCGTGCATGAGCTCGAGATCGTCTTCACGCTGACTTCCCCCGATAATCTCGCCGTAACCTTCAGGTGCCAGTACATCCACTCCCAGCGCATGTTTACCGGATTCATCCCGCTTCATATAAAAGGCTTTGATCTCCGCCGGCCAGTGAGTCACCATAACCGGGACATCATATTGCATAGTCAGCACGGTTTCGTCGCTTCCGCCGAAATCATTCCCCCACTCAAAGCTCTGAGCCGATTCTTTCCATTGAGGAATATTCCGGTAATCCTCTTCAATCTGATCCAGCCGTGAACCTATTTCTTTAATCCGGGCATCAATCTGGTTCTTACGCCACTTTTTGGCAGAGCCATGCTCTTTCTTAATTTCTTCCCGTTCCTGCTTCATCGCTTTTTCTTCTTCTTTTCGTGAATCCATCATATCGTCCAGCATCTGAGCCGTGGCATCGCTGGTCAAAATATCCACTGCTTCTGTATAGGTCATTCGTATGAATGGGTTTTCCACCAATGCTTCTAGTTTTGAAGTATCCCGTTCAAGAATATCCAGCTCGGCTTTTCGTTTCTCAAGCACGGTTTTTACGATGAAACGAATCATGTCTTCTGCAAGATCCATATTCATTTTCAGATCGTAATAAGCCATTTCAGGCTCAATCATCCAGAATTCAGATAAATGTCGACGTGTTTTGGATTTTTCGGCACGGAACGTAGGTCCAAAGGTGTAAATCAACGCGTGTGCCATTGCCATTGCTTCACCATAAAGCTGACCGGTTTGAGCCAGATAAGCCGGCTCTTCAAAGAATTCTGTTTCAAAAAGAGTCGTACTTCCTTCTGCCGCATTCCCGGTAAAAATCGGGGAATCCATCTGCACGAAATTCCGCTCCTGGAAAAAAGTGTGTATCGCAAAAATGATCTCGTTTCTTACTCTCATGGCCGCCCACTGACGCTGACTACGCAGCCACAAGTGACGGTTATTCATCAGGAACTCTACCCCGTGATCTTTTGGTGTAATCGGGTAATCTTCTGCAATCTGAATCACGTTTACATCGGAAACATGAATTTCATGTCCGCCCACACTACGCTCGTCCGCTTTAACCGTTCCAGTGATTTCAAGTGAACTTTCCTGCTTAAGTGATGTTGCAGCTTCCCAGGCTTGTTCAGAAACATCGTCTTTAGCCACCACACATTGGGTGATTCCGGTTCCATCCCTCATTTCTATGAATACAAGGCTTCCGCTACTGCGGTAATTATACACCCAACCTTTCAACGTTACGGTGTTATCAACATGGTTAGCGAGTTGATTGATGTAGATCATTTATTTTAAAATTTTGAATTTTAAATGCTGAATTTTGAATTGTTTTGTCATGTCGAACTCAGGTGAGACATCTAAAGAGTATTGATACTTCGATGAGCTCTTTAGACTTCTCGTTTTCTCTCGAAGTGACAAAACCTTCATTCAAAATTCAGCATTCATAATTTATAATTACCCCTCCGGGGTTAAAACGGCTTCCATATAGTTTTTCTGGTCGAAGAAGTCTTTAGCAAATTCCTGAATTTGTTCGGCTGTGACGTTCATTATGTTTTCTTCCAATTCATCTAAAGTCACAAAACGATCGAAATACAGTTCACTTTTTGCCAGGCGCATCATTCGGTTGCTGGTGTTTTCCTGCGATAACAAAAGCTTTCCTTTTAACTGAGACTTCGCTTCTTCTAGTTCCTTTTCCGGAATAAGTTCGGTGCTGATTTTATTCAGTTCAGCTACTACTAATTCGTGCACATGCTCCACGTATTCCTTATCAGTCCCCACATATACGCCCCAAATTCCTGAATCTGAATAGGATTGATTAAATGTCTGGATAGAATAACAATAGCCATATTTCTCACGCACATTCTGGTGCAATCTTGAGCTCATTCCTCCTCCAAGTACCGTATTTGCCAGAAGAAGCAGATATTTATCAGGATGATCGAAGTTTAATCCTCTCCTTCCAAGAATGTAATGCGTTTGTTCAATGGACTTGGTAAGCTCCAGCTTCTCTGGGTTTAACTCTTCAATAGGTTGTTTTTCATTTTCAATCTGATCGTAATCCAACTGACCAAAGTAACTGTTGACCACTTCCACCACTTTATCATGATCCACGTGTCCGGCAACAGCGACTAACAAATTGGAAGGTTTGTACCGATCAGCCATGTACTGATATAAATCATCCCGGCTAAAAGCAGATACGGTTTCTTCGGTTCCAAGAATTGGTCGACCCAAAGCATGGCCTTCAAACATTTTCGAACTGAATTCTTCAAAAAGATAATCATCCGGAGAATCGCGGTACATTTTCATCTCTTCGATCACCACTTTCTTCTCTTTCTCAACTTCTTCTTCCGGAAAAGAAGGATGGAGTACCATATCAGAAAGGACATCCAGAGCCCGGTCCAGTTGGTCTTCCACGCATCGGGCATAATAACAGGTGTACTCTGAGGAAGTGAAGGCATTCAAATATCCTCCTACCGATTCCATACTCTGAGCAATATCGAACGCTGTTCTGGAATCTGTTCCTTTAAAAAGCATATGCTCCAGAAAATGGGTTACTCCACCCAATTCTTCTTTTTCATTTCTGGATCCTGTTTTCACCCAGATACCTACCGAAATACTCTTTACACTTTCAATGTGTTCAGTAACAATTCTGAGACCGTTATCTAAGGTAGTTTTATGTACAAAATCGATTTCTTTCAGGTTTTCCATGCAGAATATATGTGTGCGTCTCTTAATTTTTTGATGGTGTCAAATATACTATGTTTGACAGCTATAATCAGTAATGGTTTGTGAAATATCTCCCCGTTTTTCCTCTCCCTGATCAGCACACAAGTGCGCTGATCTGTCCCTCCCCAAGGAGGGACAGGTACCTGTCTCACTTTGGAGGGAGACAGAATTCAAACTTGTTTTGAATTCAGAGGGAGGACTCTTTGCATTTCAATCCAACCATATTTATAACCCCATCTGTCTTCCCCTTAAACAAGTATAAAAACTCTTTGTTATATCAATTATTCCATTAAAGAGCTCCCTCCCCTTATTAAGGGGAGGGTGGGGGTGGGGTGAATTATGCAACAAATCAACTATAATAAAAAAGGCGCTACCCGGAATGAGCAGCGCCTTAAATAAGCATAGAGAAAAATTAATCTTCTCTTTCGATCAATGCTTTTCTGGAGAGACGAAGTTTACCGCCGTGCTCAATTTTGAGCAGTTTTACATCCAGCTCATCTCCAAGCTGAAGGTAATCGGTTACTTTCTCCACTCGCTTATGATCGATTTCAGAAATGTGCAATAAGCCATCTTTACCCGGTGCGATTTCAACAAATGCACCAAAGTCTTTGATAGACTTCACAATTCCTTTGTAGGTTGCGCCTTCTTCAAGGTGACCTACAATCATCTTAATTCGGTTTTTAGCTTCTTCAGCTTTGCTAAGGTCGTTCGCTGAAATCGTAATCTGACCTTTACCATTGTTGTCTTCTTCAATGATAATCTCAGTTCCGGTTTCTTTCTGAAGAGTCTGAATTACTTTACCACCAGGTCCGATTACTGCACCAATATCGCTGCCATCGATTTCCATTTTCAGGAACTGAGGAGCATATTGAGAAATGTTTTCTCTTGAAGAAGTAATCGTTTTCGCCATCTCACCAAGTATGTGCATACGACCTGTATGAGCCTGAGCAAGAGCTTCTTCAATCGTTTCGAAGCTGATTCCCTGAACTTTCATATCCATCTGGCAAGCTGTAATTCCCTCTGAAGAACCAGCTGTTTTGAAGTCCATGTCTCCCATGAAATCTTCCTCTCCACGGATGTCAGAAAGAATCGCAGTTTTGTCTTCACCAACAATCATTCCCATCGCAATACCAGCGATTGGTTTTTTCAATGGGACACCAGCATCCATCAATGCCATAGAACCACCACAAACAGAAGCCATAGATGAAGAACCGTTTGATTCTGTGATGTCAGAAATAACACGAACTACATATCCGAATTCATCGAAAGTTGGCATCAACATTTTAAGCGCTCTTTCTGCAAGATGACCGTGACCAATTTCTCTACGTCCGGGACCTCTCATGAAACCAGCTTCTCCCACAGAATATGGAGGGAAGTTGTAGTGCAGGAAAAATTGCTTTGCATCCTGATCAAATAATGTATCCACACTTTGCTCGTCACGACGAGTTCCTAAAGTCGCAGAAACTAACGCCTGAGTTTCACCACGGGTGAAAATAGAAGAACCGTGTGCTCTTGCAATGTATCCTACCTGAGTCCAAATATCACGGATATCAGTAGTAGAACGACCATCAATACGACGACCTTTCTCAAGAATCATGTTACGAAGTGCATTCTTCTCGATGCTGCCTAAAATCTTTTTTGCTTCTGATAGCTTTGCATCTGCGCCTTCATCTTCAGCTAACTCTTCTTCCAGCTTAGCCATTGCTTCTTCTTTCGCTTCTTTGATTTTACCATTGTAGTCTTCTTTGTTAAGACCAATGTTCACAATATCAACGATAGCAGCTTCAGCAAGTCCTTTTACTTTTGATTCGAGGTCTTCATCTACAGCCGGAGGAATAAATTCTCTTTTTTCTTTTCCGAGTTCTTTACGAAGCTCGTTCTGGAAATCACATAATTTCTTAATGGCTTCATGAGCAGCTTTGATAGCATCAAGCATCTCTGCTTCTGAAATTTCCATCATTTCACCTTCAATCATCAGGATACTGTCCTCAGTACCTCCAACAACCATATCAATGTCGCTGTCTTTTAGCTCAGTTACTGTAGGGTTGATAATGAATTCACCATTCACACGTCCAACACGAACTTCAGCCATTGGGCCGTCGAATGGAATATCTGATAAGTGAATAGCTAATGAAGCTCCAACTCCACCCAGCACATCACCGTCGTTTTCATCGTCTGATGAAATAACACTTGAAATTACCTGAGTGTCACATACATATCCTTTTGGGAAAAGCGGACGAAGTACACGATCAATTAAACGACTGGAAAGAATTTCCTTTTCGTTTGAACGTCCTTCTCTTTTCATAAATCCGCCCGGAAAACGTCCTGCAGCGGAAAAACTTTCTTTATGATCTACGGTTAACGGGAAGAAATCCTGTCCCGGTTTTGGTTCTTTGGCACTTACCGCAGTACAAAGCACCATGGTGTCCCCCATTTTAACAACAACAGAACCATCAGCTTGTTTAGCTATTCGGCCTGTTTCTACGGATAGCACCTTTCCCGGTGCAAATTCTATACTTCTAAAATCTTCTTTCATTTATTTCTTTTGTCTGTTTGTTTTATTGCTTTATTCCCGTCGGTAAATAGGTTGGTTGATAAGCTAAAATGAGACGGGAAGAATAGAAAAAGGCTCCAAAGAGGTGGAGCCTTTTAAATTATTTACGAATACCAAGCTCTTTGATAAGCTCACGGTATTTTGCGATATCGGTTTTCATCAAGTAGTTGAGCAGACGACGTCTTTTACCAACTAATTTCAATAATCCACGACGAGAAGCGTGGTCTTTCTGATTTTCTTTTAAATGCTCAGTAAGATGATTGATTCTGTGGGTAAATAGTGCAATCTGACCTTCAGTGGTGCCCGTATTGGCTTCTTCTCCACCAAACTTTTTGAAAATATCTTTTTTTTCTTCTGCAGTAATGCTCATTGCAATGTTCAGTTATAACTTTAAATCGATTTAATAGACACCAAAGATAAGGGTTTTAAAGGTAAGCAACAATGATTTAAGCGTAGATTTATTTAAAACCAACAAATCGTTAATTACGAATCAAAGATATAGTTTGTGAATAATTTTGGAAGAATTAGTTTCTATTATTTTCAACGCATACTAATTTGATCATTCATTAAAACTAATTCTAATTCAAACCTAATTTCTTAGAATGCTAGGTGTATCTAATTACGAACCAAGTTTTTTCTCCGATTCAAATAAATTTCGAGTAGAATTTGCATCAAGACTTAGAAAGATTGTTGGGAAAAACATTAAAAAATTTTGGGTTATGTGGGATAAAAGAGAAAATGAATTTTTTCCTGATGGTCCAATTGTATTGGAAATTGAAGGAGATCAATATGAGTTCTGTGCATCTGAATTAGATAAGTTTAGTCTCACAATTAATAATATAGATTTAAACAAAAACCTGAATTGGTATGGAATGGGTGACGAGTTACCACTCATATGGAAAGAAAATGGTAAGGAAGAATTAAAAAACTATTTGAATCGTCAAATAGAAGAAATCAATATTCTAACTTATAATTTTGTTACTGAAACTATTTCAGATATTAAGCAACATGAAAATATTGGAAAGAAGAGTAACACAGGTTTTATGCTTCATGGAATTGAGTTTGTTTTAAAAGAAGAGTCACAAAGTGATGAAAAGAATTTCTTTTCAGTTTTTAATGCACTTGATCAAAATGGAATAACTAATATTGAAATTAGCCAAAATGATCAGATAAGAAGAATCCCAATATCTATTTAAGAGTGTTCCTTTAATACTTTAATACTGAATTTATTTCAGCATCTATAAAGCTAAGCTAGAAGTAAAACCTCTTTGGCTCTCTCTTTATCCCTTTCCAACTGCTCTTTCAATTCATCCATCCCGTCAAACTTTTTTTCATCCCTTATACTACCAAAAAAGCGGATTTGTACCGTTTTTCCGTAAATAGATTGATCAAATTCAAAGATATTAACTTCCAGGGTTTTAGTGATTCCATCAAAAGTTGGTCGGACACCGATGTTCATCATTCCGTTATACCAAACATCATCCACTCTCACTTTAACCGCATAAATACCATTTTTTGGAATGATTTTGTCAGGATGTTCCGGTTGCAAATTCGCTGTTGGAAATCCGATTTTTCTTCCACGTTCATCCCCATGAATCACCAATCCATTCAGCATATAAGGTCTGCCCAGTAATTTAGCGGCTTGACTCATATCTCCATCTTCCTGGATAGCATTACGAATTACCGTACTGCTGATGGTCACCTCTCCCATTTCTCTCTTGGAAACTACATATACATCAAATTCGAGTTCCGGACCTAAGTTTTCCAGTGTTTCGATGGTACCGGAACGGTCTTTTCCAAAATGATGATCGTACCCAATTACGAACTCGCTGATTCCAATTCTGGCATGGATTTCATTTCTGACAAATTCTTCCGAACTCAATAATGAAAAATCCCGAGTGAATGGAATAACACAAAGTACATCTACCCCGATTTCATTTAGAATTTCCGCTCGTTCTCTGAGAGAAGTCAATAGACGGATACTCTCTCCTTTCGGATGAATAATCGTTCTTGGATGCGGATCAAAGGTTACGACTACGCTTCGGGCATTTCTTTTTTTGGCTTTGACCACCACTGTTTCCATTAATGCCCGGTGCCCTTCATGTACACCATCAAAAGTACCAACTGTTACCACCGTATTCAGTTGATGATCAATATCTTTCAGGTATACCAGTTTAGCCATCAGGTCTTAGCAGTTTATCAATTTCATGTGGAGTGTAAGCATTTACCGAGGAATAACTTCCGATTTGAGTTCGTTCCAACGCAGATAAATGAGCCCTTGAATCTAAGGTCAAACCTAAATCATGAGCTATAGAACGAATATAAGTCCCTTTACTACAGGTCACCTTCAAAACTAATTTAGGAGCATTATATTCTATAATCTTTGCTTCATAAATAGTAACAGGTCTGGGTTCCAACTCTACTGTCTTTCCTCTTCTGGCTAATTCATATAACTTTTTTCCATCTCTCTTTAATGCTGAATACATTGGAGGAACTTGCTGAATTTCTCCGGAAAACCGTTTATTCAGGATTTCCTGAATATTCTCTTCAGTAATATGATCCATTGGAGCTTTCTGATCAATTTCTGAATCAGCATCGTAACTTGGTGTAGATCCGCCAAAGGTAATTTCCCCAACATAGGTTTTCGGCATTTCCTGGATTTGGTTTATCGATTTGGTAGCTCTTCCTGTGCAAAGAATCAATAAACCTGTTGCCATTGGGTCCAAGGTACCTGCGTGCCCCACTTTCTTTGTTTTTACTCTTCCTCGGATATACTTAACGGCATCAAAACTTGTCCAGTCTTTTTCTTTGTTCACAAGTAAAATTGAACCGGCACTGAAATCAAAATCCGGTGAAGGAGGATTTTCTTTAGAGAAAACCGGAATGGTTTCTAAAGGAAGTGGCTTCGCCATTTATTCTTCTTCGTTATCGTCGAGAGGTGCTTTGGGCTGCTCTTCTACTTTTTTGAAGAGTGTTTCCATTTTATTGACGTACTCAGCGGTATCATCTGCATAAAAATGGAGTTCGGGAATTTTTCGAACCTGATTTTTAATCTTACCGGCCAGTTTATGGCGAATAGATGGTACGTGTTCATCAATAAACTCATACACAACCTGTTCGTCTCTCCCGGGAGCGAATACACTCAGATATACTTTAGCAATAGATAAATCCGGAGTAACGCGAACATTGGTAATAGTCACAAACGTACCATCCGGCTGATAATCTTTTTGAATGATTTCAGCCAAATCCTTTTTAAGAAGTGCGCCTAAGCGTTCTACTCTTAAACTCATTGTTCCGGTCAGGTTTAATTAACGTCTTCCAGCGTACGTTTCTCTTCAGTAATCTTGTAGCTTTCGAACATATCTCCCACTTTGATGTCGTTGTAGTTCTGTATGCTGATACCACATTCGTATCCTGATGCTACTTCTTTAACATCATCTTTGAAACGTTTCAGAGCACCAATGGCACCGTCATAAATTACCACTCCTTCACGGATGATTCGGATCGGATTGTTTCGATCAATCTTGCCTTCTGTCACATAACATCCAGCAATTGTACCAACTTTAGATACTTTGAAGATTTCACGTACATCAACAATACCCATCATCTGCTCTTTTAGTTCAGGAGATAACAATCCTTCGAGGGCATCTTTTACCTCATCAACAGCATCGTAAATAACACTGAATAATCGGATATCGATTTCTTCTGTTTCAGCCAGTTTACGTGCCTGTGCAGTGGGACGAACCTGGAAACCAATGATGATTGCATCAGAAGCAGACGCAAGTAATACATCAGATTCAGAAATTGCACCTGCGCCGGTATGAATAATATTTACAGCCACCTCATCAGTGCTGATTTTCTGTAAAGAACCAGAAAGTGCTTCAATAGAACCGTCTACATCAGCTTTAATGATGATATTAAGTTCAGAAACTTCACCAAGAGCCAGTCGACGAGACAGATCGTCAAGTGTCATATGCTTGGTCTTACGCATTGCCTGTTCACGACGAATTTGCTGACGCTGATTAGCAACTTCTTTTGCTGTTTTCTCATCTTCAGCAACTACAAGTTTATCACCTGCCTGAGGCATTTCATCAAAACCAGTTAACTGAACAGGAGTTGCAGGTCCTGCTAATTTAATTCTCACCCCATGATCATTTTCCATGGCGCGAACTCTTCCGAAACAAGGTCCTGCCACAAAAGCATCGCCAACATTCAGAGTTCCATTTTGTACCAGAATATTAGCAACAATACCTTTTCCTTTATCAAGGCGAGCCTCAAGAACAACACCATCAGCACGACGATCAGGATTAGATTTAAGATCCAGAAGTTCAGCTTCAATCAATACTTTCTCGAGAAGGTCATCGATTCCCTGACCAGTTTTAGCTGATACAAGAGCAAACTGAACCGTTCCACCCCACTCCTCAACAATTACATCGTGTTCTGAAAGCTGTTGCTTAATTTTATCGGGAGAAGAACCATCTTTATCAATTTTGTTGATAGCAACAACAATTGGAACACCCGCAGCTTTCGCATGATTAATAGCCTCAATGGTCTGAGGCATCACAGAATCATCCGCAGCTACAACAAGAATTACAATATCGGTTGCCTGAGCACCACGGGAACGCATAGCGGTAAAAGCTTCGTGACCCGGAGTATCAAGGAAGGTTACTTTTTTATCCTGATGGATCACTTCGTAGGCACCAACGTGCTGTGTGATACCACCGGCTTCACCTTCTGCTACTTTAGCTTCTCGAATGTAATCAAGTAAGGAAGTTTTACCGTGATCTACGTGACCCATAACGGTAATAATTGGAGCGCGAGGCTTAAGATCTTCTTCAGCGTCTTCTTCAATTACCAAATCTTCAACGAGTTCTTCAGCATCGATGAATTTCACATCTTTACCGAACTCACTGGCGACTAATTCAATAGTACCAGCATCTAAACGTTGGTTAATGGTAATCATCAGACCGATACTCATACAGGCAGAAATAATATCGTTAACTCCAACTTCAAGCTCTTCAGCAAGATCATTTGCAGTAATGAATTCAGTTACTTCAATGGTACCTGATTCCATTTCCTCCATTTCCTGCTGTTGGAGTAATTCCTCTTCTCGTTCTTCTTTACGTTGGCGACGGCGCTTCCCTCTTTTATTACCAACCGTACTGTTACCCTGCATTTTCTTCAGTGTCTCTCGCATCATACGATCAACATCTACCTCATCAACTTCGGTCTTAGGCTTAGCTTTGCCTTTTGTGTCTTTTTTAGGAGAAGGCTTACGTTTGCGCTCCTTATTTTCAGACTTATTATCCTTAGACTTTTCGTCAAACCCTGGACGATCTTTTTTGCGCTTTCTCTTCTTGCGTACTTTTGAATCAGAGGTTAGATCGTTTGTAAAAGCCGTTTTACCTAGAACTTTAGTTCCTTTAAGTTGCTTTGCACGTCCACACGAATGATTTTTTCCTGATCTTCTTCATCGTCGTCGTTGGAATCATCCGTTTCGTCTTCCTCTTCGTCCTCATCTTCGTCATCGTCCTCATCAGAATCTTCGGTCTCGTCGTCTTCTTCTTCGTCATCCCCATCTTCTTCCTCGGAATCCTCCGGTTGTTCTGCGACGACTTCCTCTTCCTCAACTTCAGGATCTGGCTCTTCTTCCTGCTCTTCTGCTACAACTTCCTCTTCCTGTTCTTCCACTTCAGGCTCTGAAGCTTCTTCCGGTTCCTCAGCTGTTTCTGACTCAGCAACTTCCTCTGTTTCCTCTTCAAGAGGTTCTAAACCAGCAACAAGATCATCTTCAATAGAAGGCTCTGCTTTTTCATCGATGGGTTCTAGCCCATCCAGTGGCTCTAAGATGTTATCAAGCGTAACACTTTCATTACGCTGATTCATCATGTGATTACGACGACTCTCGTACTCTTCTTTAGCTCGTTCGTGATCCTGACTTTTAGCTTTGTCTTCCCCATAAACTCCGTCCAACACTTCATACATCTCTGGTGTGATTTTGAAGTTAGGTCGGTTAGCTGCAGAGAACCCATTGTCTTCCAGTGTGTCTACAATAGACTGAGTAGAGACATTAAACTCTGAAGCTACTTTAAATAAGGGTTTTGGTCTGTTTATGGGCATGTTTTGCTTTTAAATTGTACTCTAAAACTAAATAAAAATAAGTGTAATTGCTTAGCCTGCTTCCTCATCAAATTCGTAAGCAATTACATTGATGATTTTTGCTGCCTGCTCTTCATCAATTTCACCGTTAGTACGGCTTACTATTTCTTCACGACTAAGCTCCAATACCGCTCTTGCTGTATCACAACCAATTTCGTGCAATTTCGCGATGGTTTCTGCACCAAAATCTTCTTCGAATTCAGCCAGATCAATATCATCTTCTTCTTCCACTTCGCGGTAAACATCGATTTCACACTCAGCAAGCTTCGAAGCCAAACGGATATTTACTCCACCTTTACCAATGGCTTTGGATACTTCATCAGCAGGAACTAATACATTTGCTTTTGCTCCTTCTTCATCCAATTCCACTTTTAATACTTCTGCCGGTTGAAGGGCTCTTTTGATAAATTCGATTTTATCCTTTGAGTAGTTGATAACATCTATATTCTCGTTCTGAAGCTCACGCACAATGGCATGAATTCTGATTCCTTTCATACCAACACAAGCTCCAACAGGGTCAACTCTTTCGTCGTGAGAAAGAACTGCCACTTTAGAACGATCTCCAGGTGCACGTGCAATCTTTACTAATTCGATAATACCATCAAATACTTCAGGAATTTCATTTTCGAATAAGCGCTCAAGGAATAACTCAGAAGTTCTGGAAATCACGACAGTAGGATTACCATTCTTCATGTGAACACCAATCACTACCGCACGAATAGTATCTCCTTTGCGGTAACGGTCTTTATAAATCTGCTCACTTTTAGGAAGCAGCAATTCCACACCATTATGGTTCACTAAAATATCTTTGTTGTGACGTACCTGATATACATCACCTAGAATGATTTCACCCACACGATCGGTGTAATCTTCATAAATATTGTCTTTTTCGATCTCACGAATACGTTGAGCAAGCTGCTGGCGCGCCATCATAACAGCACGGCGACCGAAATCAAGAATCTGTACTTCCTGTGCTAATTCATCATATAGTTCGATATCAGGATCAACTTTTTGAGCATCTTCCAGTGAAATTTCAGCAACTTCATCAGAAAGCTCTTCCGCAGGAACTACTTCCTGTACATGTAGAATCTGGATCTCTCCCCTGTCAGCATTTAAAATAACCTCGAATGCGTCATCAGTTTCGTACTTTTTACGAATCATGGTTCTGAATACATCTTCAAGAATCGAAAGCAGCAGGTCACGGTCAATGCCTTTTTCTTTCGCGATCTCAGCAAATGAGGAGATAATCTGTTTTGATAAATCGTTTTGCATCAGGGCTTGCCTATTTTATTACGGGGATAATTTTTGCTTCAATAATAGACTCGAAAGAAATTTCCGTCTGTTCTTTTTCATTCGGATTTACTAAGACTCCTTGTTCAGTAACTCCTGCAATGATTCCTTCAAGTTTTTCTACGTCTTCATCTGTTTTCCAATACCGTACTTTCACGGTGCGTTCTTTGTTCTTCTTGTATTGCCGTTTATCTGACAGTGGTCGACTTAAACCGGGTGACGAAACATTCAATCTGTATTTATCACCTAGTAATTCGTGAGCGTCAATCAGAAAGCCAAGCTCTCTGCTGATATCTGCACATTCGTCCAAATTTACGCCTCTGTCTTCCCCATCCAGATACACCCATACCTCGGTGCCACCACCGGTTTTCAACTCCACATCCACCAAAAACAGTCCTTTCTCTTCGGCCAGTGGCGATGCAAGTTCTTTAATTGTTGAGGTTACGTCAGGGTTCATACAGCAAATTTCAAAAACAAAAAAAGTGAGTGCCTTTCGACGCTCACCGAGACCCAAAGGTAGCTCTATTTCCTCTAAATTTCAATGAATTGGAGAGGATTTGTTTTGGGTGATCTGCTATTGTTTGATTGTTGTTAAAACTTGTTCCAAACTAATAACAAAGTATAAGCTCCAACTCGGACATTCCCTGCAAAAGCAGACGCTCGCATCAGTGAGGGCTTCGTTAATGAGTTTAAAAATCGATGCTGAATTTCTTAATCTCTCCGCTTTTCAAAGAAAGGATTATAAATGAACTCGAAAAGGATTCTGTGTATAACAATGTCTCATTCTTATGAAATATTTTTAGACCAGCAATTAAATTAATACCTCTGTTGTCGAGAACTAATTCTGCGATCCGGTCTTCTGGATTCATTTTATAAATCTGGTAAGGTGCTGTAAAAAAAAGCTCGTCCGATTTGGCCGAGTAGGCTGGCTTTCCATATCCTAACCGTCCTTTAAAATTACGAGGATCATTTATTGGGTTAAAAGAGACCAGACTATCCTTAGCAACATATTGGTACATTCCAGAATTGTCAATGCTATGTAATTCGAAAATTAACTGATCACTTACTAACCTCTCAATATTTGGAATTGAGTAGGCATTTAAATCCGTTATTTTTGTAATTCTTTTTTCAGAAAAGGAGTACTCAAAAATATCCATTCCCCTTGGTGAAGCTATTCCGATTGGTGAATTTCTTTTGTACTGAGATGCTTTGGTAAAAAAGAGTTTTTCATGATTCTCTGAAATAAGTATATCTATTAATATTCCCTCACCAAGATCGAAACATTCTTCTGTTTCATTATTAGTAGAATAAATGCAAACCTCATTTTCAAAGATATCATCTGCTTTTGCCTTGATGTATAGTATTTGGTGATCAGAGAAATATTGGGGTTTAATATAGTCCCAATTATCATCGGCTTTTATTACCAGAGAAATTTCTTCTGTATCAAGATCAAGTGTATATATTGAAATTTTACTTCCTTCCGAATAGGAAAAAACGACCTGTTTTTCATCACCTGAAATATCAAAGTCCGTAAGAATTTCTCCTTGTTCATTCTTATCAATACATGCATTGTTAACACATATTACCAAGAGTAGCAGCAAGAACACAGCTTTTTTATTTCTGTAATTTAGCATACTGGCACATTTTGTTCTGGTTCCGTATTCTAAGAGTAAGTCAAGTTAAAGAAATACTGTTAGCATACGGAACGAGGGGAAGAATACCTTAACTTCCTTACTATAATCTAGTGATGTAAAAAAACTCTTCTGCCTCTAATATGTACGAATTCTCATCTAAATAGATCAATCCATACAAAAAATAATCTGATAAATTTTGAGAATCTCCACACTCAATTGAGGTTACAAAAACACTATCTTTTGTGATTCCCAAGTCCGATGAAGAAATATTTGTTCGATAGCTTAAATAAAGATACTCGTTTATGTTTACTTTTTGACTTAAAAAAATTGGGTTAAAGCAAGTTTGTCCAAATATGGCTACACTGTCATCTGTTATTTCTACTATTACATCTAGCCTTTCCCTTGCTTCTTCAAAAGTTAATTCACTTCCGATTGCAGAGAATTTGTAATCTGTCACTTCCCATTTTCCAATAAAGTTATTTTCTAAATCCTGTGACTTTACATTTGAACAACATACTATTAAAAATAATAGTGTAACATAATTAATATATCTCATTCTAATATCCTCCGAGAGTATAAATTTTGAATTCTGCAAGACGTCTACTTGTTAATCCTTTACTAACAACCAATTCATTTTTTTATTTCTAATCTTATTAAATAACAAAAATGCTGAGTTTACTCTGGTTCCGTAGCTCCGCTGCGGAATCCAACATTGAGGCTCTGCCTCAATTAATTACTTATCCCTCAAATAAGCTAACGCTAATCACTCCTTCCAATCCTGAGTAATTCCTAGCCGATGAATTTCTCCAATCTTCCGGTCTATCTATAAATCCAGCTTTCACAGGATTATAATGAATGTACTCAATTTTCTGAGTCATCATTTCTAATGAGTTAATTTGCTTAGGATGAAACCCCTCCTGCCATACCTGGTATTCACTGTCTTTATGATGATCGTGTTTATTCATAGATAGTTTTCTGAGTATAAGAGTTCGATTTCTTTCCTTTATTAAGTCAATGATCTTCCGAGCAGTATAGGATTTAAACTTTCTGAGTTTTCCACTAAGATCCATTCCTTCGATTACCATATGTACATGATTATGCATGAGTACATAGGCATAAAGAGTTATATCGAGTTCATTTTGTAGATACTCTAAGCTGTTTAGTACTATTTCTGATAATTCTGATTCAGCAAATAATGATATCCCATCCACTACTGAGGTTGTGATGAAGTATGGATAATACCTTTCTTTAATTTTATACCGACTTCGTCCCATGTTCGATCTTTTTCTTGTTAGATCATTTACATGGTGGTTCCTTACAGTTTTTAGGTTGTTTGAGGCGGAGCCTCTAATCTGAGTTCCGCAGCGGAGCTACGGAACGAGGTCTAAATTATTAGAATCAGGTTATCTGATTTGTTTTTAAAAACCAAATAGTAAAATCTTTTTCATTTTTTTTGAACTGCATTTTATATCATCACTGGTCTAATTCAATAAACTAATTACTATGCGTTTTTTACTACTTGCCGTTTTTATTCTGAGCTCAGCCTCTCTACTGGCTCAACCTGTTGCTCCTACTTCTATTTCAGAAATTGAAGCTTCTATTGAACAACGATCAGAGCTACGAGCCAATTCTATATTTCATGACTATCCAATGCGATCAGTCGGCCCTGTTGTGATGAGTGGGCGTATTACTGATATCGCCGTTCATCCTGATAATCCAAGAGTATTTTACATTGGTTTAGGATCGGGAGGAGTTTTTAAAACGACCAATAGTGGGAATACGATGATGCCGGTATTTGATCATCAGGACGGAGCTCTTGGAGTTGGAGACATGGAATTATCCCGTGCAAACCCGGATATTTTATGGGTTGGAACCGGTGAGAATAACAGCAGTCGCTCTACCTATGCCGGAACAGGAGTATATAAAAGTATGGATGGCGGTGAAACCTGGAGCTTCGCGGGTTTAAGAGGAACTCAACATATTGGAAAAATTGTGAGTCACCCTACAGATGAAAATACGGTTTGGGTTGCAAGTCAGGGTGCACTGTACAGCACCAATGAAGACCGTGGAGTTTTTAAAACAACTGATGGCGGAGAAAGCTGGGAAAAGACCTTATTTATCAATGATAGTACAGGAGTAATTGATCTGGTTATTCATCCAACAAACCCAAACGTCCTTTGGGCTTCTGCATGGGAAAGAGATCGTAAAACCTGGAATTTTAAAGAAAGTGGTGCCGGTTCCGGTGTGTATAAATCTACTGATGGTGGCGAAAGCTGGACACAAATGACTAACGGATTACCATCTGGAGAACATGTAGGTAGAATTGGATTGGACGTAAGTCGTTCTAATCCTGATATCCTGTATGCTTTTTTAGATAACCAGTTTGAAATGAAAACAGAACGGGAAGAATCAGAAGGAATGACCTCCATAGATTTCATAGACATGAATAAACGAGCTTTTCTTCGTCTGGATGATAAAGAACTGAATTCTTATTTAAGAAGTAATCGTTTCCCAACTGAGTACACGGCTGCAAGCGTAAAAGCGGATATTGAAGCGGATAAATACGAACCCAGAGCACTTGCGGATTACTTAGGTGATGCAAATGCAGCTTTATTTAATACCAGTATCAAAGGTCTTGAAGTTTATCGCTCCAATGACGGTGGAGAAAGCTGGGAGCTTGCAAATAGTTACCCTCTCGAAAGTGTGGTGTTTACCTATGGATATTATTTTGGTGAAATCAGAGTAGATCCAAATGACCCGGAAACAGTCTATACATTTGGTGTTCCTTTTCTGAAATCTACTGATGGCGGAAAAACCTGGGAAGCAAAAGCTAATAATCAGTCTGTTCACGTCGACCATCATGCTCTTTGGATTAACCCAAACGATTCTGAACATATTCTACTGGGAAATGATGGTGGTTTGTATGAAAGTCATGACGGCGGAGAAAACTTCATTCATCACAACACTATTGCTGCAGGACAGTTTTATACGGTAAATGTAGATATGGAAGAGCCATATAATATTTATGGTGGATTACAGGATAATGGTACCTTTATGGGGCCTTCCACTTCTACCGGTAACAGAGAACGACCTTGGACACGTATTGGTGGTGGTGATGGAATGCATGTTAATCCAAATCCCAAAAACCCTGATATCGTTTATGTTGGTTTTCAATATGGAAACTATTCAAGACGGGATTTGGAAAGTGGAGAAAACTCCAGAATCACTCCTACACATAAATTAGGTGAGCCACGATACCGATATAATTGGAATAGCCCTGTTAATCTGAGTCATCATAATCCTGAAATTGTGTATTTCGGCTCACAAAGATTAAACCGTTCACTTAATGAAGGGAAAGACTGGAAAGCAATCAGTCCCGATTTAACCGATGATTTACCCAACGGAGATGTACCCTACTCTACCTTAACAACCATTGCCGAATCTCCCCTCTCCTTTGATTTAATTTGGGTCGGTTCTGACGATGGGAACATTCATATTACCAGAGATGGGGGAAGTACATGGACTAAAGTTTCTGAAAACCTTCCTCAGCGTTTATGGGTAAGTGAAATACACGCCTCTAAATTTGATGAAGGAACAGCTTATGCTTCTTTAAATGGATATCGCTGGGATAATTTTAAGACCTATTTATACAAAACCACTGACTACGGAAAAACGTGGACTTCTATTAAAGGAAACCTTCCAAATGAAGTGGCTAATGTAATTGTGCAGGATCCTGTAAACCCATCTATACTTTATGCCGGAATGGATTTCGGAAGTTATGTGAGCTTTGATGACGGCAAGGAATGGCATTATATGGTAAACATGCCCAATGTTGCATCTTATGATATGATTATACATCCCCGAGATCTTGAGCTGGTTGTTGCAACTCATGGCAGAAGCATGTGGGTTATGGATGTTAAACCACTCCATACTGTTGCTGAAAGATTGGATGAAACCATTACTGCAGTTCAACCTGAATCAATCAGAGCCTCTAACTTTTGGGGAAACCGAAGAGCAGATTGGGCTGAACCATTTATGCCCGAAGTGGAACTTTTGTACTTCCTTGGAGATAAAAAAGAGAACCAGAATGTGGAAATAGAAATTACTGACAAAGACGGTACAAGTATCCTTACTATTGAAACAGAAGGATCATATGGATTTAATACTTTCAGCTGGGAT
This sequence comes from Balneolaceae bacterium, assembly GCA_017795005.1. Classification (GTDB taxonomy): domain Bacteria; phylum Bacteroidota; class Rhodothermia; order Balneolales; family Balneolaceae; genus RHLJ01. The sequence continues at coordinate 1,924,546 of CP051242.1, read as the reverse complement.
TTAGTAACTGAGAAAACAAATGAAGACATTACATTTATGAAAAAAGGAATATATACACTCACATTTAAAACCGGACGTGCAAGTCATGAAGTTGAATTTGAAATCAGGTAAACAAGTATTATTGATCATAACCGCAGTTCTTTTCTGGAGCTGCGGTCCTGAAAAACAGGAACCTTCAACAACCACTCAACCTAAAGGAAGAGTGGTAACTCCCGAAGCGGATTTATCATTTCTGAATAATTTAGGAGAAGAAATTTCTTCTCTTAAAATTGCTATTGCTGATTTGCCTGATGAAAGGAATCAGGGTTTAATGGATGTTCGAACTATGCCTCAGGATACAGGTATGCTCTTTATCTTTGATGGGGATGCTCCCAGAAGTTTCTGGATGGCAAATACACCTCTTCCCTTAGATATCATGTATGTAAACAGTGATAGTGTCATTGTCAGGATTTATCAAAATACAACACCCTTTTCTGAAACCAGTTTACCGTCTGAAGCACCCGCTCAATTTGTAGTGGAAACTAACGGCGGTTATGCACTTACTTATGGTATTACAGAAGGGATGAGAATCCGTTTTTAACTATTTGATAACATTAATTTGTCGTTATTGGTAAAGTTAATTTACACAACAAGAAATTTTATGAAGTTACATGCCCTGTTTTTTGTATTTCTGTTAATCCCATCCTCTCTTTTTGCCCGTTTCCAGAGTAGTGGCACATCCAGTCCGGAAGTTTTGGTTAATGGAATTGAAGTTACCCCCGTAGTTCAGGATTTACCTAGCGGTACAGTACGTTTGGAATTCAACAAAGCAGATAGTTCGTTATATACTATTACCCAGAATGGGGAACTCTATCGAATCCAGCTCGGCCTGGGTTTTACCCTACTTCAGCAAGATAGTGATGATCATGGGTTGGAAGACACTCAGGGATTTGAAATTTCGGACAACGGTACTTTTTACATTGTTGGAAATGATAAAGATGAAGAAGCGGCTACAAATGTTGCTACCATAATAAGAGGTACAGTTAATAACGGTGACTGGACATGGGAAACAGTAGCCCAAACTGAGCCTTATCCTACCAGTAATACTGCTTTTGATCATATAATGAATGGGATTGTACTCAGTCCGGATGGAAGTACCCTGTATATAAATAGTGGTTCCAGAACCGACCATGGTGAAATTCATGATGTAAATGGTAAATATCCGGGATTGAGAGAAACAGCATTAACAGCTAAGATCCTCAGAATTCCTGCAGATACAACAAGCCTGCTTCTTGAAAATGATCTGGATTTTCTGAAAATGAATGGATTTGTTTACGCAGAAGGAATCAGAAATAATTTCAGCCTGGCATTTGATGCAGACGGGAATTTATTTGGAACTGAGAACGCTGGAGACCGTGACGATTCAGAAGAATTAAACTGGTTACGAGAAGGACATCATTATGGGTTTCCATGGGTTATTGGTGGTAATGACACACCAATGCAGTATGAAGGATATGATCCCGGTTCAGATATCTTTATTCCTTCTAATTCCACTGCGGCCAATTTAGGGACTTTTTATAACGATCCTGATTATCCGGATCGTCCAGATGGAATAGAATTTACCGATGCCATAACAAATATTGGTCCTGATGCAGATACTTACCGTGATGCGGAAGATGGATTAATTAAAGATGCCAGTGAACAGGATACAAGTATTACTACTTTTTCATCACATCTCTCTCCTCTCGGACTTTCCTTTGATACAGAATCAGCTTTTGGTGGAGCATATACCAGAGATGGATTTATGTTAGGATTTTCCGGAGGAGATCCGAATGATGCTTTTTTGTTAGACCGAATGGATTATCACGGAGAAGATTTAATTCATCTTGAATTCACTGAAACAGAAGATAATTACCAAATTTCAGCAACCAGTTTGGTCCGTGGATTTCTAAATCCGATTGATACTGAAATTGTTGGTAATATCATCTATTTGGTTGAGCATAAAAATAATAGCTGGTTAAACCGAAATAATACTACCAGAATGTATGCGGTTACTTTACCTGCGGTTGGTACAAGTAACGAAGAGCCTATAGAGCTTACTACCAGATTTAAGTTGAATCAGAATTATCCTAATCCATTTAATCCAACTACTCAAATTGAATTCGAGTTACCTGTTTCAGGATTTGTTGAGATAGAGGTTTATAATTCTATTGGTCAAAAAATTACTTCTCTATTAAACAGACATCTAAATGCTCAACAGCACCAAATCACTTTTAATGGAAGTAACCTGAGTTCAGGAATATATTTCTATACCTTAAAAGTTGATGGAGAAAGAATGCTGACCAGAAAAATGCTGCTGTTGAAGTAATTAAACAGCTTCTTCTTCAGCATATTCAAATAAGAAATCCATCACCATCTCCACATTCTCTTTAGAGCCAATATAAATCGGAGTTCGTTGGTGGATAGAATCCGGCTTTATATCCATAATTCTTTTTTTACCATTTGTAGCCATACCCCCTGCCTGTTCAATAATAAAGCTCAATGGATTGCATTCATACATCAACCGTAGCTTCCCGTCGGGATATCTTTTGCTATGAGGATAGATAAAAATACCGCCTTTGATCAAAGTTCGATGTATGTCTGCTACCATTGAGCCTATATAACGCGCAGAATAAGGGCGCCCTGTTTCCTGGTCTTCTTCCTGACAATATTTGATGTATTTTTTTAATCCCAGATCCCACGAATTATAACTTCCTTCATTAATACTATAGATAGTTCCATGATCAGGTATCTGAACTTTTCTTTCTGTTAGAATAAATTCCCCGATACTTGGATCGAGAGTAAATAAAGAAACACCTAGCCCGGTTGTGTAAGAAAGAGTGGTACTTGAACCGTATAACACATAACCAGCAGCAACCTGACGTGTTCCGGGCTGCAAAGCTTCTTTCTCTTCTACTGCCGGATCAAACCTTGGCTCTCTCATATAAATTGAAAAAATAGATCCAATTGAGACGTTTACATCAATATTTGAAGAACCATCAAGCGGGTCCAGGTAAACGATGTACTTACCTCCAGAACTTCTCAACCTTACTATACCATCATTTTCTTCGGAAATTACCATACAGGTTATAGAAGATCGTTCAAGAGAGGATATCAACTGCTGATCTGCGAAAGTATCCAGCTTCTTAACCGACTCTCCGTGTACATTTGTTGAGCCTTCATTTCCAAGGATATTTGTAATACCGGCTTTATTTACTTCCCTGGAAATTATTTTTGCTGCAAGACCAATATCACGCAGTAATTGAGATAGCTCACCTGTAGCTCCGGGAAACCTGTTTTGTGATTGAATGATGAATTCTTCTAGGGTTACTAACCGATCATTCTGTTTTAAATCCATACAAGAAAAATTTAATTGGAAGCGCTTTTCTGGAGAATATACGAATGTTTTGCACAGATATTGAAGAGCTAATAAAATTCTAATTGACCAATTTATTTGAGTAAATGAAAAATTCGTTCTGCTTCATTTTCCAAATCATTTAAAGAACCATCATTAGATAAAATGATATCTGAATCTTTCTTTTTTTTATTAAAATCTGGCTGTTCTTTAATACGGTTTTTTATCTTTTGCGGATCAGTTTGGTCTCTTTTGATCGAGCGTTGGATTCTCTCTTGTTCATCTGCTAAGATCAAAATTACATAGTCGAGATCTTTGGGTCTTCCATTATTTAAAAGAATGGCTGCTTCCTTCACAAAAACTTGCACTCCCTCTTGTTCCTTTTCTTTTGCGAGTTCTTCTGTTCGCTTCCATAAGACCGGATGAACAATTGCATTCAACTCTTCTACTCTACCCTTCGCAAAAGCTTCTTTGGCGAGATACTCTCTATTCAGACTGCCATCCCCGAAATAAGCTTCGCTTCCAAACGTCTTTTTGATAGAAGTGATCAACTCAGAATCAGAAACCATGAGCTCTTTAGCAAAATCATCGGCATAAAGAACAAAAGCACCTAGCTCTTCCAACTTTTTACAAAAAGTGGTTTTACCAGATCCGATTCCTCCTGTTACGCCGATTTTGATCATTAATAAATTCCGAATTAAATATTGATTTTACTGCATACTGCTTACTGCTGACTTTTTTTAAAAAAGTAGGCAGTATACAGTTGGCAGTTATTTTCTAAAAACTATTCCTGTGCTTCAGTAGAAATCATGAGTAAATATGCCTTTATAAATTCATCCAGATCACCATCCATTACAGCACTTACATTGGATGTTTCATAATTGGTACGATGATCTTTTACCCGTTGATCATCAAATACATAACTACGAATTTGAGAACCCCACTCATTTTTTCCTTTCGAGCCTTCTAACCGGGCTTTTTCCGCTTCCTGAATTTCTTTTTCAAGTTCATAAATACGGGATTTCAGAAGGATCATTGCTTTTTCACGGTTCTGAAGTTGTGAACGTTCCTGCTGACATTCAGCTACTACTTTTTGTTCACTTCCATCCGATAATTTACCTGTCCAAATTAGTCTAACACCTGTTTCAACTTTGTTAACGTTTTGTCCCCCGGCTCCACTAGAATGAAATCGTTGGAGCTCAATATCACTGTCATTAAGATTCAATTCAATGGTATCATCAATCAATGGAGAAACAAATACCGAGCAAAAAGAGGTGTGTCGACGAGCATTACTATCAAAAGGGGAAACTCGTACTAACCGATGCACCCCACTTTCAGCCTTAAGAAAACCGTAAGCATTTTGTCCCTGTACTTCGATAGTAGCACTTTTCAATCCCGCTACATCACCATCCTGATAATCCATCACAGAAACCTTAAATCCGCTTCTATCTGCCCATCTTGTATACATGCGGTAAAGCATTTCTCCCCAATCCTGACTCTCTGTTCCACCAGCTCCGGGATTAAAAGTTACAACAGCATCTCTGTGATCATCTGAGCCTTTCAACATATTTCGAAGTTCAAGGCTTTCCAATCCCTTCAGCAGTTTAGCATATTCGTCATCGAGTTCTTTTTCTACATCTTCTCCCATTTCCAGAAACTCAAAAAAAACGTTAATGCTTTCTCTAAGTTCGTTTAACTTATTCCATGCTTCTACCAGACTTTTTTCGTTATCCAGTTCTTTCATGGTTACCTGTGCTTTAGCAGGGTCGCCCCAAAACTCAGGGTCTTGTGTTTTTTCGGTAAGCTCTATTATTCGGACTTTTCTTTTATCGTAGTCAAAGGTACCTCCTGAGCGCGTCCAATCGCTCGTAGTTTTCCTGTAAATGATCTTTATTAATTGCCATCAGTTATAATAATTTTTAAATCTGGTCTAAAATAAAAAGAAAGTCACTCAGAGCGAAGTATTCACTCAAAATGACTTTCTAAAAAATAAAATTTAAAAGATGTTTATCTGATCGCTCTACCTATAAGCACTCCTACAAAAAATCCAGCTGCTAAAGCTATTCCTACTCCCTGTTCCGGATTAGCTCTTACATATCTTCGTGCATTTCTGTATTCGTGCTTAAGTTCGGTTTCAAGCCAGTCCCGCTCGTCTTTAAGCCTGTCAATTACATCATCGTATGTTTTTTCAACCTTTTCCTGAATTACATCAGATGCTTCATTCACTTTCTTTCCAATCTTCTTTTGAGCTTCTTCTATTTTAATTGTATTAGCCATTGTTTCCTCTTTTTGATGTTCCTAAATATAAAATGAGTGTTTTTGTTTGTAAGTTTAAAGCTTTTAATACTCATTTAGTTTCAGTTTTTAATATTGATGACCAGTTTTCTCTCTAAGTATTGGTTTCGTTTTATTCATACAAATTTTCTGGTCTACAATATCTGCTGGGAGGATTCGGATGTTGACCGACACTTGTTGCAGATCAACCCTGAAACTTCTCTCCTTACCATCACCAGTGCCGGATGCAATGTACTTAATTACTTGCTTGAAAGTCCAAATTCTATTCATTCCGTAGATATAAATCCAAAACAAACAGCTTTGCTGGAATTGAAAACGGCGTTCATTAAATATGGTGATTATGAACTCTTTTTCGATTTTTTTGGGAATGGAAAATCTGTTCATTATGAGACCGGATATCAAATTGTGAGAACTTATCTTTCGCCTGCTTCACGGAAATTCTGGGACAACCATATAGATTATTTCGATCCAAAAGGTAGAGGATTATTCTACCAAGGAGGTAGTGGAATTTTTGCCCGATTTTTAAATCGAACGATTAATCGGAAAAACCTTCATAATGTAGTAAAAGCTATTCTCTCTGAACCGTCCAGAGAACAAAGAGCTGAATTATATGCAAAGATTAAAAAGAAGCTTTGGAATGGCCCCGAAAAAAATCTATGGAAATCTTCCTTTATGCTAAGCTTAGCTGGTATTCCGGAGAAGCAACGTGATGCGATTGGAGATATTAACTTATTTATGCAACAAGTACTTCATAACGTCTTTGTAAAGCAAAATCCTGAAACGAACTATTACTGGCGTGTTTATCTTGAAGGTGCTTTTACAAAAAACTACTGCCCTGAATATTTAAAGGAAGAAAATTTCGAACTCATGCGATCCAATATTGATCGATTAATAATTTCAACTAGTGGAATTCATGATCTTCTTGATCAAACCAATCAGACTTTTTCACATGTTGTTCTTCTGGATTATATGGATTGGTTGGTTGGAAATGATGAAGCCCAATTAATCATAGATTGGGATCATATTTTAACTAAGACAACTAAAGGTTCTAAAATCTTATTCCGAACTTCCTATTCGAATTCAGATTTTCTCCCTGATTTAGCTTCTCAAAAAATGAAACTTCGTCAAGTTGACCCGGATTGGATTAAACTTAATGATAAAGTTGGCACATATACCACAACATGGCTGGGAGAAATCCGATGATTCCAACGGATCTTGGAAGTTATTATCGACTACATTCAAAATTCTATGATGTAACACGCTGGGCTTTTCTGTTTGGCAGAAACTCTCTCCAGAAGTTCTTCCCAGAACTTCCTGATAAAGCGAACATTCTGGATTTGGGATGCGGAACCGGAAAGCATTTGAAACAACTTAGGTTATTTTATCCAAAGGCAGAAATTACCGGAATAGATTTATCTAGCGATATGCTACGATTAGTTAATCGTTCAATCGTTGAATCTGTTGAGATAAGAAACGAATATTATGAGGCTGATACTTTTACTGAAGATCAATTTGATCTGATTGTATGCTCTTATTCACTTACCATGATGGATGATATTCCAACTATAGTTACTACTATTCAGAACCATCTTAAACATTCAGGGATGTTACTTGTTGTAGATTTTGATTCCACAGCATTTAACTGGTTTTCAAAATGGATGAAAAAGAATCATGTTTCCTTTGAGGCTAATGTTTTTCAACTTTTAGAAAAGAAGTTTAAAGTTGAGTTTAAGATGACAAGTAAAGGATGGCTTGGGTTGTATACTTTTTCTCTCCTACTTGCTAAAAATTACATATAGATTTGTCATTTCGACTGTAAGGAGAAATCTAATATTTTATTTTAACACCTCTTTTAGATTTCTCACTCCGCCTGCCTGCACGTAGCCGCTTCGGCAAAGGCGGGTTCGAAATAACAAAGAAAGTTTAAATGAAAACACTCAAAAAAATATTATCAGGTGGACAAACGGGCGTTGATCAGGCAGCATTACAGGCTGCTATTGATATGGGACTTGAACACGGAGGTTGGTGTCCACCCGGCAGAATGTGTGAAACCGGAATTATTCCTGATCATTTTAACCTAAAAGAAACCCCTGAAGAACGGGATCTATCAGCTTTGGAAATTCCCCGCTCTCAAAGAACAATATGGAATGTGAGAGATGCAGATGGGTTATTGATACTGAAAGGATTAAAGGCACAAAGGGATCAAGGCACAGAGTTGAGTTTAGAGAAAGCAAAAGAATTTAGGAGGCCTTATTTGAGCATTATTTCTGAAATGTCAAATATTAAACAGATCAGAAATTGGATAGAAGAAAATCAAATCGAAATCCTGAACGTTGCGGGATGGAGTGAAGTTAATTCTCCCGGAATCTATAATTCTGTTTACGAAATACTTATTAACGTTCTTCGAAAAACAAATTGAGGTAACTCCTTTTACGCTAAGCTTTTAAGATTTTATGGTTAGGAAAAAAATTATACATTGTCGCTAACCAACCGCTCTCCTCTTTGGGCAGTCTCACTCAAAAAAACTCTTATCCTATGAAATCTAATATCGTATTTACTTATGGAATGATATTTGTTCTTTTAATTTCCTGCAGCACTCCAAAAGAACCAGAAGACACCAGTTGGCAATTTGATCCGGCTTTGGAAACTAAAGTTTCTGAAATTGTTTCCTCACTCTCCCTAGAGGAAAAAGGAAAACTTTTTTATGGAAATGGGAAATTCTGGTCAGCTGGAATAGAACGATTGGGTTTCAGTGAAGTACAATATGCGGATGGACCTTTAGGAATTCGTGAGGAACTTGGTCGTCACTCCTGGTCTCCTGCCGGGTGGACCACTGACTCAGCCACTTTCTTCCCTGCAGGAGGCGGACTATCAGCCTCTTGGAATACGGAACTTGCTTATAAGTATGGAGTAGCCATGGGAGCTGAAGCACGTGCCCGAAACAAGGATTATTTGTTAGCTCCTGCGGTGAATATCCAGAGAAGCCCACTTGGGGGAAGAAACTATGAGTACTTTTCTGAAGACCCAGTATTAAATGCAGCTTTCGCAGTCCCAATGATAAAAGGAATTCAAAGTCAGGATGTGGCTGCTACTATCAAACATTATGCGATTAATAATCAGGAAACTCGTCGCGGTAGTATTGATGTGCTTGCCAGTGAACGAACTATTCGCGAAATCTATCTTCCGGTATATAAAGCTGCGGTTATGGAAGCTGATGTTTATTCTGTGATGTGTTCCTACAATCGCTTCCGTGGTCCCTATGTTTGTGAAAATGAGTTTCTGCTAAGAGATATTCTTAAAGGAGAGTGGGGATTCAAGGGAACCGTAATGTCAGATTGGGGAGCAACTCACAGCACTGTAGAGTCTGCACTTTATGGATTGGATATCAGTATGGGAGATGGTGGTGAAGGAACTTATCATGAAACATATTTTGGAGATCCACTGGTCGAAGCTGTTCAAAATGGCGATGTACCAATGGAGGTATTTGATGAAATGGCTGAGCGTGTGGTAAGAGTGCTGCTGAATGTAAATAAAGATGATCCCACTAGAAAAACCGGTGCAATTAATACCCCGGAACATCACAAATTGGTGTATGATGTTGCTTCTGAATCTATTGTTTTACTTAAGAATGATCAGGACATACTTCCTTTAAACACTGGTCAAATTAAAAGCATCGCCGTTATTGGCGATAATGCAACTCAAACACTGGCAAGCGGAGGTTTTGGCGCAGGCGTAAAAGCGTTGTATGAAATCACTCCGCTGGAAGGACTTAAAAACAGACTTCCGAACACCGAAATCAATTTTGCTCAGGGATATGAAGAAGAATATGAACGCCGGGGATTTGTTGGAATTCCTGATTATGAAGGGAACCCCGAACTGGTTGCAGAAGCCGTTGAAATGGCTTCAAATTCGGATGTGGCGATTGTATTTGTTGGAGGGAATCGTCAAGTAGAATCGGAAGCCGCAGACCGTACCACTATGGAGTTACCTTTTGGACAGTCTGAATTAGTAAGTGCTGTTGCCGAAGCAAACCCAAACACCATTGTTGTATTTGTTGCAGGAACAGCCTTTGATATTCGTGAAATTGAAGGTGCTGCTTCAACTATAGTTTGGTCATGGTTTAATGGCTCTGAAGCTGGTAATGCTATCGCTGATGTATTGCTTGGAACCGTGAATCCATCAGGCAAACTTCCATTTACTATGCCCAAAAAACTGGACGACTCTCCTGCTCACGCAACTAATAGTTTCCCCGGAAATGAAACCGAAGTTTCATACGAAGAAGGCATTCTAGTTGGATATCGCTGGTTTGATACCAAAGACGTGGAACCTATGTACCCATTTGGACATGGGCTTTCTTACACAAATTTCGAATACAGCTCACCTTCAACAAACAAAAGCTCTTACTCTTCCAGCGAAACCATTGAGTTAACCGTTTCGATTGAAAATAACGGGGATGTTTATGGCAAGGAAACCATTCAGGTATATGTTCAAAAAAATAATTCTGAAGTAATGCGAGCTGAAAAAGACCTAAAAGGTTTTACTAAAATCGAAGTAAGTGCTGGAGAATCTGAAACTGCTACCATTTCCATTGATGTCGAAAACCTGGCTTACTTTGATGAAGACTCTATGAGCTGGGTAGTTGAACCGGGCGAGTATACTTTTTTGATTGGCTCAAGCTCGAGGGATATCAGAGGTTCGATTACTGTGGCTATTGAATGACCAATTATAATTGACCAAAGACAAATGACTGCATTAGTCGTTTGTCATTCGTCTTTCGTCGCCTCCACTAACTGATCTTTATACTGAAGCTCATACAATTTCTTATAAATTCCACCCTCCTGCTGAATAAGGTCTGTATGAGATCCTTCTTCTCTTATTTCCCCTTTGTGCATAACCAGAATTTTATCAGCATGCTGTATGGTTGATAATCGATGAGCAATTACGATAGAAGTTCTTCCATCCATCATCTTAAGACTTGCTTCATTAACCAAAGCTTCTGTTTCTGAATCTATACTGGATGTAGCTTCATCCAGGATCAATATTTTAGGATCAAAGACCATTGCTCTCACAAAACAAATAAGTTGCCTTTGCCCCATTGAAAGGGATGTTCCCTGTTTCTTTAATTTGAAATCGTATTTTTTGGGAAGCTTTTCAATAAAGCGATGAGCTTCAACCTGATGAGCAGCTTCAATTACTTTTTCTCTACTGATAGATTTTTCACCAAGTGTGATATTGTCCATAATCGAACCTGTAAATAAGGCATTATCCTGTAGTACCAATGAGAAGTAAGTTCGAAGATTTTCGAGCGACAATTCTCTAATATCAACTCCATCCAGACGGATAGTTCCTTTTTCTATATCATAGAATCGAAGTAACAAATTGATGATTGTGGTTTTACCTGCTCCGGTTGCTCCGACAATTGCTACAGTTTCACCTGCTTTTGCTTTAAAGGATACATTCTTGAGTACATAGTCTTCTCCTTCATTGTATTTAAACCAAACGTTCTCAAACTCGATTTCTCCTTTTGGGTTGTCAATTCTTTTAGGAGAAACCGTCTCTATTACTTCTGTATCTGTATCTAACACGTTGAAAATACGCTCAGAAGATGCCAATGCAGATTGAAGTGTATTGAACTTTTCTGAAAGTCCACGGATAGGCATAAAAAACTGTCGGGAATATTGTATGAATGCTAAAAGTACCCCAAAAGTAACACCACCCATCAATGCCCTTCCACCTCCGTACCATACAATCAGAGCCATTGCAAAACTTGAAAAAACCTCTACAATGGGCCAGAAAATGGAAAAATAAAAAATTGTCTCTATATGAGCTTCTTTGTGATCAGCATTGATATTTTTGAATTTTTTCTGTTGTTTTTTCTCTCTGTTAAACAACTGAACTACATCCATTCCATTTATATGTTCCTGTACAAAAGAGTTAAGATTCGATATCTGATCCCTCACTTTCAGGAAGGAAACACGCACTTTTTCTTTAAACCAGAAAGTAGCATAAAATAGTACCGGAAGAATAGCGATCGTAACCAAGCTCAACTCCCAATTCATACTGAACATAAAATAGAGTATGAATATGATTCTGAATAAATCACCAATAATAGCCACAACACCATCCGAAAGAAGTTCACTCAGAGCTTCAACATCACTGGTTGTTCTGGTTATTAACCTGCCTATTGGGTTTTTATCGAAGAACTGTACATTAAGAGACTGAATTTTTTCGAAAATGGTATTTCTGAGCGAATATAGGGTTCCCTGTCCAAACCACCGGGTGAGGTAAGTATTGATCATTTGGAGAATAAATTCTCCGAGTAATGCTCCAAAAAGCAACATAATGATGTACATAAGGCCTTCAAAATCCCCTTCAGCAATGTAATCATCTACAGCAAGTTGGGTTAATTTTGGACGCACAGTTCCCAGAAAGGACGCACTTAATGTGAGAACCACTGCCAGAGCTACGTACCATCTATATGGTTTTACAAAAAAGTAAAGCCGTCGAATCAGTTTTCTATCAACGGCTTTTTTGTCTTTCGACTTACTCACAGAAATACTTGTTAGAATCTGTCGAAATCATCATAAGATGTTCTCGGCGTAATCGTTTTTTTTGGTTGCGATTCGTGATCATCATTTCGGTCGCGGTTGTAAGAGCTACTTCCATAGGAACGTCTTTCACCACCTCCACGATTATTGTATCGATCGTCACGGTTTCTGTCTCCACCACCGGAATTATATCGGTTGTTTCGGTATCCTCCGCCGCCGCCTCTATTATCACGGCTGTAGTTTCCTCCACCTCTGTTATCACTACGGTAGTTTCCTCCTCCACTACCGCCTCTACGTGGACGGAAGTTTTTACCACCGCGGCTTTGACCACGGCTGTCTCTTCGTCCAGAAGAGTGGGATGGACGTCCATCTGATGAAGAAGAACTCTTAGTAAGATCTTTAATTTCTACCTTTGGTTTTATGATTCCTCTCTCATGAGTTGGATCAGTAAAAATTGGACGAAGTTCATTTGCCAACCAAGTTGGGTAAAAACCATCACGGGCTTCTTTTAGTAACACATGCAGGTTAGTATATCTCGCTGAGAAATGACCTATTACCAATAATTTTGTTTGAGCTTCCGTAGCAACACGTGCTGCATCACCAGCTGTAGAATGACCTGTTTCTTTCGCTTTATCTGCTAACTGATTTCCGAACGTTGCTTCGTGGTACAGGATATTGGTATTCATTGCCAATTTCACTGCATTTGGGCAGTATTCTGTATCTGAAACATACGCAAAACTATCACCCGGGCGTGGGTGACCTACGATCTCATACGCCTCAATTTCGGTTCCATCTGCAAGTTTAATATTCTTACCCGCTTTTAAATCTTTGAACTGCTGATCTTCAGTGATTCCAAATTTTTCAGCTTTTTCTGAGTCAACCTTACCCGGCTTATCTTTTTCCTGAAAGCGGAATCCAAGACAAAATCTACGGTGTTTCAGTGGTCGGGCTTCTACGTAATAGTCTTCTTCATCAATAACGCGGGTAACCTCTTCACCTTCTTCCACTTCGCTATAATTGATAGCAAAACCTAATTCAACACCTGAGAAATTAAGGTTCCACTCTATGAACTCTTTAATCCCTTTCGGTCCGGCTATGGTAAGCTCACGATCTCTTCGCTGAAGCTGTAAAGTTGAAAGCAAACCCATTAATCCTGAGTAATGATCTACATCAAAATGTGAAATGAAAATTGCATCAATTTTTGAACGTTTTAAGCCTGCTTGAAGCATACTCATCTGTGCATTTTCGCCACAATCAAAGAGAAAAACACTTCCTTCTCTCCAAAGAGCTACTGCAGGTAGATGTCGAACTGCGGTTGGTGTTGCTGAGGCTATTCCTAATGGTACTACAATCATTTTATTTCTCCCATTTTCCAATAAACATTGCCTGTCAAACAATGCATTTATCGGGTTATATTATATTTCTGCTAATTCTTGTTCTAGTAATTGTTTGGTATACATGGCCTTATAATGGCCTTCTTTTGATAAAAGTTCTTCATGGGTGGCGTATTCTGCAATTTTCCCGTCTTCTATATAATAAATGATATCGGCATCCTTTATAGTGGATATTCTGTGACTAATCATGATGGTTGTCCGTCCGCCCAACTCTTCTTGTAATTGTTTTAATATTGCGTCTTCTGTTTTTGTATCTATCGCACTTAGCGAATCATCAAATATTAATACCTTGGGATCTTTTATCAGTGCTCTTGCAATGGCTGTCCTTTGTTTTTGTCCTCCTGATAACGTGATACCCCGTTCTCCGAGCATAGTCTTAAATTTTTTCTCAAAATCCAAAATATTCTCTTTAACCTGAGCTTTCTCTGCAGCAAATTCAATTTGTTCTTCACTTGCATCTTCAACACCAAAAGCAATGTTCTCTCCAATAGTATCAGAAAACAAAAATGTATCCTGTGGAACAAAGCCAATGGCCTTTCTGATATTTTCAACCGAATGCTTTCTTAAATCAATCCCATCTAACAAAATTGCTCCTACCGTTGGGTCAAAAAGTCTTGGAATTAATTGTATAAGACTTGTCTTTCCGGAACCTGTTCTTCCAACTATTGCAATATTTTGTCCGGCTTCGATTTTTAGATTCAAATCTTTGATCACGAACTCATCAGCATCAGGATATTTAAATGACACATTTTTAAATTCAATTTCTCCCTTCACTTCCTGAACAATTGCGTCCTCTTTATCAGAAATTTCGATAGGGTAATCCAGTATTTCTTTGATTCGATACCATGATGCCAACGATTTTTGGAAACGATTGGTGGTATATCCAAGAGCAGCAACCGGCCAGATTAAATAAGCTACATAAATAAGGAACTCAGCAATATTACCAACGGTCAGAGTTCCTTCTATAATCATGTTACCTCCCTGCCAGATCACAATTATAAGAGAGATGCCTATTAGGAAATTAAGTCCCGGATGAAACAGAGATTCTATTAAATCCAGTCTCAGTTTCTTTTTTCTGTAATCTTCACTGAGTACTTCAAACTTGGATTGTTCATTATCAATTCGATTATAAGCCTTTATTAATCGGATGCTTGAAAAACTCTCTTTAGCCTGTCCTGCTAATCGGGAATATTGTTCTTGAATTATAATAGAGTGTTTATGAATGAATCCTGTTATCCAATAAGCAAAAATTGAGAGTAAGGGTAAAGGGAGCAGTGCCCACACCATCAACTCCTTATTGACCAAGTACATCATTGTAATTACAAAACCAGCTCTTGTAACTGTATTAATACTGTACATAATTACAGGTCCATAATATTCTCTGACTTTATTTACATCTTCAGTTGCTCGAACATATACTTCTCCCTGTGAATACTTCTCATAAAAACGTTGTGGTAGCGCCATCAATTTTTCAACGATTTGATTTCGCATGTCAAACTCAACTTTTCTCGAGGAAACAATAAGTGTTTGACGAGTCAAGAACAGGAATACTCCATATAAAGCAACAGTTCCAACCAAATACAAAGAATTCATCCCCAGAATTTTTCCAACTTCGCTGGAAAATAGTGTTGAAATAAGACTTTCCGGAACTTCAAAGTTTTCCGCAGATAGGTCTTCAACCCGATCTATAGTTCTACGGATGAGTACCGGAATCCAAACAAGGAAAAAGTTTGCTGCAGTTAGGAAAAGAGTACCTAATATTACAGCTACTCTGTATTTCCTGAGATATTTATTTAGGTCTTTAAGTGCACCCACTTGCTCTTCCTTGAATAGTTATGATACCAGAAACAGTCTTGATAATTCTATTGCTTCAGTTTAATTGATTTCGAAGACATTTACACGAGGTTTTACAGCTTTTTTACTTAGCAGCGCCGGCCAGTATGCCACAACTTCACTGGCTTTGGGCCTCCCTCCTGCAAAACCTGTAACCCCACTTGGACCTGTAAGAATTAGCGGCGCTACTTCCATACCAAACCGGTCAATATCTCTTTTATCCGGACCGGAAATAGAAATCCTCATTTGGATTTCATCATGATCAGTATTTAAATCATTTTCTGTTGCCATCTTTTCTGTAGTTCCATTAAAACCAACGAATTCTTTATTAAATTCATTAATTTTAAGCCCCAAGTCTTTTGCTCTTTCTTCAAGTATTTCTGCCCCTTTTACTGCTTTTTTAAGAGCATCAGGCCAGGAATACACTAATGTTGCCGATAGTTTATATCCATCATTATAACTTGCCGATACTTTATAAAACTCAGTATCAGGAGCACCTGTAATTCCATGTACTTTTACCCGATTTGACCCTACATCTTCCACATGAATGGAAGTAAAATCCGCAACCACATCGGGAGTGATATAGTCTTTAGGGTCTCCTATTTCATAAAGAAGCTGTTCTTTAACTGTCTGTGAACTTACCAACCCTCCTGTTCCCTCATGTTTTGTGACAAAAAACTCCCCATTGGGGTATGCTTCAACAATTGGAAAACCTATATTTGTGAAATCTTCTACCTTCTCCCAATCAGTAAAATTACCACCTGAAGCCTGAGCTCCACATTCCAGTATATGTCCGGCTATTGTGCCAACCGACATTTTATCAAAATCATCAAAATTCCATCCGAACTCATGAATCATAGGAGCAAGAGTTAATCCAGTATCTGTTACCCTTCCTGTAATAATAACATTTGCTCCTAATTTTAACGCCTCAACGATTGCTCTGCATCCAAAATAAACATTAGCACTCAATAACTGATCTTTTACACTCGAAATTGGCTCACCAGTATCCATGTTTTTAAGTTGGTGACCATCCTCTATTAGGTTATCGATATCGTCCAGAATATTATCTCCATCAACGACCGCAACCTTAATTCCCGTATAGCCTTTTCGTTTTGCAATTTTCAGGATTTCATCTTTGCACGCCAAAGGGTTAACCCCTCCAGCATTACTAATAACTTTAACTTTTTTTTCTGAGATTTCCGGTAAGATTTGGTCAATTACTCCAACGAAATCGCGGGCATACCCCCAATCCGGATTTTTCATTTTTTGCTTTTGCATGATAGACATAGTTACCTCTGCCAGGTAGTCCATCACCAAATAGTCGATTGGTCCGTTTTTAACCTGATTTACCGGTGCATTTGGGAGATCACCCCAGAATCCTTGTCCGGATGCAATTCGAATAAATTCCTTCACTAAATTCCTTCTCTTTCTGGTTGGTTAATTTAATATCGTAATATTTTTCAAGAGAAAATGAACAGCTTTTGTTATAAACTATTCAAACGCGTTGCTAAATCCATCAGAAGACGAGAACTCCCCCCAGTATCTTGGATGTCCTGCAAAACCCTTTTCCAACACTTCTCTTAATTCAGGTCTGGAAATTTCAACAGAAGCAAAACCGCGATAATATCCATCGGTACTTCTTGAAATACTTTCTTTAAGTTTAGCCGCCGATTCAACCTGAGCATGTGCGGTTCTGAGAATAATAATGAAATCAGTATTTCTTACATTTGTTGAACCAGCATCTGCTAAATCGCTTCTAATCTCTTCTGTAATCTGAGCAATACTTTTCTCAAGATTGACACGCGCTTGTTTCTGGGCTCTATCAATTGCCACTAAAGAATCAGCAGCAATGGCTGTTGCGTATCCAGAATAAGATGTACTATCGGAGCTAACCCCTGTAGATTGATACCAAACAGGGAATATAGAATTTGTTGAAGGAGAAGAATCTGTTCCCACTGAACCTGAAGAAGCACAAGCTGCGAATGTTACAATTACAAAAAGTGAGAGTACCCCAAAATTTAAAAACTTCATTTAATTACGTTCCAGTTCGATGTATCCCCGTGCATTTTCTTCATTTAAAACCTCGAGCATCACCGATTTTTTGTTAGTTAATTTTCGGGAGATAAGTTCTTTTAAACTGTCGATATCTTCAACCTTTTCTTCATCGATGGTTAAGATTTTTTGATTCTCTCTTAATCCTCTGTTCCAGGCTTCAGAATATTTATAAACATGACTTACAATAAGATCATATGTTTCTTCATTTTCCGGCTTAACAAGTGCCATTACTCTGAAGCCGAGATCAAACTCATGAACATCCACGCCTGTATTATCGCCTTCCGGTATTTCATCAGGAATAATGGACTGATCTTCGAAAGCAAGTTCCTCTTCAGGAGCAGGTTCCAACATTTTCAAAAGTACACTTTGATTGAATTCCTGCCCGTTTCTCCAAATTCTAAGGTCAACCAGATCTCCAGGTCGAAGAACAGCTACTTTCTCCTGTAATTCGTTTGATTCGTTTACCGCTTGGCCATTTACTTCAAGAACAACATCACCTGAACGAATACCAGATAAATCAGCAGCTCCATCTCTGCTTACCGAAAGTATCTCAACACCTCTAACTTCAGCCAGGCCTATTTCAGTTGCTCTGTTAAAGTCTACAGCTCCAATTGTAACACCTAATAATGCTCTTTTGACTTCACCGTATTGAATCAAGTCTGTAGCGACTTTAAGTGCCAGATTACTTGGAACAGCAAATCCATATCCCTGATAGGCTCCACTTTGTGATGCAATAGCTGTATTAACCCCAACTAACTGTCCACTTGTATTAACGAGTGCGCCGCCACTATTACCTTTGTTAATAGCAGCATCCGTTTGTATGAAACTTTCTATACGCATACGATCATTAATAATCTGAACATCTCTACTTAATGCACTTACAATGCCCGCTGTAACGGTAGAACGGAGTCTGAATGGATTCCCAATTGCAAGTACCCACTCTCCCACATCAACACTATCTGAATTTCCTACGGTTACCGCCTGCAGGTTCTGTGCATCGATTTTGATAACAGCTAAATCGGTGCTTGGATCCTGACCTACGAGTTTAGCATCATATTCGCGTTTGTCGTTAAGTACAACCTTCAATCCATTTCTTACAGCGCCTTCAATTACATGATAATTAGTAAGTATGTACCCATTATTGGTGATTACCACTCCTGAACCAACTGTACGCGCTCTTCTAGGCACAATTCTATCCCAAATACTTTCATTAAAATCATGATTTTCATCATCAGGGGCATCTACAGGAATAATTGTTTCTATATAAACAACTGTAGGGGTTACTTCTTCTGCAATTTTTTTAAAAACAAAACGGGTATCAATTTTTGCGAGGTCTTCTTCGGTAAAAAGAGGAGCTTCACTTTTCTTTACCTCAGTAATTTTAACATCGGAAAGCGGGGCCAGGTCAGGATTAATGGTGTAAAGGGCAAAAATTGTCCCAATTGAAACCCCTACTAAAATCAGGAGAAGTCCTGTTAAATAAATATCTCTTCTTTTCATTTACTATCCTGCAACATCTGTTCAAAAATTGAGTCTGATTTACGTTCTTTATAACCTTCTAAGTGGTACTTAAAGTATACATCCAAATGGCGAATCAATTGTTTTAGTTCCTGACCTTGTAGTCCTAAAGAAAGAACAGCCCGGTTTTTGGAAGCGATTGACTCTTTTAAAAAACGTGCCTGTAAGACGGTTAATTTATACGAAAGTTCCGAATCAATTGCATTCGAAATTGTTCCCTGCGCAATATTTAAGTAAACATCTTTTGCTAAGTCCGAATTACTATCATTTAAATTGAACCCACATAGTTCCGCACAACGCAACTGATTATAACAAAAAATAGAAGGCGGAACCCCCTCTTCTTCTCCCAACCAGGGAATAAATTTTATTAAATAATTGAACACAGGAGTATTTATTTCGTTCTCATGAACTAATTGAGAAGCAAGTTCGAGTGTAGCATAAAGGATAGCCGCTTTATCAAAATGAATTCTAAAGTTTGAACTGGAGTAATGAATTGAAGCTTCTGTAAGACTTTGAACTCCTCTTGTAGATTTATAGTAATAAACAACATCAAGAATATTACCAATCTCGATCAACCCGGATAATTTACTCTTTGGTTTTTTGGCTCCCCGGGCTATTAAGGCAATCTTACCATGCTCCTGACTTAATACTGTAAGTATTTTACTTGATTCCTGATAATCTACTGATCGAAGTATTATTGCCTGCGTGTGGGTGATCATCCCCGAACATATTCTTAGTAATAATTAAAAGAAAGACCTAACGTCCGATTTCCAGTACATAATTTATAGCTTCTTTAAGTTTCTCGGTAGAAACTGGTTTATCAAGCATACCAGTAGCTCCCAGTTCTGAAGCTTTTACTTTCATATGTTCACATGAGGTTGATGAAATATAAATGAACGGAATTTCATGTTCTGTGAAATGTTCCCGGACGTACTCATTAAATTCGAAGCCATCCATTTTAGGCATTTCAATATCAGATATAATCAGTGCTGGTCGTACGTACCTCAACATATCTGCTGCTTTCTTTCCGTTTTCAAATAGCATTACAACGAAGCCATTTTTCTGAAGAATCCTACTAATCAATTTTCGATAGGCCGGATTATCTTCTAATACAAATACTAATGGTTTTTTATTTATCGTCATCTCTCTCTTACTCGTCTATCTTTACTGTGAATGTTACAATCCCTGTTTGTCCGGGATTAAGGGTACCAGTGAAAATCCATTTAAGGGTGCCTGATGCTCCAACATTTGGAGCGGTAATTGTACAGTTTGTGATCCCGGTTGGTAAAGAACCACAACTACTGGATACATAGGTTGTATAGCTGGGAATTACATCAGTGATTTCGACCTGAGAAATAGGTTCGTCGCCCAGATTTTCATAATTAATTGAATACACTAAGTTTGCACCTGGTAATGCCTGTGTTTTATCAACCGACTTAAGAATTACTAACCCTGCTTCTTCGGTTCCAACAGTGGTCAAATCAACCCTGTTAAGTATTTGCTGAATAACAGGACTTGTGTTTGTAAAACTAAAAGTAGCCGTTATGGTAGTTTGGTTTGATGCACCACTATTTAATCCACTTGGAGCAGTAACTTTCAATAAAAGACATACATCCTGACCAGCATTAACTGAAACTGAAGTTGATGAAAGCAGGATTGGTTCTCCAGAATCAATTGCTCCACTACAATTTAAATCCTGATAGAGAACTACCGGCCAGCTTGGATTACTTGGGTTGTTGACAGGTGTAGTTGAAAAAGTAACATCACCGGCGGTGTTTGCATCAAAAATATGTTGAAATACGACAACTGCACCCGGAAGAACGGTTCTTTCACCGTCTGTAAGCAACCTGCTTACCTGAACATCAGCAAAGTTTACACCGGTATAAACCGTTCCCAATGAAATACTAAACGTAGTTTCGTCGGTTGCTAAGTTATAACTACCAGAAGTAGTTCCGGCCGACCCTCCGGTTGAGATCTTTTCAGAACCATTTGTTTCTACTACTTTAACTGTCCCTCCCTCTCCCACAGTAGCTGCAGGAACAAATAAGGAATACGTTCCATCAGCAGCAGTTACTACTTGCTCTATCAGAGTATTTGATGAAGTAACTACTTTTACTGTTTGAGATTCGAAACCAGTTTCTCCTCCGTTTTGCGTACCATCGTTTGCAGTTCCATCTGCAATCCCATTATCATTTATAACTTTACCAGAAATCTTGATCCCTTCATAATCTCCAAAGTTTTGGAATACAGGAAGGTTATTAACTGTTACTGATCTTAGATTCGGAGTTGTTGAAATAAAGTTATCGGGATCTACTTCCGCAGGAGTACAAATATCCGGAGTTGGAATACTTTGACCGAAAGATTCAATCAGATTATAGCTTCCGTTCAATACATTGTTAAACTGATAATCCCCATTCGAGTCGGTAAGAACACTCTTACAGTTATTTAAAGCTACGTTATATAATACCATTGTAATGCCTTGTAAACCTGGTTCAGAAGCATCTTTGATCATATTATGGTTTAAATCGTGATACACATTCCCGCTTACTGTTACTCCTGTTGGAACAACTCGTTGATTCCCCCCAAATTCAGACGTGTTATTTGCTGCACTTATTGCAATGGCAGTAATTCTATCATTAAAAGCAAGTGTTGGAGAGCCTGAAAGAGCAATACTTGTGCTGAATATACCATTGCTGTTAGTAGTGATAGTACCCAGATAGTATCTGCCTTCGCCATGTGGGCTATTTAAAGAACCACCTTGCTCGACCAGTCCATTGCTATCTCCATCATTTTCCGCTTTATAAATTTCAATCGTGTATACTCCGGGGAGTTTGCTCCCATTTGTCCCTACATAACCTTCCACAGTTAACACACCATTGTTAAGCGTTGCCAATGTAAATACCGGATAATCTAGCCCTCTGTTCGGAGTGGTTGTCGCACTTTGAAGCACCCCATCATTCGAAGAAACTCCATCTGCAACTCCCGAACCGCCATACACTACATCTATTGATATTCCGTAGTTGGCGTAAAAACTGTTTCTTGTAATTCTGATTCCTTGCTGAGCAACAGAGTTTGGAGAAGTGAGCTTTATTCCGGCTCCTAATTTCTGTCCTGATGAACTATAATTAGTTCCGTTTCCATGGATGATGTTTTTCTCAACTAAAGAATTAGTCACATTATTCAGTACTGTGATACCCGCTACACTATGGTTTCTGATTGTGTTATTTCGAATAGTATTTCCGGAACTATTGCCTGAGCTATTTCCTATTTGAATACCACTTCCTCCATTTAAAGCTGTACTGCTACCGTTTCCAACAAGATGAATAAGGTTTTGAGTAATTGTCCATGTACCCACCCCTTCTATACCATCTGCATCTGTTTCACTTAGTCCAGCTTGTGTTAATTCATTCTTATGAATTGTAATACTTGCTGTACCATTAGAAGATTTGACCCCGGAACCTGTCAGATATCCAATAAAGTTTTCCTGTATTAAGGTTGATCCAGATCCGCTTCCATTGAATTCAACACCAGTATTCAATCTTTCAGCTCCGGCAGGATCAGCTCCATTTGCTCTTGCACCAATCAGGTTTTTCTCGATAATTCCACCTGAAGCACTTTGAATTCTTATCCCAACATCACCATTAATGATAGCAACCTGGCGAATTGCAAAAGATCCGGATGTATTTACTAATAAAGCGTTTGTTCCGGTATCACCCAGATCGATTTCAAATTCTTTTCGGCTAACTGTATTCAAGGCAATGTTATCAATCCCTACCGATCCGCCCGTTCCAATTGTTCCGGAATTATCATCTCTGGTACTTGTAGGCGCATTCAGCTGAAATGCAGTACCATTTATAGTTGTCAGTGGATCTGTAATTGCAGGAAGTTCACTAGCCAGACTATATCTCCACCAGTTACCACCTCCTCCAGAGTTGTTAGTTGGAACTGCCGGAATAAATCGCATGGTATTTGCACCAGTAATCGAGTTAGCATTTAAGATAAACTGCCGTAAAGAACCTTGAGAAACTCGTGCTGCACTTCCATCCTGATCTGTATCAGAAACCTGGGTAACCACATTGAAACTGAATCCGAAATCAATTGCAGTTATTTCGGCTCCGGTAACGATAACTTTTGCGACATGTTCTGCATTTGCAAGATCTGAAGGAACAGGGTTTGCAGATATATTGTCCGACTGAGCACCCCTTCTACCACCAAAACAATGACCAGCAACAGTTTTAATATTAAAAGCACCGGCACCATCTTCACAAAGGCCACCAACAGGAGCATATGTTTGTTCAGCCCAGGTAGTTCCGTCTGATAATTCACCCGTTTTAGAATCAACAGCTATCCAATAATCTCCGTCATCCCCAATCTGGAAAGCATATTTACCCAGATTATTTGTAGTGGTAGTGGTTTCATAGGTGTCGTCATTTCCATCAGCAATACCATCACCTCCGTCTTTGAACAGGTGAACTTCCACATTTTCAAGCGCCTGCTGATCACCGCTGGCATCACCAAAGTTTGGATCATCAGCAAAACCATTCCCAGTGCGATCTTCGAATACAGTACCACTTATAGGAATACTTATATATATAGTAACGGCAGATGTATCATTAGCGATGGTTGGGTCACTTTGATTCAAACCCTGGATAAAAGCTTTATTGATAAGTGAATCCTGACTGATATTTGAATTCACAGTTGTTTCAAGAGTCAGGGTTGCAGAATTACCAACAGCCAAAGAACCAACCGCCCATAATTTTGTGATTTGATTGTAAGTACCCTGACTTGGAGTAGCCTGAACTAAAGTAAGTCCTGTTGGCAACGTTTCGTTGATATCAATTTCTGTTGCCGGTTCCGGACCATTGTTAGTCACAGTAACGGTGAAATTTACAGTCTCATTTGAAAGCGGGTTTGTTTGATCTGCAGTTTTAGTAATTGCAAGATCAGCATCTCTTGTAGTTAATACAGGGTTGTTAAAATCCTGATTTCTACACTGGGTGAAGTCTATGTCTACCAATCGGTCATCCGAATAACTTCCGGTTGTAAATGAGCCTGTTCTCAAATCGAAAGTTGATGTATAATTATACACGATATACGCCATGTGGTCGGTATCAAAGGTACCGTTCCCATCTGTTGTTACTGACGATTCGAATAACTGGAATGCACCGGCGGTAGAGACGCCAAGGTTAGTTGCAAACTCTACCGTATTAGATTGGTTTTGAGAAAAACCGAGATAATCACGGATTGTATTTCCATTTCCTGCATTGTATCCATCGATATCTAAACCGGTTAGAGCAAAGTTTCTTTTTACAGGTGTATTTGTACCTGTTTGTACCAGCGTAATTTTATAATCAATATATCCACCTCCTGCATTAGCGGTAAAAAATGGACTGAAGTTTGCTGGAGAATTCGCTATTCCATCTTCATCGATATCATCGAGAGTTGCATTGTTTATAGCTACAACTCTTACAAGAGCGTCTACCCCTGAACTTACATTACTGAAACGATACACTGAGTTCACTTGCAGCGGAACGCCTTGCTCAAGGGATGGATTCACAAAAGAAAACAATGGAGGCTCGTTACATGTTAATCCCGAAGTTGGATCAAAAACGATAATATCTACACTACCAGAATTGTTGGTGGTATTGCCATCTGTTCCCGTATGATTTGTAAGTGTAGCGGAATTTCCAATGGTGTTGCCTTCCTGACCTGAATTAACAATAGCCTTTAATGTAAGTGAAGCCGTTTGTTGTCCAGAGAGAGTTCCAATATTCCAAATTCCTGATCCCGAATTATAAGAGCCTAAAGTTGCAGAAGCAGATTCAAAAGTTAATCCAACAGGTAACTGATCGGTAATTTCAACATTACCAACTGTATTACCCTGTTCGTTTTTTGCATTAATGGTATATGTAACGGTATCGCCAACTGAGGGAGTTACAAAATTAACCGATTTTGTAACTGAAACATCTACAATATTTGTTGATGTTGGGTTGCTGAAACCGTTTACGATACAAGGACTAAATCCCAAAGAAAATTGTCGTGCTGTAGTTCCGCTGGGGTTTTTTATCCCTGCCCTGTATCTAAATTTTTGTTCGTTTGTATAAGTAGAATAAACAAGATTGCTGGTTGCTGATGTATCAATGCCTCCGATTTCCTGAGTTCCGGGAGCTTCAAATGTTGTGTAAATGCCAAAAGCATCAACAACAAGATTTGTATTTTGTTCAACTGTAAAAGAGGTTAGCTGCTGAAAGCCAACAAATTCACTTAAAGGATCTCCATCAATATCAATTCCTGAAGCTGCAAATGTTAAATATTTTGGTGTTTGAGAGTTTGCAACAAAAAACCTGAATTCAAAATCTATGTATCCATTAGCCTGAGTATCATCCACTACACCTATTTCAGGTTGGAAATTATTTACTGCTCCCCCTGCTCCGGTAGCATCAAAGGCATTAAGTACGGCATTATTAATCGTAATGATTTCTACTTCTGCATCAACTCCAGATACAATATCTTCGAAGAGATAAATTGCCCCAACTTGTCCTGCCGATCCATTAATTAAAGTATTACCATTAAACTTTAAGTATGGAACTTCACTACAATTAGATGGGAAACCCGGGGTTACTACATCTATTACTTGTGAGACCGTATTATTCCCGGGAATCGGGTCTGTTTGATTTAAAGCATTAACATCTATCGAATTTGTTATTTGATTGCCCTCTGTACCCGCATTAACTGTTGCTGATAGTGTTAAGGTGGCTGTTTCTCCGTTTGCGAGGTTTCCGATCGTCCAAATTCCGGTACTGTTAGCGTATGTACCTTTTGTAGCTGAAGAAGAAATATAGGCTAATCCGGATGGGATCTGATCAATGATTGTAAGTCCGGTTGCTCCCTTGGGACCATTATTTGTTGCTGTAATTGTGAAAACAAGGAGCTGCCCTTCTAAGGCAGTATTATCATCAACGGAGATGGATAGTTCAATATCTGAAGATTCAGGAACTACCGTGACCCCTGCAGACGCCGAGTTATTACCGAGCTCAGGGTCACTTTCATTTAGAGAAGTAATAATGGCTGTATTCAGAATTGTATTGCCAAGTGTTCCGGCATCAATCAAAGCAATAATATTCAAAGTTACACTTGTGGTATCACCTTCATCAATAGTGCCGATATTCCATATCCCACTCGATGAATTATATGTACCCTGACTCGCTACTGATGAAACATAAGTCAGTCCATTTGGAAGTTGATCTGTCACTTTTATTCCCGATGCAATGTATTCTCCGGGATTGGTAACCATAAGTGTGAATATTACCTGATCTCCTTCAACAGCATTTGGGGTATCAACCGTTTTGACGAGTTCAAGATCTGGCGTTGGTGGTTCAATAATGTTTACCTGATAATCTTCTACTTCACCATCTAAAGCGTATCCGGTTGGATTGATAACATCACTCAATGAGCTTGCTATTCTGAACCTTGCATAGGTTGGTCCAGTCACTAACCCGCTTAAACCAGTCCAGGTTAGGGTTGCACTGCCTGCTGAACAAACCGTAGATGTAAATTCATCCGGATCGAAGGTATCGGAGAGATCGAAATCAATCCATCCCCCTACGTTCCCTCCATTTGTACATACAAGGGTTGTGCTGTAACTGGATTGCGCTGAATTGAAATCATTAAGTTGAGATATTGCATCCTCGTCATCACCATTCCCCAGACCAACTGATTCTGTATCATCTCCGTTTGATGAAGATCCCGGAGCTCCGTTCCCATCTCCATCAACATTAGCCCCAAAAAACATAGTATTTGGACTTCCATTGTTTAACAAATGGAATGCGGGAGGGTTTCCGATTCCGCTATATTGAGTTCCATAAGTAGCAGGAGCATCTCCAAAATCTGCAACTACAGCCAGACCAATATGAATGTTATCGGCTTGCGAAGCTACTTTTCGAATTTCAATACGCTCAACATCGGGATCTGTAATTCTGAACCAAACGGGTGTTGATGAAGATGCACACGAAGGATTTCCTGAAACCGTAGGTTGGAACTCGATGGTGGTATTTCCATTGGTATAGTTAAGAATTACACTATTGGTACAAACTCCACCATCTGTTCCCTGACCAGTAATCCAATCGTTAACGGTGACCTTGGTATTGGTTCCATCAAAAGCTTCAAGAGTATAGGAAGTACCGCCAGCATTAGGACGTAATCTGTTAAGGGATAAAATCAATGCATCAGATGGAATAAAAGAAGGAATATTGATATCCAAAGAAGAAGCATCTCCGCTTGCACCGCTTGGATTTATCTGAGGTCCATTGAATTGATCACCTGAAAAAGCTCCGCTTGCCCACTGCTGTAATGCATTAGGTGCGAAAGTAGCATTTGCTCCAACCGCTGAAACTGTAGCTATTTCAAGTCCACCAACCGCTGCCGTCATAGAAGCACCACCGTAAGTTCCTGAAAAACATGCCCAGGCTGCATCCTGACCATTTACAATTGGACACGGGTCTGGTCCGTAAGAGGTTGGATTGTAGGTATAGTTAGCGGCATTTTGATTGGAGAATTCAGCAACATCATTTCCGGCCACATCCTGTAATCGATTAGTACCAAAAACGTAATCAATCTCAACATTATCCGCGCTTTGAACTTCGGGGTCAAGAGTTAATATTACCCTCGGCCCATTAATCGCAACATTAGTAAGAGTTCTATTACTTCCGTTAACTCTTACAGTAAAATCTCCAATAGAAGGGACAGAACCTAAATCCATTGTTTCATCATAATCCAAAGTCAGAAATTCTCCATTTACAGAAGCAAGCTGAAGAACCGGGTTTACATTGTCTGATGTAGCTGATACTTCCTCCGAATTAACACTTTCCTGTGAGTTATCATCTATAGAGGAAACTACATAATAGTAGGTTGTGCCATTGGTAACTGTGTTATCAGTGAAAGTATAGCTGGTACTTTCATTATCTGTAACCGTACCGATTTGGGAGTACGGTCCGCCTTCTGAAGTTGATCTTTTAATTGAATAGCTATCAATTCCATCCGGAGAATTAACATCATCAAACGTTAGTTCAATATTACCACCAGCTACTGCATTAACAGTAATATTGTCTGGTGGAGTTGGTAGTATTGTTATTGTAGTATTGGTTACACTTTCTCCTGATAGGTTAGCGCCATTATTACCTGCTGAATCTTCAATAGGATTTGCATTAGCTGTGTAAGAAATAGTAACAATATCTCCAGTTTCAACAGCGGTATTTAAGGTGATTATTACAGAATCCGAAGAGATCTCTAATTGGGAAATTGAGGAAGGTGAAGAATTTACAAGGACAGTATAGTCACCAGATGCAGGAACTGATCCATAATTTAAGTCCTCATCATAGATCAGGATTAAGACTGCTTCATTTATCGTAGCTGAACTAAGTGTTGGAGCAGTATCATCACTGATTGCCGATATTTCCGTGGAATTTGTACTTTCATTACCAGCTCCATCAATAGCTGTGACTATATAATAATAAGTAGTAGCGTTTACAGTAGCATTGTCGGTAAAGGTGTATGAAGTACTTCCATCTTCTGTAACGGTTCCTATCTGAGAATAAGGACCACCCTGAGCAATTGCCCGTTTAACAGAATAAGATGAGACACCACTTCCCACATCTTCAACATCATCAAAGCTAATTTCAATATTTCCAGAAGAAACTGAAGAAGCACTGACATTAACCGGAGCTCCAGGTGATGTCTGATCTGTATAGGTTACAGAAATACTACCATTTGAAAGAGATCCGCTTCCATCACTTCCGGCAATTATGTTACTGGAAACTGCAGAAGCATCAACAAAAGAACCACCACCACCGGCAGAGCCATTAGCTCCAGCTCCACCACCGCCAGAGTATCCACCACCACCGCCACTATAGTTACTGTCTGCTCCACCACCTCCTGTAAAGCCTCGTCCACCTTCTGTACCACTACCATTTCCCGCTCCCCCGTTTGCAATATCCAGTAACTGATTCAGATTTGTTACGGTTGCATCTGCTCGAGCTCCACCGTTTGCATCACCAGATCCCCCTGCTGAAAATATACCACCACCTCCACCGGCGGCATTGGTTTGAGTAGTTGTTCCTCCTCCATTTCCATTTGTACCCCCTGTACCCGGACCATTTCCAGTACCTGCATCACCTGCGGTTGTATTGTTACCTCCTAATCCTATCGCTCCATTTGAGTTATCTCCACCACCACCGCCACCAGCAACCATTACCAATGTATCATTTATATATACTCCGGTACTCCCACCACCACCAGCACTTGATCCGGAACTGCTATTCACTCCAGCTTCTCCAACAACATAGCGAATTACATCCCCAGCATTCACAGTAAAGGTTGCAGTAGCTGTTGCTCCTTCTCCACCAATAGTATTTGTTCCATTACCACCATCTGCTCCAGCTATTGTGATGGTTACCTGTCCGTCTTCTGGTACCGTGTAAGTCCCAGATGTTAAAGTGGTTTCATTTACAACTACCTGCCCTATCACTTTCTCTGTATTTCCCAGTATCAGGGAAACCATAAACAGGAATACAAGTCCTTTTATGATCGTTTTCATATTCATTTTTTTACCCAGTAATTTTCTTTTTCCATGTTCCATCAGTTTTGCCCCCTATCTCTGTTTAAGAACTCGATGTTTCTTAGGTTGATGGAATCTGCATTTCTATATTCAATACGAATAGACTTTCCTTGTGTATTAATCGTACTTCTGCTTGTTGTAATTCTGTTTGGCTGAATACCCCATTCTTCCAGATAATCGAGCATAGCTTTCATTCTTCTGGATTCAATGGCGCTTCCGTCTCCAATTAATTCCAGATATACTGATGGATTATTTCTGAGGTAAGATCCAATTCTTGATAATACAGCCTCTGTTTCATTATCCAGTAGCGCAATACCCGGGCTAAAGTTTACACGATCAGGAACTACATAACTTTGAGACAAGTCATGTATTAATGCATAATCTTGACGTGTATTAAGTATTTGCAGTAAACTTTCAAGCAATGCAGGGATTTCATTGTTATTAGCAAACTTCACGTCATCACGCTGATCAATAAAGGTCAGGTTCTCAGCATTTCTGTAATCAAATCGAACAGTATTGGCATCTCCGGTTGCTCCACGTGTAAACATGAATCTCATGATATCCGCACCATGATTACTTAATTCTTCAAGAATCACATTTTGAAGTGTATTAAATCTGTCATCATTTGGAAGACCAATTGTTACAACTACCGATGGATACTGCTTCATGGTCATCGCTATTCTTTGGAGAATGTATTTATTCAGGTAGCTCAATCGGGTTGCTCCGGAAGCAAGATTCATATTCGTTGGAACAGCATTATGTTCAGATTTAAAGATGTAATCCCATGCTCCGATTCTTGCTGCTTTTTGCTGAATCTGTAAATCCTCAACCTGATCAACAAATGTAACTTTGCTGTTCAACTCATTAAGATCAAGTTGAACCTTACGCTCCAGTGCCATTTCAACAATATTCTCTCCTTTAGATTGAAGTTCACCATACCCGTCTATTACAAGTTTTCTGTCTTCAACACCTGCTGCAATCAGATAAGCACGAGCAGCCATGGATCTTCTGTCAGATAATGCCTGGTTATATTCCACAGAAGATTTTGTATCTGTAAATCCGGATAGATTGATTATGTAATCGTCTTCATTCATCAGGAACTTGGCAACTTTATCCAGCATTTGTGCCGTCGACTGATTGATATAGGATTTGTTGTTATCGAAATGGATTTGACGAGGAAGAAGTACGTAAGTCGTAAGTGGTTTATAATCAAAATCTGCTGCCGCCAGAGTAACCGGATCAAGAGAGTAATCAGGCATATCCACAGGCATTGTTTGAATATCCATTGGCTTCTCACAAGGAACGCAGGTCAGGTACATGTCTTCATCGATGAAATTCTTACTTCGCTCAGGTGCCAGATTCTTAAATATTTGCTCATCAAATTTATAACTGAAGCCCAGATAAGTTCCTGCTTGGGTATAGTTATTAGCCGCCAGATCCTCATCTTCATACCCAAAGAAGTTAAAACCGATAGCAAGACGAAGGTTTGTAGCAACCAGATAACCTACTTCCAGACCCAGACCATAATCTTTAGTAGTGAAATCACTGTTAGCGAGAATACTTGCATTGATACCAGCGTCCCATCTTTCATTGATGTCATACATTGCTCTTCCCGAGATTAATTCAAGGAATGACTCCGACCTAAGTTGATCATCGCTTTCAAGTGCATATTTAGCAGCCACTCTTCCTGAGAATACCCAATCTGAAGTCGGATGATAATTCGCATGAGTAGAAAGCACATGAGCTGTTCGGAAGAAATCCGGGGCTATGTTCTGATCTATCTCATATTTGAACTCATACCTGACTAGTGCATCAAACTGGTTTGTAGCTGTATTACGGTAAGCGGCACCAATCTGAAGTCGCTCCTGAAGTTTTCGAATTCCTGAAGTTCCTTCAGTTGTGGTGATTGCCATGATATTCCTTGCAAGGAAAGTCCAGTCGGTATTGATTTTCAAACCATATCCAAGACTGCTCAAATAGTTATTGGCATTCGCTCCAAAACGAGCCTCTGCTCTTGCAGATCCTTTCCAGTTTTGATTTCCAGTGTATTCAATAGAACTTGAAATTGCGGTTCCATCATTGGTACTTGGCCCCTGAACTGTAAATATCCGTTCGAATCCTGCATTTAATGCTAATCCTTCTCTCAAACTAAATCTGTTTCTCAGTCCTAATGAAGCCTGACCGCTTCTTCCATCCAGCGCATCATTCATTCGGTATTCACTGAAAATTTTACCATTCTTCATATAATTTGCATCAATACCGAATACAGTATTATTTCTCTGCGCATTACTTTGAAGGGTATATCGGCCACCTGCACTTGAAATAAATTCATGCTTAGCATAAGCCTTAGCAATGTTTTTGATTTTATAGTCGCCACCAACAGCTATGGTCTTCCGGTCAACTGCATTCAGATCCTGTTCATACTCACCAAATGCTGAAGCCCCGATAACAAAAGGAAGCTTAGTTGTAACTTTAGTTCTAAGATTGGTATTAGTTACATCTTCAGAAGTGCTATTAGTCTGTTCAGAATGACGAACTCCTAATTCAGCATTGATTCCTGACTGGAATGAATGCTTAATTCCCACAAGAGTTCCAAGAGTCTGATCCCCGGTAGTATCATTTCTTGATAACCTGAATTCAGCATTTAGGTTAGTTGATGAAGTCAGATTAAATCGACCTCTTGCATTGGCTTCTGTTCTTGATTGTCCTAAACTTGCACCTTGATTACTAAAGTTCTCATCCGATCGCCCAACCTGACCATTTAATTCATACCTGTTTCCTTTATGACGAACTTCTACCCTTCCCGCATTTCCGGTTCCTTCATTTTCTGATATTGTATGTGCGGCTTCGGCAATAATTTTTGTGGATTGACCTAACTCAAAATTCAAATTAGTGCTGGCCATAGTGAAATCGCCTGTTGGATTATTATCCTGAACGATACCTGCACCAACGTTAAGACCGTCTATTACTTCAACATCACCTCTTACACCACCTATTAAATATCTTTCAGAATCATTTTCGACTTCGTAGGTCGCTCTGATAAATACCGAATTAAAATCTCCATCCACACTAAACACAGGATTTTTAAAAGTGATAACTCCTGAAAAAGGATCAATTACGTAATCACTAAATCTTGTTAACCGCTCTGTTGAAAGAATTACTTCACTTTGCTCACGGTCATAAGTAATTAACTCAATAATTTCACTGTTATCTATCAGATCGCGGTCTGGGAGTTCGTATCTGGATACCCCTTGAGCTCTGAATTCTCTTATTCTTCTTGCAGAAATTGAGCTTACACCAAACGCTTCCACCGAAAGTTTTCCTTGTTCCAGATATGTTTTCAATCCATTCTGAGAACGACTATAACCGCTTAACTGAATATCCTGATGATTTTCCTGAGTGATAAAATCACCGTAAAGAGCGTAAGTTTTGCCTCGATCAAGACGTATATATAGTCTTCCTGAAGATTGTGCATCAAATCCTTTGATAGAAGACTCACCATATATAGGATAATATTCTTCAGGTCTGATATCTCTGAACAGACGCTCTTCTTTTTCCTTTTCTGAATCAAACCCAGCTGTCAGTAATGTCTTTCCGGAAACTTTCCCTTTTAGGAAGAATGCGAAACGTCCGTCAGCGGTAAACGCATTCATGTTGTATGAAAGCTGTTTCAACTCTCTTTCAAACCCGTCATTATCTACATCGCTGCTGATATTAAGTGGTTCCCTCAATCGGATAGTTCCTTCCAGAATACCAGCTGCAATTATTGGTCGCAGATCGGGAAGAAACTCAACTTTTGCCCCTCCCTGAATAACACCTACCGATGCTCTTACTTTTGATGTCGCAGGTTCTATGGTAGATTGAAGTTCATATGTAGCTTCTCCATTCTCAATAAATACCTGAGTTCCGGGTTGTTGGGCATCAAGGTCCGCAACTTTCCATACTCCTTTTGAAACGTCCAAAGTAACCGGCATCCTGGAACCTATCTTAACGCCGTCTCCATCCACCAGTTTTATGTTAACTAAAGCTGTGGAAGTACCATCGGCAGAAACATTATTTCTTGGAACAGTTACAACCACTTCACTCAGGGCACCAGGGGTAACCAATGTAATTTTTTCTGATGCTCTGATATTTCCAAATGGATCGCCCTCAACCAACTCGATTTCATTCTTTCCTGGCTGTAAATCTATACTTACATATTCCCAAACCTGAATTCCTTCCGCTTGAAGAACAGAACGCTGTCCAATTCTGTGGGCTCCTATTATTTCTCCATTCACAAATAAATCGAATAATGCTCCCTGTTTTCCTTTAGCCCAAATAGTAACTTTTTCACTTCTGATTGTATCTCCATCTGCAATATTCAGGAAACCAAGCTCAGCATCTGTATTCAGAATCATTTCTTCAATTGAAAGAGAAGGAGTAGAATCATTATTGATTTCTACCATAGACACTTCTTCGATCACCTTGCCCGGAGTCGATTGTTCAATTACAGGGGCTTTTACATTACCAATTGTACCGGTTGCAATACTTGAGTTTCCTGAACCTGCGACTCTTTCATTGATTGAAAAACTTTGTTTTAGCGAAGAAGACAGATTGTCTTTTACAACCCCGTTAATCAAGTCAGCTCTTTCTTTTATCTCGTTAATGATATCACCATTACATTCACAAACAGCAAAATCGGCACGGTGCAGCTCTCCTTTTTTCACATCAACAAAACGACTGGAAGGGTCAAAAGCATGTCGATTGTCAAGTACTTTCATTTTTGCTCCGGTAGGAAGCGAGTAATTATCCAGTTTCAGAACATGCTTATTTGGATTAATTGCATAGAAAGAATACATCCCGTTGCTGTCTGTAATAACATAATTACCATTCTCAAGATACAGACGGACTCCAGGAATCCCCATTTCTGTGCCGTTCTGCATATTATTCTCATCACAATCCAGAAATACCTTTCCGATAATCAGTGCTTCGTCATTAAATACCCCTCCACGCACTTCAATTTTAACTTTGGCCTGATTACTGGTCTTTACAACAAGTTCATCACTTTGAATAACAGCGACATTAATCCCGTCACTTCTTTCTGATCCCGGTCCCAGATATACCCGGTAAGTAAGAACTAATGTTTGTCCTGGTTCTATATCTCCAATTTCGAATTCCAGATCCGGTCCAATCCCTGAAGCTGAATCCTCCAATGCTACTCCATCCAGTTTTGCAGACCCAGGTTGATACTCGAAACCAAATGGGAGTTTATCATAAACAGTCAGATTCTCTACCGTATTTACAGCTTCACTTTTAAGTGTTATAGTATAGTTTACGAAGTCACCTATTTCTGCGACCGAACGATCAACGGTCTTTTCTGCTAAAAGAACACCGAGAGCTTGTGGATCTAATGGAATATCAAAGTCTAAACCAGTTGGTTGCCCAATGATATCAAAGTCCATACCGTAGGAAGCACTTCTTTCAACAACCCGATTATCCGGTAATGAATCAACAGGCACAACCGAGCTAAATGTATACCCCCTTGGAGGAGTAACTTCAATCCTGTATGTCCCCGGGCGAAGGAATGGGAATTTAAATTTACCTGCACTTTCGCTGATTGAAATACTGGAAGTCTCTTCCCTTCCAGTGGCTGTAAATACTCTGGCAAGTCCGCCCGGGTTGCCACCATTATTTGCTCCCGTAACATCGTAAATGCGAACTTCTGCGCCCGGAACAACCTGATTTGTCTCACTATCAAATACAATACCAAATGGATCAACCAGCACTTCAGCTTCAATAGTTGCCGCTGTACCTCCACCGCCTCTTAATCCATTACACTGTAGTTCGGCTATTATTACATCATCCTCGCCTGTTTCCAGAATTTTATTATCGATTACCACTGGAAAAACGAAGCCGTCTCTAGTTGGTACTTCTTCCTGAATCCTGAATTTACCCGTATTCGGACCGGTTTCAACACCAGTATATGTTTCCATATCTCCTGTGAGAGTAGAACTTATTTCAATGATTACGATCTCGATTTCAGCTCTGTTTTCATTACAAGCAGATGCAGATGCCTGAATATGAAGCGGTTCTCCAATTCCGGAAGTTCCGGTTTCTTCATCAAATTCATCATTTGTAAAATAATCGATGGCAGCCGCGACTTCCGGGAGTTCAGCGACAACCTCATTTGAAGCCGCAGCAGAAGTAACAGTACCATCCGGATCTACATAAGAAATTTCGGCGATATTTAAGACTGAACCAGTAGCATTATCATTTACAGACACTGAGAAAGTTGCATCAAAAGTTTCACCCACATTTAGCGAATCAAACCCTATTCCAATAATATCTACAGTAGAAAGGTCTTCAGGTGGTGCAGTTGTAAATTCAAGAACTCCACCTTCGTTAACATGGTAGTATGGTACTCCTTTGTCGAATTCTTCAAATGAGTTGAATGTCAGATTTACCGGAATTGAATCAGTTAGAATTACTTTTTCAACTTCAATACCATCAACTGTAATTAATCTCGGCAGTGCAGTTAAATCACCAATATTTTCTCCCTGAATTCGGTACCCAAAGCTATCCCCTTGTCTCAGATCTTCAGTTACTCCAATTTGTTCTTTTTGTACATCAACAACTGCTCCAAGTTGAATGGTGATTGTATCGGCATTTGTAACTGTCAGGCCTGTTTCTCTCGAAGTGGCTTCAAATACCATAATTGAGGAAAGTCTTTCTCTCTCCTCAAGGTTACTAATCCATCCTATGTATGTGACTCCAAATTCTTGTCCCGGTTCAAGGACGACCGATGTTGAAATTGTATCATCACTTGCAATTGCCGCACTATTTTCTGTCAATCCAGAACTTGTCCATGCAAGATCCTGCATATCGAAGTCATCTCCGCCAGTATTGTACCCTTTGATATCAATTATTGTTGATGCGTTGCCAGTGTTTCTCACATAATGACTAAACTCAACACTTCTCCCTCTGAATTGAACCATTGAATTGTTTGGCCAGAAATTAAATTCTGTTATCCCTTCAACTACCACTTGTACTTCGTTCGAGAATACACTTACAGCAGTTCCTCCATTTTCAACATAGGTACTGGTAACCTGATTAATAATCTGTTCACCTGGAGGCGGAGCATCTTGTGCATAAACTCTTCCCACCCCGCCGAACATGGCAAGTATCAAAAGGATAATATGTGGGAAAAATCTATTCACTATTTGTTTTAAAAGAGAGACAGGGGTATCACCCCCATCTCCATGTCTGGGTTAAGAATTCTTGTTATTCATCCACTTTCACCGCAAAAATGATGGTGAATTGGTGGGTTGATTGAAGTGATGGTGTGGTCACCTTTACAGTACCTGTGTTTCCTGCTGTTGGATTGGCTGGATCCAATGCAAGTCCGGTAATGGTACCAATGTCTTGCGTTACCGTAGCTGGTACAGCTATGGTGGTGTAGGAAGGAACTACGTCTTGTACAACTACATTAGTTACCGTCTGAGAACCATCGTTTACTACCACGATTTTATACCAAACGGTATCCCCGGGAAATACATTAAACTGGTTTGATGTAAATGTTCCAGCAGAACCTGAAACGTCAGGTGCCTGGAACTTGGAAATGTTTATTACACCAGCTTGAACTTCGGTTTGGTCGTTGTTGAAAACATCAGCAAGTCCGACAACACCCTCATCAGATATGGTGATGGTGGTCTGATTAGTAGCACCATCTTCAAGTGCCACACTTGCATTTACGTTGACAATGAACCTGAGTTGGTCACCAAAAACCAACGATCCAACGCCAGATGGCAGGTCTATAGAACCTGGAGTAGCCGCATCCGTTAGCAATGAATCAGCGGATGTTACACTTCCATCTTCATCTGTATCCCAATAAACCACAGCTGACCAACCTACTGGGATGGAATTAGTTAGTTCGATGTAGAAATCAGTGTTAGTACCATCATTCTCTGTTACGTTACTGTTTACCGTTAGTGTGTGAGTGTAATTCACAGAACCACCCGGAGCTACAACACCAGTATTATTAGATGTTAGAGATAGACTTCTTACTGTGTTTACAGCAACTCTTTCATGTTTTATATCCTTTGCACCGGTTGTTTGAGATAAAGCACGAACGTATAGTTCCACATCTCCCGGAGCATAACCGGCAGGAATAGTCACGTTGAAATCTACTTCAATAGAATCTCCCGGAGCAAGATTACCTTGTCCGTTTGGAGGCATTGATGTTACAGTTGAATTCCCATTGTTAGGGTCTGTAAAAGTAGCCGTCCAATTAGTAGGTAAGGTTCCGGTGATATCTCCGGCAACAGTTGTATCAGTACCAAATGCAAGTGCATATTTATCACTTTGAGCACTGGTATTGGTAATCCATAAACTGAACGTAACTGTATTGTTCGGATTGGTTGTAATAGTACTTACCGGATTGGTTTCAGGTCCTTGCCCCACACCTGTTCCTGTTCCGATTGCTCCATCGTTGGTGATATCTACAGTAGGAGTTTTAATACCGTCTAAAGCATCCACATGGAAATCACTTTCAGACGGATCATTTACCGACGTAAGGGTTTTAACAACCGAATATGGTCCCCCACTTACACCAGAAGGTAGGTTTACTTGTAAAATAACCGTAATAGTATCACCTACGGCAACCGGCCCCGTGATATACTGTCCTCCTCCACCTTGGGTAAACGGAGAAGTTGGAAGATCGTCACCATCCGCTTTGTAGAACGTAAAAGTAGTACCAGATGGGTAGTTATTGTTAGTAGTAGTAATCGTATAGGTATCGGTAGCTGTACCTTCGTTTACAAACTTGTTCACAAAATTAACGATCGAGCCCTGGTTTACTTCTCCGATAGAAACGGTATCAGTTCCAATCGATTCGATATCATAATTCTCATCAACAATGATATCGGCTGCGTTTGTAGTAGTTGGTGTTAACGCATCATCATGGTAATAAGAACCCGTGTTTAGGATAGTATTTCCTTCTGTTCCAGCGTTTACTGTAACCTTGAATGAGATATTACCCGCAGATCCAAAATTGATATTCGCAATTTGTACGATTACAGAGTCTGCAACTCCGGAATCGTCAAACTCATACGTGATACCACTTGCTGTTTCGCCAGTATTGGAATCTGTTAAAGGCACACCTGATGCACCAGACCAACGACCGGATCCAGGAACATAAGTTACTCCCGCTGGAAGTGGATCTTTGATGACAAGATTCGAAGCGTTAGAGTTACCACCCGCCTCGGTGTAGGATAACGTATACGTTACCGTATCACCTACTGCTACGTTCTGTACACTCCTTGCTTTTTGCACATTTACGACAGCATCTTCATCTACAGTTGTCGTGTTGGTATTTGAAGCAGATTCATTTGAATCGAGATCACTTGTTGCGGTAAGTTGGAAACTTTGTGAATCTCCATCGTTAACTCCTCCCGAAGGAACAGTCGCAACAACTACTACGCCGTAGGTGTTTGGATTCCCTCCTGTATTTCCCGGAAAGGAAATATTTGGAGTTTCAAAGATTTCCGTAAAGTTATCCGGAACCCCGTTACCATCCACATCGGGAAAGATTTGAATGTTGCTGTAGGTAAAATCACCGCTTCCGGCTAGCGTGGTAAGATCAAACTTATCCACCCCGTTACCGGTGTTTGTGATTGTATGTGGGTATGATACCTGACCACCAGGGCTAACCGTAAGGCTAATATCCTGAGTAATGGTAACACCAGCTACTTGTTGAACGATGGTTTCAACTGTGTTCGATGTAACCGATTGCGGAGTACCGCCATTGTCAACATAGGTTGCACTGGCTTGGTTACCAATGGGTGTATTGGCAGGAGGCACCTGAGCAAATACATCTACAGATGTAATGCTGAGTAAAACGCCAAAAACCAAAAACAACCACGCAAAGCGAGAAGCTTTGCTACGTGTGTTTTGTGTTTTGTTTTTATTCATGGTTTCTATCCTGTTTAGGTTTAGAATTATTGATTTATTGTTTGTTTGATTTTCCATAAGACTAGTTATCTATCACCTTAACTCTGGCGACAAGAATGACTTGTTCCCCCGCATCTAGTGACGGAACCAACCAGCGTAGCCTTCGATATTCACGGCCCGGAACCAATTCTTCAGCTGTGGTTCCGTCAGGTTGTCGCACTTGACGAGTTAAGGGTAGTCGTTGGAAAGAATTGCCAGTATTGGAGAGGCTGGCACCCTCTGCGTTTGGACTCGCAGAATCGAGTTCGTACTCCATTCCGATCGGGATGGGAAGAACCGGCATTAACTGAGTAATGCCATTGTCCAAATTGTTTGTGTAGATAAGCCGGTACTCAATCAAATCGCCCGGCGTTACCTCGGTAGTTTCAGTTGCAATTTCTTCACCCTCTTCATTCGTGGTGATTCGGTAGACTTCAAGAACAGATGAAATCCCATTACTCTGCTGTGCGAAAGTTTGCACAGCCAAACCCAGAAAGATTATTACTAGAAAAGTACACTTGTTTTTCATGATACTTGGTTTAGTGATTGTTGTATACATTTTTGCATGTATTAAAAATACCACCATACCAAAAGAGACAGGATTAGATAGGCTTAATTTAGCCCCTCAGATGAATGCACTGAAGATTAGAGGGCTCTAACGAAAATAGTTCTTAAAGTATGCTTAAAGATTGATTTTCTTTAATATTTATTTTAATCAGATTTTAAAATATAGTACAAATGTAATAATGAATAAGTATTTTTAATTATTTTTATTATTATATGTTTTATTATATAAATGTAAGCGCTTAACCAAATACACTTTTTTACTTCTTTAAAATTTTCTTCCGTGTTATATTCTTATTAAAAAGAGCCATGATATCTAAGGAAGTTTTAAAGAAAATCCGAAAGCTTGAAATCCAGACTAAAGGTTTGGTAAATACCCTTTTTGGCGGTGAGTACCAATCTGCGTTTAAAGGTCGGGGAATGGCTTTTTCGGAAGTTAGGGCATACAATTATGGCGATGATATTCGCCAAATAGATTGGAATGTAACAGCCCGAACTGGTGACCCATACATCAAAATTTTCGAGGAAGAAAGAGAACAAACACTCATGCTTTGCGTGGATATTTCTGCCAGTGGTGTCTTCGGAAGTGACCATCAAAGAAAGATGGATATAGCCATAGAAATCTCTGCTGTTCTTGCGTTTAGCGCGATCAAAAATGGAGATAAAGTTGGACTGGTTTTATTCAGTGATATCATTGAAAAAGTTGTTCCGCCTAAGAAAGGAAGAACCCATGTACTCCGTTTGATTAGAGAACTTTATACTACGAAGCCAAAGGGCGTGGGTACGAAAATCGCAGACGCATTAAGCTATGTGAACAGGCTTTTAGACCGCCGAGCCATTGTTGTTTTAGCTTCCGATTTTCAAGATGAAAGTTTTGAAAAACAACTGCGCATTACAAACCAAAAACATGATTTGGTTAGTATTGTTATAAATGATCCCTTCGAGGAAGAACTTCCCGATATTGGGCTAGTCCCATTTCAGGATGCTGAATCCGGAAAAGAAATACTCATTGATACTTCGAATAAAAAAATCCGTGAAGCATACCGAAAGAAAAAACACATTCATCAAAAATCACTTGATGATACTTTTCTGAAAATGAAAGTAGATGCGGTTAATGTAAGTACCAATAAATCTTATGTACGACCTCTTATGAATTTCTTCCAGCGAAGAATGAGTCGGTACTAATTAAGCTTAATAGGTATAATAAACCGAAGCGAGCAGCTCTTCCCCTATCTGACTAAGCTGAAACTTATATTTTTCTACAGTCAGTCTGAACTTTTTCATTTCTTCTTTGGAAATAGCTTTACTTGGAGGTAGATCAACTGTTAATGGATTTACTGGTTGGTTATTTTTATAAATCCTATAATCAAGATGAACCCCAGTTACCCTTCCTGTTCTTCCAACATAACCAATAACCTGGCCTTGTTTCACTTTCACACCTTTCTTAATCCCGCTGGCAAATCCATTTAAATGTAAATAAGCAGTTGTATAGGTACTATTATGTTGAATCTTAACAATATTACCATTTGGTCCACGATATCTTGATTCGATAATGGTACCATCTCCAACAGCAATTACCGGGGTTCCAAGTGGAGCTGCGTAGTCTACTCCATAATGAGGCATTCTGGTTTTTAAAACGGGATGAAAACGACTATGAGAAAAATTTGAGCTCACTCTTTGAGAATAAGTAAATGGGGCTTTTAATAATGCTTTTTGTACACCGTTTCCTTCACTGTTAAAATAGCCGGCCCGATCGTTAGTCTCGTAAAAAAAGGCGTCGTAAACTTCCCCTTTATGGGTAAACTCGGCTGCAAGAATTTTACCTACACCATATGGTGTATCATCCACAAATTGTTGTTCATAAAAGACTTTGTAAGAATCATTCTCATAAATTCTGAAGAAATCAACCTGCCACCCAAAAATCTCACTTAGTTTATTTCCCAATAATGGGTCAACTCCATTCTCAAGTAAAGCTTCATATAAGGAAGATGTAATTATACCTGAAGTCTCTGTAATCTTACTGGTAATTTCTTTTTTTCCCTTTTCAACATTAACTCCATTTTCCAGATCAAAGACTATGTAATTAAGTAAGTCATTATGAAGAATAAGTCTGCTCACCTGATTCGTACCTGAATCCATATAGGTTAAGTAGCGTTGACCAGGCCTAATTCTGTTAGTCTGAAATTTTCCTTTAGATTCTATCTCTATTTCTTTAATTGTTTGGGGAGATACATCTAATGACCTGAGTATGATGTATAAACTTTCATTTCTCTTAACCTTACCCTGCTGGATAATTTCCCCTTTTTGAACAAAACCATATTCATCTAAAACGGGTTGTTCTTTAATCTCAATTAAAGATTCCGAAGTGACAGAATTAACATAATTGACTTCACTTTCATTGCTCTGAAAAAAAGAGCAAGATGCGAAAAGTGTAACGATACCAACGCTTTGTAGTGCTTTTTTAACCCGTTTAAACTTCATTCCTCTGTAGATAATTTTCGGGATGAGAATACGAATTTATCTCAGATTTTCATAG
Organism: Balneolaceae bacterium; assembly: GCA_017795005.1. Taxonomy (GTDB): domain Bacteria; phylum Bacteroidota; class Rhodothermia; order Balneolales; family Balneolaceae; genus RHLJ01. Next base: position 1,881,852 of record CP051242.1, on the reverse strand, counting down.
GAACCATTTTTTACAAAATTTGGGACTAAAAAGGTTCTCATATTTAGTATGATAAGCCCTATTTTAAGGAGTAAAATTTCGAAAGCAGACGCAACTATTTTTAATGAGGTTATTTAGTTTTAAAACCAATTTTTTTACACTTTTACTAGTCGTTGGACTTTTTCTTGTCCCTTCTTATTCATATGCTCAAAATAGTACAGCATCTCCCTCTAAGGATTCTCTTACTGTTGGGGAGGTATTCACCATATCGGTAAAGCTACAGCTAAACCAACCTTACGAACGTATTATTTTCCCTGATTCTTCCGCATTTCCACCCGTTTTAGATTTGTTAAATACACGACAATTCAGAGTTACAGATTTTGCTGATAGTGTTTTATACAGCCTTCAATTTTTTGGAAATACCGATATAAATCTTCCTCCTTTCCGTATTCTCTTAATTAATGCAAGGGATACAAGTATAGTTTTTTCAAATCCTATTGCTTTGTATTTCAAAACAGTACTGCCTTCTGAGGATGCTGAACTAAAACCTCTCAAGCCTATTTTTGACATGAAAGGTTTTCCATGGGCGGTTCTAATTATCCTTATTGCAATTATATTAGCAGCTGCACTTACTTATTATACATGGAGAAAAAGAGCGAATGCTAAACCTGTTGAACAAGAAATAGTGTTCGAACCATTTATCAGCCCGCTCACCCAATTGGAGTCAACGCTAAGTTATCTTAAACAAGACTATGACTTGGCAACAACAAAGGATTATAAATTTTTCTATTCCACATTAAGTGACTCCATACGATCGTATTTCGAAGAGCTTTATAATATTCCTGCTCTTGAATCAACTTCGAGAGAGTTATTCAGATATCTGGATGCATTTGGGGTGGATCATGAGATGATTAAAAGTACACGCCAGGTACTGAATCGTTCGGATATGGTTAAATTTGCCAAATATACCCCAACTCTGGATGATGCATGGACTTGTTATCAATATGCTATCGATTTTCTGGATCGTTCAAGATTGGTTGATGCCTCAAGAATTTCCCGAAAAAAAGCTACGTATGAAGCTCAGTTCAAACAACCAGAAAATACCGAATTGGTTGAGCCAACAATCAAAAAGGAGGAAAACTGATGGAATGGGCTAATCCGGAATGGTTTTGGGCACTTGTAATAATTCCTATCATATTTGGAATATATCTATATCGTCATTTCACTCGGAAAAGAGCATCTCTTACTTTCTCGTCTGTAAAATATTTTGAAGGCTTATCAGGAAACTGGAAATCTCATGTACATTGGTTATCACTGCTTCTTCTTTTAGGCGGACTTAGCTTGTTAATTTTAGCTTTAGCCCGACCTCAACTCAAATTAACTACTATTGAGCGAAATGCTGAGGGTATTGACATCGTAATGGTACTGGACATGTCCTCCTCAATGCGTGCCGAAGATCTTAAACCTAATCGGTTTGAAGCTGCCAGAGAAGTTGCAAAGGATTTTGTTGATAAAAGGATTTCGGATCGAATTGGACTGGTAACTTTCGCGATGAAAAGCTTTACTGTAGTCCCTCCAACATTAGACTATCGTTTACTAAAACAACTTATTGATGAAGTTGAAATGGGTGTAATAGAAGATGGAACCGCTATTGGAATGGGTATAGCAACTGCTATCAATCGTCTAAAAGACAGTGAAACGCAAAGTAAACTTATCATTGTACTAACTGACGGGCAGAATAACGCCGGGGAAATTGATCCGGTTACCGCAGCAGACCTGGCCGTTACTTATGGCATAAAAATCTATACTATTGGTGCTGGGACAAGAGGCACTGCACCTTATCCTGTTCAGGATCCAATTTTTGGTCGTCGATATCAGAATATCCAGGTTAATATTGATGAGGAGATGCTTACAAGTGTAGCCGAACTTACAGGTGGTCGCTATTATAGAGCAACTGATACCGAACAGCTTATTGAAATTTATGATGAAATAGATCAGCTTGAAAAATCTAAGGTCGAAGAGATCATTTACACTGATTACGAAGATCGATACCCATTCTATCTTGGATTGGCTATTTCCATGCTTTTTGTTGGATTTGTAATCGATAGAATCTGGCTAAAAGGACTTACTCAGTATTGACAAGTTCAAAATCGATTTTTCGAGTTATACGGTTTCCTGAGTTAATATCTAAGAATTCAAGAGTTAATTCATAACTATCTGCATCTCTGTCGACAAGTTCAAATTCTAAACTTTCTCTTATTTGAGTTAGGTTGTCATCATAGCTCACACTAATTGAATTTATTTTGTCTCTTCTGAAGATTCCTAAACCGGATCTTTTCTTCTTCACATTCAACTCAACTCTTAAATCTACTTTCTCTTCTGAATTTTTTTCCATGTTAATCACCTGAAAGTGAATAAATAGGTTTGAGAACGATGGTATTTTATTATCAATTGCTACAATAAAGGGTACTTCATCTTCATAATTTGTTTCATCAATTTGATAACCAATCATTATCTCAGAAATATCAAATTTTTCAATTCTTTTCCTTTCTGCAGGTATTATGTCATTATTCCGACCTACTGCTTTAAGTGACTTAGGCAGAAGGTTATCCCCTGGCTTATTAGATTCCAGCTTATCAAACACTTGAACGGAAAAGACAAATTGTGTGTATCGCCTTTCTTCACCAGAAATTTCGAATATAGTTTGAGCTGGATGTACCATCCCTTTGCTAAGTGCTGGTACCGAAGGCTCCTGAATTAATTTACCGGGATTTTGACCATTGTCTTCCGTCAAAAAAACAGAGTGTTTTAAACCGTAATCGCTTAAATCAACTCGCTTCTGCTTTGCCATATAATCCAACATTAAAGCCATGGGATAGCTATTCATAACAAACAGAGTTTTAGGCGTCCCATTTTCGTTAAAATATTGATATTCTTTAACCTTTACCTCAACATTATCTAATGAATCCAGATAAACTGATTTAGAAACAGGAGCTCCGGCAAAAATCCTATTCATATCCGCTGCCGCAGTTCTGACTCTTGGAAATACCCAACTTCCATCAGTATAAATTCTTCTTGAATTTACCTGATTAGATGGAAGCGCAAGAATTTCGTTAAGTTCTGAATACTGATCAGAAAAGTATGAATCGTAAGCTCCAAACTGGTGTAGATAGTTATAAAGTAAAAAAAAGCCCGGGGTATATGTTCCACCTGGTGTAGAAACCCCTCTTAACCTGTTAAACGCATACTCGGGGATAAAGTCTGTTATGACATCTATCTCCTGGAATGAACGGGTTGTGTATTTTTCACCAAATACTTTAACAAACCTTCCGTCGGGAGATAAAAATGGGTAAACCCAAACTTCATATTCAGCCGCATAATAATTGGCTAAAATATTCTCCATCAGCTTTTTAACTTCTTTATCAGTTGGGTTAAGTACCGTTGCTACACTTGAATAAATAATACCCGAGTTATAATCTAACCTTCCTTTTCTGATAATCTCAGGGTTTCCATATTTAATATAAGTTAAGGCTCTGTCATCCGTACCAAAAACGGTGTTATTTGCTTTGTTAAAAAGATTTTTGGAATAGATAATTCTTTCCCAGTGCTCAATCAATCTTTCGTTTGTTCTTGACTCGGGGGTTGGATCCATGCTTACCCATTTTTGAAGCACCTCAAATGCAACTTCGTATGGATTAGTCTCCATATCCCTTTTTAATCTGTTGAATTCAAACTCATCAAATATAGCTTCAGACTTTAGGATTTCGGTTTTCAGGAAATCTCTCAAGTCTCCTGTGCCTTTTGAAGATAAAGCCCAATAATAAATAACCGATGAAGCCTGATATAAGTCCTGAAGCTGATTTTTTACTACTATTTCAATAAATGCGCTCCCGATTCTTGGATCAATTTGCGATGAATCTTCAATTGAGTTGAAAGCATCAATCCATAATTGTAATGCGGGTCCTATTTCCCCGGACTCGTATAGCTGAATTCCCTCTTCATAATAATCCTCTACCTGTGTCTGAGCTTCTACTTCTAAAGCAAATATGAAGAAAAGTAAAGACCAGAAAATGAGTACTGTAGAGCTTAATAATTTCGATTTTGATGATGAAGCACTGCTCATTAAGCGTTATCTTTTCGTTTACAGATTTTCTTTTTGTTCTCTAAGTCCATGACTATTCAATCACTTATTAAAAAATTTAATGATTCCAATGTATTAAAAAAACTTACCGGAATTATTAATGAAAATAGCTCGGTTTTTTTAAAAGGAAGTATAGGTTCCTTTCTTGGATTTACCATAATTGGTCTTCATAAAAATTTTAAAAACATTCTCATTATTACTGATTCTGATGAGAATGAACGGTTTCTGAAATCTGATCTAACTCTTATTTCAGATTCTGAAATCATTCATTTTCCATCTACCAATCATAAACCGTATGATACGGAACAAATTGTGGATTCCGGTTTATTGGTGCAACGTTCTGAAGCTTTACAACAAATTCAAAGCTCCACTTCGAAAATCGTTGTAACCTCTTCGGAAGCTCTTTTTGAGAAAGTTGCCCCCCCTTCAGTACTTGATGATGTAAGCATCATTATTAATAAAGGGGATGAAATTGACCCGGAAAAATTGAGAGAACAACTGGTTGATCAGGGGTATATTCCGGTTCGTTTTGTAGATCAACCCGGCGAATTTGCAATCCGTGGGGGTATTCTGGATGTATTTCCTTATTCCGGGGAATACCCGATCAGACTCGAATTCTTCGGAGATGAAATAGATTCCATTCGTGAATTTGATGCTGATTCTCAACGTTCAATTTCTTTTTTAAATCAGGCTCGGATTGTACCCGATTTGTCAAATCTATCGGACTCCGGAAAAGATTCCCTCCTCTCCTATTTTGATGATTCCACACTTCTTGTTCTAAAAGATGAAGTTCTTATTTCATCTACACTTGAGAAATTATATACCCAGGCTTCAGAAAGATATCAACTTGAAGATAACCCTGAATTAAAAAACCCTGAGAGTCTCTTCGTTTCAAACGAACTCTTTAACTCAGAACTTGAGCGGTTTCAATTAAAACTTTTTGCGGGAGCAGCTACTTCCAAGGCATCATCTATAAAAGTATTTGAAGTCGATCTTAAGCCACAACCTGATTTCCACGGTAATTTTAAACTGCTTAAAGAGAACATAACTTCTCATTCAGAAAAAGGGATTAAAACAGTAATCCTCTGTGATAATGATGGACAGAAAACCCGTTTTGAGGAACTTTTAGGGGATCCTCAACCTCATCTGAATTACAAACTTATTGTTGAGTCACTTCATGAAGGTTTTGTTTTTGAAGAAGCTAATCTTGCACTTTACACCGATCATCAGATCTTTAACCGATATCACCGGCCCAAAGTAAAAAAGAGACGTTATTCAGGTGGGATTTCTTTTAAAGAACTACGGGATCTAAGCATCGGTGACTTTGTTGTACATGTTGATTATGGAATCGGAAAATTCGCCGGATTCAAAAAAATTCAGGTAAAAGATAATGAACAGGAAGTGGTGGTTCTCCGATATCAGGAAGATTCACTGTTGTATGTGAATGTATCCAGTCTTCATAAACTTCAGAAGTATTCCGGAAAAGAAGGAACTGCTCCGCGAATTACCAAACTTGGATCCGGAGAATGGGCCAGAAAAAAAGCTCAAACCAAAAAGAGAGTAAAAGATATTGCCCGTGAGTTGATCCAGCTTTATGCGAAACGGAAAATGCAAAAAGCCTATGCTTTCTCCCCTGATCAGGGATGGCAAACCGAGTTGGAAGCCCGTTTCGAATATGAAGAAACTCCCGATCAGGATCAGGCAATTAAAGCAGTAAAAAGTGACATGGAAAGTCCGCAACCCATGGATCGTTTGGTGTGTGGAGATGTAGGATTTGGAAAAACCGAAGTGGCTGTAAGAGCTGCCTTTAAAGCTGTTATGGATAATAAACAGGTTGGAGTTCTTGTCCCTACAACTATTCTGGCTGAACAGCATGCAAAAACCTTCATGAAACGAATGAAAGAGTTCCCGGTTAAAGTAGAAGCTCTTTCAAGATTCAGAACCAAAGCCGAACAAACAAAGGTTATTAAAGAGCTGAATGAAGGAAATCTGGATATTGTGATCGGAACCCACCGCCTGCTTTCCAAAGATGTAAAATTCAAAGATCTTGGATTGATTATTGTTGATGAGGAACAACGATTTGGTGTTGCGGCTAAGGAGAAACTAAAAAATTTCAGAGCTTCGGTAGATGTTTTAACCCTTACAGCAACTCCAATCCCCAGAACGCTTCAGTTTTCTTTGATGGGTGCCAGAGATTTAAGTGTGATTAATACTCCTCCTCCTAACCGACAACCGGTTTATACCGAAATTCACAGTTTTAATGAGGAGCTCATCCGGGATGCCATTCTTCAGGAAATGAGTAGAGGTGGACAAGTATTTTTCATTCATAACCGGGTCAAGAATATCGAAGAAACTGCTGATATGATCCGGCATTTAGTTCCGAATGTTCGGGTACGCTTCGGTCATGGTCAAATGACCGGTTCTCAGCTGGAAAAAATTATCGGCGATTTTTATGCCCACAAATTCGATGTACTGGTTTCCACAAACATCGTCGAAAATGGAATTGATATATCCAATGCGAATACCATCATAATAAATAATGCCAACAATTTCGGCCTCGCCGAATTACACCAGCTTCGTGGACGTGTAGGACGTTCTAACAGAAAAGCCTTCTGTTATTTAATTACCCCTCCAATCGAAACATTAACTCCTGAAGCCAGAAAACGACTTCTCGCTTTGGAAGAATTTTCCGATTTAGGATCCGGATTTAACATTGCCATGCGGGATCTGGATATTCGTGGAGCCGGAGATATTCTGGGGGGAGAACAAAGCGGCTTTATCAATGATATTGGCTTTGAGTTGTATACCAAGATCCTGAATGATGCGGTTAGAGAACTTAAAGAATCAGAGTTTTCGGATATGTTTGAAGGCGTTGAAGCTGAACTGGAACTACCGGAAACTACGGTTGAATTTGATGCTTCTGCCCTGCTTCCAAATAACTATGTGGAAGATAATGTGGAGCGTTTGAACTTATATCGTAAGTTATCAAATGCTAACGATGAAGCTGAAATCGATAGTTGGAAAGAAGAAATTGAAGATCGATTCGGTCCTGCACCTAAAGAAGCAGAAATGCTCATTTTAGCAAGTAAAATCAAACTCTATGCTTCTCAAAACTTCTTTACAAAGGTAACCATTCGCGCCGGAAGAATGTGGTGCGTGTGTCCTAAAACCGGAAGCGAATTGGGTAATCAATATTTCGAATCAAACAAATTCCAGAAAACCCTCGACCGACTTGAAAAACTAAAACCTGATCTTTTCCAGGTCGTCCAGAAAAACGACGTATTACGCTTCGTGATTCAGGAAATACCGGATTATAAAGAAGCCTTTTTATTCCTGAAGAAACTCGCTAGTTGATCTGGATTATTCTCCTTGGTGCGAAGGGTTAAAACCCTTCGCTTGATTAATTTACTCAAGCACCCAACCAGAGTCATCCTGAGGATACCTCCGAAGGATCTGCACAATTTTCTAACTTGTAGATTCTTCGCTTTCACTTAAAATGACTTATTTACGAAGTTCTCACTTGAGGGAGGTGGATTGCGAAACGAAGAAAAGCAAGCCGGAGGGGTGTTGATCAGGTTCTCAAATATAACCTTTACAACACCCCTCCCCGCTTTGCGGTACTCCCCTCAAGGGGAGACTTCTTTTTGAGGTTTATCTTAGTGCCAGGAATTCGGGCGAAAATTCTAATTCGTAGTTAAATAAAAATATACTTGTCATTTCGAAGGAGAGAAACGACTGAGAAATCTAAAGAGTGATAGTAAAATATACTTTTAGATTTCTCGCTACGCTCGAAATGAAAACAAAAAAAGTCCCCTCTTGAGAAGCCTGTGCTGAACCAGATTCAGTAGGGATTTAGGGGTGTGTATTCCTTACCTTTTAATAATGTCAGACCTTACCAAATACATCCAGCTTATCAAATCCGGTGAAGTAGTCGCTTTTCCTACAGAAACCGTCTACGGACTGGGTGCCGATGCATGGAATCCATCTGCAATTCAAAAAGTATTTGAGGTAAAAGGTCGCCCTTCTGATAACCCACTTATCGTTCATATTTCTAACTCCAAACAAGTGGCTGATTTCGCTCTTGAAATACCTGATTCAGCTACAAAACTTATGGAAACTTTCTGGCCTGGACCACTTTCTCTGGTGTTAAAAAAAAAGCCGGAAGTTCTGGATGCAGTAACCGCCGGATTGGATACCGTAGCCATCCGAATGCCTGATCATCCTTTGGCACTGGATTTTATTTCCCAGACTGGTCCGCTCGTCGCCCCAAGTGCAAATACCTCCGGGAAACCGAGTCCAACCAAAGCAACCCATGTACAACAAGATTTTGGTAAAGATTTCCCTGTGATTGACGGAGAAGCCACTAAAATCGGATTGGAATCCACTGTAGTTGACCTTACTCAACCTATCCCTGCAATACTACGACCGGGAAGCATTAGTCGGAAACAAATTGAAGAGGATTTAGGAACAGAAGTTGAAGAAAGTTTCTTCCATCATACAGAAAAGCCAAGAAGTCCCGGACAAAAATATTCCCACTATAAACCCAATGCGGGAGTCCGATGGTTGAAAGAAAATGAACAACCGGAAAACCCCTCCTCTCTGTATTTACTTATTTCTGAAAGAGAATCGGGTTCGAACATAATCAACTATAACGAAGACCTTAACAAACTGGCTGCCGAACTCTACGACCGCTTTCGTCAGGCAGATCATGAGAGCTTTAAGGAAGTTGTACTTGAGAGGTTTGAAGATTATAATAGTGAGATTGCTTCTGCTTTATTGAATCGAATAAATAAATCAATTTTGTAACCTTCCTCCCCTTTCCCAGTACAGTCTTTGAGTTTAAATAAGGAGGTTATTATGGGAATCGCATCAGACACCGGTAAAATTCTAAAATTCAATAACAGTCAGTTACGTAAGAAAACCTTCTTTAAAGAGTTGGGGAAATCAAAAGCTTCGTAAACGGACTCTCACTTAGATCTGGCTACTCTTCAAAGAAAAAGCAGAATCGTTTATCAGAGAAAGTTCAGAAGAACTCTGCTTACCAGAACCATCATCATTCCATTTGTTCTTATCGGTTTGTTCTTACTGTTTTGGATGATAACCTCAAAATTCAATTTACCGATGCCTTGAATCTTCGGGGTATATAATTGAAACTTTAGTCTCTTATTCCCGTTCGGGATTATCGTTATTAATCAAACTCTGCCAATGATAAAGTTAGATCGAAAAGTCTGGATATATATTATCGCCCTTCTAGTATTATCTTTTCTTGTCCAGTTTTTTGTAATAACTAATGGAGGCGAGGATTATGAGCAGTTTAATACCCTGATAGGAATTATGATGTTCTTCCCGGCTATTGGCTCAATACTTTATCTGGTTCTAACTAAAGAAGGACTTCGCTACATAAACTGGAAAGTCGGCAATCCTTTGTATTTGTTTCTGAGCCTGACGATCCCAACTCTGATTACTATACTGGGAATATTCGTTTTTGAGAGTATGGGATGGGCTTCCAATCTTTCCTATTCTATTACCGGGACAAAGGTCGAAATTCTGGATCTTTCACTATTCCTTGGAACCGAGGATCAGTCGTTGTTATTTTTTCTTCTTAATATTTTGGTTACAGGGATGGGTTACTCAATCATTGTTGGACTTGTAACTCTTGGAGAAGAAATCGGATGGCGCGGATTTCTCCAAAAAAAATTATTAGAAAACAATGGATTTGCTAAATCAATCTCATTTTTGGGGTTAGTTTGGGGATTCTGGCACTTCCCGTTGATAATTAATGGCTTTAATTACCCGGAATATCCTGTTTGGGGTGCCTTTCTCTTCTTTCCACTATCTGCAATCAGTATTTCCTTTTTGTTTGCATGGCTTAATTTGAATGCACGTAGCGTATGGCCTGCAGTATTTGCACACGGAGGTATAAACTCTATTATGACATTACTTTTTGAACTTGACTACGGAGAGCACAAGTTTAAAGCCAACTTTGGAATTCTTGGAATCTGGATACTTGTAGGAATAATTTCATTCTACCTTACAAAACAAGAATTCAAACAGAAGGAAATACAATAAAAAAGCAGCATTATCTATCAAAGAACATTTAAAAGACTGTTGCTAACCAGAACCATCATCATTCCTTTTTTACTTATCAGTCTTTTCTTACTGTTTTGGATGATCATTTCGAAATTCAATATTCAATTATTTTGATCAATCATAATTCAGGTATTCTCCTATCTTAGGCTCTTTCTTATTTAATTTTAGGATATGAAATATCTGTGTACACTCTTAACCTCGTTCCGAAGATCTCCTTCGGAATACCCCCGAAGCCTGTCAGCCGATAGGCTGACATTCCAGTAAAACATTTTAACTCGTTGCAGAGCAACTCTCCCAAACCCTCACTAAATTCAATTAATAAAACCTACTGAATTTAGTCCAGCACGTTATGAATCAACTCAAAATTCTTTTTCTATCGATTTTGATAGCGGTATCATTTTCATGTTCAAATAAACAAGAACCAAAACAGCAGCTTATAGGTAAATGGGTAATGGTTATGGTATATGATGGTGAAAATGATGTGACTAATGAGCACAATCCCAAAAAGAATAGGTGGATCAAGTTTAACAGAAATGGCTCATTTGAAAGCGGTGGTGATCCTCATGGGTATAATGATGGAAACTGGGAGCTGGACTCAGAAAAATTAATTTTATTTTTGGACAGTAATGTAGAAGATGATGATAGTGAGTGGAAAATATCTTTTGAAGACAATAAAACCATTTGGAAAGGTATCGGAACGCCTAGACAAGAAGGATTTAAGCTAATACATGAAAAAGAGAATAAAGGCGATAACTAATGGAAACATCCTACCTCCACTTATTCAATAATTGAAACTCTAGGATATGAAATACCTGTGTACACTCTTAATTCTGGTCTGCATTTGTAGCTCAGGATTTTCACAATCACCTTAACTAGCGCAAGCGTCCGCTTGTGCGGTAGTTGAAACCCTCCCTCCTTTTCCCAGTACAGTCTTTGAGTTTAAATAAGGAGGTTATCATGGGATTCGTTACACAGGCTGGAAAAACTCTTAAATTCAATAATATTCAGTTACGTAAGAAAACCTTCTTAAAGAGTTAGGGAAATCTAAAGTCACGCGAACCAATTCTCAGCTAGACCTAGCTACTTTACAAAGAAAGAGTAGTATCATTTACAGAAGAAAATTCAGAAGATCCCTACTTAGCAGAATTATCATTATTCCCTTTGTACTTATCAGTCTGTTTCTTCTTTTCTGGATGATTACTGAAAAGTATAATATCCGGGTCTTCTGACTTATCATTATTCGGGTATTCTTTTATCTTTTGCGATTTCCAAGTTAATCTTATGGATATGAAATACCTGTTTTCCTTCTTTGTTCTGGTTTTAGCAGTTAGCTCAGTAACAGCTCAAACAAATCATAAACCTGTTAAAGTCGGAGTAGTTGGACTGACACATACTCATGTCCATTGGATTCTGGGACGGGAAAATCCGGGAGATATTACAATCGTAGGTATAGTTGAACCTAACCGTGAACTGGCTAAACGATACTCACTTCAACATGGATATTCTATGGATATCGTATTCGATACTATGGAAGAGATGATAGACGCAGTTGAACCTGAAGCAATAACCGCATTTGGAAGTATTTACGAACACCTTGAGGTTGTCGAAATTGCGGCCCCGCTTGGCATACATGTAATGGTTGAAAAACCGTTGGCAGTAAGTATGGAACACGCCGTAAGAATGAAAGAGCTTGCCGAACAACATGACATTCTTTTGCTCACCAATTATGAAACAACGTGGTATTCAACTAATCATAAAGCAGCTTCTATTCTTGATGCCGGAAAAATTGGAGATCTAAGAAAAGTAGTTGTCAGGGATGGTCATCAGGGACCAGTCGAAATTGGCGTAAATCAGGAGTTTTTAGAATGGCTTACAGATCCGATTCTTAACGGAGGTGGAGCTATAACCGATTTTGGTTGCTATGGTGCCAACCTGATTACCTGGCTAAAAAAAGGAGAACGACCAATTTCTGTCTCTGCAATTACACAACAGATTAAACCGGATATCTATCCAAATGTAGACGATGAAGCTACTATTTTACTTGAATATGAAGGTAGTCAGGGGATTATTCAGGCTTCTTGGAACTGGCCGTTTAATCGTAAAGATATGCACATTTATGGAGTAAACGGATATGTATACAGTGATAACAGAAATGATCTGAGATTCAGATTTAGTGAGAATTCACCGGAATTAAGTGAAGTATTGCAAGAAAGAGAGTACCCGTACAACGATCCCTTTTCCTATTTCGCAGCATTGATAAACCGAGATATACAACAAAGTCCCTATGACTTATCCTCTCTCGAAAATAATATGCTCGTTATCGAAATACTGGATGCAGCTAAGCGAAGTGCTAAAGAAGGTCGCCGGATTTATCTGGATTAATCCCCAAATACACTAAAACTCTGATCTGGTCGCATAGCGAGTACAGCCTCCACCATAATGCTGATCAGTTTTTCCACATCTTTAATGGAGCACACTTCAACCGGAGAATGCATGTATCGCAATGGAAGGGAAATTAGTGCACTTGGTATTCCGGTCTGCTGATAAAAAATGGAATCGGTATCGGTTCCAGTACGAACACTGGTCGCTTCGTGCTGGACTTCAATTTCAGATTTTTCACAGACCTCTTCTAAAAACTCCACTACTTTTGGATGATTCGCTCCACCATGTTGAAGCGTTGGACCATCTCCAAGAATTACCGTACCATGATCTTTCTGATCAATGCCGGGAGTGTCGGTAGCATGGGTAACATCCGTAACCAGTGCTACATCGGGCATGAAACGGTAACTCATCATCCGGGCTCCGAATCCACCTACCTCCTCCTGAATAGAGTTCAAAGCAATCACATTTACTTTCAGGTTTTTCTTCTTTTTTGAAAGTCGTTTCATCGCTTCTGCAATGATATATCCACCAATACGATTGTCTAAAGCTCTGCCTGTCAGGATATCATCATTCAAAAATTCAGAGTCTGAAGCGTACGTAATGGGATCACCAATTTGTACCAATTTTAACGCTTCTTCTTTGCTACTCACTCCGATATCTACATAAATATCTTTCCATGCCGGCTCTTTCCCGCCACCATTTTTAACAGTTTGCAGGTGAATGGCCGTATTACCGGTAACTCCAACTACCCGACCCTTGTTGTTATGTATATACACTTTTTTGGCACGGGCAATGGTGGAATCACTTCCTCCTAATTTACTCACATATACAAATCCCTGATCAGTAATGTGTTGAACAACCATCCCAATTTCATCACAATGAGCTTCCAGCATTACAGTTGCAACGTCACCACTGATATTTATTTTAGCAGCACAGGATCCATATGCATCAGTTACCACCTCATCGGTAAAGTCTTTAACATAGTCTTTCCAAACCTGAACACCGGCCTTTTCGTAACCGGTTGGGCTTGGAGTAGTTAACAATTCTTCTAAAAACTGTGCTGATTTTTTATCGCTCATTAAAGTGAATCTGATTTTAAATTTCGAAATGAATATAGACAAAAGACAACAGAGGAACGACCAGAGTTTACTACGAATTTGGTCTTAAGTCCTTCCTCATAATAAACTTTGATTTTGCCTGATTGCTTCGCATTTTCTATCAAAAACATCTGCATGTTCCGACCTTCTTATGATCCTGAGCTCTTTTTTCATTGGCATGAAGTACAAACCCGCTTCAGAGATTTAGATCCTCTTAATCATACCAATAACGCAGTTTTTAATACTTATTTTGAGGAAGCCCGTATTCACTTCACCTACAGTATTCCTGAACTGGTAGAATCATTAAATCAGGGTTTTGCCTTTGTTCTGGTAAAGTCGACCATAGAGTATTTAAAACCTATTACCTACCCCTCAATCCTATTAATTGGTTCAGGGATACTGGAACTCGGTAATACAAGCGTTGTAGCAATGCAGGCACTGTTTGAAGCTAATACTAAACAACTTCACAGCATTGCAGAAGTTAAAGGAGTCTGGTATAACTCAAAAACGCGAAGACCTGCAAAAATTCCTGAAGTTGATAATCTTGATAAACTATTAGTTAACATTGATAACTAATGGATAAAAGCACACGATACAAAATTTTTAACGATCCTATACACGGATTCATCACTGTTCCAAAAGGCACTATTCTTAAACTCATTGATCATCCTTATGTACAACGTTTAAGAAGAATTCGTCAGCTTGGCCTTGGATATCTTGTATTTCCCGCAGCAGAGCATTCCCGATTTTCACATGCTATTGGCGCCCTGGAATTAGGACAACGTGTGTTGAATAATCTCAGGGAAAAGGATACTACTATCAGCCCCAAGGAATATGAAGGTACTTTAATAGCACTCCTGCTTCACGATGTAGGACATGGTCCGTTGTCTCATACCCTTGAACATTCTTTGATTAAAAATTTCAATCATGAGATGATGAGCCTGGCCATCATGAAAGAATTGAATAAACAATTCAACGGAGCCTTGGATACCGCTATTAAAATCTTTACGAATCAGTATCCAAAGAAGTTCTTACATCAACTTGTTTCATCTCAGTTGGACCTGGATCGTCTCGACTATTTACGGAGAGATAGTTTTTTTACCGGGGTTTCAGAGGGTACTGTTGGAATAAACCGGATTCTTAAAACGATGCGGGTCTTCAATGGTAATATTGTGATTGAGAAAAAAGGTATTTATGCAATTGAGAACTACATCATAGCTCGAAGATTGATGTATATGCAAGTATATCTTCATAAAACGGTATTAAGTGCTGATGCGTTGATCAGAAGAATTTTTGACCGGGTCATAGATCTTATAGAAGCTGGAAAAGAACCCGAATTCGCTTCAGAAAACCTTGCCTATTTTCTAAAAGAACAACCATCAGCAAAAAAGCAGATCACCAAAAAAACGATCGATTTGTATGCTTCCATGGATGACTATGATGTTTTCCAGAACATTAAAAAGTGGAATGAAAGCAGCGATCCTATTCTTTCTGATTTGAGTTTCCGGTTTCTGAACCGTTCATTATTCAGAACAACATTCCTGGAAAAAGCACCGGATGAGGAGTTCAAAAAAAGTCTTATTAAAAAGACCATCAAAACATTAAAAAAGAAAGGAATTAACGCGTCAGAAAAGGATGCCGGGTACTATCTCAGCTTTGAACGAAATCTTACCGAAGCTTATAAGTATAAAAATGAAAGTATCTGGATACTGGAAGATGAAGAAGCAGTAGAATTTTCAAAAGCTGCGGAAACAAAGAATATCATTGCTCTTGCAGAGCCGGTTGTAAAATACTTTTGCGTACATTTAAAAGAGATCACGCCTTAATCTTATCCGAATCCTGAAGAAGTTTTACAACTTTAGTCACAAATAGATAATCGTATTCTCTGGCTGCATTGATAAGATGATTAAAATCAGGGTTTGCCAAATAACGTTTACATTCATCCTGCGAAGGAAATTCAGCAATTGCATCGAGATCCTGCATTTTCAATGTAGATACCATTTTCCCTTTACAGCTGTCATCCAGAGTAGCAATAAATAAAGCTACACTTTCAGGGCTGGTTCCTTCTTCACTTACGACAATCTCTTTTTTAACAACTTCTTTATTTTCTACACCTACCAGTTCATTTATGGTGGCAATTAAATGATTAGTTTTAAATGGCTTCAGAATGTATTCCGAGAATCCCTGATCTAAAAGTTCATCCCTGTCGCCTTTAAATCCTCCTGCGGTAACAGCAATAATAGGAATATCTGCAAATTTACCACCATTCGCCCTGATAGTAAGCATAGCTTCCAACCCATCCATAACAGGCATATTAATATCCATCAAAATACAATCCGGAGAATACGAGTCTAATGCATCTATCGCTTCCTGTCCATTTTCCACTTCCTTAAAATCGAACCCATTCTCTTTTAGAATAAGTCTTGTGATCGTGCGATTTGGTTCGAGGTCATCTACGATCAGCACTTTCACTTTACTAATATCTTCAGGGTCTAATTGTGATAACTCAGTACCTGCATTTACATCAGAAATAGATATTTTTTGATTGGATACTTTAACAGGAATTCTAACGGTAACTTTTGTCCCTTTTCCAATTTTACTTTGAACCGAAATCTCTCCACCTAAAAACTCAATTAATCTTTGACAAAGCGTTAAGCCTAGTCCGGTTCCATCATTTTTTAAGCTATCTAACTGCCAGAAAGGTTCGTAAATATGAAGCATAGTTTCTTCATCAATGCCAATTCCTGTATCCTGAACCTCAATTCTAAGAATATCTTTATTAGCATCTTTTTCAACTCCAAAAGACAAACTTACTGAACCTTCTTTAGTAAACTTAATTGCATTGGTTAACAGATTTTTAACCACGGATGTGATTTTATCAAGATCAAACTCAACTATATCAGGTATATCACCTACTTGTTTAAAATTGAAAGTAAGCCCCCTTTCTTTTGCCTTTTTGGAATAACGAGTAATTAAATCCTTCATAAAGGAGTTAAGAGCTACTAACTCTTCATCCAATCTGGATCTGTCAGAGTCCAAAGTTGAAAGTTCAAGAATATCGGTAACCATCCCCAATAGCTGTTCTCCGGCAGATGAGATAGTTTTAACATGTTCTTTTTCTATTCCTTTCAAGGAATCGCTTTGCTCAAGAATCTGTGTATATCCCAGAATCGCATTTAATGGAGTTCTGAATTCATGAGACATGCTCGCCATGAATCCGGTTTTTGTCCTACTGGTTTCTTCAGCTATTTCCTTTGCTTTTTTAAGGTGAGCTTCTGTTTTTTTAGCTGCAGTTATATCTCTTGTGACCGATTGAAAACCAACTATTTCGTCATTTTGTTTAATAAAACTAACTGATTGTCCAAGCCATTTTTCTTCCCCACCCTTTGTGTTCACCCGGAATTCCAGATAGGTACTTGAACGCTTATTAGTGAGCTGGTTGGCATAAAAATCCCGTACAGCTTGATAATCGTCCTCGACAACAAGATCTCTGAAGTTCATTGATAAAAATTCAGGTTCGGAGTACCCAAGTGTTTCTTTAACAATAGAGTTAACGAAATTAAAATTACCTTTTAAGTCTGTTTTAAAGATTATATCATTTGCCGAATCGACGAGCTGCTTGTACTCATTTTGTGTATCCGAAAGTCGGTCTTCTACCAATTTTTTATCAGATACATCTGATGCTTCTGTCAGAATGTACGTGACGTCCGGTTTTTTTAGTGAAAGAGTTCGTTTCTGAAACTGAAACCATTCAGATGAATCGTTTTTTATGAAACTGCTTTTATAAACAATAGATGATGAGCGACCGGTTGCGATATCGTCATTATGTTGCAAAAAGGAATCTTTAAAGCTTTGATCTAGAGGTAAATCTTCAAGTTTCTTTCCGATAAATTTCTTTTGGGGTAATCCCGTAAGATCTTCAAAGCTCTTATTGGCAAATATTATTCTCGATTTAAAATCGAAGAATACAATGTATTGATCTTGTTCATGTACCAATGAATTCAGTAGAAATGAATTCATTTTTTTGTTGGCCCTTCTCCTGAAAAAAAGATACGTCAACAAAAATGTTAGAACTACAACAAGCCCCAGTATGATGAGATTTTGTGTAGTTAAATCGAAAAATGATATGATGTCAAATCCTTCCAACTCAGATACTGTAAATCAAAGTATTATAATAACCAAACAAAAGGATTTGGATTAATCTTTCCTAATTAAAAAGTTATTTTTGGGTCGACAAATACTCTACAAACGAAAGATTATCGTAGTCATCTCTTGAAACCTCTGTCCATCTTTCCCCGATTTTGTCTCTGTATTCTGGAAAAAAGGTATCTCCTTCATATTCCTTCTTGATTTCTGTTATAATCAGTTTATTGGCGATGGGTAGTGTTTGCCTGTAAAGAACTCCTCCCCCGATTATGAAAATTTCTTCTTCATTTACATCTCTTAGAGCATTTTCTAAAGAAGTATATGTATCAACATTGTCATAATTTCGAGAAGTTGATAACACAATATTTTTACGCCCTGGCAGAGGCCTTTCATTTAATTCTTCAAAAACTCCCCTTCCCATGACTATCGTATTTCCCAGAGTTACGTTTTTAAAGTGTTTCAGATCTTCAGGATAACGCCAGGGAAGTTCCCCATTTTTCCCAATTACAAGATTGGGATCATGGGCGGCAACTAGTGTAAGGGTCATACAGCAACCTCGAAGCGAATCACAGGATCCGGATCATAGTTTTCTAAGACAAAATCATCGAAGGTTAACTCATCAACAGGTTTCTTGGCGATTGTAAGTGTAGGAAGTGGTTTTGGTTTTCTCTTAAGCTGCTCTTTTAATCCATCCACATGATTTTCATAAATATGAGCATCAACAATAGTATGTGCAAAAACCCCAGGTTCTAACCCTACTTCCTGAGCAATTGCCATTGTTAATGCAGAATAACAAGCAAGGTTGAATGGAATTCCTAAAGCTATGTCTCCTGAACGCTGAGTAAGGTGACAGTTTAACCTCCCGTTTTGGACATTAAAAATGTACATCAAATGACAAGGTGGAAGGGCCATCTCTCCCAACAATCCGGGATGCCAGGTACTTACAACAATTCTACGACTATTGGGATTGGTTTTAAGCATATCAATTGCACGTTGTACCTGATCAAATTCTTTTCGGACCCACATTTCTTTTTCAATCATACCTGCTTGTCCTTCGAGTTGAACCTTTTCTTTTTCCAGATATGGAAACCTTCTCCAGAGAACCGGATAAATAGGACCAACATGTCCATCCTCATCAGCCCATGCATCCCAAATATGACAATCGTTTTCATCTCTTAGCCAACGGATGTGATCTTCACCTCGCAAATACCAAAGAAGTTCAAGTACTACAGATCTGAAAAACACTTTTTTTGTAGTAAGGAGAGGGAATCCATCTGCTAAATCCACTTTATAATATTCGGCGAAATTAGATATGGTATCTGTACCAGTCCTGTTTTCTTTTCTTACTCCATGTTCGAGTACGTTTCTAACGAGATCGTGATATGCTTTCATAAATAAATTAGAGTAATATGTTACCTAGTAATAAGATTGCTATTGAAAAATAAATAATGATTCCGCTTACATCCACTATTGTTGCAACAAAAGGTGCAGATGAAACTGCAGGATCAAGTCCAAGTTTTGTTAGAATAAAAGGAAGCATCGCCCCAATAAAATTTCCAAATAATACGATGGCTAATAAACTTAAAGCCACTGCCAGCGCAGTCATAATCATTTGATATCCAAAAGGATTTCCTGCTATTAACTCCCATGCTATTAGCGTTACAAAACCTAATAAACCTATCAAGCTCCCTAAGGCTAATCCTGAAATAAATTCCCTCGAAAATACCTTCTTCCAGTCTTCAGCTTTAATATCGTCGGTAGCTAAAGCCCTGATAACCAAAGTAGCTGCCTGGGCTCCCGAGTTCCCTCCACTTGAAATAATCAGAGGAACAAAAAATGAAAGGAATACGATTTTACTTAATAACTCTTCGTATTGACCCATAGTTAGTGCTGTGAGAATCTGCCCCACAAAGAGCACAATCAACCAGCCTAACCTTTTTTTAACCATTGAAAATATAGAAGTCTGGGAGTAATAATCATCCAGAGCATCCATCGCAGCCATTTTTTGCATATCCTCAGTGGTCTCTTCTTCTGCAACATCAATCACGTCATCCACAGTAACAATACCTACCAGTATACCATCAGAATCAACCACAGGTAAAGCAACCCGATCATATTTGGCGAGCATCTTTACTGCTTCTTCCTGATCATCAAATGCATTTAGAGCATTAAATGAATCATCCATAATGTTCGCTATGGTCTCGTCAGGCTCGGCAACAATGATTTGGGTGATTCTCAAGTCATCAATTAAATGCTCTTTATCATCGACAACATAAATAACATTTAATGTCTCAGCTACCTCTGCATATTTACGAATATGTTTCATACTTCGGTCTATCGACCAGTCAGATTTAACACGAACATATCTCGGAGTCATCAAACGACCAACACTATCTTCCGGATAACCAAGCAGTTTTTTGATTTGCTTTTGGTCTTCCGGTTTCATGGAATTCATGACACTCTGGGTAAGGTGACCCGGCAATTCTTCCATTAATGCAACCTGCTCATCAGGTTCGAGGTTGCTCATTACATCGGAAAGCTGTTGTTTATTGAACAGCTCAAGTAACTCCACCCCTTTCCCAGATGGTAATTCCGCAAAAACATCGGCAGCAACAGACTTTTTTAGTAATCTGAATACAACTACGGCAACACTTCCATCTAACTCAACAAGTAGTTCAGCAATATCAGCGGCAGGTACATCAGCTAATACCTCTTTCAATCCAACCCAGTCTTTAGCCTCAATGAGTTCCTGAAATTCCGGTTTAATGAGCTGAATGAGCATAATTTAAGTGCTTACAAAATGATTGAGACTGGATTATAATACCGGGCTAAGAATCGGGGTTTATCACTCTAAAAACAAGTGAACCCAAAGAAAGATCAGGAAATATTTAGCGCTTGAAGAGCGGCTTCAGCAGCAAGTTGTTCTGCTTTCTTTTTACTTTTCCCTATTCCGGTCCCAAACTCTTTCTCACCAATTAAAACGGTTACTTCAAATGTTCGATTATGCCCAGGACCTGATTCATTAATTGTTCGGTAGCTTGGAAGTGGTAAGCGCTCTGCCTGTGTATACTCCAGAAGAGCGCTTTTGTAATTGTCTACGGTGTGAATCAACTCTTCAAAATTTACAAACTTATCGAAGACATATTCTACAAATTGAAAAGCATTTGAATATCCTTTTGTGATATAAATAGCAGCAATTATAGATTCAAATACATCCGCTAAAATACTATTTGATATTTTAGTATTCCCGGAACGTTCTCCCATTTCCATCAACTCATCTAAACCCAACTGAGTTGAAAATTGAGCCAGGGTCTCTCCTTTAACAAGTTTCGCTCTTATTTTGGTAAGAAAGCCTTCGTCTTTTTTTGAGTATTTATGGAAAAGTATTTCTGCAGCAATTAAGTCCAGTACAGCGTCTCCTAAAAATTCCAGTCTTTCGTAGGAATCATATTTAGCATATTGTTCCTGTGTAAGCATAGAACGGTGACGTAATGCTCTTTGAAATAGAGTAGTATCCTCAATTTTGAGGCCAATTATTTTTTCTAGTTGAGTTATTCTATCATCATGAGAAGCAGTATCCTTGCTTTTTCTTGCAAACAAAGATCTGATAGAAAAACCCATATTAATTTTCGAACTTTTTGAACACTAAGGTAGAATTGTGCCCGCCAAATCCAAAGGCATTATTCAATGCATATTTAATATTCTTGACTACAGGTTCATTTGCTGTATAATTCAAGTCACATTCCGGGTCTTGATTATCAAGATTGATCGTTGGGGGAACAGTACCATGATAAATAGCCAATAAAGCAGCAACAGATTCTATTGCGCCGGCTGCACCCAATGTATGACCATGCATAGATTTGGTTGAGTTCAAATTCATTTTTTTGGCATGATCACCAAATACTTTCTTAATTGAATTGGTCTCAGCAACGTCTCCTAAAGGAGTCGACGTCCCATGCATGTTAATATGATCAACATCTTCTGTGTTGATTTTTGCGGCTTTAAGAGCATTATTCATAGCTAACTGAACTCCTCCTCCATCCGGATCCGGAGCAGTTATATGATAAGCGTCAGCAGAATAACCATATCCTACTAACTCTCCATAAATTCTGGCTCCACGTTTTTTTGCTGCTTCAAGTTCTTCCAGAATAAAAATTCCTGAACCTTCTCCAAGTACAAATCCATCACGATCTACATCAAATGGTCTGGAAGCTCTTTTAGGTTCATCATTCCGGGTAGACATAGCCTTCATAGCATTAAAGCCTGAAATCCCAATTCTGGTAATCGGTGCTTCTGATCCTCCAGTTACAGCCATATCAGACTGACCATAGCGAATCATATCGTAAGCGATACCGATGTTATGGGAACCTGTTGCACATGCCGAAACAGCGCAAAAGTTTGGACCGCGGAATCCATATCTAATTGATATCTGGCCGGCTACTAAATCCGGAATTAGCATTGGGATAAAGAAAGGTGAAACACCTCTTGGTCCGCGTTCATGAAACGAAACAGATTGGTCGTAAAAAGTTTTCATTCCACCAATTCCAGTTCCAACAATAACAGCGACTCGATCTTTGTCAATTTTTTCAAGATCCAGATCTGAGTCTTCAACTGCTTCCTTTGTAGCAACTATAGCATACTGAGCTACAAGATCTAATCTCCGGGCATCTTTATGCTCAAAGTGATCTTTGGGATTGTAATCCACAAGTTGTGCCGCAAAATTTGTAGGGAAATCTGTGGTATCGAAATGTTCAACCGTACGAGCTCCGCTTTTTCCGGATAATAGTCCGTTCCAAAAAGCAGGAGCGCTCTCACCTATAGGGGTAAGAGCGCCTATACCCGTTATAACGACTCTACGTTCGTTCATATATTAGACGTAAAAATTAAGAAAGTTTACCTGAAAGGTAAGTTACAGCATCGCCTACAGTTGCAATATTTTCAGCATCTTCATCAGGAATGCTTAAATCAAATTCTTTTTCGAATTCCATGATTAGTTCAACTGTATCTAAAGAATCAGCGCCAAGATCGTTAGTGAAATTAGCATCTGCTGTTACTTCAGATTCGTCAACGCCTAGTTTATCAACGATAATGGCTGTTACTTTTGATTCTACATCTTGTGACATAATTAGTCCTATTGTATTAATAATTGGTAGTTAGATTAAAATAAAACTCGTTTAACATAAAAATTCATTTGTGTATCCGCAATAGCTACATAGCCATTCCGCCATCCACACGAATGGTTTCTCCGGTAATATAGCTACTCATATCAGAAGAAAGAAAAACAACAGCATCAGCAATCTCATCAGCATTGCCAGCCCTTCCAAGCGGAGTAGCTTCTTTTATTCCTTCCAGCACTTTTTCATCGAGAGCATCTGTCATATCTGTGGTGATATAGCCCGGAGCGATAACATTTGCACGAATATTTCTGGATGCTAATTCTTTAGCATACGATTTAGTGAAACCGATAATTCCCGCCTTCGAAGCTGAATAATTACTCTGTCCCGCATTTCCAGAAATTCCAACAACAGAACTTATATTTATGATAGATCCGCCTCTGTTTTTCATCATTGGTCGAGCAGCAACTTTAGAGTAATTGAAAATACTTTTCAAATTTGTGGTTATAACATCATCCCACTGATCTTCACTCATTCTTAGGATCAGATTGTCTTTAGTGATGCCGGCATTGTTTACCAGTACATCAAGTTTACCCCAGTCAGAAACAATTTCATTTATAACTTTTTCTGCTTCCGCAAAATCCACCGCATCTGCCTGAATTGCTTTTGCGTTTCTACCTTTAGCTTCAATTTCTGCTTTTACTTCATTTGCAGCATTAGCAGAACGAGCATAAGTAATAGCAACATCAGCGCCAAACTCGGCAAGTTTAAGAGCAATAGCTTTTCCAATTCCGCGGCTACCGCCTGTTACTAAACACGTTTTTCCTTCTAATGATAATCCCATAATCTTTTTATTGATGTCCTGAGGTTTCTGCTTTTCTATCTGTTCTTTTAACAAGTCCTTGAAGTACTTTTCCAGGACCAACTTCTACAAAAGAAGTCGCACCATCTTCCATCATATTCAGAAGAGTTTGTGTCCAACGGACTGGATTTAATAGCTGATCCAAAAGATTAGACCGAATTTCTTCGGGATCAGTTGTTGGTTTTGCTGTGTAATTAGAGTAAATGGGGCAATCCGGAGTGTTGATCTCCAGGTTTTCAAGTTGTTCTCTTAAACCATCTAACGCAGGTTGCATCAATGATGAGTGGAATGCCCCACTAACTGGGAGCATCATAGCCATTCTTGCACCTTGCTCTTTTGCCAGTTCAACTGCTTTTTCAACAGCTTCTGTATATCCTGAAATCACAAGTTGCCCCGGGCAGTTATAATTTGCTGCAATTACTTCTTTTCCAGTTGCTTTTGAAGCTTCTTCACACACTTTTTCAACAGTTTCATCATCCATTCCGATTACTGCTGCCATTGTTCCGGGATTCTGAGTCCCGGCCTCTTGCATTAACTCCCCTCTTCGGCGTACAATCTTTAAAGCATCTTCAAAATCCACTGCTCCACAAGCAACTAAAGCCGAAAACTCACCTAAACTATGACCCGCAACCATATCAGGTTTCATATTCAGTGTTTTAAATAAAGCAACAGAGTGAAGAAATATAGCTGGCTGAGTAAATTCTGTTTGTTTAAGCTTTTCCTCCGGACCTTCGAACATGATTGATTTCAAATCGATCCCTAAAATATCGTTTGCCTGATCTACATAGCTGGTAAAATCAGAATTCGAATTATAGTGATTTTGTCCCATACCAATAAACTGAGAACCTTGTCCCGGAAATAAATAGGCTGTACTCATATTACAGACTCCATTTTACATACACAGCGCCCCAGGTAAATCCACCTCCAAAGGCTGCTAGAACAAGGTTATCTCCTTTGTTTAACTGATCTTTCCAATCGTATAAACAAAGTGGAATAGTAGCTGCAGTTGTATTGCCATATCGACCTATGTTGATCATCACTTTTTCAGATGAAATACCCATTCTGTTTGCAGTTGCATCTATAATACGTAGGTTAGCCTGATGTGGAACTAACCAAGCCACATCATCTGCAGTCAGATTATTCTTTTTCATAATTTCGGATGAAACATCTGCCATTCCCATAGTTGCCTTTTTAAACACAGCACGACCATCTTGTCGAATTGAATGCATTCTAGCGTCAACCGTTTCATGAGTGGCAGGTCTTAGGCTTCCTCCTGCGGGTTGATACAAACCACAATTTACATCCCCTTCTGTATAATGGATGCTATCAATCACTCCGGTTTCATCCTCAGAAGCTTCCAATAAAACAGCACCAGCACCATCTCCAAACAAAATACATGTTGTTCTATCGGTATAATCCAGAATTGAGGACATTTTATCTGCTCCAATCACCAAGACTTTATTAGCAGTTCTTCCCTGAATAAAAGATGCCCCTGTTGTAAGTGCGTAAATAAACCCTGAACATGCAGCTGAGATATCAAATGCGAATGCATTTTTTGCCCCCAGTTTTTCCTGAACCAAACAAGCTGTTGCAGGGAACATGTAATCAGGAGTTACAGTGGCTACAATAACAATATCTATTTCTTCAGCAGAAACTCCAGCAGCATCAAGGGCTTCCTGAGCAGCTTTCGTAGCCATATAGGAAGTAGCTTTATCGGGATCCTTCAAAATACGACGTTCAGAAATACCTGTACGCGTTCTGATCCATTCGTCATTTGTTTCGACCAATTTTTCGAGGTCAAAATTTGTCAACCGATCTTCTGGCAGAAAATGTCCTACCGCCGAAATCTTAGCTCTTTGTACTTCCATAAGGGAATTTATCAATTTAGAGATGCTACAATTTTGCCATTTACATCACTCTGTACGCAATTAATGGCATTCTTAATCATATTTTTTATTGCAAGTGGAGAACTTCCACCATGTCCAACTATGCTTATTCCATTTACTCCCAAAAAAGGAATCCCACCTACATTCTCATAATTAAAAGGCTGGAGAGATTCTCTTAAAACTTTCTGTGCTGCCAGTAAATATAATTTGGATAACAATCCCTTGTTAGCCGATTCTTTCACCATATGCTTAAGGGCAGACGGTATGGATTCTCCAAATTTGAGCAAGATATTACCTACTACACCATTCGTGACAAAAACATCAGCTTTAGCAGGGAAAATATCTCTTCCTTCAACATTGCCAACAAAACCTTTCAGTTGTTTTAGGTACTGGTGAATTTCTTTCATTTCATCGGTACCCTTTTCGTCTTCTTCACCAACGTTAAGCAAACCAACTTTTGGGTTATCAATACCCATAACCTGCTTACAAAATATTTGCCCCATTTTGGCAAATTGAAAAGCATGTTCAGGTTTAAGTTCCAAATTAGCTCCTGCATCAACCAAAAGACGAAATCCTTTCAGTGTTGGGTAATAAGAGGCAATTGTTGGTCTTAATACCCCTTCCAGTTTTCCTAAGATAAAGGTGGATGCTGCTAATAATGCACCCGTATTACCCGCACTTACAAATGCATCACATTTCCCTTCTTTATGAAGGTTTATTCCAACCGTAATGGATGAATTACGTTTACTTTTAACTGCTGCAGAAGGAGAATCATGCATATCTATGATTTCAGGAGCATGTATTACCTGAACTCTGCTTTTGTCATAAGTATGTTTTTGTAATTCCTCAGAAAGAATCTCTTCAGGCCCAACAAAAATTATTTGCAGAGATGCGTCCTCATTGAGAGCAAATAAAGCCCCCTCAATTGGGTTTTTTGGAAAAAAATCACCACCGGCCGCATCTACCGCAATTATCATTAGATCAGACTTAGTTAGCTACGTTAACTACTTGTCTTCCTCTATAGTAGCCGCATTCAGGGCAAGCGTGGTGGTATTTGTGGAGAGCCCCACAGTTTGAGCATTTTGCAAGAGTAACATCAGAGATCGCGTGATGCGATCTTCTTTTATCTCTTCTGGCTTTCGAAGTTTTTCGTTTTGGATGTGCCATTATTAATCCTGTGTATTATTTCTTTAAATCTTTCAATGCTTCCCATCTTGGATCAATTGTCTCACCCTCTTCTTCATCTGCTTCTCCAAACTGTTTATTGAGAAACTCTTTCGGGGTGCCATTTTCATCCAAAAAACGGGGATGTAATTTCTTTGCAGGAAGACTTACAAGTAATGTATCAAGTACATCTTGTTCTATGTCTATTTGTTTTGATGCATGGTCAAAATTCCTGATTGCTCCATTTTCGTCGGCCGACTCTTCTACTTTTTCTTCTTTAAAAAGTATTTCATAACCCTGTATTACTTCGTAATCAAAGTTATCCAGTGATCGGTCACATGTAAGTTCCACTATTATGTCGAACTTCAGCTTTGTAAGGATAAAATGAAGTGAACGATTGAATTCAATTTCAATAGTCCCTGATTTCAAAGAAATCTCTCCTAAATCAAGATCGCCAGTATTTAACTGGAGCGTTCTTTCACTTTTTCCTTCAGGAATTTCAAAGATCTTAAACTTAAACATAGCAAGTCTCCTTTACAGCCAACAAAGATAAGGATAATACGCTTGTTGTACAATCAATTAAACAAACCGTAGAGTCGCTGCTCTATTAACCCAATTACTTTTCCTAAATCTTCAGGATCATTCACGAAATCGAGGTCATCGGTATCAATAATAAGCTTTTCATGAGGATAACGATCGATCCAGTCTTCATATAAACGATTCAATCTCTCCAGATAATCTATGCGAATTGTGTTTTCATAATCTCTACCGCGCTGCTGAATTTGCTTAACCAGCGTAGGAACCTGTGCGCGTAGGTATATTAAAAGATCGGGAGGTCGAAGATAATGACTCATCTCATGGAATAAGGCTTCGTAATTTGCAAAATCCCTGTCGCTCATCAAGTTCATTTCATGAAGGTTCTTTGCAAAAATCTCAACATCTTCATAGATAGTTCTGTCCTGAATTAAACTGATTTCCTGTTTCAGCATCTCTTTCTGGTGCCTGAATCTGCTTGATAGAAAATAAATCTGAAGGTTAAAGCTCCAGCGGAGCATATCTTCATAGAAATCGGCGAGATAAGGGTTATCATCTACAGATTCGTAAAAGGCTTCCCAATTAAAATGTTTGGCCAGCAAGCCAGTTAGCGAAGATTTCCCTGCGCCAATATTCCCTGCTACCGCAATGTATTTAGATTTAATTTCTTCGTTCAAAATATAAACTATCCTTCTTTTCCTAGCAGGCGATACATTGCCTTTTTATAATCTTCAACTCCGGGTTGGTTAAATGGATTAACCCCTAAACTATATACGAAAACTCCGGTCAATAATTCAAAAAAGTAAATTAATTCACCAATGTTTTCCTCATTAAGGGTATCAATCGAGATATTTAGAATAGGGACATCTCCTTCATGATGTGCTTCAGTAGTACCCAATCTGGCACTATTATTAATTTCATGGAAGCTCTTACCAGCCAGATAATTCAGCTTATCATCATTACCATCAATTTCAGAAACCTTAAGTTTTGAAAATGGTTTTTCCACAATAATGAACGTTTCGATTACACTTCTTTGCCCTTGCTGTATAAATTGCCCTAAACTGTGAAGATCTGTTGAATATGCAGCCACTGCCGGGAAAATTCCTTTTCCTTCTTTTCCTTCACTTTCTCCTAATAACTGTTGAATCCAACCTCCAAGAGATTTGAGCTCCGGCTCGAAGCAAGCAAATACATCAATTGTATATCCTTCTTCGTGAAGAGCATTTCTTAGAGCTGCATATTCAAGAATTTCTTCAGCATCATCTTCGAATCTGTTATATGCTGAAACCGCTCCATAAAAAAGAGTCTTAATATCAATACCTGCAACTGCAATTGGTAATAAACCAACAGGAGTGAGAACAGAAAAGCGACCTCCCACATCATCCGGAATAATGAATTTTTTATACTTTTTAGCTTCGATCTGAGGATTCAGAATCCCTCCCTCTTTACTGGTAGTACAGATAATTCTTTTAATCACATCTTCGGCATACATTTCTTCCATCACTTCCCTGATAGCTCTAAAAGAAAGCGCTGTCTCCAACGTGGAACCTGATTTTGAAATTACATTTATATAAATACTTTTCTTTGATCCATCAGAGTTTGGAGCTTTTAAATAAGCGATCAATTCTTCGAGGTACTTCCCACCCATGTGATGTCCAGCATAAAGAATTTCAGGACCATTAGCTCTAAAATGAGGTGTAAGGGCATCAATAACAGCTTTAGCTCCTAGATAAGAACCACCAATACCACAAACGATAAAAATATCTGCATCCTGCCGAATCTTGGTAGCTAATTGAGAAATCTCTTCCAGTTCTGCATCATTTGGTTTAGCCAATATGTCACGCCAACCTAACCACTCTGATCCCGGGCCCGTTTTAGATTTCAATTGTTCAAGACCAAGATCTGCTTTTGATCTCGACTTTATATACACTTCATCGTTGAGAAACGAACGTGCAATTCTTATATCACTTTTAATCATAAAATCTCTTCTTATCGTAGTAGTTTTGCTAATTCAATTAATGCATGATCGAGCGCTTTCTTTTTTGAAACTGCTACTCTCATTGGAGTTATTTTAAGTGCATTGTTTACAATTCCCACCATTATCTCGCTGTGCCCTTCTAATAATACTTTAACTGCTGCCGCCCCTAAACGACTTGCCAGTACCCGATCATGGGCAGATGGAGTGCCACCTCGTTGAATATGACCTAGAATACATACTTTTAAATCATATTGTTTAAAATCATCTTTTATTTTTTCGGCAAGTTTAAGAGCTCCACCAGTTTCATCTCCTTCAGCAACTACAATCAGACTACTTCTTTTTTGCTCTTTAAGCATATTCTTCAGCTGAGATTTAACCTCATTGATATCAGTAAGCTCTTCTGGCAAAAGTGCGAGTTCAGCACCACATGCAATGGCTGTTTCAAGTGCAATAAAACCAGTATCACGACCCATTACCTCAACTAAAAACATCCTTTCGTGAGCATCAGCTGTATCTCGAATTTTATCAATAGCATCCAAGGCTGTATTTAATGCAGTATCATAGCCTATTGTTTCATCTGTTCCTATAATATCATTATCAATAGTACCAGGAATACCTACAACATTGATATCATGTTCGTTACTAAAGATGTTTGCTCCGGTAAAAGTACCGTCTCCACCAATAACAACAAGCGCATCAATATCTCTGTCTTTTAATTGTTTTGCAGCTTTTTTCCTGCCTTCTTCTGTTCGAAAATCCTGAGAACGCGCCGACTTAAGTATTGTTCCACCTCGTTGAATTATATTTGATACAAAGTTGGAATTTACTTTTTCGAACTCTCCTTCGATTAGTCCCTGATAACCGTGATACACTGCAAATACTTCAACATTGTACGCCCAGGCTGCGCGAACGACTGCTCTAACAGCAGCATTCATCCCCGGAGAATCGCCTCCACTTGTTAATACGGCAATAGTTTTAACTTCTGACACTGGTTCAATCATGTGAGTTTATGTATGAGTTGAGTGAGAAATACCCTTAAATATTTGTTATGGATATTAACTAATTTAGAGGGCAGCCAAGTTTAAGAAAATTTGAACACTTTTGATGATTGATACTGAGGATCTACAAAGAATTAATACTGACACTGTTACAAGAAAAACTCTTCAGGAAATTACTGCGCCTGTATCTGCTGATTTAAAGGAATTTAGAAGCTTTTTTAAGTCAACAATAAAAACAGATGTTTTATTATTGGATCAAATAATTTCTTATTTGTTAAAGCAAAAAGGAAAAGAATTACGCCCTACTTTGGTTTTCATGAGCGCAAATTTGTTGGGGGGAATAAGTGAACGTAGCCATATAGCTGCTACTATGATTGAACTACTTCATACAGCCACTTTAATTCATGATGATGTAGTAGATGATGCAAATTCAAGAAGAGGATTTGTTAGCATCAACAAGATTTGGAGAAATAAAGCCGGAGTTCTTCTCGGCGATTATTTACTATCAAAAGGCTTGCTTATTGCTTTGGAAAATGAAGAACATCAATTGCTTAAAGTTCAATCTAGAGCAGTACAAAAAATGAGTGAAGGTGAACTTCGTCAGTTAAAGACGGCCGGATTATTTAACATGACTGAAGAACGATATTTTCAGATTATATCTGAAAAAACTGCCAGTCTCATTTCGACCTGTTGCGAGTGTGGCGCAATTTCAGCTTCTGATGACCCAAATATGCATAAACTACTAAGAGATATTGGCATGTGTATTGGGATCGCTTTTCAGATCAGAGACGATTTGTTTGACTACGGGAAATACGACATCGGGAAGCCAACCAGAAATGACATTCAGGAACGTAAAGTTACTTTACCTCTTATTAAAGCAATGGAACATGCTTCAAAAAAAGAAGCCTCTCATATTCGTTCTTTGATGAAAAAGCGGAAGAAAAAGAATAAAGAAGTTGAGGAGATAGTTACTTTTGTCCATGATAAAGGTGGAATGGATTACGCCAGAAATATAATGTACGACTATGCCAACGAAGCAATAGCAAGTCTGGAAAAAATACCTTACTCATCTAATACACAGGATTTTGTTGATCTTATTCATTTCATTATAACAAGAAAGAAATAAACAGGATGTCTCAAGAAGAACACCTTTTTGTTTCTGATGTTCACCTTGGTGCTTTCCCTTCTGTCAAAGAAAAAGAGGTAGAAAATCAGTTAATTTTCTTAATCAACTATGCTATCGAAAAGAATGCGTACTTATATATTCTGGGAGATCTTTTTGATTATTGGATGGAATATCCGGATAAAAATTTCGTGCCTGACATTGGTAAAAATGTCTTAGATAAATTTGAAGAATATAATAACCAGGTGCGTCCGGCTATTTATGTTACCGGAAATCATGACAATTGGACTTTTGGGCATTTTAAAAATCGTGGATTTGATGTTGAGCCAACTTACAGAATCATTAAAGTTGGCGAAACTAATGTTTTAATAATGCATGGAGATGGGCTAGTAGGTGAACGCGATGATATTTTCAGACCACTATTCCACAAAATATTGAGGCATTCATTATTCACAAAGTTTTATCAAAAACTGCTACCTCCAAAATTGGGTCTAAGCATTATGAAAGGGTTTTCTAATTTAACCCGAAAGA
Organism: Balneolaceae bacterium; assembly: GCA_017795005.1. GTDB lineage: Bacteria > Bacteroidota > Rhodothermia > Balneolales > Balneolaceae > RHLJ01. The sequence continues at coordinate 1,849,827 of CP051242.1, read as the reverse complement.
GAAACCACGATAATCCAAAACCTTTAACCGATAATGCAAGGAAAATCCTGTCTAGTAACAAAATAGATCTGGTAATTTCAGGACACGATCATTTGCCAAGAGTGGAAACTTTTTCAGATGGGATGTATATAAATCTAGGTACTTTTTTTAAGCATAAGACATTGGCAAGATATACTGAAAACGAATTTAATCTCGTTTCATGGCACGTTGATAACAAAGAATTTGTACCTTATAGATCAAATAAATCTCAAGTATGAGTACCTCAAAAGAACCAATAGATCATCACAGATATTTTAATGACCCGGAATACCGGAAAAGAATTCTTGCTGAGAAAAATGCATCCCCTTCAAAAGAAGTACCTAAAAAAAAGAAACCAAAAACTGAATTTAATTTAGGCAGAAGAATAGTTTCGGGAGTAATTGTCTTTTTAATTGTTATGTTTCTCGGCGTTTCCACGTACGCCTATTTTCTTTTTCAGGGACTCCCTTCTATTGAACAATTAGAAAATCCGGAAACAGCTATTGCCACAGAGGTAAGAAGTAGAGATGGAGCTGTTCTCGATAAATATTACACAGAGAACCGAACCTGGGTTCGATATGATCAAATTTCGCCTCATGTTGTCGATGCACTTGTAGCTACCGAGGATCATCGCTTTTTTAACCATTGGGGAATGGATATGGTAAGAACTCTTGCAATCCCCTATCATGTTATAAGGGGGAATCCACAGGGTGGTTCTACCTTAAGTCAGCAGCTAGCAAGAAATTTATATAAAGAAATTGGACTCGCCTTTTCGATTTCCCGAAAGTTCAAAGAGATGATTACTGCCGTTCAAATTGAACGGAATTACACTAAGCAGGAAATCATTGAGATGTACCTGAATACGGTCGAGTACCCTAATAGTGCATTCGGTATTGAGGCAGCTTCAAAAACTCATTTTAATAAGTCTGCCGCAGAACTAAATATTTCTGAGTCTGCAACTTTAGTTGGTTCTTTGAATGCAATTTACGCATACAACCCAAGAATTCGCCCAGAAAGATCTAAGCAACGCCGTGATATTGTTTTGTATTTAATGGCGAATCAAGGCTTTATAGATCAACAAATGAAAAACCAACTTCAGGCTGAACCTATTCAGCTTGATTATCAGCCCCCTTCAAAAGCCGGACGCGTGAGTCGCTATTTTGGAGAATATGTTCGCCAAAAGGTTTCCGGATGGGCGGAAGAAAATGGTTATGATTTATACACCGATGGCTTAGTCATTTATACAACGATAGATTCACGATTACAAGCTCATGCTGAAAGAGCACTTCGAACTAAGCTTGATTCGCTTCAAAATATCTTTGAAGGAGAATGGACATCCCGAGGAAGTGGAATCTATATGGACAAACTCTGGGAAGAATTCCCAACATTTAAAGATAGTTTCCTGGAAGATACGGATGAGTATAAAAATGGATTTCAGAACTACAATACCAACATCAGAAAAGTTGTTCTGGATAGCCTGAAAGCCGATTCCATGTTTGTGGATTCTGTAATGAAATCCAGAACCAGGCTGGAAGCCGGATTTGTAGCAATAGATCCTACCAATGGAAATGTGCTGGCATGGGTTGGTGGTTCAAACTATGGAAATGTTCAATTTGATCATGTATATCAATCTAAACGGCAAGCGGGTTCAACATTCAAACCTTTTGTTTACTCTGTTGCTATTGATAATGGCTTTAAGCCTTATCACAAGTTTTCAAAATATCCTACCAAGTATTATGACAGAGCCGGTAATGTCTGGGCTCCAAAAGATCAAAGTGTTCCCAGTGGACCTATTAATGTTCCTTTGAGACAGGCTTTAGCAAGAAGTTTAAATAACATCACGGTTCGATTACTTCCGGAAATTGCAGGTTATCCAGGCACAAATAAGCTCTGGGAGTTAGATCCGGCCGCACGAAAAATTAAGCAGATGGCTTCTAATCTGGGAATTGATATGAGTCAGACTCCTGCCTACCCTTCTATTGCTCTGGGAACAGCTGAAGTCTCTTTACTTGAGATAACAAGCGCATATACCACTTTTGCAAATGCAGGTGTTCACATCGATCCTATTGCGATTACCCGCATTGAGGACAAAGAAGGAAATGTATTGGTAGAATATTATCCAGAGTATCAACAAGAAGTGATCAGTCCTGAAACCGCATATATCATGACAGATATGATGCGTGGAGTTATTCGTGGTGGTGATGGATACCATGGAACCGGCGTTCGTTTGAGAAATGTATACGGTGTACGACAGGATATAGCCGGTAAAACCGGGACTACCCAAAACTCAGCAGACAACTGGTTTGTGGCCATGACACCTCATATTGTGATGGGTGCCTGGGTTGGTGGGGAAGATCGAAGAATCCGCTTCCCGACCGATAACCCGAATAGTATTGGTCAGGGCGCTCGTTCTGCCCTTCCAATAGTAGGTACATTTATAAATATGGTAACTGCTGATCAGGACGCTTACTGGGGTTACGATGCTTTCACACCTCCTCCCGGTTTTGTTATGCCCGAAGATCCTGAAGAAACTCAAAATGAGTTACTCAGAGATAACAATCGAGGAAGGATTGGTTGGTAGATTCTTTTAGAATTAACATCATTATTTGTTCGTTTACTCGGTCTAATTCGCTAGTCTTTTCTAAGCGTAAGATGATGTTTGTGCTTTGGTATCAAATCTGATTTATTCATGATATTCTTGCTACTTATAGGTATATCACGAATGAAACTTAAGATATCACCAATTCAGTAAATGATACACACATATTAGGTAGTACTTTAAAAAATGACTAGAAAAATACTTCTAACAATAGGACTAATTATATGTTTATCCATGTTTTTGAAATATGGCAGATCAGTCTATATGCCTTTGATAAATAAGATGAAGGGAACCAAAACTGTTGAATCAAGAATTAGTGATATTCAGAGAGAAGTAAGGAATAGACTAGAAAACAATTTGATTTTGGCAGGTTATAAAATTGGTTATCCAAAGGAAATAGTATTAGTAGCATTCAAAGAGGAAAGAGTATTGCATGTATATTCCAAGGACAACAGCGGAATTAAGCTAATTAAAGAATACCCTTTTACTGCATACAGCGGTGATCTTGGACCCAAATTGAAAGAAGGCGACAAACAAATACCAGAAGGGATTTATGAGGTTGAATATCTAAATCCAAATAGTTCGTTCTATCTTTCTATAAAAGTTAGTTATCCAAATGAGTTTGATAAATCTAAAACTCAACTATCGAATATCTCTGATATGGGCGGAGACATTTTTATACATGGAAAATCAGCAACTATTGGATGCATTCCAATCGGTGACAAAGCAATTGAGGAAGTATTTGTGTTAACACAAAAGGCAATTAACAAAAAAGTCAAAGTAATAATTAGCCCAAGAGATTTCCGAACTAATCCTGAATACCCAAATATCAAAGACATAGAATGGGAAAAAGAATTATATGGACTAATTGAAAAAGAAATAAAAACGCTACCTGACAACGGTTGAAATCAAATTAACTCCACCCCCAATCTATTCCTCCTTTCGGTCTCATTATTCCTTTTTCTATAACAAATCCAGGAGTAACTATATCTTGTTTCAGATCAAGACTCCCATCTAAATCGATATACTTGGTATGAGGGTAACTGAAAGCAAGGTGCATCGCTGCTGATATACTTACAGCTGACTCGTCGTTACATCCCCACATTAAGTCAACACCAGATAACGCAGCAATATCCGCTATTTTGGATGCCTGAAACAAACCACCCGATTTCATCAACTTGATATTAAAAATGGGGCAATTAGGAACTTCTTGAATCAAATTAAGAGCATCTCCCGGATTCCTGCATGATTCATCTGCTACCAGAAATTTCGAGACATTATCGTTTAATTTTTTAGAATCTTCCGCAAACCGTTCAACCGGAAAAGGCTGCTCAATTAGTTCCAATTCCACTCCTTTTGTTTCTGCTACAAAAACCTCTAAATCTTCCGGAATATATCCTTGATTTGCATCAACCCTTAAAATAGTATCGGGATACTTCTCATGGATTTTTATAATTCTTTCTGCATCCTCTTCTGCACTTAATCCCGTTTTTACCTTGATACATTGAAATCCTGCTGCTCGATATTCAGCCGCTTCTTTAAGCGTCTCTTCTACATTTTTTATTCCAATCGTGATCGATGTGGCTAAGCTTTTATGTGCAACTCCAAGAAACTCACCCAGTGAAATATTCAAAAATTTAGTAAATACATCATACAGGGCAATATCTACAGCGGCATGTGAACCAGATCGTAACAGAAAAAAGTCTTTTGTTTGACGAATCAGGGATTCGAACTCAGTTATCCTTTTCCCTACTAAATAACTAAAATCAAATTCGGATAAATAAGAGAAAGCCTGATCGACATTTTCCCCCACCACTTTCTCACTTGGGTTACAAGCTCCTATACCTACTATTCCATTCTGAAGTTCTATTTCTACAAAAGTATTCTTTACCTCAGAAACGGTCTTATAGGAAATGCTATATGGGCGGTTTGTACCTAAATCCTTTTGATAAACCCTAATATCTTTGATTTTCATTTAATTCAATTTTCTAACCGCTTCTACCATCAAATCCATAGATTCAAAGAAAGGGAATGTAATGGGTAAATCTGTTCGCTTTTCAATTTCCTGACGATATATATTTACATCCTCCTGAGACATACCCTCTGTGTTGATACAAATCCCGATTACAGGTGCTCCGAACTGCTCAATCAGATTAATTTCATTCAGAATATCTGGTATCTCAGCAGGATAATCTTCCAGACCTTTAAACTTCTTTCTAACGGGTGAGTGTTGAAGAATTACTCCGTCTGCTGCGCCGGAAACAATAAACTCGGATCCACATGGCCCACTGGGATTTCTTAACCCGGACTGTCCTTCCATTATTAATACTTCCGGATTTTCATTTTTCCAGCACTCATATAGTGCATGTTCCAACTCACCGGATATAAAATCGTTTGCAGTAGCATCAAAAAGGAATCCATAATTAGCGCCTTGCATCCAACCAGTTTGTCCGGTATAAACCATTTCCGATTTTATTGAGGACTTATTTAACGCATCTTCCAGCATCTTACTGGTTGTCCTCTTACCTAACGCACAATCAGTTCCGAGAACAGCAATTTTTTTGGATGTTATTTCTTTCACCTTTCCGGTCCAGAAGTGTAAATCTTTAAAAGATCTGGATTTTCTAATGTCATAAATTATATCACCATGCTCATACGCTACTTCTTTAAATTCTTCAATTTCAGAAATAGGCTCATGTAAGCCATTCACAACATGAATACCCAGTGAAAGAATTTCTTTTATGGTTGGGTAAAATTCTTTTGGAAGTACCCCACCCTTGGTAGCCATTCCAATAATTGCATATTTTGGTTTCTCATACTTGTTGATAAACGTATTAATATTTGCAATAACAGGTATTCCATTGGGTTTCCCTTGCACCGCATCACCTGCGTCTTTTCCTGCGCTTAGGTGATCTATTACCCCTATGATATCAAAACGCTTGGAGAATCGTAGTAAACCGTGTGCCGTCTTTGCATTATTAGTTTCCAGTTTTCCATTAGTAAGTATGACCGCTTTCCCGGATATATGTGGTTGATCCATAAATTCAGTAGTTCAATATGTCGTCAAAATTGGGTGTGTATTCTTTAGTACGGGTTAATTCATATTGGTAGATCATCCGACCAAGTTTCGCCATAAAAGGAAAGGCGATTTCATCGTATTCGTACTTGTTGTCATTAAAAATTCTGTTTTCATTAGTATGAATTACAGCACTTAAGAAAAACTCTATTCCATTTTCTTCATCTATGATGTAAGAGTTGTCTATGGTGTATCCGTAGGCTAATCCAATCTTATTGAAAATTCTGATATTTCCTGATAGCTCGATACCCGGTTCCGATCCGTAATAGAGAAACTTAGCATATGAATCCCAGTACTGAGATGTATCCTGATAAACACCAATTTCAGATTCTCTGGGAAAAATTGAGCTGTATCTAAGAACCAGTTCTCTGTCTTCAGGTCTCAAATCAAATGAGCTTTGAGGAAAAGCATTCGGAAAAATAAATGCCTGCATCATAGAGTGCTGTTCATCAAGAGGAAAAAAGTTTTTGTAAGTAAAATCAAAAGGTTCGTTAATAATTTCACCTCTGGAATTGTATCCTACTCCTCTTTTTATGGGTTTTGCACTGGAGTAATCGTTGGTACCTACTTTTAGTCCCTGCCGATGAAGAAGCTCATCACCATCATAAAATCTAACAGGATTAGTATGTGCATTTTCTTCCTGGGTGAGAGAAATACTTAGTCGGTGAGAAAGTCGGGTATCGGAGTATCCTTTTTCGTTGAGTATTGAGTTCAACTCATCCTGACCAATAAATTCATATAATCGGTTAAACGCATCATTATCTGAAACCAACATGATTTTTTTTGAATAATGAGCTACAGATGCCTCTGCATTTGAAGCAGTAGAATCATATCGAACCTCCGATTGTCCGGAGAATGCACTGTCAATTTCTATTCTGGCAGTTGCTGGGATATTAAGTTGATTCAGCTTTTCCAGAGCAACTAACACCGCAGGAAATTTTACCGTACTTGCAGGGTAAAAGTATTTCTCAGAATCCAGATTAAAACTGAAAGTTTCAAAGCTTGGGTTATTTAAGCTGTCTCTGTCAACCTGTGTGTATAGAATCTGAACTTCATGATCTGGATTTGTTACAACCAACTTCAGTTCTGAATCACTTTCTATTATTTCGATTAGAGGGTTACTCTTATTTCCACAGGAAATAAAAATCGCTGCTAAAATGATTACGAAAACTGACTTAAGGGAGATGTTCATTATTCTGGGATTTAATTGAAGATTCAAATTCAGTAATGATTTTATTCTTCAAGAATATGCGCCTCAATGGGTAAAGAGATTATAGAGCTTATGAGATGAATATCAAATATGTATAATGAGCATAATTTAAAAATAAATACTTTTTAGCATGTAAATCTGTAACAATAGTTTTTTATGATTGTACCCCTACTTCAATTATGTCCCTCTTAATGATACTCATTTGTTATAAATGAAAAGCGTAAACCCAAACAAGATTTTTTCTATGTCTTTAAAAGCGATATGTACTTTAATCTTCCTTTTTTTTCTTTTTCCTCCTAGAACATCCGCTTCTGATCTCAAACTCACTACTCCTGTTCTTTATATTGAAGGTAATCAGGCATTTGCAGTCTTTAACATCAGCTGGGATAACTCCTGGAATAATGATAAGAACCATGATGCAGTTTGGATCTTTTTTAAATCTATTCCCAGAAATGGTCAGTCCCATCATATTTCTGTACTCCCTGATTCACACGTTGAAGTAGCAAACTTCTCTAATGGTCAGATACCTCTGGATTTTGATACGGCAGAAGACTCAACGGGGTTATTCATTTCTCCATCAGGAAGGTTTAGAGGAAATATTCATGCTACCGTTAAAATTTCTCTCGAAAGGGAGCAGTTCAATTCCATTAGAAACAGAACATCACTATTCAGAGTTTTTGGTGTAGAAATGGTAAAAATACCTGAAGGCGGTTTTACACTTGGTGAACCAGGTGAAACTGCACAATCGTTTGGAAGCATTTACAATCCATCATCATCCGCTCTTCCTGAAATTTCAAATGAACGATCTGAAATTGTAATTGGAGAATCGGGAGATATCTACTATCAAAATCATGAAGGTTATGAAGGAGATCAAACAGGTACTCTATCTTCCGACTTTCCCAAAGGAGTATCCCCTTTTTATATGATGAAATATGAGATTAGCGAAGGTCAGTACGTTTCCTTCTTAAACTCTCTGAAAGGTGATATGCTCGCCTTAAGAGATATATCGAGAGCTGATTACTATACTCTTGATGGAGGCACAATTTATTATGAAGAAAACCAATTCAAAACGGACTACGAGCATAAACCAGCTATATTCCTAAGCTGGGCTGATATGATGGCCTTTGCTGATTGGGCTGCTTTGCGTCCTATGACGGAGTTCGAATTTACCAAAGCTTCAAGAGGATCCCGAACTCCAATTGAATATGAATTTCCATGGGGAACCAATAATAAATATAAGGTTCAGCGTTTACCGGATGAGGACGGATTGTTGACCATGAGAAATAAATGGACTGAAGAAATGCTTTCAGAAGAAAACCTCCCTTTCTTTGGAGCTTCTTATTACTGGGTAATGGATCTCTCCGGAAGCCTGTGGGAAAGAATGGTTACGATAGGACATGAACAAGGAAGAGCGTTTATTGGGAGTCATGGAGATGGAATTCTTTCTCAATATGGAACAGCCACAAACGTAGACTGGCCTTCAGGAGATGTAAATTCAGGAGGAGTTGGATTCAGAGGGGGTGGATTTTATGGATATACACGTGAGTATCATTCATATAATCCTTTCAGCCCAATTTCTTACCGACCTTATGGAGGATGGCACGGCGTTGACAGAAATAAAGCCTATGGTGGTCGATTAGTAAGAACTTCAAGCTAAGAGGAACCGAATGAAAACAACACTCTTTTTAATAATACTGTTTATTCCAGGGTTTATATCAGCTCAACAAGTTGCTGATACTACCTACAATCCTCCTATTGAAAGCCCTGTATATGAAATAAATCAAGGTCCGGTCATATTTATAGATGAAGGTCATTTTAACTTCCATACCAAAGAAGGACGTTACAAAGCTTTTGCAAAACTGCTTGAAAGAGATGGATATAATGTTGAATCATATGATGGAAAATTTGAATTCAACCGATTGTCTGAAGGAAAGATTCTCGTCATTTCTAATGCCTTAAACGAAACAAATGTCGGAAACTGGGTTCTTCCTAACCCTTCAGCATTTACCGATGAAGAAATTGAAGTTGTTGAACATTGGGTATCTGAAGGAGGAAGTTTATTTCTGATTGCAGATCATATGCCCATGGCGGGAGCTGCTTCTGATCTTGCAGAGGTTTTTGGGTTTATATTTACGAATGGCTTTGTAATAAACTACGAAACGAGAGGTACGGGATACTTCAGCCTAACCGGTAGCACCCTTTTCGAAAATAAAATTACTTTGGGTAGAAATGAATCTGAGAAAGTTACTGATATAGCCACTTTTACAGGGCAGGCTTTCGATATCCCTGAAGATGCCACTCCAATACTTACATTCGGAGATAACTTTATCAATCTGTTACCCGATACGGCATGGGCATTCAATGATCGAACTCCTCGAGAAGAAGTCGATGGAATGTACCAGGGGGCATTTAAAAAGCATGGTTCCGGAAGAGTAGTCATATTTGGCGAAGCCGCCATGTTCAGTGCCCAGCTTTCAGGAGCACAACAACGAAAAGTAGGAATGAATAATGAGGTTGCTTTGCAAAATTATCAGCTGCTTTTAAATATAATTCACTGGTTAGATGGAATAATAGAATAACTTGTTTTCTATGTATTATAAATTTGATTCAGTATTGAATCATTCAACTTCATACATATTCCAAAAACCTTTTATTATTTCGCTTGAATCTCCTCTGGTATAAAAAGGATAACAGGTCCATGATCCTCTCCAACGCTGATCATCTATTAACTCTCCTTCCAGAAAAAGTAATTCATTAATAAAGGCATCCTGACTATCTACACAAAAAAAATACCATACTTAATACTAAAACAATTCTCACTTTCAATACCTGGAATCCTTTAATTATTTGGGGGTGTATATTTCTGAAGCCAATCCAGAATCTGATCATGATAATCTAAGGCATTTTCTCTTTTGAAAATACTTGGTGCGTGTCCTTCCCCTTCATAAACAACCATTTTTACAGGTTTGTTAAGTCGCTTTAATGCAGCAAAAGTTTCCTCAGCTCTAATTGGGAAAACAGTAGGGTCTGCTCCTCCATGTAAAAGTAACACAGGACTCGTAACTCTATCCAGATAAAAGAATGGAGAATTATTGAAGTAATGATCCTTTCTTTCCCATGGATGCGTTTTCATTTTCAACTGGATTCTCTCAGACCATTGTACAAATGGAAGTTCACCACTCTCTCTCATTGCAACATATCTATTGAATAAATTACTAAAGCCAGCACTACTGACAACTGCTGCATACCTGTCAGATTCGACAGCTGCAGCAAGTACTGTATAGCCCCCAAAACTATGCCCAAAAAGTGCTATTTTTTTCGGATCTGCAACTCCATAATTAATCGCAGCATCCGCAGCCTTACTTACAACTTCGGCAATACTTTTCATAGGATTTTCGATATCAAAAGGAGCATCAGGAAGTAAAACAGCATATCCGCGACTAGCAAATTTTTGCATGTTATAATATCCACCCTGAAATCCGAACCTATTTACCAACCCCGAATAATTATCCCCAGCATATACTTTAATCAACAATGGGTAACGCTTGCCTATTTCGTAATCTGAAGGAAGCATCAATGCACCTTGTAGTTCTCTGCCATCAGGCATAGTCCAGGAGATTAGTTTTGATTCCCCAAATTTAATTCCTTCAAAAGAGTTATTAATATTGGTGACTTTCCTCAATTTATCAGCCTTTTTTTCAAATTCCCATATTTCAGGAGGATTATCACCACTCTCAAGTGTTAGAAATACTTTTTTTGAATCTCTGCTTACAAGAGAAAAGTATTCCAGTTCTCCTGAATAGGCTTTGTTTAAGGTTATCAGGTTCTCGTATTTACCTGATTCCAGATCCACACTTAGTATTGAGATATTTTTGGTTTTTGGATCTAAACCTCCCAAATAGATTTGCCTGCTAGTTAAAAAAGATAAATCGGAATGCCCTAAAATATTTAAGACTCTATATGGCTGAGGATCAATAAGCTTGACTATTTTTTTTGAATCTAATGAGAGTTGCCAAAGACTTCCACCAGATGGGACAAAAATATTATTTTCATACCATAATGGAGCTCTGTAATCTCTTGAAAGATCAACTCCATCTTGTGCAAAAGAAAACTCTTTTTTTCCAGTTTCAATATTTAATACTTCGACTTCATCCCCATTTGTATATGCTAACTTTTTACCATCATGTGATAATGAAAAACCCAATCCATATTCCTGAATTGTATTCTTAACAAGGGTTCTGATGTTCCCACTCAGGTCAGATATTTTAATATCATAATCTATGTATGAGATAGTTGCTGTACCATTATTTGGTTGACGTACCGAATAAATAATAAATTCCCCATCAGGTGAAAACCGATATTCCTGAGCTCTGATTTTTTTATCCAGTCTTGTTACTTGCCCTGAATTCAAATCTATTAAAGAAAGGTCTCCAAACTGAACGTTTACATAAACAGGCTGGGTATCATAATTTAGGTTCGTTAATTCAGTTCCTGAAGTATTTCCTGTCGGTTGATTTCCCGGTTTTTTTTCTTCTGCAATCCCATGTGTAAAGACTTTCTTACCGTTTTGTTTTACCTCCTCTTCCTCTCTCCTGCTTCTGTCCGGATAGATCTCTTTTAATTCTTCCGATGAAACTCCTTCAGGAAGTAACTTTACAAGAATTTTTGTTCCGTCCGGGGACCAAACAATTTCTTCGAAACCCCAATAAGGACGAACCATTTCATTATTAAGCTTTCTAAGCTTACCGGTTTCTTTATTCCAAAGCCATACCCCTGCTTTTCCATCTCTTGTTGAATAAAAGGCCAAATCATTACCATCCGGAGACCAGCTTGCTCCCCATGATGGAGTATTTCCCGGAATAATTTTTTGAGTAATTCCAGAGCTTATTTCTGTTACATAAACAGATGCTCCTTTACTTGCTCTGGGAGCTCCATTCGGACCAAAATATTCATTTGCATCATCTCTCTGTAAATACTCTTTTGAATCGTTAATATGATAGGAGATATATTGCCCATCGGGAGAAATAGAAATAGGAGTCCGGTCTGTAAATCCTAATACATTCATGGCATCTTCTATTTCGAAGAATCTTTGATTCTGAAAGGCAAAAGAAATTGAAGAAAATACCAGAATAATTAAGAGTGAGCTTACTGTAATATTGGTGAGTTTCATTTTTTAATCCTTAGTATAAGTTGGATATAATAAATGTAATTCGGCCCATTACCCTCTTTCTTAAATTAAAGTTACACTAATACATTGTGTACTTGGAATATTTTGAGATGAAATCGAAATAAAAAAGCCGATGCGTTAACATCGGCTTTAATTTCTTATTGACAAGAATCAGCAGTTTTACTCTGCTACAACAGACTCCGCTAAAAGCGTAAGCTTATTCTTAGCTACTTCCACAAAACCACCGGAGATATTATAGTTCACATCTCCATCTGCTTTGCGAACTAAAACCGTTCCTTCATCCAAAGCAGAAACAATGGGAGCGTGATTCGCTTTTACTTCGAAGCTTCCCATAACGCCCGGCATTTGAACTCCGGTTACATCTCCTTCAAATAAAGAACCGTTAGGTGTTAATATCTGAGCTTTAAATGTACTCATGTATACACTCCTTAGGCTTCAGTAGCTTCAGCAAGCATCTTCTCGCCTTTTTCAATGGCTTCTTCAATGCTTCCAACCATGTAGAATGCGTTTTCAGGAAGGTGATCTAATTCTCCATCAAGAATCATTTTAACACCTTTAACCGTGTCATCGATCTTAACATACTTACCAGGAGCACCGGTAAATTGCTCTGCTACGAAGAATGGCTGAGAGAAGAAACGTTGTACTCGACGTGCACGACTTACAACCATCTTATCTTCGTCAGATAATTCATCCATACCAAGAATAGCAATGATATCCTGAAGATCTTTATAGTTCTGAAGAAGAATAGTAGCTCTTCTTGCTGTATTGTAGTGCTCATCTCCTACTACTTTAGGATCGATGATTCGTGAAGTAGAATCCAGTGGATCTACCGCAGGATAAATTCCAATCTGAGTTAATGCACGGGAAAGTACCGTAGTTGCGTCAAGGTGAGTAAAGGTTGTTGCCGGAGCAGGGTCAGTCAAGTCATCGGCAGGTACATATACTGCCTGTACCGATGTAATAGAACCTTTTTGTGTAGAAGTGATACGTTCCTGCATCGCCCCCATCTCAGTTGCTAGCGTTGGTTGGTATCCTACCGCAGAAGGCATACGACCAAGAAGTGCAGATACCTCAGAACCAGCCTGAGTAAATCGGAAAATGTTATCAATGAAAAGAAGAATATCACGGGAAACTTCATCACGGAAGTATTCCGCAACCGTAAGTCCGGATAGTGCTACACGAGCACGTGCTCCCGGAGGCTCATTCATCTGACCAAATACCAGTGTTGCCTGAGATTCTTTCAATTTAGTTTCGTCTACTTTGGAAAGATCCCACTCTCCTTTTTCCATAGACTCTTTGAATTCATCACCGTAGTTAATTACACCGGATTCGATGAATTCACGAAGAAGGTCATTTCCTTCACGAGTACGCTCACCAACACCGGCAAATACTGAAAGACCACCATGCTGCTTCGCAATGTTGTTAATTAATTCCTGGATCAATACAGTTTTACCAACACCGGCACCACCGAAAAGACCAATTTTTCCACCCTTCGCATATGGACAAAGAAGGTCAACTACTTTAATCCCGGTTTCCAACATCTCAGTAGAAGTTGCAAGCTCATCGAACGCAGGAGCGTCTCTGTGAATCGGGTAATTTCTTTTCCCTTCAGGAGCTTTAATACCGTCAATTGCTTCACCTACAACATTGAACAATCTTCCCCGGATATCTTCACCAACCGGCATTGCAATAGCCTGACCGGTATCAATTACTTCCATTCCACGAACTAAACCATCGGTAGAATCCATCGCGATTGTACGAACGCGATCTTCTCCAAGGTGTTGGGCTACTTCAAGATAAAGCGTTGAGCCGTCGGTTGGATTTTTAATAGTTAAAGCATTCAGGATAGATGGGGTTGTTCCTTCGGAAAAATCAACATCAACAACAGGTCCGATTACCTGGGCAACTGTTCCTTTATTCATGTGCGAAACTGCGATTTATTTAAAATTTGGTGTCAAAACGTTTTGAGTAATTTGCACTCCTGCAAAGGCTGATAAAGATAGGGAGATATAGAAAGAGAGGCAATGCAAAATCACTTAAATCTGACAGATGAATCTGAGTGTCTTTTGGTTTCGTCTTCATATAATCTTCATATTCCTCTCTTTTATTAAAGGCTTTTTAATTTTCTGATAAAAATCTATTCATTAGTATGCCGTTTGTAGCTTATATACCAATATCTACTACTCTCTTTTGTATCTACTTTTTTACTGTGATTTTTAATCACTGGAGAAAAAAACCGGACGCCCTCTATCTTTTGTGGTGGACTTTGGGTGTGGTTTTCTATGGCATCGGTACACTCGTTGAAAGTATTCATACTATTTACGGTTGGAGTCCCCTGATATTTAAATCATGGTATATCGCCGGGGCTTTTCTTGGAGGAGTACCATTGGCACAGGGAACCATCTATCTTTTAATTAAAAGAAGAACAGCTAACATAATGACCAGTGTGTTAGTTGTGGTACTTATCATCGCAAGTATTCTGGTGATACTATCCCCTCTTAACGAAGAGATTGTTTCAGACAAACTAAATGGTAACGTTCTTGAATGGACATTCATCCGATATATTACTCCTTTCGTTAACATTTATGCCCTGATCTTTCTGGTCGGAGGGGCTTTTTACTCAGCCTTCAAATATTATAAAACTGTTGAGTTTAAAGGACGTTTCTGGGGGAATGTGCTCATTGCTGTGGGAGGAATTCTTCCCGGCATTGGAGGTACAGCAACAAAAATGGGCTATACCTATGTACTTTATGTGACCGAGTTATTGGGTATTCTTTTGATCTTCTGGGGATACATCGTCATAAAGAATGACACTTCACTTTCCCTGCATGAAAATCAGGTTAAAAGTAAAGTTGCTCCTACTTCATAAAAAGCACACATTTTAGCATTTATCGACTAGCAACTCCCGTCGTAAAATTTTATCTTTGTAATCTTACGAGCCGATCTAATCCATCGGCTTGTTTTTTTGAACCGAACCCTACCAAAGGTGATCAAAAAATCACCTTTTTTTGTAGTTATAACCTTGAAATTTTAAATCCTGAATCCCGTGGAAACTGAATTCTCAGAACGCTCAGCCAGTATCGACATTCTCATTGAATTTGATCTTAATCAAAATTTAGATTTTTCCATCGCGGATGAATTGGATACCCGTGAAAAAGCTCAGGTTCGTGAATATGTTCAAAACATTTTCCGACGCAGAAGTTATCTCGACTTCCTGATTGATCATTATTCCAGCATTAGCATCGAAGAGATGAAGGCGGAATTAAAGAACATACTTCGTCTGGGTATCTACGATATGTTGTTTATGGACAGCACTCCCGATTATGCTGCTATCAACGAAGCTGTTGAAATCGCGAAATTTAAATTGGGTTCAAAAACAGGCGATCTCGTAAACGCGATTATGCGTAATCTGCAACGTGATATAGAAAATCTTCCGAAGCCTGCATTTAAAGACAGAACTAAATTGGTTGCGGCTACCTTCTCTCACCCGGAGTGGATGGTTGCTCGTTGGAGCAAACGTTTTGGCGAAAGAGAAGCATTCAAGTTGATGCAAGCGAATAATAGTCGCCCAAATTATTATGTACGTGTAAACACTCTTCGAACCAAGCCTGAGAATTTTGTGAAAAGAATGGAGAAAATGAGTGTTGAATTCGAGGAAAGTGAATGGCTACCAAATTTCTATAAAGTAGATTCTGTTCAACCTTTTATTGAAAAAGGATTGCTGGCCAAAGGGGTTTGTCAAGTTCAGGATATTGCAGCTGGATTAGCTCCATTTGTATTAGACCCTCAGCCGGGTGAGCAAATTTACGATTTATGCGCAGCTCCGGGAACAAAATCTATCATGATTTCTGATCTTACTGAAGGCAAAGCTGATATTCTTGCCGTAGATATTTCAGCTGATCGTTTAGAAAAACTTGCAGAAAGTGCTCTGAACTTCCATGCAGAAAATATCAAGATTCGCCGTGGTGATGTACTTGAACTATCTCTCCCTCTGGCAGATGCTGTACTTCTGGATGCTCCATGTACCGGAACAGGTGTTTTAAGTAAACGTGCTGATCTTCGCTGGAGAAGAGATGAAGAAGGACTTAAAAACGCGGTAGAGCTTCAGGAACAATTACTGGAAGAAGCTGCCAATATGGTAAAACTTGGCGGACGTTTAGTGTACAGTACTTGTTCTATCGAGCCTGAAGAGAACATGGATCAGGTTAATAAGCTTCTTGATAAAATGGATGACAACTTTGAGTTAGAACCATTGGAAGATTTTGTTCCTGAAGAAGTACTTATCGAAGACGGAAAAGCATACCAGACTTTACCTCATGTTCATGGTTGTGATGGACACTTCGGAGTTCTTCTGAAGAGAGTTAAGTAAGGGACTAAGGCACAGGGGCACAGAGTAATAAACTTTGTGCCTTTGTCCCTCTGTGCCTTTTCAGATTTATTTAAAATCGAATATTTTATATCCCTGAAAAGTTTTGAGTAAAGAAACAAAAAATATCCCCTCCCAATACGATCCTTCCAAGGTTGAGGACAAATGGTACGCATACTGGATGGAACAGGATTATTTCCATTCAGAAGTAGATCATAATAAAGAACCGTTCACAATTGTGATCCCTCCTCCTAACGTTACAGGAGTTTTGCACATGGGACACATGCTAAATAACACCATTCAGGATGTATTAACACGTCGTGCCCGAATGCAGGGATTCAACGCCTGCTGGGTACCGGGAACCGATCACGCATCCATAGCAACAGAAGCAAAAGTGGTTAGAAAGCTTCGCGAAGAAGGGATTAAGAAAAGTGATTTATCCAGAGATAAATTTCTGGAACATGCCTGGGAATGGACGCATAAGCATGGCGGGATCATTCTTGAGCAACTCAAGAAATTAGGCGCCAGCTGCGATTGGGATCGTACTTCTTTCACCATGGATGAGAAGTATTCTGAAAGTGTGATCGATACTTTCATTGATCTTTACTCCAAAGGAAAAATTTATCGTGGTGCCAGAATGATTAACTGGGACCCGGCTGCACTTACTGCTCTTAGTGATGAGGAAGTAATCCACAAAGAAGTAAGTTCAAAATTATATCATGTTCGCTACCAGATAGTTGGATCCGATGATTTTGTAACTATTGCCACTACACGTCCGGAGACTATTCTTGGTGATACTGCAGTGTGTATTAATCCAAATGATGAGCGAAATACTCATCTTCATGATAAGAACGTAATTGTTCCTTTGGTGAATCGTGAAGTTCCTATCATTTTGGATGATTATGTGGATATGGAGTTTGGTACAGGATGTCTTAAAGTTACTCCGGCTCATGATGTAAATGACTACGAACTCGGTCAGAAGCATAATCTGGATACCATCAATATGATGAATGCAGATGGCACGATAAGTGAGGAAGGTGAGCTCTACATCGGAATGGATCGTTTTGAAGTTCGAAAGCAAATTGCTAAAGATCTGGAAGAAGCAGGTAATCTGGTTAAGATTGAAGACTATCAGAATAAAGTCGGGTATTCTGAACGTACCGATGTAGTTATTGAGCCCCGACTTTCCCTTCAATGGTGGGTAAGTATGAAAGAGCTTGCCCAACCCGCCCTTGAAAATGTGATGAATGACAACATTCAATTTCATCCTGCAAAGTTTAAAAATACCTATCGCCACTGGATGGAGAATGTGAAAGACTGGTGTATCAGTCGACAGCTCTGGTGGGGACATCGTATACCGGCTTTTTATTACGGTGAAGGGGATGATGATTTCGTTGTTGCAAAAACTCTTGAAGAAGCTTTAGAAGCAGCGAAGCAAAAATGTGGAAATCCAAATCTACAGGCATCTGATCTGAAACAGGATGAAGATGTACTGGATACCTGGTTCTCATCCTGGTTATGGCCGATTTCTGTGTTTGATGGTTTCTATACGGAAGAAGAGGTTGACTACTACTATCCTACCAATGATTTAGTTACTGCCCCTGAAATTATGTTTTTCTGGGTGGCCAGAATGATTATCGCGGGTTATGAATATCGTGGAGACCTCCCCTTCCGAAATGTGTATTACACAGGTATTGTACGGGATAAATTGGGTAGAAAAATGAGTAAGTCGCTCGGTAACTCACCTGATCCGCTTGAACTGATTGCGGAATATGGGGCTGATGGCGTTCGAATGGGTATGCTCTTTTCGACTCCTGCCGGGAATGACCTTCCTTTCGATCCATCCATTTGTGAACAAGGGAAAAAGTTCTCTAATAAAATCTGGAATGCCTTCCGCTTCCTGACCATGAATATGGAAGAGGGCGTTGAGTATCAACCAACCACTGAAATCGACAACGAGAACTTAGTAGATCGATGGATGATGGCTCGTATTCATCAAACCATCAAAGAAGTAGACGAAGATTTTAAGAACTACAAACTGAATGATGCCCTCAAGAAAGTGTACTCTTTAATCTGGGATGATTTCTGTGACTGGTATATTGAGCTTGCTAAACCGGATACCTACAGTAATAAATTTGATGTTGAGAAAATGAACATAGCGCTTGGTATGTTCGAACAGTTGATGAAGCTCCTCCACCCTTTTATGCCATTTATCTCAGAAGAAATCTGGCAGTATATCCAGGGTCGTAAACCGGAAGAGGCACTGGTTATTTCAGAATGGCCGGAATACAATTCCTCTTTTGATGTTCAGTCTGATGTTGATCTATTTTCTACTATTCAGGACATGGTTTCTTCACTCAGAAATATCCGTGCGGAAATGGGAGTTTCACCTAAAGAAGAATTAGAAGTACTCATTAAAACGACATCCCCTGAAATTGCTGACCAACTTACAGCGAATCAATGGATTTTAACAAAGCTTCAAGCCTTAAAATCACTTGAAATTTCTGCGAACATCACAAAACCTGGAGCTTGTTCCTCAGCCATTGTAAATGGAAATGAGATCTATGTGCCTCTCGAAGGTTTGATTGATGTAGATAAAGAAATCGAGCGAATTAACAGTGAGATTAGTCGGATTGAGGGATGGTTGAAAGGGATCAATGGAAAACTCAACAATAAGAATTTTGTGAATAATGCTCCCGAAGCTGTTGTTCAGAATGAACGAAATAAAAAACGGGACGGCGAAGCAAACCTTGCCAAGCTGAAAGAGCAATTAAAAGATTTTGAATAAGATTGTTGAATCATCAACATCCCCCGGATCAATTTCTAAACGAAATTGATCATCCCCCTTCAAAGGGGAATTTATTATGCCAAATACAATTCTTCCATATAATCCTCAGTTGAAGCAACTTGCCAGAGAGTTAAGAAAGAATAGTACACTCAGCGAAATTCTTCTGTGGAAAGAGATTAAGGAAAAGAAACTAGGAATTGAATTTCATCGACAAGTTCCCATAAAAAACTACATCGTTGATTTCTTTTGTCACGAACTATACTTGGCTATTGAAATTGACGGGAGTTCTCATGATTCAGAATCTGCTATTGTTCTAGATAAGAAAAGACAGAAAGAAATTGAAGAACTAGGTATCCAATTTATTAGAATTGACGATCTGGATATCAAAAAAGATTTAGATAGTACTCTTCAATATCTGCAACACATAATTAATAAATTAAGATCTACTGAATAGTATTCTCCTATAAATTCCCCCTTTGAAGGGGGTGTCATGCGAATAGCATGACGGGGGATGTACCGAAAGTTTTATAAATGAAAACATTTACCCTTCAACCTGAAGAACCAAGAAAAGGACCTGATTTTCTAACAGGTTTAAATAAGCAACAGTACGAAGCGGTTACACATACCAATGGCCCGTTGTTGATTGTAGCAGGTGCAGGTTCGGGTAAAACAAGGGTACTCACCTACCGCATCGCTTATTTGCTTCAGCAGTTTAAAGCAGCTCCTAATGAAATTCTCGCACTGACCTTTACAAACAAGGCAGCGCGTGAAATGAAAGAGCGCATCAAGAATCTGATTGGTGATAAAGCGCAAAAGCTATGGATGGGAACTTTCCACTCTATCTTTTCCAAGATTCTACGGTTTGAAGCTGAAAAATTGGGCTATGGAAAAGACTTTACTATTTATGATACCAGTGATTCAGAAACGGTAATAAAACAGATTCTCCAGGAACTGAATTTTGATCCAAAAGAAATCAAACCAAAAACGATCCGGAATAAAATCAGTGATGCAAAAAACCAGCTCATTGATCCGGATGCTTTTCAAAGTCGTTTTGTAAGCTCCACATTAGATGATATTACTGCAAGAGTGTATGCCATCTATATTAAACGCCTGAAGCAAAGTAATGCTATGGATTTCGATGATTTATTAATCAAACCCATTGAGTTGTTTGAGGAGAACCCGGATTTGCTGGAAAAATATCAGGAACGGTTTAAATATATCCTCATTGATGAGTATCAGGATACGAATCACGCGCAGTATAAAGTCACCAAAATGCTCGCAGAAAAGTATAACAACATCTGTGTAGTGGGTGACGATGCACAAAGTATTTATTCTTTCCGAGGAGCAGATATCACGAACATTCTGAATTTTCAGGAAGATTATGAAAGCGCCAAGCAGGTTCCTTTGGAACAGAATTACCGATCCACGAGATCCATTTTGCAATGCGCCGATTCCATCATCAAGAAGAATAAAAAACAGCTTGATAAAACCCTCTGGACCGAACAAGGATTAGGCGATCCCGTTATTCTTTTAAAGAATTACGACGAGCGTGACGAAGCCAATCGAATCGCTAAGTACATCGTGGAAATAAAAATGCGCCACGGGTATAAGAACAATGAGTTTGCCATTTTATACCGAACAAATTATCAGTCCAGAGTTTTTGAAGAAGCCTTACGTCGACATGATATAGCATATCAGTTAATTGGAGGTCTCTCCTTCTATCAGCGAAAAGAAATTAAGGACGTGCTGGCATATCTCACGCTTCTGGTAAACAAGCACGATGAAACCAACCTGATCCGGATCATCAACGAACCCTCACGCGGAATTGGGAATAAGTCAATTAATGACTTAAGAAATCAGGCACGGGAACGGGGAATGTCTATCTGGAGCATGATTGAACAGGTTGAACAGACGGATGTGTATAAACCTGCGAAAGTGAGGATTCGAGAGTTTGTAAATATGATCAATCAACTCAGCAGTGATCTTGAACAAGGACGAAGTTTATCTGAAGTAACAAGATCAGTGCTTGAGCAGTCGGGTTATATGAAAGCCCTGGTGGAAGAGAATTCATATGATTCGATGATGCGCCGGGAGAATATTCTGGAATTTCAGAATGCCATTTCTTACTACGAGAAAGGAACATCAAATCCTTCTCTGAGTGCTTTCCTGCAGGAAATCAGTCTTATTACAGACGGGGACAAATTTGATGAAAATAAACCTGCCGTTACCCTGATGACTGTGCATGGATCAAAAGGATTGGAATTTCCGGTGGTATTTGTGGTCGGTCTGGAAGAGAACCTCTTCCCTGTTGGCGCCCGTGATGGCTTTGACGCTGATATCGAGGAAGAACGAAGATTGTTTTATGTGGCTATCACCCGGGCAGAAGAACGACTTTATTTTAGTTACTGTACTACCCGCTTTAAATTTGGAGAAGAGCAGCAGCAACTCCGCTCACGGTTTCTGGATGAAGTTGATCCCGGTGTGGTTCGAACCGAGTC
Organism: Balneolaceae bacterium; assembly: GCA_017795005.1. Classification (GTDB taxonomy): domain Bacteria; phylum Bacteroidota; class Rhodothermia; order Balneolales; family Balneolaceae; genus RHLJ01. The sequence goes on along the minus strand of CP051242.1, from coordinate 1,828,084 downwards.
TGGCGCCACAATTAGTCAGAAGCAGGATCGTTTCTCTCTGGACGATTCATCTTCAAATAGAAAAAGAGACAATTCCACACACATTGAATATGATTGGGAGAAACCCATCACAAAAAAAACAAGGACATCAGCTACCTCTACCATTCAGTATGAATATGAAAATGGTGAAGATCCCTTTCAGGTTGGAGCACATGTATTGCATGCCAAATTCGGCCCGGGAAAGATCATTAGCAGGAGTGGATTAGGAATGGATGCCAAAGTTGTCGTATTTTTCAAGCAAAGAGGACAAAAGAAGCTGATGTTACGAGCAGCACCGCTTCAAATCATCGAATAGACGGTATTTAACATTTAGATTGTGAAGAAGACACTTTTAGCCATTGTGTGGGCTTTATTATGCGGATTATATTCGTACGCCCAACCTGTGCTAACTCCCCGTAATGTTGCGCTGGGAGGTGGCGGAAGTACTTATATCACCGACTATAACGCCAACTTTTATAATCCGGCAAACCTGATGATTCAGGATCGCCGCAGGAATGTGGATTTTGGATTGTTAATTACTGGTACGTATTTCAATGCCGTGCAAAATTTCACCGATCTTAATCAACAGCGCACCAATCTGGAAAATTACATTACCGCCTTTGATGCCGGATCATACTCTATAACACCCGCCGAACGCAATGAAATCCTAGAAGAAAACTACGTCAGGGATCGAACTACTTCCCTTCATCAGACCCGTTTAGATGTAACATTACTTGGATTTAAATGGCGAAATGATGAACGAGCTTATTCTATTGCCATAAGAAATCGTATTTCTTCGAGCTTTGAAGTGGGTAAAGGTTGGTACTCCGATGAAATTCAGGATATCAATGGTGAAACAGGAATAAACAGAACGCTGAATCATCGCTATCAATCACTGTATGAAATTTCAATCGGTTTTGCTGAGTCCTTCCGGTTTTTCTCTGATATGACACCCAGACTGGATGAGTTTAATTTCGGGATTGCTCCAAAACTGGTTCTCGGTGGTGCTTTTCAGGATGCCGGTTGGGATAACCGCTATATCGATTTAGGTAGTGGCCAAATTTCAAATGTCAGAAAATTTGATTACCGGGCTTCCGGTAATTTTGGTGCTGCAACTCAACAATACCTTGCAGGAACTCCCGCCCAAACTGCGTTAGCCAATAATATTACGGATGAAATATTCAGTCCATATGGTATTGGTGCCGGATTGGATATTGGATTTACTTATTTAATCACAATTGGTAGTGACCTTTCTACTATTAATGAGAATGAGCAGCAAACGAATAAATCCTTACGTCTCTCCTTTTCAATTACAGATATAGGATTTGTGAATTACTATGATGATGGTATTACCATTTCTTCTGATCTGGATACTGTTTCTGTCAGTAACTATCCAACTTCTCAAGTGAATGACGCCTTTGTTGGTGCACCGGGACAGTTCCTTGACTTCACCGACCAATATGGATTGACCAATCCCTTTACTTCAAATTCTTCCAAAGAGGGAAATTTTGCAGCTCTGCTTCCTACGGCTGTTCATGCAGGAGCTTTGTTTGAAATAAATCGTATCAAGTTGATGGGAGATTTAAGTATCGGACTCACAGACAATGCTTTTAACTCTACAAAAATTCTGGCTTCTGTTGGTGTGGAAATCCGTCCGCTTAAATTTCTTCCTCTTCGGGCAGGAACTCAACTGGCAACAGAACTTCCAAGTTACTTCAGTTTTGGAGCTGCAATCGAAACCAAATTGTGGGATATATCACTTGCCACTCAATTTGTGTCGAGATCCTTTGATGAAAATCCTACCATAACCGGGGTCACAGCAGCAGTATTCCAGTTTCATTTCTGATCCTGCCACTTTGCCCGACTTTTCTGACACGCTTCCTTTTTCCTGACTCTTTGGAAGACTCCATACGGGTGGCTTCGTATTTGCGTTAATGGTTGAAAATGAAAAGCAAAAGGACTGAATGAAAACACGTTTGGATTTATTTAACGAATTAGGGCAATCGGATGATAATTTTGAAGATTTCGAGCAAGCGATTCCGCTTATGTCCGAAGAAGAAGAAAAAGCATTAACGGAGGCTCTTGTTCCCGAAAGTCTTCCCATCCTTCCACTAAAGAATACCGTTCTCTTTCCCGGAGTCGTTGTTCCGATCACTGTTGGACGTGACCGATCACTCTCATTAGTAAAAGAAGCTTATGCTGGTGATAAGACCATTGGAGTAGTTACACAAAAGGATATGGATGTTGAAGAACCTGAATACAGTGATCTTCATACCATCGGGACGGTTGCACAGATTTTAAAACTCATCAAAATGCCGGATGGCAGCAGAAGTATTGTCATTCAGGGGAAATCTGTTTTTGAAGTTGAAGAGTTCACTCAGGATCAGCCTTATTTCAAAGCAAAAGTGACTCCTTTCCCTAAAGAAATGGATCTTCAGGGATTGGAACTGGATGCCTCGGTACGCAATGTAAAAGAGACCGCGGTTGATATCATCAATAAGTCACCGAATATTCCTTCTGAAGCTGCCGTAGCAGTAAATAATATCAACAGCCCTACATTTCTTCTGAACTTCATTGCATCCAATTTAAATGTGGATCTGGATGAGAAACAGGATTTACTGGAAACACCAAAGTTTTCCGAAAATCTGGAGAAAATCATGGAGTTTCTGGAGCAGGAACTTCAGGTACTGGATATGAGCGAAAAAATCCGGACCAAGGTGAAATCTGATATTGATGATCAGCAACGTGAGTTCTATCTCCGTCAGCAGATGAAAGCCATTCAGGAAGAACTTGGTGAAGGTGCCGAACAGCAGGATGTTGAAAAGCTCAGAAAGAAACTGGAAGAAAAGTCTCTTCCCGATCATGCAAAAGAAGTTGCTGAAAAAGAATTACAACGACTGGAAATGACTCCAAATGCTTCTCCGAATTATGGAATCATTCACAGTTATGTGGAATGGATTCTGGATTTACCATGGGAAGAATATTCAGAAGATAAACTGGATCTTAATTTTGCCCGAAAGGTGTTGGATGAAGATCACTATGGTCTGGAGAAAGTAAAAAAGAGAATTATTGAATATCTCGCGGTCCTTAAGCTTAAAAAGGATATGAAAGCGCCTATTCTTTGTTTCTACGGACCTCCGGGAGTAGGTAAGACTTCGCTTGGAAAATCTATTGCAAGAGCGTTAAATCGTGAATTTGAACGATTCAGCTTAGGTGGAATCAGAGACGAAGCTGAGATTCGCGGTCACCGTAGAACATATATCGGAGCACTTCCCGGTAGAATCATTCGCTCTATGAAAAAAGCTGGTAAAGGAAATCCGGTGATTATGCTGGACGAAATCGATAAAGTAGGTGCCGACTATCGTGGTGATCCTACTTCTGCCCTGCTTGAGGTTCTTGATCCAGAGCAAAACGATACTTTCAGTGATAATTATCTGGAGCTTGAATACGATTTATCTAAAGTCCTTTTCATAGCTACAGCAAACTCTCTGGAAACTATTCCTGCTCCGCTTAGAGACCGAATGGAGATTATTAATATCAGTGGATATACTCTTGAGGAAAAGACAGAGATTGCCAAGAAATATCTGATTCCAAAACAGATCAAAGAAAATGGTCTGAAAGAGGATCAGATTGTGATCGATGATACTGCTATTAAACGTATCATCGATGAATATACACGTGAATCCGGAGTTCGAAATCTGGATCGTCAGGTTGGAGCGGTATGTCGCGGTGTAGCTGCTAAAGTGGCATCCGGCGAACTGGAAGAATTTAAAGTGACTAAATCCGATGTTGAAGATTTCCTTGGAAAGCAAAAGTTCTTCAGTGATGTAGCCGAAAGAACTACGGTTCCGGGAGTGGCAACCGGTTTGGCATGGACTCCTTTTGGTGGGGACATCCTCTTTATTGAGGCAAGTGTTTCCAAAGGTTCCGGAAAACTGAATATTACCGGACAGTTGGGCGATGTGATGAAAGAATCGGCGATGCTGGCGATCTCTTATCTAAAAGCCCATGCTGAAGAAATCGGAATCCCGGAAGAAGCTTTCAAATACTGGGATTTACACATTCACGTACCTGCCGGTGCTGTTCCAAAAGACGGACCTTCCGCCGGAGTTTCTTTAATGAGTGCCATAGCATCCATCTTCACCCAACGAAAAGTGAAAGGAACCGTGGCATTAACCGGAGAAATTACCCTACGTGGTATGGTGCTTCCGGTAGGTGGAATTAAAGAAAAAGTGCTGGCTGCAAAACGCGCCGGTATTAAAAAAGTACTGCTCCCAAAAAAGAACGAAAAAGACGTCGCTGATATTGAAGAAGATGTAATCGGCAATCTGGAAGTGGAATACCTGGAGCGCATGGAATCGCTGTTGGATATTATTCTGGAGAAAGATGCGGTAAACAATCCGGCTGAATTCTTTAAAGTAAGCGATGCCCATAAGTCAGCCGTTACCGGAAAGAACGGCAAAACAGAACAGGTTTCTGTTTCGAGCTAATTTCAACCTGTTTCAGATTTGAATGAAGCCCCGGCAATCTTGTCTGGGCTTTTTTATAGAATCTAGTAGTCTATGAATAGATTCTGATATGAAATCTTTTTTTTGATGAAAAAGAATTCACTTCAATTTATACCCGAGTATCCCCCTACATTTATATCAAAACTATATGATTCCTCTTTTACTAAATGGAACGTATTATTTCATTTGAGTAGTTGAGTTGATTTACAATCATCTTCAGTATCTTAGAAAAGAAGATATCAGAACCATTTCAATAAACCGGAAAGTTCTAAATTAACAGGCTTCTTTTTTGAACACTAAATCAATGAATAGTACTCCTCTGAATTTTTATTCTTTCTTTACCAAATTCACAGAAATGGAGGAATATGGATTTAGTTCCGGTCTAATCAAACGAATAGTCAGAAAAGTAATCCCCAAAGTCCCGAATTCAGACACTATTGAATATGTGCTTTTGTATAAAGCTAGCTCTTTAAAGGATGCTTTATCTGTATTGGACTTAAGCACTATTGAAGAAAGTTCCGTCTCGTACCAACTGAATAAAAGCATAAAAGCACTGTGTACAAAAATTGTGGCATTTGGTCTGGATAGTGATATAAAAGCCAAGTATGCCGCACTGGAGTTAGACGTCAAACCCTTCGAATCATTGCTGGAAAAAGTCAATGATCTGACCGACTTCAATTCAACACACTCAGAAAATTTAATTCAGTCCCTTTACACTATTGAAGAATTGATTGTTGAGTTACGAAAAAACAAGCGTAAAATTGGTACAAACTTTCATCTTACTCTTAGTTCAAGAAGGATACTGGAATATTCTGAACGTATAAAAGAGTTGTTGAGTCTAAAACTGAATATTACCTCTGAGGAGTCCTGGATAAAGCTATTTCAGGATTATATTGAATACGCAAAAAACAAAGATAGCATTGCTAATTATCTTCGAAGAAACTCCGATTTAGTAGCTCTCGAAATAGTCGAACACACTTCTAACAAAGGTGAAGCCTATATTGCAGGGACAAAAAAGGAGTATTGGAGTTTTTTCAACAGATCCTTACTGGGAGGAGCTATTATCGCTGTTTTCGCATTCATCAAGTTATTTATTGAATCCTTTCAGTTCAGCCAGCTGAATTATGCATACCTGTTCAGCATAAACTATGCTCTTTGTTTTGTTATAGTAAAACAAGTGGGCGGAATTATTGCAACGAAGCAACCTGCTATGACTGCTTCAACCATAGCTAAACACATCGATAATAATGAAGACCTGCGCATTGATTCACTCCGCCATATTACTGTACTGGTGAGAAGGGTTTTTCGGAGTCAGTTTATTTCAATTATCGGAAATTTCCTGATGGCATTAACTCTAGCCAGTGTATTAATGCTAGGATTGCGTTTTTTTGATGTCACCTCCTTAACTCAGCTAGTGGAAGCTGAGTATCTAATTGAAACAGTACTCCCCTCTTTCCCACTTCTTTTTTATGCAGCGACCGCCGGTTTTTTTCTCGCCTTGTCCGGACTCATTTCAGGCTATGTAGATAACAAAGTGGTGGATTCCAACATTGCACATCGAATCCGGAATAATGGGTTATTTTTTTACAGTTCGGGGTTTGCCCATTTTTTTGAAAAAAAAGCCGGTGCATTACTTGGTAATATAAGCCTAGGCTTTTTTCTTGGCTCCGCTTTTTTGTTAAGCAACTTTCTGCCACTGGATGTTGATATCAGACATATTGCTTTTAGTTCATCGTATGTTGGTTACTCAATTTTCAGTGTTAGCTTTGAGGTTCAAATCATTGTATTCGCTCTTTGTGGAGCCTTACTCATTGGCTTTGTAAATTTTTTAGTCAGTTTTTCAATTACTCTGTATCTCGCATTAAAGTCGAGGGGGGCTAATTTCAGGATCATTCCAAGAGTCCTTTTCAATATTTCCAAGGACTTTATTTTTAACCCACTGGCTTATTTTATCGAAACTGAAAAAGACACTGAATTATTAGTATGATAATAACCAATTCGACTTTGAGCTTCTGGTTTGTTCAATTTTATACTGGATATATAAATGTTGACTTAGCCCAACTTTAGTAGTTATGAACTCATTTTTCCGCTCAATTATTTGTAATAGTACCAGGGCTTCTAAGTGTATAGAAAAAGAAACTATTCAGGAGTTATGGAGTGGATATGGTACCATCAAAAGAGTAGAATTAGTTGGAGCAGATGTAGACAGCGTGATTGTAAAACATGTTCAATTGAAAGCTCAGAATAATCATCCCAGAGGATGGAATACGGATATTGGTCACCAGCGGAAAGTGAAATCCTACCATGTAGAAACGAATTGGTATGAACAGTATAGTGCTTTAAGTTCAGCTCGTCTCCCCCACTGTTATGCGGAAACTCATCAGGAAGATGAAGTGTTTATGGTAATGGAAGATCTGGACGCCTCCGGATTCCCCCTTCGCAAACGATCATTATCCTGGAATGAAATAAGCTCGTGTTTACAGTGGCTGGCGAAATTCCATGCAAGCTTTTTAGGAAAAGAATCTGAAGGACTTTGGGACATCGGAACCTACTGGCACCTGGAAACGCGTCCACAGGAATTAGAAGAACTAACCGATCAGCGATTAAAAGAAGCGGCTCCACTGATCGATCAAAAACTGAACTCCTGTACCTATCAAACCTTTGTACATGGAGACGCCAAACTGGCCAATTTTTGTTTTGGGGAAAATGGAGAAGTTGCTGCAGTCGATTTCCAATATGTGGGCGGTGGCTGTGGGATGAAAGATGTAGCCTATTTCATTGGAAGTGTATTAAATGAAACGGAAAGCGAACGACTGGAAGATCAAATTCTGGATACTTATTTCCGGTTTTTTCAGGATGAGCTGGAAAACGAGAACAAAGAACTCGAGCAGGAATGGAGGTCGTTGTACCGGGTGGCATGGGCTGATTTCCATCGATTCTTGAAGGGTTGGAGCCCGGGACACTGGAAAATCAACAGCTATAGTGAACGGGTAACTGAAGAAGTACTCGCTAATCTTTAGATGCACTCTAATCACTTCTCAGTTACTCAAACACGTTAATTGTTATGAAAATCGTATTTCTCCCTGTACATTCGGAGCTGTTTACTAAGTAATAAACGACATTCCAACGCGAGTGAATTCAGAAAAAGAATTAGAAAGTATAATCTGCAAAAACTGTAGCTCTCAACTCACAGGTCAATACTGTCACAATTGTGGCCAAAAAGTGATTGATAGTTCAAATCGTACAGTGAAACACTTATTCACTGAGCTATTGAGCAACGTATTCTTTTTGGATAATCGCTTTTTTGTAAGTGTCTGGTACTTGATCAGATTTCCAGGATGTATGACCGTTGAATACTTAGAGGGTAAACGAAATAAATTCCTTTCACCCATTACTCTTTTCTTATTTTTTAATCTTATTTACTTTTTTGTTAATCCGCTCTCAGATTATTCACTCGCTCTCTATGATCAAATGTACAGTCAATTATATAGCGAATGGACACTACCCTGGGTTGAAAATAAAATTGAGAGCACAGGTCTGGATTTTGGTAGTTATAGTCAACTATATCAAACTGCCAGCGACAATATTTCTAAATCTATTATGATTTTGAATATACCTATAATTGCACTTTTTGTGTATATGATGACTTTTAGTAAACGCAAATTCTACTTCGATAACCTCATTTTCGTATTTCATATCTTCTCTATTTTCATATTTAGTTGGACTCAAATTGGATGGATAAAGCTGATCGGAGATGCTCTCCCGATTACCGATGATTCCATAGTAATAGACATCTTAGGTTTATTCTTCACAATGGTTTTGCCCGTTTTATATTCCATTTTAAGCATTAAAAAATTCATGGATGTAAAGTGGCATTGGTCAATAGTTTTAGGAACTGGAGTTATGATTTCGATCATTCTAGCAAATTTAATCTACCGGTTAATCATCCTTTTTGTGACACTTTGGGTTACTTAAGTTTTAAAAAAGCAGTACAAATATCCTATAATGAACTTAGAGCATCTCTCCAACATAGCGATAGAAGCAGCCAAAGCAGCCGGAAATCTCATTCTGTCATATCTGAATGAAGAGCTTGAAGTAGAACACAAAGAAGGCATTAAAAACATCGCTTCCCAGGTGGTTACTAAAGTTGATAAAGAAGCGGAAGATTTGATCCTATCCTATTTACTTCCAACCTGTGAGGAGTTCGATCTCGGGGTACTTACTGAAGAGACGGAAGAAGATGGAAGTCGGTTTGAAAAGGATTATTTCTGGTGCATTGACCCTATTGATGGAACACTGAATTTCATTAATAATGAACCTGGATTTTCGGTTTCGATTGCATTGGTTGCCAGAGATGGCACTCCATGTATCGGGGTTATTTTTGATCCTATGACGAAGACACTATATACTGCAGCGAAAGGTTCCAGTGTTTTTAAAAATGGAGAACGATGGAATCCTGAACCAAATAATGACTTCCTGACTTACGTCACTGACAAAAAACTAAAGGACACTCCCCGCCTGCCGGAAATGATGGATTTGATTCATAAGATAGTAGAAGATTTAAATCTGAATGGATTTAAAGAACTATCTGGCGGTGCATCTGTGATGAATGGAATACGGGTTTTAGAAAACGGACCTGCTTGTATGATCAAATTTCCCAAAAAAGAAGTCGGTGGAGGAAGCATCTGGGATTTCGCTTCTACAGCCTGTATTTTTCAGGAACTGGGATTACGGGCAACAAATTTTGAAGGTGGTAAACTTGATTTAAATAGAAAAGGCAGCACCTTTATGCACCATGAGGGTGTTTTCTATTCGAGTTTTGGAGATTAAACACGTCATCCCTACGAAGGTAGGGATCCAGAGTAAATTAAGGTTCTGAGCTTTTTCCAAGCTCTAGATTCCTGCATCCGCAGGAATGACAGAGTATCTACTAAAAATGAAACCTTCCTTTTGGTAAAATTTCATTCCATAAATCTTTGAGCTCTGGATTTAATGATCGGATCAGATTCAACTTCCACTCTCTTTTCCATTTTTTAATATGTTTCTCTCTTTGGATAGCCTGATACATGGTTTGATGATGTTCATAGTACAGCAGGAAATTAGCTCGAAACTTTGATGTGAATTTAGATCCTTCTCCTTTTTTATGCTGATATACCCTGTTTACTAAATCGCTGGTAACGCCAGTATATAAAACGGTTCTTTGAGCATTTGAAAGTATGTAAACACAAGGTTCTTTCATGCATGGTTAGATCACTCTCAACTATACACCTTACAATTTTCTTTGTTAGTCATCCCTGCGAAGGCAGGGATCTGGAGTTATTTAAGGTTCTGAGCTTTATCCCTGCCCTAGATTCCCGCCTTCGCGGGAATGACTAAATATTAAATGCTGGAATTTAGGCTAGCTAAAGAACCAAAAACTTAATCAAGTGCCATCCACTCTTCTTCTGTGGCTATAGAAATCTGATATTCCATCAGCATTTTCCACTCGTCTTCAACTTTCGTGAGTAATGCCTGAAAGTGGATCAAAACGGATTGCATTTCTTCCCCATCATTTTGCCATGAATAATTAAAGATACCGGTTTCATGAGCAGTACTTTCGCTATGAATCCTCTCAGAGAACCTGAATTCAACACTGGCATTCATTTTACCGGCTTTCGTATCATCAAAACCTTGCTTCCATCCTGATAATGCAACCGAAATCGGATAACTGCTTGGTCCCATTCCATTTACCAGAATAGCTTCTTCGTGAAAGGTTGCTGAATACCCTTCGAAATCTCCTTCTTCAACCGTACGGGAAGTTTCTTTTTAAAAAGCATCTATTTCCGAAGTTTGACTTTGAGCATTTATCGAAAAGAAGAGAATAGAAACCAGTAGGATTATTTTCATAATTGTTACCCGGAGGTTGGAGGTTGGAGGTTGGAGGTTGGAGGTTGGAGGTTGGAAGATAGTGTTGAAAATCTTAAAAACTAATTCTTGTCTATATACAACTCTTGCGTATTTTTGGGGATGCAAAAAGGCAGAGTTATACAATCAACAGGTAGCTGGTATAAAGTGGCTGTGGGTGAAGATATCATTCAAAGCCGCCTTCCCGGTCGTTTCAGATTAGAAGAAAAAGAAGTTACCAATCCCATTGCTGTTGGCGACTGGGTGGATATTTCCATCAATGAAGATGGTTCCGGAACCATAGAAGAGATTCATGAACGGGATAATTATATCACGCGACAGGCTACACACGGACGTAAGGGTGAACATATTCTGGTTTCCAATCTGGATATTGCGTTTGTAGTTCAGTCTATAAAACAACCTAAATTAAAAGAAGGGTTTATTGATCGGTTTTTAGTGACCTGTGAAGCTTATGAAGTGCCTGCCGGAATTATTATCAATAAACTGGATCTGGCAAAAAAAGGTGATGAAGCTTTGATTGAAGATCTTCAGGACCTATATGAAGGATTGGGATATAAAGTTTTTACAACTATTGCTCACGATCCCGATTGTCTCGAGTCTTTAAAGCAGGAACTGGCCGGAAAAACGTCTGTATTTATCGGTCCATCAGGAGTGGGTAAAACATCCTTACTTAACTCCATTGATTCCAGTTATTCTGAAAAAACAGCTGAAGTTTCTTCATATTCTAATAAAGGAAAGCATACAACAACTTTTGCAAAATTAATAAAGCTATCAAACGGGGGATACTTAGCTGATACTCCGGGAATTCGTGAGTTTGGATTGTTCAACATAGAACCATGGGAGCTTTCGTTGTACTTCCCTGAAATGCTGGAACCCCGACAGCACTGTAAATTTAATACTTGCACACACCTCCATGAACCGCAATGCGGAGTTATGGAAGCATTTGAGCAGGGAAAGGTTGATGCAAGCAGGTATGACTCGTATATAAAAATGCTGGAGTCTTTGTAGCACAATCTGTTAAATACCTCAAATTAGGTATTAGATTTCGGAATTTTATTGCTAATATTGGGGAAATCTTAATAAGTAATAGGATTCACTATGAATAAATCACTACAAAAACTCATCACAGGTTCTCTTTTACTCGGTGTGTTTGCATTATCTTCACCCGTACAAGCTCAATTGGGAGATGCAGGAGCAATTCTTAAGGCTGGAGCAGCTGACGCAAATTTACTAATGAAAAATTATTTAGATCCATTTGGAAAAGGATTTGGTGCAGGTATGAATACCGGTTGGTTTTCAACTGCCGGAACGCACAAAAAACTTGGTTTCGATGTTAGTTTAAATGTGGGTGTAGCCGTAGTCCCCTCTTCCGGTTTGTCTTTTAATGTAGATGAAGTTGGATTTACTACTTTGGAAAGAACAGGTGGAGATGCAGTTACCCCTACAATTAATGGCGAAGATCAAACTAATACACAATTAGGTATTTATTACACTAATCCGATAACAAATACAGAAGAACTGCTAACAGAGTTTAATATGCCGGCCGGAGTTGGATTTGAATACGTTCCATCTCCTATGGTTCAGGCTTCTATTGGTTTAATTAAAAGTACAGATTTATCTATCAGATTTATCCCTGAAACAAGTCTTGGAGATGATTTAGGAAATGTTGCTTTATTTGGTTTAGGTGTTAAGCATGGGCTAAATCAATGGATTCCTGGTGGTAAACTAATTCCTGTTGATATTTCTCTTCAGGCTGGTTTTACTAATCTTACCTTAACCACTCCATTTGACGTAAATCCTGAATCCGGAGCTGATATCAAAAATGATTTCCCTGCTTCAACCTGGGAAGGTCAAAGTCTTGATTTCGAATCTAATGGATTTACTGTAAATGCTATTGTTGGGAAAAAGCTTCCTTTCATAAGCGCTTATGTAGGAGTTGGTTATGAAACCTCAGAAACTACCATCGCTACTCCAGGATCATATCCAATTACTTCTGTAAATGACGACTATAATGGAACTACTGAGACTCAGACAAAGAAAATTGAAGCTATTGTAGATCCTCTGGACATCACAATTAGTGGAGAAAACTCAGTTCGAGCGTTCGGCGGAGTTCAGTTTAAAATAGCAGTAATTAAAATATTTGCTAACTATACTGCCGCAACATATTCTTCTTTCAATGCAGGATTTGGAATTACATTCCGATAAAAGAAGAAACTTATTAAAACAAAAAAGGCGCTCAAATGAGCGCCTTTTTTTATACTAATTCTTTTCCGGCTAATGTGGGGTGTTCCACCGGAGTATCCGATTCAATCAAACCATCTCTTAGTCTGACTACCCTTCTGGAATATTCTGAGATTTCATTTTCATGGGTAACCAGAATAATTGTATTTCCCTGACGATAAAGCTCTTCAAACAAAAGCATAATTTCGTCTCCAGTTTTGGTGTCCAGGTTACCTGTAGGCTCATCAGCAAGTAGTATGGAAGGATTATTAACCAATGCACGGGCAATAGCCACACGCTGGCGCTGACCACCTGAGAGTTCATTTGGCTTATGATCCATTCGATCACCAAGTCCTACTTTAGAAAGTACTTCAGCAGCTCTTTCCTTTCGCTCAGAAGACTTCATTCCCGCATAAATAAGGGGTAACTCAACATTTGCCAGACAACTGGTTCGTGGTAACAGGTTGAACGTCTGAAAAACAAAACCGATTTCACGATTCCTTACTTCAGCCAGTTCTGCATCATCCATCTGGCTTACTCTGTTTCCATTCAGGATATATTCTCCTGAACTTGGAGTATCAAGACAACCAATCATATTCATTAGGGTCGATTTTCCGGAACCAGAAGGTCCCATAATGGAAATATATTCGTTCTCATTCACATTGAAAGAAACACCCGCTAATGCTCTCACCAGTGTCTCCCCCATTTGATAAGTACGTGTTAGATCTGTTATCTCAATTACAGGTCGGTTATCGCTCATTTGTTTTGCCCTAAATTAATCGCTGGAAGTTTCTGTGCTATTTGTTACGGTTACTTTATCACCGTCATTTAAATTTCTGGATAGTGTTCTGTAGCTGCCAATTACAATTTCGTCACCTGCTTCCAGACCATTCGTAATCTGCATATGAGTATTGTCACTGATTCCAGTTTCAACTTCAACGCGTACCGCTTGTCCGTCAACTACTTTAAACACTACTTTTCTAAAATCTTCACGTTTAATCACCAAATCATCATTAGTATCCTGTGCAGATGCTAATTGAACATCGGCTTCAGTCTCTTCATTAGACGATTCTTCTTCCTCTTTTGGCTTATCTTGTGCAAAATCTCTTACAGTTACTGCCTGAATAGGCACCGAAACTACATTAATAGCTGTTTGAGTTTCAATATCCACTGTCGCAGACATTCCTGGTTTGAAATTTGGAACAAATGCCTTTCCCGGATTTTCCGGAGTCTGATTCTGAACTAATTCACCTCCTGAAAGTCCCAGGTTGTGAGGAGTAACAATTCTAACCTTAACCTGGTAATTAGTAACCTGTTCGTTCGATCCGGCACCCGTAATCTGAGCTGAGTTCGCAATCTCGGTTACTATACCATTAAATCTTCTCTCAGGGTATGCATCCACTTCAATTCTGGTTGTATCAGTAAGAGATACATTTACAATGTCATTCTCATTTACTTCCACCAGAACTTCCATTCTGTCCAGAAGGGAAACACGCATCATTTCTGTACCTGCCATCTGGGAGTTTCCTAATACTCTTTCCCCTTCTTCGATAGCCAGACCAGTAACAGTTCCATCCTGAGGTGCACGAATTACAGTTTGCTCAAGCTCTTCCTGAGCCTGACGAAGCTGTGCTTCAGCACTTTGAATCTGATATTCTGCTGCTTTTAAGCTCGCTTTTTGGGAATCCCAGTTTGATTTCGTCTGGATATAATCCATTTCAGAAATAACTTTCTTCTCAAACAGCTCTTTGTCTCTGGTGTGAGCGGCTTCAGCTTGGATCAGACTAGCTCTGGTTTGCTCCAGTCTTGCTTTCTGAGTAAGTAATGCAGCGTTTAAGTTGTCTATCTGAGCCTGATAAATATCAGGTTTAATGCGAACCAATAAATCTCCTTTTCGGACAAAATCACCTTCTTTAACGGCAAGATTAATAATCTCACCGGAAACATCGGGTCGGATAATAACTTCAACTTCGGGCTGAATTTTACCTGAAGCCGAAACAACTTGTGTAATTGTCTTTAACTTTGCTTTTGCTGTTTCAACATTGGTTCCCTGAGGTTCTCCCCCAATTACACCAGTTGCTTTTAAGCCAGCTCCTGCAATTAAAAGAACTATTATGATTCCCCCTATCCAGAAGAGTGTTTTTTTTGAAGATGATTTTTTATTTGCCATTTCCTTACCCTGGAATGAATTTCAATTTAGAATTCGATATCGTCGCCACTTAACTTACCTAAGTAGAAATCGAGTAGTTTTTCCTGAAAAATCAGGTTGTAAATTGCCTGAGTATAATTTGATTGTGCTTCAACATAAGTAGACTGAGCCTGACTTAGTTCGATTAATGTACTTGCTCCCACATTGTATCTTTCTTGTTGAGTCTCAAAAGCTTTTTCTGAAGCAATTAATGATTTTTGAGACGCTTCAAGCTGTTTTGTGTAAGATGAGTAATCATTAAATGCCTGAGTTACTTCCTGAACTACCTGAAGTTTACTGTTATCCAGTGCCAGTTGAGCATTTTTTAGCTGTACTTTGTTTGATTGTATATTATACATTCGATTCCAATTCTGAAAAATTGGAATAGACAATGATAATCCAAACCCTCGGTTTACCTGTTGATCAAAGAACTGATCTGAGAAACTTACATCCTCACCTCCTAAGGAATACTGGTCACTATATCTGGAAGAAATACTAGCGCTCGCACTTAATGAAGGTAATAAACCACCTTGAGCAATTTTCAACTGATATTTCAAAGCGTTAATACTAGCCTCTTCACTTCTGATATCAGATCGGCCAACTAAAGCTTCATCAATAAGGTCTCTAAGTATATAGCTACTCGAAGAATTAAAAGCTCTGTCCTCATCAATCTCAGGAATCACGAATTCGTAATTTCCTAAAGGATCAATTTGAAGCTGACGGATTAATAATAAACGGTTCAGACTTAGGCTGTTCTCTCTTTGAGTTACTGTTAATTCATCTGTAGCAACCTGGGCTTCCTGATTGTACTGATCAACAGCCGGTCTCGATCCAACTTCTACTTGTGCCACCACTTGTTCTAACTGAGTTCTTGAAGTCTCAAGGTTTCCTTTAGCTATTTCTAATAACTCCTTATCTAAAATTACCTGAAGAAAACGTGTTGCAGCATTAAAAATCACATTTTCTTTTGCTCTTTGAAGACTTTCTTCTCTTGATAATTTTGTTTCTTCACTTGCTCTAAGCGTGTTAATGTTATTGAAGCCGTTAAAAATATCGATTCCAGCACGCAGGTTACCACTTACCGATTGAGAAGTCAGGTTCACAAACGGATCTAATCCTTCACTAAAACGATCGGCAATGAACTGCTGCCCCGTATTTCTTGATCCGCTCAAACTTCCGCTTACATCAGGAAGAAAGTCAGCGTATTCACTTCTTATGCTTTCTTCTGCTAATTCCAGATTATTTTCCGCCTGTTTTAACAGATAGTTATTCTCCAAAGCGATTTCGATTGCGTCCTGAAGTGTAATCCTTTGAACTGTTTGCCCTAGTGTAGTACCTGAATAGGTAAGCATCGCCAGAAGTGCGAGCGAGATGATTTTTTTCATGTTTCTTATTCTTTTAAGTTGACGGTGTGCTTGCACGATGAACTATTAAAATAGTTACAGAAATTTCCTGCTTTTCTGATTTTTATATCCTTTTACTTTTAAGAGTGAAATATCCGGATGGGCTATTCTTCTTCTTTTCTTTCTGAAAGTTTTCCCTCAAAGAAATCCATGGCAGTGTCAATTGCCTTTTGTGCTAACCTTTTTTTGATTGACCGACCTATTGAATCTACTATAGTATTACCTGAGGAAGGTGTTTTTGAGACTTTTCGTGAACCTTTAGAACCGAGCAGGAAACCAATCACAACTGAAGCTCCGACAATATGGAGAGGATATTTTTTTACTATTTCTTTTGGCGAGAGAGACTGAGCTACATCCTCTTTTACTTCTACCAAAGAATTATCTAAGTCACTTTGGATACGGTTAAGATTAGCTTTCAACTCTTCTTTCTTCTTCTCTATTTTATTGAGTGATTTAGCCATGTTATTCAGATGTCTCCTTCTCTTTCGGTTCTGGCAATTTCAATGTTTTTGTAGATGATTTGTCTTCTTCCAGCGCTTTTAAAATTCCTGCCATCAATTGTTTCTGAACGGAACCTGCTATCCCGAAGGGTTTAAAGAAAGCTAAAATCATACCAAGAAGTATCAAAGGAGCAGAAACTATCAAATATCCTAAGGCCTGATTTTCCAGTACATCCCCCAAGTATATTGCTAAAGCAATTGATGCAAAAATAAGACCGCAACTGATGGTAAAAAAGCCAATTACTTTTTGAGTAGAAAGACCTATCCAGGCTGTAACCTGTTCCCCAACATTTAAAACCAGTAAATCAATTCTGGTTTCCATGTACTCTTTTAATTCAGAGGTAATTTGCTTTATTCTTGATCCTATTTGGTCCATGTTAATCGTCAGAACTAAAAAGACGAGCCAAAATAAATCCTACTGCAACTCCAGCAGCCACACTGATAAGTGGATGCTGACGAATAGTCTCTTCTGCTTGTTCCTTAACTTCCTCTACACGTTGCTGGAATTCTTCATCAGCCAGAATATCTCTGCCCTTATCAATAGCGCGATCCAGTCGCTCATTTAGGTTGGAAATAATCTCTTCGTTCATATTTTGCCCTGTTGATATTATTTTTAAACACTATAATATAAATATACAAGAAACGGTAATTCGTTCCGCACCAAATTCTTATTCGTAGCGCAGACTTTCAATCGGATCGAGTTTGGCAGCTTTAAAAGCGGGATATACTCCAAAAACAAGACCAATAATTAGCATCCCAAAAAAACCAAGCAGCACGGAAAAAACAGGAATCACCGGGTCTGCGTTTATTAATAAAGCCATCCCATTTCCTCCCAGAATACCTAGTATCATGCCAATTAGCCCTCCTAATTGACATATAAAAATAGCTTCCATTAAGAATTGATTTACTATTGCTTTACGGGTAGCTCCCACTGCCTTCCTTACTCCAATTTCTTTTGTTCTCTCAGTAACTGAAACAAGCATGATATTCATTACTCCAATTCCTGCACCTAACAAGGTTATAAAACCTATAGCAAATCCAGCTACATAAAGTGCTCCAGTAAATGAATCAAAGGTACCTGATAAAGACTCATTAGTTGAAATTTCGAAATCGTTTTCTTCCCCTGGCAATACTTTTCTTAATACACGCATAATACCAGTAATTTCCTCAACAGTATCGTCAATCAACTTAATATTTTGTGCCCGGACTTGAATATTGATATTTCTGTTTCCACCGCCGTAAATATTCAGCCCTGTTGTATATGGAATTAAAACAAAATTATCGAATGATTGACCAAATATTTTACCTTTCGACTGAAGTAATCCAATAACGGTATACTGTTTTCCATCAATTCTTACCGTTTTACCCAATGGATATTCATTTTTAAAAAGTTTGGTTTGTATATCTTTTCCAAGAATTACATTCTGCCTTGCATATTGAATATCTTCTGAGGTAAAATTCCTTCCATCCGCTAGCTCAAAAGCATTATTCTCGAGATAGTTTTCATTACTTCCCCGAACCGGTACATTTGGTTGCGTTTCTTCTTCACCATATTGAATTTTAGTTCCACTAAAAGTTTCATTAGGACTAACCCCCTCTCCAAAACTAATTTGTTCTTGTAAATCCTCTGCAATATCAAAAGTTATTGACTTTCTATTTCTTACACTTTCATCTGTATTACCGAGCTGAACTGATGGGGTTCTTGAAACCTGGATTACCTCGCTCCCCATAAAACTAAGTGAAGAAGTGAAATAGTTATCAAGTACAGCAACAGCAGTTGTGCTTACTATTACTGAAAACACTCCAATAATAAGGGCAAGAAGAGTTAGAAAAGAGCGAATCTTATTCGCTTTTATTGAATCGAAAGACTGACTTACTGTTTCTTTAATATTCATTATTCAAACCTTAAGGATTCAATTGGATCTGATTTAGCAGCTCTATATGCAGGAATAAAACCGAATACCAGGCCAATTAAAGTACACAGTGAAAAGGCAAATAATACAACTCCAAAATTAATCACTGCAATAAAGTATTGATTGACAACTAAAGTCAAAATTGCAGAAAAAATAAACCCAATAATTCCACCCAATATACAAATAACAACTGCCTCTATTAAAAACTGAGAAAGAATTTCCCATGATTTAGCACCTACTGCTTTTCTTATACCTATTTCTTTGGTTCTCTCCCTTACTGATACGAACATGATATTCATAACCCCAATACCACCAATTAATAGTGACAAAAATGTTAAAGAAAAACCGACCAAATAAATCCCACCTTTAATCCCTTCTAATACTTCTTTAAAGGCCTCAGGCTTATTTATCGCGAAATCGTTTTCTTCGGTAGCTTCAAGTTGCCGTACCCTACGCATAATACCTTCCACCTCATATTCTCCCTCCAGCAAAGCTTCTTCGGTAGGGAATTTGACACCTATTTGTATACCCCACCTAAGCCCATAAATTTGCCCATATGCACCTATCGGCATTAGAACCTGATTATCAACATCTTGTAAGCCTAGAAAACTTCCTTGTTCTTCAAGAACTCCAATTACTGTAAATTTTTGACCTCCAATTCTAATCACTTTTCCCAAGGGATACTCATTTTCAAAAAGGACCTCTTGTATTGTCTTTCCTATTACCAGAACATTAGACCCTGTACGATTCTCCTCCTCTGTAAACATCCTGCCATCTATTAAGCTTAGCCCTTGAAAATCAAGATAATTTGAAGAAGCCCCAATTGTACTTACCCCATTTGCACTTTTATCTTTATACCTAAGTGTAGTCCCTCTTCCTGCAAGAGTTGAAACACTTTCGGCTAGTCGGCTATAATCTTCAATCGATTCTGCATACTCTAGTTCCATTTCACGACGATTTCGATATTCCCACCATTTATATTCACCTCCGCCTATGCCCCAAGGCCACTTCTCCACATATACAACATTCTGCCCCATCATTGCCATACTCTCATTAAACTTAATATCCATCCCTGTAGTGACGGCATCAACTAATGTCACCATGGTTACGCCAATAATGATACAGATTGCAGTAAGAATAGATCTTACCTTGTTAATACCGAGAGCTCTCAGAGCTACTTTTAAACCTTCGATTAAGCTGTTTATAAATCTCATACTAGATTGGGCAAATTAACAATGAACCAATTACGGAATTAATTATCATTCGTTTCATTTTATTGAAAAATATTCATTTTTTTGATGCACTTCTCTCAGGTTTTAAGAACATCAATAAAAGTTAGTACCTTAACATGAAAAAATGCATTTAGATATTCTAGTTTTTGCTGCCCACCCGGATGATGCCGAACTTAATTGCGGAGGCACGATCGCTTCATTAATAGCACAGGGGAAATCAGTCGGTATCATCGATCTTACTAAAGGTGAAATGGGTACCAGAGGTACAATCAAAACTCGTGCTGAAGAAGTTTCTAAAGCCTCAGAAATTCTTGGTATTTCATATAGAACCAATCTGGATTTGGAAGACTCGATCCTTGAAAATTCCCGGAGTAATCAACTTAAAGTAATTGAAGAGATACGGAAGTGTCGCCCGGAAATTTGTCTGATTGGTGCATCATACGACAGACACCCGGATCACGGGAAAGCAACTCAATTATGTATTGATGCCCTCTTTTATTCAGGTTTAACAAAAATTGATACTAAGGGTTTAGAGGCCTGGAGACCCAAAAAGATTTTCCAATACATGCAGGACCGCCCTTTTGAACCTGACTTTATTTTTAATATCACTGACCATTGGGGAACAAAAAAGAAAGCAATTTTAGCTTTTTCAACGCAATTCAACGTTGAGAATCCCGGTAAAGAACCGGAAACATATATTTCTTCTACCAGTTATTTTAAGCAACTCGAAGCAAGGGCTCGCTATTTTGGGCATTTAGGAGGCTTTGAATTTGGTGAACCTTTTAAAGTTGTAAATGGACCAATAGGTTTGCATAATTTTTCAAGCTTCTTTTGAATCTTTTCTGATAGCTTAAAATGAGCCAATAGGATTAATCAATTCATTTTATCATATTCTGATAATTACCGAAAATAATTCGGTTACTTCCTGAGCTACAGGGAATTAACAATACTTTCCTATTGATATGAAATATTCAAAAATACTATTTCCAATCTTTTTGATCATAACCTGGGTATCCTCTATGTCTTATGAAAAAAATCTATCCAGTTTTGGGTCTGATAATCTTGGAATATTTGATAACACTACTGATGTTGGTGATGTAAAGCATCCAGGAACGGTAGAATACAATCCGGAAACAGAAGAATATACACTGACAGGCTCTGGTTTCAATATGTGGGCTGATACAGATGAAATGCGATTTTTGTGGAAGGCTGTTCAGGGCGATTTTATTCTTAGAGCTGAAGTAGAATTTATTGGAGAAGGTGTTGATCCTCACCGAAAAATTGGATGGACGGTAAGAAATAGTTTATCTCCTCATTCTGCAATGGTAAACGGAACAGTACATGGAGATGGACTGGTTTCGCTGCAATTTCGTAAAGATTTCAAAACAGAAACTGAGCAAATTGTTTCACCCGACAGTTCTACAAACGTTATTCAATTGGCTCGGATAGGAAATACCTATTTCTTTTCGGTAGCTAAGAAAGGGAACCCTTTTACTGTACTTGAAACTTCTGATGTATCTTTAAGAAACGAGGTATTAGCTGGAATATATGTGTGTGCTCACAATCCGGATGTGATTGAAAAGGCTGTTTTTAGAAATGTGCGAATAATTAAACCTGCCCCAGAAGATTTAGTTCAATACCAACAATATCTTGGTAGTCGAATGGAAGTTCTTGATTTGGAAACAGGGAATAGAACAATTCTTTTTGATTCTGAGCATTCTGTTCAGGCTCCAAACTGGACGGTAGATGGCAAAAAACTAATCTACAACTCAAATGGATATCTATACAATTATCATTTTGATTCAGGTGAAATAACACAACTCAACACCGGATTCGCAACCAATAACAATAATGATCATGTGCTGTCTTTTGATGGAAGTATGTTGGCAATAAGTCACCATAACCCTGAGGATGAAAATACTTCAACTATTTATACTCTTCCTGTTGATGGTAGTGATAATCCTAAACAAGTAACGAAGTCAGGTATCGGAGCTTCATATCTCCATGGAATATCACCAGATAAGAAAACCGTAATTTTTACAGGGCAACGTAATGGAAAATATGATATCCATGCTGCCGATATCGAAACCGGGGAAGAAATTCAACTAACCGATACTCCCGGTTTAGATGATGGATCTGAATATTCCCCGGATGGAGAGTTTATTTATTTCAATTCCGATCGAACCGGAAACATGCAGCTTTGGAGGATGAAAGCAGATGGTTCGGAAGAAACCCAAATGACATTTGATGAAAATTATAATAACTGGTTCCCTCATGTTTCACCGGATGGAAAATGGATTGTTTTCATGAGTTTCGGAACTGATGTGCAACCTTCTCAACATCCTTTTTATAAAAATGTTACGCTTCGATTAATGCCAATCGAAGGTGGAGAACCAAAAATAATCGCATATGTTTATGGTGGTCAGGGAACAATAAATGTTCCAAGCTGGTCACCTGATAGCAAGAAAATTGCTTTTGTGAGTAACTCTGGAAGATTTTTTTAAAATTTTTGGCTTTTAATTAAACCTTTTGCAACTCATCTTTTCTGATAAGTTCTAACCCATTTTCGATTAGCTTACTCAAAGAAGGTTCATTTTTCTTGTCTTCCAGATAATTAAGAAGATCGTCCTGAATTGATAATTCTTCTTTAACTGCCAGTTCATATAATTCAAGAGCGAGTAGCCAATCATTTGAATAGTCAGATTTTAATTGAATAAATATTCTCTCAATACATTCAGAATCGAAGGTATTATTTTCTCTTTTTAGCCTTACTTCATCATACAATTTATACAAAGCCTTTTGTTGTTGGGAATAAACTATTTTGTGTGTTTTGGTTTCCGAAACCTTACCTACATCTCCAAATGAAAGTACATCAGCCGGCCCGGCGTAAGCTGAAATCACTTCTTTCCCGATTGCCATATCAAAAACACCCCACTCGGGTTTAAAGAGAATTTTTGATCTATAGGTAACCGTACAATCTTCCAGCGTAATTAGAAGGATTTTACCTCTTAAATCTCTTGTTCCCGTAATAATTCTACCTTCAACTATAACCCCGCTTTCAAACTCAAACCTCTTTGTTTTTCCCTCATATATCCCATAAGCCTCAAGATCCCTTGGTGCCATATCTTCTATAGGAAGATTTATTCCTTTGAGTTTCCCAACCGGACTGCCATATCCATCCGGGTGATTTAGTGTTCCATGACTTATCAATTCTTTATCACGGTTAGCAAGTGCAGTTTCACCTTTGGTTTGTATATAAGCTACTCTGCCCTTTTCGTCTTCTATTACCTCATCAAAGTTTCCTGAAATCTGAATTCCGGTACTTAGTTCAATAGTACCCAGACCTTTTGAGTCGATTAACTTCCTGACCCCTTCTATTCCCCCTGTTCTTATTGCCATGGTATTTGCGAATTCTTCAAGAACCTGACCCAAATACGCAAAGTCGGGAGTCACGTATAGCTGAGGTTGTTGACTTGTTATGTCAAAATTCTGATATGCTGCGTCAATTGAATATGGAATTTTTTTAACCGAAGATTGTAAACAAGCTTTGCTCTCTCCTATAGATGAAAGAAGTCCTGCTCCATATATTTTTGGATTTTCTACATCTCCTATTAAACCGTATTCGACCGTCCACCAATGTAAATTTCGGATTTTAGCCATTTCCGAAAGCTCGTTCATATTGTTCTGGAGTTCTTCAACCTGTCTTTGAGCAGCGGTAACTTCTTCTTCAGACGAATTTGGATCTTCTTTTAGTATAGATAGAAGCCTTATTGCTTCATACATTTCATAATCTTCAGAAGAGGAAATAGCCTTACTTCCAATTTCTCCAAATCTTCTTAGGTACTCTGCATATTCAGGATTAGCTATTATAGGTGCATGACCTGCAGCTTCGTGAATAATGTCTGGCGCTGGAGTGTATTCAATATGATCTATAGTTCGCATATCTGAGGCGATAACAAGAACGTTATATGCCTGGAATTCCATGAATGCATTTGGGGGAATAAATCCATCTACAGAAACTGCTGCCCATCCGATATCTTTCAAAATTCTGTTCATTCCCTCCATACGGGGAATATCTTCTACTGTAATTCCTGTCACCGCTAAGCCATCCACATACGATCCGTGAGCAACTTTACTAAGATAATCTACATTCATTCGCATCACATATCTCCACACAGCCTGATTCTGAGCCGTGTATTCATCATAAGGCTGAGTCACTATAAACTTATGTAAATGCCTGGGAAGCTTACTGGTAACTTCGTTTAGTTCAAATTGAGCCATTGTATGATTTCACTTTTAAGGCGTGTAGAGATGAATTTGATATTAATGGTAGCGCTTTTTTGAATTATTTTGAAGTGAAATGTTGTTAAGTATGTGTTAATGATGAGATGTAATTAAAACAATCAGCTCTCTATCAAACCTATCAAAAGTGCCTATCAGACTTTTTAGATTTTTAGCACGATTCTTGTACTAGTTCAGGAGTATTCAGTTTTTTAATCAATATTATTTCAACTGAAAGCTGAGTACTTATAAAATTATTTACCAAACTATTTATACAATTATTATGAAAAAGATACTTATTACAGGTACCAGTTCCGGATTTGGATTTGATGCCTCTAAATATTTAGCAGAAAAAGGTCATCATGTATATGCAACTATGCGGAATGTGAATGGCAAGAATTCTGAAGCAGCAAAACAGTTATCCAACTATGCTTCTGAAAACGATTTATCCATTCAAGTTCTTGAATTGGATGTAACTGATGATGCAAGCATTGAAGAAGCTATCGAACAAGTTGACTCAATTGACGTACTTATTAACAATGCAGGTAATGGTTTTGGCGGACCTGTTGAAGCATTTTCTGGGGATGACGTACTTGCTCAATTGGATTTAAACATTGCCGGACCGGTACGTGTTGCTAATGCAGTTTTACCGAAAATGAGAGCTCAAAAATCCGGACTTATTATTCAGGTAAGTTCTACAGCTGGAAGAGCTGCTTTCCCTGGTTTTGGTGTATATAATGCCAGCAAATGGGGACTTGAAGGCTTAAGCGAAGCAATGCGTTATGAGCTGGCTCCTCTCGGTATTGACGTTGTACTAGTAGAACCAGGTCCATTCGAGACCAACTTTTTTGGCAATATGAAATCCCCCTCTAATCCTGAAACAGCAGCTGCCTATAGCCATGTAGGTGAATTTGGTGAAGGATTTGTAAATCAGGTAACTACCCTTTTCGAAGATGAAAATGCTCCAACTAATCCCAGAGTTGTAGTAGAAGATTTTGAAAAGCTTATCAATATGGAACCGGGAACCAGGCCATTAAGAACCATTTCAGGTTTGGATTTTGGA
This sequence comes from Balneolaceae bacterium, assembly GCA_017795005.1. Classification (GTDB taxonomy): domain Bacteria; phylum Bacteroidota; class Rhodothermia; order Balneolales; family Balneolaceae; genus RHLJ01. Next base: position 1,802,854 of record CP051242.1, on the reverse strand, counting down.
TTCCAGTCTTTAAATGATGCAGTTGAACCCATAAGAAAAGCGGCTTTGGAAGGGTTTGGTATCCCTGAATGGGATGGCCCAACTAAAAACTAATACTTACCAAGCCCGGATTAATCTTATTCGGGCTTTATTTTTGGCTCCTGCTGACTTAAACAATGGAAACTTCCTAAACCCCAAACAAGATGAGTAGAATCTATTCCTACTACTTGTCTTTTTGGAAAGCACCCTTCTAAAATCGACAGCGCTTCCTGTTCATTTTTAGAATTGAAAACCGGTACTATAACATGCTCATTGGAAATATAGAAATTAGCGTAAGAAGCCGGAAGTCGTTGCCCTTCATAGTATAAGGGTTTGGGCATTGGTATGTCGATAATCGTTAATTTGGATTCGTTATTCGTTGAATCGTTAATGGTTAACGATTCGAGGAGTTCACGGTTTTCTCTTAGCGGAAGATAGTTTTCATCGTCCTTGTCTCCCTCAACCACAGTTACAACTGCATCTTCACTTATAAAACGAGTTATGTCATCGATATGCCCATCCGTGTCGTCTCCTACAATCCCATCTCCAAGCCAAAGAATTTTTTGAACCCCATAATATTCTCTCAAATATTGCTCTATTTGTTCTTTGGATAGATGCGGATTTCGATTTTTATTTAGTAAACATGAAGTCGTGGTTAATACTGCTCCGGCACCATTAAAATCGACTGATCCTCCCTCCATTACAATTCCTGGTTCTGTAACCTTCAATCCAAGTTGAGCTGCAATTCGAGTCGGAATTACATCATCTAAATCAAATGGAGGATATTTACATCCCCATGCATTGTACCCCCAATCAATAATGATCTTTTCAGTTCGGTCATCATTCACCAAAAAAGCAGGGCCATGATCTCTGCACCAGGCATCGTTTGTTGGATTCAAATAAAAATAAATCTGGTCCAACTCAGCTCCATACTTTTGAATTTTAGAGAAAGCCTCTTTAGCCATCTCTATATCGGATACATTAATTTTCACCTTTTCACTAAAAGACAAAACTTTAATAAACTCTAGATAAGCGGGCCAGATTTTATTCATTTTTCCGGGCCAGGTATTGGGATTATGTGGCCAACTTAACCAGGTAGCTTCATGTTCTTCCCATTCAGCTGGAAAATGAAAGCCTTTTTGTGCGGGAATCCCTTCAAATCTGATCATATCCTCTAATTCTGAAGGAGCTTCAATTAGATTCATCTTCATCCAGGAACCGTTTTGTAAGAGGCTGATAAGAATCTATTCGCCGGTCTCGTAAGAAAGGCCAGTGAGTTCGATACTCGTTGGAAGAATTCATAGAAAGTGATTCTACATGTACTTCTTCTTTTTTGTGAGAAGCCTTATATAAAATCCTTCCAAAAGAATTTGTAATAAAAGATCCACCCCAGAAATTCATATCACCTTCTGCTCCAATTCTGTTAACCGATATAACCGGAACTCCATTTGCCACCGAGTGGGATCTTTGAATGGTCTGCCATGCCTGATATTGCTCCTCATTTGTATGATTATCTTGATCCTTATGCCAACCAATAGCTGTGGGATAAAACAACATTTCAGCACCCTTTAGTGATGTAATTCGTGCAGCTTCGGGATACCATTGATCCCAGCAAATCAACACACCAATTTTTGCAAACTTTGTTTCAAATACTTTATAACCTGTATCTCCGGGAGTGAAGTAGAATTTCTCATAATAACCCGGATCATCAGGAATATGCATCTTACGATATTTCCCTAAATAACTACCATCAGCATCTAAAACCGCTGTTGTATTGTGATATAAACCCTCCGCTCTTTTCTCAAATAAGGAAGCTATAATAACAACTCCTAATTCTTTAGCTACTTTTGAAAGTGTATCAGTGCTAGGACCCGGTATGGATTCGGCTAATTTAAAATTGTCATAGTTTTCCATATCGCAGAAATACAAAGACCTGAATAATTCCTGTAAACATATAATCTGTGCACCTTTTGCTGTGGCTTCCTTAATTCTTTGAATTGCCTTAGCCAAATTTTCTTCGGGATTTGATGAGCAACTCATCTGAACTATCCCTACTTGTACATTTCTTTCCGACACAAAATCTCCTTATTTGTTTGATCAGAAAATATGCAATATTAACTGGTGATGGAATAGAAGTTTAATACCCTCTGATTTCTGTTTTTAACATTCAAAGTCTACCGCTCTTATGAAAACCTATCTAAATGTCACACAGAACTCTGGAAAAAGATTCTACCTCGAGTTTAAAGATAAAGGCAAAATTGTAATGCTGAATATGCTCAGGTTTAAAGATAAAGCCGATTACACTAATTTAAAGATTATAGCACCTGATATCCCACTTACTGGAAAACAAGCGTATGATCTTTATATGGAATTAGCGTTGCCTTTCCTGAATGAAGTGGAAAGTAAAGTTCTATTTTATGGAGAAAGTAATCACTTTATAATAGGGCCAGAAGAAGAAAAGTGGGATTCAATTTTATTAGTAGAACATCAATCGGTTTCTAAATTCATGTCATTCGCACAGAATAGAGAGTATCTCTTAATTGCTGGTCATAGAACAGCTTCACTGGAAGATTCTCGTTTATTACCGATCGTGGAAAATGACTTACCCTTTTAACTCTTCTTCATCAAAGCAAGCTCTTAACTCACTTTCAAGAAATTTACATAGTGCAGGATTACCTGTAATAATACGTTTTCCAAAAAGGTGATTTTGTTCTCCAGTCCAATCCGTATACACCCCACCTGCTTCTTTAATTATCACCATTCCAGCGGCTATATCCCAAGGATTCAATCCATATTCATAAAACGCATCTAATCTCCCTGAAGCTACACAACATAAGTCATATGCAGCAGATCCAGCCCTTCTGATGCCATGAGTTTTCTGCATCAGGTTTTTTAACACCTTAAGATAGGGATCAACTAATTCGAACTGACTATATGGAAACCCTGTACCAATTAAGGATTTAGAAGGGTCAGTTGTCTTTGAAATAGTAATCCTTTCTTCTCCAAGCCACGCTCCTTCTCCTTCCACTGCCCAAAACCACTCATCGTTCGCAACTTCCAGCACAAGTCCAACTTTGGGTTCTTTATTCTCCCAAAAGCCTATCGATACACAAAAAGGAGGAAATCCATGTGAAAAATTAGTGGTTCCATCAATCGGGTCAATTATCCAGACTCTGCCATCTGGAAGCTCTGAATGTGTATTTGATTCTTCTGCTAAGAAATGATCCTCAGGGAATTCATTTTTAATGATTTCCAGAATTTTGTTTTCTGATGCCAGATCGGCATCCGTTACTAAATCATTTTTTCTTTTGAGCTCCACATTAAAACTTTCATTCGCTGCAAATTCTCTGATTATTTTTGCTGCTTCCCCTGCTGCTTTTCTGGTTATTTCCAATTCTTTGAGATATTTCATGAATTGACTTCCCTTTTATTCAAAATTCTTAATTCACCTTTAAACTAAGTGATTTTTTGAAGATATTTGTTGCCTAATCATTCATATCAAATTAAGATAAATGATCATTCCCATTGCGAGCGATCACGCCGGGTTTAAAGCAAAAAACATTACCAAAAAAATTTTAGAGAAACTCGGGCATACCCCCCTCGATTTTGGTACTCATACTGATGAATCTGTAGATTATGCTGATTTTGCAGCTCAGGTTTCGGAACGGGTAAATACTGGAGAATATGAGCAAGGCATACTTGTCTGTGGTAGTGGACAAGGCGTTTGTATGACTGCGAATAAATATCCCAAAATAAGAGCCGCCCTGGTTTGGAATGAAAAAATTTCTGGTTTAACCCGTCTGCATAACGATGCCAATATCTTATGTCTTCCAGGTCGTGAACTTGAGGAAGATGAAAAAGAAATCGAAGCCATCATAAAAGCCTGGTTTGGTACCAACTTTGAAGGTGGCAGACATGAACGTCGAATAAAAAAAATTGAATCACTAACTCAAAATAACCCTAGTTAATGAAATCTATCCAGGAGCAGGACCCAAAGATCTTTGAATTACTAGAAAAAGAAACGAGACGTCAGAATACTAATCTGGAACTTATTGCCTCAGAAAATTTTGTAAGTCGGGCAGTTCTTCAAGCTAATGGAAGTAACCTTACAAATAAGTACGCAGAAGGCTATCCTGGAAAAAGATATTATGGGGGTTGCGAATGGGCTGATGTGATTGAAGATATTGCCCGGGATAGAGCAAAAGAACTTTTTGGTGCTGATTGGGTTAATGTACAACCTCATTCAGGAGCCACTGCTAATGCAGCTGTATATCTGGCATTAATGAAACCTGGAGATACTCTCTTGGGTTTTGATTTATCACATGGTGGGCATTTAACTCATGGATCTCCTGTTAACTTTTCCGGTATTTATTTTAAACCGGAGTTTTATGGAGTCGAGAAAGAAACTGGCAGACTTGATTACAATAAAATCCGTGATAAAGCTAAAGCCGTAAAACCTAAAATGATTTCAATCGGTGCATCAGCTTATTCCAGAGATTATGATTACGAAGCTTTTCGCTCTATTGCCGACGAAGTAGGTGCATTACTTTGGATGGATATGGCACATACTGCTGGCCTCATCGCTACTAAACTTTTAAATGATCCTCTTCCCCATGCACATGTGGTTACTACTACCACGCATAAAACACTTCGCGGACCAAGAGGTGGAATGATATTAGTTGGTAAAGATGGAGAGAACAACTTAGGGGTAGTTGCTCCAAAATCAGGACGTACAAAGAATTGGAGTGAAGTGCTCGATTCTGCTGTATTCCCCGGAACTCAAGGCGGTCCGTTGATGCATATTATTGCAGCTAAAGCAGTAGCATATGGGGAAGCGCTGGAAGATTCTTTCAAAGAATATCAAATTCAAGTACAAAAGAACGCTAAAGCTTTAGCGGCTAAATTTGTTGAACTTGGATATGATATTGTTAGTGGTGGAACAGACAACCACCTTATTCTCATTGATCTGAGAAACAAAGGAGTTACCGGGAAAATAGCTGAAGAAGCTTTGGGTAAAGCGGCAATCACCGTTAATAAAAATATGGTTCCATTCGATACTGAGAGTCCTTTTGTGACTTCAGGGATTCGAATTGGAGCTCCAGCCATGACCACTCGTGGACTTCAGGAAGCCGAATTTGAATACATCGCATTTCTAATAGACAAAGTGATTCAAAACTCTGGTAACGAAGATATTCACAAGCAAGTTGAAGGTGAAGTGAATGATCTTTGTGAACGTTTTCCTTTATATGATTTTGTAACTGCTTAATTAAATCTATTGAACACCGGAGACCGACAAATCATGGGTGAAGCTCCGCCAAAAGCGGTAAAGCCACCAGACAGAACCGACCAAATGTCTTTTTTAGAACATTTGGAAGAGCTTCGCTGGAGAATTATCAAAGGATTAATTGGGATAGTAGTTGGTGTAATTGTAGCGTTTATCTTTTCAGACTTTGTAATAGACACCGTACTCCTTGGACCTACCAAGGCTAGTTTTTTTATGTATGATGTTATAAAGGTGGATGCTATCGATCTGACCCTTCAAAGCAGAAAATTACCCGGTCAGTTTTTTACTTTCTGGGGTATGCTCTTTGTTTCTGGTTTCTTAATTGGATCACCCATCTTTATATATCAGATGTGGGCATTTATCGAACCTGCGCTTGAAAGCAAAGAAAAATGGAAAACTATTGTCAGTGCTCTATTTATAACTTTCTTCTTTTTAGTTGGGGTAGCTTTTGGTTATTTGATACTTGTCCCATTTGCCCTCCAGTTCTTTGCTTCATTTAATATTTCTGATTCCGGGATTGTACGAAACGACTTTGATATCAATGAATACTTTAGTTCGTTGGCGATGTGGGTAGTTTCATGTGGAATAATTTTTCAAATACCGATCATTAGTTATGCATTATCAAAGATTGGCATTCTTACCCCCGAATTTCTCAGGAAGTACAGACGTCATGCATTAATTGTTTGTTTAGTGATGGCCGCCTTATTAACTCCTCCAGATCCAATCTCTCAGGTACTTATCGCAATGCCTTTGGCAGTACTTTATGAGTTCTCAATATGGGTAAGTCGTATTGCCGGCAAAAGAAGAGAAAAAGAACTTCAAGAAGCTTTTGGAGAAGCTGAATCAAAGTAAATCCAATCAGTTTTTTTTTAGCTGAAATCGTATCTTTAAATGCTAAAATAATAAAATAAATTACCTGTTAATCGGTTTAACGAAGATATTCAGAACTACTACACACAACCAATGACTTTCATCAAAACTTTGAGAATTTTTACTTTCCTAATTATTACCGGTTTCGTTTTAAGTGCTTGCAACGAAGATCCTATTTTATTTCAAAATGATTATTCTGACGTTCCGGATCTTCCTGATACAACAGCACAGGGAGTTACTAAAGTGACAACTGAGTCAGGTTTAATCTATTATGTAATTACTGAAGGGGATTCAACGTCGTTTGAAGTAGTAATCCGGGATGATATTGACATTTATTATTCAGGTCGAACTCAAGCTGGTGAAGTTTTTGAAAGCTCTTATGCAAATGGCAAAACGACACCTGACCGAATTACAGATTTAGGTACATACATAAATAGTCGAGGCACAAGTTCTAAAGGGGAAGGATTTGTTGAAGGAATTTTAGGTATGCATGTTGGTGAACGAAGAGTTCTTGTAATTTCTTCAGATTTACACACCAGATCTTCGGGTACTTTAGTTTATGATATAGAATTGGAATCTATAGAGTATTAAACTCTTTAACTACCCTTTTCCTTAGCCCGGTAGTTATTTCATAAGGGATTGTTTTTGCAATTTTTGCCCAATGGCTAGCTTTAAGTTCCTTGGCTTTTAAAAAATATACTTCGGTACCAGTAGGAAATTCATTCTCTTTAAGGTAAACAATTGAATAGTCCATACTGATTACCCCAACCTGATCGTATAAAGTATCCCCAATTAAAAGTTGGATAGAGTTTGTTAAAATTCGAGGAATTCCATCACCATAACCTGCTGGAATGATCCCAATATATCCATTTGCAGGAGCTATCCACTTACCTCCATAACTAACAGATTCTCCTTTTTTAACTTTTTTTATCTGCATCAAAAAGGATTTCAAATCCATAATTGGTTCCAGGTCCGGCACCTCCACTTCTCCTGCTCCAAAACCATATAAACAAACTCCCGGACGAACGGCATCAAACTGTAAATCCAAATCCTGGTAATGAAAAATAGCTCCTGTATTCGCAGTATGAGTAAGTAATTCAGAAGGAAATTTGTTTCTAACTCTTGTAAACTTGTCTAATTGAAGGTGTACTTCCGGATTTTCGGGATCGTCGGCTTTAAAGAAGTGAGTATAAATACCAGTACATTTAAGTTTTGAGGAATATCTTTCAATTTCTACCTGCAACTCCGATACATCCTCTGGTAACACACCTAAACGATGCATACCCGTATCAATATTAATATGATAATCTGTTCCTTTCGGAAGTAGAGCAAAAGAATTCTTATCAACTACCGTAGCTGTTAAATTATACTTACTGTAAAGTGACGCAGTCTCAGCCAAAGGAGCTTCAAAAACTAGAATAGGATTTTTAATTCCCGCCTCTCTCAATTCCTTTCCTTCAAGAGCTCTAGCAACACAAAACCATTCAATCCTATTCTTTATATGATTTGCCAAAGGAATAACTCCATGTCCATAGGCATTATCCTTAACCACAGCCATTTTTTGAACCCCTGGTTTTAACCTGCTTTCTATAGCATCCAGATTATGATCAAGTTTTGATAAATGAATAACAGCTTTTGCGCTCAACTAAACCACTTCCTCTTTTTTGAATTCTTTAAAATAACCTGAGCAGCATTATGTCCAGCTGCTCCGAACACTCCTCCTCCCGGATGACATGAGGCACTTGAAAGATAAAGGTTTTTTATGGGTGTTTCGTAACGGCTCATTTCGGGGATTGGACGAAACATAAACATCTGATCAAAGCTCATTTCAACATGCATTACGTTTCCTTTCAGCAAGCCATGCTTTCGTTCGATATCGAGAGGAGACTGAATGTACCAATCGATTAGTTTGCCTTTCATATTAGGAGCATAATCTACCACTACATCATATATTTTCCTGGCTTCTTGTTCTCTTATATCATCCCAGCGTAACCCATTTGATAATTCATAGGGATGCCATTGTGCCCAAACAAACATAGTATGCTTTCCATCTTTTGCAACTTCGGGATCAATTTTTGAAAACGTCATAGCCAGAACCGCCGGCTTTTCGGGTGGACGTTTCTGCATGTAATCTCCTATTGCATTATTCATGTACTGAACAGATGGCGCCATTAATTGTATTCCATTATGAATATAAGGGTCCTCCGGAGCTGCGGTGTAAATAGGTAATTCTTCAACAGCACATCTTATCACCATTCCGAACCCGTTACCCACATGTATATTTTTAACTTTTGTAAACAAAGAATCATCCAAATGTTCCCTTCCAACCATTTTCATCATAGTTGTTTGCACATGAGCATTGGATACAACTATCGAAGCTCTGAATTCATCTCCTGATTCAGTTCGAACTCCAATTGCTCTCCCATTTTCGATAAGTATTTTTTCTACCGGATGATTAGCTTTTACTTCCCCTCCATGAGCTTCAATCAATTTTTTCATGGCCTGAGTAAGCATCCCGCTCCCTCCTTTTGGGTGCTTTGCTCCACTTTCGTGTAACATCGATTGCCATCCTGCAAAGTCTCCGGTAGCAGAATGGTCAGGTAAGGGACCCGATTGAGCTGCAAACCATAAAAGTGCTGCTTTCATATAAGGATTTTCAAAGGCATCGTCTACCACCTTTCCATAACTTGAAAGTATTTTTTGAAGCCCGGCCGCCTGTTCCCCTTTTTTAAACATAGCACCATCTTTAATCTGTGCTTTAGCCATTTCTGTTACAATTCCACCCGTAGTTGGAGCCGTCATGAACGCTTTGAGTACTCCCTTATTAATCTTGCCCCAGAAATCGATGAACTCTTTATAATTTTTCACATCCTCCGGGGCTACTTTAGAAATAGATTCCAGGGTACGATCTACATCTTTCCAGAAATGAATTACACCTTTTCCGGTTGGTACCGGATAGGACATAATCGGATCCATATCGATATACTCAAGTCCATATTTGGTGAGCTCAAGTTCTTCAATAATTCCGGTTTGGTGGATCATTATGTGAACTGAAGAACCCACATCCATCAAAAAACCATTTGGATTCTCTTTGGTCTGAAACATTCTTTCGGTACAAACTGCTCCGCCAATAGTTTCTCTGCGCTCAAGAACTAAAACCTTATATCCTTTTTTTGATAGATAACACCCGGTAGTAAGACCATTATGCCCTGAACCGATAATAATAGCGTCATATGAATTCATAAAAGGAAGATAAAAGGAATTGATTGAAAGGTAAGTTTTATTAAGTTGTATTCGAACATGAAACCATAAAACTAAAAGTGTCATTCAAAGCTAAGCTTAGAATGACAAGGTATACTATGAAGATTGGTCGTTTTGAAGTTGAACAGTTAAGTGAAGGTATTTTTGATGTTTTTGAGGATGGCACCTTCCAGAAGATTGATGCCGGAAATATCACTTCAAAGAAAACCGAATCTGAAGTTCCAAGAAATGCCACTCATATTGGTATTGATCCATTATTGATTCGTGATGGAAATCGGGTAATTCTTATCGATACTGGTCTTGGATGGGGACTGGATGCAAAAAGCACATATACAGATACCTCAAATTTAAAAACCAATCTCGATATTTTTGGACTCACTCCTGATGATGTAACGCACGTGGTTCTTAGTCACTTACATTTTGACCATGCTGCGGGTTCTACTTTTGTTGATGATTCAGCAACAACTCAACCCACCTTGTCAAATGCTAACTACTTTGTCCAAAAACTGGAATGGCATTATGCAATTCAACGGGTTGGGGAAGCAAATCCTGTTAAAGGTGGTGACTACAACATGGATGAACTTTACAAACTACATGCTGAAGAAAAACTGGTGTTAATTACCGATACCTACTTTGAGTTGGTACCGGGAATCACCTTAATAAAGACAGGTGGACATACACCCGGACATCAAATTGTAAAAATTCAGGATGCTGATGAAACAGCCTATTTTTTAGGTGACCTTGTACCAAGTGAATTCCACCTGAATCAATATGTAATGAAACAGATGGATATTGATCCCATCCAATCAAAAAAAGCCAAAACACTCATTCTAAGACAAGCAGTTAAAGAAAAAGCCGCTTTGTTCTTTTATCACTCCATTCATGTTAAAAACGGAGTACTGGTTCAGGATGAAGAAAATAGATATGCACTTTTGGATGTGAAATAAAAAAGCCCTGCCGATTTCTCAACAGAGCTTATTTCTATTATGAGATAACTTTTTATGAAGTTAATCAACTCTCAAATTAGCTTCCTGCGTAAGGTATGTGAGAACCATGGAGAATAATTTTTAACTCTCCCATTCCATTTTTAGTGTAAGCAAAAGAATATTCAACCTTAACATCAGCACCACCATCTGCTGGAGTGAAGTAATAGTTACCCATTGCTATAGCCATATTGCCAATGATTTTTGTACCAATATTTTCCCATCGTACATTGGTCCATGGCTTGATTGCAAAACCGCCATCTTCCGGGTAGTTAGCATTATCACCAATGAAGTAAGATAAAGCACCTTCAAAATCTGTTCGGAATTGCTTATCAGCTGCTAGCGTAGGTTTAAATAACACTGTTCCTTCCTGGTAGTTGTAGAATCTGTTAATATGATCTACAGCTGCTTTTGTGTAATCGCCTTTCTCAGTGTAAACTTTTCCGATTCTTACAATGCCTTCACCCCATGCTTTCTGTGCTGCACGTACTTCGGCTTCAGTAATTGTTGAGACATCATCTGTTTTTAGAGTGATTTCGTCATTAATAAATGCCTGTGAATTAGTAATAAATCCAAAAGAAAGGATTACAGATAGTGCAAAAATTTGAAATCTTGATATTAAGTTTAAGTTTTTCATTTTTATTTGTATTTAGGTGTTTTTAGTTGTTTGAATTGTTCAAAAAGGTGTAACCTTATGATAGGTCACGAGGGATCATCAGATTTAAATTGAGATAACAGTCAGCTTTCAGAGCTAAAATCTGAGGATAATTTTAAGTGTGAAGTGTGATTCCGATAGGCTTCAGAAGGTGAGGTCAGAATTTAAAGTTCTACACTCCTAGATGGCGTAGATAAAAATTTCAATTAATTCTGATTCTCAATAGTGTGATTCCAGAACGGATTCACAGGATAAAATCGGGTGGGGGTACAATCACGTTTTGCTCAAATAAACAATCCGTAAGTTGAATATTAGATTTATTGGCTTTAGAAAGAGAAATATTTACTTCAGGTATATCCTCTGAATGAATATAATCTTCCTTAGCAGTTTCTTCTATGAATTCTGGGGTAGAAAATGGTGTAAAGGGAACATCCTCGGAATATTCAACGAAGATTTCACCAACAAATCCACCATAATGATGAGATACCTCAACCAGAATGAATGAGAGTAAAACCCCCACAAAAATAGAAGCGCTATGTTTTTTCAGAGTCATTGACCAAATAACTCAAAAAGACATCATAAAAGTTCCCGGTATTTAAGTAATTGATTTACTTATTCATAGAGATCAGAAACTCTTCATTATTTTTAGTTCCTTTCACTTTTTCGAGCAGGAATTCTGCAGCTTCAAAAGAATTCATATTGGTCATATACCTGCGAAGAAGAACCACTTTTTCTCTTTCTGCATCACTTACAAGAAGCTCCTCTCTTCGGGTTCCACTTCGGAATACATCAATAGCAGGGTAAATTCTGCGGTCTGAAATTCGGCGATCCAGAACAATTTCAGAGTTTCCGGTTCCTTTGAATTCTTCAAAAATCACATCATCCATTCGGGAACCAGTTTCTACTAAAGCTGTAGCGATTATGGTAAGCGATCCTCCCCCTTCAATATTTCTTGCGGAACTGAATAACTGACGTGGTACTTTAAGAGCCTCTGAGTCTACACCACCGGTCATAGTACGACCTTTGTTCCCTGCTCCTACGTTGTATGCTCTTGCAAGTCGGGTAATGGAATCAAGAAGAAGAAGCACATCATGACCGCTTTCAACTAAGCGTTTAGCTTTTTCAAATACTATTTCTGAAAGCCCGATATGATTTTCCGGTTTTTCATCAAAAGTAGAGGCAACAACTTCAGCTCCTTCAACCGTACGTTCCATTTCGGTAACTTCCTCCGGACGTTCATCTATCAGTAAAATCAGAATTTTTGCTTCCGGATGGTTGTGAGAAACTGCATTTGCAATATTTCTTAGAATCGTTGTCTTTCCGGTTTTAGGTTGAGCAACAATTAGCTGCCTTTGACCTTTACCAACCGGAGCGAACATATCGATGAAACGAGTTGTGTACTCATTCGGGGAATATTCCAGTTTGTATCTGCTATCAGGATGGATCGGTAATAATTCATCAAAATTACCACGATTATCCATATCTGTTGGAATGCGACCGTTAACACCTTCTACTCTTAACAAAGCGAAATAGCGTTCCCCTACTTTTGGAGGTCTGATTATCCCAATTACACAATCTCCTTGTCGAAGTCTAAATCTCTTAATTTGAGATGGAGAAACATAGATATCATCAGGACTCGCTTTGTAATTATAATTTACAGAGCGAAGAAAACCATATCCATCCGGTAGAATTTCAAGCGTACCTTCATTAATTAAATAGGGCCCAAGCTGGTCAGAGATTTCATCCAGCCGTTCCTGTAATGTAGATGCATCAGAAGTCGGAAGCTGATCGTGTTCGTGTCTGCGATTGTTGTTTCGGTTGTTATTCCTATTCTGGTTTCTCTGATTTTGCTGCTGCTTTCTCTGTTTCTCTTTTTCTTTCTCTTCCTGATTTTCTTTTTTATAGGATACGATGTGAGAAGTACTACCATAGGTAGTCATTTCTTCGTCTTTTTGACTCGTTCTTCTCACTTCCTCTTTCTCATCTTCTTCCTGAGGTTGTTCATTATTTTCCACTTCATCAGGAATTACAATACGCTCTTTTTTAGAAATTCTGTTTTTCTTTCTTCTTGGCTGCTCTGAACTTCCATTTTCATTTGATTTTTGGGACAATTCCGTAATCATAGTAATGAGTTCACCTTTCTTTACTCCGGTAACCCTTTTAACGCCAACGGATTTAGCAATTACCTGTAATTCGGGTAATTTTTTAGATGATAGAGATTCCAGCTCTTCTGATGTAAGCTTGCCTGTCGTATTATCTGACATAAAATATGTGTGCTATTGCAAAAATTGTTCTTACTGAATTTGGGGTGAATGCCAATTATCAATCCTTGGATAATGTATTAAAGCACTCAATCAGGTAAGGATGAAAAAGAGTAGGTGGTTAAGATTTATCAACGTTATTATTTAGCCACCGCTTTATTGTCGGGTAAAAGTAAAAACTTCCTGCACAAATTACTAACTCTGTATCAAATTCCTTGAAAATCATTTCATAATTGAATTCATCAATATTTTTAACCGTTACATACTTTTCAATATCTACTTTTTTTGCCGCTCTCTCCCCTTCCTGTTCGTAGTAATAAATTGCATCAAAAACGCTAAACTTCGAAAGTACTTCAGGAGTTGCCTTATCTTTCATTAAAGACAGAATTAATATTTTTTGTGATGCCTTTAGATTTGAAACTACTTCTAACATAGCATCAATTGCCTGTTCATTATGAGATCCTGAAAAATACCATTGCTTATCAGAAAGGAGTTTTTCAAACCTCGCCGGCACACCTTTAAATGATTCTAAGGCATTTTTTATATCACTTTCTGATATCGGAAACATATCCTGAAGTGCAGATGTGGTTGCATAACACATAGCTACATTCCATGCATTTATTGGTTCGATAAAATTTGTTTTGAAAGAAAGGTGTTCATTTTTCAAATGAACCTTTCCGTTTTCAAAAAAAGGTGTTAGTTCATTACTATTGATTAGCTTTGAATTCGACTCCTTAGCTTTATTTTCTATGACGTTAAGCGATTCCGTATCAAGATTCCCAACTACCAGTGGTTTTTCTTGTTTAATGATTCCGGCTTTTTCGGAAGCTATTTCAGCGAGGGTATTTCCCAAAATCTGCTGGTGATCTCTCCCAATACTGGTAATTACAGACAATTCCGGGGTAATGATATTTGTGGAGTCCAGCCTTCCACCGAGTCCGGTTTCGATAATTGCAATATCTACTCTCTCCTGTACGAAGCACCAGAATGCTAACGCAGTACTAATTTCGAAATAGGTTAATGGAATTTCTTTTAATATAGCCTCTGCTTTCTGAAAGAACTCAAGTATTTGATTATCGGAAATTTCCAGACCTGATATTCTTACCCTTTCATTATATCTAAGCAAATGAGGAGATGTAAACATGCCTGTTTTATATCCAGCTTGCTTATACACTGATTCTAATAAATAGCAGGTACTCCCTTTCCCATTTGTACCTGCAACATGAATGCTTTTGAAGCTATCCTGAGGATTACCAATTTGCTGACAAAAGCGGGTGATATTTTCCAGACCAAAGTTGCTGGCCTTATCCCCAACTTTTGAAAATATGGGAATAGAATTCAGGTAATTCCAAACATCCGTGATGGTATTTATACCGGGCATTTAGTTCAGATTACTATTTTTATAATTCGAATAAAGTTTTTCGACCACACTGATCAAATGATGAGTGATATCAAATTTGGTTTCATCTATTCTGTATACCGAAACTATTTCCCTAATAGAATTAGTAACAAATACTGCATCGGCTTTAAGAATCTCTTTTGGATCAAATTCACCTTCATTAATTTCCAGACCAATAATTTCATGGATTAATCCAATCAAAACTTTTCGTGTAATTCCGGGAAAAAGGTCACAATTTAAGGCCGGAGTATATAGTTTATTATCTTTTATCCAGAAAATATTGGCGATGGTAGTTTCACTGATTTTACCATCTACTGTACACATGAGTACGTCATCAGCTTCTTTTTCACGAGCCTCTTTTGCTGCAAGGATATAATTAATCCCGTTTGAGAACTTAAATCTTCGGTCTAAGGCTTCGAATGGAATTGTATTAACATTCACAGTAGCCAGAGATATGGGCGCCTTAGAAATCGAATAAGGAACACTGGTTGTATACCAATTGGCTTCATCTGAACGAGTGAAATAGCCTCTTCTTCCATCCCGCCAGCATTGAACACGCACGATTGCATCCTCATTTAATAGATTATTAGCCTCCAGAAGTTCTATTATTTTCGCTTTAAATCCATCCAAGTCAAAAACTACTTTTATACCCAGAAACTCTGCTGCAGCTTTCGTTCTATTGAAATGATCCTCCAGGTGTAGAAACGTTCCCTTATATGCTCTGAAAGTATCAAAGCAACCGTCTCCATACATCATCCCACGATTATCCGGAGAGATTAAAACTTCATCCTTTTGGATTAAATTTCCATTAAAGATGACATATTCTTTCACTATGGTCCTTGAATTAAAAGATTCGAAACTTCTCCTTCTTTAAATCCAACATGAGTAGAAATCAGTGCTCCATTTTCATCCAGTAAAATAAAACTAGGAATTCCTGGCGCCCTAAGTTCATTAAACAGAATTGTGCCATCTATGTAAATGAAATCGTAGCTAAGAGTTGAATCGACAATACTTTCAGTTGCATCTTTAACTAATGCAGCCACAATGTTTAAATCAGGTCTTAGTGCCAGTACTTCATTAAACTCGTTCATTATTTCAGCTGATTTCTCAGACCAGGAAGCCCAGAAAAGCACGACAGTCTGGCTTCCCTGTAAATCTCCCAGTTTCAGACTATCACTTTTATTGATATATGGATGAGATTTTGTGAGTAATTCTTCGTAGCCCATGGTGTATTCCGTAAACCTTTCTTGTCTTTGTTCGGTAAAATTAAACGAAGAGATTACGATAAAGAGCATGGTAAAAGCAGCGCATACCAGAATAAAAGGCACAAAATATTTTTGATCTAATTTCATGCTTATAAATTAAGAAAGTTATGATCCTAATAGGTACTAAAATCAAATAAAAAAGCACTGATAAGTATCAGTGCTTTGAGAAATATTCTTTTCATTTTTACGGTAAGATTAATCAAGCAGCAGCTTCAGATTCTCCCTCATCATCAACCCGCAGACATAAAATACCTGATAGTATCATAGAAACACCACCTAGTACTAATATCAAAATGGTTTGTCCACCAAAAAGCGTTGTAAGTATAAACCCAAGTACAGATGCTGCAAGAATTTGTGGAATCACTATAAAAAAGTTGAACACTCCCATATAGTATCCCATTTTATCGGCCGGAATAGATCCTGATAAAATCGCGTATGGCATAGATAAAATACTTGCCCATGCAATTCCAACTCCAACCATACTTAACCATAGCATACTAGGATTTGTAATGAAGTAAATTGAAATTAATCCTATTCCTCCTATTACCAGAGCCATCATATGAGTTACTTTTCGGCTGGTTTTTCGGGCAATCCATGGAAGCATTATTGCAGCTAAAGCTGCAATACCATTATATCCACCAAATAAATTACTTACCATATCAGCCCCCTGATTATAGAGTAAGGAAGTAGTATCTGTTGTTCCGTAAATATGTGAAGTCACTGCGGATGTGGTATAAATCCACATAGAAAATAATGCAAACCACGTGAAAAACTGTACTACTGCCAATTGCACCATAGTTTTAGGCATGGTATTAAAATCCTTTACAATGTGAACTAGGGCTGATCTTGTTCTACCACTCTTTGTCAGAGATGATCCAATAAAATGAACTAATCCAAATAGTATCAATCCGCCACCTAATACATGGAGTTGCTGATCAATTCCTGCTATTGCTACAAAAGCCGAAAATATTGCACCTGAACCCAGATACATAAGACCTATTCGGTTAAACTTCCCGGCAAACATAGATTCCTGATCACTTGCCATAGCGGGTTCGTCATGATCTTCGTCTACTTCAGGCGGATATTCTTTAGTGGTAAACACCGTCCACATTACCGTGATAAAATACATCGCAGCTCCAATATAGAAAGAGTATTTAACCGATGGAGGTATAACACCTTCAGGTGCTGTATTTGGGATATTTAACCAATTTGCAAAAATCCATGGAAGGAAAGACGCTACTAATGCTCCAATTCCAATGAAGAAACTCTGCATTGCGAACCCTGAAGTTCGTTGTTCCTCAGGTAACAAATCGCCAACAAATGCTCTGAATGGTTCCATTGTAATGTTAATAGAAGCATCCATAATCCATAGTACACCAACCGCTATCCATAGCGCTGCTGAATTAGGCATCGCTACTAGTGCGATGGCTCCTGTTATTGCTCCAAGTGCAAAATATGGACGTCTCCTTCCCCATTTTGGTAACCAGGTTCTATCAGAATAATACCCAATAATAGGTTGAACAATTAAACCGGTTACAGGAGCAGCTAACCAGTATATAGCAAGACTAGAAGTATCTGCACCTAGTGTTTCAAAGATTCTACTGGTATTAGCGTTTTGTAAAGCGAAGCCCATTTGGATGCCAAGGAATCCGAAACTCATATTCCAGAGTTGAAGAAAATTTAGTCTGGGTTTTTTCTGAACTGAATTAGACATGATTGAGTCCTGAATTATTTAGTAGCTAAAATAAACCAACGGTGTGGTGGAAGTTCGAATTCATACGTAGAACCCGCGCCTGAGCCTTTCATTTCACCTTCTGTAGCACCAAGTTTTATATAAGTATCAGACGACCACATTGGAACCGAGAATTCTTGTACTTCATCTGAGTTATTAATAGCCACTATTACCTCATGTTGGTTCTTTTTTCTTGAGAATGCATAAGTTTCTTCCGGAGATGAAATTCTGTTAAAGTCACCACCGTAAGAACCGTTCCAAAGTGCTTCATTTGTAGTATTTAATTCGAGTAATACTTTATAGAAATCCTGATAGCCATACTCTTTCCATTCTATCTCATCTTTTTCAAAAAATTCGAGCTGCTTATCCAACACTGATTCCTGTCCATTATAAATCAATGGCATTCCCTGAACGGTTGCCGAGAGAACAGCAAAGTTTTCGAAGTTTTCTCCATACATACCGGGATCAGTTCCATTCCATGAGTTTTCATCATGATTAGAAGTGAAGTACATTCTGTAAGCATTTTCAGGGAATCTTTTAGCATCTCTGGCAAACAAAGAATCCAGATCAGCAAAACTCTGCTCACCTTTAGCAATTTCACGAATTATATGCGCATATTCCCATGCATAATTCATATCAAAAGCATCCATCAAAAGTTCAGGATCACCGTCTTCCGCTAACATAAACACATCCTTAATCTCTTCCATCGCTGCAATCGCATCAATCCAGAAATCAGTTGGAACCATTCCCGCTACATCACATCGGTAGCCATCAATATTGAACTCTTCAACCCAGTATACCAAAGCATCTGTCATAGCCGCACGCATATCAGGATTATCATAGTTTAAGTCAATCACGTCACTCCAGTCTTCAACCGGTGGCTGAAAATTTCCTTCTTCGGTTAGCGTATACCAGTCTTTATTTTCAGTCCATGGATTATCCCATGCTGAATGGTTGGCAACCCAATCCAGAATAACTTTAAAACCCATTTCATGAGCTTCATCAACCAAGGCTTTAAAATCTTCTTTTGTCCCGAATTCAGGATTAACATCTTTATAATCTTTTATAGAATAGTAGCTTCCCAAAGTACCTTTTCGGTTCAATTCTCCAATAGGTTGGATAGGCATTAACCAGAGGATTTTTACGCCCATATCTTTTAATCTTGGAAGATCTTCTTTGAAGGCGTTAAAAG
Source organism: Balneolaceae bacterium (assembly GCA_017795005.1). Lineage (GTDB taxonomy): Bacteria > Bacteroidota > Rhodothermia > Balneolales > Balneolaceae > RHLJ01. The sequence continues at coordinate 1,783,934 of CP051242.1, read as the reverse complement.
TGCCTTCTTTGGAATATTGACGAATATTTACCTCATAAATATTAGCATTTTTACTCCACTCGGGATGTTCTACTGTACTTAAACCTGGCGAAGACTCTTGTTTTTCAGGAGCGGAACAGCCCAAATAAACAGAACCTGATATTAAAACTAAGGCTAACAGTTTTACTGGATTAATTTTCATGGAAAGAATCTTAAAGTGTTAAAATTTCAAATGAATTTGCCGGCAATGTAACGGATAAATTCGAGCCATTTATCTCAAACTCATTACCAAATGAAGTAATCAATTGATCGTAATCAAAGCCTTCGCGTAAAGAGACTGAAATAGTTTTCGTTGTATTAGACTTATTGAAAACCACAATTACCTGCTGCTCAAAATATGCTCTGGAATATGCCATAACATCATCTTCAGATAGATGGAATATAAAATCACCATATAGCAGAGGCATACTATTATTTCTGAGCTCTGTAAGCACGCCAAAAAGATTTCTGTTTTTAAGTTCGAACGTGTTTAGTTCTTCGTCTTCAAATTCCATCCATCTTCTGTTATCAGGATCATTCGCTCCCGGTTGACCAAATTCATCCCCCTGATAGGTTACCGGGATTCCCGGGATGGTCATATTCCAGGCATGAAGCATACTTAATTTGTCGTACGCAAATTCCTGAGGATCACCAATTTCTCTCGTCCAACCGGCTAACTTAGCATCTTCGCTCCATTTCACCTCACCGCTGGTGTAGGTAATAAACCGGGCCTTATCGTGATTTCCGGATATGTATCCCATTAAATTATGATAACCGTAGTAGTTAAAGCTCTCCTGTAGTTGATCACTAAGACCTTTAAAGGAATTATTTTGACCAAATGCATTTACAGCAGCGTCATACATACCAAAATCAAACTGGGAATCGAGCATACCTGAGTTAATATAACTGGCAATCAATTCACGACTTCCGTATGTCTCTCCAACCTGATAGACCTGCTTTCCGGATTTTAACGTTACTTCTTCTTTTACCTTTCTGGTTAATGTTCTCCAGAACTCCAGTTGAATATGCTTGGTTGCATCGTGGCGAAATCCATCTAAATCAAATTCAGTAACCCAATAAAGAGCGGAATCGGTCATGGTTTCAATCACCTCTGGTTTTGAGAAATCCAGTGTAGGCATGAACGTATCAAACCAGGTAGTAAGCCTTTGTTCATCCCATAGCTCAGTATTTAATCTTCCATCCGGAAGATATAAATCGGTTGCCCATTCAGGGTTATTTTGGTAGACAGGATGCAATTCATGCACATGATTTGCCACATAATCTAAAATAACATTCATCCCATTTTCATGAGCAACATCCAGCAATTCTCTGAATTCATCTGCTGATCCAAAACGATTATCAGTTTTTGAAGACGAAACAGGCCAATATCCATGATAGCCGGAAAATTTTGTCACGGGACCTCCCTGATCCCACAATCCATAGGCTGTTTCCGGATTTTGAGTAATCGGTGAAAGCCATAAAGTATTTACTCCAATTTTATCGAAGTACCCGCTTTTGATCGTTTCAGTAATTCCGGCAAAATCTCCCCCATAATAATTTGCTTTAGGATGAATATCAGGATCGTCTACCTTTCTGGTATTACCTTCATTCCCATCTTTAAATCGGTCGATTAACACGAAATACATATTCCAGCTATGGAAATCATGTCGGGTGAGTTGATCTGTATTCTCGACTACTTTCCCATTTTGAAGAGGGATCAGAACATCATTTGATATTTCATTTTCGTTATATGACCATGCTCTGATATAACTTCTTTCCAACTCTTTAGCTTCCTTTGGAACTGTAACTTCTAAACCAAGATCTGTATCTGTCACTTCAAGATTTTTATTCTGCCAAAAAACAATCGTACCATTTGCCGAGCGATTCTCTAAAATTACTTTAGAGTCTGTAAAGGATGTTGTAACCAATTTTGGTTTTATTACCTCTGAATTTCCAACAGTCAATAAAGAATTACGACCTCCCATCCCGTTGGAAACGCTGTTAGGATTTGATGAATCCAGGGTTTCGACACCATCTAACACAAACAAGTATTGGTATACCCCTTTATTAATTAGCATGGAGGTTTTCCAAACATCACCTTCTTTCACTAACTCAGTAGACGATGGATTCCAGTTGTTCATTTCTCCCTTTAACTGAACCAGTTGGTATTCTTTTCCCTCAGGGTCAAAAACCAGCTCAACTTCTTCTTTGGTAGATTTCTTTAACAGTATCGAATATTCTTCTCCGGAAGCAGAAATGGTAAGTAAATCGATTGGATTGGAAATGCTACCAGTAAGAACGATTGTACCTTCATTTTTATCTAGAGAAGCTTTCAAACCTTCGGGAGCAATTACATTTTCAACTTTGGAGGCGTCAATAAAAAAATCTTCGATAACAATAACAGTGGATTCAAAACCAAGGTTTATGGCACTTGCCAATCCTATTATTTGCGATCCCTGAAATTCAACAGGTTTTTGACACGCAATGAATAGCGAAAATACTAACAAAAAAGAGGCTCTTCTCATTATTTAAGCAATGTCATTTTTTGCATTTGAACATTATTACCAGCTTGCAATCGTGCAAAGTAAACACCACTACTTAAATTACTTGCATCAAACTGAACACTATAGGTGCCTGCAGCCTTAACCCCATTCACCAACTCTGCAACTTTACGTCCTACTATATCATATATCTCAATAGTAACTAAACCGCTCTGAGCTACATCGTAGTTGATGGTTGTTGTTGGGTTAAATGGGTTTGGATAGTTCTGATACAATTTGAACTCTCTTGGTCCATCATTGCCCGTAATATCATCGGTAGAAGTACTGAAGTTAAATTGTTTGGTTGTGAAGATTTTAAATTCACCCGGTGCCAGGTCCATATTAGATGATTGATTCGATACATCAATAGTACTAGCGCCAAAGTAATCATACCAAATTCCATCTTTGGTAAAATCTACATCCTGATTTGTAGCAGTAACTCCGAAATTACCTATAACTACTACATCAGTATCGGAATGAGTTAAGCGGAAATATTTAACTGCCCCTGATAAAGCATAAAAAGAACCTTCAGGACGAGTAAAAACCGGACTCTCATATCTTAGCTTCATCATTTCTGAATACGCGTTGTATAAATCTTTCCTGTCCGGATCTGAGTAGTAGTCCCATCGAATTGGTTTATTGCCGGTTCGGCCAGGTGCCGCTGAAGGACAATCACCATTTCCACCGTCGCCGGGCTTCAGGCATTCTTCTCCTGCATCTCCATATCCATAACCAAGTTCAACGAATTGCCAGATCATTTTTGGTCCTGGTAGAGTAAAAAAGAAAGCTCCGGCAAGTTCCATTCTATCTAAAGCTGTACTTAAAGTTCTTGTACTATACCCTCCGGAAGAATTACCAAAGCTTCTGTTTTTAAACATTAGCCATTGTTCATCATGACTTTCAAAATATCCAATCATATGATTTCTGCTAAAACCATTAAATTGAGGCATTACAATATTAAGGTTGGACTTACCACCCTCGTGATAGCCCATGGTTGCTTCATTGTAATTGTGATTAATTCCGGCACCGCCCCAGAACATCATTCCTTTACCATATTCTGATAATTCGTTTTCTTCCTGATCACCACCAAAATGTTCAAGTATTACATAAGCACCCGGATCGATTGACCAAATATGATCAGCATATCTTTTCCATAATGCTATTCGAGCTGGATTATAGGCATCCCAGTTAGTATTTGGCCCTATAAAACCTTTACTTAAATCGAAGCGGAATCCATCTACATTGTATTCAGTCAACCACTCTTCCATTACTCTTTTTGAGTAGTACTCGGTACCAGGGTAATAGTGATTCATATCGTTGAATACATTTGCCGGATGCTGTCCTTCTGTAAAGAAATAGGGATTGTCTGCCGTTGGACCAGATGTCCCTCCGGAGTTATATAATCTTACTAATGGATTTTGCCCGCTGGCATGATTTAGCACTACATCAAGCAAAACAACAATGCCTCTTTTATGGCATTCATCAACAAAGTCTTTAAATGATTCCGGTGTTCCGTAGTACTTGTCTAAAGCATAATGCAAACTTGGATTATATCCCCAACTCTCATTTCCATCGAACTCATTAACAGGCATTAATTCAATAGCATTAATTCCAAGGTTTGACAGGTAATCAAGCGTATCTAACAGTGTTTGATAGCTATGATCTGCAATAAAGTCTCTGAGCAGAAGCTCATAAATCATTAATTCGTCATTATCAGGTCGTTCAAAATCAGGGGCTTCCCAAACATATTCTTCTTTTCCAGGAGTAAGAACTGTTACATACTGAGAAGTCTTTCCTTCAGGATATTCTTTTAGATTTGGAAAAACAGATTCAGGAATAAAAGGATCGTTGAATTCATCAAGAACCAATTGTGAATATGGATCTGCAATTCGAATTTCTCCATCTATTAAATATTGAAATCCATACTCCTGATCTGGAGTCAGACCTGTTATTTCATACCAGAAGTAAACACTGTCGACATTAATTGAGTCTTTTTTCATTTGGTATTCGAGATCAACAGCCCAGTCATTAAAATCTCCAATTACAAATGCATATTCTTTCTTTGGTGCAAAAAGGGATACGGTAACTGAAGTCCCATCTTCACTATAAGTAATTCCATCTCTTAGCCCTGCCGGTCTCGATTCCAATAATGATTGAGGTTGACCTATGAAGGCAAACTGAGTAGAATCTGATATGGTATCCCCATTTTCGGAGACTGCCATTATTTTAATTGTATTAGAACCTTCCTGTAACTCAATACCAAGATCGGCAATCGAAGAAATATTCAGGATTTGAAGAGTAGAATTATAGTACCCTTCAAAATTATCCGCCTCTACACCATTCACGTAAATTTTTGAATTTACTTCGCTAATGGGGTCTGTAGTTTTACCTGCAACGGTGGCGATTAAATCAGGTTCATCTAATTGAAAAACCTCATTGTTTCTTGGTTGCATTTGAAAAATGAGCGGGTGAGTAATTTCGACCCAGGAATCTCCAAAACCTTCAACAGCTACATTTGGATTTAACGGATCGGCAATCCAGGCATTGTTACTGCCAGATCCATCATAATGTTCGTGAAATTTATACCTGTAACCGGTATTGCCAGAGTTAGTCGATTCCCCTCCACCAACTTCCAGTCTGATTGTTTTAAACCAAAACTGTCCAGCAAAATCATATTCCATTAAAGAAGGTGCTGATGGTGAGATTACTCCCATATTATTAGGACCAAAATCATTGAATTCTCCGGGAAGCATAACCCGTGTTACAGTATTCTCAGGATAATATCTGAAAGTTACGTCTACAGAATCCTGCGCTACCACGGGTAATGTCAGAAAAGAGGTTATAATCAGGGCTTTGAAAAAAATTTTAATTCTCATTGATTTAATAATTAATCAGTTGAAGAGCGGTGAATTAGCTCTGGTGAATAAATAGTTTGAGAGATTGCTTTATCATGATTCTTCATTCGTTCAACCAGATTTTGTGTAGCATAAAAACCCATATCCCTCATTGGTTGACGAATTGTGGACAACCCAATGTATTCTGAAAGTTCGATATCATCATATCCGATAATAGGCATCGATGCTCCCATATCTTTCATTGCTTTAAGGGCTCCAACTGCCTGAATATCAGAAGCACAAAAACAAGCATCAGGTACATCATCCATATTCAACATCTTAATCATTGCTTCGTAGCCTCCACGCTCAGTAAAACCGTCACGATAAAGTGACTCACCTGAAATAATCAGTGATTCACAAAAGTTTATTCCTTTTTCACTTAATGCTTTTTTGTATCCAACGAGTCGATCTCGAATTGGCTTTGAAGATTTTAATGCAGAAAGCATTGCCACTCTTCTAAAACCTTTATCCAGAAGAGATTTGGTAGCCCTATAAGCACCTTGAACATTATCCACACTTACAGAATCGAATTCTTGATAGTGTTCATCAACTAGTGTAATAGGAACATTGTATCTGGTGAGTTGTTTCCATTGTTTATCTTCAAGATGTATTGAGATAAACAAATACCCTTCAGCCCATCGACGCTTAAGAACGTGTTCTACTTGTTCAAAAAGATCATCTCCTGCGGTAACATTAAATATAGAAAGATCAAATCCCAGTTCGCCAAGTTTGTCCTGAACACCTCCTAATACTTCCATAAAAAAGTAATTTGAGATAACAGGGACAACAACCATAATTGTGTTGTTTTTTTTACTTGCCAGACCTTGAGCAAAGGCTTGAGGATGATAACCAACAGCTTCAGCTACGTCCATAACCTTTTTACGGGTACGTTCAGAAACACTACTGCTTTGATTAAAAACCCTTGAAACAGTGGCTATACTTACCCCTGCTTGTTTAGCTATGTCATATATAGTAGAAGCCACAAACTCTTGTTTTTTTGAAATACGCAGGTACCTTTCAAAGTACCTGCGAATAGATAATTCTTTAGTATAAGACGCTTATTTGATAAGCATCATTTTCTTGTTTTGTACGAATGAACCTGCCTCAATTCGATATAGGTACATTCCTGAGGATAAACCACTAGCATTGAATTGAACACTATGTGGACCAGATCCTAATCTTCCATTAACCAATGTAGCTACTTCCTGACCTAACAGGTTGTACACTTTAAGTGTAACCTGAGAACTTTGTGCAAGAGTAAAGTTAATGGTTGTAGTAGGGTTGAATGGATTTGGATAGTTTTGATCTAATGCAAATCTGCCTGGTTCATCCAAAGTCTCTGTTGGGATAATAACGCCATTGTCACCTTCACCACCACGACGTACAACAACAGGACCTGACTCGGTAGCCAGAATGTATGGGTCATATAGATCGTCATATACAGAATCTGCACGTATTACTGCACCAAAAATCAATGATACTCGGTCTGATTCTACTCTGATATTATGATCAGCACCGAATCCACCTTCATTATCATCACCATTCACACCAAGCTTAAAAGCACCTTGCTTTGCTGCACCAGCTGCGAATGTTTTGTTTAATGTATATACAGTATCACCAGCTACTAGATCACCATCCTGACCATCATCAGTGAATACTATTGTAGCATCATTTCCTAAATCTGCGCCCCAAGTTTCCCATGTTCCCGCGATTAGCGGTCCATTACCGATAAGGAAGTCAATACTTGTAGTACCTCCACCTCCGGTTTGTACATCATTTGGTAATTTCGAACTATCAGCAAGGAAGTAAAATGCTGGACGAAGATCCACTTCAAAAGCGACTGTAGTTTCTTCAGCGAAAATATCGTCTAAAGTAATACCATCGAAGAAAGGTGCTGTTCCAGTATTATTAACTGCGACATATTTACCCTCAAACAGGTTAGCTTCTGTAACTTCAATTATTTTATCGGCACCACTTTCCCAAACAGTTTCGCCATTGTTTAGAACGAACTTGTAAGCCCAACTTTGTGGAACAGCAGCAGGATTGATAGTAATTGTTGTTTCATAAACGCCTTCAGTCTGACCTGGGGTAAGCGGATTTGCAGTGGTACTCCAACCATTAAATCCACCTGCAACAACAACATTATGCTCAGAGTTATTTGGATCAAAGTTTCCGCTAATAGTTTGTACTTCCATATTTACCTGGAAGAATAGCTGAACTTCACCAAATGTTGCATTTGTTAAGTCACTATAAGGCACATTAGGCTCATCTGCTTCGATAACTACGTCAGCAGTTACAACAACTTCCCTGTTGTCACCATCTTCGTAACCTCCGGTAATACGACCAGCATCTACAACAAACTTATAGAAATATGTATCTGCAGGTAATCTTAGTGTCTTAGTATAGATACCATCCTGATTATCGTCGGTAAGAGTATCTGCTGAAGCATCCCAGCCATTCATAGAACCAGCTACTGTTACATAGTCCTCACCTGGAACGAATGCAGCGGAATCAATAAAACCGCTCATATCTGCCTGGAAGGTTACGTCAAATTTCTCTACTTCGTAGAAGAAAATGTTATCAATAAAGACAGTAGTTTGTGCTGTTGGAAGAGCGCTAAAAATCAACTGAGCAAAATTCTCGCGACCAGTCATAGCTGCAAATTCACTTAAAGGAATATCCACTGATACCCACTTGCCTTGCATCATTGCTATGGTGGTATCTGCTACTTCAGCTTCGGTATCATCACCACCAGCATTTCCCATGCCGTCACCAAAAGCACCATTTGCTCCAAAGTCTACTAATTTAGCTCTGAAAGTAGTTGCGTTTGGAGTCCAAATATCAAATCTGAAATTTGTCATTGCAGAAATATCAACTTGGTTAGCAACTGTTTCGATACCAACAAAATCTAAGTTTGTATATCTTTTAACAGCGTTACCTGCTACAGTATCATCTGCAAAATCAGCAGCAGACCAATCTGTTCTCCAGGTATCCACAGTTACATCAGTGTATGCATCACTAAATAGAGAAATAACTCTTGCAGCGTCTTCTGTAGGAACAGGAGCTGCCATAGAAGGTCTGTTTGGATCAAAATTATATGCAACGAAACCGTTTACACCGTCCATTGCAAACACATCAACAGAGCCATCCATATTTACACGAACATTGGCTTCGCCGTGAATTGAACTGAAAGTATCTGCATCATCTCCCATTAACGGAGATTCACCAACAGTTACTGGAGAAGTAGTATCAGATACATTGTAGATATATACCTGACCTGTTTTATTACCAGTATCAGTTCCATCAGGACGATATGTATAAACTGATAAATGACTTTCCCCATCAAGCATAAATGAACTTAAACCATTTCTTGATCCGGTATAATCTGAAACTGGAAATTGGCTATCTGCAACATATGCTCCTGTAGAATCATATCTTTTTGGAGAGGTACCGTTTCCTACAATGTAAAAATCACCAGCTCTGCCTAACTCTAATGGAGTAGCATCTGAGTTAGCAGGAATAGAGGTATTTGATCCAGAAAGGGTAATTGTATCTACATCCCATGTAGCCCCATTGTCAGTTGTTGTAAGAACATGAACAATTCCAGGATCAGAACTTGCCGCAGGAACCCAAACTTCAATTGAGTTATCTGATACTGAACCTTTTACGGTAAATTTATCTCCTAGCCGTTGAGCTGTTGCTGTAGTAATTGTAAGAGAATCCGCATAAGCTCCACCTTCCGAGGTCCACCAATATAATCTGAATGGAGAAGCTGCTGCATCTGTCGTTAAGTTTCCTAAAAAGATAACTCCATCATCAGAAACCTCAACGTCATTCATTGCAAAAGTCCCACCACCTACACCAGCTAAGTCGAAAGCAGTTGCAGGAGTAACGTCTGCTCCGGTTGCAGCATCCATAACTCTGATAGTTGTGTTAGCTCGGTCTGCTGCATAAACTCGTTCGTTTCCTCCAACAGTACCATAAGCCATACCTCTTACAGAACCTACTGTAAACCAGGCAGGTGCTACATCTGCAGCTCCTGTACGAGCACTACGCTCCCAGGTAGTATTTAAGTTTTGAGCCTGAACGTCAATAGCCAGAACAAGCAGAATGCAAGCTCCAACAAATGAATTCAGCCAATATTTATTGATTGTTTGTATCATTATTTCTCCATGTATTTATTTTAGGATTTTTGGATTTCTAAAATTCAATTTCAATAGTCCACATGAGTGGATTGTCTAAATATTCATGAGTCATGTATGCTGCGCCAAGATTTGCTTTCAGATCACTGAATTCATATTCCAAACCAAATCCGGCAGTAAAGCTTTGATCTTCCGTTCTGGAAGAGAAAAGGCTTTTATACCCGCCTCTCAAAAAGACTAGATTGTTAAATCCATATTCAATTCCAACATCCAGGCTTTCTGAGTTATCGTTGGGATGTTTTGCATCCAGTGCAAATACAACTTTGTGGTCTTCAAGCTCAACTACATCCATGGCAATACCAACTCTGAAAATAAGTGGCATTGGCCAGTCTTTTACTCCGAGAAAAGCTTCCAATCGTTCATTATTTCCTTCAATACTCTCATCGATATCGATTGCTCTTCTAAGATCATCACCTTTTAAGCTCATATCTGTTCCAAAATTAAGAATAGACATACCTATCCTTAAGTTGCGATAATCGGTTGTGTATATCATGCCTAAATCAATGGCAAAACCAAGTGCGGATTCGTTCCAAATTTTTTGTTGAACATATCTTGCAGTAGCTCCAATAGAGAATTTTTCAGTTACGAACCTTGAATATGAAAATCCTAACGTGAGATCTTTAGGAGTAAAACGCTCTCCAGTTCCTTCAGGACGTTCAATGGTAGTTACATCAATTTCGCCATAATTAATTCCTCTTACAGAAAGAGCAAATTTTCCTTTTTCATCTCCATCAATGATAACTGCCGCATCCTGAATTTGTGTATCCACAAACCAGTTCATATTTGAAAAGGAGACCAAACTATTTGATGTTCTTGAAATACCTGCTGGATTCCAATACATACCACTCGCATCATCACTTAATGCTACATATGCACTACCCATAGCCGAACCTCTGGCACCTGATGTAATACCCAAAAACTGGGCAGCAGTACTTCCTACCTTATCCTGAGCGAAACTTTCACCTACAAACCCAATTAAGGTTATCAAAGTAAGTGCACTGATTTTATACGTATTCTTTAACAGATTCATAGTTAATTATTTGATAAGTGCAATCTTTCCAGTTTTAGTACCAACTCCGGGAGCTTCCAAATGATAGTAGTAGACTCCATAGGCCACCTCCAGATTTTCTCTGGTTTTTAAATCCCAATCCACATAGCCACGATCAATGGAATCTTCATGTCTCAATTCTCTTACTAAATCTCCCCTAACACTAAATATTCTGATAATAGAACCCTGGGGAACATTCTGAAATTGAATTTTTCTTTCGCCACGACCACTTGTTACAGTTGGGGGAAGCTTACCTTCCCAGCTAGCAGCTGCCACATATGGATTTGGAACCACTCTTACTAAATCAAGTTCAGATTTAGCAGCATCGTTATCTACACTTGATGCACTTGTAGAATACTCATACATATCATTTGACCTGAATGACTTATAAGTGCGAATAGTAAAAATATCCCCATCTTCGGGTAAATCACCAGTAGGAACCCGTCCTTGCCCAATTACACTTTCATACCGGATTCTGAATTCATAGGTCATTTGTAAAGAGTCGTCAATAGTATCATAAATGTATATAAACTCGCGGTCACCTAAGATTCCATCAGCAGTACCTTGTGTTTCATCAAGTGCAAATGGCACATCTTCCCCGGTAGTAGCATTTCTTACATTAAAAAATGTTTGTACTGAAGGTGTGTTTCTTGCCTGAAAACCAGATCCGTTAACAGTATCAAGTGATGTTGCAATTACCTGATCCGAAAAAATAATTTCGTAATCGAAGGGAGCTCTGGTTCCCTGAAATTGCCAGAACGGGCTATTACTTAAGGTGCCTTCCCGTACCAGTACTTCTATCATTCCTTCGGGATTATTCCATGAGGAATTATCTACATCATAACGATTTTCATCATTTTGGAACACAACTCTCATACCATCAAAGATGTTGGATTCTGAATCTGTTATAATTGCGTCTTCCAGTATCAAATTACCATCAGCAAAAACTGAATAAGAAGTAGCGCTTAGTACATCAGTACCATCAAATGTGATCTCATACTGTGTATTATCTCCTAAGAAAAGTGGATCCAGAACTTCTATAAATACATCTCCTGTGGCAGCTCCGGATGTTTGAACCACGTCACTGGCAACATTTCCAGCCTGATAACCCAGAACTGAAGTATTCGGTTCTACTTCAACTACATTTATGTCTGTAATTACTGATCCATCTTCTCTTACAGTAACAGAAAAGTTATTTTCTGCAGGGTAAAAATCCATGCTTCCCCTGTCATAACTAACTAATGCGTAGTAATAGGTTTGACCATTCACAACATTAGTATCAACAAATGAATGAGCTAAACCAGTATCATCTCCAAGATTAAACGGAACCCCTCTTACTCTTTCTGCTAAATCAGGATTAAATACATATGAAGGATCTTCGTTTCCAGCAGAAGTATCTTCCGCAGCCTGCCAAAGACCATTAATGCCGTTGTCCAGATCAAATTGTGCAATAGGTTTTAGTAGAGCATCATTTCCAAACGCATCTGTGATTCTATCAGGATCCAAGAAATTAGGTTCTGTACTCTTGTAAATCTTATATCCCTCAAAGTCTTCACCTAAAATCGGATCCACACTTTGTTCAGCAATACTATTCCAATATAAAGTTACTTTTTCGTCGCCTACTGCAGCTTTTAACGTTGGTTTTTCAGGTGGGCGCGCAAAATTATAGTTACGATCATAGATTTCCTGTATAGTTTTCACATTGTTTGTGATGTTGGCAAGGTCTTCACCATATACAAGTGCTAAAGAAAATCTTAACGTTTGACCAGGTTCCAGTCTGAAGTATCCTGAACTGAAAATAAAATCTCCATCTACACCACCGTTAGTCTGATCTTGTGCTAATTGTGAGTTCGGAGTAAAGAAACCAGGCGCCATTGCATCCCAAACCACTTCATCTTCATTTAATCTAACCGCACCGGGAGGTGTAAAGTAATAGAAACTTGAAAGACCAACCTGATCCGTTTCATCCTTATCAAGTCTGTCAAAATTCGGTTCTCCAATAGAAGGCACTCCATCACCTTCGCCTTGATCACCTGTTCCGGATCTACCATCCGCTCCTACATCATCAGTTAATGGATCCCAATCACCATCATTATCGATGCCATCATCACCGGCTTCGTCAATCATAGGATTCAATAATCCAAAATCTACGGAATCTTGTCTTGTAGCTGTACCAGTTCCAACAGCTTCTGCAAAACCTACATAGTTTTTATATCTAAGTGCTGGCAGTGTAATAACATCTCCGGTAATAGCCTGCTGTCTTCTTTCAAAATGAAGCTGGGCATTTTCATCAATAATGCCATCTAAGTCTTCATCTATTAAGTCCTTTCTTGTAACAGTAACTACATCTCCCCTGTTAGTAATTTGTTTTGTTGATTCTTCAAGGGTGATTCCTGGAGTAAGATTATAGGTAATGCCTTGGGAAACTACTTCCATTGGACCATTTTCCATGAAGACAAAAGAACGCTCCCCGGTTTGAGCATCTATTAGTATTAGTGGATCCCCGGCATTAATTACTCTTGGTTCGAAGTCCTGACTTACAAAAGTATTATTTGTTCCTGCTAATGCAGGGTTTACATATGGAAATCCATCGATGTTTAATTCGTTTGGATCTCCATCTCCATCATTGTCAATACCATCATTTGGATCACCAGGGCTTTCCATAAAAGCATATCCAACATAACCCACATCATTACCATCTCCATTGGTTCCATCTGCATCCCAGGAATACACAATTCTATTAGCTTGATCAAAGAAAGCAAGATCATCCTGGGTATCCCCACTACCACTTATTGCACTTTCACCTGCAGCAGTACCAACTACCAATCCTACAGAAACCCGAGGAAAAGTAGTAGTGCTTGTATTAGTAAGTTCATAAATATAGAACATTGCATCTTGTGCCAGGAATTGACTCCATTGTAGTCCTCGAACACTCATAGCCAGCCCCTGTCCATCCCGGGTCAGATCAGTTGAATCTGGTTGGAACCCAAAAGGGTTGAACGTAGGATTCTGCATGAACTTATCATTATGATCATCAACCCAGAAATAAGTTTCAAAATCGGCGTTAAAAATATCCCGACCAAAAAAACCATTCCACTCTGCATTACCGTTGCCATCTATCCAATCTGGCTGATCAGGCCATCTCTCTGGCCAAGTACTAGGATCTGTACTTATTGCAGGACGGTCATTTACGTCATCATTTAAAGCAAAACCTGCCATTGGCTCAAAACCCCAGAAATCAACCTGACCTGCTCTTGGACCCTGACCTGCCCTGGGACCTCTGTTAGTTAAACTATGCTGAAATAGAGTATCGGCTACACCATCTCCATCTGTATCTACTGGTATTTCTAAAGCAATTACAGGAGATACATCCCCAACATAATTTACACCGGATCCTCTTGGCCATTCACCACGTGCCTCACCTACTCCACCTAACAATCCATTATTAAAGAAAGTAATTAACACTCTGTTCCCATCAGATGTAGAATTTTTTTCAAAAATTCTACTGGATCGGTATTGAGAATCTTTTAGGAAATCCGGTATAGTAGCTTGTTGCGCATTTATCGTAGTAACTGATACAACAAATGTTAATACTAAACTTAGAACTGACTTTTTTAACATCTTATGTTTCTTAAAATATTTATTAAAATCTATATCTGAAGCCAAATACTACCCTTCTTGGCTCATTATAAAAATCTGGTCGGGTATAGTTTTGATTTAGGAAGAAAGGATCTCCAAAGAAATTTCTTACATCAACCTGAGTTTGATATAAAGAATAAGTGGCTCTACCTGTTTCTCCGAAAATTCCACGTTCATTTCCTCTATCTAACACATTATCTGCTCTGGCATATAATTGAATACTTTGTTTACCAGACAGCTCAATATCTTTTGTAACACTTACATCAAGATTATATATAAAAGGTCGGGTCTGACTATTTAGATCGATTTCACTTGGTGGTACTGCACCAGTAATCTCACTTGCATAATCTCTGGTATAAGGGAATCCGGATCCCGTTGTAAAGATTGCCGCGGCACCCCATCCATTATCCGTTCTGTATGAACCTGTAATATTTAGAGTATGTAATTGATCCCAATCCAGAGGAATTATAATTTTTTCAATTACTCCCGTGGCAGCTGCAGCATTGTAAGCCTGACTTGGATCAGATGAGTTTCCTTTAGCAACCTGAAAAGTGTAATCTGCAGTTAAAAATATACTTCTTCCAAAGCTTTGGTCGAAAGCAAGTACTACCCCTTTAATAAAACCGAAATCTGAGTTTGTTATAATACCGTATCGGGCAGAGGTACCTTCAATTTGAATTGCATCAGTTGCAGTACCAGCCAGGTTTCTGATATCCCGGAAGAACGCTGTAATTTCAATTGCTGAACTGGAGCCTAGTTCTTGCTTATACCCAAGTTCACCATTTACAGTTTTCTGAGGTTCCAGATTAGCATTTCCCAATAAACCAATAAGCCCGGATCCACCACTATTAAGTCTGAAGTAAGGATTTGAATAAAGAATTGAAAAATTTGGTATCTGGAAAAAGTGTCCATATGAAAAATGAACAACCCCGCCTTCATTAACAGGAAATGCAATACCTAACCGGGGACTGACTTTATAGGTAGCATCTGAATCTTTATACACAAGGCTTAAATCATCAGGTTGGCGTTCGGGAAATACTACATTTGGATCTGTTGGATCTGTAAATACTCTGAATTTGGCATCGAAATAATCAAACCGTACACCTGCATTAATAATCAGACTCCCAACTTCAATTTTATCCTGTAAATAAGCTGAAAATTCAATCGGTTCTACATTATAAGATCCATTATCAAAAAGACCAATAACTCCACTGGTTTCATTAGCAACAATAGATGTAAAATCATTTTGTTTTAGATTGTGCTTTCTATATTCAACGCCAAACTTCACCTGATTTTGATTATCAACCTGACTTGTTAAATCAAACTTTGCAATATAGGTATCAGTTTCCCTTTCATATCTGCCATTATCGGTACCGCCTACACGAAAACCTGAAGTTACATTTGATGCCCTGAATCCCGCATAATCATTTGGCAAGTATCTTGAATCAAAAGGGTCTTCAAATGCATAAGATTCGAATTTTTTGTAGTTATTAGACAGGCTTAAATCATAAAAAGTGGTATTAGATAAAAGATGAGTGGCCTTTACATAAAAACTTCTGTTTGTGGAAAATTGATCTCTTCCGTAATCCGGTAAAAATTTATTTGAATGATCATATCCAGATCTTGATTCATCGATTCCATAAATACCATTTACAGCGATCTTAAGACCTTTTGCAACATTCCAGGTTAGCTTAAGTTGGCCATTAATTTTCTCATAAGGATTCATCTGAACAATGTCTCCACTACCAGTTCCTGATGTATCCAGCAAAGCAATTTGGTTAAGGCTGTTTATTCCAACATCCTCTGCACGAAATATTTGTCTTCCATATAACCAGCCATCATTATTAAAATATCTAACTGATCCAAAAAAGGAGAGCTTTTCTTTAACGATTGGACCACCTAAACTAGCTTCAAGGTTACGTACCGCTACTGGGTTAACATCATCAATATTTAAGAAAAGATTATCACGGGTTGAGGCATAATCGCCAACAAAAGTATGGAAGCTTCCCGAAAATTCATCCCCTCCATCTTTAGTTACAATGTTAACAATACCGCTCATTGCCTGACCATATTCTGCATTAAATGCACCTGTAACGACCTGAACTTCCTGAACACTAGCATTCTCAACCCCGGCAGATAAACTACCATCAAATGAGTCGGTGACAGGTACTCCATCAACCCAGTATCCTACTTCTCCAGTTCTACCACCTCTAAAATGACCGTCTACAACACCTGCTTGCAATTCAACTACTTCACTAAAATTTTCTACGGGAATAGCTTCAATTTCTTCTGCTCCAACAGATGAAAGACTAGCTGTAACATCTTTTCTTACCAATTCCCTTTGCGCTACAACTACCACTTCCTCGCCTTCTACTGTTTCAGGGGAAAGCTGGATATTTATTTCAGTGGTTAAATCGATATTTATTCTAACATCTTCAATTACAGTAGTGTTGTAACCTATATAAGAAACTCTAAGTGAAACAGTCCCGGGAGAAACGGCTAAGATGATATACTCTCCATCAATATTAGTTGCTGCACCTTTGGTAGTTCCTTCAATTAAAACACTAGCACCTATAATCGTTTCGCCGTTTTCAGAGTCAGTAATCACTCCTCTAATTTTACCGTATTGTGCCTGAACCGAAATTGATATTAAACTTAAAGTGAGAACTGAGAAGAGTAATTTAAATTTCATAGCGCTTTTAGTGACTCGTGTTTTATAACATGAATATGATATGTAAGCGCTTACATTTTTTCAACCAAAAAAGGGCTTTTCTAAGATTTTTTTTTATAGAATATTAATGTTTAATAAACAGTATTTTAAGCTTTTCTATTTATTAATATTGTATTAATAATTTTATATATACGCGTTTAGCATCATAAGCCCTATAATAGATATCTATTAAATCAACCCAATTCAAAATGTAAGGGGTTACATTTTTATGTAAGAAAGGCAAATTTTGCGCACAAGTGTATTTCGTACGCTTTAAATATGGAAGAAAGGATTTTTAATTCTCTTTACTGTAATTATCAACTACATATCGATCAAGAATTTGACGAAATTCTTTACCGATCCCATCCCCTTTTAAGGTAGTAGAATGTTCTCCATCTATATATACAGGAGCTTTGGGCTCTTCAAATGTCCCGGGTAATGAAATTCCAATATTTGCAGCTCTCGACTCTCCCGGGCCATTAACAACACAACCCATCACAGCAACATCCATTTCTTCGACACCGGGATACACTTCTTTCCAAACCGGCATAGATTCAGCAATATAATCCTGTATTTCTTCAGCTAACTCTTGAAAATAAGTACTCTTGGTTCGACCACAGCCTGGACAGGATGTCACCTGAGGAAGAAAACTTCTTATACCAAGTGATTGTAGTACCTGCTGAGCAACCTGTACTTCTAATGCCCGATCTGCACCCGGCTGAGGAGTAAGTGAAACCCTAATCGTATCTCCAATTCCTCTTTGTAAAATTACTGAAAGCGCAGCTGAACTCGCGACCATTCCTTTCATTCCCATACCTGCTTCTGTTAACCCAACATGCAAAGGATACGATACTACGTCTGCTATTCGGGTGTATACTTCAATTACATCTTGTACTCCGGACATCTTACAACTGATAATAATTTTATTGGAAGCAAGTCCTACATCTTCTGCTAATTCAGAAGAACGTTTCGCACTTTCCACCATCGTGTCGAACATCACTTCTTTTGCAGATTTAGGTTCTGAAAGTTTATTGTTTGCATCCATTTTTTCAGCCAATAATTGCTGATCTAATGACCCCCAATTAACCCCAATTCGAACAGGTTTATCATATTTTATTGCCTGCTCAACAATCGTAGTAAAATTCTTATCTCTTGTTTTTGTACCTGTATTGCCCGGATTAATTCTAAATTTAGCCAGCGATTCTGCCATATCCGGATACTTTGTTAGCAAAACATGGCCATTATAATGGAAGTCGCCCACGATGGGCACATTTACTCCGCGATTCAATAGCTTCTCTTTGATATGAGGAACCGCTTTTGCCGCAAGGTCATTATTTACGGTAATACGAACTATTTCAGATCCCGCCAGATGAAGATGATCGATCTGATCTACTGTTTCATCAATATCAGCGGTATCGGTATTAGTCATAGACTGTACCACTATTGGAGCTTTTCCTCCAACAGGTACACCTCCAACCATGACCTGAATTGAATCTCTTCTTTTGATTGCTGCCATTTACCCTAATCTTTTTTACTTAATTCAAATAATTTTCTTTTCTCTTCTTTTGAGAGAGCGTCGTATCCCTTCTTTGAAATTTTCTCTAAAATCTCATCCAACTCACTTTGCTCAACCTCTTCTATTACATCTGCATCACTTACAATCCTCATATTCTTATTCTTTCTATTTTTCCCTGGTTTTGAGGAAGGGGAAGGCTTTAATTTTCTGAACATGAATTCGAGGTACCTGGGTATCAAACTTAAATCGAATCCATTCTTATGAGCTCTCATCAACAGAAAACCACCAAGAGCCCCACCTAAATGAACTAACCGAGCAACCTGACCGCCACTATTCAGGAAAATAATATCTAAAGCAATGAGCCCCCCAACTACATAGCGTGCCTCAATTGGTGGAAGAAGAAATAGCATAATCGGAGTTCTTGGAAAAAGCATTGCGAAAGCAACCATAACACCAAACACTGCCCCAGATGCGCCAATTACTAATGTTGTTTGAGCGGTAAGACTTAATAAAACATCAATAAGTGCCCCAGTTAGTCCTGCACCAAAGTAGACTGTTAGAAAACTTCTGGGTCCTAAGCGTTCTTCAACAGGTCTTCCCATCCACCATAACCAAAGCATATTGAAGATAAAGTGGAACAAGTTCCCCATTGAATGGAGAAACATATATGTCACAATTCTCCATGGTTGGGTAATAGTGACTATGATATTTGTATTTAATCCCAGATAATTTGAAAGATCAACCCCAAAGAAAGCATAAAAAATAAACTGACCTACAAACACAATGGCATTTAGTGCAATGATAGCACGTAGGGCATCAGGCATTCCTGCGAAACCTCTTTTTACTGAATATCCAAATGAATTATTAGCCATTTTCTTAACTAGTTACCATAAGGCTTTTTTATTTTCCATAGTTTGATCAAAGTAAAACCAACAACCAAACCACCTAAGTGTGCAAAGTGAGCTACGCCACTGTCCGCTCTGGACAATCCTGAAAACAGTTCAAAAGCACCATAAATTCCCACAAAATATTTGGCTTTAATGGGAATCGGCGGAAATAATAAAATGATGTATTGATTTGGAAACATCATTCCAAATGCAAGTAGGATTCCAAATACAGCACCGGAAGCGCCAATAGTGTATGTAAAATATCCTCCAACTAGCATATGAATTATGGCTGCTCCAATCCCGGTAAGGAAATAATAAATTATAAATCGCCTGGTTCCCCATAGATTTTCAATTGCCTGACCAAAAATCCAAAGAGCAAATAAATTGAAAAAAATGTGACTTAAATCCGCATGAAGAAACATATAAGTAACTAATTGCCAAGGCATAAATGATGGCAAGCTCCCTCCACCGTCTAAAGACCAAAGTGCAAAGTACTGAGCTACTATTTCCCCAATAGGAGTCCACCCACCAGTAAACATACTTTTGGTAATCAGAAAGATGATACCGTTCCAGATAAGCAAATATTTAATTGCAGGTGGGAATACAGAAAATCGGGTATTTGGCTGAAATTGATTCAAACGAAAACAGGTTTAGGGTGATTTTTTAAAACGCGATAATATACGTTGATCCCACTTAAAGTTACGCCGGGAATTCCTTGTCCGGGATATGTAGTATCACCTACTAAGTATAATCCTTTAAATGGAGTTTTATTTGGGGTCCAATCGAGCAAGCTCCGTGCCATACTTTGGGGTATTCCTCCTACCCTGCCTTTTTTACGGTACACCCAGTTTTCCCAGCTTACAGGAGTCGCAGTGTCAGCTATCTTGATTTCACTCTCAGAAAAACCAGGTAGTTTTTCTTTTAACTGTGTAATGATAAACTGTTGTACCTCTTCTTTATTGGATACATAATCATCCCCCATTGCAAACCAACTTTCAGGATCGGCGTGACATGATACATTCAATGTTCTTTCCCCTTCCGGAGCACGATCTGTATCTCCTGTTTGAGACATTGACACAAAAATTGATTCAGAATTGGTGTAAGGCACTTTCTTCTTATGCAGATGAATCTGGTGATGGATTCCTAAGTTATCGGAGTAAGTATCGGTTGTTGCAATTCCCATAGTAATTGCTCCCCACGCCTTTTCAAAACCTGTAGATTCTTTCTGAAAATAGGACTTCATTTTTCCAAAGGTCAAATCCTCCATATTCCATATTGGAATATTTGAAATCACGATAGGAGATTTATACACCTTATCCTTTTTAGTTTTAACCAGAAACCCATTTTCTATTTGTTTGATCTCAATGGCTGCTTCTTTAGTATGTAATGTTCCCCCTTTTTGCTCAACATAATTTTTGATAGTGTTGATCATTTGAATTAAGCCACCCGGAACATAAAAGTTTGAATAGTTGGTGTATGTGAGTCCGGGAGCTCCAAAAAGAAACGGTGTTTCTCCGGATTTTGCCTGAGCTGTTATCATTAACTGTTCGTCCAGAAAACGAAGAAATTTTTCTGAATTCAAACCACACTTCTTTGCTATATCCAGCACTGATTTAAATGCATATTTTAATACCCATACATCTTTTGGAGCATTTGAGGTTGCAAGTTTCAGCCAATCCTGAATATTCAAAGGTGGAAAAGCAGGATTCTTTAAAGACACCTTCCAAACTATATCAGACAAATCAAAAGCCAGATTCCAGAATTTCTTTTGTCCTTTTCGGTTTCCAAAAACCCGTACTGCTTCCTCAATCCATTCAAACCGATCTTTATATCGGGTTATCACTTCATCTCCTAATCTGACTTTCATCGATGGGTTTAATTCTACTCTTGGAATGTTAATACCTGTCTCTTCCTCTAATTTTCGTAATGGCTGATTTTCATCAAAACCTATTAACGTGGTGGCACCGGATTCAAACACATACCCTTTTCTGGGATAGGAAGAACTACAACCTCCAGGATGTAAAGCTGCTTCAAGAATAAGTACTTTAAAACCATCTTTTGCAAGCATAGCGGCGGCACTCATGCCCCCCATTCCTGAACCAATAATAATAGCGTCGTAATCCTGATGTATAGTCATGCTTACTTAACATCAAGCTATTATGAGGCATTCCTAACAAGTAATAATTATTACTTAAAAAATTCTCACTTTACTTTTAATAAGTAATACCCATATTTGAAATCTTTATTAACCAATGTGTTAGCTATGAAAAATTTAGGGGTACTTTCATCATTATTTCTCACATTAACCATTCAGCCATTATTTGCTCAAAATGTAACAGATACTCATTTTGGCTTTTTGGGCCCTGGAGACCCTTCCTATAATCCAAACTACTTTACAGAGTATACAAACCTAGGAGTTTTACTTGACCGCCCCCATCCGGGACCTTTTGTTTGGGAAATTGTGGAACCCGATCAAGGCTCCTATAATTGGAATAAAACAGACTCTTTAGTCCGTTCAGCGCAGGAAGCTAATGTTCATATGTTAGTAACTATTTGGCCTTATGCTGAATGGGATCAGGTATTCTGGAGAGAACAAGCTAACTGGGAGGCTTCCGGAGGATTTGAAAAAGACCTGCCCGAAAGCAGATATAAACCTAACGACTCTACCGCTTATAAAAGCTGGGTAATTGCTATGGTTGAAAGGTACGATGGAGACGGAACAGATGACATGCCCGGACTTACACTCCCTATTAAATACTGGGAAACAATAAATGAACCTGAATCTGCAGATTGGGAAGGACTTAATTTTTTTAAAGGAAATGAGTCTGATTATTTTGATGTACTTCGGTGGACCTACGAAGCAATTATTGCTGCTGATGAAAATGCCATTATTTTACACGGAGGATCAACTGGAGTAGGTGATACATACTGGGAACAGGTATTTAACTTAGGTGGAACAGAGTATTTTCATATTTCAAATACACATGCAATTACTCCTCCTCCTCAGGTAACTGATTTAAGAGCGAATCAGTGGGCTAATTTAATTTCAACTTTTGGAATAGAAAATTTCTGGGTTACTGAGGTTGAAATTGCTCAAAATGGAGAACAGTCTTACTCTCAGAGAGAAGTTGCTGAACAAATCATTAAACAATATGTTAAAGCATTTGAAGCCGGGGCCGATAAAATTTTCTATGCTCATATTTATGCGGATGCTGACTCTCCGGACTTTCTTGAAGCCGCCCTTATTGAGGTTTTGGATTATGAAAACTGGCAGGAAGAAAAAAGGGAAGCTTACTATGCACTTAGAACTTTAATTTCAAAAGTTGATTACTTCGATACCGTAGAAGCTATAAGCGAAACACAGGTTAAATTTACAATTGGGGATCAATCAGTATATGTTCTTTGGGGAAATGGAATGGTTCCTAATGAAATTCAAGGGTCTGTAACAGTAACTGATTATCAAGGGAATGAGACACAAATGGAGGTCTCAAATATTCAGCTTAACCAAAGCCCTGTTTTTGTCGAAACTGCTATGTCTACTTCAAATGAAAACTTTGAACATCCAACTTCTTTCAATTTGAATGCTTATCCAAATCCATTCAACCCAAGTACTACCATTTCAATTTCTATTCCCGCAAGTAGCTTTGTCAATCTTTCGGTGTATGATTTAACTGGTAGGCATATAACAACAATTATAGAAACCAATCTGACTGCAGGTACCCATTCGTTTAAATTTGATGCCACGGGTCTTTCAAGCGGAGTTTATTTTTATCAGATTTCTACTGCGAACTACTTCGAAACACGTAAGTTCACGTTATTAAAGTAAGCATCGATTAATTTAAACTTTCTCGTTTTTTTATCCACATCTCCGTACCTTTGAAACCGCTTTTAATAACATGATTAGTCAGTTAATCGAACCATTTTTCAGTAAAAAGCATTACACCTTTCAAAGACATAAAAAATCCGTACGAGGAAATTTCCCTTGAAATCACTTGAAGCCGTTTTTGGGCCGAATTCAGCATTAGTAGAAGAACTTTACGAACAGTATAAAAATAATCCTGGATCAGTCCCCGATCACTGGAAAAAATATTTCGATGAGCTTAATGGCATTGAACCGGAAAAAGCTTCTCCACAAAAAGTTACTCCAGAAAGTTCACCTGCTCCAACAAATGGTGCAGCTGTTTCTGAAACTACAAAAGCTGAAACTAAGACAGAGAAGAAACAATCTGAAGCACCTAAGAATGCTGAACTTCAAAAAATAAAAGGGGTAGCTACAAAAATTGTTGAGAACATGGATCAAAGTCTTGAAGTACCTACTGCTACTTCCCTCCGTGTTCTTCCAGTAAAAATGATGGTAGAAGATCGAACTATTATCAACCGTCATTTAATTAAACGAAATGAGCCAAAAGCTTCTTTCACTCATTTTATTTGTTGGGCAGTAATTCAGGCAATTAAGGAATTCCCTACGATTAACCATACTTATCATTTTGATGGGAAGGACCATTTCAGAGTAGTTCCAGAACAAGTAAATCTGGGTGTTGCAGTTGACCTTCCAAATAAAGATGGATCAAGAAATCTGGTCGTTCCTAATATCAAAGGCGTAGACAAAATGAACTTTAAAGAGTTCTTGTATGCTTTTGCCGACTTAGTAGATCGTGCCAGAAATGGCAAACTTCAAATCGATGATTTTCAGGGTACAACCATTAGTATTACAAATCCCGGTACTATTGGCACTGTTTCTTCTGTCCCAAGATTAATGCAGGGACAAGGTGCAATTATTGCTACAGGTGCAATTGATTACCCTGCTGAATATCAAAATATGTCTCGTCAGGTTCTTAACCAATTAGGAATCAGTAAAGTAATGACGATGACCTGTACTTATGATCACCGCATTATTCAGGGAGCAGAATCAGGATCTTTCCTTCAAAAAGTAAGCACTTTTCTAAGCGGTGAAACTGATTTCTATCATGAAATCTTTTCTGACCTTGAAATCCCATACGATCCAATTCCATACGGAGAAGACAATTATTCAGCTTTGTTCGCAGGTGCTGGTAATACCCTTGCTCAAGACCGACGCGCTATTGGTGTCTGGAGATTAATCAACATGTACCGCATGCGTGGACATGTCTTGGCTAATCTTGATCCACTCGAAAAAGAGCCCGGACACAATCCCGAGCTGGATCTTGATTATTACGGTCTTTCATTATGGGATTTAGACAGGGAATTTTACTGTGGTGGTCTTGGAGGAAAGGAGAAAGCTACTCTCAGAGAGATTATTAAGCTTCTTCGGGATACCTACTGCGAACATATTGGTGCCGATTATATGCACCTCCTAGATTTGGAAGAGCGCCGTTGGTTGCGGGAACGAATGGAATCAACCGGAAATGAGCCTGATCTTACCAAAGATGACAAAAAGCAAATATTGCATAAGTTGAATCAGGCTATGGCTTTTGAGGAGTTCCTCCACAAAAAGTATATCGGGCATAAGCGTTTTTCTCTTGAAGGAAATGACACTCTCATTCCTATGATTCACTTCCTGCTTGAAGATGCAGGAAAAGCAAATATCGAAAAGATATTCATGGGTATGGCTCACCGCGGAAGACTGAATATGCTGGTGAATATTATGAATAAGCCATACCATCGAGTATTTGCAGAATTTGAAGGAAATGTAGACCCAGATTCTATTCAGGGTTCAGGAGATGTGAAATACCATCTTGGCGCGAAGGGTAAACATGAAACTGAAAGCGGTGCCGAAGTTGAAATCGAATTGATGCCAAACCCTAGCCATTTGGAAGCTGTTAGTCCTGTTGTAGAAGGTGCAGCGCGAGCTATTCAGGATCACCACGAATCAGATGAAGCTGGCAAAAAGATTCTTCCAGTGCTAATGCATGGTGATGCTGCATTTGCCGGACAAGGCGTTGTTGCAGAGACGTTAAATATGTCTCAGCTTGAAGGCTATAAAACTGGTGGTACCATTCATATTATCATAAACAATCAAATTGGTTTCACTACTCTACCAAAAGATGGGCGTTCTACCGAATATGCATCTGATTTAGCTAAATTGATTCTGGCTCCGATTTTCCATGTGAATGGAGACCGTCCTGAAGCAGCTGTCCATGCCATTAAAATGGCTCTCGAATACAGGCAGGAGTTCGGTAAGGATGTAATTATCGATTTGATTGGGTATCGCAAACATGGTCATAATGAAGGTGACGAACCGGCATTCACCCAACCGGGTATGTATAAAGAAATTAACGATCACAAAACGGTTCGGGATTTATACACAAATTCATTGGTAAAAAATCAGGAATTAACTGAAGAAGAAACTCAGGCTATTTTTGATGAGTTTGAAGAATTGCTTCAAGCTGCTTTTGAAGACGCAAAAAAATCTCCAAATCTCGAGGTTACTAAAGACCTTATTGATCGTACTGAGACCGAACAGAGGAAAAGAAACGAGTTCCCTGATACTACCTACCCTGCTGAAGAACTAAATGATATCGCAGTTAAAATTAATACCGTTCCAAAGGATTTTGATGCCAATCCAAAGCTTCTTCGTCAGCTTGCTAAACGAGCTGAAACAGTAAAAAACAACAAGAAGAAGATTGATTGGGGATTTGCTGAAGCACTCGCATTTGGCTCTTTATTAAAAGAAGGCAGAACGGTTCGTATAACCGGACAGGATGTAGAACGCGGTACGTTCTCTCACAGACATGCAGTACTTCACGGTACACAAACCAATCAGACATTTACGCCACTGAATAACCTTCAGGAAGATCAGGCGATGTTCCATGTACATAACAGTTTACTGAGTGAATATGCTGCTCTGGGATATGAATTTGGCTACAGCGCCAAAAAACCAGATGCCCTTGTAATTTGGGAAGCCCAGTTCGGTGATTTCGCAAATGGAGCTCAGATTATTATCGACCAGTTTATTTCTTCAAGTGAAGCAAAATGGGGTCAGACCACTTCTCTTGTAATGAATCTTCCACATGGTTATGAAGGACAAGGACCAGAACATTCCTCCGCACGTCTTGAACGTTTCTTACAGCTTTGTGCTGAAGACAATATGCAGGTAATGAACCTTTCCACCCCTGCCCAGTATTTTCACATGTTGAGAAAACAAACCCTTCAGGAAGCAAAAAAGCCGGTCGTGTTGATGAGCCCCAAAAGTTTACTTCGACATCCTATGGCCACATCCAGTACCGACGAGCTTGCGAAAGGAAAGTTCATGCCATTTATCGGTGATGACGAAGTTGGCACAAATGCTAAACGCTTGGTCATTTGCTCCGGTAAGGTTTATTATGATCTGCTCAAGTATCGTGATGATAATGATCTTAAAGATGTAGGCATCGCACGTTTAGAACAGTTCTATCCTTTCCCGGATAATGATATAAAAGAATATCTGAAATCCCTTAAGGATGTCAAGGAAGTTGTCTGGTGCCAGGAAGAACCTAAGAATATGGGAGCCTGGTTCTTTGTTGCTGCTCGATTCAGTGAACTTCTCGACAAAGGTCAAAAACTAAGTTATGCGGGTCGACAAGCTTCTGCTTCTCCCGCTGCAGGTCAGAAAAAAATGCATGATGTTGAACAGGAACGACTGGTTGAAGAGGCCATGAAAGGCTAATTTCAATATCAACAATTTTAAAAGCCCGGTTGGTTAACATCCGGGCTTTTTTATTTTCAAAAAAGTTGATTTAAGAGTGTTATCAAAAAGATTTTATTCTTAGTTTAGAAACAGTCTAAATTAAAATAGCATAATAAATTTATGAGCACATCTCAATCACTGAAAGAATCCTGGCAAAAGCTTAAAGAAGAAAATCCAAGACTAAGAATAAAAAATGCCGCAGAGCAACTTGGAGTAAGTGAACTTGAATTGTTAGTAACTCAGGATTCAGTCACAAGATTAAATAGTGATTGGCCTGGTTTATTTGCTGCTATTGAAAACCTGGGTTATGTAATGGCACTTACCAGAAATGACGCTGTAGTTCATGAAAGAAAAGGTGAATATCATAACATTAGTTTTAACAAGCATGTTGGTCTTGTCCTCGATCCTGACATTGATTTGAGAATTTTCCCGGGGCGAATCGGGTATGCATTTGCTGTTCCTGTTCAAAATGCCAGAGGCACCATGTACAGTATTCAGTTTTTTGATCAGTATGGTGTTGCAGCACATAAGATTTATTTAATGAATAATGAAAAGGTAGACGCATACAACGAATTAGTTGAACAATTCAAACTTGAAAATCAATCTGAAGAAATTAGTGTTAAAAAGGGTTCAGCCCCTGCTTCCTTCGAGACTACTGATGAAATCGACATCGAAGCATTATTACAGGACTGGAGTGAATTAAAGGATACTCATGATTTCTTCCCTCTTTTGAAAAAGCACAAAGCAGAAAGAACACATGCACTTGAGATCGCAGAAGGAAAATTTACTCAACGTGTTGAAAATGCAGCCACTGAGCGAATGCTTACTCTGGCTTCAGAATCTGAAGTTCCAATTATGGTGTTTGTAAGTAGTGGAGCTGTTATCCAGATACATACCGGAGAAGTTAAAAACATCAAAAGAATGGATAACTGGTTGAATGTGTTAGATCCCGAGTTTAACCTGCATCTTAGAGAAGATAAGATTGCCAAAAGTTGGATTGTTGAGAAACCGACAGAGGATGGAATTGTTACTTCACTTGAAATTTTTGATTCTGAAAACAACAATATTGCCACTTTTTTTGGTGCTCGCAAACCGGGCAAACCTGAACTTGAAAGTTGGAGAGAACTCATCTCTAAGCTTAGAACAGAAAATGTACCGGCATGAAAAAGCTAATTTTTCTTATTTCGGTTCTGAATCTATGTAATTTTAATGCTCTTCTTTCGCAGACGTTGGTAGAAAGTGCAGACGGAATAACGGTAGAAATACGGAGCACCGAAAAAATCATCACTATCGGCGGATCTATTACTGAAACAGTATATGCTTTAGGTTTCGGAGATAATGTAATTGCAACCGACCAATCAAGTACCTTTCCACCACGCGTATTTTCTTTACCAAGAGTACCTTACGTTAGAAACCTATCCTCAGAAGGTATTTTATCTCTAGGGTCTACGTTGATTTTTTCAAGTGATGAAGCAAATCCAAAATCTGCAATTGAGCAAATCAGAGATGCAGGCACCCCTGTACTCTTGGTTGAGGATAAGGAAAGTCTTCAAGGGGTAATTGATAAAATCGAAAAAATAGCTAAAGCATTAGGTGCAGAAAATCGGGCAGAGAACATAATTCAAGATAACAAAGCTTATTACAATAGAGCTGATAGTTTAGTACAACATCTAAACGAAAAACCTAAGGTTCTATTTATTCTTGCAGTTCGGGGAACCAGTTCTTTCATGGTAGCTGGTGATAATACAGGGGCTCAAAAAATGATCGAACTTGCAGGTGGCATTAATGCTTTCAAATCATTTGAGGGTTATAAAAATGTTTCTAACGAATCTATTATGGCTGAAAACCCGGATTATATCCTGGTTATGGAAACACGCTCAAGTGAAATTACCAACGGGCTAAATACTACACCCGGAATCAACTCCATTAATGCTGTAGAAAACAATAAGATTATTTCTATGGATGGGAATTACTTGCTGGGCTTTGGCCCGCGATTTGGTAATGCAATTCTCGATCTCATTCAATTTTTACACCCACAGATCGAAATCTGATTCTGAAATTGTGATATTTCCGTTTTTAAAACGTTACAAGATTCCAGTACTCTTTATTTTTATACTATTTCTGGGTCTTATTTCCTTTACGATCATTTCAATTGGTTTAGGACCTGTATCCATCCCCCCTTCTGATGTTATTCAGGTTATTTTGAACAAAATCGGATTATCCGCTTTGGATGAAAACCTTACCCAATTCTCGGCTATTATAAACAGCATACGCTTACCAAGGGTTATTATGGCTATTTTAATTGGTGCAACATTGGCAGTATGTGGTGCCTCTTTACAAGGGTTATTCAGAAATCCACTAGCCGACCCTACTCTTATCGGGGTTTCTAGCGGAGCCGCATTTGCAGCGGCTTTTGTTATTATTTTTGGAGCACAATTTGCTGTTATTCTACCCGGTTTTGTTGCAGCTAGTCTTTTACCAATTGCAGCGTTTTTAGGTGGACTGGGAGCCACCTGGCTGGTATATATTATTTCTTCAAAAAATGGTTCTACCAGTGTGGGAACTATGCTACTTGCAGGAATTGCCATTAATGCATTAGCAGCCGCAGGAATTGGTTACCTTATTTTTACAGCCGACGATAATCAAATTCGCGATCTGACTTTCTGGACACTTGGTAGTATTGGGGGATCAGTTTGGGATACAGTATTCAGGACTTCCCCTTTTCTGATTTTCACCATTGTAGGACTTCAATTTTTATCTAAACAAATGAACATACTACTTTTGGGAGAACAGGAAGCCAGGCATCTTGGAGTAAATACTGAGCGCATAAAAAAACTAATTATCAGTTTGTCTGCACTTGGAATAGGATCTGCAGTCGCGGTTAGCGGAGTAATCGGTTTTGTTGGTTTGGTCGTGCCACATGTCATCCGTTTGATTATCGGTCCGGATCATAGATTTCTTATGCCCGCCTCTGTATTACTTGGAGCGCTTTTATTGCTGGCTTCTGATTTGTTTGCGCGAATGATAGTAATACCTGCTGAACTCCCAATTGGAATTGTGACTTCCACTATTGGCGCACCGTTCTTTTTATGGCTTTTGATCAAGAAACGTAATTTGGGTATCCAACTTTGATTCAGGCTAAAAAAATATCCTTTTTACTTCCTGATGACAGGAAGATTCTTGATGATGTAACCTTTAGTATCAAACCAGGTAGGCTAACAGCTATCATAGGAAAGAATGGGGCAGGAAAATCTACTGCATTAAAAGCATTATGTGGGGATGTTCCGATTGGCAACGGCTCAATTCTATTTGAAGATAAACCCCTTAATGAAGTCGATATTAAAACATTAGCAACTAAAAGGGCTATTGTAAAACAAAAAGCTGCACTTGATTTTTCATTTACAGTCCAGGAAGTAGTAAGCCTTGGAAGAGCTCCATTTTCAGGAGTATTTAATACCGAAAATGATGATAAAATTGTCAAAGCATGCTTGGAAAAAGTAGATGCTTATCATCTTATTGATCAGGACTATACTACCCTTTCTGGTGGTGAACAGCAACGTGTTCAATTTGCCAGAGCTCTTTCTCAAATATGGGATTCTGTTGAAGAAAAAAAGCCTTGTTATTTATTATTAGATGAACCCCTTGCAAGTTTGGATGTAGCACACCAACATGAAATAATGTTGATCCTTAAGAAACTATGTATTCAAAACGTGGGGGTGCTTATTGTAATTCATGACCTCAATATTGCTGCGCAATACTCGGACAGAGTATTAATCATGAAGGATGGGCAGGTAACTCATTTTGGAACCCCGGGAGAAGTTTTTACAGAAGAAATAATCAGTAAATCTTTTGACTATCCGGTAAATGTTATTCCGCACCCAGGGATGCAGTGTCCATTAATTATAGCCGCTGGACCAATCAACTAAAAATAAATAAGGCTCTTTTCAGGGAGCCTTATTCCTGATTTTTACATCACTTTTCGCATTTTGAGATCATCTGATCTCAAGTGGTAGATATTCTTTCATCTTTTTGATGAGTTCTTTGTGTTCTTTTGCTATTTCCATTCGTTCTTTCTCTCCAAGCGGAATTACCAGTAAATTATGAGGACCATTTCCATTCATAAAAGGCATCCCGCTAAACATATGCTTTTTTGTTCTTGTCACTGAAGCTTCAAATCCAATATCCTCGGGAGACATATATGGGGCATACATCATGAAATGTGGGATGTACGTCATCATCTTTCCTCTCTCTTCCGTATCGGGCACAAATACTACCGGAGAAAGCATATAAATTATTCCTGATTGTAGGGGAGTCGGAAATAAACCTTGTCTGAATCCATTAGCAATGCGCTGCTGAACTTCTGCTTCATCAAGGCCTTGCTTCCTGAGGTTTTGAGATTCGATATGAACTTTCCCTATCGTTTCTGCTCCCTGTTTATCGTAACATATCGGAGCAAGGATATCAGGGAAACGGGAATTGCCCCGAACCACAAGACACAGGAATCCATTACTTCCTTCTTTCACTGTTTTGTACCCCTCTTCGGTTAAGATCATAACAGAAGCTTCCTTGCGAATCTCCATTGGTCCTGCACTTAATGCCAATTCTATTTCAAGGTCTTGGGGGAGGTATTCAGGCAATGTTATTTCATTTCCAGTTGCTGATTTTGAGGTCAGAAAAAGGACAACAAGAAAAATGCTTAGTAAGGAATAATGTTTCATTGTAGTAGATATTAGTGATGATTTACCGTGCGACGTGTCGGGCGTTTTGATCACAATAGCTACTTTTTTGTGTTTTAAAACGTGAACTAAGCTGAATGGTACATATTGGATGTTGAATGGAACAAAAATAGGAACCTTAAAAGATTCCGTTTAACCAATTTTGCAGTTCTCTACTTTTATATCTGCTAACTGTGATTTCTTTGTCCTGATTTTCAGAGCTTACCAAGACCTTTAATTTCCTGTTAATATCTTTTTTGATATTCTGAATGGCATCACGATGAACAATAAACTGCCTGTTTGCCCTGTAAAACAACTTACGTGGGAGTTCTTTTTCTAATTCCTCTAACGAATCGAACTGACTATTAATTACCCTTTGATTATTCAAGTTAAAAACTACGATTCCATTCCTTAGTTCGATAAAAGCTATTTCGTCTATTTCAACTTTATGTGTTTTTGAACCCGTTGGAATAAGAATTGCTTTTCTATCTATTCGGCTTACTTCTTTACTAAGCTCCGAATTACTAATTACCATTCCATAAACAAGGAAAAGCAGATTTTCTATTATGATGATTGACAGTGTGATAAACGAATAAATGATATAAAACAGAACAGGTATTGGAAATCCTGCAATTATAATAGTAAGTACCGTAAAGACTGCTATACCTACCAAACTATTGTGGAAAAGAAAAACTACGATACTTCTGAAATCAATGATTGAATCCCTGAATAGTTTTTCTTTGAAATAATTGGAAAAAATCCAGGAGCTGGTACAGACCGTTAATCCGAATATTAATCCGAACAGAATTGATTGAGCCGGGAAGGCATAGTTTTCCTGAAATGGAAGCAAGCCAATCCGGATATGGGCATTAATTAATGCCATTAAGGATATAACACCGTACCTGAATGCAGCCGTTTTCAATGAATAGTTGAAAATGCTTAAATCAATAACCCGACTTTTCTGAGGTTGTTTAGTATTTGAAGTCGCACCATGACTTAGTGTATTCATAAGCTCATCTTTTAATTAACCAGTACCATTCAGGCATTTATTCAAACCATCCATCTAAATCGAACTGTGTTTGATCTCATAAAAACTTACCTCTCTACAGTTAGCAGTGTTTTAAATCAGAATCAATACTATTAATCACAAAATAAGATCGTAATGGATAAAATTATTCTCATTCCAGCCATATTCCTGTGCTCAAACTTTGTAAATGCACAACAACCCACTATTAATGAACAGGAAAGAATTTTTCTGTTAAATAACTGGGAAGTCACTAAATCAGAATTGCTATCCACGATAGAAAAAGTCCAAGATGAGCAATGGATGAAACGCCCCGCTGATGGTGGATGGTCTGCTGCAGAATGTTTTGAACATATTGTATTAGCAATGCCGGCTCAAATGGGTGGAGTTCAACAATCACTTAACCATGATGCACAAACCGAAAAAGACCTGAGGCATTTGGATGGTTACTTACTTTCTAAAATGACAAACAGAGGAACTTCTTTTCCAACTCCCATCCCTCCAAGAGAAGGTAACATTTCAAAAAAAGATCTTTTAGAACAATTCAATAAACTCGATACGCAATTTATACAAATGGTTAATAATAAAACTGCTCCTTACCGAACTCATTTTGGTCCCTCTCCTTTTGGAGAAGCAGATGCGTATCAATTATTATTATTAACCTCCGGACATGTGCTCAGACATACATTTCAAATCCAGGAAGTGATAGCAGAAATTAATAAGTAACCTTCCTTCAGAAATAGTTATGATGTTATTTTTTATGATATACTGATGAACCTATCACTAATAATATGGTGAACAAAAGGTGAACATGGTGAATAAAACATAGACAAACGGTAAACTTCTCCGTAAGGATTTCGCATGTAAGGTATCTTACTAACGAAATACGAATCCTAACCACAAGAGAATGAATAAAAAATTACCGTTTTTAAGTGTTGCCCTGATCGGCATATGTACGCTTAGCTTTTTCGGATCGAGCAATCTACAAGCTCAGGAAGAGCAAATTTTGGAAAACCCTCTCCTTTTCGCCTTAGTACCTCCACCTGTTTTATCCTATGGTTCTTATGCCCATCAACTGGAAACATTTGGAAACCATATTACTTCCATGCGAGCTGCACCTAGAGGTGGCGACCTCGCTTTGATGGACATTTATGGAAATGTACGCCTTTTAACTAAAGAAGCAGGATTTGGAATAGCATCAGGTGAAGTCCAAACTGAAAATGGTATTGCAGTAAGGCAACCAATGATACATTGGGACGGTACTAAAGCACTATTTTCGATGTTAATCGGAGGGCCAATTAAGGCGTATGATCAAAGCTATCAAAACAATAAATGGCAGATATATGAAATCACAAATCTGGATAAAGTAATCGAAGGTGATACAGCTATTATTGTAAAAGTCCCGTTTCAACCGGACTACAATAATATATCTCCTATTTACGGTTCAGATGATCAAATCATTTATACCTCTGATGCTCCTCTTTTTGGGATGGAGCATACCTATCCACAACTTGATGAATATGAATCAACTCCTATTAATTCTGGAATCTGGAAATTAAATCCGGGTACGGGAGATGTGGTTCACCTTACTCATTCTCCAAGTGGGGATTTTGATCTTTTTCTTGCTAAGGATGGAAGAGTAATTTCTACCCGGTGGGAACATTTAAAAAGAGATCAACAAACTGATGCTACGCGTGCAGGAATTTTTGATTATCAACCTGTTCAATATGAAAATGAAAGTGAAGACGCTGAAGCAATTATAGGGCCTCAAATGGTTGATGGAAGACCCTATGCCGATGAAAATGGCGTGCCCTGGGAAGTATTTCCTGAAGCAAGAGTAGAAAATGATCCAACCCGTGACCCTAATGAACCATTGCATGACTTCAATGAATTTCTGGTATGGGAAATCACTGAAAATGGTGAACGACATCAGACTATGAATCATATTGGCCGACATGAGTTCGGAGGTGTATATCAAAACCCCTCAAAGCTGGATGATCCAAACCTGGTTTATAACCTGGGAGACTTATCAGCGAATCAATATCGAAACACAGTAGGCTCTGATGCAGGTATTTTTCAGATAAAAGAAGATCCTCGTCCGGGTAAAGAAGGAACGTTCTATGGAACCTGGGCACGGGAATTTAGTCGTTTTGCATCAGGACGGATTTTTGAATTTTCACTTCCTATCGGTGCTAATCCTCAGGAAATGGAAATTACTGATTGGACCAATCCTATTATTGATAGTGGACAGGAAAATGACCACGGCCATTACCGTAATCCTGTAATGTCTAACGATGGAACCATGATTGTTTCTCATACCGATCAAACCGGACTGTTTAATCGTGATAACCCGTATCATTTTCAAATTAAAAAACTGATACCTGTTGAAGGAAGTGAATCAGGTACGGAACACCGTTCAGGAGCGGCTATTACAGGTGCAGGTTTTGAGAAAGAAATTGTTTGGTTTGGTGATTTCGTTGAGCCTCTGAGAGATACTGTGATGCTACATGAAGTAGATATTGTAGAAATTGCAGAACGACCAAGACCAGCTGCAAGACCGGAATATGAAATCGCTTTAGTGGAAGAGGATATCATTGAAGAAGAAGGAGTTGATGCAAATGAACTCAGAGAATGGATGATAGAACGAAACCTGGCTATGATAGTGATCAGAAATGCTACCGAACGTGATGCCGGTGAAAGTCAACAACCTTTCAATCTTCAAGTTCCTGGAGGTACTTCCACTATTCCTAAAGACGGTAAAGTGTATAATATTTCACACTTCCAGATTTTCGGAGCAGAACTCACCCGATCCTATGGATCAAAACATCATATTGGACGAAGAGTTCTGGCTACTCCCCTCAGAAATGGTGAACATCATCCGGATTTAGAAGAAGTAAATATGTTTGATGAAGATGCAGCTCCTGCTTCAATACCTATTCGTGAAGATGGTTCTATTGCGGCCTTTGTTCCTGCAACCCGAGCATTGACATGGCAAACGCTATCTCCTGAAGGAGAAGGCATCGTACGGGAACGTCAGTGGGTTACTTTTGCTCCGGGCGAAATCAGAACCTGTGAAGGATGTCATGGAATAAATAATTTGAGTCAGGCTGGAAATATGGCCCCTCAGAATAAGCCTCAAGCTCTGGTGGATCTTCTTGAGATTTGGAAAGAAATGGGAGGAAGTACCACAGATTCAGAAAGCGATAATAGCTCTCCAAAGGATTTTGCTTTATACCAAAACTATCCCAATCCTTTTAATCCAACGACTCAAATTAGTTTTGAGCTGCCAAAAGCTGCTTCTGTGGAAGTAAAGGTTTTTGATGCTAAGGGTAGTTTAATTCAGACGCTTGTTAACGAACGGCTAAACTCTGGAAGTCACACCTATTCTTTCAATGCTGAAGGTCTGGCGAGTGGGATATATTTCTACACAATCAACTCTGAATTTGGCACATTATCAAAGCGAATGATGCTTGCAAAGTAGTATCACTAAACTATTTTTTTCGTTACTAAAACTCTCAGCTCTAAAGGTATTTTCTTAATGAATATACCTTTAACTGATTTATTAATTATTAATTCCGAATAGTTAATTCTATATCATTGTGATAATCTTAAATAATGAAAGAAAAGAACCTCTAAATTTTCTCTTTTTATACTCAAAGTCCACATTTTAATGCACTTTGATACCTGATTAGAATGTAATTTTACTCTCTTTATAGAAGGTAAAATACAGGCAATGACATATGTATATTAGAAGGATAGGCATAGCCCTTTTCTTCTGTTTTAGTTGGTCACTACAAACTTGGGCACAGACGGATTCAATCGCTCCGGAATTAAATGATTCTCTGCTAATCGTACATCTTCGGAATAATTACACTGCAAGCTCTCCAAAAGATTATGATGAAGCGAGAGATTCAATGTACACTTCGATAGATGTTGACGAAACAGATAGTCTGACTTGTGTGTATTCAGGTCTTCGTGCTAAAGCTGATGGTACAAGAACTCCCGAAAATGGCGGACTCGAATTTAATACTGAACATTCATGGCCACAAAGCTTTTACAATAACAATGAGCCGATGCGTGGAGATATTCATCACTTGTTTCCAACATGGAGTTCACCAAATCAATCACGTGGGAATCATCCTTTTGCAGAAATAGATGATAATCTTACAACATCGTGGTGGTATTGGG
This sequence comes from Balneolaceae bacterium, assembly GCA_017795005.1. Classification (GTDB taxonomy): domain Bacteria; phylum Bacteroidota; class Rhodothermia; order Balneolales; family Balneolaceae; genus RHLJ01. Next base: position 1,746,908 of record CP051242.1, on the reverse strand, counting down.
AAAACGGAAGCAGTGTCTCTTCTATTCCTTCATCTGACATAGATTCTTACAGTGAATATTACAGTGATACCTTCGAACCAAGAGAAGATCATAAAGGCAATGCTGCCCGTGCAATGTTTTATTTCTGGGCAATCTATCAAACAAATTCTGACATAATAAACGATGAGTTTGATAATGAAGCTTATTTCAACAGTATGAAAGATGTGTTATATGAATGGCACAAACAAGATCCTGTTGACGCGAATGAAGTATCTCGAAGCCTGGAAATAGAAAGTGTTCAGGGAAACCGAAATCCATTTATACATGATACTACTCTTGTTCGTCGGGCATTCTTTTATAAAGAAACAGAATCTGATGAGACTTCCAATTCGGAGATTATTATTTCAGAGGTTTATGAAGCTAATGGAGGAACCGTTAAATATATTGAACTTTTTAATCGTACTGATTCAACGATAAATTTATCTTCTGGGGATTGGGCAATTCTTCGATATTCCAACTCGAGCACTTCACCTTCTTCTATTTCTTTATCTGGTAGTATCAACGCCGAGTCTTTTTTTGTTGTTGGTGATGACAATTCCAGCTCGGGTATTCAAACTATTTTTGGAGAGGGTTTTGTCGATCTTAACTCTAGTGCAATTAACCATAATGGAAACGACAGCTATGTATTAGTCAAAAATGCTTCCGCAACTCCTGATACCGTTGATTCATTTGCCAAAGATAATATTGGTAACAGTTCTACATTTGCTGCAAATCAGGTTGCTTACCGTATTTTTAGCGAACTACCGAACGATGGTAGTTTTGGACAAACCTCAACTTCGAATAACGGAGACACAGTTACTTCGGGAAACTGGGTGGTTTTTGATATTTCATCCAACAATTCTAATGCTAAATTTGTTGGATCCCCGGGTTACAGTAAGGGCATAGAGTCTTCCAAAAAAGCTGAAACCGCTATAACCGGTTCTGCCCAATGGCGATTGATTTCTATCCCTGTTGAAGACCCCACAATTAGCCAGATTAGTGACGATACGGCAATACAAGGTATAGATGATGAATCCTCGCCAAATGTTTTCACTTTTAATCAATCAGGTACATATAGTGCACCTGCGACTTCATCTACAGTGCTTAATGAGGGTGAAGGTCTTGCCGTCTTTTTTTATGATAATACCGAAAACGGCAGTTCAGAACTTCCACTTGTACTTGATGTGAATAGTGATCCTCCCTCCACAGATGTGAGTGTAAATCTTAACACAACTACAGAAGAATCTGGCTCGTATTTTACTCTTGTTGGCAACCCTTTTCAGACTAATTTTGACGCTGATGAGCTCAGTTCGGATAATCCTATACAGGCAAATATTCACTTTCTTGAAAATGGTCTCTACCAGGCAGAATCAGTCAGCAATTCCATTCTCTTGCCATGGCAAGGTTTTTGGGTGGAATCCGGGACTTCTTCTGCAGCAACTACCATCACTTTTCCTGTTTCCGGAAAGACAAATTCAGCAGCTACTCAAAGTTACTTCTCCAAAGAATCTTCCAAATTTCTGACTTTAGAATTTGGATTACAATCTGATAAAACCTTTGACAAGGGATGTCGAATCGATTTGAATCCGGCTGCAGATCCCGGATGGGATAGATTTGATGCCACTAAACTTAAACCCGCAAGAAGTGATTATGGGATTCTAAGTTGTGAATCAGACTCAAATTTAAAATCAGTTGAATCTCTTCCTTACGATATACAAGAAACAACTACTATTGATTTTGTTATTGAATCAGTAAACGTAAGCGATAGTCTCGAATTAACATGGAACATATCTGAATCTGTATTCGAGAACTATACTTTGCTTCTATTTGATTCTGAATCAAATATTGAAATACCGTTAAGTTCGGAGGGGAAGTTAGATTTTATTCAAGTTTCAGTTCAAAAGAATAAGTTGAATACTAATCATTCTGCAAGTGACGGTTCTTTATCACAAACTGCTTCCGGATTAAACCGCTTCAGCCTTACTATTATCCCAAAAAATTTATCTACAGATACGGAATCTGATGAAAATAAACCCTCAGATTTTATCCTTCATCAAAACTATCCCAATCCTTTTAATCCAAGCACACAAATTAGTTTTGAGCTACCAAAAGCTTCTTCAGTGGAAGTAAAGGTTTTTGATGCTAAAGGTAGTTTAATTCAGACACTGGTAAACGAACGGTTAAACTCTGGGAGTCACTTCTATACTTTCAATGCTGATGGCTTAGCCAGTGGAATTTATTTCTACACAATCAGCTCTGAATTTGGCACATTATCCAAGCGGATGATACTCGCAAAATAGATTACTCTATCGTACAACCACCCGTGAAACCTTCGGCAGAAAATTTGGTCTTAAAGCTACCAAAGCTATTCTCATAATTAGCCCGGAGTTCAATAGTATGTTCTCCCGATCTTTTTGGAGAACAGTACTCCAAAACATAAAATGATTTGGATTCGCTTTCTACTTTTCTTCCGGTATTTATGAAAACTGAATTCAGATCAAAAGAATTTTCCGCTAACTCGAAACCATTTCTTCCAAAGGTTTTTAGAATGCTTTCGTCAATTTCATCTCCAAGACCAATAGTAAACACAGCATTATCCTGTCCGGCATTTTTTACAGCATTCTGAGCTTCTCTTGTTGAAACCCGACTGGCCTGATCTGTTCCATCAGTAAATATGACTAGTGATCCGGCTGCGGAAATATTCGGGTTTTCTCTTGCTTCTGTAAGCCTGGAGTTCATAATTGATAAGCCCTGAACCACTGCCCCATTAAGATTGGTAGATATATCATTACTGATATTTTCATTGATTGACTCTATTCCTGAAGTAAGCGATTCAATGTCAGAAGTAAAAGGAACCAGTAAATGAATTTCTTCTTCTCCATCGAACCAGTAAACCGCCATCTCTTTTGATCCGAATAATTCATTTGACTCTAATGGCATCACAGAATTAATAAAAGAAGTAGCCGCATTTTTTACACTTGGGAGCTCACTATCCTGAAGCACACTACCACTTAAATCCAATAGTAGAACAGAAGCAAAGAGAAACTCACCTTCTTCTCTTTGAATTTGTGCCTGAGACTCTAAACGGGAAATTAATGAGCCATCTTCGTAAATCTCAAAATCCTGTGGTTGTAGTGATGTAAATAGATGATCATCGCCTAAATCAACTTTAAAAAAAAGCCTCACTTTAGAGGGCGCCTCTGCTTTGGTTTCTATGAGTTCGACATCAAAGCGTTTACTCCCATTGTCTTTACCACACGAAATAAGGGTGACAACTACAATGAGGCTTACAAGTAATGTTTTTCCTAAGGATGAAGTATACAATCTCATATTTTTTCTATTGTTTATCTCTCCGAACTGATACAAAATATTGAATTCAGAGTTTCATAGCTAAAAGACATTAAATAAAATTTCTGATTTTTATACCCCCCCTACATAACATCTACATTCATTGTTTTATTGAGGCATACTTTTAACATTATTAAATAATCACTTCGCCCATACCCAAAAAACACCATGTCACAAGAAAGAAAAGTTTATGATGAAATAGCTGATGCTTACAAAAGCTCAAAAACACTTTCCTTCAGAAAGTATATCGAAGAATACACATTGTTTAAAATAGCAGGTTCATTTTACAATTCTGAGGTTCTTGATCTGGCGTGTGGGGAAGGGTTCTATACCCGCAAAATTAAACGAGCAGGAGCAAAAATTGCGCTGGGTATTGATATCTCAACAGAAATGATTCGTTTGGCAAAAGAACAAGAGAAGGAATTTCCAATCGGCTGTTCATATCTAATTGAAGATGTGAGTAAAATTGAGATCAAAAATCAGTTTGATTCCGTAACTGCGATGTACCTTTTGAATTATGCTAAAAGTAAAGAAAGTCTGCTTCTTTTTTGCAAAGTAGCTTTTAATGCACTTCGCCCCGGTGGGGTATTCATAGGAGTTAATGATAATGTGGCTTCAGACCCTTCGGTTACTCCCTCTTTTAAAAAGTATGGATTTACAAAACAGTCAACTACTCCCCAGAAAGAAGGTGATCCGGTTAAATACACTATTACTAACGAAGATGGAACGGAATTTACTTTCGATAACTATTTCCTGAAGCCATCAACTTATGAATGGGCTTTTAAGCAGGCTGGATTCTCAACTTTCAGCTGGGAAGGCCCCTATCTTCATCCCGATCAAAAAGAAAATGCGTTCTGGAACGACTTCATAATTTATTCCCCTATCATTGGGTTTAAAGCTACAAAACTGATGTAATGGATTTACCAGAACAGGTTAAAAACTCTCCTTTCTACAACACCGATTTTGCGCCGGTTACTGAAGCAAATCGCTCGTGGACAACATGGAACTATGCTTCTATTTGGATAGGAATGGCTGTTTGCGTTCCCACCTATATGCTTGCAAGCAGCATGATTGAAGAAGGAATGAGCTGGTGGCAGGCTATGCTTACTGTGTTACTGGGCAATCTTATAGTATTGATACCTTTGATTTTGAACGGACATCCCGGTGCCAAATACGGCATTCCTTTTCCCGTTTTAATCCGATCCAGTTTTGGAATAAGGGGCTCGGTGCTGGCAGGATTACTACGAGGACTGGTTGGATGCGGGTGGTTTGGTATCCAAAGTTGGATTGGCGGCAGTGCTATTTATCAACTTTCATTGGTAGTTTCTCCGGGGTTGGCTGAAAGTCTGTACCTGGGGGATTTTATCGGACTTAACGTGGCACAGCTAATTTGTTTTTTTATTTTTTGGGGAATGAACATTTGGGTTATTTATAAAGGAATTGAAACGGTAAAGATATTGGAAAGCTGGTCAGCTCCTGTTCTGCTACTTTCAGGTATTGCGTTAATGATCTGGGCTATTACTTCAGCTGGCTCTTTTGAAGAGATACTGTCTGCATCTTCCACTTTCCATTCCAACACCAATGCATCTTTTAGCAGTATTTTCTGGCCAAGTCTAACTGCCATCGTAGGGTTTTGGGCTACCCTGTCTTTGAACATTCCCGATTTTACGCGATATGCAGTAAACCAAAAAGCACATTATGTAGGTCAGGCAATAGGTCTACCCACAACCATGACTCTTTTTTCCTTCATTGGGATTTTCGTAACCAGCGCAACTGTGGTCATATTCGGGGAAGCAATTTGGGATCCAATTCAGTTGCTTAGCACATTCAGCTCACCGATTGTAATTATTCTTTCGATGATATTACTCACTGTAGCCACTCTTTCAACAAATATTGCGGCAAATGTAGTAGCATCGGCAAATGACATCGCCAACATTGCTCCAAAAAAGATTAGCTTTAAAATGGGTGGTTATATAACGGGAATTATTGGAATTCTAATCTTCCCCTGGAAATTAATCGCTGACCCTAACGGATACATTTTCTTATGGTTAATCGCTTATTCTGCTTTACTTGGTGCAATCGCTGGCATTATGATTTGTGATTACTACATCATCAGGAAAAGAACACTCAACCCTGTCGATTTATTTTTAGAAGATTCTGCAACTCCTTCCTGGAATCATAAAGCCTGGATTTCCTTCTCACTCAGTCTTATACCAGTTATTCCCGGTTTCCTGATTCAAACCGGGCTTTTAAATGTCAATACCATTGGAGCTTTTTGGAATGATCTGTATTCCTATGCCTGGTTTATTACCTTTGGGCTTGGATTTCTGATTTATTGGATCTATTCAAAAGACTAAGAATTAAATTACTTAATGGAAATAAAGGACGGAGTTAAAACTTTCTACCCAAAATCGAAAAAAGCGTGGAGAGATTGGCTTGAAAAGAATCACCAAACTGAACAATCAGTTTGGGTGATATTCTATAAGAAAGGAAGTAAAAAACCTTCTATTTCATGGTCTGAAGCGGTTGACGAAGCTCTGTGTTTTGGCTGGATTGATAGTAAGCCAAACAAAAGGGATGACGAAAGCTATTTTCGTTATTTCTCCCAGCGTAATCCGAAAAGTATCTGGAGTAAAATCAACAAAGAAAAAATTGAAAAGCTTACCAACGCTGGGAAGATGACCCCGGCAGGGCTTGAGATGATTCGAATTGCTAAAGAAAACGGGTCTTGGGACACACTTAATGAAGTCGATAACCTTATTGTCCCTTCTGATTTAAAAACAGAATTCGATGCCAATCAAACAGCTTATAGTAACTGGAAGGCCTTCCCTCCTTCTTCAAAAAAAATTATTCTTTACTGGATTAAGAGCGCAAAACGAGACGAAACACGAGCTAAACGAATAGCTGAAACGGTGGAGAAAGCAGCACAGAATATCCGAGCCAATCATTACCGACAATAAATAGATTTGTACTTTGGCTTGATTTCCTTCACCATCCAAAAACTAACCAATAGCTAATAATTGATGATAAAAAAAATAAACTGGAAAGAAGTCCCTGAAGAGCAAGTAAATCCAAAAATGAAGCGGAAAATGATTTGGGGAGAAAAAATTATGATAGCTAAAATGAAATTCGAAGATGGGTTTGTGGTGCCCATGCATACTCACGAAAATGAGCAAATTACACAAGTTCAAAAAGGCACCATTCGGTTTTGGTTTGAAAGTGAGGATTCTGAGCCTATTGATCTTCATGCAGGTGATTCGATAGTAATACCCGGAAATCTCCCTCATAAAGCACTTATGATAGGTGAGGTGGAAGAAACCGATACCTGGGCTCCTCCTCGTACAGACTGGATTTACGGAACCGATGATTATTTGAAGGAGTAGGCACTAGTTAATCATTATATATTAAATAATTAACAAAGAGAGTTATTCACTTGACAAGAGTGACCTGTGAAATACTGGCGAAATAAGTGATCCTGAAATAAGCGTGTCTGAAAGACAAATAATTCCACACCGGCTCGGGCTTATAAACTGTCACAGTATGAACATGGACCTTTGGAATTATTTAGCGAATGCAAGGGGAATGCGCCAGGATTTCAGCGTCTTGATCTTTTCATTCTTTTGGATCAAGCCAAAAGGACAATGCTTTTAAAAGCTCTTATTTACTTTTGTACCGACAAAAGTAACAAAAACTCCCATCTGCGAATACTTCGCGGGTTCATAAACGCTTTCACTGAATAAATCCAAAGGTCTATGTACTTGATGAGAAAGCTAAAAACACTTCCATCCAGAGTGGATTTATTCTCCCTTCGGGACGTGAAAGCATTCTATTCACTACTCCGCTCACCATTCTAAGGATGGAAACATTCTGTACAAATTGCTATAGTTAAGTAGTGTTGGACATTTTATTTTTTAGATAAATTTATATTTAAAAATGGATTTAGGTATCAAAGGGAAAAAAGCACTTGTTCTGGCCTCCAGCAAAGGACTTGGAAAAGCCGTTGCAACGGAACTTTCGCAGGAAGGATGTGAAGTGATGATTTGTAGCAGAAATGAACAGCATATCCAATCTGCTAAAACTGAAATTGAAAAGAAAACCGGTGGTATTGTCCATACTGTAATTGGTGATGTTTCTGAGTCTTCCGGTAGACAAAACATTATTAATGCAGCCATGAAAGCTTTTGGGACTGTCGATATTCTGGTTACCAATTCCGGCGGTCCTCCAGCTGGACAGTTTGAAGATCATTCGATAGAAGCATGGGAATATGCTTATAAACTTTTATTAGAAAGTACGGTTCAAATTATTCGGGGAGTGCTTCCGGGAATGAAAGCCCAAAAATGGGGAAGAATTGTGACCATTACTTCACAAGCAATTAAACAACCTGTACAAGGCTTAGTTCTTTCGAATTCTGTTCGCGCTTCGCTACTTGGATTAGTAAAAACCTTATCTAATGAAATAGGCAAATACAATATCACAGTAAACAATGTACTGCCCGGATATACCGAAACCGAACGTCTTATTGAACTTCGAGGTGATGCTTCAAACTGGGATGCATTTACAGCAAACGTACCCTTAGGCAGAGTCGCTCAACCAGAAGAGTTTGCAGCAGCTGTTACTTTCCTGTGCAGCGAAAAAGCCAGCTATATCACTGGGGTTTCATTGCCAGTAGATGGTGGCTGGATTAAGGGGATCTGAGATGGAAAATATCTTATTTGATTTTATATCCCGCTACGTGGATCTAAACCATGAAGAAAAAAATGCTCTTGTTGAGCTGGATATCTTTAAATCATATAAAAAAGGAACTATTCTTCTTGAACAAGGACAGAAATCATCGAATGGATATTTTGTTCTAAAAGGATGTCTGAGGACCTATTATATAATCGAAGGAGAAGAGAAAACAACGGCTTTTTATACCGAAATCGAAGGAATTACACCCAATTGTGTTCTTACAAAAGAACCCTCTGAATATAATGTTGCTTGTGTGGAAGACTGTATTCTAACTGTTGCTAGTCCGGATATGGAAGTTGAGATTTTTACTAAATTCCCAAAATTTGAAAAAATGTGCATGGTACTTTCGGAAGAACTTCTGTCAAAGCAACAGATAGATTTTGATGCATTTAAAACTTCCTCTCCTGAACAAAGATATCTGAATCTGCTAAATAAAAGACCGGATCTGATCCAAAGAGTCCCGCAACATCAGTTGGCCAGTTTTCTGGGAATAACTCCTCAATCCCTTAGTAGGATGCGAGCGAGAATAATGAATAAAAATAGCTGAACTCCATCTTTTATTAACTTAAGTGAACGTATTTAACTACGACTCCTTCCTAATTTTGCATCATCAAATTCACTTAAAAAAAGATATGCAAAACAAAATATGTACTCTCATAGTAGTCTTAGTTCTCATGACTTCCGGTCAGTTATTGGCCCAACAAATAAATACAGATTCGTCAAGAAATGAACAACATTCCAGTGAGTTCAAACACTCCATAGGAAGCTCTTTATTTCTGTTTGGAAACTTAGATACCAAGGAACCTCCATTATATTTCCAGCTTAACTATAGCTACTATCTTAACCCAAAGAATGTAATAATAGCAGAAGCAATCACATGGGCTTACTACCACCCACTCGGGATAAAATACTGGGATAGCTCTGATGACGAATATCCCGGCAAAATTAGATCATTTGGTGTGGGTATCGGATATCAACACTTTCATTGGAAAGGTTTGTTTTCAACCATCCAGTTTACCCCTTCCTTCAAAACTATTATGATGACTCCGACAAAAAAATTCAATCCGGTTTTATGTTATGGTCTCAACTTAGGACAGGCTATCGATTTGAGTTGTTCAACAATCGCTGGTTCATTGAACCATCGGTAGTCATTAACTACTGGCCCGTAAACACAAACTTGCCTGATTCATTTGAGCAGGTCGAAAGTAACTGGCCAAACTACTTTTTGTTTGAACCTGGACTTCATTTCGGATTCAAATTTTAATTAGATTATGTCACGATTAAATTAATCTCCGAATATGGGTTCATTCAAACTCTCAAAAACCTTCTCAAGGTCCTCCAAAGAGCTTTATAACGCCTGGTTGGATACTGAGCTTCATTCTGTAATGACAGGAGGAGAAGCAGCTTGCAGCAACAAAGAAGGTGAGGGGTTTTCTGCATGGGATGGATATATCACTGGTACCAATAAAAAGCTGATTGAAGGAAAAGAAATTATCCAAAGCTGGAGAACAGCTGATTTTGAAGATGCGGATACTGATTCACTGCTTACATTACAGTTCAAAGATATTGATGATGGATGTGAATTAACCCTGATTCACACCAATATCCCGGACGGTCAACCCAATTACGAGCAAGGCTGGATTGAACATTATTTCGAGCCTATGAAGAAGTACTTTGGGTAGAAAATATGAGTCTGTTTACTTTCCATCTGGTAGAAACCTCTTTTCTCTCCGCACTTAAAGGTTTTTTTCTCCCTCCCAAACCGACAAACATTTCTGGTTTAATTCATTCGGAATATTTGGCATTCATGACATTAGGTTCTCCAATATTTTCTCCACAAAGGATGCAGATTGGGAAAGTTGTTTTCTTTGCTCAATGGGAAAACGAAGCAGCCTTCAATAATTTCCTGAAGAATATTAAGCTTGGAAAAATATTAGCTAAAGGGTGGTATACAAAGCTGATATTTTTACGACAATGGGGATACATTGATGGATTTAAAATCCCGGAAATAGGTACTGAAATTGATACTTCAAATGATCCTGTGGTTGCATTTACTATTGCACGAATGAAACCACTACAAATACCCAGGTTTTTACATTGGGGAAGACCCGTCGAAAGGCTTGTTAGGGACCATCCGGGTACTTCTTTTTCTTCGGCTGCTATTAGATTACCGAATACGGTTTCAACTTTTTCTGTTTGGAAGTCTCAACAAGAAATGCTTGATATGGTTCATGGACACAGTTCTATTCCAAAACCCGAACGCCATTCAGATGCAATGAAAGAAAGAGAAAGAAAAAATTTCCATTTTCAGTTTACTACACTTCGCTTTAAACCAATAGCCGAGTTTGGAGAATGGGAAAGTCGGACTAATATTATCCCATTCAGAGTGATTGAACCAAAATGAAATTAGCTTATCCTAAACAGAAATTTCAGGATTGGGTTACACAACAATGGGTGATTTTATGGGGTAAACAAATTGACCCAAAAACTGTACCCTGGTTAATGGGTCCCTTTGGGAAAGTTGAATCAACATCTGATTTGTTTATTAATCAACTAGCAGAAAGAGAAAACTTAGTAATTGAAAGAAATTCAAAATCTAAAGGTCTGCTATCTTCAATTGATAAACTTAAACTCTCTGAAAATGAATTATCCAGGCTGCCAAAAGAGATCATTGAATTCTATGAAAGAACTTCCAATTACAATTTAGCATTCTCTGTAAAGTGGAACCCTTTGTTTAAGCTTCCCGGGATTCTTGTAAACATTTTATTTAGTAGTAGGATTGAACAGTTAAATATCCCAAGCAAGAGCACCAAATACTCTAATGAAATTGAAAGTGAGATAATTACTTTATCCGACCCAAATTCCAATTCTGTTAAGTATACATTCTGGCACAGAGCAGCAAAGTCAAGCGGACAAGTAATTTATTCAGGTATATATACTAGTTGTACTCTTCCATCTGGAATAACTTGCATTAAAGCAATTTTCCCGCTACCAAACGGAAATGCTACCGTAATAATGACTCCGACGGTTACAGCTGATGGGAAACTCCATCTTATTTCAGCCGGAAAAAAATTCGGCGATCCCGGATTCTATTTTTTACTAAAAGATTCTGAAGGAAGTTTTTGGGCTAAATATATTCCCTCATTCAGAGATGAGTTGTTAGTAAGTAGCAGAAATGGAAAATTAGAAGCAGAACAAAATCTTACTCTCTGGAATAAACCGGTTGTTCGGTTCAAATATGAAATAAGTTCTAAAATTAAACATGAATAGATTATTATAATTCGATTGTTCTTTCATACATCTTATTAACCAAAAGCATAGTTAAAACAGATAGATAATGAATCATTTCATTCAAAAACGATTTTTGAAATCCCGAGAAGTAGTTATAAAAGAAACTAAAATACGCTATAAGGTTTCTTCTTATGGGAAGTCTTCTGAAGTTTCAATCCCTTATGAAAATATTGAAGGTGAAGTACTCGAATCCAGTTCGGCAAATAATATACTATTAGTTATTAGTTCAACTACTTTTTTACTTACTCTTGCTACTCTATTTAAATTTATAAATGACTCAGAGGCATACAAGTTCACACTATTATTTTGGATTGTACTTTCATCAATTTTATTTCTTTTCTATTGGATGTCTGTTGAAAAGATTAAAAAGATTTTGCTATCAAATAACTCTCATATTGTTCTTTTTCAATATGTTCCTTCCGAAAAAGAAACAAATGATTTCATAGATCTTTTAATCCATACCCGAAATGAATATTTGAGTAAGAAGTATGGTCAAATTGATCCAAAATTAAATTACGATAGTCAATTGGCAAATTTAAGATGGCTAAACTCTATCGGAGTCTACACAAATAATGAATTTGATGAGAAGTACGATGAATTAAAAAAATCAGATAGTCCAAAACGCTCAGATATTGGATTTAACTAGCTCACTCCACCCATACTGTTTTTATATTCACAAACTCACGGATACCGTAACGACCAAGCTCTCGTCCATATCCTGAATTTTTAATTCCTCCAAATGGAAGGCGGGGATCTGACTTCACAAATGCGTTTACGAATACACAACCTGCATTAAGCTGACTTCCTGCAATTTGTTCGGCTTTTTCTCTGTGTGATGAAAATACTGCCGCACCTAATCCATAGTTAGTATCATTAGCTACCTCGATTGCTTCGTTGGTATCCTTCACTTTAATAATCGATGCAACCGGACCAAATAATTCTTCTTCATACGCAGGCATTCCTTTCGAAACATTAGTAAGTAAACTTACCGGATACCAGGCTCCTTTCCATTCCGGCTTATCGCAACCCAATACAACTTCGGCTCCCATCTCTATGCTTTTCGAAACCTGTTCGTGCAGAGTATCTCTTAAGTCCGTTCTTGCCATCGGTCCAACATCTGTTTCTTCTTCAAATGGATCACCAACATTTCGCTTCTCCAACTCAAACTTAAATGCATCTAAAAATTCATCATATACTTTTTCGGTAACAATGAACCGCTTTGCAGCAATACAACTCTGTCCTGAGTTAATTAATCTACTTATTGCACAAGTTTCTGCTGCTTTCCGGATATCAGCGTCATCTAAAATCAAATAGGGATCACTTCCTCCCAATTCAAGCACCGTTTTCTTTAATGCTTCTCCCGCCTGACTCGCAACTATTTTCCCTGCTCTTGTACTTCCGGTTAATGTGACAGCCGCAATCCCCTCATGTTGAATGATGGGCTTCATATCATCATTTTCTACCAGTATAGTTCGAAATAAATCAGATGGAATTCCGGATTCATGAACAATTTCTTCAATCTTTAGCGCACAACCAGTAGTTACTTCGGCGTGTTTTAAGATGACTGCATTCCCAGCCATCAGCGCCGGTGCACCAAACCGGAATAATTGCCAGAATGGGAAATTCCAGGGCATAATTGATAGAACCGTTCCAAGTGGCTCGAAAGTAACATAACTTCGATTCGCTTCTGTTTTGATGAATTTCCGATCCAGAAATTTACTCGCTTTGTTCGCATAGTATTCACACACCCATGCACACTTCTCAATCTCTCCTACTCCCTGTGCTAATGGCTTTCCCATTTCTTTTGCCATAAGTGCTGCTAACTCATTCTTCTGCTCTTTCAATAATTCTGCAATCTTTTTCAGATAAGGAGCTCTTATTGCAAAATCTTTCTTCGCCCAATGTTTCTGAGCTTCATTTGCCTTGAAAACAATCCCTTCAAATTCTTCGAAACTCGTATTGGCATATTCTTTGAGGGATTCACCTGTAGCGGGATTAATGGTCTTCATGAATTCGTTATTCGTTATTCGTTATTAATTAAGAAGAATCTAACTTCTTATTATAAGAAAGGATTATGAAGAGCATTGGTTCCATATCCCAATACTTAACGCTGATTAATTATGATCAGCTATTCATTTCGATGCTCATCAGAATAACGGTAAGCACGTCGTTAAGCTGGTCTTCTGTAATGATAAGTGGAGGGGCTAACCGTATTAAGGTATCTGAATGTAATGTCCAGCCAAGCAAAATCCCCAGTGAAAAGCATTCTTCCACTACTTTCTGTGTAAGCTCTTTACTCTCAAGTTGAAGACCAAGCATCGCTCCCATTCCCCGAACCTCAATAATTCCTTTTCCTTTCAATTTCTCTTTGGTTTTTTTCTCGATGAGTTTCGCCTTCTCTAAATAATCTCCGGAAAGTAATTCCTGTAAATTAGCAAGAGCAGCAGCACAACTAACCGGATGTCCGCCGAAGGTTGTCACATGATTGAGGGGTGGATTAAACATAAATGCTTCAAATATTTCTTTGGAAGCAACAAAAGCTCCCATAGGCATCCCGCCTGACATAGCTTTAGCTAAACATAAAATATCCGGAGCTATACCATAATGTTCAAAAGCAAACATCTTCCCGGTACGCCCAAAACCTGATTGGATTTCGTCATAAATTAAAAGAGCGCCGGATTCGGTACATCTCTTTCTTATCTCTTTGAGCCATTTTTTATCAGAAGGAATAATCCCTCCTTCTCCCTGAACAGGCTCCAGTATTACGGCAGCAGTTGTATCATCAATTACATCCAGGCCTTCATCGGAATTAAAATCCAGAAAATGAATATCGGGCAATAACGGTAAATATGGATTGCGGTAAACATCCCGACCGGTGACACTTAATGAACCGTGTGTATCTCCATGATAACTATTCTTAAAAGCTACCAATTTGGATCTTCCGGTATGCTTTTTGGCTAGTTTAAGTGCTCCTTCATTGGCTTCAGTTCCGCTATTTACAAAATACACCTGATCGAGCCCATCCGGTAAAATACTGGTTAATAGTTCTGCAAATTCCAGCTGAGGTTTCTGAATAAACTCTCCATATACCATCACATGCAGATGTTTATCTACCTGCTCTTTAATGGCTTCAATTACTTTAGGATGCCGGTGCCCCAAACTGCTAACCGCAATTCCTGAAATAAAGTCGACATACCTTTTTCCATCTGTGGTGTATAAAAACGGACCTTCGGCATGACTAATTTCTAATCCAATCGGATTAACACTAGTCTGAGCTACATGTTCTTTGAATTTGTCGAGATTACCCATAACTGATACCAACGTTGCTCTTAATGTAAAATAAACAACGTTAACAACTAATTAAATCTCATGATTTACTTGAGGATCTCTGCAAACTCTAATTGAGAAGTAATGCCTTTATCCTTTGCATACCAGATATGAAGATTTTTAGCTGCTTCTTTCCCGCCGATTTCCGGATTCACTTTTTCTGCCAAATAAGTTTTCTGAGTTTCTTCGGGTCTTGGTCCCCAGTCTCCCAGAACTTCCAGAGTTTCGGTATCCAACACAATTACTTTTGGGATAGATCGGCTGATACCATCGGTTAGAAATGCATCCATGATTTCAGGATATTCATTTCGAAGAATGACTTTTAATTCAACTAATGGGTTTAATTCCGCCATTTTGTTGATAAATGGTAGTATTTGAGCTGAATCCCCACACCAACCTTCGGTAATCACTAACCAGTTTTGAGGTCGTTCAATACCCTGAACAATTGCTTCCACTTCAGGAAGAATTTTACCTCTCTTATCCCAACGTGATGTACGCTGCAGATTAAGTTTAGTATAATTCAAATTACTTTCGGTGTTATTCTGATCGGTAACTTCCTCCCTTTCGAATAATTTTTCCACAATAGAATTAAAGGTGGAATAGGAGTAAGCCTCGTCAATAACATTTTGGGTGATCGGAGAAATAATTGTAGTGCTCATAACAGTTCATAATAATTTTAAATAAGCGTTAAAATATACGAACTGTACGTGTGCTAAATGATTGATTTGATCAATAATGATGATAGTATAAATGCTACAAAACTTAAGGAAGCCAACAGTTTTAACCTCATCACGAGACCATATTCTTCCTGTTCTCCCTTTAACCGAAATAGAAAAACCACAATCCCTGAAAAAGCAATCACACCTAAAATCCCGAATATTATTCCAAGGGAAGTTTCAACCATAATAAGTTGATAGGTAATGATTTGAAGTCCGGCCAGGTACATGACTGCAAAGAATTGTCTCACTCTTTTCAACCCGAATTTCATCGCAAAAGTCTGATCTCCCCGTTCTTTATCCTCTTCCATCTGAAAAACCTGAGAAACGGGATATAAACTCAACAAAATACAGGCTACTCCTAACGCAATCACTCCTTCATTTACCGAAAGTGATTCAGCTCCCCCGGCCAAATATCCCAGTAAAAAAGAATTGGTTCCGGTACTTAGTCCAATCGCCAATATGCTTAAGATTGGTTTTCCTTTCCACCGTGCCAAGGGTGTTGAATACAGCCAGAACAAAACCATACTCGTAAAATAGATGATCATGTAACTTAGACCGATGGTATATGCCCACATTAGTCCAATCCATTGCATACTCATTGAAACCACCCACATCCAACGAGTCATTTCAGGAGGTTTTTTCAGTCCGCCAATAGGACCTTCATCTTTATCCCAATAGGAGTTGTAAGCTGTTGCTCCTCCAAAAAGAAGAATGTGAACATTCAAAAACTGAATCCAGTAATCGGTCCAGTTTACTTCCTGCAGAAACAGAGCTGACAGCAGATATCCTCCGGAAAGAATAAAAAACTGGTAATGCAGCCGAAGATGTACAATGAAATGCCAGATTTGGGTTCCTAAAGTTGTAGATGATTGCATTACTGAAGATACTTTTCTTCATATTTTATTCCATGCTCTTCTAATAAATTTCTGTACTCTTCTTTAAAAGTGATTTTCCTGTGGTGCTCTTCCTGATTTTTGATGTACTCAATCAGTCGGTCTTTTTCTTTAAATGAATAGGTAAAAGCTCCGTAACCTTGTTGCCATCCTTCAAATCCAAGGAATAGTTTTTGTTCTTTGATAAATATTGAAGAGGATACTTTCACATCTTTGACCAATGAAGAAATTGAAATGGAAGGCGGAACATGGGTTAAAATATGAAGATGGTCTTCTACCCCATTAATTCTATAAAGATGACATTTTTTGTTTTTCAAGATTCCCCAGATGTATTTATATAATTCATCCCGGTTGTGCTTAAGCATGCAAGGTTTTCTGCGTTTCGTACTGAATACAATCTGATATAATAATTGGGTATAGGTACTCATCCTGACTTCATTCAACCCCTTCAGGGTTATTGTTTTATCTAATCTTATGCTATTCATATTTAAGTCCTTCGGACTTATTTAGCAAATAAAATTCTATAACTTACAATCCCAACGGGATTGAATATGAATAACATTGGAAGAAATTCGATGTGTCTGAAAGCAGTCAACCGAACCCTGAAAGGGTTTAACAAAAGGAGACCAAAAATCCGTACCTTTAGCGCCGATGATAACCCCATCCCAAATATCGCTGACAAAAGTTCTCTCCGAAGAAGAATGGATTGCCCGGAAAAAAGCCCACGAGCACCGTGTGGATGAGTTGATTGGCGATTATCTGAAAGCCCGGTCTGCGCATAAAAAGCAGCCAGTCATGGATTTTCTGTTTGAATATTACGCCTTCCGACCTTCAGCTCTCAGAAGATGGTCGCCCGGAATAGGAATCGGACTGGAAGTTTCTGAACCTTCTGAACTTCCAGAGCTAAGCGAGTTGGTGATTGAGGATAGTATCGCCTTTCTGGACCCCACACTTTTTCCTGAAAAAAGGATTAAATCCACCCGGTGGATATTGGAAATGTTGCAAAACACGAGGGACAAAAAACCCATGTTCGGATGCTTTGGGATGCACGAATGGGCGATGGTGTATAAAGCGGAGAAACCTCGTCATGACCAGGTTCCCTTACGTATGGAGCCCGAAGAGCTGGCGGAGTTTGTGGAAAGTCGCCCACTGGTGTGTACTCATTTTGATGCCTACCGTTTCTTTACTCCCGAGGCTGTTCCTATGAATAAGTTTGAGCTTTCCAGACAAGATTTTGCGAATACCGAGCAGCCGGGCTGTATTCATTCCAATATGGACTTATACAAATGGGCGCATAAGCTATACCCTTGGATTGGCAGTGATCTGATTCTGGAGGCTTTTGAACTCGCTTGTGAAGCTCGCACTATAGATATGATGGCAAGTCCTTACGATTTACAGGAACACGGACTGGAACCCATTAAAATTGAAACCGAAGAAGGCCGACTCGAATATCTACAACATCAGGAAGCTATTTTTGAAAAAGGGAAGCCGGTTAGGGAGGAGTTGATTGGGGAGATTATGAATTTAAATGATTTAGTAATAAAAATTATAAATAAGTTAGCACTCAAATTAAATCAACTCTAATCATATACATAAGAGTAATTTTTACTTGAATTTATCTCTTCATTAAGTTATCTATATATCAATAATTAAATAAGCAAAGGGGTAAATTGCTTTCGGAATCTACTTTCGTTGAATTTCCAGATTTCTATTTAGTCATTTTAGGAATAGTAGGGTGTCTTTTTGCAATAATTGGATTTATAAGAGATGCACGAAAAGAAATTAAAGATGAACCGAATGAGTTTTGGAAAAACATTCGAATTGGGATTTACACATTTATAAGTATTTCTAGTATTATTCTCATAGGGTATGTTTTTATTAACCGAATGTTATTCATACCGATTGATAATGATTTACAGAGAATTAGAAATGAAAGAATAGTTCAAGAACTTCCAGGTACTTATCAAGGAGATTTAATTAATGAAATTGGAAATAATTTTATCCTATTTAGAATTGATTCCGTATTTGAGATTAATAATGAATTTCATTTTGACTACAACTATGATGTGTACTATTCAGGAGAAATAAGAAACTACTTTGGATTAGGTAAGATCCATTTCAATAAAACCCAAATCTATTTAGATCAATTTGGCTTCTTAACTTACAAAGTTCATGATGTAAATAGAGTATCACTAACAAGTAGTAGTAAGGGGCTAAATTATATTTCTATTAAAAAGTAATTAATAAGTTTATGTTTAAAAATATTTTAGTAGTTATATCTGTAATTATCGTTAATGCTTCATGTTCAGATAAATCCAACACAAATAATAATGCTTCTATTATTCAAGATTTGGAATCCGAAAAAACAAAGAATAGAAATCTTGAGTTAATTACAGATAGTTACCA
Source organism: Balneolaceae bacterium (assembly GCA_017795005.1). Lineage (GTDB taxonomy): Bacteria > Bacteroidota > Rhodothermia > Balneolales > Balneolaceae > RHLJ01. Next base: position 1,728,178 of record CP051242.1, on the reverse strand, counting down.
CAGTCTAGTAATTTCACTCAATAGTGATTTATCTCAATTAATAGAAGTTGAAACAGAACTTATGGAAATTGAATCTGGAGCAAGATATAGTACTGATTACTATAGAGTTTTTTCAGATGAAGTTGAAAGAAAAATGAGGCAACTAAAAATAGAAATTGACCAACGAAGTAAACAAATTGATGATTTAGAAATAAGAATGGTACAATCAAATTTAGAGATGTCTAATAGAGAAATGAGGCTAACTGAATTAAGAAATTTAATTAGAGCAAGAGAAGATCGAATAATACAGCTAAACAGCAGAATAATATCACTAGAAAACAATATTGATTCTTTATTAACTATTCAGAGAGAAAATGAGACTTTAATAATGGAAAAAAAATTGGAAATTGAGCGTATTACAGATCAAAAAGCAGAAATTTCTGATAAAATAAATCAAGCATACTCAATAATTAAAGAAGAAGATTACTTATTAGATAGAAATATCATTATAAGAGAAAAAGATTTTTTAAAATCCTCAAAATTTTATCTTTCAAAAAATTTGAGAACTCAATTTTTTACTACAATTGATATACGTAAAAAATTAGAATTTAATATTCCTTCTAATAAGAATATTAGAATAATTACGGGACACCCAACAAGTTCATTTCAATTAAACTCAAATGGTAAAAATTCAACACTAACAGTGATTGATCCAGATGAATTTTGGTCTTATTCGAATAAGTTAGTTATATCTTATAAGAATTAGATACTAGTAAGGTACACTCAACTTCCCCAAACACACCTCTTCCCCATTCACCAAAAAAGGTTCGCCAATAACCAACGCATTCCCCAGGAATGTCATTAACGCCGCTTCTTTACTGTCGGCGGATATACCCAGTTCTTCAAAATCTTTGAGCTCTGCATTTGGGAGATTTTCTTCTAAGCCTTTCATCAGGGTTTGGTTGTGAACGCCTCCTCCACTTACATAGAGTTCGCAGGCTTCATTACCGATGACCTTATCAAAAGCTCGTTCTATACTTTTGGTAGTAAGTTTGGTGAGAGTGGCAATCAAATTTTCCGGACTAAGTTCTATTTGGTAGCCTTCCATCAGGTTTTCCACCAGTTCCAGATTGAAGTCCTCCTGTCCGGTCGTCTTTGGAAATGCTTTCCGGAACCAGGGTTCCAGCAATAGATATTTCAACAATTCTGAATGCACGGTTCCGGAAGCCGCTACCTTTCCGCCTTCGTCATATGACTTACCAAAATGTTTCTGCATGACTTCGTTAATAAGCGTGTTAGCCGGACCTGTATCAGAAGTGATTACCGCTCCACAAATTTCTTTAGAAGGCAACCAGGTAAAATTGGCTATACCACCCAGATTCAAAAGCACCCGGTTTTTGGTTTTGTGTCGGAATAAGCGTTCGTCCATGAGTGCTGCAAGTGGAGCTCCCTGTCCGCCTGCAGCGGTATGCTTTTGCCTGAAATCGGAAATGGTAATGATGCCGGTTTTAAGTGCAATATGATCTCCGTCCACAATCTGGAGCGTACTGGTTTGTTTTTCGGTTGGATGGTGGTAAATGGTCTGACCGTGACTTGCTATCAAATCCACCTCTTCCCTATTCACTCCCCACTCTTTCAAAGCTTCCAAAACCCAATCCCCATACAAATGCGCAAGCTCTGTATTCAATACGGTCACTTCTCTCAGACTTACAATTTCCTTAGACTGAATTGAAGCAATCCGAGCTCGGAGTTTCGGGTCGTACTCAATCGTTTTGAATTCCTTCACCTTGATGGAATCATTTCCACACTCGCACAGCGCAATATCGAGTCCATCGAGCGATGTACCCGACATTAATCCAACGATCATCCGACTGGATTTCTGTGCTATTTCGGAAAGTTTTACTAGCTGCTTGTTCATGGTTGAAACTCGGAGTATTTTGGCAAGCAATCAAACCCGATATTATGAGCGCTCCTGAAGAAATCGAATACGAATCCTTTGAGGAAGATCTCAAAGTTCTCATCCAAACTCTTAAAGACAGCTTTGAATCAACCGAAGCTGAATTCCACATCGACGATCACAACGATACTCTGTACATCAAACTGGAAGGACTCGATGATTACTCTCAGGATGAAATTGTGGAAATAGCCGGTCCTATTCTGGAAGAATTAGATATGGATTTCGAGGAGATTATCTTTTTGCCGTTTTGAAGAAGGGACAAAGGGACAAAGGGACAAAGGGACAAAGGGAGATATCTCTTCTCTTTTTTTAAACAAAACTTTGTGCCTTTGCGTCTCTGATCCTTCTTCCTAAAAAAAGCGCTTTTTTATAGTTTTAAGCTTCGTATTTTTGAGTGTATTTAATTCCTAAGATTCTCTATGAAAAGCTCCAATTCCGGCTACAAGGTACGTTGTATTACCTGTAATCACATTAATGATGAACGCGAAACTTCCACCTATTGCACAAGTTGTGGAAGTGTGCTTACTGTAGAGTACAAGGAAATCCGACCGGAGATTCAGTATCCACTGAAAGACATTCAGCCTGATCCATTAAAGAATCATTATACCGCTCTACGTTCACTTACACGGTTGTCTGAAAAATATGGTGCCGATTTATACGCTAAACTCGAGTTTGAAAACCCAACCGGATGTTTCAAAGACAGGGGCAGTTATATCGAAGTACTAAAAGCAATTGAACTCGGTGCAGACGCTATTTGTCTGGCGTCTACCGGTAACATGGCAGCATCAGTAGCGGCCTATGCCTGCTATTTCAAAATTCCGTGTTTTGTATTTGTCCCGGAAAAAACTCCTGAAGTAAAACTTGCTCAGTCTACTATTTATGACGCGACTATCATCAAAATAAAAGGCGATTTCAAACAATGTGAAATATTATGCAGACAGTTTGCGAAATCAGGGAACTACTATTTAGCCGGCGACTATGTATTCCGTCAGGAAGGACAGAAATCATTTTCCTATGAGTTATTTGAACAAGGCCCAATGGATTATGATTACATATTTGTACCTGTTGGAGCCGGTACTAACTTCGCTGCTATTTTTAAAGGATTGAAAGAATTAAAGGCGGCCGGACAAATTGAAAAGATTCCGGCTTTTGTAGCAGTTCAACCCGAACAAAGCTCTCCGGTTGTCGAAGGCATCTTCAAAAAAGAAAAAGTGATCGCCGATCAGGTACATACCATGGCAGACGCCGTAGCTGTAGGAGACCCGTTTGATTTCTACAAAGTGATGGAAGGAATTCAGGAAACCGATGGACTTGCATTCACTGCAACTGAGAATGAGTTACTCGAGTCAATGAAAGAGATGACCGTAGAAGAAGGATTATTTACAGAGCCTTCCTGTGCCATTCCTTTAGCCTGTTTCAAAAATAATGAGGATCAGTTTAAAGGAAAGAAATGTCTGTTTGTGTTAACCGGAACAGGATTAAAAAGCTCTCAAATTGTTTCCAAATACTCTCTCTCCTCTCCTGTTCTTTCCCCAAAGCTGGAACGAGTGCAACAATACATTGAATCCGGGTTCCCCGATTTACAGAAAAAAAGCTGGGGGCAATCCAGAGAAATGATGATGGGAAATGTTTCCATGGATGAGGAACACACCCGTTTATATGATGAATATGTTAGTGGCATCAACAGAAAAGGTAAAACACTCAGGGAAGAAGAAATTAAAGCACTAAAATCTCTGGTTTATAACGAAGACCTTGATCTGACTCATCCCGTTGAAGTACTGGATTACAAACTTACCATGCGAATGCATGGGCTTGTTAGTGCTGCTGTTAAATTGAAACTCCCAAATGGTGAAGAAGTGATTTCGCTGGATCAGGGAGTTGGGCCGATGGATGCCGTATTAACAGCCATTAAAGCTGAAACAGATGCGTTTATTCCGTTGGAGGTAAAAAACCATGAAGTGGAAATTCTAAGTCCGGATACCGATTCATTGGTAATTGTTACCCTAACTTTGGAAAAAGAGGATTATTCTTTTACAACCAAAGCAGCTTCTCCGGATACCTTAGAAGCACTTATCCAGGCTTTCGTAAAAGGATTGGCGGTTGCGAATAAAGCGCTTGTACATTAATATCTTTGAGGAAAAGATATTTAACGCATTTGTATTACTTCCAACTTCAATTTAAAAGAATAAACCGCACTTTCAGCGAAGCCGGAATACCCATTCTTCCAGGTTATATTTTTACACTTTTAATATTTACTCTGTTCTCATCGAAGCTATTTGAAAATTTCCTGTATGCGCCTTTTATATACACTGGAATCTGGTTTATTCTTGTTCTCGGTCTGAATAAATCCAATGCTATATTAACCTATATTTACCCAAAAAAGGCATCTCTCCTAATTCGTGCGGTTGAAAATTTATTGGTCTCGCTTCCTTTCCTTTTGGTTCTGTTTATTCAAAAAGAATATTTGTCTGCTTTGATTTTACTTTTTCTGTTCCCCTTTCCTGTTTTCATTCCATACAAAGTTAAACCCATAAGGAGTATTCCTACACCATTTAAAAATCAGCCTTTTGAATTTACTTCAGGCTTTCGTCGCTTCCTGTTTCTGGTTATTTCCTCGATTACATTATGTTTGATTTCAATTATTTCGGACAATTTTAATCTGGGTATTTTTTCTTTGGCATTGATGCACCTCACTTGTATATGCATGTATATGCTACCTGAGAACGAGTATTTTGTGTGGATTTATTCCAAAAACGTATCGGGCTTCTTTATAACTAAAAATCTAAACGGAATTCTGTGTTCTTCAATACTTTTAGCTCCGGTTATAACATTGTTGATGTTTTTTTTCTTTGATAAAGCGATTATTATTTCTTTCGTATTTCTTCTTGGACTTCTTTACCTGAGCACAAGTATTTTTGCAAAGTATTCAGCTTTTCCTTCTAAAATGAGTGTTCCACAGGCAATTCTTTTTTGGCTCAGCACTTGGTTTCCATTCTTCTTAGTAGTCATTATTCCCGTTTTCTACAGAAAGTCGAAAAAACAATTAAGCCAGCTGCTACAATGACTACCATTAACATTTTAGAGAAGTCTTATGGTAAAAAAACTATCCTTAAAGACATTAGTTTAAAACTCCAATCAGGTATTGTATATGGTTTTGTTGGAGATAACGGTGCAGGTAAAACAACTTTTTTGCGTTGTTTAGCTGGTTTTGAAAATTTTTCAGGGAAAATAGAATTTGACAAGCCTTCTAGTAAAAATCACATAGGTTTTCTTGAAACAAATCCATCAGTAATAACAAAAATTACCGGTTGGGAATATTTGAAACTACTCTGTGATGCAAGAGGCATTAAAGATGAAAAATTTGAGGAGCAAAATATTTTTGATTTACCCCTTAATGAGTATGTAGAAAATTATTCTACTGGGATGAGAAAAAAACTGGCTTTTATGGCAACCCTGCTTCAGAAAAATGAAATCTTCATTCTTGATGAACCCTTCAATGGAGTAGATATTCAGAGTAATATGTTAATCTCAGAAATTATACAGCGTCTCAAAAAACAAGGTAAAACCGTAATTATAACCTCTCATATTTTCTCAATACTTACTGAATGCTGTGATGAGATTGTACATATTTCTGATAACACTATATCCAAAAATATCTCAAAACAGGATTTCAATTCTTTTGGTGATGAAATCAAAAAAAGTGTCATTGATGCCTCACTTAGCAAACTGAATATGCTATAGTATTCTTTATGTTAGATAATAAGTCAAACAGAATTAGCTGTTATTCATTGTTAAAAGACTCGATTTAAAAAATGGTTTTGATACTATAATATAAACTCTTATTTTAGTGAGTGATTACTTACTTTTATGACTGAAAAAAAAGAAACCATATTACAAACAGCACTGGAGCTTTTCGCCAAAGAAGGATTTAATGCTACTTCTACCAGCAAGGTAGCTAAAGAAGCAGGAGTTTCTGAAGGATTGGTATTCAAGCATTTCAATAACAAAGCCGGACTTCTTGAAGCTATTCTTAAAGAAGGGGAAAAGAAATTCAAGCTTTTCTATGCCGATGTAGTGATGGAAAATGATCCCAGAGAACGATTGAGAAAAATTATTCTTCTCCCTTTTCAGATAGCTGAAGAAGAATATGAGTTCTGGAAACTTCAGTTTAAGCTTAAGTGGGAACTTGGCTATGATTCCACTGAAAAAATGAAACCATTGGTTGAATCAATAACAAAAGCCTTTGATGAGCTTAGTTACCCTGCTCCTTCTCTGGAAGCTGAATTATTACTTCAAACTCTGGATGGACTAAGTACTGCAATTATTAAACACGAAGTAAGTGATCCTGAAAACTTAATGAAGCTCCTCCTTAAAAAGTACGAGCTCTAAAAAAATTTAAATTAATAATGAGTGATTACTCACTTAAAATGCTATTATGAAAAAAACTGCTTTAATAACCGGAGCTTCTTCCGGGATTGGAAAAGAATTAGCACAGATACACGCCTCATCGGGAGTTGATCTTGTAATTATTGCACGATCAGAAAATAAACTAAAAGAGTTGGCAACTCAGCTCGAATCTGAGTTCCAAGTGAAGGTTCACATTATCGTTAAAGATTTAACTAATCTTTCTTCCGCTCAGGAAATTCATAAAGAAGTCTTTGAGGCGGGAATTCAAGTTGATTACCTAATTAATAATGCCGGCTTTGGTGGTGTTGGATATTTCCACGAACGTATCTGGGAAGAAGATTTGGCAATGATTAATCTGAATGTGACTGCCCTTACAGCGCTCACAAGATATTTTCTTCCTGATATGGTAAAGAGAAATTCAGGAAGGATTCTAAATGTTTCATCAACTGCAGCATTATTACCTGGTCCGCTTCAGGCAGTCTATTATGCAACTAAAGCCTTCGTCACTTCCTTCAGTAATGCAATCGCTCAGGAGCTGGCTGATACCAATATTACCGTTACTGCTCTTATGCCGGGAGCAACTGAAACGGATTTTGGAAAAGTATCTGGTATGGACAAAACGGATTTATTTAAAGATGCCTTCTCTGCTTATGAGGTAGCTAAAGCCGGGTATAACGGAATGTTAAACGGTAAAATGGATGTGATCGCTGGTGTTAAAACAAGTCAACGCATCCTGTTTAAGTTTTTGCCTTTTACTCCAAAAAAAATGGTTCTCAAACAAATATTTGAATTGCAGAAAACCTCATGAAATGTCTCATTAAAATTTTATCAATAACTATGGGTTCTATAATTGCACTAATTGCTGTATTAGCCATCGCAACTGTTTTATACATGCGTCAGGCTCAATTTGGGAAAGCTCCTTCAGGAGAACATCTGGAGCAAATTTCTCAATCAGAACATTATGAAGACGGTTATTTCAAAAACCTGACTTTCACTCCGGATATGACGGAAGGCCATACCTACTGGAGTATTTTGAAAGACCAGTTTTTTGGTAATCATCCACGTACAAAACCAGCCGAACCAATTCCTTCACAGAAAACCGATCTGTTTTCTATTCCTGAGGATGAAAATGTGTTGATATGGTTTGGTCATTCATCTTATTACATCCAACTTGATGGTGTAAAAATATTAGTCGATCCCGTGTTTAGCGGGAATGCCTCCCCTATTCCGGGCACCGTAAAATCTTTTCCGGGAACAGATCTCTATATGCCTGATGATATTCCTGAAGTAGATTATCTGCTTATCAGTCATGATCACTATGATCACCTCGATCATAAAACAATTACTGCGTTAAAAGGTAAAATCAATCAGGTTATTTGTGGATTAGGTGTCGGATCACATTTCAAACACTGGGGGTATCCGGAGGATAAAATTTCTGAACAGGATTGGAATCGAAGCATAGAGGTAGACTCCATTTTTAAAATTCATACCCTTCCTGCCCGACACTTTTCCGGTCGTGGATTTGCCAGAAAAAATACCTTATGGGCATCTTATTTGATAGAATCACCAACCATGAAAATATACGTAGGTGGAGATAGTGGGTACGGTGAGTTTTTCAAAAAAATCGGGGATCGATTTGGAGAGATTGATCTGGCAATCCTGGACAACGGTCAATATAATGATGCCTGGAAAGAAATCCACCTTCATCCTGAACAAGTGTTACAAGCAGCACACGACTTAAATGCAAAGCAGTTATTCCCGGTTCATTCTTCAAAATTTGTTTTAGCCATGCATCCGTGGGACGAACCTCTAAATAAAGTATCCAGATTGAATCAAGAGAGTGATAACCCGATTCCACTGTTTACTCCCGTATTAGGAACAAAGACCATTTTGAGTGACACCTCTGTAGATTTTTCAGCATGGTGGGAGGAAATTGATTAAAAAAATAGGTACCGTTTGCTAAAATTGAAATCATAAAGCATTTATTTTCAATCTCTTTTTTGTTTATAGTTATTTCACTGGTTCTTGCAGCTTGTGGAAATGGAAAGGATAGTAACAAATCACAAGTGATGGCAGACAATACATATACCCCTGGATCGGAATGGTCGTTAATCTGGTCGGACGAATTCAACTCAGAAACCATCGATACTTCTAAATGGAACTTTCAGGTTTTACCGGCCGGAAATTTTAATGAAGAGTGGCAACGCTATACCGATAGCTCTGAAAATGCCTACATCGAAAATGAACAGCTGGTGATAAAAGCAATTCATGAAGGAACTACGCATGGGCTGAATAAGTACACCTCTGCTCGAATGAATACCGCCAATAAATTCTCATGGAAATATGGAAAGATTGCCGCCAGCATTAAACTCCCTTATGGAAAAGGAATCTGGCCTGCATTTTGGTTGCTGGGAGCAAATATCGATGAAACCGGAGGAGATACGCCATGGCCTCAATCAGGCGAAATTGATATTCTTGAGCTATATGGAACCAAAGATGATGCTGTAATAGAATCCAATGTTCACTTCGCAAATGCAGATGGAGAACATGAAATGATGGGAGCAGTAGATTATAAACTGGATGAAGGGATATTTGCTGATGACTTTCATTTGTTCGAATTGGAATGGAATAAAGAAGAAATGATCTGGTTTGTGGATGGTAATGAGTTTACCAGGTTTGATATCACTTCACCTGAACTCTCCGAGTTTCGTAAAGAGTTTTTTATCCTGCTGAATATTGCAGTTGGTGGTACATATGCAGGAAGACCGGATGCTTCAACCCCCTTCCCACAATACATGTATGTAGATTGGATAAGAGTGTATCAAAAGGATTCCTGATTAATTATGTGAATTAACTTATACAAAAATGAACAAGCCCAAACTTCTTAATGCTGTGCTTATCTTAAGTTCATTTTTGGGTTATTTAGAATGGGGAGCTCAACAAAGTAATTTTTTAATTGTCATGGAGTTGGAATTACTTTCTAAGCTTATTTCTGATCCCCTTTCTGCACTTCATCCATTTACTATAATCCCCCTGCTTGGGCAGCTGATCTTACTGATAACTTTGTTTGGGAAAGAAGTTAGTTCAAAGCTTACTTATCTGGGAATAGCTTGTATTGGGCTACTCCTATTGATGGTGCTGTTTGTGGGAATACTTTCCTTGAATCTTAAAATCATTAGCTCGGCAATACCATTTGTAGCTTTGGCTGTTATAACCATTCTCCATCACAGAAAATTAAAGAGAAATTAAACCTCTCTTAAATAACCCCAGCTGTGTAGTTTGTCGCTATCTTCAAACCAGCGATTTCCAATATCTGTACGGTAATACATATGAGGAATATTGATGGATTTCACTCGAGTGTAGGCCTGTTGTTGTGCCTGTTTCAGCGTTTGACCTGAGCCACTCACCGTAAGAACAACTCCACTTTTCCCTGTAACCAGCCATTCACCATTTACCTGTTTTACATCTTCAAAATGTATTCCTTCGAACAAACGCATATTGGAATCTCCCAATTTCTGTTTGTTCTTAAAATAAATAACGGAATCTTTTGAACGAACTTTAAACGTTTCTGGATCTGAATATGGAAATGGAGGAACTACTACACGTACTCCTAATTGGAAGCCTGTTTTGGTCTTAATTCTGAAGTCCTCTCCTCTGGCCAACTGTGCAAAAAATTGTCCCATTGGCATTGAAATACCTTCAGACTGAATAAATATGGTTGGGTATCCAAACCGGGCGGTGAACTCTAAGGGATAAATCCCGTTCCCATTTACAATACAATTCAGATCTATATACCCTACATATTGTTCTTCTCGGAGTTTAGCTTCAAACTTCTTCAGAGTTTTATTAAAAATGCGATTCGAATCAGACCAGAACATAGCGGTCCCCATTTCCCCCGTAGAAGGCCCGAGGTTCCCAGGAAAAAGCTTCTTATGCTCGAAATTAATATTGACAGGCTCAATGAATTTCTTACCATTGAAAAAGGCTCCAACAGCCATTTCCACACCAGTTACTCTTTTCTGCAGTTGAAAGATCGGAATTACATCTGATAAGGCTTTCTCATACTCTCCCAATACCTGAATGACATCCTTTCCGTCTTCTTCTTCACCGATGAAAAGAAGTCCTTTAAGATTCTGTGCTTCCCCACTCGGTTTTATTACATATCTACCGGGATGTTCTTTTACATAGTTAATGGCATCTCTGAATGAAGTGAAATTTTGGTTTGGTATTATATTGATACCGTATTTCTTTAATTCATCCTGACCAAATTGCCGGTCATCTTCCAGCATATCTGTATAAGGAGTTCCACCTATAACTGCTTTGCCTTTTTCCCGAAGTTCAGCTGCCCAGGTTCCCATTCCTAGTACGTCATCGAATACAATTACATCTGCCCAGTCAACGTGCTCTTTCCAGTCGTCTATCTTTTCAACAAACCCGTCTCCGATTTCCTTCTCAGAATCATCTCTGATGTAATACTTAACTTCGTTTCCCTCCATTTTGATACGCCAGGCAGTATCGGTGATAAGCCCGCTATATGTAACAAACAGAAACTTGTTTTGAGGGGATTTACTCATCGCAGTGCGTCTTCCAATTCCAGAGAAGCGTCTGAATTAGCATCTCTGTATTTAACAATAATTGGACATGCCATACTGAGCCCTTCTTTTTGTGCCCATTCACTTTTCATGGGACGAGTACCGGGAATTACAACTGCACCTTCCGGAATTTCTGAGCCTCGTTCCCGAATTTCTTCATTAACTGCATCAAATACAGGAATTGATTTGGACAAAGTAACTCCAGGTGCAATTACGGCTCTTTTACGAATAAGTATTCCTTCTACAATCACAGCGCCGGCACCAATAAAGCAATCATCTTCAATGATTACAGGACTCATACCTACTGGTTCCAACACTCCACCGATTTGTACTCCAGCGGAAAGATGAACATTTTTTCCGATTTGAGCACATGAACCAACCAGTGCATGACTATCAACCATTGAACCGGAATCAACATAAGCACCGATATTTATATATGCCGGAGGCATGATTATAACCCCTGATGCCACATATGCTCCTCTTCGAACTGAAGATCCTCCGGGTACTAAACGAACTCCGTCTTCAGGCTCAAAATATCTTGGCGGAAGATTATGCTTATCTACAAAACCATCATACACTCCTTCATAGGAAGCATTTGTTCCATTTTTAAACGCTTCCAGAATAGCTTTCTTCACTTCTACATTAGCTTCCCAGTTTCCATCTTCGGTAAGATTAGCAGCTCTTAGCTCACCATTTTCGAGTTGATCTAAAATTTCTTCGTGTGTCATGTTGAGTTTCATAGGGGCAAAGGCACAGAGGCACAGAGCCCGGTTGATAAATATACTTTGTGCCTTAGTCCCTTTGTGCCTTTGTAACTTCTTTGTACCAGGCATTAATTTTCCTATCTGCTTCCAGAAGTGCTTCCTCTGTTTCAGGTTTCAAATCGTCCCCTGAAAGAGGTAATCGTACCTGATCATAGGAAATCCAACCTTTATGCTGTAACAAAGTTTTTACCGGAATTGGACTGGGTGCATCAAAAAGTAAATCTGCACATTCAACCCATTCCTTAAAAGTTTGATCTGCTTTCCTTTCCAGAAATAAATCGAGTTGTTTTCGTGTCTTTTTTGGCCATGCATTAGACGCAACAGAGACTAAACCTATGGCTCCTTCTTCCATAAATTCATTAATCAAATTGTCATCACCGCAATAAACAGGAGCTTTGGGAGCTGCTTTGATGAATTCTTTTAGTTTCTCAATACTTCCACTCGCTTCTTTTAACCCCATATAATTTGGGAATGTTTTTGAAAGCGTTGCAGGAACTTCCGGATGCATATGTATCCCTGTTCTGGAAGGCACATTGTAAATCATGCAAGGAGTTTTAGTTTCTTTCATTAATGCGCTAAACCAGGCAAGTTGACCTTCTTTTCCGGGCTTCGCATAAATAGGATTAACCAACAGAAAGGCATCCACTCCTGCTTCATCGCAGTAATTGATAAAATCAATTTGGGCATTGATGTGATATCCTCCAAGTCCTGCCATGATTGGCACTTTGAGTTTCAGAAGTTTAACAAACTTCACGATTTCTCTCTTTTCTTCCGGTAGAAGATTGAGCCCTTCACCAGTACTTCCTAATACTAATACACCATTCCCGGCTTCCTCCTGCTTTCTGAGAATAAATTCGAAGCTATTATAATCGATTCCCCCTTCTTTATTTAAAGGGGTCACTATTGCAGTCCAGAGTGGGTACTTTTCCATTTATTTGTCTTCGTTCATTACTTGATCAAACAACTCTCCGAAAGTATGAACTCCGTTCGTTAAAATCAGATTATTAACTAACTGTTCTGCACACCAAATAGCTCCTTCTGCAAAGATAGAGCGATCCAGAGCTTCGTGTTTTAATGAAATTTTTTCCCGTTCAGTTGAAAGCGTTAATTCATGAATACCATTTACATCCCCTTCTCTTGTCGAGGTAATTTCAACTTCCTTACCAAGCCATTTTTTCCATGAGATGGCTGTTCCACTTGGTGCATCTTTCTTATGAATATGATGAACTTCATGAATATTAAATTCAGGATTATCCAGTATGGTTGATCCTTCCGAGATTTTTTTGATGGTATGACGGATAATGTTCATTCCGAGACTAAAATTATGAGCCAGAATCCATTTTGTGTTAGCAAATTTAACTCTATCATCTAAATCTTCCGGCCATTGGAATCCGGTACTTCCCCAGGCTGAAGGAGTTCCTGATTCCAGCACTGTTTCCAGAATTTCTGACACTGCGTCTCCCGGTACAAAAATAATTATCGCATCTGATTCTTTTAATTTTTCTATGGTAGCAGGGTTATTTTCATCAAAAGAGTGAAGCAGTTTGTCTCCTAGTAATTCAACTACTTTACTTCCTGTTTTTCCCGTTCCTATTACTGAAATTCTCATTTTATAATTTTGAATTTTAAAGCCTGAATTTCTTCCTAGCCAATAAACTTCTTATGTATCAATTGTACAATTTCTTCTCCGGTTCCTTCTTTAACCAGAAAGCATACATTATTTGGAGAAGCTCCATGACACACCAACCGGATATTATGATTCTCCAAAAGACCAAACAGAGTTCCGCTAATTCCTGAAGTAGCGTCCATTTTATTTCCAATTAAAGCGACCAGAGACAAATCTTTTTCTACTTCTACTTCACAAAATTCTCTGAGTTCGTTCAAAATATCATCTGTTAGTTCTACTTTATTAGAAGCTTTATGCGCAGTATCTAACGTTAATGATACACTAACTTCACTGGTTGTTACCAGATCAACGGAAATTTTATGGTCTGCCAAAACACTGAATAATTTTGCCAGAAAACCATGTTGATGAAGCATCTCCAGACTTCTCACCGTTAGCAGGGTCTGATCTTTACGTAAAGAGATGGCTCTTACAATAGGTTCGTCTTTGGCTTGATGTACAATCAAGGTTCCCGGTAATTCGGGTTTTTTACTGGATGCTACCCTTACTTTCACTTTCCCCCGAATTGCAGGTTTCAAAGTTGCCGGATGTAATACTTTTCCTCCAAATACTGAAAGCTCGGCCGCTTCATCAAAAGTGATTTCTGAAATTGGTTTAGCTTCCAATACAATTCTGGGATCTGTTGAATATACCCCTGCTACATCAGTCCAGATTTCAAGTATACTCACGTTTGTCGCTTCAGCGAATAAAGCAGCAGAATAATCACTACCGCCACGACCCAGTGTTGTAGTACTTCCAAACTCATCACTTCCGATGAATCCCTGAGTCAGATATCTCTTTTTTGTGGAAATTAATTTCTTAGCCTGAACTTTAGTGGCGTTGATATCGGGAATGGCATTACCAAATCCTGAATCTGTTCTTAAAATAGTTCTGGCATCCAGCCATTCAGCATCTACCCCGTTTTCTCTTAATACTTCAGTAAATATTTTGGTAGACATCAGTTCGCCGAAGGCATACAAAGTGTCTTTCCATTTCTTATCCCGATCAGGAAGTTCTAAATGGTTTCGAAGTTGTGAGAGTTGAACTCTGAAGGTTTTCTCCAGCTCCTGTTTATCTTCACACTGATTGATTATTCCAAGATGCCGGTTTTCGATCTCCAGTAAAATAGCTTCACGGGAAGTGGAGTCCAGATTAGGATTCTCCAGGCTAACAAGATCATTTGTTGTTCCAGCTGTAGCGCTGATAACAACTAATTTTCTATCCGGATTTTCAGCAACTATAGATGCGCTATGTTGCATGGCTTCGAACGTTCCAACACTGGTACCCCCGAATTTTGATACGATCATAATTTTAATTGAATAGTGAGTGAGGCTTTAAAATAGTGACTCCCCAATTAAAAACATGAAGAAATAGTTTACCTTTTTAACTCGAAGGTCTTCAGGCCTTCGCAACATTTAAGTATTATATCTTTGAAACTATATCAACTTCGCTTGGTAAAATCGTTGTATTTAATTCACCCCATTTTATGAGAATACTTATTGCAATTACATTATTAGCTTTAATTACTTCCTGTTCATCGGATAAAGAGCTTAATACAAAATCTGAAATCGAATCTCTTATTTCACAACTTCAGCGAACGGCTACCATTCAGGATCAATCAATACGGGACTCAAAATTTAATGCGATCTGGGATTCGTTAACTATTAATAAGGAAATCCCAATCACCCAAGATACCACCGCCTTGTTTTTATACCGGGGAGAAGCAAATTCTGTTAGTTGGAATGGAGATTTCAACAGTTGGAGTGGGGATAAGAGACTTGACACCAGAGGAAGTCAAATAGTGGGTACTGATATCTGGTTTTTGAAAATGACTTTTCCTTCAGATGCCCGACTGGATTACAAAATTACTATTGATGAAGAGAGTTGGATTCTGGATCCTGCCAATCCCTATCAGCAATGGAGCGGATTTGGGCCAAATTCAGAGTTAAGGATGCCATACTGGAAAGAGGAACCTCTCACTAATCCTATTCCTGAAGGCAAAAAAGGAAGCCTTTCTTCCCATAAACTCATAACCAGTTCAAACCTTGGGTATGAAGTCCAGTATCGGGTATATACCCCTGCGGGATATGATAAATTTGAAAATATGACCGTTCTTTATGTTACCGATGGTCAGGAATATTCTGATGAACAACTTGGAGCAACAACTATCGTTCTCGATAATCTGATCCATCAGCAAAAAATTGAACCTGTTATTACCGTATTTGTTGATCCTTTGAATCCAGAAAATACCGATGAGAACCGGAGAATGGACGAATTCGGAAATAACGAAGACTATCTTTCTTTTTATACTGATGAACTTATCCCGAAAATCGAGAATAATTATAAAGTAATTTCCAATGCTCAAAACAGAGCTATTTTGGGGACCTCATTAGGTGGATTGAATGCGACTTATTTTGCATTCACCAAACCGGATGTATTCGGAGCTGCAGCCATTCAGGCGCCGGCTTATTGGTTTCGGGAAGAAATCTATGAGCTTGTAAGAAACTTTGAAGGTGAACAACCAAAATTGTTTATGACTACCGGTACCATTGGGGATAACACGGAAGAAACCAGATTGATGAAAAAAATATTTGAAGAAAAGAACTACAGTTTTGAATATCTGGAAGTAAACGAAGGACACTCCTGGGGAGCATGGGCAGCTCAAATGGATGATATTCTGTTGTACTTTTATGGGAATTAGTTTTTCGTTATTGGTTATTCGTTAATTGAAAATGAAGTTCCAATTAACGAATAACGATTAACCAAACCTTTCGCTTTTTAAGGCTTCATTCATTATTCTTGCGGTCAATTCTTAATGAATACCTGACCAATGCCTTTGATAACTAACGATGCCGTAGTCTTTGGACTTCTCATGGCTACTCTAGCTGTTATTTTCACCACCTCACATAGTGATAAACCCGGCTGGAAGAAGTTTTATAAGTTTGTTCCTTCCCTCCTTCTGTGTTATTTCGTGCCTTCTTTGTACAGCACCTTTGGAATCATAGATCCAGAGCAATCCAACTTGTATTATGTTGCTTCACGTTATCTATTACCAGCAAGTTTAGTCTTACTCACACTTAGTATTGATATAAAAGGAATCATGAGTCTTGGCTGGAAAGCTGTTGCAATGTTTCTAGCTGGAACGGTTGGGATTATGATTGGTGGACCTTTAGCAATGATCATTATAGGATCAATAAATCCAGACATCTTGATTCCAGCTGGGGAGTTTTCTCCTTCTGAGCTTACTTCCTACTTTACATCACCTGAGACATTACCAGAAGACATTCTTAAGGAAATTGAATCTGGTGAGACATGGAGAGGCTTGGCTACTGTTGCTGGGAGTTGGATTGGAGGTGGAGCTAATCAAACCGCAATGCTTGAATTATACAATCCTAGCTCGCAACTCTTTAGTGCGATGGTAACTGTAGATATTATCGTAGCCAATATCTGGATGGGTTTTATTCTTTATGGTGCAGGAATTTCTGAAAAAGTAGATAAATGGTTTAAAGCTGATGCCTCTTCTATAGTACAGGTACGAAAGAATATTGAAGACTATCAGGCAAGTATCGCTAAGATTCCAACACTTGTTGACCTGACTAAAATTGTAGCTGTAGCTTTTGTAATAACTTCTCTTGGGCATGCAGTAGGTGGATTTATTGGTCCATGGATTAATGAAAATGCTCCTAAACTTGCCGAATTCAGTCTTAACTCTTCCTTCTTCTGGATTGTGGTAGTTGCAACTACCGGTGGACTACTTGCCTCTTTTACGAAAATACGATACCTGGAAGGTGCTGGTGCATCGAAGGTAGGAAGCCTTTTCCTTTATGTGTTAGTAATGACGATTGGTATGAAGATGGATCTGGGAGCTTTTCTGGAAGTACCAGGATATTTTGCAATCGGTTTTGTATGGATCATCATCCACGTGATTGTACTACTTGGAGTTGGCAAACTTATTAAAGCGCCGTTTTTCTTTGTAGCTGTAGGGAGTCAAGCCAACGTGGGTGGCGCTGCTTCTGCTCCAATTGTTGCTTCTGCATTCCATCCTTCGCTAGCTCCTGTTGGCGTACTATTAGCAGTTTTGGGCTACGCACTTGGAACTTATGGTGCTTGGGCCTGTGCAGAGATCATGCGGTTGTTGTATTGAATCTTATAGCCCCGGGATAAATCCCGGGGCTATTGAAATTCTCTACTATCATAAAATCTCCTGAACCAAATCCTGATAATGGTTGTTTGTTCTTTGTATCTTTGAACGACCTGAATTTTGAACGAATCCAATACAACCTCTTGAATAGAGCACTCTTATTTCTTGCTGTATTTGTAGTTATTGCTTCAGCAACGTACGCACTAGTCATAATCCCTAATTATTCTGCTTTTAAAACACTATATGCCAACAACGATGGTATGCGGGATGGGTATGAGTATGTAGAAAGTACTTATTCATTGAAGGCATTAACTGAATTCTTAGGTGATTATCCTGAATATTTTTCCGTAGTATCATTTAATATTAATGATCCGGACTCAGGAATTTTCTATCAGCCGGATATTCCACGAACCCTGGGCACTTTATCCAACTTCTTTTTAATTCTGGAATATGAAAGACAGGTTGAATCAGGAATCATAAATTCAGAAGAGGTTATTACTGATTTCAATAAAATAGAACGTTTTTCCCTACCTGATATCAGTGAAGAATCCCATAAAAAGTCTGTTGAAATGCTTGGCATTGAAGATGACAATACGATTACACTGGATATGCTTGTAGCTACCATGGCAGAAACTAATGATCTTGCAATTTCTGATTATCTATGGTTTAAGCTTGGCGGACAGAATATTAACACTTTGATGGATACCCTTAATCTTTCTGCTACTGATGCCCCCCTACCTTTCAGCGGACTCTATCTTTCTATCAACCCAACATTTTCAGATACAACAGCAGCTTACTCTGCATCCGATGCAATTGCATTAGCGGAGAAAATGTATGAAGATGACGAGTTTGTGAATAGAGCTAAATCCAGTTTTGAAAAAAACCGGTTAAACCTCAGCTTTATTCAGGAAAGAGACGCACTGGAACACTTCCCTCATACAACTGCCAGAGAAATGGCTGGATTGATGGCTAAACTTTACAAAGACGAACTACTTTCTCCTGAAATTTCTCAAAAAGTAAAGCAGAAACTCGGATGGGTATTCGAAGGCGAAGCGATAAAGCGAAGTTTCAGTGAATATGGTGCCATTTATGATAACCGTATGGGAATGTTGAGTGGAATAGATTTTGGCACACGTGTATATGATGGTCAGACTTCCGCTCAAGCTGTGTTCTTTGATAAACTTCCGGTTGCATTCTGGCTTCACTTATCCGCTAATCACATGCAGGAAGATTATCAACAACGACTAATTTGGGATCCGGCACTATACGAAACGACTATTAAGGAAATAAACAATTAACCGTCTTTGCGAGGAGCAACTCTTGATATTAGCGACTTTAAATTTAATCGACGAAGCAATCTCTTTGACAGTGGCAATATCCAGGGGATTGCTTCGGCGTTCTACCGATTTACCGGTATCACTTCTCGCAATGACTATTATTAGGTTTAAATGAAATACCGATTTTTATATCTGGTGTGGTTATTACCCGCCTATCTTTTATTCATCATCATTCAACAAGGCTTGGTGTATCAGGGGACAATTGATACGTATGAAAATGGTGAAAGTATTGCAGCAAATGTGCTTGATTTCGATATCAAACAAATTGCTGCACAAAGTAACGGCTATGTGATACTATCTTTTACAGCTCCGGATGGGGAGCAAATAGAACGAAAGCTTTCTTTATCGATACAAATGGCGCAGCGTATCATTGATACTTCTGTAATCCCAATTCGATATGTAAAGGGAAATTTCCAGGATATTGTTATGATACCCACCTACGATCTTCAGAAAACAACTTCACTTTCCAATATGGGAGTTTCCTTTATGGGTTTTCTGGCTTTGATATTTGTTTCTGTACTTGTGAGTCGGTTTGCAAAAAAGAAAGCTTCCGGGAATGACGAACAATTTGTAGTTGAACGGGTTGATGTATGAGTAAAGGAACTCTTTATCTGATCCCAACTACTCTTGGAAAGACTCCCGAGAATAATACTATCCCAGAGTTTACACTCGCTGTTATTCGAAAGCTTGAAGTGCTCGTTGTTGAGAATATTCAGACCTCAGTTAAGTTTTTGCAATGGGTAGGTGATACCATTCCTGAATACAAAATCGATTTTTACCCTCTCAACAAGAATACTCCTGATCAGGAAATTTATTCTTTTTTAAAACCTCTCAAAGCTGGTAAAGATGTTGGCCTAATGTCTGAAGCGGGAGCTCCGGCAGTTGCTGATCCGGGATCAAAACTGGTAAAAATGGCACATCAGAATGGAATTAAAGTTATTCCTTTAGTTGGACCTTCCTCTATCCTGCTCGCATTAATGGCTTCCGGCTTCAATGGTCAGTCGTTTTCCTTCCATGGTTATTTACCAATTGATGCTAAAGCACGAAAGCAAATGTTAATTCAGCTTGAAGGTGAATCCCGTAGACATGACCGGACTCAAATCTTCATGGAGGCTCCATACCGTAATAATGAAATGTTTAAGTCGGTAATGGAAACATGTGGGCCTTCCACACGGTTTTGCGTTGCTACAGATATTACCCTGCCTGAAGAAGAAATCCGATCTTTGGAAATCGGGGAATGGAAAAAAATTCAGAAACCGGATCTAAATAAACGCCCTACTATTTTTATTCTTTACGGTAAATAAAAAATCCCGGCCTCTTAATAGAAACCGGGATGCTAAATAAGTTTATAGATTGCTTTCTAGTGTGCCCCTGCTGCACTTAATGTGCTTGCTACTGAAGTATGTTGTTGAGCAACCGCCTGATCCAAAGCAGACCATCCGCGATCGTCATGAACATCAACTTCGCTTTCATTTTCAATTAATAATTGAACTATTTCATTATATCCATTCGTCGAAGCCCAATATAAGGCCGTTGTTCCTCGGTTATCCCTGTGATCTACCTCCGCCCCGGTTTCGATCAGCAAACTTACTATATCAATGTGTCCGTGTTTTGATGCTTTCAGAAGTGCTGTGCGATCATGTTCGTCTTTTGTGTTTACGTCAACTCCATCATTTAAGAGTCCTTTTACTGTCTCGAGGTCGCCATTTTCAGCGGCATCAAGAAATATTTCATCATTCATATATTTCCTCCTACAGTATTAATATTTAGATGTGCATACGCATTGTAATTTTCGACTAGAACAATGTCAAATTAGAATGTGAATGTAAGATGAATTTTCAGAGAAATTTCTCAAGAACCCGGAATTGATTCGTTGATTTTAACGGGGATCATATTTTGTTGATTAAGCTCTTTCAGAATCAACTCGGTAATTTCGCTTTTCAATAAAAACTCATATCGGATATCCAATACATACGCTTTTACTTTTAACTGAACTACATAATTCTGTTCAAAAACTTTATTCTCAGAAACTATTACAATAGGTTTTTTCAGATAAATATATCTGGATGAAATTGCAGCCCTTTTAGCAATTTCTTTCACTTTATCTACGTCTGCAGAAGCTGGAAGGAAAATCGATGAAACCACCTGACAGTCTAATGCACCGGAATTGGAATTGGAAACAGAGTTACTCACAATATCGGCATTTGGGATTGAAACTAAAGAATCGTCGGGAGTAACAATACGGGTTGAACGCAGCCCAATTTCCGTTACCTCTCCGTAATGTCCGTCTACTTCAATTTTATCCCCAACTTGAAAAGGTCGGTCCAGAATAATAATAAACCCACCAAAGATATTTTTAAGAATGTCTTGTGCAGCAAAACCCACAGCTATACCAATAGATGCTCCAACCGTAAGTACCGTTTCAACAGGAGGAGATATAATCCCGGCAATAACTGTAAATAATGCCATTGACCAAATAACAACATTCAAAAAAGGAACCATCCTTTTCAGAAGTAATCGATATGAAGTACTCTTTTCTGCAAGTGCATCAAATAAAAAGGACAATACCCGAGTGAAGAAATAAGTCCCGAAAAGAACAACCAGACTTAAGAAGATCTTAGTGAAAGAAAACAAATCCTTGAACTCACTAATATTCGAGTCAATAGTGGTTTGAATAGTCGTTGAATCAGCTTGGGCAGTTGCGAGTGAATCCTGGGCAAAAACTGGTTCTGAAAAGAATAGAAAAGCAATAGCTATCAAACTGAAAACGGATATATGTTTTTTCATAGCCATCAATGTAAAATATTCCTGTTTTTAAGCAACCGAACTACTTGCCTGTACACCAAATCGTTCAACGCATAATAATTCTCTTTTGTAGCTACTAACAATCCTCTGGATGCCAGTCTTGATACCGTCATTTCTGCTTCAGATTCCGTTTGATTCAAAAGACTGGATAATTCTTTTGCAGTAAGAGAATCATGAAGGATAAATGCTGATAATGCGAATTGAGAAATTCTATCCAATCCATCCAGACTTGTAGTATTCATGAACTCAAGTGATTCGATGGTAAAATATGCTTCATTAATCTCATTAATAGACCTTATCCATAGAATCATACCTACCGTGGCATTCCCCTCAGCAAGATTTGTAAGCTTATCGAAGTATTTATTTTCTAGAAATTGCTGTTCTGCTTCTTTGTCATCTAAATGCTTTTTATACGCCCTGCTCTTTTGGGTCGAGGCATCAGGAATGTATTCCAGCTGATATCCACTGGCTTTTTGTCTCTTTAAAATAAGTTGCTTCATCTGATCAGCATTCAGGATATCAGTAGTTATCGAATGGGAGAAATAATCTCCGACGTTAAATGCCACATTCAAAAAATCCCAGGCATATCTCGAACAAGTAACAACCCATAGAATTTCTTTTTTTGTCTCAGAAATGATGTAGAGCAAACTCTTGATTGCATCGTACCCATTCATATTTCTTAAATAACAATTCTGAAGATTTTCAAGAATAAAAACACTCCCTTTTCTCTTTTTCTTTGCCTCTAAAACTAGATCTTCAGGGCTATGTATCTCTTTAAGATTCAATGCATTAGAAACCTCTTTTAAGATGGATGGCTGATCCCAGTATGTTTTAGAAAACGATAGATTATAGCTTTTCTCTTCTTTGAAGATATCTTCCAATAAAAATCTTGTTAACGTACTTTTCCCGCTTCCCTTTTCACCGATGAGGTTGATACTTGCCGGGAACCCTCCTTTCCATAATTCAAGAGCTTTTCGGCAACTATCGAAGTACAGTGGATTTTGAATGAAAAAACTTGCTTCTATTTCTCTTCTGAAATCGAATAATCGACGGTAGATGAACGGTAATTTTTCGAATTTTTGATCCGTCTCATGAAGAAAGGTTGCCAGATTTGTGTTTTCCACTATTTGGGAGACCGGCTTTTTTAGTCCCAGAAATCCTCTCACCACATCTTCATACTGGCGGTACTTTCTGGTAACGAACCTTCTTGATAAATCAGCCCGATCTATAAATTTAGCCCAATATACTGTAACCTTAGTACTGAAATCCCCAGCTGATTCCTTCACTTTTAATTGAGTATCAGCCCATTTAATTTCGCTGACATCCTGTTTTATCAGCAAAGCAGCAAGGTTTTCGATCAGAAGCTTGTTTTGGTCAGAAACTCTATGTGTTAGGGAAGCCCTTTCTTTCTTTACAAGTTCTTCAACCTCCTCAATTTTATTTACGCTTCGTTCTAAACTCTTTAGAGCAATTGTAACGGGCTCTTCCTCTTCTTTTTTAGAGACTTCATCAATCACATCCAGATTTGTTTCAATAATCTGTACTACTTCCTGATAACGCTCAATAAATATCGAAAGAGAGGATTCAGGTTCAATCAGGGCTGCATCCAATTCGGTTGCTATGTGCTTGTTAATCATGCGCAAAACAAACCGACGCCATTCTACCTGCTTAATATTAAATACGGGTTTATCCCCTTCAATATCCAGATTTTCAATAATCGCCCCTTTTTCAGGCTGTGCAGAAGAAAACTCCGTTACAGTTTCCACATACTCATTCAAAAAAGAACTCAGCTTTTTCTGTTCGATAGATAGGTTTAATGGATCAACAACAGTTCTTTTAACTACCTCCTCTACTTTTTCATAGATATTTTCACATTGGCTGATCAGCGCTTTAATAGCAGGTGACCCTGATTCATTTAGTTCACTCATTCCTTCCCTAACAATTTGGGAAAGTTCTTTATGTCCAGAAATTATATTATCGATATAAAACTGTTCTACATCGTCCTTAAAGTCAGATTCTTCTGATTTAATCCCATACTCCAGTTCCTTCAGACTAACCAACAATTCAAGGCGTAAAGTCAAAGCATCTTTAAGATCCAGCCATAAAGAATTACTGGTCATGAGCTCTTTTTTAAATCCCGATTTTTCATTCTCAAGAATTTCGTTGTCAAACTTTGAAGACGAGAGCTCAATGGTTCCAATTAAACTTAACACTTTTTTCAATTCGTCCTCAATTGACCTGTAACTTTGAAAAAGTGTTTTTTGCTCTTCTTCAAACTCCTGATCGTACGTCTCGATTAGTTTGTTGACCAGTTCCAGAAAAGTAATGGATTCAGCATTTTCTCCTTCCTCCTGTTCATTCTCAGCTTCTGTTGCATTCGGATATGTCCATGACTGTACTGCCTCAAAGACTCTTGATATGTACCGGTACTGAGCTTGCTTCCAATGTATAATCTCTGGTTTTAGCTTTAAAAGAAGTATTTGAATTATATTTTTAAAAGGAACTTCACGGGTTGCAACTTTAAACTCAGTTTCGGGTTGCTTAAACATTCTTCGGAAGGCATTTTCAATAGCATGAAATCCTTTACGGGATGATCTTCGAATACGCTTAAAAAACTTCCCAACAGAAATAATAAAAGAATCTCCTTCTCTGGAAATAAAATGAGATTCATCCTGAAGTAGAATAACCAACTCGGGTAAATTAGCAGTTGCCTCTTCAATTGCATCAATCCAAACTTCATCAAGGTTTTCCAGCTTGGTTTCTTTTAATGAAACTAATTTATGAACTGAATCTACAGGGAATGGTCCATCAGCCTCGATAGTAGCTTGACTTAATTTTTCTTTTATATCCTTACGTTGCGCTTCAGGGATATGCTCAATAGCCTTCTCAAAAACCGGGAAAACAGAATTTTTAAAATCTTCAATAAGTTTTTCTACGGAATACCCCGTTTTCATAAAATTATAGCCACTGAAATTATTTGTCGATGCATTGGGAACTGATACAATAAAATCTCATTAATGAAGTAAACAACCTAATTTAAAAATATTCCGGTCTATGTAAACACTCTTTCATTCGAAAGGCTAAAAACGTATCTTTATAATCATCTACAAAGCTATGACGTACGAATTAACTCCTTTAAAAAGAATGCTGCTGTATTCTTTGTTCCGCTTTTGTGCGGTTCTGATGTTCGTATTCTCATTGATTTCCACTTCCTCCTTCGCACAACCTCATCTAGAAAGAATTTCTAAAGCTGAACGAAGTGACGGTCTTGGCTATGTTATTAGGTATCATCTTTCAGAACGTGTCGATTCGTTTATGGTAATTCAACCTGCTCCAGATTTAATTCAGATGGAATTGTTTGCTGAAGACATTGATACATCAGGTATACAAATATTTGAGCAACAGGGGAAAATTCAAGAGGTAAGACTGTATAATCTTGAGAACAGTTATGGAGTTGACATTTATTTGGATTCAGATGTTTTCGTTACCTCAAAAGCTTATTTAGACCAAAATGGAGTGGATATATTACTGGCGCTTACCAAAGCAGACCCGTACGAAGTAGATGTATTTACCCAACAATTCTTAGCTAAAACCTGGTATTTGGGAATTGATCCAGATGAAGCTCTTAAAATTGAATCGGTACCTGCTCCAGTGCTTGATCCTGATGCGGATTATAATCAGGTACGTGATAAGTTGAAATTTGACACCATTGTTATTGACGCCGGGCATGGAGGTCATGATCCAGGAACCATTGGTTACGGAAAAAGAGCCCAGGAAAAAGATGTTGTATTAGATATTGCCCTAAAGCTTGGTGGATATGTCAACCAATATTTACCTGATGTAAAGGTCATTTACACAAGAGAAGATGATACGTTTGTAGAGCTTGAAGAACGAGGAAGAATAGCTAACAGAGTAGAAGCCGATCTTTTTGTATCTATACATGCCGATGGTTGGACTTCTTCTAAAGTGTATGGTTCATCCGTATTTTTTCTGGGATTAAATCGGTCAGACCGTTCACTTGAAATAATGAAAGAGGAAAATCAGATTTTCAAAAATCACGGAGGGGTAATTGAAAATTTTTCAGAGGATGATTTATTGATTTATGAATTGGCTCACAGTGGTATCATTTCTACCAGTGAACGAATTGCATATATGGTTGAAGATCAACTAAGAAATCGCGCCGGTCGTAAATCAAGAGGGGTAAAGCAAATGGGATTGGTTGTGCTCTACCAAGCCTCGATGCCTAGTATTTTAGTTGAGGCCGGTTTTCTAACCAATCCATCAGATCAACGTTTTCTCACTAGTGAATATGGTCAGGCAATCATTGCTTCTGCTATTTTCAGAGCCATCAGAGATTATAAAGTGGAGTATGAGAATACCGAAACTTTTTCTCCCATAAGCAACCAGGAAGAATGAAACCTCTGATTATAGGTGTTGCAGGAGGAAGTGGATCTGGTAAAACAACAGTGGTCGATTACCTTTGTGATCATTTTGGTTCTGAAAATATCCTACGACTCGAACACGATTCCTACTACCGTGATTTAGCTCACCTCGATTTTGAGGATCGTATCAAAATGAATTTTGACCATCCCTCATCTCTCGAAACTGAGCTTTTAATACGTCATTTAAAAGCTTTATTAGAAGGTTACCCTGTTGAAGTACCGGTCTACGATTTTGCAGCTCATACACGTAAAGACAAAACCATTAAAGCGAAACCAACTCAGGTTATTTTGGTTGATGGCATTCTTATTTTTAGTGAACCTGATTTATTAGAGCTAATGGATGTCAAAATCTTCGTTGATACCGACGATGATATTCGACTTCTTCGACGATTGAAAAGGGATATTTCAGAAAGAGGAAGATCTGTTGAAAGTGTACTAAAGCAATACGAAACTTTTGTTCGCCCTATGCATTTGGAATTTGTAGAGCCTAGCAAACGATATGCTGATGTCATTATTCCAAGAGGTGGGAAAAATAAAGTAGCTCGTGAAATGGTGATTTCTTTGATTGAGAGAAAGCTTAGCTAGTATACTCCATTTCCCGAAGCCCGGTTAAAACTAAATTTGGATGGACCTCTCCTATATGTCCTAATAACTCATATAGAACTGGCGCATCTCCTCCTGTCAGGTAAAGGTTGTAATCCTCGACTTTCTCATCATAAGCGTTTATTACAGAAATAATACCATCTACAAAGAACCCAACCTGCCCCCATTGCAAAGATTCTTTTGTACTCTTACCAGGGAAATTTGCTGGGATACCAACCTTAATCTCGGGTAGCTCAGGGGCTGCTTCTTTAAAGATTGATAAAATAGATTTTAATCCAGGCATGATTACACCTCCCTGAAATACTCCATTCGCATCCATATAATCGATGGTGCAAGCGGAACCGGCATCAATTACAACAACCCCTTTATTTGCTATAGAATATGCCCCTGAACAAGCCAGGTATCTGTCAATGCCTAAGGTTTCAGGAGTATCATAATCTAGATTCCTGGCAGGAATGTCAGAAATCATAACTTGTTTCAAAGTTCTGTCACCTACCTGTTTACTAAAAGCTTCACTAAGCTCCTTTCTTACACTGCACAGAAAAATCCTAGAAACAGGTTGCTCGTACTTGTTAATCAGTACTATAGCTTCCTCTACTTCTTTCGTAGAGTTTACTTTCCATTTATCATTCTGAAATACTCCAATTTTTATACTCGAATTACCTACATCGATATAAATTGATGAATCCTGATTTTCCGACTCGAAATTGCTCATGTTTTTGTAGTACATTAGTGACAGAATGAATATAAAAATCCAACTGTACTTTTTATGAATTTAAAAGGAAAAACTGCCATTGTAACCGGAGCAAGTAGTGGCATTGGTGCTGAATTCAGCAAAATATTAACAGAATCAGGAGTTAAAGTCTATGGACTTGCAAGAAGCGAAGAGAAATTAAACTCTGTCAAAGAACATCTTGGAACTTCTTTTGTGCCTGTTAAAATGGATGTTACTCAATATGAAGATGTAGAAAAATGGGTAGAAGAAACTTTTGATGACGAACACCAACCTGAGATTCTTGTAAATAATGCAGGGTTAGGCTACTTCGCCGATGTTGATGAACTGAGTCTTGAACAATGGCACACCATGCTTGATGTAAATCTTTCAGGGGTTTTTTATTTAACACGACTTATCACTCCCTTGATGAAAGAAAATGAAGCCGCCTGTCATATCGTAAATATTGCATCTGTAGCTGGTTTAATGGGGAATCCGCAAATCTCAGGCTATAATGCCACTAAATTTGGTTTAAGAGGTTTCAGTGAAGCTCTTTTTAAGGAATTAAGGTATGATGGAATTAAAGTCACCTGTTTCTTCCCCGGATCTATTGCAACCAGTTTTTTTGATTCTATTGATGCTGTACAACTTCACCCCAATATGATGCAGCCAGTAGATATCGCAAAAACCCTCAAATATGTATTAGAAACTCCAGATAATTTTCTCATCAATGAAGTAACAATGAGACCACTAAATCCAAAGCCTCCTGCTGATTGATATGCGATTCGGATTTATCCTTTTTTTGATACTTATTTCAATAATCAGTTGTGAAAAAAAAGAACTGGTTCCTAAACCCGATAATCTTTTGGATGAAGATACATTTGTTAAGTTGATGGTAGAAATCCAATTACTGGATGTATGGATATATACAAGTGAAGAAGTCCCAAACCCCGATTCATTAAAAGGGGTTCTATTTAATGAATATAATACCTCAGAAGAGATCTTTGATATTTCCAATGCTTATTACCAAAGTAATACGGATGAGCACATAGCAAGGATTGACTCTGCTCTCAAACTAATTGAAGAAGAACAAAAGAGACTTCAACCTTCTTCATCCAATTGAATGTAGTACCCTTCTCTCGAAGGATCTGTTGCCATAATTCTTTCTTCAACTAAATATTGAATGGTTCCCATAAGTCTTGAATCAGGCCAACCGGTAATTTTCTTTAACTCATTAACACTTTTCTTTTCTTCTATAAGAAGATCATATGTTCTTCGAATATCATTAGAAGAGATCTCTTCTGTCTCACTCAAACCTTTTGCACAATTATCACATTGTCCACATGGTTTTGCATTCACATCACCAAAATATGAACGTAAATAAACCTCTCTGCATCCCTTTGTCTTTGCGTACCCGTTCATCAAATCCAGTTTCCTAAGTAGATTTTTTCTATATGACTCCACTTCAGGTTTTGAAACCGGAATTTCTTTCATTCTGGCATCCAGCAACTTAATCAGATTTCTTTCAGGGTAAACGGTAAATACTAATACATGGTCGTTTTGCATCAACACATTCAGACCTTTTATCAAAGCATTTCTGGAAATTGATAGTTTTTGAAGAATGGTTTCCAGTTCAATATCTACCATGTCAGTATATGCATGATGACCAAACATTCTTTCCAGTTTATCCACAAATTCTGCCTTCTCAGGGTTTTGACAACGTTCTTTGAACTTTATCATCATTTCCGGACTTAAAGTAAACTGAATACTTGCCATTGGTGGTATTTCTGATTGCAACGATAGAGTCCCAAATTGCTCCATAAGCCTAATAGCCGAAGTACAAATTGATAATGGGAGTCTCGTTCTGTTTTGTACTTTTGCTATTTCGAATGGAGCCATATCGTTCATTTCTGAGCCTACTGCTAACATAAGAATATCACACAGGATGGTATAGACTTTTTGGAGTTGCTCCCAGGTTGGGTAGTTTTCTTCGATCCTTTTTTCTGCTTTAACAAAGTCAGAGTCTCTGTAAAAAAGAATCGGGAAACTTTCTTCTCCATCTCTTCCGGCTCTTCCTGCTTCCTGATAATATGCTTCAATTGAATACGGCATCTCTTCGTGGATTACATATCTACAATTGGGTTTATCAATTCCCATTCCGAAAGCATTAGTTGCAACTACAAGAGGTGTTTCTCCCGTAATCCACCGTTCCTGTATTTCTTTTCTTAGTTCACTGTCAATACCAGCGTGATATGGTTCTGCGTTTAGTCCGTTTTTTGAAAATCGATCAGCCCAAAATTCACAATTTTTCCGGGTTCCACCATAAATTAATCCATCTCCCTTCTTCGATGCTTTTTTTACAGATTGAAATAATTTTTCCTTTTTGTTTTCTGTGCGAAATACCCACCATTTCAGGTTTGGTCTGCTAAATCCTTTTGAGATAATATTCGGCTTATCGAAAGCAAGCGTTGAGACAATGTCTTCCTTTACCTCAGGCGTGGCTGTTGCAGTAAGTGCAATCCAACGGCTTTGGGATGCAATTGGTTCAAGGTGTTTTTTTATTTCCCGGTAAGCAGGTCTGAAATCATGTCCCCACTCCGAAATACAATGTGCTTCATCGATTGCTATAAGTTGAATATTCAGTTTTTCCAATTCGGCTTGAAAAAGATGTGTTCCCAGACGTTCGGGTGCGCAATAAAGTAATTTATACATCCCATTTCTGGCATTCACCAGACGTTGCTCAACTTCATAATTTGGTATAGTACTATTTATGAATGTTGCTGAAACTCCCCTTTCCTTCAATTGCTGAACCTGATCCTGCATCAAAGCTACCAATGGGGATATAACCAGCGTGAGACCTTCAAAAACGGTAGCTGGAACCTGATAGCAAAGTGACTTCCCTCCACCCGTTGGGAAAAATACAACCGTTTCCTTTCCTTCAAGAACAGACTGAACCACTTCATCCTGACCAGATCTGAAATCGGGGTACCCCCAATAATTTTTTAAATTCTGAAGAGCAGATTCGAAAGTGTATTGCAATATTTTTCGTTAAATTTCTTTTTTTGAAGGTATTAATATCTCTTAAACTACCAAATCATACGGATGAAATCGTTTCATTTTGCAGTAATTTTTTTCTTCTCTACTATCTCAGCCTGTAGTCAAAGTGTGGATGAAATAGATTATCAGCAAGAGATGAGAAATTTTGTTCAGGAGATTTCTGAATATGGAAGAAATCAGAATCCGAATTTTATTGTAATTCCTCAAAATGGTATTCAATTGGTTTCTGATAATGGCAAATGGGATGGTAAACCTGACAAAGATTATCTAGATGCGATAGATGGGCTGGGACAGGAAAGTTTGTATTATGGAAGTTATGGAGATGATATCCCTACTCCTGATGACCTTACGGATTATCTTGAGTTTTATCTGGATTTAGCAAAAAAATCCGGGAAAACTATTTTAGTTACAGACTATACTTCCGATCCTTCCAAGATGGATTCATCATATACCTTGAATGAAGAAAAAGGTTATATATCATATGCTGCTGACAGCAGAGAATTAGATCAAGTAGCCGGATATCCTGAAGAAATTATTGACGAAAATAATGATCCGGTTCGAAGGTTAAGGGATACAGAAAATTTCCTCTACTTACTAAATCCGGGAGAGTATGAATCTAAAGAAGAGTTTTTATCTGAAATTGCAGCAACTAATTACGGGGTTGTAATTATCGATGCTTTCTATATGGGAGAGCTACTATCGAAAGAAGACATCATATCAATAAAAAGTAAAGCTGATGGCTCGCATAGACTTATCATTAGCTATATGAGTATTGGTGAAGCCGAAGATTACCGATATTACTGGCAAGAGGAATGGAATCAACATGCTCCAGAATGGCTGGGTGATGAGAATCCTAATTGGGAAGGTAATTACAAGGTTAAATACTGGATGGATTCATGGAAAGAAATCATTTTGGGGAATGATGACTCATTCCTTCAAAAAATTCTGGATTCCGGCTTTGACGGAGTTTACCTCGATATCATAGATGCATTTCAGTATTACGAGAGAAAAGAAGGCTAATGCCAGGTTTCGTTTTTCAAATCCTGAATAGCCTCCATTACATCTCTTTGACTAATCTGCCCAACCAGCTTACCGTTATCTAACACCGGAAATCGCCGAAGTCTTAGTTTCAGAAATAACCGTGCTATTTCGAAGATGTTTTCACTAGGTCCAACTGTAACGGGGTCGGCTGTCATGTAATCTTCTACAACTCCCATCATTTCAGGACTGTTATTGTATTTACCTCGAACCACTTGTTTAAGGCAATCTCCCTCAGAAATGACGCCAATCAGATTTCCATTTTCATCAAGTACAGGACCACCTGAAATACCCTTAGTAATTAAAATCTGAATTACTTCATTCAATGGCTGTCTTGGACTAAATGAAATTAGCTTTCGGGTCATGAAGTCCTTAGCCAGAATAGCCTGATCAGTGTATTTTTCCGGTTGCTTTTGAGCTGCTTTATAACTGATTACCATGGTACCTCCTCTAATTTTAAGTACTTATTAATACACTAAAGAATCAGATTAAAGGCAAATAGCTTCTATTTTATCAGAGTAAATTTCCCGATTGAAGAATATGAATGTGTTTTAAGTGAATAGAAATAAATACCGGATGATAGTCCATTAGCATGGAAAGAAAACTCATATCTACCTGCAGGTTTATTTTCATCTATTAAGACGGCGACTAGTCTTCCTGTTATATCATAAACTCTCAATGAAACAAATCCTGATTCCGACAGATCATATTTAATTATGGTACTAGGATTAAACGGATTAGGGTAATTCTGATAAAGATTAAACTCATCTGGAATTTCCAGTTCATTTTCATTTGAAATGAGAGTTGTATCTGCAGAAGCCGGCCAACCATTTTCTTTATACAATTCTTTAACAAGCGTGTCTGTAAGAGCTTTGCTGTACACTCTTATGTCATCAAGAACCCCATCAAAATAAAAAATTAAATTTTGGCTACCAGCATTGGATCTTGCTCCGGCAATAAGGGGTCTGGTAGAACTTTCAATTTCAGAAGGAACATCTGCAATCAATCTATCCAGAAGCTCACCGTTTCGAAAAATCTTTAGGTACTCATCTGGTTTAAACACGCTAACATAATGTGTCCATTCATCCGGATTTGTTGTTAACCCTTCAATTAGTAAAGAAGCATTTTCATTACCATTTTCAATGTAAGTATACAACCGATCTCCATCATCTAATGCTATACCAAAAGGTGCAATTCCTCCACCATCATTTACTTCCAGAGAAGTTTTTCCAATCAGAGATGTGACCGCTGTTGATGGACCCTTACCTTTTGCCCAAACCGATAGTGTAAGCTCTCCTGCAATATCAAGAGATATATCATTTCCAAAATTAATAAGGTCATCAACTCCGTCAAACTCATATGCTGCATTCTCGTTCCCAAACCTATCTTTTGTAAGAATAGGACCGAGTACTTCTCCATGATTTTCAAAACCGCTGGAGTCATAGGCATTTCCTGTAAAGGGATAATAGGCTACTAATGTATCTGAGGCATTCCATCCGGTTTCTGGCCATCCTCTTTCGGTATATAAATTGGAAATAGCTGAGTCTGAAATGGCATAGTTATATATACGTAAATCATCCATATCTCCATCAAAATGTCGATCAAATAATCTGGATGTACCAACCAAAAGGGTTGGATTAGGATTGGTTTTACTGGCATTAGAGTCTGCCAAACCGGAACCAACTAATTCTCCGTTTATGTACCCTCTTACCATTGTATCCTGTCTAACCATCACAATATGCGTCCACTTTGAGGTTGAAGCATTAACTCCCCATTCGGGCTCTGTATCTCCTTCTTTAAACCGGTATTGCCCTCTTGTTAGGGATAAACCAAATGCACCAAATCGATGTGGGTGATAATCCTGATTCAATATTATCTGTGATTCAGCTGCTGAATCAGCTTTATCTGGTTTTACCCAAATAGAAACCGATCTTTCGGGGTAGTCAAAAGATGTATTAGTGTTAATTAAGTCAGCACGACCATCAAATTTTAAAGCACCATCAAGGTTTCCAAACCTGTCTACTGTAGGTGAAACACCATATGCAGATCCATTATTTCCAAACCCGCTTAATTCCTCAGTGTTTCCATCAAATGGATAATAGGCAACCAAAGTATCAGGGAGTACCCATTCCGTTTCAGGCCAGCCATTTTCACTATAAAAATCTGAGATTGTTGAGTCGGATAATGTATAATTATAAATTCTTATATCGTCCAGAATACCATTAAAAAACCTATCTGAAAGTGTCGTTCCATGGTTTTCTCCTATTCTTAAACTGGAAAACTCACCTCCAAAAGGAACCGTACTAAAAGATCCAGAATCTGCAAGTACACCATCCACGTATAACTTTAAGGTTTTATTTGTGGTATCTCTTGTTAGAGCGATGTAATACCATTTATTACTTTGAAGTTTAGTATTTTCGAACCGAAATGGATTCTTACTTGCATTTTCGCCTTCATGGTTATAGTTAAATATGTTTTCTCCAGGAAAATTAATTTTATATAAAGCGTTTCTCTCTATCTCATCTTCATTACTTCCCTGATAGGTAATTATACCTGAAGTAGCTGCATTAAAGCTATATGTTTTAAACCAAAAACTAAGAGTAAGGTCTCCTCTAATTGTGAGGGTTTCCGAAGTTCCTGCTTTAATAAAATCGTGGTTACCGTCAAAATCATAGGCACTATTCTCATTGCCAAAACGATCTCGGGTTAATGTTGCTCCAAAAACTTCACCATGATTCTCAAACCCACTAAAGTCTGATGCATTACCGGTGAATGGATAATGAGCAACTAAGGTGTCCGGGATAACATATTCTGTTTCCGGCCAACCTTTATCATGGTACAGTTTCTTTATGGAAGAATCACTAAGCGAGTAGTTATAAAAACTAAGATCATCAATTGTACCTTTGAAATAGCGATCAAACTTTGAATTTAAAGATGCCCTTCCAATTGTGATTGGGGAATTAGAAAATGATTTACCCCAATTTTTTTCCACACTTTGTACAAATTCTCCATTTATGTACAGATCCGATTTCGTTGAATCAATAATACCTACTACATGATACCAGGTATATGGCTTAATGCCATCTTCAATTCGGTTAGTCAAAAGTTCATCTGTTCCATTTCCAACATTATTATAAATATCGAATGGTGAGCTGATATTTTCTATTGAAAAACTATAATCTCGGCTATACCCAGTATCAAATGCTTTCCAAACAAGTCCTTCCATAAATAACCCTGAGGATTCACCAATTTCATTTGACTCTTTTTTAAACCAAAATGAAACCGTTTTTGCTTCAGAATTAAATACCTCATTATGAGCAACATCAATATAATTACCAATGCCATCGAACTTGTACGCACTATTTTCATTTCCAAATCTATCACGGGTAAGTGTTGCTTCAAATACCTCTCCATTATTGCTAAAACCACTAGAGTCTTGAGCATTTCCGCTAAAGGGATAATAGGCGACTAAAGTATCAGGAAGTACCCATTTTGTTTCCGGCCACCCTTTTTCGGAATATAAGTCTGAGATTGCTGAATCTGAGATTGCATAGTTGTAGATTCGTATATCATCTATTACGCCATTAAAATTAAGACTATAAGATCTATTTGCTCCTATAATTAGATGTTCATTTATTTCAAATCCACTTCCTGTTTTATCGGCGACTCCAACCCCAATTTGCTCCCCGTTTAAATAACCCCGAACTAAAGAATCTTCCCGGATCATTGCCAAATGGTACCATTTACCGACTTCAATATCCTGTTCCCAATCATCTTCGGTATTTCCTTCTCTAAATCTAAATACCTCTCCACCTTGATATACCCCAAATGCTCCGTACTCTGATGTATTTGAGTCCTGATCCAGAATAGCCTGATTCTCAAAGCCTTTAATATTTAGTTTTACCCAAACTGAAACTGATCTGTTTTTAAAATCAAAGGTTGCATTCGTATTTATGTAATCGTCAATCCCATCAAACTCATAGGCACTATTTTCATTACCAAAGCGATCACGTGTTAAATTTGCTCCAAGAACTTCCCCATTATTTCCAAAACCACTGGAATCAAGTGCGTTTCCTGTGAATGGATAATGAGCAACTAAGGTATCCGGGATAACATATTCTGTTTCCGGCCAGCCTTTTTCGAAATATAATTCTGAGATTGCTGAATCTGAGATTGCATAGTTGTAGATTCGCATATCATCGATTAATCCATGGAAAAAACTATTATTTTTTTTTCTACTAACCCCAAATAATAGGGTTTCGTTAGGGTCAAATGAACTTCCTACCTTTCCTGACTCAATACTTACAAGCAATTCGTTATTCAAATAATAGTTTGCAATACTATCCTTACGAACAAGTGTAATGTGATACCATTTGTTTGCAACAATATTATTATAGATGTGCCTGCTGTTTCCAAATCCCTCTGATAGTTGGAGAGAAGACCCAGTTAATGACACACTTAATGCACCATTGATAAGATTATGGGAATCCTGATTAATTATTAACTGCGTTTCACCACTTATTATCCCAGCGAAATCAGCTTTGAACCAAAAAGAGGTGGTTCTATCGGGGAAATCAAATGTTGTATTGGTGTTAATGTAATCATCTACTCCATCAAACTTGTAGGCACTGCCTTCATTTCCAAATCTATCATTTGTTGAAGACAAACCACCGTAGATTTCGCCCTCATTTGTAAAACCAAACCCACTGGAATCAGTCACTCCTCCACTAAATGGGTAATATGCTACTAAGGAAGAATCCTGAGCGTTCACGCTGATGAAAGGAATTAATCCTATTAAAAGAATGGAAAAAAAGAAAAAGATTCTCATCATAATTGGAAGAGTCGGTTATATTTTTAAACTAATAAAAATAACTATCTGCACCCAATTAAGTTCCTGTCATCAAATCAATGGCAACTTTCCTTCAAACAAATTCTCAAAAGAAGTATCGTCATCTAAATCGGATTCAATAAGAAGAGCAATAATATCTCCTACTTTAGAGCATGAAATGAAATCCTCAGGATTAAGATCAGGAGTTACTAATCCCTTTTCGATAACCTTATTTACTGTAGATCTTACTCTTTTGGCTTCATCGAACATTTCCAGACTTTCAAGCAACATCGCAACTGAAAGAATGGTCGCTACAGGATTTGCTATGTCTTTACCTGCTGCCTGTGGGTAACTTCCATGGATAGGCTCAAATAATGAAGTTTGTTCTCCAACAGAAGCCGAAGGTAATAAACCAATTGATCCCGTAATCACACTCGTTTCGTCTGATATAATATCGCCGAACATATTTTCAGTTAGTATTACATCAAACTGATTTGGACGCTGTATCACCTGCATAGCGGCGTTATCCACAAACAGATATTCAACCTCAATCTCTGGGTATTTCTCAGCTAACTTTTGAACAGTTTCTCTCCATAAACGAGAGGTTTCTAAAACATTAGCTTTGTCGACCAAGGTGAGTTTTTTTCTTCGTCTGCCTGCTGCTTCAAAAGCCATTGTTGCGATTCTTGTTATTTCCTCTACCGTATAATCGCAATGATCGAAAGCTGATTTCCCGTCCTCACTCCTTCCTTTATTTCCGAAATAAATTCCTCCTGTAAGCTCACGATATACGACTAAGTCGGTTCCGGAAATCCGGTCTTCTCTTAATGGAGATCGATCTATTAAAGACTCGAATAGCTGAACAGGTCGAATGTTCGCATACAAACCCAAACTTTTTCTCAGTTTTAATAACCCTTGTTCCGGTCGGACTTTAGCTTTTGGATCATCGTCATACTTTGGATCACCAATGGCACCAAAAAGTACAGCGTCTGCAAGACGACATGCTTCTATAGTTTCTTCAGGTAGTGGATCTCCGGTTTCATCTATTGCTGCAGCTCCTACCAAAGCAAAATCATAAGTAAAGGTATGTTTAAACCGATGTGATACTGCATCTAAAACTTTTATGGCCTGTTTTATTACTTCCGACCCAATACCGTCCCCCGCAAGTACTGCTATGCGTTTTTCCATGTTTTTAAAACTCCAAGTGTTCTTTTTCGAACGCCTCTATTTTTTCCTTGTTACTGATAAGAAAATCGATATCATCGTACCCATTAAGCAAACACATTTTTTTATAGGGATTTATCTCAAAGGTTTGGGATAATCCGGTTCCTGGTACTTTAATGATTTGCTCCT
Organism: Balneolaceae bacterium; assembly: GCA_017795005.1. GTDB lineage: Bacteria > Bacteroidota > Rhodothermia > Balneolales > Balneolaceae > RHLJ01. The sequence continues at coordinate 1,690,500 of CP051242.1, read as the reverse complement.
CTAAATCGATGGCAATCTCAGTATTATGATCCTTTTCGATCTGATCAAAAACTGCTTCTAAAAACTCTGGTGTCACCTGAACTGGTAATAATCCGTTGTTTAGTGCATTTCCTTTAAATATGTCTGCAAAAAAACTGGAGACAACTGCTCTGAATCCATAATCAACCAATGCCCAGGCCGCATGCTCCCTACTTGATCCACAGCCAAAATTATTTCCAGCTATCAATACCGAACCAGAATAAGTGTTATTGTTCAGTACAAAATCAATTTTTGGATTTCCCTCCTGATCAAATCTCCAATCCCTAAACAGGTTTTCGCCAAAACCATCTCTGGAAGTTGCCTTTAAAAATCGGGCAGGTATAATTTGATCTGTATCCACATCTTCTACTGCAAGTGGAACAACCTGTGTAGTAAGTTTTACAAATTTCTCCATTAAGCCGGTACTCCTTCTCCAATGTATTCACGGGCATCCACTATCCTACCTTCCACAGCAATAACTGCAGCAGTTAAAGGACTTACCAACATTGTTCTTGCTCCGGGGCCTTGTCTACCTTCAAAGTTTCGGTTCGAAGTGGATACACAATATTCTCCTTTAGGAATTTTGTCTTCATTCATTCCCAGACAAGCTGAACAACCAGGTTCACGAAGTTCAAATCCAGCTTCAGCCAGAATTTCATGGATACCTTCTTCTTTGGCTTGAGCCTCTACCTGTTTTGATCCGGGTACAATCATCGCTTGTACATGAGAGGCTTTCTTTTTCCCCTTTACATATTCAGCTACAATTCTAATATCTTCAATACGACTGTTGGTACAACTTCCAATAAATACGTGATCAATTTTTTTACCAAGTAAGTTCTCACCCGGTTCTAATCCCATGTAGTCCAATGACTTTTGAAGTCCAGATGGATTTTTAACTTCTTCAATCCTTGGAATATTCTGAGTAACACCGATTCCCATTCCAGGATTGGTTCCATAGGTGATCATCGGTTCAATATCTTCTGCCTGGAAAGTATACTCTGAATCAAATACTGCATCTTCATCTGAATATAAATTACTCCAGAATTCAACTGCTTTATCAAATTCTTCTCCCTTAGGAGCATGTTTCCTTCCCTTTACATATTCGAACGTAGTTTCATCGGGAGCGATCATTCCCCCACGTGCCCCCATTTCAATACTCATGTTACAGATTGTCATTCTGGCTTCCATCGAAAGTGAGCGAATTGCTGAGCCTGCATATTCTACAAAATGTCCGGTACCACCCGAAGTAGTTAGTTTAGAAATAATGTATAGGATAATATCTTTGGAATAGATTCCTTCACCAAGCTCACCTTCAATATTGATCCGCATTGTTTTAGGTCGCTGAAGTAATAAACACTGCGTTGCCATTACTTGTTCTACCTGTGAGGTCCCAATTCCAAAAGCAATGGTTCCGAATGCTCCATGAGTTGAAGTATGACTATCACCACAAACGATGGTCATTCCTGGCTTGGTAATTCCAAGTTCAGGACCTATTACATGTACTATTCCCTGATATTTATGCCCTAACCCATACAGATCTATTCCGAATTCTTTACAGTTTCTGGTAAGGGTATCTACCTGAAATCTTGAAAGTACATCTTTAATTGGGAGGTGCTGATCTTTGGTTGGCACATTATGATCAGCTGTAGCTACAATTCGTTCTTTTCTGAAAATATCTATGCCACGATTTCGAATGCCATCAAAAGCCTGAGGACTTGTTACTTCATGAATGAAATGTCGATCGATGTATAAAATCTCTAATCCGCCCTGAACCGTGTCAACTACATGTCGATCCCAGACTTTCTCGAATAATGTTTTGCCCATAAACTCCTTAGGCTGTTTTAACTGCTGTTTGAGAGAAAAGTACGATTAAATCAGAATCCTGCACGACTTTCTTTTCATCGGCTATTACCAGAAATTGCTTGTAAAGCTCTTCTATTACTTCTCTGGGTACATCGAAACCAAGTTTTTTTGCCCGGTAATTAAGAGCTGCACGACCACTTCTGGCTGTGAGTACGATAGAAGACTCGTCCACACCAACTTCCAATGGATCGATAATTTCATAGGTCTCACGACTTTTAATTACCCCGTCTTGATGAATACCTGATGAGTGTGCAAATGCATTAGCCCCAACAATTGCTTTGTTTGGCTGAACAGGCATTCTCATTTTTGTTGAAACCAGTTCACTCATCGATTTTAAACACTTAGTGTTTATCCCTGTATCAAATTTTAAATCACTGTGCTGACGAAGAATCATAACAACTTCTTCCAAAGAAGCATTACCGGCACGTTCTCCGATCCCATTGATGGTACATTCAATTTGTCCGGCTCCGTTTGCAACACCTGCAATAGAATTTGCCGTTGCCAATCCAAGATCGTTATGGCAGTGAGTTGAAATAATAGCATTATCAATGCCTATAACATTCTCTTTAAGGAATTTGATCTTCTCACCATATTGCCATGGAAGACAATATCCGGTTGTGTCAGGGATATTTACCACTGTAGCTCCTGCTGCAATTACCGCTTCAATTACCTGAGCAAGATATTCATTATCCGTTCTTCCGGCATCTTCTGCATAGAATTCTACATCTTCTACAAAACGCTTAGCATATTTGACGGCCGCTACTCCGCGTTCCAAAACGTTTTCGCGGGTAGACTTCAACTTATCAAAGATATGACTATCTGATGTTCCAATACCGGTGTGAATTCGTGGACGTGCTGCTTTTGCTATTGCTTCAGCTGCTACTTCGATGTCCTTTTCAACGGCTCGCGAGAGAGCGCAAACTGTTGAGTTTTTAATGATTGAGGCAATCTTTTGAACGGATTCAAAATCCCCCGGACTAGAAATCGGAAATCCTACTTCCATCACATCCACTCCGAGACTTTCTAATGCCTGTGCCACCTCAATCTTTTCTTCAGTATTAAGCTGGCATCCCGGAACTTGTTCACCATCTCTGAGAGTAGTGTCAAAAATCTGAATTCTCTTGTTTGGCATTGTACTAGTGATTTCTAACTTATCAACTTGTCATTACAGAATTGGTCAGAATCCGTAATTGGTATTTGAAAGTAATTGGACTACATCTACTTACGAAACTGAAATACTTGTATATTACAACAACCAACGATCGCCAAAAAAGGTTGTTAAAAAATTAAAATCATTAATTACAATATTTTAGATACCATAAAAACTCTTTTTTTCTACAATGGCCAACCAACCAAATGATCATTTATATCAGTTAATTAAGTCCCTTTCCAAGTCTGAGAAACGGAGTTTTAAGATTTATGCCACCAGAAATAGTCCTGAAGACGCTAAATTTATTCAGCTATTTGATGCTGTAGATAAAGCCAAAGACTATGACGAAGAAGTAATTGTTAAAAAAATTATTGATCTAAAAAAAACACAACTCTCTAACTTAAAAGCTCATCTTTACCGACAAATTCTTACAAGCCTTCGTCTGACTTATGTAAACCATAACATCGATATACAACTAAGAGAGCAAATCGATTATGCACGGATTTTATACGACAAAGGCCTTTACAAACAAAGCCTGAAAATCCTTGATAAAGCCAAATCAATTTCTCAAAATAATCATAGAATTACTCTTACCTCAGAAATTCTTGGTTTTGAAAAGCTTATTGAGTCACAGTATATCACACGAAGTTTAAGAAACAGAGCGGATCAACTTATAGAGGAAACAGAAGTATCTGTTGGGTCTGTCAGCCGGTATCATGCACTATCAAATCTGGCTTTGAGACTTTATGGAATTTATGTAAAAGCAGGTCATGTACGAAGTGAGCGAGATTTTGACATCACCGAAAAATTCTTCGATAACGCACTCTCAGAAATAGACTTAACAAATATCGGTTTTTTCGAAAAACACTACCTGAATGTATCTTTTGCCTGGTACAGCCTTATTGTCCAGGACTTCCTGATGCAGTATCGATATGCACAAAAATGGGTGGAACACTTTCGTAAAAACCCGGAAATGCTGGAACTGGAATCGATCTGGTATCTGAAAGGAATGCATGTGCTTCTCGAAGCCCTTTTCATTCTTGGACATGATGAAAAACATGCTGAGGAAGTTCAAAGATTGAAGGAATTTCTTGATAACCCTCCTACCCGATCAAATGAAAATTTAGATACCCTTGGATTTCAATATTACTATACCTCGTTAATTAATCAGCATTTTATTACCGGCACTTTTACGCAAGGACTTATAATCATCCCGGAATTAAATGACCAGATCGAAAAATTTGAAAGCAGGATCGATCCACACCGAATTTTAGTGTTTTATTACAAGATTGCCTGTATGTACTTTGGAGCGGGTAAAATTCAGGAAACCATTTTCTATTTAAATAAGATCATTAATTATCCTGATCCTAGGCTAAGGGAAGATATTCACTGTTTTGCACGTATCCTGAATCTGATTGCTCATTTTGAACTTGGTAATGAGACGTTAATAGAACATCAGGCTCGCTCAACCTATCGTTTCATAAGAAAGATGAATGACCTGAATTTGGTTCAGGAAGAAATTCTTAAATTTCTTCGGAATCTTACTTCTACGAATGCCTCAGAACTTCGAAAGAAGTTCATTGAGTTACGGGAAAGGCTACTTGAAATACAGGAAATGCCTTATCAAAGAAGAGCATTTTTGTATTTGGACATCATATCATGGCTCGAGGCTAAAATTGATAATAAACCTATTCAGGAAGTCATAAAGGGTAAATTTAAACCTCGTGGTGGTTCTTAAATTTCAGTTGGCCATTCCATTAATTCTGATATTTATTTCACTCCTCTATTGATATTCGGCGCTTTTAGCTATTTCTTTGCTGGCGTAAAGAAATTATAATTATGCTATCAACAGTCATTTCTTTGGTCATTATTCGAGTCATTGGTATTTCATACCGATCAGGGAAAGCTATATGTTGATAAATCATTTTAGAAACTAAAAAGCCTTCCCGAACCGGAAGGCTTTTTTTTTGAACCATATTTTTGAACTACTGAATGTCAGAACTCAATAAATACAGCAAACACATCACACAGGATGGAACTCAACCTGCCGCACAGGCAATGCTACATGCACTTGGTTTAAGTGATGAAGATCTTAAAAAACCAATGATTGGAGTTGCCAGTACTGGTTATGAGGGAAATCCTTGTAACATGCACCTTAATGATCTTGCTGTTCATGTAAAGCGTGGAGTAAATGCATCTTCTTTGACCGGGCTCATTTTCAATACTATTGGAATTAGTGACGGAATCTCCATGGGAACTCCGGGAATGCGGTACTCTCTTCCTTCCAGAGACTTAATTGCTGATTCTATGGAATCGGTAGTGAAAGGGATGAGTTATGACGGGATGGTTGCTATTGTTGGGTGTGACAAAAACATGCCCGGTGCATTAATGGCTATGCTGAGAGTGAACCGTCCTGCAATTTTAGTTTATGGAGGTACGATTGCTCCGGGGCATCACAATGGCCAAAAACTGGATGTAGTTTCTGCTTTTGAAGCATGGGGACAAAAAGTATCCGGTTCAATCGACGACCAGGAATTTAAAGATATTGTGATGAATGCCTGTCCCGGGCCGGGAGCATGTGGTGGTATGTATACTGCAAATACCATGGCATCGGCAATTGAAGCAATGGGTATGACTCTCCCCTACAATGCTTCGAACCCTGCTAATGGAAGTGATAAAGTTATCGAATGCGAAGAAGTAGGCAAACACCTCATTAAACTTCTTGAAAATGATATCAAGCCCAAAGATATCCTTACTAAAAAATCGATGGAGAATGCCTTTCGATTAGTTACAGTGCTTGGTGGATCTACAAATGCGGTACTTCATATGCTCGCAATTGCAAAAGAAGCAGATATCGAATTTACATTAAAAGATTTTCAGCACATAAGTGACACTACTCCTTTTCTTGGTGATTTAAAACCAAGTGGAAAATATGTAATGGAAGACCTTCACAACGTGGGTGGAATTCCTGCAGTTATGAAATATATGCTTGAAGAAGGTATGCTTCATGGCGATTGCATGACCATTACGGGTAAAACCATCGCTGAAAATTTAGCCGAAGTAAATGCTCTTGAAGTAGATCAGGATGTAATTCACAAAGTGGATAATCCTATTAAACCAAATGGCCACATTCAGATTCTGTATGGAAATCTTGCCGAAGAAGGCGCCGTTGCCAAAATAACCGGAAAAGAAGGTTTGGCTTTTTCCGGCCCTGCCCGTGTTTTTAACAGTGAAGAAGAAGCCAATGAAGGAATTAGTAAAGGAAAGGTTCAGAAAGGCGATGTAATTGTAATCCGATATGTAGGCCCAAAAGGTGGTCCGGGAATGCCTGAAATGCTGAAGCCCACATCTGCAATCATGGGTGCCGGATTAGGAAAAGATGTAGCACTCATTACTGATGGAAGATTTTCTGGTGGTTCACATGGCTTTGTAGTTGGACATGTAACTCCGGAAGCGCAAACAGGTGGAAATATCGCTTTGGTTAAAGATGGTGATCTGATCAGTATAGATGCCGAAAAGAATACCATTCACGTAGATGTAAGTGATGAAGAACTTGAATCACGAAAAGCGGAATGGCAAGAGCCTCCTTTAAAAGAAAAAAGAGGACAGCTGTATAAATATGCTAAAACCGTTTCATCAGCCTCAAAAGGCTGTATCACCGATGAATTTTAATACACTCACTCAATCTCACTCATTATGGGAACAGTAGAAGCACCCGAACAAACATCAAAATCAAAAACATCTAATACAGAACGAATTACCGGTGCAGAAGCTGTGGTTCGAATTTTGATTGAAGAAGGCGTCGATTTAGCTTTTGGATATCCGGGTGGAGCAATTATGCCAGTCTATGATTCTCTGTATGATTATCAGGAAAAGATACATCATGTACTTGCTCGCCATGAACAAGGTGCGAGTCATGCCGCACAAGGATATGCCCGCGCCTGTGGCAAAGTTGGGGTATGTCTTGCTACTTCCGGTCCCGGAGCTACCAATTTAATTACAGGACTGGCAGATGCTCAAATCGATTCCACCCCAGTGGTTTGTATTACAGGGCAGGTTGCTTCTTCCCTTCTTGGAAGTGACGCTTTTCAGGAAACGGATGTAATTGGTATTTCCATGCCGGTTACAAAATGGAATTACCAGGTAACCCGAGCCGAAGAAATCCCTGATGCACTTGCTAAAGCTTTTTACCTTGCTCGCTCTGGTCGCCCGGGACCAGTTTTAGTAGACATTACCAAGGATGCCCAATTTGGTGAACTCGATTTTGACTATATAAAATGTACGTCTGTTCGCAGTTATATCGAAAAACCAAAACTGGATCTTTCAAAGATTGAGGAAGCTGCTGAGTTGATCAACAATGCAGAACGGCCTTACATCCTGTTTGGACAGGGAGTGATTCTGGCTCAGGCTGAAAAAGAATTCAAAACCTTTATCGAGAAGACTGGAATCCCATCCGCATGGACTATCATGGGGCTTTCAGCGTTAGAAACTGATCACCCCTTAAATGTTGGCATGCTTGGAATGCATGGGAACTACGGACCCAATTTGCTTACTAATGAATGTGATGTATTAATCGCCATAGGTATGCGCTTTGATGACCGGGTAACAGGAAATCTTTCGAAATATGCGAAGCAGGCAAAAGTCATTCATCTTGAAATTGATCCTGCCGAAATCGATAAGAATGTAAAAACGACCGTTGCAGTTCTCGGTGATGCAAAAGAGTCTCTTACAGAACTTACAAAACTGGTAAAACCAAATAGTCATGAAGAATGGCTGCAACGCTTCCGTGATTGCGATAAACAGGAATGGGAAAAAGTAATTGATGAAGAACTTCATCCAAAATCAGAGATTCTAAGTATGGGTGAGGTAATTCGGATTATAAACGATAAAACCGGTGGAGATCACATTTTGGTAACTGATGTGGGTCAGCACCAGATGGTAGCCTGCCGATATACGAAATTCACTCAATCGAAGAGCAACATTACCTCAGGCGGACTTGGAACTATGGGCTTCGGTCTTCCTGCCGCGCTGGGGGCTGCTCTGGGTGCTCCCGAAAGAACAGTTATTGCCGTAGTTGGGGATGGTGGTTTCCAGATGACACTTCAGGAACTCGCTACTATCTATCAAACCAAAGCAAAAGTAAAAGTACTTCTGCTGAATAATGAATTTCTTGGTATGGTACGGCAGTGGCAACAGCTGTTTTTTGATAAACGCTACTCATCCACAGAAATGATTAATCCGGATTTTCAAACGATTGCCAAAGGCTTTTATATCCCAACCAATAAAGTAACAGAACGTTATAATCTGGAAGCAGCTATAGAGGAATTTGTAAATCATGATGGAGCCTACTTCCTAGAAGTAATGGTTGGAAAAGAAAATAATGTATTCCCGATGGTACCAAGCGGTTCGGGAGTAGCTGAAATCAGATTGGAGTGATTGATATGGTGCTACTGCCCCTCACCTTTGTTTCCTCTCCAAGGAGAGGAAGACTTTTCAATAAAGCTCTGAATAGAACCAAAGAACATCCCCTCCGGCGGAGGGGATTGAGGGGTGGGTCAGGAATGGCAACCGGCATAACTAAAGAATTTTAACCATGGACAAACAAGAATTTACTATAACCGCTTACACCGAAAATCATGTAGGACTCCTTCACAGGATCACTATCATTTTCACTAAGCGGAAAATCAATATCGAAAGTCTCACAACTTCTGAAAGTGAAAGAGAAGGAATACATCGCTTCACCATTGCCGTTACTGAAACTGAGGAACTAGTTCAGAAAGTAGTCAAGCAAATTGAAAAACAGGTAGAAGTACTCAAAGCCGGATACTATAAAAAGAAAGAAGTAGTACAGCAGGAACTGGCTCTATATAAACTGAGAACCGATTCTCTTACCAACGGACTGGAAGTGGAACGCATCGTCCGTGAACATGGTGCCCGCTTCCTAACCATCGAAAAAGAATTCGTGGTGATAGAAAAAGCCGGGTTTAAACGCGAGACCAAAGCTTTGTTCGATGAACTCAAACAATATGATATTGTAGAATTTGTGCGCTCCGGAAGGATTGCTGTAAGCCGCGAACAATACGGACTTGGAAAACAGGTCGAAGAACTTTTAACAGTATCACAGTAAGCAGTTGGCAGTACTTAGCAGCAAACACTGCTTACTGCCTACTGTGGACTAAATTAACTCACTTAAATAAACTAAACAGAACAAATGGCACTTTTAAATTTTGGCGGAGTCGAAGAAGAAGTAGTAACACGGGAAGAATTCCCTCTCGATAAAGCCCGGGAAACAATGAAAAATGAAACCATTGCGATCTTAGGTTATGGTGTACAAGGACCGGGACAGGCTCTCAATCTTAAAGACAACGGCTTCAATGTAATTGTTGGTCAGCGTAAAGACTCCAAAACATGGGACAAAGCCGTTGCTGATGGCTGGGTTCCCGGCGAAACTTTATTCGAATTGGAAGAGGCCTGTGAACGAGGTACTGTGCTTCAGTATCTGCTCTCCGATGCCGGACAAATTTCGCTTTGGCCAACGGTTAAAAAACATCTTACTCCCGGTAAAGCACTTTATTTTTCACATGGATTTGGAATAACCTATAAAGAACGTACCGGAATTATCCCTCCGGATGATGTAGATGTGATTCTGGTTGCTCCAAAAGGATCCGGGACTTCATTAAGACGTATGTTTTTAGAAGGGCGCGGATTGAATTCCAGCTTTGCCATTTTCCAGGATGCTACCGGAAATGCATTTGATCGGGTAGTTGCACTTGGCATTGGTGTTGGATCCGGGTACCTCTTTAAAACTGATTTCCGTAAGGAAGTATTCTCTGATTTAACCGGAGAGCGCGGTACACTGATGGGTTGCATTCAGGGGATTTTTGCTGCACAGTATGAAGTACTTCGTGCAAACGGTCACTCCCCTTCCGAAGCTTTTAACGAAACGGTAGAAGAACTTACTCAGTCTCTCATGCCACTGGTTGCCGAAAATGGTATGGACTGGATGTATGCAAACTGCTCCACTACCGCTCAACGTGGTGCTTTAGATTGGTGGAAACCGTTTCGTGATGCTACTAAACCCGTATTCGAAAAACTATACAGTGAAGTAGCAGCAGGTAACGAAGCTCAGAAAAGTATCGATGCCAACTCCAAGCCCGACTACCGTGAAGGTCTTGAAAAAGAACTAGCTGAACTCCGAGAAAGCGAAATGTGGCAAGCCGGAGCTACGGTTAGGAAACTGAGACCGGAGAATAATTAATTACCGTCATTGCGATCCCGACGAATGTCGGGAGAAGCAATCTTGTAATTGATGCCCGGTGCATTGAGATTGCTTCGTCGATTAATTCTTAAACTTTAGCATACTCGAGTCTCCTCGCAAAGACTTTCTTTGGTGTCATCCTGAGCGAAAGCGAAGGACCTTGGCGGATATCCGCTCAGATCCTTCGGAAGTATCCTCAGGATGACTTCTCTTTTTTCCCTCTCCCCCTTTTTACAAACCAAGCAGCAAGGCGGCAATCCCTCTCTCAGGAGCGAACCCACTGTGATTACTTCGCTGTGTTTTTTAAATCATTTTTTTCCCTTCAATAAAGCTTCCAAATACTGAATCATGAACTCTGGTGTATTAAAAACCTAAATTCCATTCTAATATGTGTTGAATAAAATTAAATTTGGAGGTTTTTGGATTTGAATCATCTTTTTTTGCTTTTATTAATCCTCTTGAAAAGGATATTTTTTTATTTCTAATCAAAGAAACCCATAATTCTAAATCATCAACACTGATGAAGTAAATATTTTCCAAAGGGATATATAAGTCATCCCCATAATCTTTTCTTACTCCTTTTATAAATTCTTTTCCAATAGATTTAGCGAAATCAACACCATTTCCAAGAAATAATTCTTTAAAACTTACTACAATTAAAAAATTGTTTTGATAAACATTTAATTCACTAAACTCTCTTTTTTGTTTGAGGTTATCAATTAAATCAAAGGCTTGTCTGATTCCTTTTAGCGCTGAAGTTTTAAGCTTACTTTTTAAAATATAAGGGTTCGATGAAACTTTACCTTTGTAATGCATTTCGATCCCTTTAGCATCTAATAGAACTGAATTTTTACCTTCGAGAATCAAAAAATCAACTACTTTAGAATTGTTCTTAATCTTATTTAGTAGCTCGTCTTCGGTAAAATATTTTGACTTAGAATAGCCGATCAGTTTGTGAACGTATTTTTCAAAGATTCCTCCAAACCTTTTAAGAAATTCTGTTTCATTATCTTCCTTCAAAAGATCATGAACAAAGTATTCCAGTCCTCTAAAAAGTATATTTAAATTATAAGGATAATATATTGCCCCCACTTTTAGAAGAGGGTACCTCATAAGCTTAGACTGCTCATAAAATTCTTCTGATTTTCTTAGATTAGAGTTATTCTCTTTCAACCATTTTCTTGCACCCTCAATATTTAAAGAAATCGTATTTAAGTATTGTTCAGTTTGTTCTCTTGAATATTTTGTAGCAAAATACGACTGAACCAATTCAACTGTCACTGGTCTTAGTTTATCTTTAAGCTTTAAGATTAGAAAAAGTGACATAGTCAGAAAATCTTCAATATCAAGATCTGTTAAATCTTTAAAATTTTTTTTGTAAAAATGATTTTCCGGTAAATCATTGAAAAGTATAAATTGCCTCGTAAATGCTGAAAAGTTGAAGTTAGTTTGATAGTGGAATTGTTGGAAGGCGAATAAACGGAAAAATAATCTTAAATCTTCTCCAGTTTCTGGAAGTCTTACTTTCCCACCTAAATCTCTTACGGACTGAAGAATATTTAGAAAATCTTTTTGTGATGGATACTTTCTTTTTTTGTGATAGAAGTTGTCATCAATTAATATCCATTTTATGAACAGCAATACATTCCATGGCTGTTTACTAATTTGCTTAATCGGATCTTTTTTTGAGTGGTATAAAAAATCAAACGCTCTCTCCAGTAGTCCTATAGAATCATATTTTCTAAACTTATTTCTAATTCTCTTGAATTCGAGGTAATAATCTGCTTCCTGAAATTTTTTCTCCATCCTTATTCGTTTTTTAAATAGCAGTAAAATTACTTTAATCTAGTACAAGTCCCACCCTGCTACAAGTGTCCCCCGATCTCTTAAGTCTGTGACTTCAGAGTAAAAGCCCGGCAAGTCTCTGACTTGCTTCAAGGCTAATCAACATTCATAATCACGAAGGGTTAAAACCCTTCGCTGGTGTACCTGACTAGTTCTAATCAAGTTATCAAGCGAAGGTCTTCAGACCATCGCAATACGGAGTATTACCTCACCCTCTTAGCAATGGTAGCCGCTTTATCGGCATCACTCGTTTCTTCAGTCTCTTCTTCTTCTAAATGTAACCGGATATTTTCCGGTTCTTCCCCTGATTTTATAGCTTCATAAGCTTCACTGGTTACAATGGCTTCCAGATTTTGCAGACGTTCGAGGATGTTCTCTTTCTCGGCTTCACTTTCTTTGAGCGCTTTCCACAATGCTTTGGTATCCGAATCGAGATATCTGGCTTTCTTATCGATTATTTTTGCCTGCTCTTTAAATTCAGAAGATCTTTTTATACCGAATATCAAAATCCCCATAAAAAGGACCAGACTTACCATCCCTGACATTATTAATACTACAATCGACCAATCCATTTTTTCTCCTTTTAGTTACCCGAAAACATAATCAAATTTTGGAAGTGACGCATGGGTACGGGATTTTAACTATTTAGTTAAATAATTTTTAGCTCCGTATTTATGCACCTTTTGAGCGACCAAAAGGTGCATAAAAGTCGCCGTAAGAAATGAAGATGTTGTTTTAACCAGTCGTTGTTATCCTTCCATGGGCTGGCTTCTGCTTTGCTCCAATTACATTCCTACCGCATTTCTTCCGGTCTTTTTTGGGATCCATAAAAGAATTCCGCATTAGAAATTAGAATGAATGAGATTAAATCTCCGGCCTTATAAATTTTGATGAAATAGGATGAAACGGAGTGAGTGTCTCCGCAGGAGGAATAAATTCACACAGGCTCGGATAGATTCTCTGGATAGAAAGAATGAAGACCATTGAATTTATTAAACGAGCGCAGATGAATCCCATCAAAATTTATCAGCCTTGATCTTTTGGTACTTTTGGATCAAGCCAAAAGTACATAAGCTTAAAAATTAGATGACGAGTTAGAATAAGATCCCGGATCAGGCCAGGGATGACGAAAATAGAGATAGTGCAAAAGAATCTCATTTTTTGTTTATTTATACTCATGAAAATCAGATTACTTCTCTTAATACTTGCTCTTCTGACTACCGAACACTTAAAAGCTCAACTCACTGGCGTAATTAACTACGAGCAATATGGAATTTCATTCACTATTCCGGAAGGCTGGGTTGGTCAGGAACAGGAGGAATCTATTCTGATGCAATCCCGCACTATTCCCGGAATTGGAGTTATTACCACCCATACCTACACCAAAAGTGAACTGGAAGAAGAAGCAAAAAAAGGGTTAAAAGAAGGTTATGGGACAAATATGCAACTCCAGGGAGAATTAGAGCATCTTTCAGCGACTGCTATTGGCGGGATATTTGAAGGTAAACTGGAAGGGAGTAATGCGAAAAGTTATGTAATCGGAATTGAAAACCCGAATGAAGAAGGACTGGGCATTTCCATAATGATTGCCACCTATCCGAATATGTTTACGGACAAACATATCGAGACAGCAAAAGAGATTTATAAATCTTTCACTTTTAAAAAAGTAGAGAAAAGCGATGAAATCGTGGAATGGATAGAGTTCTTTCAGGATGTCAAACTTACCTATATGGATTCCTATTCTTCTTCCACTGGTGGAGGATATAGTTCAGAGGAATCAATGGATTTATGCAGTGAAGGCTATTTTATTTTTGGAAGTAGCAACACGATGACCTTGGGAGGTTCCAATTATTCGGGTTACAGCGACAGCCAAAAAGCCGGATCCGGTACCTGGGATGTGGTCTCCGGAAATAACGGAACTCTCCTGCTTGTTCTTACCTACTATAATGGATCTCAGGATTCTTATGAACTGGAATACCGCGATGATAAAACCTATCTGAATGGATATCGCTATTTCAGAACCATGGAAGGTGAGTATGCTCCGAATTGTAGATAGTTATATTTTGTAATACGCCTTTTTTAGTAATAAAAATAAAGATGGAACGATTACTACCAATTGCGTAGTTAGCTGATCAATATGCAATTGGAAAACACTAAAATAGAACTGGATATTCAATCTCTCCCAGATGGAGAATTTGAAGTAACTTCCTCAAATATCGAAGGGTTTAATGCAACCAGTGTGTCTATTTTAGAAGCCATAGAACAAGCCATTTCTGCTTCAAAAGAAAAGAAAGAAGTTAATTAATGGGATTAATCTGATAATAAGTCTATACCTTAGTCCTCAGTTTCAAATCCGCACTTCTCCATAATTTCGTCGAATTCACCATTTTCGATTAATACTCCAAGAACAACACCCAAGGAAATCCAAAGTCCTAAACTTCCTGTAGCTACTCCAATGGCGGTTCCGATTCCAATCCCGATTGCAATACCATAACCTTTTTCCATGATGTTCTCCTTAGCTTGATGATTAAACACCGAGCCCGGTACGGAAATAGGATTTAAAAAGTTACCTGATTTTTATGCTTTCTTTGAAACTCTTAGCTTTCTCTTATGAAAGAACATGAATTGCTGAAAAAGTTTCTCGCCTCTTCTCACCCGGTTCCCGAGGATATTCTGGAAGAATATGTATCACACTGGCAATACTATTCTTTGCCCAAAAAAACGGTAATGACTGCACCCGGTCAAACCGAAGAGTATTTGTATTATATCATTGAAGGAATTCAAAAGTCCTATTATCTGCACAATGATAAATTTCACGTTATTGCTTTTACTTATGCACCGGGTTTCAGTGGTATTATCGACTCAGTGCTTACCGGTGAACCTTCTAAATATTATCTGGAAACCATAACAGACAGTAGCTTTATTCGAATTCCTGTTGCTATTCATGAGGCATTGATTGAAAAACACCGAAGTCTGGAAACAATGTACCGAAAATATAATGAACGTGTTCTGGTTGGATTACTGGACCGATATTTTGAACTGATGGCCTATGATATTGAAAGTCGCTTCAAATCTTTTATGAGTAGAAGTCCTCATTTATTATCTATGGTTCCGCAAAAAGATCTCGCTTCCTACTTACGAATTGATTCTACCAACTTCAGTAAGCTGATGAACAGGGTTCGTATCTGATCTTGGTTTATACCAATTAATTTTAGCTTAGTAGTTCGGATTTTATTTTTGAACAATAATTATCAGAAATAACATGAGCAAAGACTGGATCACCCGAATTGATAGAAATACATCCCTGTTCAAAGAAAATTTTCAGGAGTTGAGTTATGAAGATCTCAACTGGAAACCTGATACCGAATCATGGAGCATTGGTCAGATTATTGAACATATTATTCTGATAAATGAAAGCTATTTCGAAGTTTTTACGAAACTGAAATCTGGTTCTCTGAAATTGCCATTTACTGCCCGATTCGAAATCATTAATTCTTTCTTTCTGAAGCTTATCTCAAATGCAACTGAGCCAACCCGGCTAAAGAAAATGAAAACAATGACACCATGGAACTCAAAAGAGGTAGTTGTCTCTAAAGACATATTCCATCGATTTACTAATAATCAGGAGACACTAAAAAAACATATCATAGATCTTGGAGACCATATTAAAAATAAATCGGTTATCTATTCTCCAATGTTTAAGGGCATTACTTTTCCTGTTGATGAGTTCATTGAAGAAATGGTAAATCATGAATTGCGACATTTTAATCAAGCAAAAGAGGTCCTTGGCAAACTAGAAAAGTATAAATGAATCAAAGTAATTTTTGAACTTAAATAATTAAATTTTGGACTTTTTCAGAAAGTAATTCTCAGTTCGGTCAATTATTTTCCGGGATGATTATTAGTAATAAAGTCATCGAATTTAAAGGAATGCCACTATTCCAGCGTGCGCGTTTTAAAGCTCCATTTGATATTTCAGGTGAAATCCTCGATTTCGCCTGTTTCTTTTACATGGTTGAGGGACGTATGATCAGCTATGATACTCGTGGAGCAAGCAGATTGGATGAAAAAGAGGCTGTGATAAAGAACTGTAATAATTACGTGCAAAGGTACCTTCAGTCACAGCAGTCGGAAGAATGTGAGGCTATTGCAGTATATCTTTACCCGAAGATGTTGAAAATGATTTATGAAAATGAAGTCCCTTCATTTCTGAATAAAGAAGAAATCCCTGTTCCGAAAAAACTGATCAGTAACAAACTTATTGAACAGTATATGAGTAATCTTACCATCTTTTTTGAATCGCCGGATGCTTTTGATGAGGAATTAGGAATTTTAAAACTCAAAGAATTGATGATGATTCTTTTGAAATCAGAAAATCATAATGATATCCGTCAGCTACTTTCTGATATTTTTGCTCCGGTAAATCTGAAATTGAAAGAAGCCGTTGAAAACAATCTGTTTAATGACCTAAGTATTGAGCAACTTGCCTTTCTTTGCAATATGAGCTTATCAACTTTTAAAAGAGAATTCAGGAAAACTTTTGATGAAAGTCCGGCAAGATATATCCGGAAACGGCGATTGAATAAAGCTGCTGAACTTATTGCTACAACTACTGAGTCTATTGGTAATATTGCTTTCGATTGTGGATTTCAGGACATCTCTACTTTTTCATCCATATTTAAAACTCAATTTGATCTTTCCCCTTCTGCTTACAGATTGAACGTTTTAAGCAAATGATTGGGCGTTCTTCTGAATTAGATGGTATTCAGGTCTTTTAAATTGGTTGTAGTTAAACCATTCATAAAATTTGATAGACAATGGAAACTCAATTAAACACACACGGATTTAAAGTCACCCGATCAATAAAAATCAACGTTTCATCTGAAAAGCTTTGGGACATAATCGGCCCGGGTTTTTCTGACGCCTACATGTGGGCATCCAGTGTTGATCATTCGGTTGGAAAAGGAAATTCTGAATTTGAAGGAGCTCCCTGCGATGAACGTTTTTGCGATGTTAATGCAAAAGGTTTTAATAAAATTGAAGAGAAACTGGTTAAATACAGCAATGAATTCATGAACCTTGCTTACGAAGTTACAAAAGGAATGCCTGGCTTTATTTCTAAAGCTGTAAATGACTGGAAAGTTATTCCTTCCGGAGGAAATACATCTGTTCTTGAAATGAATGCCGAATTCCAGTTAAAAGGCTTCATGGGACGGTTTATGAAACCAATGATGCAGAAAAAAATGGCAGGCTTATTGGATATTGTTCTTGAAGACGCTAAAATTTATGCCGAGACAGGTATGATATCAGAGCATAAACGAAATAGAATTGAAACATTGAACCAAAAAAATAAAGTGGCAGCCTGAAATGAATCGCCCAAATCTTAAGGCAGGTTATTTTTTATAATCTGCTTTTTTTATGACATAGGGTTGTCAGAATGAATCACAATATTTACCCTACAGAAATCCGGATTTTATGGCAGAACCTCTTAAATATTTATATAACGAAGCTCTTTTTAACATTCTTTGCACTTCTTGTGAAGATGTAATTCCTGGGTTTAGCTCCGCAGGTTTTCTTGAAGAAATATATGATAGTGAATGGGAGAACCGAGAATTAAAAGAACGGTTAAGGCATATTACTGTAAGTTTATACAAACAGCTACCGGATGATTATTCGGAAATGATCGGGTTAATTATCAATCTGATACCAGCTCTCAAAAAAAATGGTGCACCGGTTGATACTTTTGAGTATGCATTCCTTCCCGATTTTATTCAGCTTTATGGAACGGATTATCCAGAAGATTCAATACAAGCCATGGAACAAATAACTCAGTTTGTTACCTGTGAGTTTGCCATACGACCTTTTCTAATTCAATATCCTGATAGAATGAAACCACAAATGCTGGAATGGTCTAAGCATGAACATCCATCCGTTCGGCGTTTGGCTTCAGAAGGTTACCGCCCCCGACTTCCATGGGCACTTGGGGTTCCTGAATTAAAAAAGAATTCTGAGCCTATTCTGCCTGTTCTCGAAAATCTGAAAAATGATCATTCCGAAACAGTTCGCAGAAGTGTAGCTAATAATCTGAATGATATATCCAAAGATCATCCGGAGTTAGTAATTGAAATAGCTGAACAATGGATTGGTAACACCGAAGAAACGGATAAGTTAATAAAACATGCTTGCCGAACCTTACTGAAGCAGGGAAATCAACGAGTAATGAAGCTGTTTGGTTATGGTTCAGTGAAGGAGATTTCTCTTTCAGATTTCGTTATACATACTCCAAATGTTGAAGTTGGAGAATCGCTGGACTTTAGTTTTAAACTGATCAATAAAAGTTCAGGGCTTAAAAAAGTAAGAATTGAGTATGGAGTTTATTATCTGAAAGCCAATGGAAGTCATTCCAAAAAAGTGTTCAAAATCAGTGAAAAAGAGTATCCCCCAAAATCAGAAACTTCAATCAACAAATCCCAATCATTCCGGACAATTACCACAAAAGTATTTTATCCGGGGAAACATTTTTTGACTGTAATCCTGAATGGGATTGAATTTGATAAACAGGAATTTGAACTGAAAATGAATAAGTAAAGAGCTACTCGATAACTAAATCAAAATATGTATCTGGATATTCCTCTGGCTTATAAGTGAAATGCCACCACTCTTTCGAATAATTTATAAATCCTTCTTTTTCCATTGCATCCGCAAGAATTTTTCTATTCCTCTGAATCTCTTCACTTATTTGCTCATTATAAGTATGTGACATCTCATCAAAACAATCGAATGCTGTTCCCATATTCAGTTCACTCCCACGATTTACATTCCCTTTGGGATCAAGGCAATTATAATTGAAATTTACCGGAGTTTTATACGGAAGTTTTACAATGGTCAAATCTACTGTTGAACCTCTGCTATGCCCCGATTTTTCAGCAATATATCCTCTGGAAAATAATTCATTACTTGGTACTCTTGGAAAATAGAATTGCTTTGTTGAATCTGTAAAATCACTATTTGCCCATCTTACAAAATGATCTACGGCCTGTTGAGGGCGGTAACAATCAAATACTTTAAGAGAATAGGATTTTTTTAAAAGTTCAGATTGAACCTGAGCCAGTGCTTCAGCTGCTGATTTTGTTAACAGGCATTTTGAAGCCTCGTAACCATCTACTTTTTCACCAACAAAATTATAGGAAGTAGCATATCTGATTTCTAAAATAATCGTACTTGAAAATTCTTCAAGATCTACCAACGGATGTACAGTTTGAGCTTGTGTAGAATACGTGTATACAGCTACAAAAAATAATAGAAAAACTCTTTTCATTTATATTCTGATTTTTTGTCAATATAGTATTTGAAGACATTTTTATGAACTTTTTGCAGAGGAGTGATAATCTGTTATTTTCCCTTTAGTAACTAACTAATGGGGTTTAAATGGACAATTATAAAGTAGAAACACTTATTTACTACACTAAACTTTTCGCCAATAAAAATCATATCAAGGACGATTCTAACAGAGACATCCAGCAGAAACTTGATGAATACTCGAAAGCAG
This sequence comes from Balneolaceae bacterium, assembly GCA_017795005.1. Classification (GTDB taxonomy): domain Bacteria; phylum Bacteroidota; class Rhodothermia; order Balneolales; family Balneolaceae; genus RHLJ01. Next base: position 1,670,817 of record CP051242.1, on the reverse strand, counting down.
GCTATTCCCTGGTTTCTACTGATGCGACCAGTTTTGGTGCTGCAGTTTATATCTATCTTTATTTCGAAAAAAACTAGTCCTTGAATTATGAAAACAATGACATGTAAACAATTAGGCGGTGCCTGTGATATGAAATTCCATGCAGAAACTTTTGAAGAAATATCAGGCATGAGTCATGATCATGGAAAAGAAATGTTCATGAAAAAGGATGAAGCTCATTTAAGAGCTATGCAGGAAATGAGAGTTATCATGCAGGATCCAGAGTCTATGCAGGAATGGATGGGAAAAAAAAGAGCCGAATTTGATACACTCCCGGAAGATTAATATTAAAAACTAACAAGCGGTATTTAAATATGAGAGATGCAATGTTGATCACCCATTTTATTGGTTTAGCAATGGGTCTTGGAACCAGTTTCGCTATGATGTTTCTGGGAATTGCAGCTTCTAAAATGGAAGAAAGTGAACGTGGAACCTTTATGATAAATACTTCTGCTGTTACAAAAATGGGACATATTGGCTTAGTACTTCTGTTTATTTCAGGTGGATATCTAATGACTCCCTTTTGGGCTGCTTTGGGAACGATGCCAACAATGATAGCAAAACTGGTGCTTTTTGTAATACTTGGTGGATTAATAGGAATTATGTCTGCTAAACTTAAGAAAGCCAAAAACGGAGATTTTTCTCAATTACTTGTTATAAAGAAGCTTGGATCTGTAGCTCTGTTAACAGGAATAAGTATTGTTGTATTAGCTGTACTTACTTTTCATTAATCATAGTTCCCTTACCATCAGACTAACATACTTTTTTCCACCCTCAGAGTATTGTTGATCTACTTCTCCGAAACCAAGCATCTGATGAAATTGAATGGATTTAGGATTTGGAGGTTTAATATTCACCTCGCAGGTTATACATTGTTCGGAAGTATGCTCAAATAAATACTCATATAATTTTGTACCAAATCCCTTTCCTCTGAAATCTTCTCCGATTACAATTCGGTCTACATAATCAAAGTTAGTATAGTGCTTAGAAAAATATCGATAATTTTCGCTGTCATATTCCTTTCCCGGACCTAGTACAATCAAAAATCCAGCAATTCGCCCTTCCTCTTCTATCACACTAAAAAAAGAGTTTATCCTCAGGAACTCTTCAAAATCAGAAACAGGAATACTATTTACATGGGGCAAAGCCGCTTCATTTAGATTTCTAATCTGTTTTAGGTCACTATTTGTAGCATTTCTTATCAAAATAAATTCCTCTGTAATATTCTGGGGATTTTGGATACTCATTATTTAAAATGAGGTGTTCATCATAATTGAAATTAGCAAAATCTTATTTTGGGTGTTAGTTCTCTACATCACTTATTCAGAGAATAAAAAATCCAAAACATGCAGTTCGGTCAAAAATAATAAATGGCGGCTGAAGAACAATTTACGAGATTAATTCAGGAAAACTCGGGAATCATACATAAAGTAATTCTACTCTATGTGGATGATAAACAGGAACGAGCTGACTTGTATCAGGAGATTCTGCTACAAGCTTGGAAATCGTTCGCGAGTTTCAGAAGAGAATCGAAATTTTCAACCTGGTTATACCGGGTCAGTCTAAATACGGTATTTACTTTCAACAGAAAAGCTTCAAAAACACCGGATACATCAAGTTTTGAAGAAGTTGAATTCAAAGAACCGGCAGAATTAATGGAAGAAAAAAACGACAGCAGGAATGTTTTGATGATGCTTATTAAACAATTGGATGAAATCGACCGGATGATTATTTCACTTCATCTGGATGGATACAGCAATAAAGAAATTGCTGAAATTACTGGTTTAACAGCTAATAATACCGGAGTTAAACTACACCGTGTAAAAGAACGACTAATAGCTCAAATGAAAGGTGAAATGACATGAGTAATGAGTTAGAAATCGCCTGGAAAGAACTTGAAACTGAAATTGAATCCCGCAAACAAATTGATAAGGAGGAAATCATGGCAGCGATTACAAAAGAATCAAAAAACCCGCTTCAGAAATTGAAATATGCAACCCGTCTAAGAATGAACTGGACATTATTCTTCTCTGTATTCTGTTTTATTGGGATGGTATTAAGCTTTGATTACCCCAGAGCGATCTTCTTATGGGGCATCGGATTTACTTACTATTTCGGTGGTTTCTTGATGGTCCGACATTATCTTAAACAACTGGATGACAGCTTCGATCATAATATAAAATCCTTATTAGAGAAGTATTATAACAAGCTCACCAGAATGCTCTCCATTGAAGAGCTGGTTGGTACTTTTATTATGCCGGTTTCAGTGGTAATGGGATATTGTTTATCTGCGGTATACCGGGGCGAAACTTTCACTCAGATTTTTTCAGAAGGAAAAGAAATTGCTCTTTTGATGGGAGTCATGATTTTATTTACGGTAATTGCACTTTGGGGAGTTAAAAAAATGAACTATTCCGCTTATGGAAAATATTTGGAGAAACTTAAAACCAATATCGATTTACTGAATACTATTGATGGGTGATTTAATGAATGTCCCTCCTCGGGGAGGGACAGATCAGCGCACTTGTGTGCTGATCAGGGAGAGGACTGTTAGGCTCGAAGTTAGTTCCCACAATCGTCCTCCCTCTGAAATCCCGCAAGCGTGATTTCTGTCTCCCCTGTCTGCCGTCAGGCAGGCTCCAAAGGGAGACAGTTGATTGATACTAAGAACTATGGTTAAGTCTGGCTTTCTTTCTCATATTGTTAAAGTTAAACATATTGAAGAAATGCATCCCTCCTAGGAATAGTAAAGCAAACCCAATTTTAGTTGAGAGCTGTTCTATCATTCCTATAATAGAATCTGGCATTTTTCCTGTAGATAAAAACAAAAGTAAAAAGCCTATGTTCAATAGATAAAATCCTACTCTCAACAAATGATTTACTGAACCAGCTTTTTCTTCGTCATTATGAAAAGCCTCCATTAGAAAGGTTCTACCTTTTTTGTAAAGTGTATTTCCTACCCAAATGGTAACTGATAATGTAAATATGATATAAATTGTATATGAAATTAATGTCAGCGTAGTCATGGAGACCTCCAGTTTATGTTATAGAAGTTTCAGCAAGGTTTGAACAACTTTGCTTTCTTCTGATTTTGAAATTTTTTCCAGTATGGTATCGGCTTTACCCATCATCTCTTTAATCGAATTTATTTGATTATAAAAAGCCCGCTCCTCTTCTGAATCTGAGTCCGGAGAATCTGAAAACTTTTCTAATACTTCGAGCGCTGGTTCAATCTCCCTTCTTTTTCTTTCTCTGGCGACCGTAGTAAACATTTTCCATACGTCTTTATATGCTTCGAAATATTCTTTTCTGTCTCCCGGATAAACAATTTTTTTTATCAATCCCCAACTGATAAGCTCTCTGAGATTCGAGTTAGCATTACCTCTGCTAATCTTAAGTTCCTCCATAATCTCTTCATAAGTAAGTGGTTTAACACTAATGATTAGCAAAGCATGAATTTGCGCCATCGTTCTGTTAATCCCCCAAGATGAACCTAATACTCCCCAGTGCGCAATAAATTCATTTTTTTTGTTATCAAAATCTTCCATTTATTTTTTTCTGTAATTTCAGTAATTACTGAAAATTTTGCAAGTATAATTTTATTTCTTCTTTAAATCTCTCAGAAACATATATTCCACTACTCACAATCATCGAAAACCCATTGTAAGAATACATGGCAGATACCATAACATCATCTACCATCAGTGTCGCTGATATTGATCAGGCAGCGATTACTCTTAAGGATATTGCAACACATACTCCATTAATCAAAAATCATCAGCTTTCTGAAGAATATGAAGCTGATATCTGGCTGAAGCGGGAAGATCTTCAGGTAGTTCGTTCTTATAAAATCCGTGGAGCTTATAATAAAATTGATCACACTCCAGCTGAAGAACTGAAGAATGGAGTTGTCTGTGCGAGTGCCGGAAATCATGCGCAAGGTGTAGCTCTGGCCTGCTATAAAAAACAAATTCACGGAACTATTTTTATGCCGGTAACAACTCCGGAGCAGAAAGTAAAACAGGTAAAAATGTTCGGAAAGGAGTTCGTAACTGTGGTTTTGGAAGGTGATACTTTTGATGACTCTTTTGCTGAGGCTAAGTCTTTTTGTGATGAAAAAAATGCGGCTTTCATCCCTCCTTTCAATGATCCTAAAATTATAGCCGGACAAGGAACTGTTGGAAAGGAAATCCTGGATGACTCTTCTTTTGATATTGACTATCTGCTGCTTCCTGTAGGTGGTGGCGGACTTTCAGCCGGAGTTGGATCATACTTTGCGGAGAAATCTCCCCGTACAAAACTGATAGGTATTGAACCGGAAGGTGCTCCAGCAATGAAGAAATCCATCGAGCTGGGAGAAATCGTTAAGCTTGATGAAATAGATAAATTTGTGGATGGAGCTGCCGTTCAGAAAGTAGGTTCGATCACCTTTGAGATTTGTAAAGATGTGCTTAATAGGGTTATAACAGTTCCGGAAGGTAAAATTTGCGGCACCATTCTGAAGATGTATAACGAACAAGCGATTGTTGTTGAACCTGCTGGTGCAATGTCTATTACCGCGTTGGATTCTGTACGTGAAGAAATTAAGGGAAAAACAGTCGTTTGTATTGTTAGTGGAAGTAATAACGATATTACCCGAACTCCTGAGATCAATGAGCGTTGGTTGATATACCAGGGACTTAAACATTATTTCATTGTCGATTTCCCTCAACGCGCCGGAGCTTTAATGGAATTTCTTAGAGATGTATTAGGTCCCGATGATGACATCACCTATTTCGAATATTCCAAGAAAACGAACCGTGAATTAGGTCCTGCTCTGATTGGTTTGGAAATCAAACAAAAAGAAGATCTGCTCCCCTTAGTAGAACGAATGAAAGCAAAAAACCTGAATTTCGAATATGTAAACGATCAGCCAAGGTTGTATAGATTTTTGACTTGATATGGATAATGTGAACGGTTGGCTCTGTATTAGAGAAGGATTTAGAGAAGAAGATGAGGATACTAAACTATTAGAGGAAATAGTTGAAAGAATCCGGTCAAAGATCGACTCTATTGATGTTGTAAATGAATATTACGATTTAAGAAGCGCTAATGGGGAATTTTATCTACAAATACTAATTGATCATAATCGATTAAGTGACAGACCTTATGAATTTTTAGAGTGGATTATCAAAATTGCTCCCGGCTCCTTCGGTCTCATCTATTTCTTAGATACTCGTTATTCGGACAATCACTATAAAGTTCTTAGAGTTGCAAAAGGAGAAATAACAGAGTTTGAGGACCCTTTCTTATCTCCTCAAAATCCTACAATTGAAGAATAGTCTTCCCTTGCGGGAAGTAGATTCTGATTGATTAAATAAGAAGAAGCAGGGTGTTCTGTCTCCAAAACTCAGTACAGTACTGACACCCCTTCCTGCTTTGCGGTACTCCCCTAAAGGTGAGATTCTATTTGTCATTTCGAGTGAAACGAGAAATCTAAAAGTTGGCTTTGTTTACATTCCGTAGATTTCTCACTCCGTTCGAAATGACAAAGTTTAGTTCGTCATCCTGAATGCTGAAAAGATTTCAGCATTCAGGATGACCACGAGAGAAGAATAAAGTATCTTACTTTAAAAAATGCTCTATGAACTCCCAAAAACATTTATTCTCTCTAGATCCTGAAATTACGTATCTCAACTGCGCGTATATGTCGCCATTAATGAAATCGGTGGAAGAAGCAGGCATAAAAGGAATTCAACGAAAGCTTCAACCCTGGAAAGTAAAGGGCGAGAATTTCTTCAATGAATCCAATGATCTCAGAAGGGAATTCGCGAAGCTGATTAATACTTCAGAGCCTAATCGTTGTGTCATTATCCCTTCGGTTTCTTATGGACTGGCAAGTGTCGCTCACAATCTGGATTTGTATGAAGAGGATGAGATTCTTGTAGTGAGCGAACAGTTTCCGAGTAATGTGTATCCATGGAGAAAAGTAGTTGAAGAAGCCGGAGCGAGAATTGTAACTATTACTCCTCCTCAAACGACTGAAAACCGTGCAAAACTCTGGAACGAATACATCCTCGATGCCATCAATACTAAGACCAAAATGGTTGCATGTGGACATATTCACTGGGCAGACGGAACCATATTCGATCTTGAAGCCATTCGAGCTCGAACTACTGATGTTGAGGCTTTATTAGTCATTGATGGAACGCAATCCATTGGGGCACTTCCCTTTGATATTCAGAAGATTAAGCCTGATGCTTTAATTGCTGCCGGATATAAATCCATGATGGGACCTTATAGCATTGGAATGGCCTATTACGGGGAGGCTTTTGATGATGGAAATCCGATTGAAGAAAACTGGATTAACCGTTATAAGAGTGAGGATTTTTCCAATCTTGTTAATTACAATAACGATTATCAACCTCAGGCACTTAGGTATGAAGTTGGTGAACATAGCAATTTTATTCTGGTCCCCATGTTGCTGGAAGCTATAAAAATACTTAATGAATGGAATCCTGAAAACATAAAAACCTATTGCGATGAGTTGGTAAGAGAACCTATTTCGAAACTCAGAGATGCTGGATTTATAATTGAGGAAGAAGGAAAGCGGGCTTCCAACTTGTTTGGCATTCGATTAGGAGTACATCACAATATGGATGATCTCAAACAGAAATTAACGGAAGCCAACATTTTTGTTTCTTATCGGGGAGACGCGATCCGGGTGTCTCCGAATGTTTATAACAATACAGAAGAGGTAGAAAAGCTGGTTCAAACTTTGATGTAATGTTATTCTTTTGTGATGCTTTCTTAGTGGTTTAAAAAGATATTTAGAACACTATTAGTGTATTGACTACTCAATACCCCGAAAAAACCGATAAAAAAAGCCGCCTTTGAACGAGGCGGCTTTTTTTGTGATATACCAACCAGTCTCTAATAATAATAATAGCAATTTGGTTTTAGCCTACATCACTTTGTATTCATTATTAGCTAATTACTCCATTAAAACCACATGCTTATGTAGTTTATAAAACATATAACCATGCTAAAGTTCTTCATCCATTTAACTAACTAAAATTTAAATGAAGAAATTTTTAGCGATACTTTTAGTCTATTTATTTGCTCAGATAAATATTTTAGCACAGGAATGGGAAATAAATTTCCTAACAGACCCTGATACAATAAAAATACCTGAACACATTATTGATTTTCCATATAAAATAGAATACCAGGTAAAAAAACTATCTGATTCTGCATCAGATTTTAAGTTTAGTATATCCAATTTATCTCATCTAAGTGCACAGCTGGGTTCTGACTTTAGCATCCCTAACTCTAATCTGGAGCTAATAGCTTCAGATTATGCTACCGGAGTGGTAAAGAATAAAAGCTTTGAAATTGTAATAAAAAAAGATGCTCAGATTGAAGAAAATGAATTCCTAATTCTTGAATTTATTTTCTCAGATATTTCTAAAGCCAAATCAGATACAAAATCCGTTTTAATTGCAATTCAAGATCCTAAAAATAATTTTAAATTTGATGAAGAAGAGCCATTTAGGATAGCTATTGGAGCAAATTTTGATTTCTTAGATGGTATAAAGTCAACAAATCTTTATTCTGAATTAACATTTACAAATCGAAGCATCTTGAGCTTAAAAAAAAGTAAATGGAGGTATCAAAAGAGGCTTTTATATGTGTTACCTATTTGGGAAAAGATTGATGGAGAGCATACCACTTTAAATTTCGGACTAAATGCAGGATATTATCAGAATAGAAGCTTTGGCATACCTGTAGATATATATCTTAGAAATGGAAACTACATAACAGCTGAAGAAATTGGTTCCGATAGTACAGAAATATTTTTTAATTCTCTTAGCCTTGAAAGAACATATAAGTTTGACAATTTAGGACTTCATTTCTCTCCAACTTTAGAACTATTGAATCGATTGAATCCGGAAAGTCAGGAAGTGTTTAATATTCAAATGGGAATTCATTTTGAAGTTGTAAGAAGAAACAGAACTACAAATATTAATTACAAAGAATCTAAACTGGACTCTTCTTTAGTAATTTCAAATGATAGTTTAATAACCGCTTTTGGGGACTTCTTTCCCAAACCAGAATCCCAAGGAAGAAGCTTTTCTGAAACAAGATACGATCGTTATTATGGTTTATCTTTTCCACTTTTCTATTCGAATAAAAAAGCAGAATTTGAGTTCAAATTTGCAACAGGTTTTGGAATTTTTGGCTTTTCTGACTTCTCGCCTTCTAATAATAATTGGACCCAAAACCTGTATTATATAACTCAATTCAGAATCATTGAGAAAAAATTCGGTATACAACTTTCTGGCGACTTCAGAGGTTTTTATCACACAGACAATTACAACAATATATCAATCAGCCTGTCCAAGCTTTTTGATCTTAGCAAGCTTCTCAGCTACCAATAATTTTTAAAAAGGCGCCTTCTGACAGAGGCGGCTTTTGATTTAATTATCTTTTGTCGGAAGAGTTTTAGGTTTTTGTTTTACCTCGGTCCCACTCTTTTCTTTAGTAGCACTAGGTTCTTTCTTTTCTTTTTCGGGCTCCTGAGCTTTAACAGGTTTCTTTTCTTCTTTTTTAGCTTCCTGAGGGACCGCCTTCTCTTCAACTTCTCCGTTTGATGGAGCTTCCAGTGACTTTGTCAAACCCTTTAAGGATCCGGGTTCAATCCCAACCTCATGAAGAATATTATCTACAATAGGCGCCAGACCGCGGTATTTCAGCAGACTATTAATTAGCTGGTCAGCCATGTTTCCATTAGCTCCTCCTCCGGTAGCCATTCCATTTCCGGCTCCATTGCCACCACCAACAAAGTCATTCAACCCTCCAACATTAATTACTTTCATATCCGAAATAGCTTCTATTGGCTTCACACTTGCTTCGATGATTGCAGCAGCTTGTCTTATGGTTTCAAGCTGGATACGCATTTTAATTATCTCATCTGAAAGCACATTTTCAGCTGAGTTTAGTTTTTCATTACCCTCTGCTTCTACTTTGTATCTTTCTTCATCGGCTGTAGCTTTTATCTTTACAGCTTCTGCTTCAGCATTCGCGGTTGTTTTAATAGCTTCTGCCTTGTCGATCGCAGCTGATTTTTCAGCTTCTGCAGCAACTTTAACACTTACGGCTTTCTCTTCTGCCTCTTCAGTAGCTTTAATAACTGCAATTTGTTTATTCCTGTTAGCGATTTCAGTCTCTTTAGCGGTAGAAACTTTTTCAGAAGCAGCCACTGCCTCAGCCTCAGCTAATCTGGCTTCTTTTTCGGCTTTTGAACGTTCCTGAGATTTATTAGCAACAGCGATATCACGATCCTGATCTGTTATCTCAACCGTTTTTTCCCGTTCAATATCACGCTCTTTAATAGCCTGCTCGTTAAGAATTCTTTCTTCTTCAATTGCTCGGTTTGCTTTAATTCTGGCTGTTTCAACCTCCCTTTGAGAAATAATTTCAGCTTCCTGTGAGAGTTTATCGTTTTCTGCTTTTTCCTTGGCTATTGATGTAGCTTCCACTGCAGATTGATTTGCAATCGCTCTTTGTTGAGCTACCTTAGCAAATTCCTCTTCTCTTTCTAGTTCGAGTCGCTCTTTTTCTGCTTCAAGGTTTTTCTTTTTAATCGCAACAGAAGTATTCTGCTCAATATCATTTCTGACTTTCTTCTTTTCTTCAATAGTCTCAGTTAGTTTGGTCAAACCCTGAGCATCAAAAGCATTGTTTGCATTAAAGTATTGTTTATCTGTTTGATCCAGGCCAGTTAATGATACCGTTTCAAGTTCCAGTCCATTCTTTTCTAGATCAGCTTTTACTGCATTTTGTACTTTTTGAACAAAGTCGGTTCTTTTCTCATGCAACTCTTCCATCCCCATTTCAGCCGCTACTGCACGAAGTGCATCCACAAACTTACCTTCCATTAACTCCTTTAGCTGATCTGTTGAAATGGTTCGTTGTCCAAGAGTTTGAGCTGCAAAGGCAATTGCGTCTGATTCAGGCTTTACCCTCACATAAAATTCTGCTGTAGCATCAACACGCATTCTGTCGCGGGTAATTAGTGCCTGTTCATTTCTTCTGGCAACCACTAAACGAATGGTATTCATGTTTACCGTAATTACTTCATGTAATACAGGGAAAACCAATGCTCCACCATTCATTATTACTTTTTGTCCTCCAAATCCGGTACGCACAAAAGAAAGTTCTTTTGAAGCTCTTTTATATAATCTGGCAAATACCAACCCAATTATGATAAGTGAAACAACCACTACCCCAATAATGAGTAGAATATCGTTTGAAGTAATAAATTCCATTTCTTGTAATAGTTTATTGATTAATCTTTACAGCCTTAAATGAGCTGGCATCTCTTTTCGTTAGTTTAACTTTTGTCCCTTGAACAAATTCCTCTTCCTCTTCCTCTGGCTCTACCATGAAATAATGAAGCTGCCCAAACTGATCCTTATATTTTGCTTCAGCTGGAAATCCTGACTTTGCAGTTCCAATGTTTATCTCAGCAATTTGGCCAACAAATGTTTTTTCAGAGAGCGCAGAAGTTTCTTCTTTGAATAATTTTTCACCCAGTATTTTGGAAACACTCTTATAAGCAGGAAATCCAATTACCATGGCTGCGGGTACAGCTGCCCATAATGGAAGGGTAAAATCAAAAAACCGAGACAAAATACTCTGGCCAATGAATCCTGTTATCGAAAAAGCCGCAAGAAAAACTATTAGAAGGATGAGCATCGGGACGTTTTTAACCTTGATCCAGGAAATATATTTAGAAATGAAATTCCCTTCGATTTCCACATCTCCGTCAAAATCCGCATCCATCTCAAGGCCTACATCTGTTGCATCAAAAAGGTTATCAACTATTTCTGACAGACCTAAACCTGCGACCAGAGATATGACTTCAAGCGCCATGATTCCCAGCATAAAATAGAATGCATATAAGAACGGGGTGTTATAAGGCTCAAGTAGATATTCAAACATGGGCTAAATAGAAAAACCAACAATTTTGTATCTCGTAAATACCAAAAATCAGATTATTTACCAATAGGTTTTTCATAAAAAACCGCCTTCTGACAGAGGCGGCTTTTTTTATTCTTTATGAATTGAATCTACAGGGTTAGCTCTCGCAACCCGCAGGGTTTGGGAAATAATAGTAATCAATCCCAAACTGCCTATCAGTATTACTCCAAACCCAAATTCCCAAAAACCCAAATCTGCTTTATATGCTTCATTAGGTAAAACCAGAAAGTTGAAGAGTGGGAAAGTTATTGAAACGGAAACCAATGTAGCCCAAATCATCATTCCTATAAAGTTCTTAGATAACAAATAAACCAGCCCTTTTTCTTCTGCACCCAAAACCTTTCTGATAGCTACTTCTTTGCTTCTTGATTTACTGGTATAAACAACTATTCCCAATAATCCCATACATGCTATAAGTACCGTTAGTAAAGTCACAAATCCGATTATTCCCAACGCTATTTTATAAAAACTGTAGGCTTCCTCCACTCTATCATCATAAAATACAGCATCAAGTTCATAAACCTGATTCACTTTCTCCCACGATGTTTCAACTTTTTCCATTCCTGAAATTATATCCGGGCTATTCATCTTCAAATTTGCATATTGAAAATATTCAGGCTGGTAGGTAAAGAAAAAACTTTTGATTGGATTTCTGAGTCTGTCGTAGTTAAAGTTAGAAGTTACTCCTATAATCCTGAACGTAGTATTTCCAGGAGTGGTCAAAACGTTGCCAATCGCATCAAGAGGCATACCCAGTTGGAATTCTTTGAGAAACTCCTCGTTGATAATGATAAGCTCATCTCTACTTTCTGAATCAAATTCATCGAAATTCTTTCCTGCTAAAAGCGGAATATTATGATTTATGAGATAGTTATGATCTACTGATAAATAATCAACCACCATAGAATCACCCAGAGCTGGGTTTTGTATCCAATATTTGCTTCTGGCACCAACACCAAGATACCCCGATGACATAGAAATTCGTTTTACTTCGGGTATCCTTGAAAACTCGTCTCTGAATATTTGCTGATCCGCACCATTCAATTTTATGTTCAATACCTGTTCCCGATCAAATCCCATATCAAAATCTACCGAAAACTGAAATTGTTTTACCAGTACCGAAGCCACAATAATGCAAATCAATGAAAGCGTGAACTGAAAAATGATTAGTCCTTTTCTGAGATTTATAAATCGAAGAAACCTGAATTGATCAGCCCCTTTTAATAATTTTAAAGCTGACTGTTTGGAAAGAATTATGGCTGGTAAAAAGCCCGCAATCACTCCAACTATCACCGCAAATAACAAAAAATAAAGTGCGACAGACATCGTAATTTTAAATGAAAATGTGTCTCTAATCGCAACATCAATAGAGAAAATGTATGGCTTTAGTGCTTCAGAGAATAAAATAGCTACGAAAAGTGCTAATAAAGCAATTACAACAGCTTCTACTATAAACTGTAGGAATACCTGAAAACGGCTACCTCCAAGAGCTTTTCTAACTGCGATTTCTTTAGTCCGACCAAGCGCCCTCGCCAAAGAGAGATTGGTATAATTAAAACATGTAGAAAAAATGATGACCCCAGCCAGAATAGAGAAAATGATTAGTACCAGCGTCTCCATTTCAGGACCAATTTGATTATTCAAAGCTTTTCCGGGTACAATGTCTGTCAAAGCCTGGAGTTGATAAGCATATGTTTTATTCTTTACCTGATTGTTAACTATACTGGATTTTACTGACAAACTATTTTCCAATCCCTGTACTGATGATTGGTCATTAACTAACAGATAAATATATCCGTAGTTAAGATTTTCGAACGAGTTTAATGCGTCATTTTGAGACTCATTTGATAGGGCAAGTGCTTCGAGTGTAGAAAATGAAACAAGACTATTAAACCTCAAATGAGAGTTTACGGGTGGGTCTTCTACTATTCCGGTAACCTGAAAAAATCCAATATCTTCGATTTCAATTGCTTTTCCAATTGCCGATTCCTGATCAAAAAATCTCGATTCCATCTCTTTTGTCAGAACAATCGAAAAAGGATTATCCAGAGCATTAGAAGCATCTCCTTCCAAAAGTTGAAATGAAAAAATATCGAAAAACTCTTTATCTGCATATATCCCATCCAATAAAAGTGCTTTTGATTCAGTCTTTGCTTTGCCTCCAAAACCAGAACTAATTCTCACAAGCTTGTCAATACTTTCCTGATCATTCAGGAAATCTGAAGCCAAAATTGCCGGAGCTGTGGCATAAGTTCGGCTTCCGAAATAACTATCATTTACCTCTGTAATTACCCTATAAATCTGCTCCTTCTTCTGATGGAACTGATCAAAAGTAAATTGATAAGAAATTCCTGAGATCACCAATAAGCCAACAGCCATGCTTAGTGACAATCCAACGATGTTTATTCCCGAAAAGAGCATGCCTTTTCGAATATTTCGCACTGCAGTTTTGATATAATTAAACAACATAGGCATTGAGTTTAACTGGTATAAATTGAGTTTAAAATTTCGCATAACTGAGGGGCGAAGCATCAGGATTACTTCTTTTCTGTATGCCCATGCTGCTTTGCGTTTTCCTTTAGACTTGATATCAAGGATAAACTGCTCCTCTAAATCACCTTGCAATTCTTCAAAAAGTGTCGGCTTACAAAACCATCTGAAAAAACTTTCAAAATGAACCGGGAAAATTTTCTTTTTCTCCATATCAGGTTCTATATGTTTTTAAAAGTGAGATCTGGAATTTGCTTCCAAAGGTGGTCTCTCAATTGCTTTGCTTCTTTCAAAGCTTCTTTACCGGCATTTGTGACAGTAAAAAATTTCTTTCTCCTTCCACCTCTTTCTTTTGTAGCACCACCAATTTCTGATGAGAGAAAACCTTTCTCTTCCAGACGGGTTAATGCAGTATGTAATGCCCCTCTGCTTATCGACCGATCTAACTCTGTATTAATTTCTCTCTGTATTTCAGCGCCATATGAATTGTTATCCAGCGATAAGATTATGAGTAATATAATTTCCTGAAACTCACCAAGATTTGTTTCTTTCATTCTATTATGTTTTAAAATGGAGATGAAATGAAAACAACTACGAGGAGATTATCAATAGGTTGCACAGATAGTCATGACAAATAAGTTTATGACTTCCTCTAAACGCATTCTGTCATACACTTATACACAGAAAAAGATATTTTTCCACAATCTTTAATACTAATTACTAATGGCATGGTTGTTGCATGTTAGATATATGTACAAAAGTACTCTAACTAGAACATTAACTTAACGGAGATTTGTCATGCCCAAAAAAGCTACAAGTCCAAGAGCTGCAAAAGCAGCTTCAAAAGTTCTTCGAGATGGAAGAACAAGTAAAGCAAGCAAAACTGCCGCTGGCAGTGCTCTTTCTCAACGAGAAAAAAGCAGAAAGAAAAAATAAAGCCAATTGTGTATAAGACAATTGGCTTTTTTGCAACGAGACAGGTTATCAAATGATAACCTGTTTCTATATAACCTAGCTAAACATCGCTTTTACATAATCACGACGCATTTCTGCAATGGCTGAGATGGAAATTCCCTGAGGACATACAGCTTCACATTCTCCATAGTTAGAGCAGTCGCCAAAGCCTTCCTCTTTCATTTGGTCTACCATAGCAACAACACGATCGTAGCGTTCCACTTCACCCTGAGGCATTTTGTTCAGGTGAGCTATTTTTGCACCCGTAAATAATGATGCTGATGCATTAGGACAAGCAGCTACGCAAGCCCCACACCCAATACAGGTTGCATAATCAAAAGCCATATCAGAGCTATGCTTTTCAATAGGAGTTGAATTTGCTTCCTGAGCTGATCCGGTTTTAACGGAAACATATCCGCCGGCTTCAATGATCCGGTCAAATCCTGAGCGATCAACAACCAAATCTTTAATTACCGGAAAAGCCGCCGCTCTTGGTGGCTCAATTGTGATATGATCACCGTCATTATATGTTCGCATGTGCAGCTGACAGCAAGCCGTTTTTGCATTCGGTCCGTGCGCCTGTCCATTAATCACCAAGTTACAGGAACCACAAATTCCTTCCCTACAGTCATAATCAAATTCGACCGGGTCTTTACCTTCCAGCTGAAGCTCCTCATTAAGTACGTCCAGCATCTCAAGGAAAGACATATGTTCGTTTACCGTATCTAGTGTCTTCTCTTCGAAGTACCCTTGTGCATCAGGTCCATCCTGTTTCCAGTACTTCAAGTGAATGGTCATGTTTTTACTCATACTTAATCCTTATTTGTAGCTGCGTTGTTTCAGCTCAACGAATTCAAATTCTAAATTTTCTTTATGAAGTTGCTCTTTAAGCTCTCCGTTTACTCCCTGATATTCCCAGGCAGCGACATACGAAAAATCTTCATCATTACGGATAGCTTCCCCTTCTTCCGACTGATATTCTTCCCGAAGATGGCATCCACAGGATTCTTCTCTGTCCAGAGCGTCTTTTGCCATGAGTTCAGCTAACTCGAAGAAATCAGCTACACGACCTGCAAATTCCAGGTATTTGTTGTAGTTATTCTTCTCACCAGGGACGTATACATTCGTCCAGAATTCTTCCCGAAGTTCCTGAATTTCCTTAATGGCTTTTTTCAAATCTTCCGCATTTCGGGCGATACCGATATTGTCCCAAACGATCTTACCCAAAGTACGATGGAAATCCACAATCGTACGTTTTCCCTTGATACTAAGAAGTTTATCGATCTGAGCCTGTGCTTCGCCTGCAGCTTTTTCAAACTCGGCATGATCGGTTCCATAACGTTTACCAATTTCTTCATCGGCAAGGTAATTACCAATAGTAGCAGGAAGGACAAAGTACCCGTCAGAAAGACCCTGCATTAACGCACTTGCTCCCAATCTGTTTGCACCATGATCGGAGAAATTCGCTTCACCAGTTGCAAATAAACCCGGTACATTGGTCATAAGATTGTAATCTACCCAAAGACCACCCATGGTGTAGTGAACCGCAGGATAAATCTTCATTGGTTGTTTGTATGGATTTTCACCTGCGATATTGTGATACATATCGAAGAGATTCCCATACTTCGCAGAAATGGTATCTAATCCATCACGCTTAATGGCATCACGGAAATCCAGATAGACTGCGAGTCCTGTCTCTCCAACTCCAAGTCCTTCATCACAAACTAGTTTTGCATTACGGGAAGCCACATCACGGGGAACAAGGTTTCCAAAACTTGGATATCGTTCTTCGAGATAATAATAACGCTCTTCATCCGGAATGTCATTCGGATGACGGTCATCTCCTTTCTTGCGAGGTACCCAAACACGTCCATCATTTCTCAAACTTTCACTCATAAGTGTCAACTTCGATTGATAATCTCCGGAAACCGGGATACAAGTCGGATGCACCTGTACGTAACATGGATTTGCAAAAAGTGCTCCTTTCTTATGCGCTCTCCATGCTGCCGTTACGTTTGAGTTTTTTGCATTTGTTGATAGGTAGAATACGTTTCCATAACCACCGGTTGCTAAAACAACTGCATCAGCCTCATGACGAACAATTTCACCGGAAACTAAATCACGGGTAATAATACCGCGGGCTTTACCATCAATAATCACTACTTCAAGCATTTCGTGACGAGGGAAATATTCCACCCCACCTTCCTGAACCTGACGCATCATCGCCTGATAAGCTCCTAATAATAACTGCTGACCTGTCTGCCCTCTTGCATAAAACGTTCTTGATACCTGCGCCCCACCAAAAGAACGGTTAGCTAGCAATCCTGAATATTCACGGGCAAAAGGCACACCCTGGGCTACCGCCTGATCTATAATATTGTTGGCGACTTCGGCAAGTCGATATACATTGGCTTCGCGTGAACGATAATCCCCACCTTTGATGGTGTCATAAAATAACCGCCATACACTATCTCCATCATTAGGATAATTTTTTGCGGCATTAATTCCACCCTGAGCAGCTATGGAGTGAGCTCGCCGTGCAGAATCCTGAATGCAAAAGCTTTTAACTTTGTATCCCATTTCAGCTAAGCTCGCTGCAGCTGCACCACCGGCAAGACCAGTACCCACAATAATAACTTCATACTTACGGCGGTTATTTGGTGCCACAAGTTTCATATTCTTTTTATGAAGGCTCCACTTCTGTTCCAGTGGTCCTTCAGGTATTTTTCCGTCTAATTTCATAGAATTTTTGCCACGAAAGCACAAAAACACAAAGCTAATTTACTATTCTCTTTGTGCCTCTTCCGATATTTATTACGTTAAAATTAATAAGGTATCCCAGTCTTTTGTTCATCAATTTAAGATGACTCAATACCTGAGCTTTCCACACTGGATTCATTTGATCTACCGCTTTTAATTCACAGACGATCTCATTTTCAACGAGTAAATCAATTCTGAATCCTTCATCAAATTCAATATTGTCATATTGAATTGATATTGGTACTTGTCTTTCAACTGAAAGACCACGTTTAGTCAACTCATGAGCTAAACATACTTCATATATTCTTTCTAGCAATCCTGGTCCTAATTCTTTATGCACTTGATAAGCAAAATCAACGATTTCCTTGCCAATACTATTTAAATTGGCTGGGATTTCATCATACTCTTTTGTGCTTTTGTGAATTAGTGGCATAATCTAATAACTAATTAATGAACCTTCGCCACCGGTGATATAGATATAAACCGGGATGAAGATAAACCCAAGCATCAAAATAATTCCGAAGGCATAAGCAGCTAGTTGAACTTTCTTCGAAGTCTCGCCGTGTTTCATCCCTAAAGAAGTAAAAGCACTCCAGAATCCATGAGATAAATGTAAGATTGCTAACACCAATACAAACACGTAACCAATTACTACCCAGGTTTTTTGGAATTCTTCAATTACAAGCTTTCTCAGATCACGGGCTTGCTCTCCATCTATCATGGTTGTGTAATCAGCACCAAATTTGAAGTGAATGATATGAAGAATAAGAAAAATGAACATAACCGATCCTGAAATAATCATACTTCTGGATGCCAGGCTTTGGTGACTAGTACCGCCTTTTGTTTTGTAAGTATCGTATCCCTGGGGTCGTGCTTTTCTTCTTCCCAACCAGATAGAAACTCCCAAAACGGTATGATATAAAAAGAAGAAAGCGAGCCCGGCTTCAATTACATACAGAAGTGGACCAAGATCCATTAATGTTTTGGTGTAGATATTGAAGGCATCTGCTGTTCCAAAAATTGTGAGATTACCACCAAGGTGACCAATCAAAAAGAGCATCAACCCAATCCCGGTAATTCCGGTCATAATCTTACGACCTACCTGAGAACTTAGAGCTTGTTTAAGTGAAGGCATTAATTTCGTTAGTTTGATTTATTGTGCTTAACACGTCTGAATTGTATGAAGTTTCATTTTTTTTTGAAACTTTTTAATTCCTAAAATGCGGAACAGAAAATCGGTTTTTCGGGTACTAATGGCAAGGTAGAACAGCTCTAAATAAGACTGAATTTTGCTTTTCTTTATTTTTTACCTCCCCTATTTTCGAACAAATTTTAAACACTGGTGTAGATCCTCCCCTCCTTGTTAAGGAGGGGATAGAGGGGAGGTCAGTAAATGGCTATATTTTAGAATGAGTTTCAAAACAATTAACAAAAATACTGAAGCTTCATTACGGGAATTGGGCTCTAAATTCATTGCTTATCTTTTTTATTGTGAAGATGAAGCCGAATTCCGAAATAAACTTGATGAAATAAAAAAAGAGTATTCAGACGCTTCGCATCATTGTTATGCCTATAGAATTAATCCTGTATCTGTTGTTGAATTCAGTAGCGATGATGGCGAACCATCAGGAACAGCCGGTTTACCAATTCTGAATCAACTTAAATCTGCAGATTTGATCAATGCCGGAATAGTTGTGGTACGTTATTTCGGAGGAACCAAACTAGGAAAGTCAGGACTCATCCAGGCATATGGTGGGGCTGCTGAATTGTGTATATCCGAGACGTCATTTCAGAAAATCATTCAGGTTCAATTAGTTGAAGTACAATATCCCTATCCTCAGGAAAATCTCATCCAAAAACTGGAATTAAATTTTCAATTGAAAGAACAGAAATCAGAGTACTTAGAATCCGTCAAAAAAATATATGCTTGCCCTATTAATATGATTCAGGAATGTATTGAAGAATTATCCTCTTTTGAACATCTCTCTATTCGGTATGAGATGTTAGACAAAAGTTATATTTCAGTTAGCGCCTGATTCTTATTATCATGGAATAATATTATTTCAAACTATTTAGGGCACTAATGTTATTACGCGAATTAGAGATCAACAAAAACTTTCATGATAAAGGAAAGTTTATTGATGAAAAGATTACAGGCAAAGGAGAAGATCGGGCTTATATTGATCTGGTTAAACTTGAAACCCTTTGGTTTAATACCGGAACCCGTTGTAATCTCGCTTGTGAGCACTGCTACATCGAATCCTCTCCTACTAATGATGAACTGTCATATATCACTTTTGAAGAAGTAAAATCCTACCTTGACAAGATTGAACAACTCGAACTTGGAACGGAAAATATTTCTTTTACTGGTGGTGAACCATTCCTCAATAAAGAGATGATACCCATTCTTTCTCTTTGTCTGGACAGAGGCTTTAACGTCCTCATCTTAACAAACGCCTACCGTGCTATTGATAAACACTTCGCTGTGTTGGATGAGATGAATCGAGCTTTCCCGGATAAACTCAGATTTCGAATATCACTGGATCATTATACACCCGAAGCACACGAACAGGAACGAGGTCCCAAAACTTTTCATCGAACATTAATGACAATGAAGACCATGTTTGATATGGGATTAAACATTAGTGTGGCAGGACGTTCCCTCTTCAATGAATCCACCAATGATGCTTTGGCTGGATATCAGAATTTGATGAATGAACACGCTATCGATTTAGATCTTTCGAATGGTGATAATATTGTTCTGTTTCCGGAAATGTCTACCGAAAAAGATGTCCCTGAAATTACCACTGCTTGCTGGGATATTCTGAATGTTCATCCTGATAATCAGATGTGTGCACATGAACGCATGGTAGTAAAACGAAAAGGGGATGATCACCCCGTTGTTTTGCCCTGCACACTTATTGCATATGATGAGAATTTCATACTCGGGAAAACACTACAGGAGTCTTTTCAAAGAGTGTATTTAAATCACCCTTATTGTGCACAGTTCTGTGTACTAGGTGGGGGAAGTTGTTCTGCCTGATTTTTCAAAACTCTGGATCCCCTGCATTCGCCCGGGGATGACTACTTTTTAATTGTTATTCCTGCGAAGTCAGGAATCTCGATATTATTAAAAGACTTCGTTTTATTCCTAGTCCCACTCAACTTCAGGAAATACCACCGGATTAAAAATTTCCTGATTTAAAGTATCTGGAATTAGAATCTGAGTGTATTCTTCCAGCAATCCCATAAAGCCATTTGCTTTAAAAATAACCTCCGGAGCGATCCACCCCTGTCCAAGTCGCTCATACTTATTGAATTGAACTTCCTGAATGGTATTTTGCCTTCCTACTGTAAAATTCCGCACAAAATAGAGGCGTTCTTTATCTACCCAAAACTGAGCTTGCGTTGTATCAGGTTCACTTACTCCGATTACATAAACCGGCCTTCCCTCCCATTCATCTTCGTATATCTTCTCCAGATCGAATCCCCTTCCGGATAATTGAGTAGCAGTAATATCAGGTGTTTGATGATATACATCAAAACCTAGCACCAATAATTCATGCGTTCGCTCGGCTTCCTGAATCATTTGTCCGTTTGCGTACCCATATTGAATTCCATTATTGAATAAAATTCCATTGTTGCTGTCCTCTGTATCAAATCTAATAGCAAGTTTTCCAGGTAAAGTGAGTGCCTCATACCAATCCTGTGTTCTGGCAACAGACCCATCCTGCCCGTAAAAAGTAGTCTTTTGTGTAAAAGTAAGATGCTTATACCATTTCCCTTCATATTTGGAGTACATAGCATTTATGACTTCATACCCGTTACTAATTTCCTGAGATTTGAGGTCACTCACTGTAAAAGAGGCATACAGAATTATATAGAGTAGAAGTTTTTTCATAGGCTGATTTTAATGAACGATAGTAACGGGATATTTTTTTGTTTGCTCAAAAAGGATGTAAATAATTCCACTAAAACTCTTCAGGAATCCACAGAATATGTCCTTGTAAACACCTATTTTTGAAAAAAAATTTATGAAGATATACACAAAAAAAGGCGACTCAGGTAGCACTTCGCTATATGGTGGACAAACGGTATCCAAAAGCTCTAAACGTATTGCCGCTTATGGAACTGTGGATGAACTAAATTCTGTGTTAGGTATGATTTTATCTGAAAATCATTCTAATAAAGCCGATGATCTGCTGAAGAAAGTACAGGAACAGCTATTTGTACTGGGAGCAGATCTAGCCACACCCTTTTCTAAAGAAACCCGAATTAACCGAATTTCGAATCATGAAATCGAGTTCCTTGAGCAAAGTATTGATACAATGGAAGAAGAACTTCCGCCTCTAAAAAATTTCATTCTTCCAGGAGGTACTAAAGCTGGATCTATTATTCATTTTTCGAGAACCGTATGCAGACGAGCAGAAAGACTTGCAGTCGAATGTGCTGATGAAGAATATCTTTCGCCAGAATCCATTACATATTTAAATAGATTATCAGATTTTCTGTTTGTTCTGGGCAGATATGAAAACCATATTTCCGGAACGGAAGAAACCCCGTGGATTCCAACAAAGTAATTAATGGCTAAGAAACCTAAATCCGCAAATAAAAAACCTCTCTCAAAAGAAAAGAAAATTGCATTTTATGCAATCACTTTTTCTATCCCTTTGCTATTCTTTATAGTATTAGAAGTTATTTTAAGGGGGGTAAATTATAAGGGTGATACTAATTTATTTGTTGAAACTAATATCCCTCAGGCTGAATATCTGATACCAAATCAAAATTTTGCGGCCCGATATTTCTTTTACACCCGTACTGTCCCAAATCCATCCATTGATGTTTTCCTCAAAGAAAAACCAGAGAATGGCTATCGTGTTTTTGCCATGGGTGGCTCCAGTGCTGCGGGATATCCATACGGATTTAATGGAACATATTCGCGAGTAGTAAAAGATGTATTACAAGATGCCATGCCTGATCGCGAAGTTGAAGTTGTTAATGTCGGAATTTCAGCAATTAGCTCTTATACCCTGTTTGATCAGGTTGATGAAATCATTAAACAGGAACCAGACGCCATCATGATATATGCTGGACATAATGAATTTTATGGAGCTCTGGGAGTTGGATCGAATGAAAATCTTGGCGCATTCCCTGGTTTTGTCCGTTTCTACTTGAAACTGCAGCGCTTTAAAACTTTCATGCTGATCCGAACCTTAATTGTTGACTCCGGTAAATGGTTTGCTGAAAAATTCTCAGGTGAAAAATTAGACCAAAATGCTACGTTGATGGAGCGTATTGTAAATTCAAGATCGATTGAACTTGGGAGTCCACAGTACGAATTGGCAATGATTCAATTTGAAAGTAATATTCAATCGATTGTATCGGAATTTGAAAAAGAAGGAATTCCAGTTTATCTGGGGAGTTTGGCAAGCAACCTGAAAGATCATAAACCTTTTGTAAATATTACCGAAGGTGAACAACCTGCAGCGTTAGACGTATTTAATCGGGCTACTGAATCCTATCAAAATCAAAACTTTGATCAGGCTTTTGAACAGTTTATCTATGCAAAAGATTTAGATGGATTAAAATTCAGAGCTCCTTCAGAAATAAATAATATAATAAAAACTACTGCTGATGATTTTGATAATGCAGTATATGTACCCTCACATGAGGAGTTGATCAGAAACTCTGAAAATGGAATCATTGGATTTGATTTGATGCTCGAACACCTACATCCTAATCAGCAAGGATACTTTTTAATTGGCAAAACATTTGCGGCATCACTTCTTGAATCAATGAACCTTGAAGCTATACATGAACCGGATTATTACAAAAACAGAATGTTTTTCTCTGAATTTGATCATCGTGTTGCCTGGCATAGAGTTGAAACTCTAAAACAAAGTTTTCCCTTCGTGCTAGGTGAAAAACCTGAACCTTATTTCAGAAATTACAAAAGTATAAATAAGGCAGACAGTTTGGCTTTCAGAACGGTTCATTATAATTTGCAGTGGGATAAAGCAAAAGTAGAGCTAGCTGATCATTTTGAACAAACCGGTCAACAGGAAGAAGCTATACTTGAATACATGGGTTTGATAAGAAACCAACCTTGGAATGATTCCCCTTATGTATTCATATCCCGAATTTTTATTGCCAGGGGAAATTATTTAGCTGCTGAACAATTTCTTCTTGAAGCACATGAAATTAACGCTGATGATGCTTATATCAACAAAATGTTGGGGTCCATTCAAATCCAAAAAGGAAATGCTCAAAAAGCTATTGAATATCTTGAAGCTTCACGCAGAGCATTACCGAATGATCCTCAAATGCTATATAATCTTTCTGGCGCTTACTACAATTTAAATCAGCTTGAAAAAGCAATTGAAATAGCAGATGAAGGTTTAAGAACAAATCCCAATTTCAGAGGACTTCAGAGTTGGAGACAACAATTAGAACTAGTAAAAAATCAACGAATAGGAAATTAAGATGGCTTTAATGATCTCAGTGTCAGGTATACGAGGCATTTTTGGAACGGATCTTACTCCCGAAAATCTTGCACGATTTACCGCTGCTTACGGAACCTGGTTAAACGGAGGAACGGTAGTTTTAGGGCGCGACTCAAGAGTAACAGGTCAGATTTGTGAAGATATAGTCGCTTCTACTTTAATGAGTGTTGGGTGCGACGTAGTTCGTGTTGGAATTGTTCCTACCCCAACGGTTGCAATGGGAGTATTAAAATATAAAGCTGCCGGTGGAATTATCATTTCTGCAAGTCATAATCCTGCACAATGGAATGCATTAAAACTACTAAATTCGACCAGTGAATTTATGGACGCCGTACAAGGCAAAGAAATGATTGCTGTTTCAGAAAGCGGAAAATTTGATTATAAAGCCTACGATCAAATTGGTGTTTCATGCAATGATGAGACTCTTTTGGATTATCATATTCAGGAAATTCTGAATTTAGAATACATAGATCCTGAAATTATTAAAGAAGCTAAGTTATCTGTTGCAGTAGATGCTGTTAATGGAGCTGGATCTCTTGCTGTTCCTGCCCTTCTTGAAAAACTTGGAGTTGAAACAGTTCATAAAATCCATTGCACTCCAAATGGGTTATTCCCACATAATCCGGAACCATTACCGGAACACCTCACTGAAATTTGTGAGTTAGTCAAAGATACTAATGCTGATTTGGGTGTGGTTACCGATCCTGATGCAGACAGACTTGCACTCGTGGATGATACAGGTACTTTATTTGGTGAAGAATATAGTCAGGCTTCAGTCTTTGATTTTATACTAAGCAAAAAACCGGGTGCAACGGCCACTAATCTCTCTTCATCAAGGATAGCTGAAGAAGTAAGTGAAAAATATGGCCAAAAATGTTACCGATCGGCTGTTGGCGAAATTAATGTTGTTAAGAAAATGCAGGAAGTTAACGCTGTTGTTGGTGGAGAAGGTAGTGGTGGAATTATTGTTCCAGATTTGCACTACGGCAGAGATGCTTTGGTAGGCATTGCTTGTGTTGTTCAACATCTTGCCGAGAAAAAAATTTCCTCATCTCAGTTCAGATCTGAGTTCAGTAATTTTTATATGAGCAAAAGCAAAATTCAGCTAGATGAGCTTGGGAAAGATGCCGATGATGTATTGGAATTGGTGAAGAAAACCTATGCAAATTTAAATCCCAATACCATTGACGGAGTTAAAATTGACTTCGAAGAGGGATGGGTTCATCTTAGAAAATCAAATACTGAACCGATTATCAGAATTTATACCGAAGGACGTACGTTAGATGCTGCAGAAGCCTTTGCCGAGAAAATTAAATCTATTCTCTGAGTATTATGAAAAACTTCGTTAGTTATTTTTTGATATTTATTTGTCTTGCACAGCACTCAATTGCACAAGACAAAGAGGCTGACCAACCATTACAGTTATCAGAAATTTCTTATACAGAAAAAGATGCTCAGATTTTCGCTGATATACTTTCTCAGTTTAAAAATGAATCACAAAAACCTATTGCTACCCTTATTCCCGAAATAGGTAAATATTTTTTGGGTAATGAATATGTAGCACATACTCTGGAAGTGACGGATGAGGAGGAATTAATAATCAATTTGAGGGAACTTGATTGTACAACCTATGCTGAAAACCTGTTAGCTCTCGCCCGAACCTTAAAATCAGAGAATCAAACCTTTGAACAGTTTGCATCAGAGATTAAAAAGATAAGATATCGGGATGGTAAACTAAATGAATATCCTTCCCGCTTGCATTATTTCAGTGATTGGATTTATAACAATAGAGATAATGAGTTGGTAAGTACACCAGCCGATAGCTTTGGAGATCCTTTTCCTAATAAAGTAAGCTTCATGTCGTCCAACCCGGATAGTTACAAACACCTGAAGCAAAATCCGGAATACATTTCTGTAATTAGTGAACAAGAAACTGAGATTAACAGCAATAATTATTATTACATCCCAAAGGAAAAAATAGGTGAATTTGAACATCTCTTAAAGGAAGGTGACATAATCGGACTAACTACAAGTATTAATGGTCTTGATGTAGCTCATGTTGGAATTTTAGTCGAGCAGAATGGAAAATTTCATTTACTCCATGCTTCGCAATCTAATCTGAAAGTCGAAATCTCGGACGAACCGATTTCTTCTTTTCTGAAACCGAATTCAAAAAACACCGGAATTATGGTCGCCAGACCAATGGATTTAAATGAGTGAATTATGATCAACTGGAATGATGTTCTGCAATTTGCAAAAAAAGGAAACCCGGAACCTGATCGAAGAGTTGAGAAATCCAAAGAAGAATGGAAAAAACAACTCACTGATGAACAATTTGTTGTTACGCGTTTAAAAAGAACAGAACGACCATTTTCTTCCGAAATGTGTAGCAGATTTGAACCGGGTGAATATGCCTGTATTTGTTGTGATACCCTTCTCTTCGATTCAAACACCAAATTTGAAAGTCATACAGGGTGGCCATCATTTACTCAACCGGTTAAAGAAAATGCGGTCGCTTATGAAGGTGACTATTCCCACGGAATGGTACGTGTAGAAATTCTTTGTAATACCTGTGATGCTCACCTTGGACATGTATTTCCTGATGGCCCAGAGCCAAGCGGACTTCGTTATTGCACCAATGCCGTAAGTCTGAACAAGGTTGAAAACGAGGAAGCAAAATAGTTAATAGTCAACCTGAGGATACTTCCGAAGGATCTAGTTGGGTGTCCATTTAGATTCTTCGCTTTCGCTCTGAATGACTGTTTATTACATTTAGTCAAAGATTCAATAAACTTATTCTTCATGCTTACCCAAACACTATCAGGACTATTCGAACGGGATATCCAAAAAGCAAAAGCTGAAATCGAAGCTTATTCTTCTGATGAAGCTATTTGGGTTAAAGCAGATAGAATCAACAACAGCGCAGGAAACCTCAGTCTTCACCTATCCGGTAATCTCCAACATTTCTTTGGAGCGATTCTGGGTGGAACAAATTATGTTCGCGACCGCGAATTTGAGTTTAATGGAAAGGTAACCAAACAAGAACTCATTGATGATCTGGATGCAGCTGCTGTTTCCGTTAAAGAAACATTAGCTGGTATGACTGAACAAGATCTTCAAAAAGATTATCCCATTGAGCTATTTGGTAGTCCCATGAAAACTGAATGGTTTTTTGTCCACCTGTACAGTCATTTTACCTACCATCTCGGACAGATTAATTATCATAGGAGATTATTGGATAAGTAATTTTGGATTAGGGCTTATCAATCAATCCAAAATTTGTCTCGCTCCGATGCTCTGCGTTGGATCGGTTACGAAGCAGAGCATCGTAACCAGTTGAAAAGGGGAACTTTTTCTGATTTTGGATTTATGAGTGTTAACTCATTTAAATTCTAAACTACTTTGAAAAGAACTTTTACTGTCTTCCTCCTACTTAGTGTAACCGGACTTCTTACCCCTCAGAAGTTTGCAATGCCAGTTTCTGGTGCTTCAAAAGCTGATTATAACCAAGAAACCTTCTGGTATTATCCGTGGGGAAGTTCAATAACACATAAAGGAGTCGACATTTTTGCTAAAGAAGGAACAGAAACCCTTTCTTCTACTTATGGAGTAGTAATTGCCAGAGGTAATATTTCAAAAGGAGGGAATTTTGTTCTCATTTTAGGTCCAAAATGGAGGCTCCACTATTATGCTCATTTAAAATCAACTTCGATCGAGTTATTTAATTTTGTATATCCTAAATCCATAATCGGACAAGTGGGAAGCACAGGTAATGCCAAAGGCAAAGAACCACATGTACATTATTCAATTCTTATTCTTATTCCTTATTTCTGGAAAATTGATTTTTCCCCTCAAGGCTGGAAAAAGATGTTCTACTTAAATCCCATTCCATTTTTAAACGAGACTCAGTAATCCAAATTTTTGAATTTATAATTCATAATTCCACGCCTTTGGAATGGTTCACCACGGTTTCTCTAAATCTTCTTTTGTATAAGTTTTCTCTCTGATTTCATACATGCTGCCCTTATTGTCTTTCAAGCGCATAGGGTCATTCCCAAACAAACGGAATAAAATGGCAATTGGGGAAATGAAGAAGAAATAGACAATCCCAAGTACCAGGGGATTCATCACCCGACTTAAAATCAGCGCCAGCTTATACCATCCCCACACAATCCAGTGTCCAACTGGTGGGATGATAAGACAAATCAACCCGATTATAAGCGAAGTATATGCTATATACTCATTATCAAAAATGGCAGCTAACACCAAGAGCCCAACTACGATAACAAGTTGGGTTTTAGGAGTTTCCGTATCATTTCGAACAAATGCTATGTCCCTTACGGGCATCATATCAGAACAGGGTATAAATGAATGGTGCGATGGAAGAACCGCCACCAATTACAATTAAAAATCCTAGTAGTAACAGGACAATTATTACAGGAGCTAACCAGAACTTCTTACGTTCTTTCATAAAGCCCCATAAGTCTTTTAGTAAATCCATTTTTTATTCTAATTCAATTCTTAGTTGTCAAAGACTGCTTACTGCCAACTGCATACCTTAGTTGGCAGTAAGCAGTCTGCAAGTATTGAATGTTAATCCATCGCAAATTTCACTTTCTCCAACCATTCAGGTTGGTCCGCTTTAGCAAAAACATACTCACCTATTACCAGATAATCCATCTCAGTATTCATAAAACACCGGTAGGCATCTTCAGGAGTACAAACAATCGGTTCGCCACGTACATTAAAACTTGTATTTACCACCATTCCACAACCCGTCCGATCCTTAAACGCAGAAATAAGGTTCCAGTATTTCGGATTCGTTTCTTTGTGCACCGTTTGAACCCGAGCAGAAAAATCGATGTGTGTAATTGCGGGATATTCAGATCGTTTTACTGAGAGTTTTTCTCTTAATGGCATTTCATTATAACCTTCAGGTAGTACTTCCCTGTGCTCTTCTTTTACAGGTTGAACCAGCAACATGAAAGGAGAATCAGAATCTAATTCAAAGTAGTCAGAAGCATTATCAGAGAGTACTGAAGGTGCAAATGGACGGAAGGATTCCCGGTATTTGATTTTCAGATTAAGTTTCTTTTGCATATCCGTTCTTCTTGGATCAGCAATTATACTTCTGCCACCTAATGCCCGTGGACCAAATTCCATCCTGCCCTGAAACCATCCCACAACATTTCCATCATCTAGGATTTCTGCAATTTTTTGATAAAGCTTATTCTCATCAAGTGTATCATACACCGGTTTAAACTTTCTCAGAGATCGTTCAATATCAATGGAATGGAATTCCGGTCCTAAATAAGCTCCCATCATTGAGTCGGGACTTTCAGGCTTCCTTTCTTTTCCAAAATAGATATGTAATGCTGCTAATGCGGCTCCAACAGCTCCTCCTGCATCACCAGCAGCAGGCTGAATGTATACTTCTTCGAAAATACCTTCATTCTGAAGTTTTCCATTCGCCACACAATTCAAAGCTACACCGCCTGCCATGCAAATAGCTTTCGCCCCTGTTAGTTCCTTTGCATGAGCAGCCATTTTAATGACAATTTCTTCAGTTACTTTCTGGATGGCCAATGCCAGATCGGCTTCATGTTGTAGTAATTCTGATTCTCCTTCTCTTTTAGGAAATCCAAACAATGCTTCCCACTTTTTGTCATTTACCATCCTTAATCCAGTTGCATAACTGAAATAGTCCTGATTCAACCAAATTGAACCATCTTCACGAATATCTACTAACTCCTCTTTTATTTTAGTGATGTATTCCTGCAATAATTTTGAATCCGGATTTCCATAAGGAGCTAATCCCATCAGTTTATACTCACCTGAATTCACTTTGAATCCCAGAAAATAAGTAAAAGCAGAGTATAGTAAACCCAGAGAATGAGGAAATTGAAGTTCTTTTAAAATGGTGATTTCTTTCCCCTTTCCATGACAAATAGATGCTGTTGCCCATTCTCCAACCCCGTCAATCGTAAGAATAGCAGCTTCTTCAAATTTTGATGGGAAAAAGGCACTTGCAGCATGGCTAAGATGATGTTCAGGAAATAATAAATTAACCTCATTTTTCTCATATTCACCCACTTTTTTCAGCTCATCATAAATGAGCCTTTTCAGAAACATTTTTTCTTTTAGCCAAACAGGAATTGCCGTTATAAAAGAACGCACCCCTTTTGGTGCGAATGAGAGATAGGTTTCTAAAAGTCGTTCAAACTTGAGGAACGGTTTATCATAGAAAACAATAGCATCCAATTCATCAATACTAAGTCCTGCATGCTCAAGGCAATAGATGGATGCATGAACAGGAAAATTCTCATCATGCTTTTTACGGGTAAAACGTTCTTCCTGTGCAGCAGCTACAATCTTTCCATTTTGTACCAAACAAGCTGCTGAATCGTGATAAAAGGCTGATATTCCGAGTATATTCATAGATTTCCTAATCGGTCGCAAAGATACTAAAAAGCTTCTTCAAGCCAACGACTTTGTTTTTTTCGCATCTTACACTTTTGTACCTTCCTTTTCGCTAAACTATTACATCTCCAGCATAAAGAATCATCTATGATTATCTCAATGACGGGCTTTGGGCGAGGTGAGGCCGCTGATAACGGACTCAACGCCACGGTCGAAATAAAATCACTTAACAGCCGCTATTTGGATATAACAACCCGGTTGCCACAAAGACTTCAAAACAAAGAATTAGTTATTAAAGAACTTATTCAAAAGTCTGTTAGTAGGGGGAAACTGAATGTATCCGTATATCTTTCTGAGCAGGATTCCGGAGAGCCAGCCATTCAGGTA
This sequence comes from Balneolaceae bacterium, assembly GCA_017795005.1. Classification (GTDB taxonomy): domain Bacteria; phylum Bacteroidota; class Rhodothermia; order Balneolales; family Balneolaceae; genus RHLJ01. The sequence continues at coordinate 1,640,239 of CP051242.1, read as the reverse complement.
GATCAGAAAAAAGCGAAAGCATACGCTAAATTATTAAATGAACTTCGTGAAGCAGCAGGTATTGAGGTTCCATTGAATATTAAAAACATTACCAGTTTCAGTGATGTATTCATCACTCCAGAAGAAGATGAAGACTCCTTAAACCGAAAATGGGAGTTGGTTAAAGAAGCGACTGTAAATGCACTTTCAAATTTAATGGAAATGCGTTCGCAGGAAGGAAATCAACTTAAAAAAGATCTCATAGATAGAATTCAAGCTATAGATACTGCATTGGATGAAATACTTGTAATCACTGATGGGAGAAGTAAAGAAGTACGGAAAAAACTTCACGAGCGAATCAAACAGCTTATTGATGATGAGAATCTGGATGAAGAACGCCTGGAAATGGAAGTAGTGATCATGGCAGACAAAATGGATATTACTGAAGAAACAGTTCGATTACGTGCCCATTTAAAGTTTTTTATTGAAGCTATAGAACAACCGGAGCCAGCAGGTAGAAGACTTAATTTTCTAACGCAGGAAATTAACCGCGAATTAAATACCATTGGTTCTAAGGCAAATGATTCAGGAATTGCCCACCATGTAGTTAAAGCAAAAGAAATGCTTGAACAAATACGTGAACAAGTGCAGAACGTAGAATAGATAATTAAAAATGTAGAATTCAAAATTTAAAATTGAGCACTCACCAATTTTAAATTTTGAATCTTTAATTTTGAATTTTGAATAAAGGAAAACTTATCATATTAGCAGCCCCTAGTGGAAGTGGTAAATCGACGTTGGCGAAAATGTTGTTTGATGATTTTGAGAACTTGAAATTCTCTGTTTCGGCTACAACAAGATCTCCACGTGAAGGTGAAGAAGATGGAGTGCATTATCACTTTCTGAATAGTGAAGAATTTCAGCAAAAAATTGAAGAGCAAGACTTCCTTGAGTGGGAAGAATTTTACAGTGGCACTCGTTATGGAACATTGCGATCAGAAGTTGATAAGAAGCTAAAAACAGGCTATTTTATTCTGCTTGATATCGATGTGAAGGGTGCCGTAAATATAAAGCAAATTTATGGAGAAGATTGCCTGAGTTTGTTTATTCAACCACCATCACTTAAGGTATTAAAACAGCGTTTAGAGGATCGAGGAACCGAAACTGAACAATCTTTGGGACTTCGACTTGAACGCGCAAGCGAAGAACTTGAATACACTGATCGGTTTGATCAGATAATAATTAATGATGATTTAGAGACGGCCTATGCTCAACTTAAGCACACCGTAACTAAATTTATGAATCAAAAATAGAACATATGCCGATTCGTACCCTTGATATTGAAAAACTAAAACATGAAACCGGTAACAAATATGAGTTATTGGTAATCATGGCTAAGAGAGCAAGACAAATCGCTGCTCAGGAAAAACTGGAACTGGATGAAAAACTTCAGTACTTCGAAGGATTTGACGATGATGATGAATTCTCTTTTAACGAAGAGCAGGAACAAATCTCAAAAGCTTTTGAAAAACTTCCACATGCTGTACAACGTTCTGTTGCTGAGATGGAAGAAGACAATATCTATTACCGTCGACCAGAAGCTGAATAATTTATGCTCTCCGGTAAACGCATCATTCTGGGTGTAACCGGAGGAATTGCAGCTTATAAAGCTGTTTTTTTACTCAGAGAATTTCAAAAAGCGGGAGCCGAAGTTAGAGTCACGATGACTCCTTCAGCAACCCGCTTTGTTGGTTTAGAGACCTTTACCTCCCTTTCTGGTCATGATGTTGCCATCGAAATATTTCCCAAAGAAGAACAAGCTACAGAATGGACCCGGCATATTAACTGGGGTGAATGGGCCGATTTATTTGTAATCGCTCCGTGTACCGGAAATACCTTAGCTAAAATAGCGAATGGGATTTCAGATAATATGCTCACCGCTACCGTTTTAGCTGCCCGGTCTCCTCTTCTCATTTGCCCGACTATGGATGGTGAAATGTATGAGTCCCCTTCTGTATCAGAAAACCTCAAAAAAGTTGAGAGCTTCGGCTATCATATTTTGGAACCGGAATCCGGCTTTTTAGCAAGTGGATTGGAGGGGAAAGGCCGTTTACCTGAAATTGATGTTATTCTTGAAAAAGCCAGTGAAATTATTGGGTCTGTTAAAGGTCCTTTGGAAGGGAAAAAAGTGATTGTAACTGCCGGTCCTACTCGTGAATTTATAGATCCGGTTCGGTTTATATCAAATCCAAGTTCCGGAAAAATGGGTTTTGCCATGGCAACTGCAGCTCAACGATTAGGAGCTGAAGTCACACTAATTCATGGCCCTGTTTCAATAGATAAACCAGAAGGAATAATCACAAAAAGTATTGTAAGTGCCGAAGATTTATATAAAGCCGTTCAACAAAATGCAGATGCAGATGTCATCATAATGTCTGCGGCAGTTTCTGATTTTACTCCTGCCAATACCTTCGAACACAAAGTAAAAAAGGAAAGTGGAGATAATACCATTAACCTGAAGAATACGACTGATATTCTTTCCTGGCTAGGTGAACGGAAGCCAACACACCAGACCTTAATTGGCTTTGCAATGGAAACTCAAAATCTGATCCAAAACGCTACTTCTAAACTGGAAAGAAAGAAAGCCGATTGGATTATAGCTAACTCCCTTTCCAATAAAGACACAGGGTTTGAAGCCGATACTAATCAAGTACACGTTTTGGGAAAAAGCTCCAAGACAGAATTTAAAGGAACAAAACAGGAAGTAGCGGAAAGAGTGTTGAAATTCATATTCGATTCTGAGTAACATCCTTGTATGAAATCAGGGAAAAAAATAATCACCGCCCTACTACTATTTGCCTGTATCTTAAGTGGGATTATCCTTGCTTATACCCCCCCTTTTGTTCCGAACAAGATTTCTACAGGTTCCGAACTAGATTCCATAATCCAACTTACCTTCAATGAAGCCGGCTTAGAAAGAAATCAAATTCGGACTTATACTGTTGAAATTGATACCAGCTTTACCAGAAAAGTATATCGGGTTCGAGTTCCCTCTTCTTTTTCCAAAACTTCTTTTCATGTTGAGCTTCATCAACGATTGTATCCTTTAGAACTTACTACTCCTAGTAGTGTTACTTTTCCTGAAAAAGACATGAATATTTATATTGAGCATGAAGGAACCATATTCAGAACCATCAGATTAATTACCGATTATTCTAACCAAAATGGTGAATAAATGGCTGATGGAAATGCACTTTTAAAAAGGTTCAAGCTAGTAGAGTTTCCCCAACCGGAAATACTTCATACGAAGTATCCCATCTTCCTTTGTCATGGTTTTGGAGCTATCGGCTCTTTGGTAAAACCTTCTCCACTTAACGATCCTTGCATGTTGATGAGAGAACATGGTATTCCGGCTTTTGCTCCAAATGTTGTTCCGTATGCCCCTATCGAAACCAGAGCGCGTAACTGGGTAAGATTAATAAACAAAGTTTGTGATGACCATGGTTATGATAAAGTTAATGTAATAGCTCATAGTATGGGTGGATTAGATATGCGTCATGCATTGGCTCACCTTGATATCGAAGACAGAGTGGCATCGTTAACTACATTAGCTACTCCACACCGTGGGACATACTTAGCGGATTTAATCCTTAAGACTCCGGAAGTAATCACGGAAAAACTAAGTGACGTTGTAGACTGGTTTGGTGATAGTGTGTACCCCCGTGAAAAAAGTGAAGTATTAAGTTCAGTTGAACAACTTTGTCGGGGATATATCCAGGACGAATTCAATCCTGATAATCCGGATATAGAAGGTTTTCCCTACTTCTCATACAGTGCTGCTGTAGGGAAAGGAACCAACTATTCCCTAAACCCGGTATTTTTATTTCAGAGCACTCAAATATTTGCTCAGGAAAATATCAATGACTCTTTTGTATCAGTAGATAGTGCCAAATGGGGAATTCATCTTGGTACTATTGCACTATCTCATATGAACCAGATCAATGTTCAGGTAGGTAAAGAAGCTAAACCTCGTTACTACGACTTCTGGATTGGAGCAGTGAAGAGATTAGCTGATATGGGGTTTTGATCTGGTTTTTGTCATTTCGAATCCTCCCTAGGAGGTAAGAATTCTAAAGAAGGACTTTAAGCCATTTTTAGATTTCTCGCTCTGCTCGAAATGACAAAGAAATATCCTCATCCAGAATAAATTAACAGTATCTTAACCCTGCTTAATCTCTTCTTAATATCACATGCCTTTTAAAAAAGTACATTCGGATTGGTCAAGAATAATTTATCTGATTGTACTATGTCAAATTCACTGTTTAATAAATTTTTTATTGGGATTATCCTCTTCCTTGTATTTGTTATGGGCTCAAGAATCATTCAGGAAGAAATGTCAATTAACGCTTCCAGATCGGGATTCCCACTTATAGTACCTGCCGACCATATCGGTCTTGTTATTCTGATTGCTCTTTCAATTCTTATATTGGTTTATGTCGCTTTAAGAAGGAGAGTTGAAAAAAATCAAAAAGCGTAATTAAAAATCTTCTTCTCCCAATTTTCTAAGAAGATCATAATCAGTTAAATCATATTGGATGGGTGTCACTGCTGCATATCCCTCATTCAGAATATGAATATCTGAATCATTTCCATCATCGAGCAATTCAAATTTCCCTGTAAGCCAGTAATAAGGACGGTTAAATGGATCTTTCCTACCTTCATATTCTTCTACGTAACGACTGTCAGCCATTCTTGCCCACTTTATTCCTTTAATAGGACCTGAAGGTGCATTTACATTCATTGTTACCCCTTTTGGCAAGCCTTTATCCAGCACTAGTGTAATGACTCTTCTTGCAGCGTCCTGACATCCGGTTAAATCAGCTTCATTATCATAGTCTGTGCAACTTACAGCAATAGATGAATAACCGAGTACAGTACCTTCCGTAGCTGCACTAACTGTACCAGAGTACAGAATATTTATACCAGCATTACTCCCATGATTAATTCCACTCAATACTAAATCCGGCTTTATATCCAATAGCTGATCATGAGCAAGTTTTACACAATCGGCGGGTGTACCATTAATAGCAAAACCCTGAAATTCATCTGAAATTTTGATTTTCTGCGCCCGAAGTGGTGTTTCTATAGTAATGGCATGACCAACGGCGCTTTGCTGTCTGTCAGGGGCTACAATTATAACATCACCGAATTCTGCAGCTACTTCTGTAAGAGCTTTTATTCCATTAGAATATATTCCATCATCATTGCTTACTAAGATCAGAGGTTTTTTAGGGTTACTCATTAACTACTGTACTGCTCCTCTGAATTTGGAAAATCTTTACTCTTTACATCTTTAATATAGTTTCGAACAGCATCTGTCATTACAGAATGAACGTCTGCATACCTTCTCAGAAACCGTGGACTAAAATCTTTATTCATCCCCAGCATATCATGAATAACGAGAACTTGTCCATCACAACCAACACCGGCTCCAATACCAATAGTAGGAATCGAAATTTCATTTGAGACTTTTTCAGCTAAACTTGCCGGAATTTTCTCTAAAACTATGGAAAAGCATCCCGCTTCTTCCAGAAGCTTTGCATCTTCTATTAGCATTTCTGCTTCCTGCTCTTCTTTAGCACGAACTTTATAGGTTCCGAATTTATAAATGCTTTGCGGGGTAAGTCCGAGATGTCCCATAACTGGAATGCCTGCATCCACAATTTTTTTCACTGTGGAAGTAATAGACTTCCCTCCTTCCATCTTTACTGCATGTGCACCAGCTTCCTTCATCATTCTGCCTGCAGATATCAACGCTTCTTTTGGAGTTACCTGATAACTCATAAATGGCAAATCAGCTATAACCAAGGCTCTGTCCACACCCCTTACTACGCAGGAAGTATGATATATCATATTATCCAGTGTAATTGGAACTGTGGTTTCGAATCCGGCCATCACATTACTTGCAGAATCTCCCACTAAAATGATATCAATACCCGCCTGATCAATAATCTGAGCCATAGTATAGTCATAAGCGGTTAGCATGGAGATTTTTTCTCCATTTTGCTTCATCTCTACTATAGTTTGAGTAGTGACTTTAGATGGGCGCGTGGTACCGGTTTGTGTACTCATTGTCCTTCTCTTGGAACAATTGCTGCAGATGCTTCAAGCTCGCAAGCAACTTCTCCGTCAACAGTAGCTTTTCCAATCATAGTTACAAAATTGCGGCGCATAGTACCTAATTCTACTTCAAGTACTAATTGATCTCCGGGCACTACTTGTCTTCTGAACTTACACTTATTGATTCCTGTGAAAACCATTAACTGTGTTTCGGGATCCGCTTTTTTGGTCATAAGCATAATAGCTCCTGTTTGAGCCAATGCTTCAACCTGAAGTACTCCCGGCATAATAGGTTGCCCTGGAAAATGGCCATTAAAAAATTCTTCGTTTACCGTCACATTTTTAATAGCCTTGATACTTTCTTCTCCCATTTCTATAACCCTGTCAACTAATAAAAATGGATAACGATGTGGAATTACTTTCTTTATTTCTTCTATTAACATGTATTCTTCAATTGATTAATTCGGCTGGAATATACAATTATTCGACTACTCCAACATAAACATAGGCAATACCACCTGTGAGTTTCACGCTCCAGGAATTTTTAAAAGAATTGGCTTGCTCCATTAACTTTATAAATTTCTTACCTGCTGGAAATGTAGCACTGGTTCTTGGTAAATAGGTATAAGCCTCCCTGTTTCCCGTTAAAAGTCCTCCAACCGTTGGCATAATATATTGACTATAGAGATTGTAAGGATATTTCAGCACTCCTTTAGGCTGTCCGAATTCCAGTACAACAACTTTGCCTCCGGGTTTTACCACTCTGGCCATTTCTTTTAGTGCCACAACCGGATCGTCTACATTTCTTATACCAAAAGCGATACTCGCAATATCGAATTTGTTATCCTCATAGGGCAGATTCATTGCGTCAGCAACTTCAAAATCTATTTTTAATCCATTCTTAGCTGCTTTTCCGGGAGCCGGTTCAATCATTGGAGCGCAAAAATCGGTTCCTAATACATACCCTTCTTCACCTACGGCTTTTTTAAATTCAATGGCTAAATCTCCTGTTCCGGTTGCGCAATCAAGTACATGATGACCTTTTTGTGCTCCACTTTCCTGAATGGCTTTAGCCCTCCATGCGTGATGGACCCCAAAAGATAATACCGTATTTACACGATCATAATCTTCTGCAATATCAGCAAACATGGATCTTACTTTTTCACTCATACCGTTACCCTATTTGTAAACTTCAACAACAAAATTTTATGGCAATTCCAAAGATACGATTTCTTACAGGTACCAACCTGATTTCTTAATCTTTTATTTCTGATTTAGATAAATGATCAATTATGTTCAATTGAACGGCTTTAAAACCTAAACCATTCCAGACAAGGTGATTTATTGCCCCATTTTGATGTTTGATAAGATGCATGTTTTTGAGTCCTTTCCCAAGAAATTCAGATAATAGTATCCTAATCAACCGCCCATGCAGCATAAAAACGATCCGCTCCTCTTCCGAGTTTTCCAATATTTCAATTACTTTGGTCCCGGCTCTTTTAAACACTTCAGTAGGAGACTCTCCACCTGGAATTCTTACGTCTACCGCTCCTTTCATCCATTGTTCGTTTACTTCATGGATTTCTGCTTTTACCTCATTGAAATAAGATCCTTCCAGATCTCCAAAACTCATCTCGTCAAGTTCTTCATAACTTTCTGTAAGAGCACCAGACTGCCGGATTAAAGGTTCAGCAGTTTCAAAGGCTCGAATCAGGCTGCTGGTAATAACTTTTTGAACAGTAAAATCATTGAAGTATTCTGCTATAGATTGTCCTTGCGCTTTTCCGGTTTCATTTATAGATGCGTTTATTCCTCTACCCTGTAATCGATGATGCTTGTTAAAGTCCGTCTCTCCATGACGAATTAGAAAAACCTGTTTCAAACCTACTTCTTCCTCGTTTTATGATAATTTGCCATTTCAATCAACTTATTTTCCATTTCACTTACTTTTCCGGTAAGGATACCACTCTTCATACCATATCGTATTAATAACATATTTAAGATACGATCCTGCATTTCAACCCTCCGGGTTTTACCCTTACTTTGTATTAAACGGATCAGAAGTCTGAGCAAACCTACTTTAAAAAGAAAAAATAATGCTATTCCATACCATAGAGCATCAAATCCAACAATTATTCCAAATCCGGCAATAAAGCCATTAAAAGCTATTCCCATCAAAAGAATTGCTGATACTACATAAATAAATCCATCTGTGGTTATTAATCGAATTAGTGGACTAGCAGCAACAACAAGAAAAGCACTTGTATTGAAAAACCAGATCAAGAAAAAAACTAATGATAGCAATGCAGCCAACCAGGGAGTAACAGACAAATATGCCAACAAAAAGAATAAAAGTAAGGCTATTCCATCAGCGCTTTTTACCCAAGCATCAGCCTCTTTAATAATTCTTTCCAGAGTATATTTTTTTAATAATCCGGGAGTATATCGTTCAATTTGCTCTCTGGTAATATGATACCAGTTTCCATCAGATGTAGTTATCCCATCCTGTAATTCCAACATCTGCCATATAAACTCTCCTACTTTTCTTTCGCTCATGCTTAAATATATCCTTATTCGAACAATGATTCAGGCTTGTGCTACCGTAGCTATCATAATTTTATTTGCACCGGCCTTTTGGAGGGTTTCAGCAAGTTCAAAAGCTGTTGCTCCGGTAGTAAATACGTCGTCTATTACTATACATGTTTTATTTTCAAAAGTGATTGAATTCTTTACTGAAAAAGCCTGATCTATATTTTCACGCCTTTTTTCAAGGGAAAATCCTGTTTGAGTTTTGGTATTCTTTATACGAATCACATCAGTTTTTGAGCATAATGGGATACCCGTTGATTTTTCAACACCTTTTGCGATTGATCGAGCCTGATTGTATCCCCTCATTCTTTTTTTCTTTGGGTGAAGCGGAACAGGTACTAATAAAGTCTCATCTTTATACTCAAAGAATGGATTCTTCTTTAAACTATGCCCCAAGGCCACTCCCATATCAACACCAACACCTGTTAATCTGTGATATTTCAAAGAATGGAGTAAATCCTGAAGAAATCCTCCTTTATCAAAATTCCATAGTGCATGCTGGAGAACAATATTTTCGGGTAATAGAGTATCGCTGGATACCTGTTTTTTGTCTGGATTAGCAATCTCAAATCTGTTTTTGATACAATTTGGGCAAATGAACTCTTCTGATTTTGATAATGAGAGCCCACAAATGACACATACTTTAGGAAAAAGTACTTCTAGAAATCCTCTCTGAATTGATTTAATACTTGTTAACATTTTAAGTATTTAAAACGAAAAGCTTGCTTTTGCAGTCTACTTTAATTACTTAGTTTGCTGGCAGAAATACAAAGTAGTAATTAAAATTTTTGCGCATGTCTCTTGGGAAAGACCTAGCCAGTATTCGAAATGAACTTGGACTCACACTCGAAGAAATTCAAAGTTCTATTAAAATCCCTTTGCTTACCCTTAAAAGCATTGAAAATGATTCTATTTTCGAATCAACAGAGCATAATCACACATATATCAGAAGCTTTGTAAGAAGTTATGCAAGATCACTTCATTTAAATGACGATGAGGTCGTGAAAGCTCTTGATGCTGTTGAAGCAGGTACTTATGATCATAATCTTTTAAATATTGATCCATCTGATACTCCTGAAAATACCGAAAGTGATTCCAAGGAAAATGAACCCTTTGATCTCAAGAATGTATCTCCTCCTAAAATTGAAAAAGCTCCCCAAAAAGCAAAACCAACTGTAGAAAACGTTAATTGGGCAGATCTTGGTAAGAAATTTTCGCTACAGGAATCTGCATCAAAAGCCTGGATTCTTATTGTTATCATATTTTTTGTATTGGCACTACTTGCTACAGGTTTTTTCTTTCGGGAAGAAATTATTGGTTTCTTTGATACCGGTTCCGTTGAAATTACCGAACCAGTTGAAAATAACATCCCTGTCATCCCCGATACTACCACTAACTCTGATTCTTTAAGTAATAATACCCTTCCTTTACCTGAAAATAATATTGAAGCCCCAATTGAGAATGAAAACCCGGTCCCTGTTTCAAATTCGGGAGTATTGCCGGAAATGTTAACCATTTCAGTATATGCGGCCTATGATAAACTTGAACCTGTACGGGTTACCAGTGATTTAAATTGGAGAACAAACCCATTTTGGATGGAACAGGGTGAAGCTTATAATTTTGATTTCCAGGATTCACTTGTTATTAGAGGCCAGTATTCAAGAATGTTGTTATTATTTAACGGTCAAGTTATCCAAAGTCATACTCAATACTATAACAATGATTTTGAGTCACTCCTTTTCACTCGTTCTCTTCTGGATTCTGAGGCAGATTTAAGTCCCAATTACCCGGATAGTGTGAGCCCTCCTGATAGTCTTGTGTATAGAATCAATTATTAAACCAGAGAATTCTTTTTAGGATGAATAAATCTGAAGCTGCAAAAAGAGTTCAAGAATTAAAATCTTTACTCAAAAAGGCGAATGATGCCTACTATCAGGATGCCCAACCATTTATGAGTGATAAAGACTTTGATGAAAAACTCAAAGAACTCGAAGCTCTTGAAAATAAATTTGATTTAGCAACGGAAGATTCTCCAACAAGACGAGTAGGTGGAGAAGCATCTTCTGAATTTGAAACGGTTAAACACCCTGTTCCCCTCCTCAGTTTAGATAATACGTATAACGAGCAGGAACTCAATGATTTTGATGGGCGGGTTCAGCGAATTCTTGGGCATACCGACTATGACTATCTCGTGGAATTAAAATTCGATGGTGCTTCTCTGCGACTCAGATACGAAAACGGAGAGCTGGTTTTAGGCGCAACAAGGGGAAATGGTCAACAGGGTGATGACATTACCCGAAACGTGAAAACGGTGCGAGACATCCCTTTATCTCTTACTGGAAACTTCCCATCGGTTGTAGAAGTTCGGGGTGAAGCATATATGGAACGGGAAGCTTTTGCGAGAATGAACCAGAAACGTGAGGAAGAAGGACTATCGGTATTTGCAAATCCCCGCAACTCAACAGCTGGATCTTTAAAAATGCAGGACCCCAGAGCTGTTGCTCAGCGTCCAATCCGTTTCTTTGCTTTTGATCTTTTGTTTGATGAAGAAGATGATTCCATAACTCAATCACAAAAAGTTACTCTTATTAGTGAGTTTGGTCTGCCAGGAAATGAGTATCCCAAAGTTTGCAAAACAATAGATGAAGTTCACTCTGCTATTGCCGAATTTGATTCTCTCCGCCATACACTTCCGTACGAAACAGATGGAGTGGTTATTAAAATAAATCAGACTAACCTTCGTGAGCAACTTGGAACTACCTCGAAATTCCCACGCTGGGCAATAGCTTATAAGTTTGAAGCAGAGCAAGCTACAACCATCATAAATGATATTACACTTCAGGTTGGTCGACTCGGCACCATTACACCCGTTGCTGAACTTGAACCTGTTTTACTTGCAGGAACTACCGTAAAACGAGCCTCTCTTCATAACGAAGAAGAAATACATAGAAAAGATATCCGCATTGGAGATACCGTTGTTGTTGAAAAAGCCGGAGAGATTATACCACAGGTGATAAGTGTAGTTAATCCTGACAGAGAAGGCCGTAGCCCTGAATTTCAATTCCCTAAAAGATGCCCAGCCTGTGATTCAGAGCTTATAAAATATGAAGGTGAAGTGGCATGGCGTTGTGTAAATCCTGAATGTCCACCTCAGGTTCGTATCAAAATTGAACACTTTGCCTCACGCGATGCTTTGGATATTGAAGGACTAGGTGAATCCGTCGTTGATCAGCTGGTTTCTGAAGGATTGATCTCAAACTATGCAGATCTGTACGAGCTGAAGGTAGAGCAAATTATTCCACTTGAGCGCATGGCAGAGAAAAGTGCTCAGAATCTTATTGAAGGCATTAGTAAAAGTAAAGAACAGCCTTTTGAAAGAGTGTTGTATGCACTTGGAATCCGTTTTGTTGGAAAAACGGTCGCTAAGGATTTAGCCAAAGCCTTTAAATCGATCGATGCATTACGCTCTGCTTCAGAAGAAGAACTTTCAGCAGTAGATGCAATCGGTCCCAGAATTGCAGAATCAGTGGTCGCTTTTTTTAACAATGGAGCTTATTCGAAATTGGTAGATCGATTGGTTTCCTACGGACTCCAGTTCGAAATCGAAGAACAAGAACTGGCTTCCAATGTTCTGGAAGGAAAAACGGTGGTACTTACCGGTACACTCCCTACCCTTTCCCGAAAAGAAGCTTCAGACTTAATTGAAAAGCATGGGGGCAAAACATCATCTTCTGTAAGTAAAAAAACGGATTATGTGCTTGCAGGTGAATCTGCAGGAAGTAAACTAACCAAAGCACAGGATCTTGGAATTGAAATCCTCGATGAAGAAACATTCTTTTCATTAATCGGAGAAGGTTAAATATTTTATTTTTATCCAGTAAGTGCGTCGCATGCAACGCATCTAACTGAAAGAAAACAGTTAGTTTTGAAGAAACTCAAAGCTCACTACTCATAACTCATAGCTATTTTATATCTTCCGAAAATTAGTCCTAACCAATAACTATGGATATCAACCCATTAGATACTGAACAATTAGGGATACAAACGCTTGAAAAGCATCTTATCAGAACCAAAAGCGAAGTCTCACTTAAAATCGGTATCCCCAAAGAAAATTCCATTGATGAAAAGAGAGTTTCCTTAACTCCGGGTGGGGTTTCAGTACTTCGGGCAAACGGTCATGAAGTTTTTATTGAAAAAGGTGCCGGTGAAGAAGCGAAATTCACAGACCGTGATTATGCAGAAGCCGGAGCTGAAATAGCACTTAGCGCGGATGATTTATTCAAGAAATCAGACCTCATTTTAAAAGTTGCACCTCTTGCCGCTGATGAATTTGATAGGCTGGAACCGAACCACACCCTGATATCCGCCTTGCATTTAGGAAGCCAAAGTCAGGAATACTTCGAAGCTCTAAATAGCAAAAGTGTGACCGGAATTGGGTATGAGTTTATTAGGGGGGCTGATAAAGAATTTCCTATCGTTCGGATGATGCACGAAATTACCGGTTCCATTGCCGTACAGATTGCAGCTCATTACATGGAAAGTCGTAGTAATGGTCAGGGAATTATGCTGGGTGGGATTTCGGGTGTACCTCCTGCAACGGTTGTAATTTTAGGTGCCGGTATTACCGGCGAATACGCTGCTCGTACTGCCCTTGGTTATGGTGCTCAGGTTTTTGTGATGGATAACGATCTTACTGCTCTTCGGCGACTTGAAAATGCGTTGGATAGAAGAATAATTACTGCTGTCGCAAATCAACAATATCTTAGTAATGCACTTAAATTTGCTGATGTAATTATAGGAGCAGCGATGGCCGAAGGGGAACGTTCTCCCTGCTGGGTAACCGAAGAAATGGTTGCCGGAATGAAAACCGGAAGCGTAATCGTAGACACTGTGATTGATCAGGGTGGTTGTGTAGCAACAAGTCGTGCTACAACACATTCTAACCCTGTATTTTCTGTGCATAATGTAACTCACTATTGCGTTCCGAATATCCCGGCGAATGTTGCCAGAACGGCTACCTATGCGCTAAATAATGTACTTGTTCCTTATGTGCTAGCCATTGGCGATGCAGGTGGAGTTAAAGAGTGTCTATGGGATAATGTGGCACTTAGAAATGGTACGTATGCCTATAAAAAGCATATCACGAAGAAATCAATCAGCGAAATGTTTGATATCCCTTACCGCGAAATCGAAATGCTAATCGCCTCACAGATTTAGCTAAAATGATTGTCACTGAATTTGTAATATCGAGTGAAACGAGATATCTAAAAAATTCTGGAACACATCTTAATTCCTTAGACTTCTCACATTCGTTCGAAGTGACAAATTCTTCATTGAATCATTCTTAATTGATAATTGAAATGTCAGAGTTATCCCATTCCAATTTTGTCCGCATAAGCCTGATCAACTGGGTGTTAAGTGTTCCCATGATTGTGCTCTTTGCCTGGCCTTATTATTACGCAGCAAAGCTGTTAGATATCATGGAAATTCTTCGATACTTCGGTGCTTTTATATTTGCCGTCCCATTTATGATTACTATCATCCACGGACATGTAACCATGGCGTTAGGTTCGCCTCACAGAGACCATTACTACGACTGGCTGATTGAACACCCCTACACCTATGGACTCTTCTTCAACCGAATGCTCCCTAAAACCCGTTTCCGATTAATTCTTCTGATCGCCAGCTTGCTTTTTCTACCGGTTGGGTATTTATTAAGTTTTTGAATTTAATTAATCAAAATCCCAGTTAAATGCGTTGCATGCAACGCATCTATCACAATTGAAAAAATAAAAAACCTAAATAGCCTTCCCATTCTTAATCGCTTCCACTACACTTGGATCCAGTAAGGTTGAGGTATCTCCCAGATTATCCAGATCATTAGCAGCTACTTTTCTAAGAATTCGGCGCATGATTTTTCCGGAACGGGTTTTTGGGAGTCCGGGCACTATCTGAATTTTATCCGGCTTGGCAATTGGCCCGATTATTTTCACGACCAAATCCAGCAATTCTTTCTTAAAAGCATCCGTGTCTTTGACATCTCCATCACAAATCATAAAAGCATACACACCCTGTCCTTTGATGTCGTGAGGGTATCCTACCACAGCTGTTTCTACAACTCTGTTATGTTCATCCAGCGCATTTTCGATTTCGGCAGTTCCCAAACGGTGACCTGATACATTCAACACATCATCCACACGTCCTGTAATTCGGTAATATCCATCTTCATCTCTTCTACATCCATCACCCGTAAAGTAATAGCCTTTGTAGGTGGAAAGGTAGGTTTGCTTGTAGCGCTCATGGTCTCCATATACCGTTCTAGCAATCGATGGCCAGGGATGTTTGATGCAGAGATTTCCTTCCACTCCATTCCCTTCAATTTCATTACCATTTTCGTCCATCAAAACAGGAAAAATTCCTGGAAGTGGAAGTGTCGCAAATCCGGGTTTGGTCGGAGTGATTCCTGCCAGTGGCGAAATCATAATGCCTCCGGTTTCCGTTTGCCACCAGGTATCCACAATAGAGCATCTTCCATTCCCGATATGAGTATGGTACCAATGCCATGCTTCTTCATTGATCGGCTCACCTACTGATCCAAGCACTTTAAGCGAGCTCAAATCGTATTTCTTAACAAAATCCAGGTCATAGCTCATCAGTGCGCGAATCGCTGTTGGAGCGGTGTAAAAGTGAGTCACTTTGTACTTTTCCACTACTTCCCAAAAACGCCCTGCATCCGGATAGGTCGGAGTTCCTTCAAAAATAATTCCTGTGGTTCCTGTAAATAATGGACCGTAAATGATATAACTGTGTCCGGTAATCCAGCCCGCGTCAGCTGTGCACCAATAGACATCATCAGCCCCCACCTGAAATACATTTCTGAATGAGTAGCTTGTATAGACCATATATCCACCGCAAGTATGAACTACCCCTTTTGGCTTCCCGGTTGAACCGGAGGTATATAGAATGAATAGCGGGTCTTCTGCATCCATTTCGACGGCTTCATGTTCTTTTGAGGCATTTCTTATCAAATTATGCCACCACTCATCCCGACCTTCTACCCAATCGATATCGCGGTTAGTACGTTGACAAACAATAACACTTTTAACCGATGGACTGGTTTTCAGGGCTTCATCTGAAATATCCTTCAAAGGAACGTGCTTATCTCCTCTTCTTAAACCGTCATTGGTTATGAGCATCTTGGCATCGCAGTCATTAATACGGTCGCTGAGAGATTGTGCTGAAAATCCAGCGAAAACAATAGAATGAACAGCACCAATTCGGGCACAAGCTAAAGCTGCAATCACCAGTTCCGGAGTCATTGCCATATAAATACAAACTCGGTCTCCTTTTTTGATCCCTTTATCGGTCAATACATTACTAAAACGACATACATCCTCATGCAACTGTTTGAAGGTAATCGTTCTGCGAAATGAATCCGGGTGATTAGGCTCAAAAATAAATGCCGTCTTATTTCCAATTGTATTTAGGTGACGATCCAGTGCATTTTCAGTGATATTCAGCTTACCCCCTTCAAACCACTTTATGTCGGCTGATTCAAATCCTCCGGTTTGAACTTTATCCCATCTTTTTCTCCAGTAAAAAGTCCCTGCTTCGTGTTCCCAGAAAGCTAATCGGTCTTTTTCACTGTCATTAAAAGTTTCGTTGTATTCATTGAACGATTTTATATTCAGCCACATTTTTTAATACAAATTCAGTTAGGTTTTCAGACCGCTAATGTTGACGTTTTTTAAGCGGAGAATCAAGCATAAATTCAGTACATGAAATCAACATCCAAAGGACGTGAAATTGTAGAGCAGTGGTTCTCATCCAAAGGTTGGAATATCTTTCCATTTCAGTCTGAAGTATGGGATGCTTTTCTCGATGGTAAAAATGGATTGTTAAACGCCCCTACCGGAAGTGGTAAGACATTCGCTCTCTGGATGCCAAATGTGATTAAATGGATTGATGAGCATCCCCAAGACTACTCGACAAAAACTGATAATGGACTGAAAGTTCTGTGGATTACTCCTCTTCGTGCACTAGCTAAAGATATCCAAAATGCGTTACAACAATCTTTGGATGAAATGGGAATTCCCTGGCAAGTAGGAAGACGAACAGGAGATGTCTCCCAATCCATTAAACAAAAACAGAACAGGAAGATGCCGGAAGTATTAATAACTACACCGGAAAGTATCCATATTTTAATGGCACAGAAAAACTATGAGAGACATTTCAAAAACCTGGATGCGATTATCGTAGATGAATGGCATGAATTATTAGGCTCAAAACGAGGAATTCAGGTTGAACTCGGACTTTCCCGTTTGAAATCATTAAGACCTGACCTTTCCATATGGGGAATTTCTGCCACTATCGGAAATCTGGAAGAAGCGTTGGAAGTACTGCTCGGATCAGATCATAGTTCCGAAAATTCAACAATTATTAAAGCGCATATCGAAAAAGATATTCAGATCAATTCAGTACTTCCCGATGAGATTGACAAATTCCCATGGTATGGTCATCTGGGACTAAACCTTCTACACAAAATTCTTCCAATTATTGATGAACATACTTCGACGCTTATTTTTACTAATACACGAGGTCAGGCTGAGGTCTGGTTCCAACGAATATTAGATGCCCGGCCTGATCTTGCTGGTACTATTGCTATCCATCATGGTTCTTTAGACCGGGGAGTAAGAGATTGGGTTGAGGATTCACTTCATGAAGGTATTTTAAAAGCTGTTGTATGTACTTCAAGTTTGGATTTAGGGGTGGATTTTAGTCCGGTTGACACCGTAATCCAAATTGGTAGCCCAAAAGGGGTTGCACGGTTTATGCAAAGAGCCGGAAGAAGCGGTCACAGCCCTGGTGCTACCAGTAAAATCTACTTTGTACCAACCCATGCTTTGGAGCTTATCGAAGCTGCTGCATTAAAAGAGGCCATCAATAATACAGAAATGGAAAGCAGAGAACCCATTCTGAAACCTATGGATGTGCTGGTTCAGTATTTAGTTACCCTTGCTGTTTCCGATGGATTTATACCTGATGTGTTACTTCCTGAACTCCGAAGTACCTTTTGCTATCAGGATTTATCAGATAAAGAATGGGAATGGGTCCTTACTTTTATAACTACCGGGGGTAAATCACTGCGTAATTACCCTGAGTATTCCAAAGTTATTATAGATGAAGATGGAATTTATCGGGTGATTGATAGAAAAGTAGCTCGCAGACACCGAATGAGTATTGGAACTATTTCGAGCGATTCAATGATGCGTGTAAAATATTTAAGTGGCGGATCACTGGGTTCAATTGAGGAGACATTTATAAGTAGCCTGAATATTGGAGATAAATTTTGGTTTGCCGGAAGAAATCTTGAGTTGATTCAGATTAAAGAAAACTCAGCTTTCGTGCGACGGGCGAAAGGTTCTAAATCAAGAGTACCGAGCTATATGGGAGGACGAATGTCTTTATCCTCAAATATGTCTAAAATCCTTAGAAGAACCATGCAAAAAGCTATTTCGGGAGATA
Source organism: Balneolaceae bacterium (assembly GCA_017795005.1). Taxonomy (GTDB): domain Bacteria; phylum Bacteroidota; class Rhodothermia; order Balneolales; family Balneolaceae; genus RHLJ01. Next base: position 1,622,026 of record CP051242.1, on the reverse strand, counting down.
CTGGAATGATTGAATTGGAAACCATCTCTCCAATTTTGGATGTTCAAAAAGATTGGTCCATTCTTCCAGGAGAAAATCAGTTCCTTATTGAGAAAAGCTATTCAAGAGAAGGGTGCCATGTTTTCTTTTTTCCTTTCGAGGGAAGATACGTTCATGAAGGAATGTCTGCATTATTAGCTCAGCGAATTTCTAAAATGAAACCTATTACATTTTCTATAGCAATGAATGATTACGGTTTCGAACTGCTTTCTGATCAGGATATTCCAATTGAAGAAGCTCTGGAAAATGATATTTTATCCCCTGAAAATCTGGTTGAAGATATTCGATCGAGCCTCAATAATAGTGAAATGGCTAAACGCAGATTTTGGGAAATCAGTCAGGTTGCAGGACTTGTATTTCACGGATTTCCAGGTGAACAACGTAAAGCCAGGCATTTGAGGATGTCAACAAGTTTACTTTTTGATGTTTTTGTTGAATATGAACCTGATCACTTACTTATCCAACAAGCTTTTGATGAGGTAATGTTTTTTCAACTCGACGAAATAAGACTTAGAAAAGCACTGATAAAAATTCAGAATCAGGAAATTGTTTTAAATCATACCGAACGTTTTACCCCTTATGCTTTCCCTATTATGGTCGACAGGCTTAGGGAAAAACTAAGTTCAGAAAAACTTATCGACCGTATCAAAAAGATGCAGATGCAACTAGAAAAACATGTGAAATAAGTTGAGTACAGTAAAAGAATTAACATTTACTTTTCTTGATCAGGAATTAATACTCTCTGTTGAAAAAGCCATCTACTGGGCTAATAAAGAAGCTCTTATTGTTTCGGATCTGCACCTAGGCAAAGCAGGTCACTTCAGAAAATCAGGAATTGCGATTCCAAAAAAAGTCGATGATCAGAACCTAACCAGATTGAATCTTCTGATTGATTTGTATTCACCAAGGCAAATTCTATTTTTGGGTGATTTATTTCATAGTCAAAAAAATTCTGAGTGGAATTCATTTATACAATGGAAAAATCAACACCAATCAATTAAGATGCACTTAGCAATTGGGAACCATGATTTTCACCCTCCGGAAGAATATCAGGATATGGGACTTACAACTTCTTATGAAATATCTGTAGCCCCTTTCCTATTAATGCATGAAGCTTTTACAAATAGAAATTCACAGGGATTATATCCTATTTCAGGTCATGTTCATCCTTCCGTGCGTTTTATTGGAAAAGGCAGGCAAGCTAAAAGAATTCCTTGTTTCTACTTTGGAAGTAATGGAGCACTTCTACCTGCTTTCGGAAATTTTACTGGAACACATACTATCAAACCAAAAGTCGATGAGTTTGTATTCGGAATTATTGAAGATCAAATAATGCAGATATCATGAATATTTTCAAAAACTGTTACACATTTAAAAAAGTAAAATTCCCTGTTTCTGTTATTATAATTCTCTGGTTTTGTTCTAATTTGTTACACGCACAAATCTTGGGTTTTGAAGCCCAAAAGATACTCGAACAGTCAATTTCTATACAAAAATCAGGTATGTTGGTTCTTGGAAGTTGGGCTACTTTTAATATTCTCTCTGGAGTAGCAGGAACTGTTCGATATAAAGAAGAGAAGAAATATTTCTTTCAAATGAATGCAGCCTGGAATACTATAAATCTGGGAATTGCAGCTTTTGGATTATTTGGAGCAATGAATACTGATTTATCCTTAAACAGTACTCAAATATTTTCTGAATTAAACCGATTTGATCGGATACTACTCATCAATGCAGGTTTAGATCTAGGATATATCGGTACAGGTATTTATCTATGGAAAAGAGGTTTAAAACAAACTTCATCCCGTTTAACTGGCTACGGAAAGTCAATAGTACTACAGGGCGGTTTTTTATTTTTGTTTGATAGTATACTTTATTTGATACATCATCCTCAAACAAATAAAATTGCCATTTCCGGAACAGAAATAGCTTTCCAACCAACCGGGTTTTCGATATTCTTTTAACTATTCGTTAGATTTTCTTTTATAGCAATGATGAAGTCGACTCAAAATTCTTGACTTCCGTGTTCGTACATTTGCACTTGATAATCCAAATTCTTCAGTTGCTTCATCTGTTGAAGCATCCGGCTTATCAATAAAATATTCAATGAATTTCTTAGATTTATCTTTGAGTTCATTAAGGCACTCCTCTAATATCCTTTGCCTCTCTTTATCCAAAAGGTTTTGAAACTGTTGCTCTGGCTCATACAAAACGTTAAGAGCTTCTTCTTCATACTTAAATTTATGCTCACGTTTTGAATATCTTAAATACTCATGTCTACAAGACTTAATAAGATAGCTGAATATATACTTGCTCTCTTTAATATTATCTTTCTTGATTTGCTCAAAAACATCTAAAAAAGCTTGTTGCACACATTCTCTTGCCGCATTCCTTTCGGCGTTCATTACTACAACTAAGTAATCCTCTAAACGAGGCATAATTTCATTAATTAAATCCCCGGATTTGGATTCATCCCCTTGTTGAAGAGCGTCAACTAACTCTGAATAATCTACTCTGCTTTTTGTCAAAAAGTAACCACTGAATTTATTGTTAAGAACTACTCGGAATCTAAACTAATTGAGTGTCTGATTTCGATGAATATAAAATTAAGTGGGATAGTAAAAAACTATTATATGAAGTGAAATCAGGCTTTTGAAAGTCTGTATTAAAAAATTTTAATAAAAATTTGACAGCTTGCCTTTTTTTGAAGTAGGTTTTCTTTGTAACAAAAGAAAGGAAAAATACTCCTTTACTTAACTATAAATATGAATTTTAAAATTGTACTAGATATCAAGTTTTTTGTAACAAATTAGATATAAAAAACTCTTTATCTGGACTATAAATTTAACTTATAACAAAAAATAATATCAAAAATGAAATCACTTAAGTCTCTATTTGCCCTGCTTACTCTCGTTGCTATCTCTTTCGCTTGTGCTCCGGCTCAGCAAACTCAGGCTACCGCCGATGCAACTCAACCTGAAACCATCATCACTGTAACTGACGATGCCGCTTTCTCTGGTGGAAACGATGTTAAACCTATCGTTAACAAGCCTAAGCTGTAAGTAACTCTCAATCACTCAAATTCAATTTTTAAAACTTTATCCCATGAAATCACTTAAGTCTCTATTCGCTCTGCTTACTCTCGTTGCTATCTCTTTCGCTTGTGCTCCAGCTCAGCAAACTCAGGCTACCGCCGATGCAACTCAACCTGAAACCATCATCACTGTAACTGACGATGCCGCTTTCTCTGGTGGAAACGATGTTAAACCTATCGTTAACAAGCCTAAGCTGTAAGTAACTCTCAATCACTCAAATTCAATTTTTAAAACTTTATCCCATGAAATCACTTAAGTCTCTATTCGCTCTGCTTACTCTCGTTGCTATCTCTTTCGCTTGTGCTCCAGCTCAGCAAACTCAGGCTACCGCCGATGCAACTCAACCTGAAACCATCATCACTGTAACTGACGATGCCGCTTTCTCTGGTGGAAACGATGTTAAACCTATCGTTAACAAGCCTAAGCTGTAAGTAACTCTCAATCACTCAAATTCAATTTTTAAAACTTTATCCCATGAAATCACTTAAGTCTCTATTCGCTCTGCTTACTCTCGTTGCTATCTCTTTCGCTTGTGCTCCGGCTCAACAAACTCAGGCTACCGCCGATGCAACTCAACCTGAAACCATCATCACTGTAACTGACGATGCCGCTTTCTCTGGTGGAAACGATGTTAAACCTATCGTTAATAAGCCTAAACTGTAATTTTTTCATGAAAAGAATGTTTTTGTTCGTTAACATTCTTCCATGACTTTTTCTCTTTTCCCCTTATTAATTGCTTTTATACTTCAGCCAGGTTTAGATAACCGGATTTCGGACCAAGCTTCTTACTATCTGGAGGCTATATCTAAAGAAAAATCCACCTCTGAAAATTATTGGGCGCTAAATGAATTATATCAATCTACATGCGCTATTAATAATTCGGTTATTAGAACAATCATTAATTCTGATCTAAACAAAACTAAAGGTTATTTCACAAGAATTACTTGTGGTGTTACTACCGAAGATCAGGAGTCTAACAAAATCAAGAGAATCCTTAGCATTTCTCAGGATCTTGGACTTTTTGAATTATATATCTATTACCTTTTAAACGAACCAAATAAGTCCGAAAAGGAACTTCAGACGAATGAGTTTACAGCAAGATGGGGATCTTCTTTAGATACCTATCAAATACAATTAATTGAATCTATTCTTGAAGGAAGCAAATTAAGTCAATCTTTACTTTCTGATGTAGAATCTGAACTTGTTTATTATTCTATTCTCATTACCAGAAATCTTCAAAATTTTATAAGTAATGAGAATTCTCAAAAACTGGCTAACTCCTGGATAGCTGAATTTGATGAAAATTACCAGGAAGAGGGTATCTTATCTTCAATACAATTAGCCAATATCACATCATTACTTTTTGAGTTAGACAGATATTCTCAAACTACTCCCTTTTTAGAAAACATTTACTCAGATAGTTATTTCCCAATTTCTTTCGGAAAAACCCGTTTTTTAAATGTCTTAGGTTATTCCCTTTTTGTTATTGGGAGATATGACCATTCACTTAAAGTAATTAGAAATCATTTAATTCCAGTTTCTTCCTACCTGAATTTAAAATCACGTTTTGATGAAGCAACTCTACTTAAAGGAGTGAACCTGTATTCTTTAGGAAAATTTTCAGAAGCCAAAGATGTATTTGAGTCGATTTATAATGATGAAAATTCTACGATAGAAAAGGCACAATTATTTAATAATCTCAGCATTTGTTATTTAAAACTCGGAGAAAAGAATAAATATCTGACATACCAAATAAACGCGCTAGAAGAGGCAAAAAACGCCTCATATACTAACCGTTTAATTATACTTAGAAACCTTTTCGTTTATTACACATCAATTAAGGATTCAGAAACAGCACTTGATTACCTAAAAAGAGCTGAAAAAATTGCTGTAGAAAATAATGATTCATACGAACTGGCAGCTATTCACGCTTTCTCCGGTACCTTCTTTTGGGATATATATAAAGATGCAGACAGAGCTTTAGAAGAGTTAAGCACCGCACAAAAGGAATTTGATCCTTCTACCGATTACTTTGACTTTGTTAATGCATTAAAAGAGGAAGCAGAGATTCTAGTATCTATTAATAGACTTTCAGAAGCAGGGTTAAAATTTCAGGAACTTAGAGAGCTATCCGTTCAAAGTTCAAATACTCCGGACTATCTGGAAGCATTGATTGGATTAATGGAGATTGCGATACTAAAAAACGATCTGGATGAAGCTTCAAAAATCCTAGAAGAAATAAAAATTTACCCGCAAGATGATTTAGATTTTGAATTATCTGTTAAATATCACACCGTAGCTGCTCTTCTGGTCCACAAACAAGGAGATTCAAGAATAGCTTATAATCAAATTCAGCCCGTCGTTGAACAGATTATTGACAGAGCAAGAACAAGCATTAATTCTCAAACCGGATACTGGTCCATAAGTCCAGAATTTATTGATGCTTTTAATGCGGTTTTAAGCATGCTTATTAGTCTTCAGGAGTATAATAAAGCAGTTCAATTACTTGATGAGTTAAAAACAATAAATGATGTTGCTCTATATAACAGTCCTATTCTCAGAGCTCAAAGACTTTCGGAGGAGGATCTGGCCAGAGATCAATTACTTAATGATCAGATTGTTCAGCTAAGAACAGATTATTTGAATGCTGATTCTCCCAATGAAGAGTTTAGTATCAAAGCTCAGATTGATCAACTATCTGCGCAAAGAGAAGAAATACTTAATAAGATCAGAACCGATATTTCTATTGAACCAATATCAATCTGGTCTCTACAAAGAAAACTACCTCAGGGAGAAATGATTGTGCATTATACGGAGGTAGGTGATGAATTATATGCGAGCTATATAACGCATAAAACATTAAATATTGAGATTATTTCTTTTGATGCAAAAACGAAACAACTATTTGAAAATGCTGCTAACCAAATAGCATCAAGTAAAGCAGATTTGAATTTACTCCATGAAGTTTATGAAGTGTTGAACCTGAAAGCATATTTAACGCCTGAGATTTCTTCTCTGATAGTCATCCCTGATAATTATTTATATCGACTCCCAATAGATATATTACCTATTGAAAAGCCATTATCAGATATCAGTTACGGAGCTTCCCGGTATTTAATTGAAGACTTTAATGTGAATTATTTTACTTCATTAAATGAACTTGTAAAAAACTCACGAAGTGTATCGAAAGAGAAAGTTTTCGATTTTTCTGCCTTTGCTTTATCAGACTTTAGTGAGTTTGATAATCAAAACTTACCTTCACTGCCATTTGCTACTGAGGAAGTAAAAAATATTGCCGATATACTTGGGAATTTCAAAAATAAAAATGTTTACCTGGAAGCTGAGGCAACTAAAACAGCATTTTTGGAGGGTGTAGCAAACTCAAAAATTATTCACGTAGCCACACACAGTGAAGTATCTGAACAGGACCCACTTTTTTCAACTATTTATCTGAATAATAATACCTCTGAAGAATTAGCATCTTTATACGCTTATGAATTATTCGACGCTAAGATGAGCAATGATTTAATCATGCTAAACTCCTGTAGTTCCGGATCGGGAGGATATCTTCAGGGAAGTGGAATAATGGGAATTAGCAGAGCTGTGAGATATGCTGGTGCTAAAAGTCTCGCTTTAAATTTATGGTCTGTTAATGATAAAACAGCCTCAGAATTTGCCTCTCTTTTTTATAGTTCCATCAATAATGGAGCTACTAAATGGGAGGCTATGAGAAATGCTAAGCTTACACTTTTGGAAACCGGAAATGCCAACCCTTATTACTGGGGAGCTTACATGTTAATTGGCAACACATCTCCATTAGCAGAAAAGCCAGCTAAAGCTGGCTTTTTATATCCTTTTTTAATTGGAGTGATTATTCTTGTAAGTTTTAGAATAAGAGAGAAAACCTACTAGTTAATTATCGGGATTGCTGAAGAGCATCTAAATTTGTTTTCGCAATCCTGCTAAATTGACTACCCATATCAACAACTTTCTGGAAAGCACTTTCTGCTTCAGCTAAACGATCCAATTGTAAATAGGTATTCCCTAGGTACCAGTATCCTTTTTCTAATACATCGATCTCAATTGAGGATTGGGAGGTAACATTTTCAAAGCTTGATACTGCCGATTCATATTCACCATAATTATAATGAATTGAACCGAGTGCCAGAGAAATTTCAGCTACAGATTCTGATGCGGTTGTTTCGGTTAGCTTTGATTCAAGTAAATCAATCGCCTCAGCAACATTGCCATTATTTACCATTTCAATGGCTTCTTTAATTACTTCACTTGCTGTGAATGCCGGATTACTTTCAGAACCACGAATAGTACCTAAATCAAGCTGTTCTAATGCACTTATATTTAGTTGAGTATTAGTTGAAGAATAATTAACCACACTAATAACACCAATAATAATAGCTATGGCAGCCGCAGCGCCATAATTAATTACTTTGCGAAGCGTATATACAGGAGCAACCTGCTTGCGTTGGCGGTTCGACTCAATTACTGCTTTTAAATTAGCTACACTTTTTGCGTAATCTAAATAATAACCGTCTTGAATTAATTCAGCCCAAAGCTCATCGACTTCTTCCTGGCTTAACTTACCATTTACGTATAAGTCAATCTTATACTCCAGGTCTTTTTTTACATTGCTTTCAATCATATTCTGATCTTTGAAATTGTTATAAATTATCAATCTCGATAACTGGAATTGATCTTAGTAAAAGCAAAAAATACCGTCTTTTTTTGTTCACTATTTCAATAATCGATACCCTATCAAATTCCTACAACGCAACTTTGTTTATTTCAGTTTTGTTGCTATCAAATTATAAGAGACAGATGTTATCGATTTGTTACATTCAGTTTCGAAATTTTTTTCATTTTTTATTTTCTAATAAGAGATGATTTCAGACCCTGTATAACAAACATAAATTTATTTTAATATTTGACATACGTTCAATCCCCCATAATGCAAAGTTTTATGAACGCTAAATTACCATTGCTAACAATTTTAAGTTTAACCTTTCTTTCTTTTTTGAGTTGTAAAAATCCTGAAAGAATTACGATATCCGGCAGTTTAGACTACCTGGGAGAAACTGAATTTTATATTGAAATTCCCCCTCTTCATTATAAATATTCCCCTAAAGAAAGATTCCCCTTGCAAGTTACAAATCAAAAATTTTCTTCAGAATTGACGATATATGAGCCTCAAATTCTGGAATTGGTCTTAGGGGATGTTTCTTACCCATTTTATGCTGAACCTGGTTTGGATCTTAATTTTGAAATTATCAGATCTAACTTCCCTTTTGATGTCAATATTAATGGTTACTCCACAAATATTAATCAGGCTTACCAAAAGTATTTAAAAGAAACAGAAAATCTGGAGACCATTATTTCAGTTGAGATGGATAAGTTTAAAGTAGGACAAAGAAACACCGCACTAGCTTATTCTGCCAGAAAACTTGAAAGTGCTAAAAACAATCTTGAAGGCACTCCACTTAAAGCACTATATCATAAAGTAATTGGTGAAGACCTTGTATTAAAGTTACGCGCAGTGGAATATTCAGGAAGACATATATCTGGTTATAATACGGATAGAGCCCGAAGAGATGTGGTTAATGAAGCCAAAATGAAAGATTTCTTTACTCTTGAAGTACTTGAAGCACAAAGAGCAGGAATAAGAGATTTTAGTCATTATTACTCCCGTACTTTTGGTATTTATGATAGTGTAATGTATGAGTATCAGACTTCACTGGCTGAGTATGATATCAAGCAGGTGGCTTATACCGAATTAAATGAGAAAAGAATGCGTGTTATTTATGAAATTGAAGAACGTGATGCTAAAGCTTATGCCGAACTTTTCATTGTAGCTGAACGAATTGGAGAACAACCTATCTCAATTTCTGAACCAACGTACTTCAACTATCTTGAAGAATATGCTGATTATTCTGAATACACTGAATTCTTAACTTATTTCTATAATGAAATTAAATCCGTTTCTCCTGGTCAACCTGCAATCCCGTTTGAGATAACCGATCGTAACGGAAACATCCATACTCTGGAAGAGTATTCTGGCAAATTTGTATTACTAGATTTCTGGGCTGGTTGGTGTCAACCATGCCTTGTTGAGTTTCCTCACATGCGTGATATTTACTCAAAATATTCCAGAGATGACCTTGAAATCCTTGGCATCTCAACTGAAGTAGATAGCCTTGTTTGGATTCAGGATATCACCCGATTTGAGAATCCATGGCCACAACTTTACGGAGGGGACGGAATGGATCAGGAAACTTTTAAAGCCTATAAAGGTGGCGGAATTCCTTTTTATATTCTTGTTGATCCGGAAGGGAAAATAGTCAGATATAACGATATTCGACCTTCCTTTAACTTTACTGAAGTTCTGGATAGTTTACTTGTTCAATACAACTGAAAGACTAGATTCATCAAATGAAATATCTGTTAATCCTTTTATTCTCGAGCCTGTTAGTTTCATGCTCTGAAAATCAGCCCAAAGAAAAACAAACTGAAACTGCATTTACTGATCGTGAATTGGGTCAACTTATCATTGTTGGATTTCGAGGAGAAGAAATTAATCCGGAAAGTGAGATTACTAAACACATAAAAGATTTAAATCTTGGTGGTGTAATTCTCTATGATTATGACAGTAAAACGGAGACTTACGGAAGAAATATCGAAACAGACGATCAACTCCTTAAACTTGCGAGCTCATTAGTAGCATACTCATCAAACCCACCCTTCATCGCTATTGATCAGGAAGGTGGTCAGGTTTCTCAATTGAAACAAAGAATGGGATTCCCGAAAATGGTTTCTGCTGAATATCTGGGAGAACTCGATAATGAAGACTCAACCCGGTTTTATGCTCGCAGAACTGCTCAGGAGTTTATGGTGGTTGGTGTAAATACAAATTTCGCACCTGTTATCGACCTAAATACAAACTCAAACAATCCGGTTATTTCTCAATTAGAACGAAGCTTTTCTTCAGATCCTCAAAAAGTTGTTGAACATGCCGGTTATGTAATCGATGAATTTGATGTAGAAGGAATATTGACTGTTTTAAAACACTTTCCCGGATACGGGAGCTTTGGCAATGACCTTCATCTTGGTATTCCAGATGTAACCAATAGCTGGAAACCTGAAGAACTTATGCCATATGAAATACTTTTCAATGAACGAACTATCAATGCTGTAATGGCGGGTCACATTTATAATGCTAATATTGACCCCGACTGGCCGGCTACTCTGTCTCCAAAAACTATAAATGGCTTACTTCGGGATTCACTGGGCTTTGATGGGGTAATTTTTTCTGATGATATGCAGTCAGAAGCCATTCAATCGGCTTATGGAATGGAAACAGCTATTGAACAATCTTTAAATGCCGGAGTTGATGTATTGGTATTCCGAAACAATCAGGTTTATGATGAGAACATTGCTGAAAAAGTTATTGATATTATTCAAAAGCTGGTAGCGGAAGGAAAAGTAAGTGAAGAAACTATTCGGGCTTCGTTGGATAGAATTGCGGTTCTAAAAAAAGAAGTAATTGAAGACCTCTGTACATGTCTGAACTTTTAAAAAAAGATATTCTTTTAAAAACGGAAACCTTCGTTAAAGAACATCTTGAAGGAGATAGCGGTCATGATTGGTGGCATATACACAGAGTCAGAAATGTAGCTCTTACTATTGGCTCTGAAGAACAAGCTGATCTTTTTATTGTAGAACTTGCAGCACTACTACACGATATAGCTGATCATAAGTTCAATGACGGAGATGAAACTGTAGGTCCAAAGATAGCGAGAGAATGGCTTGAATCTTTAAATGTGGATGAAGCTTCGATTGAACATGTATGTAAGATTATTAAAGACATTTCTTTTAAAGGAGCCGGAGTTCGAACCCCAATGCACACCATTGAGGGAAAAGTTGTTCAGGATGCAGACCGACTGGATGCAATAGGTGCAATTGGGATAGCCAGAGCGTTTTCTTATGGTGGATTTAAAAACAGAGAGTTATACAATCCAAACCACCCTCCTACCATGCACACCAGCTTTGATGCATATAAAAAAGATGATGGACATACGATTAATCATTTTTATGAGAAACTATTTCTCTTAAAAGACCGGATGAATACCCGGACAGGAAAAACGATTGCGGAAGAAAGGCATAAGTTTATGCAGAATTATGTGCATCAATTTTTGAAAGAGTGGGATGGAAAATGAAACCCCTCTCTGATTTTTTGAAAATCTCTGGCGTAGTATCAGGTATTTGTATTGTACTGATTTTGATTACAGAACTATTTGTTCGCATTGTAATTCCTCAGAATAGAATGGTTACCTGGCTGGAAATGCACGAAGAAGGATTTATGATGAATCAACAAGGTGGACAAGCTTTTCAGGAATTCGGAGATCGTAATGCTTTTTACCGTTTTAATGAACAAAGACTACGTGGGCAAAAAATTAAAGATGAGCGTGTCAAAGTGCTTACTTTAGGAGACTCATTTACTTTTGGTCTTCTTCTGGATGAAGAAGATACTTTTGTGCAAAAGTTGCAAAGAAAAGCGGATACAATGTATCCTGACTCCATCCTATTTTTAAATGGAGGTATCGGAGGAAGCGGACTTGCAGATTACCCTCTTTGGTTGGAAGAGTTTGGTGAAGAAATTAGTCCGCAGTTTATTATCTATTTTATGAATTATGATGATATAAACAGAGCTTTATCAAAGAACTTGTTTATTTCTCAGGATTCACTCAATCTGATCAGATCACAGAGATGGGAACAAAGATCATTTTCAAAAAAAATAGCTCATCATCATTGGTATAGATGGCTACAAACCCATTCCGATTTATTTAACATCCTTGTAAAAATACTTTGGAAGAATGTTTATTTCGAAGATCTGACTCATAATTTTGATCCTGACAAATCTGAAGTACAACTCCCATCATTATCGAGTTTTGAAGAAAGCTCAAACTACTCAAATCAACTTACTGTTAGTCTGTTAAGTCGATTGGACAATTGGTGTAAAACTAATAATTGTGAGCTAATGGTAATTACAACCGGTTTCTTTGAAATTGATAAAATGTCTGTTTATGACCGAAATTTTTATGAATTCGTATCAGATTCAATATCAATACCGTTCGATTTTTATTATGACAATTCAAATTGTGTGGCTGAAAAAGCTGATGGGAACCTGTCAAATTTAAAAATTCCTGAAGACGGTCACCCTAATGAAAATGGTGCTCAGGCAATTGCAGATTGTTCGTGGAACATACTTGTTAATAAACTCGGTAATCAATAACCTTCAAGTCAATTAATATTATATAAAATGACCCTTACCCAGCTCTCATATATCGTTGCCGTTGACAAATACAGACATTTCGCTACCGCTGCTCAAAAAATTTACATCACTCAGCCCACTTTGAGTATGCAGATTCAAAAACTGGAAGATGAGCTTGGAGTATTAATCTTTGACAGATCTAAAACACCAGTTATTCCAACTGCAATAGGTGAACAGATTATAGAACGGGCAAAAATTATCCTTCACGATGCCAAGCATATTGAAGATATGGCTTCGTTAAGCGATGAAGAACTAAAGGGCTCATTTAAAGTTGGAATAATTCCAACAATTGCTCCTTATTTAGTTCCGCTTTTCTTACGGAAATTTTCTGAACAACATCCTAATGTGGAACTCACATTTCAGGAAATGCTTACCTCTGAATTGCTTGAAAGTTTGCATGACGATCTTATTGATGTTGGTATTATCGCAACACCTACTGATCAGCACTTTTTTGAAGAAGAATTATTCCTGGAGCCTTTTTTAGGATATGTATCCAACATGCACAAATTTGCCTCCAAGGATAAACTCGACTTGGATGATATGTATGATGAGAACCTTTGGTTACTTAATGAAGGTCACTGTTTCCGTGATCAGGCGATTAAGCTATGTAAGAAAACCAATGAAAAAGTAAATAAAGGTCAGATCAAGTTTGAAAGCGGAAATCTTGAAACATTAAAAAGATTAGTTGAACAGGACTTTGGTGTTACCTTAATGCCCTATCTGGCAATGGAAGATCATGATACGCGATGTGCAAATGGAGTAATCAAAGAATTCAATGAACCTGTACCAACTCGAAAGCACCGATTAGTATACAGCCGTGAGTTTCTCAAGAAGAATTTAATTGATGCCCTCGCTACAGCAATTAAAGATTCAATTCCGGAACACCTGAAATCACAGAAAGAAGAACTAGTAGTTGAATAAAAAATGAGTCGACTGGAATGGTCTTTTAAATTCTTTTCTAAAGAAGGGATAAAATTCCTGTTTCTCGAATTAATTATCGTATTTATTGGGGTATATGGTGCCTTTCTGTTTCAAAATTATAGCGAACAAAGAAAAACGGAAGCTGAGAAAGAAAAGGTAATGGTTGGTGTAAAGGAAGATCTTGAATATTTCAGGATTTACTTCCCCGATTTTGCCGGAGAATCTCAGGTTGAAGAATGGCGGGAATCCATACGAAACGAACGATACCCAGATTACTCAAACTGGCGATTCATTCAACCTCAGTATGATTATATAGCCGTTGAATATGCATTAGCTTCAGACGCTGAAGTCATCAATTTCGAGTTAAACTCTATCATCGCTGAAATTTATCAGGAATTAAAAAAACTGGAGCATGTGGAGCTTCTGCTAACTGAATTATCCATGAAATACGTAGCAATTCCTGAAGGGAGTCGTGACAATCCTGATGTACAATTCGCCCACCAAAGTAATTTTCTCAATTTTAAGCGGTTTACAGATCGATATAACGACCGGGCCAGTATCATGCTGCGGATTGCTAGTATGAGTTCCGATCACCTTCCGACGATCAATAGTTACTTCGGTGAGGAAAAGCTGAAAGAAATTGAATTACTTCTTATAAAACGCAACGTAACGGTGTCAAATGAGCAGGAAATAGAATTCTATATTCCAATTCTGAAGGAATTCTTTCCGAATTTAGGTGAAGAAGAGTTACGAACTGCATTGAAATAGCGTAACTCTTCATCTTATTGTCGAGCCAGTTAAGGCAAGTACGAAATACCTCTTCTCAATTTCCAGAGGAAGTACTTTTCAAGAAATACTTTAAAGAAATCGAAAAGCACATTTGGAATCATAATGGCGAATTTACGTGGTTTGAAAAGAGAATTACTTACAATCAGAACTTCCTTTTCACCGGCGTCCATCACGCAGAGACCTGCAATCTTACCCCAGGGTTTTTCTTCCATTTTTTCAATTCCCTGGATTGCATTGATCACATTATGAGCTACAATTTTACCGGTCACATCACTTGGATATCCGGTTTTAGGAACACTGAATGGAACGTTGCCTTGTTCGAATGGCGGAGCAACATTCACTGCCAATCCTGCAGCCCAAATATTTTCAATTTCGGTATGACGATACGAAGGTAATGTTGGAATAAACTGATTTTCACCACAATGGAGCTCCGGTGAATTCTTAATGAAATCAACTCCAGTGAATGGTGGCATCAACATTTTAAACCGGGAGGATATTGATGTTCCATCGCTTAGAAAAACTTCGTCTTCAGTAACCTTTTCCACAGCGACCGAAGTATGATAAGTTATGTGAAACATATCCATGAATTTTTTGAGCATGGTTTCGCCTAGTGGCATTCCATCAATTCCAAAGTGACCTAAATAGGGTTCCGGGGTAATCCAGTGTAAATCCACTTTTTTTCTGATTTTCTGATCTCTCAACCATTTTTCGAGATTAAACAGAAACTCGTAAGCAGCCCCCATACATCCTGCTCCCTGTGTAGCTCCAATTACTACCGGACCCGGATTATTTTTAAACTCTTCCAGTTTTTCACGGGTTTTCATCGCACCAACAGGAGTACCGATATATAAATTATGCTCTTTTAATCCCGGAACGGCATCAAACTGAACTTTTGGTCCTGTTGCAATAATTAAATGATCGTATCGATATTGGCCGTGTTCTGTATACACAATCTGAGTTTCAGTATCTACATCAGTGGCTGTATCCTGAACAAAAACCACTCCTTTTCTGGCTAATACTTTTTCACGGGGGATGGTAATATCATCCACTTCTCTTCTTCCAATGGGCACCCAGATTAAAGATGGGATGTAGATAAAATCCGGATTTCGGTCTATTAAGGTTACTTCTACCTCATTCCCCAATTTTCTTTTGATTTCCAGAGCAGCAGTTGAGCCTGCGAAATTACCTCCAACAACCAATACTTTCATAATAACCTCCATTATTAATGTGACAACTCATAGTCGACATTAAATGTGAAGGATTGATGAATCTCTATTCTTCTAAAAAAGGAACCATTGCCGTGAAATAGCGTTGGGCCACTACTTCAGCACCTGCCTGGTTATAATGGATATTATCCGACAGGTAAGTATCCTGCCAGCCTTCTGCCATATCTACTACAATTATGGGGGATGCGTTCGTGGATAATTCCAGTCCCAGATTTAGCACCAACGTATTGAAGTTTGCAAACTCTTCTTCGTCCTGTGTTTCCATAAATTCTGATTTGCCCGGTGCGATTTGTTCAAGAATTATAACCACACTATCCTCCGAAGCTCTGAACAATCCTATAATCTCGCGGATGTTATCCACGGTAGCCTGAGGAGTAGCTCCTCCAAGTAAGTCATTCCCGCCAATGCCCAACAAAACGATATCGGGATTGGGTACTTCTTTTATAATATCCGTCATAGAATTGAGTACATCTGTGGAAGTATAACCACTTACTCCCGCATGATCCGGATCAAACATTTCTCCCTTATATTCTGCATATACCGATTGATCTTGGCGGTATCCTGCCAAATCAAAGGCAACTTCACTGTTTATTAGCAGCTTCCATAACTCGTACCGATAACTTTCAAACACCGGATGAGCACCCTGAACCCGGGAATCTCCCACCGGCATAATTACATTCAGATTTGCCGGAGTTGAATCGGAATTGGGTTCAGTTCCACAGGAAAGGAATAGAATCGAAGATAGTAAAATGATAGAAATGCTTTTCATCAGAGAAATTTTAGTTTTGAACAAATGATATAGAATTATAAGCAGCATTGGAATTGGAGATTTGAAATAGATACTATGCAGACCAAGTGAAAGTCCTCCCTTGAGTGAGGTATCTTTATGAGCGAAGCGAATAAAGATGGAGGGTGTTTGATTGTGTATCGAAACCTTACAAACACCCCTCCCGCCTTCGGCGTACCCCCCTCAAGGGGAGTTGTTATTTTAACATCGAATGCGCTAGTATGGGAATTCTCTCTAATAAAGAATACCTGCCGTCATCCTGAACTTGTTTCAGGATCTTATGGAAGGGCTTTAGTTTAGCATTTAATTGTGTATTGTTTTATAAACTTCACAAAGATCCCGAAATAAATTCGGGATGACCTGAATAATATGCTTAAACAGATGTACTAAGTTTTAAAAATCTTTGATAAAGATAATTCTCTCCAATACTCAATTATAATTTTATTAGCAGCTAATTTATTTAAGCAAACTTGTTCCTTATAAATATCTGCTAATTCACTCAATTCTGAATGAATTGAAAGATGATTTGAATCTGACTCTCCTAAAGTTGTACCAAAGTATTTAACCTTGTTTGATTTTACATGCTTAAAGCCATCAGAATAAAGTAAACGTAAATTCAGGCTATGATATCCAAAACCTAAAAAAAGAACTGTTGTGGCTTCACTAATACTTTTTCGAATCCATAGAATCTCGCTCTCTTGTTTATCAATACCTTCAGTAAAAGTTTTTAATTCATTAAGTAGTGAAACAAGTTTATCTGGTTTAATACTTTCGCCAAACTCAATTGGATTTTCATTATCCATCCAAGGTAATGAACCTACCTTACCATATGGATGGTAGACATCTAAATGTTGCATACATCTTTTTGCTTCATACTCATTTACACTGTATGCATTCTGTATTGCATTATAAATATAATGCTCAACACATCTATCATAGTTAAATACAATAAACTTAACTTGGTCCAACCTTTCTGGAAGGCTATCAAAATCACAATTTTGTTTTATTATTTTAAAAATATGATTTAACCAAGTTTGTTTTGATTTCTCAAAATCAAGGTTATAGCTATCTTTTGGATTGAAATAGATTGTGCTATTTTTTTCCGCATCTAATATAGTTTTAGCAATACCAATTTTTGCACAGACCTCAATATCCTTATCCTTTCTCTCGTCAATTAAATTATCGATTGAAAGTGACAATGGTATTGCTTGAATAATATTTTTTGCAGCACTTATAAGTGATTTTTGTCCATAATATGGATCATGAGGCTTAAATTTATATGTATAAATTTCTAAAGCTGAATCAATTATTTCATCATCAATTCTTGGCCCCTCCCTTGAAATACGGAGTACTTTACTAACCTCATATAATAGCTCGCTACCTATTGGTAAACCAAACTCTTTGCTTGCACCTGCTCCAACAACTATAACCGTATTATCTTTTACCATGCACGATAATAATTAAGGAAAAAATAAATAACTAATTACAGAACTACTGACACCACGTTGTCAGTCCCCTCTCCTATTCTTCTTCAATATTCAATAACCAACAAGGAATGAACAACAGTCAAATTGGTAATTGAATGTTCCTTGTTGAATATTGATTATTGATCTAATGGTTAGAATAAAAAAAGCAGGACATCATGGCATTTTACTTCCGGATCTGAAGATCGGGCTGGATTACAGTGGGACAAAGGCGGATCATTATTTTGTATCGCACGCCCACGCCGATCATATGCCCAGGAACCGAAAACTAACGGTATATGCCACTCCGCCAACAGCCAGTTTCATGAAGCTCAGAGGATTTGGCGGAAAAGTAAAAACGCTGGAGTTTGGAGAAACGCTGCAAACCGATGCTGCAAATATTACTTTTTATCCTGCCGGACATATTCTGGGTTCGGCAATGACTTTCATCGAAAGTGATCAGGGTTCGGTTTTATACACCGGCGATTATCGCACGCCTCCTTCTCCTGCAACAGAAGGATTTGAACTCCCTGAAACGAATATCGATACCTTTATAACCGAAGCTACTTTCAGCTTACCTATTTATAAATGGAAATCAGAAGAAGAACTGTCGCTTCAAATCCGAAGCTTTGCTTCTGAGAATCTGAATGAAGGATTCACTCCGATTTTTACGGCCTATAATCTGGGGAAAGCACAGGAATTGATGTATATCCTCAAAGAACTTGATCATCCAATGCAGATTCATGGCGCCGGCTTTAAACTTTGCAGTGTATATGAGGAACATGGATTCTCACTGGGTACTTATGAAAGCTATAACCGGGATACTTGTGAAGGGAAGATTTTAATTACACCGGGTTCTGCATTAGGTACCGGTTTCGCTTCAAATGTAAAGAAGAAACGCGTTGCCTATTGTTCGGGATGGGCAGCAAATGAGTCAAGGCAAACTCAGCTCACTGTCGATGAACTCATTCCAATTTCAGATCATTTGGATTTTTTCGAGTTGATTGATTTGTGTGAACAACTGAATCCCAAAAAAGTACTCATTACTCATACCCCAAATCCTAAAGTGGTTCAGCATTATCTGTCCCGTAAGGGAATTAAGTCAGGTTTCCTGGATTTAGAAGCTTCAGATGTAGAATAATTAGGAATTAGGAATATGAGAATAGAAGAGTATATGATTAGTAAAAAAGAGGTAATAATCTGGCAGAAAAGTAATAACACAGTAACTATTCCTAATTGAATTATTCCTAATTCCTAATTGATATGGAAATGCAAACTTCAAATAGCTTCCTCTCCCTTGTTCAAACCACCCAAAAGATTTCGACAACGCGGGGAAATAATGCCAAGATCAAATTGGCTGCCTCTTACTTTGAATCTCTTTCATCCAATGCAGATTTAAAATTGGCTGCCCGTTATTTGAGTGAAGGTGCATTTTCAAGCGTATCCAGTAAAAAAGCTTCCGTAGGACACCGAACTATTGCTACACTTGCTGCCGATTTTTGTGAAATCGATTATGAACTGGTCTTCAAGCCTTCCAGAACTGCGACGGGTAGCTCATCAGAAACTATTCAAAGATTATTTGAAAATATTCCTGAAGCACAATCAAAATGGAATGATACCCAGCTAACTCTTCAGGAAATTGATTCCATTTTTCAGCAATTATATATCACGTCTAAACGTGAGTTGAAGAATCAGATTCTCTGGGATGCCTGGACTAAGATGACGCCTCTCGAAGTAAAGTATTTCATCCGGATTCTGGGACAAGGTTCACTTCGAATTGGTTTTGAATCTAAAAGTGTGGAAAATGCTATTGCTAAAGCTTTCGGTCAACCTTTAGAATCTGTTCGATATGCCAGAATGATCTCCGGAAGTATGGAAGAAACCGCATTGATGGCAAAACAGGATGTCCTTGATAAAGCCACCTTTGAAATGTTTAGTCCCATTGCCTTTATGCTGGCATCTCCAATTGAAAGTCGTTCGGTTGAACATCTCTCCGAATATATCGCCGAAGAGAAGTTTGATGGAATGCGGTGTCAGGCTCATGTAGAACATGGGAAAGTAAAACTGTATTCGAGAGACTTGAATGAAATCACCGGTTCTTTCCCCGAGATACTAGCGTTCTTTCAGGATCGAAATTTATCCCCGACCGTTCTGGATGGCGAAATCTGTGTCTTCAAAGATGACACTATTCTCCCTTTTCAAATGCTTCAAAAAAGAATGGGAGTTAAGAAACCAAGTGAGAAGTTATTAGCCGAATATCCGGTATTATTTATTGCGTATGATCTGTTATTTCTTGATGGCGATTCGTTATTCGATGATTCGTTAGTTGTTCGTAGAAGAAGGCTTGAAGATTTGGCTTCAGAATATTCACTTCCAATTACTTCCCAAATGGAACTGAGTTCTGAAGATGATGTGGAGAAACTTTTCGAACGGGCACTTGCACATGGAAATGAGGGACTCATGCTGAAACGTAAAGATTCGGTTTATGAGTATGGGCAGCGCCGGAAATCATGGTTGAAGGTAAAGAAACCAAGCGGTTCACTGGATACAGTTATGTTATATGCCCATGCCGGAAGTGGTAAACGTGGTGGTACCTATTCTGATTTTACGCTGGGAGTTTCAGTGAAAGAGGATGAACGGTATGAAGAAGAGTTTATCCCAATCGGAAAAGCGTATGGTGGATATTCTGATGAAGAGCTTAAGAAGATGAACACTCTTATAAAAGATATCACATTAGAGAGATTTGGTCCCACTCTTCTGCTGAAACCTCATCTAGTCATTGAACTTGAGTTTGAAGACATCCAGGTTAATAAGCGAACAAAGGCGAAATACACTCTACGTTTCCCAAGATTTAAAGCCATTCGATGGGACTTCTCTCCTTCTGATGCAGATACTTTAAAAGACGTTGAACGGATGTACGAAGAAAAACTTCACGAAGAAAGGGAGCGTCAAGGAATAAATCCGTCTTTTATTTTCCGTGGTTAGGGGATTTGTTAATCGTTAATCGAAGTAAAACAAATAACTAATAACCATTAACAAAACGGATACTAATAATGACAATTTTTTAAAGTATTTAACAACTTTCAGGGAGAGCTTTAGTTGCAAAAGAAGTTTGCTTGTCTAATTAATTAAATAAAATATTTCGGCTCTCAACATGAAATTAAAAAATAGCTTTGTACTACTTATTACTACGGTATTTATGGCATGTTCTTCAGACGGAGAACAAAGTCAGCAAGGGAGATCACAAAATTCTGTAATACCTTCTGTAGAAGCAGTTCAGGCCCGGTATGGGTCACTCCCGCTGGTCGAAAGATTCAGTGGAAATGTACGTTCTGAGAATCAGGTTCCTCTTTATCCTCAAATTTCTGCTAAAATTGAACAGGTTTTTGTTGAAAACGGTCAGTATGTAGAGAAGGGACAGACTCTGGTTCAACTGGATGCAGAACAATATCGCCAGCAATTAATTCAGGCTGAGGCCGGACTCAACATCAATAAAGCACGACTAAAACAAGCTGAAGCAGGTTTATCTGAGTTAAAGTCGAGGTATAACAGACTCAAACAACTTGCGGATAAGGAACTAAGCAGCGCAGCCGAAATTGAACAGCTTGAAGCCCAACTTATTTCGGGAGAAGCTAATGTTGAGCTGGCAAAAGCACAGCTTGCTCAATCAGAATCTCTTGTAGAAGAACGAAAAGAGCAACTTTCCAGAACTTCGATAAAAGCTCCAATTTCAGGAACAATTGGACAACGTAATGCCCAAATTGGTATGCAGGTTTCACCAAATACTCAATTGTTTATGATTGGTGATCTTTCAAAACTGAGGGTTGAAATTGTACTGACTGAAAGTATGCTGAACAAAATTTCCATTGGTCAAACTGCCAATATTATGGTAGAAGACTATCAGGGTAATGATCAACTTATTCAAGCTAAATTATCTCGCATCTCTCCTTTCTTAAATGAAGTAACCCGAAGCACAGAGGCAGAAATCGACGTTGAAAACACAAATGGCTGGTTAAAACCAGGAATGTTCGTGCCTGTAGATATCTTATTCGGAGAAAGTGAAAAAGCAACGTTGATTCCAGTAAGTGCTATATATACTGATCCAACTTCAGGCGCACAAGGTGTTTTCATTGCCTCTTCGATGGGATCAGAAATTCAACCAGCAAATGATGATGAAAACTCAAATCTACTCACAGAACCTACTCCGGTACAATTTAAATTAATTGATGTGCTCGCTCGTGGTCGAATGGAAGTGGGCGTTGGCGGACTTGAAAGCGGGCAATGGGTTGTAACTCTGGGTCAGGATCTCCTGGGCGAAGGTCGTGAAGAAGCCAGAATACGTACTGTAAGCTGGGACAAGGTAATCGGACTTCAAATGCTTCAAAGAGAAGATCTTTTGAAAGAAGCATTACAGGAATCCGGTCAACCAAAAGCAACAACACTGTAAGGAGTTAATTATGGCTATTACTAAAACTTCGATAAGTCGTCCGATTGCAACCTCCATGTTGTTCCTGATCATCATCACTTTAGGGGTGATGGGATTCAGGTTTTTACCGGTGGATCTCCTACCTCCCATAGAATATCCACAGTTAACCATTGCTACTAATTACGATAATGTTGGTCCGGAAGAGATCGAAAATATTATCACAGAGCGAATTGAAAATGCAGTAGCAGGCGTGCCCGGTGTAGAAAGAGTACGATCCAGTTCAAATGAAGGAAACAGCAGAGTTACGCTGGAATTTGCACAAGGCGTTAATATTGATGCAGCTTCCAATGATGTAAGGGCTGCATTAGACAGAGTAAGAAGCAGTCTTCCATTAGAAGCCGATCCTCCGAGAATCTGGAAATTTGATCCAAATAACTTCCCAATTGTTATTATTGGAGCTAACTCTGATAAGAATCTTGCTGATTTAACTTTGCTACTCGAACGTGAAGTAATGAAACGCTTCGAACAAATTAATGGAGTTGGATCGATTGATATATGGGGTGGGATTAATCGTCAGGTTAAAGTAGATATTAAACGTGATCGTTTGATAGCAAGCGGACTTTCCACCCAACAAGTACAACAAGCTATTGCCCGGGAAAACACGAATTCTCCCGGAGGAAATGTAAATGAAGGAACTTCAAGATTATACGTTCGAACTCTGGGTGAATATGAAAACATCAATGAAATCGCCAATACCGTTATCACCACAGTTGACGGGAAACCGATTCGGGTAAAAGATGTTGCGGAAGTTTCTTTTGGTTTTGATGATTTAGACCGGTTAGTAACTATCGATGATAAACCAATGGTTCGCTTCTTCATCAGAAAACAAACCGGAGCAAATACAGTTGCTGTTGCTGAAGACATCCGTAAAGAAGTTGAGCGCATTAATGCCGAGCGAAGTGATCTTCAACTAATCGTAACTCAGGATCAAAGTACCTTCATTCAGGATTCTATTGATAATGTTCAAAGTTCTGCTACCTGGGGAGCTTTACTTGCAATCCTTGTCTTATATATATTTTTCAGAAATGGATCTGCAACCTTCATTATCGCTGTTGCTATCCCAATATCTATCATCGCCACATTTGGGCTACTCTACTTTAACGGACTCACTTTAAATCAAATGAGTTTCGGGGGGCTGGCTCTTGGAGTCGGTTTAATTGTTGATAATGCCATTGTGGTACTCGAAAATATCATTCGAATGCGGGAAGAGGAAGGCGAAGATCTGGAAACCAGTGCATTGATCGGAACAAAACAAGTAGCCGGAGCAATTGTAGCCTCAACGCTAACTACCGTAGTGATATTTTTGCCGGTAGTATTCATGCAGACTATTTCAGGACTACTTTTTAAGCAACTCGCGTTAGTGGTAGTATTTGCTCTTCTGTGTTCATTATTTGTTGCGTTAACGTTGGTTCCAATGCTTTCCAGTAAATTCTTAACTATTAAGAAATCAACTAATCGCTCTAAAAAAGGAAAGTTTGCACTCTTCTTTTCAAGATTGGAAGACAGATATTCGAGAGTGTTAGAAGGTGCTCTGAAACACCGATATACTGTTTTTGGAGTTACTTCGGTATTTGTTGTACTCAGCTTTTTGTTGGTACCAATTATTCCTGTAGAACTTGCACCCCAAACCGATGCAGACGAAATTAGTATCGATTTTGAAATGGCTGATGGGACAAACATCGCTGTACAGAACTTGTATCTAAAAGAAGTAGAGAAAATTGTTCGCGCTAATCTCCCAATGGACGATGTAAAGAACTTTACCACTGAAGTTCGGGATGGCCGTGCAGAAGTTGAAATTGCGATGGTACCTGCATCCGAAAGAAGCAGAAAGACCTCTGATATTGCCGATGATATCCGCAAAAGTATTGAAGGAAAAGTACCGGGAGGAGAAGTACGTGTTCGGGCGCAGTCTGGGTTATGGATTCTTCGAAGACTCTTTGGAAGTGGAGATGGAGACGAAGCCGTTCAAATTCAACTTCGCGGATACGAAATTGAAAAATCCTACGAACTGGCTCAGCAAATAAAACTGAAACTGGAAACTATACCGGGTGTGGTAGATGCCCGTGTTGGCCGAAGTGAAGGACGCCCGGAACAACGAATTCAGTTTGACCGCGAGAAAATTGCCGATCTTGGACTTTCGGTAAATGAAGTAGCCAGTGTAATTCAAACTAATATCGGTGGAAGTCAGGCCGGAGCGTTTCGTGATGGTGGTGATGAATATCCTATTATAGTACGTTTAAGAGCTGAAGACAGATTAAGCTCCTTAGATTTGGATAATATCTCAATTCGAACTCCTGATGGGCGTGTGCTTCCGGTTTCGTCTGTTATTCGAAAAGAAAGTGGCAGAGGCCCAACCGGTATAAATCGTATAAACGGACAACGCGTAACTAATATTTCTGCCAATCTGGAACCGGGAATTGCACTTGGTGATGCAGTCGATATCATTAGAGATGAATTATTAGATGTTAATCTTCCTGATGGATATAGTGTTGTATTCTCAGGTGAATACGAAGAACAGCAAAAAGCTGCTGCCGATTTCAGGTTATCCATTTTACTGGCATTAGTATTGATATACATGGTAATGGCCGGACAGTTTGAGCGTTTTCTTGATCCACTGGTGGTAATGTTCTCTGTACCTCTTGCTACTATTGGTGTAGTTCCTACCCTCCTGCTCACAGGAACCACGCTTAATATACAGAGTTTGATGGGTATCATAATGTTGATAGGTATAGTGGTAAATAATGCCATTGTCCTTGTTGATTACATCAATCTGATGCGCAGAGAAAGAGGTTTAAACGTATTTGACGCCGTGATACAAGCTGGTAAACTTCGATTACGACCGATTCTTATGACCACCTTAACAACTATTCTTGGTCTGCTCCCTCTTTCTTTTGGATTGGGAGCTGGTGCCGAAATTCAGGCATCACTGGCCCGGGTGGTTATTGGAGGGTTAACTGCTTCTACGTTAATCACACTTATATTTATTCCGGTAGTATATATCAGTGCTGATAAAGTTATGGCCCG
Source organism: Balneolaceae bacterium (assembly GCA_017795005.1). Taxonomy (GTDB): domain Bacteria; phylum Bacteroidota; class Rhodothermia; order Balneolales; family Balneolaceae; genus RHLJ01. The sequence goes on along the minus strand of CP051242.1, from coordinate 1,596,853 downwards.
AATAAAAGAATACAACTGGAATCCGTTTTCTAAAACTAACGAAACCATAGAGCTGGCCAACTCTTAAAATCTGGTATGTTTATCCTTATTTAAGCCCGGTTCTGAGAATTGGGCTTTTTTTATGCACTACAAACGCTCTACAAAACTATATCTAATTTTATTTTTAAATAGTTTGATGCACTTTTAAAACAAGCTCAAACAAACCTTTATTTTTATGAAAGGATTTCGGAAATGTTTTCTCCAGTTTCTTTTTTTAGCAATAACTCTTTTTATTTCTAATGAGGCTCTTAGTCAAGCCATTACCATTGATGGTGTATCCGGTATCGAGTTTGATACAACAGGAGGAGATTATTCCATTTCTATCACAGATGCTTTTACTATCCATGGAATTTCAGTAAGTCCAGGTACTCTCACATTAACCTATTCAGATGCTGACGATTCATTTGAGCTTGATGGAACAGTAACAGCCAGTTTTGACGGAGAAGAAATTGACGCTGAGCTTGATTTCGTTATTTCTAATGAAGCTTTAGAATCAGTTTCATTTAACATTTCTACCAGCTTTACTATTAAGGAATTATCCATTACCCCAGATGGACTCGGATTTGAATGGCTTGGTGGTTCCAGCTTTGGAATTTACGGTACAGCTACTGCCTCATTGGAAGGTAATACCATGACTGTCCAAATTGGACAAGATTCTGCATTTCCCGGAATAGCAATTGATAATGGTATTATAACTTCTGTATCCATGTCGGTAACCGGAAGTTTCGATATTAAGACTATTACCATATCACCAGATGGATTAACATTCGAGTACGACTCTACTAATGAGTATTACGAAATGTTTGGTTCAGCCACCAGCTCAGTTGATGGAAATGATATTACCTTTGATTTTGGAGATTCAGATGATCCCGGATTAATCCTGGATTCGGGTTCACTAACCCATATTAATTTTGGGATTAGTACTGATTTTGAAATTAAAGGAATTACTATTTCTCCGGATGGGCTTACTTTTGAATATGACCAAGCTGAAGATTACTTCGAATTTTATGGGGATGTATCTGTTAAGTTCGATAATGAGGAAATTGATGCATCTTTAGGAGATGCGAGCGATCCGGGAATTGTATTTAATGCAGGTGTAATCACACATGTAAATTTCTCTCTAAATGGTGATATCACTGTAAAAGATCTAAGCATAATACCTACAGACCTCACTTTCGAGTACGACTCGGGCAACGAGTACTTCGAGATGTATGGGGACATCAAATTTAAAATCGGGGATGATGAAGTCACAGCAATTATGGGTGATTCTGATAATCCGGGATTAATTTATGACGACAACTCCATTACCCAGGTAAATATAGGTATCACCGAAACCTTCTCTTTTTCAGGTCTTAAAGTTAAAACCACCGATCTTGGTGTGGAATGGAAAAGCGGGAATGAATTTTATTTGTATGGAGATGCGGACCTGAGCATAGATAACGAGACTGTTGATACCGACTTTGGTACCTTTTCTGATCCCGGGCTGGTTATCAAAAATGGCTCCCTACATTCTTTTGAAGTGGATGTAAACAGCGATTTAAAATTTGGTAATCTGGAAGTAACCACTAAAGATGTAAACATCAAATACAGCTCCAGTAAATTTGAAGTCATCGGTGAAATCGAAATTGATGAAGTATTCTCACTCGCTGTAACTCTCGGAAGTGGCGATCAGGCCGGACTGGAAATTGATGTAAGCGGAAGTGAGCCCACATTCAAAATTGAAGCACTTACTATCGACATTGAACATGCCGATCTTGGTGCCATTGATCTAAAGAAATTTGAGTTAGCATTTAATAGCTCAGGTATAACAGAATCCGAAGTTGATGTAGTGTTCCCATCAGGAACAGACATAGATGCAAAACTGAAATTTAAAGGTAACCCTGCAACTATTGACGAAATCTCTATCACCTATACCGCAGATAATCTCGAAGAAGCATTAGAACTTTTCGAGGGAATTCAAATAGCGGAAATGAGTGGTACCGTAGGGAACCTCACTAATTCTTCTGATCTTTTTATTGATGCAGATATTACTACCATTTTTGGTGGGGGCTTTACTCTGGATGGTGAAGATGTCACTTTGCTTGAGATGTATGATGCAGTTAGCATTGACGCTGACGAATTTACCATGAGTGGAGATGTGAATGTAGGAGCTTATAAAAGTGGCGATAATTGGAAAAGCTTATTGGGCAATGGGTCTTTCTCATTAGATGTGATTTTTCAGGATTATTCATACACAGAAACATATAATCCGTTTGCCTGGATTGGTATCGATAATCCTGACCTTTATCAAACAATTACTGTAAACAAAAAAGCTTCGGTTAAAGCATCTATTGATGTGAAAATTCCATCCGATCCGTTGGTAGAAGCTTCTGCATCTGCCTATGTAAATTCAAATAAAGATTTTGACGCACTCGTAGATGTAACTTTTTATGTGCCCCACTCAATACCAATTATTGGAGGAGACAAATTAGGGAGTGTCGATGGTGCTATTCGGTATAAATACAATGATTTATCTGGCAGCTATGCAGCAGGATGGACAAAAGTTAAAACGTTTTGGCATACCTATCATTTAGGAGCAAAGTATAAATTCAGTAGCCGAAGTATAAGTACCTTTTCCAGCAGCAGTACCATTAGCAGTATTGAAAGTGATATTTCAAATGATGAAAATTCAAAAGGGCTTGTTGCTCCTTCTCCCTACATTACAAGTTCACATACTTTTGAAGTGTATGACGATCCTGTGGCACCTACTTATCTCCAGTTTGATGCAAACTGGGGTAAAGAAATTGATAGTGTACTTGTAACGGTCATTGGTCCTGAGGGAGTTTATGAAGTTACCCGTACAACCCTGGTATCAAAAGATGATTCTACCGGTTTACCCACCTTCGGCTACGAAGAAAATATGGATTGGGTAACGCAGGATACCGGTGCAGTTTTTATAATCAGTTCACCAACCGCATTCAGCGAAGAAGAAATAGGACATACGTCCCTGATTGAAGGCCGGTACCAGGTACTCTTTTCTATCCCTGCATCTCAGGCTCCTGACTCGGTCTCTTTAGGTGTAATGGCACTTTACCAATCTCCTATAATTGATGCTGAAGTTTCTAAGGAAGGTAATAAGTATCAAATTGATGCCAATTACTGGTCTGCCGTTCCGGACTCATCTCATGTTTCTTTCTATGTAAACACTGTGAATTCACCGAATGAAGCTACACTGATTACTCATGCTGAAGCTGTAAATTTTGATGAGTTCGGATACGGAACAGAATCCATAACCTACACTCCAGATGAGATTTATCTGCAGGATTCTCTCTTCTTCTTTGCCGTGATTGATGACGGATACAACCCTCCTGAACGAATGGAATACGCTCTGGGAGTACTTCACGCACCAGATGTATATGGAACCGTTACTTTTCCGGAGATTTCTGATTCGCTTAAATCCGGACTTCGTGTATTCCTGGATGAAGATAAAGATGGAAGTTTCGATGTGGCCTCGACCGGGGGACTTGAATATTTCTCCATAACCGGAACCCAGGGACAGTTTTCCATTCATGGAGTTGAAACAGGCGAATATGAATTAAGAATAGTACTTCCACCCGGATTTCGTTTTGTGGGGGAAACGGACAGGAAATCACATTTCCCGATTAATTTTACGGGAGATCCCGTCGAACTGGATTTACAAATTGAAGCTTATGTGGAGGCAGAATAATGAAAACTTTTAAAACACTATCAATCACATTTGCTTTACTTTTATCCACTGTACTCTGTTACTCTCAAAATTTTATTGTTTCAGAACAACCTCCTGCTACAGAAAACCAGTTATTCGGATTTGCTATTTCAGCATCAGATTGGAAAGCGGTTATAACAGCTCCACAAAAAGATATAGGAGATAATCAATCCATTGGTTCTGCATTTTTCTATGAGAGAACGCAAAATGGCTGGGAAATTAAAGCAGAAATTACTCCCGAAGGAATTCCAGCTTTTTCTAATTTTGGGATAAGTGCAAAAATGACTGATATAACTGCTTTTATAGGTTCCATGGGAAGCGAAAGAGGTATTCTAATGGAAGAGTCTGTGTTTGTATATGAGTATAATGATACCTCGTGGATAAATACGCAGGTTCTAAGGCCATCAGATTCTAAATTCGGTTCAAGATTTGGACAGTCAATTGACTTAATGCACTATGAAAACCTAGCTGTAATTGGAGCCTTCAATGCAGATGGTAACGAGAGTAAATCTGGAGCAGCTTATGTATTCAGAAAAGAAAATGATACCTGGATAGAAATAGCCAAACTAATTGCCGATGATGGGGAATCCCATGACTATTTCGGACATAGTGTATTATTCCTGGATGGCAATCAAATTGCAGTTGGAGCTTACAACGCTACCGGTGCAAATGAAAGAAGTGGTGCCGTTTATATTTTTGAAGAAAACGGAGAAGGCGAATGGGTTCAAACAACTAAAATATTTGATCCTGAAGGAGCTTCCAGTGATCTATTTGGTTATAGCTTAAATACTCAAATTAGTATTCCGGTATTAGTTAAGGCATCTGATATTAATCGTTATGGTACTCTTTTCATTGGTGCACCGGGTTCCAACAACCAGGATGGAGTTCAAACTGGTTCTGTATATTTTTATGCTGATTCTGAGGAAAATTGGGTTCTTTTCCAAAAGTTATATGGTGAATCGACTGCTGCAAATGATCATTTTGGGATTTCTATAGCCCATAATGATTTATCCGGTTTATTTATAGGAGCGAACAGATCTGGAAATGACAATACTGGTAAGATTTATTCTTACGGTTTTTATTATGGCTATGAAGATATCACTCCATTTTCTTTCCTTGGCAACGACCCACAACCGGGTGTAGAATATCATGGAACCAGAATAACTTCAGGAACTTATGCTGATATCATCATTTCCTCACCGTTTACTTCAGTTAATGGAAATGAAAACTCTGGAGTAGTCCAATTCTTTAACACTCCATTATCACCAACTGAGGAAGAGATTTTGGGCATAGTCGATTATAAACTCGAACAAAATTACCCTAATCCATTTAATCCTACCACAACTATTACCTATCAGGTTAAAGATCCGGGGAATGTTAAGATCACCGTATTTAATGTATTGGGACAATCTGTTCAACAGTTAGTTAATGAAAACCAAATCAGAGGATCGTACACGGTAGATTTTGATGCCTCTTCCCTTTCTTCAGGTATTTATTTCTATCGGTTGGAAGTGAATGATTTTGTTAGCGTAAAAAAGATGATGCTTATAAAATAGAATTAGGAATATGGGAATTAGGAATAGAACAGATACGTTCTGATATTCCTAATTCCAATATTCAATTATTCCTAATTCAGTATGAGTAGCTGGACGCTCAAATCTATTCCCCCCCACGATTGGTTTCTTTGCCTGGATGTGCAATCCTATTTCGATCATGAACATAATCCTGAAAATATTTTTGAAGAAGGTTTTACACGTCCAGTACCGGTTGGTGATCGTGATGTAATAGTCACTGTATTCTTTAATGGTGATCCGGATGCACCTGAATTCAATATTGAATCGCTGGAGTCTCTGTCAAAGGAAGAAATTGCTGAAGCAAATAAGAGTCTCTCCAAGATTTTCGGAACTGATATGGATATTCGTCCCTTATATGATCAGGCGCATAATGATCCTGTATTAGGAGACAAACTTTCTTCTCTATACGGGTTGAAGAGAATGACCCGCGCCAATCTTTTCGAGGATATTCAAAACCGAATTGTAGAAATGCAGATGAATCACAAACCTACTGCTAAAAAAATGATGTATGCTATCCGGGAGGCTTATGGAACTGCTTTGGAATATAAAGGGGGAACACTCGCTGCATGGCCCAGAGCTTATCAGCTCATGAAAGCAGATCCGACAAATATCAGAAAACTGGGACCCACCCTTCGTAAAGGTCAGTATTTGGTTGAGCTCGCAAATAATATTGTGGGTGGAAATACCGAAATGGAGTTTCTGCAGTCATGTGATCCTGTTACATGTTATAATACTCTTACTAATATTAAGGGGATTGGACCAACGGCAGCTCAGGATTTAATGATGATGCGGGGACGAACCGATGCAGTTTTCCCCAGCAATATCAAAAAAGGAGAAGAAAAGGGATTGCGGCGCTGGATTATCTGGAGTTATGGGGAAGACCCTAATTCAACAAGTGAAGAAGAGTTTCAAAAGCTTATTTCGAACTGGAAAAGTTTTGAAAGTTCGGCTCTTGAGTTTCTTTATGTTAACTGGATTTTAGAAGAAAAAGAAAAGCGGGCAAAAGGGTAATCAATTTTCAAAATCTGATACTGTAAAATCCCGAATTTTAGTACCTGGCAATCCTTTATTAAGGTCTTTATTTATCAGAAATACGTTCCCATTACTAAACCCGAGTACAACATCATATCTGCTTCTGTAATTTATTTCCCATGAACTATCAGAATACTCTAAAATTCTTCTTACTGTATTTGGGCTGTCAATTTGTGCTACGTAAAAGCCGTGAATTCCTGCTATATAGTAAAATCCTTCTTCAGAAATATGGACATCATAGTCATAAATCTTTTCTTCCTTATCATCCTCTGAAATATAAGAAAGGTTGACTGATTGCCACGTTTCTCCCCTGTCGGTAGTACTATAAAATCCACTTCCATAGAATATGATTGTTCCATCCGGTAGCAAACCTATCTTTTCAACGTGATCATAATCTCTATGCATTTTTCCGGCTGTAATCTTAGCCCAATTTAATCCATTGTCCTCTGATCTGTGAATACCATCATGAGCACCTGCAAGAATTGTTTCATCGTTTTCAAATACGAAGACATTTATTAAGTCAGTAAGGTCAGAGAAAATAAATTCAGAATCAGTATAACTGCTATCTGATAAGTTGTACACTCTTGTTCCATGATTTATTGAAAGCAGCAATGTATTCTGATCTAAAAAAGTGAACGCTCTCATTTGAAAATTACCGAATTCCTGAGTCCAGTTATTTCCATCTTCAGAACTAAAAAAACTATACGTTGGCCAAATAGGGATAAAAAGAGAGGTGTCGGGTTCTCCGAATTCAGGATGTTCTACATCGTGAGTTCCAATTGCATAATACTTTCCAAAGTGCCTGTCTATATGAGTGAAATAAACACCATCCGGGTTATTGAATTGTTGGAAACTCTTACCATAGTTCTCAGATTTATACCAGTTATTTTCTCCAAAAACGTATAAGTGATCCAGATCATTAACGGAAGCTCCTCTGAATACCCCTGTTTGAAGACTAACAGGGCTTTCCCAATTGAAAAGACGGACTGCCTCTTCTTTGGGTTGTTTCTCGGAATTGAACACATTACATCCTGTCCACAGAAAAGCTACCGTAAAAACAAAAAATAGTGTTTTCATATTCTCTCATTGATTTAACACTAACTTTAATTAAATCAAATAAAAGAAATAAGAAAATTAGAATTTACTTCAGTCTCACCTTCAAGAAGAAATAGCCCAAAAAACCACTTAACAAAGAACCAACAAAAATACCGACTTTAGAATATTCGATATAAGCAGGATCAGTGAATGCCAGTCCACTAATAAATAACGACATTGTAAATCCGATACCAGTTAAACAGGCAATTCCATAGAAAATCGTCCATACATTTTTGTCTTTTGGTAGTTCCACAAATCCAAGTTTACTAGAAATCCAAACGGATCCCATAATACCAATTTGTTTCCCTAAGAAAAGTCCGAACAGAATTCCTAAAGTTAGTGTAGATGAGAATGCAGCCGTTGTTTGTTCTACTGATAATGCCACACCTGCATTTGCAAAAGCAAATACTGGCATAATGAAATAAGCTACCCATGGGTGAAGTTTGTGCTCCAATTTATGGAGTGGGCTTTCCAGCTGTTCAATACTTTCCTCTAAAATATGCATTGCCACTTCTTCATCTTCCTCATCGGGAGTTTCTTCTGCTTCCCTGAGCATATCTATACCGTCTTCTATTTCATCAAGTACTTTTTCACGATCTCTGGGTGAAGTAGCAGGGACCAGGAATCCTAATAAAACGCCAGCAATAGTAGCATGAACGCCTGATTTCAGAACAGCTACCCATAAAATCACACCGAAGATTACATAAACTGCTAAAGACCGGACATTGGAAAGGTTCAGCGTGATAAGAATAATCAAAGTTACAGCTGAAACACCCAAAGCCATTACCGAAATCTTGCTTGTGTAGAATAATGCAATTACAAGAACGGCGATTAAATCGTCTACTACAGCTACAGCTGTAAGAAATACTTTTGCCCAAAGTGGGGCCCTGCTTCCAAGTAATGCAAGCACACCAATTGCGAAAGCAATATCTGTTGCTATTGCTACTGCCCAGCCGTCCATGAATTCAGTTCCAGCATTAAATCCAAAGAAAATAAGTCCCGGTATTAAAGCTCCACCGAAAGCTGCAATTACAGGAAGTAATGCAGATTGCAATGTTGAAAGCTCTCCGAATTTGACTTCTCTTTTTATTTCTAAACCAATCAATAAAAAGAAAATCGCCATCAGGCCGTCATTTATCCAAAGAATAAGTGGTTTTGAGATATTAGCCCCATCAAAACCAACCGTAAACTTCAGCTGAAACAGTTGAACGTACCAGTCAGATAGTGGTGAATTTGCGACAACCAAAGCCAGAACTGCTGAGATCATCAACAAAATCCCTGAAAATGATTCTGCTTTTATGAATTCCATTACGGGTGAAAGCTCCTGAGTAGAAGTAGATTTTGCCATAGTATTTTTAATTAATCGAATGTTGGTGAATTAGTTGTTTTTTATAGTCGAACTAATTCCATCATTCTTCAAAATGATGTTGTGGGCAATCAATAATTAAACAACGCTTTATAAACACAAAAGAATAATGTGTCCCGAGTACCATTTGATTATTATTTATAGGTAATCTGCTCATTTCGTTTCAACTAACAGATATTTTTTTAAAAATCGTTCTTTAATCTTCAATGAAAGTTGAGACTAACTTTTTGCGATACAAAAAGATTCTCCAAATCATATAAGTCACAGTAACAGGAAGTACTAAAAAGGTCATTCCTACCTCAATATATTCTGAATAAGCTGAGCCAAGTGATTTAAGTACCAAATAGCTTAAGTAAGTAACGTAGTATAAAAGAAAGAAAGATCCATCCAACCTTGTAAGATTAAACCCAGCTATAAAAATCGGAATACAGACGATTGAAACAGCCACCATAAATGGTAAATCCAGATTTATGGCATCAGTAGAAACTGTAAGTACATTTGGAGCAATGATCAATGTAAGTCCAAGCGTTAATAATACGTTATAAAGATTGCTACCAAGAACATTTGCTACCGCAATGTCGGCGTTCCCCTTTCTTGCTGAAGCAAGAGACGTAGCCACTTCGGGAAGCGATGTTCCGATGGAAACAATGGTAAGTCCAATAACTAATTGTGAAATACCAAGAAAAGTTGCTATTGAAACTGCGCTGTTAACCATCCAATTTGAGCCCAGAACAATTAACCCCAACCCGGCTAGTAGAAACCCGCCGTTCTTGAAATAGAAAAAAGCCCCTTGTGATAATTCGTCAATACTTTTCTCATAGTGAAATACTTCATCTATACCTTCTTCCTCTTTCCCCTTTTGAATTTGAAAATAGGTAAAGACCGAGTATGCAATAAATCCTGCAATTAGAATGGTGCCATCTAGAGTAGTCAGTTCTCCATCAAACGCCAGAATAAATAGAACCGCACTTACCAAAATTACGATTGGAACATCAATTTTAATGACTCTTTTTGTAATATTGAGAGGAGCAATAAGTGAAGTTATTCCAAGTATGAGCAGAATATTTGCAATGTTACTGCCAATGATATTACCTAGTACTAAGTCTGCATTTCCACTTGCAGCAGCTTTGATGCTGATAGCTAATTCCGGAGCTCCTGTAGCAAAAGCAACAACAGTAAGCCCCATTATTAATGGAGAAATACCCCACTTTAATCCAAAATGATCGACAGCCTTAAGAAATAATTCTGCACCTGCAATAAGAGCTGCTAGTCCGGCAATAAAAAGTACTATGGTTATGATCATGAAATAGCTGTCTAAGATTGTCTTATAAGATGCGGATTTTTTGATTTGAAAATGCAGACTTTGATCAATTTTAAAATCTAATTACCTGATAGATTTTTTAGCGAACTGATTTTCACTTAGATTCCAAACAAAAAGCTGTATGAAAACATTATTGCTGCTACTTGGCACCTTCATTTTAACCATCTCTCCTCTTCAAGCATTTCAAAATATTCAGATCATACCAAAACCAGTATTAGTCAGCGAAAAACCTGGTAGTTTTAACCTTAACGAGAACCTGAGTATTTATATCTCTTCAGATGACTTACGTTCCGAGGCAGAATTCCTGAATGATCTTCTGTTTGCTACCAATTGGAAAGGATACCCAATTATTATTTCTGATGTATTACCGAAAACCGATTTTATATCACTTAGTCTCAGCTCTGAAATAGATCATGATGAAACTTATTCTCTCTCTGTAACGAATCAGGGAGTTACTATATCCGGAGGTTCAAGAGCGGGTATATTTTTTGGGATACAAAGTTTAAGGCAATTATTACCAACCGAAATTGAACATACCGATCCTTCTTTGGTTCCAAATAATATCAATTGGGAAATACCAGCAGTTGAGATTAGTGATGTCCCACGATTTGAATACCGTGGAATGCATTTGGATGTAGCCCGACATTTCTTTCCTGTTGAGTTTGTAAAGCGTTACATCGATTTTCTGGCCATGTATAAATACAATCGCTTTCACTGGCATTTAACCGAAGATCAAGGCTGGAGAATTGAAATCAAGAAATATCCTAAGCTTACAGAAATCGGAGGATGGAGAGATTCAACCCTAATTGGCAATTACGGCACTGGTAAATATGATGGAATCCGTTATGGCGGATTTTACACTCAAGAAGAAGTAAAAGAAATCGTGGCTTACGCAGCGGATCGACATATTACAGTGATTCCTGAAATAGAAATGCCCGGACATTCCAGTGCGGCTTTAGCTGCTTATCCGGAATTTGGTTGCTTTGACAAGGAGTATTCTGTAGCTACAACATGGGGAGTATTCGAAGATATCTACTGCCCTTCTGAAGCTACCTTTTCTTTTCTGGAAGATGTACTGGATGAAGTTATTGAATTATTCCCCAGTGAATACATTCATATAGGTGGTGATGAAGCTCCCAAAAAACAATGGGAAGAAAGTCCAATTGCCCAGCAAGTGATAGAACGTGAAGGATTAAAAGATGAACACGAGCTTCAAAGTTATTTTATTGAACGAATTGAGCAATATTTAAATAGTAAAGGAAGGCAGATTATTGGCTGGGATGAGATTATGGAAGGAGGATTAGCTCCGGGAGCAACAGTAATGAGTTGGAGAGGTGAATCAGGCGGAATAGAAGCTGCTAAAATGGGACATGATGTAATTATGACTCCAAATGCCTCAAATTACTTCGATCATTTTCAGGCTGAACCTACTATTGAAGAACCCATTTCTATTGGAGGACTAACTACACTTCAGGATGTGTATGGTTATGAACCCGTTCCAGAAGAATTAAGCGAGGAAGAAGCAAAATACGTAATTGGATCCCAAGGTAATGTATGGACTGAATACATGCACTCAGGAGCTAAAGTTGAATATATGGCTTTTCCCAGAGCTATCGCCTTATCAGAAGTTCTCTGGTCTCCGGTTGATCAACGAAACTGGGAATTATTCCTTGAACGTCTTCAGGTCACTTTTGATCGTTTGGATATTTTAGGTGTTAACTATGCAAAGCATCTCCGGAAGTAGTTATTCACTTTTTAGAGCTTCTACGGGTTTAGAGATTGCAGATTTCATTGCCTGAAATCCTATGGTAGCTAAAGAAATAAGAAGGATAGAAATCCCAGCAAGAATAAACATCCATATCCCTATTTCAGCTTTATAGGCAAATGAACTTAGCCATTCGTTCATTATCAGATAAACGATAGGAACTGATAAAATAAACGCTACAGCAATCAACTTAATGAAGCTCTTTGAAACCAGAACTAAAATACTTTTTGTTGAAGCTCCTAGAATTTTACGAACTCCAATCTCTTTCGTACGCTGATCAATGATAAACGTGGATAGACCGAATAGTCCCAGACAGGCGATAAGAATAGCAACTAAGGAAAAATACCAGAATACACTACTCATTTGATCTTCCGACCGATAAAGTTGATCAAATTCATCACTTAGAAAACTATATTCAAAAATATTTGATGGAGCCAATTCACCTATTCTGGTTTCTAAAAATTCGAGCACTTCACTCGTTTTACCTGCTGTAGTCCTTACAAATAAATAATCACCCCAATCAGGTGTTAATGGCATTACCAAAGCTTCAACTTCGGTATGCAAAGACATATAGTTAAAGTCTTCAGAAATTCCTACGATTGGACCTGAGTAACTTCCCCAATGGAGTATTTTCCCAACCGGGTTTTCCAATCCAAGTTTTTTAACTGCAGCCTCATTTATAATCCAGGCATTGGTATCGGTTGGCGCCATTTTTGAAAAATTTCTTCCCTCTGACAAACTAATCCCCATGGTTGGGATATAATCGTAATCAATTCCCTCATCAGCTATTCTTACCGACGTTTCTTCATCTTCTGTTTGCCCATCCAAACGAACACTTTCCACACTAAATCTTTTACCGGGATAATCACCGGATATGGATACATTTAAAATATTCGGATTACGTTGTAACTCCTGTTTAATGGATTCAGGATTTTCATACACTATTTCTTCAAAATCCCCGAAGATTGGAATATTTATTACTCCTTCCTTATCAAAGCCCATTTGCTCGGTTCTTAAGAAATTAAGCTGATTGTAAACAATCAACGTGCCAATGATTAAAAAAATGGAGATGGCAAACTGAAAAACGACCAACCCTTTTCTTAGAAACGCGTTATTGGAACTATTCGGAGTTATTCCTTTTAACACTTTAACAGGAGAAAATCCGGACATATAAATGGATGGATAGATTCCAGAAATTATTCCTGAAAATAATGCAATGCCTAAGAAGCTAAGTATCAAGACCGGATCAGATGTAAACTCAAAGGTAAACTGTTTTCCCGTAATCTCATTTAAGTAAGGGAGTAGAAAAACTGTCAAAGCATAGGCGAGCACAAAAGAAATCAGACTAAGTAATATCGATTCTCCCAGAAACTGAAAAGCAAGTTGTTTACGTCCAGCTCCCAGGGTTTTACGAATACCTATTTCTCTCATCCTGTTGCTGGCTCTTGCCGTTGTTAAATTGATGAAATTAGCGCAAGCGATAAGTAATACAAATACAGCAATTATGGAAAAAATGTAGACATAGCGCATATCGCTATTAGTTTTGTATTCTTTTTCCAAATCTGAATAAAGATGAATATCGGTTAGAGGCTGGAGGTACATGGTTGCCATAGAAGACGGTTTTGTTTCTCCATCAGCCAGTCTAGCAAAAAACTGATCAATGAAATCCGGAAGTTTTGCTTCAACTTGCCCAGGATTAACGCCTTCGTCTAAAAGCACATACTCGTACATCCCGGCCCATGTTAACGAGTTATCGGGGTTCCAGTTCGGACCTGAAGTAACCTCATAAAAAGTACTCATCGAAACCAGATAGTTGAACGGGAAATGAGTGTTAGTTGGCATTTTTTCCAACACCCCGGTTACCGTGAAATAAATATTACCCCAATCAGTCATATGGATATCTTTGCCAATAGGATTTTCTGAGCCAAAAATAGCTTGAGCCATTTCTTCTGACAGCACTACACTTCCTGGTTCAATCAAAGCAGTTTCGGGAACCCCATGTTTTAACGGGTAGCTGAATACATCGAAAAAAGAAGAATCGGTATAAACTCCTTTTGTAGCTTTATAACGATTATTTTCATAGCCGAAGATATGGAAATTACCTCCAATAGGATACATTCTGACTGTTTCTTCAATTTCAGGAATGGCATCTTTTAAACCTTTTGCAACAGGCGGTCCAATGGCTGCCCAATGGGTTTGACTTCCTACTTCATACTTTAATGTAACCCTGTGAATGCGGTCGGCTTTTTCATGGAAACGATCGTAACTCACTTCGTCTTTGATGAAAAGAATGATAAGCAGACAGGTTGCAATCCCTATTGTTAAACCAGACAGATTTAATGTGGTATAAAACTTATTTCTGGAAATATTTCGGCCAAGTGTTTTGAAATAATTTCTAATCAATGATGGTATCCACTTTGATTCCTGCCATGATGGTTTCCCAACCAGTTTTGGGGTTCTGACTTTGTACACATCCTCCCCTACTTTTTCTATTTCACCAAATTGTTGGACTGCCTTATCGAAAGCATCTTTTTCATTGAAACCTTCTTCCATATATTTTTCGATGAGTGAACGAAAATGGGATTCCATTTCCATAATATCGCTTTCTTCAAAGGAAGGATTTCTTTTTAGTGTTTTCTTCCACTTTTCAATGTTTTTTTCAATAGATGCCATGATTATTCCTTAATTATGAGACGGTTGGTTTCATATTCCATACTGTTTGAAGTACTTCATTCACATTTATCCACTGAGCTTTTTCCTGAGCCAGTTCTTCTTTTCCCTTTTTAGTTATTGAATAATACTTCCTGGGTCTGGATCCCTCCTCGATTTCCCATCTGGATTGTACCAATCCGTCTTTTTCAAGTTTATAAAGTACCGGATAAAGCATCCCGTCCGACCAATCCAGAACACCTCCAGAGAGCTCTCCTACTTTTTGGATAATTTCATATCCATAATTTTCACCCCAACTTAGAATGGTAAGAATTAATGGTTTAGAAGATGCCGCTACCAGTGATTTTGAAATCATACTATATACTTTGAGTTATTTATACTTTGAATTCAAAGTATATAGACGATCTAAGTATTACAAGGTTTCAAAAAAATTTTATTAACAGCTATTAGTTTGCTAAACCAGTATTAGGGGGAAATATCATTCAGGTTCAAAAAATGAACTTAATCGGTACTATCCGAAGCCTTTCTCTTAACTCTGTTATACAAAGACAGGTTAGAATCAGTAATAAATTTATAAAGCACTTTAAGCCAGGAGTTGTAAGAGTGAAGAGAGTCATAAAATTCCGGGGCTAATTTCTTCAGTTTTGGAAGCCGGGAACCCGGAATGTATGGGAAGTCATGATGTTCATTATGATATCCTACATTAAAGGTAAGCTTATTTAAAGGGCCATAATAAGAATAGGTTTCCTGACCTTCCTCAAACACATAGTGCTCAGAAATAAAATGTCCGGAGAGTGGATGTATACTACCTGCAAAGAACATGGAAAGCATTAGAAAATACAGTGCGTTCCAGCCTGCGAAGTACACATAAACCACCATAACCGTTATTTGGAAAACCCAATTAATGATATGCCATTTTTCAACTTTTGCTGGCTTCATTAGTAATGGTCTGAACGCATAGAAAAACAGTTGATTTGCAAGCCAAATAAATTTCCCTGCCAGGCCTTTAAAGAATCCTGCTTCCTGATAGGTTGGTATGTCGGTATCGTGATGTTCATGTCCCTGCTCGGCATGATGTAACAGGTGATAGGTTTTAAATGACATCGCGATTGGTACCACCATAGGCAAATTTGCAATCATTGCGAGCCAGTTATTGTAGGCCTTCTTTTTGAATGCCAGATTATGACTAGATTCATGAATGGCGAGAAAAAGCGAATGTGTAATGGTACCGCCAACAAAATATGAAATCAACAAGATCAGTGACCAATGCAACTGAAATACGAATGGAGCAATGATCAGTTGAATTAATACCAGAGAAACTATTTTATACTTAAGGAGTGGGTCAATACCGTAAAGTTTTCTAACCTCAGGGTATTTTTTAAGTATTTCTTTTCTTCTTTGAAGATGTGGTTCGTGATTATCTGACCAATAAAACTCTTCTCGTGCCATATCTGCTTAGTTTTTTTCCAACACCTAAAACTAACACATATATCCTTTCTTTTCTAACCGTATTTCAATAAAAACCCCCGCAGATTTCTCTACGAGGGTTCTAGGTTAGTTAAAAAGTAGTTTTCCTATTTGATTAAGGTCATAATCTTTGTGGTTGAATTATTTCCTGCGCTCAATCTGTACAAATAGGTTCCGCTGTTCAGAGTCTTCATATCAATTTTGGCCTGATGAGTACCCGCTGACTTAAATTCGTCCAGTACAGTAAGTACTTTCTGCCCCAACATGTTGTACACTTCCAGGCGGACATGTGATCCTATCGGTATATCGAATGAAACCGTAGTAGATGGGTTGAACGGATTTGGATAGTTCTGACTTAACCTGAACTCATTCACCAGTGTTTCTTCTTCTATATCCACTGAAGAAACTGCTTCTATGGTTACGGTGTCGGATGCCGCTATGAAGTCGTTATTGGTAACTAATACCGCAACCTGGAAAGTCAAGGTAATTTCAGGAGCTGTTACAGACAGGTTACCGTTTGTATCATCATAACTGAAAGTGATGGCTGAATCTGAAATTACTTCGAATCCGAAATCAAGCTCATCATCAGGAGTGTTTGTATCGTTAACAAATTGCCAGACCGGAATTACTGAAGTAGAACCGAATGAAATCTGAACAGTATCAGGGAAGTTAGAGAATACAGGGGCGTCGTTACCGCCTTCTTCTCCACCGGAAACTACCGTCCAGCCATTATTGGATCGGATTTGATCGAGTGCTGCTTTACCCGCACTTCCATATTGAAGTGTTCCAACACTGAAGCCAACTCCGTCTACCAGATCCAGCTTCGACCAACCAATAAGTAGTGAATCCAGATTATTCGGTGACATTGCTGTACCGACCAGAAACCCTGAAATTGTATTGGAAGTATTAACCTTCAGCTTTCCGCCTGGTTCGTAATCTTCCACAAAATCCATATCTAAGTCCGGTCTTTCCATCATCTCATTTTCTTCCGATGAATCCAATTCATTTGCCTTCGTTTTTTGTGCAGATGTTCTTGGGTTGCTGTCAAACACCATAACATTAGATACATCCCAGCTATCCAGGTTCTGATTAAATTTAGATGCACCCTGGAACATATCGGTCATATTAGTGATGTTCGAAACATCCCAGTTCTTAACCGGTGCGTTAAAGGATCTGGCCCCTTTAAACATGTTCGCAGTGCTTTTAACTTTACTGAGATCCGGTGCATCTTTAGTGGTGATATTCAGGTTCATAGCTCCACGGAAGGCATCGGTCATATCCACCCACTTTGTATTCCCCCAGTCACTAATGGTTCTTAGTTTAGAAATCTGGTTTTTTGCAGCAGAAGCCTTAAAGCTGTTCTGGTTACCCGCTACTTTAATTTGAGGTAACTCTGTTGTGGCATAGGTATGAGTAGGATAGCCCATTCCTTTAAATTGCTCGGTGGTACCATCTCCCCAATCGATGAATACACGTAGCGTATCTCTTACCAGTGTACCATTTGTCTCGGTTCGATAATGTTCCAAGCCAAGAACAAATGGAGTGGTATTCGCTAAAGTCTCAGCATTTTCCTGGCTTTTTTCTTTTTTCATTTCTTTAAAAAAGCCGTTACCGCCCATTACAAAAGTAGCAAGACAAAGCTCGAATTCTCCATATACATCCGGTTCATCGCTATGTTTTAGTCCTACATAATACTCGAAAGTTCCTAACACCGAATTTGCAAAAGTAGCTTCCCATTGCTCGTTATTTTCATTGTAATTGAAAACGAGGTCACTTCCCAATCCTAAAGACGCTGCAGGTACAAAGGCATCAACTAAATGACTATTAGCGCTTGTATATGTTCTGCCGTTCGAATCTTTAATTTCGATGGCTATCGTAACAAATTCACCAACATCAACCCCATCTGGACACGCAGTATTACCGTCTCCATCAAGCACCGAAAGGGTAGATGTTACAGCTTTTGGTTCGGTACAAGTACCCCAGTTTGGCCAGGAAGTAAATGAAGAGCTTGCCAACGGTCCGCCGGCAAAAATTTCTCTTCCGTCTGTTTCTGCATCAACTAGAGGAAAACATACATCGCTTATATTTTGATTGAATGATGTTGCTTGTTCAAACATCCCCACTGCTGTTGTAACCTTAACAGGCTCCCAAGCGGCTATAGATGTATTGAACTTTTCAGCTCTTTGGAACATACTTCTCATTGTTGTTACTGAACTTACGTTCCAGCTACTTATATCCTGATTAAACAAGACAGCTCCACTAAACATAAGATTCATATTAGTTACTGAACTAACATCCCAGTTCCCTATATCCTGATTAAACGCTGAAGCATCTAGAAACATAGCATTCATATTAGTTACTGAGCTCACATCCCAGTTTCCTATGTCCTGATTAAATTCTGTTTTATCCAAGAATAAACTACTCATATTAGTCACTAAACTGGTACATACATTGGTAACATCCTGATTTGAAGCGACTCGGGTACGTAAGCTGTCTTCACTCAAGGCTTTGTAAATGACGTCCCCTACCAATCCTATGTCATTTGGTTGAGCTTCCTTACAGGTAACCGTTACCCCGTTCTCGGCGATCGGAAAGACTTTCAAATCAAGTCCTCCATCGGTAATGGTCCAGTTATTTGGAGCACCTGTTAGCTTCGCCCGGGCTTCACTTGCTTCAGAGGAGTATTGTACATCACCAACACTCAACCTCAGATTAGGCTGCACACTGGGCAGTTCGCTCCAGCCAATTAACAACGAATCGTAATTAGTGCTGGTTATACCGCTATTCTCCAGAAATTGATTAAAATGAGATACCTTTGAAATGTCCCATTTACCAAGATTCTGATTAAAGGCAGAAGCTCCCTGAAACATAATCCCCATTTGGGTAACCGAACTCACATCCCAATCTCCTATATCCTGATTGAAAGCAGTAGCGTAGTAAAACATTACTGCCATATTTGTAACAGAAGATACATCCCAGTTACTTATATCCTGATCAAAAGCAAATGCTCCCTGAAACATATCTTCCATGGTTGTAACTGCACTTACATCCCAGCTGCCAATATCCTGATTAAAAGTTTTTGCGCCTTCAAACATCCCTTCCATCGTTGTAACTGCACTTACATCCCAGTCTCCTATGCCCTGGTTAAAGGAAGAGGCATGCCAAAACATATCTTTCATAGACGTTACAGAGGATACATCCCAGCTACTAATATCCTGATTAAAGGAATTTGGAAGCGGTTCAAAAAGATCCGAATCTATACCCTTAAAAAATAAACGACTCATATCAGTTACTAAACTCGTACACACATTAGTTACATCCTGATCGGCTGCCACCCGCGCGCGAAGGCTGTCTTCGCTCAGCGCTTTGTAGGTAATGCCATTAACTATTCCCGTATCATTCGTACTGGCTTCTTTACACGTTACTGTTACTCCGTTTTCGGCAAGTATGAATTTTGGTGTTTCAAGCCCCCCATCGGTAATGGTCCAGTTATTTGGAGCACCTGTTAGCTTCGCCCGGGCTTCACTTGCTTCAGAGGAGTATTGTACATCACCAACACTCAACCTCAGATTAGGCTGCACACTGGGCAGTTCGCTCCAGCCAATTAACAACGAATCGTAATTAGTGCTGGTTATACCGCTATTCTCCAGAAATTGATTAAAATGAGATACCTTTGAAATGTCCCATTTACCAAGATTCTGATTGAATACACCGGCTCTATTAAACATATAGCTCATATCGGTTACCGAACTCACATTCCAGTTACCAATATCCTGGTTAAAAGCTGCGGCATAATCGAACATGCCTTGCATACTCGTCACAGATGAAACATCCCAGTGACTAATATTTTTATTGAAGGTATTAGCATAATAGAACATATAACTCATATCAGTTACCGAAGATACATCCCAGCTACTAATATCCTGATTGAATGGATTAGGCTGAGGACCGTCAGGGCCATTATTTACATCAAATAGGGCATACATTGTGGTAACCAAACTCGTGCATACGTTAGTCACGTCTACACCCGTTCTAGCTCGCGTACGCAGGCTGTCAGCACTAAGGGCTTTATAAGTCACGCCATTGACTACTCCCGTGTCATTCGGACTGGCTTCCTTACATGTAACCGTTACTCCGTTTTCGGCAAGCTTGAACGTTGGAATAACGCTAAAGCTTAGCGTTGGCAGTTCAGCAGATATATTTGCTACAGTACTAAAAGAAGCGGTAAATGTGAAAGTACCCCCATTCGGGATATATTCCAGCAGCTCTGAAATATCCAGATTCCATTCTTGCTCGGCAGTATTATAGACTGGTATTAAGTTAACTAAATAGTCAAGTTCTTCCTCTGAAAGCCCTGGATTGTCTTCTTCCTTAAAATTTATATTGAAATTATCAGTTACAGTATGATGTACTGTACTCTCTGAACTTGAATTATCGGTAACTGTAGCATTAAAAATAAAGGTATCTGTTACATTTCCTTCTGAAACTGCAATTAAATCGAAGCTACCTCCTTCACCCAGAGTTAGGGTGTCTCCCACAATATTATATGGAAGATCATAGATCTTAACCCGGCTTGGAAGTGTTGAAAAGAAGTAGTTCCGTCCTCTTACTCCTAATTCTCCTGTTTGGTTTTCTAATGCGTTTAATCCTTTTTCTACCGACCCCAGTGTCCCAAGTAAAGCACTGTAGTTGACACTATCAATTCCACTATAATCTAAAAAGGAAGTCGCACTGGTTACAGAAGAAAAATCCCAATTACTTAAATCCTGATTAAAGGAAGTAGCGTAATTAAACATTTCTGTTATATCCGTTACTAAACTCATATTCCAGTTATTGATATTCTTATTGAATGATGAAGCTAAACCAAACATGTAAGACATATCAGTAACAGATGAAACATTCCAATCATTTAAGGGTTGATTAAATGACCCAGCGCTATAAAACATACCATTCATGTTTGTTACGGCACTTACATTCCAATTGCCAATATCCTGATTAAATGAACTTGCAGATTTAAACATATTGGTCATATCTGTAACCGCTGCTGTTTTATCTCCCCAATTCAATGCTCCCCCTCCATTGTTAAAAGAAGTTGCTTCATTAAACATACCCGACATGTTGGTAACAGAACTAACATTCCAACTGCTTATATCCTGATTGAAAGAAGAAGCATAACTAAACATTCCATGCATATTTGTAACTGATGTTACATCCCAATCACCGATATCCTGATTGAAGGAGTTCGCTCCTGTAAACATCTGATACATGGAAGTTACATTAGATACATCCCATGCTCCGATATCCTGATTAAATTTCACATCTGCACCCAGATTTGTCGTTGGCATGAACATGGATGTCATATCTGTGACACTGGACACATCCCAACTGGAAATATCTTCATTAAAAGATATATGTCCATCGAATAGATGAGACATGTCAGTAATACCGCTTGTACAAGTAGTGGCTAACTCTGCCCATTTGCTTTGGTCGGCAAGAAGTGCATCAAGACCTGCCCGATCTCTTTTGGTGTAAGATATGTTGTTGACCTCAGCGATATCACCAACTTCTGCTTCGGAACAGGTTACCGTTACTCCATTTTGTGCAAGAATAAACGGAGGAACATATTTTTGAATCCCCGGTTTAGGGTTTTGTGCATTGTTTTTCAGATAGGGATAACTCAGGGAGTCTCCTGTGGCAATCGCCCAGATATTGGTAAAGTCCCAACCTGCATTTGCAAAAGTAAGGGAGTCTTTCATGGCTGAGGTTGTAAGTCCTGTTGCTCCTGTTAAATCCTGCGTTGGGTACGCACTGAACTGCCCCGTAGTAGTTTGATTCCAGAATATCCCGGATCCCAATAAGCGAGGAAAAAATGACTCCGACAAACCACTTATCCCACCTGCATTAGTGCCACTTACGATTCCAAATGCAGCACTATTTGTTATTGTTAAGTCTCTGTCTCCAGTACCTACAAGACCGCCTGTATTGTTAGTTCCGGTAATATCTGCAGCTGAGTAACTGTTTGATAATGTTCCTCCTCCCGATAGTGAGCCAACAATTCCGCCCACAGTACCCCCCGAAAAAGTACCTGTAGCATAAGACTGATCAATCAATGTATTCTCTCCATCATCTTCACTTTCCAGATCTCCTGAAATACCCCCAACAGAAGAACCGGTAAGAGTTCCATTAAAGGAAGACTTATGAATACTTCCATTATTCCAAAGTGATCCGGTAATACCACCAGCCATACCACTATTACTACGTACCGTTCCGGTAACATGTACATTAGTAAACGTCGCACTGGAATTGTAGCCGGAGAGTCCACCCGTAGCATTTCCTGCGGTAATATCAACATTTGTAAGTGTCAGGTTTTTAACTTCACCAAATACCCATCCGAAGAAGCCAACATAGGATTGATTCGAACGATTAATAAACAACCCATTAATAGTATGTCCATTTCCGTCAAACACCCCGGAAAAATTAGTTGTAGTTCCTTCACCAGACCCAAAATCAAAATACTCTCCGATAGGCTGCCAACCGGCACCTTCGTTATAGAAAGCGCCACCAGATCTTGTTGCTGATGTCAGATCAATGTCGTTAGTTAGTTTTACATGCGGATTTATACTGATTGTATTTTCAGGATCCATTACATCGCGCATGGAATTAAGCTGTTCTGCGGTTGAGACGAGGAATGGATCTCCTTCCACTCCTATACCTCCGTCAAACGGACTTCCTGTTATATATCCACTATATACTGTGTCACCTGTCGTAAAACCATCAAATGGTACAATTCGAACCCGAAGGTCATTCAGATTATCATTCTCAGTAACCGTGTACAGCGAATCTGTAGCACCATCTATTTTTGTTTCAGTTGAAACAACCGAGTAATTAACTATTTCGTTAACCCTGCGATACCACTGGAAGGAAGCCCCTGCATTTGCATCGCCATCACTATCTTCAAAGGTATATGTTGCAGCAATAGTAGCCCCTATTTTTGGATAGCCCACTATCGCCGGGGTTAATGCTACCGGGGCGGTGTTGGCTCTTGCAATACCTGGTTTTGGATTCTGCGGGTTGTTTTTCAGGTACGGATAACTAACCGAATCACCGGTAACGATTGCCCAGATGTTGGTGAAATCGAAGCCTGCTCCATCAAAAGTTAGGGAGTCTTTCATGGCAGAATTTGTGACACCTGAAAAAACCGTACCCTCCGAATTCCAATAACTGTTGGAATTTGCACCGCTTATCTCACCTGAATGATAGCTATTGCTCAACGTTAATTGGGCGTCGTTACTTGCTATCCCCCCAAAGCCTCTTTCCCCGCTTACCGAAGCCAGAGAATAGCTGTTTTTAATTGAACTTTTAACACTTCCATATTCGTGCTCAACATATCCAACTATTCCTCCTGCTTCCTTACTACCAGTGTATATGCCTAAGGAATAACTTGTTTCCACACTTGCGCCGTCTCTAATAGAACCGACTAACCCCCCAACGTTACTGCCCGTTATATTACCTGTAAACCGGCTTTCAGATATCTTCGCCCTATTCCATAATTGTCCGGCAATTCCACCGGCATAATCCCCATGAATATTACCAGATACACGGATATTGCTCACATTCGAGTTCGATCCATAAATATACCCAAGTGCACCAATCACTCTATTACTGGAGAGATTCACATTTTCAAAATTCAGATTTGTTATATACGCATCTATGGCAATCCCGAATAAACCTGAATAATAGTAATCGGAACTGTTTATAAATAACCCATCAATTGTATTTCCTGCCCCATCAAAATGACCGGAAAATGGTTCCGGAAGAGATGTAGAAATCGGGATCCATCCTTTTGCTTCATTATAGGGTGCTATATCCAGATCAAGATCGTTTAAGAGTTTATAATGGGCCGTTAAATTCGATCGAACCGAATCCAATTGAATAACGGTAGCTATCAGGAACGGATCGCCTTCCACCCCGGTACCCCCCTCAAACGGGCTGACAAAAACATACCCACTGGAAACCGTAGCTCCGGCTTCAATACCGTCATTTGGAGTTACTTCTAGTTTCAGATATTTAAAGTTATCCGCCGACGTTGGAGTATAGGTTTTAGCCGTAGAATCGGTAATGGCTACCACACCTGCTCCCTGATCATCATCCGCGCGGTACCACTGGTAGCTTAACGTGATGGCATCTCCATCCGCATCGGTAGTATCAACACTTGCCGTTATCTGAGCTCCAA
This sequence comes from Balneolaceae bacterium, assembly GCA_017795005.1. Lineage (GTDB taxonomy): Bacteria > Bacteroidota > Rhodothermia > Balneolales > Balneolaceae > RHLJ01. The sequence goes on along the minus strand of CP051242.1, from coordinate 1,572,567 downwards.
GCTTAAACGGACCATCTCCAATAGAAACACTTGTGGCCACAGGAGCGATGTTGGTTCGTCCGCCATCGGTAATGGCCCAGTTATTGGGTGCCCCTGTAAGAATAGCTCTGGCTGCTCTTGCTGCCGGCGTGTACTGTACATCTCCAGCCCCAAAATCTACGTTAGGTTGTACGTTTGGTAAAGCAGCCCAGCCATTTAATATTAAATCATAATTGGTCGTACTGAGGTCTGTTCCGTAAAACATGTTATACATGTCTGTGACTTCAGAAATGTCCCAGTCCGCTAAACTTTGGTTAAAAGAACTTGCCCCAGAGAACATACTTCTCATCTCAGTAACTTCCTCTACAATCCAGCCACCAATGGGTTGATTAAATGAGGTAGCACCTGCAAACATTAAATTCATAGTCGTCACAGAATCCACATCCCAACCCCCAATATCTTGATTGAAAGAGGTGGCTTCATGAAACATACTCTCCATAGATGTAACCGAAGAAACATCCCAGTTACCAAGTGGTTGATTAAACGCATGTGCTCCACTAAACATGAAACTCATATCTGTGATATTGGAAACATCCCAATTGGAAATATCACTATTGAAGTAAGACACACCCTGGAACATTGCTCTCAGGCTTGTCGCTTGAGATAAATCTGGTACATCTGTCGCAGTAATACTATTTAGTCTGGGCGTTTGAAATTTTTCGGAAAACATCTGTTCCATTGACTTCCATTCAATATCACCCCATTGCAATACTCTGCTGAATACATCCAGATGTTGAACAGCCGGGAACGTTCCCCATATTTGAATAATACCGGTATTTGGGCCCGCTGCTACAGCATAATCGTAGGTTATTGTATAGCTTCCATTCTGGATATCTGCATCGGTAACACGAGTAAGTTCAACATTTTCGTCAATCAATAGATAGAAATCGTAGGTACTGGTTGAGGGCAAGTCAATTTCGATAGTAGTACCAGAAACAATAGCTGTTGTTAATGGGTCATCTTCAAGTGATAGTACAAATGGCCGGAAATCGATATTTGTTAATTGAATATCAATGCTGTCAGCAGGTTGCCCTTGTCCAAGGTTAGCCTGAAGTCGGACGATATTTTCACCCGCACTAAATTCGTGTGAGTAATGGATGGATAATGAATGGTATTTCCAACCATCATAATCATCCATGCCCGTAGAAGCAAAGACTACATCGTCATTAAATTTAACAAGACTTGGCTGAGCATCGCTTCCATTAATTGTTTCAAATTGAAGAGCATTTTTCTCGGACTCAGTTAATGCACGTATATCAGTAGGGTCCTGGCTGGAAGGGTTTAACCAAACCGCTCTAAGCTTGAAGAGCTTTTTCTGTCCAATTCTGATATCAGAAACCGTATTCGCAGATATCCAATTTCCATCGGTATTTCCATTTACATCAGAAAACTGAACCTGTAACTGAAGTTCTGTATAGGCATTAATCAAATTGAAAGATAGACCTAATTCATTGGAGTTTACCGTATTCTGTCCCTCCTTTTTGGCTGAAAAACTATAGGTCAGTTCGCCATATTGTCGTTGTGTATTATCCGCAGGAATCAAATCCGAAACTGTATAATACCATGCATTTTGTTCCGAGTCATACTTTGGTGAACCTGCTTGAACCAAGCCTTGGTTTTGCCCTTCTAATCGCTCAGGCCATGTTATACCAAAATCTTTTGCCAGTGCAGAATCGATCCCGGTTCCATCCGCAGTTAACGTAAAGTAGATTTTATCATCTTCCTCAACATCAGGTATTGGATTCGTCTGAAGCTGTGTAAGAACAAGCTCATCTATTATTATTCCACCATCGGTAATCACCCAGTTATTGGGTGCCCCTGTAAGAATAGCACGGGCTGCATTCGCCGCCGGGGTGTATTGTGCATCTCCTGCTCCAAGGTTCGCATTTGGTTGTACGCTTGGCAGTTGTGACCAGCCTATAAGCGTGGAGTCATAATTGGAGGTATTGAAAGAAGTAGCCCCATCTAACATATTATCCAGATATATAACAGAATTCACATCCCATTTTCCAAGATTCTGGTTAAAGGCACGGGCTCCTTCAAACATAGATGCCATTTGGGTAACCGAACTAATGTCCCAACCACTTATATCCTGATTGAAGTCGTAAGTGTTACTGAACATCGAATACATATTTGTAACAGAACTTACGTTCCAGTTCCCAATAGGCTGATTAAAACTTTGGGCATTACCGAACATATTAGGCATATTAGTTACCGAAGAAACATCCCAGTAAGAAATATCCTTATTGAAAATAGTAGCATTATTAAACATGAAAGACATATTGGTCACTGCAGAAACATCCCATGAACTTATATCTTCATTAAATTGAGACTCGGCACTAAATAAACTACTCATGTCGGTAATACCACTTGTACAGGTAGAAGCTGCATTTTCAGTGGTAATCTGATCCTGGGATCTTTTGGTAAATACCCGGTCTTCTCCTTTATAGGATATAATTCCTTTCTCTCCTACTGCTGCATCTGTACATACTACGGTTACCCCATTTTCAAGTACACTGAAGTTTGCAGAATATTGAATTTCCAGTGTTAAATTAAATAGTGGGGAGTAATATGCTGTAGTACCTCCGTATTGATTTCCGACTGTAATATTTATTGGAAACTCCTTTTCAGCCGGCAAATCATTTATATCTACTAGATGAGATACTAATGCACCCCATACTCCTGAGCCTTGATATTTTGCATCTAATAAACCATTAGAAAAATTAGTTCCTGCCCATGTAAGATTTATTTCATTAACATGAGCATCTGTAATTTCAAGACCATCTATGGTGAGTTTAAACTCAAAATAATCTGTGCCTACAAGTGTTGGATTGGTAACTACAGGTGTCAACTCTACGTTATCGCGATTAATCGCGTCACCTTCGAAATCCCAGTTATAGGTATCAATTATATTGATTTTCTTTTCCAGATCAGTTCCGGAATAAATTAATTCATTCGCTCCAAATTCAATAGGGTTTTCTTCAGTTCCTGATTGAAGGGGCTGTGTATTTAATGCCTCAATTAGTGCAGAGTAATTGGTTTGAGATAAACCAGTGTATGTTAAAAAATTACTGAAACTGGTAACACCAGACATATCCCAGTGACTGATATTGGTATCAAAATTACTAAAGTCGATTATCCAATTAGGATCGTAAAACATCTCACTCATATCGGTAATACCAGAGGTACATACGCTTAACAACTCTGACCAACGAGTATCATCGTTAGCAATGGCCCGAAGTTGGGACTCACTAACCTTGGTAAATTCCCGATTGTATTCGGCTATGTATCTGGTGTCACCCACTTCGGCCTCCGAACAGGTGACGGTTATCCCGTTTTCTGCGAGTATAAATACAGGTTCCACCAGTGCCCAATTGCTCAATATGGTGGTACCGTCTTCTAAGCCATCGTTCGGCGTTACCTCCACCTTCAGATAGTGGTCGGCATCGGCGCTGGTTACCGTGTACAGCGAATCGGTTGCGTCACCTATGGTTGCAGCGTTGGTTCCAGCATCATCATCGGCGCGGTACCATTGGAAGGCAGCACCGGCGTTGGCATCCCCGTCGGCATCGCTGTAGGTATAGGTAGCGACCAAGACGGAGTCTTTCTTGAGCGTGCCTGCAATGGCAATATCACTAGCTACCGGGGCGGTGTTGGCTCTTGCAATACCTGGTTTTGGATTCTGCGGGTTGTTTTTCAGGTACGGATAACTAACCGAATCACCGGTAACGATTGCCCAGATGTTGGTGAAATCGAAGCCTGCTCCATCAAAAGTTAGGGAGTCTTTCATGGCAGAATTTGTGACACCTGAAAAAACCGTACCCTCCGAATTCCAATAACTGTTGGAATTTGCACCGCTTATCTCACCTGAATGATAGCTATTGCTCAACGTTAATTGGGCGTCGTTACTTGCTATCCCCCCAAAGCCTCTTTCCCCGCTTACCGAAGCCAGAGAATAGCTGTTTTTAATTGAACTTTTAACACTTCCATATTCGTGCTCAACATATCCAACTATTCCTCCTGCTTCCTTACTACCAGTGTATATGCCTAAGGAATAACTTGTTTCCACACTTGCGCCGTCTCTAATAGAACCGACTAACCCCCCAACGTTACTGCCCGTTATATTACCTGTAAACCGGCTTTCAGATATCTTCGCCCTATTCCATAATTGTCCGGCAATTCCACCGGCATAATCCCCATGAATATTACCGGATACACGGATATTGCTCACATTCGAGTTCGATCCATAAATATACCCAAGTGCACCAATCACTCTATTACTGGAGAGATTCACATTTTCAAAATTCAGATTTGTTATATACGCATCTATGGCAATCCCGAATAAACCTGAATAATAGTAATCGGAACTGTTTATAAATAACCCATCAATTGTATTTCCTGCCCCATCAAAATGACCGGAAAATGGTTCCGGAAGAGATGTAGAAATCGGGATCCATCCTTTTGCTTCATTATAGGGTGCTATATCCAGATCAAGATCGTTTAAGAGTTTATAATGGGCCGTTAAATTCGATCGAACCGAATCCAATTGAATAACGGTAGCTATCAGGAACGGATCGCCTTCCACCCCGGTACCCCCCTCAAACGGGCTGACAAAAACATACCCACTGGAAACCGTAGCTCCGGCTTCAATACCGTCATTTGGAGTTACTTCTAGTTTCAGATATTTAAAGTTATCCGCCGACGTTGGAGTATAGGTTTTAGCCGTAGAATCGGTAATGGCTACCACACCTGCTCCCTGATCATCATCCGCGCGGTACCACTGGTAGCTTAACGTGATGGCATCTCCATCCGCATCGGTAGTATCAACACTTGCCGTTATCTGAGCTCCAAGCTTAAACGGACCATCTCCAATAGAAACACTTGTGGCCACAGGAGCGATGTTGGTTCGTCCGCCATCGGTAATGGCCCAGTTATTGGGTGCCCCTGTAAGAATAGCTCTGGCTGCTCTTGCTGCCGGCGTGTACTGTACATCTCCAGCCCCAAAATCTACGTTAGGTTGTACGTTTGGTAAAGCAGCCCAGCCATTTAATATTAAATCATAATTGGTCGTACTGAGGTCTGTTCCGTAAAACATGTTATACATGTCTGTGACTTCAGAAATGTCCCAGTCCGCTAAACTTTGGTTAAAAGAACTTGCCCCAGAGAACATACTTCTCATCTCAGTAACTTCCTCTACAATCCAGCCACCAATGGGTTGATTAAATGAGGTAGCACCTGCAAACATTAAATTCATAGTCGTCACAGAATCCACATCCCAACCCCCAATATCTTGATTGAAAGAGGTGGCTTCATGAAACATACTCACCATAGATGTAACCGAAGAAACATCCCAAATGCCGATATCCTGATTAAAAGCAGTGGCATAAGAAAACATATATGACATGGTGGTTACAGAATCTACCTCCCAATCCCCAATATCCTGATTGAAAGAGGTAGCTTCATGAAACATACTCACCATAGATGTAACCGAAGAAACATCCCAATTGCCGATGTCATGGTTAAAGTCGTTGAGGTACTCAAACATAAAGTTCATACTAGTTACCGAACTTACATCCCAGCTACTAATATCCTGATTGAAAGTGCTTGCTGAACCAAACATAGAATCCATATTTGTGATCAAACTCGTACATGCGTTAGTCACATCCTCATCGGCATTGGCGCGTGCCCGCAGGCTGTCTTTGCTAAGGGCCTTGTAGGTAATGCCGTTAACCACTCCGGTATCGTTTAGATCGGCTTCCTTACACGTTATGGTTACCCCGTTTTCGGCGAGTTTAAACACAGATTCTACGCCCCCCCAACTGCTACGTACTACCGTTCCGGTGGTTAGCCCATCGTTGGGGGTAATGGCCACGCGCAGGTACTGCCCGGCATCGGCGCTGGTTACCGTGTACAGCGAATCGGTGGCATCCCCGATGGCCAGGGAGTCCGTTCCGAAGGCATCGCTGGCGCGGTACCACTGGAAGGTTGCCCCCGGGTTGGCATCCCCGTCGGCATCGCTGTAGGTGTAGGTAGCGGCCAAGATAGAGTCTTTCTTGGGCGTGCCTGCAATGGCAACATCACTAGCTACCGGGGCTCTGTTAGCCTGATTAATAGTAACAAAAAAGGTTACTTCGAACGAATTTACACCTCCGTTATCAGTTCCACCGTCATCAATAACTTTAATTGTTACTGCTGCTACTCCACTGGTATCAGAAGCTGGTGTAAAACTTAATGTTCCTGATGGTAAGGTGTATCCATTCTGAGGTACGAAATCTATTTTGGGTTGAACTTCGAATAAGGCGCTTTGTTCAGTGGTAAGAATAAATTCCTGTATCGTTTGTTCCGATTCATTATCAGGGCCAAAATCAAAGCTTCCAATAAAAAGTGTTTGAGTATAAGCACCATAATCATTATCAACCACAGGATTTGGGTACAGAATCTGAGCATATGGTGCATCATTTACAGGATTTACGGTAACAGTGATTGTATCTTGTACCGTTAAACCTTCACTGTCTTCTGCTTGCAGAATTATTTCAGCGGAGCCTGAAGAATCTGCTACCAAAGTTATTACCAGTTCATTGGTAGTCGTACTTAGAGAATCCTTCAGAACAGATTCCCCGCTATTGGACACCAATGATACAGTCAGATCCGAATCATTGTCTTCCAGATCACTAAACACTGTGCTCAAATCGATTTTGCTTTCTGATGCGTCTTCATTTACAGTTAAATCGGCTATTGGATTACTTACTATCGGTGCATCATTAATTGAATTCACGGTAATATTAACGGTATCCTGTAGAGTAAGCCCACCATTATCCAGAGCCTGAATAATAATCTCAGCAACCCCGTTCTGGTTGGATACAAAGGCAAATGTCAATTCGTCTGCCGTATTATTTACAGAGGCATTTACCAATCCTGTATTCGAATTTGATTCAACAGAGAAAGTAAGTTCTCCTGAAGTTTGCTCTGCATCAGAGAATATGGAGGTCAAATCAATTACCGTATCATCAGCATCTTCATCGACAGAAAAATCTGCAATTGCGGATAAAAGGGTTGGAGCTGTATTCGGGACCGTAATATTAATAGAGAAGTTATCTTCTATGCTTGAACTTCCATTCTCTAAAGAAACAGAGGCCGAGATATTCAGAGAGTACTCCTGATCTAAAGCACTAACATCAATTCCGATCAGGTCATATCCCCACTGTTGACGGGTTTGGTCATAGACCGGGGCACCTGTTGCAGTCATTCCTGCTGCCGGCGTTAAAATCCAGGTCAGAGTTATTGCATCCGTCACAACAGTACCGTCCATTGTCAAATCCATCCAAAGGGTATCGGTAACGGTAGTATCTACCGGTGAACCTTCAGAAGTTGTTAAACTCAAAGCGCCCGCAGTTAAGCCTCCATCGGTAACCGACCAGCTAAATGTGCTGGTAAGTTCATTGTGTCCGGTCAGACCTGTAATATTATATGTGGTGGTTCCAACAGAAAAATCCACTCCGCTTTGAAGGGTCAGGGCACCCCAGGCAGCAAGCATGCTAGAATAATTAGCAGTACTTAATGCAGAACCTTCCGCAAATAAAAACATATCAGAAACATTACTGATATCCCAAGCACTCAAATCCTGATTGAATGCTGCGGCATCAGAAAACATAACCGACATAGTCTGGGCATTGGATACGTCCCAATTAGCTAATCCTGTTCCTGTAAAAGAACTTGCTAAGTTGAACATACCGGTAAAGTTTACTGCGGTAGCACCTGAAAATTCAGCACTTGAAAATGTCCAACTGGAAAGATCTCCATTAAAACTAGTTGCGTTTGTGAACATATTTGAGAAGTCTGTAATGGTACTTACATCCCAACCACTCAAATCTGCTGTAGACAGACCTGTAAATGCAAACATGCCTTCTAAGGTCGTGGCAAGACTTAAATCAGGTACGTCAGAAGCAGAGTAGGCAACCAAATTCGGAGATTGATAAAACATATCTTTCATCGATTCCCATGCTATATCTCCCCATTGATTAATGGCAATTACTTTTGCAGAGTTTGCTGCAAGAGCCGGAGTTGTACTATAGGTTGATGCATCAACACCATTTACAAGATCAAGATGAGGGAATGTTCCATACACTTTCACTACGTAGTCACCGGAAGTAGAATATTGGTGGCTTGGATCGGGATCATCACCGGTAATTTGCTCAAGATCAGTACCATCACCCCAATCGATGTAAGCATCATAATCCGTTACACCAGCTCCACCTGTAGTGTAAAGAGTAATAGACTCATTAGAGGTGGTTGTTCTCCATGTAGTACTAAATGCAGTGAGCGGATCAAAGCTAATTACTTCTTCAACCGTAATCGTAAAACTTTGATCTGCTGAGGTATCCGAACCGCCATTATCCGTTCCGCCGTTATCCGAAAGATTGATGGTAATATTTGCAACTCCAAAGGAATCTGCTGCAGGGGTAAACGTCAGGTTTCCCGTAGCATGATCAACCGTCGGCAATACAGAGAATAAATCATCATTATCCGTAGAAATATTAAAGCTCAGGTTTTGATCTGACTCATCATCCGGGCCTGCGCTAATTCCTGTTGACCATCCATTAATAGTCTGTGCCCCCGCATTTTCGTCGAGAACCTGATCCCCACCTTTGGTAAATAAAGGAACATCATTAACTGTATTAATAGTTACTAAAAATGAGTCCTGTACCGTTAAACCCTGACTATCTTCGGCTTGAACAGTTATAGTAGCACTACCGGAAGAATCCGCTACCAGTGTCAGACTTAGTTCATCTGTACCTGCATCAACAGAAGTATTTATTATAGTTGATCCAGTATTTGAGAAAACTGAATAGCTAAGATCTGAATCGTTTTCTTCAGCATCGCTAAATACATTTGTAAGGTCTATGTTACTTATCGTACCATCTTCGTTTACTGTTATATCAGCAATAGGGTTTGTAACTGTTGGAGCTGTATTCCCGTTAATTATTTCCACAAAAGCGGTGGTATCAGGGATACCTGAAGAAGTTCCATCAAAAGGAGTGATTTCTACCCGGATAAATTTCCCAAGGTCTTCGGATTGAACTACATAACTACTGTCTGTTGCTCCGGAAATGGCAGCTTCATCCGATGCGGAATTATCACTTGAAATCATCCATTTAAACTGTGAACCGGCATTTGGATCTAAATCCACATCTCCGTAGGTATACGCAGCAAATAAAGTTTCCCCTACTTCCGGTGTCCCTGTAATTCTGGTAGAATCAGGGTTTAGCGCCGGACGAACATTAACCTGAACATATGCCGAAGAAGATACCGATCCATTTTGTGAACCGTCATTTGGTGTTACGTCTACTCTTAAAAAAGTACCCTCTTCTGCTTCTGTAACCAGATATGTTTGTGAAGTTGCTCCAGGTAGTGCAGTAGCTCCGGTACCAGAACCATCAACTGCGACGTACCATTGGAAAGTTGTTGTACCTTCAGGATCACTATCCGGATCTGAATAGGAGTAATTTGCTGTTAAGGTTTCTCCTATTGCGGGGGTCCCACTAATAGTTACCTCACCAGCAGAAGGTGCCTGATTTGCAGCTGTAACCTCTGTATATGAACTAGAAACTAACGTTCCGCTATCAGTTCCGTCATTTGGGGTTACATCCACCCGCAGGAATTCCCCTAAATCATCAGATGTAACCGTATAAGTGGAGTCTGTTGCACCTGAAATAGATTCCAAGTTAATTCCGCTGTTATCATCTGCTCTGTACCACTGAAAGGTAGTGCCTGACTCTGAATCTCCATCAGAATCGCTAAAATCATATCTGGCTGCTAATACATCTCCCTGATCAGGAGTTTGACCTTCATCGGTTTTATTGGTTACCACCAGATTTGATAAAGAAGGAGCTGTATTGCCTGATCCAGACCCGGAACTTCCTGTGCCTTGTAGAGTTGGGTAATTTCCATCTATTTCCCAGGTATTTGTAAAGTCCCAACCGGCGTTTGTAAAGGTCGACTCAGTTTTCATTTCGGTGGTCGTCTTTCCTGTAATTCCGGTCGCGCTACCCGTTCCAACCCCTGTTGAAGTGCCACTGGTTTCAGTATCCCAAAAGCTATTACTGGCAGAAGCAAAACTTTCTTTATAACCAATAAATCCACCGGTATTGGTACTACCAGTTGCTGTACCTGTAGAATAACTATTAGATAAAACACCGCTACTCTGATCACCAATTAACCCACCGATACGATCTGACCCGCTTACATTCCCGGTCGCATAACTGTTATCAATATTGTCATTCGTGAAGCCAACTAATCCCCCTGCATTATTTCCGCCGGCAACCGTACTTGTTGAGTACGATTTACTGATTGTCCCCAGATTGTGGTTTCCAACTAAACCTCCTACATCGGTACCTGAAGCAGTTGCAGAGCCGGCAGAGTAAGAAGATGTAATATTACCAGCATTCTGAGCCACTAGCCCCCCTACCTGTGAAGTACCTGTTACGGTTCCACTATAATAACTGTTTGTGATGGTACCATAGTTCTCACCTGCCAGACCTGCAGTATTTTGTGCCCCGGTAATATCTCCCTGATCAATTCCAAGACTGTCTACAACCCCATTTTCATCAATAGTAGAAAATAGTCCAACATTATCAGTGGATGAACGGTCGATAAACAAACTGGTAATTTTGTACCCCTTACCATTTAAATTTCCTTTGAATGTTGAATCACCACCAATAGGTACAAATCCGGCTCCGCTATTCCAGCTTGAGGTTCCTGAAGCGTCAATGTTTTGCGTTAAGATGAAATAACTACTGAGGTTATTTTGTATTTCCTGAAGCTGTTCTGCGGTAGTAATTTGATATGGATCGCCTTGTGTTCCGTCTCCTCCTGCAAAAGCTACACCAGCAGATTCTGACTGAACCGGACCTTGTAGAGAACTTTCATCTGAAGTACCGGCATCAATTCCGTCACTGGGAATTACCGAGAAACTCATGTATTTCCCTTCATCATCACTTACCAGTGTATAGGTAGTTGCATCTGCTCCACCAATAGCTGTTTTATTGGTTCCGCCACTATCCTCACTACGATACCAGGTGTATACAGAACCTGATTCTGAATCTCCATCCGCATCACTAAAATCATATGAACCTGTTAAGATAGAACCAACTTCGAGGGTGCCACTAATATTCAAATTTGAAACTGTTGGAGGGTTATTTCCACCTCCGCCTCCACCGCCGGAACCTGTTCCGATGGAGCCAACAGGTAAACTAGGAGTTGGGTTTCCCGTGTCGGTACCATTAGACGGTGTAACTTCAAAAACAATGAACTTGTTTTCATCATCGTTTGTCAAAGTATAGGTTTGAGCAGTTGCACCATCAATCGCTACTGGAATGTCAAATTCGCTATCTAAACGATACCATTGATATGTTGAACCACTTTCAGGTAATTCTGAAGGATCATTATACTCATAGCTACCTGTTAGAACTTCACCTACTTCTGTTGTCCCTGTTATCTCAACAAAGTCAGCAATCGGACCTACTTCAGGAGGATCAAACTGTGCATACGCAGTCTGTGTACCAACTAAAAGAATGAAAATACCAAGGAAGCTGTAAGTAGTTTTTAAATAATTAATCATAACTGCGGATTATTTGATTTAAAAGAGGTAATTAAGGGGCTTATTTCGAGAAGTCTGTTTTTAGACACAAAACCGATCGCATTCAGTTTTTCAGCATGTTTTCGGAATTTTTGAGTGTCATGGCTGGAAACGAAAACAATTTTGGCATCAGGAAAAGCTTCAGATATGCGTGACGTAGTTTCGAACCCATCAATTCCCTGAAGTTCGATATCCATTAATACCCAGTCGGGCATTTGCTCCTGATAAACTAGAAAAGCATCCTCTCCGCTTTCGCATTCAAGAATCTCAACCGAGTCTTGTATACTGCTGGAAAGGATGCTCTTCATCAATCTTCTGATGTCGACATGATCATCGACGATCAATATTTTCATTTCTGTACCTTCTTTAATGAAAAGCTTGTACCCCTACAAGCCACTTAAATGTCTTTTTAACGCACTGGAATTACAATGAGGAGAGGTACTCATTTTTATAGGTACAAATACCTAGATGAGTGGGTATATGTACCCAAAGGGATAGCTTTGCCTAAACAGAAATTTGTTCTGTTGTAGTAATAGAAATTTTGATTGTGGTACCACTTTCAGAATTTGATTCAACTTTGAATTCTCCGTTCAGAATTTCAATTCTCTCTTTAATGCCCAACAATCCAAATCCTTTGTTTTTAATTTGTTGAGTATTTGTCTCAAAACCTATTCCATCATCATACAAAGTAACAATCACTTTTTCATTAATGCGTTGTACAATCAACGATGCATTTGTGGCTCCTGAATGTTTTAATATATTATTGATGCCTTCCTGAAGCACTCGGTAAAATATAATCTCATTATTCCCGGTAAATGCATCGTCAATTGGATCGATGTGAAAACTCCAGTCAATTCCGGTTACTTCAACAAGTTGCTCACACAAATTTATAATGGCATCTGTTAACCCAAACTTTTCTAAAACAACGGGGCGCAGGGCATGTGATATATTTCGAACGTCCTCAATAGATCTCGTTGCACTGTGGCGAATTTCATCTAATTGCTGATCCAGATCCGAACCTTCTTCTGCCATCAATTTTGCAATTTCGACGCGGTTTTTTATTACCAGAATTTGTTGCCCTAATCCATCGTGAAGTTCTGCTGCAATTCTTCTTCTTTCGCTTTCCTGAGATTCGATCAACTGTGTCGTAAATGCTTTTTTATCTTCATTTTCTTTTTCAAGTGTCCGAATTCTGACATAATAAACTGACATTCCCGCTGATACCAGCATGAGTGAGACAAACAGATAAAAAATCCATGTTCTCCAGAAAGGCGGTGTAATAGTTATGTTTAAAGTTGCTTCTTTAGTACTCCAGGCTCGATTACTGTTTCTCGCATTAACAATAAAGGTATATTTCCCAGGAGGTATCTTCGAATAAAGAGCCTCTCTTCTGCTTCCTACTTCTATCCAGTTTTCGTTTAGTCCTGATAACTTATATCTGAATTCTGTTTTTTCGGGAGCCGAGAAATGTACTCCTGTGTAGCTTACCTCTAAAAATGAATTATTATAGGGTAATGTTATTTCCTTACTATATGGGATTTCCCCCTCACCAGTCCTTAGATTTTCTATGTAGACGTTTGGATTAATACTTTCGGATTCAAAGCTTCTGGTTGAAATAACAACTACGCCACTTACCGTAGGAAAGAAGATTTCATTTTCTTCATTTTGAATAAAGCTGGGATAAAATCCTCCATTTGTTTCATTTGAGTTCATTCCTTCCCCTGTACCATAAGAGAAGGAAATAACTTCATCAATTTCTCCTCGACTGAACTTATTTAATTCTTCTCTCGATACTCTTGAAATCCCTCTGTTGCTCCCTGTCCAGAAATTCCCAAAACTATCTTCTACTAAATTAGAAACGATATTATCAAATAAACCCTCTTCTTCTCTGATTTGAATAATATCTTCACCATCTATTCTATAAATCCCCTGGCCGTATGAACCAAACCACATCACTCCATTAATATCTTCATGAATTGCCCTGATGTATGGTTCATTAAAAGAAGACTCATTTACCTCTAATTCTGAAAAATCAATTCTTTTGACTTCCTCTTTTTCGATCAGAAAAAGTCCTGATACAGTACCAACCCACATTCTGCCTTTAGTATCTTCAAAGAATGTTCTGGTTTCGGGAAAGGGATTACCAGTATTATCATGCAGTAAGCTAAATACATTATCCTTAAACAGAGTTATCCCACTACTGGTACCAATCCACATTGTACCATTCCTGTCTTCTTTAATAGCGAAAACATTCATTTCATTAAAACCCTGTTCTCTCGCTATTACCTCTCCTTGATATCCTGAGGCATTAGTTCTATATAATGCTTGAGAACCATACCATATGCTACCTTTTGAATCTTGATATACCGACCAAATACATTGATTTGGTAGTGTTTTGTTTACCGGAGATGGCGTAGCAAGGTTATTTTTATACTCATACACACCACCACAATTTGTAGCAAATAAATAGGTGCCATTATTTAATTGCGTAAGGGAAAGCATTTTCTGATTAAACAGACCATTGCTATTATCGATCATCCTGATGTTAGACGGCTTTATTTTGAACAAACCTTCTGCAGATGAACCCATCCAAAGGTTTCCTTCCATATCCTCGAACATGGCTGTTAATTGCAAATCCCTTTCCACTGGTAGTTTAATTACATCAAATGGTTGGAAAAGCTCTCCGTCCCATTTAGTAGTACCTCCATAAGCATTCACCCATAACTGATTTTTGCTATCTGTATAAAAACTCCAGATATCTTTACTAGGAAGACCTTGTTCATTATCAAAATATGTTATCATCCCTTGTTCGTACTTTAATATTCCATCACCAGCAGTAGCCAGAAAGTATATACCGGAATTAACCGGATATTCAGTTACATAAGCTATATGTTCGCTCAAGGTTCCTTCCAAATTCAGAATAGTATAAACTGAATCACCTATCGTTTTTAGCAGCTTTTTCTCAAAGAATAATAGTACACCGGTAGTGTCAGAACTTGTACTTACCGTTTTATTACTAACATCCTGAACTTCAATTTCATTAAACTTTTCTCCATCAAAACGAAATACTTTATTGTTAACACTCACCCATAATCTTTTTTGAGAGTCCTCATGAAAAGTAGCTGGAATTATTTGAGATAACTCTCCAGGAAATGAGTAATGAATAGCCGCACCATCTTTAAATTTTAAAATACCCTCTTCAGCCCTGATCCATATATTTTGATAGAAGTCTTCATACAACTGAATTACACGATCAAATTTCATTCCCTCTGTATTTGATCTGTTATAGGTTGTGAAAGAATGACCGTCAAAACGAACAAGCCCACCAAAAGTCGCTAACCACAAATATCCGTCTTTTGTTTGGATGATATCATTAACTGAACTTTGCGGTAAGCCTTCTTCTAATCCATATTGAGTAACAACATAGTTTAAATTCACTTCCGTTTGTGAATAAAGAGGTGTCTTTAAAACACAAAGAAGAATTAACGAAAAAAATAAAGAGGTGAATACTTTCTTCATTTGAACTGAAATAAGAACCCAAAATATAGAGCCCTAATAAAAAAACAAATCAGGTGCGCTAATAAGTAATTTCTCTTTTAAAATTGATTATAAGAAGGTTGTTCTCTCAATGAACAAAATGAGAAAAATGGCTCATAATTTATCTTTATGATCCACTGCAAATTTTAGCAGTGCATGAGCCCCTTTTAAACCAAGTTTATTGCAAATATTATTTCTGTGGTTTTGAATGGTCTTTATACTTACGTATAGGGTGTCTGCTATCTCCTGACTCGTTTTCATAGCTCCTACATATTTCAATACTTTTCTTTCGGTCGCAGTAAGTTGGTATAAGTCATCGAGATTGCTCAAATCTTCAACCGGTTTAAGATTCCTTCTGACAAGGAAATCGGATATTGCAGGACTCAGATAATAATTCCCATCCAATACTGACTGGATGCATTTTATAATTTCCGTAACTGTATTTTCTTTAAGTACATACCCTTTTACTCCCATATCCATAGCTTTATTAAAAATAGATTCGTCTTTAAACATTGTTAAGAAAATCAAGTTAACGGGTAGCGAACCCTCTTGAACTGCTTTAGCTACATCAAAACCAGTCATTTCAGGCATTTCAATATCAAGAACGGCGATTTCAGGTTTTTCATCTTGGATTAATTCCAGTGCTTTTTTCCCATTTTCGGCCTCCAGAATTTCGAATTCTGTACCAGACTCCAATACCTGTCTAAGCCCTTGTCTAATCAAACTGTGATCATCAGCAATCACAATTTTTATATCACTCTGCATGTCCTTCTGTTGGTATTTGAATTTTTATTGTAGTTCCTTTTTGTGTATTGGTTTGTATAGAGAGTTTTCCTTTAAGAGTCTGTACTCTTTCTTTAATACCAGTCAATCCAATACCAGAACTTGTCTTCTGATCCAGTTGATCCAGATCAAAACCGTTTCCGTCATCATATATAGTAATAAATATGCTTAAATCAACATTTTTAATGGTTAAAGAAGCCTGAGTTGCATTAGAATGTTTTAGAATATTATTACATGCTTCCTGAAGAATCCGGTAAAGATTGATCTCCTTCTTTTTTGGAAAAATATTATCCAGAGTATCGATATGGTAACTCCAGTCAAACTTTGAAGATTTTTCCATTTGTTCACAGAGATTAATAACTGCGTCAGTTAATCCGAATTTCTCCAACAGTACCGGTCTGAGGTCGTGTGAAATAGTTCTTACATCTTCAATTGATTGTAATGCACTATGTTCTATTTCCCCAAGTTGCTCACTAAGTTCAGGGTTTTCTTTAAATTGTAATTTTGCTAACTCTACCCTGTTTTTTATGACTAGTATTTGTTGCCCTAATCCGTCATGTAATTCCATAGCAATCCTTCTCCGCTCATTTTCCTGAGATTCAATAAGCCTTTCAGTAAATGCTCTTTGTCGTTCGGATTCCTGTTTTAAACGTTGAGTTCTTTTGAGAAAAATTGATCCAATAGCCCCTAATAGAAGCAGTATTGTAATACTAAGAAACCATACGGTTTGCCAATATGGTGGAATTACAGAGATTGACAGAAAAGCACCTTCATCATTCCATACTCCATCATTATTAGTTGCAGTTACCTGAAATGTGTAATCGCCGGGTGGTAGTTTAGTATAAACAGCTTCTCTCCTTGTTCCGGCATCAATCCACTGATCATTTAAACCGAGCAATCGATACTTAAATCTCACCTTCGAAGGATCTGAAAAATTAATTGCCGTATACTTTATTTCCAGAAAAGAATTATCGTATTCAAGATTTAGGTCTTCTTTGTCTAAATCTTCAGAGAAATTATTTTTAACAGCTTCAATATATACCGGGGGAGGAATATGATTTATGTTTGCATTGCTAACCGAGACTTTAGCAACACCTGCAACAGTTGGTAAATAAAAATCACCATTCTCCTCTACTATATAACTGGGCTGGAAACCTCCGTTTGTTTCCGGAGAATTCATCCCATCAGCTGATCCATAAGAATAGGATATAACCTGATCCATTTCACTCTCTGCAACTAAATTGAGATGGTTCCGACTTACACGCTGAATCCCACGGTTTGTACCCATCCAGAAGAAGCCGGATGCATCTTCTATTATATGCGAGGCAATATTGTCAAACAGTCCTTGTGCAGTAGTAAATCGAAATACCTCATCCCCTTTAATTCTGAATAAGCCATCTCCATAGGTACCAATCCAAAAAACACCTTCTTCATCTTTATGAATCGCTCGAACGTATGGTTGTTTTTCAAACTCATTTCCCTCTTGTTCTAAAAGAGGGACTCTCGTCACTTCATAATTTTTAACGGTATGTAATCCACCGTTTGTTCCAACCCACATAGTTCCATCATCATCCTCGAACATCACTCTGGAATCATTGTAGTAAAGACCGTCTTCTTCGGTTATTGTTCTAATTAGATTTGTACCATCGTATATAAAAATACCACTAGCTGAAGCCACCCAAACATGACCATTTTTATCCTCTGTTGTTGCAAACACTGCGTACCCATCAAAACCTTGATCTATCCCAAACTGTAGAGCTGGTTCACCATATGTTTCCATAAAGTGTGGTTCACCTGCTCCAAACCAAATTCTCTCTTTGGAGTCCTCAAATATTGACCAAAAGCAGTTTGATTGAATGAGTTCTTGTAAGGGTGAAACTTTTGCTCGTTCTCCGTCCCATTCATAAACCTCAGAGCAGTTAGTCGAGATCAACATTTTACCATTCTCAAGTTTAGTTATAGAGAGAACCTTTTCATTTTCGAGACCGAGTTCTTTATCGATCATTGAAATAAATTTTTTTCGGAACCTGAAAAGGCCATCCCCTCCGGTACCAATCCAATAATTTCCTTCGTTATCCTGTAGAATGGATTTTAACCGGATATTTGGTTGGTCTTTGAATGGTTTTAAGAATTCAAAGGAGTCATTAACTTTTTGAGCAATACCATTAGCAGTACTAATAAATACGTTTCTATTGTTATCAAATTCCATACCTAAGAAGAATGGATCTTCCAGATGATATTTTTCTTTTAAAACAAGCTCTTTGTCAAATTCATATTCACTGATGCTACTCTCCGTATCAACGAGTATAGATCTCTCCTTTTCAGGATTAGGGTATACATATGAATGCAGATTTTCATTGATAAGTAAATCATCAAAAACTTTTATTGGCACTCCATCATAAATCCTATACAGATTTTTTCCCAATCCAAACCAGCCTCCATTTTCATTTTGAAGAGCTTTATTTGCAAGTTCAGTATTGTCTAAGGGTATTATTTCCTCAAACTCTTCACCATTGTAACGGTAAGGTTTCCCCTCATTAATTACCCAAAAGGTGCCATCAAAATCCTCTAAAAAAGCAAAAGAGCTGGATATTCCGTCAGCAATTTTAAAGCTCTCGCAATTCCCATCTTTGAATCTTGTTACTACAGTATTTAAAGTAGCTGGAAATAGCCAAATCGAATCATCTGATGAAATATGTATATTCAAAAACTCATCAGCTATTAAACAAGGAGTATTTACCCGATTAAATATTTTGAAGTCATGACCGTCAAATCTGACTAATCCACTAAACGTTGCAATCCAGATATAACCATCGCTTGACTGCTGTATTTCATTGATGGAATTCTGAGGCAACCCATCATCCATGGTAAATCGGGTAACCATATAATTTTGGTCATCAAGAGTTTGCCCATTTAGCGGATATTGAACCGATAAAAAGCTGAACAGAAATAGTAAAAAAAAAGAGTAGATATTTTTCTTCATAATCAGATGACCAATCAGAAAATAGCCACCCAGTTTCGAAAAACAAATTTGTTGAATTTACTTTTTAATAACTACTTCGTTTTTCCTTTTCCGCCCCTAAGCTTCTTGATTGCATAAGCACCACCTGCTGCTGCTAGGAGTCCTAAACCGCCATCAATAGGTGCTTGTGATGGAGAGCCTGGTAGTCCCGGGGGCTGAGCCATAATCATTCCCGAAAAGAACAGCACTGCTATTATTCCAAAAAAGATTATCAATCCGTATTGCCTTAATATGTTCATTGGGTTGGGTTTGGTATTCGTTTCCATTGCATCTCTTTTAAGTTGATCTAATCGGCAAATCACACATACTTCTGGTGAATCTGCCTTGTGTTTATGTATTGGTTGTAAAATCACTTCAAATCCTCGGGTTGGATGTGGTTCTCCTTCTACCGCTCCACATCTGCTACACTTTTCCGCTTTAGAGTTATTGTTGTTTATTTCATCCAGCGTTTCGGATAATTCGGCTAGTACTGTTTCTAGTGTTTTCATATTGATGACCTTTTTAGAAGTAAGGAACAATGACAATGGAGAAAGGAGCGGGTGATTGGGACAACCTTGTTCTTTTCTCCTTGACCCGTTGTTCTATTTAATTAGAGTTAATTTTTTTGTGATCACTGAGTTTCCAGCAACTAAGCGGTACAGATACATTCCACTAGCTAGTGTACTTGCATCAAGATAAACCGTATGAATACCGGCAGAGCGTTGCTCTTCAGAAAGCAAAGAAGCTACTTTCCTTCCCATCACATCATACACTTCCAGGGTCACTTTTCCGGCTTCGGGTAAACCGAAGGTGATGTTGGTAGACGGATTAAATGGGTTGGGATAGTTCTGATCTAATTTTACATAAGCGGGTAGCCCCAACTCCTCCTCGTTATAAACGCTTTCTGACTGGATAATTCTTAAACTAAATCTTGGCGTTTCCTCTTTTGCTTTTTTCAGGAGTTGAATCGGCGACGAAGGTAATTTGGGATTTTGTTTTGCCTTCTGCTTCTCTTTGGTTCTTAAGTCAAAGCTTATGGATGAACTATTATTCAGATTATAGCTTTTATCTTTCAGTCGGTCTGTAAGAATTATACTCCAGTCATCAGGTATTGCGATCTGGTTCCAGGTTAGTTTAAACTCCCCATTCAGGTTGCTTCCCTGAATATCTAATTCCAGTTCTGTTTCTGAACCATCTAACGGAAGAGACTGAATATCCATGGATTCCAGCCCTGTTGCAGAAGTTCCAAGCAACAGATATTCTGAATTCAACGGCTGCAATTTATAGGCATCCAATTCATCTTTACCGGCTTCTGCTTGCTTGTGGAACATCACAATGGCAGAATTACTGATCTCGTTCCCGAATAACTTGAATGTTACCTGTGGAACCGGCTTTCGCTTGAATAACGTACCTCCAGTACTTCGAACCGAATCATTCATTGAGATACCGGGACTCGCAGCATTTGCTTTTACCCAAAATCCCTGCCAGGGAGCAATCTTACCATTTTCGAGTGTTCCCGTAGCACCGTTCCAACTCAGGTACGAACCTGCTCCGCCACTCGCTGAATCGCTCCACACATAGAACGTGCCGTCCAGATTGGTTTTCTCCCAGCCATCTTCGCCATCCCAGTCGATGGAAGTTCCATAAGGATTTCCCAGAAGGTTCCATCCGTCATTAGCTAGGGTTCCTGAATCGGTAAAGGTGAGTGTTGGATTGGCCGAACCTGTAAATTGGCTTGCTGAATTAGTTAATACTTTTGGGAAGTCATCCGGGGTTCCATCGTAATTATCATCTGCGTAGATGTAGGCTATAAACCCTGTTCCGGCTGAAGGAACATCAGTAGCGTTGCTGATGGATTGGAATGCTTTTGTTGCTTCGTTCCAAACCAGCACGTTAGAGGTACCATTGGTTACATCTGCCCCGGTAAAACCTTGTGTCCAGAGGGAATCCAGAAGTGTGCCGTACGAGGTGGAAGTTACAGGAGCACTAAGCATTCGCCAGCCTTCATTGCCGGTTATAACTAAGCTATTTTCGCGTCGCTCATTAAGCCCTGGATACCCTGTTCCTTCATCAATTACCCATATATTTGCAAAGTCGAATCCGGTAAAGTTTGTAGACTGCCTCATTTGAGCTGTGGTGTATCCGGTTCCACCTGCTGATGAGGCTTGTCCGGTAGTTTGGGTATCCCAATAGGAATTGGTGACTGTTCCTCCTTCATCCAGTCCTACCAAGCCTCCATTGGCATCGGTGCCTCCTGTTACGGAGCCTGCTGCATAGGAAGTACTGATTGTACCGCTGATTAACCGCCCAACCAAGCCTCCGAAATTTCCACCTGAGGAAGTAAGGTTTACTAACGAATAAGAGTCGGTAACCTCTGCAGTGGAAGTCAAATAATCTTCCAGGGTACCTACTAAGCCTCCGGAATGATTAGCTGCTGAAACGCTACCCTTTGCGTAGGATTTTTGCACATCGGTGTAGTTAATACCCACTAGCGCTCCGGTAAAACTTCCACCAGTAATGTCCACATCTTCCAGTGCTACGTTCTTAATTTCGCCGCCAAAGGTAGCACCAAACAAACCCACGAAATCTTCGGTAGGACGGTTGATGTAGAGATTTTTTATAACAAATCCATTCCCATCAAATACTCCTTGGAACTCATCCTCACGGGAATTTAACCCAATGGGATCCCACCCCTCTCCTGTATTATATGGAGCAACATTCATGTCAATATTTGCCGTAACTATGAATTTGTCGGAAATAGCTGCTCTTACGAAATGCAGATCAGTAGGAGTAGATACGTGGTAGGGATTGGACGTAGTACCAGCCCCACCGGCAAACGTATGAGATTCACTCTTGTACCATGCTATTTTATCGTCGTTAGAATTAGCGCTCAGCACGTCTACATCGCCATCCCCGTCCACATCAATGGCATACACCGAACGGGCACCATCTGCCGAAGTGGTTATGGTATGGGCGGTAAAATTCTCCGAACCATCGTTTTCGTACCACGCTATTTTATCGTCGTTAAGACTAGCGCTCAGTACGTCTACATCTCCGTCTCCGTCCACATCAATGGCGTACACCGAAAGAGCACGGTCCGCAGAAGTGGTAATCGTGTGGACCATAAAACTCTCCGAACCATTGTTTTCGTACCAGGCTATTTTGTCATCGTATTGACTAGCACTCAGTACGTCTACATCCCCGTCCCCATCCACATCAATGGCAAAAACTGAACGTGCACCATCTGCCGAAGTGGTAATCGTGTGTGTTGTAAAACTTTCTGACCCATTGTTTTCATACCACGCTATTTTATCGTCGCTAGAACTGGCACTCAGCACGTCCACATCTCCATCTCCGTCTACATCAATGGCAAAAACCGAGTAAATTCCATCCGCCGAACTCGTAATGGTTTGGTCAGTAAAATTCTCCGAACCATCGTTTTCGTACCACGCTATTTTATCTTCGCCATAATTAGCGCTCAGTACGTCCACATCTCCGTCTCCGTCCACATCAATGGCATACACCGAATGAGCACGGTCCGCAGAAGTGGTAATCGTGCGGGCCGTAAAACTCTCCGAACCATCGTTTTCATACCACGCTATTTTATCGTCGTAATAACTAGCGCTCAGCACGTCTACATCGCCATCCCCATCCACATCAATGGCAAAAACTGAACGTGCACCATCTGCCGAAGTGGTAATCGTGCGTGCCATAAAACTCTCCGAACCATCGTTTTCATACCAAGCTATTTTATTATCGCTAGAACTGGCACTCAGCACGTCCACATCTCCATCTCCGTCTACATCAATGGCAAAAACCGAGTAAATTCCATCCGCCGAAGTGCTAATATCTAAGGTGTTAAAGAGAGTGAACTTTGCTGGGTCGGAGGAAGTTACGGGAAGTATGGTAAATGTTTCTTCTGTTGTTGGTGCCGTTGCTTGTAAAGCTGAGCCCGCTGTTTGAGTACCTTCGAAAATGTCGAACTTCAAATCAAAATCAGAATGGCCTGAGTTGTTACCCGTAAAAATTACCCTGCCATCTGAATAATTTCCACTCGTACTTGATGAAAGCGCATGACTTCCACTTCCTGAAAAATTTTCGATGATGAAGCTGTACGTCTGACCTGAAACAAGTGCAGGTGGATTATTGATAGAAAAAGTTTGACCACTTCCATCTGTGCTACTTGAAATATCGATAGTCTGACTTGTTAATAACGATGCATCAACATCTTCATCGATATTTTTGCTATACACTTTTAAATCTGCACTACCAGAAAAAGTATGCTGCCCTGACTCAGGATACACGGTAAAGGCAGTAAAATAATTATTGGAAGTAGCCTCAAAGGATTGCCCTATTTTAGCCTGGTTTAGGTAGTCGTTCACATTTGTTTGGCTAATTGTTGCTGAACCATTAGAATATTCAAACTCCGTAATATCATTGGACCCACCAGTTCCAGCTACACCTTTAACGCTCAGTTTTGCAATCCCGCCCGTTGTATTCATCCCGGAAATGGAAACATCATAAGTCATATTATCTACTTTAGTTACCGATGTGACAGAGCCTCCCGACGTAGAATCAGCAATGAAATCATCGGTAGTAACCTGAAAGGCGTTTTTATTAAATACAACCCTAAAAGTTATAGATTCGTCTGCACTAGCTTGCGTTCCAGAAGGCGATTGCCTGGAAATACTCACTATTTTGAACAACGGTTCTATCGGACCGCTCAAATCACTTTCTACAGCAGTACCTGTATTAGTACCATCACCAGGGGTTACCTCAAAGCTTAAATACTTATTCTCATCGGCTTCTACTGTTGTATATGTAGTGCTAGTTGCCCCTGCAATTTCTGTTTTATTGGTTGCCTCAGAATCATCTGATCGATACCATTTGAAGGTAGTTCCACTCTCTGAATCGGATTGTGGATCGCTATAATCGTAACTACCTGTAAGTTCTTCCCCTACTTCCAAATCACCTGATATAGAAACATTACTGGCGAGAGGTGGGTTACTAATTGCATAGGTTTGATCTGTTCCTGGTAGAGTTGCCGCCAGGCTTTGGGTTGTGTCAGTAATAACTTGGGTTTGAAAAACAAAATCAATACTAGCACTAAAACCTCCTAAAGTTGAAACATATGCAACTCCATCGGCATAAGGATTAGACGTTGTTCCAATAAAATTCGAACTACCAGAGCCCGTGCCCTTCTCCCAAGACCAGGTATAAGTAACACCTGCAGTAACCGAGGGAGGATCTTCAAAAACATATGTTTCAAAGCCACTACTACTGGTTACATTAATTTCTTGTGTTGCTAAAGGAGTGCCACCAACAGTCTGACCAGAAAAGATTTTAATGGTTGCGGTACCTGAATAAGAATGAAAGCCTAAATGTTTATTAAGACTAACGCTATGAAGCAAACCTGTGTTTAACGCTTCAAAAGACTGTCCAATTTGAGTTGCATCCCCGGAGTCTTGATTATAAGTACCCGATTCATTGGCATCCGAAGTAGAAATAAGTTCGATAATATTATTGCTACCCGCTCCTTCTACTCCTGCAATGTCTAATCCTAATGTACCTTCAGAATTAGTAATACCAGTTACGTTCACATCAAAAACAGAATCACTAATTCTTGTTATGGAAGCTATGGTTCCGTCTCCTGCAATAGTTCCGTTGAGTACAAAATCATCTGGAGAAACACGGGCTACATTTTCACTAAAAGTTACCCGAAATGTTACCTCATCTGCATCGGTAGTTGAGTCGGAAGGTGTTTGCCTTTCGATTGAAAGAACTGTGGGATTGGTTGATACTTTTGCATAACTGGTTTCATTAATACCCATGAAAAGTATTAGTAGAATCGAACCAACTAAAACGGAAATATTCCTTATGTATTTTTTCCTTGTACCGTATAAAATCATAGCCAAATTATTAGAGTTTGAGTTTTTTTGTCTCTCAAAGCTCTTTCTATATCCGAAAACAAACGTGTCAAAAACCTTAACAAATAGGTCAATCTTCTATTTCCAAAACATCCGGCATCTTTTTTTGATCAAGAGTTTGTTAAAAATTTCCAACCTGAAAACCGTTAGAGTTGTCTATGTAAAATCTTATACTATCCTATTATCAAAAAATCTTGGTGCAGACAGTATTTCTAGATGAGTAATATTTTACTTACGCCTGAATCTATCCCTATCCTGGCGAAACTATTGCTTGTAATTATTTTTGTCTGTTATGTACTTTTCTATAAACCAAAAAAAACTGAGATTAAGTGGTTTATAGGATACTTAATTGGGTATGCCACCCTTGATTTTTTTGCTTTTACTGTCACAGCTATTGATGCCGATTGGATAGCTCTGTCATATCCATTACAACACTTAGGTACAATTTTACTTTCATTTTGCTACGTCCAGTTTGCCTACAGGTTAAAAGAAAGATATTTCCCAAAGGAAGAATTCACAGTTCTAATTATAACTGGTCTTCTGGCAGTTATTGGATCAATCTTTCTCATTGTGTTAATGATTACAAGGGGGGGTGGAGATTATTCAATTGCTCAAATATTACTTCCTTATCCTATACTCTTGATCATCTGGTCTGCGATTATATTTTACAGAAAACATCGAATTGTTCATTCTAAAAAAACCAATACGAGTAACTACAAAGGGTACCTTGCTTTTCTGTTATTAACTTTAGTAGCAATTGTGCAGTCATTCTTTCCTGCATTAAATGCTTTAGAAATCGTAGATCGAGAAGTATTCGCACTAGTATTTTTCTCAGCACAGCTTATCATTTTCATTCTTCTCACTACCGCATTTTTTCGATTCGTAGCAGATCACTCTTCATTACTTATCAAAATGGTAGGTATTTCTTTGGTACTGTTTCTTTCCATTATCGGAATACAAGGGTATTTAATTGTGCCTGCGGAACTACGTTTAAGTCCTGATCTGAACCGACCTCTGGTGCACGATACTGTTCTCCCCTATGCAATTTTACTACTCATTTCCAGTATTTCTGTTCTTATTACTTTTCCATTCTTTTATAGCAAAAGCGTACTCAATCCACTAAGAGCACTTTTAAAAGGGGTTGAAGAAGTGAACCGGGGAAACCTTTCCCATAGAATTGAGGAGCAGGGGCAGGATGAATTGGGAACCATGAGTACCCATTTTAATGCTATGACTTCAAACCTTCAGCGTGCGAATGAAGAACTTAAGCAATACACAGAAGGTCTGGAACAAAAGGTAAATGAGCGCACTTATGAACTACAGACTGCAAATGAACTTCTTCTTAGACAAACGGAAGAACTGGAACAAATTCAGGAATTCAGGTCCCGTTTATTTCAGGATATCTCACACGAACTCCGTACTCCGATTACACTAATTTCCGGTCCCCTTAAACAACTCCTGTATAACTCCGATTTAACAAAAAAGGAACAAAAACAACTACATGTTTCGTTAAGGAACTCGGATCGGTTACAGCAATTAGTGGAACAGATTATCGAGTTAAACAGGCTTGAATCCAATCAAATGACTTTCCATAGTTCGGTAATTGATCTGAGAGGAAAACTACATGTTTTGGTCCAATCTTATGAAAGCTTAATTAAATCGAAAGGGTTAAATCTTAGCGTGGAACTACCTGAAGAACCTATTGCTGCCCAACTGGATGAAGACAAATTTGAGAAAATTATTACAAACTTAATTTCCAATGCCATTAAGTTTACCCCTTCCGGAGAGAGTATTTCGGTTTTTCTGAAACAGAAAAAAAATACGGCTCTGATTGAAATCTCAGACACAGGAAGTGGCATTTCAAAAGATCATCTTCCACATATATTCGAACGGTTTCAAACAAGTGCACATTCGGATGTAGAATATCGGGAAGGATTAGGAGTTGGGCTTGCTATTACTAAAGAATATGTTGAGTTGCATAGTGGTTCAATTGAGGTAGAAAGTAAACCCGGAGAAGGCTCCAAATTCAAAGTTATATTTCCCGTTTTGAATGATGATACCATAAAAGCCTATAACCAAATACCGGTATCTACCAACGAGAGAGAGCAGGAAATTCCAAAAGAACCTTCATTACATACTAAAGAAACAAAACATATTCTTTTAGTTGAAGATAACCAGGATATGGCTGAGTATGTTGAATCGATTTTGGAGGCGCATGGATATAAAACCAGTTATGCCGAACACGGAAAAGCAGGGCTGAGTTTTTTAGAAGATAATACACCGGATCTTATCATCAGCGATATAATGATGCCGGAAATGGACGGTATGGAATTTCTGAAGCAGCTTCGGTCTAAATCTGCATTTGAAAACACCCCTACTATTTTCCTTTCAGCCCGATCTGATATAGAAGGTAAACTGGAAAGCTTCAGATTAGGAATTAATGATTATCTGGTAAAACCGTTTAATCCGGACGAACTCATCGCAAGAATTCAGAACTTACTTACTTTCCAGAAGAATCGGAAAGAGCTGGCGCTAGAGCTTTCTGAGGAACATCTTGAACCCGTCAAAGAACAGTTTATAAAAAAATTAACTGAACTTGTGGAACAAAGAATATCAAATTCTTCTTTCAATCTTGAAGAACTTGCAGGAGAAATGGCAATGAGCAGAAGTACGCTTTACAGGGAAGTAAAACGGGCAACCGGATTTTCGGCAGGTGCTTTTGTAAAAGAAATCCGACTACAAAAAGCGAGGCAGGCACTTGAACATAAAAGCGTTCGGTCTATGAGTGAACTATCATCGGGAATTGGGTTTTCTACCGTCTCCTATTTCACTAAACAGTTTTTTAGCCGCTTTGGAAAAAAGCCTCAGGAATATTTAAACTAACGAAAAGCGTAAATGGATTATCAGGAAATCACAGTTGCTCAATTAAAACCGGGCGACATATTACTTTGCAGGTTCGAACACCCCGGGGCAACTGAATATTTTGAAGCGTTGATTACTGCTTTAAGATACCGGAATTATAAATCCCCGGAAGAAGAGAAAAAGTTTATGGGCGCTGCTTTCACTATTCTAAGAGGGCTCATTATTTATTTTGATCAGGATGTTTATACGCATGCGGCTTTTTGGGATGGAAAAGGAGTTGTTGAGGCCGGACCAACAGGTGTGAGAAGAAATCCGATTGATCATTATAGTACTACTAATACCGATGTGTATCGGTTTATAAAAGATGGTAAACAACTGGGAACGGATGAATATCCGGTACAACCTCTTCTTACTTTGGCAAATGAAATAGTGGAAGAAAACCTCGATTACTCCTATACCATTGCCATTCTGATGATCTTTCTCTGTATTTCCCGGTGGGAACGTGATTCATGGATACAAGCTCTGGAAAAATTCATAACAGAACATCTGCAGAAAATTAGTCCATCAGTAATTGATATGCTGTTTAAGGTTAATCACGATAAACTTGTTGAGTTTTTTGAATGGTTTGCTGATCAGATGATTCTTCAGGCTGCAAAGTTCCGAAATGATAAAGGACTTGTTTGCTCAGAAACAGTAGCGGCTATTTTTAATCAGGCAAAACCTGTAGGAAAGTATCATATACAAAAACCGATGACTTTGACCACAAAAAATGAACCGTCTTTACTTTCTGTAGATGGAGATACCGAGGCTTTAATCGAAGAATTCTTCAGCAATCTAAGTGCGTCCCAATTACCACTTAAAACAGCCAAAAGTACGGATTGGCGTAAATACGCTAATATAATATATACCCCTCATGATCTGGCACGTTCAGTAAATACCGAAATGATTGGGAATTTGAAGTTTTCGGAATAAAAAAAGCCCCTCCAACTTTGAAGGGGCTTAATTCTTTTCAGAAGTTTATGGGATATGATCTTACATCATACCTGGCATTCCGCCTCCCATTCCTCCCATTCCACCCATGTCTGGCATTCCGCCGCCTTTATCTTCTTCAGGCTTCTCAGAAATTACCGCTTCGGTGGTTAGTAATAGTCCTGCAACAGATGCTGCGTTTTGAAGCGCATTTCTTGTCACTTTGGTAGGATCAATAACACCTGCTTTAATCAGGTCTTCGTACACTTCAGTTCGTGCATTGTAGCCGAAAGCACCTTTTCCGTCGAGTACTTTTTGGATTACGATAGCACCTTCAACACCTGCGTTGTTGGCGATAGTACGTAGTGGAGCTTCAACTGCTCTGCGAACGATATCAAATCCAACTTTCTCATCCGGATTGTCACCTTTAAGGCCATCAAGTGCAGAAACAGTTCTAAGAAGTGCAACACCACCACCAGGTACGATACCTTCTTCAACCGCAGCACGGGTTGCATGAAGTGCATCTTCCACACGTGCTTTCTTCTCTTTCATTTCTACTTCAGAAGCAGCACCGATATAAAGAACAGCGACACCGCCACTTAGTTTAGCAAGACGCTCCTGTAGTTTTTCACGATCGTAGTCAGAAGTAGTAGTCTCGATCTGAGATTTAATCTGATTTACACGAGCTTTGATGTCATCTTCTTTTCCTGAACCATCAACAACAGTAGTATTGTCTTTGTCGATAGTTACACGTGCAGCCTGACCTAAGAAATCAAGTGTAGCGTTTTCTAATTTGTATCCGCGCTCTTCAGAGATCACAGTACCACCGGTTAGAATAGCGATGTCTTCCAACATTGCTTTTCTTCTGTCACCAAATCCCGGAGCTTTAACAGCCGCAATTTTAAGTGAACCACGAAGTTTGTTTACAACCAGAGTTGCTAATGCTTCGCCTTCGATATCTTCAGCGATAATCAATAGTGGTTTACCTGATTGAACTACTTTTTCAAGGATTGGAAGAAGGTCTTTCATCGCAGAAATCTTCTTGTCGAAGATCAGGATGTATGGATCTTCCAAATCCGCAGTCATTTTCTCTGAATCAGTTACGAAATATGGAGAAAGGTAACCGCGATCGAACTGCATACCTTCTACTGTTTCCAAGTAAGTATCAGTCCCTTTGGCTTCCTCAACAGTGATAACGCCATCTTTACCAACTTTCTCCATTGCGTCTGCAATCAGGTTACCGATGAACTCGTCGTTATTGGCAGAAATAGTTCCAACCTGAGCGATTTCGTTTCGGTCGTCAATTTCTTTACTGAGTTCTTTAAGAGCATCAACAATAGCGTCAACGGCTTTATCGATTCCTCTTTTAAGATCCATTGGGTTTGCGCCAGCAGTTACGTTTTTTAATCCCTGGCTTACAATTGCCTGGGCGAGAACGGTTGCTGTAGTAGTACCATCACCGGCATTATCGCTGGTTCTTGATGCTACTTCTTTAACCATCTGAGCGCCCATGTTTTCGACTTTATCAGATAGCTCGATTTCTTTGGCAACAGTAACACCGTCTTTAGTTACGTTAGGTGCTCCAAATGATTTTTCGATTACAACATTACGTCCACGAGGTCCGAGCGTTACTTTTACAGCATCGGCTAGTTTATCAACACCGCGCTTAAGAGCGTCGCGTGCTTCCATATCGTAGTGAACTAACTTTGACATAGTTTTTTAATTCTTTTTAAGTTTGTGATTTAATTTCTTTGGGATAGGTTATGCAAGGATTCCAACAATATCCGATTCCCGCATAATGAGGTACTCTTCTCCATCAAGAGTTACTTCGGTACCTGCATATTTACCGTAAAGAACTTTATCCCCTTCTTTCACGGTTAGATCAATTTTATTCCCGTTTTCTACTTTTCCGGGACCCACCGCAACAACTGTACCTTGTTGTGGTTTTTCTTTAGCTGTATCAGGGATGTACAGACCAGAGCTGGTTACTTCTTCAGCCACGTCCGCTTTAACCAATACGCGGTCGCCTAAAGGTTTAATGCTAGCCATGTGTATGACTCCTTTGTTTTTGTTAGTTAGTGTTTACAATTTTTCGGGCATTGCCCATCATTTCGGTATGCATAAAGCAAGTACCGTACCAAAACATTCCGTCATGTTGACTTTTCTATTCGTTCGGCAAGGTCTGCATAAATGGCAGGCTCCCAATCCTCTGCCCGTTGGTCATAGTTAAATCCTTCAGGTTGTAAATCACCCAAAACGGGTTTTAAAGAATTACTTAGTTTTTTTCTTCTTTGGTTGAAGGCAGTTCGAACCACACTTTTAAGGATTTTATCTGAACAGTTTAAAGGAGATTTATCGAACCTAAGTCGAATAACTGAACTCATTACTTTTGGAGGTGGGCTGAATGAATTTGGGGACACATCGAACAATAAATCCGGAGTACTCATAAGCTGAGTTTGGACGCTTAGAATTCCATACTCTTTGGAAGATGGAGATGCAACCAAACGCTGCGCTACTTCTTTTTGCATCATTAAAATCGCTTCTTTGAAATATTGGCGTGATTCAAGTAAAGAAAATAAAATCGGACTGGTTATATAGTAAGGCAGGTTTCCAATCACATGGGTTTCCCCGGTTTCGAAAATCAGTTCCTTCCAGTTTACTTTCAATACATCTTTTTGGTGGATGGTGAGCCCTTCCAGGTTTAGCCTCAATACTTCAACTGCTCTTTGGTCTACTTCAATAGCATGGACATCATCATAGCGCTGAACCAGCCATTTCGTCAAAGCACCAGTCCCCGGACCAATTTCAATAATACGATCATTTTTATTGGCTCGAACAGACTTTAAAATCTTCGCAATGATATTGTTATCAGTTAAAAAATGCTGACCGAGGCTTTTTTTGGTTTTAAAACTCAAATGAAAAAATAATTTTAAATGAGATGACAAGGTACGAAGAATGTAGGAGAAGGGATGAATCCCTTCTCTTGTTTACCTGATTTATTTCTTCAATTACACCAGCGAAGGGTTTTAATCCTTCGTTTTTTTGATTCAGCTATAATTATGAGATTGCTTCGTCACATTCGTTCCTCGCAATGACTATAAAATTTCATCGAGATTGAAACTGTCTCCCTTTGGAGGGAGACCGATTTCATGCTTGCGTGAAATCAGAGGGAGGACAGGTGTGGCAAATAAGAACGAGTTAGTATCGTCCTCTCTCTGACTTGCTCAATATTTGCAAGTTTGTCCCTCTCCGAGGAGGGACAGCCACTAAGCTTCTTAAAGAATCAACCTCTTTCCACCTCTTTCTCATAAAACTGAGGGCGAACTGTAAGCAAAGGTTTCTCAATTAATCTGGATACATGTTCGGTAGTAGAGCCCATTATTACCCTCGAAAGTCCGGTTCTTCCATGAGTATTCATCACTACCAAGTCTGCATGTTCATTCGCATAATCTGCAATTTCATGATAAGCAGTAATTCCTTTAATCACAGTACTTTTCATATCGATATGTACATTGTGTGGCTCTTCTGTTGAGACTAATACATCTTCAAATGGAATTCCGGTTCGCTTTACATGAAGCTCATATTGTTGATGATTGAGCAAATATTCTGATACTTTCACGATCATATTTTCATACACAGGCTGCTCATCTATTGAGGTTGGCACATACGGAATCATATCGCTTCCAGCTGAGTATAGTTCAACCACATTCAACAGTTCAATATTTGCTTCTATTTCTTTAGCTAACTCAAAAGCTGGGACTATGGCGAAAAGGGAAGAATCTGAGAGGTCAATCGGTACAAGAATAGTCTTCAAGTCTTCCAGTTTCACATCTTTGTTAACTGTTAGTACAGGAACTTTACTGAATCGTATCACTTTCTCAGTGGTACCACCCATCATATGAACGGTATCGTGCTCTCCCTTTGCTGACATAATTACCAGATCATAATCACCTTTATTTGCTAACCTTGTGATAGCTTCTGAAGGTTTTCTTTCAATTTCGGTGAATAACTTTCCGCGATATTCTTTTTTAATGTATTTATGAGCCATTTGCTCCAGTTTGGTATGCGAGTTTTCCAAACAATGCGGATACAAATGCTTTTCCAGAGAAAAAGGAACACCTAAGGGGTCCATACTTTCGCTAAAATATTTGATAAGTGGAATGATATGAATCAGGTCGACAGTACAGCCATATAAGTCAACCATTTCACCGGCCATTTTTATTGCTTCTTCTGATCGTTCAGAAAAATCGGTTGGTACAAGAATATGTTGCACTTTCATAATGACCTCCATGTTTTTGTTAACCTCTGCACTCGTATTGTGCAAAAAATTCATGAAGGATTAATGAAGGAATTACTCTTTTGTTTCTCTTAACCTATCAATTCCACCAACCAATAGTACACCTATTAACATCCCAAGTACACCTCCCCACACATTCGGATTTTCTTTTCCTGTGGATCCTAAACTTCCCGGAATAAATGGTTCGGAATGAATGAGCTTCTTTTTAATCGTTTGAACTTCGATAGTTCCTGTAGTTGTTTCTTCTCCAAGTCGTTCAAATTCAGGAAGGTTTTCATTTGGGTTATTTCTAAGCTCCAACACCCTTTCATCTGAAGCGCTCACTAACTCTACTTCTCTAACCTGTTCAACGTATTCCCTGTGCTGAAACGGCCAAATCACAAACAACGAGCCTATAAGGAAGCCAATCAACACTGAAATAGTTTGCGAGTGAAATTTTCCAAGAAGCCAGGAAAGAAATCGTGAGAATAGCGCAATACCAACCAAAGAACCCAGAGTAAATGGTAAAATATTAATGATCGCAGTTAAACTGTCTTCTGTACCAATCAGGCTAATATTGGTAAGAAGGAAATCATATTTCCTAAAAATGAGTAACAGATATGAACCCGAAATACCCGGCAATATCATAGCGCTTATAGCAATCATTCCGGTTAAAAACACAAAAGCGGGATGATCAGGAGTATCAGTAGGAACAAGACTCACGATCCAAAGCCCAAAAGCAATCCCTGCTAAAAGAAAAATACTTTCTTTAATTGAAAATTTTTCCAGCGCTTTTATAAGTATGTAAATCGAGCCAACAATAAGTCCAAAAAAAAGACCAAATACAATTTCCGGATGTGTGAACATGTAAATCTGAAGTGGTACTACCTTTGTAAAGAAAGCAGCTGCACTAAAAATCCCAAAAAATAACACTCCAAGAAAAAAAATATGAATCTGACTAAAAGCGATTTTCCACTTAAAAGTGAGCAAGTTCTTTATAAATGAGACATCTGCACTTTTAATAGCATTTAAGAGGCGTTCATAGATGCCCAAAATAAGTGCCATAGTACCGCCACTTACTCCTGGAACAATATCAGCAGACCCCATTATGAATCCTTTTACTGCCAGAATCGGAGCTTCTTTTGGGGTAGTTGTATCTTTATTTTCTTCTTTGATAATCTGATCCTGATCTGCCAAACTAATTATCCCATCCTTTTTCGCCAATCAAAGGCACAAATTTAAAATTATCAAATTCCTCCTGATGATATTCAGACTCTGATACCCTGGTAATTTTAAGCATCATCTGCTTTTTATTGTCTCCAACCGGAATGACCAGTTTTCCACCAATGGTTAGTTGCTTGATTAAATCCTGAGGAACTACAGGAGCGCCGGCAGTTACTACTATTCCATCATAAGGTGCATACGTCGACCATCCCAATGTACCATCTCCCGCTTTTAACATGGCTTTATAACCCTGGTTTCGAAGTGCTTCTTTAGCTCTGTGATATAATTCATTATGTCGTTCAACACTGAATACATCGGCTCCCATTTCACAAAGCACCATGCATTGATAACTTGAGCCAGTACCAATTTCGAGAATTTTATTTCCTTGTTCTATCTCTAACAATTCTGTTTGTCTGGCAACGGTATAGGGTTGCGAAATAGTCTGCCCCATTCCAATTGGAAGAGCGGTGTCGTTATATGCCTTTGAATGCAATGCAGTATCAACCAGGGAATGTCTTGGAATTTTACTAATAGCCATTAGTACCCTTTCGTCTTGTATCCCCTTTTCCCGTAGTTCTTCTACCAGTTTTTTCCGGGGGCGTGCAAATCGGCGATCGTCAATCAAAGCTTAATATCATTGAAATTTATGAGTGTTCAAGTATAGCCATTTGCTGGTAAAATGGGGTAATTATTTAGCTATTTAATCTGTTTCTAAATTTCATATCTCGATAGTATATCCAGTTAAGCTCTGCTATATTTTGAAATACTATTCACTATGGAATTCTTAGACTCTACCATATTTAAAGTTTTTATCTATTCGTTTATCACCGCTATAGCTACCGGGATTGGTGCGATTCCTTTCTTTTTTATAAAAAATATATCTGATTCTTTCCTTGGGAAAGCTAATGCCGTTGCTTCGGGACTAATGCTTTCAGCGAGTTATAATTTAATTTTTGAAGGTTATCTGGAAAATGAATGGATGACTTTAGCAGGGATGCTTTTGGGAGTGGTACTGGTAATTACTGCTGATAACTGGATGAACAAAAAATTCGATGTAGAGGTAAAAGATCTGGTTGGTGCCGGAAGTAAAAAAATGCTGCTCTTTTTAGGAATTATGACTATCCACTCCTTTGCTGAGGGAGTTAGTGTAGGTGTTTCATTTGCCAATACTCTTGAGTTTGGAATTTTTATAGCTATTGCTATAGCTGTTCATAATATTCCGGAAGGACTTGCAATTAGCCTTGTTATGGTTCCAAAAGGGACTACCCCAATTAAAGCAGTTGGGTGGAGTATTTTTTCAAGCCTACCTCAGCCAATTATGGCTATTCCTGCTTTTTTATTTGTAGATGCATTCCGGGAATATCTTCCATTAGGGCTTGGACTTGCAGCAGGAGCAATGATTTGGATGGTATTTGCAGAATTAATCCCAGAAGCTCTTCAAAAATGTGAACCTCATAAAATTGGTTTTTGGGTCACGATGGCTATTCTTGCAATGACTGCTTTTCAGATACTTTTATAAGTTCCTGATTAAATCTTTTTGCAAATCAACGAAATTAAAAGATGTAGTTTTGTCGCTTTAACTAAATTTAGAATTGATCCATTGTTCAAAAAAGCTCTTTTTCTTTTTGCAGCACTCCTTTCGTTCTCTTCTTTGAAGGCTCAGGAGTCTACCCCTTCACAGCCGCTTTCCGTATATCTTGATTGTAGAGGATGTAACAGTACATTTATAAGAAGCGAAATCGAATTTATAAACTTCGTGCGTGATCAGGCTGATGCAGAAGTTCACCTTATAATTACCCGACAAGGTACAGGAAGTGGTGGAACACAATATACTTTGAACTTTATTGGACAAGGTAATTTAGAAAACCGATCTACAGAATATATCTACAACTCTTACGATTCCGATACAGATGAGGAGGAACGAAATGGATTGGTTACTTATATAAAACTTGGCTTTGTTTCGTTTTTAACGGAATTGGATGCACTGGATGGGTTCAACCTCTCTTATTCCGGTCGTAATGAATCGATATTTGATCTGCAGGAAAATGACCCGTGGAATAGCTGGATTTTTGAATTTGGAGGAAGTAGCTGGTTTTCAGGAGAAGAAACCAGAAGTTCTCTGAACTTAAATGGACGGGCTAGAATCAGAAGAATAACTGAAACCTGGAAATTTAACCTTAATTATAACTACAGATACAATCAGGATACTTTCCAAAATGATTCCTTAAGCATCGACCCAATAACTTTTGATACAACCGAAGTTATTTATGATGATATCTTTAAAAGAGAAGAGCAAAACATCTTCAGTCAATTGGCATATAGTATAAATGATCATTGGTCTGTTGGTGGATATGTAAATGCAAGCTCATCTTCACGAAATAATATCGATCTGCAACTTGGGTTTACCCCTGCAATTGAATACAGCTTTTATCCATATCGTGAATACGCTCGTCGTGAAGTAACATTGCGCTATGGGATTTTCACCTCGCTTTATGACTACACAGAACGAACCATTTTTGGAGAAACCAGCGAAGTTCTGGCTCGGCAGGAACTGGTTTTCAATATGGATTACACCAAACCCTGGGGAAGTATTGAGGCAAGAATTAACGGTCGACATTACCTTCATGACTTCTCAAAGAATAGACTGAATCTTAATTTTGAAATCGATATGAGAATTGTTCGAGGTTTATCTGTTTTCTTTGAAACGGGGTACGCCATTATTAACGATCAACTTTCTCTTTCTGCCGGTGGTGTAACCGATAAAGAAGCCATCGCAAATACCAGACAACAAGCCACTTCTTACGAATTTTGGGGTGCCGTTGGTTTCGAAGTGACTTTCGGTTCTATTTACAATAATATTGTGAACACCAGACTTTAACATTTCTGTAACATCTTGCCTCTTTTAGTGAGGCTTTGTGTACGATTGGTTAATTTAGTTCAACTTTAAACCAATTATTATTTAATGAAACTCTGGTCATCTATTTTATCAGGGATAGTTATATCCTTATTTCTTATTACTAATGCTTATTCTCAGGAAGTTCCTGACTCACCTACCAAAGTCAATCCGATTCTGATAAATTCAGAAATTCCCGACGTATCTCTGAAAACTTTGGATAATGAGATGGTAAAACTAAGATCTGTTGTAGCTGAAAAGCCTACAATATTAGTTTTTTATCGTGGTGGTTGGTGTCCGTACTGCAGCCGTCATATGACCGAGCTTCAAAAATTTGAAAAAGACATAGTTGGAATGGGTTACCAAATCCTTGCAATTAGCGTAGACCGACCTGAAGTTCTTAAAAAAACTATTTCAGAAAATGAACTCTCTTACACCCTACTTTCAGATAGTCCTGCGAATGTTTTAAAGGCATTCGGTATTGCTTTCAAAGTAGATGCGGCAACGGTAGAGCGCTACAAAAATATTGGTTTGGATTTGGAAGAGAATTCGGGATACGACCATCACATCCTTCCAGCTCCAGCTGTGTATATTGTAGGAACTGATGGAATTGTTGATTTTCAATACGTAAATCCAAACTACAGAGAACGTATTGACGGCGATATACTTTTTGCTGCAGCTAAAGCCTATTTGTAGAATTTGATCGGTGGTCGTTGGTCTGATGTATTTGTATCTTTGATACATCATGAGCAACATCACCAGTCTTAAGAAAACCGACTTAAAATCTCTCACTAAAGAACAACTCTTAACCTTCTGTAAAGAGTTAGGGTTACCTCGTTTCAGAGCTGATCAACTCTTTCAATGGTTGTATCAAAAGGGAGCTTCTTCTTTTGATGAGATGACGAATCTTTCTAAAGATTTAAGATCCAAGCTGGATGAAATTGCCACGATTAACCGAATTTCTGTAGCTAATCAGCAAGAGTCTAAAGATGGGACTATCAAGTTTCTTTTTAAACTAAATGATGAGGATAAAGACTATAAAGTAGAAGCAGTGATGATCCCGGATTTCTATCCTGATGGAGTGCCTAAACGACTTACAGTTTGTGTTTCATCTCAGGTTGGATGTGTATTTGGATGTTCATTTTGTGCCACAGGTAAAATGGGATTTTTCAGAAACCTGAGTCATGGAGAGGTTGTGGATCAGGTACAATACATTAATTCTATTACCGAAGAGAAGTATGATAAAAAAATCACCAACATTGTATATATGGGGATGGGTGAACCACTTCATAATTATAAAACCGTAGTTAACTCAGCTTCCATCATTTCTGACCCTTTAAGTATCGAACTTTCCCCAAAGAGAATCACTGTTTCTACAGTCGGACTTACCAAACAAATCAAGCAATTGGCAGATGATCAGGAGCCGTTTAATCTGGCTATTTCATTGCACGCTCCCAGCGACGAAAAGCGGGATAAAATCATGCCCATCAATAGCTCTATGAACCTGGATAGTCTGGAGGAAGCGGTAAAGTATTATCACAGAAAAACAGAACGTCCACTTACTTACGAATATCTTCTTTTTGACGGTTTTAATGATACTTATGAAGACGCAAAAAACCTTGCGCGAATTGTAAAATGGGCTCCAAGCAAGGTTAATATTATCATGTATAATAATGTGGCTGGAGTGGAATTACAGAGAGCCCGTGAAGACCGGCTTGATGCTTTTCTGAAAGCACTAATCAAACATGATGTAAGAGCAACTGTACGTCGAAGTCGCGGTGATGATATCGATGCGGGGTGTGGCCAACTGGCAATCCGGGAAGGGGCTCCCAAAGGAAAAACGATTGCTAAGAATTAGGATGATTGACTAGGGAGCAAGGAAAAAGGGAAACTATCAGGTGTTCCTTGTTCCTTTAATCTATAATGTAGAACATCCTATTAAACTCGGTCACTATTCTAAGAATTGAACATCGCATTTTTAAAAATCATAAAACACCGTTATTGCAACACAGTTGCAAAAAGATTAACTTTGAATCTTACTACAAGAGAAATTCTTTATAAGCGTTCATTTAAGTGAACAATTTTAGTAAATGTTTCAGTTCAGATCACACATTGCTTTTCTACTATTAGTCATTTTTGTCTTTCCGACTTTAGTCCAACCTATACACGAAATATTACTTGGTTGTGATGAAGATGAAGTGCATGAACATCACAAATCGTGCTCAAGTGATAGTATTTTACCAGCAGGTCATCATCAGGTTAAAGATGAAGCTCCATCTTGCGGGATTTGTGATTTTTCATTCTCCGCAAACGACGGGCCCGATTCTTTCACTTTGCAAGCTTTTGATCTTGATAAAACCGAAGATTTTTCAAAGCAAGCATACGATCAGTATTCGGTAGAAATCACCGCTCACCCATCTCTTAGAGCTCCTCCTGTGAATTTGGCTTAATCCATCTCTGAAACAGTATTTTTGCTGTCCAAATTCAATTTTTTCAAACAAATTTTCATGAACAGGCTATTATTGTTGGCATGTGTTTGCATGTTAACAGTTACAGCGGCTGCCCAATCCTCATTCTCGTTATTTGGTGTTGTTACAGATGTGAACGAAGAGGCTTTGAGCGGAGCGACTATCATTATCCACCCATTACAAAAAGGGACTAGTACCAACGAACTTGGAGAATTTCAATTCACCAAGCTCCCAAAAGGATTGTATTCTGTAACAGTCTCCTATGTTGGTTTTAATTCAGTAGAGGATTCAGTGTTTATTGACCGAGACACTGAGTACAATATTCAGCTTGAACCAACTGAATTGTTGCTGGAAGAAGTTTTAGTGAGTTATAATCTGGCGGAAGAAGCTAAAAGAGAACAGACATTAAACGTCGAGGTGGTAAACGAACAGTTTCTGAAGGAAAATCTTGGAGGAAGTTTGATGAAATCGCTGGATCGTCTTCCTGGGGTTTCAACCATTGATATAGGTTCAGGACATTCAAAACCAGTGATCCGCGGGCTTGGTTTTAACCGGGTTGTTGTGGTAGAAAATGGCATCAAACACGAAGGGCAACAATGGGGAGCGGATCACGGACTGGAAATCGATCAATATGCCATTGACCATCTCGAAGTGATTAAAGGTCCCGCTTCATTACAATATGGATCCGATGCTATCGCCGGGGTTGTTCATGTTCAGCAGAATAAGGTGCCTGAAAAATATTCGCTTACCGGCAGAGCGGATTTGACAGGAAAGACGAATAACAACCTGATTGGGGCTTCTTTTCTGATTGAAGGACGGAAAGATTGGTTGTATGGCAAACTGCAAACTACAATTCTGGATTATGGAGACTATCGCGTTCCAACCGATAGTGTGGATATTTACTCATTCAGAGCCCCACTAAGTAATCAGCTATTAAGAAATACCGCAGGATACGATCGTAATTTCCATCTGGGTCTTGGGATTTTGAAATCCGGTTTTCATAGTAAATTTTATGTAAGCAGTATCAATAGCAAAAGTGGATTTTTTGCAAACGCTCACGGTCTCGAGCCCCGGAATGTTAACACCGACCTGCATGATGCATCCAGCCGCGATAATTATTATCCATATCAAAAAGTCAATCATACCAAAGTAATTAATACGTCGAGCTGGGTGACTGGGGATTTAAGGTTGACCTCTAATCTGGGATTTCAGCACAACTTAAGGGAAGAACACAGCGAATATGTAAGTCATGGTTTTATGCCACCCATGTTCCCGGATACCATGAGTTTTGACTCTGATCTTGAGCGTGGTTTTGAAAAATATATCTATTCAGGAAATTTAGAAGCTGAGTATGATTTATCCGGGAATACATCCATCACAGGTGGATTAAACAGCGAATTTCAGAATAATAAGATTGACGGGTTTGGATTTATTATCCCGGCTTTCAAACAATTCACGATGGGTGCTTTTGCTATTGCCAAACGCTCTGTTAGCGAAAGAAGCATCCTTCAATTCGGTCTGCGTTTTGATCATGGAAATATTTCCATCAAAGAATATTACGATTGGTTTCAATCTCCTGTAAACGATGAAGGTACAGAAACGGAATATTTACTACGTGCTCAGGCATTAGACCGAAATTTTTCAAATTTTTCTTGGTCACTGGGTTATAACATTAACCCCGACCACTGGCTCATTAAAATGAACGTGGGTAAAAGTTTCAGAATGCCTATTGCTAAAGAACTCGCAGCTAACGGGGTTAACTATCATCACTTTAGTTATGAAGTAGGTGATCCTGATTTGTCCGCAGAAGAATCTTATCAACTAGACGCGGGACTAGAATACAGCCGAGATAAATTCACGGTCGGAGTAACTCCATTCCTCAATTATTTCCCGAACTATATCTATTTAAATCCCACGCCGGAGCATGACCGCCTGTATGGAAATGGAAACCAGGTGTATGAATACACCCAAAGTGAAGTGTTCCGGTACGGTGGTGAAATTCATTCCCACTTTCAGGTTACACAAAATTGGCAGCTTGGCTTTATGGGAGAGTATGTGTATTCGAAACAACTCTCAGGGATTAAAAAGGGATTTACCCTTCCTTTTTCTCCGCCTGCTTCTGCCCTTTTGAATATGAAATTTGTGCAACCAGCATTTCGAAGTCTGCAAAACCTCTATGCT
This sequence comes from Balneolaceae bacterium, assembly GCA_017795005.1. Lineage (GTDB taxonomy): Bacteria > Bacteroidota > Rhodothermia > Balneolales > Balneolaceae > RHLJ01. The sequence continues at coordinate 1,530,772 of CP051242.1, read as the reverse complement.
TCGATAGATCTAAAGCTTGTTGCATCTCAAACGAACATTGTACCTCCTGAAGAACCTACTGATGGGTATACCTCAGTAAACCTGGGACTTGGAGGAGAGATTCCGTTCGGTAAACAAGCCATCTCAGTAACTATGCAAATACAAAATGTACTGAATGAAAAATACTTCAATCATACCAGTTACTACCGATTAATTAACGTTCCGGAGCCTGGTCGTAATTTTGTATTGAATATCACAATTCCTTTTAAATCTGAACTTTAATAACACCAAATAAATCTATAAATCAATGAAAAAAAATAAACTTTATACCACCATATTAATCGCAGGATCGGTTTTATTTGCTTTTTCCTGTGACGATAATAACGAAATATCAGCGCCTGAAATCAGAGATCTTGAATTAGGACACGGAAATACTAAAACTGCTTCTGTAGGTAGCGATATCCACATAGAGGCTGACGTTGTTGCCGAAGGAAGGATCAGCACCATCAAAATTGAAATTCACTTGGAAGGTGAAGAACATGATCACGACCATGACCACTTACTTATGGACGAAGATGATCATGGATGGGAGTTTGATTCAGTTTATACTGAGTTCGAAGGTCTGTTGAATACCACCTTTCACAAACATGTTGACATTCCTACCACAGCAGAACCTGGCACCTATCATTTTCATTTCGTTGTAACTGACGAACTTGGTAACCAAACAGAAGAAGAAGTAGAAGATTTCCAGATTACGGCAAGTGAGAACTAATTAGTTGATTGCAGGTTGTAATCATCAATGCCAATTGGTTTGATAATCAATCGCGAAAAGCTACTTCTTTTTTATATACAATTATTAATAAACAATTCATGGCGGGACTGTTAAAAGGTCCCGCCACCTTTAAAATATCATGATTTAGCTATGAAGATTCTAAAGTCATCAATTATTCTTTCTCTCCTGATTATGGTCTTATATGCCTGCTCCACCGAGCCAGAAGTAGATACGGTTAAACCCGAAATCGATTTGAACATCAGTGGGGCATTTCCTGTAAACTGTGACACGCTATACTTTGGTGAACCCTACGTCATCAAAGCAAAGTTAACCGATAATGTTGAGTTGGGCTCCTATAATATCGATATTCATAATAATTTTGATCATCACGCTCACACGACCGAAGTTCTGAGCTGTGATGACTTGGAGCCCATAAAAGAAACTACCAATCCTTATGTTTTCATTGAAGACTTTACAATTCCTGAAGGGCGAAATGAGTACACTACTAACTTGGATTTCACGATCCCTTCAACCGACAATGATGGAAATGAGTATCAGGATGGAGACTATCACTTCCACATAAATGTAACCGACAAACAAGGCTGGTCTGTTCAGAAAGGATTGAGTATTAAAATCAAGCGGCGTTAATATTAATTAAAATACGATTAGCGAACTGGTTCATATTTTAAAATGTGTTAATTAAAGCGTTTTATCCCCAATCAATTTTAAGAACTCTTCGCGGTGCTCTCTTTGTTCAAAACAGCCTCCATATTCCAGGGTAGTTGTAAAGCTTTCTTTGTCTTTAATGCCTCGGGTAGAAACGCAAAGATGTTTTGAATTGATCATCACGATTACATCTTTGGTATCGAGTGCGTTTTGCAAATCCTGGAGTATTTGCAAGGATAACCGCTCCTGAACTTGGGGACGGTGGGAATAGTAATCAACCAATCTGTTAATTTTGGATAGACCAATTACTCGTTCTGTAGGAATATATCCGATGTGAGCATAACCGGTTATAGGAAGAAAATGATGTTCGCAGGCAGAGTCGATATTGATGTTTTGCTCTACAATGATCTTCTTGTAATCATAATGATTTGCGAATGTAGAAACCTTTGGCCTGTTTTCAGGATTCAATCCATAAAACATTTCTTTCACATACATTTTTGCTACCCGATATGGAGTGCCCGCCAAACTGTCATCCGATAAGTCCAGTCCCAGCTCAGTCATTATCTGAGCAAAATACTTTTCAATATTTTTGATCTTTTCTTCATCTGATTTATCAAATGCTGTGGGAAGAAGCGGCGTTTCGACGCTTGAGGAGATGTGATTATCTCCCATTAATTCAATTTGTTCTTTATTCATGATCTACGCAGCAGGTATCAGTTTTACATTGGCAATATCTTCTGTTGTATATATGCAATACAATCAAAAAAGTAGCAGCTATATAGGTTATAGCCTCCGAAAGTTCAAGCCATTCGAATTGTTCATTAACGATGACAAATGAAAGAAAAATCCAGCTTATCCAGAATAATGGCTTCATAAAGACTCTGGAAGTTGTACGGGATGAGCGCATAACCGCAAAAAAAGAAATAAATAAAAAGACATAGTTAATTGAGAGCCACCACAAAGGTGCCTCCCCGGAATAGACCGAAGAACCAGCTAACGCCACAAACAGAAAGGGAGTTGCGAAACAGTGAACCATACATAAACCGCCGGCCCAGATTCCCCAGTTGTCAGATTTTGAGAGAGAGATATTCATTAAATAATAGTTGAAAATATAAAGACTAGTAATATAAGAAAATACTTGCTATTGCAACATGGTTGCATTTAAATTAAGTCATGGGAATTACAAGAAAAACAAAATCGGTAGAATTAATACTTTCTCAGTTTGAGGAAGAATCCGGAGCAATTTCTGTGAGCTCTTTGGTTGAACGACTCCATTCCGAAATAAATAAAACAACTATTTACCGTGTTCTCGAAAAGCTGGAAGATGACGGCGTAGTCCATTCCATTATTGGTAAAAGCGGAATAAAATGGTACGCTAAGTGTGATGGATGTTCAGAACATAAACACAAGGATACCCATCCTCATTTTCAATGTGTTGAATGCGGAAAAATAGATTGCCTCCCTGTTGAAGTATCCATCCCTGAAATAGAAAACCGTGAAGTGCTGGTTTCGCAAATACTAATCCAGGGAAAATGCGAAGCGTGCCTTAGTTGATGATGAACAAGTTCATAAGTTGAGCTAATTTTTTCCACTCAAATTAATTAAAGACCTCAATTTGCCAGCTTAAAATATTTTTAGGAAGGGGGTATTCTAATCTGCACCCTTTTTCCGGAACCCAAGAATCCGTTCGAAATAACAACAAGGATTCTACTTGATCTGTGTGTTAAATTTTGCTTCAGAGTTTTTTAGAACCTTCTTTTTAGTTTACAGCATCAGATCCGGTCTTCTGATCAATCCTCCCAGGTGAGCAGTATAAACCATCACAAGGGTATTTATAATCAGTAATATGACCAAAAGGACTGGGATCCTTTTATCAGGTTTTTCTTCCTGGAGAATACTTGCCCAGCCCATAATCCCGATGAGTGCTGCAATTCCCTGAATTACAAATGCTACTCTTCCCCAAAGTGCATGGTTTTCAACGAGGTCTTGAGGGTAAAGGTCCAGAACCAGTTTAGTCCAATCTGTAGCTATTGGTCCGGTGAAGTACGCGACACCGGCTATGATTCCCAGCACAATTAAAAAGCTGTAAGTGCCTTTCCAATGTTTATTATCTAATGACTCTTTTCTATGAACAAATACTCTGTACAGCAACCATGGTGTTCCGATAACTACAACATGAACAACGATAACATGTATCCAATTTGCAATCATCTTAACCGAGTATTTAGTAAAGGATTTGCCAAATAGCTAGTTTTCAGCACCTGTTTTAATTGCTTCTTTTGGATCAATTCCCTGGTCCACTGCATCATAATCAAGGGTAGACCCACCCATGCTGTGGGGAATCAGATAAACCACCGTCATCACTAATGCAGCGATCATAACTGTCACCCTGCTCACTATTTCTTTCTTTTTTTCTTTAAAGCCAATGATAGCCAATGCTAATGCCCAGGCTACCCACATGATGAGCATTTTATTGTCGGTAAAATCACCTCCGAATGGAAATCCTGTCCAATACTCACCAAAAGCACTTTTCTGCACTAAGGGTCCTAGTATCATCCCCCCGATCGTCATTGCTGTAAAAGCCGCAGCGGTCCATTTGCGCATTGTGCCATCATCGAAAAGCGCACCTAATCCAGCCCGCATTCCAAAAATGATTACCAAAATCATCAACACTACGTGAGGAATTAAGATGTTATTGGAAACAGGGTCTTTATATCTTAATACAATATCCTTTTCACCCTGTTCAGGAATAGTAAATCTTTCTCCATCAATAGCGCCTGTAATAAAGTACTCCATCTTACCGGCGGCTGGTTGTACTGGTAACTGAGCAATGAATTGATCGTTTTCATCCAGCTGAAAAGCTGAAGTTGTAATAGTATCCTGTGTCTGATACCGCTTATAATGTAATGTTGCATTGTAATCGGCTCCTTCAAAATAGGGCAACTCAATTTTGGCTCCCCCGGTAGTCTCATGAGACCGAAGAAGTTCATATTTGTGTGCTTCACCATTATACTCCAGCTGACCTTTGAATTCATATGTAGGACCTGTACTCCTTTGATATATCATTGCGGCTAAGGCTAACAATACCGCTAAAACCCACATAAATATGTTCTTTATCATCTGATCAGAATAGTTTTTTTTTAGTTTTTAGGTGTAGATAAAATAAGGAAAGTAATTTAAACAGTCTGCGCCAAAATTTCGTTGCGAAGATTTTCTATGTGATATCTATCAGGTTAAATAATCTATTAGTTCATTGTTAACAGGAAAACTACAATGAATTATAGTTGGTGCTGTGCATTGAGCTTCTTTGTCTTGTTAAACCCATAAATCATGAAGCCAATACCAATTAAAATGTAAGGGATACTTAGAAGTTGTCCCATATTGAATATCATTCCATCTTCAAATCCTACCTGATTTTCCTTAACAAATTCAATGAAAAATCTGGCAGAAAAGATTAAAACTAAAACCAGACCAAAAAAGAATCCATTTTTGAGTTTTTCCCTTTTAGTTTTGTATAGAAAAATCATAATTCCAAAAATCATAATGTAGCAAATAGCTTCATATAATTGAGCGGGATGCCTTGGAAGATTATCCACCCGGTCAAAAATTATTCCCCAAGGTTTTGTAGTAGGCATGCCAATAATTTCAGAATTCATGAAATTAGCAAGTCTGATAAATCCAGCTGCGACTCCTGTAACAACTGCTATCAAATCGATGGTATTAATCATCGAATATCCAGTCTTTTTGATATACAAATAAATTGCGATAAGCAACCCTAATGCCCCTCCATGACTTGCAAGTCCCTGGTATCCTGTAAATTTTATTCCGCCATTCGGATTAAAGGAAATTGGTAAAATCATTTCCAATGGATGAGATAAATAATAGGAAGGTTCATAAAACAAACAGTGGCCAAGCCGGGCCCCAACCAAAATTCCAATTATTCCATAGGTTGTTAATTTATCAAGATTTTCAATTGGTATTTCTTCCTGCTTAAAAATCCAACGCAAAACATATATACTCAGGAAAATTCCACCTGCAAAGAGTAACCCATAATATCTTATGGGGAACCCTAAGATATTGACTATCTCGGGATCAGGATTCCAGTGAATTGTGTCTGAGATCATGATTCTACATTGATAGTGGTCATAAACCAAGCTATCCTGAATAGTTCTTTCATTTTACGCAAGATTGTTTGTATAGGGGGGTATAATCTTAAAAGGAAACGGGAATGAACAAATAGTTTAAAGTTTTAGCCAATTGATGTTTTCGAGGAAATCATTAAAACAGGTAGAAATTAACTCTTATAATGGTGCAAACTATCAAATTTAGATATCCTTTTTAGAGTAAGCTTTTCGTTCACTCAAATGGCTACTTCAATTATTAGAGAGTAATAACCAAGTTTGGAATATTACCACTTAAAGCACTATACAATTGAGGAAAGCAACCTACTTGTCCCACTTCTATCATATTTTTTGGTTGTACATTTCCCGTACCGCATTGATCAAATTCTCCTTCCGCCAAATCGCGCCTCAACGCACATTGGTCACAAGCCATAACCAACATTCCATTTTCTTTGGCAATCTTGTTCAATCGTTCTCCAGTTTCATTTCCTTTTCTTAGTACGTGTGCGTTTTCGTCAAAAAAGAACATACCTACTACTTCTACTCCGTGAATATTTTGCTCTAATTGAGGCAAAATCATCGTAGCCAGTTGAAATGTAGAAGCCATGTTAGTTTTAAAAATGTAAGCTACTTTCATAATAATATTTGTTTGATTTGTTGATGGCTCTATTAAGAAAATCGTATGGTCGCAAATAGTATTTTTACTTTAAATGCAACAGTGTTGCAATAATAAGAAAAATTCCTGTTAATGCAACACTGTTGCATTAATTTTAAGGCTTGGGATTGACTTATAGAAATATTTTATTGAGGTAGAAAAGAACTAAAATTACTCCCAGAACAGCTCCAACATATCCAAACAAACGCCTTACTGCATGGTTCGGTTGACGTAGTTTTTCCTCACTCATTTCATCCTCACCGATATCTGACATGGAGATATACATTGCGCCGAATATTCCCCAGGATAATGCCATTTCAAAACCATCAATCCGGTACACCAATATGCCAGAAAGCACGAGGGAAAATCCTGCAATAAGGTGGAGTTTCTCTATCGAAATTATATATCTATTTTTCATCTTCTATTAACATGACTAACAAACACACTTATCATCGCAACAGGATAGATCCTGCAAATAGAAATTGTTGTCTTTATAGTCCTTTAAAACATTTTCAATCATATCGTCAGGAATTCCGGTTTTTTTTGCAATCCTTTCAGCCACAATGGCGAATCTTTGCCTGTACTTATAAATGAAGCAGAACAGAGCAGTTCTATGTTTTACCTGTGGACCAACTAAAAATAAGTTGGATATTCTGGTGGATTCGTCGAATTCAGTCAAAAGAGGGTATTTATCTTCAAACTCAAAAAGCTCTTTCACAAGAGTAAGACTGCTTGCAAAGCCTGTACAATTAATGGGTTTTTGTGCTGAACTAAATACATGCCCATTTGCAGTTTTAACAATGTAGGAATCATCTTCAAGTTCCACACTTTCAACTTTGGTGGCGGTGTAATAGTCATAGAGATCGGTTATATATTCTACCCGGTCTCTTGTAAATGGCGATAAGGAATAACTTGAATCACTGTTAATAAGGTCTAAATAATTGGCATCATCGAGGAGTGTCACGATTTTCTTCTCTCTGATCAGGTTATACACAGCATCAAAACCAGATTCGTAAGCTCCTATTACAATATGTTCCAGCCCGTTTATTTCTGAAAAAGAATCAATCTCGGAGTAATGGGTGCACAAATCACTTCCTTCAAAGGCATTCTTTTCGGGGTATTGATATTCTCCCGCTGCCCATATCACGAAGTTACTTTTAAACTCACCTTTATCCGAAGTTATGACAAAGCAATAATCGTTTTTTTCCACCTTTTGAACATCTACCTCTGTTCGTAGAGGCAAATCATGGTGCTCGGAAACATCTTCCAGGTAGACAGCATAATCTTCTCCCGTAGGATGCTCGGTAAGCAATGAGAATGCGGGTGAAGTATCCGGGGTAATTGCATTCAGATCGGGCATTTTAAAAAAGTTTCCTGTGAAAGAAGGAGAGATAAACCGGGTTTCTTCCGGCCATTGTTTAAAGGAAGCACCAACAGAATCTCTTTCCAGTATGATAAAATTTATACACAGCTTTTGGAGCAATACGCCTACTCCAATTCCCGCAGGACCAGCTCCTACTATTATAACATCATAGTACTCATCTGGATAATCGCTTTTATCAGTTATGTTGTACATTCAGGAGCTGTATAATTCTATTACATTCTTCGCTATTCAAAGAAGGCTGTATTCTTACTTTGAGTCACAGAAAATTTAAAATAGAAATAAAGCATTACTAAATGCAACTTAGTTGCATTAAAAAGAGGGCTCACCCAAGCTCAAACGTTGTTATACCGTAGACTTTATTAATATCCACATCAGGTTGCTCTCCATAATACATTCTCGCACATTCGAAGACGTACTTAGCTTGATACTTTTTCACTAATTCAACGGCTCCTTTATTAATTACCGGTATATCAAGGTACACGGGCATTTCCACAGCTGAATTCAGACAGGCTTTATATAATTCTTCAGCGACTTCATCATTATCTGCGAACAGAGGACCAATTTTAAAACCGGAATTAACTTTTCGGATGACGGCATATCCATAAACTTCACCCATTTTTGAAAACTTGAAGGCATTACTATCGGAAAGTGCTAACCAGTGCTTTAAAAATGTTTCTCTTTTGTAGCCAAAACAGGTTAAATCATAGTTCATGATTTTTTCAAAATCCCCAGATTCAATCCTCGAAATGCTATCACTGAAAGATGTTGCCTGCCCCATACATTCATACCTTTCATCTCTAAAGGCAATATTAAATCCGCCTTTCTCATAAAAAGGCTGCATATCAACAACTCCGTCCATTCCAATGGCTGCGCCGTCCTTCAGCCTTTCAAGAAGAAGGTCTCTTCTGAGATACCACAACTTTCTACCAATACCTTGTCCCCGGAACTCGGGATGAACAATAAATAATCCCATAAACCCGAACTCCCCGTTATACGAAACCACAGCTCCACCAGCAATTAATTCATCTCCTGAATAGAATCCATAAAATCCATCCGGGTCGGTTTCCCAAAATACTTCAAAATCATGCTTCCCAGGGTTCCAACCTTCGTTTCTGGCCCAATCAACCAAGGTCTTTAACCCGTTCTTGTCGAGTTTCTTAAGTTTTAGTTTTTCTAAACTAGTCATTTTGATTTGTGTTTTTAGTTTAGATGTGTGCCTTAAATGGTTTATACGTCCAACTGAATCAGTTTAATATAGTATCAATACTTTTCACTCATTAAATGCACCTATTTCTTTTAATGTCTGTTTAGTTACTTCTTTACGTCCACTTAGAAAGTTTGGATTATCCTGATTAATGTCTTTGGTCAGTCTTGTAGCAAAAAAGTATATATTGTCATCAGTTTGTTAAATAGCCGACCCACCAACCAATATCTTTCCCATTTTTCCTTGTCCATCCTGTTTTATCTCGAAACGTAAAGCTGTCATTGCTTTCTGAAACCATTAGTTGTTTTACTTTGTCAATATTCGCTTGTGAAAAAGGAAGATTATTTTCGTAGAGTTTGATTAAAAATTCTATTTGATTCAATGGGGATATGGCAAAGTTTCCATAGTTCCAAAAGTCAGAACTTTTTTCGCTTAGATCATTATTCCCATAATCGATAGCCCTCAACATTTCCCTGTATTTCTCTCTATCAATTTTTTCCGAAGCTTTTACATAAAACCATACCGTTGAATTTCGATAGGCGGTTTTTAAATCTGTATCCCTCTCCCATGCTTTGACTTCAATTCCAAAGTGTGTTTTCGGTCTGCCATCCCATTTATAAATTTCGTTTTCATCTTTCACAGCTTTGTATTCGAGGATAAAAAGTGAATTCGGAATTTTGAATGTTGAGGCTGGCAATGTTGGAATTTCAGCATCCCGCTCATCTGTAAAAATCCATTCTTTATTCTTGTAATCATAAATTGTCGTGCTCCCTTTCAAACCCAAACTATCATAGTGTTTTTGAAAGTTTGACTGACCGTATGATGGTGCGACCCATATTGATAATAGTAAGACTATAAAGCTTCTCATTGCTTTTAAGAGATACGATAAGAAGAATTTTCCCATGCTTTTTTCATTAATGGATTGAAAGGTAAAACATCAGTTTACTCCTCTTCTTGCAATAACTCTTTCTTCCCCGTCTCAAAATCTTTTATAATTACTGCACGATCATATTCATCACCTAGTACGGTATATGCGACATAAGTTAAAGTATTATTTTCAACAGTTATAACCTGATAAAACTGGGTTTGCTCACCTACTTCGTCTCTTTGGTACCCATCAGCAGCATAGGCCTCCATCTGTTCATCGTCTACTCTGTACTGCTTAGGGCCACTAACTGATGTAACATATACAGTTCCTATTTCACCGGAATTATTCATATCAGCATTTCTAACCGGAATATGTCCTCTTGCATAAGTATGATCATGTCCGTTCAATACAAGGTCAACTCCATATTTATCCAGTAACGGTTTCCAATGATCCCGTGCGAACTGGAAATTTCGTCCTTCAGCAGGTGAAAATACCGAATGATGACAGGTTACAATTTTCCATTTAGCTGTGCTGTTTTTTAGTGCGTTTTCCAGATATTCAGTCTGTTCTTCAAGCTCTTCGTTAGAATTTAAAACTATTATCTGAATATCCTGGTAATCAACTGTGTATACCGTTTCATATAAATCTTCATCCAGTTCTTCCTCAACAGGAAGTGTAAATTGAGGGCGCCATTGAATGGATAATCTTCTAGGTGTTAATGTACCCGTTCGCATAAATTCGTGATTACCAACGACAGGAATAGCTGTCCATTGACTATGTATAAACCCACCGGCTTTAAACCACTCTGCCCATTCCAGATCCCTGTGCGCATAATTCACCAGATCACCCGCATGAATTACAAATGATGCATCAGGAGCTGTTTGATAGGCCATACGAATTACCCTTGACCAATGATCAAGAACATCGTTTTGAGCATCTCCAAAGTATACAAATTGCGTTGGATTATACCCTTCCTTCGCAGTTTTAAACTGAATCCATTCAGACCAGTGTTCCTCGCCATCACCAACTCTATAAGCATATAACTTATCAGGTTTCAACCCTTCAAATACTACGCTATGATAATGTACCAGAAGAGAATTGTTATCCTTATATAAACCGAGATCAAATTCTTCTGTAGTTGCATTTACGGTGGTGAGATTCTCTGTAAATTTGGAGTTTACTGTTGCTTCTGCAATTTGTGCAACCGCATTGACTATGCTTGTATCTGTACGCCATGTTACAGCACGTGATGTTGCCGGGTTACCATTAAATGTCAGGATGATCCGGTCTGGATCTTTACTTGGAATTTCCCAGTGATGCAGACCGCTGTGATCATGAGTATGTTGGGCTCGAACTGAACCGCTCATTATGAATGCAATTAATAAGATATAAAAACTGATTTGGCTGGATTTCATAATAGATATTTACAGATGATTAGATGCTGTTTTAATTTTCTGTGACCCTCATAGTCTGGTAAGCGGTAAACGTTCGACCATAACGGTCTTTAGCCATCACCTCAATTACATGTCTCCCAACAGGCCAATCGGTACCAATATTTGCTTCCCAAAGGTGAGTAGAGTTTGTTGGGGCCGACATTCTTCTTGAGATCGGATAGGTTTGATTGGAAAATGCCGGATTGCCATCCCAAAGCTCAGGAACTCTAAGTGCTATGAAGTTTTCGTGGCGCTTATAAAGCTTTGAATAATAAGGGTCAGGTTTATTCACCTTTACCATTGGTGCCCATTCTGTCGCACCGAGAACCCGATAGCTTAATTCAGATTGCTCGCTTCCATTAAAAAAGTTTACCGTGAGAAGTGCTGTGCTTTCTGAGTTTGCTACAATTCCCTGGGGAATATGAATATTCATTCGATGGGTTTCAGGACTTCCTTCCACCTTCCAGTCGATGATATATTCCGTTCCATTAAAAGTGATGAACGAATATCCATTTGGTGTTCCATCCCGCATCATAGTATGTGGTATATCGTCTTCATTGCGAACTCCATTCCACCAGCTTCCAGAGGTCGTTCCTACATTGAAATGATGATGTGGAACTTCACGCTGCCAATGGGAGGAGTCTTCATGAAAAAAGGTATTGTTCTGTGTATGGGTATGCGCCGAAATGGAAAGTGTATTAGGAAAATCCTTGAGTAAATCGAATAATTCCTTTTGATCGCTTTCTCGGAACCGTTCGTGTTCTACCAAAGGTATGTGCATTGTTAACACGATCAAATCATCTTTAGGGACCACCTTCAAATAGTTACTTACAAACTCAATTTGATCGGCTCGCAGACCACCTACATATCCCCTATCACCTACTGGTTCGTTCATAATTACATTATCAACTACAATGAAATGTACATCTCCGTACACAAACGCATAATTGGCCGGACCAAAAACCCGTTCAAAAGTCTCATCAGAAAGTTCATCCCTGGGAGCCTGAAAGTTTACATCATGATTTCCCAAAACGTTGTACCAGGGAATCCCGATTTTTGAAACGGCCTGATTTAAAGGTGAGAAAAGTTCAAGGTCATCCCCAACGATGTCTCCCATCGTCATTCCGAATTCCAGTCCTTTTACATTGATCAATTCCTGAACGATATCTTCCGCAAAAAAATCAACCTGTTCGATATTGTAGGGCTGTGGATCGCCAAAAACCAACATTTTAAACTTACTGTTTCCGTTCTCTTTATACAGGGGAAAATCAATGCTTCCCGGCAACGGACCGGTTGGCTCTACTCCGGCAAAGGTATAATTATCCGGATACCCGTTTGGTTTGTGCAGGTAGTAAAACTGAGGCAGGTTTACTTCATTTACAGGAGTCATCCAATCTCTGGGTTTGATGATAAAAATAATGGCATCGTCAGAAACCGGGATGCTATACTTCCCATCATTATCTGTTTGTACAAGATCCACTCCATTGGAAACAAAAACCCCTGCAATTCCGGACTCATTATTATCCATCACTCTGTTTTCATTCAAATCATGATATACACGACCCTTTGCAAGTTTTTCATCAGATGAGGCTTCCATCGTGCTGGGTAACTGGGCGGGAGTTTGTTCAGCAGGTTGAGTGCAGGCTAGACCTGCGCCAAAGAGAATTAAGAGAATAAATTTAGTTTTCATAGGCGGAACTTATTATTCATTTGGGTACATCAATAAACAAAAATGAAAACCATTAAGAATTAAGCGTGTATTAAAATACTTATTATAAATATTCCAACTTAAATGCATGCGTAGTTTAACTTTCAACTAGTCCCACGATCCATACATCGCATTTGGCAGAATCAAAATATCCTTTCCTTGTCTTTTCAAAAACTCTTTGATATCTACATTCTCCTGAGTAGTTCTTGAAAAATCCTTGATGTTATCTCCAATTTGCATCACAAGAATAAACTTTTTGTTCCATGAAGATCTTGCTTCCGGAAACTCTCCCCAGCAACTCAGTGCTTCTCCATTTAAAATATTCTGACGCCGTAAATCTTTATCGTTTACAATCCCGCTTTCTCCAACGGCGTCGATATCTTCTTCAGCACGGCCAATAATACACGTATTTTTACGGGTTATCTTTATTCCTAATTTCTCAAGATTATTCCAGGTGTATTCATCTAACGTTCGGTCTCTGTTAGTAATTAAGGCAATCTGACCACCCGCAAGCATTACATTGGAAATAAATTCTGATGCACCGGGAACAAGTGTTGCTGATTCCTCTTTTACCCATTCTGCCCAACTTTCTGATGTGAAACCTAACCCTAATTTGTCTCTTCTGCGGTTGTATTCACTATTATCTAAAATTGTCTCATCTACATCCATAAAGACGACCCATGGCTCACATATATTTGTTTCAGCCAAACTCTCTATAGCAGTCTTATAAAGGCTTTCCGTGATTAACTTATATTCAGCACTCTTTTGTGTCCACTGAACTGCTGAACTGACTGGGAATTCTTTATTAAAACTTAAGTCAACACTAATCGGGCAATGATCACTTAACATATCATCTTCGGTCATAGTATCCGCAGTTTTCCCGAAAAAATGATTCATCGAACTTTCTGTAACATAATATTTCGAAGCATCAGGACTCATAACTATATGATCAATTGGTGCCGGATATCTTGGATGGCAACCTTTAATATTGGCCATACTGGTTGTAACATTCACAGATGCTCCATCCATTTCAGTAAGATCCGACCAAAAGCGATTGCTTCCGGTAGAAAGACGGTGATTAAAATCTCCGAGCACCATAAACGCCTGATTTTGTTTGATCCTGTCTTCCATCCACTTGTCCAGAATCGGAGCTTGTTCCTCAAAAGTTTCGCAAGCATCTCTGTCAGAAGTAGAATAATCATCCACAAAACAACCACTCTTCAAATGTACAGCCATAATATCTATTGGTTCCGGAGTGTCCGTTAGCCGAATTACAACTCCGTATCTTAAACCCGGATTTCCAAGTGCCAGTTCTTTGAAGCTCTCCAGTGTTTCAAACTCAATCCCTCTTCGAACTGCTATTGCTACTTTTTGCTGAGTTGAAGGTCGACCACTTCCCCGACATTCATAAGAACCGCTAGAAGGACGATCAGACATAACTATTTCCCATTCCTCTACAGGGAAAACACGTTCCACCGCTTTGACGGATTCCACCTCCTGAAGCGCAACAATATCCGCATCCATTGTTTTAGCAAAATCACGAAGAGTTTGGTAATCTGCATCGGTTCTAGCGACACATCCTTCTCCATTATTTTCTGCAAGGTGCTCAACATTCCAGGCAACAAAACGATAACCTGAATTTTCTGTGGATTGTGTTGATTGAGCTTTTACAAAGCCTGAGCTTATAAATAAAACTATTAGTATAAGTATCTGATTTTTCATTGATCAATTTTGATTTTAAAGAGAATAATTTGTCTTATTTGCCATTACGGACCGGGAATCCCATTTGCGCCCATATCAAAATCCCTTCATCAATTATAGATACATTTTCATATCCATAACGTGTTAAGGTACTCATTACCCGAAGGGAGGCAGCATGCGGACATGCACAATAAATGACTATTTGTGTTCCATCATTTGGGATGTCATGAATAAAGTTTTCAGGATCTTCATAATAGGGGACAGGAAAAGATCCCGGGATATGCGTTTGTCGCCAGGCTACTTCCGAACGCGCATCCATGATGATCATTTTTTTACCTTCTTTCATGGCCTTATCAACTTGTTCAGACGAAACAAATTTTCCTTCTCGCAGGCTGAATTCGGGATCTTCGCCATTCGGGTTTAATATATATTCTTCTGGCGAAGGTACAGTTACTGTACTCGGTTCAGGCACATCCCATCCCGAAGCACGGCTTCGTAAAAAAGCAGTAACTGCATCGAGCTCATCATCGCTCAAACTATCTTTAAAAGCTAGCATTGGAGTTCCATCTCTTCCTTCTGCGATAGCATATCTCAAAAAATGATCGGTGGCAGTCGCAAGCAGCATCGGATTTCCAAGTGCTGGCGCCGTAACTCCTTCACCTTTAGATCCATGACAGGCAGCACATTTTTCCGAATAGATGTTTGCTCCCAACGAAATATCACCATAGACCGGTTCACGGGAGGGATCAATGGCTTCTTCAACACCTGCTTCTTCGTATAACCATTTAAGAAGCACTTCAATGTCGATGTGTTCAAGTGGCCCGCCCTGGGAGTCCAGATAGCCCGCCATTGCGGTATTCGCACGTCCAAATTGAATTGTATACCGCATGAAGTTATTATTCATACTTGTAGCCAATAAAGACTTTGATTTCAGAGAAGGAGCGTTATCGGCGGCATAACCTTCCCGGTTGTTTCCATGGCAAAGTGCACAGTATTTGATATAAACATTTGAAGCATGGTCTTTTGCCCGGGAATCCAGTTCCCCGTTAAAACTTAACATCGCTGCTAATTGTCCTTGCTCTTCCGGCTCCTGAACAAACTCAAGCTGAACACCATAGGCGTATTCTGGAGAAATATGAACTGATCCCTGTTCGTAACCAAGAGCATTATCAGGCAAACCAGATTGTAAATATGAAATGGTTGAATCTAAATTCTCAACTTCAAAACGAATCGCAAACACTCCGTCACCCCGTTTAGTTAAAAAATCAGCTACTTTCTGATCCGATAAAGATGAAAGCAAATGTAGCTCCTGATTTTTAAAAAGTGAAAAACGCGCGATGTTGTCTTTTATTTCAATTGGTTCTAATCCCATTTCATTAAACGTGTCGATTGCAAAATTAAGATCAGATACAGCAATTTTGATTGCAGATATGCCGACTACCCCATTCGGCTGTGTTCGATACATTCGCCAGTAGCTGTAATAGGTTCTCCATTGCTCATTGATGATGGCATAATCAAAATCAGACTTTTCAATAAATCCTGGTAGAAATCCTTTTTGATTTACCTGTGCGAAGTCGAGACTTTTTCTGTTTAAAGCGCCATCATCTCTGGACCACCCGTCGGAAACTTCAGACGAACGAAAAGATTTAACGGAATCCATTTCAAAGCCTTGTGAGCTGAGCCACATAAAAGTAGAATCAGCGGATGAACTCGAAAGAGCATAGTGGTGAATTCCTTCATGTTCAGCCAGAAAGTTGCTGATAAAATCGGGGATATCATTTTGATCAGCAGAATCGCTAATTGAAATAATCTCAAAAGATGCTGCATCCGAAAAGTTGATAGAAGAAGATAAAATGCCTTTATATTCACCATTAGGTTTGACTCTGCCTGTTCTGAATCCCAAAGTGTCGCTGTAGTACTTAACTGCTGCGTCAATATCATTAACTGCTAAGGCGGGATTATTTATACCAATGCCGGATCCAAGTAAAAAAACCTGATTATCTTTGTTTTGACAATTTGCCAATAAAAACAATGACGAAATAAATAGTATGCTTTTGAGGATGTTCATAGGTTTTTCATTGGTGTATATTGTTCCTGAATTTGAGAACAAATAGTCTGATAAAAATACAACTGTTTTTTCATGCAGGGTTTATTAAATAATTAAATCTGTTCTTCTTGTTCTATAAAAGCTAATCCTTTTATTAAATCATAGATCGTTTCATACTCATTTGTTTGATTGTTATGAGAAACGATCCAACTATGTTTATCTGATTTCATGTTCACTTCAACAAGCGTAGAAGAAGAAGGATCAATAGCTATTCCATTTCTTAATAAAGCCCGTTCCGTCCAAATGGATTCACTTCCATTACTTTTAAGAGCCACATTTTTTTTAAATTCGTTATGAATATTGAATGATCCGCTATTTTTGTCAAAGTTGATTCCTTCACTTTTAAAAGCTGCTTCGAAAGAACCATCAAGAACAAGATCTTCGGGAGAACCTACATGCAGCCTTCCTCCTTTTGGGAGCAACCATATTCTGTCTGATCCTCGAAGTGCCAGATCCATATCGTGAGTCGATAGTAAGATAGATTTTCCGGACTGACTTGCCATGTTCCTCAAAAGTTTCATGATTTCAACCCGCCTGGGAAGATCAAGAAATGCTGTTAACTCATCCAAAATCATAATTTCCGGCTCCTGGGCAAATGCTCTGGCTACCATAATTTTCTGACGCTCTCCGTCACTCAGCTCAGATAGAGATCGATCTTTTAAGTCTTCAGCTCCAGCCATTTCAATAGCTTCATGAACAATACGGTGATCGTTATCATCCAGTTTACCCATCCAGTTTGTGTGAGGATACCGACCTAATGCAACCACTTCATAGGCGGTAAGCATACCTACATTTACACGTTCTGTTAAAACCAGACTCAGTTTTTTGGCCAATTCCCTTGGTGGAATCTCGTAGATATTTACACCGCCGAGCAGAACATCACCGTCTAATGGTTTTTGTGAACCTGACATAGTGCGCATTAATGTTGATTTTCCGGCACCATTAGGACCTATCAAACAAACCAGTTCGCCCCTGTATAAATCAACAGTTATATCAGAGGTTATTACTGTTTGATTGAACTTTGATGTATACCCTGTCGTTAGGTTTTTGATTTTTAAAAGTGTTTCCATACTCGAATTCCCTGATTTTGGTTTGAGATTAAATCTCAAAACCTCTCATTTTTTTGTTTCTCAGAATTACCCACATAACAATCGGAGCTCCAATAAGTGCATTTACTGCATTCAAATGTAGGAAATGCCGCTCCCACGGAAGGTGCACAAACAAATCAGCAGCCAGGGCAACAATGGAACCGAGCAATATTACAGCCGGCATTAATACTTTGTGATCCGACGTATTGAAAATCCCTCTTGCCATGTGCGGAATAATCAACCCTAAAAATAATATGGGACCACAGTATGCCGTAACAGGACCCGCTAAAAGCACTGCACAGCCCAGCGTAATGAAGCGTGTGCGTTTCACCGACATACCCAAACTACGTGCATAATTTTCACCCAAAAGAAATGCATTTAACGGCTTTACCATTAATAAACCGCCAATTAACCCGATTACAACCATAGGAATCAAAATCGGAAAATGTTCCCAATATACTCCTGCAAAACTGCCATCATTCCAACCGGCGTAGATTCTTGTTTGGGATTGATTGGTAAAGTGCAGAATCACGCTTATCAACCCTTGGGCAAGGTAGCCCAGCATCAGTCCAAAAATTAGTAAGGTGATAGTGCTCACATATTTTGAAACAGAAACAATTAATAGTAACACAAGTAAGCATCCCAGCATGGCGCCCGCAACAATGCTCAGATTGCTAAAAAATTCGAACTTTTCAAGGAAGGATGAACCAATAACCGCAGCAGTTGTTACGACCATTGCAACTCCCAACTGAGCCCCGGCAGTTAATCCCAACGCCCACGGCCCGGCAAGCGGATTTTTAAACAAAGTTTGCAACTGCAAACCGGCGGCACCCAATGCTGCACCTCCAAAAGCAGCAGCAATAGTTCGGGGTAATCGAAGTTCATTGATAATGGTTATCCAGGTTTGGTTGGCTCCTTCTAAATTAAATAAGGCTGATACAACCCCGGAAATGGGGATCTGTACAGAACCGATTCCCAATTCGAGAAGAAAAAACAAAACAACGCCAACAACCAAAATCGGGAAAAGAAATAATCTCGATCGGCTAGGAAGATAGGTTTTCGACTTAGCTGCACTTGAAACAATAATGGTAGATTTAGTCATATTTTAAGGTATTATTCTGATGATTCAGGAGCTTTTCCTTGTGTGGTTTTATCATACATCCCCATAAAAACAGGTTGGTAATCGGGGAGTAATTCCGGGTGAACCAATTTGATTAAATCAGCCAGAACGGTATCAGGACGAACAATAGCTGTAGCATACCAATCTGAAGTTCCCGATAAAGGGTCTTCTTTTGTCATGTTATGATACAGTCGGTTGGAATTCCAGGCTTCAAAAGAGGTCATTACTTCTTCTTGTGGCAACGGGGAAGCATGGACATCGCCGATCATCCAATGATCCGCCTCTTTGCCCTTATCCAATAATTCTTCCGTTTTTAAGATATTGACACCATCAGCATCAGGCTTGGTATTTGTCAGGAGAATGTTTTCCAATCCGGCATCGCGCAGGTATTGAGCTTGAAAACTGGTAAGATGCATTACCCATCGGCCACTGTTAATGTAATAGCCCCACATTGCTGACTCTGTATTTGGTATATCGGCAGTTAAGTCTTTCAACTCCTGAATACGATTGACAATCTCCTGAAAAACCTGATTGGCTTGTTCCTCAGCATTAAAGAACAAAGCATAGAATTTGAGCCATTCAGCACGAGCCAGATAATCTTCTTCTGCCCAATCAAAAACAGCTGCGGTTGGAATGTTTAACTGTCGGCATTTTTCCAGACTTGCGGCATGATCTAAACTCGCCAAAGTCATCAAGAAAACTTCAGGTTCTCTTTCCAGTAGCACTTCAATCTTTGGTGGACTATGCCAACTGTAACCAATCTGTCCAATTTCTCCGGTACTCGCTTTATTTCTCATTTCGCTGTTGTAGGAATACAAACCGCCGATGGCATTAATTCGATGTTCAAGGCTCAGTTCGCGTAAAAAACTTTCAGAATGTTGGACATTCACCGCAACAGTTTCGACCGGTACATAGATAAGTTGAGCATTCTCTAGTTCACCGGAAAGCGGAGGCGGTTGTGTTCCTTTCTGAACCAGCACAAGAAGATCTTTTTTCTCTTCGCCTTCCGTTGTTTCTCCATCGGGATAAAAAATCGCATCTGTATGTACAGTTTTATAGTTCCCATGATAGCTTACCGTAAAATGCCGGGCATGTTCTACCTGCACTTTATTTGGGAAATAATCCTGAGACTGAGAAGTACCTGAAATCCCTTGTTCATTTCCAGTTCTACTATTCTCCGTATTCTGACTGCAAGCAACCAGCCAAACCGAGCTTATGATTAGAATGAATGTTCTCATCTTCGTATTTCAATAGGTTGTAAAAAATAGATTTCGTGTTCCGGCAATACTTCCGGGTGAAAAAGCTTAATAAGATCGCTGAGCAAAATATCTGGTCTCATCGGTGCCGACTGATACCATGCACTGGCTCCACTTGCCTCATATCGCTTAAAGTGATGGTAAAGTTGTTCGTTTTGATAGGCTGGAAAATGCTGCATATATGCTTCAACCGGCCACACTCCCGTATTGCGTTGAAACGATATGATGTAATCAACCTCAGCAGCCTTTTGCAAAACCACTTCATCCGACATCGTGATACCTTCCGACAAGCCATTGGCGGCAGTTAGCGTAATAGCCGCTTCCTTGTCTTCAAAAGGATTGATGGCACCAGCAAGTGAAATCAACTCAGCGATTCCACCGTTGGCTCGGACAGTCCAGGTTCCTTTTCTGCTGTGCATTGCCCACATTACGGAGGGCTTAGGTTCCATATTTTTTATAAGGTTGGCCAGAGAATCGCATCTGGATTTCACTTGTTCAAAAAAGGAATTGGCCTCAGCTTCAGCATTCAGGAAAAGAGCATCGTATTTTATCCATTCCAATTGACCTAAATAGCTGGTCTCACTCCACGAAAACTCTGGTGCTGCGTTTAATCCCAATTCACGGGTTCTTGATATTCCATCAGCCTGAGTTAAACTGGCAGCTGTCAATAAACTAACATCTGGTCTCGCCGTTAAAAGAACCTCCATATTGGGACCAGTATGCCATGAAGCTCCAATTTCAAGTAATTCACCCTGATCAAAGCGAGCTTTCAGGGTTTTATCGTACACCATATTGTGTCCAAGTCCTACAAGCTGTTCATCGGCCTTAAGTGAAAGAAAACGCGTTGGGGCATCGTCTGCATTTCCGGCTATAGTCCGGGCAGGTACCTCAATTACATGTGCGCCTTCGAGTTCCCCGGTTAGCGGAGGTGCAGGAGTACCGCGCTGAACCAATACCATTACATCCGAAAAAGCATGCACCCATGACGCAGAATCTGAATTCTGTTCAGCGGTTCCATACCCGACTTTAGCCCGTACCACTTTATAGTTTTTGTAGTACGTAACGCTGAAATTCTGGGCATACTCTACATTGACTTTATCTTGGAAATAATCTTTTTCCGGGTCATAATCTTTCAATTCTACCTGACTTTGTGAAGCATCTTCACAACCAAAAAGAAGCAGTAATGCAAAAATATATTGTAACCTTAACCTTCTCATTGCTTCAATAGATTGACTTTTGCAAAAAACATCGGCTCGTGATCTGGTAAAAGTTCGGGATAAAAAATAGAAACGAGATCTTCCAGCACGAGATCGGGCCGTACTTCCGGCGTCTCGTACCAGTCGTAAGCATCGTTCTCAAAAATGGTACGTTTCTGGTAGTGATAAACATTGCCCTCTCTATAGGACTTAAAATTATTCAGGTAGCTCGCAGGAGGCCATCCTATGTCATCTCGACTGTTGATGATCCAGAAATCGGCGTCTTTCGCAAAGTTTAGAAGCTGTTCATTAGTTATGCCTACACTATGCGTTGGACCATTATCTTTTAGCACATTTGTACTTACTGCTTGTAAATATGAAGCGTAGAAATCGTTTCGGTGCGCAGTCCAGTCCGATTGGTTCGATGGATGATACAAAAGGAATGAGGTTACTTTTTTGGGTTGTGCCGAAACAAGTGAAATAAGTGAATCACAGGTACTGGTAATGTGGTTAAAAAGTTCGTTGGCTTCCTTCTCTTTGTTAAAAAACAAGGAAGTAAATTTGATCCATTCTGCTTTTGCCAGAAAATCAGCTTCTGCCCAGGCGAACTGTGGAACCGCATTAATACCCAACTCTCTCAGTTTGCTCATTCCATCAAGCCGTGTATTATCAAAAGTATGCAATACAAGAAGTTCAGCTCCGGCAGACATCAACAATTCCGGTGCAGGGATACTATGAAAACTATATCCAATGGAAGTGATTTCACCATTTTCCCACTTTTTGCGAAGCACGGCATCATAAATTCCTCCACCTCCCATTCCAACAATCTGGTCAGTCAAATTCAAACTTTTTAGCCGTGTTATTTCCCCGTCTTCATTGGCGGCCACACTTTGAACCGGAATGGTTACAAACCAGGCATTTTCTAATTCTCCTGTTTTTGGAGGAGGCTCGGTGCCGCGTTGAACCAAAACCAGTTTTTGGCTGAAATCCATTTCCTTTTCATCGCTTTGGAAGTCCAGTTCTACCACTTTGTAGTTCTCGTGATAGGAAACCGAAAAATTCTTCGCCATTTTGATTTCAACCTGATTTTCAAATGCCGAAAATTCTGAGTTTCCGAAGTCTGGAGTTTGTGTTCTGGAATCATTCCCTTTTCCACATGCAGAAAAGTACAGTATAACCGAGAACAGGAAATACACCAGACTTTTCATAATTCAAAAGTATGTTCAACGGCTTGGTGACGATATTTTGACACAGAAATCAACCTTTCATAATAAATTACAAATACGCTGTCCCGCATGTCGCGCTCCGATAATATTTTTTGCGGCCGGTCCCAATTCAAGCTCAGCGAGTTCTCCCGTTACTGAGAGGTTTGGATGCCACCGTAAAAACGGATCAACGATTGGATATCCACACTCAGCACATTTCAGTGATTCATTGGTCTTCAGTTTTTGAACCAGCTCACTATTTATAACCGGATCAAATCCAGTACCTAAAAGGATTTGATCGCAGAATACTGCCTCGTCATTTTCCAGCTTCAGGTAAGCATTATCTACTCCAAATAACTCTGCGTTTTTTATACTTCCTATAATATGCGAGGCGTGACCAAGTTTGAGTACTTGTTTCAGCTCACGGTCAATTTCGGGTGTAATAGTTCCACGTTGACGGGCTGAATTAATTAGCTTCCGCCGATTCTGATAACTTTTTTCCTGATGGAAGTTCGTTAAGTATTTTGGCCCCATCCACCCCGGGTCAATATCATATTGAGCCACTTTGATTTGAGATGGAGTTATTAACGTAATTTTGTCGGAATGCGAATTAGCTAGTTTTATAAATGCCTGTACAGCTCCCATTCCATTACCAACAATAACAGAATGGAATCCCGGTTTATAGTTCTTAATTTCAAATTCGGAGCTGTAAATATGTAGGATCGGAAATGAATGTACCGCAAGTTGCTCAGCCCAAAATGGTGCCCTAAGCTGTCCTCCATTTCCAATAGCAAGAATCACATGTTTACAATGGATTTCCTCCTCTAAAGTATTCACTCTAACTCCTTCCTCCGATAAATCAATATCGGTAATATGAGTTTGAACCCAATGTGTATCAAGATCATAGTCGGACAAAATTTTATCCGAGTGATTATTAAACAGCGAAAGTGAAGGACGATTATTAGGACTTATGTATGGTTTTCGAATTTCGTTACCATGTTTTTTATAGAACTTTTGGAGCGAAAGTGGATCAACGTCAAGGTGATGAACTCCCGTCGATCTCAGAAAGCGCATTCCTGTATTTGAAGTGCAATGCCTCCAATTATAAAACGGAGCAGGATGAGGATCGGCAATCTTGATAATAAGCTCACTTCTCTTCTGCCTCAAGAGATGGAAGAGATACATGCCATGAATTCCCCCTCCAATAATAAGTACATCCAATTGGTTAGATTCTCTGGGCATTTATCTCAGAAGGTTTCTTTTGTTAAGTCCATGTTCACAATCGCTCCCGCAACATTTCCTGTAAATACGGCCGTAGAAACCGACCGAAATGGTGATGAATTATCCCCACATGCGTAAATGCCCGGAACATTGGTTTTTTGTAGCTCATCTACTTTTATATAACCGTGTTCGGTGAGTTCGCAGCCTAGCTGTTCTGGTAAGTCCGAATGCTGTGAAAATGGAACAGCAGCGTAGAGGGCATCCAGAGCCAACCTGGTTCCATCATTAAAAGTAATTGTGTTAAGTTGCCCTGATTCATGCTCTATCTCACCGAGTTTTGAATCTATTACCTGAATATTGTGTCTTTCAAGGTTTTCAATCTGATCTGATGATAAATCAGGCTGCCCGTTAGTTAGCAGATATAACTTATCGGTAAGATTATTTACTAGCGATGCCAGATGGAATGCCTTTTCTCCGTGTGCCAAAATGCCCGTTGCTTTGCCCCGAAATTCATACCCGTGGCAATATGGACAATGAATGACGGATATTCCCCAACACTCAGAAAACCCGGGGATCTCGGGGAGTTCGTCTTTTATCCCGGTTGCAAAAATCAATTTCTTTGCCGTGAAGATTTCACCTGTTTGTGTTACAACTTCATATCCGTTAGATACTTCACTAGCATCATCTGCGGTACCATCATACAACGTAACGGTATCGTATTTCTCAACTTGATTCCTAGCGATGTATGATATTTCTTCCGGAGCTTTTCCATCCTGAGTTAGAAAATTATGGGAATGGGGTGTTTGCTGATTGCAAGGTTTTCCTGCATCAATAACAACTACCTTTTTAAGCGAACGACCTAATGCCATAGCGGCTGAAAGCCCGGCATAACTTCCGCCGATAATGATAACGTCAAAGGATTGGGTTGCAGTCATATTTCTTTACTTAATACATCTATTTAAGCTGCTAATGCTTTTTCTAACAGAATGTTTATGTCGTTTTCATTTACCCCTGTACCAATAAACACGATTTCGTTGTAGGTATAATTTGGATCATTAAATCTTCCGATAGGATCAAATTTTATAAACTTTCCTGCCTGGTTCCATAAAAAAGCAGCGTCAGAATTCTGAATAGTTACTATCCCTTTTGAGCGTAAAATATTTGAGGGAAATCCATATTCTAACAATTCGATTAATTTTTTCTCGTCAAATCTTCTGGTTGTTTTAAATACGTACGTGTTAATTCCGTATTCCTCCGATTCAGAATTACCGGGATTTTGTTTTTCCAGCTCGGCTACCCAAAGTGATGAGTCTTCCGCTACTTCAATATCAAATATTCCTGTATCTATGATTTTCTCAACAGGAACGAGACCATAAGAAGTCGGAAGCATGGTAGCCCTGGGATTCATAAGACGTAGCAAATCCGTTAATTTTTTTAGTTCTTCTTCTGTGGTTTCATCCACTTTATTTAACACCAGAATATCAGCACCCTCGATTTGTTCAGCCAAAAGCTGGCTGTATCCGCGTCCGAAATCATCATCTGGAATCAAAGACTGCCTCTCGTACATCTCAAAAAATTGAGCACTATCGACTACAGTGATGATGGCATCGACAAATACTTTGTTTTGAATGTTTGGAAGATCAGGTTCTAAGGCAAGAAGTTCTGGATGAACATAAAAAGCCTGTGCAATCGGTATCGGCTCACCAATGCCGGTAGATTCAATAACGATAGCATCGAGCTCGTTCTCCCGAATTATTTTATCTACGCCTTCAATCAAATCTCCCCTAAGTGTACAACAGATACATCCGTTGGAAAGCTCGATCATCTCCTCGGTAGTATGTTCAACCAATTGAGAGTCTACATTTACCTCTCCAAACTCGTTAACAATTACCGCAATTTTTTTACCTGAGGAGTTACTTAGAATATAGTTTAAGAGTGTGGTTTTCCCGGAACCCAGAAATCCGGTTAGTATGGTGATGGGTATTTTTTTAGTTGTTGGTTGCATAGCAAGCATTATTTGGCATTCAAGTTTTGGACTATGTGACTTTTTTTATCACTCATTTATTTCAGCTTCCATTACTTCGTAGATTAATCCATAAGGGCTATCTCTTACCAATTTGAACTTACCAACTACAGTTACTTTTGAGTAAGGGATTTCCTTTAATTCAATTTCAGGCAAATAAATCATTGTTTCGGAACTTCCCGGAACGCAATAAAAGCATCCACGGATAGGATACGGGGTTAATAAAAACTCTGAGCTCTGCATACCATATCCCAGAGGGAACAAATAGCCTTTAATAGTTATTTCTTGATCATTGAGTTTCTCGATTTCCTGATCAAAAGTCGGAATATACATTCCTCGATCCCGATCAATCTCCCAAGTTACTTTAGCTAAAACTTCCCATAGTGTTTCATCATCAGGATTTTGATCATTCATCGTTTTCCCATTCATAATGCTATTCAATGAAAAAAAATAAGTATATAAGATTATGACTGGTAAGGTGTAAGAGATTATATATTTCATAATAGCTAGCTTTTAATTTATAATTACTTTGATAATGTGGTAGAAATTGATGTGCGGTATGCAATGATAGAAGGAACCAGAGCTGAGAATATTCCCAGTAAAACAGCTCCTCCCAGAATCAGAAATTCTTCCGGTAAAAAAACCCATGGATCAATATTAAATTGTTCTGCTTGCTGATAACTTCCAGAAAGGAATGCAATCCCAAAATGCGCAAACAGAATTCCTAATATAGAGCCGGAAAGAACTAAAAGTACACCTTCCAATAAAATTTGTGCCATAAGTGTTACCCTGCTTCCTCCCAGAGTTCTCATAATAGCCAGATCATATTTACGCTCTTTCATTGCATTATATAGCGCAATAAAAACTCCAAGTATTGAAGCCAGAATCAAAATGATACCGAATATTCTTAGTACATCGAATCCGATACCGAGAAGTGAAAGCAAACGTGTGATCTCAAAGCCTGGTGCAGCTGCCTGCATATCTGTCTGGTCGTTTATGAACCTGGGAAACATTGCTCCAGCTATGGGAGATCTGTAGGTAATCAGTAAAGAGGTAAGTTCTTTATCTAAGTTATCATCCGTCATAAAACCCATTGGCTCTGTTGATACCTTAGTTCTCTGCTCGGAGTGGCCCTCGTCATGATCGTGATGTTCTTCATCATGATGTTCTTCATCATGATGATCTTCCTCCTCATGTTCCTCTTCTTCGTGATCTTCATCAGGGTCTGAATGATCATGAACATCCCAAACGGTTTCCACACTGGTAAGCAATAGTTGATCCAGTACACTGCCTGATTCCTCAAGTATCCCAACTATGATTAACGGGCTATCTTCATGCGAAGCCCCTTCTTCTTCAATTCCATGACTACTTATAATGGAATCACCCACTGAAAGCTGGAGTTTTTCGGCTACCTTTGCTCCCGCTACCACTTCTTTAGAGTACTCCCAGAAATTCCCTTCATTTATTTCAGCACTGTAGAGTGTGAGGTAGCTTCGTTCGGTACCAACTATCCGGTATCCTTCAAAACTATCGCCCAAAGCGAGAGGAATAACTTCTGCCACCATTGGATTCATTAATACTCCATGTGTTTCTTCCAACGAGATATTCCCTGTAGGCGAATCAATATGATAGATGCTGGATAGGATCAGTTGGATAGGGCTTCCTTTAGCACCGACAACTACATCAATCCCTTCTGCATTTTGGATTAAATTATTTCTGAATTGATTGTTAAATAAAAGAAGGCTTGTAATGGTTGCAATTCCTAAAGCAAGCAAAAGAATATTCAACCCAGTATTTAGAGGGGACTTTTTTAAATACGAATAACTTAACTTAAAAATATTCATCGCTCTTCCCCCTCTGCTATCATTTCCTGATCGAGATCCAGCACATTATCGTAATGGCGTTTTACCCGTTCATCATGGGTAGCAATGATGAGTGATGCCTCGTTTTTCTCAGCTTGTTGCTGTAAGAGCATTAATACTTTTTCGCTGTTCTTATCGTCCAGGTTAGAAGTAGGTTCGTCTGCAAATAGTATTTTTGGTTTATTGATAACCGCTCGTGCAATGCCTACCCGTTGAGACTCCCCAAAACTGAGCTCATTTGGATAGCTTTTTGCTTTCCCTTCGATTCCAAGCTCGGAAAGAAGGGTATTAATAATCCCTGAGTTTCCTGGCTGCTTAGCCAAATACTGAGCTAAGGCTAAGTTTTCCGTTACTGTAAGTGCTGAGATCAAATGAACCCGTTGGAAGACAATTCCTATGTGATTTCTGCGGAATTGATCCAAACCGGCTTCGGATAGTTCGTACATTGAAGTACCATTAATAACTACTTCACCTGCTGTTGGTTTTAGTAAACCACTTAAAATATGAAGCAAGGTTGTTTTACCACTTCCTGAACCACCTACAATTAACAAGTGTTCTTTTTCATTCAGCGTGTAATCTGGGTATGAAATAGTAAACTTGCTTCTCGTATATCTATGTCTAAGATTGAAGAAATGCATCTTAATTATACTATTTAGAATTCTTTTATGTAATTAAATGGCAAAGAAACCCTGTCCGGTCAAAAACAAGATTGCGGTTGATTTTATACCATGTTAATAATCATCTAGTCACTTCTCGAATTTTTGATTTGAATTACAATTGAAAATTGATGTGGTTCTTTTTAAATCCTGACATGAGTATTAATCCCGAAATCAAAATTAGCGCAAGAACATTGAACGTGAGTGTTTTGCTTTCAAAAGTTGAATTGTATTCGAAAGCTGGCAGTTTATTTAGATCATCCAGCGTAAGCATTCGATTATCAAAAACCATTGGCAAAAAGTGCTCCCTCCATTGTTGCGTGAATTCCTTTACACTACTTTTAAAATCGTTATACTGTCGGGTAGAAGTCCCAGCCATATCAGTAAAGCTTGTTTGAAATAAAATAGATGGACTTAGAAAACGCCAGGTATTTACTAACTTCTGTTGCTCGGCTAACTGTTCATCAAACTCTTGGATAAGCCCAGAAAGTTGATTCTCCATTATTTCCTGACTTGCAAAAAAACCTTGCCAGTAAGCAAATCGGTTTTCTTCATCGTCTCTTACAAGCTCAGGGTGATTTCTCAAATATTCAGCTAATACCTGATCCTGTTTTTCGCTAAGCTCTTTTTTAGTCTCTCTTATTTCATTGAGCAAAATCACCCTTGAAGGAGCTGGATGTATTATATTTGTTGCTTGGTTAACAACTGCTGGGATTACAAGCACCAGTACAATCCAAAAAGAAAGAAGAACTATGGCATTTTTAGCCGAGGAAGTCCCATATACGTTAATCACAAAAGAAAGAGCAAACCAAAAAACCATGTACACAAAGGTAATGAGCAACATTCCTGCTATACGGTAACTTGGTTGAACGCTAATGACGGATAAAGTAAGAATAACAGCAACACTAAGAATGAATCCTAGAGATATATACCGGGTTAAATATCTTTGGAACAGCCATAGTCTTGGGTTAATTGGGTTAGATGCTAGCAGTCTTAATCTTCCGGATTCCAGTTCTTGCGATTGCAAGTTATAGGTAAACGCAATTATTATTAATGGTATTAGATAGGTTAGAACAAAAGCTAAATCGAAGTTCCCAAACAGTAATTGAACAGGATTGCTCATTTCCGTAAACGTTAGTGTTGCGAGATCCTCACGAGCAGATACTTTAATTTGGTGGGTATACAAATCACTTTGACCAATCGCTACCGCGCTCAATAGATCCGTTTGTAAATAAGCCAGTGTTCCTGTAGCTATAGACATATTCATTGGTGATAATCTATAGGAATCATCAGGGGTTTCTCCATTTTCAACAGCCTCAGCAATATTCACTACCCGTTCGAAAAGTGCACTTTGATCTGCCTTTGCCTTCTCCAGTTCAACAGCTCTGGATTCGAATAACTTCATTCCATTATAACCGGCATAAAGGCATAGTAAAGTAAAAAGTACAGAAAGTGCCAGGAACCATGAACTTCTGGAAAGTAGACGTATTTCATGTCTGATATTTTGAATTAACATACTATAAACGGTTTGATGCTATGAATAAAAAACCGATGGAAGAAAATGTCCATACAATTAGGATGAATATGTTTGAGCGATTGGAATGGACTGTTTCAGAGAAATCCGGAGATTCAAATTCGAACTCTGGAATTTCTGCCAATAAAGATGCATCAGCTTGATATCCCCAATCTCCCAATTCCGAATTTTCAGCAAAATTGGTGTTAAGGATTCTTTGCATTTCTATACGATGTTTTTCGGCCGCATCAGTAAAATTCCAATGTGTGGAATAATCAGTGTTAGCAAGAGACATCGACAAAAAACGAACAGGTAAAAACGGAGAAAGTATTGCAAGTTTTTGATACACTCCTTTCTGTTCTCCATATACAGATTTTAGATTTTCGTAGTGTTTGAAGTAAACGCGGGCTTCGTGTTCTTCCCCCTTCTGCATACGGTATGCATCAAAGTTGAAGGGCAATTCTTCCAAAGAACTTACCTGGTAAGTTTGCATAGTTTCTTCTGCAAGTTTTTGTGAAGCTTCACTCCAAGGATCATGCCCGTCAACGCCTTGCCGTTTATCTTCTGCAACCGCAGTTTGAAACTCTTGTCTTGTTGGATAAGGGTAAACAGAGTTTGTATAACTACTCGCAATTTTAGGAATAGCAAGGCAACTAATAATCCAAATTGCAAGAAGAGAAACCAGTGAAATCCCAGCGTTTTTGCTAAGAGCAGATACAGAAACAGAGATACTGGTAATAATGGCGAAATAGATTAGGTATACTACATTCATCGCCACCACGAACTGCCAGGTTACAGTGGGATCTAAAATGGCGATTACTATTATTGCCTCGAGAAATAATATAGTTGTCAGAAAAACAATCGGTAAATAATTTCCCAACCACTTTCCGATAATAAATTGAGCATTACTTACCCCTTGCATTTTCACTAATCGAAAAGTGCCATCTTGTTTTTCTCTGGTAACTGTTTGATGGCTTAATACCATTATGATTAGTGGAATAATGAATAATAAAATGAAATCAGGGGTAATCTCTCCAAAACGAGAAAGTCCCGTTTGATCTGCTGCTGCAACTTGTTCAGTTTCATTTCTAGCATGAGCCTCAAGAAAAACAGAAACTCCAGTAAATTTTTCAACTCCCGGATCAATAAGGGATAACGCAAACGTTGGCTTGAAGGCATACGTCCCATAGTGTGCTGCATTATGAGGATTAGTACTGCCCTGCCCCAGCCATCTGTCCCGCTCTCCCATTCGGGCAAGTTCATGCTGCTCTTCTTTTGCTGTGTATTGGTTATAGCTAACTAGAAGAGAAATCGAATTAAGCAGTATAACAACAGCAAATATCCACAAAAAGGCAGTTGATCGTCCAGTTTCTTTCAGTTCTTTTTTTGCAATGTGAAGTATCATGACTTAATTATTTATATGAGTTAAGTAGAGTTCTTCAAGCTCACTATGTGATATCTTCTCTGTTAACGTTTGATTAACAAGGTTGCCAGCTTTCATAATCCCGATATGTGTCCCCGTTTCTTTTGCCCGAAAAAGATCATGGGTAGCCATAAGTGTAGCTACATTGTAGTTTTTTAGGCGCATTAATAGTTTGGAAAACTCATTACTTGCCTTCGGATCTAATCCTGATGTTGGTTCATCGAGTAACAATACCTTCGCATTTTTGGCCAGAGCAAGGGCAATCCCTATCTTTTGTCTCATTCCTTTGGAATAGGTTTTTACTCTGTTTCCAAATGCATCATTTTGTAACCCAGCTTCTGTTAAATAAGCTTCCAGATCATCTTTACTATATTTGAGTCCTGCTAACCCCAGAAAATATTCCAGATTTTCAATTCCGGACAGCTCGTTGTACAGCACTAAATTTTCTGGTATATATGCGAGATGTTTCTTCGATTCTCTTGAATTCTTCACCACATCAACTCCATAAATAAATGCCTCTCCGGATGTGGGTTTGATAAAATTCATAAGAAGGTTGATAGTTGTAGTTTTTCCAGCCCCATTTGCTCCTAAGAGACAAAAAATATCTCCGGCGTTAATACTTAGATTCAGATCATTTAATGCGAGTTTACCATCGTACTCTTTAATAAGATTTTGAGTTTTTATGGCTATTTGGGGTGTTTCATTCATCTTACTTTATTTGTTTTTGCTTTTTAAAGAAACCAGGACGCATCAACACCCTGATTACTGGTCTATCTAACAACTAAATTCTAAAACTGGTGTACATAGGAAATCTTGGCGATATATTGCTGTTGATTTAATCGTTGAAGAGGATCTGAATCATCTATCAAACTGCTATTCAATACCAGATATACATACGATAAGGGGAGAAACTCCCATGAAATACGAGCATTAACCAGATGTTGTTCTGAAGAACTATTCCACTGATATAATCCTGAGAATAGTAATCTTGGATTCAAGGCCAGACTTGGACCGAATTGGAACAAGTGTGTTTCTTCATCAAGTTGATTAACACCTAAATCATGTATTCGTGTAAGCTCATAGCTTCCTTCAAACTCAATGTGTGGAATTGGAGCGACACGACCTGAAAAGGTATACCGTTCCAAAAAACCATCATAATAAGTTCCAAAGGAAGTATTAACTCCTCCGGAAATTCTTGCGGATGGATTTGTTTGATAGGTAAGGAAGTATCGGTTGTATTGATATGAACCCGGTGCCACTTCTATCCCTACTGGAAAGAATGGAGTATCTAATTCTTGCCAATTAGGTTGAATTGTAAAATAAAATGTTGAACCATCTTGAAAGTTCAGATCAATTAATCCGAATCCAGCATAGCTGAATAGATGAGCCCCATCTATCGAACTGTTAAAAATATATGCATAGGCTCCCGGGGTATAACTACGAATAAACGAAGGAAGCCAATCAGGTCGTAAGTCGAGGTTTATAGCAGGACTAGTCATAATGTAATTATCATTTAATATCTCTAGTCCAATTCCTGGATTGTAGTTTCGGTTGTAATATTCAAGCAGCCCGATATACATCAGGTTATTAGAATATCCTATCCAGAACTGTCCACCTAATCCATCTTCTGTTTCGTCATCATAAGAACCGGAGAGCATCGCTTGCATAGATAATGATTGATTAAAGCGATGAAACCCATCTATGGTAAATGTGGAATTATTATGTGCCGGATTAGAATTAATGCTTTCATCATTTCGGATTGTTACTAAGCCGCCCACTCGACTTTGCCCTGAAAAATTCTTAGAGTATCTCAATACTCCGAAATTAGAAGCCGGACTCCCCCCAAACTCCCTCTGTCTTATCGTGAGCATTCCCAATTGGTAATCTGAGGTTTGACTTACAAAACGTGCTCCCGCATCGATTGGAATCGGTGTACCGGAATCACTGAGACCGATTCTTCTACTAAAAAATGGAAGAACCCAGTTTGACACATTCAGGCTAAATAGATCATAATTTTCCAGGAAAAACTGCCTTCTTTCGGGAAAGAAAACGGAAAAACGATTTAAGTTCACCACTTGCTCATCTGCTTCTGCCTGTGCGAAATCAGTGTTAAACGTCAGGTCTAATACCGAATTGGTTGTAACCCCCCATTTTATTTCTCCACCCAATTTAGGATCAAGTTCAGTCTCTGATACACCACCGTTTTCCATGGTTCTATAATCAGTAAGCACATATGGATTAATCTGTATGTTTGTAGATGGAGGAGGAGTTTCTAACTCTGTCAAACGACCGGCATATTCCATCCGGTAGACGGTCATCGCACGTGGAACCGCTGGAGCACTTGTAAATTCATTCCGGCTTCGGATATTTCTTGTTAAGATAATTCCAAGTTCATCTGCACCTGATGGATAACGAAGTACATTCCATGGAATGAGCATTTCTGTTATCCACCTGTCTTCTTTGATAGATGTTTTAGCTTCCCAGTTTGCATTCCAGTCGACATTAAAATCACCCCCATCAATTACCTGCATGTCTCGCATATTCCCCATTGGAGTAATCTGGAAAACCAACGAATTTCTTTG
The DNA here is from genome assembly GCA_017795005.1 of Balneolaceae bacterium. Classification (GTDB taxonomy): domain Bacteria; phylum Bacteroidota; class Rhodothermia; order Balneolales; family Balneolaceae; genus RHLJ01. The sequence goes on along the minus strand of CP051242.1, from coordinate 1,497,029 downwards.
ATCCAGTATCCCATCTATTGAGATGCCGAACAGATCATTTTGGAAATATTCGAAATCTCGTTCAAGGTTTTTAACCACTATTTGAGATCTTGGCTGATAACAAACTGCACTTATATAAAGTCCTTCATCAGAAGAAATTATTCTTACTTCTGTTTTATAGCTCGAAGGAGAGCCTTGGTCAGGATCTTTTTGTATAAAGTCAGTAATTGGGAAGGCATCAAACCATTCCTGTTCAGCCAGTTCACCATCAATTTGAATGGAGCCACTTATCTCTGAATAAGAAAAAATCTGAGGTTCATCAGGTGGTGAAAAAGTTTCTTGCGCAAAACTGATATTGTATGCGAATAATACCAGTATAGTCCATGCCGGGACAACTCCGTATTTCATTATAATTTGATTTAGTATGGCTTATAAAGCCAAGACCGTTTTTTTACGGTTAAAAAACCGCTTTAGGTAAGGTTAAACGGCATAAACAGGAGGGGCACGAAGCTGAAACAGATTTACTGAAAGCTGAAGTAATAGTGTATCAGTAGTCGAGACGTTTAACCCGGATGAGACATCCAAATGTCTAAATTCACTTAGTAATACATTGCTTTGAAGGTGTTTTGTTAACACACAATCAACACAATCAACCAGCTCTTCAACATCTGAAGAAGATTGTCCAGCTATTTGATGAGAATCAAAGAGTTCATTCTGATGAGTATTTTCAGTAGTAGAAAAGGAATCAATATGAACATGAGTAAAGGAATGGAATTGAATACACAGAAATCCTATAAACACAGCTAATGAAACATAGCGCTGAATAAAAGTTGTATTTTTGGTGTGAATTCCGACCATATCTTAAAATGAGTATTTCAAATCTAAAAAAAAATATTCACTTGATGAGCGAATAAAATTTTACATCTGAATATTTACTTCACCTGTTATAAAAAAACTAATGCAAAGGGTTAGGGAGAAGGGAACAAGGAAGAAGGGAACCTATCAGATGTTCCTTGTTCCTTTCTCCCTTTCCATTAATCAATTATGTGAAATACTCTGCTGAACCTTGGTACAAATCCGTCGAGCGACATCCATACAATAAAGGCTTTTCCAATAACGTGGTCTTTTGGAACAAATCCCCAGAACCTGCTGTCCTCACTGTTATCCCGGTTATCACCCATTGCAAAATAATAGTCCTGTTTTACGGTGTAAGTATTGGTTCTCTCACCGTTAATGATGAAATCATTTCCTTCCCGTTCAACCGAATTGTTCTCGTATCGTTCAATCAAATCCTGATAAATGTACCAGTTTGAATTGTCGAGTTGTATTTCCTGTCCTTCAAAGGGAACCACTATTTCCGAGAAATTATCATGGTTGCGAAATGCTTTAGAAAAATTACCCGCACTTTGAATGTATGGGTACACTGGCTCATTTTCTTCAAACATGAAGTAAGATAATGAGTCAACTTCCGGCCATGAACGTACTACATTTGCAACATCAGAAGTCATATTAACCTGATACGTATTCTGACTCATCTGTCTGACATATCTTCCTTCTCCGCCAATGGTTCCGGCACCCACAGATTCCATTTTAGCATTACTTAATCGAACGCCTTGATTTAGCTGAAGGTTATAAAATCTTTGAACACCTTCGTGATATTCTTCCTGCTCACCATTCACATATAAAATCTTTTCTTTCAACTCCAAAGTATCTCCGGCGACACCAACAGCCCGTTTGATATAATTGGTTTTTTGTGAAATTGGTTTTACCTCCCAGGGAATATTAAATACGATAATATCATTTCGCTCCACATCCCTGAAACCCGGAAGTCGGGTAGATGGAAGTTTCACACCCGGTAGGCATACTTGTGTAAAAGGGATACAGATTGCCATAGGAGTTCTTGCACCATAGGTAAGGTTCGATACAATTAGAAAATCACCGATCAGTAGATCCTGCTCCATAGAGCCGGTAGGTATTTTATAAGATCCAAAAATCAATGACCTTAAAATTGCTGCAGCAATAAATGCAAACACCAAGGCATCAATCCATTCTCTTAGCCACGATTTTGCGTGTTTTTCTTCTTCAGCTTTGTTTTTTTTATTTCGTTTCCAGAATGCAAACTTTGATTGCTCTTCCGATGCCTTTTGTTCTTCCAAGTTCTAAGTGAGTTAATTTAATTTTATGTGTGAAGGCACATCAATTTCTTCCTTCTTATAAACCCCATTTGAATAGGTTACTTTGTACCACTGATACCGTTCCGGGGAGTAAAAATAATCGGTATACTCTTTTGGCTCAACTTCTGTTACAAGCCGAGTTAACGTCCTTTTTACCTGAGGCATTAAATCTATATACCGACTTGCTCCAACATACACTAAACCATCAGCAAATGGGCCGTCTAAATCCAACACCATCATTGGAATTTCACCATCAATTATAAACCAGTATTCAAATTGAATAGCCTGCCCTGCCCGAAGTTTTCCGTCATCTACTATATCTTCTATTTTTTTGGTGGGCTCCCCAAAAACTCCTTCTAATCTGGCCCGAATTTCGATAGCCGGGATTCGATCCAAACTATTTGGATTAAACCCTTGACCTGTCCACTTTATTTCAGCAAACCTTTCCAGAAAAGCCTCTGCATCTTCCGTTTCTACTTTTTTGATATTCGGTTCTTCAAACTGTGCATAAGCTGTAGAAGTCAGCAATACCATTAGTATAAAAAAGAAAAAGAGTTGTTTTTTTGATTCTCTCATAATTATCGGTCGTCCTCATCCATTGAAAGTACAGCCAGAAAAGCCTCCTGTGGAATCTCTACTGAACCGACTTGTTTCATTCGCTTTTTACCTTCTTTTTGTTTTTCAAGAAGTTTCCGCTTTCTGGAAATATCTCCTCCATAACATTTTGCCGTCACATCTTTACGAAGTGCTCTGATGGAATCACGAGCAATAATTCTGCTACCGATTGCCGCCTGTACAGCTACTTCATATTGTTGTCTTGGAATAAGCTCTTTCAGTTTCGCGCATACTTTACGTCCCTGATAGTAAGCTTTGTCGCGGTGAGTTATACTCGAAAGTGCATCCACCTGTTCCCCATTCAACAAGATATCTAAACGAACCAAATCTCCTTTTCGGTATTCAATAAATTCATAATCCAAAGAAGCATACCCTCTTGTACCTGATTTTAGCTTGTCATAAAAGTCGAAAACAACCTCTGCCATCGGTAGTTCATAGGTAATTTCAACACGATTATTCTGCATGAACATCTGGTTGATGTACACCCCTCGTCTTTCCTGGCAAAGTTTCATGATAGGGCCAATAAAGTCTGCGGGAGTAATGATGCTTGCTTTAATATATGGCTCAAAAATTGCATCAATATCTCCGATTTCCGGCATCTGGCTTGGGTTGTCTACATTCTTAGATCCCCCACCTTCCAGTTTAACTTCGTACTGAACGTTTGGTACAGTTGTAATGATATCAATATCAAATTCACGATCAAGACGTTCCTGAACAATTTCCATGTGAAGAAGCCCAAGGAAACCTGCTCTGAATCCAAAACCCAATGCTTTAGAAGTCTCTGGTTCATATGTCAAAGAGGCATCATTTAATTGAAGCTTTTCAAGTGCACTTCGTAAATCTTCGAAATCTTCAGATTGGGTAGGATAAATACCACTAAAAACCATCGGTTTTGCTTCCTGATAACCTGGAATCGGAGTTGTAGCGGCGTTTTTTACCGTGGTAATCGTATCACCTACACGAACATCCTGTAGTGATTTTACGCTTCCAATAACATAGCCAACCTCACCAGCTCTTAACTCTTTTGTAGGTTGGTAATTCATTTTCAGATAGCCAATATCTTCCGCATTATATTCTTCTTTATTGGCCATAAATTTGAAGAGATCTCCTTTTTTGAGTACTCCCTCCATTACCCGAACATAAGCAACAGAACCACGGTATGTATTAAACACGGAATCAAAAATCAGCGCCCGTAAAGGTTTATCTGTTTCCTGCTTTGGACCTGGAATCCGATCACATATGGCCTCCAAAAGTACTGGAACTCCCTCTCCCGTTTTCCCTGAAACTGTCAAGATTTCGTCTCTTTCACAGCCGATTAAATCTATAATCTGTTGACCTACTCCTTCGGGATCTGAACTTGGAAGGTCAATTTTATTCAACACCGGTATGATCTCAAGATCTTGCTCTATTGCCTGGTATAGATTTGAAATGGTTTGTGCTTCAATTCCCTGAGTGGCATCAACCACTAAAATAGCCCCTTCACAAGCTTTTAAAGCGCGCGATACTTCATATGCAAAATCAACGTGTCCTGGAGTATCTATTAAATTAAAGTTGAATAACTCTCCATTTGGTCTTTATAATCAAGCTTAATGGCATGACTTTTAATGGTTATTCCTCTTTCTCTCTCCAAGTCCATATCGTCCAGCATCTGCTCCTGCATGTCTCGTTCAGAAATAGTTCCGGTAGTCTGTAAAAGTCTGTCGGCCAGGGTTGATTTACCATGGTCGATGTGAGCAATAATGCAAAAATTACGAATGTTATTCATGAATGATATTCGGTGCGCCTCTTCTTAAAGTGGGCAAAGATACGAAGAAGGTAGGAGCTACTAAAACTATTGTTTTATAATAAAACGAGATTTTGCAAACCTGATTATCTGACAAATCACATATTTACTAGCTTTCAACTTTTGAGGTTTCTTTTACTAGCTGTGTTTCAGCAGGAGGTTTATTGAAATGCATATGACCTTTTTTAAAAATAACAGAAAAAGTGTTACCCGAATCTGGCACCGAGTGTACTACTATAGAAGCGTGATGCAATTCAACCAGTTTCGCAACAAGCGGAAGCTCGATTCCTAAATTCTTCTCTTTTTTTCGGTTTCTTTTATGTGTGTTGAATAGATTAAAAATGGATTTCAATTCCTTCTGTTCTATTGACTTCCCGTCCTCAGAAATTTTTACAGTACAAACAGAGCTTTCTTCTATAATCTGAACCCTAATTTTACTAACTGAAGTGTGGTTTACCGCCCTACTGATAAGGTTTTTTATGATAATGAAAACGAATCGTACATCAAGAGAAATAGTGATTTCCTCTGAATTACTGGTGAATTCAATAACAGGATCAGAATTGTTTGCTTTATTCTTATGAAGAGCAATTCCGGATTTTACGACTTCAACTAAATCTTCAGGTTTAGGATGGATTTGGATTTCATCCAGTTCAATTTCTGTAAGTAAAAGTAACTGGTCGATATAAGAAAGCATCTCAAAGGTTTCTCTTTCAATAATTTTTTTAATGGGTTCTCTTTCCTTTTTTACCTGTTCTCTAAGTGATATTACCGGCTCACGAAGATCATTGCTTAAATTCATTAACATGGCTTTTTTTAATGAATCGTGATCATGAAGCTTTGATTCCAACATCATTATTAACTGTTTTGCATTAAACAACTCTGCTTCTTTTTTCTGTACCGTTTTTTTGGCTTTTTTATTTGCCAGCATAAAAATTAAAGCGACTTGAATTCCGATCAGAAATATTATCAAGAATAAAAACCAGGATGATTCGTAAAAATAGGCTGGAATGTTGACTTCTAACAAAGCCCCCTGCTGATTCCAAATTCCATCATTATTAGTCCCTATAACTCTGAACCGATAGTTTCCTGGAGGTATATTTGTATATCTGGCGCTTCTTTTATTTTCAGCTGATATCCAATCTTCATCAAAGCCAAAAAGCCGGTACCTCACATTATTTTTCTCGGGTGAGATAAAACTTAAGGTATTGAAGTAAAACTCCAGGTTTCTATCCCCTAAGTCTAAATCAATAGACTCATTGATTTCATTAATAACTCCCTTGTCTGTTTTTATTTTATTTATATGAACAGGAGCAATTACCAAATTCCTTGATATTGTCGATGGATCAACCTTTACAACCCCATCCTGAGTTGGGAACCAAAGCGTACCATTTTTATCTCTTATCCCTGCAGGTTGTATCCCTCCATTTGCTTCGCGGTTTCTTAACCCATCAACTTCGGTATATCCTGTAGAGATTACTTTCTCAATGTTCCCTTTTACAAATTCATCAATATCTTTTTTATACACCCAGAATAATCCTTGATTAGAGCTCATCCATATTCTTTCAAAATCATCTGGTATGATACTATGAATTACATCACCGAATAGCCCTTCCTCTTTCCCTATCGTTTTTATTGCTAAAGGGACTGGGTTTCCACTTTGAACTGGTAGTATACTTAACCCTCTTTCTTCTGACCCCACCCATACATTATAATTTTTTTCATTTTCCGAATACTTATCTATCCAGATACTTCGCAATAGGTTACTTGATAACCCTCCATTTTTACCTATCTGGAAAATATTACCCTCATTTATATGGATAAGTCCCAACCCACTGGTAGCCAGCCACATTGATTTATCGGGAGCTTCAACTATTGCTTTTATTCTTGCATTGCTAAAGGACGAGATAGTATAAATCTCCCAATTACCCTCTTCAGTGTATTGGTACAACCCTGATGAAGTACCCGCCCATAATTTGTCATCTGAATCTTCAAAAAAGCAAAAAACTGTTCCTTCTCCCGGACTTGGATACTCCATAAAAATACGGTCGCCTGAATACTTATAAACCCCTTCATCTAGTACGGAAACCAATATATCTCCGTTATTTCTTTCTATAATGCTTTGTATAAATATCTCAGAAGAAACTCCTTCAAAAAGGAATCCATCGGTTACATTATTATGTGTAATAGTTGCAATTCCTCCCCCATAAGTTCCTGCCCATAGTTTGCCATCCTTTGAGCCCATAACTGGATAAACATTTCTATTTGGCATCCCTTCTTCTATACTGTATGTCTCAAATAAGTTTGGTCTGACTTTATATAATCCTTTACTATAAGTAGCAACCCAAACAGTCCCCTCTCTGTCGATTATTAATTCATTAATTTGGTTTTGAAAATCAATAATAAGCTGATCGTTTAAGTATAGTTCTTCTTGATAAGCCTGCCAATGATAATCCCCTCTCTTCCTTTTTTTTAGTGATTGAATATCTTCTATTTGTAATAATTCTATTTCGTCATTTGAAATAGTATAAACTTGACCGGAAGTAGTCGGCATAAGGATTCTCTCAGAATCGTTTTTAATTAAACCTGTATAAACGTTACCGGATAATGAATCCTGATCTGGAATTAAATCAAACTTAATTCCATCGTAAGTAATAAACTCCATATTAGAGTTAAGAATCAGGAGTTTGTCGTCAAAAGAGCTTACACCTCTGATTCTATTATATCTTAACCCGGGAAATTCATTGGTTCTGAATGTTTTAAAATTCAGACCGTCAAAACGTACTAACCCATCTTCAGTCCCAAGCCAAATGTAGCCATCAGAAGTCTGTGTAACAGAAGAAACTGAATTAACAGGAAGTCCGTCTTTGGCGGTCCAGTTCTGGTAAATAAAATTATCACTTATAAATGAAGGTGGATACTGTTGACTTTGACCTGATACCTTTAAAAACGCACCAACGTTTAGAACTACACTAAGTAAAATAATCCAGCCATCCAGCCTAACCTTCATGAGTTACCTCACTCAATAAAATCACAATTTAGTCCCTATTAGAAGCCTGTTTAGCAAGTTTCTAGGAAGAGTGATACTGGACGTAACTATTACATTAAATTGTTTTTAGAAATGAAAAATCTTCCCTGAAGTTATCTTTCGGGGCTCAATAGTTCTACATGAAATCTGAACCTCTCCTGCTCTAACGCCATGGTATCATATACCTCTCGGATCAACTTAAATACAGTATCTGCTTCGCCAATAACAGTGGTAGACAAATAGCCGATTTCAATTTTAACATCATATTGTGCGAGGTGTTCAATTAACTCCTGTACTTTTTCTGTGGGATTATGAGTTGCCAGAGGGATGAATGTAAGTTGAGCTATTGTGGTCATTTCAGTTTTTTGATAAGATTTTTAATTCGTCAGAAGATAAAACCTGAGCATTCCAGTTTCTAAATTTTTATTAATTGTTTTACCAAAAAAAAAATTAGATCATATGTTTTGTACAAATTTAATGTCTAACTAACTACACTACTATGCATGAAATAGGCTTTGCACAATGGTTTGGAATATTAGAATTACCATTCCTCCTTGTTTGTATCTATTATAGCTTTAAGACTTCACAAACACTTAAAGGCGGTGTTTTTGGTACAGGAATGATTTATTTAGCTTGGGGTTTTCTTGTAATGGCGGTTGGTCATTTGAGTTTACAACTCATAAGCTTCTTTAATCTTGATATTTTTGATATAATTTTCGATCAACCACTTGGAAAAGTAGTTTGGTTTATTGCATTGATGACTACCTGGTGTTTATCTGCGATCGGATTCTACAAAATTTATCACGCCAGTAAGTCCTAACTTTGAATAGCCAGACATAAGTGTCTGGCTTTTTTTTATGAGCGTTTTAAGAGATATAATTGCTGTTTTTAAAAAAAGGCAGAAAAAACATCAACAAGATCAGTTTTTTATTGAGTCTATAAATCAGCTTTTTGATTTTCTTTCTCATAAAATTGATGACGATAATAATGCTCATGTTGCTACTGTTTTCATAAAAAATTTTCTATCACTAAGTGGCAACGATAAAAAGAAAAAGCTTCCTGAGAGCTATTTGTATATTGAAAAATATCTGACTGATATTGATCGGCAATTTTCTCTTTCTAAAAAAGAGCTCCGAATGCTGGTAAAAGTTGAGTTTGCTTCTTTGCTCGCATTAAAAGATTTCGCTTTAATATTTGAAGATGAACAAACTCAGGAATTTGAATTAAGCAGACTTTTTCTTCTTCGGATACTGGATGGATTATTCGACTTGCTTGGAGATAAGGGAAGTGAAAAATTACAAGGGATAAAAAATTATTTAGAAACGGTACCAAATGCATTTCCCAGCAAAAACCCTCTGAATGAAAAATCATTTAATCCCTCTGATCTCGGTGACTGGGTTCACTTTTTGAGAAGATTAGGCTTCTTGATATACGACCTGCTTAAAGAAAAACTCGGAGAGGAAACGGCTCTTCGAAGATTTGATACAGCATACGAGGCAATTTCAAAAAAATATATAAACCTCGATTCATTTCAGATAATCATTTCCCTGCTTCCTGAACAATTAATGGATGAAGGAAGAATCAATACATTAAGCAAACATCAAATTGAAAAGCTTTTGCTTAAAAAAGCCGATCACTTCGAGCAAATCACCAAGGATTTATCTGAGAAAAATGAAGAGCTGGAAAAAACTCAAAAACTTCTTATCGAAGCAAAAAACAAAGCGGAAGAAGCGACTCGCTCAAAAGCAATGTTTTTAGCAAATATGAGTCATGAAATACGAACTCCAATGAACGCAGTAATTGGAATGACAGAAATTCTGAAGGACTCAAATCCAACTAAGGAACAACTACTTTATATAGATACCATTCATAAAAGTGGATACGATTTAATCCACATTATTAATGATATACTTGATTATTCTAAAATAGAATCAGGTAAGTTAGAGTTGGAGCAAAAAGAACTAAATATTCATGATTTTGCCTCTGATGTAGCTAATCTTCTGATGCTCAAAGCAGAAGAAAAAAACATAGACCTGATCTATTATGTAGATGAGACCATCCCTCCTTCCATAGAAGCAGATCCAATTCGGTTAAAACAGATAATGGTGAACCTGATTGGGAATGCAATAAAGTTCACAAATATTGGAGAGGTTATTTATAAAATCACTTTAGATAAACTTCATGATAATAAGGTTGAATTAATATTTGCTGTTTCTGATACCGGAATTGGTATTCCGGAAAATAAACTTGGGAATATTTTTGATTCTTTTTCTCAAGTTGATGTCAGTACAACACGTAATTACGGAGGTACCGGACTTGGACTGGCCATTACTAAAAGCCTAATAGATTTAATGGGCGGTGAAATCTCAGTAAGCAGCGAAATAGGTAAAGGTTCGATATTTACTTTTAAAATTGAAATACCTTATAACTCCTCTAAGAAATTAAAAGAAATACCCGCAGAATTTAAGGGTAAAACCGTCCTATTAGCAGATCAAAATCATTCACAAAGAGATTTACTCAAATTAAAGCTAGGTGCTTGGGGATTTAAAGTGAATACATTTAGTTCTCTAAATGAACTGGTAGCCAACTTTAGAAAATACAACTCTATAGACATTATATTGATTGAAGAGTTTGTGTTTTCCTCAGAAGATGAAACCCTTCAAAAAAGTTTTCAAACTCACATATCTTCTAAGAAAATACCATTAGTAAGGATTGTTCCATTCGGATTTCTTTCGGATACCATTAACCTTCAAAACAGCTTATTAACAGTAAATAAACCTTTACGAAGAACCGACCTTATCAATGTAATGTATAAAGCTCTGACCGAAGCCAACCCTTCAGCAGAGTTTGAGAATATTTCTGAAACCTATAAACCCAAAAAAATAAAAATCCTACTTGCCGAAGATAACCCTACTAATCAAATGGTAGCTAAAGGGTTATTAACAAAAATTGGATATTCAATGGATATAGCGGTTAATGGAGAAGAGGTGCTTAATAAAATTAAACATTCCTTTTATGATTTAATTTTAATGGACGTTCAAATGCCCGTCCTTGACGGACTTAAAACCACTCAAAAAATTAGACAAACCGTATATAAAGATGGCCAACCAATTATTATAGCCATGACTGCAAATGCCTCAGAAGAAGATAAACAGATATGTATTTTTGCAGGTATGAACGATTATCTAAGCAAGCCGGTTCGAAAAAATGAAATTATTGAAAAATTAGAAAAATGGTTTCCTGATAAATAATCAATTCCTATATTTGCTCCGTGAAAAACATTCTATTACATAACGCCCATCATTCTCATCATGGTTTCCATCATGGACACCATCACGTGCAATAATCTTAGCACACCACGTTTTTCAACTTTTTTTCAAATCTACTTTCTTAACCTTTTTTATTTATTGATCTCATGAACCGGACGAAAGATTCCACAACTTCTTTACGTATTGCCATTCAAAAAAGTGGCCGTTTAACTGATAAAACCATCAATTTACTACATGGTATTGGCGTTGAATTTGATAATTACAAGCGCAACTTGATGGTTAAAACCAGGAATTTCGATGTAGAACTTTTACTGCTTCGGGATGATGATATTCCTGAATATGTTCAGGATGGTATTTGTGACCTTGGATTTGTAGGCGCCAATGAAGTTTTTGAAAAAGATGCAGATGTAGCGGTGTTAAGAGGACTAAATTATGGAAACTGCAGACTTTCCATTGCCGCTCCTAAGAACGGAAAACTTCAGTCAGTTGAAGATTTCCAGGGAAAGACCATTGCTACCAGCTATCCATTTCTTACTAAAAAGTACTTTACCGATCAGAACGTAGAGATCAATGTTGTTGAAATTTCCGGAGCCGTTGAAATAACTCCGCAACTGGAAGTAGCTGATGCTATTTCGGATCTAGTTTCAACGGGAGGAACACTTCGTGCAAATGGTCTTCAGGAACTTTTTACAATCCTTGAATCTGAAACGAAGTTAATTCAAACCAACAAAGAACTTTCTCCTGGTAAACAACAATTAATAGAAAAGTTTCTGGTAAGGATTGATGGCTATCAACAGGCAAAAAAGAGTCGTTATATTATGATGAACGCTCCTCAGGATAAAGTAGATGTCATAAAAGAAATTATTCCTTCTATGAAAAGCCCAACAGTAGTTCCTCTTGCTGAGAGTAATATGGTTGCCATCCACACTGTCATACCAATTAATAAATTCTGGGAAGTGATGGAAGAATTAAAAAGTGTTGGAGCATCCGATATTGTGATGCTCCCAATTGAAAGTATGATTTTATAATAAACTAAGTTCAAATTCAGGTAACATGAAATCATACCAATATTCATCATTAAGTAAGTCTGAAATTGACAAACTTGTCAAACGACCAAAAATGAATTTCACTTCTGTATTTGGAATCGTTCAACCTATTCTCAATCAGGTTGAAGATCAAGGAGATGAAGCCGTTAAAACGTTTACTAAAAAGTTTGAAGGCGCCGATTTAGATTCTGTTACTATTTCTCCGAATGAAATCTCTATTTCCCTATTTGATGAAGTAAAAAACGCCATAGATACCGCTTTTGATAACATTGTCAGCTTTCATGAAGCACAGAAATCCTCGGTTATTGAAGTAGAAACGATGACCGGAGTAAGTTGCCAAAAAGTAAATCGACCCATTGAACGGGTAGGCTTATATGTACCAGGTGGTACTGCTGTGCTTCCTTCCACTGCAATGATGCTTACCATCCCGGCTATGATAGCAGGATGTTCTACCATAGTATTGGCAACTCCACCAAAGGCTGATGGAACTATCGCTCCAGAAATTATATACATCGCTCAAAAAACCGGAGTTGATAAAATTCTTTTAGCAGGTGGAGCTCAGGCAGTGGCAGCAATGGCTTTTGGAACCACATCCGTTCCTAAGGTGGATAAGATATTCGGACCAGGAAATCAATTTGTAACTGCGGCGAAGATGATCCTTCAAAATAGTGAAGCACAAATCAGTATCGATATGCCGGCAGGACCATCAGAAGTTTTGGTTATTGCTGATAAATATGCGAATCCAGCCTATGTTGCAGCAGATTTGCTTTCTCAGGCGGAACATGGCACTGATAGTCAGGTAGTTTTGGTTGCAACTTCAGAATTTGATCTTAATAAACTGGAACAGGAACTCAACAATCAGCTAGCGCAACTTCCCAGACAGGAAATCGCTTCAAAAGCATTGGAAAACAGCTTTAGCCTGATTGTAGGTTCGCTGAATGAAGCGATCGATTTCTCAAACAGCTATGCACCGGAACACTTGATCATTAATATTGAAAATGCGGAGGCATATATAAATCAAATAAGTAATGCAGGTTCAGTTTTTCTGGGACAGTTTACTCCGGAAAGTGTTGGAGATTATGCCTCAGGTACTAATCATACCTTACCCACTTATGGGTATGCAAGAATGTACAGTGGTGTAAATCTGGCTTCTTTTCAAAAGTCTATTACGATACAATCTTTGACGAAAGAAGGAATTAAAAACATAGGCCCTGCTGTAGAAACATTGGCTGAACTGGAAGGACTGCAGGCGCATAAAAATGCGGTAAGTATCCGATTAAAGGATTTAGAATGACAAACAAAATAAATATATCATCACTAGTCAGACCTAATATTCTGAATTTAACTCCTTACCGAAGTGCACGGGATGATTTTGATTCCGGAATCCTCCTTGATGCAAACGAAAATGCACTAGGTGCTCCTTTCGAAGATGATTTGGAGTTGAACAGGTACCCTATGCCCTATCAGGAAGAACTGAGAAGCAGAATTGCTGACTTCAGGGAAGTAGATTCAGAGAATGTATTTGTTGGAGTTGGCAGCGATGAAGCCATTGATCTTTTATTCAGAATTTTCTGCCAACCCGGCAAAGACAGAGTGTTAATCACGCCTCCTACTTATGGAATGTATAAAGTTTCTGCCGCTATCAATGATATTGAAGTGGATCAGGTTCTTCTTACCTCAGATTTCCAATTGCAGGTTGTACAAACTTTAGAAGCTGTTACCGAACAAACAAAACTGATCTTTCTTTGTTCGCCAAATAACCCTACCGGAAATTCTTTAAAACCTGAAGATATTCTTGCTATTGCAGATGGATTTAGAGGAATTGTAGTACTTGATGAAGCCTATATAGATTTTGCCGAACAACCAAGTTTCGCTAAAGAAATAATACAGCGAAATAACCTCGTGATTCTACAAACGATGTCCAAATCTTTTGGGCTTGCCGGTATACGCCTTGGAATTGCTCTAGCTGATCCTGAGATAATCAGCTATATGATGAAGGTTAAAGCACCATATAATGTTAACAAACTGACATCAAAAACCGCCCTTAAGGGATTTAGCTATGTTAATGCCATGAAGGCAAAAGTAGAACAAATTAAATCTGAAAGAGAAAAAGTAGTCGGCAAGCTTAAATCAATCTCTCAAATTGAAAAAGTATTTCCAACTGATTCCAACTTTCTCATATTCAGAATTAATAATGCTCTGGATATTTATAAAAAAATAGCCGAAAAAGGGGTTGTGATTCGATACCGCGGCAACGAACCGCATTGTGAAAATTGTCTCAGACTAACGATTGGAACTCCTGAAGAAAACGAACGCTTTTTCAATGCTCTCGAAACCGTTTTGACACACCCCTAAATCCCCTCTCCAGAGGGGACTTTTCACTCCATATGAAAGTGATGAATTATTTATTAATTGCATATTCCGAACAAAAAGTCTCCCCTCCAACGGAGGGGAATAAGGGGTGGGTTAGATTTGGTCAGTTTTCTTCCTTAAACCGTTCCCCAATAACTGGAATATCTTTTCTGTGCATAAATAAGAGTGTGGTACAACTGGCAAAGACCACCAATGCCATAATAAAAAGTGTGCCTCCATCATCCTGTACAACGATACCAAGAACGGTTAAATGGCTGATGATAGCCCCGCCGATTACTCCAAGTCCAATAATAGCTCCCAGCCAGTTTGTTCGGGGAATTAATAATAAAACAGATGCTATTAGCTCGGCTACTCCCGAAGCATATCTTCCAAATGGTTCTAAGCCGACTGTTTCAAAAATATATATGCTCTCCGGTGCTCCGGTAAATTTAAAAAACAGTGTTTGTAACATAATTCCAGCTGCTATTACGCGAAGTACCCAGATAAAAATTTTCATAATTAGTCTTTTTAAATTGATGTCTAATAAAGAATATCGAAGTCTGAAAATTCAAACATCACAAATAAATAACATTTTATCTTTCAATCACTATGAAACTTTGGATTGAAGCAACAACTCTTATTACCGGGAATTTCAAAAAGATACCTGAAAAAGGGGCTATTCAATTTTTGAGTGAGCTAAAAAACGACGGCTTCCAAATATCTATGAATGAGTCTGACCTGAGCAAACAACAAATCCGATTGCTTGCTCACGAAGAGTTACTCCATAATTTTCCCCGTGAAGAAGCGGATGCCATTATCGAATACGACAAGAGCGAAGGTAAATTTGAGTTCTGGGTGAATGAAAATGTAATTGCTTCCGGATATGATCTGAATGAATTAGCTCAGTCTTATAAAAAAGGAATGCAACGTACGGCTTCATTAGAAAGGAAAACAAACGAGACTGATATCCGAATTTCTTTAAATCTTGATGGAACAGGTGTTTCTAACATCAAAACCGGACTTAAGTTTTTTGATCATATGCTGGAGCAAATTTCAAGACATGGATTAGTTGATCTTGATTTAACATGTGATGGTGATTTAGAAGTGGATGAACACCACACTATTGAAGATGTCGCAATTGCTTTAGGTGATGCTCTTACTTTAGCTCTTGGAGATAAAAAAGGGATTGAGCGATATGCTTTTGTTCTTCCAATGGATGAAGCTCAGGCACTTGTTGCATTAGATCTCTCCGGCAGACCTTATTTAACATTTGAGGGAAAATTCAACCGGGAATATGTTGGTAATGTACCCACAGAAATGATTAAACATTTCTTTTACAGTTTGGCTATGAATCTGAAAGCAACCCTTCAGATTGAATTTAAAGGTGAAAACGATCACCATAAAATAGAAGCTATTTTTAAAGGGTTTGCCCGGGTTTTGAAAACGGCAGTTGAGAAAAACCCAAGGATTAAAAATCAGATTCCAAGCTCTAAAGGAGCTCTTTAATGATTGATCCTTTTTTCGACCCCATTTGTCTTCCCCTTAACAAGGGGAAGAACTTATTTAAAAAATATCTCTCTCTTGAAGAGCCCCCTCCCCTTACGAAGGTGAGGGTCGGGGTGGGGTCTTTTACGAACCTGATTCCAAAAAAACTCTTTAAATTAAAAATTGTCATTTCGAAGGAACGTAGAGACCGAGAAATCTATAAAGTTTTTTAAAAAACACTCTTTAGATCTCTCCTTCCAGTCGAAATGACAAACAAGACAAATATGATTGCACTTATAAAATATAAAGCCGGAAATATAGCCTCTGTTTCCAATGCATTGGATCGCTTGGGAGCAGACTATTTTCTTGCCGAAACTCCAGATCAACTGGATACTGCAAATGGAGTCATTTTCCCTGGAGTCGGACATGCTTGGTCGGCAATGGAATCACTTAAAGAAAACGGCATTGATGAATGGTTAAAGAAAACTAAGAAACCGGTTTTAGGTATATGTGTTGGGATGCAACTACTCTTCGAATCTTCATCAGAAGGCGATACAAAAGGACTTGGAGTCATCCCCGGTTCTCTCGTAAAATTCGATGAACAAAAAGCTAAAGTTCCGCATATGGGATGGAATACTTTTACAAAAAATAAAAATCATCCGCTTCTTGAGGGAATTGAATCCAATGAGTTTTTGTATTTCGTACATAGCTATTACGCTCCCGATAGTGAATTTACTGTGGCAAGTTGTAACTATATAAATTCATTTATCGCAGTAGTTGCCAAAGACAACTATTTCGGAGTTCAGTTTCATCCCGAAAAATCAGGTGAAACAGGAGCTAAAATCCTGAAGAATTTTCTGGATTTCGTATATACAAATTAAGATCAAGAAAGACTATTCATGCAAGTTATACCAGCCATAGACCTTTTAAATGGCCAATGTGTACGACTACATAAAGGTTCGTACGAGGAAGTTACTGTCTATAATGAATCCCCTTTAGGCCAGGCACAGGAATTCCAAAAAGCCGGATTTCAACATATTCATATTGTAGATTTGAATGGAGCAAAGGAAGGATATTTTGTAAATCTTCCACATATTAAGCAGGTGATAAATGAACTTGGAATTTCTGTTCAAACAGGTGGTGGAATCAGAACATTTAAAGATGCCGAATATCTTCTGGAGCAAGGAATTTCGAAGGTGATCTGTAGCTCCATGGCCGTAAAAAATGAAGGAGATTGGTTTCAACTTCTGGAATCTTACCCGGATCAAACGATTCTGGGGATGGATCTAAAGGATGGAAAAATTGCCTATAGTGGATGGCTGGAAACTGCTTCCGAATCCGTTGATTCTTTCGTTTCCAGAATGATTGATTACGGTCTTCGTGAAATATTGTGTACCGATATTTCCAAAGACGGCACCCTTTCAGGTCCTAATCATGAGTTGTATATCGAATTAAAATCGAAGTTTCCGGAAATAAAGCTTATTGCTTCCGGGGGTGTTTCTTCGCTTGAAGACTTAAAAAATCTGGATTCTGAAAATATAGATGCTGTTGTAGTTGGTAAAGCATACTATGAAAACAGGATTACTTTAGATGAGATGAAAAAAATAAGCTCCTGAATCAATATCCAGGAGCTAAACTTTATTTACAGGTAAAAACGTGCTCCTAATGATAGTGCCTGTAGAAATTGAGCATCATCATTAACCGGAATATCTGCTTCAAAGATTAAATCCACTTTTTCAGTGTTTCTTAAGTGTATATCTAATCCAACCGGAACTAATACACTATGAAGAGTGGTACCATCCAGAAATAATGGTTGATAATTTACACCGGTATAAATTGAAATAGGATCAAGATATTTGCTGACATTAATACCAGTCTTCAGACCGAGTTCACCATAGGTGTATAATCCACCCAGAACTGCAACGGAAAGTCCTGCATTAGGTTCTGAAGCAATATTTCCTTCAATATGACCACCGAAATAAATCTCGTCTTCGAATACACCTAATTTTGCGTGACCAGTAAGCCCGGTTTGTATTCCGTATGCTCCTCTGAATATCAACATAAAATCTTCCTGTTCAGTTAAAAAAACAGGTTGTATACTTAATGCAGTTGTTCCTTTTCCAAGAGTACGTGCATCAGAAAAAAATCCATCCTGAGCTTTAGTCAGGCTTGGTGCCATCATAATTGATAGTAAAAGAGTAAAAATTGTTAATTGCTTTTTCATAGTTAGTTTTTAATTCAAATTTCTACCTTAAATCGGATCCAGAGCTTTCAGTTTCATTTCTTAATATTTAATAGACTTACTATCCGAACAAATAGATTTGTAAATTTAAGGTGTGTTGGTAAACTTGTACCATAATTTTAAATACGGCTATACCTAATGGGTTTTCTTGAAAAAATCGGATTAAGCAGAAAGAAAAAAGAGATGGTTCCTCTGCTAGGCGAAAAAATGAAAAAAGAGCAGGAAGCATACTCTCTTAAAAGGAATCCTTATTTAAGGGCTTTCATTTTCATCTGCTTTATACTTATCTCGGTTTTTTCCCTACCCAGAACGTCGGTTCGGTCTACCTTCAACTATACCGTTGGACAACCCTGGAGGGCCGAGGATTTAACTGCCCCTTATACTTTTGCGCTTAAGAAAACTACTGAGGAAATTGCTACTGAGGAGGAGGCTATAGAAGAACAGCTCTCCCCAATTTTTGTGGTAGATGAAGGTGTTTCTATTGCCATTCAAACCAGGTTGGATTCATTATACCGATCACTACAACCTATACTTGAAAGCTACAATGATTGGCAAACGTCGAAAGATGATAACAGTACAACTATTCTGGACGACAGCCTTAGGTTCAGTAGAGAATATGAGCAATCTAATATTGGTATTACCGATTTCGCTCTCAATACGCTTCTAATTAGTTACCATGATGTTAAGAGTAACAGTCTCCCTGATAACCTATTTAGCGGAATCCGGGTTAAACAGGAGCTAGAATCTGTGATTGATGAAATGCTTAATCAGGGAATTATCAACGTTAATAAGGCTAATATTAATGCCGACCAAATCACCGTTCTGAATCCTTCTTTAAGTACCGAACAACCTATCAACATCGCACGTGTTCGTGATCTCCGTGGAGCAAATGAATACGCCCAGTTTCAGCTAAACAGAATATTGCCCGAAGACCTGGCTCGACTCGGGATCGAATTGTATAACAAGGTAATTGCGCCGAACTACAAAATCAGTGAAGAACGCCGACAAGAGCGTTTAAATGAAGCCATCGCAAATATCTCAGAAACGAAAGGTGCTATGGCTCAGGGTCAGGTAATTATTCGCCGTGGAGATATTGTTAATGAAGAGACCGCTAATATTCTGGCTAGTCTGGATGAAGCACGTTCATTAAATGCATCTGAACTGGAGCGCTGGCTCAGGTTTGGTGGCGGTGTCATATTGGTGATAGTTATTTCTCTGGTTTTCTTCATGTACCTCTATCTCTATCGTAGGAAAATCAGCTCTCACAATGGACTCTTCTTCCTGGTCTTTCTCACACTTAGTTTAATCAGTATTGCAACAGCCATTATCGTTACTTTGGATGTCGCTCATCCCTATATCATTCCCGTTGCAATTGCACCCATTATTCTCACTATCATTTTTGATTCCAGAGTTGGAATTATCGCTTCCGTTACCCTTGCATCCTTAATTGGGTTAGTGCACGGATATAATTTTGAATTCACTATAACTACAATTGCCGCTTGCTCGATGGGCGTTTTTTCGGTTAGGGATGTTAAAGACCGCTCACAGTTTTTCTTTACTACACCCGGTATAGTATTTCTTACCTATGTGATTACCATGGGAGCATTCAGTCTTGCCCGTATGGATGGATGGCAAGTTGTTATTGATAATCTGATGTACATCGCGATAAACTCTGTGTTTATTTTGTTCACATACCCAATCATTTTGCTGTTTGAAAAACTGTTTGGAGTTACCACCGACTTTACACTGCTAGAACTTGGTGATACAAACCAGCCATTACTTAAAGATTTGATGAATAAAGCGCCGGGTACTTTCCACCACAGTTTGCAAGTAGCGAATCTTTCGGAAGCAGCCGCATCTGCCATTGGTGCCAACTCATTGCTAGGCAGAGTTGGAGCATTATATCATGATATCGGAAAGATGATCAAGCCTGATTATTTCGTAGAAAATCAATCTGGTGGAGTCAATGAACATGATAAGCTGAAACCACAAATGAGTGCGATGGTGATTAAAGCTCATGTAAGTGAAGGTGTGAAGATGGCTGAAGAACATGGTCTGCCAAAAACGCTTATTCACTTTATTGAAACTCATCACGGGACTTCCATTATTCGGTACTTTTTTGAAAAAGCCAAAGAAGATGAAAACCTGAAAGAAATGCTGGATGAAGAACAATTCAAATACGAAGGTCCACTTCCATCCACTAAAGAAACAGGAATTTTATTACTTGCAGATGGAATTGAAGCCGCTTCAAGGGCGATGAAAAACCCTACCTATACCAAATTAGAAAACCTGGTAAACCGAATGGTAGATGACAGGGTTACTGAAGGACAGTTAAGTCATTGTCCACTTACCTTCAGAGATTTACAAGTGATCAAAGAAACATTTTTGAATATTCTGGTTGGTGTATACCATAGCAGAATTGAATATCCTGAAGATCAGAAAAGAGATAAAGAAGAAGCTGAAAAAGCACAGACAAAAAAGGATGAACAGGAAACAAATCTTTCAGAAAACCAGGAATCACAGGAAGAAGAATCTCAACAAACCTAATCGTGAGATTTAAACAGGAACTGGACTTATATCTTCAATTCATAAAACTTGAAAAAGGTCTCGCCAGTAATTCCATTGTTTCCTATGAAAATGATTTAAACCGGTACCTGCAATTCCTGTTGGTTGAAAAAAAGATCTCGGATCTTGCAGGGGTTAGTCTTTCTCACATCGAGGACTTTCTGAATTACCTCATGGATCATGAACTGCTTTCGGCAGGATCACTTGCCCGAAATATCTCCAGTATCAGAGGCTTCCATGAATTTGCAGTTGTCGAAGGAATCACAGCGGCTAATCCAGCAGAATTAATCGAACTCCCCAAAAAAGCTAAAAAACTCCCCGAAATACTGGATCCTCAGGAAATCGAGGCAATGCTGGATACTCCTGATACTACCAAACCAGCAGGAATTCGGGACAAAGCAATTCTGGAATGTTTGTACGGAACAGGAATGCGCGTAAGTGAACTAACCGATCTGGAAACGGACCGAATGTTTTTTGAAATAGGATTTATCCGTGTGATTGGTAAAGGGAGTAAAGAACGACTGGTTCCGGTTGGTGAAATTGCGCAGGATGCCTTGGAACATTACATCGAGCAGGCACGGCCTCTTTTTTTTAATCCAAAGAAAGCCGATAAAGCCAAAAACAAAGTATTTCTGAATCAACGCGGTGGGGCTTTAACCCGGATGAGCGTATGGAACATTGTTCAGAAAGCTGCCAAGGAAGCCGATATCACAAAGAAAGTATATCCGCATATTTTCCGGCATTCGTTTGCCACTCATTTACTGGAAGGCGGTGCAGATTTAAGAGCAGTTCAGGAGATGCTGGGACATGCTTCTATTCTGACTACAGAAATTTATACTCACGTTGATCGGTCTTTACTACATCAAACACATAAGCAGTTTCATCCAAGAGGTTAGGAGGAGAAAGGAGAAAGGAGAAGTATAACCAAATCCTTTCTCCCTTTTCCCTTTTCCCTGTTCCTTTGTCCTTATACTTCGAGCGCTTTCATCAACTTATCCGCCGTCACCATACCGTGAGAGGCTTGCCAAACCACTTCTCCGTTCTTAATCACGAAAATCTGTGGGGATTCATGCCTCACTCCTGCTTTATCTGCAAGATAGTTTGAAACAGGTCGGCTTCGTATAACATCAATCAGATGAAGAGTAGAATCACCTAATTCGTCTTTAGAAATTGATTCTACATTTTTTTGGCGAAGTAGCTGGTTCCGCAACTATTACTGTGCTTCAGAATAACTTGAGGTGCACTATTTGAAGCCATAAAAATCTCATCCACTTCTTCATTCTGAACAAGAACATTCCAGACCTCATCTTTCCGGGGAGTATCGCTGCCAAAGATTGAATCAAAAATTCCCATGCTTTCACTTATTTCCATGAAGATAACAGATCATAACGAATAATACTCTTGGAACTAAGTTGGGCTGATCTTCATTTTACTTAGTGAATTCGAACTCAAAAATTTAATAGACATGGAAACTAACGTAAAGGCATTCTGGCTTGGCCATTCAGCAACAAAAATTATCTCTCCTAAAGGACACATTATTTACATCGATCCTTTTTTGAATGGAAATCCTTCCACACCCGATGAGTTAAAGGAAGTGAAAGAAGCTGATTTTGTATTACTTACTCACGGACATGATGATCATGTTGGCGATACGATTGAGATAGCCAAAAATACCGGAGCAAAAGTAGTTGGGATACTTGAATTAATCGGATTGCTAACCAAAGACGGACTTCCTGAAGATCAGGCAATTGGTTTCAACAAAGGCGGAACGGTTCATTTTGATGATTTCTCTGTAACCATGGTTTCGGCTAATCACAGTTCTTCGTACAACGGTCAATATGCGGGTGATCCTGCCGGACTCATTCTTTCCTTTGAAGACGATATTTGCATCTATCACATGGGAGACACCAATATTTTCGCAGATCTGGAAATCTACGGACAGTTATATGAACCTCATGTAGTACTGGCTCCAATTGGCGATCACTTTACCATGGGACCCGAAGAAGCAGCCTATGCTGTGGAAATGATTGATACTGAAATTGCCGTTCCGGTGCATTATGGAACATGGCCTCCTATCGATGCCGATCCCAATGAATTCAAAGAAGTGCTGGAAGAAATCACCGATACCAAAGTAGTTATTCCGGAAATCGGCGAGAATATTTTGGTGTAGATTTCTGACCCATCCCGTCCCTTCTTTTATGACCCTCCTCTATCCTCCCCTTTAATCAAGGGGAGGAAGCTCCTTGTTAACATCTTTTATCCATTAACACGTCTCCTTCCCTGAGCATAGGGAGGGAATAAGGGTGGGTATGAATTTATCTTTTATTTACCACGCTACTTCTTCCACCTCCTCGGTCTTCCCTTTTTTCTACCCCTCCTCTATTCTCCCCTTTAATCAAGGGAGGAAGCTCCTTGTTAACATCTTTTATCCATTAACACGTCTCCCTCCCTGAGCATAGGGAGGGAATAAGGGTGGGTATGAATTTATCTTTTATTTACCACGCTACTTCTTCCACCTCCTCGGTCTTCCCTTTTTTCTACCCCTCCTCTATTCTCCCCTTTAATCAAGGGAGGAAGCTCCTTGTTAACATCTTTTATCCATTAACACGTCTCCCTCCCTGAGCATAGGGAGGGAATAAGGGTGGGTGTGAATTTTGTAAGGAATTGACTTAAACCCGGTCATACTGGTATGGACTCAGTAAACAAAAAAAGTATAACGGAGCTAGCGCGTGAACTCAGGAAGAATCAAACACCTTCGGAAAGGAAACTATGGCAAGAGATACGCTACCGAAAGTTACTGGGATATAAATTACTACGTCAGAAACCTATTATCTATCGCAAGGATCGAAATAGAACCTACTTCTTTATCGCCGATTTCTATTGTGCTGAGAAAAAATTAGTGATTGAATTAGATGGAAAGGTGCATGATTTCCAAAAAGAATATGACCATCAACGAGATGTAGTAATGCATCAGCTTGGTTTACATGTCTTAAGAATAAGAAATGAAGAACTTGAAGAACTTGAAGAACTTGAAGAACTTGAAGAACTTGAAGAAATGAACGAGGTTTTGACCACAATTAAAACATTATTAAAAAGTTAGATCTTATGACCCATCGCTAATACCTTTTCTTCTGACCCCTCCTCTATCCTCCCCTTTAATCAAGGGGAGGATAGAGGAGGGGTCAGAAGAAAAGGTATTGCGCATCGATGTTTCAGGCATTGACCTCCATGAACTAGAGGAAAACTTGAAATATTTTGGCATAAGAATTGAGGCTTTACCAATCTGGTGAGCTATAAATTTCTTGTTTCTTGCTCTGAATCCCCTTACCTATTGAAAAACATTTTTCAATATGGAGAATCAGTATAAAATCCCTGCTAAAACAAAAATCGGACATGTTCATCTGAAAGTATCTGATCTTGAACGTTCGCTTGATTTCTATTGTGGATTGTTAGGATTCGAACTTATAACCACTTATGGTGAACAGGCAGCATTTATTTCCGCCGGAGGGTACCATCATCATATTGGATTGAATACCTGGAACAGTCTTGGTGCTCCTCCAGCTCCTAAAAGAAGTGCGGGACTTTTTCATACAGCCATTCTTTTTCCAACCCGTAAAGATTTAGCTGTCATTTTTAAACGATTAATGGATGAACAATATCCTTTGTCAGGTGCCTCAGACCATGGAGTATCTGAAGCTTTATATCTTGATGACCCGGATGAAAATGGTGTGGAATTATATTGGGACAGACCTGAAGCTCAATGGCCGAGGAAACAGGATGGTTCCATAGAAATGTTTACCCGTCCGCTGGATATTTCAAACCTCCTTTCAGAACTTGACTAGCAGCTCAGTTACTGTTTTCGTACCATCATTCTTTCATTAATCATTTTAAACTCGGTCGATTGTTTTTCAAACCAAAAAAAAAGCTTCCTTATTTTATTTTTCAGATAGGATTTAACCGATGTGGGACATCGTCCATTGCCTATCTTTTTGAGCAGAATGGTTACTCTGCCGCTCACTGGAATAAAGGAACTATTGCAGTAGGAATTGAACTTGCGAAAATTAAAGGTGAATCTCTTCTATCCTATTGCCCGAAATACGATCTCTACACGGATATGGAAAAAGTGAATATGTGGAGATTACCTAAACTTAAATGGAGATACCCGATTTTCAGAAAGTATCTTAAAGAGGCGGAATTAGATATTCAGACTCATCCTCCGATATATGCCTTCAAATATTTCAAAACGCTGTATGAACAATATCCGGGAAGTAAGTTTATTTTAAACACACGTGATAAACAGGATTGGTTAAATAGCAGGTTGAACCTGAATCTTAAAAACAACCGGATTACTTACCGTTCCTGTAGATGCGGAGATAATATTCATAACTCTGAAGAAGAGTTAATGAATTGCTGGAGCAACGAATGGGATGAACATATTAATGCAGTAACAGAATATTTTTCTGACAAAAGTAATGATTTACTCCTTTTTGATATTCAAACTGATTCACCACAAAAATTCACTGACTTTTTTAGCGACCTTGAATTGGATCTTACTCATTGGGAAAAAAGGAATCAGGGACGTTAACTCATTATAATCACTTTGTTGCCAACCTTTACAAAATCGTATTATGATTTATACGTTGGATTGGCTAGCATTAAAAAAAATGAAACTTACTATCAATCATGAAAATTGCATTATTAATTACTACGCTTCTTTTACCGTTTAATAATTCTGATGAAGAGGCTCGACGATGGGGACAAATCGGGCACCGCACAACCGGACATATTGCTACTCAATTACTTACAGATACTGCCGCTGAACATGTACACCGGGTTTTGAATGGAAATTCTCTTGCAGAAGTAAGTACATGGATGGATGAAATTCGTTCAGACCGCGACTTCAGATATATGAGTCCGTGGCACTATTGTACTATTCCTGAAGGAATGACTTACGAAGAAGCAGGTACTCCTGAAGAAGGTGATATCATTTGGGCTATTGATAAAATGATCACTGAATTAAAATCAGGTGAATTGTCTGAAGAACAGGAAGCAATCAGCTTAAAGGTACTTGTTCACTTAGTTGGAGATTTACACCAACCTCTCCATGTTGGAAATGGAACCGATCGTGGAGGAAATGATGCACGGGTTCAGTGGTTTGGCGACAATTCGAATCTCCATCGTGTTTGGGATTCAAATATGATTGATGGCAAGCAACTTAGTTTTACAGAACTAGCTGATTTTATCGATGATCAACTTACCGAAGAAACCGTTGCTGAATGGCAGTCTACTACCGTGTTAGAATGGGCATATGAATCACAGGCTCTTCTTCCCGAAGTATATGATTACCCGGAAAATGGCCGACTTGGATACGAATACTCGTTCCTTAATTTTGAAACAGTAGAACTTCGTTTACTTCAGGCTGGAGTACGACTTGCAGGAATAATTAATGATATTTATTCTGACTAAACCTTCTCAAATACTCTATTTTATGAAATTTACTTTATCCCGACTTGCTGTTTTTTACATTGTAATCCTACTTTTTAGTATTTCCTGCAATTCGCAGGAAGAACCAAAAACAAAAGACTGGAAAAGAGGACAAGACATCAGTACCGTTCTATTTTCTACTGAAGGCTTTGACGGTCCTGAAGCAGTCCGCTATGATGAAGATCTGGATGTATTTTTTGTATCCTGTTTTGTGGGTTCCACATCAGGTGATGCAAATGCATACATTTCGAAAGTTTCTTCATCCGGTGAAATTCTTGAGTTAGAATTTATGACCGGAACTGAAGAATTCCCATTCGATGCCGGAAGAGGAATGTATATTACCGGTGACACTCTTTGGGTAGCTGATCATGCAGGAGTCCACTATTTCAATAAAATAAGTGGCGATCACTTAGGTTTTGTAGATTTTGGAGCCTTCGAAAATGGCTTCATCAACGATATTGTAGAAGGTAATGATGACTATCTATACGTTACCGATACTGGTGGACGTGCATTTTACAGAATTAAGAATTTTACTGCCGAATTGGTAGCTGATGAGTTGCCGATACTCCCCAATGGAATCGCAAAATTGCCTAATGGAAATCTGGTTTTTGCACCTTGGAACGATGGACCTGAAATTTATCAGTACGATGTAGTTTCAGACTCCCTTTCCGTTTTTGGTACAGCTGCAGGAAGTGATAATTATGATGGCATCGAGTTCTTTGATGATGGGCTCATTACCTCTACTCAGTTTGATTCCAGCCTTCACCTTATGATTGATGGGAAGGATGAACTATTTATCAAACTACCTGGTCGTCCTGCAGATATTGCTATTGACCCCAATCGTAATATTGTTGCTGTTCCTTATGTTGCTTTGGGAAGAGTTGACTTTTGGTTGCTCAAAGAATAATTGTATACATTCCGAATAGTCATTTAACTTTCTGTACTTAAAACACCTGACAGGACTTTAAGGCTATAAAAGATAAACTACAGTTTGATGAAAAAAATTAAGTGGGGAGTACTAAGTACTGCTAAAATTGGAACGCAAAATGTGATTCCGGCACTTCAGAAAAGTCAGTTGTGTGAGGTTGTTGCAATTTCCTCCCGTAATATAGAGAATGCTCAATCTGCAGCTGAAAACCTAGGCATCCCAAAAACTTATGGCAGTTATGAGGAATTACTTTCAGATCCGGAGATCGAAGCAATTTATAACCCACTACCTAATCATTTACATGTTCCTTGGACCATCAAGGCAATGGAAGCTGGAAAACATGTATTGTGTGAAAAACCAATCTCTGTAACAGCGACAGAAGCTGAGTTACTTATCCAGACCACACAAAAACATCCACATTTAAAAGTGATGGAAGCATTTATGTACCGTTTTCATCCTCAATGGGCAAAGGTAAAAGAGATTATCAAGCGGGGTGAAATTGGGGAAGTTCGATCAATTAATTCAGTGTTTACTTTTTATAATGTGGACCCTGACAATGTTCGAAATAAGGAAGTTATTGGTGGCGGAGGTGTGTTAGATATTGGATGTTATTGTATAAATCTGTCCCGGTTTATTTTTGAAAGTGAACCAATCAATGTGAAATCATTTGTTGATTATGATCCGGTATTTAAAGTCGATCGTTTAGCATCTGGAATGCTGGAATTTGAAAATGGCATCGCTACGTTTATGTGTTCAACCCAACTTGATCACAGACAATCGGCTGTTATTTACGGAACTAAGGGGTACATGGAATTAAATATTCCCTTTAATGCAGGAAATGAAGCTACCCGTAAAATTCACTTACACACAGGTGGAGAAACTGAAACATTCTTTTTTGAAATCTGTGACCAATACACGCTTCAGGGTGATGCTTTTTCCAAATCTATTTTGGAAAATACACCGGTTCCTACTCCCCTGGAAGACGCTTTAGCTAACATGAAAGTAATCGATCAAATTTTAAATTAACGCTTATTTATGGCTGATATAATTGGGATACTCGCACTCCTCATAGGACTTGAGCTTGTTCTTGGAGTAGATAATATCCTGGTTATCACAATTTTTGTAAGCCGTTTAAAAAAAGAGCAACAACAAAAAGCCCGAATTATTGGTCTTGCTTTAGCGCTGATTGCCAGAATACTGCTGCTTTTTCTACTTCTCCAATTAACAGAACTGACAAATCCAATATTTCTGGACTTCTCAGTTAGAGACTTAATTCTCATAATTGGAGGTCTCTTCTTGATTTATAAGGCTGTAAAAGAAATTCATCATACTGTTGAATTGAAAGATGAACTAGTTGATCCAGAACTTGCTGCTAAAAAAAATACGTTCAGATCAGTAATCACTCAGATTGTTCTTCTTGATATCGTTTTCTCTGTTGACTCTGTGATTACAGCAATCGGATTAACCGACCAGGTTTGGGTCATTGTAACAGCTGTGATTGTGTCATTTGTTGGGGTATTAATTTTTGCTAAACCAATCGGAGAGTTTATACTTGAAAACCCTGCCTTAAAAATTCTGGCTCTTTCATTTCTGATTAGTATTGGTATCACTATTTTTATGGAAGGGTTTCATAAAGAAGTTCCAAAAGCATATATCTATCTTCCAATGGGATTTGCCCTTGCCGTAGAATTACTTCAAATGAGATACTCCAGAAATAAGAAAAAGCTGGATTCCGATGATAATAACAATACTTGAGTTCAATATATCCTAAGAAAGTGAATCTCGGTATTGAGATAAATACGAAGTCCCTAATCCCAATCTTGCTAAGCCAGAATGGTTTACTTAGAAATCAGGATTTTCTCTCCTGACTTCAACTTACTTCCATCGTTTAATATTGAATGGTCTTTCCATTAAATAGGTTTAATAAGCATAAAAAACCAAAAATTTGTATTTTTGGATGCTGTAAAATTAATCAAAATTTTTTCCATGCCGTCTCTAGTTACGTTTAATAACAAAATTGACAAAGAGTTTAGCAAAGCTGTTAAGAAAAAAGTAAATCACTATTTCGAAAGTAATAATCTTTCGAAGCATGCTAATGCCGCAATGGTTATCAAGACATTAGTTATTCTTGGGACCTATTGGGGTGCATACGCCCTAATAATGACGGGTCTTTTTTCCCTGACTCAAATGTGGTTGCTATGTGTTGTAATGGGAATAGGAATGGCAGGAATTGGTTTTTCTATTACACATGATGCACTACATGGAGCTTATTCTTCAAATAATGCTGTAAACAGCACTCTTGGAATATTCTTTGATTTAGTTGGAGCGAACGGATACATCTGGAAAATCACACATAATATTATTCATCACACCTATACAAATATTCATGGTCATGATGAAGATCTTGAAGTAGCTGAATTTATTCGCCTATCACCTCATACCGAATATAAAAAAGTACATAAGTTTCAACATGTACTCGCTTTTCCAGCTTATAGTTTTGCTACTTTTTTCTGGGTTTTTGTAAAAGATTATTGGTACTTCTTCAAATCCCCGTTAGGTCCTTACGAAAATAAAAATCATCCCACAAAAGAGTGGATCAAGCTGGTTATAACTAAGGTAATTTATTACTCAGTTATGATTGTTCTGCCATTATTATTTCTTGATATAGTTTGGTGGCAATGGTTTATTGGTTTTACAACATTACATTTAGTAGCAGGCTTAATACTTGGAATCGTATTTCAACTTGCACACGTTGTAGAATCGACTACTCACCCACTTCCGAATGAAGAGAACATGATTGAAAATCACTGGGTAATTCATGAAATGCTTACAACCAACAATTTTGCAAGAAAGAATAAATTCCTTTCCTGGTACATTGGAGGACTTAATTACCAAATTGAACACCACTTATTCCCCAAAGTTTGTAGTATTCATTATCCAAAAATTAGTCCAATTGTGGAAGAAACCGCTAAAGAATTTGGTATCCCCTATAATTGCCATGAAACTTTTAGCGAAGCTGTTGCCTCTCATTACCGAACGTTAAAGAAGTTCGGAGACCCCGATTTTGAGTGGACACCAGTCACAGCATAACTTATTGTAAGCAAAACATTAAGCCATGTTAATACATGGCTTTTTTTATTCTTTTTTGTATACATTAAGAGATATAAATACGTCTCTTAATCTTTATCTTGATCTACGTTAAAAGAACATTCTGGCTTTACCTTGGGTTATTTTTGATTGCCTTTCTTCCGGTGCAAGGTCTGTCTCAACCTGTAGTTCAAAGAGGGGTTTTAGATTTGACCAATTATAATTTAGATGCTTCAGACCCAATTAAACTGAATGGTGAATGGCAGTTTTTTTGGAAGGAGTTGATTCAGCCTGGTGATCCAATCCGTAAAATGCCGGAATTGGTGCCTTTTCCACATTTATGGAATGAGTATTCCGAACTTGGCTCTTTTGGGTATGCCACCTATAAAATGAAGATTTTACTTCCCCGTGAGTACCCAAATCTGGCGTTAACCATTCCAGATATGTATTCAGCGTATCAATTATTTATTGGTAATGAGCTGATTGCAAGTAATGGGATAGTTGGAACAAGTAAAGAAAACTATTCACCCAAATGGGTTCCCGCAACAATTCCCTTAAATCAATTTGAGTCTAATGAAATAGATATTACACTTCATATTTCAAACTTTCACCATAGCAAAGGAGGAATAAGGCTCCCAATATTAATTGGCGAAGAAGAACAACTACAACGAACCAGAGAAGTTGAACTTGGATATATTTTCGTATTGACTGGTGCTCTGCTTATGGGAGGATTATTTTTTATAGGATTATACTCTTTTGGTAAAACGGAAAAGGTAATCCTCTACTTTGCCCTTTTTTGCTTTGTCTATAGTTATAGAATTATTGGTACAGAATTATATCCGCTTCATTTTCTTATTCCGGGGCTACCCTGGATCGTAGCTATCAAACTCGAATATATTTCATTATATCTGTCTGCATCTTTATTCGGTATTTTTATAAAATTTCTTTATCCCGAAGATGTATCCAAATACATAATGAACGGATTTAGTTTTGTCCTTTTTAGTTTTAGTGCTGCAGCACTATTATTGCCTCCCTTTTATTTCACTTATATAATTAATTCCTTTTTTGTTCTGCTAACCGTTTACATTATTTATTCTTCCTATGCTTTGGTTCGGGCCCGATTAAATAAAAGAGTTGGTTCAGAATTCGCCCTTGCAAGCTTAGGTGTGGTCTTTATAGTCTTTGTTTATGATTTATTGGAGTATTTTGTATTAGTTGAAGAAAATTTATTTATCAACTTTGTAGGATATATTTCCTTCTTCTTCCTTCAATCTCTTACACTATCTAACAGATTTTCGTACACATTATATAAAGCTAAAGAACAGGCAGAAACTGCTTCTACTGCAAAAACTCATTTCTTATCTACAATGGGACATGAGCTTCGAACACCACTAAATGCTGTTATTGGCTTTTCAGAACTTATACTGGATAGCAAATCAGAAGAAGAGAAAACACAATTTGCCAGAACTATTAAAAGAAGTGGTGAAAATCTTCTGAATATCATTAATAATATTCTTGATTTCACAAAAATTGAATCCTCTGATGTAGAACTGGAATACAAACCAACTCACATTCCTACACTACTTGCTGATATTGTAAAAATGCTTGGATCGTTAACCGATCCAAAAAAAGTAAAGCTAAGTTTCAGATTTGATGATTCTCTTTCAAATTATATAGAAGTTGATGATACCCGGCTTCGTCAAATTCTTATTAATCTTATTGGTAACGCTATTAAATTTACAGATGAAGGAGAGATTTCGGTTCAGGTAACCACTACAGAATCAATTTCAGAAAAAGGACAGATTTTATTTATTGTAAAGGATACAGGCATAGGGATTCCTGAGGGTAAAATGAGTTTACTTTTTGATCGCTTTTCACAAATTGAAGCTGAAAGAAATCGAAGATATGGCGGCACGGGGCTAGGTCTTGCGATAAGTAAACGACTAATAGAGGGAATGGGAGGTAGAATTTGGGTACAAAGCAAAGAAGGAGCTGGGACAACCTTCTATTTTACGATCACTTCTAAGTCTATCCCAGAGAATGAAATCGAAAAACTGGAGAAACCTAAAATAAGCCCTCAAATTTTACCAAAGAAAGATATTTCAATTCTGGTTGTTGAGGATAATCTCATCAATCAGAAAGTAGTACTAAAAGTATTAGAACGAATTGGTTTTTCTGCTGAAATTGCTAACAATGGATTTGAAGCTGTAGAAATGGTACAGGAAAAAAGTTACGATTTAGTTTTTATGGATATGGAGATGCCGGAAATGGACGGAATAGAAGCCACTATAAAAATTCGTGATCTTGGTGAGAAAGCTTTTTCACCTACTATTATTGCTATGACTGCAAACGCCTCTACTGAAGATAAAAAACGTTGTTTTGATGCGGGTATGCAAGACTTTGTTTCAAAGCCAATTACATTACAAACTACAGAATCGGTTCTGTTAAAATGGTTTCCGGTTAACGCCTGATTTTCTTCCCGAGCTTTATTGTGAATTATCAAGTAGCCAAAATATTCTTTATTCGTTACTCAGTACTTTTACTGATGGTATTTTGTTGTTGTCTTATTTCAGTTAATTCTATTTATGCTCAACAAAAAATGATCGAAGGAGTTATTGACTTAAGGTCGCACAGCTTTGAAGAAAATGAAATAGTAACTCTGGATGGAGACTGGTTGTTCTATTGGGGAGAATTAATTGAACCTGCAAATCCTGATACCAATATTGAATATTCGACCCGGAATTTTACAGCCCTTTGGAATGCAGAAGAAGAATATTCCTCCTACGGTGTTGCTACCTATCGTGCACAGGTTTTACTTCCCTCCTCTTCTCCTCCATTAGCAGTTGATATTCCCGATTTCTACTCTTCATACAGACTTTTTCTGAATGGTGAAGAGATTTCTTCTAACGGAAATCCAGCGAGAACCAAAGAATCTTACAGACCTTATTGGTTACCAAGGACTGTAGCACTTGGAGAACTTTCCTCAGATACACTTGATTTGGTACTACATGTAGCAAATTTCGATCATCAGAAAGGAGGCGCTTACCTTACCATAAAAATCGGTAAAGCAGAGTCTTTATTTGATGCCCGCTATCTGGAATATGGATATGCATTTATTCTAACCGGTGCTTTATTGATGGGTGGACTTTTCTTTTTTGGACTCTATTTGTTTGGTCGGCATGAAACAACAATACTATATTTTTCCTTATTCTGTATCGTATATAGCTATAGAATCATTGGGTTTGGCTCGTATCCTCTGCACTTTTTGATGCAGGATATACCCTGGATTGTAACACTTAAATTAGAGTATATAACTCTGTTTCTGTCGGGTTATTTGTTTGGGATTTATACTCTCAACCTTTATCCTAAAGAAAGTTCGAAAAGACTCATTTATTTCTTTACAGGGATTTCTATTCTTTTCATGGCAGTGTCTTTATTTCTGCCCCCTTCAATTTTCACACACTTGGTAACCCCGTATTTCGTAGTTCTGATTTCGTATATCCTTTATGCATTTTATGTATACATAAGGGCTGCAATAAATAAGAGTATTGGAGCGGGTTTTGCTTTGGTCAGTACAGGAATCGTCTTCATAGTTTTCCTGTACCAAATAATGGTTTACTTTGGATTTTTTGAAGATCAGTTACTATTAAACTTTATTGGATATCTGAGCTTCTTCTTTTTTCAGTCCCTAATTCTTTCTTTCCGTTTTGCTGATTCTTTAAAAAGAGCTAAAATACAAGCTGAAGAGTCCTCAAGAGCCAAATCTCAATTTTTATCTACTATGAGTCATGAGATAAGAACTCCATTGAATGCTGTAATTGGCCTTTCCGGACTTCTTACAGAAAGTGAATTAGATCAGAGGCAAAAAGAATTCTCCAGTACTATAAAAACCAGTGGCGAAAGTTTATTAAGCATCATCAATAATATTTTAGATTTCTCCAAAATTGAATCCGGGAATCTTGAGCTTGAAGAAAGTGAATTTAACCTAAGAGAGCTGATTGAAAATGTATTCGATCTTACCTATTCCGCTAACAAAAAGGATGATTTAGAATTAATTTATCACATGAATAAAGAGGTTCCCGAATATATAATTGGAGACTCGATTCGGCTTCAGCAAATCCTGATAAACCTCACTGCCAATGCCATTAAATTTACCGATTCAGGAGATATTCTGATTCGTGTAAAAGTACTTAACAAGAAGTCTGACAAAATAAATCTTGAGTTCCAGGTAAAAGATACGGGTATTGGAATTTCTGAAACCCAGCTGAGTCGCCTGTTTCAGAGCTTTACTCAGGTAGATGCCAGTTCTACAAGAAAATATGGTGGTACCGGATTAGGACTGGTTATAAGCAAACGTTTGGTAGAACTGATGGGCGGAAGTATATCTGTCAAAAGTACACCGGATGAGGGGAGTACTTTTAGCTTCAATATTCATGCTTTGGAAAGCACAAGGGTCAGACCAATTCCCCCATACAAAGAATTAAGCGGTAAAAAGGCTTTTATCTTAGATGATAATCCTACGAATCTTTTGATCTTGAAAGAGCAACTGGAATTGGCAAAAGTTGAAGTTTCTACTTTTGATAAGTCATCTTCATTTTTGAACGAATTAGAAGGTCTTTCAGAATACGATTTCGGAATCCTGGATATGCAGATGCCTGATTTTGACGGAATCAATGTAGCAAAGAGAATCAGACAACGAGAAGAAATCGAAAATCTTCCTCTGGTTCTATTGAGTTCGATTCATGAGTTGGAGAATGACGAACAACGCAGTATGTTTGACTTGTACCTGACCAAACCTGTAAAGCAAACTAAACTGCTTACAAACCTTGAACGATTATTTACTAACAATAAAGGACAAGCTATCTCTAAATCTTCCAACATAACATCAGATGGTCTGTTCGAAGAAAATCTTTCTATCCTTTTGGTTGAAGATAATCTCATAAATCAGAAAGTGGCTACAAAAATACTGGAAAGAATTGGTCTTAACGCAGATATTGCCAGTGATGGCGAAATTGCTATTAACATGGTTCAATCAAAGGCCTACGATCTAGTTTTTATGGACATGGAGATGCCGGTAATGGATGGTCTTGATTCAACCAGGGGTATAAAGAACATCGAAAATAAATTGGGAAAAATGCCTGTGATTATTGCCATGACCGCTAATGCTTTGCCTGGTGATCGTGAAAGATGTATTGAGGCTGGAATGGATGACTTCATTTCTAAACCTATCACAGTAGATTCAGTAAAAACTATACTTAAGAAATGGTTTAGGGATTTTTAACACCCACTTACAATCGTTTACTTCTATTAGATTTTGATATACCTATTTTCGATCAATAATTTGATTCGAATCTGGCTTTATGGTTTCCCGGAAAATATATACTCCTGTCTTCTTTGCGATTGCTCTATTATTCATTCAATGTACACAGTCTTATGAGCCAGGTGAAGAAAGTGTGACGGAGATACTCAGGACTTTAAGTTCAGATGAAATGAGAGGGCGTCAAACCTTTACTCCTGACATTGAAAAAGCTGCTGATTTTATTTCTTCAAAATTTAAAGAAGCAGGCTTAAGTACTTATCCAAACCTGGAAGATTTCAGACAAAGTTTTGCTCTACAGGAAGTAAGCATGGGTTCTGCTGTAATATCTCTTGATGGCGAACTCATTGAAGATGAATACTATTTTGCCAGACTAAATGGTATGTCATTAAACTGGAATCCGGAATCGGTTAACGTACATTCGTTAAATCCTGGGGATAACTTTCGTGAAAAGTTCAGAGAATTTTCTTCTTCTGAAGAAGACGTAATTGTATTTATTGACCCCTCTCATTCTGACATTTTTGCCCGCTATCAGACTTTTTTCTCCAGGCCAAATCGAATACATAGTGAAGAAACAGGAAATAATAGTTTATTCATATTAAGTAAAACCCCCGGCACATTTTCAGTGGAAATTGAACCAACTATCGAAATAAAGGAATTAGCTAATATTGTTGGGATGATTGAAGGAAAACGCTCTGATGAATATGTATTGTTTTCAGCGCATTATGATCACATAGGCATCAGAAACCCGGTAGAAGGTGATTCGATAGCAAACGGAGCCAATGACAATGCATCAGGTGTTACCGCTGTAATTGAGCTAGCTAAACACTTCAAGAGTTTGAGCAAGCCTGAACGTACGCTTGTTTTTGCTACATTCACAGCCGAAGAAATTGGCGGATACGGTTCTCAGTATTTTTCAAAACAATTTGAACCGGATCAAATTATTGCCATGTTTAATATTGAAATGATTGGTAAACCGGCTGTTTCAGGTCCTAATACTGCCTGGATTACAGGGTATGAACGTTCAGATTTTGGTGCACTGCTTTCCAAAAGTGCAGAAGGTACTATTTATGAATTTTATCCTGACCCTTATCCACAACAAAACCTTTTTTATAGATCAGATAATGCTACTCTTGCCAGACTTGGAGTTCCTGCTCATACTATTAGTACAACTCCAATAGATGTAGATACCGACTATCATCAGGTAAGTGATGAATTTGAAACAATAAATATCCCACACTTAACAAATACCATTAAGGCTATTGCAAAAGCAGCTCAGGGAATTGTCTCCGGAAAAGAAACACCAACCAGAGTTAATACAGATTTAGTGGATTAACTCTTTGATCTGTTTAATGCCTGATTAACGTCTTCTATTATATCTTTTATATTTTCCAGACCTGTTGAAATACGAACTAATCCTGAAGTAATACCTACAGAAAGACGTTCTTCTTCAGAAAGTTTAGAATGTGTAGTTGAAGCCGGGTGAGTAGCAATACTTCTTGTATCCCCAAGATTTGCAGAAAGTGAAAGCATCTCTAAGAAATCGAGAAATCTCCTTCCCTGATCTAATCCTCCTGCAACTTCAAATGTGACTATTCCTCCTCCTTGTTTCATTTGTTTCTTAGCAAGGTCATGCTGAGGATGTGATTCAAGAAAAGGGTATTTAACGAGTTTAACCTGGTTATGTGCACTTAAAAAAATTGCTAGTTCCAGTGCATTAGAACAATGTCTGTCCATTCGTACAGCAAGTGTTTCCAGACTTTTGGAAAGAACCCAACCATTAAATGGAGACATAGCCGGACCTGTATGCCTGCTCATGAACATAACTTCATCGATAAGTTCTTTTCTTCCAAGAATTGCGCCTCCGAGCATTCTGCCTTGTCCGTCAATAAATTTAGTTGCAGAATGAGTAACTATATCAGCTCCTGATCTAATCGGGTTCTGCAGATAAGGAGTTGCAAAGCAGTTATCAACATTAACAAGAATTCCATGTTTCTTAGCAATGGATGAAACTTTCTCAATATCGATCAGGTCAAGCGCCGGATTGGATGGTGTTTCAAAAAAGAACATTTTGGTATTAGAAGTAACAGCTTTTTCCCAGCCATCCAAATCGTGTACATCAACATAGGTGTGTGTTATACCCCAACGTGGTAAAAGCTGAGTAAGAATCTGATGAGTTGATCCAAACACAGAACGGCATGCAACAATATGATCGCCCTGTTTTAAAAAAGAAGCAATACTTACAAACATAGCTGCCATTCCTGATGCCGTTGAAATACCAGCTTCAGCTCCTTCTAACAAACAAAGCTTATCAATAAACTCATCATTATTTGGATTCGAATATCTGGAATACACATTTCCTTCCGCTTCTTTGGCAAACAAAGCCCTGGCATGTTCCGCGTTTTCAAACAAATAACTTGAGGTTGCAAAAATTGGAACCGAATGTTCTTTCTGCTGAGTTCGCTCAACCTGATGCCGGATGGCTTTAGTTTCAAATTCTTTGTTCTTCATGACCATTTAGTATAAATGAGGAAGTGATATATGCAGTTTCTTCAAGAGTCTTGGTTACAGAACAGTACTTTTCCATCGATAAACGAATAGCCCTTTCAATTTTCTGAACATCCAAATTACCTGTAAATTCAAATCGGACATGAATATCAGCAAAAAGAGAGGGGACTTTATCCTGATCGCGCTCCCCATCCACAAACACTTTATAATCGTCTATGTTCTGTTTTTGTTTTTCAAGAATAGAAAGCACATCCATAGAAGCACATGAACCTAAAGCCACCAGTAACATTTGCATTGGTCTGAAACCGAGATTTTGACCACCTATTTTATCTGAACCATCTAAATGTACTTCATGACCTTCTTCATTCTGTGCTGTTAGATGTACCGCCTCGTTTTGGCGTTGAATTCGAATCTGCATAAAAACTTCTTTTGAGTGAAAAAAGAATATACATCTATTGTGGAAGGAATTTTAATTCCCTTTAGTTTTGTTAGATTATACATTCTAAATCCATCATTAAAATAGCATTATGAAATCAATCACAATTATTCTTGCTCTTATAAGTACCACTTTATTTGCACAAGACTATGCCATACAGCAATTAGAAGAATCTCCCCGACACCATGAATGGGTTGAAATTGAATCAAATGGAAGAACTTTACATACTTTTGTTGCCTATCCTGAAGTCTCTGAAAATGCCACTGTAGTAATTGTAATTCATGAAAACAGAGGTCTAAATGACTGGGCAAGAAGTTTTGCAGATCAATTAGCTGAAAAAGGATTTATAGCTGTTGCCCCGGATTTAATTTCTAATACGGTGGATGGATTTGAAAAAACTTCGGATTTCCCTACTTCAGATGAAGCACGTTCTGCTATCTATGGTCTCGATCCTGATTTTGTAACTGAAGATTTAATGCATGTGCTTTCCTACGCTCATGATATTGATGCCGGAAATGGAAAAGTTGCTGTTGCCGGATTTTGTTGGGGTGGTTCACAATCATTCCGATTTGCAACTAATGCAGGCGATGCAATTGAAGCCGCTCTTGTTTTTTATGGGACTGGTCCCAGAGAAGAAGCACAATACGAATCAGTAGAGGCACCAGTTTTTGGTTTTTATGGTGGGAATGATAATAGGGTAAACTCAACTATTGAGATGTCAGAAAACGCAATGGCCAAATTCGAAAATCCCTATCACTATGAAATTTATGAAGGTGCCGGCCATGCGTACATGAGAAGTGGCGATAATCCTGAGATTGAATCTGATCATCCCAATAAAATGGCTCGTGACAAATCATGGAAACGATTAGTGGATATCTTGACCAATCTGTAATTCTGTGAGAAAAATTATCAATAGTAAATAAAGAAGCGGTTTTTTATGTTCCATCGTTTTATAAACCAACCAATAATTCGATGGCTCAAAATCAGCACAACCTTTACATAACACTAATAACCCTTGTTGCCACACTCGGCGGTTTATTATTTGGCTTTGATAGTGGTGTTATTAACGGAACCGTAGACGGTCTTCAAACTGCCTTTGACTCTGATAGCGTTGGAACAGGCTTTAATGTTGCTTCCATGCTACTTGGTTGTGCAGTTGGAGCCTTTTTTGCTGGTCGCCTTGCTGATTTATTTGGTAGAAGAACCTTGCTAATCGTAGCATCGGTGTTTTTTATTATCTCTGCATGGGGTTCTGGAATTGCTACCTCTTCCCTGATATTTGTGATTTTTAGAGTAATTGGGGGTTTAGCTGTTGGTGCGGCCAGTGTAATGTCTCCGGCATATATTTCTGAAATTGCCCCTGCACATTTAAGGGGACGATTATCTTCCATTCAACAGGTAGCAATTATAACCGGACTTTTCCTTGCTTTCGTAAGTAATTACTTCATCGCTAATTCTGCAGGATCGGCTCTATCTGAATTTTGGATGGGTTATGAAGCATGGAGATGGATGTTCTGGATAGAACTTATCCCAGCTTGTATCTTTTTTGTTACACTCCTTTTTATTCCTGAAAGCCCCCGATTTTTTGCAGTTAAAAATGATCAGGAAAAAGCGAAGTCAGTTCTTACAAAACTTTTTGGAGAGCAAGCTGCCAGTGCTAAACTCGTTGAGATTAATGATTCACTTGGTAAACACGAAAAACCAAAACTTACTGATCTCATTGACAAAGCAACCAAGAAAATCAGACCTATTGTTTGGGTAGGTATTGGTCTTGCAGTATTTCAACAGCTTGTGGGTATAAATGTAGTGTTTTACTATGGCGCAGTGCTTTGGCAATCAGTTGGATTTTCTGAAGCCGATGCACTTCTCATAAATGTGATTTCAGGAGCAGTCAGTATTTTAGCGGTATTAGTTTCTATGGTGCTTATCGATCGAATTGGTCGTAAACCTCTTCTTTTCTGGGGTTCAGTTGGAATGGCCATAACACTCGCTATAGTTGCTTTTGCTTTTTCATCAGGAACGCTTGATGCCAGTGGAAGTCTGAAATTATCAGGAACCATGGGAATTGTGGCTCTTGTTGCTGCAAATGGGTATGTAATGTTCTTTAATGGGTCATGGGGACCGGTAATGTGGGTTCTTTTAGGCGAGATGTTTCCGAATCAGTTACGAGGATCAGGACTCGCGGTAAGTGGCCTCTCACAATGGACTGCTAATTTTGGAATTACAATGACCTTCCCAATTCTACTTACTACTATAGGATTAACAGGTGCGTATGGTATTTATGCTGCATTTGCATTGATCTCTGTCGTATTCGTCATGAAAATGGTAAAAGAAACGAAAGGGTTAGAGCTGGAAGACATGAATGAATTATGGGGAATTGAATAACCTTCTATTGATAGTCACTTTCCGTATTTCAGGTAGATATCAATTTTAGACATATTCAAATTCGGAGTTGCCCCATTGCGGCTGGTTACAAAAGCGCCAAGTGCGTTGGCAAAACATACTGTTTCATAAGCGCTTTTACTTTTTAGTAAACTATGAATTGCACCAGCCAGAAAAGCATCTCCTGCACCTACAGTATCTCTTACTTTTACATAATACCTTCCTTTTGAGCTCAATTCGCCGCGATGTAGTATTGAAGCACCTTTTTCACCTTTAGAAAGCATTACCGTTTCTAAATTATACTCATTAGCAATCCAGGTTAAAGCTTCTTCCTGCGTAGATTCAATATTTTTCCATTTCAGAAACTCAGCAAATTCAACTCTGTTAATTTTAAGGATATCAGCTAAATGAAGTATTTCATCGATTAAAGATTCAGAGTAAAAGGGTTTTCTGAAATTCACATCTACAACTACTTTTCCTTTATAGCCTTTCAACAACTCCTTAATAGAATCACCGGTTCTATTTCTGAACGGTAATGATCCGAACATTAAAAAATCAGAGCTGAGAACTTCTTTTTTTATTTCGTCTGTAACTCCAATGTAATCCCATGCAGTATTTTCATGAATATCATACGTAGGTATTCCTTCCTCATCAATTTCAACTTCTGTAAGTCCTGTTGGGTAATCATTCACTTGAATTAAATCTGTATCAAGCCCTTTGTATTTAACTGCTTTTAATGCTAATGCTCCAAGTCTGTCTGAACCAACCGCACTTATTATTTTAGCATCAACACCCAAATTTTTAAGGTTCAAAGCTACATTTAAAGGTGAACCACCCAAATAAATTCCTTTAGGCAATGCATCCCATAATACTTCACCAAAACAAATAACTTTTTTAGTACCCATACAACAAAACCCTTATTTATCCGATCTAAAAGTTAACTCCAGTCTGATTATCTGACAAAAATTTTAGAATAACTAAGAAAATTCATTTTGATCAATAAAATCCTTAGTAAGCTAATCATTCATATTTAGTAAAATCTTTTTACTAAATATTCTTCTCATTCTATTGTCATTTAAAATGAAAAGTGTACTTTCCTGAAAGCGCTTTTAATAAATCGAATTTTATGAAACGACGAGATGCACTGAAAACCCTTATGATTGCTTCAGGTGGAGTAATCACTTTACCCGCTTGGGCACATGCGTGGAAAGCAGATGAAATGCTTAGAATGAACACTGCCTTCACCGATTATGAGATATCCATTATTTCTTCCATAGTAGACACCATACTGCCTTCGAATGGGGAAATTGGTGGTCTTTCTGTTGGGGTAGATAAATTCCTGGTCGGGTTGATAAGTCATTGCTATGAAAAAGAATTCAGAGGTAATATTCGTGCAAATCTTCATGAACTCGATAGCGCAGCAAAAGAAACTGTTGGGAAGTCTTTCCCGAACTGTGAGCAAGAAACTCAGGAAGAACTTCTTCTTGCTATGAGTACAGGAGATGATGAAGATGATGAGGACTTTTTCAATTTTATGAAAAGACAAACTATTCGTGGATTTGAAACTTCGGAGGAAGTAATGGTAAACTATCATGGATGGGTATTAATGCCCGGTTTTTATGATGGAAATGTAGATATGGAGACAAACTAATGGCAAATCTGAATATTACTTCAAAAAAAAGCAGAACCTATGACGCTATTGTAATCGGCTCCGGAGCAAGTGGCGGATGGGCTGCTAAAGAACTTTGTGATGCCGGTTTAAAAACTCTTTGTCTGGAGCGGGGGAAAAATATAAAACATATTGAGGATTACCCTGCTGCTTCAAAAGCTCCCTTCGACTTTGAATTCAGAGGCTCCCTTCCTTTAGAAAAAAGATCAGGATTAAGCGTAGGGCGTTGGCTTTCAGAAACTAATGTTCAATGGGCGTTAGAAGAAAACGAACAGGAAGTAGTTTATGAAAAACCTTTTCGATGGTTTCGTGGATATCATGTAGGCGGGAAATCTCTGCTCTGGGCACGCCAAACTCAGCGCTGGAGTGATTATGATTTTGAAGGTCCGGATAGGGATGGTTTTGCTGTTGACTGGCCAATCCGTTATAAAGATTTAGCTCCTTGGTACGACCATGTGGAAACCTTTGCCGGAATTTCTGGAAATAATGACGGTCTTGATGTACTTCCGGACGGAAAGTTTCTTCCTCCTATCGAACTTAATGTTGTTGAGAAACACTTCAAGGCATCACTCAAAAAGCATTACGGGGATTCAAGGCATCTGATTTACGCTCGTTGTGCACATATTACTGAGCCTCAGGAAATTCATATCCAACAAGGACGTGCTAAATGCATGGCTCAAAACATGTGTAACAGAGGATGCGTACTCGGTGGATACTTCAGCAGTAACTCTTCCACTATTCCATGGGCATTAAAAACCGGGAATTTGACAATGCGTCCTGATGCAGTTGTGGAGTCTATTATTTATGATGAAGAAAAAGGAAAAGCATCCGGAGTTCGTATTATTGATCGGCTTACCGGAGAACCTTTAGAGTTTTATGCAGATATCATTTTTGTGAATGCTTCTACTATCAATTCGAATGCCATACTATTGAACTCAAGATCTGATCGTTTTCC
The DNA here is from genome assembly GCA_017795005.1 of Balneolaceae bacterium. Taxonomy (GTDB): domain Bacteria; phylum Bacteroidota; class Rhodothermia; order Balneolales; family Balneolaceae; genus RHLJ01. The sequence continues at coordinate 1,453,728 of CP051242.1, read as the reverse complement.
TAATGGCATAGGAAACGACAATGGTCTAATGGGTAAATTTCTGACCTGGCATAATTATCGGGGTAATGCTGGTGCAGTTGCACCCGGATTTTCTCACAAAAAAGTGGAAGGGAAACGACCTACCAACGCATATATTCCAAGATTCAGAAATGTGGAAAAACAGGAAACCGATTTCTTGCGAGGGTATGCAATTGGAGTATCTGCAGGACGTGGAACCGGATACGATACCAGTATGATCGGTGAAGAGCTGACCGATAGTATCCTTAATCCAAAATTAAATGATGAATGGTACATAAGTACTTGGATGATGGGCGAATGCGTTCCTTATAAAGACAATCACATGCGTCTACACGATGAATTGGTAGACAAATATGGCATCCCTCGAATTGTACTTTCAGCTGAATGGAAAGAGAATGATATCAAACAAGCTGATGACTATGTTGAGCAGTGTAAAGAAATGTTTGAAAATGCGGGTTTTACTAACATACGCGGGGCAAATAGAAACTCCTTGCCTGGTTCCGATATTCATGAAATGGGAGGCGTACGAATGGGGAAAGATCCAAAAACTTCGTTATTGAATAAGTGGAATCAACTTCATGAATGCAAAAATGTATTTGTTACTGATGGAGCTTGCATGACTTCCGGAGGTACTCAAAACCCTACCCTCCACTTTATGGCACTTACTGCACGAGCAGCCAATCATGCCGTTGATGAATTGAAAAAAAGAAACCTTTAACAGTATCCAGAAATGAAAAATCTCTTACTTCCACTTTTTGCTCTTCTAATCATTCTTGGAGTTCCTGCTCAAAGTTCAGCTCAGGAATCCGGAGAGCCATTATATACCACGGAATTCGGGGTTCAAATGTACACTTTCCGGAATGTACTCCCTGAAAAAGGTTGGGCGGAAACACTTGATATCATCGCTGACATGGGGATTAAATATCTCGAAAGCGGCGTTCCTCAAGGCATGGACGTAGAAGAGTTCAAAAAAATGCTTTCAGAACGGGGCTTAAGTGTACCATCTACTGGAACAGGATATCAGCAATTGATAGATAATCCACAGGGTGTCGCTGATCGTGCAAAAGCACTGGGTGCAAAATATGTAATGTGTGCCTGGATTAATCACGAGGTTGGGAATTTCAACTTTTTAAATGCCAGTGAAGCTGTAGAGGTATTCAACAAAGCCGGGAAAGTACTAAAAGAGAACGGACTCACTTTTATGTACCATACACATGGGTATGAATTAGTACCACACAAAGATGGCACTCTTCTGGATTATATTTTGGAAAACACAGACCCGGAATATGTCTCCTATCAAATGGATATTCTCTGGATTCATTTTGGAGGTGGAAACCCGGAACATCTGCTAAAAAAATATGGGGATCGCTGGGTTTCTCTTCATCTAAAAGATTTAAGAAAGGGTACATTAAAAGATCATACCGGGTTAACTGATATTACTAATGATGTAATTCTGGGTACGGGTGAGATTAATATACCCGGCGTTCTTAAAGAAGCCAACAAACTCGGTATTGAATATATGTTCCTGGAAGATGAAAGTCCGAACCCACTCTATCAGTTACCGGAAAGCATCAAATATCTGAAAAGCCTTACATACTAACCCGAGCTTAAAGCCTTCTTAATTCAGAAGGGCTTTTTTCAGTTTTAATTTTTACACCTAATTATTTTTGATACCTTTTTAATCATTCTCTAAGTTCATTTAACGCTTAGTTTGCATTAAAATAATTACTGGTATCAAATTATGGGTAAGAAGCTGTGTATTCTCCTTATCACGTTACTATTAACACTTTCACAATCAGGTCAGGCAGAGATTTTCAAATTCCAATCAGACACATTACTATGGTCTGATGCTGCAACCTGGAATGGTTCCAAACCCGAATCGGGTCAAATGGTAACGATCCCAGCCGAAGCTATTATCCTTCTTGACGAAAGCACCCCGGCTTTTTCAGGAATAACAATCAATGGTACGCTTGTATTTGACCGACAAGATCTGGAACTCATCTCTGATTGGATTCTCATTAATGGGAAACTTGAAATTGGTACTGAAGCTGCACCTTTTACACATAAGGCTATACTTACTTTAACCGGAGTTGATACTGAACAAAGTATTATGGGAATGGGAACCCGGGGTATCATGGTATTGGGCGAATTAGAACTCCATGGCAATCCTCCAAATACAGTATGGACTAAAATCAATGAACACGCAGAACAAGGAAGCACAGCTTTAACCTTGACGGAAACAGTAGATTGGAATCCTGAGGATGAAATAGTAATCGCTCCTACCGATTATTTCCAGGCAGGCAACGGTGTTTCCGTTTCTCAAAGAGTTTCATTGAGTAGTGTATCAGGAACTTCACTTACATTGAATGAAGGTTTGAACGCACATCGATGGGGCAGGCTTCAATATGCTACTCCAAATGGACTGAGCCTGAATGCTGAAAATCTTATCGAACCACCAGTCCCTAATACTGATTCTACATCAACGCCGCTTGTACTTGATGAACGGGCAGCTGTGGGAAGTTTGACCAGAAATATTGTAATCCGTTCCCCTGATGACTCTTTATGGCAACAACAAGGTTTTGGTGTTCATACCATGATCATGCCCAACGGTTCAGCTAAGATTAATGGTGTGGAATTTCAGAGAGGTGGACAGAGAGCCAGAATTCGTCGATACGCTTTTCATTGGCATATTTTAAGCTATGCGGGAACTGAAACACTGATGGATGCGTCCGGGCAATATATTATCAATTCAACTATAAATAGTTCTTCAAACCGTGGAATTGTAATTCATGGTACCAATGGGTTACTGATTCAAAATAATGTACTCTTTGATATAGAAGGACACGGAATTTTTACTGAAGATGCCGTTGAACGCCGAAATATAATCGATAATAATTTAGTACTTCATATACGAACTCCACAGGTCCCTCCTGCTCAGCTTTTGAAGCAACATGAAGGTTGGACCGGGAATTTTGGTTCTTCCTGTTTCTGGATTAGTAATCCGGATAATGTGATTACAAACAACCATGCTGGAGACTGTGTAGGATTCGGATATTGGCTTACATATCCCCGAAATCCATGGGGAGATCATCAAAATGTACTGGATGAAAACGGCTTAATCATGAATCCAAGCCGTACGCTTTTTGGCACTTTCGATAATAATACTGCTCATTCTAACAGGCTTCAGGGTATTATGCTCGATAATGTGGAAATTGATAACGAAGGAAATATTGGTGGTTCACAATACTGGTCTACTACATCCGGACAGGATATTAACTGGCCTTTTGATGAGTTGAGAAGATTTCAGTTATCCAGATATAAAGTCTGGAAAAATATTGGGAATGGAATATGGGATCGCTCAGTATGGCCCGATAATCTTGAAGTAATTTCTGCAGATAATGCCGGGCGATTTTTTGCCGGATCAGGGGCTGATGGGTTAATCACCAGAAGCTTGGTAATCGGAACCAGCCTGAATCACATGATGAACGGTACCGATAGACCACCTTTAGCTGATTTTGCAAGTGGGTTCAGCGGATCTAATCCGGCTGCATTTGCTACCTATCATAGTACTTTTGACATCACGAATAATATTGCCATAAACTTTCCAGGAGCGGCGAATGAACGCAGCGGTGTATTTTCAACAGACGATTACTATGTGAGACCAGTTGAGAAAGGACAAATTAGAAATGAAGGAAACCTGATTATAAATTCGCATCCCGGAGTAAAACTACAGGCTCCTTTCAACTATTTCACCTTGGCCAGTGCTTTATGGGATCCACATGGAAACTGGGGACCTGAAGGAAATTATTTAGTGTATAATGATCCATTCCTAACCTATGGTAAAGAGATTACTGTGGTTGAACCAGCAGAAGTATCCGGAGGTGTGAGCGTTCCGGGACCATTTTACGGGTTTGAGGGGTTTGTACTTTTTGGAGTAGGAGATGAAGCTCCTCAAAATCAACCCTATTTTGATTTATGGGGAATTCATGTGCGCCGGTTTGATCAGAATGTGCAGGAAGTTGCCAATCTAACCATTCCTGAAGCAGTCCCTTCCGATCTGCTCCAACACATGCGGGATTTTGCAACTACACCTGATGCAATCTACGAACTCACATTTCCAGAGGAACCTCACTACCCAACTGATTTCCAGGTAAACGTAGAAAATATGCTCACTGAAGAAGATACACAGGTTATTGGAATCGAATTTGACGGTGCCCTGGATGTAACAGTTGGTATTCAGGCTTATGGAAGCTGGTTTGGTTATGATGAGGTAAACTCGCTCGAAGAAGTAAGAAACTCTTCCGGGGAAGCATACTGGCAGGATCGTGAAAATCATCGTGTGTGGGTAAAACTTCAGGGTGGTCGTTGGAGTTTCTGGACAGATAATCCTCAGGAAGCTGTTCCTTCGATGGATGAACTGTTATATGAGACTATCCAGCTTAGAATTATAGGAGAGGGAACTCCAACTCCCGTCTCTAATGAGGAGGAACATATTACAGAAGCTCCCAAATTATTTAAGCTACACCAGAATTATCCCAACCCATTTAATCCAACTACCACTATTAACTTCGATTTACACAAGAACTCTCATGTTCAGCTGCATGTTTTTGATGCTACAGGTAGATTAATCGAGACTTTGGTTAATGAACCCAGATCTGCTGGTAGTTATGAAATTACTTGGGATGCAACTAACAGAGCCTCAGGAATCTATTTTCTTAGATTAACAAGTTCCGAAGGTGTTCTATCCAAAAAAATGTTGCTTTTAAAGTAGTCTATGATCTTTGAGTGAAAGTAAAGTAATGATCCATGACATCTTAGATTAACTTTCTTTTTTAATTGCTTACTTCTTCTTTAAACTCATCCTGATAGATTATTTTTCCTTCTAAATCCCTGAGTATTATATAATCGATTTCGCTTAAGCCCTGACTACGAAAATCCAATCCTTTAATATCTCCAAAATCTTCTTTAAAAGTGATTTCATAAATCTCTTCGTTGTTAAGAAAAACAGTGCCAGCTTTATTTTCTACTTTCAGTTTTAATTCCTGCCAGTTATATATATCTGTTCCAAATGTGGAAAGGTCATGATCTCTTCCCTCCTGATATACCTCTCCTATTTTAATCGATAAATTACTCTCACACCCTTTTAACGTAAGTGGCACATAATAAATGTGGACTTCCGTATGAATGGTAAGTTGAATATTTGGGCACAGTTCATTTAGGAAGTCCCGATATCTAAACCTTGTTTCTGCGATAAAATTATGTCCATCAACCCCGGAATATTCTCTGATATTAATAAACCTGAGCTCATTAAAACGTTCAACATCCAGACCACTATTCAAAACATCAGACTTTTCAGCAGTTAAAATTCCATCACCATTTTTGTGATCTGTGATGTAAACTGGTGGGTCATCATAATCATAAAATGCAGCTGACATCCAACCATCCGTTTGAATATGGATAGGAATAGTCTTTAAAAAAGTCTCATTAGCCACCAACTTTGTTTTATGATAGCCAGGGACAAAATAAATACTCGAAAAAAATTCACCTTCAGGATTTATTCTGTCCTTATGATTGGGATTCCAGTCTTGTTGAATGAAAAAGCTATCCGCTTTGACTTCACTTACATCATAATTGAAAATAACTGTACTTGGAACTCCTTTAGATACAGTTTTGGTACTGGTAAATAGGATTTCATCTGAATCGGGAAACTCAGCAGTCCCGGCTTCAATAAACAGCCATGTTGAAATCAAAATAATAGCCATCAAACCAATCGGGATGAAAATCTTCTTTCCCAACACTTTCTTTCTATTCTCTTTTCTTTCTGGGGATATTTTTATGGAATTGTTTTCCAGTTTAAAATTCATCCAGTCTTTATAGTCCAATAGAGAAACTAATCCATCCAGGGTACTTGGGTGTGGATTTAAATCACTGTCCTTATTCTTCCATACCCTTTTAATTGTTGAAATACTCAGTTTTATACCTGAGTACTCCTCGATTAAATCAAGCAGATATTCAAAATCCCTCTGCTTTAATTGAGTTTTTGAACCATTCGAAAAATATTTCTCTTCAATCAGAGAAATACAATGTTGTAAGAGTAACTTATCAGATTCGTTCATCTCCGAATGTACTTTGTTTTCGTTTAAATTTTGGTAAAAAACAATTTGAATGACATATGAATGAGAAATAAACGGCTAATGACTTTGCATCAAAACTGAAAATGAAGAAGATGTCTTATCATCAAATCTTAATTATCGGTTATGAAAAAAATATCACTTATTAACACGTTTATAATACTTATTTCTATTAGCGTTTATTCGCAAAGCACAATGATAGATGTTCCATTTAAAGAAACTCTCTGGGACTTTGGAAATGCAAGTTATTCACTTCATCAATTCATGGGAGAAAATAGTATTGAACTAAGTCAGGGAGGGATAGCCGTTAAGGATGTAAATTTCAGAAATGGAACTATACAGGTGGACATTAACTTTATCGAAGCTTTCTCTTTTCCCGGTCTGTTTTTTAGAAGACAAGACCCCGGAAATACAGAGAGTTTTTATATCCGTCCCCATCAAAGTGGAAACCCTGATGCTGTTCAATATACTCCTGTGTTTAATGGCTTAGCTGGCTGGCAGCTATATTTTGGAGAAGGCTTTTGGCAAACAGTTGATCTGAGTCCTAATACCTGGCATACTATTAGGATTAATGTACTCGACAATCAGGCAGATATTTATTTTAATGATATGACGGAGCCCATTGTAAAAGTCACCGATTTAAAAAGGGAGCTTTCTTCCGGTGAGGTTGGTATTAATTCTGGGCCTCCGGTTCATTTCGCTAATTTCAAATATTCTACAGAAAACCCAATCCTGGTAAAAAGAGAACCTCAAAATAAAGTAGAACAGGATCCTGGGTTAATTACTTCATGGAAGATTTCGAATACTCTTACCGACTCTTTAATCCTAAGTGAAACCACGTTAAAGACAAAAGGCTTGAAATGGGATACTTATCCCACTGAAGAATCAGGATTACTTAATATCTCCAGATTCAGAAATGTGACACAAACAGAAAGAACTGTTTTAGCTAACATTACTATTGATGCGGAACAAGAAACTACCAAAGAACTCCAGTTTGGGTATACAGACAATATTCGGGTTTTTGTAAATGGGCAGATTGTATATGGCGGGAGGAATGACTACCGTTCCCGGGATTATAGGTACCTCGGTTCAATCGGATATTTCGATGCTATTTACCTTCCTCTTAAAAAAGGAAAAAATGAAGTTACCTTTGTTGTAAATGAACTTTTTGGAGGATGGGGATTAAAAGCAAAACTGTCTGATACGGAAGGAATTACGGTTCAGTAAAGCTAAAACTCAGCCTATCTCCTGCCTTAACTTGTCCCAATCGCCAGAGATCTTCATCCAGAACTTTGGCGATTCTTTGTGAAAAATAATCCCTGATACTTTTGAGCTATTCAAATATACTATTTGTAATGCACTAGTTATTCTATCCTTCTTTAAACTTTTATAAGTCATAATAATTCAGTATCAAAGGTGTAACAAAATCTAAATTAAGGGAATATGGAAAACACTTTTTTAATAGGTAACGATAGTATCTCTAAGCTATACATTGGTTCTAATTCGACAGTTCAATTTCCAGGTATCTTCTCCGGCTTTTCCTTTACTTTTGAATGCTGGGTCAAAATTAATAGTGATGGAAATAAATTAAGTGTTCTAGGGGATACAGGCTCAATACTTAATTTGCATTTTAATCTGGATGGAACAGTTACAGTAGAAACAAGAGTTACTGGTAAAACCGTTGCTACTTCAATTTCCAATGGTAAATGGCACCATTTTGCATTATCTGTCGAGAATGGAAAGTATTTGACTTTGTTTATTGACAGTATTCTTTTTTTTAAAAGTAATATCGAATTAACAGAAAGTGATGTCCATTCCATTATTATTGGATCAACTACGGAACATGAAAAAACTTTTCTGTGTGAGTTAAGCTCAGTAAGGATCTGGAATCGCCCTTTAGCTGAGCATGAAATAAATAGACATAGATTTGTTCCTATTCCTTTCATACGTGAAGGTCTCATTGGGTGCTGGTCACTGATCGATAGCTCTTTAAATAATATAATTCAGGACGCCCCGGAAGCGATCATAAAAGGTGAATACAACTTTATTTCCAATAAGATAGAACCTGATTCTATACTTTATTCATTACAATTAAATACCCAATATGCAACTTCTCCAATAGCTAAAAGTAACATTACAGATTTGTTCAACTTTGGAGATCGTAATTTTTCCATTTCGTTTTGGGTAAGCTCTTTTGATAGCTCTGGTAGCCTGCTTTCGTATAGAAATGAAGAAGTTTTAGGATGGGAAATTACATTAAATGAAAGTGGAACTATTTCTTTTGTTACTTCAGAAAACACCTATACAACCCATTACGCCAGTAAGCTCAATTCAAGTGATTGGGTAAATGTTTTGGTAGTCAAAGAAAATGGAAATTTGTCCATCTATGTAGATGGAATAAATCTACTAGATCCAATCAGTACATTCAATTCGATCTACATTGAAAATGGATTTATTCAAATCGGACCGGTTCAAAAATATAGCGCGCCTGAATATGACCATACTTCATCAGGAGCCGGTGTTATCCCAAAATCAATTGATCTTGGATCTATTTTGCTTACTGAAATCTGCATTTGGAACCAGGCAATTGACGTAAATGATTTCATCACAAAAACTTTTCTCCAATACGAACCCTTCTTAGAAGATACTCTGATAGGATACTGGAACTTTAAAAACATGTTGGCAAAAGATTTCTCAAACTCTAATCTGGGGTTTTTAAACCCGGGTAATTTAGAGCAGCAAATTTCCCTTGTTCAGATACAAGATGAAATTCTTCTTTTACCACCCAGTTATTCACTTCAACTCAATACGACCACTAACCCTCCCATAGACATTACTCTTAAGGAGACCGTTAATTTTCAAGACTCCTTTTCAATAGATTTCTGGGCAAAATTCGACTCCGAAGTTGAGGTGATTCAAATACAGGACTATGAAAACACGAACCTCATTGCTATCCGTGTAAGTACTTCAACATGGAGCTTTGAGTTGCAAAATAATGGAGAGCCTACACTCCTTTCTGGCTCTATGAAAGGGCACGTTAATTATCTTATCAATAACCACTTTTCATTTACCTTCGATGCAGATCTAAAGACCTTATCAGTTTTTGTAAATGGATCACTTATAGATACAAAAACCATTGAAATACCTGTGATTAACACCAGCCAGCTATTGATAGCACCTGGTTTTGGGGGGAATCTGATCACTTTAAACATTTGGAAAGAATGCCTCATATTTGACGATATCGAACTACTGATTACGGGGCAATATCCATCCAAAAAACCGGTAAGCTTGTGGACAGTTTTTCCTAATACTCTTTTAGATATTTCTGATAATGCGAACTCATCTTTTTTAAACGATTCCTATTCTTTTTTAAAAACTCGTTCTCCCTATCAGGGATTTGGGAAGCCCCTTGCATTGCGTTCTAATTCCGAATCACTACAATTCCCGTTTATTGGAACCCCAATACCAGATGTAGAACAACTTACTATTCAGTGTTGGGTACGGTGCTTTTCTTCTACCGAAGATGGTGTTCTTTTTTCTTTTAATGAATTAGTTGTATCTCTTGAACTGGTTAATAGTAAGCTGGTATGCAAAATTAATAATTTTGATTCCGGAGCCATCCTGGATCTCAAAAGTATTTATAAAATCAGCGATGGAGAATGGTTGAATGTGGCTATCACCTGGGTAAACAATGGAAAAGCAATTCTATATATAAATGGAGTCGTTGAGGATATTAAAGCCGACCAAATTAATATCCCAATCTCTATTCAATACTCCGCAAATTCAGCCTATAATCAATATGGTAATTTGGTACAGGAAATCAGTTCTCTTTATGTAAATACCATTGCTTTCGATCAATCACAGGTGCAAGAGCATATTACTGATTTTAATCCTGACAGTAACACTCTTCTCTTTCATCATTTTGTGTTAGGAAATCTGGCTGATCTTACCTCAAATTTTACAAGCATAGATCTTCAGACTACCACTAGTGGGTTGGTACTTGCCGATATTGCCCCTGACCACAAGCTAACCCTCCCGAAATGCCTTACTTTTAACCCGGTATCTGATTCAAGTCCTTCCATTAACTGCGGTGTGCACCAAGACCTACAATTCAACCAGGAAACTTCATTTACCTACGAGGGCTGGTTTATTATATCCAAGGTCTTTCCTGAACAAACTGATCTGGATATTCTTGGAGAAGAACACTGCAAGCTTCGCCTTGTTAACAGTGAAGGAAACTGGACATTAGCTTTTCATTTAAACGGTAATAATGACCTGATACTTACCAATAATGACGGTACTTTTTTTGATGGGGAATGGTTCTACGTTGTTGCTTCTTATGATGCAACTACCCGCCTTAGAACATTAAAAGCCATACGTTTTGGAGAACATCCAGACAACTTCCAAACTGCACAAGACGTTTCGCCCGTCATTGATTTTAGTGCTTCTTCCAATTCCTTTACGATTGGGAATCTGGAAAACCCAGAACCTTCCGGAAGTTTTAACGGCCAGCTAAGAGAACTCAGAGTTTGGAATAAAGCACTTTCTGATGACGAACTTTCAGAAAACTTTTTGAGACAGGTGGCGACATATTCTATAGGGTTAGTTGCGTACTGGCCGGGCACTTCTTTACCTGAGGAAGTGCCAAACAGCGATGAACTTCTTATCGCTGATATTAGTCCGAATAAGTATTCAGGAATTGCAAAAAAAAGTGATGGGGTAGTACAATTAGAACCATCAAGTTTTCAGCTTAAGGATGCAATACCTTCGATAGAAGCGTACAGCTCTTTAATCCAGGATTTCTCAAGAGAAGATTACGAGCAGAATACTACAACGGGCTCGGGACGATACCGCACGGTTATTGTACTAAAAGATGCGTTTGGGCTCCCTGTTGAAAACTGCAAAATCCGGATTTGGTCCTCTGATGGTAAGTCAGACTCAGAAAATCCGATACAAGCAACAATAGGTGGGACCGATTACGTTCTTTCGAAAAACCAGGCTACGGAAATTTATACAGGGTCGGATGGGAAAATCACGATGGTGATTTCTCCGCTGAAAACAAACAGCCTGTCTGTTCCTGCTCTGGAGTTTTGGGCTGATTTCATGGAAAATGATGAACGAATTGTAATAAAACCGGGAGAAAAAGTTGAGCAGGAACTTTCGGTACTTTCAGGAGCATCACTCCAAAATAATAAGAATGATATTCAACCCGCTCTTCTTCCTGCGGATAAAATCTCAACCGAAAATTCAGACAAAGTTGCCGAGGTAATCAGAAATATTTCCTCAGGTATTACCAGCAATGAATCTCAGTTACAGATGATAGATAAATATGATTCCATATACGATCTCTTTGGTAACAAAAAACTGTCAAATGAAACCGGTAATAACACAAAAAGCTTTGGCTACAAGGTTGCAAATAATGTCGAGTTCCAACAATTTATTGATCCTGCAAAGGTGAAAGAAGATCATGTATTAATCTTTAAAAAGAATGGGGAATTTGATCTCTTAAAAGGAGAAGAAGCCAAAGCACATATAAAAGAATTTAAGGCGAAAAAGAGGATCAGACATCTACCTGCACACAGAGCGTCATCTCCGGAACTAAGTGCTCAATGGGATTTGTGGGACAACTTTGTAGATGCGGTGGAAGATGTCGCTGAGGTGGTTGTAGAAATCGTAGATGATGCAGTAAATGTGGTTGTGGATTTTGTAGATGAAACCATTGATGCCATTTCCAAAACTATCGACAATGCTATTTCGGCAACGAATACAGCAGTTGGAGTTTTAACCCAGGTAATGAAAAGCATTGGGGAAGCCATCGAAAACATTGTAGCTAAAGTCATCAACTTCTTTATGTCTGTGTTCAACTTTGAGGCAGTGCTTAGAGAAAAAACATTGTTAGATGGATACCTGAATTCGGCTTTTTCGAAAGCGGAAGAATCCGGGGCGTCACTTCTCCCAGTTTTACGAAATCTGGTGAGTACCTGGGAGAGCGAAACCTCTTCGATGATTGAAAAGGCTTCAAAAAGCGTGGGAGCAGATAGTATTGGAAGCATGGGCTCCATAAACCCGAATGTACCCTCTCCTCCGGTTTCTCCCATTTCTTTCGAACAAATAACCGTGGAAATAGAGACAGTGATCTCATGGGTATTAGATCATTTCTTATACCTTGATATGGATTCACTAATGACCGAAGAGCTGGAGGGCAAGATAAGAGCACTTGGAGTTAAGCTTTCTGAACATGCTGAAACTGAAATGGATGAAGCCCTCGGGAAGTTGCTGTTCACCTTAAATAAAATAGTGGATAATCCGGTGAACGCCTCTGAATGGATTTCACAACTATTCCTGGAGCTGCTTGCCGGAATAAGTTCTGCGGCTTTCAAAACCTCCAACGACTTGATTGATTTCCTGGAAGAATCCCTAACAGAATTGATTCAATTATTGAAAGATCTGGTTGGGCTTAAATTTGATTTCCCTTTTCTTAAGTGGTTATTTGAGCTCATTGGAATTCCAAATTTTTCGATACAGGATATAATAACATTCCTTGCAGGTTTCATCGTAAATATGCTTAAGTCCTTCTCAGAGAAATCGGTACAAAACTATAAACAATACGATTCTCTAGCTATTACAAAAATATCCTTTTCAGCCCTTAGGGTACTTTTTTCTGCGATTATAGTGAATCATGACTATAAAGCGATTGCCAGGCTGAAAGTAATTTCCGTGCTAGCCAGCCGATTTATTATAACCAGTTACACGTTTGATAATAATAAAGATGACAAAGCTCTTGTGTTTTTGTTCTGGGCAGTGATAAGCTCTTTTCTTTTTTTCGGTATTGAAACAGAGCCTGATACTCCGGAAGAGGGAAACCCCAACTGGAAAGCCATGTTTGTTATGGCAAATACTCTTTCTGATATACTATTCAGGTTAGGAGCCATTTTGGCCGAAATCAACTCACAAGAAAAAATTACCCCTGAAGAGGAAGCTCAATACTGGACCTCATTTAGTATTTACTCTGCCATTAACATTGCTACTGTAGTTGACAAAGCATCCGTGAGAAATCAAAAAAACGCTATTCAGGACCAACGGAGCACCAGACGCAGGAAAAAAATAAAACGAGGAAAGTTTGTGCTATTATTGGAAATTGGTGGTTTAGTCACCACTTTTATTGGAGGAATCTATGATACATAACGAACCAGCTCGAACTTTACTTTATCTTTAGCTTTAACTTGTCCCAATCGCCAGAGATCTTCATCCAAGACTTTGGCGATTCTGGGATACCCTCCTATCGTTTGCCCATCTGCCATTAATATGATAGGTTGACCATTTGGAGGAAGCTGAACAATTCCGGGAATAACCGGACTTGAAATCATTTGCTGAACAGGAGCATTCACAGTTTCACCCGACAATTTTACTCCCATTCTATTGCTTTGGCTACTTACTTCAAACTGTGCATGTAAGAAAGCATCTTTCACCGCTTGATCAAGCCAATCCCATTCGGGTCCAATCATGATTCGAACAGAAAGCTTCGATGAGAAATAAGGTATCTCTTCTTTTTTTGCTTCCTGTGTTTTAAACTCGTTATCTAACGAATTCCAGGTAATAATATCTCCTTCTTTTAATGTTCTTCCATTAAACCCACCAAACCTTCCTATCGTATAGGTTGAATACGAACCCATTAGCTGATCCAAAATCAGATTCCCCCGAATAGCTAAGTAACTTCGGCAGCCTCTTTTTGCAAAACCTAACTCCAATTCATCCCCTGATTCTGCAATAATTGATCTATTTATTGAAATTTCTTTTCCATTTAAAGATACCCTCATAGTTGCACCTGTTATTGAAAAAAGGGATCTGTTCTCAAATCTGAACTTCCCTCCTTTTAAAGTGCATTCGAGTACCGGGTTTTCGTTCGAGTTTCCAACCAGCTTATTTGCCAATGTATATGATCTTATATCTATCACTCCGGAAGCAGGCACCCCATATTTCCTAAATCCAATTCGACCTTTGTCCTGAATTGTAGTAAATAAACCTCCATCCAACACTGTAAGTTTATTCACCATAAAACTCCTTTTTCGAAATGGGTTTAAACTTTATTTGATCTCCAGCTTTCAACTTTGTGGGTGGATTTTGGCTTATATCAAAAAACGAATTCGGTGTCTTTCCAATAATATTCCATCCACCAGGACTTTCTAGGGAATAAATACCGGTCTGATTTCCCCCAATCCCAACCGATCCTGACGGGATCTCAGTTCTGGGTGATGATTTTCTCGGAGCTGATAATTTTTCATCTAAACCAGAAAGAAATACAAAGCCTGGAATAAAACCCATCATCGCAACGATATATACCTTGGTAGAATGAAGCTCAATAATCTCGTTCTTCAAAAGTCCGGTATGATTCACCATTTCATCCCAATCAATACCGAGGTCATAACAAACAGGTACTTCAAAAACATGTTTAGTATTAGATTGCGATGTATTGTTTTCCGTCAGCTTTTCAAGTTCGATTAGTAGTATATTATGGTTCCATATCTCTTTCTTAAATACGATGGCTAATGACTGATATGCCGGAATAACATCAACGATTCCTTCCATAAATCGTCCTTCAATCAACTCGGCGAGAGAATGGATTATCTCAAGAGAATCAGATTCAAACTCCAGTAATAAAGCATTTTCACCGAGTACCCCTGGCTTAATCTTAATTCCGTTATGGAGCAGAAATGGTAACTCCATGGTTAATCAAAAATGAATTAATGATTTTAGCAAGTTCAATTGCTCCTGGAGTATCGCTATGTAGACAAATGGTTTCAGCTTTAATTGATTTTAAATTCCCGGAATGAGTGTAAACTTGTTCACTTTCTATAAAATGCCTCAACTGCGAAATTACATCTTCTTTATTACGAAGCAACGCATCTGGATAGGATCTCGAGCGCAGACTTAAATCATCTTCATACACACGATCCGCAAATACTTCATACACCACATTTAATCCTAAATCTTTGGCAAGCTTCGCAGATACAGAACCTGCCGGTAAATATATTTTTTTCTCGGGAAGAAGTGATTTTATTGCCTTCAGTACTGCTTTTGCTGTATGAAGATCTTTTGCAGCCCGATTATACAATGCTCCATGAGGTTTAATATGATGTAAGCTGGCACCGGATTCCTTTACTAATTGCCAAAAAGTAACTAATTGATTTCGAATACTTTCTTCTAATTCCTCAGAATCCATTTCCAAAACAACCCTTCCAAAGTTCTTTTTATCTGGGTAAGCAGGATGGGCTCCGATAGCGACCCCATGGGAATGTGCTAACTCAATCGTTTTTTTCATGGAATACTCATCTCCTATATGTCCACCACAAGCTATATTGCAGGATGAGATAAGG
This sequence comes from Balneolaceae bacterium, assembly GCA_017795005.1. Classification (GTDB taxonomy): domain Bacteria; phylum Bacteroidota; class Rhodothermia; order Balneolales; family Balneolaceae; genus RHLJ01. The sequence goes on along the minus strand of CP051242.1, from coordinate 1,438,205 downwards.
GGCATTATTGCTTTATCCAATTTTATGCCTTCTTTGGTCTTCCATTCACCCAGATCACAATTTAAGTCTATACTCTTTTTCATCATAAAAACTGAAATACTGAATTAAGACTTCTCATGCTGATAAGGATTGTAACTATTACAATCACAGCCCCAAGTACATTTTGAATAACAGAATTCGTAAAGTCTCCCATTAACGATTTTTTATTTACCAGATACAAAAGAAAAAAAGCAATTAGTGGTAGTAATACTCCATTTGCAACCTGTGCAAACTGAATTACCTGAACAGGGTTAATTCCAAACATAGAAAACAGCACACCAATAAAAAGGATACTCATCCATACCGCTCTGAATTTCCCTGACTTAAGCCCTTCTTCCCATCCCAAAATTCCTTTTGCTGCATACGCTGCTGCCAATGGCGCCGTAATTGCGGAAGAAATTCCTGCGGCAAATAATCCGGCTCCTAAAAAATATCCGGACCAACTACCTAATAATGGCTCGAGTTGAACAGCCATATCCGCTGCACTATTTACTTCTCTGTTGCCAAAAATTGTGGCGGCACTTGTGATTATAATACTCATTGAAATAATTCCTCCAAGTATTACCGCAGTAGCATTTTCTTTTCTTAGGTCATTAAGTTGATCAACATTTGTATACTTCTTCTGGACGATAGAGGCATGAAGAAACAGATTATAGGGTACAACTGTAGTTCCAATCAGAGCAATTACCGTAAGAAACTGGTCTGCAGAAGCGGTTGGAATTAGTAATCCTCTTAGTATTTCCTGGAAATCAGGCCTGGAAACAAACGCGGTTGTTAAAAAAACAACACTCATTGTAATGACTAATCCAATTAGACCTCGTTCTATAACTTTTGGATTTCCTATGAACAATAATGTAAAAGCAATTCCACCTATGATAATTGGAGATGCCGAAATATAAATTCCATTAATATGAAGACCTTCGTTAAAAAATAGTTCATTAAAACCCAGCACAGCTCCGGAAATATTTCCTCCTTCGTATGCTGCATTACCAATTACAATAGCTCCTAAAACGAGAACCACTGCAAGAATCCTCATCAAAGGTTTTGTAAGCTCTTTCCTTATCGCTTCCCCAAATCCATTTCTTGTAACAACTCCAAGTCTGGCTGCCATTTCCTGAAGAATAACTGTTGCAATTACTGAAAAGAGAATTGCCCAAAGTAACATATAGCCCGACCGTACACCAGCTAAGGTACAAACGGTAACTGTTCCGGGGCCTATGAAAGCTGCCGTGACTAAGGTACTTGGTCCGAAATATTTAGATAATATTTCCTTCAACTATGAGACCTTTTTCAAATAGGTATTTAGTACTGAATAAATTTTCCAGCTTGAATAAGGCTTGGTTATAAATTCTTTCATTCCCAGTTCCTTAGCTTTCACCATTGCCTCTTGTGTTACATTTCCGGTAACTGTGATTATAGGTGTGTCTATTCCCATTGATTTAATTTCTTTTGTCGCTTCGAAGCCATCTTTTTTGGGCATATGGATATCCATAAAAATGATATCATACTTTTTTGCCGCAGCTTTACTTACTGCTACTTCTCCGTTTTCAGCACGATCTACTTTTACTTTGTAGCGTTCAAGTACCTTTTCTAACACTAACTGATTAAGCTCTTTATCATCAACTATAAGTGCATTATAAGAAGAGAAGTCGACAACTGAAGTTACTTCTTCTACAATCTCAACTTTTTCATCTGATTCTACCAAGGGCAAATTTAACTCAATTTCAAAAGTAGCTCCCTTACCTTTTTCACTTTCAAGGGAAATTCTACCTCCCATTAGCTGTAATATTTGCTGAGTAATTGATAGTCCCAACCCCGAACCTTCAAACTCTCTGTTTAATCCAGAATCTATCTGAGTAAATCTTTCAAAGATATATTGCTGCTTATCTTTTGCAATACCAATACCTGTATCTTTCAATTTCAAATTTACTTTTACGTGCTTATTCACCTTCTCCCCAACGCAAGTAATTTCCAATCCGCCTTCTTCGGTAAATTTATATGCATTCCTTATAAGATTGCCAACTACCTGGTTCAGTTTACCCGGATCGCCTATAACTGTATATTCATCCAGATTTGTGAAATCTGTTTTAAAATAAAGCCCCTTTTCATCGAACAAAGGTTTCTGCTGTTCTGAAATCTTTTGCAGTTCATCTTTTAATGAAAACTCTACCTGTGCAAGTTCAAGACTTCCTGATTCTATTTTATTTATATCCAGAATATCACCAACTAAAGTAATCAGGTTCTTCGATGAAATTTCGAGCATTCCTATATACTTTAAAATTTCTTCCCGATCGTTTTCATGCTTAAGAATTTCTATTAGTCCCATAATTGCACTAAGAGGAGTTCTGATTTCATGACTCATATTGGCCATAAATTCCGTTTTTGCTTTAGATGATTCCTGTGCCTTTTTCTTCTCCTTATTTAACACTTTATTGAGATTTTCAAGACGGTTTGTAGCACTTCTGGATTTTTGAATGAAGTAAACAGAAATTGCTAATAATAGGCTTAGTATTATTCCAAGATAAAGCCCAATTCCCATTCGTTTAAATACACTCTGTTCAACAATAGAAGCATTTGGTTGGAGAGTAAATACCCAAAACTCATCAACATTATATAATGAAATTCTGGTCTCATATAAATAATTACTGAAGTCTGCTAAGCTTGAAGAATCGCCTTCAACATAAAATTCCGTTCCAAACTCATCGGTTACCCTTACATGGTATTCCGGATGCTCAGCAAGAATTTTATCAAAGGTCGATGTGAAATTCATCCCAGCAGTTATTGTTCCCTGAAATGCACCTTCATAATAAACAGGAGCATCAACCAAAAAAGCATAAGGTCCCTGAACTAACTGAACCCATTCTGTAAAATTTATTACTGAATCCCTTGCTGCACGTTTCCAATCTGAAACACGATATTCAATTCCACTAATATCTAACCCAATTGCATTTTCGTTTCCTTCATATGGATTAACACGTTGAATTACCATGTTTGAGTCAATCCATTCCACAAAACCAAATGCTTCAACTTGGGTTCTCATTAATTGAGCATCATATTCCCAATGTTCAAAATATTCGCCATCGGTCTCTTCCAGTCTTCCTTTTAAATTTTCGAGTGCCTGTACACTATTAAAAACCTCTGACCGAAACCTATCACTAATAAACTGCCCTGCCTGATCAACATTTATTTTTCTGGTATCAATTAATTTCTCGTAGTTCAATTGATACACAACGAGTACAAAAACACCTGAGACCAGTGCTACGATCGAAGAGACGATAAAATGCCGAAAGGAATGATTCATGAACACTCTAACTGATCAAAGAAATTCAATGTGAAGTATATAAATACTTTTATTTATCCCAGTATAAAATTATTATCTGAGAGTATTAAAGAAGTAAAACTACAGCCCGAAATCAATGTCTGGGAATAAAACTGTCCCTACTGAACTTAGTGTTAGTGAGTACTTAAATTCCATTGAACATCCCCAAAGAAAACAGGATTGTTGGGATATTCATGATCTGATGAAAAAAATTACAGGTAAGGAATCAAAAATGTGGGGGCACTCTATCGTAGGTTTTGGTACTTATCACTATAAATATGAAAGTGGGCGTGAAGGCATTATGCTTACTACAGGCTTTTCGAACAGAAAACAAGCCATAACATTATATATAATGGATGGTTTTAAAAGGCATAAAGAGTTATTGGAAAAAATAGGACCTCATAAAAGAGGGAAATCTTGTTTTTACATTAAGAAGCTTTCAGACATAGACATTGAGGTGCTTTCCTTTGTAATTTCTGAATCGTTGAAAGCGGTAGAAAAAAAGTATACTATTATCGACTGATGAACGGTACTATTAGAAGTAACATTAATCCGGGCACTAATGTGGCCATAGTATTAAAAAAAGATCAACGATCAGGTACATTAACCTATGGAACAGTTAAAGATATATTAACTAAAAGCCCCTCTCACCCTCATGGAATAAAAGTTCGTCTTACCGACGGTCAAATTGGAAGAGTAAAAGAAATACATTAAAATTTACGGATGGAAAACAGAATTGAGTTAAAAACTACGATTTCAGCTTCAGTAGAAAATGTTTGGGATACACTTACAAATCCCGATAAAATTGAAGAGTACATGTTCGGTGCCCGATGCGAGAGCGACTGGAAACCCGGAAGTAAATCCAACTTTTTTGTTAAACAGGATGACAAAGAAGTAACAGTAGTAAAAGGAGAAGTGATAAGAGCAGAACCTAATAAACTACTTGAACACACTCTCTTTCCTGCAAATTCTAATATTGAAGATACTCTCGAAAATTATATTGTGGTTCTGTATGAGTTAGAAGAGCTCTCTGAAAATGAAACTGAGCTTACCATTACACAGAAAGGGTATAAATATGTTGAAAATGGTCTCGAAAGATATATTGAAACTCAAAAAGGCTGGAAAGCAGCCTTACCAAAACTCAAAGAAGTAGCGGAAGGTTAATTCCGTATTTATGTTCGATTTCCACTCCGATAAATCCACCTATTTTAAATACCAGTATTATACCGCAAAGGATTATATCATTCCTTTTCTGGAACAAACTTTCGAACTCGAGCCTTCTCTAAAAGTACTGGAAATAGGCTGTGCCGAAGCTGGGGTGTTAAAAGCTTTCCTTGAACGAGGACATCAATGCGTGGGTATTGAATTAATGGAAGCCAGGGTAAAATTAGCTGAAGAATTCCTGAAAGATGAAGTAGAAAATGACTCCGTCAGATTTATAGCCAAAAACATCTATGATATCGATATTGAAAATGATATTGGGCATAAGTTTGATTTAGTCATTCTTAAAGATGTAATTGAGCACATTCCTAATCAGGAATTGTTCATCTCTAAACTGAAAGATTTCCTGAATCCGAATGGTAAAGTTTTCTTTGGCTTCCCTCCATGGCAAATGCCTTTCGGTGGACACCAGCAAATAGCTAAAAGTAAACTTCTGAGCCAACTTCCATATTATCATTTGCTACCTATGCCAGTTTACAAAAAAGTACTTTCTTTTTTTGATGAGCCACAGCGTAGAATTGATGAATTAATTGATATTAAGACAACCGGGATTTCTATTGAACGGTTTGAGCGAATTTTTAAAAAAGAAGGATACAAGCAACTCGGCAGACGTTTCTTTCTGATTAACCCGATTTATAAATATAAATTCAATCTTTCACCAAGAACTCAGTTTAGGCTTTTCTCAGTCATTCCGGTATTCAGGAATTTTGTAAGCACCTGCGCTTATTATGTAATTAAAGCCTGAGATGAATACTCAACCGAACAACCCGCTACACGGTGTTAAGCTTAAACAAATTGTTGAAGATTTAGTGGAATATTATGGATGGGAACAACTGAGCTACCATGTAAATATCAATTGCTTTAAGAACAATCCATCCGTGAAATCAAGTCTGCATTTTCTGCGGAGGCATCAGTGGGCAAGGAATGAAGTAGACGCGCTCTGGATTAAGGTGTTCGCTGACAAGAAGTAACAATGTTCAATGTTCAATGTTCAATAAAAAGATCATTTTTTTGATTATTCCTTATCAAATATTGTTTATTAATCCCATTCTATCTCAATAATTACCGGCAAATGATCAGAGCCAATATCCGGACCTACTCTTCTGTCCAGAACTGTTATTCCTTTCGTTATAAATGCATGATCAAGAGTAACAGACAATAGAGGAAATTGAGCATGCCAGGTTGGAAGAATACCAAACCCCTTACGTGAATCTCTCAGCTTTCGGTTTTTAGTCAACCGCTTAAAATTCGGCGAAAAACGAGTGGAGTTTAAATCACCTATTAAAACGATCTCCTTATCAGACTGTGAGATAAATTCATTGATCCTATCAAACTGAATATTTCTGATTCGATGCAGTTCTGTGCCCATTGGAGGTGGAGGATGAGTATTTATTACTGAAATCGATCCTGATTCGGTTTCCAGTTCCATTACTAGTGATGGAAATGAAGATGTTACAAAATCAATGATCTCAAGATTTTTGAATTCATACTTGCTAAATACACCTATTCCAAAGGAGCCATTTCTTGGAAGCATATAGTGGTATGGGTACTCTTTTGTTAGCTCATCCAGTTCTAATGCCCATTGATAAGTAAGCTCCTGAAAGAATATTACATCGAGTGCTTCTTCCTCGATAAATGATATTGTTTTTTCGTATTGATCGTTTTGAGCAAGAAGATTTATCGAAGTTATTCTTAACCCTTCTGAAGATTTAGTTTTCTTTCCAGGCGCATAAAGATCAGCAAAAGTCAGAAATAGAATCAGACTCATTCCCAGAGATACTCCTGCTTCTTTCCACCGTTTCAACAAAACTGTACCTATTCCAATTACTAAAAATGCAATACAATAGTATACCCTAAAATGAGAGAATACATCTAAAAACCAGTTAAACCGGCCGAATAATCCTAATATGAAGGGAATAGCAATTAAGAACATAAGCCAACTTAGCCAATACTTTTTCATTGCTCATTCCTTGTTGAATATTGATTATTCATAGCTTTCCAAATGCTTCGTCATATACCTCAATCATCTCCTTCCAATCATATTTCTTTACGAGTGACTGATAATCCACCTTTCGTTCATTCATAACATATTTAATTGCAGTTTCTAGTCGCAATTCCAACTTTCCTTCTTCATATAAATAGTCACGTTTTATTTCAGACGGAAAATGATTTGGATAGGCAAGTCGATTTGGAAGAATTGGATGGCAGTTACAATACATAGCCTCCACTACACTTCCCCCAAAAAAATCCTGATTTGAAGTAACCGGAAGGATATCGGCTCTCCACAACCAACGGGCATATGTTTCAAAGTCTTCGGAATATCCCCAATGAAGTATTTGTTCAGACAGCTTCTCTTTGGCTTCTTCAAAAATAGGTGGGTTCACATCATTTTGTTCACCAAGAACAACCAACTTAAAACCGATCCCTTTCTCTTGCAGGCGGAATAACTGCTTAAAAAAAGCTTTTGGTCGTTTATCGTATTCCCAACGGTGATTCCACAGAATTACAGGGTCTGATTCTTTCTCTTTTTGTGATTCCTGAAATTCGTCAAACCTGTTTAAATCCATTCCTAAATGAAGGACTTCACTCTTTGCTTCTATAAGATCAATATTTTCCTTACCCCTTTTATCCGGAAATTGCTTCAGGAAACCGGGAAGTGAACCTAAAAAAGAATCTTTGTGATACTCTGAGTTGAAAAATACTTTGTCTGATGCTAAAGCGGATGTGTAATTGATGAATCCATAGTGATTATCCCTTTTCTTTTTTACGTCCCGGTCCTGGGGCGACCATGGATAAGTAATCTGATTTTCATGGAAGTACATCGTTACAGGAATTCCAGCTGATTTCTCTCTGGTCAATGCAAGGAATGTGGTCAAATCCAGTATAGATGTAGCCAAAATCAAATCAGGCTTTTCTTTCAAGTCATTAAACTGTTTTGCCAGAGATACAGCTCCGCCGTGCATACGCCATTTCCAATGTCTGCCGGGTAGACTTAAAATCTGAATATTGTGTAAGGAATATTGCTGGAATCCTTCTGCCCATTGTTGATGTGAGCCCGAATAAAAAGGTTCCAGAAGTATGATGTTTTTCTTAATCAACATCCCAATTATAGAAATTTACGTCGTCCATTAACTCAAAACCTGCAGCAGGATACAGGTTATTTCCTATCATATTTTCCTTACCGGTTTCCAGATACATGCCGCATGCGTTGGTATCTCTGCAAAGTTGTTTGGCCCGATCAATTAATGCTTTAGATATTCCTTTTCCGCGGTATTCAGGGTGCACGAACAGGTCGTTTAATAACCAGAATCGCTTTAATCTTGTAGATGAGAATAATGGAAATAACTGAACAAATCCCATAGCCTCTCCTTCTTCACTCCTGGCAATGAAAATTTCTGATTCTTTGTTTTTAATTCGAGATGATAAAAACTCACTACTGGCTTTTTTATCTGATTTTTTCCCATAAAATAAACGGTATGCATCGAATAAATCATTGAGTTCTTCGATATCACGAATGTTAGCTCTGGTAATGTTCATTTTATTCCGTTAATAATTCTATTGCTCTTTCTAAAATTGTATCAATTCCATTTATGGAATCACTTTCGGTAATCCAAGTGGGGATATCAGGATATATTCCTTTAAAACCATTTCCTGTATTATCACCCGGAAGCCTGAAATCTGTTCCATTTCCTTCCATAAACCAGTACCCTTCCAGATGATCAAACCAATAGTTTAATAAATATCCTGCGGTTGTATCTCCCACTACTGTGACATTTGGTATAGTCTTCATCGCTGCTATAAAATATTCTGCTCTGTCTTTTGTCTGATTATTAGTTAGTATAATTATCGGTTTTGAGTAGACTGGAGGGGTTTGATCATATAACCAGATTGGCTCCCATTCAGAAAAAGAAAAACGTCCATTTTGAAGCTTATTCCTTTGAAACAGGAATACTTCATTACCATTTCTGAACATATCGCTTAACTCTGTAGCCTCCTTGTTCTGCGAAGAACTTGGGTATTCCAAATACACGGATCTTATATCAATAATAAGCCCGTTCGTGTTACTAAAATCTCTCTTAATTACAGTTTCTATACTGTCTACCTGCCAGCCAAGATTAAACGAATTGATTCTGAGATATGCGATGTTTTGATTAGCAAGAGAGCCATACTCAATCAAGGGATTCGGAGTTTTATAGGTACTGAAATAATGAGAAAGGTCCGGAAGTTTATTTAAGGGCTTTTCAGTTAGCCAATCCGAATAAAACATTGTTATTCTTTGATTATCCATCGATAGAATAAGCTTCATATTTGCATCTTCTAAAATATCCAATGTTTCTTGTAACGATGAAACCAATTCCTTTCCACTTGGATTATTTTTCATTCGATCTCTATGGGAATCAAATACAGAATCGATATTAACTTTCAGATATGGAAAATTTGGAGAGTATACTTCTAGGTGATTTATAAAAGATTCATAAATCTCTTGTGGCTCAGTATCAACTTCATCTTCAAAAAGAAGTCCTTCACAGTTTACAATGAATAGGATGGTACATAATGTGATTCCCCTTATTACCATAATTTTAGCACCCCTCCAATTAAAACAGATTGTATCAGTCTTTTGGTGACTCTTCTATGGTCAGTATTATCAAAATTGACTATGTATTGTGGTTTCAATGCTATTCTTTGAGTTAACCAAAACATAAAACCAAGACTTGATTGAAACGAATTGTAAGAACTAAATCCAAGACCATAAAAATTATACTCGTTATAGTTTTCAATATCAGATTCTTCAAAATATCTAAGCAAACCAAAGCCTAAACTATAGTGCATAGAGTAATCTCTAAAGTCGTAACTTAATCTTCCTAAAAGTGATAAATCAGCATAAACAGATTCAGAAAAATTTACATCTGAGTTGTTAAACTCAGAGTCAAAACTTTGCTCAAATTCTGAAAATAGCCCCCTTAACTGGTACCCCAGATAGATATTAACTCCATTCGAAAACCTTTCTGTTCGAACAAGATATTCTATGATGATTTGATAATTCTCCAGGTTAATGGAATTCTCGAAATAATTTATTTCTTTTATTTCCGGACTCAGAGACTCGTAATACTGATGACTGAAATTGAATCTGAAATAACTCTTTTTACCATGATAAAATAAGTCTGTATTTATCAACGAGGGAGAATATGCAGTATAATAGTTTTTACTTAGTTTCTGATTCTGATAAGTTATTTTTGAAAACCCTGATTCATAGCTAATAAATACCTGTGCAAAAATATGGGTAAATAAAGCAGAAATGAAAACGATAAAAACAGCAAGAGTTAACTTCACGGGCTTATCTAGTTAAGTTGGAACCTGATATTGATCGGTTTAAACACTTCACCGATCATTTGATCGTAACTCTTATTTCATTCAGTTAGGCTTTGAATTGCTGTTTCTAAAATAGTATAAATACCTGCCACTAAATCTATTTTAGATATCTATACAGATATATCGGACGCAATTCAATATATTGATAATCATCACCTTCTGGCAAATGTTTTTGCTACCGCTTCAGCCACTTTCTCCCCATCAATAGCAGCCGAAATAATTCCGCCAGCATAACCAGCTCCTTCTCCGCATGGAAATAAGCCTTTTATCCGAACATGTTCCAATGTTTTTCGGTCCCTTGGAATACGAACCGGAGAAGAAGTTCTTGTTTCAGGAGCATGAACCACTGCCTCATTCGTCAAATATCCTTTCATAGACTGATCAAATGCCTTAAAACCATTCTTAAGAGCACCATGAATAAAATCAGGGAGTACCTCACCTAATTCAACGGATGTAATTCCCGGGGCATAGGACGTATTTGGTAAATCAGATGAAACTTTCCCCTTTACAAAATCTACCAGTCGCTGGGCGGGTGCGGTTTGGGTTTTCCCACCTGCTTCCCAAGCTTTAGTCTCAATTGCTTTTTGAAATTCCATTGCTGCCAGCGGACCAAATTTCTCAAAGGGTTTGAAATCTTCTTCTCTTAACTCAACCACAATCCCTGAGTTTGCTGTTGAACGGGCTCTTCTTGAAGAAGACCATCCATTGGTTACTATTTCGCCAGGACTTGTAGCGCAAGGTGCTATCACTCCACCGGGGCACATGCAAAAAGAATAAACGCCACGCCCTTCTACCTGCTTTACAATGCTATATGGTGATGGCGGCAGATATTCTCCCCGATTCTCACAACTATACTGAATCTGATCGATCAACTGCTGAGAATGCTCCACACGAACTCCGATGGCCAGCGGTTTAAGCTCAATCTCTATTTCTTTTTGATAAAGTAATTCGAAAATATCACGGGCTGAATGTCCGGTTGCTAAAATTACCTTTTCACTTTTATACGTATCTCCATTTTGGGTTTTCACTCCCTTCATTGAGTTGCCTGAAATAAGTAAATCTGTTACTCTAGTGTTAAAGTGAATCTCCCCGCCCTGTGCTTTGATACATTCCCTGATGTTGGCAATTATTTTCGGAAGCTTGTTGGTCCCGATATGTGGATGAGCTTCTACAAGAATATCTTTTACTGCTCCGAATCCTACCAATAATTCAAGGATTCGCTGCACGTCTCCTCTTTTCTTTGAACGGGTATAAAGCTTTCCATCCGAATAGGTTCCGGCTCCTCCTTCCCCAAAACAATAATTGGAATCTTCATTTACAATGTGATCAACATTGATTCCTTTTAAATCCTTTATCCGATCCCTTACATCTTTTCCACGCTCCAGAACAATCGGTTTCTTTCCAAGTTCTATTAATCGAAGTGCAGCAAATAATCCTGCCGGACCCGCACCAATTATCAGAACTTCTTCTGCATTAGATACATGAGGGTAATCAGGTAAAGTGATGGGTTCTTCTACAAAATCCTCGTTTATAAAAACCTGGACTTTCAGGTTGATGATCACCTGTTTCTGACGGGCATCAATTGAGCGTTTTAGAATTTCGATATGCCTTATTTCATCTTCAGGTATTCCCTCTTTTCGGGAAATGAATTTCTGAAGCTGATCAGGTTGACCGGCTATCTCCGGTAAAACTCTGAGTTGAAGTTCTTTTTGCATGCTCGAATTTAATGGGTTTTTAATTCTTTTCTAGTTATTTATTAATCAAACAAAAACTCCTTAAATGAGAGCTCTCGAAAATATTGATATTGCTTTTGTATTCATGAACCTTCCCTACACTATGGACATTTATCAGGCGGCCAGTGCGGTGGTAGAATTCCAACCTTCGATTATGTATCCATATCATCACAGAGGTCAGGATATCATGAAATTTAAAACCATCGTGGATTTAGCAGAGATTGATATCGAGATTAGACTGAAGGATTGGTATTCGAACTAATAAGTCATCCTGAGGAGACTTCCAACCTCCCCTCTATCCTCTCCTTATCAAGGAGGGGATGCTCATTAACAGACTCCATTTCCAGTTAGCAAGTCCTTCCCCTTGAGAGGGGGAAGACAGATGGGGTCGTTAGCCAGGTTTGATTCTGTGTAATAACACACCCCTAAATACCCTCTCAAGAGGGGACTATTGTATTTACTTCAAAATTATTCCGGCATTGGAGTTATGCAGGAATAGCAGCTATTCATCACAGCTTCAGGGATGATGTAGAAAGCTGTTTAAAAACACCTATTCCCTTCTCCGCTAGACATTTACCTCTGAATTACCCAAATTAACCCGCGATCTAAGACGGAATAGGGCCGTCAGTACAATAATTAAATATTCGGGTTATGAAATTAGTTCTGAAAATTGTGGGTGGATTAGTCGCCCTTGTCATTCTTTTTGTCGGTGGTACACTCATATACATTTCCACAGCTTTACCAAATGTAGAACCGGCTCCCAATCTAACGGTTGAACTCACTCCGGAACGTATCGAGCGTGGGGAGTTTCTGGCAAAGAATGTATACGTGTGTATGGATTGCCATTCGGATAGAGATTATAGTCGTTTTGCTTTGGTTGTTGATGAAAACACGTTAGGCAAAGGTGGAAATTTATTCGGTTTAGAACATGGATTTCCCGGCGATTACTACGCCAAAAACCTAACTCCCTATCATTTAGGAGACTGGACCGATGGAGAAATATTCCGGGCCATTACAACAGGTGTGAATAAAAACGGTGATGCTCTTTTCCCAATTATGCCTTACACAAATTACCGTCGTGTGGATAAGGAAGATATCTACGACATCATTGCTTATCTAAGAACATTGGAACCAATAGAACATAATGTTCCGGCTTCATCTTCTGCATTTCCTATGAATTTCATCATAAACACGATTCCTCAAAACGAAACAGCTTTTACAGAGCGACCCGATATTAGCGACCGTGTTGCTTATGGTGAATATCTTACCGTAGCGGGTAGTTGTGCCGATTGTCATACACCAATTGATGAACGAGGTGGACGAATTCCGGGAATGGACTATGCCGGGGGAATGGATTTTAACATGCCAACCGGAGGAACAGTCTATTCAGCTAACATAACCCCACATGAAACATCCGGAATCGGAGCCTGGACGGAAGAAATGTTCATCGCTCGTTTCAAACAATTCCAGGACTCCACTAAAGCAATTAATCAGGACTTAGTTGAACCCGGCACTTTTCAGACTGAAATGCCATGGCGTTTTTACAGTAAAATGAGCGAAGAAGAATTAGGTGCAATCTTCGCTTACCTTCAAACGCTGGAACCTGTGGAAAATTCGATGACCCGATTTGTAGCTGAAGCTGATTAACTTCAAAACGAATCATTCTAATCAGGAAAAGGTTCATTAAGAACATTATTTTCTATGTATGGATGACCGTTTTATTGAACAAATTTACAGCTCACATCAGGATTGTGTGCAATGCCCTTCCAAAGAGGAAGTGAGTACTTTTTTTCGCAATCTGTTAGGTACATTATTCCCTAATTATGCCACTCAGTCTTTTGAATCTTTAATCAAATTCAATCTCCATATTCTGAATCTCCGGGAAGAGTTGTATGAGATGTTATACATCCAACTGAGAAATACCCCGATTGATGCTCATGAAGTAACGAACTCCTTTTTTGATTCAATTCAAGAGGTATATGAGAAATTACAGCAGGATGTTCTGGCCATGTATAAAGGAGATCCGGCCGCTACCAGTGTGGATGAAGTAATTCGTTCTTATCCGGGTTTTTATGCAATAGCTGCCTATCGCTTTGCTCATGAATTAGCGAAGTGCAATGTTTCTATTCTTCCCAGAATGATTACAGAACATGCGCATAGTGTTACCGGTATCGATATCCATCCTAAAGCAAACATTGGAAATCATTTTTGTATTGATCATGGAACAGGGATTGTAATCGGGGAAACTACCGACATTGGCAATCATGTGAAAATCTATCAGGGTGTTACTTTGGGTGCACTAAGTGTGAAAAAGGAAGACGCGAAAACGAAACGACATCCAACTATTAAAGATCATGTAGTGATTTATTCAGGAGCCACTATTCTTGGAGGAAAAACAATAATTGGAGAACACAGTGTGATTGGAGGAAATGTCTGGATTACGGAAAGTGTAGCACCCAATTCGAAAGTACATTATTTAAATAAAGTGATCACAGAAGGCAAAGAACACATCGATACTCATATTATTAAGACCGACGCACCATGACCTTAGAACAACTTATCGGAAATACACCATTAGTAGAGATTCAAACTCTTAATACCAATAAATCGGTAAAAGTTTACGGTAAACTGGAAGGTCAGAATCCCGGTGGGAGTGTAAAAGACCGTGCTGCTTTGAATATGATTAAGAGTGCACTGGATCGAAAAGAAATATCTGTTGGCGACCAACTGGTGGAAGCTACCAGTGGGAATACCGGCATCGCGTTGGCAATGATCGCTCAGGCGTTAGGCGTTCATATGACCTTGATTATGCCTGATGGAGCAACTCCCGAACGTGTTAAAACGATGAAAGCGTATGGAGCAGAAGTAATTCTAACCCCTGCTGAAAAGACAATAGAATATTCCCGTGAACTTGCAGAAGACATGGCTTCTTCAGGTGATTATCACATTCTCAATCAATTTGCGAATCCTGATAATTACAAGATGCACTACAAAACCACTGGTCCTGAAATCTGGAATGACACCCAAGGTAAGATCACTCATTTTGTTTCGGCAATGGGTACGACCGGTACTATTATGGGAGTTTCCAGATATTTAAAAGAACAAAACTCTGACATTCAGATTGTAGGTACACAGCCAACCGATGGTTCACGTATTCCCGGAATCAGAAGATGGTCTCCGGAATTCCTTCCCAAAATCTACGAACCTAAACGGGTTGATCGTATTATTGATGTAAGCACTGATGAAGCAACTTCCATGACCCGAAGACTCGCAAAAGAAGAAGGAATCCTTGCCGGAATGAGTAGCGGTGGAGCTATGACAGCAGCCTTAAAAGTTGCCTCAGAAATTGAAGAGGGAATAATCGTATCTATTGTATGTGATCGCGGAGATCGGTATTTGAGTAGTGAGTTGTTTTGAGGATTAATTAAAGACTTCACACCAAACTGTCCCTCCTTGGGGAGGGACAGAGTCAAAACTTGTTTTGGCTCAGGGAGAGGACGGAGCAAGCTCGTTCTAAATTGCCAAACATGTCCTCCCTCTGAAACCCCGCAAGCGTGATTTCTGTCTCCCCCCAAGGGGAGACAGGTCTTTTTCTACTTAGAATTATTATCATTCAAAAAATTTTCTTCCTCCCTCCCAACTGTTTTAATAACCTTGTAAATTCTCACCGATTAATCTTTCAGAATTTAGATCAGAACACTATGGGTAGAATTTTTGAAGTCCGTAAAGCAGCTAAGTTTGCTCGTTGGGATAAGATGGCCAAGCAATTTTCCAGAATTGGAAAGGAAATTGTAATCGCGGTAAAACAAGGTGGTCCTGATCCGGAAACCAATCCTGCGTTGCGCCGGGCTATCCAAAATGGTCGTGGTGTAAACATGCCCAAAGATCTGATCGAACGTGCGATTAAAAGGTCTCTTGGAAAAGACTCTACTGATTATGATGAAGTATTGTTTGAAGGATACGCTCCACATGGAGTCGCTGTATTGGTTGAAACTGCGACCGATAATAACACCCGAACTGTGGGCAATGTCCGGCCAATTTTCACAAAGAATGGTGGGAACCTTGGAAACTCCGGTAGTGTGGCTTTTCAATTCACTCAAGTAGGCTCCTTTAAAATCGCTCCCGGCGAATTCGACGAAGAAGAACTGGAACTCGAATTGATCGACCACGGACTCACTGAAATGGGAGAAAGTGAAAATGATGAAGGTGAACGCATTTTAGTGATTCGATGTGAGTTCACAGAGTTTGGTAACATGCAGCATGCACTTGAAGAAAGAGGAATAGAACCTATTAGTGCAGAAACAGATTGGATTCCTCAATCTACTGTTTCACTGGAAGAAGAGCAGGCAGAAGAAGTATTATCTCTTATCGATAAACTGGAGCAGGACGAAGACGTCCAGCGGGTTTTCCATAATTTGGTGTAGAAAAAAGTAATGACTGAGTAACTGTCCCTCCTTGGGGAGGGACAGACTTGCGAATATTGAGCAAGTCAGGGAGAGGACGGAACCTACTCGCAATTATTTGAAGTAAGCGTCCTCCCTCTGATTTCACGCAAGCGTGAAATCGGTCTCCCCCCGAGGGGAGACAGGTTTAATTCCCGAGCACATTCATGCTTCCCACATAGAAATCAGGATCTACTTTCAGATCTTGGGCAAAGGATTCCATTCTTTGCCACCTTGTTGTTGGAGTGAGTCGGATTTCCTTTCCATCCAGAAATATATCTACGGGCATATTGAATCCTGAAACTGCATTTCCCCATCTGTAAAATAGAAGACCATCTTTAAAACTGTATTCCAGAATAGGAATTCGAACATCCCTCAGATATTGATCGAACACCGGTGTTAAATCCTTTCCTGCTTTTTCGTTGATATATCCTTCCACCTGCTCTGTAGATACAGTCTGATGATAAAATTCTTCATTCAAACCGCGCAGGGTTTCTCTCCACAATTCATCATTATCAAAAATCTGTCGAATCATATGGAGCATATTCCCTCCTTTATAATACATATCCCCGGAACCTTCATTATGAACACCATAATTACCAATGATTGGAATATCATTACTGATTCGTAACCTCACCCCTTTCTGATATTCACTTGCTGCTTTTTCGCCAAAATGATATTCCAGGAATAAATACTCTGAATAATGAGTAAAACTTTCATGAATCCACATATCTGCGATATCAGCGTAGGTGATATTGTTGGCAAACCATTCATGACCAGTTTCGTGCACAATGATGAAGTCAAATTTTAATCCCCATCCCGAAGCACTTAAATCAGTACCCAAATATCCATTCTCATAGCGATTTCCGTAGGTCACTGAACTTTGATGCTCCATACCTAAATAAGGAGCCTCTACCAACTTATAACTGTCTTCATAAAAAGGATACGGTCCAAACCAGTATTCCAAAGCTTCCATAGTTCGGGGAGCATCTGCAAACTGGGCTATGGCCTTCTCCTTATTATAGGATAGCACCCAGTAATCCATATCCAGTTCCCCCTTCTCACCAGCATAGATTTCCTTAAAGTTCACATAGTCCCCGATATTAATATTCACTCCATAACTATTGATTGGATTGGATACAATCCAGTTCCAGGTCTTAGTTCCATCATTGTTATCATCCACACTTCTGAGCCTTCCATTGGATACATCAACTAACTCTTCCGGAATGGTTACACTGATAAGCATGCTGTCTACTTCATCATAGGGATGATCTTTATTAGGCCACCAGATACTTGCTCCGATTTTTTGATTGGCATTAGCAATGAATGGCTTTACATTTTTATCGCGAGTCCATGTTAGACCTCCATCCCATGGTGGACGTGCTGCTATTAATGGCTTTCCTCCGAATTCTATTTCTATCTCATATATTTCGCCTACCATTTGATCTTCTTCCAGAGTAACAAACCATGCATTCCCATCTTTCTCAACTTCGAGTTCCTTTCCTGATTGAGAAACCCTTTTAATTTCCATCGGTGGTTGGAGGTCTATTTGCATTCTTTCTGTATTGGAAGAATCCACCCGATATTGAATTGTATTTGATCCGACAATTGTACTGTCATTTAAATCAACAGTAACGTCGAGGTGATAATAAGTAACATCCCACCATGCTCGTTCAGGGGTAATCGTACCTCGTAAAGTATCCTGTCTGGTAAACTCCTGCTGGTTCTGGAAGAACTGAGCATTAGTTATTGGTGATAACGTAATAAATAAAACTAGAATAAAAGCTTGTTTCATTATCTCAACCAAAACTTTTCAGCAGAATAAACACCAATACCCCAGTCACTGAAACATATAGCCAGATCGGAAATGTCCATTTAGAAACTTTACGATGAGTTTCGAATTTGCCGGAAAATGCAAAATAGAAACTGGTTAGTACGAGTGGAACTACAAATGCGGAAAGAACAATGTGTGAGATGAGTATGAAGAAATAAATCGGACGAATAAACCCTTCTCCTTCAAAAGGGGTATCTCCGACAAAGTGATGGTAAACAACATAGCTTACCAGAAATAATGAAGAGGTTATAAAGGCGCTAATCATAAAATTCATGTGCTTAACATAATTGCGTTTCTTTATTTCCAGAAAACCCAAAATTAAAAACATGGTGCTTAGACTATTAAATGTAGCATTCAACACCGATAGGTTTTTTACCCATTCAATTTCTGATACTGCAGGAGCTTTGAAATAAATTAACCAAACCAAAAAAAGGAGTGCAGCTACACTAACACCTATTATAATACCCAATGCCTTTTTAGTATTTACATCCTGTAAAAGGGTAATCGACTCCGGTAAATTATATTCTTTAGACATTCTTAAAATTCTATTTTTTCTCTTTGATTGAACGCCTTGAAGTTACGGTAAACTTCAGGCATAATTCTATTAATCTGAGATTCAAACCAAATTTTTTTAATAAATGTTCTTATCTTCTCTGCTGAAAAAACTAACTAAAAGTCTCGTGGATTCTCTGAGTTTTATTTAGAACAATTTTAAATAAGAAATTGAGGCATCTTTAAGTACAATTCGATCTAAAAATTCGATAGTTTTGCCCGGCTTCTTAATAAGAGTTAGCAACTCGGATCCACAAACTTAATCAGCATTTTTTTATGGCGCAGATTTTCCCTAAGTGGACAAATCAAGTTCCCCGAAAATTACTTATTGGATTGATCGTTACTGCAAATGTGGTAATTCTTGGAATTTGGTACTTCTTCTCACCTGAATATACTGATGTTGGATATGCTCCAACTCAACCTGTTCCTTACTCACACAAAATTCACGTAGATAAACTTGGCTTGGATTGCCAGTATTGTCATACTTCTGTGTTCGAGTCAAAACAGGCTAATATTCCTCCAACTCAAACTTGTATGAACTGTCATAGTCAGATTAAGACAGATAGTGAGAAATTAGCTCCTATTCGCGAGAGTTGGGAAACCGGCAAAGCTGTTGAGTGGGTACGTGTTAATAATTTAGCAGACTATGCATATTTCAATCACGCTGCTCATGTTAATGTGGGTGTTGGATGTGAAAGTTGCCACGGAAGAATTGATAAAATGGAAGTTGTTTACCAGGCAGAACCTCTTAGCATGAGTTGGTGTCTGGATTGTCATCGTGAACCTGAAAAATATCTGCGCCCGGTTGAAGAAGTGACTACTATGGGATATCAGGCAGAAGACCAGATTTTACTGGGAAGCGAACTAGTTAAGAAAAATAATGTTAGCCCTCCGCAGTACTGCCAGGGTTGTCATTATTAATAACGAAGGATTTTGAACCTATGCATCACCAGATGAGCGAAGTAACACAGAATACCTACTGGAAAAGCTTAAACGAATTAGCTCAGAATAAAGAATATCAAAATTTTGTAGAGCGTGAGTTCCCTGAGAACGCTACAGAATTAACCGATGGCGTTTCGCGAAAAGGATTCCTTCGGGTTATGGGGGCATCTATTGCATTAGCAGGTTTTGCTGCTTGCCGCCGTCCTGTTCAGAAAATTCTTCCTTATTCTCAGCAGCCTGAAGATATTGTTCCGGGCATCCCTTTGTTTTATGCAACAGCTATGCCATTTCAGGGAAGTTTAACCGGATTGGTTGTAGAAAATCATGAAGGAAGACCTACTAAAGTTGAAGGAAATGACCTTCACCCGGGAAGCTGGGGTAATACAAATGCCTATCATCAGGCTACCATATTAGAAATGTACGATCCTGATCGTTCACGTTCTCCTCTTAGAAATGGTGATAAAGCATCAACTAATGATTTTGTTGTTTTCGCTCAGGAATTTTTTGCTGATCAAAACAAGCGAGTTGCTTTTATTTCTGAAGCTAACTCCTCTCCTACTTTTCAGTCATTAAAAGAAGGAGCTCTTAGAAAATTTGATAATGCCAAATGGGTGACTTATGAGCCATTTGGGGAAGACAATAATATTGAAGGAAACAGAATTGCCTTTGGCAGACGTCTGAGAACTCATTACAACTACTCTAATGCCGATATAGTTGTATCTCTTGACGATGATTTCCTGGCTGCTACACATCCTAATAATGTAGAGTATGCAAAGCAGGTTACCGGAAGAAGAAAAGTAACCAGCACCAATGACACTATGAACCGTATCTACTCAGTAGAAAACGGGTTTACACTTACCGGTTCTTTTGCTGATCACCGACTTCGGGTAAAGGCAAGTGAAGTTGAAGCTTTTGCTAATGCTTTAGCTGCCACCCTTTCAAGCAAAATAAGTGGTTTAAATGCATTCTCTGGTGTAAATAACAAATTCACCGGTAGTGATTTCATCAATGCAATGGCAGATGATCTCGCTTCCCACACTGGTAGTTCAGCTGTTTCTATTGGCTTTTCTCATTCTGCAAATGCACATGCTATTGTTGCTGCAATAAACAGTGCACTAAATAACGTTGGAAGCACTGTAAACTATCTTGAAGTTCCTTCTTTCGATAATCAGAATAACAAACAAGTTTTTGCTGATGTGGTTACTGAAATAAAAGCTGGTAACATTGATGCAGTGGTGATGATAGGAACTAATCCTTCGCTTACTGCTCCAGCTGATCTTGATTTCTCAGGAGCATTAAGCAATGTTGGAGAAGTAATTCACTTCGGTACGTATCGTGATGAAAGCTCAAAAGGCGCCAGCTGGCATGTAAGCCGTTCCCATTTCCTCGAATCATGGGGTGATGGATTCTCTTTTGGTGGCGCCCGTTCTGTAATTCAGCCTCAGATTCAGCCATTGCATGATTCAATGAGTGAAATTGAATTCCTGAACGCTATTGTATATGAAGAACGTGTTTCAGGATACGAGTTAGTTCAAAATACTTTTAAAGGTTATTACAGTAGAAATTTCGAAAACAGATGGAAAGATATCCTTCATGATGGGCTGGATATCAGAGATGGCTACAGCAGAGCACGAGTAAGTTTACGTTCTGTTTCTCCTTCTCAGACTTCAGGAGTTGATGGAATTGAAATAGTTATTAGACCGGATGCTTCTGTATATGATGGAAGATTCGCAAATCTTGGTTGGTTACAGGAACTTCCTGACCCAATGACAAAGATTACCTGGGATAACGTTGCTTTAATGAGTCCTGCTACTGCTTCCAGTTTAGGAGTAGAAAACGAAGACTTGGTTAACGTTGCTGTTAATGGCAAAGCTGTTCAAATAGCAGCATGGATTCAGCCCGGTCATGCTGATGATTCTATTACACTTAATGTTGGATATGGACGAGAAGGTATTGGTAGAGTAGCTGATGTTGATTCCGATACTTCTCAGCTTTTTGACAAAACAGTTACTGCAGGTGGTGTTGATGTTTATCCACTTCGTAACTCAAATACATCTTTATACACTTCCGGAGAAGTTTCAAAAGCATCCGGTACTTATTCTATTTCCTGTGTTCAGGACCATCACAGTCTGGAAGGCCGTGATATGTACCGTCAGGCTACATTAAATAAGTATAAAGACACACCGGACTACGCTTCATTCAAGTATGTGCACAAATATGCTGTACCAGGAATGAAAGAAGCTGCTGAGTTAGGTGAAGATCAACCTATATCGCTATTCAACGAGCAAACTTATCCTGAAAGTGAACCACAATGGGGTATGGCTATCGACTTGAACTCGTGCTTTGGATGTGGAGTTTGTGTAATTGCTTGCCAAAGTGAGAATAACATTCCTGTTATTGGAAAGCGAGAAGTAGGTCGTGGCCGTGAAATGCACTGGATTAGAAATGACCGTTATTATATGGGTGATGAACATGATCCACAGGCAGTTCACCAACCAGTTCCTTGTATGCATTGCGAATTGGCACCTTGCGAGCAAGTTTGTCCCGTTGCAGCAACTACCCATAGTGATGACGGAATGAACCAAATGACGTATAACCGTTGTATTGGTACTCGTTATTGTGCAAATAACTGCCCATTCAAAGTTCGAAGATTCAACTTCTTCAACTATCCAAAAGAGTATTTAACTACCGGAGAAGATCCGGATATCATCCAAATGGCGATGAATCCTGAGGTATCTGTACGTTTCCGTGGAGTTATGGAGAAATGTACTTATTGCGTTCAGCGTGTTAACAGAGCTAAAATCAATACAAAAATTGAAACCGGCTCTCCTAAACCGGCTGATGGTACCGTAGTTACAGCTTGTCAGCAAGCTTGCCCTGCAGATGCTATTTATTTTGGTGATTTAACCGATGAAAATAGCGAAGTGACTAAGATGAAGCGCAATGAACGAAATTATCTGATGCTTGAAGAACTTAATGTTCGTCCAAGAACTTCTTACATCGCAAAATTGACCAACCCGAATCCGGCATTGGTAGACGAAACTAAAATGGAACCTGCCCACTAATGAGTAAATACGAATACATACCTGAACCAGCGCTCGTAAAAGGCAATCATAGCTTTTCCAGCATCACTAAACTGGTTACTGATGTAAACTTAAGACCTACTCCGAAGCCATGGTATGCAGCCATGTTGCTTGCAAATGCGCTTTTGGGCGTTTTCCTTGTAGCTGTTGCTTACCTGATATGGGAAGGAACCGGTATTTGGGGACTTATGAACCCCGTAGGTTGGGGTTGGGCGATTATCAACTTTGTTTGGTGGGTTGGTATTGGTCACGCTGGTACGCTTATTTCTGCGATTTTATTCTTATTCAGACAGGATTGGCGTACTGCGATTAATCGTTTTGCGGAAGCGATGACCATCTTTGCCGTAATTTGTGCGTTGATGTTTCCCGGTATCCACGTTGGTCGAATCTGGGTAATATATTGGGTATTCCCAATTCCAAACCAGATGGCAATGTGGCCAAACTTCAACTCTCCTCTGCTTTGGGATGTATTTGCGGTTTCTACATATTTCACTGTTTCACTATTGTTCTGGTACGTTGGCTTAGTGCCTGATTTTGCTACACTAAGAGACAAGGCTAAAGACAAAGTTCGTCAAATCGCTTATGGAATAGCTTCACTTGGCTGGACTGGAAGTGGCCGTAACTGGTGGAATTATGAAAAAGCATATATGATTCTTGCAGGTCTTGCTACTCCACTGGTACTTTCAGTACACACTATTGTATCCTTCGACTTCGCAGTTTCTATGATACCAGGGTGGCACACTACTATCTTCCCTCCTTATTTCGTTGCAGGTGCTGTATTTTCAGGATTCGCAATGGTACTGACGCTTATGATAATCTGCCGTAAAATTTACGGTATGGAAGATATTATGACCGATGATCATATGGAGAAAATGAATATCATCATTTTGGTTACCGGGTCTATGGTAGGTTTTGCCTATATGATGGAATTCTTTATTGCCTGGTACAGTGGCGTTGAATATGAAAAAGCTATTTTTATGCTTCGTGCAACAGGTCCTTATGCATGGGCCTACTGGATTATGATGTTATGTAATGTGATTTCTCCTCAGGTATTCTGGTCAAAGAAATTAAGAAGGAATGTTAATTTCACCTTCTTTATATCAATTGTAGTTAATATTGGTATGTGGTTCGAGCGATTTGTAATTACCGTGACATCACTTGCCAACGATTATTTACCGTCTTCATGGGATTACTTCTCCCCTACTATCTGGGACGTGTTAACCTATGTTGGAACCTTCGGAATTTTCTTCACATTCTTCCTCGCATTCCTTCGCTTCCTCCCAATGATT
This sequence comes from Balneolaceae bacterium, assembly GCA_017795005.1. GTDB lineage: Bacteria > Bacteroidota > Rhodothermia > Balneolales > Balneolaceae > RHLJ01. The sequence continues at coordinate 1,414,381 of CP051242.1, read as the reverse complement.
GCTATTGCGGAAATCAAAGCAGTAATGCCACAGGCTGATCCTCATAATTATGATGAGGAAACACAAGAATATCATCCACACGAAGTGGAAGTTCCTAAACCTCAAGCTGAGAGGGTTTAAAGAATATGAGTACGAACGATCAAAACACTGAATTATATGGCATTCTTGCCGAGTTCAAGAATCCAAAGGCATTAATCGATGCTTCTGAGAAAGTTGTTGAGGCTGGGTATGATAAATTTGACACCTATGCCCCTTTCCCTATTCATGGGATTGATAAAGCAATGAATCTTCCTAAATCAAAACTGGGATGGATTGTCCTTGGTCATGGACTTCTTGGTTTTTCAGGAGCTATTGCCATGATGTATTTCATGTCGGTAATTGATTATCCTATTAATATTAGTGGAAAACCATTTTTTAATGCACCGGCTTGGGTGCCAATCACATTTGAATTAACTGTTCTCCTTTCAGCATTTGGAGCTGTTTTTGGTATGTTCTTCTTAAATGGACTACCACGTTTAAATCATCCACTATTTAATGTAGAGCGCTTTAAAAAAGCTACTGATGATGGTTTCTTTGTTTGTATTGAAGCTACTGATAGTAAATTTCAGGCTGACTTAGTTCGCCAGTTATTTGAAGAAGCAGGTGCTACACATATTGAGGAAGTGTATGACTAAAAGTAATCACGGAATATCATTTTTCATGAACACTAACGGAATTAAAAAAATCGCTATAGTTTTTGTTCTTGGAGCATTTTTGGCTGGTTGTAGAGGTACTACATCAGAAAAAACTCCTATTCACCCGAATATGAATATGGATCAACAGCCAAGAAAGGAAGCTCAGGAAGAAAATAATTTCTTTGAAGACGGACGATCAATGCGTCAACCTGTTGAAGGAACGGTTGCTCGTGGCTTTAGAAAAGCTGATCTAGCTTATTATGAAGGAGTTGATGAAGATGGTGAATGGATTGCTGACGCTCCGGTTGAATTTACTCAGTCTTTCCTTTACAGAGGTAAAGAGCGGTATGAAATCTACTGTACTCCATGTCATGGCATTACCGGTGACGGTCGTGGAATAATTATGACGGGTGGTTATGGATATGTTCCAGCACCTACTTTCCACCAAGACAGACTAAGAGAAGCACCTGATGGAGAAATTTATTCTGCTATCTATAATGGGGTAAGAAACATGCCTTCATATGCCCACCAGATTAAAACAGAAGATCGTTGGGCAATTGTTGGATATATCAGGGCACTTCAGGCTAGTCAAAACGCTACTGAAGATGAAATTTTAGAATTTGATGTCGATCTTGATGAACTAAAAGCTGAATACGAAACGGAACAAGCACGGTTAGCAGAACTTCAGGAAGCTCGAACTGCCAGTCAGGGTGAAGTTGTAGCAACTGCAGAAAGAGGTAAACAAGTTAGTACCGAATGGGCTTGTCAAACGTGTCATTCTCTTGATGGTTCAGTTGTAATTGGACCAAGCTGGTTAAACCTGTATGGAAGTGAAGGACAAGTAGTAACTGCTGATGGTGAAACTATTACGGTAACTAAAAATGATGAATACATCATTGAATCTATCGTTAATCCTTACGCAAAAGTCACTGAAGGATTCGATCCACTTATGGCAAACGCTTATGGATCTCTTTCTGAAGCTGACCTTAAGTCACTGGTAGAATACATTAAAACGCTGAGCGATAACTAAGATATTTGCTTAAACACATATACAATGAGTCATAAGCCAACAATAACAGATTCTTTAAAATTTTCAGCCGATAGCAAAATTCCTCAGGTTCTTTTGGGAGTTGGTGTTATTGGACTGATCCTTAGTGCAATTGGCGCTTACACAAATACTGATCAATTTTTGTTCTCTTATTTAGTAAGCTTTGTATTCTTTACTGGTATTGCACTCGCTTCTATCTTTATGGTAATGTTCCACCATATTACAAAGTCTAAATGGGGTGTGGTTGTCCGAAGAATTCCGGAAACTTTTGGATCAAATATGAAATGGTGGACTATTGCATTCTTGCCTATTCTTGGTGGAATGACAATCCTATACCATCACTGGACCGACCCTACCCTCTTCGATCCAAATTCACCTAATTTTGACTATATCGTTGCAAAAAAAGAAGCGTATTTAAATGTCCCTTTTTTCATTATTCGCCAGGTAATCTATTTCGCAATTTGGGGCTTTGTTGGCCATAAACTGTATAAAGCTTCTGTAGAGCTGGAAAAAACCGGTGATTGGGGCATCACTACGTTAATGAGAAAAGTAAGTGCTCCGGCAATTCCAATTTTTGGATTATCTATTGCCTTTGCAAGTTTCGATTGGTTGATGTCATTAGATCCACACTGGTTCTCTACCATGTTTGGTGTCTATTTCTTTGCAATCAGCTTCCAGAGTTTCTGGGCAATCATGATTTTAATGGTATTCTTCTTACACAGAAATGGATACTTAAAAAACACCATTGGACAAGCTCATATTTATGATCTGGGTGCATGGCTTTTCGCATTCACCGTATTTTATGCATACATCGCGTTCAGCCAGTTTCTACTTATTTATTACGCGAACCTTCCGGAAGAAACACTTTGGTTCTATCACAGACTTGAAGGAGGATATGAGTACATAGCATATGGACTTCTGCTATTCCGATTTGCGCTTCCATTCCTGGTATTATTAAACAGAGAACAAAAGCATAAAAGGTCTGTTCTTGCATTTGTGGCGATTGTAGTTGTGGTTATCCATTTCTTCGAACTACACTGGATTGTAAAGCCTGCTTTTTACTCTGAAGATGCTCATGGTTTAAGCTTCAGCTGGATGGATTTCTCTACCTTCTTAGGCTTAGGCGGAATATTCTTCTGGTTGTTCTTCAACCGATTTAAACAAAACAGCATGATTCCTGAAAATGATCCGAAACTGGATGAGTGCCTCGAAAAAACGTATCACCAATAATTGATTAATAGCTATGTCTGCTGATCACATTGAAGAATCAAAAACCCGTGTCTTACAAGCAGCTGGAGAAGAAGTAACGCTTGAAACAGAAGATACACTCTTTGCAGGTGCTGTTACTCATGGGGTTAACGACGATACCATGGACTATGGAAAAATATTTTTCTGGTCAGGTTTGGGAATCGTTGCTGTAATTGTTTTTGTTGTAGCATTGATGTTTTTTGCACAATTCAGCTTCACTAATGCATTAAGGAATGCGTCTGAGTCAAGCACTTATATGGAAATAACAAAATTAAGAGCTGACCAGAATGAACAGCTAAATTCATTTGGTGTTGTTGATTTAGAAGATGGTGTTTACCACATCCCAATTGATGATGCTATTGAAAAAATAGCTGTAGATTAATTTATTTATGAAACGCATTGCACTGTGTACTTTTTATTTGTTTGCAGTGCTTTCTCTTCCCTTTAACGCTGTAGCACAGCTAAATCAAGGACAGCCGGAGGCACTGCAAGGCGTCGGTATTGATGAACATTTGGGAGACTACATCCCACTTGACGCTAAATTTGCAAGCTCTAATGGAGATAGTGTAACAATTGGTTCACTTTTGGAAGAAGGAAAACCTGTTATCCTTAATCCTATGTATCTGGAATGCCCGATGCTTTGTGGACTTGTTCTGGATGGAGTGTTAAATGTTGCTGATGAACTAGCCTGGCAGCCGGGAAAAGACTATCAGATTATTTCAATAAGTATTGACCCCGAAGAAAATCACACGCTTGCCGAAGAATACCGAACTAAGTATGTCTCAAAGCTCGATAAAAAAATACCAGATAACGGTTGGTATTTTCTAACCGGAGAAAAAAAAGAAATTGATAAAGTAATTGATGCTGTAGGTTTCAAATATAATGAAGTAGCAGGTACCGGCGAGTTCGCACATAGTGCAGCAATAATTATGCTGAGTCCGGAAGCAAAAATTACCCGCTATCTCTATGGCATTCAATACAATGAGTTTGATGCACGTAATGCGCTTTACGAATCGGCGGATGGGCAGATTGGCTCAACCCTGGAAAAAGTACTGATGTATTGCTATCAATATGACCCAGATTCCAACAGTTATGTACCACTTGCTATCAATATTATGAAGATTGGTGGCTTGGCTACACTAATAATTCTTGGTATCTTCTTAAGCCTTTTTTGGCTTCGCAAAAAAGGTAAAAAACTAACTTCTAACATCGACTTCCAATAATGGGCAGACTATTCGATTTTATGCTCCCGGAAAACAAATCTCCACTTACGGCAGATTCTACCGACGGGCTTTTTCACTTCATCAATGAAGTGAGTTTAATCCTCCTTATAGGAATTACATTCGCTTTAATTTACTTCGCTTTTAAGTACAAGCGTAAATCAGAAGACGACAAAACTCCATTGATTACTCACAATAATACATTGGAGATTACCTGGTCTGTAATTCCACTTCTAATCACATTAGTTATCTTCGGATGGGGATACTCGGGTTGGCTTAACCTAAAAGCTGTCCCTGATGATGCCTACGAAATTCAGGTAACAGGATTTAAATGGAACTGGGCAGTTAATTACGAAAATGGTGCTCAGACATTAAATGAAATTCATGTTCCTAAAGGGCGTCCTGTTAAAATCGTACTTCAATCAAGAGATGTACTACACTCCTTCTTTGTTCCGGATTACCGTGTAAAGCACGATGCCGTTCCTGGACGTTATACGTATGTTTGGTTCCAGGCGGAAGAAGTTGGTGAATCTGTAGTTTTCTGTACCGAATACTGTGGAACAAGCCATTCTGATATGTTGGCTAAAATCATTGTTCATGAACCTGAAGATTTTGAAACCTGGCTTGAATTAAATGGTGGTGGTCCTTCAGGAACTCCAGTTGAGCAGGGTGAAGCACTTGTAGTGCAACAAGGGTGCCAAACATGTCACTCTGTTGATGGTTCCGCAGGCTTGGCCCCTACTTTTAAAGGCCTGTTTGGTAAAGAAGAACAATTAAATGATGGAAGCTCCCTGACTGTTGATGAAAACTACTTAAGAGAGTCGATTCTCAATCCAGGAGCTAAGGTTGTTAATGGATATGAAAACATCATGCCTCCTTATGAAGGAATTCTAAGCGATGATGAAATCACAAATATTATTGAATACATAAAAACACTTGAGTGATATGGCAGCAGCGCAATCAAAAAATATGACAACACTACAAGTAAAGAGGTTTAAACCCTCTGAAAATCCAACTAATACCTATTTAACAGACGAAAAAGGTGTTTGGGCCTGGATGACTACGGTTGACCACAAGAAAATCGGACTTATGTATCTGGTTGCTGTGGCTTTCTTCTTTGCACTTGCAGGATTTCTTGCAATAGCTCTTCGTACTGAGCTTTGGACTCCTGCTAAAACTTTTATTGAAGCGGACACTTACAACCAATTATTCACCTTGCATGGTGCGATGATGGTGTTCTTCGTGTTAGTTCCCAGTATTCCTGCTGCTCTTGGAAACTTTGTACTCCCGATGCAGCTTGGAGCAAAGGATGTGGCTTTCCCTCGCCTCAACCTCGCTAGTTTCTACATCTATGTAATTGGAGCAGTGTTCACTTTTATTTCACTTGCTAACAATGGTTTTGATACTGGTTGGACATTCTATACACCTTACAGTTCAGATACTAACTCTCTTGGTGTGATTTGGGTTACCCTTGGGGTATTTATTCTTGGATTCTCTTCTATTTTGACGGGAACCAACTTCATCACGACCATTCACAAATTAAGAGCTCCAGGTATTACCTGGGATAAACTTCCGCTTAATATCTGGGCATTGTATGCCACTTCAGTGATTCAGGTATTGGCAACACCAGTACTTGCAATTACTATTCTTCTTCTTTCAATGGAGAATATTTTGGATATCGGGATTTTTGATCCGGCTAAAGGTGGCGATCCAGTGCTTTATCAGCATTTCTTCTGGTTCTACTCCCACCCTGCAGTATATATCATGATTGTACCAGGATTTGGAATTATTTCAGAAGTAATTACCACATTCTCTAAAAAACACATTTTCGGATACTGGGCGATTGCACTTTCATCTTTAGCAATTGCATTCATTGGATTCCTTGTTTGGGGACACCACATGTTTACATCTGGTCAAAGTGCTGTTGCAACTACTGTATTCTCATTCCTTACTTTCCTCGTTGGTATCCCAACAGGTATTAAAATTCTAAACTGGGTGGCTACCTTGTATAAAGGCTCCATAGAGATGAAAACCCCAATGTTGTACGTATTCATTTTCTTATTCCTTTTCACCATCGGTGGTTTTACTGGAATTATGTTAGGTGCTCTTTCTGTAGATATTCACTTGCACGATACATACTATGTAGTTGCTCACTTCCACTATGTAATGATGGGTGGAACCTTGATGGCACTCCTCGCAGGTCTGCATTATTGGTGGCCAAAAATGACTGGTAAAATGTACAACGAAACCTTAGGTAAGATTTCAGCTGTATTGATCTTTATTGGCTTCAATATGACTTTCCTTCCACAGTTTGTGATGGGAGCGCAGGGAATGCCAAGACGTTATTACAATTATATCGATCAGTTCCAGCCATTCCACCAGACTTCAACCATTGGATCTTATATTCTTGGAGCTGCATTCCTGATCATTCTGTACTACTTAGTACGTTCTCTTTTCGGTGGTGAAAAAGCTTCTGCGAATCCATGGAACAGCCGTGGATTAGAATGGCAGGCAACCTCACCTCCCGATTTCCACAACTTCGATCACACTCCTGTTGTAATCAACGGTCCATACGACTACCACAAACCAATGGAAGAATTTCAACTTGGATTGGCGGTTGAGCATAATGGACATGGTCACGGCGAGCATCATGAAGTTAAAACCGATCAAACAGAAAAAGCTTAATTAACTAAAAACCGACACTATAAATGGCGAATCATTCAGCATCTCACCCGGCTCATGTTCAGCACCATTTTGTAGATTCAGACCAACAGTTCGAATCGGCAAAGATGGGAATGTGGGTATTCCTGGTGAACGAAATCCTCTTTTTCGGCGGGCTTTTCTGTGCGTACATCGTATTCAGAGCCTGGTATCCCGAGCTGTTTACACAGGCAGCGCTTGAACTTAACAAACTCTGGGGAGGCGTAAACACTATTGTTCTTATTGGTAGTAGTTTAACGGTTGCAATGGCTATCCGTTCTGCTCAAAAGAACCAGATCAAAGGCCTTCGGATTAACCTTCTGATCACCATTGCTCTTGCATGTGTGTTCATGGTGATTAAGTACTTCGAATACGAGCACAAATTACACCTGGGAATTGCACCAGGATCTTTCTGGAATCCAACTCCTGAGATCTTAGAAGAACTAAGTCACCCAAAAGCTAATATCTTTTTTGGAATATACTATATGATGACCGGGGTCCATGGACTTCACGTATTAGTCGGTATTGGTCTTATGATCTGGCTCTATATTCGAGCGGGTAAAGGTCACTTCAGCAGTGAATACTACACCCCCGTTGAAATCACAGGTCTTTACTGGCACTTGGTTGACTTGATCTGGATTTTCCTATTCCCACTACTTTACTTAATTGAATGAGAGGTTTTTGACAATGAGCGAACACAATCACGAACATCACGTTGCTACTGCTAAACAACTTTGGTTGATTGGTGGAGGATTATTTGTACTTACTATCTTAACGGTAGTGGTTTCAAATCTTGGTCTACCATCTCCTTTTGATATCATATCTGCCTTAGTTATAGCTTTTGGTAAAGCATATCTTGTAGCTGCCTTCTTCATGGGATTGTACTGGGATACCAAATTCAACTCCTTACTTCTTATAGGAGCACTGGTCTTCTTCATACTGATGGTAACAGTTACTCTACTCGATACCATGTATAGACAGGATGTAGTCCCTTCTTTTTAAAAGGAGAATAAATCAAATTCAAAGCCCTGCACATAATTATGTGCGGGGCTTTTTTGTTTTCTGGAAATTGGTGCTTGGAATATAGAACTTCTCCTCAAAAAGGAGTCTCATTGAACCTATCTAAAACAATCCTTGGAGATTTTGAACTCTTCACCATCGAAACCGGAGACATCAAGTTAGACGGCGGTGCGATGTTTGGAGTAGTCCCAAAAACATTATGGTCACGTGGCATAGAACCGGATGAAAAGAATAGAATTGCTATGACCATGCGATGTTTACTCATAAAATCTAATGCGACCGGTAAGGTATACTTGATTGATAATGGAGTGGGTACCAAGTTCAACGAGAAGATGATGGATATTTACCAAATTGACTTCTCCGAAAAAACGTTAGAAAGCTCATTAAAGACCCAGGGATTTAGTTTTGAAGATATTACCGATATCATCTTCACTCACCTCCATTTCGATCACTGTGGTGGAACTACCTTTTTTGATGAACATGGAGAGCTGGATTATGCCTTCCCAAATGCAATCTATCATATTAACAATAGGCATTGGGAAACAGCCATAAATCCTAATGCACGTGAGCAAGCCAGTTTCCTGAAAGAAAATATTGAGCCGCTAAAAAATTCCTCAAATGTAAACCTGGTTGATGATGGTATTGAATATGAACCCGGGTTAAGTACCATCATCGCAAATGGTCATACTCTCGGGCAGCAGCTTCCAAAAATTGATGCTGATGGTAAATCTCTCATTTTTGTAGCTGATTTACTTCCCACACATGTTCACCTTCCTCTTCCCTGGGTAATGGGATATGATATGCGACCAATTAAAACGTTGGATGAAAAAAAGACTTTTCTGGATCAGGTTGTAAAAGAACATTGGTATTTATTTCTGGAGCATGATTTAGAGAAAGAAATAATTTCAGTAGGTCATGATGGTAGAAAATATTACGTGAAAGAAAGCCTGACTCTTTCTGATTTATAGCCACAATTTTAACTAACATTTATAGTTTTTGATGGTGTAAAGCTGTTTATTTGATATCAGAGATTATGGCTACTACCAGTTCAACAAATACTTCCTCTAAGATTCGGGAAAAATTAACCCGGGTTCATTCGAGTCTTCATAAAAAGAAGAAACAAAGCGTTGTATATGGTGGATTAACTCTTCTGGCTGCTTGGTTAATTGTTCTAATTTTTGGAGAACAAATTCTTTATCTCGCACCCTCGACTAAAATTACACTGCTTAGTCTGCTTATTATAATATCAGGAGTGAGTACCTGGAGAGGGATTTCATTGATCAGAAAAAATTCTTTTATTGAGTTTTATAGAAGCTTTGCACGTTCATCTCAGCTCAAAGAGCTCTCCTATGCTCTCGATCTTGAGACATCAAGAAATGCGAACCCGAAGCTGGTTGAAGCTGCAATTTTTAAAAATCTGGAAGAAGTTAATCCGTCAGTTCTGGATGAAAAGCTAAATAGCTTCCTTGATGAATCTGAAATTTCAAAAAAAGTCTCTCTCTTCAGAACCATCAGCATAGCTTCTTTGGTTATGCTATGTATATCTGTTTTTAGTCTTAATGAAGCTTCCTCGAGATTAACGCAATTCTGGGTACATTTTGAAAAACCTAATCCATTTAAGTTTGAGGTTACTCCTGGAAATATTACCCAGGAACAAGGTACATCGTTCACAGCTTTTGTTACCTTCAATGGTGAGCTCCCAAAAACAGTTTCGTTAATGGTAAAAACTCCTGTTGAGGATGATTACCGTTCTCGTAATATGGATCTTTCCGGATCCACCTATTCTTCCCTGGCTTTCGACTTAAATACCGACCTGAGTTATCATATCGAGATGGATGGTTACAAAAGCTCTGTTTATGAAGCAAAAGTTCAACTTAGGCCCCGGTTTTCCGAACTCACGATAAATATTACTCCACCTTCTTACACAAGACTTGAAAGTGTTTCTGTTCAATATCCTTTTTCTCAGATTCAGGGCTACCAAGGTTCTGAAATATCCCTTAATGGAAGTGTTAATAAAGAACTTCAGAGTTTTCAATTATTGAAAAATGATCAGCTAATTCAAATTAAGTCAGACTCGGATATGGCTTTAGATTACTCGTTTGTAGTAGAAAATCCTGACACCATATCATTTCAATTAACAGATAATAATGGGTTGAAAAACGAGAACCCATTCCGGTTCACTATCGAGCCATTACAAGATGAATATCCTTATGTAGAACTTCTGGAGCCATCTCAGTCTTTTGAGGCAGTAGATCCTGCAACAATAGATATTCTTTTCCGGCCATCTGATGATTTTGCTCTTACTTCTGCGTCTCTGAATTATGAACTTCAAAAAGCTTTTGTAGAAGAACCTATTACAGGTACCAGGAATCTTGAAAATCCTGTGAATGGAGTTCTTCAGTCATTCTCATGGGATGTTTCTGAGTTAGAACTTAAACCCAAAGATCAATTGACTTTCTGGATTGAAGTTTCTGATAATGATGGATACCAGGGTTATAAAACATCCCGATCTGAACTGATTACTCTTACAGTTCCTTCCCTTATCGATTATTTCGATGATTTAGGAGAACAGGAAGACGATGTTCAAACTGATCTTGAAGATATCTCTGAAGCTTTTGAAGAAATGTCTGAACAGTATGATACATTCAAGGAACAGCTAAAAGAGAATCCGGAAACAAACTTCGAACAACAACGCCAGTTACAGGAAGTTCAACGGCAACAGGAAGAAATTGAAAAAAGAATTGAAGAGCTCAACGAAAAATTTGATGAGATAAAGGAAGAGTTGAGTGAAAATAACATGTTGTCTGAAGAGACTATGGAAGCCTATCAGGAGCTTCAGGAGCTAATGGAAGAAATTGATGATCCTGCATTTCGTGAAGCGCTGCAAAAGCTTCAGGAACAAATGAGTGAAATGACTCCTGAACAGTTGAGAGATGCTTTGCAGGAAGCTGAGTTTAATGAAGAATTATACAAACAACGTTTAGAACGAACCTTAGAACTTTTTAAACAGCTAAAGCTTAATTCTGATTTGGAAAAATTAGCTGAAGCATATGATGATCTTGCAAGGCAGGAAGAAGAACTGGAGAATCAAGCCGGGAATACTCAATCACTACAAGAGCAGCGCGAGTCAACGCTCGAACAAACTGAAAAACTAAAGGAACAAATTGAAGAACTTTCAGAAAACGTAAGTGAGAAAACTGAGGAATCGGTTGAAGCATATCAGGAAATGTCTCAGGATGAATTGGAGCGCATTCAACAAGAACTTGAGAAGATGCTTGAAGAACTTAATAAAGAATCACCTAATCAGAGTTCGGAGTCAGAAAAAAGTGGAAATCAAAGTGAAAAAGATTCTGATCAACAATCCGGAGATCAATCAGAACAGCAACAGAATGAACAAAATCAAAACCAACAAAAGAATCTGAAACAAGACTTTCAGCAGCTTGCTGAAATGACCCGTAACGCTATGCAACAAATGCAGCAGCAACAAATGAACATAAATATTGCCGGGTTACAATACATTTTATATTCATTATTAAACCTGTCTGTTGAACAGGAAGAACTTGTAGAGTATGCAAGCTCAACAGAAAACCGAAGTCAGGCTTATGTAGAATATGCAAGGGATCAGAAAAATGTGGAAGATATATTCATTTCCTTATCCGACTCCTTATTCGAACTTTCAAAGGAAATCCCTCAGTTCTCCAATCAAATCAATCAAAAGAAAGAAGAAGTAGAACTAAGATTAACTAACTCACTTGAACAAATGGCGGAGCGAAATCAGAGTCGTGCTTCTGTTGCTACCCGTCAGGCAATGGGCGGAATAAATGAGATCGCATTTATGATTGCTAATCTGTTAGAACAGATCCAGGATTCCAATAGTCAGGGTGGCGGAAGTGGTAGTGGAATGAGCATGCAACAGATGATGGAGCAAATGCAACAAATGGGACAGGATCAACAACAACTGAACCAACAAATTCAAGACCTGATCAATGATATGCAGGGAGATCGGCTCACTCAGGATCAAATGGAAAGACTAAATCAATTATCGAGACAGCAAAATGCAATTCGTCAACAACTTCAGGAGCTACAAAGAAATGGAGAATTAGAAGGTGGGGATCAGCTCGGAAGTGAACTAGAAAGAATGATAGAGCAGATGGAGGATACCATCAATGATTTACGTGGCGGTGCGATAGACCCAACACTAATAGAACGACAACAAAATATTTTGTCCCGTATGCTTGAAGCGGAACAAGCCATGCAGGAAAGGGATGAGGAAGAAAAAAGAGAGGGCAATACAGGTCAGGTTACCGGACAACCAACCCCACCAGACTTAACTCTTGAGGAGCTTGAGAAGCAAATTAGGAATAGATTAAACGACCCGAATTTCTCTAAATATTCTGCGGATTATCAGCGATTGATTGAACGCTATTTTGAACTGCTGAAACTCATTCAGGAAAGAGAAATTCAGTAAGTTAGCTTCTGTTTCGTTCAATAATTTTCTGATAGGCTTCTACAACTCCTTTTGTGGATTCTAGTTCAGTAACCTCACCAACTTCTTTGGCTACCTCTGCAGCATTGGAAGGTGCAAAAGGCATCCCAATAATCTTAAGAGCAGGAACATCTCCACTTGAATCACCAATGTACGCCAACTCTTCCAGCTTCAAATTAAAGTGATTTGCAATCATCTTCATACCCTCTCCTTTATTCGCTTTTTTTAGAATAATATTAACGGATACTTCTGTTTTATGAACTTCAAAGCGACTATAATTTGTAAGAATATATTCTTCACATTTTGCAGCCATCTCATTTATAGTCGGTGTGTCCTGATGGATAATTCCTATATCAGTAAATTTTGCGAATTCCGGAATTGCTGACTTATACTTATTGATGATATTGTTTCTCGACCATTCTTTGATCTCAGAAACCTGTTTTTTTGCTTCTTCATCCAAGTGAGGGGTCCATGTAATTCTGTTATTAACCACATCGTACATACCTCCACCACTTTCAAATATAAATGGAAGTCTAACCCCCAAAATCTGAGCCTGAGCTTCTGCATAAGGCATTGGTCTGCCTGTGCAAATAGTTAATGGTGGTATAGTATCATCTTTATGACTTTCTAGATTTAACTCTCTGAGTTTTGTGTAAGCCTTCCAGTCTGGAGTGATAAATGGATCTGTCACACAACCATCCAGATCTGTTACGAACAATTTGATCATAGTCTATTAGTTCTTCTTTTTATATCCCGGAATCATTACAGAACATACAAAACAAACTAAGCCTAGTGCTGCCATCCATTGATATTGGTTTTTGAAGTCAGCGTATTCCTGACTCGAAAACTCCCCTTTCTCCAATTCATCCACACGTGCTAGAAAAGCATCTATCCCATCATTTCCCCTCTCAATTTCATAATAATTTCCATTAGATTTTGAAGCTATTTGCCGAAGTGCATCTCTCTGTAAACTGGTCGTTACAACTTTACCATCCCTGTCTCTTTTATACCCAATAAGTTGCCCTGTTTGGTCCTCATACAAAGGAATAGTGGTTCCTTCTGTACTTCCAATCCCTAAGGTATAAACCGCAATGGAGTTTTCAGTTAATTCCGTAAGTGCTTCATCATAAGATTGTCCATGATCTTCACCGTCCGAAATAATCAACAATACCTTAGAAGCTTCTGTTGAATTTTCTTCTAGCGATTGGAAAGCTGATAATGCCGTTTCCATGGCAGCTTTGAAATCTGTTGCTGAACTTGGCATCTGATCGGTATCAACAATTTCAAGAAATAGTCGAAGAGCTGAGTAATCGAGCGTCATAGGGCTTTGAAGATAAGCCTCACCCGTGAATACAACCAGACCTACTCTATCCCCCTTCAGACGTTCAATTAATCTGTTGATCTCGAATTTAGCTTTTTCCAAACGACTGGGACGAACATCTTCTGCATTCATACTAGCTGAGAGATCAAGAGCTATTAACATGTCTATTCCACGTCGTTTAACTTCACGAACTTCTGTACCAATTTTCGGTCCTGCCAACGCAACTAAGATGAATACTAAACCTGAGATAAACAGGATTGTTTTAATTGCTGTGCCTGTTGACCAATATCCTTTCCTTAAACCTTCAAATACGGATTTGTCGAAATACTTTTCCTGAATTTTTTTAATAGAACGGTTTTTTAGCCAGATTCCAAAGATTAATGCCGGAAGCAGAAATAATAACCAAAGATAAATTGGGTCTTCCCAGATCATTTTAACTTGTTTCGAGTTTCTTGTTACTAGTAATAGTCAAATAATTATTTCCAGTTGGTTTCTACGTACTGTATAAACTTATTAATCTTTTTACCAAGAATCTCATAATCATTAATAAGTTCTGTTAAAGGTTGTTCAGAAAAGTATAAATCATTGAAAAAAAATTACTCTATAAGTACAACTTGTAAATCCATCATGTTTTTTCCGGTTGGCCCGGTTTTAACTAACGTATCCATTAGTTCATGGAAGCTGTATGAATCATTGTTAATAAGATACTCTTCAGGATTGAGTTTCTTTTTTCTGGCTTTCAATGTTGTTGTCGAGTCAATGATTGCGCCAGCTGCATCTGTTGGGCCATCAATACCATCTGTTCCAATGCTTAACATTGATATAGAATGCTGACCTTCGATTGAAATAGCTGAGATAAGTGCTAATTCCTGGTTTCTTCCTCCTCTACCTTTTCCTGCTACTTGTACAGTACTTTCACCATAAAAAACCAAAGCTGCAGGTTTTGTTATTGGTTCATTCCTACTGAGTATAGAGATTGCTTTACTACATATCATTTTTGAAACCTTCCGAACATCATCATTATATGCAGAATCAGTGACCCAAACTTTATATCCCTCAATAGATAACTTAGCTGCTACTAATTCCGCAAAAGAAGACGCTTCAGAAATTAGTTTAATAGTATGATCAGGGTGCTCATTAATGCCCGGCTTTGGAGTATCAGTTATATCTCCACTCATTCCTTTTGCAATATGTATTCTTATCGAATGAGGTACTTGATTCCAAATCTGATATCTCTTCAATACCTGGAATGCATCTTGAAAGGTTGAAGAATCACAAATCGTAGGAGCACTTCCTATTGTTTCCAGATCATTATCAGGAACATCGGATTCAATTAAAGTAATGAGATTTGTATGATGAAGTGCCTGTGCAAGCTGACCTCCCTTTATTAAGCATAAATGTTTTCGGACAATATTAATCTCCTTAATTGGAGCACCGGAATTAAGGAGAAGTTTATAGGTTTCAGCCAATTCCTCAATCTCTATTCCACCCGGTGGTATACAAAGCATGGAAGACGCTCCTCCTGACAAACAAAAAACAACCGTTTCTCCTTTTGGTATCTTTTTAGCCATTTGAAGTAATTCATACGAAGCAGAAACTGAGCTTTCATCTGGAAATGAATGCGAACCCTTGAAGACCTGAAATTTATCTTTAGAATACTTCGAATGATTTGAAATTATAATACCATCTACAACATATAAGTTGTTATTCTCACAGATGTTTTTTGCTATTTGGTATGAAGCTTTTCCCGCTCCTAAAACCCATACTTTTTGTCCACCTTCAATTAAAGTAACAATTGGGTTTTCCTGAGTTTTGTTGAAATCTTTTACTGCTTTATTGAATATTTCTGGTAAGGAAATTTCCATCTTATTTGTGATCGTTATTTCTGTACATAATTGCTAACGGTATAATAGCAATTGAAGCCGATGGTATTAAATAGGCACTAAATAAATCACAAATAACAAGTGTTTTGAATGAAAATAAATATGCTGATTTAAGCACAATGGATGAGATCACCAAATCAGAAAAATGAATTAATGCTATCAGGATAAAGAACTGTTTTCCAGCACCGATCAAAATTAACCCAAAGATTGAAAAAAGAAAAAAGTATCCAAATGATACTTTGTAGCTCAATATTTTTTTGGAAGAATCAGAACTATACTCAAACAATACTTTACGTGCATCTAAATTTAAAATTGAAACTGTACTTGTATTTTCAACCTTAGCCTGAAATTTAGTATTCAATTGTAAAGAAAAGATTTCAGTTCTTACCGCCCTTAATATATATACATGAAATAACAGATAAATTGAAAGAGCTAAAATTTTTTTCATTTTATTTCGGGTTTCACAAAAGTATTTACTTTAAGATAATCTTCAAGTTTTACCCAAATTACCCAAAGTAAAAAAATAACGAGATAGAAGATCATTGTTGTAGAATAATCATGAGTTAAATCAAAGAGTTCTACCCATTCCTCTTGTGTAATAACCAAAACAACAATCCTAATAATATTTACTAAATAAATTATCCCGATTCCTAAAAAAGAAAAGCTGATTCTGTTTTTCCAATCACCTGGATAGGCAATAATAAATCCTAAAAAGAGTCCAATAGCCGAAATTCCAGTACAGCCATCAACCAGCTCAATTCCAGCATTTTCATTAATCCCAATAATTCGATTAACTGACCAAACTTCATATCCAAATCCTTCTACTAAACCCCTACTCACACTTACAATATTAAGAGCTAACCATTCATCTAATCTTCCATCAGGTAGAAGCCATAATTCATAAACTACATACCAGACAATAAAAATTGCCAATGCTTTGAAAATGAATTGTGCTATCGGACTTTTTAGCATATTACTTTAATGCTTTAGAGATAGTTTTTACTATTTTTTTAATCTGATCTTTATTAAGCTCTGGATAAATTGGTAAGGATAAGGATTGATTGCTCACACACATAGAAACCGGACAGTCTTGTGCAGAGTATTTTAAATCCGAGAAGCATTCCTGAATATGAAGTGGAACGGGATAATAAATGGATGAGCCAATATTTTCAGCGTTTAATGCAGAGACTACTTTTTCCCTGTTCGAAGTTCTGATAGTATACTGATGATAAATATGACGTCCGTCTTTTGAAAGAGCTCCAGTAGTCTCTTCAGGAAGAATTATTTTATTATCAAATAAATCGCAATCACCCCCACCCCTACTGCTGCAGGAATATGAGCATTCTATTGGTTCTTTCTCAACTAAACCTTCGCTTTCAAAAAGCTCATTATAAAGAAGCGCGATTTCTCTTCTTCGATCAGACCAAGAGTCTAAATACTTTAACTTAACGGATAAAACCGCTGCCTGAATAGCGTCTAACCTACTGTTTATTCCTACTAATTTATGATAGTATTTTGGGCGCGCTCCGTGTAACCTAAGAATATTTACTTTATCTGCAAGCTCTTCGTTTTTTACTGTAATAAGCCCTGCATCACCAAAAGCACCAAGGTTTTTACTTGGAAAAAAACTGAAGCATCCAAAATCACCTAAGTTACCTGCTTTAACTCCTTTATATTTTGATCCAATGGATTGAGCAGCATCTTCAATTATTTTTAAATCAAATTCTCTGGCGAGTTCTGTTATTGGCTCCATATCAGCCATTTGTCCATATAAATGAACAGGAATAATGGCTTTAATTTTCTTGATATCCGGTTTGACTCGTCTAAATAATTCATCATTTCCTTCAAGAAAATCTCTGAGTCTCTTTGGATCCAAATTAAAGCTATTGTGTTCAATATCAATAAATATTGGAATTCCACCTAAACGTTGTATGGCCCCTGCGGTTGCAAAAAAAGTAAATGGAGAAGTGATAACATAGTCTCCTGGTTGAAGATCTATGGCCATTAAAGCTAATAAAAGAGCATCGGAACCTGAAGCACATCCGAAAGCAAAATCAGCTTCACAATACTCAGCAACTTCTTTCTCAAACTCTTTTACAAAACTACCCATTATAAAATGTTGAGACTCAATTACCTCTAAAACAGCATCATTAATTTCATCTTTGATTGTAGAATATTGGGCTTGTAAATCAAGTAAAGGGATACTCATACTAAACAGGATGAACTGAATTTTCTTTCAACTTATACTTCTCCTTGGTTTCAGGACAAATCGCAGAACCATTTTCGTCGAAAATCAACCGATGTCCTGCCTTAGAAACCCAACCAATATGCCTCCCAGGATTACCAATTACTAATGAAAAGGCTTTTACGGATTTAGTAATTACAGCCCCAGCCCCTATAAAGGCATATTCTCCTATTTCATTGCCACAAATTATAGTGACATTTGCACCAATTGAAGCTCCTTTTCTTACAGTTGTTTTCTTATACTCGTCTTTTCTCTGAATATGACTTCTGGGGTTTATTACATTTGTAAATACCATGCTAGGGCCACAAAAAACATCATCTTCCAATTGAACTTCATCATAAATTGAAACATTATTTTGTATACGAACATTATTTCCTAGAAGAGCCTTTCCCACAAAAACATTTTGTCCTAATACACAGTTATTACCAATTTTAGCATTTCCCATAACATGAACCCAGTGCCAGATTTTGGTACCAGAACCAATTCTTGCTCCTTTTTCGATTATTGCAGTAGGATGAGAGAAAAAACCGGACATTAAATAAAATTTGCTGCCTTATAAATTCGTTCTATTATACTAACTACTTTCATTCCTTCGAAGGAATTGGCAGTAGGTTCTGATTTCCCTTTTAATGTATCTACAATATTTTCAAAAACGAAATGGTGATTTGCTGCACTTCCTTTAAAGGGTCCATAGTCATTCGGTGGATTAGTTTCAGTTAATTCTGGCATTTCATAGCCTTCAATATGGCAGTATTCCACTTCATTCATATACTGTCCACCAACTTTGAAACTCCCTTTCGTTCCTACCACCGTAATACTGCTTTCCATATTTTTCCCCCAACAAGAGGTAGAATAATTGATCGACCCAATTCCTCCTTTATTAAATTCAAATTGAACAAACCCGGAATCATCAAAGTCTTTTAAATAAGGGTGAGAAAAGTTCTTAACAATTGCTTTCGTATTTTTTATATCTCCAAATACCCAGTACATAATATCTATGAAGTGACTAAATTGGGTGAATAAAGCCCCTCCATCAAGTTTTTTAATCCCTTTCCATTGATTGTCTACTATATAATACCTCTCGTCTCTGTTCCAGTAACAATTAACCTGAACCATGAGTGTTTCACCAATAATGTTATCATCAATGATTTTCTTCATCCAGAGTGATGGTGGACTATATCGGTTTTGCTTGACAACAAAAACCCTCTTTTTTGAAGCTTCTTGTTCTTCAATCAAATTAAGACATTCATCCTGAGACAGCCCCATAGGCTTTTCAATTAATACATGATACCCGGCCTTTAATAATTGAACAGCTTGTTCTATATGTAGTGCATTTGGAGTAGCTATTGTAACGACATCAGAAGTATTTGAATCTTCCTGCAAAAAAATATCAATAGAGTTATACGTTTTTGCTTTTAAACCCAGGATTTCAATCGATTCAAACTGCTTTTGCGAAACATCTACAACTGAAACTAACTCTGCAGGTTCAAATTCATTGATTATCTTCGCATGTCTTTTTCCAATACGACCAAAACCAATAACAGAGAATTTAATTTTTTCCATTTAGAGGATTATTAGCTTTTTAGATTCTTATAGCACATCAAATTTTTTAGTCTTTCCCAAAAAGATCACGTGTGTAAACTTTACTCTTGACATCCCTAATTTCTTCAACCATACGGTTAGCTACTATAACATCGCTTCTTTTCTTGAATTCATCCAAATCTCTAACAACTTCTGAATGATAAAACTCTTTCTCTGTAAGATAAGGCTCATATACTATTACCGTGATTCCTTTAGCCTTTATGCGTTTCATAATTCCCTGTATAGCGCTCTGACGAAAGTTATCTGAACCAGCTTTCATAACAAGACGATAGATTCCTACGATTTTAGGATCATCTTTCCATATTTGCCGTGCTATAAAATCTTTTCTTGTACGATTAGCATCAACAATAGCTTGTATAAGATTATTAGGTACATCCTCAAAATTTGCTAATAACTGTTTCGTATCCTTTGGAAGACAATACCCTCCATAACCAAAAGAAGGGTTATTATAATGATCACCTATCCTTGGATCTAAACCGACACCATTGATGACCTGCATTGAATTCAATCCATGTGATTCACAATAAGAATCCAATTCGTTAAAATAAGCCACTCTCATTGCAAGATAAGTGTTAGCAAATAATTTGATAGCTTCTGCCTCAGTAGGATCTGTAAAAAGAATTGGTATTTCTTCACTAGACCTAATAGCACCCTCTACTAACAAATCTGCAAAAACTCTCGCTCTTTCAGACTGTTCACCAACAACTATTCTTGAAGGATAAAGATTATCATATAGTGCTTTACCTTCACGAAGAAATTCAGGAGAGAAAATTAAGTTCTGAGTATTAAGCTCTTTTTTTGTTTTTTCAACATAACCTACAGGCACGGTTGACTTTATGATCATTACGGCATCAGAATTCACCTTTTGAACTTCCCTGATTACCATTTCTACAGAACTAGTATCAAAAAAATTTGTTTCTGGATCATAATTTGTGGGAGTAGCTATTATTATGTAGTCTGCATTCTTATAAGCAGATTTATAATCTAAAGAAGCAGAGAGATTTAAATCCTTATTCTTAAAATAAGATTCAATCTCAGAATCACTAATAGGAGAAATTCTACTATTTATCGAATCAACTTTTTCTTTAATGATATCTACAGCAACTACTTCATTATTCTGAGACAATAGAACGGATAAAGAGAGTCCTACATAACCTGTACCGGCTACAGCTATTTTCATAAATCAATCGAATTTTTATCGAAGTTAACGATAATAAATCATTCCTTTCTAAAAAAAATGAAAGTTAGAGAAGGTCTTTAATCAGAAAAATTCAAGAATTTTTTTTTACTAAAGAATTAGTTTAGCTAAGCCTTAAAGAAGTGTATTTCATTTTTTGGCTCAATCCCTTTCATTGCATTTCTTGTATCTATAATACAATTATTCCAATTAGCTAATTCTGAATAATTAATATCTGAATGATTTGTAGAAATTATCACAGCATCAAACCCGGAAATTGTATCCTTATTCCACTTTATTGATTTTTGACCAGTATATTCTTTATGCTCTCTGGTTTCTGAAATAGTTGGTATGTATTGATCATAATAAGAAATCTCTGCCCCTACTTCTTTTAGTAAATCAAAAATCTTGAAAGTCGGTGACTCTCTCATATCATCGATATCTGGTTTATAAGCTAAACCAATAACTAATATTTTAGATCCATTAATTGCTTTTTTATGAGCATTTAACCCAAGTATTGTCCTATCCAAAACATACCGAGGCATTACAGTATTAATTTCACCTGCGAGCTCAATAAATCTTGTATTTTTTTCAAATTCCCGTGCTTTCCAAGTTAAATAAAATGGATCTATTGGAATACAATGCCCTCCTAAACCCGGGCCAGGGGTAAATTTCATGAATCCAAATGGTTTTGTAGCAGCTGCATCTAGAACTTCATGAACATCTATACCCATGGATTCATACACAACTTTAAGCTCGTTTACTAATGCAATATTAACTGATCTGAAAATATTCTCTGTTAGCTTTACAGCTTCAGCAGTTTTACAGTCTGAAACCGGGACAGTTTGTACAATTGCTGTATCATACATAGCTTTAGCAATACTCAAAGCTTCTTCGCCATGACCACCAACTACCTTTGGAATTTTTGCAGTATTAAAGTTTGAATTTCCTGGATCTTCTCTTTCAGGACTATATGCAAGATAAAAATCTTTCCCAGCTTTTAGCCCAGAATTTTTTTCCAGAATTGGTATCATCAATTCTTCTGTGGTTCCAGGCCAAGTAGTGGATTCAAGAATAACAAGCTGGTTCTTCCTTAAATATTTTGAAACCGTTTCAGTGGTTTGTACCACAAAGCTCATATCAGGTTCTCTGTGATGATCTAAAGGAGTAGGAACACACATAAGAATTGCATCAGCTTCAGTAAGTCTAGTAAAATCAATAGTAGCTTCACATCTTTCTGATTGGGCTAATACTTCCATCATATCCGAACCCAAGTGTTTTATATACGGAATCCCCTCTTTTAGATTTTTTACTTTTTTTTCATCAATATCATACCCTACTACCGGCATTCCTTTTTGGTGAAAGGTCCACATAAGTGGTAAACCAACATACCCTAGACCTACTATACCAATTACAAATTCTTTTCTTTC
This sequence comes from Balneolaceae bacterium, assembly GCA_017795005.1. Classification (GTDB taxonomy): domain Bacteria; phylum Bacteroidota; class Rhodothermia; order Balneolales; family Balneolaceae; genus RHLJ01. The sequence continues at coordinate 1,392,327 of CP051242.1, read as the reverse complement.
AATTTTTTCAATAAGGTCTGTATAAGACATACTTCTAGTTTTTGATCTTTAATTCAATTTATTATTGTTAGTCAGAAAAGCCCTAAACCTTAATATCTTCCTGAGTTTTGCTTCTAGAAGATACATCAACATTATCAAGAATATTCTTTTTGGTTTTTTCTTGATTACCAACAAGTCCAGATTTTCTGGAGTTCAAATCCAGATCTATACCCATTTTCTTGATAAATTTTCTTTTGAGTCCATTAGTAGGTAAGAAGAGAAACATTGTTGCTACAATTATTGAAAGTGAGATATTTACTTCAACATCTCTCAAACTAATTGCTATTAATATGATAAATACACTACAAAAGTAAAGTAAAATTGAGGTGCTTTTATGTCCTAAGCCCGCGTTTATCATGGCATGATGAACATGATCCTGACCAGGACTAAATGGAGATTTACCTTTTCTTATTCGTTTATAAAATACGGTTATAGTATCATATAATGGTAAAGCTAATATTGCAATGGGAAGTATAGATGAAGAATATCCAAACCTAGATACATATTCACTGCTTTCATTTAAGCCGATGAAATTAATAGCCAGTGTTGCGAGTAAAAAGCCAATTACAAGGGAGCCTGTATCACCCATAAATATTTTAGCAGGGTGAAAATTAAATTTTAAGTAACTTACTAAGGAAACGAAAAGAGTAAGAGCTAATACAGCAAAGGCGTATTCGCCTGATACATAAAAACCTATTCCAAAAAAAGCAGCTGCAATCGCACCAACTCCTCCAGCTAATCCATCAATACCATCTATCAAATTATAAGCATTGACAACAACAATCATAGTAAATGTCGTAATTAATACACTAGCCCAATACGGAATAGATTCGATACCAAATACCCCATAAAAATTTGAAATATAAAAATCACACCCAAAAATCAATAATGCAGCAACAGCTAGTTCGACAAGTAATTTAGTTTTTGGCGAAAGATCAACTATATCATCTTTTAAACCAGTAAATAAAAGTGTAATAAGAGCGGCTGCCAAGTATGGATACCCCTGAATTTGTTCAGCAAAACCACTAATAGAAAACCCAACAAAAAAAGCTAAAAAGATTCCAACTCCGCCAAGTGTAGGAACATACCGATCATGTAACTTACGTTCATTATCTGGTTTGTCATACAGATCACTTAAATATGCGACTTTACGTAGAATGGGTACCGAAAAAAGTGACACCCCAACCGCAACTACTAAACCCAATAAAACTTGAATTAACTGCCCACTCATAATTAAATATGGAGAAACCTGATTTTACAAAAGAAAAATATACAAATAATTAGCACAACTAACATTAACTATAATTAACATACTATTAATTTTGCGGATAGTATTTGAAGAATCTAGTTAATAGTAATCACATTAGTCGTTTGATATGATTAAGCATTTCAAGTGCTAACATTTTCCGATCAAAATTTTTGGCAAGTTCAATCGCCCCTTTAGAAAGCTTGTTGTATATTTTTTTATTGTTTGAAATAGATATTATAGCTTCAATAAATTCTTTTTCGTTCTCTGGTTTAAAATTAATTGATGCTCCAAACCTATTAGTAATTTCCTGAGCCTGCCCTTCTACTCCAAGAATAATAGGCTTTCCCATGGCACAAGCTTCAAAAATTTTTGATGGAATTACCGTTTTAAAAGTGTCTGATTTTTTTAAAGGAACAAGTGCTGCATCAATTATAGATAAATAAGAAGGAATCTGTTCTTTTGGAATAGGATTTAAAAAGGTCACATTTTTTAAATCCTTAGAATGAGCCATTCTCATTATTTTTTGCTTTTCAGCACCATCACCAATAAAAAGAAAATGAATTTTTGAAAGATTCACTTTAGAAATAGATTCTATTATAAAGTCTAATGAATGTGCCAGGCCGTGTGTACCTATATAGCCAACAATAAACTCACTTGATATACCTAATTGTTTTTTTAGAGTAATATTTACTTCCTCATGATGAAATAACTCTAAATTAGCTCCATTGAGTACTACTTTAATTTTTTCTTCAGAAATCCCCCTTTCTATCAGATTTTTTTTAAAAGCCGGTGTATTTGGAATTACCAGTTCAGCTGATTTATATAAACTTATTTCTATTTTTTCGAGGAACTTGTATAACTTACTATCTTGACTTAATGCCCCTACAGTAGCAATAGATTCAGGCCATAAATCTCTTAATTCGAATACCCAAGGTTTACTTTTAATTTTTGAAAGAAACCAAGCTGCCCAAGTTGTAAAAAACTGAGGAGAAGTTGCAATGATGACATCTGTTTTTTCAAATAAACCAACAATAGCAGACATAAAAGCAAAACTCATATAATCAAAGGTTCTTTTAATAAAACCCTCATTTCGCGACATATAAGACCATAATCGAACAACTCTAATCCCGTCAATTTCTTCGACTTTCCTAAATTGATTTTTATAGCCATCATACACCTTTCCCTGAGGAAAATTAGGATGACATGTAAGAATAGTGACCTCAACGCCTTTTTTTACCCATTCTTTGGCATGTTCAAATGTGCGAGTAGCAGGAGCATTTACTTCCGGAGGGAAATTATCCGTTATAAAGAGTATCCTCATTGATAAATCACTGTTTTTAGTTCTTTCTTAAAAATAATTACCAGTAAAGATGCCTTTATCACTTTATTAAATCCTAGACAATAATCATATTCAGAGGTTTTTAATTTAAGTAATTGAACTGATTCAAATTCTATAATGAGATCATTAGCCTGAAGCTTATTTGAGTCCATAAGTGTTAAGACAATATCTGGATGAAAATGTAAATAAGCCTTTGCTTCATTTTGGCTTCCTATCAATTCATCTGTTATTACTATAGAATTATTCTTTAAACTCCAGTCTCTAGAATGACTTACCCCAATATTTTTGAAGCCGTCATGATTTGCTTTCAGTTTAAGAGGTTTATCAACTTCAATAAAACAACTAGCCCTTTTTCCTACTCTAAATCCTCCCCATACATCAGATTGCTCTTCATTCATTACGACAACTGTATTATGAGAAGCTGTTTTCCTTTGTTCAGCTCTGATTTTATTCTTTTCATAAGTAGAAATTCCCCGATCAACTATATAAGGCTTCCCATTATAATACAATATAAAAGATAAAGTATCAGAATGTGCATGACCAGGTTGATAATTTGGTCCAATATGTCCAACATCACAAATTAACTCGATATTATTATTACTTAATTTTCGATAACCTGATTCTGAAAGGATGCTTTTGTTTATTTTAAAACCTAAAGTTTTAGCATAATCTATTATCTCTGAAGAAGAAAGTGATTGCCCCTCTACACTATCATTAACATTAGGAAGCTCTCCATTTGAAAATTGCATTGATTTTAACCAGCCCAACATCTTTGGGATCACAGTTTCTAACTTATCCTTGACCTCATATAGAGAATGAATGTTATTGGAAAGTAAATTATATGCATCCAACGATCTTTGGAGAATTATGAGATGATACATTGGAGAAAGCTCATAATGAGCTCCATCCTTTAGAATTTGTTCTTCCAATTGTTCAATCATGATTTCTTTTGCCAGACTATTAAGCTTTTTGTCCTGAAAAAAAACTGCTCCGAAAAGAATAGAAAATCCATTTTCAAGTAAATGATTAGCCAATAAGTGATATTCAATATTATGAATCAGTATTTTATATTGTTCATATAAATGAGAAACAATGTTATCCGGATATGTATCAGTTTTAGATAAAAATTTTATCCAGTTAATAGTCCGTAGAGAAATTGGATACGGCTCTAAACCTTCTTTACGTTGTTCTGGTATTTGCAGAAATGAATCAATAAGGTGAAACCCGATTCTCTCTTCAAGATTTTTCTGATGTAGATAGTCAAAGTAATTGAGATGATAACACCAAAGTTTACCATACTCCATAATATTCCAATCAATAACTTTTTGAAAAGAATGCTCAATATTTAAAAACCGAAAGGTATTACTTCTTGAATAATGGGTATGTTGATTTGGAAAAGGTTCAAGGGTAATCTTTTGAAATTCTGGTACACTATCTGGTCTCTTGTAATTTAAAGGAAATATTTTTTTTCGAAGCCTGTACCACAATTGATACCTGACTTGAATAAATTTAAGATGCCTGATCGTATGATAATATCTGTAAACTTTATTCAGCATATTGATTTATCAGTTGACCCAAACGACTCTTTTATAATAATTTTTTCAAATGATCAATAATCCGTTTAGATGTTTTTCCATCCCAGAGTTCCGGTATTTCTCCATTTTTCCAGTTTCCACTAAATAAAATATCAAGTGCTGGTTTTATTGCTTTTGGATTTACCCCTAATAATTCATTAGTACCTATATCTACTGTTTCTGGTCTCTCAGTTGAATTTCTAAGCGTCATGCAAGGAACCCCCATTACAGTGGTTTCTTCTGTGATTCCTCCTGAATCAGTAATGACAGCCTTTGAGTGTTCGACAAGATAATTAAACTCAAGATAGCCAAGAGGTTCGATCATATGCAGACGATCATGTTCAATTCCCAGGCTTTTTAGAATTTTTGCAGTTCTTGGGTGAACCGGAAATATCAATGGCAATTCTCTCGTATTATTAATGATTTCACTCATCAATGATTTCAAGATTTCTTCTTCATCCACATTAGATGGGCGATGTAAAGTCATAACTATATAACTCTGCTTTTCCAAACCTACCTCATCCCAAACTTCTGGCCTTCTAAATCTGGGGCGATGTTTCAGAAGGGTATCAATCATTGTATTTCCAACAAAGAATATTCGATCTTCTCCCACACCAGAATCTCTAAGATTTTTGTTAGCAATTTCAGAGGTAGTAAAAAAATAATTAGTCACTGCATCGGTAGCTAATCGGTTTATCTCTTCTGGCATTTTCCAGTCACCAGAACGGATACCAGCTTCAACATGCGCTACGGGGATATGCATTTTCTGAGCCGTTATCGCACAAGCCATGGTTGAGGTGACATCACCAACAACTAAGCAAAGATCAGAGGGCTTATCCATAAGTAGTTTTTCATAGCCTATCATAATAGAAGCGGTCTGTTCTGCCTGTGTACCACCACCAGCACCCAGATTTACATCTGGTTCAGGGATTCCAAGTTGTTCAAAAAATGAACCACTCATATTCTTATCATAGTGTTGCCCAGTGTGAATTAAGCGATAATTAATCAACCTATTATTAGAATGTTCTTTCTTTATAGCATCAATAATAGGAGCAATTTTCATAAAATTTGGTCTTGCCCCTGCAATAAGATCAATAAGCATATACTGAATTTTTTTGTTCGATTATGTACACCTTAAAATAAGTCTCACATTATTATTGAGATTTAAAACCCATAAAACTAACTAATTGTAACGGTTTTTTTAATCTTCAAAGATTCAATAGCTGCAAATGTAGCTTTAGTGGTATTAACGATTTCATCAAATGGAATTAAAACTTCTCCCCCTGAATTCCATCTTTCGGTCAATAATTGAAATTGTCTGATGTGACCTTTGTCTTGTTTTGTCTTTAGGATTTTGCTACTCAATCCAGATTTATATCCATATCCATCCAGTCTGCGGAAGTTATCTAAAATGAGGTTTTTCTCCTGATAATATACTTCCAATCTTTCTTTAGAATAAGACTTATTACCATTAGCGAAATAATTAATTACTCCAACAGATCCATTTTGATATTTCAGATGAATGGAAGCATTGTCTGTATTTTCTTCTGGATTGATTCCCATACCCATCATACTTACTTCTACTACTTTTGAACCAGTCAGAAATGTAATCAAATCGACATAATGACAAGCTTCACCTATTATTCGACCTCCGCCAGACTCAAGATTATGAACCCAAACATCCGGTGGGATATAACCGGCATTCATAGTTGCAATGATATTCATTGGACCGGGCTGATCTCCTAATAAAGATTTCATTTTTTCTGAATGAGGAGAAAAGCGACGGTTAAATCCAACTGTCACAGTTTTTTCTGTCTCTTCTACTGCCTTGATAATAACATCAAGCTCTTCACATTTTAATGCCAATGGCTTTTCAACAAATACATGCTTACCTGCTTCCAGAGCCATTCTGGTCATTTCTGCATGTAAGTTATGTTGGGTAGTTATTACAACACCATAGACTTCAGGGTCCCCAATTGCTGTCTTTAGATCTGTTGTACTTTTTGGTATTCCATATTTTTTTGCCAGTGTTGTAGAAGATAATCCACCTGAACTCACAATATATTTAATGGGTGCATTTGATTTTTTAAGAGCCGGAAGAATCATAGCTTGAGTGAAGTTACCTGCCCCTACTACAGCTATTGTTCGACTAGAATCTTTTAATTCACTATCAGCAATTGTAATTGTTCGTTTATTATCAAAATCCTTCTTTTCATCTTCCGAGTAAGTTTCTGATTCAGGATATTCAATCAATGAGGCAATAGACTTTCCATTACTCATATCACCGTAAATGTCCAGGTAATCTTTCAACATCACATGTTCTGTAATAAGAGAACTAACATCTAGTAATCCACTTCGAATACTTTCAAGTATAGTCTCAAAATTCCGTTTTTCAGTCCATCTAACATAAGGTAGAGGGTAATCAATACCTTGTTGTTCATAGTCATAATCATATCGTCCAGGACCATACGAGCAACTAACCTGAAACGAAATTTCTTTCTCATAAAAATCCGCTCGGTCTAATTCCAAGCCTATCACTCCTACCAGAATAATTCTCCCCCTTTTTCTACTCATATTGGCAGCCTGTTTAATTACTGCGTTGGATTTTGTACTTGCAGTAATAATAACAGCATCACATCCAATTTGTTCTGTGAAAGAATCCATAAATCGTACCGGATCCTGTTTCACTGAATTAACCGCAGTAATGCCAAAGCCCTCAGCTCTTTTCAATTTATCTTCATCAAGGTCATAGCCTACAACTTTACAACCATTAGCTTTCAGAAGTTGAGCAGTAATCAATCCAATCAAACCAAGCCCGATCACAGCTACAGTTTCACCCATGGTTGGTTTTACCAATCGGATTCCCTGAAGCCCTATTGCTCCCACTACAGTAAATGCGGCTTCATCATATGAGACACCATCAGGTATTCTCGCAACCAAGTTTTTTGGAACAGCTACATATTCTGCGTGATTTCCATTTGAAATAACACGGTCTCCTTTTTTGAATTCTGTAACTCCGGCCCCAACTTCTACTACCTCTCCGGCCTGACTGTATCCTAAAGGAAGTGGAGTTCCCAACTTTCTAAACACTGCTTCAACAGTTGGCTGTATTCCATCTGTTTTCATTTTGTTTAGTACTTCTTTTACTTTTTCGGGCTGTTGCCTTGCCTTATCCAGTAAGTTTGCCTGACCAAAACTAACCAACATTTTCTCAGTGCCAAGAGAAACTAAACTTCTGTGAGTTTTAATAAGCACTTTCCCTGAACCTACTCGGGGAACAGGAACTTCCTCAAGAATAGTTTTACCTGATTTTAGGTCTTGAATAATTTGTTTCATTTATATTCTTTCTTTATTCATTATCCACAATTGTACCAAAAGCATTAGTTATCAGTTCAAACTTCTGCTTTGGATTTGGGTAGTTAATCAATACTGCTTTGTATACTCCTTTAAAAACAAATAAACTGCCCGCAGCAGCACCTATTACACCAAACTTTCGAATCAATTCTTCAATATCACTTAGTGAACCAGCACCTCCTAATGCTGTAACAGGAATATTTACTTGTGACTTAATTTTTTCAATAAGGCTGTAATCGTAACCATTCATCACCCCATCTTGATCTACAGAATTTATTACTATTTCTCCCACCCCATTGTTTGCAAGTTTGATCGCAAAGTCTACTGGATTTAATCCAGTCGATTTTAATGCATTATGAATGTAGACTTCCTGTTTTTTTAAAAGACCCTTCTTTTTTACATCAATTACAGCAACAACACTTTGATTTCCTATTACGCTACCTATTTTAGTAACAAGGTCAATATTTTCAACCAATGCGGAACTAAGCGCTACTTTTTCTACACCTAGATTAATGATTTTTTGAGCTTGTTCAACTGTCTTAACACCTCCCCCATAACAAAGAGGCATTCTACACTCTGAAGCTATGTTTTTTATAAGCTGGAAGTCAGGCTCATTGCCCTCAACAGAAGCATCAATATCAACAACCATCAATTCATCAGCTTCTTTTTCATTAAATATTTTGACAGCATTTAATGGGTCTCCAACATATTTAGGATTCTTAAATCCTATAGTCTTTACTAATCCTTTTTTATGAATTAGTAAACATGGGATAATTCTTGGTCGAAGCATTATAATTCTGAAAAATTTTTAAACATTTGAATACCATTCATATGACTTTTTTCTGGATGAAATTGTGTGCCAAAGATATTGCCTTTTGAAACTGCTGAAGTTACAACATTGCCATAGTTAGTTCTTGCTAAGAGATCTTCTTCAGAATTACATACAAAATGGTATGAGTGTAAAAAATAAAAACCGCGATCAGGGTTAATTCCATTAAAAAGATGGCTATTTGTAACTGGCTGGATAGAGTTCCATCCCATATGTGGTAATAATACTATTTCACCTTTTTTGTTAATTGGGTCTAATTTTTTGACTTCTGCATCAAACCACCCTAAACCTTCGCGTTTGCCCTCTTCACTTTTCCTCGCCATCACCTGCATACCTACACAAATTCCTAATACCGGAACATTCTTCTGGAGAACCTGGTCATTCAATACATTAATTAAGCCTGATGAAACAAGCTTTTCCATAGTTTCGTCAAAAGCCCCCACTCCTGGAAGAATCAATTTATCAGATTTACTAATATCCTCGGGAGTATTAGCTATATATGCTTTTTTGTTTAATCGTTTATAAATATTTAAAATTGCCTGTATATTACCTGAGCCATAATTAATAATACCTATCAACGCTTTCCTCCTCTTTCCAGGCCCATAAATCGCATAACGCTTGCACCAATATTATAGATTGATTCCATAGATTTATAATCCTTATAAGTTCTTTTTGGCATTTCAAAATACTCATTAAGTTCACGAACGGATATTCTTAACTTGTTCGCTACATATTCTTTATCATGTTCGACCTGCTCTGGGTCATATGCTGGTTTTTTTAATTCACTTAATGCATACTTGCGTGTCATCTGTTTTGTTAAAATCAAACTGGAATACTGTACTTTTCTTGTATCATAGCCAAATCGTTCTGCCAACCAATAGCTTTCATAAAATCTGGTAAAACGGGATTCGAAATGTTTTTGAGGGTATTTTTGATAACCATATTTATCTACCAGTAAATTCATGGCTTCCTCTTTGTTATAAGCCAAATAATCTAACGGTCTGTAAAGCTTAATTCCCTTTAAGTAGGGTAAATAGACCTTATGCCAAAGAATGTTTGTCACGGGATAATCTTCGAGCTTTCCCGTACCATGTTTTTTATATATATCTTTTAACTGAATTGAATCTGATTGATAGTACATCCACTCAAGCGGATTTCGTACACATTCAGTTGAATAATTTCCACCTGTAAGTATATATTTAATCTTATGTTTGGATGCAAACTTGTACATCGTTGCAAAAAAAGCATGATCTTGAGGAACATCAATATGTGGAACTCCCGATTTAAAGAATGCAAGCTGCAAATCTCGAATTTCTTCCCAATTAATCACTTCAGTGTAAAGATCAAGTCCAAGACCGTCAATCAACTTTTCTATATTATTTACAGCAATCTGAGAGTTCCACCCGGCATCCACATGAAAAACTAATGGTCGAAGGCCATAATCGTGAGTCATCTTGTATAAAAGATAGGAACTATCAATTCCTCCACTCATTCCCATAAGACAATCAAAGTCTTTTCCTTTACCCTCTTTTTTTATAGATTCAACGAGTTGTTGCAACTCTTTTTCACGACCTAATCCATAATTCCAGACAGGTTCAATTTCTCGGTAATACGTATTACAATGGTCACATACACCCGATTCATCAAATTGAATATTGGAATCGGAAACATCCATAACACAATTGGTACAAGTTTTTTGCGCTTTTTCTTTCATACTTTTTCTATTCTGAACTATCCCTCATTCGAATTAATTTAGCTGGTACGCCTCCATATATTGCATTTGCAGGCACATCTTTGGTAACTACACTTCCGGCTGCAATCACTGCACCCTCCCCAATTTCTACACCAGGCGTAATTACACAATTAGCTCCAATCCAAACATCTTTAGAGATTGAAACAGGAGCGTGTACATCTCCAGAAATAGGAAATGGTTCTCCAATTGGGGGGATGGAGTGATTGCTGGATATTATTAACGATCGATAACCAATAAGTGTACGATCACCTATCGTTACTCCTCCCGATGTAGTTATCAATACATCTTTTGCAAGGTCAACATCATCACCAACTATAAGATTACGTCCTGGAGATATCCAAACTCCGGGATAAATTACAACTCCTTTCCCAAATTTAGCTCCCATTATTCTTAGTAAACTTTGTTTTAAAAAAATAAAAACTCGATATCTTGGTAATGAAAATAAAACTACCATTAAAAACTCAAAGCTTATCACAAGAAAACTCTTAATCATAAAACTCCTCAATAAAATTTAATTCCTGTTCAAGCCGCTCATCTATATCTGGAAAAACTGAAAATGCTTCTTCACCAAGCTTAACCAAATTTTTAATGTATTCATGATCATTTGCTAATTCAACAATACTCTGAGCTATAATTTTAGAATCATCACGAGGCACATACTTAGCAGCGTCTCCGCAGATAGCCCTAGACCAAATTTCATCTGAAATTATCAACGGTTTTTTATAGTACCAGGATTCAATAATATTATTGCTAAAACTCTCAAGTCGACTTAGTAAGAGTACTACGTCGATTTTTTTGTATAAATCTGGGAGTTGGCTTTTTGTTACAGGTCCAATACATTGTATAAATTCATGAACAGAATGTTTGTCAACCAGTTGGAAAAATTCTCTGGCGCAAATAGATGAATCATCTTTTACAGTAATTATAAATTGGAAATCTAAACCAAGATCAACCAATACTCTTGCTATTTCTGGGATCAGTAGAATATTCTTATTTCTTTGCCAACCACACAACATCAAAATCTTAAAACTTTCCTTATCAAGTTCTACTGAAATTTCATCTCTAATAAGAGGTTCATCAAAAGATGGCAATATCAGAGATTTTGATTCTATCGGATAAAGCTTGTCAGCCCTATCATACATTGATTTATTTTCATAGATAACACCAGAAGCTTTTTTTAACCCGAATTTCCGATATTGATCAACGATATATCTTTTGATTTTCTCCAGTCTGCTTTCTGCCACCCAAAAATCAATCTCCGGAAAATATAAATTAGAATCAGCTGAACCTATTATTTGTTTAACCTTACCCAGGAATAATCCAAAACCAAAGTATGTATATACATTTTGTATTTCATTTTTCTTCAGGAAAATAGTACCAATAGTTAGTTCCTGTAAAGTTCGAATTAATGGATTAGAGCTAACGTAAAGTATTTTTCTTTTTTCTACTTCCGTACTTAAGAAATCATCAATTAAAGATCCTTTAGTTACTATGAAATAAAAATCATATAGTTTGGAAGACCTTCGAAATAATGCCTGAACAAAATTTAGTGCAACATTTTGTCCGCCTCCTTTCTTCAGAGGTCCAAAATTAATTAATAATTTTTTAGCTGAGTTTTTCAAAACTGAAAATATTTTTTTTCCCAAGATTTAAAGCAAACCCTAAAAAGTAGCACCATACAATGAGAAAAGCAGGGCTTTCAAAAGCGTGAACAATAATCATGCTTAGCATAATAAGCATAACAATTATTGCGTCTACGGGATTAAATTGAAATGCGCCATATAAACTTATAAAATTTAAAAAAATGAAAAATATCATTATCAACATTCCTGCTTCATAATATAGTTTCAAATAATAACTCTCAGCAGCTTTTAAATTATAAATGGATTTATTTGTAATTGAACCTAATCCCTCTCCTATTATTGGATTCGCATTAGACAGTATAAATGAATATCGAGCAATCCTTCCATCTCCATCACTGGCTTCTTGTTCAATTACTTTATTAACAGAAACAACTCTTTCAAGAATTGGAAGGCGTTCAATAATTAATTGAGAATTTGAAATAATAAGAAATCCTAAAATTCCAAATACAGCAATAGATCTGAAGGAAACCAAATAAGTTCTAAAATTATTTAAAAGGAAATATAGTATAACAATTAAAATAAAAGACTTATTTGCACTAAGTGCACCTCCGAAAGTAAGCCCTATCAATCCTATATAGAAAATTTTACTAGAGAATATTTTCCTAAATCTAACGGTTAAAATTAGATTTAAAGCACAAAAAAGACCAAATACCTGTGGACTCCCTAAAGTTGATGTTGCCCTAAAAAAAACTGCATAATCATTAAATGACTGACCAGAAGCCCATTTCATTGCCATTGAATCTATTGGTAAAAAACCAAAAAGGGTTGGACTAATAAAATATTGGATGATGCCTAAGTATGCTACTATGACCGTAAGTAAATATGTTGACCTGAAAATCTTTGGAAAAGTGAGAGTAGAATTACTGCAACTAAATAATATCCATATGACTATAGGAGAGCTATATAGACCAAATGCTATAACAGCGTCTGAACCTCCTCCGTTAAATACTAATGCTAAACACAATAGCAGTATCATCAAAAAAACAAAGAAAATGTGCAGCGCAAAGATTTTGAGCTTATATGCACTTAATTTTCCGCTCAGAAAAAAAATAATCGTACCTACGTACATAATTAGGTAGCCGTACTTAATGCCTATTGCAGTGAGCGGAGCATTAAAAAGCACCAATAGATAAGTAATGTTAATTATAAATAACCCTAATTTATCTTTTCCAAACTTCATAGATTTTGAGTTATTCTCTCCCTTTTAAGATTTTATTAATCGCTATTTCAAGTTCAGTATTTAATCGTAAGTTCTCTTTTTGCAAAACGGCTCTTAAATTGAATTTATTAATAAGTAACTCATCAATTCTATTTTTAAGTACTTCAGTATTGATTTCATCAATTGAAATAACATTTTCCTTAAAACCATTTAGCGATTTAAGAATTCCTTGTGATTTTGTTCCATGGTAAGCAATGTTTATCGATGGCACATTTGAACTTAAAGCAAAGATTACAGAATGGAGACGAGTTCCAATAAATATATCCATCTTACTATACATATTTTTTAATTGCATAGGGTTAAAATCACCATAATGATAAGTCACCTTTTCTCCATATCCCATTTCAGCACATATATTTTCGATTTCTCTCGAAATTCTCACATCGCTATGGCCTAAATGAGAATTATTAGAAATAACCTGAGGGAAAATATGTACTAATGCATTTTTCTCCTGTACCAAATATTCAATATTATCAATTAATGCTTTTTTGTATAGATCAATTTTTTCCTTCTTTTTTTCTGGATCCGAAATATATTTAAATGCATGATCAACAATAGTTAAACCCACATTAAACTTTTTTATATCGAACTTGAGATTATGTAAAGAGTATTCCGGATTGCTTAATAAGTAAAATGCAGAATCGGGTATTATTTCAAATGCTTCAGGCGACCTTAAGTCCCTTATTTCATCATATTCATTTAAACAAACATCCTCTCTTAAAAATATCTTCTTTACATCAGACAAAGCTTTTTTTGTCAACCATTGATTTAGTTTTCCCACAACCGGTCCTAATGACTGGCTAAAAATATACATTTTCTTGCCATATCTTTTAGCTAACAGAAATGGATATAGCATACTGAATAGAGAAATCGATTGTCTCAATGACTTATTTTGAGAAGTTATATAGCTACCACCTTTACTTATAATCACGTCGCTAGACAAAAAAGCTTTCAGCCCTTCTCTTTCGAGCTTAGTAAAAAAAAGAAATTGAAAAAAACTATTTTTTGAAATCAATAGAATCACAAACTTCAGGGAAATCCAAATCAGATGTAAAAATCTTGACGCATCACTCTTACCTATCACTGGCCTTGGTTGGTAGAATATACCTGGATACATATTATCAGAGAACTTTTTGACAAAATCATGCTCATAATGAAATTGTTCATCATTTGGACCGAATGTTGAAAACATATTGATGGTAGCATGATCATCAAAATTCCTAATCAACTGAGTTGTCGAAATTATTATAGCAGCATCACCTTTATTGTGATCTGTATAGCAATGGGTTATAGCATATTTCATATATTAAAATAGATTAAATACTTCCAGTCATAATTCTTAAAGTTATGTTTCCTAAGTTCTGACATTTTGTGCTCTCAGATAAAATTTAGATTATTCGAACTCGCTCTTATATAATTTTTCCAATGCTGAATCTATGTCGAGTCCATTTGTAAGCCAGTCATATATTTCATCAGAGTACTTCTTAGCAAAACTTAAGTCCCCTTTTAATACATCACTTATCTTTTCGTTTAAAGTCCCTTCATTTATCGTCAATATATTTTCACGACTTAAAAGGTGTGTTTTGATATGATGATTGTTATATACCATCCATGAGTCAGAAAAATTAAGATTCTTTCTTAGGTCAATTTGAATTACTGGAATCCCATAGCAAGCAGCATCTAAACCAAATGTTGTAAATGCGTTTACAACTGCTGTAACTTTATTTAAGTCACTAAATCTTTTTCTATTGTAATCATCATCCAGATAATAATCTGCAGGATTATAAACGTGGTCATTAATAGGTAGGACTTCAACATGGTCATGTTTTGAAAAATGATCGAATTCACCATCTGTACCATTTGGACGTGGCTTCAATACGAGACTCCATCCTGCTTGTCTTGTAGCTATGATTAACTCTTCAATAATTCTGAGATCTAAAGACGATAATACATTTATACTAAAGCGAGAGGTGCTTGAAATAGCATACATCAAAACTTTTTTCTTTTTAGAAACAATATTATCAGAGTTCAATCTATTCTTTAAAGGGTATCTTAGTTTTAAAGGGTAAAATTCTGTACAATTATTTTCAAACTGATTTTCGACCCAATCGAGGCTTAAACTTTTATTCCAGGTATATATTTTTTTTGATAAATATCCATTTGGATGTTTAACAGGATGATCCCAGCTTTCCATTACTGTTATAACTTTTTGTTCCTTTGATGTTAATAGTTCTGGGGATGCATTTAGACTACCTACCATTACTAGTTGAGTTGGAAATGGGTTTGAAAGACCCCATCCAACAATTTTGTGCAAAGTTTGATTAATTTTGTTATTTGGAATTTTTGGAGTAAACCTTGCTATTTTTAGTAACAGACCCTGAAATCCTGAATACTTTTTAGTAGTCTGCTCAATCTTTTTTTGATATTGAAATGAAAAATCTCGTCTTGTAAGTAA
The DNA here is from genome assembly GCA_017795005.1 of Balneolaceae bacterium. Lineage (GTDB taxonomy): Bacteria > Bacteroidota > Rhodothermia > Balneolales > Balneolaceae > RHLJ01. The sequence continues at coordinate 1,376,873 of CP051242.1, read as the reverse complement.
AGTCGCTAACACTCTGTGTATATAATACCGTCCCCAATGTTGATTTCCGATCTTTGTTAAAGATAAATATGTAATTTCAAGACCTTCTAAGATTACCTGAACATCTGATAAGATATTATCCGGAACAGCAACATAAATTTTAACTTCTTTTTTTAACAGAAACCTAATGATAGGTTCGAATAAATAAAGATATATTTTAAAGTTAATTACGATAGTTACTTCTTTCATTTTTATTTATTGATTATAAATGATTAAACCACTTTCGTTAATTTTCTATAGTTGAATATTCGCAGTACACAAGTGGTCATCCCTGCAATTAATACAGAAGTTGCAGCGCCAATTATCCCAAAATGAGGCGCTAACATAATTGCTCCTACCAATCCCAAAGTACCACTAATAAGTGTTATCTGGCTTGAGATCATTGGTTTATTTTGTGTTAAAAAATAAGGATTCATTGGAGATGTAGCAGAAATAAAAGTAGCTGCAATTAATAAAATCAAAGCAGGTTCATAGGCCGTAGAAAATTCAATACCCCAAACAAATACAATAAGTTTATCCAGTGAAAAAACTCCAGCAATAAAGATAGAAGTAAATAATAATGTTAAAGTTAAACATGTCTTGTTTACAAGTACCGAAGCATTTTTTGCATTTAAATCACATAGAATACCAAAGATAACACTATTAATTGTTTGCGGAATAATAGAAAAGAGTCTGTAGACCGTCTTAGCAATGGAATATATACCCAGAGATTCCTGAGTCAAAATATTCGCTAACACAATTGTATCACCATTGCTAATTAAAGTACTACCCGAAACTCCTAAATAACTTTGTGAAGCATAATTGATTACATCTCTAAAACCTTTAGTTGCTTCATAGCCCTTTAGCTCTTTGATATTAGACAGAAATATAAATGAACATATTGCAGAAATTAATTCAATAAAGACAGTAATAGTTAAGCAGTTATATATATCAAAGTTATAATAAAAAATACCAACTGATATGATTGATAAATTTATCAATGAACTTATACCAAACGTAATTAAATATATTCTCATCTCTCCAAAAGCTAAACAAAAGCTATTGACCAGGTAATTAATCAATGCTGAAAATATGCTCAGAACAAAAAGAACCTTAATAAAAGAAGAGGGTTGAATACCATCGAACAACATTTGATAAATAACATTTGGTATAAATAGAAATATGAGGCTACAAACTATACCAAGAACCAGATTACTTATTAGAACATATAAAATAAATTGTTTGGAGGTTATGTACTTTTTTTAACATGAAATATGATTGAGTTAGACAACCCAAAAGATCCAAGTATTGCAATTGATGCTCCAATAGTAGTAAAAGTAAAGTGTAATCCTTTTTCATCAGCTCCTAAAAAACGAGCAATTATTATTCCAAGTAATAATTGACATACATGCCTGATTAAATTAACCGAGACTGTTTTTTGTAATCTTTTAATCAGTCTTTTTACTGCCACTTTACTAATCTGGTATTTGAATTAAATGAGATAAAAAAATCCATAGAAGTTGTGGACTCTAAATATTTCAAAGTAAAGAACTCAATTCTTAACAAATTCATTATCAGGCTGAATTTTTATTCTTTTTTGTGTGACTTGATAAAAAGATTGGTTGTAATAAGCCGAATTAAGTCTCTAATATGAGAAGACTGACCATGTTTGTGTTCTGTAACCAATTTCTGAATTTTTTCTATTTCCACCATACCATTCAATTCTGAGCTGAAAAGAAGATCATTTAACAAACCTTTCCAACTATCTGAATTTATCAACCACATCCCAAAATCTGAGTAGTACCTTCTATGGTATAAAGTCTTGCCTTCTGTAACTTTACGTTGAACAAATTGTTCTTTTAATATCTGTATCCTTTCAGCTTCTTTATGATCTTCAAACTCAAGTGATAAATCAAACATTGTTGATTGTAAAGGGGTAGTGTAGCTTTTTTGTATCACATTTCTGGCTAAATCATAATAAAAAGCACCCCCCTGAATCAACCTGTCTTTTAATGCCTTAATAAGAAAATAATTATCGTAATGAAAAAGAGAATATCTGTCATCTATATATTCACGTAGCATAACTTGTCGATACATTAGAGAGGTAAATACTCTGAAAGGTTCTGCATAGATATTATTCAGTGAAAAATCAAAATGATCATTTGTTAAACCAGTAGCCTTACCTCCATCTATTCTATCGACTTGAGTACCTCCTAAATATACATCCAAAGCAAAGCCAGTATCCAGAACTTTGCCAGTAAATTTTTTATTCTCCAGCAAATAAATAAATGATTGAGGAAAAATATCAAGCCCTCCGATCTGATCCACATATCTGGTAGCATATCTGGTAAAATCGCTACTGTTAAGGAATAAATTGTTTTGTTTAATACCACACTTTTCGGCTACCTCTCTGGCAATATTAACTTCATCTGAATATTCAATTCCATAGGTAAGGGATTCTACATTTGATGAAGTTTTTAATAAATGCTCAAGGAGAAATCTTGAATCCATACCACCTGAAAGCCCTATAACAACTATTGAACTTTTGTGAGTCTCAGAAATATTTTGTGTTATTTTTGAATTTATTTGTTCAATGCTCCAATCACTGACCTCTGGACTATCCTTATAAAATGAATTTATTTTATATCGCTTGACCTCCCCAGAATCAAGATTTAAAATACTTGATGGTTCTAAAGGATAAATTTCATTATAAAAAGTTTCATCGGAAGAAAGAAAACGAGGGTAATTTAAATTCTTTCTTATATGTTCGATGTTCAGACTTGAGCCATTTCTTCTCAAAAAAGATAAATCGCTACTAATCTCATTATCTTTATTAATGAATAATTTTCTAAACCCAAAAATATCATTAAACAAGAGAGATAAATTTTTTGTTTTATCGTGTATAAGAATATTAAACTGCCCATTAAGGTATAAAGGAACATCTGTACCTTTGTTATCATATATGTCTGCTACAAATTCTGCTTGACCTACATATGATTCAGAGTTAAATACCCAACCATCGATTAATACCAGCAGGTTTTCATTTTCGTAGAACGCTTGCTTTCCGGTTCCCTTGTGGTAAGAAACCGTACACCACATTCCTTCAATTTTTGTAGAAAAATTTTCATGGTGATCTTCATAACGTTGATACTTAGAAATATGTATTCCAATCATTGATCAAACTCTCCTAAAAAAAGTTTTGCCAAATATTCTTCACATTTGTTCATAACTTCAGTAGATGCACCTCCAATATGTGGTGTTACTACTATATTTTTGCCTTTATTCATCTCTTGAATAACAGGACTTTCAGAAATGTCACTTAGTTCATCTTCCAATACATCCGTGGCATAGCCATAAAGGTTACCCCTATTAACTTCCTGTAAAATAAATTGTTCATCCACAACACCTCCTCTGGAAGTATTAATCAATACTGAGCCTTTTTTAAATTGACGAATCGACACCGGGGAGATCAAATGATACGTTTCATCAGTTAAATGTATATGCAAGGATACTACATCACTTAATTCCACGAGCTCGTTAATAGTTGAAACCTTTATATATTCTTTTGATTGTACTTCCGGATCTACATAAAAAACATTCATACCAAATGCTTTACCATACTCTGCTACTTTTTTACCAGTTCTCCCCAATCCAATAATACCCAAATTCTTACCACCTAACTGCAAACCCCGAAAGTTATCGCGCTCCCATCTATAATTACTGACTGAACTTACAGCTTTTGGTATGTTTCTAATTAATGCAAGTAATAACCCCCAAGCTAATTCAGGAGTTGTGGTTATTGTAGAAAGGAATTCTTTATGACTTCTTAGTGAATAAACTTTTATACCCTTTTTCTGAGTATATGAAAAATCAATATGATCCAAACCAGTTGTCGGGCTAATTATATACTTGAGAGAGGAAAAATCTTTCAAAAATTCCTCGTTTAACTTGAAATTTAACCGTGTCAGGATTGTGTCAACTTCAGCCTTTTCAACTGGATATATTCCAGTATCAGAAAACTCAAAATATTCATTTTGTTCTTGAAATAGTGAGATGGCTTTAGATGAATATCTGTCAGGTTCGAGATTTAAAATTTTCAAGTTTTTAAAATTAAATTTTTAAAAAAAATTCAGTATTTGATCTAATTTGATAAATAAAAAAGAATTAAATTAAATTTTGTTTTTATATATAATATTGTTTCAGTAATGGACCTGCAATTAGTAGGTCTCTTGGTTCATCTAAGTTCAATAAATATTTACTGTCTCTTTCGAATGCATAAACTGGATGATTCATTAACTTTTGTTCCTTCATGAAGACATCTCTTTTGGTGATATAGAAAGTTCCGTCTCTGAAGTATACAGCATCCAAATCCTGCCTTCTAACTGTTTCTAATTCTGGAATTAATGCGATCATTTTCTGATCTGAATCAATGTTATACATTCGAGCGGGGTGTATATCTTTCATTTCACATACACTAATCAAACTATCAAATTCTTTCCTATTACTCAGTTCTGTTAGTGCTTTATCAATTTCACCGGGAATTCTAATTGGACTAGTAGGCTGTAATAAAAGAATGTAATCGTACTTAATCCCATTTTCTTGTTCAGCTTTTTCGATTAAATATGAAATCGTATGTGAAACATTACTTTCATCAGTTGCTAAAGCTTCAGGCCTTTTATCTAAATATAGATCCTTAAATTGGCTACACAGGTTCAGTATAGATGGAGAATCACTACTTAGTATTAAGTGCGAAATCAATTCAGACTCTATTGCTCTTTCAATAGTGTAAAAAATCAGTGGCTTACCATTGATCTCTCTAAGGTTTTTATTTGGTATTCCTTTCGACCCACCCCTTGCGGGAATAATCCCTAATACATTCATCTTATGAGTAATTAAGCTTTTTTCTAGAAACCAGATCTACATTTGCAAGTAAATCAGCAATCTTTTCCCCCGCGTAACCATCTCCATAAAGCGGATCAGATTGATATTTCCCTATCCTTAATTGTTTTATAATCGCATCTTCTATTTCTTTATGATCATATTTAACATCAATCACATTACTTCCTCTGTCCCGAGATTCTTGCCGATCTCCTATATTTACAGTAGGAACTCCTAAAAATGAAGCTTCACGAATACCAACACTTGAGTTTCCTACTAAGCATTTTGAATTATTTATCAGTTTTAGGAAATCCTCCGAACTCATATTTTTAAAGAAAAATACTTTATTTAGTAAATGATCTTCCCGGAAGGCTCGTATACCTTTTGATGTACCATCGGTTCCAGCATCAGAATTTGGCCAAAACCAAAATGCAGGGATATCAAGGTCGTTAACTGCCATTAATGTTTCTGTAATTTGTTCTCTTGCTTTTGAATAACTATTTGTTTCCGGATGCTGCATAACTACTATATAGCCATTAGTAAGTTCAAATTTTTCCCCTACCCCAGAATATTTATTAAAGGGATTAAAATTCAGTTCTGGGTTATCAATCACAATTTTTGCTATGTCGTTTGATGGACAACCAGTATTAAAAACAAAATCAGGATTCTCTCCCATTCTAATGACTCTGTCACGGGCAAGATTTGAGGAAACAAAATGAATATCAGCTAGTTTAGTATTTGCATGGCGTACTTTCTCATCAATGTTACCTGTAATTTCCCCACCTTGCAGGTGTACTAGTGGTATGTTCATATAGCTACTCGCAATAGAAGTAGCTATAGTTTCATATCTATCGGCAATAGTTATGACAGCATCGGGTTGTAGTTTTTCAAATGCCGTTGAAAGCTCCATAATTGCAATGCCTGTAGTTTTAGCCATTGACACTAAGTTACCCCCTTCGATAACAGTAAATACCTTTTCTGTGATTTCAAATCCATCTCTTTCAATGAAACTATCAGTTTTACCGTATTTATCAAGTAAAGCAGTACCTGAGATTATTAATTGTAGCTCCAGATTAGAATGTTTTTTAATTGCCGTGAGAACTGATTTTACTCGACTATAAGAGGGTCTAGCTGTTACAACAACGCAAATTTTTCTTTTCATAATTATAATATCAATTCAAATCTTCCCAGTTAATAAATTCCCACTGCTTAATATTTCTAGCTAATTTTTTACCGAGAACAGAAGTATATTTCCTAACCGATATGCCTTTATCTGCGGGTTTTTTTGTTTCGAGATCTTCGATACGAATAATAGAACCAGCTTTTAAGTCTTTATTCACAGCTAAAGACTTCTCAAAAATGGTCTTTAAGTTCTTATCTATTACTTCTATTTTCTTTGCAAATAAATTATTATTTGAAATCTGTATTGCTTCAAGACCTTTCATTAATTGTTTAGCCTGGGTTATATCTAAGGAAGATTTACTATCAGGCCCAAACATTCTCTTATCAAAAGTTATATGAAACTCAAAAATTTCGGCTCCATAATTTGCTGCGGATAGACATGCAAAAATATCACCTGAATGGTCTGAGAAACCAACTGGTACATTATATCTTTCTTTAAAAAAAGCAATATGCCCTAACCCCCAATCTTCTGGTTTTGTAGGATAGTTGGAAGTGCACTGCAAAACTGAAATTTCGGATTTAGATTTTTTCAAAATTGCTATCGAGTTGTCTAATTCTTCTGTAAAACTCATACCTGAAGAAATAATAACTGGAGTATTAAGTCCAGAAAGCTTTTCAAGCATCAGATGGTTTGTAACTTCTCCTGAACCAATTTTAAATTTTGAAACACCAACTTTTTCAAGAAGCTCCACCGCTTTAATACTAAAAGGAGAAGAAATAAAATCTAAACCAACTTCATCACAGTGTTTCTTGATGCCAACCCACTGTTCATAGCTGAACTCCATTCTTTTCCAATAATCATATCTAGAATTATCTTCATATGAAAACTTTACTCTGAAAGGCTCATATTCAGAACTCTCTGCATCTGCAATATGTGTTTGAAATTTTATAGCATTAACTCCTATTTCTGCAGCTACGTCAATGTAGGAGTGAAGAATACCCAAACTTCCTTCATGTGCCTGCCCTATTTCTGCAATAGTGTAAAACTCTTTATTATTTAACAATATGATTCACCTTTAGTGCTCTAGCTTAAGTATTTCTTTAATTTCAAGTTTTAGTTTTATGATAACCTTAATTATTGAAGTCAGCTTTAAGATCACACAATTTATTAACAACTAGTTCGATTATTGTATCAACCCCAAAATGTGCAAATGAAGTACTATGCACTCTATGTACGATTGTAATTACCCCATTTGAATTATTCCAGAAATAACATTTCCAACTTTTCTTTAGAATGCATAAAAGCGATTATCATAATCACATATAGATTAATCAAAGTTACTATTCAAAGTTGATAAATAAAATATAGCATATCCAGAAACTGTCTTAAATCAGTTTCCACCTAGCCTATCTATCAAAATGATAGTTGCCGCAACTGCAGAAACCGTAGATGCAAATACTCCCAGATAGTCAACAAATCCAGGTTTTCTCTTAACTCTAACTGTAATCGTTTGATTATTTTCAACAATAAAGTCATACATACCTTCTGGATAAGGTTCTTCAAAACGATACTTAAATGTAGTTAAGGAATTTAGAGTACTGTCTTGAGAATATTCATGAACATTTATTTCAACACGCATCTTTGACCAGTCAAGATTTGTTTGACCATCTCTAATTGTTTGTGGACCAAAGCTATAGCTGATAAGCTTCACTAGATTAGTTCCTTTAGGAACTAAGTACCGCCCAGAACTTCCGACATCTCCCCAGACATTCACCGAATCAGTTAACTCGCCTGGTTCAGCAATCCTAATAACCCGGTCTGCAAGACGAAATTGTTGCGATGTTTGTAGCTGCTGGAATTGTGCTTGTACATCTGTATTGAGTAAAAAAAGTAGTAGAAAAAAGTGAAAGAATAGTAATTTCAAATTTTGATTTATCATCTCTATTAAGTGTTAATCTGCAAAGATACAAAATTTTAAAACTCTTGGAAGCAATTTTAACTTTGTTTTGTAACTATAACTTACCCTTTAAAGTATTTACTTGAAAAGAAATCTATACCAATTTATTATAATTTCATCATATGATAGGCATCACTTCTGGAAAAGCCCAGCTTCATTAATCCAGTAAGTACTTCTTCAAGATCAAAATCGACTCTAAAATTAGAGTAAGTCCATTCATCTGTATCAATTAATGCACAAGAAGCACGGTAATCACCATCTCTGGATTGTCCCACACTACCGGGATTAATCAAGAACTTAGTACCTTTTCTGAATTTAACTGCACCAAAACTATCTGATACTATTGCTGGTTTATGGGTATGCCCAACAAAACATAATGGAACTTTAATGAACTTTAAAATCTCTCTGGCTGTAAAGGCGCTTTCCACATACTTCCATGAAGATGGCTCCATAGGACTTGCATGAGCAGCAATCCAATTATCTTTTTCAATGGTTAATGGGAGTTCCCTTAACCAAGAAAATTGCTCATCAGTAATTAGCTCTCTAGTTTTAGCAATTAGTGTGCGGTTAGGGTCCCTGAAATGTTTCAAAGTAAGCTCATTTATTACTCCCGCATCGTGATTACCCTTTATACACAACATTCCCTTATGTCTAATAAGATCTATACACTCTGAAGGATACGGACCATAACCAACCAAGTCTCCCAAACATAGCCAAATATCAGGTTTTTCTTTTTCCAAAGTTTTTACAACCGCTCTCAAAGCTGGTAGATTTGCATGAGGATCGGAAATCAAGGCAATACGTGGCATTAATATCTATTTTCAAATGAATTGGAAATTTTTAAAACTCTACAATTTTGCCCAAAATTAACCATTTCTTTACTATCTTATCTAGTTCAAAATAAAGATATAAAGTATTTGTATATGCATCTCAACGGTTCCAATGGTATAAGCCACTCACCTGACAATTCTAATTATTCGAGTCGGGAATATGATCGAGAGATAGACCTTCTCAAACTCTTTAATTTATTAATGCTTAATAAATGGAAAATAGTGCTATCCACAATTTTATTTGGAATTTCTGCAGCTATTATTTCATTGATGATGACCCCAATTTATCAAAGTAGTGGAACTATTATAATTAGTGAAACACAAAATAGATATTCATACGCAGGATCTGACTTGGCTAGTTTACTTTCTTCAACTTATGGGATTGGTGTAGGAAGTACTATAGCTAACGAGTTACAAATTTTACGATCTGTACAACTGAGTTATGATCTTGCTGAACGAATTAAAGAGTTAGAATTTGATGAATATGGAAGAAAGTTTCCAATTCTATGGAGAGCTTATCCTGAAGATTCTACAACAGTAGGTATTGACACCATAGCTACTCGGTACCGAAGTGTCATAAAATTTGGTCAGGTAGATCCCGATGCTGATTTAGTCCGCATTACATTTGAAAGTCCGTTGCCTACTGAGACAAATACCATTGTAAATCTTACAATGGATACATATTCAATGTTGTCTACAGAACAAAACCGAACTATGGCCATGTCAGCTCTTAATTTTTTAAGAGGAGAAAAAAATCGTTTTGAAGACGAACTAACTCTAAGGGAAGACTCTCTTAGGATCTTTATGAACAATACAAATCTGATCTCTGTAGAATCACAGGGAACTAAGATTATTGAGCAAATCGCTGAACTAGAAGCTGATAAAAAAACTGTTGAGGTACAATTAGTTACCGTTAACTCTGCTATTGAACAATATGAAAGCCAACTGGATGAAATTCGACCCGGTTTAGCTGATCAGTACTCTGAAGCGCTCGGCCCTCTACTTCAACGTTTTCAATATCAAATATCGGAATTAGAAACCCAGAGACTTCAAATTCTAACAAAAAATCCAGAAATAACCGAAGATCATGCTGAGATCCAGCGTATTGATAATGAAATAGCCCAGTTCAAAAGACAGATTTCAAACTTAACCTCAGATCTTATAGAATCTAACTCCCTTTTGAATTTGAGTTTTGCCAATCTTGGAGGAGAGGGGTCAGTAACTCAGAGGCTAGCAGAAATATCAGAAAAACTTGTAGAATTAAAAGTTGAACAGTCTCAGATTGAAACTCAAAAAGAAGTGTTTGATGAATACTATACAACACTTAATACTCAATTTGAAGAACTTCCTGATAATATCATTGAGCTCGCTAAACTTAAAAGGGATGTTGCTATTAATGAGGAATTATTTTTGCTTGTATCAAGTCAATTTGCTGAAATGAGTTTATGGGAAAAAACCCAGTTCGGACTTGGAAGGCCTTTAGACTATGCAATGGTTCCTAAAATACCCTTAAAACCTAAAAAGAGAGTAATTACCCTAATTGGATTACTCCTTGGTGGAATATTTGGAGTAAGTTTAATAATTGTCCGTGATTTGATAGATGACAAAATCACTTCCACTGATTCATTTAAAGTATTTAAGCTGCCTGTTTTAGGTACTATTCCGGACTTCTCCATTCTTGATGGGTTGGATCCTATTGGAAGACAATACATTGATAATAAATCTATTTCTAACCAATTAATTACCTTTTTAGACCACATCTCTCCAATTTCGGAGGCGTATAGGAGGCTTCGAATTAACGTTATCTATGCAAATCCTGATAAAGCCTACAAAGTTATTATGGTAACCAGTGCCACTAAAGGTGAAGGGAAAAGTACAGTAGCTGCAAATTTGGCTGTAACATTTTCTGAAGCTGAAAAGAGTGTATTAATTATTGACCTTGATCTTAGAAGACCAACTCAACATAAAATTTTTGGAGAAAACAGAGAGCCTGGCTTAACGGATTCATTGTTTGAAACAATTAGAATTAGTGATATTACAAATACGACTATTGCTCCTAATGTTGATTTAATAACAGTTGGTAAGAAAACCCCAGAACCCGCTACAGTGCTTGATAGTAAAAGATTAAAGCAATTAATCGACAAGCTTTCTGAAAGATATGACCACATAATTCTGGATACAGCACCATATGGTATAATTTCAGACTCTGCTTCTTTGTTAAGATTAGTTGACGGAATTGTTGTCGTATCAAGGTTTAATGTTACTACAAAACGAGAACTTTCGTTTACTCTTGAAGGCCTGGAGCATCTAAATGCGGATGTTTTGGGTATCGTGCTTAATGCTTTTGATCCGAAAAGGAGTACAGATTATTATACAAACTATTCTTACTACAAACGAACTTATAGTGAGTATTATCAGGAAGAGACTAACTAGTTTTTAGTGAGAGATCAGATTATTAATAGTTAGTAAATGATTCTTTAATAATCGTTTCTAATATCACAATCTGTTCTTGAGAATTAGAATGGTCAAGAACTGACAAAAGATAATACTATTCAAAAAGTTTATATATTTCATTTACAGCTTCTTCTACTGAAAGACTATCTGTATTAATGATAAGATCTGGATTTTTAGGAGACTCATGTTCAGAATCAAATCCTGTTAATCCTGAAATTTCACCTTTTTCTGCTTTCTTATAAAGTCCTTTAGGGTCTCTTTTTTTAGCTGTATCGGGACTACATGTCACATGAATTTCAATGAAGTCGGTTTCTTCAGGAAACATTGCTTTTACTGCTTCTCGATCTTTGACATAAGGTGATACAAATGTACAGAGCACGATATTACCATGTTCAAAGAATAACCGAGCTACCTGCCCTACTCTTCTAATATTTTCTGCCCGATCTTTTGGGCTGAATCCTAAGTCTCCATTAAGTCCATGACGTACCTGATCGCCATCCAGAAGCATTGTACGTTTACCTTCATTCCAGAGCTTCTTTTCCAACTCTCTGGCAATAGTACTTTTACCGGCTCCGGAAATACCAGTAAACCAAAAAACCTTGGCTTTATGTCCATTCCTTTTCTCACGCTCCTCTCTTGGAATATTCCAGGGCTCCCATATTACATTTGGAGAAATGAGTTTTTCAGAGATGGTTTGTCCACTTTCTTTAGCTACTGTAGATCCTGCTCTTATCATTCCAGCTCCTACAGTTACATTTGATGCAGGATCAATAATTATGAAACTACCTGTTTTTTGATTGATCTGATATGGATCAAAGAATAGAGGTAGACTTGTTTTAAGCTTAACTCTACCTATCTCATTTAAATCAAGTTTTTCAGCTTGTTCTCTACTTAATGTATCTACATTTATTCGGTAAAAAAGATCTTCAACAAAAACCTGAACAGTCCTGCTGGTATGCTGTAATATATATTGCTTATTCAAACCCATTGCCTTTTCATTCATCCAGCAAATGTAGGCTTCAAATTCATTTCTTACAGTAGGGACATTATTCTTGCGAACAATCATATCACCACGGCTGATATCAATCTCATCTTCCATTGTAAGAGTAATGGAATCACCGGTAAAAGCCGCTTCTAAATTCCCATCTCTTGTTACTATTTCTTTTACCTTGGTTGTAAGTCCAGAGGGTAGCACTTTTACCTCATCACCTGGTCGAACGTGCCCGGAAGCAACTTGACCTGAAAAACCTCTGAAGTTTCTGTTTGGACGGATAACATATTGAACCGGAAGCCTGAAGTCACGAATATTTTCACCAGCATCTACTTTTACATTTTCAAGGTGGTGGAGAAGTGTAGACCCGTTATACCAATCTGTATTATCACTTTTATCTACTACATTATCACCTTTAAGTGCAGAAATAGGAATGAAGGTAATATCTGAGATATCCAGTTTATGTGAAAATTCTTTGAAATCAGAGACAATCTTATCAAATACTTTTTCATCATAATCCACTAAATCCATTTTATTTATTGCAACTACAAGGTGAGGTATTCTTAGGAGTGAAGAAATAAATGCATGTCTTCGGGATTGTGTAAGTAAACCTTTTGAAGCATCAACCAGAATTATTGCAAGATCAGCTGTAGAAGCTCCGGTAACCATGTTACGAGTGTACTGGGTATGTCCGGGAGTGTCAGCAATTATAAATTTCCTTTTTGGAGTTGCAAAATATCTGTAGGCTACATCGATAGTAATTTTTTGCTCTCTTTCAGCTTGAAGGCCATCAGTCAACAAAGCCAGATTTACTTCTTCTTCTCCACTGCTTTTACTTGTTTTCTCAATGGCCTCCATCTGATCTTCAAAAATTGATTTTGAATCATAAAGTAACCGTCCAATCAGAGTACTTTTGCCATCATCAACACTACCAGCAGTGGTAAACCGGAGCATATCCATATTTAAATACGCTTCTCCAGTTTGTAATTTATTTTCGATCATTTCATTAATTTTGAACTTTGAATTAATAATCAATTCAAAATTGATAGTTCATAATTTTAATTAAAAGTATCCCTGCTTTTTGCGGTCTTCCATTGCCGTTTCACTTCTTTTGTCATCGTGGCGAGTACCCCTTTCCGTTTCTCGGGCAGAAGCAACTTCCTGAATAATGTCTTCAAGGTTTGATGCTTCAGATTCCACTGCGCCGGTGCAGGTTGCATCACCAATAGTTCTGAACCGTACTGTTCGGGTTTCTACTTCCTCATCATTCATTTTATTTACAAATTCAGTATCTGCAAGCCACACTCCCCGACGATTAAATACTTTTCGTTCATGAGCAAAATAAATAGAAGGTATTTCTATCTCTTCCTGAGCAATATACTGCCATACATCCATTTCCGTCCAGTTACTAATTGGAAATACTCTGAAGTTCTCGCCTGGTTTTTTTCGACCATTGTACAGATTCCAAAGCTCAGGTCGCTGATTCTTAGGATCCCATTGTCCAAATACATCACGATGTGAGAAAAATCGTTCTTTTGCCCGAGCTTTTTCTTCATCCCTTCTCCCGCCCCCTAAAGCTGCATCTACCTGATGTTTTTTTAAAGTATCGAGTAATGTTACCGTTTGAAGTGCATTCCTGCTTGCGTCGGGTCCAGTTTCTTCTTCAACCCTGCCATTATCAATGGATTCCTGAACACTCCCTACAATCAATTCCACTCCATACTTTTCAACAAGCTGATCTCGGAATTCAATTGTCTCAGGAAAATTATGGCCGGTATCTACATGCATTAGCGGAAAAGGGACTTTACCTGGATAAAAGGCTTTTAGAGCTAAATGAAACATCACTATAGAATCTTTACCACCAGAAAAAAGAAGTACAGGGCGATCAAACTGAGCTGCTACTTCTCTCATTATATATATAGCCTCATCTTCTAGATGCTTAAGATGAGAGTGTTTCTTTAAAGAAGTCATGTCAAAATATTCCCATGTCTATATTTTCGTCTAATCCAAGGATAAAATATGGATTTAATAGGTTTTCTTTATTGTAAATCAATGGAGATGGCTTTATCCCATTTTTTAAAGAATATCTGTAAACGGCATCTGCTGCTGCTGTATCCCATTCCATGGTTGGCCCTAATCTTGGATAAATATCGGCTTTACCTTCTGCAACCAAGCAAAACTTAATTGAACTACCTGACGGCACTTCCTCTGTCACTTTAATTCCAATAGAGTCTAGTTTCTTAGCGGTAGAATCATTTCCATGCGACCGGCTGACAACTATCCTGGCTTTTCCCGGTTTTTTAAAAGCTTTACTATCTAACTGAATTACATCAGATTCTATAGATTTTTTAAAAGAACCCAGACCTTTCTTTCCATAATACAGTAAATCCAGAGCGGGTGCATATACAACTCCTAGAATAGGAACACCATCCTCAATTAAAGCTATATTTACAGTAAACTCATCGTTTCTTTTGATAAATTCTTTTGTTCCATCTAATGGATCTACCATCCAAAATTTTTGCCATTGTTTTCTAATATCATAATCAGGAACTCCTGATTCCTCAGATATTATCGGGATACTCGGAGTTAACTTTTTCAGACCTTCTACAATGATATGATGAGAAGCCAAGTCAGCTTTAGTCAGTGGTGAGTTATCTTCTTTTGATATGATGTCAACATCCTCTGTATAAAATTCTAACGTTGCTAAACCAGCTTTTTTTGCAAGATCAATAACAGTATTAAGCATTAAATTCGTAGTTAAAAGCTCCAGATTTTTGGTACGATTAGAACCGTTAGAATAGCTACAATAAAATTTAATGGAAGACCAATTTTAATATAGTCTGTATATCTGTAACTACCTGGTCCATATATCATTAGATTTGTCTGATATCCAACAGGTGTTGAAAAACTTGCCGAAGCTGCCATAATTATTACTAGTGCAAAAGGAATGAAGTTTATTCCTAAAGATTCAGCAATTGAAAGTGCTATTGGAAAAACCAAAACTGCAGCGGCATTATTTGTAATTAATTCCGTTAAAATCCAGGTAATCAAATAGGTGATTATTAATGCTAACATCGGGCTTCTACTGGCCGAATTAAGCATAAAATCTGCCAAATGAGTAGCCACACCTGTTGTCATAAGAGCATTCCCTATCCCCAAAGATGCGGCAATTGCTATTAATACCCGCCAGTCCACTGTTTCAATTCCAACAGTGTACCGAATGGCTTTACTTACTATCATTAATGCAGCTGCTAAAAAAGCTGCCTGCAGCATTGTTAGAAAACCAAAGCCTGCTAACCCCACCATCCCAAAAAGGATAAAAAGAGCAATACCGGATTTTTCATAATTAGTAGATTGAACATCTTCGATAGAGCTGATCAGGAAGAAATCGTTTGAGTTTCGATACCTTCTCTGAAAAGATTTTTTTGCTTCAATTAGAAGAGTATCTCCCGTTTGTAATTCAATATCCCCTATTTTTTCTTTTAGTCGTTCCCCGCTTCTCGAAACTGCTAAAACCACTGCATTATAGCGATCGCGAAATTTTCCTTCTTTAATGGTTCTTCCTTTAATTGGATTGGAAGATGAAACTACAGCTTCAAATAAAACACGATCATTTTTTGGAGTATCAATTTTAAAAATCTGATTAGTAGCAGGAACAAGTCCCTGAATATTTTGCAAATCAACTATTGAATCTACAACTCCGGCAAATATTAACCTATCCTCTTCTCTAAGCCTTTGATCCGGACCAACTGCTGGAAGTGCTTTTTTATCCCTGAATATTTCTACAAGGTAAAGGCCCGGTAATTGCCGAAGACCTGCATCCTGAATACTTTGTCTTGCCAAAGGACTTCCTTTAGGCACCGTCATTTCTATGGTGTACTCCCTCGGATCTTTAAAACTTTCGAAGGCTTCTCCTCGAGAGGGTAAAAGTTTATCTCCAAATAAAAAGAGATAAATAAAGCCAGCTATGGCACAAGGAACTCCTATCCATGCTGGTTCAAATAAACCCAGAGCCCGGGTACTTCCTTCTTCAATTAATAGTCCATTTAGAATTAGGTTCGTACTTGTTCCTATTAAAGTACAAGTACCACCTAAAATAGCAGCATAGCTAAGAGGAATAAGAATTTTTGAAACCGGTATTCTGGTTCTTTTACTCCAGTGTTCAAGAGCAGGAATAAAAGATGCTACGATAGGTGTATTGTTTAAAAAAGCACTCATTACCATTACCGGAAGCATGATTCTAGTTTGAGCTCCACGAACCGTTTTTACATCTCCCATAACTTTTTGTGTGATGTATCGAATGGCACCTGTTTCCTTAAGGCCGGCTGCAACTACATAAAGTGCAGCAACCGTGAGCATACCTTCATTTGAAAAACCCGATAGTGCAGCTTCTGGTTCAACAATCCCTGCTACTAACAATAATGCAAGCCCTGCAAGAAGCACCATATCCACAGATAGATTGGTAGTTATAAGCAAAACCAAACACGTAATGATAACAGCTATTACTGACCAGCCTTCAAACGTCATGTGAGAATAATTTTAAAATTCGGCTGAATATAGTGATTAGTTATGAGTTCTAAATTAACAGTTTTAGCTAGAACCTGATTCTCCCTTGAATTCCTAAAAAGCTTCTTTTATTTCCTCGAATTTCCCCCAATCCACTACTTAGAGTTTGAACATCTTCAATTGTAGTTACTGAATATTTCACCCAGAATTCAAGCCACTCTGAAGCATCATATTTCAATACTCCATACAACCGCTCTCCCCTGCCACTTAACGCAACGTTAGATAAAACATAAAGGAGGTCGCTTTCAAATTGGTACACTCTTGTATCAAAACTATCTGTATCAAAAAGTGAAACTCTGGTATCTAATTGAAGCTTTTCTGAGAGCCTAAGTCTCAAATCCTGATACATTAAAAAACCTGTTTCCCAATTCTCCCCCGGACTTTGATACCTCACTAACTCACCCCGAGACCTTAATCTAACCCTTCTGTTCAATTGATATTCAGTTTGTACCCTTAAACTTGCTCTTTTTTCTTTTCCAAGAATCCTCTGCTCTCTTCCTGACTCGGTTTGTATAACATATTCATCATCCTTGATTTCGTTACGAATCAAAATATATGCATCAAGATTTTTTGAAATACTTCCTTCTATTAATCCCAAAACATCGTATCCATCCGTAGATTGAGTAGTACCTGATCTTGGAGCTTCAAACCGATATTGATCTATATATCCACTTACTGAAAAACCGTTTGGAAGAAGATGGCTTACTCCTATATATAATCCGGATTCATTATTCGGGTCACCTGATGTTTCTCCAAACCCCGTTCCCAAAAAAGACTGAAAATCTTTTTGATAATTCCTGTATAAAAGTGCCAAATCAGTATTGAAGCCAAGCGGTGCCTCAATACCAGCAACACCTCCCATTCCCCCGTTTTCACTTCGGGCTAATTCACCAAAAACGAGAGAACTCCCAATCAGTCCCCGATAGTCCAGACCGAATACCGAATTTGATCTGCCTTCGAAAGCATACAAATCACTTAATGAAGTTCCTTTTGCTATATATGAATCAAACTCGCTGGTATATCCTGTCAACCCAAATAAGCCCAAAGGCGTATCTGTTTTAATTCTGCCTCCCAAAGTCCGCTGAGTAATATTATTTCTTCTATCTAATTCAGATTGTGTCCTATGAAAACCACTTGAAGATGGAAACCTTGTTGTATCACCTTCAATTATTGAAGCTGATCTTGCTCTGTCTGAATAAAAAAAAGTGACTTCTACTTGTTCCCCATATGATGCCGCTATACCTTTAAAGAAATCGGTTTCCTGTGCAGATCCATATGGTCGTAACCCTCTCTCATTTTTACTTATTGTTCCTGTTACTTCACGTCCCTTACCAAATGCACCTCCAGTCCAAATAACAAGCCCTTGACCAAAGCTAAGGCTATAATCTCCAATAACTAAACTTTTTAACTTTCCATTATTTGTGAGAGCAATATGCCATGAATTATAATCGAATCCGGTAAGTCCATCCAATTCTTCTCCAGCATCTTTTTCTTGTGTCAGATTAATGGAAAGATGTTCACTTTGCATCCTGAGACGCTGATAGTATTTAACCGGGTTCCCTAAATAACCTCCCAAAGAATCAGCTCTGATAAATCCTTCCTGTTCTTCAATATTTTGTTGATACCTGGAAATTATTTCCAACTTATTTCCCGATAGCCAATATCCTGGACTTGTATAGAAATTTCTTATTCGATCGTTTAAGCCCCCGACTGTTATGTAAGGACGCATTCGCTGGAAAGTAGCTGCCCCAACACCCCGAACCTCCTGAATTTCTGTAACCGACTCGAATGGTTTAGTCTTACGATAGTCAATTACAGCTCGTGCGATTAATAAATTAAATCCCGGAACCTGAAGTAACTCACTTACTCCTGCAGAATTAATATTAATCGGATTGGCAGCCAAATTTTCCAAAAACTCAGTAAGCTGTTCACCGGTAAGTCCGGATTCTTCAGTATCGAGTTCTTCAAAAGCTTCTTCAAGCTGTCGTTCTACTTCTGTTTTTGTTGTATCCTGGGACAGCGTTTGAATTGGAATTAACCAAATCAAATAGAGCAATATAATTCTCCAGAACCACTTCATAATTAAAACTTAAATAATAAATCAAAGCCTGGACTAAGTCCTAATAAGTGATGCTGCTGGACTGCAAGATTTATATCCCAAAAATCTTTCCCGTATCCAAGTCCAAAAGAATACGTTAATGGTTCCGTAGTAACTCCAACTCTTCCTTTTAGCTCATCAATGATACTTACTTCTAAGCCACCGCGGTAAGAAACAGGAAAACGAACGTCTTTTACAACATCCATCACAAATAATGCTGTTTCCTCAAGAGTATAATTAAAACCTATACTTAACTCTCTGGCTAAATCCTCGTTACCAGATGAAAAAGAATAAGCAGGCTGATTTAAATTGGTCGTTTTTGCTGCGATCCAAAGCTGATCTAAAACCTGAGTGGCTATCCCAAGATCAATCCCAAATGCTCCTCCCGACCCGTAAGGTCCTCCAAATGAAATGTGATTGTAATTCACTACTACACCGAAGTGAAGTTGCTGCCACTCGTTTTTATAACCAAGACGGACTCGTGTTTCATTGTATAGGTTATCGCCATATCTGTGAATACCCAAAGCGCCGGTTCCGAATGAAGTAGGAATGCTTCCATAAGCAGCCATATCGGTAATTTCTGCAAACCCGTAATTTCTTAAACCATAGAACCCTGCAGAAATAGATTCTGAATTTAAAAAAGCAGGATTTGAGAACAATGACCATTCATCGTCCGCTAAAGAAGTTGCAGCCTGCCCAAGACTAATAGCTCTAGCACCAATACTGAATTGAGCATATACCCCTGTCGAAATCCCACAAAAAATGATGAGAAAAGAAATTTTATTTCGAATAGAACGTATTCGTATCATTGGAATATATTAGCTACCTGCAATATGATACATCTGACACCAATAAAAAAAGCTTTCTTGTCGAAATTTCATGTTTTATTAACATTGATATTAATTCCAATGAGTTCCTTAGCTCAGGAATTTAATTGTGAAATAATTATTGATGATTCAAATCTGGAAGGGACTTCTTTTGAGTATGTGAAGGAATCACTCCGAACAGATTTAGATGGGTATATCAATGATTTTCGTTGGACTGATATTGAATTTACCGAACAGGAGCGAATTAATTGCCAGATTAACATCGTACTGACTAGCGGTACTTCGGATTTTCAATTTTCAGCTGAGACTGTACTATCTGCTCGACGCCCCATTTATAATACCATCACTGAAACGACTTCTATTATACTAGGAGATCAGAATTGGCAATTTTCTTATCCAGAAGGAAGAAGCCTTATTCATGATGATCTTCAATTCGAAAGCCTGACCGGTTTTATTGATTACTATATGTATTTATTACTTGGGTACGATTTTGACAGCTTCTCACCTTTAGGTGGTACACCTTATTTTGACAGAGCACAGAATGTGGTAGACCTTGCTCAAAATGAAAATGCAATTGGTTGGACGCGAAATAGCAATAATCAGCGAAACCGCTTTGTGTTGATAGCTGATCTGTTAAGTAACAATTATGAACCTCTTAGAAATGCTTATTACACCTATCACAGATTAGGGCTTGATACTTTTACTCAGAGTCCTGTTGAAGCAAGGCAACAGGTGTTAAATGCATTAACAGAAATACAAGCTGCCAAAAGACGCTCTACCAGTAACTTTCTGTATGATCTTTTTTTTGATACTAAGTCCAGAGAAATTACTTCTATTTTTATTGATGCTGACAGCCGAATTCAACTACAGGCCTACAATATTTTGCGAGAAACTGATCAGGGGCACCTGCTTGAGTACGAGCAATTGCAGAATTAGATATTCTTCTAACATTCTTATGTGATTTTTACTTCTTTACTTTTTCTTTTCTTAAAGCAGAGTCTAATCAAGTTGTTATGTATTTGCTTTCGAGAATAGTTCTCACTTTAATTGGCTTAACTTTCTGTTTTTCGAGCTGCAAATATATCGAATATGTAGGTGAATGGTCGGGCGAAAGCAATACATCCTATGCATCCGGAACTCCTACTCTAGGTTTACCTCAGCTAATTATCTTAGAACCACAAAAAAGAAGTTACTTCGCTAACGAAGAAATCTCAGGAAATTTTAGTAATCCCTTTTCTGATGCCTATTCATTTTCTCCACATGGTGGACCAAATAGTCATCTCCAAAAGTGGAATGGAAGAAGTTGGACTAAAGTCAATACAAGTCCTCGGGGAGTTTTGTATACCCAATCAGTTCGTTACCATTCATTGGAGTGGGGAGCTAATATACATTTTATCTTTCCGGCAGAAAGAATTGAATCTTTGGGAAACGAAGTATCAGGGTTATATAGATTTACTTATACTATATGCCAAGGTGACGAATACCAAAATTGTAAGACAATTTATTCTCCCGAATTTTTAGTTAAACAAAGAGAATCTGAAAGTAGAAATCTTTATTAAGATCAAAATTCTTTAATAAATTATTCTTTATTCTCCTTAAAACTTCGGAACCATTTTAGTATATTCTTTGCTTCAGAAAAGCGGTTCCACGAGAACAAACATCAAGACGAAATTACCTGCGAATGAAATTTTATGTATGCATAAAAATGGTGCCCGACGTAGCTGCGCCATTTCAGATTAAAGAAGGCGAATTAATAATGGATGCAGACAGAATGGTGCTTAATGCATATGACGCATCTGCTGTTGAAGAAGCTCTGGTTTTAAAAGAAAAACATGGTGGCGAAGTAGAAGTAGTTTGTATTGGTCCGGCAAAAGCATCCGAAACTATTCGAAAAGCACTTGCGATGGGTGCTGATAAAGGAATACATATTTCTACTTCCGGAGATGAGGGATTTGATTCAGCAAGTTACGCTTCTATTCTCTCTTCTTTTTTCGGTGATAAAGAATTTGATATTCTTTCGCTCGGGAAACAATCTCAGGATACCGATTCAGGTTTGACTGGTAGCATGGTGGCCGAAAAACTCAACCTACCCTATGCAACTAACGCTGTTGGACTGGAAATTGAAGGGAATAATTTAGTGGTTAAACGACAGGGTGACTCTGGACAAGAAATGATTGAGCTACCTACACCTTGCGCAGTTACATGTTCTAACGACATGAACGAACCACGTATTCCAAATTTAAAAGGGATCATGGCATCCAAAAGAAAACCTATTGATGTGGTTGAGCTTTCTTCATTAGGAATTTCTGAAGAAGATTTATCTCCCGCTTCAAAAGTAATTTCATATGAGCAGAAACCTGCCAGACAAGCCGGAAAGAAATTTGAAGGCGAGGCAGATGAAATTGCCCGCGAAGTAGCCCAGCTTCTCGATACTGAAGCAAATGTAATTTAAATCAGCGTTCAGTTATTAGCTTTCAGCGGTTGGCCAGACAAGCACAGACTAACCGCTAGAAGCTGATTACTGATAGCTCAAAAAAGAAAAATGAGTTCAATACTTACCTATATTGCCATTTCAGACGGTAAAATTAAACGATCATCACTTGAAGTATTATCCAGAAGCAAAGCAATTGCTGATGCTCAAGGTCTTTCATGCGAAGCTGTAATCATTGATCAAATTGCATCTTCTTATACAGATAGTGTTCAAAAATATGGTGCTTCAAAGATTTATACTGTAGAAGACCCAATTTTTGATCAACACAGAAATACGCCTTTGCTTTCTGCACTTTCAAAAGTAATGGAAACAGCTCAACCTAAGGTCGTTGCATTCGCATCTACAGAAGGAACAAAAGATATTTTAGGAGCTTTGGCCGCTAATAAAACTGCCGGTGTTGTCGCTGATGTTTCTTCCTTTGATGTATCAAGTAGTGGAGTAACTGCAAAACGTCCTGTTATGGCTGCTAAAGTTGTGGGGAATGTGGAAGTTTCAGGAAACCCTATTTTAGTTTCAGTGCGATCTGGTTCCTACGATTTAGTTGAATCTCCAACCACTGCCGAGGTTGTTTCAATAGGTTTCACAATGAGTCGGGACGAGCTGAAGGCAAAACTTAGAGAAATTATTTCAGCTACTGGCGATACTATCGACTTGAATGAAGCAGAAAGTATAGTTGCTGCAGGTCGTGGTGTAAAAGATGGTGAAGCTAAAAATTTGATTTCAGAACTGGCTTCCGTATTAAATGCCGGAATCGGAGCTTCCAGAGCTTTGACTGAAGCTGGTGTATATGACCCAAGTTTACAAATTGGTCAAACCGGAAAAGTTGTTTCACCTCAGCTGTATATAGCAATAGGAATTTCAGGAGCGATTCAACACGTTGCAGGTATGGCAAATAGTAAAGTGATTGTTGCCATCAATAAAGATCCTGATGCTCCAATTTTTGAAGTGGCTGATTATGGAATTGTTGGAGACTTGTACAAAGTACTACCTCCGTTTATCGAGGAATTGAAGAAGATTAAAGGGTAATAGTTTTGAGCAATGAGGTTTGAGTTTTGAGGGAGACCTCAACTCACTTCTCACCGCTCATAACTCAAAGCTAGAAAATGGAAGACAAATTTGATTGTATAGTAATAGGTGGTGGGGTTGCTGGATTAGCAGCTGCTATGACTCTTGCCCGAAACAATATGAAATTTCTACTCATCGAAAGAGGAGAGTTTGCCGGAGCAAAGAATGTTTCAGGTGGTGTTTTATGGGGAAGCGATCTTGCCAAGCTTGTACCTAATTACTGGGAAGAGGAAGACGGAGGCTGGGAGCGTTTTATCAATCACCGCCGTCTTACTTTCATGGACAAGCAATCTACCTTCTCACTTGATTTCAAATCCAAACACTTCAATGAAACTCCCTATTCAGGGGTTGTTGTTCTACGCTCTAAATTCGATAACTGGCTTTCCGGAAAAGTACAGGAAGCAATTGATGCCAGTGATTTTGCCATGGATTCTTTCATTGCCACTAATATCAAAGTGGATGAAGTCCTTATGGAGAATAGTAAAGCTGTCGGGATTAAAACGGGTGAAGATGAGTTTCATGCTGATTCTATAATTATTGCCGAAGGAGTAAATAATCTTCTTACCCGACAGGTTGGCTTACAGGATAAATATGTTCCCGCTGATCATATGCTAACGGGCATTAAAGAGATTATTCGTTTTGACCAACATGTACTGGAAGATCGATTTCAGTTGAATGGTTTAAGCGGTATGAGTAATGAATTTGTTGGTTGGGCTACAGACGGGGTAGAAGGTGGTGGCTTTTTATACACTAACCGCGATACCATTTCTCTTGGTCTGGTAGTTGGAATTAAAGATATGAGGGAAAAGAAACGAAGTCCTCACGATCTATTAAACCACTTTAAACAGCACCCAACCGTCGCTGACGCTATTAAAGGTGGTGAAGTAGTAGAATATTCAGCTCATGTAGTTTCTTCCGGAGATTCCAGAGTTATGCCCAAAGAATTATATAAAGATGGAATTCTGATTGCCGGTGAAGCTGCTAATTTATTGATGAATGCAGGAAAAGCTATACAGGGAATGGATTACGCAATGCGCTCCGGAATTCTTGCTGCTGAAACCATTGTAAAAGCAAAAGCAAAGAATGATTTCACCTCTGCTACATTGAAAGAGTACCGAATAGCAATGGATGACAGCTACGTGATGAAAGACATCAAAAATTTTCAGGACGCTGTTCATTTACTTCATACTGATACCATGCAAAATAAGGTTCCAAATCTGGTTTGTGATTTTGGTCGCCAGTTCTTCACGATAAAAAATGAGCCTACTCCAAAATCTGAAAAAATGTTGCTTGGAGCGATAAAACGTCATTCATCGCTATGGGAACTCCTTCAATTAGGATTTAAAGCAAGGAAATCATTGTAGCTATTAGCTGCAAGCCTTTAGCTTTTAGTTATGTTCTAACTAAAAGCTAATTGCTAACAGCTTAACATTATTTAAAATCGAAACTATGAAAATTTTAAAGTTAAGTGAACGCCTCGGTTTGGTTAGCTATCGAAATCAGGCGAAGTCAGAAATTAAACCTCACATCATCGTTGATACCGACATCTGCAATTCCGGATGTCCTCACAAATGCACCACATGGGTCTGCCCGGCAAACTGCTACACCATGGACGAAAACAACGAGGTACATTTCCAGGTGGAGGACTGTATCGAGTGCGGAACCTGCATGTATGCCTGTGACCAGGGCGCTGTGGATTGGAATTATCCCGATCCGGAAATCGGTCGTGGAATAAACTGGAACTTTGGATAAGAAAGGAACAGAAGCACTGAGGCACTGAGGCACTGAGGCACTGAATATTATTTAAAGTCTATGTACTCTGTGAACTTATAACTATTAAAGAAATAATAATGGAAGTAATGAGTCAGAACAATCTTTCTTTTGAATTGAATGAAGATCAGAAAATGATCCGAGACAGCGTAAAAGATTTTGTAGAACGTCATGTCGCACCAAGTGTAATGGAACGCGATAACAGCAAAGAATTCCCCATGGAGATTGTAAAACAGCTCGGAGAAATGGGCATGCTGGGAATCTATCATTCCGAACAATACGGCGGCTCTGGTTTTGATACCTTGAGTTTCTGTCTCGCTATCGAAGAAATTGCACGATGGGATGCCTCCCTTGCCCTTACTGTTGCTTCTCATACCTCATTAGGAACCGGACATATCGCTATTGCGGGTAATCATGAGCAAAAAGTAAAGTATATGCCGGAATTATGTTCCGGTGAAAAGCTTGGTGCCTGGTGTTTAACCGAACCCGGATCAGGAAGTGATGCTTCGGGAATGAAAACGACTGCTGTTAAAGAAGGTGATCACTGGGTTCTTAACGGATCTAAGATTTTTATTACACAAGGTTCCGTTGGCGACACGTATGTAGTTCTTGCAAAAACAGACCCTGAAAAAGATACCAAAGGAATTAGTGGCTTTATTGTAGAGGGCAGTTGGGAAGGAGTAAAATCAGGTCCTGGAATGCATAAGCTTGGAATGAATTCCTCTGATACAACTGAAGTAATTTTTGAGAATGTTAAAGTCCCGGCAGAAAATCTCCTGGGCGAAGAAGGAATGGGCTTTATTGATACGATGAAAGTTCTTGACGGAGGTAGAGTTGGTATCGCAGCTCTTTCAGTTGGTATTGCACGTGGTGCGTTAGAAGAATCCCTGAAATATTCTCAGGAAAGAAAACAGTTTGGAAAGCCTATTGGAGACAACCAATACATTGAAGGTAAACTGGTAGATATGGCCACGGAGATTGATGCAGCACGATTACTCGTTTGGAGAGCAGCTACTCTAAAAGATCAGGGAAAACCTTATACGACTGAAGCATCAATGGCTAAATTATTCGCTTCTGAACTTTCGGTAAGAGCGGCTCTTGAAGCAGTTCAAATTCATGGCGGATATGGATACACCAAAGAATACCATGTTGAACGATTCCTGCGCGACTCAAAACTTATGACTATTGGTGAAGGAACTTCTGAGGTACAACGACTAATCATTGCCCGGGAGCTAAAGAAAACTCTTTCTTAATGTTAAAATTCTTAGTGCTCAATGTTAAATTGGAAACTGATTTAACATTGAGCATTTAACATTAATCATTATTCAGACTACAAAAAGAACTCCACTTTCCTTACCATTCTTCAAAATTCTAAAAAGCCAAATTAAATGTCCAAAAACCTGTTTAATATAGACGATGCTCTTCTTTTTGAATCTGAATTGAATGAAGAAGATCGTTTGATTATGGAAACTGCCAGAGATTATGCTCAGGCGAATCTTGAACCACGTGCATTAAAAGGAAATACCGAAGAATATTTTGATCAGGATATCGCCAAAGAAATGGGCGAAATGGGATTGCTTGGTATTAATATTCCCGAGGAATATGGTGGCGCCGGAGCCAGTTATACCGCTTATGGGTTAGTTGCGCGTGAAGTTGAACGGGTCGATTCCGGGTACCGCTCTTTTATGAGTGTGCAATCCTCGTTGGTGATGTATCCTATTTCAATTTTTGGCACTGAAGAACAAAAACACCGATTCATACCTCGTCTGGCTTCAGGAGAAATTATCGGGTGCTTTGGTCTGACCGAACCTGATCACGGTTCTGATCCTGGCTCGATGGTTACCGCTGCTGTAAAGGTTGATGGTGGTTGGAAAATGAACGGAGCTAAAATGTGGATTACCAACTCTCCTATTGCTGATGTTGCCGTTGTTTGGGCCAAAGCAAAAGAATCGAAAGAGGATGAAGGAGTTATTCGTGGTTTTCTGGTTGAAAAAGGTATGAAAGGTTTTACTGCCCCTCACACTAAATACAAAATGAGTTTGCGAGCCTCTGAAACCGGCGAATTGGTTTTTGATGATGTATTTATTCCCGATGAAAATGTATTCCCTGATATCCGTGGATTGAAAGGGCCGTTCATGTGCTTAAACAGCGCTCGTTATGGAATTTCCTGGGGAACGATTGGCGCTGCAGAATTCTGCTACCAGAAAGCACGACAGTATGTGCTAGATAGAAAACAGTTTGGGAAACCATTGGCTGCAAATCAGCTTATCCAAACCAAGTTAGCCAATATGCTCACTGACATTACAGCGATGCAGATGCTGGCACTTCGTTTAGGAAAACTCAAAGACGAAGGTCGCGACCACCCTTCCATGACTTCCCTTGCAAAACGGAACAATTGTGGTAAAGCATTGGAAATATCCCGTATTGCCCGTGACATGCATGGTGGTAATGGAATTACCGGAGATTACCGAATTATCCATCATATGATGAACCTGGAATCGGTAAATACCTATGAAGGTACCTATGATATCCATGGGTTGATTCTTGGAAGGGAAATAACAGGTATCCAATCTTTTACACCTAAAGGGAATGATTAATTAGTTTGATTTAAGCATATATGGTTAATCAAATATTATGATCATGCTCAAAAAAATTCTTCTCGGACTTGCAGCAGCACTTCTAATTCTTCAATTTTTTCAAATTGATAAAACCAATCCTGAGTATGATGCTACTCAGGACTTCATGAACATGTATCCACCTTCCGAAGAAGTTGCACAGATACTGAAAGTGGCTTGTTACGATTGTCACTCCTATGAGACTAAATATCCGTGGTACACATACACTCAGCCTTTTGGGTGGTGGATTGACGATCATATTGATCATGGCAGAAGTGAATTAAATTTCTCTGAGTTTGGCACCTATAGTCCAAGAAGAGCTGATCATAAACTGGAAGAAGGAATTGAATACACCGAAACCGAAGAAATGCCCCTTCCCTCCTACACCTGGGGACATTCAGAAGCCCGTCTTACCTGGGAACAAAGAGAGCTACTCATCAACTGGTTTGCTGAACTTCGACCTATAGTATATCCGGATAGTTTAAAAAACGCTGATTCTTAAAACTCAGACTATTTAATCAACGTAAGTTTTCGATTTATAAATAAACCATTCGCTTCAAGTCTGTAAAAATATACTCCAGAAGCGAATTCGGACGCGTTCCAGATTGACTGATGTAATCCCGATGACTTCCTTCCTTGTTCAATGATTGCTACTTCTCTTCCCTGCAAATCAAAAATGCTTAGTTTAATAAACATAGGTTGACCCAGATTATATTCTATGATTGTTTCAGGATTAAATGGATTCGGGTAATTTTGATAAAGGCTCACCCCTGTTGCACGGTCATTGTATTCATTTTTACTTTCATTGCCTACAAAAATACCTTCATTCATTCTTCCGGGAGTCCCATTTCCATTGGAGGCCGCCCAGTTTTTACCTTTGGAATTATCAAAACCCGGATTAGATAAGGAAAGCGTTGCACCTAATCCATCTGGTTCTATGGGCCAGGGAGATTTATCATTATAAGTCAGCTCATCAATAATATTTCCTGATTCGTCGAATAGTCTGACTAACTCTCCATCTCCCGATAACCCAAAGTCCATATCCCCGATTCTGTTCTGAACCTCAGGAAATAATGGACTGAATAAAGAACTATCCTGGGTAAGCACTAAATAAGAATCCGGATCAAGAATGGTTCCTTCCCGAAAAGTAAACCGATGAGTATTATCCGAATCCGAAAAATACCATCCGGACATATCTACTACCTGTCCAGAGTTATTATAAAACTCCACCCAATCCTCAGGATTAAAGGTATCAGCAGAGCGATAATTGATTTCATTAATAACCACTCCTGATATGGTTATTTCATTTCTCTTAAAATGAGCGGTGAGTACAGAGTTTTTTGTAATGCTAAGCTCTTTCGAATGCTCTGATCCTGTGACATCTCCACTCCAGCCTGTAAAGGTATATCCCGGTTTGGCCGCTGCTTTAAGTTCAAAGGGAACCGTTTGATAAATTAATCCATATTCAAGTTCATCTGCTCTGACTCCTTCTATAAATACTTCACCTGCTCCGGTCGGTTCAATATTCGTTTTCACACTATGTAGCCTTACCAAATCAAATAAATCGTATAGATGAGATCTTGCCATAACCGGTCGTTGATCAATAAAGTTTTTTATCAGGTTAAGATGTTTTTCCCAATTCATCCCTGAGCCCAAAGACATAGATTTTTCCCATCTGGCACCATGTGCAGGTATCTCTGATTCGATAATAGCTGCGACACTATCTACAAAGAACTGCATTCTTTCCGGTTTAAAAGTGCTGTGCATATGCATACTGTATCTTTGAATTAATGTGTTCACAAACTCCTGATTCTTAATCAGGTTTCGAAACAAAAAAGTAGCCGTTGGAGGGCTTTCATAAGGAGTGCTTGTTGTTGTAGTAAGTTTTTTCAGGATATTTGTACTCGATACTCCTCTGGAATGACTTCCCATCGACATATCCACATCATACATCAACCATTTCCATTTTCCATTAGGTTGCTGTGGTCTCCATAAAATGATGTTATTTGCAGGCCAATCACCGTTTGCCATGTAAATCTGGGCGATGTAATAATCGATATACTGGTCAATGTCCATCTGAGTGGAAACCCAATCATAATGCTCCTTCTCAGAAATATCGTTCTCCCGGATATAATCTAACATTGCATTGTAATGATCTGCGCTTCCTTCTTTAACATTAGCACTACCACCACTAAGTATATCTAATTCATTTTCATCAAAGCCATAATTCGACTCTATAAAATCCTCATTTTGTTTCTCCCTGAGCATGTGTATACCCCAGTATTCTCCATTGATAAAAACTACTACAGGTTTAAAAGCCTGATAACCAAGGTCCATTCTGTTTTTTACAATTGATTGTGCAGCTGCATTCCTGATAAGAGCTCTGTACCAGTCCTGTCCCCCACTTCTTAATGCAAGACGGTCAAATTCTTTGAAAGGTTTGTCTTCAAAAACCGGATAATCCAGTTTACTGGCTCCATATTCACTTCTGAAAAAAATGTCCAACGATTTCTGGTCGTATAACCGGGTACAACCTCCCCCGATTTTAATACCTGCATGAATTTTAAATCCTTCACTCCTATCTTTCTCAAAAAACTCAAAGTAAGCCGGACGCTCCCAATCCTGATTCCAGTTTTTAGGAGTTTCCCGACAATATCCCGGAATACCATTTATACCTTCTACATAAATTCCTCTTTCAGCTGAAAATAAATTATCGGGATCTGTAATAATAGAAAATACGGGAAGTTCAGTGCCCTCATTTATAAAATAAGATCTGTTTATATAAATGGTATCTTGAAAGTCTGAAGTATACCCAACAAACCGAATTGCTTTAGTATTTCTGATAGTTACCGGATTCTTGTAAAAAAAATCAGATGTATCAGGCAGTGAACCATCTACTGAATAATAAACGATCAGACTATTATCAAAAATAGCTTCAACAATTAAAGAATCATTGTAAAAACCCGATTCTGGAGCAACAGTAAATTGCTGTGCTCTTAGTGCTTGTTGGCTAAAAGTGAGAATTATTAAAAATGACAGTAAAAATTGCTTTATGAGCAAAACTGTGGCTGACTTTATTTCTTTGATTAGTACATAATATAGAAAACTACTAAGTCCAATCTGCACCTTATAATATCCATTTACAATTTCTTTTAGGGGTGCTTCCCATTTCATGTGTATTAGTATCACAACAGGAATAAAACTTATATACCATGAGGGTGCTAATCGGCTTTTTCATTTTTACTTTTTTCATTTTCACTTCATGTGAAGAAATCCCCGGTACAGGTTCTAATAGTATTGATGAGATTGAAGAAGCAGCAGTTCTGGATCAATTTTTAACTATATCCGACCAAGCAGATAACTATACCGATCTGGATCTGCCTGCTTTCTTCAACAATCAACCCAACATTGAACAGGATAACACTCCAAATAATAACCCCATAACAGACTGGGGGGCTACCTTAGGGCGTGTTCTTTTTTATGATGTAAATCTTTCCGCAAATAATACCATCTCATGTGCTTCCTGTCATGTTCAGGAATCCGGTTTTTCTGATCCAGCGGTATTGAGTGAAGGCTTTGATGGAGGATTAACCGGCAGAAACTCTATGGGACTTTCAAACTCGCGCTTTTATGAGAACGGACATTTTTTCTGGGATGAACGAGCAGAATCCCTTGAAGAACAGGTATTAATGCCCATACAGGATGCTGTAGAAATGGGACTTACCTTAGATGAGTTAGTCACAAAAGTTGAATCTCAGCCCTACTATCCAATTTTATTTAATCAGGTATATGGTGATGAAGAAGTCACTTCCAGTAGAATTGCATTGGCTCTGTCCCAGTTTGTTCGTTCTATTGTTTCTTACCAATCTAAATATGACGAAGGACGTGCTCAGGTTAACCGTCCTGATGATGACTTCCCTAATTTCTCCGACCTTGAAAACCTAGGCAAAAGAGTATTCTTTTCAAGAGAGACTGAATGTTCCGCATGCCACACCTCCGATCTTTTTGTTGGAGATGAAGCCAGAGATAATGGTTTAGATGAAGTACTTACCGATTTAGGATTGGGCGAAGTTACCGGACGAAATCAGGACAACGGGAAGTTCAAGACTGGATCACTCAGAAATATAGAACTCACAGCACCTTACATGCATGATGGTCGTTTTCAAACGTTAGAAGAAGTCGTGGAACATTATAATTCAGGAGTTGAAAATAGCCCAAATTTAGACAACCGACTTCAACGAAATAACCGTCCTGTACGAATGAATCTTACTGATCAGGAAAAAGCTGCGTTAGTGGCATTTATGAAAACGCTGACTGATTATGAACTCATTAATGATGAAAAATTCTCTGACCCTTTTAAAGAATAATACCCCGATAACATGTACCCTAAAGGTGTAAGTGTAAAAGCTTATGCCTTTTTTTATGGTTTTCGATTTTTTTTTACAACTTCGATCAATTGTTTTTAAGTTCTTTGAAGAGTTAGTAATATTCTTTGAGCAAACAGGCGATAATTAATTTACTTTAGGGGATCAGCCATCATACATAGTCGGGTGATTTTGAAAAAAACAGCACATGAATACCATTAAGAATCTTCTAAGTTTTTCTGCATTCTTATTCTTCTTTTTTTGTTTAGTCATCCAAAGCACATATGCACAGGATGTAACCCGAACCAATGTTACCTTCGATAATGGTAGATTCACATTACATGGCGAATTAGTAATCCCGGATACTTCTGATAATGCTCCGGTTCTTGTTTTTTTAGTTGGATCCGGCCCAAACTCTTCTCATCGTACTTTATACAAAGATTTTTTAGTCAATAACCTTGAAAATCTTTTTTTACAGGAAGGGGTCGCCCTACTCTATTTTGATAAACGTGGAGTTGGAAAATCAGATGGAAGATGGCAACGAACTAATTTATATGAACGCGCATCTGATGCAAAAGCGGCGATAGATTTTTTAAAAACACAAGGGAGAATTGATGCTTCACGCATAGGAGTTATTGGTCACAGTCAGGGTGGCTGGGTTGCTCAAATTGTAGGAGACCGATACAGAAATGACATTAAATTAATCGCTTCTCTCGCAGCTCCAACTTTTGAGATCAAACTCCAGCTTACTAACGACTACTACAGCAGGTTCCTGTGTGAAGGAACCCCTGATAACGAAGCGTTTGATAAAGCAAGTAAGAAAGCGATATCAGATATCAACTGGGTTACCTGGTTCCCTGTAACCAAGGCATGGCGACAACTAAAAGAGAACAGCGAATTTGATCCTGCTCCGCACTTGCTAGAACTTGATATTCCTTCCCTATTCGTATTTGCGGAGAATGATTATTTCGTATATCCAGGCTGGGCACTAGGTGCTCTGAATGAAACCTTTAATCATTCAGTCCCGGAGAATTTCAATCTTCAAATCATCCCGGGAGCTAATCATGATTTCAGACTCACTACCATGTGTGTATCTGATCAGGAAGCATCTGAAGAACCTTATTCAGATTATTTTCAGCAGGTTTTTCGAACATGGATTTTGAATAACCTCTAAAGTTCTCTTAACCATATATTTCTGAATCGCATAGGATCACCATGATCTTGCAGAGCTATTGGAAGTTTTGGCTCATGTGCCACATAATATGGAGTTCCGATATAGCAGGTAGGTCCTAAGAGTTCTACATTATTCTGGACTAACACCCCATTATGGAATACCGTCACTCTGGCTGGCGATACCAGGGTTCCTTTATCCGAAAATTTAGGCGACATAAAAATGATATCGTATGTTTGCCATTCCCCCACTGGTTTTGATGCATTTACTAATGGAATATGTTGCTTGTATACTGAACTGGCCTGTCCATTATTATATGTAGGATTTTCATATGAATTGAGTACTTGAACCTCATACATTCCCATAAAAAAGACTCCACTGTTACTGTACAATTGTCCACTTTTTCCTTCAGCCGGAGGCGCTAACCACTCTATATGAAGTTGTACATCTCCAAAACCTTGTCTGGTCTCGATATAACCTGTACCAGGATTGACAACGATTTCTCCATTCTCTACAAACCAAGGTGCGTCTTCTCCATCAGCCTCGGCTCTCAATAGCGGAATTACATCTTTCATATCAACCATACTTGCGCCGAGTCCTCTTTTTTGACTCTGCCACTGAGAAAGGTCGTTACCATCAAATAAAATGATTGCATCAGACGGGGCACCGGCTCCATTACCAGGGGTTACTTTTTGTAACTCAACATAAAGCTCGGTTGCTTCGGGTACTGGTTGTTGAGCATAAACTGTTGATGTGATTAAGATTACGCAAATAGCTAGACTTAATTTCTTCATTGTGTTATTTCACTTTTATTTAAAATTTAAAACCATTCTAATTTCCAGTAAACTTTCTCGATATAATCTCCCCGGATAATTCGATCAACAACTTCCATTCCTTCTACAACCTCCCCAATGATAGTATAACCACCATTTAAATGAGGTTTCCATTGATGCATCACAAAAAACTGGCTTCCCTCAGTATCGGTTCCGGCACTGGCTATTCCTAAAACTCCTCTTTTGTATTGTTTTGAACTTGCTTCAGTAGGTACCACATAATCCGGACCTCCAAATCCATCCTGACTTCCGACATCCCCACCCTGTATCACAAAATTCGGGATTACTCTGTGAAAAGGAGTTCGATTATACAACTTATTATCAACCAGACTTTGAATTCCTGAAATGGTTGCCGGAGCATTTAGAACATCCATCTGAATAGTAAAGTCTCCTTTATTCGTTTCCACTACTAGTATTGGAGTAGCTCCCAATCTTGTCAGCTTCTTCCAATCCGGTGTTCTAAATTCAGTCTGAGGAGTACCCTGTTCTTGTATTTCCCATCCTTGATTTATTAATGTTTGATTAAGAGCGGCGTTTCCTTTTGCGGCCAATGAATCAATTAGCGGTTTTGCTTCTATTTCGAAACGTTCTTTAAGCACCGATGAAATTACCTGGTATACTTCAATATCATCCGGAAGAGTAAAATTGGATAGCATCTCTTCAAATAGCGAAAACTCAGTTGGATAAATAAGCTGCTCATCTCTTAATAATGTATTCAAACCATAAATTACTGATCGATCCGTTGTTTCCATTTTCTCAATCACCAAAGCTCTTAGCTCTGTGGTTAAAGAATCGGATTTAGCGTCATCTTCAATATCCAACCACCAAGCTGCTAATTGCTGAATGGCAAAAACTTTTGTAAGTCGGTTATCAGATGTTAGATCCGTTTTCAGATAGTCAAGAAACTCCTTATCAAGTAATATCTTAGTAAGAATTTCATACCGTATACCATTATTAAAGGCATTTTCTTTTCCTAATTCAAAAACCAGTTCTTTATAACGTGCAGGATTCGAGATAGAGTTTAAGGCTTGCAAACGAATCGCAGGCTGAATTCCCCGAATTAGTCCAATTTTATTTAATACAGCCCGATCCAATTCAAAACCCAATTCATCGAGCCTATTTTCTATTGCCCTTAAGGCTTCCAAAGTTACATTGTGGTTCACATGATCAAGCATTGCATTCAATACTACTTTCGAATGCCTTGTAAGTTCATAGCGCGAAATACCTTGTGCTAACTCAATAGCCAATTGTACATCCATAGTCTCAAATTCATCCAGTTCAAATCTGAAAAGAGCAGCGTCAACATTATTATTAGCGATAAGTATTCGGCTTATGTACTGTTCACCAACCGGACTATCTGGATAAAAATTTTCAAGACTATCTTTAAAAGCTTCAATATTATCTTCACTAAGTACCCTCCTTGACCTGTAGAAACCGTATAAGTATGCTTGAATCAATTCACCATTTGTGTTTTCTAAAGCTTTATTCAGAATTTGATGTTCAAGATCTTTAGACAGTTCTGTAGTTAAACTAAGTCTTCCGATTGCAAGAGCTATCTGATACTGTTCTTCAAAATTATTCGCTTTCTGAGTTTTTATTAGTACATCAAAAGACTCACTATTACCATGAAGTCCCAGTACCGAAGCTAAACCTGTTCTTAGCTCCGGATTACTCTCCCATAATTGATGAAAATAAGCTAACTGAACCTCATTAATTTCTTTAAACCAAAGCGAAGCCCATGCTTCTTTTGAGTTAGCTTCAATAACTTTTTCAATAAGGATTTCTGGATCGTCAACATTGGTACTAATCAATGCTTTCCAGGCTTGGTTTTTAACAGCCGGAATATCCGATTCCGTGTATTCTAAAATAGCTTGAGCGTCTCTCTCAAAAACAGCCTCATAAAGTAGAGGGTATTCATCTAGTAAGACTTGAGTTTGTTCGGGAGTGGTTTTTGCACAATTCGAAAACACAAACCCTACTATTAAAAACATATACATGTATTGCACACATTTTTTATTGACCTTCATTCAAAAACTCCTTTTATTACACATGTTTCACACATTAAGTAAATATTACTATGGATAATGCACATTTAACCCGAAAACAACAGGAATTTTTTTCATTCATTGTTGACTACAAAAAAGAGTACGATGTTTGGCCTACCTATCGTGAAATTGCTGAACATTTCGGATACCGATCTCCTAATAGTGTGACCCAAAATATCCAGGCTTTGCTTAAAAAAGGATTTCTTGTCAAAAAAAATGATGAAGAATATGATCTCCCTTCTGATAAGAAGAGTATGCTTGGAGATGATATCGAGGAAGAAGGCATTCCCATCCGGGGTTTGATTGCCGCAGGTTATTTGCAAGAAGCAGTTGAAGCTGATTTAGGAAGTATTACTCTTTCAACCCTATTTCCAAATCTTGATAAGTTATTTGCTTTACGTGTTTCTGGCTTCAGTATGAAGAATGCTAATATCTATGATGGCGATTTTGTTTTATTGATGGATACCAAACTTCAAAACGGTGAAATCGGAGCTGTTCTTTATAACGGTGAAACCACTCTGAAAAAAGTATTCTGGGATGACAATGGTTTACGCTTAGAAGCAGCTAATGAAGACTATGATGACATTACTGTATCACCAGACGTATTCGAAGAAGTGAAAATTATTGGTAAATATATTGGTCATGTAAACCGACAAGGGTTTCAAAGAGCAGCTTCCAAAGTCGCTTAACAATTAATCTGTTTTCCTGTGATACTGTCCATCAAACAGTATTGACCAGGTTTCTCCACCATCTGCTGATTGCTCCCATAACTGTCGGACATAGTCATCATTTATATGGAAGAATGTAAACCTGAAATCGACTTCAGCACCATTTTGGTCAAATCCTTTTCCGGTAAAGTCCATCGATTTTCTTTCAGAATTGTATTCACCATCAAAACGAATTGGCACTCCATTACTTCCCATCCATAGCTGGTGCCATTTACTATCCTGTAAGTCGTAAAAGTTCATACTTTTACCAGGAATTCCTGCTGAATTCGTCCAATTCTCAATAATTAAGCAATCGTTTACGACCAGCTCAATCACACTATTGCCAACAACCACATCATTTGGGTTTTTAACTTCCCACTCTCCTACCCAGAAATCGAATTGCCTGTATTCTGGTTGGGTTTGACACCTGCTTTGCTGTGCTTGTTGAGCAAATAGGTTAAGAGGGCTTATAAGGAGTATTAAAGCTGTTAAATGAAAAAGTTTTTTATTGATCATGACCCTTTTTTTAAAATTCTGATTGGATATAACATATTGCTATCGAATAATTAAAAAAACCCGCTTAACACATTATCAATCTTTTTATCACATAGTAAAAAAATAGAGTTCTTTTCTCTTTCATTTATAAAGGTATTCCCTTATCTTTGAAAGCTCTGATAAAATCGCAAAAGAAAGAAATTATATAACATTATGTACGCGGTCGTAGAAATTGGCGGACATCAATACAAAGTAGCTGAAAAAGATGTTTTGTTTGTTGATAAGCAAAACGTAGAAGGCAATAGTCTATCATTTGACAAAGTACTACTTGTAAAAGATGACAATGGCGTTAAAGTTGGAACCCCGGTTGTTGAAGGTGCTGAAGTTACAGCTACGCTTCTTGATACTGTTAAATCTGACAAGGTTCTTGTTTTCAAAAAGAAACGCCGAAAAGGATATCAAAAAATGAACGGTCACCGACAAGTAATGTCTCAAATTCAGATTGATGGCATCACGTTAGGTGGAACTAAGAAAAAAGCAGCTCCTAAAAAAGCTGAAGCCAAGAAAGAAGAAACTGCTCCTATAAAAGAGGCTTCTTCTGATTTAAGTTCAAAAACTGTCGCTGAGCTTAAAGAAATGGCTAAAGAACAAAACATTACCGGCTATTCTAGTATGAAAAAAGCCGAATTAATCGAAGCTTTAAGCTAAAATTAAGGATAAACAATGGCACATAAGAAAGGTCAGGGTTCAACTAAAAACGGTCGTGATTCAGAAAGTAAACGACTAGGAGTAAAAAGATTCGGTGGAGAATTTGTTCGAGCCGGAGGAATTATTGTACGCCAACGCGGAACTAAATTTCACCCTGGAAACAATGTAAAAAGAGGTGGAGACGATACTTTGTTCTCTACTGCTGATGGTCACGTTTCATTCTCTACATCTACCGGTGGTAGAAAATTTGTAAACGTAGATCCAGCAAACTAAGATTTTATCATCTATGTAAAAGCCCCGTTCATTACAAATGTGCGGGGCTTTTTTTATATCTTATACTTATGAAATATCCAAGAATCCAGGGGTTAAATACCCCAATCCATACAATCTACTGCATTGGCAAAAATTATGAAAAACATGCGCGTGAGTTAGGAAGTGAGCCTCCTTCTTCTCCAATGGTCTTCCTAAAACCACTGAGCTCTATTTGCTTTGATGGCTCCAGAATTCAATTGCCAGTACAAAGTTCCGACATTCATCATGAGGTTGAGTTAGTTGTTGCAATAAGTAAAACTGGTAAAAATATCCCTGCTGAAGAAGCTAAAGAGTATATATCAGGATTCGGTATCGGAATTGATTTTACAGCCAGAGACCTGCAACAAAAAGCCAAAAAATATGGACATCCCTGGAGTGTCAGTAAAGGTTTTGATCAATTTGCTCCTATTAGTCATTTTATTTCATTTAATGATAGTTCCATTCCTGACTTTAACCTTGAATTGAAAGTTAATGGTGAAAGCCGACAAAAGGCTTCTACTTCTGAAATGATTTTTGGCGTTCAAACATTGATAAGTTACCTATCGAATATTTTTACCCTTGAAGAAGGTGATCTCATTTTCACGGGAACTCCTGAAGGGGTATCAGCAGTAAAAGCAGGTGATGAAGTTACCGCAACCTTAAATAATGGTTTAACATCTTTAACTGTATCTATCGCAAAGTGACAACCAAACTCTTTCTCTTATTTTTTTCTTTTTTATTTCTTTCTGAAATCAGTTTTGGTCAGGCTCAGGATTATCTATGGCCTACGGATGCGAGTCAACGTCTAACTTCAACTTTTGGGGAAACCAGGTCTGCTCATTACCATTCCGGCCTGGATATTAAAACATGGGGACGTGAAGGCTACAAAGTCTTTGCCTCAAAAGATGGTATTATTTACCGACTTGGAGTTTCAGTTGAAGGATATGGAAAAGTGATTTACCTGAAACATGATGATGGAGAGATTACAGTTTATGCACATTTACAACGCTTCAATGAGCCTCTACAGGCCTTTGTTGATTCCATAAGATTGAAGGACTTTTCCTTTGAAACAGATCTTAGAGTTGAAGATCTTGGAATCAAAGTTTCACAGGGAGAAGTAATCGGATATACTGGCTCAACAGGAGTTGGACCTCCCCACCTACATTTTGAGATTCGAAAAGATGAAAATACCCCTATTAATGCTCTTCGTTCTAATCTTAATGTGGAAGATTCGATAGCCCCAACTATCTCAGCTATGTTGGTATTCCCTCTTTCTGAGACATCAAGTGTTAGAAACAACAAATTTCCTCAACTTTATTATCCATCTAAAGATGATTCAGGAAATATAAGTTTTGGTACCATTAAGGCTAATGGTCCAATCGGGATAACCGTTTCAAATTTTGACGAAGCTGATGGAGTAACTAACAAATATGCAACCTATGAACTTGGTTTAATTAGTGGCGTTGACACCCTTTTTTATGAGCGCCTTGATAAATTTAAGTTTGAAGAAGATGATGTAATGTTTACAGACCGAATTCCAGATATAAGTGCTTATCGAAGGTCATACCAAACACTTTATAAAAAAGACGGTCCTCCAAATCCATTTTATAGAATTGTTGATCCAAGAGCATATATAAATCCTGGTGATTCAATTTCATCATTCACTATTTTTGCGAAAGACTTTTACGGGAATGAAACAACTGCCGAATTTCAAGTAGATGGAATGCCGGTTCAGCCACTTATTCAAAAAGAAATAATTCTTAAACCAATACACAAATGGTTCTGGACTGAAGATTGGGTTTTTGATGGGAATCAAACCATAGATTTGAAAAACTTTAAGCACAAACTGAGCCATATTTGGGATACGAAAAAAAACCAATATTTATTTGGTACTACGGAAACAGACCTGGCTTTATCGCAGCTTTTACTTATATCCAGATTTATTCCATCTGAACCTTATTCATTCAAAACACCAGATAAGGAGCTCACAGTTAGGTTTCCCTCAAATACCTTTTTCGACACTCTTTCAGTAGTTAGTTACACAGATTCTCTTGATGGACATCCTTATATGAATATTCAACCTACTATGATCCCGGCACGAAAAGAATTCAAAATCGAATTCTATCTTGGAGATGATTTTGAAGAAGGTAACAATTACCAATTATTCAGAGTTGATCGAACAAGAGACCGAATTAATTATGTTAATTCGAAATTAATTGGAAGAACAGTACATGGATTCCCTTCCAATTTAGGAGAGTTTATTATTAAGCCAGACAATAAACCTCCTGTTCTCCAAACCCCTGAGATTATCAGAACTGATTATGGAAAATGGCTTATCCATATAACCGCTGAAGACTCACTTTCAGGAATTAATTTCAAAAATTCGAAAGCCTTTGTAAATGGAGAGCAAGGTATCCTTGAATACGACAATGAGAAAGATTTATTGATTTATTATCATCCTCAGTTTATTCCTGAAAAAGAGAATACCATTACCTTAACTGTGTTTGATAATGCAGGAAATATAACAACTCAGTCCTTTAAGGTGGATCAGATGTAGGCTATACAGCTGATTTCTACGAGTACTTCTTTTGGTAAAGTTTGCACGGCTACCGTTTCTCGAGCTGGAGGATCGGCTTCAAAAAAACTACCATAAACTTCATTTACTTTCCCAAAGTCGCCCATATCATCCAAAAATATGGAACACTTTATCACTTTAGAGAAGTCACTACCTGCCTCCTTAAGTACTTCATTTAAGTTTTTCATTACTTGTATTGCCTGCGTAGTAGCATCTTCTCCTACAATTGTCATTGTTTCGGGATCTAAAGGGATTTGACCTGAACAGTAAACTAACCCATTGTGAATGATTGCCTGACTATAAGGTCCTATTGCAGCTGGGGCAGTGGTTGTGGAAACTCTTTTCTTCATAAGTATTTGTTTATTTAATCCTGTTAAATCCTTGTCCGTACTTTTATTGCGGAAAGTTCATTATATGGTTACTTTGTAAAACTTAAAAAAGAATCTTTAATCATCCACTTTCAATTCGAATAAAAAAATGAAAAAGCATATCTCTAGTCTCTTCGCTGCTCTTTTTATTGTCATATTTGCTGCTAATTGTACTCCTGACGACCCTTTAATTTCTCCAATCAAATCAGGAATAAATTCTCAAGATTATGATGCAGCTATAATTGCTGCTGATTCAGCAATTATTAAAGAGCCCAGTAATCCTCTTGGCTACTATTATAAGGCGGTCATTTTAGGTAAAATGGCAGAAGCTGAACAAGTTATTACTGATAGAAAGCCAATCTATTCAGAAATGAGATCAAATCTTGAAACTGCTGAAGAACTTTTTGACGCCCAGGAAAAACCATCTGTCGAAATAGCTGAGGTTACTCCTCTTATTCTTAATACATGGGGTAATGAGCATAATGAAGGTATTAAGTACGCTACTGATGATAGTGTAATGGCCACTGTTGACAACCCTCTTGAATTATCAATTGCTCATTTGGTAAATGCTACTACTATAAATCCAGACAGTGTACTTTCCTTCGATGTACTTGCACAGATTTATTATATGAATCAAGACTATGTAAGCGCTGCTGAAGCGATTACAACAGCAATGGAACTTCAAGAGACTCCACCTGCTTCCGAGTATGACAGATTGGGATCTTATTATTTCTTGAGTGATCAACCTGATAAAGCTGTTGCCGCAATGCGTGAAGGACTAGAAATTTATCCGGATAGTGTATCTCTGGTTCAGAAACTTGCTGATGGGCTTTTTCAAATTGACAGAACTGAAGAAGCATTAGAGGTTATGAATGGGTTGGTTGAAACTGATCCTTATAACGCAAGATATTATCTTGTAATTGGTTCCAGAGTGTATCAGAGAGTACTTACACTTTCGGATCAATACACTGAGAATTCAGATAAAATTTTCGAGCTTCAACGAAATGACGGAGATGAGGCAGAAATAAATGCATTGGAAGCAGAAAATGAAGCTTTAGATGCTCAAATCACTGAATTAACAGATACAGCCGAAGAAGCACTTTTAAAATCTGCTGAATTAGACGATACTATTCCGGCAACTTTCAACACTTTGGGAGTTCTTTACCAAAATAAATCAGCAGGATTATTTGAAAAGAGAAATAACACTGTTGATAACGATGAAGCTGCACGATATGATGAACTCGCTCGTGATGAAGCCAGAAAAGCAATGGTTAATTACGAGAAAGCAGCTGAATTAGACCCAGATAATACAACTTATTGGTCTTCTTTATTCCGTATTTATACGCTTCTTGACATGCGTGAAGAAGCTGAAGCTGCCATGGAAAAGGCAGGCATGTAATTACTTTACTTAATTAAACTACTTTATGAAAATTTTTCATACTACCCGATTGACAGGTCTTGTACTTGTCATCGGGTTTTTTTTCGCTTGTTCCTCC
The DNA here is from genome assembly GCA_017795005.1 of Balneolaceae bacterium. Classification (GTDB taxonomy): domain Bacteria; phylum Bacteroidota; class Rhodothermia; order Balneolales; family Balneolaceae; genus RHLJ01. The sequence continues at coordinate 1,334,137 of CP051242.1, read as the reverse complement.
TCTAAACCCTCTATTGATTCATTGGTTGCAGAAAACCAATATGAATTAGCTCTCACTCAAATTGAAGAGCAATTATCAGAAAACCCTAATCAACCTGATTTGCATATTAAGAAAGGAGAGATTAATAGCTTTATTGCTAAGGCATCTGATCCTAGAGAACGAAGCGAATTCTACGCTGAAACTGTCTATTCTTTTTCTAATGCTATAGAAGTTGGTGCTGATTCATCTCAACAATCGACCATAAATTCGATGTTAACTGAATTATGGTCTGAAGAGCATAATGCCGGAACTGCATCATTTAACACCGAAGAAGAAAATACTGAAACTTCTGTTGTGGTAGCACATTTTACGAATGCAATCATTTTAAAACCTCAGGAGGTTAGTAGCCATATTTCTCTTGCAACGGCTCAGTTTTCCTCCGGAAATATTGAAGGGGCTATATCAACTCTAAATGTAGCAAAAAATACTGTTGATCCTGTTCCTCAAAAAGTTTACGAAAATCTTGGATTTTTATATTTACAGAATGGAGAGCCAGATCAATCTGTGTTTTATTATGAGCTGGCAAATAAAGACATAACCGAAAGTAAGAATATCGCTTTTGGATTGGTTAATGCCTACATCTCCACCTCCAATACTGAAAAAGCTGTGGATTTACTTTCCAAATTAATTGAAAACCATCCCAATGACGCTACTCTTAGAAATGTTTATGGGACTCAATTGTATAGTATCACAGAAATGATAATGGACGATCTTGCTCAGGCATATGCCGATCAGGATACATCCCTGGCAACACAAATCCGTTTTGAAGCTGAGGGAGTAGGTGAACAAGCGGAGCGTGAATTAATTCAAGCTTACAGCAGAGATACCACCAATACTGACTATATTGAAAGCCTCGCAGTTTTTTATAATAATCTTACCGGCAAATATTTAGGAGTCTATGAAGTTGCTTTCCAAAACGATAAAGAATCACTTTTGATCAAAGCTGGTACACTTTTAGAGTTTGCAATCCAGTATTATGAAAAACTATTAGAAATGTCTACTCAGAATGAAGCCGTAGAGTCTACATTACAAAGTTTGAAAGCATTGAAAGAATCACGTTTCAGTTCATAGTCTAATGAAGTTTAATACAAAAGCGATACATTCCGGCCAAAAGTCTGAGGAAACTTCTGGTGCAGTTATGCCTCCAATCTTCCAGACTTCTACTTATGAGCAATCTGCTCCTAATGTTCATAAAGGCTATGATTATGCAAGAGTTGGGAATCCTACCAGAACAGCATTGGAAAAGCTGATAGCAGGTTTAGAGGGAGCTGATGAAGCAGCCTGTTTTGCAAGTGGAGTGGCTGCTATGGACGCCTTAATGAAAATGTTCCGACCAGGGGATCACATTATTTCATCGGATGATTTATATGGCGGATCCTATCGCTTGTTTACTTCCATTTTTGAACCATATGGAATTAAATTCTCATTTATCAATATGACGGATTTAGAATTGGTTAGGAAGACTATTACTCCACAAACTAAAATGATGTGGATAGAAACTCCTACAAACCCTTTGCTCAGAGTCGTTGACTTGAAGAAACTGGTAGAAATTGCCAAGGAAAACAATATTTTAACGATTGTAGACAATACCTTTGCGTCACCATATCTTCAACGACCACTAGAATTTGGCGCTGATGCAGTTCTTCATTCTGCGACAAAATATCTTGCCGGTCATTCAGATGTAATCCATGGCGCTGTCGCTACGTCTAACAAAGAAATTCTTGAAAACCTGCGTTTTCAGGTGAAATCTACCGGAGCAGTTCCAGGACCTATGGATTGTTACCTTACACTCAGAGGAATTAAAACCCTTGCGGTAAGAGTGCAACGTTCAGTCGAAAATGCCAGGAAAATTGCTGACTTTCTAAACTCTCATCCAAAAGTAGGACAAGTCCTTTATCCAGGATTACAAAGTCACCCTCAGCATGAATTGGCAATGAATCAAATGGATGATTTTGGTGCAATGCTTTCGTTCACCCTCAAAAATGATTCCATTGAAGCAGCCGTGAAATTTATGAGTACCACGAAGGTATTTACCCTTGCAGAAAGTTTGGGGGGCGTAGAGTCTTTAATCAGTAACCCTGCATCAATGACACATGGATCCATTCCCAAAGAATTAAGAGAAAAAGCAGGACTTAGTGATTCACTAATCAGAATCTCTGTTGGTATAGAAGATGTTGAAGACTTAATTGCTGATTTAGATCAGGCATTTTAATAATACCTTTTTAGTAGATTTCGTATCTTTTTTGCTCAAAAAAGCGCTTTCAATAAAAATTCTAAAATCTATTCATCCAAATGCGAAACGTTGTTATTGTAGAAGCTAAAAGAACTCCTATTGGAGCTTTCGGAGGTAGTCTTTCATCTTTTTCTGCTCCCGAATTAGGTGCAGCAGCTATACTTGAAGTAATCAAATCTTCTGGTATTTCTCCGGATTTAGTGGATGAAGTAGTAATGGGAAATGTTTTAACAGCAGGTGTTGGTCAGGCTCCCGCACGCCAAGCTGCATTAAAAGCAGGGCTTTCAAAACTCACTCCTTCCACAACTGTAAATAAAGTTTGCGCCTCAGGGATGAAAGCAATTATGATTGCTGCCGATCAAATCAGATTAGGAGATGCAGATGTAATCGTTGCTGGCGGTATGGAGAGCATGAGTAACGTACCCTACTATTTAGCTAGTCAACGCTGGGGATCAAAATATGGGCATGGTAAAATTGAAGATGGTATTCAAAAAGATGGTCTTTGGGATGTTTACAATGACTACGCCATGGGTAACGCCGCAGAATTATGTGCTAAAGAATGCTCGATAAATCGAGAGGAACAGGATGAATACGCCATTGCTTCTTATAAGCGTGCAATTACGGCTCATAAAGAAGGTTATTTTAAAGATGAAGTCATAAAGATTAACGTCAAAGACAGAAAAGGGAAAGTAACTGAGGTAATCAAGGATGAAGAGCTGGATAAAGTTAATTTTGAGAAAATACCTACCCTCAGACCTGTATTCGAAAAAGAAGGAACTGTTACTGCTGCAAATGCTTCCAGCATTAATGATGGTGCTGCTGCTGTTTTATTGATGAGCGAAGAAAAAGCTTCTGAGTTAGGATTAAAACCTCTTGCAAAAATTTTAAGTCACTCCAGCGCAGCTAAGGCACCGGAATGGTTTACAACTGCCCCAGCCGATGCTATTCCACTTGCTTTGAAAAAGGCAAACTTATCAAAAGAAGAAATCGATCTTTTTGAAATTAATGAGGCATTCTCTGTTGTTGCACTAGCTAATAATCAAATTCTGGAACTCAACCCTGATAAAGTCAATATTCATGGTGGTGCTGTTAGTATGGGACATCCCATTGGGTGCTCAGGTGCTCGCATTATAGTTACATTGATTCATGCACTAAAAAGAACCTCAGGTAAATACGGTTGTGCTGGTATTTGTAATGGTGGGGGTGGTGCATCTTCGATAGTATTAGAAATGCTATAAACAGCGTTTTTTTAGTTGACATTATACCATGTCACCGCTATAATTAACTTTCATCTTTAACAAATCCAAAAGGCCATAAAAAACAGCTACAAATTCATTTTTTAATCAAAAAAAGAACATTGTTTCTGTATGGACTTAGTTGCCACTCTAAACGTTAAAGATTTTTTAATCGGATTTACTCTGTACGCTAGATTTTTCTAATCAAGCAATTTCAGCTTATTAATACGTTAACCCATTATATGCTTCCAAGGTTTTCATATATCACCCTCTTCTTGATTTTCTTTCTTTTTAGCGGTGCATCTAAAGCGCAGGAGTTAAAGAAACTTGTTACCACTCTTGAATACACTGACTACGAGATTACAAATTCTGATTTAGGGATTTATCCTCCCTATGAATTTATGATTCCTGTTCAAAATGGAGTTGCAAAATATTCGATTTTAGATCAATCAGTAATAACCAATAATGAACCTTTATCTGAATCAAAAAAAATAGCCCTTAATTTAAGTTCTTCTGAAAGCCCCGTAGCAGAAGTATTGGAATCCGGATTTTACAGAGGTAAAGAAGTTGCCTCGCTTAAAATACATATGACCCGTTTCTCTTCAGATGCTGTTTTTCATACTACAAAAATCCGCTTTCGTTTATATCATGTAACTGAAGAAGTTCCATCAACATCTGTACTCAAAAAAAATATTGCAGCTGAAGACCACCCTTTAGCAAGTGGTGCATGGTTTAAAATTCCAATTACTAATAATGGAATCTATCAGTTAGATGCCAATTACTTATCGGATCTGGGAGTAAGTTTAGATCAAATTGATCCAAGAAATATCCAACTTTGGGGAACTGGTGGATTACCTTTATCTGAAAACAATAGCGACGTAAGACCTGAGTTTTCACAAATCCCCATTATAGTTCAGGGCGAATCAGATGGCAGTTTTGACCCTTCAGACCGTGTGATATTCTACGGGAATAGTCCTCATCAGGAAACCCGTGTTGGAACTTCATTCCGTCAAATTCTTCACCCTTATAGTGAACATGTGTATGTATTTCTCACTATCGGAAACTCCACCGGTGAACGTTTAACTGTTCAGAATTCAGGCTTAAATGCTACCAGAACTATAACTTCATTTGATGATTTTATATGGAAAGAGGAAGAGCTAACAAAAACTGAAACAAGACAAAAATCAGGACGCTTCTGGCTGGGTCAAACCATTTCGGCTGCTTCAGTAAATCAATTCGTTAATATTTTTCGGGATACTTTACCTGATATTGATACAAATACACCCATCTTTGTTTCCGGACAAATTTATCTTAGATCAACTACTTCTACCTCTTTTGAGATGAACTTTAACGATGAGTCGTTTCAAAACTTTACTATTTCCAGACTTACCAGCGACTACAATTCATATGAGCATGAATCAGCCAGAAGGTTTTTCTTTGGAAATTTACCAGTTCAACAAAATCGCGAAAACGGCATTTTTGAATTAGACCTGATGATGAAAAATACGGACTCCGGTGCGAATGCTTTTATTGATTATTTAAGATTCGTTGTAAGAAGACAATTAACAGCAAAGAATAATCAACTCTATTTTTTTTCTCCTAATGATGGTTCTGAAAATGAAATTGCAGATTATAGAATGACTGGTTTCTCCAGCACGCCATTTGCAATGGATGTTACAAATCCTGTTCAACCAAAACTTTTGGAAGTAAGTAGCTCAGGTTCCATTCATAGTCTAGTCTATAATTCAAATCCTGATAATCAAATTATTGTACAATCGAATCTTTGGACCCCGCAAATGGGTGAACAAGTTGCTAATCAAAATCTTCACGGTAACACTTCTTACCCGGACTATATTATAGTCACATCAGAACAACTTCTTGATTTTGCTCAGGAATTGGCATCACATCGAAGTGAAAGTGGCTTAACTCCTTTAGTAGTTACTCAAAATCAAATACTGAATGAATTTTCATCCGGAGTAAAAGATCCTACTGCAATAAGAGACTTCCTAAAACATCTTTGGGATATGGCTGTTACTGATGGGGAACTTCCTCCAAAGTATTTACTGCTTTTTGGAGATACCACATACGACACAAAAAATATCGTCTCTAATTCTTTCACCAATCATGTATTAACCTATCAAACTTCAGAATCCATTCACAGAACTAATTCATTCGGAAGCGATGATTTTTTTGGCTTAATGGATGACTCGGAAGGAGTTCTGAATAGTTCTGCGAGAGTTGATCTCGGAATAGGTCGGATTTCAGCTCAAACCAGGAGTGAGGCAGCAATAGCTATTGATAAAATCAAAAGGTATGAGAATCCTGATAATGATGGTGACTGGCAGAACCTATTTACTTTTGCAGCTGATGATGATCTTCCTGAGCCCGAAAGCAACAGAGATTTACATGTTGAAAATGCTGATGGAACCCTTCGAAGAATGAATCTCGAAAATGCAGGAGGAAGAGCTAAAAAAATCTACCTCTTTGATTATCCTGAAGAAATAACAGGTGCTGGACGTCAACTTCCGGGAGCAACAAACGATTTTATAAATACGATTAATTCAGGCACTTTAGTGATGAATTATTCCGGACATGGTAATGCCCAGAATTTGACTGATGAAGAGTTATATAGTTCAGAATATGTGTCACAGTTTACTAACCGAAACCGACTTACTCTTTTTGTTACTGCAACCTGCCAGTTTGGAAGGTATGATGATATTAATGTTCAATCTGGAGCAGAGAAACTCGTTTTTGCAGATAATGGAGGTGCAATAGCCAGCTTTACTACTACAAGGGTAGTTTATACAAGCGGAAGTCCAAATGGACTTAATTATGGACTAAACATAGAGCTTTCTCAAAATATGATTGAGAGAGATGAAAATGGAGAACCTCTTACTCTTGGAGAAATATATCTTCGCACCAAAAATACAAGTGTTGGTTCTCAGACAAATAATAGAAAGTTCATTCTACTTGGAGACCCGGCCCTGCAATTTGCTTTTCCGGAAAAGGAAGCACGTATAGAATCTATTAATGGAATAGATATTAATACTGAAGATACTGTGCTTACTGTTAAAGCTCTTGATCAGGTTACTATTAACGGGGCAATCCGAAATCAAAATGGAAATATTGAAGCGGACTTCAACGGTGAAGTTTCTATTACTCTTTTTGATGCACCCCGCACGGTTAGTATTCCATCCGATCGGGTTTGGTTAGAAGAACCAGACGATTGCTACTTAAATCAAAATACTAGTAAAGAGTGTACCTATGAAGTAGAAAATGATGTTCTTTTTAAGGGCAAAACCCTCGCACAAAATGGAGAATATTCCGTCACTTTTATAATACCAAAGGATATCAGTTTTTCTGAAAACAAAGGCCGAATTGTCGTTTATGCAAAAAATGGCCAAATCACAGCAGGAGGAACTTATCGGGATATCATATTTAATGGGATTAACTCAAATGCGATTAATGATGGAAAGGGACCCTTTTTAGATGTTTATCTTAATGATCAAAGTTTTATAAATGGGAGTCTTGCTAATAACTCCCCAACTCTATTCGTGGAGCTTAGCGATAGCTCCGGAATTAACACTACAGGAACAGGAGTAGGACATGAAATAATTGCTACAATCGATACAAAACCACAAAAAACCTTTGTGCTCAACGATTTTTTCGAGGGCACTTTAAATGATTATACGAGTGGGCGTATCGAGTACCCGCTGGAAGATATTCCGGAAGGTAACTACGCACTAAAAGTTCGTGCATGGGATGTGCATAACAATCCGTCTGAACAAGAAGTTTTTTTTCAGGTGGCTGATCATGAAGATTTAATAGTTGAGAAGGTTTATAACTATCCAAATCCCATGAATAATGCTACTTCCTTTACGTTCGAACATAATCAACAGGGAAATCCACTGGATGTAGATATCCATATTTACACCTTAAGTGGTAAACCTGTACACCGTATTGAAGAATACATACCATCAAGTAATACACTAAGTTCTTATGCCAGTATTCCATGGAATGGCCGTGACAGGGATAATGATCGCCTGGGTAACGGTACTTATATTTATGTGCTTCGGGTTGCAACAGATACCCCCGAAGGAAGAAAAACAACCGAGAAAATCGAAAAGCTCGTAATAATCCGATAAGTTTAACCAACATATATGTATCTTTAATCCGTTATATTGCGGATCAAACTATTTATCATCTATGAAAAAAGTATATTTGTTAGCAATAGCAATTTCGCTATTCGTATTTCCTGCAGTTTCGAATGCACAAATAGGTATTACCGCCGTACCTTTCCTGCAAATTGAACCCGACTCAAGAGGCGCCGCAATGGGTAACACTGGGGTTGCTATCGCTGATAATGCAGCTGCAATGTTTTGGAACCCGGCGGGGCTGGCTTTCCAAAAGGATAACCAAATCAGTATAACTCACTCTAATTGGTTAGCCAATTTTAACGTAAGTGACCTTTTCTATGATTATTTAGTAGGGAAATACTATGTAGAAGGAATTGGTACCATTGGTGGACATATTACTTTTCTGAATTTGGGCGAGCAGGAAAACAGAGACGGAGCGAATAATTTACTTTCCCGATTCAACAGTTATGAGGTTGCAGTTGGGCTTTCTTACGGCTTTCCGGTAAATGATAATCTTGCTATAGGAGCCGGACTTAGAGTAATCTACTCAAGTTTAGCTAATGGTGTCGAGGTGGATGCTCAAAAAGTAAATCCCGGAAACAGTGTTGCGCTCGACCTTTCTTACCTTTACAAAAGTGATCCATTTTATATTGGTGCAAATAAAGCCAGATTCAGTACTGGTCTGAACCTATCCAATTTGGGGCCGGCTATTCAGTATACCGACAATGCCCAAAAGGATCCGCTTCCTACTGTTCTAAGATTTGGTATTGCTTTGGATTATGATTTAGATCCTGAAGGATTTAACCGGATTACCATTGCCTCTGATGTTTCAAAAATTATGGCCCGAAATGAAGCATTTGAAGTGCCAAGTGCAGACTCTACCATAACAGAATATAGAGCTGTAGGTCCCATTCAGGCTTTATTTGAATCATGGGGGCCTTATACACGATTTAATGGTCAGGAAAATGTAGAACTAAGCCTCATGCAACAATTCATGATTGGCGCCGGAGCTGAATATTGGTACAACAATCTTTTTGCATTAAGAGGTGGATTCTACTACGAAGACCCAGAAAATGGAGACAGAAAATACATCACATTTGGTGCCGGTCTTAGATATAACTCTTTTGGAATAGATTTCAGTTATATCAAAACATTAGAGTCTGATCATCCGTTAGCAAATACATTACGATTTAGTGTACTCCTGAACTTCTGATGGAATGAAATCCACATCTGCTATTTTAAAGAGCATGTTCGTTTTGGTAAACATGCTCTTTTTATTTGTTTACTCTTCTTCAGCTCAAGAATTTGAGTTACGGAGAACTCATGCGATTTCGAAACCAATCCCAAAATTTGAAGCAGCCCCTGCTGTTGGCACCCTTAATATTGTCGCAATAATGGTTGAGTTTCAGGAGGATGACAACCGCCTAACCTCAGGTACAGGAATTTTTGGCGTAAACGGTATGGAAGGTCTCCCCTATTTATCCAGACAGGAAATTACTTATATAGACCCCCTACCTCATAATCAGCACTATTTCGAAGCGCATCTGGAATTCGCTAAGAATTACTTTGACAAATCTTCCGACGGACAACTCTCTATAGAATATCAGGTTCTTCCCACTGTTTATCAGTTAGAAAAGCGAATGGAAGAATATTCTCCAATTGGTGAAAGTTTTACAACCGAAAAACTGGCTTTATTTCTTCAGGATGTGTGGGCAACAGTAGAGAACTCAGGAGGATTTGATGCAACAGGATTAGATCCGGATAGCACTGCATTTGTTGTATTTCATGCCGGAGTTGGAAGAGATGTAGAACTTACAGGAACCAGCCTTGATATCACCCCTTTCGATATCCCCTCTATTTATATGAGAGAAGCTGATCTTGAGCAGTGGCTTGGAAATGATTTTGATGGTTTTTCTATAAATAATGGTGCTTTTCGAATAAAGAATTCCATGATTATCCCAAGAACCGAATCTCGCAGAGGTGAAGATATCTCGGAAAACGAGATTGTATTTCCGCTTTCAATTAATGGTTTGTTATGTGCTTCTATCGGAAGTCATTTAGGCCTGCCCGACTTATTTAATACTGAAACCGGAGAACCTGCTATTGGTCGTTTTGGATTAATGGATGGCGCCGGTTTTTTTGGATACAACGGACTTATTCCTCCGGAACCATCTGCATGGGAGAAAATATTTCTGGGATGGGAAACTCCCTTTATCATAAGTGATACTATCTCGACTAGTATTGAACTACCCGTAGGATCTGGAAATGATCCGAATAGTATTGCAAAATATGAACTTTCCTCTACTGAATATTTTCTGATTGAAAACAGGCACCGTGACATAAACGGGACTGGTGTAGTCATCACAACAAGACAACCTGATGGATCTGAAGTACAAAAAACATTCACAAATGAAGATGAAGCTTTCATTTTTCAGGAACTTGGATTTGACAGCCTACTAGATGTAGGTACTATCATAGATGTAAGTAACTTCGACTGGAGTCTTCCAGGTGGAATTGATATTGGCGCAGACGAAAGAGAAGGCACAGACGATGACAGACTTTTAAATGGTGGAATATTGATTTGGCATATCGATGAATCTGTTATAAATCAGCAATTAGAAAGTGGAAGAGTAAATATAGATCCTCAAAGACGAGGCGTGGATTTAGAGGAAGGCGACGGAGCTCAGGATATTGGACTTGATGTTGGGTTGTTAGATAACTCCCCTGTCTTTGGATTTGCTTATGATTTTTGGTGGTCAGGAAATGATTATCGGGTAATCACTCAAGGTGGAAGTATTGATCTGAATCCTAATAATGTTTTTGGACCAGAGACCTATCCGAATAATAACAGCAATTCTGGAGCAAAATCTTTTTTCGAGTTTTATGACTTCTCGGAAAATTTACCTCAAGCCAGCTTTAAAGTTAGGGCAACAGACTCACAGGATTTCGGTTTTGAGGAAATAATTTCTATTCAACAACCTGATGAACAATTCATTTCCTCTTTTTTGGATTACTTTCCGCTCGGCATAGCAGTTTATCAAGCCCAATCAGATACCACATTGGTTATTACAGGTGCAAATGATGTTTATTTATATGATTATTCCGATCCGAATCCAAACGCAGGAGTTAGTTTTGGTCAATTTTTATACCAACAACCATTAGTTTTGGACAGAATTATTATTGGAACTAATCCACTTTCTTTTAATAATTCGATGATTGTACGAGGAATTGATCTCAAAACGAACTCAGCCTGGCAATCAACAACTCAGCCAAATACTGCTTTTATAAGTTCTCAGGATGGCTCTGTTATTGAGCTTGATTTTACGAATACTTCGATTGATACCTCGGATGGTTCGATAATTCAAAATACCTACGGATATGAATTCCGCTCCGAAATCATAAATAGTAATTTTGTTGGTATTAATGGAAATACGGTTTCTTTTGTAGGTGAAAACATTCCGAATTATATCTCAAATGCAACCGAGCGACTTTTTGCAGGAACCATAAGTACCAATAACGGGAACCTATATTATCTTTTTGAAGATGGAACCTTCACAATAGTAAATCCTTCTATGGAAGAACCCTTCACTCAAATATTTGAAGAAGATAAAGCTGAATGGCCTGCAATTGTTGATGAAGGATTCATTTACAGAGTTAATCGTTCTGAAAGTAGCATTGAAGGATATAATTTAAACGGTGCTTTACTTCCTAATACTCCAATCATTGCACCAGATGGTATTCAATTTATAGGCACTCCGCTTATTGCAGATATAACAGGAGACAACACCCAGGACATCCTTGTTGTTGGTCAGGATGAATATTCTGTAAATATTTTTGCTTACGAAACTACCGGAGAACCTATTTCAGGTTTTCCCTTATATGTTGGAGGAGCAGTTGGAAAAGATATACAACCGATTCACCCTGTTCTTTATGAGGACAAGTTGTATGCTATTAGTCATGTCGGAGATTTAAAGGCATGGCGATTTGAGAACTATACTTCTTCACAATGGCCTTCACGCTACGGCTCAAATCCATATAACAAGGTATCTGCTTATATAAATATAAGCGAAGTGAACCAAAACAGTTTTAGTATACTTAATACTAAAGAAACCTATAACTGGCCAAACCCGGCTGATGAAGAAACTAATCTTCGTTTTGAAGTAGAGTCTCCCGGCGGAACTGTTGAGATTACCGTTATCGATTATTCTGGACGAATTGTTTTTGAAAGAACAGTGCAAGCTACCGGTGGAGGTCCGGAAGAAATCCTTATATCAACTGCTGATTGGGGAAGCGGTGCTTATTTTGCAAAAGTAAAAGCGACCGTTGGTGAAAAAAGCGAATCTAAACTGGTCAAAATTGGAGTCGCGCACTAATGAAACGGTTTAACATATATCTTCTGCTACTTCTTTCCATCGGCTTTAGTGTTACTGCCTTTGCTCAAACAGATCCGCAGTTCTACGATTACCCACAAAATCATTTGAAATGGTTTTCAATAGAGAGTGACCATTTTATCGTCCATTTTCAGGAAGGAAATAGTCGTTCTGCACAGGTAAGTTCAAGGATTGCTGAAGAAATTTATGGACCAATTACCTCTCTTTATATGTATGAGCCTGATGAAAAGGTGAGTATAGTACTTAAAGACCGGGAAGATTATTCAAACGGAGCAGCTTATTTCTTTGACAATAAAATCGATATCTGGCTCCCTTCCCTTGATACTCCATTGCGTGGTTCTCATAACTGGCTTAGAAATGTAATTTCACACGAGTTTGTCCATATCGTTCAAATTCAATCTGCCTTAAAACGCCAACGAAAATATCCGGCATTATACTTACAGTGGCTTTCCTATGAAAAAGTCCGACGACCGGATGTATTGTATGGATTCCCAAACGGAATTGCATCCCTTCCATTTGCTTCAATAAACATACCGGCATGGTTTGCAGAAGGTACAGCACAATATCAACGGGCAGGTTTATTATATGATACCTGGGACAGCCATCGGGATATGATTTTGAGAACCAGAATCATGAGCGATACATATTTTAGTCTGACTGAAATGGGCACATTCTCATCAAAAAACAGCCTTGAAAGAGAAACGGTTTATAATCAGGGATATGCATTCGTTATTTATCTGGTACAACGATTTGGAGAAGATGTTCTCCGCAGAATCTCGGAAGCAATGGGCGAAAAAGGAGTCTATATTGTTGAAGAAGGAATTGAGATAGCAACCGGAATTTCCGGAACTCAGGTTTTTGAGGATTGGATTAAAGAGAGAAAAGATTTCTATTCTGAATCAACTTCTAATATGGAAGTTACTTCTTCAGACTATATCGAAAAAGAAGGCTTCTTCAATTTCTTCCCAAAGAGATCTCCGAATGGGGATGCCGTTGCATATATCTCTAATCGTGGAAAAGACTACTCTCTACTTTCACTATACCTCAAAAAAGATGGTGAGGAAACAGAAATCGCTCAAATTGAGGAGCGAACATTACATACACACCATAATCATGCTGATGCCTTAAAACCGCTTATTTCTGTATTAAGTACCTCATTCTCATTTTCTCCTGATGGAAGCAAGATTGCTTTTGCAGTAAATAAAAAAAATAAGTTTGGAGAATTTTACCGGGATATTTTCTTGTTCGACATTGAAAATTCTGAGATCACCCGACTTACACATAGTGCCAGAATTGAATCTCCCATGTGGAGTCCGGATGGAAAAACCATTGCTGCAATCCAATATAAATCCGGAACTCAAAACCTGGTTACTTTTGATCCTGATAATCCATCTGAAATTGTAACTTTAACTACATTCGAGCACGGAGAGACTATTTTCACACCATCATGGCACCCAAATGGTAATACTATTTATTATGCAATGGCCGATTACTGGAACCGAAACTTATACTCAGTTGATATTGACAGCAAAGAAATATCAACCATATTTGAAAGTGAGTTTATTGATTACAGAGATCCAGCTGTAAGTCCGGATGGTGAATTCCTTTACTTCTCCGCAGATATCGGGGGTATCTTCAATATTTACCGAAAACCTGTTGGGTCAGATTCTCCGGATCGACTAACCAATGTTCTTGGTGGTGCCTTTATGCCAGAAGTAGATAACAATCAACTTTACTTTTCAGAATATGAAGCTGATGGATATAAAATTAAAAGCGTTGGAATACGTAATTTAATTTCAAATCCGGGTACCGGAAGCTATGATCCTGTTATTCCTGAATTCTCTTTTGACCCTGATTCCATACCTACTGTAAGTTATCTGAACGAATTTGACGATAAAGATTTAAATCATTTTTCAGCTGATGCACATGCAGTGGCAGATACCGGAAGCTATCATTTCGAAATTGATTCTGAACAGGCTTCAAACGAACGGGTTTATCGACCTTACGAAGATACCTTCACCAGCTTTTCTTTCTTTCCTGTGCTTAGGTTTGATAACTACACGAAGTCAAATGGACAGAATGGAACTTTATTGAAAAACGGACAGGTCGGAAAATTAGGAGAAAACCTTCTCAGAGATATTAAACCGGGTATTTATTTCGCGTCTCGTGATGTACTCGATAAGTTAAGTATCTTTGGAGGAATTATGCTGGGTGTTGCATCCAGAGAAGCAGAAAGCATTGGCGGGTTTTTCCAACCAAATCGATTATTCAAACTAGACAGAGATGTCTTCTTCATAGCCGAATACCGCGGACTCCCTTTTATTAAAAAAAGCTGGTCTCCTACTGTATCTGTTGAAGTATATAACCTTCATAGAAATGTAGATGACGGTCTTTCCATTGAGGAATTTCCCTGTACTTCATGTACTCCTGATACTTCTTATGTGGATATTGGATATGAAGTTTGGGAAGCCAATTTATTCTTCAGAAGTAAACTTAGCAGACGTAGCCTTCTTGAACTCGGCATTGGATATTCTCCATATACCGTTCAAACAGATAACTTCTTCTCCCGAGAGTTAAGAACTCTTATCCCCGGATCATCTTCTCAGTATTATAAAGCCACTACCTTATCCGCTTCCTATACGTTTGATTACTACGAATTTTCTACCGATGGCGATATTGCACCTATTGGGTTGAAAGGATATTTGAGATATCAGTACCAACCCTCAAAGTTGTTAGAGGAATATGAAATTAAAGACGGATCATTGATTCCAATTTTTAAAAGCACTAAAAATCATTCTACAGAGCTTCATCTGAGATATGGATTTAGAACATTTGGTGGTCAGGCTTTTCAGGCAAGAGTTAGAGGATTTAGTTACTTCAATACACCTGACGATTCTTTCTTCTCCGATTATATCGGTGGTTTTTTGGGAATGAGAAGTTATCCATTCTTTGCAATTGCCGGTAATACAACCGCATTTACAAGTTTGAGTTGGTTCACCCCAATTGTGAAAGATATGAACACCCAAATTGGTCCTTATACCTTTGACAAGTTATACGCCCGGTTCTTTTTTGAAGCAGGAAATGGTTGGTATCCAAATGAAGCCGCTAAAAATAATCCAGATTTACTTGATTCCGGAAAGAATATAAAAAAGGGAATCGGCGCTGAGCTTCGGTTAGCAAGTAGTGGTTACTATCTTTTCCCACTTCGTTTCTTTGTAAGTGCGTCGTATGGATTTGATAAATTTTCATTAACCCTTCCTGATGATTTTGTTACCGGATCACAAAGTAACAGAGTTACTTACGGCAGGGAGTTTCTCTTCCATTTTGGCTTAACCTTTGATTTTGAGCTGTTATGAGAAAAATAATCCTTTCAGTTTCGATTCTTTTGTTTCCTTTAGCTTCAACACGGAGCCAAACTGTTTCTCAATCATATCCCGGATTTATAACTATTAGTGATACCAGTGCAAAATATGAAGCTGATTTCCCGACTATTCAGGATTTTAGATATATCCCTCAATCAGAATTCAACTATGAAAGTAATGGATATGTAGAGGCGGCAAAAAGTAAAGCAGGTATTGCCATGCTTTCATCTGCAATTATTCCAGGTTCTGGTCAGGCTATGAATGGTAAATGGGGGCGGGCAGCTGCCTACTTTTTAGTGGATGTAGCCAGCATTCTCTACTATATAAACCGAACTAATACTGCCAAAAGAAATGAACGCGATTACGAACGTTATGCGAATCAAAACTGGAGTGTAGTGGCCTATGGTCAATGGTTAGTTGCTTATTCAAGGGCTAATAGTATCGATAACGGATTTGATAATCCGGGAGGATTACAGGAACAGGTATTTGGTGAAGAGCCAGATTGGATCGATGCAAAAAACGATTGGAGAAAAGTAGATTTAAATGATATCAGAGCAGTTGAAGTAAGAACTCCTTTTATTTACCCGGATCGGGTTGGAAGTGGTTTTTCTCATGTTGTTCAGGATTATGGTTCTCAACAGTACTATGAATTGATGAGTAAATACTACCAGTTTGTGCCGGGTTGGAGAGATTTCTATGAATCTAACAGTGCTTTTTATTCAAACCCCGAAGCGAGTGCAAATCAATTCCAATATTCATGGAATCCTGCCATGGGAACAACCCTATTTGACCGGGGCACTTTTCTCGCAGCAGAATTCAACGACAATTATCGACAAGCAGGGAACATATTAAGGCTTATGTTATTAAATCATGTGGTTTCAGCTTTTGACGCATATTTTACAGTAACACTGAAAAACAGCAGAATTGAAACTCAGGCAAATTTAATGCGCAGCGAATCTCTTTCAATAACATGGCGCTTTTAACATGATTGATCTTCTCGTATTTTTAGCTCATGCTTAAGCAAATACTTACAAACAAATATCTTTACATAAGTCTGGGTACCCTAATCTTAATCGGGTCGGCTACTCTTTTTGTGTTAGATAAGTTTGTGATGCCGATGTATACCAATTTCAATGAAGGAGTAACGGTACCTGATGTAACCCGAATTTCACTTGAAGAAGCTGAAGAGCTGTTAACCAGTAATGGATTAAGAGTTGAGGTAGCTGACAGAAGAGCAAATTCAGCTTTCCCGGCAGATTATGTAATTGATCAGTCTCCATCCCCTGCTGTAATTGTAAAGCCTAACAGAAAAGTGTATCTGACCGTAAATGCAGCGGTGAAACCACAAGTAGTAGTTCCGAATGTGGTAAATCTTTCCCTTAGAAACGCTCAAATTCAACTTCAAAACTATGGGCTTGAAGTTGGTTCCATAAGTTATGAATCATCCAGATTTAAGAATGTTGTGCTCCGACAATCGACACCGCAAGGAACTACCGTTGAAAAAGGAAGAACAATTAACCTTGTAGTGAGCGATGGTCTTGGAGATAAAATTGTAGACATACCTGAAATCGTAGGATTAAGATTGCCTGACGCTCAGTTAAAACTCAGAGAAGTTGGTTTACGCGTGGGTGAAATACGCTTTCAGCCTATTAAAGATGTAATTCCAAATACGGTACTTGACTATACGCCAAAAGTAACTCAACTTGTGGAAGGTGGAACACTTACCTTGGTAATTTCAGAACGCTTCGAAGCCGTGGAAGTTATTGAAGGTGGTGCCGTGATCGTAGATTCCACTGGAAATAATTCCCCAACACCAGCTCCAGAAAACAACAATTAATGAATTTCAATCTCCCGGTACTGGCTCCTTCTATTCTTGCTGCTGATTTCACTAATCTGGAATCTCAGATAAATGCAGCTCTGAAAGGTGGTGCAAACTGGATTCATTGTGATATTATGGATGGTCATTTTGTGCCTAATATCAGTTTTGGTCCAAATATTGTAAAACAAGTCAGTAAAGTTGCTCCTGATGCTTTCATCGATACCCATTTGATGATTGAAAATCCTGATGAGTATATAGATGTTTTTGTTGAGGCAGGATCGGAAATGATAACTGTTCATTATGAAGCCTGTACCCACCTTCATCGAACCATTCAAAAGATAAAAAGTCATGGAATTATGGCAGGGGTTGCAATTAATCCTGCTACTTCTATTCATAATATTGAACCGGTTATGGAATACGCAGATATGGTGCTTATTATGAGTGTTAATCCCGGGTATGGTGGACAGAGTTTTATTGAAAGCAGTTATGCTCGACTGCAGGAACTTGCTGATATCCGGGAATTAGGGGGGTATGGATTCCTTATTCAGGTAGATGGTGGAGTAAATCTTAAAAACATCTCGCAAGTTGCTGAGGCAGGAGCCGATATATTAGTAGCTGGAAATACCGTTTTCAGTGCAAAAGATGTTACTGCCAGAGTTAAAGAACTTCAGGAAAAACTATCTTCTTAAATCTAATTCATAGTTCTTATCAATTACAGAATTGTAGGTGAAATCCTTACCTTTAATGCCTAATTCAAATTTTTAAGTCCCTTTAGTCATAGAAGACGCACGTACCCTTTTAGAACAAGTTATTCAGATTGAAGATATCGACCCCTTTACGCTGTTTGGAGTCCACGATCATAACATCCGTTTACTAGATACTAATTTTCCTGAGACTAAAATAAATGCCCGTGGAGAACGGGTAAAAATTACCGGGCCTGCCGGAGAAGTTTCTCTGGTTAAGGAAGTTATCGAGGGGATGATAGAAGTTGTTCGAAGAAAGAATAAGGTTACCGAAGATGATATTAAGACTCTTATCGCCCTTAAAAGTGGTGAGTTCCGTGCAAAAGAGAGAAAACATCCTGCTTACACCGGAGATGGAGATTTAATTCTTTATACTCATAAAGGGGAGGCTATTCTCGCAAAAACTCCCGGTCAAAAAAGAATCGTAAAATCTTCTTCGGCAAATGATATTGTTTTTGCAATTGGACCTGCCGGAACCGGAAAAACCTATACATCGGTGGCTCTGGCTGTAAAAGCACTTAAAGAACGAAAAGTCCAGAAAATCATTCTGGCCAGACCTGCGGTTGAAGCGGGTGAAAACCTCGGTTTCCTTCCCGGCGATCTTAAAGAGAAAATTGATCCCTACCTCCGTCCTCTTTATGACTCTTTAGAGGATATGATTGATCAGGATAAGTTAAACCTCCATCTCTCAAAAAATGTAATTGAGATTGCTCCTCTTGCGTACATGCGTGGAAGAACACTGAATAATGCCTTTGTAATTCTTGATGAAGCACAAAACGCAACAAACACCCAAATGAAGATGTTTCTCACCAGGATTGGTTTTAACAGTCGCGCAATTATTACAGGAGACATCACCCAGACGGATCTTCCCCGAAAACAACAATCCGGATTAATTTCCATTCAGAAGATTCTTAAAGATGTGGAAGGAATTCAGTTTGTGTATCTGAAAGATGAAGATGTAGTTCGGCATAAATTGGTGAAAGATATTATTAATGCTTATGACCGCTTTGATTCTGAAGAGAGTAACAAGGAAGCAAAGTTATAAAGTTGTAGAATGATAAAGATGCAAAGTAACATAGTTACAAAGATAAATGGGAACAATTAAGACATATCGGGATCTACTTATCTGGGAAAAGTCCATGAATTTAGTCACTGAGATTTACTCCACTACAAGTATTTTCCCAGATTCAGAAAGGTTTGGACTAACATCGCAACTAAGACGATCTTCTGTTTCTATTCCAGCCAATATTGCTGAGGGTTTTGGAAGAAACTCTCCAGGAGATTTTAAGAGATTCTTAAATATATCTATGGGTTCACTTTTTGAACTTCAAACGGAGTTAGAGATAGCAAAAAATCTCAAATTGATTACGAATGAGAAATTTTCAGAACTCTATGACTTCAGTAGGGAAGTTGAAAGAATGATGAGCAGTTTTATTTCAAAGATATGAATTATTCTATCTCTGTCACTCTGCATCTCTGTCACTTTGTAACCTTAAAGGGAACGAAGTGACCATGAACCCAAAAACATACACCGCCGCCCTCTACGAAGGTACATTCTCAGTTGGATTGGATCGTAAATTTAACAGAATTCCAAGAAACGGAAAGCCAGCTAAAGGAGCGCTTAAAATTTCTCTGAATCCTTTTCTTATTGTAACTCCGGATAAGAATATCCTGTTTGATTGTGGAATTGGTGAATTTGGTGAAGAAACAGGTCCCCATGTAATTCGGGAGAATTTGGAAGAACATGGACTTACTGAATTTGATATCACTGATATTTTCCTGAGTCATCTTCATTACGATCATATTGGTGGATTAGCTCATAAAGAAAATGGATACTGGGAGCTTACATTTCCTGATGCTAACATCTGGGCGTCAAAAAAAGATTGGAAACAAGCTACTTCAAAAGAAACCTGGTATGATGAAGAGAAAACAGAATTTCTTTCTTTTGTGGATGCCCGGGCCGATGTACACTTTCTGAATGAAACCGATCAACCTTATCCGGAAATTAAAGTGGAAAAAATAGGTGGTCATACTGAATTCCATCAGGTATTACTTTTTGATGACGGAAACAAAAAATACATGCAGGCGGGAGATGTAATTGCCACCAGAAGCCAGATAAACAGAAAGTTCGCTGCTAAGTATGATTTTGATCCTGAAACTAGTCAGAAACAACGGGAACGACTTGCAAAGCTGGCTTTTGATGAGGGATATACCATTCTCTGTTTTCATGATGATGAACATCCAATTGTAAGAATAAACGGATTTGATAATAAAACGGGTTATGTTACTGAAGTAGTTAAATCAAATGTCACTTCCTGAAGCAATACATAACATCCATTCTTTCCTTACTGAAAAAGGAGCCCCGAACTATATTGATGCAGCAGTAATACTGGGTTCAGGATTAGGTGGTTTTGGCGACGAGATACAAAATCCGCTAATAGTACCATATAGCGATATACCTGGCTTTCCTCAATCCACTGTAGAAGGACATTCCGGTTCTCTGATTATTGGAAATATTGACCAAAAAACGGTTTTAGCTTTCTCTGGTCGTTTTCATTTTTATGAAGGATATGGATTTGACAAGACAGTATTACCTGTTCAATTGGCAAATGCTTTTAATGTTGAAAAGCTGATTATCTCAAATGCTGCAGGAGGTATAAATCTGGATTTCAAAGTAGGTGACTTGATGGTTATAGATTCCATACTTAGTCCCACTAAAGAACTTGAATTTCCTGAATCCATTGATGTCAATAAATTATTTTCTGAGAATGCAGCCACTGTAAAAGAAATTGCTGATTCATTAGGAATACGTACACAAAAAGGAAGCTATCTCTATGTAACCGGGCCTAATTATGAAACCAAAGCAGAAATTCATGCTTTTCGGTTTCTAGGCGGAGATGCCGTTGGAATGAGTACCGCACCTGAATTAATAGAAGCAGCCAGAGTTGGAACCAAAGCTGTAGCTATTTCTCTTATCACCAATGCAGCTGCGGGAGTAACCGATCAAAAGTTAGATCATGCCGAAGTGAAAGACGCTGCTGATGCCAAGAAAGATGTATTTGCGGAGTTGGTTAAGGGGATAATTTCGAGACAACAATCATAAATTTTAAAATATGTCTTGTCCGATTTGTAATAACAAAGATACCCAACTTAGGTCACTTCGAAATTTAGACGCCTTTATAGTAGAATGTCCATGCTGTGGAGATTTTGAAATAACAAGAATTGCTAAAGTACTTCTAGAGAGAAATAATTGGTATGAAAAGGAAATACTTAGCTATATAACTCGCTACCATTTTGAATTTGGGACTCCACTCAAGCTTAATTCTGACAACATAGATACTCTTACATCAGATTATCCTATTTCGACTGATTTCTTTTCAATAATAAATCAGATCGTTTTATTTACTTCAAAAAAACAAGAAAAACCTGCGGGTAAGGCTAAAATTAAACTGACTGATCATCCTGCAATATTTCAATCATCAGATGGAGATATGCTTCATCTTTTTAATGAGGCAATTAAACTTGGATATATTGAACAGCAAGGACATCTAATTTATAGCTTAACTCCGGATGGATGGAAACTATTACAGGAACTCAAAGAAAAACAGATTAAATCCAATCAAGCTTTTGTTGCAATGTCTTTTTCCAAAGACAAAAAAGAAATCTGGCAACAAGGAATAAAACCCATTCTTGAATCACTAGGATACAACGCAATAAGAATTGATGAAAAAGAACACAATGATATGATTATTGATCATATCATTGCAGAAATTAATAAAAGTGGACTTGTTATTGCAGATTTTACAGAACACAAGCACGGTGTTTATTTTGAGGCTGGCTACGCCATGGGGCTTGGTATTCCAGTAATTTGGACTTGCCATGAAGATGATATAAGTGGCATACATTTTGACACTAAGCCTTTCAATCATATTGGTTGGACAACCCCCGAAGAATTAGGGAAGAAACTTAAAATCAGAATAGAAGCTACTATTCCAAACCGCCCAAGCCCAAGAAGTGAAGATTCTTCACTTCTGTCTGAATGACTTTACCTTCGGCATTAGATTGGTGAGCGGAAAAAAGAGACTAAAGATTCTATGTGCATGAAATGCGAATAAATCCGCACCGGATGAAAAGTAAATATGGCTTTAGTTTGATGGACCTTCGGATTTATTCAATAGAATCTTTATCGAACCCGCGAAGCAATCGCAGCCGGGAGTTTTTGCTACTTTTGTCGGCACAAAAGTAGAGGAAATAAACCAATGTTCTGGGCTGATTCTTAAGATCCCGGATCAGGTCCGGGATTACGTACAAAGAAGTCTGAAAATATTTTCAAAGAAAACGAAACTTTACCTAATTGAATTAGGTAAGAGCTCCCTGAACCTACCTAAATCAATTAGGTATAAATATTTTTATCATGATTTCACGTGAGTTAAAAGCGGCATCAACTAAACCTATGATCCTCTCAATTCTTGCAAGAGGGGAAAGTTATGGATATCAAATCCTTCAGGATATTCTGGAATTGTCGGACGGACATTGGGAGTGGTCGGAGGCCATGTTGTATCCCGTTCTGAAACGTCTTTCTTCCGAAGGCTTAGTACAATCGAGGTGGGAAGTACAGGAAAACGGAAGGAAGCGAAAGTATTATACACTCACTCAAGAAGGAATACTGGCTCTACAAACAGAACGTGCACATTGGTTAACTATGCACAGCACATTGAATTCCTTATGGAGCAACCTTGACGAATCACTTATCAAAGGAAAGTCTCATGTCTGATTTTAACTTAGAAAACGAGATTCAAAACTGGAAGCAAAAGCTGAACAAGTATACTCAGCTTGAGCCCGGAGATATTAGTGAACTGGAAAATCATTTATATGACTCTATCGACGCACTACTTGAAGAAGGACTGGATGAAAAAGCTGCTTTTCAAAAGGCTTCAAAAGAGATAGAAAAAGGGTTTGAAGATACTCTGGAAGAATACCGTTTTACAAGTGTCTCTCATGAACCGAAATCAAAATGGTTTTCAAGTTGGTGGATTCCTCAGTTACTGCCAAATATTTTAAAAATCTTTCTAAGAAACTTTAAACGACAACCCGGTTATTCTTTTATCAATATTTCCGGACTGGCAATTGGAATGGCTTCCTGCCTCATTATCTTTTTGTTTGTTCAAAATGAGCTTAGCTATGATACCTTTCATGAACATTCAGACAGAATTTACCGAGTTGACCAAACCTTGATTTGGTCTGACTTCAATGGGTATTTCTCATCTACCGGTCCAGGAGTAGCACCAACGCTCCAAGCCGACTTCCCGGAAATAGAAACAACGGTCAGGTTGCAAAGTGTGGTAGATGGATTAGTGACTATCGTATCGGATCAAGGTGAAGCTCAATACTTTGTAGAGCCACGATTTTTGTCAGCCGATTCTACTTTTTTTGATGTCTTCTCTATGGAATTCATTGAAGGAAACCCGGAAAGTGCTCTCTCGCTACCCTATTCGGTTGTGATTACTAATGACACGAGAGAAAAATATTTTGAGAATGAACCCGGATTGGGTAAATCCATTTTATTGGGAAATCCCGGAGAAGAAGTCAGTTACCAAATTACCGGGGTAGTTGAAAAATTCCCGGAAAACTCACACTTCACTTTCGACTTATTAAGTTCATTAACTTCCAATCCAAATGTGAAAAAAAGAGAAAATACCTGGGTTTGGACCACTTTTGTAACCTATGTGTTACTTAATGAGAATGTATACTTCCCCTCCTTTCAGGAAAAACTTAATGCATCCATTCCAGCTTATGCAGAAGCGAAAATCTATCCTGTATTTGGCATTGATGAACAATCAGCCAAAGGAAATCCGAAAAACTATGAGCTCTTTTTAACACCTGTAACCGATATTTATCTGAATATAAATGATTCAGGTAATCGTTTTAGTGCCGTAGGCGATATCTTTTATGTATATGTGTTCTCAAGTATTGTGTTACTGATTATCGTTTTAGCCAGCATAAATTTTATGAATTTGGCATCAGCAAGGTCCGTTCACCGTGCAAAAGAAGTGGGGATCAGAAAAACTCTTGGCTCATCAAAATCTTCTCTAATAGGTCAGTTTTTATCAGAAGCCATGTTGTTCAGTTTTGTGGCATTAATTCTGTCGCTTTTTTTGGTATATATGTCCATTGATCCATTCAATCAGATTGCAGCTAAAAACCTGATGTTTTCAGAATTATTTACTGTTTACAATCTGCTCTATATCATTGGGTTCACTATTCTCATTGGTTTTCTTGCCGGTCTTTACCCTGCATTTTTTCTTACCTCTTTCAATCCAATTGAAGCATTTAAAGGAAAAACTGCTGCTCTTACTAATAACAAATTATCATTTAATGGATTGAGAGATTCATTGGTTGTTCTTCAGTTTGCGATATCGATAATGCTGATTTCATGCAGTGTGATTATTTACCAGCAAATTGATTATCTGCAAAACGAAAATCTGGGCTTTGATAAAGAAAATGTACTGATAGTTAAAAATGTGATGAAGCTTGGAGATCAATCCGAAACCTTTAAGCAGCTTATTGAAAGTGAATCAGGTGTACTTTCTGTCGGGAAGTCCAATGCTGTTCCACCATATATTTACAATGAAGATTTTGCACGGGTTTATGGAAGTGATAAAGACATACCGCTTAATTCTTTAATTGTAGATTCAGATTACATCAGCACCTTAAATTTTGAACTCATTAAGGGGCAGGAATTTTCCGACTATTCAGAGGCTAATTCCAATTATGTAATCATAAATGAAACAGCTATTGATCAACTCCCATGGCCCGAGGGCTTAGATCGTGGACCAGATTTTCCTTTAGGAGAGACTTTCTATTACAGCGGACTTGATGATCCTTTTGAAATAATTGGGGTGGTAAAAGATTTCAATCTTATATCACTCCATTCAGAAATTGGACCCATGGCCTTCTTTCACGAAAACTCTGAAGTATTCAAAGGGCCAAACCATTTCCTTTCAGCCAGAATATCACCAAATACAAACATTACTCCATTCCTAAGCTCCGTTGAAGAGAAATGGAATAGTATGACCAATGGCTTACCTTTTGAATTCACCTTTTTAGATGATCAGTTATATATACAATATCAGGCAGAACAGAGAATTGCTAAGGTGGTAAGTATATTCACAGGACTTGCCATATTTATAGCCATATTAGGTCTGTTAGGACTTATTTCTTTTGCGATAGAAAAGCGAACTAAAGAAATCGGAATCCGCAAAGTTATGGGAGCGTCTGCATCCGGAATAGTATTTCTCCTTTCCAAAGATACTTTGAGGCTAATCCTCGTTTCCATCATAATTTCCACCCCTGTTTCGTGGATGTTGATGAAAGATTGGCTCGAGAATTTTTCATTCAAAATTCAGATCAACCCAATTATATTTTTAATCTCAGGAATTTCAGCGATAGTTCTGGCATGGATAGTACTTTGCTTTCAAACTGTAAAAGCAGCTTCCCAAAATCCTGTAAAGAGTTTAAAGAGTGAATAAAACTCAGTCTAATGCAAAACTGGAAATTAATGAATTTCTCCCTTTGTGATTTTTGAGAACATAATGCATTCTCTCTGCCTGCCCTTTTGTAAACATATTCATAACTTCGTCATCGGTATAGTTCATATAATTTTCTATCTGAACTTCTTCACCTGAACATCCAATAAATTTATTTCTTCCAAATACTTCTTTTATTACTCCCGGTGTATCTAAAACATAATCATTGGTATCACATTTTCGATCCCCCCAAGTATGGAGCAAACCCAGAAAATGTCCCATTTCGTGAGTTAGGGTACGTCCAAAACGTGCATGACAGTTAATATCCGTTTCTCCAAAATGAGCCCAGTTTATAAGTATACCATCTGCATCATTTGGCCCAGGAACAGACAGAAAATGGCTTCCTGGAAGATTCGTTTCCGGTCCTGTTGATGCACCCAACACCAAACATTCAGCTTCTTTGGGTAAGGGAGAAACCCATATATTTATATAGTTTTTGGGATCCCAATATGCATATTGTGCAAAATGATTTTGGTTATATCCCAATTCTTCAACGCTATGCTGATTCCTATTTATCCGGTTTATTCCATTTGATAACTTACGATCAGGATTCTGTTTTGCCAGTATAAATTCAATTCTGGTGTCTGCACCGTCAGGGTGATCATTGAATCCTCTGGTTTTTTCCTTTCTTCTGAAATCTTCGTTAAGAATTTCAATCTGTCTTAAGATGCGGTTTTTTGAAAGATTTGTCCCCTCTCCAACGTGCTCTCCCTCATGAATTATGTGTACTATAATTGGAAGTGTTGTGATATCTTTTCCGGGTTCCGGTTTAATAATCACCGGGATATCAGGATCATTAATTCCTCCATGTTTTGAGCATGACATATTCAGTGTAATTATCCCAATTGAAATTAAAAGCAGACTGATGTTTATTCTCTTAGTCTTCATTTTTCTCATTGTACTTTCTGTTTTAAAAAACCGCGATGGAAGAACTCCATCACGGTTTGGCTTTTCTCTCTTAACTTGCTTAGGGTACCGTTATAGAACTCTTGACTCTGTTAAACTAATATCGGCCCATTTCCAGGCTTCTTCGAAACGGAGCTTTACCGATTCTGCCTGTTTCAACTTAGATTGTTTTTCATAAGCCTGATATAAACCATGTAGTGACCACCCGTTTTCAGGAAATGTTTCCAAATCTTCCTGATAAATTTTTTCTGCTTCATTAAATTTCCCTGCTTTTAATAATACAGCACCTAGGCTTTGTCTCACAGGGTAGTGCCAATCAGAAGGCTCGTTATAGTTTAACTTATCTTCCATAGCTACTGCTTCTTTCAATATTGAAATCGCTTTGGTGTAGTTTCTTGCTTTGCCCTCGATTTCACCTTCAAGAACAAGAGAAGCGATTGAAAGTACATCTGTAGCCGGGTTTATTTCCCATACTGTAATTCCTTCCAGCCTTTTGTCTTTCCGTACTTTCTCCAAGGATTTAAGCTCACCTCTCGCTTTTTCGAGTTTTCCCTGAGCAATAAACGCTATACCCCGTGCATAGTGCCATACCCCCAATGGATAAACCAAGTCTTCCGCAGGTTTTTCTGTGCTCATGATTTCGTCCCACTTTCCAAAGCGGACATAGGCATAGAGTGGAGTAACCCAGTAATGTTGAAGAGTTCCCAGTCCTGGAATTCTCATATTCTCATCATCAATATGATTGGCCATATGTTTAGCCGCCATAATTGCTTTAGAGCTGTTTCCCTGTAGAGTGGCCATAGCCCATAGAAAGTGACGGTTGTGAGGCACATAGGCTAAAGGATAAATCCCTTGCTGGCGACATTGAGTGATATAATTATTATCTACCAAAATAGCGCGTTCATTAGCCTCCACTCCTTTTTGATAGTATCCGGTACGGATATAAATATGACTTGGCATATGTACAAGATGACCTGATCCGGGAACAAGATCCTCCATGATATTCGCATATTTCAGCGCTCTTCCGGGTGTTTTTGAGGCTTCAACAGCATGAATGTAATAGTGAATCAATCCGGTATGATCAGGATAATTTGCAAGACCTGTTTCCAGAACTTCTACAATTTCCGGTGTCCATTCTTTTGGGCGACCATCACCATACCAATAGTCCCACGCATGAATCACCATCAACGCTTCTGCAAGCAAGGTTCGGATATTTGGATCATTTGGATATTTCTCAGCCAATTTTCTCATCGCATTTGCATAGGCTTTATCTAATTCCTGACGATCAGAAAGTGACTCATTATTTGAATAGCGTTCTGCTAATGCATCAATAAGATCACGTTCTTTTTCAGAGGCATACTTTTTCAAGCGTTTTGCTTTTTCAATGGCGTTATAAGCAGGTTGTACTGCTGAAGATTCCATAGCTGCATTTATGTTTGGACCAAGGACTAAAGCCTTACCCCAGTATGCTATTGCTGAATTTGGGTCAATTAATGCAACCTGTTCGTAAGAACGTTCTGCTTCCAAATGATTAAATCCATAGGTGAGTGCTACAGCTTGGTTGAAGTAAATACTTGCCAGTTCATCTTTGGATGAAATCTCAAAATTATGAACTCCCATGCCTTCAAAAAGAGGAGCATGTTGTCCCTCGAATAAATTGTCACCCTGCATGGGCTGACCTAAAGCTAATTCTACTTGTGTTGAGATGAACATCATCAACACACCCATTATTATTTTTTTCATTTCTGTATTTCTGTTTCTTGTTTATTGATTATTTATAGTATTCTTGACGCTCATTTCTGATGCGCACAAAATTACGGGGTCAGACCAATCGGGATACGAATCCTTACGTCAACAACAGGTATACAAGTACACTAAAGATTAGGTGAACATCAGGTAAGCATGTCAAAAAAGATGTTCTAAAATTGTACTAAAAAAGCTTTTAGTTTACTTCCAATGACTCTTTTTCAAGCCCCAACATAAATTCAGAAAGGTTGTCTTCGGTATTAATATCCAGCTTTTTTCGAAGACGGTAACGGGCTGTTTTTACGCTATCCGGAGAAATACCCAGTATTGCAGCCATTTCTTTAATAGTTAGATTGAGTTTCACTAAAGCCGAAAGTCTCATTTCATTAGGAGTAAGATCAGGATACCGATCTTTAAGGATATGATAAAAACTGGAATGAACTTCTTCGAAATGCATCTGAAACTGTTTCCAGTCTTCATCTAAATTGGCACTATAATCTACAAGTTGAGCTATACTGTTTAATTCTCTTGAGGAACCTCCTTCCTTAAGAGTATCAATTTTCTGCTTGATCTCTTCCATCATTTCATTTTTCTGAACCATATTGAGACTTTGAGTGGTCAACTGCTTGTTTTTAAACTCAAGATCACGTTTCAGCTCTTCCCTCTTTAACTTCGACATTTCGAGTTCTGTATTGCTGCTTTTAATTTTTAACCGTTGGCTACGAACTACAAAAAAACCTGTAAGAAGTACAAGGATTAACCCTATTCCCATATATAATTGGCTTGTAGCCTTCTGTCTGTTTTGGGTCTGTAATAATTCTATTTCTTTTTTTCTCTCATTTATCTCGTACCGAGCCTGCATTCTCGCTATTTGTTCAGCGTTTTCTTTTGAATAAATCGAATCTCTTATAATTAACAGAGATTGCTGTGTCTTAAACGCCTTTGAATAATCCCTGTTTTGCTGGTATAAAGAAATTAAAGTAACCAAGGTATCTTCAATCTTACCTAAGTCTCCCTGTTCTTCTGCACTTAATCTTGCAGCATCTGCATAAGTAATAGCCTCATCATAGTCTCCCATCTCTTTATAATTATCTGAAATCAAAAGAAGAAACAGAGTTTCCATAATTTCCAGGCCACTTTCGTTGATTAATTGCTGTGCAGAAAAAAGAGTATCATTGGATGCCTCGAAATCTCCTTGTGTATGCAGGATTCTGGAAAAATTAAACATGCTTTCAATGAGTAACACATTGTTCTTGTTTGCTTTTGCAAACTCATAGACCTCATTGTTAAGTGAAATAGCTTTGGAATAATCAGTATTACCTTCATATAAATCAGATAAATCGAGCATTACAGCTACTGCACCATGGGAACTACCCATTTCCTCTAAGACTTCCATAGCGCGCTCATAGTAGGAAATGGCATTGTCAATATTCCTCTGTTCTTTTTCTATTGCCGCCGCTTGGGACAGAGCCATAGACATACCCATTTTATTTTGGATGTTCTCAGCAAACTCTATGGTTTGTTCTGCATAATTCAATGCAGATTCCATCTCTCCTCTTTCACCCAAGGCCATTGAAATTCTAAGCAACACATCCAATTCTCCGTTTGCTCCATTATTCTCTCTGAAAATTTCTAAAGCTTCGTAATAGTTTTCTAACGCCTCCGGATAGTTTCCTAATTCCGAATACAGCTGACCTATTCTGGTTAGCGCAGTTCCTTCTCTAAGTTTGATATCAAAATCATCAAAAACTTCTCTGGCTTTTATATAATTATCCAAAGCTTGGGCACTTTTTTCTTCCAATAAAGAAATGTATCCCAAGTGAAGATTACTCTCAGCAATCAAACTATCCTGGTCAAAAACTGTAGCTAAAGAAAGTGCTTCTTCAGCAAGTTCTCTTGCCCGGTTAATATCTGTTCTGTTATAACGTGAAGAAATACGTAAAAGTAGTAATACCCGTTCCTGACCATTGGATTGTTCCAGTTGCTGCTCTAATTCTGTGGTACTGGTATAATTCCCAAACTGTCTACTTTCTGCTTCTATTGTATATAGAAAGCAAAACAACAGGATGATAAGCCCTTTAATTTTTACCATAACCCAAACTCTAAATTACTCTAAGATAAAAGAGTGGGTTTTAGCGATCAAATGATGTTATTGTTTCACAAGATCAAAATCTAAATACATAGGAAATTGAAAGTTCTGAATGAACAGTAAGCATCCAACCTAAATCAAAGCTTGAAGGTGTATCAAATCCAGAACCCATTAAAACACCATATGCAGAAAATTTTAAAGCATGAGTATTATTGATCTTTACAATAATCGAAGGTCCTAAATAAAGCCCACCTCCATCCCCGTTTCTCTCAATTTTAATACCATCTTCCTGTTGTCTTTCAAATCTACTTTCAACTTTAATGTATCCAAAGTTCATATTCAGTTCAGGATTTTTAGAATGAATATGAAGAGCTCCCCCTAATCTTAACTGTACACCTTCGAACTTCACCTCATCTTCTATATGATCATCTATTCCCATGATAGAATATTGAATGAAGCTAAGTTCCGGGCTGAAAAACCTAAATACTCTTATCGAATATCCGACTCCAAACCCTTGAATTTTTTCAACTTTAAAAGGCTCTGAACCATGGTCCGATCGATAAATCAGTCCATATGATAGAATTGTTGGTGAATATAAATAACCAGCATTAAGTGAATATTTTGAATTCTGACCTAAGCTATTCTCAGAAAAAAAGACCATAGAAAATAGAACTACAAAAATATACCAGCCTATTTTCTTCATACTTATTATTGTTTGGCTCGAACTCTCGGAATCGTCATAATTTCTTTTTGTCTCCCGTCGATATACCAAACTCCTGTTTCATCAAAGAAAGCATCTTCTTCCAGCATAATCCTGATTTCTTTTCCCCACTCTTCGATATAAGTTGCCGCATTCAGCTCAATTGAATAGGCTGTATTCAGATGAAGAGGATAATCTCCATCTCCGGGAACGCCGTCCTGGGCATCCCACATTCCGAGCGTAGTACCGGCGGCATGCCCGTGGTATCCAATCGGATGTGTATAGATAGAAGGTTTTAGCCCTTCTTCGATAGCCTGTTCTCTGGACATTTTTAGTACTTCATTGCCGGTTCTCCCTTCTTTGAAATTACCAGTAAAGATATCCTGAAGTCTGTTCCCGTTATCAAATGCTTTATTCAGGTATTCCGGAACTGAAGTTTCACCCGGTCTAAGCACATAGGCATGTTGTTGTGTATCGGTATTTAATCTCAGATAAGTAATTCCAAAATCGACATGCAACAAATCACCGGGAAGAATCACATTCTCAGATGGACGACTATCAAAAGTTCTGAGGTGATCAAATGATTCGGGATCAGCTCGCTGAATTGAAACACTGGGATGAAACCAGGTAACCAGTTTTAACTCACTTATTTTCTCGCGATACCACCAAACTACATCATCAGTAGTTGTTACTCCCGGTTGTATCACTTTATCTGAAAATCCTTCCGCAATTATTTCATGCGCTATTCTAACCACTTGTGGATATATGATCATCTCTTTTGCCGATCTCGTTTCCAGCCAACCTACTGCCACCTTTTCAGCAGAAACCAACCGATCGGTATACTTTTTTCCAATCCCTTTTTTTAACTCTTCATAATCTGTTACTACCATCCCGTCCGCATGCTGCCATGTTTCTGAGATATTGATTCCAATTTTTTTGGGGTCACGTTCTTCTATTATCTCAAGTAACCTCACCCATTGGTCCGGTTGTACTTCTTTATTCCAGGCTTTTTTGAAGATTTCACCGACATCATATCTGGCAACGGCTAATGTTTCCAAACCTTCATCATTTCCCCGATCGTAAATAACTAAAATAGTTCGGCGCCGGGCGGCTAACCAGGTAGCTGGTAACAATGTTTTGATTACTGGATCTTCATTGTACTCACGTGAAATAATCAACCACATATCAATTCCTTCACTTCTCATGATATCCGGAAGTATGGTCTGTACTTTATCAGCAAGTAAATGATCAATAACCCTGGCACGCTCCTTCATTGGAAGGATTTCCGGATAGGATTGTGAATGTGCTGATAAAGTGAGAGTTGAAAGAGTGATTAAAAGTAATATTATTTTCATGCCTTTATTAATAAGTTACCCCGAATAAATTGATTAGTCTGAAAAATGATAATCGACTCTCACTTTATCAACTATCTCCTTGAATCCAAGCCTCTCTTTTCGCCCTTGCCTGCCTGTTTGCGCGGGGATTTATTTCCGTTTTAATTCTATTGGACTCCACGAGCCTGACTCTTGCTCTTTTTGATTCTCCCCATCTTGAGAATACAATTTCGATTGTTTGACCCGGTCTTCTCCGTTCAAGAATTTCATCAATCGTTTCAACTTCAGATAGTCGAACCCCTGCAATAGAAATAATTTCATCTTCTGCTTCTATTCCTGCTTCGTAGAGGGGGCTTCCTATTATGGCATTAGATGTCAGTTTCCAAACTCCATTATTCTCATTGATTGATGAGCCTAAGCTTGCTTTGCCCGGACTTTCCGATTCAAAACTTACCCCAAATTGTTGCAATAATGATTTATAGTCTGGCATATTACTATTGTAGATATACTGTTCAAAAAACTGGTTAGCAAAATCAACTCCGGCATATTCACCTAACGCAGCCTGAAGATCCCGAATAGTATATGGGATTTCTGTTTTGCCATATTTATCCCAGAGTAGCTTCATATAATCATCCAGGTTCAGCCCATTATTCTGATTTCTCAACGTAAGATCTAAAGCCAAACCTAATACACTTCCATAGGAGTAATAAGAAACAAATATGTTATTGTTATTTGTTGGATCGATTGCAGTAGCTGCATCTACAAAAGGAGCCCGGTAACTCATTTCAATGGGATTAAAAAACTGTCGCCCCGGGGAATTGATCACATAATTAAGCGTACCATCTAAACTTTCCACATATTCCTGATGAGTACGTACTCCTGCTCTTGCAAGCATTAAACCTGTATAATAGCTGGTAAATCCTTCCGCAAACCAAAGTTCCCCACTCATATTCGCTTCTTCAAAATCAAAAGGTTCCAGTGAGGCAGGACGGATTCTTTCCACGTTCCATGCATGTATAAATTCATGTGAAACAGTACTTAATCTGTAATCCCCTAGAGGTTCGTCCAAAGCTTTAGATCCGGTAACAATAGTTGAGTTTCTATGCTCCATTCCATCTCCACTGGCGTTTGGCATATAGTTTAAAAGAAATGTGTACTCTCCGTAATCAAATTCCGGAAGTTCTCCGAAAACATCTCTCTGTACTTTTACAATATCCATCACTTTTCCAAAATATTGGTTTACTTCCCGTTCGCTTGCCTGGGTATGAAGCACCATGCGAATTAGTTGACCTTCCACCATTTCTTCTCTTAAGTGATAGTCTGCGATCAAGGCTGGACTATCCATAAAATAGTAGGTATCAGAAGCAAAATAGGTGTCTTCATCCAGTCTTTTTAGCTGTGTAGCAATTTGCCAATTAAGGTCTTCACGAACATCAAACGTTACATGAACAGGTCGATGTTGATAGTCTCTCGGAAATACAAAGGTAGCCGGAATATTGAGATGAGCATGTGTTTCATCTACTTGTGAATAGGTGCCATCTCCCCTGTTTGCGAACAACGTGTATTCAAAATGTACGGTCCCGTTATGACCATGAACATCCCATTGTTGAGGATTCGGTCGTGTTATTTCGAGCTCATTTCCTTCTTCATCAAAAGCTTTTACTCCATAAACATTCTTTGCAAAATTATGGATAGCATATCTGCCCGGAGAAGTCCGGCTCATTCTTATTTCAAGTGGCTTAAGGTCTAAATTTGAAAAAGTGGCTTTGATACTCGCTTCATGATGAATAGCATTCTCAAAAGAGATTAAATATTCATTAACTGTTTGAGCTTGAGTAGAAATAGTAGCAATCAGAAATAATGCTACTGGAAAAATTAATTTTCTCATTAAATCAGGTAGTTTCAATATTTGGAATGATACATATTCTAAACTAATCAATATAGCGCTTAAGTATCTACCTGATAAGTTAAATAAGGTTTCTAATTAGCCTCTTAGAATCTCAGCTGGATTCGTTAGTGCAGCCTGCCTAGATCTTATTCCCGTTGAAATAAGAGCTATGATCATAACTATCAAACCAGACACTAAAAAAATCACTGGGCCTATTTCAATTCTGTAGACAAAGTTTTCCAACCATTTTTCAGATGTATAAAAAGCTATTGGGATTGAAATAAAGAATGAGATTAATATCAATTTGCCGAAATCCTTGAACAAGAGTAAAATTATATTGGATACGGTAGCCCCTAATACTTTTCTAATTCCAATTTCTTTAATCCTTTGCTCGGTAATAAAAGTAACCAGACCAAACAAGCCAAGACAGCATAAGAAAATTGCAAGAAATGCGAACGAGCCAATTGTTTTCGCTGTATTTCTTTCTTTTTGATAGAGTTCATTAATCTGATCATCCAGAAATTTTATATCTAATGGTTCTAATGCTCCCATATCATTCCAGACTTCCTTCAAGCCATCCAAGGCATTTGCAATATTACCTCCCTGAAGTTTTACGAGCATTCCATATCCGCGCCCCCATTGATTTTGGCTTAGCAAGATAGGCTGCATTTCTACATCAAGGGGTTTAATATGAAAATCTTCAATAACTCCAACTACCGTATAACCACTGATTTCAAGCTCAAGTGCATCTTCAGGAAATTCCAGGCCAAGTCTCTTTACACCATCCAGGTTAATCAGTACTTCCCTCACTCCTTCTTTTAGCTCGGTAGATATGTTTCTTCCTGATACAAGTTTTATATCCATCGTTGATAAAAAATTCTCATCTACAGTCGGCATAACAAATCTGATATTTGTTCCGTCTTCCAATTCATGGATAATATGACTTCCCCCTCTTTGAATCGGAACCCCTGAAGAAGAAGATGCTTCTTTTACATATGCCAGTTTCTCAAACTCTTCCCTTACAGTAATGTGTTTTACCATTAACTCCTGATCAGTAAGTCTCGCAATTACTACCTGATCTGAATCAAAACCCAGATTTTTTTCCTGCACATAGAAAAGTTGGTTCATTATTACGCTTGTAATAATGATCATTACAATCGCCACAAAAAACTGAAAAACTACAAGGATTTTTCGAACACTTGTCGAAGAAAAACTAGGCTTTAACTCCCCTTTAATTACATCACTTGGCTTAAAAGAAGAAAGAAATAAAGCAGGATAACTGCCTGCTACCAATGCTATTACAATAATTGATGCCAGTATTGTAGCGTATAAAGTAATATTCTGAAGCCAATCGATAGAAATTTCAGTTCCGGCGAGTTCATTGAAATAGGGTAACGTAAACCCCAATAAGATCATAGCTACTGGTAATGCCAACAAGGTTAATAATATGGTTTCAAGAAAAAACTGAGTCATCAACTCTTTCCTGTCTGCCCCCAGAACTTTTCTCACCCCTATTTCTTTTGACCTTTGAGAGAATCTGGCAGTTGCTAAATTCATGTAGTTTGCACAACCTATTAACAAAACAAGAAAGGCGATGCCCGACATTATATAGATATACTGCATATTACCCTGACTTTGCTCAATGGTTTTTGAGAAATACACATCTGAAAGAGGTTCCAGTTTTATGTCGTCTACATATGTACGACCATTTATATCTCTTATATGAGAAAGAATTCGGCTTTCTACTGAATCTATACCTGCTTCATTTCCTTCATTCAAAAGTGCATACATTCTTTGACCGCAATCCAAACATAGATTTGTATTTTCAAGAGATACATACGAAACAAAGATATCTGCACTGAAATGGGAGTTAACAGGGATATCTTCCATTAATCCAGCTACTTCAAATTCTGCTTCTTCTCTGAACAAATTGATAGGAATGATTTTGCCAATTGGATTTTCACCATTGTATATCCGGTCTGCCAAAGAGCGGGAAATCACAACTCTATTTGGGGTATTAAGAGCTTCATTAGGATTCCCAGCGATAAGATTAAATGAGAAAATATTAAAGATGTTTGATTCAGTACAAAGCATTGAAATATCATCATACCTTACATCTTCAATTCTCAGATAATTTGTACCACAATTCATGTATTTTGTAGCATCTTCAATTTCTGTATAAGATTCTCTCATACTTTGGATTGGATTGCCAGCTACATAATCGCCCCAGTTTTTTTCAGCAAAACCACCAAATGATACAATCCGATAGATTCGGTCTTTCTTTTCATGGTAGTTATCAAAACTAAGCTCATGATTTATGTATAAAGTAATCAACAATACCGTAGCAATTCCTACTGCTAGACCAATGATATTAATTGAAAGGAATCCCGGATTTCTTTTGAAGTTTCTGAAAACAAATCGTAAGTAGTTCCTGATCATGACCTTATATTTTGAATGAAAAAACATTTAAACTAACAAGTCCGATTAGAATTACAAGTTTATTCTACCGAAACGACACTAATTGAGTTTAAATTGATCCTCACATCTAAACGGTATTTAGCCTATATTTTAGAATGAGAACGATCTTATTATTAATACTAAGTTTTATCTTTTTTACTGGCGCAACCTTTGCTCAGGGAAAAGAGAATAAAATAGTTTTAGAGGCAAACTTCGTCCCTGACTCTTTTCTAAACAGTTCTCCATCTCTTCATTTAACAACTGAGACTGAATTCACTGTCCGTAATCTGAAAACGATTACTTTCATTGGAGGATTTTTTAATTCTA
Source organism: Balneolaceae bacterium (assembly GCA_017795005.1). Lineage (GTDB taxonomy): Bacteria > Bacteroidota > Rhodothermia > Balneolales > Balneolaceae > RHLJ01. The sequence goes on along the minus strand of CP051242.1, from coordinate 1,297,146 downwards.
TTAAGTTTAACTCTCCATTTGATGAGTTTAATGCAATAGCTCCTTTTGATATAAGAGCATTAACTCCAATTTCAGTTTCATCTTTCGAATTACAGCTCAGGAACAATTATCTATTAACTAACCCATTTGTTTTTACTCAATGAGTGAATTTGTACATCTTTCTGTAGACAATAACATAGGAACTATCGAATTTTATCATCCAAAAAGTAACTCTCTTCCAAAAACATTATTACATAAATTAGCTGAAACCATCACTAAAGCCGGTGCAAATCAGGATGTTAAAGTAATTGTCATTAAAAGTTCGGGGGAAGGAGCTTTTTGTGCGGGCGCTTCTTTTGATGAGCTATTAACAATAGAAGACTTAGAACATGGTAAAAAATTCTTTTCTGGATTCGGAAAAGTAATAATAGCCATGAAAAAGTGTCCCAAACTAATTATCAGTCGGGTACATGGTAAAACTGTTGGAGGAGGAGTTGGGATAGTTGCTGCTTCTGATTATGCACTTGCCTCTGAAAATGCATCCATTAAACTAAGTGAACTTAGTATTGGCATCGGCCCTTTTGTAATTGCTCCTGTTGTTGAAAGGAAAATTGGGGTTTCGGCATTATCCTCTCTGAGTATCAACGCAACAGAATGGAGAGAAGCTGACTGGGCATATCAAAAAGGGCTATATAATGATATTTTTCCTTCTGTTACTGAGCTTGATGAAGCCGTTATCAGACTCTCAGAAAAACTATCTGGTTATAATCCCAGAGCTATGCAAAAGCTAAAACAAACTCTCTGGACAGGAACGGATAACATGGAAACTCTTTTAGAGAGCAGAGCTGAAGTAACTGGGAGATTGGCACTTAGCACCTTCACAAAAAACTTTATTAAAAAGTTTAAGAGTTAGTCACAATCTTTGGAAACACAATGCTAAATTTGGACCCATTATCACCGTGGTACGATAATGTACCATTGATTTGAGAAGAAAGTGATTTAACCAGTGTAATTCCTAAAGAAGAAGTCTTCTTATCCAATAGGTTTTCTTCCGACCCAACACCATTATCACAGATTTCGAGAGTATAGGAATCTGATTGTTGTGTAAAGCTTACATTAATAATACCACTCTTGGTGTTATTAAAAGCATGTTTATAACAATTACTTACTACCTCGTTGACAATCAAACCTACCGGTATCCCTGTATTAACGTCCATGGCTAATTCATCAATATTAAGCTTGAGTTCAATTTCAAATCCTTGTTTTTTCATGGTTGCTGATACACTTGAAACCAGGTCTTCCAAAAATTTTTTAAAATTGACTCTTGCCAGGTCATCGTTCTGGTACAGGTTCTCATGAATTTTTGACATCGCCAGTATACGCAACTTGCTCTCCTGTATTGCACTCTTAGCATCACCTTCTGGCACATCCCAACTTTGCAACTCCAATAATCCCGAAACAACCGCCAGATTATTTTTTACTCTGTGATGGATTTCTTTAATTAATACTTCTTTTTCAACAAGTGCAGACTTCAATTCTTTGGTCTGTTCATCAACCAGAGCTTTAAGGTTCCTTTTTTCCTTTCTGTCAACATAGCTTCTTACAAAGATACCAATTAGTAGTAAGCTTGAAATGAATGCTGTCAAGATAAATTGAGTGGTTTTCCAAAATGGAATATCAACTGAAATAGAAGCAAGTTGAACAGGTCGACTCCATCCGGATTTAACAGACTTGGTCCTTACAAGAAACTTGTATGCTCCCGGAGGAAGGTTAGTATACCTGGCTTCAGATATAGAGCTTTCCAGGTGCCAATCTTCCTCGAAACCTTCCAATTTGTATTGATAATTTATTCGGTTTGGATCTGTATAATCGATCGCATTAAAGCGGAAGTTTATATTATTCTGATCAAAGTCAGACCGGATCGGAAAATCTGGGGCATCATTAACAGATGGATTAAAAATCGATGTGTTATTGGCAAGTATTTCTCTTAGATAAACTTTTGGAGGATTAGCAGGGGTTATTTTTGATGCTCCTTCTGGAAAAGTATAAGTGATCAACCCTTTTGAATCACTTCCAAACCAGAGTGTTCCATCGTTATCTAATAATGAAGCAAAACCATTAAACTCTATTCCATATCCGAAATCGTTTAAAGGGAAATGTTGTTGTTGTACTATTCGGTGACCTCTCCAAAGATCCAGATCAAAGTAATTTAATCCTCCATTAGTGCCCTGCCATAGGTTTCCAAACTGATCGAACTGGAGAAATATAGTCTCCTGGAGATGAAATTCCTCTGTCTCAAACTGGATTATATTTTGGGGAAAATCCTGATCATCAAAATTGTAAAGTACATTAATTGCCTTATTTGTTCCAACCCATAAAGCTCCATTCTCGTCTTCTTTAATATCATAAATTGAACCTCCTATTAGGCCATCATCTTCTGCAATAAATTTAAATTTATCTCCATCAAACCGTGCCACCCCTGCCTCAGTACCTATCCAGTAATACCCCCTTGAGTCTTTAGTAATAAAGTTTAGTTCGGTTTGCCAATAATTCTTTGTGGGCAAATCAATCTTTTCAAGCTTACCATCTTTATATTTTAATAATGCCTGAAAAGCAGTAAACCAAATGGTTCCATCCTCTTCTGTTAGTATATCACTTATATAATAGGGATATAATATATCATAGAATGATGGGTGATAAAAAGATGAGCCATCAAATTCAATAATATCATGATCGTAAGTAAGCATGAGTAAATTGCCACTACTCATTTCTTCAATATCCCATATTTCGTCCTGAGAAAATAAACTCTCCGGGAGAGTATAATTTTTAAACTTGCCTTTATTAAAGCTACTAATTCCATCTTCTGTACCAAACCACAGGGTTCCATCAGAAGCTTTTAATGAACTGTAGATGGTATTTACATCTAAATCAGAAGCACCATCAAAAATTTTAAACTCTTTGTCTTTGAAAATGTTAACACCATCTCCTGTTGTAGCTACCCATATCACACCTTCACTGTCTTTTATTAACCGAAAAACTTCGTTGCTACTTAATCCATTTCTTTTTGTGATATGCGTAAAGATTTCCCCGTCAAACCAATACAATCCATCGCCTTCTGTTCCTATCCAAATAATACCATTTTTATCTTCCGTAATACTAAATACATAATTCAACCTCCTTCCATCGATTTCAGTTATATTTTCAATACTATAATCCGTATTAATAATAGATACACCGTTGCTCGTTGAAACCCATTTTTTGCCATCTGCTGCCGGATATACATGATATGTTAATTCCCCTGCTAAACCATTTTGTTTTCTAAAAACATCAATTATTCCTTTTTTTTCATCATATACTGCAACACCAGAAGAGGTGGAAATCCAAATTTTTCTATCCTCATCAAAAACAAAATCCCAAACCTGATTGTATGGCAGTCCGTTTTCTTCATTAAGTTTAAATGAAACTCCCTTTTCTTTATCCCATTCTACTATTCCATGCTTATCAGTGGCAAACCAAAGTGTTTCATCCGGACCTTCATTTATATAATTAATTTGTATTGAATCGAGTTCTGATAACTCTTCAAGGTATACCGCTGTTTCTGTATCAATACTAAACTTCGCTACTCCTCCGAATTCAGTAGACACCCATAAATCCCCATTTTTATCTTTGTGTAAATCATATATTAGAGCGTCTTTTAAACCGTTATTAGTATCGTAATTTTTGAAGTTTAACCCATCAAATTTAACCAGTCCGTTAGCCGTAGCGTACCATACAAATCCCTGATCATCAATAAGTACATCATTCACGTAACTGGATGGTAATCCATCATTAACAGAATACGTTTTTATGTTGTACTTCTGACCGAAAGCCGATACGAAGAAAGCTAATACGAAAACAGTTAGTAAAAGGGACTTCTTTAAAAACACTCCGAAAAATTTAGTACCTGAGCTTTTTTAATATCTGGAAACACCCAAATTAAAACTGTTAATAATAGCTAATAACTATTGTTTTTGAAAAACCTCGTGAATTAACTGAAAATTACCCTATCAATGGTATTATCGGGAAACACTAACCAACGAATCGTATGAAACTCTTTCTAACCACCTTTATTTCTGTCTTACTCAGCTTTTCAACCAATGCCCGGAATAAATGGGATGTCAATGATCATCTGGGCGAACGGTAAGATTAACAGAATTGACGTAGAAACAGGCAACTCTCAAGTGATTCCTTTTGAAGTAGAATCAAATCACAGAGACTGGTGCCTTCCCAAGACTTGATGCTGCCGGACTTGAATGTTCTTGTTTTAACCGAAATTAATTTATCTGATTCGTTTGTATCTTTAAAAGCCTTCCAAATCGGAAGGCTTTTTTAATTTAATTAGGAGCATCCATCCGCAAGTCTATTTTCATTGGGGTATTAATTACAATAGTAGGTTTTATCCTCTATTCATCTAAAGCAGTTTTGGTTAAACTGGCTTATCAATATGATATTGATTCCGTAAGTCTGCTTTTATTTCGGATGCTTTTCTCCCTTCCTTTTTATATTGGAGTTTGGTTATATCATAAACGTGAATGGAGTTCCAGAACTCTTTCAAAGAAGGAAAAACTGGGAATTCTTGGAATTGGAATAACCGGATATTATCTCTCCAGTTTTTTCGATTTCAAAGGATTGAGTTATATCACGGCGAGTCTCGAACGACTCATCTTATACACTTACCCAACAATGGTTTTAATTCTTAGTGCTGTATTCCTTAAAAAGAAAATCTCTTTGGGAATGATCGTTTCTATCATATTCACGTACATCGGGATGGTAATTATTTTCGCGGATGAAGGAGGTATTTTAATCGGTAACCGTGAAGATCTGATTCTTGGAGCCATCTTTGTTGCACTTAGCGCTTTCTTTTATGCCAGCTATATGGTGATCAGCTATGCTGTTGTTTCAGGAATTGGCAGTATTAGACTTACTACTTACTCAATGATAATATCCTGTATTCTGGTATTCATTCATTTCTTTATTACCACGAATTCCAATCTTCTTGGCTACCAGATGGAAGTATATCTTTACAGTATTGGGATGGCCGTTTTTGCTACCTTTATACCTTCTTTTATGATTAATGAAGGCATCAAAAGGCTGGGAGCGCCGAATGTGTCTATTATTGGAACCATTGGTCCGGTCTCTACCATTACTCTATCCATAATCTTACTCGGTGAGATGCTAACCCTGCAACAGTTTGGAGGTGCATTGGTGATAATCGGCGGGGTTACTTTTTTAAGTTGGAGAAGGGGTAAATGATTAATTCTTGCTTATCATATTTAGTGCTTTTTCCATCTCAATATCGCTCCCATTTATAAAAGCTTCTATTGTTTCAGATGTTTCTACATCCGGTTTTACCCCATTATTAGGTTGATCGCCAAATGCAAAACCTCCCATTACAGGAAAGTCAATTTCTATGCCTGAATTGGGAAGCCTTAAAAACAAAATCTGTCCTCCGTTAATATCTCTCATGTTCCCTCCTGTTTCCTGCCCGATAATCATTCCAAGCTGTTGCCGTCGAAAATTCAAAGCTGTATAAAAAGCCAGTGAAGTATTTGCAGAACTTGTAAGCAGATATACCTCTCCGTTGAACATGTTTTTATCTCTCTTCAGGAAACGATCCTCTGACATATCATCAGGAAAAACATAGTAAATGTCATTCTGTTCCTTAGTTTCCAAATCAAAATACCAGGGATTTTCACCCCAGCTTTGCACAAATGGTTTAAGTGTCTCAGGAAACTTCAGGTAACGTGTTCTCCCTTCTCTGAATGGTTTAAGTGTAATATCCTTTTTGATATCCAGATACGAAAACAACTCTTTTGCCATTTCATCAGCCCCGCCATTATTTCTTCTGATATCTATAATCAAATGCTCAATGCCTTTTTCCTCAAACACCGAAAACTTCTCCTCCAGAAAAGCTTTCCAATCCATGCTCATAGCTTTCCAGCCAAATGCTCCGAAAGAATTAATCGTGAGTAAAGCTGTATGATTCTCCAACAACTCAAAGCTCCACATATCATCTCTTGATTTGGGGAACTCAGGGTATTTTCGTTCCAGATTTTTTGCCCGTTCTTCTCTTGTTAACGCAATAACAATTACCTGTTCTTTTTGTGAAGTCCCAGCCTTAATAATCTCTAGTTCGAGGTTTTTATTCTTAAAAGGAAAAAGAAGCGGGTAGAATACATCGAATGCGTTATATCTGAAATCGAATCCTTCTACCTGCATTTTATAAATCCGATTTTGATCTGTGGAACCATCAGCAGCGATATAAGGGAACATTTTTCTCTGAATATCAGCAACCGATACTCCATTAATGCTGAGTACTTCTGTTCCCTCACCTACTATGTTCCCCAATGTGGCGTCATATTCAACAAGCATTCGTTCCCCGAACCATCTGAAAGTGAACGGAAGTTTATCAGGCTGACCGTGAATTACTGAGTTGATGACTTTATTCTGATTATTGAAACCCACTTTGGTATGATCACATTGAATAGCAGCCGTTAACTTAGACATTGCCAGATACGCTTCCCCATGAGTGATTGGCTGCTGAAATTTCTCTTCCAATAACATTATCTCTTCCTGAATGGAAGCCTCATCATTATATCGATAGGTTCCAGGATGTACTTCCAGCACCATCGTTTTAATAAGCTCAAAATCTTTCATCAACTCATCGGGTTGGAGCAAAGGTAAAGAGTTGATATCGATAACTTGCTCAACATTCCAGGAGTGCAGAGAGATCACCTCTCCATCGCTAGTTAAGCGTTCGCTTCTGTTACTTGTATTTTCCCAGACAGGATTGGAGTCATCATCAAACAGCACAAATTTAAATTCTATTTCTTCTGCGGATACAGGGAATTCCAAAGTTACTGAGTACCCTTCTTTTCCTTTTAAAAGCGGAATAGATTTCTCCCAGCTAAGTGGAGACACGCTTCCTCTAATCCCAACTTTTTTACCTTCTAATTCAGGTAGGTCAGTAATAATAAACTGGATGCTATTTTGAGAGAAGCTGAATTGGATCACAATAAAACTTATACAAAGGGTAATAAGAAGTTTTTTCATGCTTGATGTTTTTTACTCAATAATCGAGCTTACCATTACTCTGATCGACTCAAAGTATGATTTGAGACGTTAAATATTCCAATAGAATCTTTTTTTGTCTTTTGATTTTGCTCCTAACCGTTTATAAAAACGAATTGCTCCCTCGTTAAAATCCGGGGTTTGCCACTGTATAAGAGTACAACCCAAACGTTTAGCTTCCTGTTTAACCCGTGTCATCAGGTTTTTGCCAATTCCCTTTGCCCGGATTTCTTCCACCAAAAAAAGGCAATCGAGGTATACATATTCCTCTGCATTCCAGGTTGAATACTGAGTCATGTATGTAGCAAAGCCTTTCAATTCAGATCCTGATTCAACGACTAACCCGAAAAGCTTTGGAGAATCAGAGAAAAAAACTTTTTGGAGTTTTTCCAATTTACCGGCTGCCGAATATTCTGCTTTCTCGTACTGAGCATGCAACTCACATAGAGTAATAAACTGTTCAAGGTCATCTTGTCTTATAAAACGAATTTTGTAATTATTTGGCATAATTATTTAACAAATCTGTAAGTAAGTTTTACCAGAAAGATATTCTGTGGTTTAGAATTCAAGATGTTGCTCTGCAAACCTTCAAATAATCCTTCATTATAATCTCCAGATTGAGAAACATCCTGTGACCATACCAGAAAAAATTCGGAACCGGGTATATATTCCCACCTAAGCACCAGGTTAGAACGGAACTGAACAAAAGCAAAATCAGGCTCAAAGAATGAGTAATCCTCTATTCCATCTAAGTTTTCGTCAATACTATAGTTACCACTCGCATAGCTGATTTGATTCGGTTGAAACTCTGTAAATCGGTCTTCGAATTCTGAAGCTGTGGGATTAGAGATGTATTTAAACTTCGAATACCTGCCTCTTGAAATGTACGGCTGCCCCCAATATTGAATACTTAAATCAGGGCGGAGTATATAATCTATTCGCAAAGGAAAACTGAGGGTTTTTTGCTTAATGCTACCGTTAATATAACGTGCCTCTCCATTCAATAATTTTGTAGAAACAAACTGCAGATTGTCGGTATTATCATTATAACTGGGTTGTAAAGATACCTGAAGTGCATTCGTTGGTTGATAAATAATCGCCGCAGAAATTTGATAAAACTGATATGCCCCACCAAGACCCCAGGTACCGGAATTATTGAAATTAAAGCGTATTCTTTTTCTAGAATCAGAAATCCAACCATTAAAATAGCCAAATTCTTTCCCTTGATTTAATCTTGGCCCTCCCCGAAGTGCGTAATTTGAATATTTTATTGGTTGAATACTGAAACCACCGTTTACCCACCAGTTATTTTTCAGATTAACGAATCCGTTAGAGTACCATAGTAAACTGTTTAGATTTCCTTCAAAATCAAATGCAGTGATCTGATTTGCGTTAAGTGAATACTGCCTGACTCTTTTAAGAGGTTTTGTTGTTCGGTAACCCAACCATGCATAATGCCGGATATCATCTGACTGTCGTTGAAATCCCAGGTCATTCAATTCTAACTCTGGAGATCTCCAGGTTGTTCCGGTTTCGAATCGCCAATTTCCGGATGCTTTCCCAAATTGAAAATTCCCACCTGATCCGGTTAGCGAAGTTTTTGATGTATCAACCGAAAGATGGCTAGCTCCTTCCCGTTGAAATAGATGAGTTATCGATCTTTGCGTAGAGGTTATCGCTTCCTCAGACCCTTCAACATGACTGAAAACCAGATTTCCACGTATGTACCAGGTTCTCTGTTTCCAGTTGTGATCGAAATCAATAGCACTTGAATAAGCATTAGAATGAAGAAAATCGGTTTCCGGAGTTAGTGATCGGTTGGTTGAAGTAATTATCCCACCGATGCTGGAATTGTTATTGTTGAAATCTTTTTTAAGTCTGCCAACGGTATAATTGGTCAAAGGTTCTACAACTGATTCCCGTGCTCCGTCAGGATTTGATATCTGTGCACTTTCTTGTTGAGTAACACTTTCTAGAATACCAATTGACCAACCTTTTGAAGTTTTACCACTAAATTTTGCCGCTCCCAGAATACTTGTATTGTCTGGTAAATCCAGATATTCATTTCTAGTCAGAGTCGGATATCCTTGTGGAGCTCTTCCAATCCTTCGGGAATAAAACAGGTTATCAAACCCGAATGTATTTCCTGAGCGTGAGGTAGAAAAGCGGTAATCGAATATATTTTTACTCTCAATAAAAAAAGGACGTTGTTCCGGAAAGAATATTTGGAAACCATCTAATGCGATTGCAGATGGATCGGCTTCAACCTGACCGAAATCGGGATTTATAGTAAAATCCAGCTTCAGATCACTGGTAATTCCAATCTTGCCATCCAATCCGGCATTTATCCCAATATCGGAACCATCTCTGTATGGGTTTCCGGGTTCCGCTTCATAAGTTTCAAGTGATAAAACAGAATATGGCTGAATTTCTATTTGTTTTTGAGGGGTCAGATTCTTTAACCCATGCAATTCTCCAAAATCACTCACCCACCCGGCAGAATTTTGAGGGGAACGCTGCCAAACAGAACGCTCTTCGCTCCTGAAATATCTTCGGGTTGACTGAATACCCCAAATCTGCTCTTCTTCCTTTCCAAAACGAATCTGACTTAAAGGAATCCGAATTTCTGCGGTCCATCCGTCTTCATCAATATTTGTTGCTGCGTACCAGATTGGGTTCCAGGTTGGATCCCAATTGGAACCATTGTTGCTAATAAATTCCTCTCCTTTTACCCCAGCTGCTGTAATTGTAAATGAGAATGCAGTTGTTTTATCGAAATTACTGTCAATATTGATTTCAACCCAATCTCCGTCAAAGCCGTCTCTTCTGGATAATCTTCGAACAACTCCCTGTGGGTCTTTATCCATACATTTAAATGCTACATAGATATTTTTTTCGTCATATAAAATCTTAAGCATTGTTTGTTCGGTCGGATCCCTATTTTCATTCGGACTCCTTTGAACATACTTTCCACTCCAGGATACTTCATCCCAAATTCCCTCTTCAATGTGCCCATCAATTTTTGGAGCACTTTTCCCATCTATCGATATAGTCGTGTATATTTTTTTAGGAATTTGCTCCTGACCTTTAGTCTCAATACTGAAGACAAATAATATCGAAAGAGTAATTAAAAATTTCATTGGGTTTGAATCAAGTGATCGTTTGTATATCCTACGAAGTCTGGAGAACATGCCTCTGAGAGAACGTGTTTTATCCATGATTTTCGCTCAAAGGCAAAAACCTCCAATTCCCACACGCAGAGCAATGAATTTTTATGAGGAGTATTTTTAATGAGAAGAGGTTGATCTGTTTCTGCAAAGAAAGTTTTCGTTTCGATCATCTCTCCACCCGTCCACCAGTTCAGTAAAATCCAAACTCCTTCTCTAGCTTCGTGAACAATTAAAAATGCGCTATTATAAATTGGTAAAGTTGAGAAGGAAACCTCTTCAAGCCAATTAGGTATACTCAATATTGCTTCATTTAAAGTGAGCTGAGCTTTTGAACTAAAGTTCTTGTTATTCGTGATTGTATACACTTTCACATTCCAACCCGATATACTTAGTACATCCACAATCTCTATCCGTCTTGACTGATACTCTTCAAACTTCATTACCGTTCTCCTGGAGGAATTTGTTCGAATTCGGTAATTAAAGAAGTGAGTTCGATCAGATTTTTAGGTGCAAAGACTTCTTTTTGACTACCCGGATATTTAACTCTGTATTTTTTTGGGCGAATTGGACGAGCTACAAAATTCCCTGTACAGCCCGGACATACGTTTTTAAAAACGTCCATTGCGCATGTTTTACAATAGGTACACTCAAAACTGCAAATCATAGCTTCCCCGGATTCCGGAGGTAGTTTTTTTCCGCAATGCTCACAAGAAGGTCTCAACTTTAACATTACATGTACCTCTCTTTAATTATATCCATGTGCCAAATTTCATGGCCGGGTATAACAAATGCTGCAGCGCGAGCCGATAACTTCTGATCACTTGAAATTCCTGTTGAGTTTAAGTCTTCTTCAGAAAGGCTTTCTAACAATGATATGGAAGCAAATCGGACCGCTTTAAATTCACCTATTAGAGTGCTCATATCCTTTGAAAATGCCAAAGAAGGCTCGCTGTATGTATGCTGATCAAAGCCAGCCAATGGGGTTTTATCTCTTCTTGCAATTCTAAATACCCGATAACTGAATATCCTTTCGGTATCAATTAAGTGTTGGAATACTTCCTTGATATTCCACTTGCCCTTTGCATATGAATAACTATGTTTAGCAACAGGAATGGAAGAAAAAAAATGAACTACTTTTTTTCCTCCCTCTTTATAGGCATCAATAAGCTTTATATCCGGTTTATTTTTAAAAATGTACTTTCCATAGTAAGAGTCGAATTCTGATTGAATTAAATCTGAAGGGGTCATAAATATCTATCAATTTGTTTCCTTCAAACTAATTCCAAATTGTATTTATTAAAATTCAATAAATAGGCATTTTAAAATTATTTCCTATATTTACATTGTTATTATTAATTTTTTCCTTTTAAATGAAATTAGATTCAATAAACTGGTCGATATTATCAGAGTTACAGAATAATGCTCGGGCATCTCTACAGGAAATTTCCAGAAAAGTAGAACTTTCCGCCCCTTCCGTAGCTGAACGGATTTCAAAAATGGAAGATGCTGGAATTATTTCCGGGTATTCTGCACAAATTGATATGCAAGCCCTGGGATATAATCTTGGAGTTTACATCTCTATAAAAATCAGGTTTGGACAAGTAAAAAAGTTTGAGGAATATATTCATTCAGTCCCGGAAATTATAGAATGCCACAAACTTACTGGTCACGATTGTATGTTAATGAAGGGGTATGTAAAAGACCCAAAGCATCTTGAAAGACTTAATACCCAGTTAGCACTCTATGGAGAACTAACAACATCGTTGATTTTAACTTCTATTATTGATCATAAAATTGTTGATAAAAAATTCTAGTTTTTAATCTCAATGGATTTTCGAATCTTATGTAATGGTTTGCAATAATTGCGCTACAGAGTTTGAGGGAAATTTCTGTCCAAATTGTGGTCAAAGACCGAATAGTGGACGAATTGTTTTCAAGGAGTCAGCACGCGATATACTTGAGCATTATTTTGATTTCGATACCCCTCTATTTAGGACAATAACCGGTTTAATCACTCGTCCTGGAGAATTAATAAGAGAATATATTTTTGGAAAAAGAAAAAGCTACTCCCATCCGGTTCGGTATTATATACTTATTCTAGCTATCTATCTTGTTGTACAGAATCTCTTAGATTTTGACCCTATTCGTGCTGTTGGTGAAATGATGGGTGTAACAGAGCAACCTAATCCAGATAGTCCGCAAACAAAAGGTTCTTATTTCTTTCGGAATAATATCAACCTCTTTCTTTTGATTTATGCCTTTTTCCTAGCAATGTTCAATAAGCTATTTTTCAGAAAACAAGGAATATATTTTGTGGAATACTTTGCACTTAGTTTATTTGTTATCTCTCAATACATTTTATTCGGGATATTTATAGTTCTTGGGACATCCATATCTCCATACATTTTTTTAATTAATTATTTGTTGGTACTTATTTACCCCGTGTATGTAATTTTCAAATTCCATGAAGGAAAATGGTATGCCCGATTATTTAAAGGCTTCTTTATTAATTTATTTGCATGGATATGTTATGTCACAGTTGGTCAATTTATATCAATTTTTATAGTTCTGGCTTTTGATTTATGACCTTTGAAACTGCATTTAATGAACTAAAGAAATCATCTGATCCTGAAAAAGCTGAACATTCTAAAAGGTTTTTTAAAAGTGATCCAGGTGAATATGGCGAAGGAGATCTTTTTTTAGGGATCACTGTTCCTAATCAAAGAAAAGTAGCTAAGAAGTTTAAGGATATGCCTCTAAACGAAGTAGAAAAACTTCTTCGGAGCAAATTTCATGAGTGCAGGTTAACAGCTGTAATGTTATTGGTATATCGGATCGAAAGAAAAGATCAACAGATAGTCGATGAAGTAGCTGACTTTTATCTGAGGAATATCGAATATGTTAATAATTGGGATATTGTAGATAGTTCATGTCGATTTATACTCAGCCGGTTTCTTGAAAAAAGAGAGCGAACTCTTTTATATGATCTGGCTGAATCAGATAACCTTTGGGAAAGAAGAATCGCAATAATAACCTGTTATTACTATATCAAAAAAAATGATTTCAAAGATGCACTGATCATTTCGGACATCCTACTTACTGATGAAGAAGATTTGATCCATAAAGCAGTTGGCTGGATGCTCAGAGAAATCGGAGGGCAGAACCAGGAAGTTGAAGAAGCCTTTTTAATTGAAAGTGACCGATACAAGAAAATGCCCCGAACAATGCTCCGGTATGCAATTGAAAAATTTGATGAACCGCTTCGAAAAAAATATTTAACCGGCGAAGTCTAGGTTTTCGGGCTTGTTCAAAAACTTAATCACAGTTTTAGTTCCTTTATTCCCCATACTGGTTCCTATTTCAAACGAACCATTAAGTTGATTTGTAAGTGTCTTGATTAGGGTTGAACCTAAAGACATTTTCTTTTCTTCATTAGTACCCTCTATTCCTACCCCATTATCTTCAACAGTAAGGGTTATTTCTCCATCCGTTTCCTTCATAGAAACTGAGATCTCACCTTCTTCAGAATTATTAAAGGCGTGTTTGTAACAGTTTACAATTAACTCATTCAGTAGTAATGAACATGGTATAGCCTGGTTTATGTCCAAAGAAATAGAATCAATATCTGTTTTGAAATAAATTTGTTTGCTTTGATTCAGATACATACTGCTTATAGCCTGCATCAAATCGTTTACATAGGTTCTGTAATTTATAAAAGCCAGTGTTTCGCTTTGATAAAGCATTTCATGAACTAAAGAAATAGATTGAATTCTTGTCTGACTTTCTTTTAATGCCTTATTTACATCTTTATTATCAGACTCGTATGATTGTAATTGAAGAATTCCTGAAATTACAGCCAGATTATTTTTTACCCTGTGATGTATTTCTGAAAGAAGAACTTCTTTTTCTTTTAATGATTTTTTGAGCTTCCTGTCCGATTTCTTCCTTTCACTAATATCTGTTGCTACGCAAACTGTACCAACAATTTCCTGATTTACATTCCTTAACTCTGCCTCTGAAAATAATACCGGAATACTTCTCTTCCTTTTTGTCAAAAGGCTGAATTCAAAAACATCATCTTTCTTATTCCTTTTCTCATATACACCACCCATAGATTCCAAATCATATAGTTCTTTAACCTGCTTCCCTATTATTTCTTCTTTGGTGTAGTGAAGCATTTCCAATCCAGCTTTGTTAATACCTACAATTACTCCATTTTCATCAGTAACAATCAAAGTCTCTTGAATGGATTCAATGATATTATCCAAATAGTCTCTGGCAAGTGTTCTTTTTTTGAGGTTAGATGCCATCTCATTAAAAGAAGAAGCAAGTTGACCTATTTCATCTTTTGAAAACACATCCGTTCGTTCATCCAGATTTCCATCTCCTAATTTTTTTGCGCTATCATTGAGTCTGATCAGTGGGTTTGCAATAGATCGATATATATAAAATGCAATTAATATTGAAAGGATTATCCCCGCAATTGATACAGTAACGATTACATACGTTGCTTGTTCAAGTTTCTCGTTCAGAGCTATGTTTTCGTTATTCTGCTTTTCAATTACATGTTCTCTCAGATGTGAAATAACCGGAATCAATCGATTTCTGAAATGGGGATTGATTGATGTATTGAATAAAATATCTGCTTGTGCATCATCCTCTTCTTCTAAATCCAACCAATTTTTTGCCAAACTAGAATAAAGGATTACTCTCTCTTCTAACTTCCTGAGTTCTTCTAAAGTCTCAATTTCATCAGGAATTTCTTCTTCACTTACGAATGTTCTAATAATCTCTATTGATTTATCTATTTCCTCAAGCTGGTCATAAAACCTTTGCGTAAGCAGTGAAACTGTCGGTTCATCAATAGTTGTTTTATCATTGAAATCAGTATCCGCTTCTTTTATTGCGGAAAGGTAAATCAGAGTTTGATATAAACTTCTCTCAAGTCCGGCAGTTATTTCTACAAGTTTGGCGGTTTCAATATTATTGGAAACCAACTGATTTTGAACGGAGTTTGAGTACCATTGGGATACAAATCCAACTGTGGCTATCAGCATGCTTATGCACACAAAACTAATAATGATTTTATTACCCAGCTTCAAAACGTACTCTTTTCAATAAGTTATCAGATGAGGGAAAAAATCACCATCGGTTCTTATTAGAAAAGATTCATGTAACATTTCCAGGGTGATTATATTTTTTTAGGGTCATCACTACTGATTAGCTGTAATACAAGTTTCGTTCGCACAAAACTCTAACTCTGCTCCTGAATTAAATGACCTAAACTCTTAACAAAAAGAATAACCTGTGCGTGAATTATTACTTATGCTTGATTTAGAACCTTAAGAAATGACCTCCTAAAATGTTCCATTTCTTTCTTTAATCCGATGGTTACCCGAATGCAATTTGGTAGACCAAAAGCATTAATTCTTCTTAGTATAACTCCCTCTTCCAGCATTTTCTGAGTAAAGAATATTGCCTCTTCTTCACTATCAAAAATCATCATAACAAAATTAGAAATTGAAGGTATGTACTTTACTTTCTGTTCATCAAAAAATGAATATAATTCTTGCTTCCCGGTCTCAACAACCTCTCTGCTCTGTTCAAGAAATTCCCGATCCTGAAAAGCTGCTAATGCAGCGGCTTGTCCTAATCCTCCGGGTTCGAAAGCAAGTTTGGTTTTTAGCATATAATCGATCAAACTTTTCTTCGCTATTGCATACCCAACTCTGAAGCCAGCTAGTCCATACCCTTTAGAAAAAGTTCTTAATGTGATTACATTATTTTGTTTATAACTGAGTACATCTGGATAATTATTTACTTGATGAGCAAACTCATAATAAGCTTCATCCATGATAATCAGTACATCTTCAGGTACTTTTGAGATAAGCCATTCAAATTCTTCTTTTGTAATGTAAGTACCCGTTGGATTATTTGGGTTTGCTATATAAAGCATTCTGGTATGTTCATCAATAGCATTTACCATTGCCTTTATGTCAAACCGATAGTCTTTAGTAAGTGGAATTTTCTTGATTTTAACTCCACGGATCTGAGCCTGAACATACATTCCTATGAACGTTACATCAGCAGTAATAATATTCTGCTTATTTTGAAAAAACGTCTTACAAAGAATCCCTAATAAACTTTCTGAACCTGAACCTACAATGATATTTTCAGGTAATAATCCGATACTTTCTGAAATCGCCTTTCTTAGCTTTTTAGAAAGTGGGTCGGGGTAATCGTGAATTACTTTAACTGCTTCTTGTATAGCTTTTTCAACGGATGAGCTATGTCCAAGTCTGTTTTCATTTGAAGCAAGTTTAGAAATTTGTTCAGGTTGATAAGCTTCAACAACTTCTGCAATGGTTTTTCCTGCTACGTAGGGTTTTAATTGCTCAATGTTAGCGGGGACAATGCTTTTCGACATAAATAAACTTTATTCCTTAAATCAGTTTGGAATGAAATTACGACTTAAAATGCGGTTTTTATAATTACTGATGTTTAAGGTATTGAGGTTTTACATCGTCCTTTCATTGTTTATTTTCCACCTATGAAAAATATCATTATTACAGGCGCTAGTAAGGGAATTGGTTATGCCACAGCTTTAAATCTTGCAAAGAAAGGGCATCGTGTATTTGCAATAGCACGGTCTTCCAGTCAGTTGGAAGAATTACAAAAAGAAAAATATTCCGGTGAAATAATCCCCGTTACCGTTGATCTTACTTCTCAATCAGATATTGATAGTTTTATAACACATCATATCAATGATTTAAAAATTAATGTTCTTATAAATAATGCCGGGGTACTTATTAACAAGCCTTTTATAGAATCAGAAATAAAAGACTGGATGCTTCAATTAGAGGTAAACCTAATTGCTCCTATTTTTTTAATAAAAGCTGTTAAAAACCAATTCTCATCTGATAGCCATATTGTTAATATTGGCAGCATGGGTGGTTATCAAGGGAGTTCTAAGTTCCCAGGTCTTGCTGCTTATAGCGCTTCGAAAGGCGCGCTCTCTATTCTTTCCGAGTGTTTGAGTACTGAATTTGCGGAAGATGGAATTGCTGTAAATTGCCTTTGTTTAGGAGCAGTTCAAACAGAAATGCTTGGCCAGGCTTTTCCAGGATATCAGGCGCCTACACAACCAGAAGAAATAGGAAGCTTTATTGCTGAGTTCAGTTTAACAGCACATAATTTTATAAATGGTAAGATTATCCCTGTAGCTTTAAATAATCCTGGCTAGCCCGTGGTAAAGCCATTTAATTTTTTTAACTTTGTCCAAACCAGAATCATTTACTCATTCGATGAAGAATACTTTATTTAGTTTATTATTCTTATTCACCTTATCAACCTTTTCTTCTTATTCCAAAGCTCAAACTGTTGAATTACTTGCTGGAAATACACTAAATGGAGCAATGAATGGTGTAATTCTTGGTGGTGCATCCATGGCATTATCAAACAGTAATGATTTCTACCCTCTGCAGGTTGGGTTGGGACTTGGAACTCTTTATGGTATCGGGATGGGTGCTTATGACATTATTCAAGGAGGGGGAAAAGAAATTTTAGTATCCGGATTATTTAATGATGGCAGTAATAGCTCAATTATTGTTTTATTAGATACTTTTTATGGAGCTGCCGCCGGTTCTATTATTGTTACCTCAGTGATGTTAGTTGCTAATGAACCATTAATTGATGGTGTTCAATACGGTGCTGGAATTGGAGCTTTTATTGGATTTGGGTTCGGAGTTTTCGATACCTTTTTTCTAGCAAATCGAACAACATCAACTTTGGCTGGAGTTTATCAACCCAATACTAAAGCAAATGGCCTTTTAGGAATTGGCTTTGAAAATGGCACTTCTGTTGGATTAGTAAATCCAACCCTTTTTAATTCATTGGATTTAACAAGATCCAGCTTTGGGAATTCTGTAAAGCCTGCAGTAGAATTCGTAAATCTCAGAGTTAACTTTTAGCTTGAATTTCAGCAAGCGTCCTAAGTACTTCTCGAACAGTATTTATATGTCCGCTTAAAGAAGGATGTAATCCATCTGTCAGATAGTTCCAGGCTTTGGGTTCATCCTCTCCCATTCTTATCCCTTTTGGATCTACAATACCTCCGGTTTTCCCGGATACCAGTTGGCGTACTTGCTCAAGATCTTCTGACTGAATAGTAAACTCATAGATTGGATTCGATGATAAAAGCTCTGAAATAACAGGAGTAGGTGTAATCCAAACCGTAGGATTCTCAACCTGTTCTTCAAGTATTTCGTGAATAGTATTCAGGTTCTCCCAGGTTTCTGAAAGCGGAATTAATGTTCTTTGCTGAGCTATATTCAGCCTTTGAGTGTCAAATGTTCCAAGAGCCACAAAAACCCAATCCGGTTCGTGCAATGAAACATCTCTATCAAGTCTCTTCAATGCATCAGTGGTAGTGTTATAAGCTACTCCAGAATTAATGAATCTAAAGTCAGCCTTATCAAATGAAATTTCCAGCAAATGCTTGAAAATAGAAAACCAACCTTGGTCATCTTCTGTGGCTGAATCACCTAAAGCAACTATCGTTTCTTCTCCATCAAACGGAAGTTTATCAATCAAGTCAATAATCTCATCTTCTTTCAGTAACTCCAACGCGGCTTGTTTGGCGTTCTCGTCATAATTTTTTCTTATGGTTTCAAGTTCTTCTTTTGGAATACCTAACAATCCGGCTTCAGCTTCCGGATTATCTCTTCCGGGAAATAAAGGGTGTCTCTTTTCAGCATGAAAGAAAGGAATCATAAATTGTTCTAAAACACCTTTTTCTTCTTCACTAAGTTTCTTCATTGCTATTCGTTTATTTGATTTATCAATAATTCTTTAATTTCAGGAACTCCTTCTGATGCTGTTTTTTTAATATGAGTCCATTCCTCGTAACTATATAATTCCGGATTGGATGGGTCTACAATAAACTTTGGGATGCTTTGCTTTGCATAATTTACTAGCCCGGCAGCAGGATAAACAGCTAAAGAAGTACCTATTACCAATAATATATCGGCTTCCATTACTTCAAGTGCTGCTTTCTCAATCATTGGAACCATTTCTCCAAACCAAACAATTGCTGGTCTTAATTGAGAACCGTCTTCTGCAATATCTCCTACATTAATTTCTTCGTACCCTATATTAATAACCAGATCGGGATTATTTTCACTTCTCGCTTTTGTTAGCTCTCCGTGTAAATGGATAATATTTGTAGAGCCAGCTTTCTCATGTAAGTCATCTACATTTTGTGTAATAACTACCACATCAAAAAAACTCTCAAGTGACTTTAAGCTCAAATGGCCTTCATTTGGTTTGGCTTCGGATGCCTGCTTTCTTCGATGATTGTAGAACTCCAAAACTTTTTCAGGATTTTTATACCATCCCTCGATTGAAGCTACTTCATGTACATTAAATCCCTCCCAAAGACCTCCGGAGTCTCTGAATGTCGCTAATCCACTTTCGGCACTTATTCCGGCACCAGTAAGAACTACCAGTTTCTTACTTTGCATCAACCGTTAATAGTTGAAACCAATTACTGTCTTCTGTATAAGAATTCACGACTTCAAGTACAGGAGCGGTTTTGAAGGAGCTAAGAATTGAATTGATTTCTTCCTGAAGAACTTCAACAGCATTTTCAACCAATTCGGAATTAAAGCCCTGATCTCCAAGGTTTAAAGTAAATTCCATAGATACCATTCTTCCTAAAGCTCTACCTAGTTCCACTAATTTACGTTGCGGCATTTTAGGATCAATTTCAAAATTCAGTACATCCTTAAAATAATCAGAAGAGCGAACGGTAAGATCATACTCGCTGAGAAACTCATATAAATTAGAGCTTTTAAGTTTTCTCATCATTTTAAGAACAGACTCAGAAATCTGTTGATATAGTATATCATTCGATCCTTCAAAAATTTGAAAAGGACGGCTATCAACTGTCGACCTTCCAGCAATATGATCCAAACGGTACCCTTTTGCACCAGTTAATTGTAATAAAGATTGAGAGGCACGTTGCATGTAATCAGTTACTACAGACTTAATCGAATTAGCTTCTACATCCATTCGGGCAGTATTTCTGTTCAACGGAACATTTATGCTTGTAAAACTGCACATTGCTGAACAAACTGTAAAATATGACTGTAGCTTATTAATCCTTGCTTTCACCTGATCATAATCAATAAGGCTTTGTCCACCTACAAATCGCTCTCTGCAATGAGTAACAGCTTCCTCCATCATTCTTCTTAAGAAGCCCATTCCCATTCCAGGGAATTGTAGTCTACTTCTATGTAATAAGTCCAGCATCAAAGTTATTCCGGTACCCTTTGGCTCCAGTTTATGAGTCTTTGGAACTTCAATATTTACTTTATTTTTTCCATACGGAAGCATGTATAATCCAAGGTTATTGTAATATTCTTCTACTTTAATACCACCATTTGTAGTATCATGTATAAAGAAAGAGATATCACGTCCTAATTCTCCTTGATCATTTTTTTCTCTTGCTGTCATTAACCAGTAGTCAGCCATACCAGTTAATCCACCCCAATGCTTTGTTCCTTTTATACTATAAATTCCTGAATCAGGATCTTGTGTATAATAAGTCTGCATTTTTAAAGCTTCTGAACCGAAATCCGGTTCTGTAATCATCAATCCACCCATTTTATTAGCATTGATGACACAGTCATATATTTCTTTCTTAACAGACTCATCTGCATAGTTTGCAATTGGTTGAAGAAACAGAGCTCCATTAATACCCATCATTAATGAAAGTGGAAGTGACTCATATGAACTTGCCTCTAACATAGAAAGAGCTTCTGCTGTATTACCACCAAATCCTCCATATTCTGAAGGAATAAAAGCAGCTAATGGGGTAGTATCCAGTATTTTAGTAAGTGAAACTTCCGAAATACCTCGTTCCAGTGCTTCTGTGTTTACTTCTTTTTCTGGTGAAAAAATTTCAGATAATTTTTTTCTGTACTCCTTTAGAAAAGATTCGAAATCAAACATGCCAAATGTTTTTAATGATAACTTTAAGTGAATAATATACGATTTATCATCACTAAAAGTGCTTATATGATGTAAATAAAAAACCCTTTCTTCGCGTGAGCGAAGAAAGGGTTGTGTAAAGAAAGAAGAGGCGGCGACCTACTCTACCGCGAAGCAGTACCATCGGCGCTGCAGGGCTTAACGTCCGTGTTCGGGATGGGAACGGGTGGGGCCCCTGCGCAATAGCCACCTCAATCTAAAGTCTTCAATAAAAAGAGTTCTTTGACATGGGAAGAAGTTATAAAATAAAGGGTGTGTATGTAGAACTTTGCTGGTCTTGCGCCTGCCGGGAAGGCAGTGCAAGCCATATAAACAAAGCCAATGGCCTGATTAGTACGGCTCGGCTAAACATGTCGCCATGCGTACACCTGCCGCCTATCTACCCGGTCGTCTTCCGGGAGGCTCATAGGGAATACTTATCTTGGAGCGTGCTTCGCGCTTAGATGCGTTCAGCGGCTTATCACTTCCGCACATAGCTACCCTGCGATGCATGCGACCACACAACAGGTACACTAGCGGTGCGTCCACTCCGGTCCTCTCGTACTAGGAGCAGCCCTCCTCAGTATTCCTACGCCCACAGCAGATAGAGACCGAACTGTCTCACGACGTTCTGAACCCAGCTCGCGTACCGCTTTAATTGGCGAACAGCCAAACCCTTGGGACCTTCTCCAGCCCCAGGATGCGATGAGCCGACATCGAGGTGCCAAACCTCCCCGTCGATATGAACTCTTGGGGGAGATAAGCCTGTTATCCCCGGAGTACCTTTTATCCTTTGAGCGATGGCCCTTCCATGCGGTGCCACCGGATCACTAAACCCCACTTTCGTGCCTGCTCGACCTGTATGTCTCGCAGTCAAGCACCCTTATGCTTTTACACTCTACGCACGATTGCCAACCGTGCTGAGGGTACCTTTGGGAGCCTCCGTTACTCTTTAGGAGGCGACCGCCCCAGTCAAACTACCCACCATACACTGTTCCCCGCAAAGGGTTAGACTTCACCTGTATCAAGGGCGGTATTTCAAGGGTGACTCCACAACGCCTGGCGACGCCACTTCAAAGTCTCCCGCCTATCCTACACATGATACAGCTAAAGCCAATGTAAAGTTGTAGTAAAGGTTCACGGGGTCTTTTCGTCCCGCTGCGGGTAATCGGCGTCATCACCGATACCACAATTTCACCGAGCTCATGGCCGAGACAGTGCCCAAGTCGTTACACCATTCGTGCAGGTCGGAACTTACCCGACAAGGAATTTCGCTACCTTAGGACCGTTATAGTTACGGCCGCCGTTTACTGGGGCTTCAGTTAAGAGCTTCGCCGAGGCTAACTCCCTTCCTTAACCTTCCAGCACCGGGCAGGTGTCAGTCCCTATACATCGCCTTGCGGCTTAGCAGAGACATGTGTTTTTGGTAAACAGTCGCTTGGGCCTTTTCACTGCGCCCCTCCAAAGGAGGGGGATCCTTCTCCCGAAGTTACGGATCCAATTTGCCTAGTTCCTTAGCCATGAATTACTCGAGCACCTTAGGATACTCTCCTCACCCACCTGTGTCGGTTTGGGGTACGAGCTCTTCGGACAAACTACGACGCTTTTCTTGGCAGCATGATTACCTCCACTATCCCTTCATCGTGAGAATCCGGGTACTGTCGGGGTTCAGCCTTAACGGAAAGCGGATTTGCCTACTTTCCGGCCTACGCCCTTTAACGTGCATTCGTCAGCACGCGGGAGTGTCACTTCTGCGTCACGCCTTAGCCTAACGTCCGTCGAGGTAGCGGAATATTTAACCGCTTTGCCATCAGCTTCCCCGGCCATACCGGGTACGCCTTAGGTCTCGACTAACCCTGATCCGATTAGCGTTGATCAGGAACCCTTGGGTTTACGGTGGAAGGGTTTTTCACCCTTCTTATCGTTACTCATGCCTACAGTTTCGCTTCCAGTCGCTCCAGCACCCCTCGCGGGTACACCTTCGATGCAACTGGAATGCTCCCCTACCGAATTATTCATTCCCACAGCTTCGGCAAATGACTTATGCCCGATTATTATCGACGCCGAGTCGCTTGACTAGTGAGCTATTACGCACTCTTTAAAGGAATGGCTGCTTCTAAGCCAACCTCCTAGTTGTCTGAGCAACTCAACTTTCTTTGATCAACTTAGCCATTATTTAGGGGCCTTAGCTGGTGGTCTGGGTTGTTCCCCTCTCGCCGCAGGACGTTATCACCCTGCGACTGACTGCCTGGTGGCTCTGTGCCGGCATTCGGAGTTTGTCAGGGGTTGGTAGGCGGTGAAGCCCCCTAGCCCTATCAGTGCTCTACCTCCGGACAGACAAAACCAGACGCTATACCTAAATATATTTCGGGGAGTACGAGCTATCTCCAAGTTTGATTGGCCTTTCACCCCTATCCACAGCTCATCCCAAGACTTTTCAACGTCAACGGGTTCGGGCCTCCATGGCGTTTTACCGCCACTTCACCCTGGCCATGGATAGATCACTTGGTTTCGCGTCTACCCCGCTGTACTGCGCGCCCTGTTCAGACTCGCTTTCGCTACGGCTGCACCCCTTAGGGGCTTAACCTCGCACAACAGGAGTAACTCGTAGGCTCATTATACAAAAGGCACGCCGTCATCCACATACATGCAGACTCCGACCGCTTGTAAGCACACGGTTTCAGGTACTATTTCACTCGCCTTCTCGGCGTTCTTTTCACCTTTCCCTCACGGTACTGGTTCACTATCGGTCATACAGATGTATTTAGCCTTACCGGATGGTGCCGGCAGATTCACGCAAGGTTTCACCGGCCTCGCGCTACTCAGGATACCCGCCATAAACTAATCCGTACACCTACAGGGCTTTCACCTTCTGTGGCGCTGCTTTCCAGGCAGCTTCGATTTAAGATTACTTTACTTACGCAGGTCCTACTACCCCTGACGCCGTAGCGCCAGGTTTGGGCTGTTCCGCGTTCGCTCGCCACTACTTACGGAATCACTGTTGTTTTCTCTTCCTCCCCCTACTTAGATGTTTCAGTTCGGGGGGTATGCCTCCTCGAAAGGATACCCTCGAAAGGGTGGGTTGCCCCATTCGGAAATCCACGGATCACAGCTCTTGTGCAGCTCCCCGCAGCTTATCGCAGCTTTACACGTCCTTCTTCGCCTCTGTATGCCTAGGCATCCACCGTGTGCCCTTACTCGCTTTTCTTATATGACTTGCACGACCCACTCGCGCAGGATGCAAGCCTAGCTTTTTAGGTTCTATTGTGGTCTGGATGTGGGACGAACCGCATCCAGATACCTTGGCGTATTACTTGCAGATCATCGCTGATCCACACGTAACACTGAGTTTAATACTTTGCAGTATTAGACCTTTATTTTACATTGTTACTTCTTCACCATGTCAAAGAACTGCCCGTAGCACGGGCGGGCTGTTTGGAGTACCTTCACGGGCGCTGCGCGCCTGATTCAACATCCCTTAAACATTCGTTGTGGCAAGCTTTGGGACAACCGTCCTCTCAGTTACTTACCTAATCAGTATTTCAAAAAATTTCGTGGAGCTACGGGGATTCGAACCCCGGACCCCCTGCTTGCAAAGCAGGTGCTCTAGCCAGCTGAGCTATAGCCCCAAACACCTTGTGGGCTTGGGAGGACTTGAACCTCCGACCTCACGCTTATCAGGCGTGCGCTCTAACCACCTGAGCTACAAGCCCCGCTTGGGCATCTCGCACAGGCAGCCTGGCCGCCTTCCGGCGGGGCTCTGCCCGCTGTATAAAAAGAAGCAATAAACAGATTGTTTGACACGAGCTTGCGCAGGTTCGTCGATTACCAAAGTAATCCGCTCTCCTTGAAAGGAGGTGATCCAGCCGCACCTTCCGGTACGGCTACCTTGTTACGACTTAGCGCCAGTTACCAGGCTTACCCTAGGCAGCTGCTTCCCGAAGGTTAGCGCACCGACATTAGGTACTCCTGACTTCCATCGCTTGACGGGCGGTGTGTACAAGGCCCGGGAACGTATTCACCGCGTCGTTGCTGATACGCGATTACTAGCGATTCCAACTTCACGGAGTCGAGTTGCAGACTCCGATCCGAACTGAGATTGGTTTTATAGATTTGCGCCCCATCGCTGGGTGGCGACCCATTGTACCAACCATTGTAGCACGTGTGCAGCCCTGGACGTAAGGGCCATGATGACTTGACGTCGTCCCCACCTTCCTCACTACTTGCGTAGGCAGTCTGGCTAGAGTCCCCACCATTATGTGCTGGTAACTAACCACAGGGGTTGCGCTCGTTGCGGGACTTAACCCAACACCTCACGGCACGAGCTGACGACAGCCATGCAGCACCTTCCATAGCGTCCCGAAGGAACTTTCTGTTTCCAGAAATAGCGCTGTGGATTTAGCCCAGGTAAGGTTCCTCGCGTTGCATCGAATTAAGCCACATGCTCCACCGCTTGTGCGGGCCCCCGTCAATTCCTTTGAGTTTCATCGTTGCCGACGTACTCCCCAGGTGGCATACTTAATGCGTTAACTGCAGCACTGGCCCCGAAAGGCCAACACCTAGTATGCATCGTTTACGGCGTGGACTACCAGGGTATCTAATCCTGTTCGCTCCCCACGCTTTCGTGCCTCAGCGTCAGTTGTAGACCAGCAGGCCGCCTTCGCCACTGATGTTCTTCGTAATATCTATGCATTTCACCGCTACACTACGAATTCCACCTGCCTCTTCTACACTCAAGACTGCCAGTATCCAAGGCCATTTTACCGTTAAGCGGCAAGATTTCACCCCAGACTTAGCAGTCCGCCTACGCACCCTTTACACCCAATGATTCCGGACAACGCTTGCACCCTCCGTATTACCGCGGCTGCTGGCACGGAGTTAGCCGGTGCTTATTCACCAGGTACCGTCAATCCAGGGCGAACCCCGGGCTTTCTTCCCTGGCAAAAGCCGTTTACAACCCATAGGGCCGTCTTCCGGCACGCGGCGTGGCTGCGTCAGGCTTTCGCCCATTGCGCAAGATTCCTCACTGCTGCCTCCCGTAGGAGTCTGGGCCGTGTCTCAGTCCCAGTGTGGGGGATCATCCTCTCAGACCCCCTAGCTATCATCGCCTTGGTAAGCCATTACCTTACCAACTAGCTAATAGCACGCAGACCCATCTTTACCCGGCCGAAACCTTTAACAACTATGGCCATGCGGCCCCGCTGCATTATGCGGTATTAGCACCAGTTTCCCAGTGTTATCCCCCAGGCAAAGGCAGGTTATCTACGCGTTACTCACCCGTCCGCCAGTCTCCAGGAATAGCAAGCTACTCCCTTCTCCTTCGACTTGCATGTGTTAAGCCCGCCGCCAGCGTTCGTCCTGAGCCAGGATCAAACTCTCCATTGTAATATAAATATATAATGTCTTGAGCCGATCCTACGCTCACTCTCATTCAAAAGAATTTCTCGAGCTCTCGCTCGCACAAACAATCTGTCTATTGCTTCTCAATATTCTCAAAGAACTTATCTTTCAGAGATAAAAAAAGCTGATCAAAACATGTGTTTTTAACCAGCGATTTCATTTCCTCGAAAGGATTACAAAGGTACGGCAAAGAAGGGGTTCTTAGCAAGTTTTATTTCAAAGAAATTTTACTTTTTTGACTAAAAAATTCTAACGCTTTCCCTAACCTATTAATACGTTCGGTTTACTTCAGGATCTTCTTCAAAATCTTTGAATAATTTCACTCCTAAATACATTAGAGGAGTATCAAAAAGGGCAAAAAAGAATTTGAATAAATAGGAGTTTAAAATGAGTATGATAACAGCACCTATGCTATTAATACTATCCCCCAAATTTCCTGCAACGTAGAGAATAGTAATAATAGCGGTAGAGTCTACTAACTGACTAAACATTGTTGAGCCGTTATTTCTAAGCCAAAGATGTTTTCCATTCGTTTTCTTTTTCCAAAAATGAAATAGTCGAACATCTATGCTTTGCGCTATTAAATACGCGATCATGCTGGCAATTACGTTTCCAACCATAAACTCATAAACTCCTTCAAATAAATCGAGTCCGCCACTCACCCCAAATGAGTTCGGTAACCAGTGATTTACTGACATCAAAAAAAGCATAAAGAAATTCATTGCAAAGCCAATCCAAACTACAAGTTGAGCTTTCTTTCTTCCAAATAATTCTGAAATCAAATCACTTGCCAAAAAAGTAAAAGGATAAGCGATTAAACCTGCAGGAACACTCATGGTATAATGGGCTCCATCTCTAACAAGCTGCGGTGTAATCGCCTGAAGCCAACCTGGTAAGTCAAGTTCAAAAATGGTGACAAACTTAGTGGTTCCAATTACATTTCCCAAAACCAATGATGTTAGAAAAACGCCGGTAAGTGTGAGAAACAATGCATCTCTTTTATGATCCATCAGTATACATTTGATGTTTTTAAGGTTGAGCCAATTAACAAACAGTTTAAAACAAAATCATATTTAATTAGTTCAGAATGAACTTCCCTATGATTAGGATTGTTTAGCATCAAAACTATTCATTATGACTGCAGAACAAATTAATTCGAAAATTGAAATTACCTGGAAAGCAATTGGACTCCAGGAGAAGAATGGAAAATTCACAATACCCGATTTAGTAGATGCCACAGGAATGACGGCAACGGAGATTTATTCTCATTTTCCAAATAAGAAAGCGATCCTCTCTTTTTATTATCCTGCATTAATTTACCAGTATTGGGCAATGATTGAAGAAATCGACGAATTCGAGGATTACTCACTAAGTGAAAAATTCTCAAACTTCATTTACACCATATTTGATATGATGAGCGAAAATGCGGGTTTTGTAAACGATACCTACACAACCTCAGTTTTTAACAAGGGTTTACGTTCGGAGTTTCATAAAGAAGTAAAAAGCTTATTTAAAGACTTTCTTACAAGTGATGGTAAAATTGCAGTAAGCGCCGGATTTTTCATCAAGGATTACTTCTACTCCTTGCTAGCAAGCCAATACTTATTTCTTATCGATTTCTGGAGGAAGGATGAGTCTAAAGGTAAAGAACGAACACTAGCCCTGTCAGATAAATTAACTTCTTTACTTGAGGAAGCCGTCTATAACAAAACCCTTGATAAAACTTTCGATCTCGCAAAGTATGTATTTGGGTCAATAGGGATTGGTAAGGATATCCCGTTTGTTGGCGATTGTCTAACAGACATTTTTGGTGAAAAAGAAGAAGAAAATATTGAGGAAGATTCGGATGAGTGATTTCCCATCATCAAAATTTGAGCGAAGTAAAATTATTGCCAAAACCGGAATAAAGGTTGGTACTAATTACGCTCAACGATATATAAAAAAGAAAGTAACCGGTCAGGAAACTGACTCGAAAGAGTTTCATTCCAACAATGCCAAGGAAGTATTTAAAGAATTTACCAAGCTAAGAGGTACAGCTCTTAAAATTGCTCAGGGAATGAGCATGGATCAGGGCTTTCTACCGGAAGAGTTTGCCGAAGTTATGAGTCAGGCTCAATATTCTGTTCCTCCAATTAATAAAGCCTTGGTACGCACTATCATTAAACGTGAACTCGGAGATTATCCAGAGAAAGTTTTTGCGAAATTTGAATCAGATGCCTTTGCAGCTGCATCGATTGGACAAGTACACCGCGCTGAGTTAAAAGATGGTAGAAAAGTAGCTGTGAAAATTCAATATCCCAATGTTCGGGAGACTATCAACTCTGATATGGCAGTTGCTAAATCCCTGGCAAAAAGAATTATAAAGAAAGGTCAGGATATCGACCCTTATTTCAATGAGATCAAAAACACCTTAATGGAAGAAACTGACTATAAACATGAAGGTACTCAAATTGATCAATTCAGAAAGCGATTTGGGAGTGATGAAATCATTATCCCGGAATGGATTCAGGAGTACTCAACGGATAAAGTTCTTTGTATGAGTTTTGTGAATGGCCGGCATTTAGGAGATTTTCTAAAAGAGAATCCAAGTCAGGAAGAACGCAATCACTTCGGACAGCTTATTTGGGACTTTTTCCATGAAGAGATTCGGGTTGGTGGTTATGTTCATGCAGACACTCATCCCGGAAATTTTCTTTTTACTTATGAAGGGGAATTAGGGGTCATAGATTTCGGATGTGTTAAACTTTTCCCGGATGAATTTTTCACTAATTACTTAAAGCTACTACCTACTCATTTGGCTAATGATCAGGAAGCTATTAGGAATTTATATGTTAAGTTGGATGTGATAAATCCTGATGCCAAAGAACAGGATCGTGAAACGGAGTATTATAATTTTGCTCGAAACTATGGAATCATGTTTTCGAAGCCTTACAAGTATGATGTATTTGATTTCAGCGATCCAAAATTTGATGCTGAGATAAGACACTTTACTAAAGAAGCTCCTCTATCCAACGAATTAAGAGGGTCGAAACACTTCCTATATACAAGTCGTGTTCACACTGGTTTGTATAGTATTTTGATAAAGCTAGGAGCTCAAATAAATACTACGGGAGCAAAAGAAATCTTAAGTGATTTACTTGATATGGAGTTCGAATCTTTTCAGGAGCCCGTTGAGGTTTAGTTCCTACTAAATTGAACCGTATTAAATAAACTTGTTCAATGTTTCCCTGAGAGATTCTTTTGTAATTGGTTTACTGACAAATCCATCAATACCTGCACCTTCATACTTCTCTAAGTCTGTGTTCACTGCATTTGCAGTTATTGCAATAATAATCGGTTTCTTATTTCCCTTAAAGTAATTTGAAATAATTCCAGAAGCCTCAACGCCATCCATCACCGGCATTTGAATATCCATAAGGATCATATCAAACCATTTTTCTTTAATTTTCTGAACTGCTTCTTTCCCATCATTTGCTATTTCTACCGATGTCAGTCCAAAACTCTCAAGCATTTTCCGGATAACTATCTGATTAATACGCACATCTTCGGCAATTAATATTTTGATATCCCCTAGTGGTTTTTCCCTGAGTTTCTGGTCAACTACTTTGGAAGACTCTTCTGACCATTTTTTAAATGGAAGTTCAAAGAAAAACCTTGAACCGACACCCTCTTCTGAGGCAAATCCTATTTCTCCTCCCATCAGATTAATCAAATTTTTTGAGATCGACAGACCAAGTCCGGTCCCTTCTATGTTAGAGTCTCCACTTCCTTTAAAAAATTTACTGAAAAGTTTGGCCTGTCCCTCTTTAGAAATTCCCCTCCCTGTATCGTTGACTGTAAATTTAAGTCTTGCTGAATCATTCGAAATGGACAAAAGCTCTGAAGTAACTTCAACGATGCCTTCATCGGTAAACTTGATTGCATTATTTATAAGATTAAGTAAAACCTGACGAAAACGAAGCGCATCTCCGACCAGTAACTCTGGAATCTTTTGATCGTGCTTTATTATAAGTTCAACTTTTTTCTCTTTTTTATCTAACCTTGGTTTTACAATCTCGGTTAATTTAGAAATTTCATTTTCAATATTAATATCGCTTGACTGAATAACCAGTTTCCCGCTTTCGATTAGGCTTACATCCAAAATATCACTGATTAGTCCATGCAGCAGCTCGCTGCTATAGCTAAGATTGGAAATAAGATGCTCCTGCTCGGTATTCAACTTAGTTTCTTTAAGCAATTGAGATATCCCTACAATACCATTAAGCGGAGTTCTCATTTCGTGACTAATTGTAGCTAAAAAATCAGATTTTGCTTTATCAGCAGATTGAGCTTTTTCTTTCTCAATTTCTAATTCTTCGATTATACTCCGAAGTTGCTTCCGATCACGTATATATTCCTTTTTGAACATATAAATTGCGGCTCCTATAGATATCAAAGAAATAATGCCTGCGATTCCAAAATCTCTGATTCTGCTAAATTCGGATGAGTAACTTACAGCCAGAGTATGATCCCTAAGCTCTATGAAAAAATAAGTACCTACCAGAAACAGGCAACAAAATACAAAGCTTAAGTAAGCTGGAAGTGGAAGAATTAGTAGTCCCGAAACAAAAATCATTATCAGCATAATCAGAACAACTCCAGTAATACCTCCTGCTGCCAACCAAACATAGGCAATTACAATAAAGGCAAGAGTAAAATAAATACTGGCAAGTATATTGATTGAAATATTTCTGTAGAATGCTACCAGTAACCCTGTATATGTGATAAAACACAAGCTATAGGTTATAACGATTATTTGAGTATAACCTGCTAAAATTGCAACTGCCAACCACAACCCAAATACAAATACAGTTATCCAAAGTGTAAACTTAAAAAGTTTATACTCGATATCTTTTTGTTCACCAAAAGGTGGTATTTGAGGGTTTTCGCTCATCTTAAAATGATGAATAGGTTATGAACAATATTTAAAGTCTCGTATCTAAGCCTCTTAAGCAAATGTTGCTAGTAATTTTGGAATACAAAAAAGGTTCTAAAAGATATCACCCAAAACAAGGAGAGAATAACATTTTTAAAATGATGCTTTTGAGCCATGAGATTTAATCCAGTCTTCTATATACGGCATGACTAGTGCAAACAAAAAAGCTGTAAACATCACCTGAAATAGATCGAATCCTGAATCTGAAAATAAAAATAGTAAAGCTCCATAGACTAAAAACATGAGTATAAAGCCTGAAATAAATCTTGGGATGTTTTGCCTGAATGATTTCATACGTGTAAATAAATTAAATACATAAAAAATCAAAGACTAAATTTTAGCTATAATTAAAATATCCCAGAAACCCGGCTAAATTATCCATATAAAAAATGGTTCCGACAGAGACTATCGGAACCAAGTTTAAAGTGTTTGGAAATAAACGATCAAAAAAAAAGCCCGAAGCTTAATCCGGGCTTTAAACCAGCGAAGGATTTAAACCCTTCGCTTGTGAAAATATTTACCTAATCATCAATCGAATTCAGGTATTTATAAAACTCACTATCAGTGGAGATGATAAGTGAAGTTTCTGAATCGATGGTATTTCGATATGCTTCCATGCTTTTGGTAAATGCATATAATTCCCGTGCTGCAGCGGTGCGGTTATATGCAGCATTATAGATGGCTGCCGCTTCAGCATCCGCTCTACCGCGAATGGTTTCTGCCTCACGGAAAGCTTCAGATTGTATTCGAAGTAATTCTCTTTCTTTCTCACCATTAATTCTGGACGATTCACCTTGTCCTTCCGAGCGGAATTTATCAGCTATTCGGTTACGCTCGGAAATCATACGATCGTATACAGTTCGTCTTACCTCTTCCGCATAATTAATTCTTTTGAATCTGAAATCCAGAATTTCGATACCCAAATCTTCTGCTCTTTGATTTGCGAGTTGTACAATCTGATCCTGAATTACTCCACGTCCTACAGAAATGGATTGAAGCGAATCCTGCGCAATATCTGCAATTACACCTTCCTGTGAAGCTTCACGATTTGTACTTCGAATCAATTCAACCAAATCATGACCTGCGATTGCATTTCTGGTTTCACCATCCAGGATATCATCCAATCGGGATTGAGCACCTCGCTCATTTCCAAGTCGTTCAAAATATTTTAGCGGATCTGTAATCTGCCATCGTGCATATGTATCTACAAAAATAAATACTTTATCTTTTGTGGGAACCTGATTTGGATCTCCATCCCATTCCAAATACCGTTTTTCAAAATAATTCGCTTTTTGAAGGAAGGGTATTTTAATATTTAAACCCGGTTCGGTTACTGCTTCACCTTTAGGTTCACCAAATTGAGTTATAATTACCTGATTAGTCTCGTTTACAATATAGAAAGCCTGAGTTGCAACTAACGCAACGATTCCTAATACAACTAATAGTCCTATACCTTTTAATTCTTTCATATTCTTACCTCTTAATTTTGACTATTTGTTGTTCTTCTTGCACCATCCATTTGAAGCTGAAGTAATGGAATTACACTGTTCCCTTCTTCATCTGTAATGATCTTTTGTCCCATTTGTGGAAGAATATCTTCCATGGTTTCGAGGAAGATTCTTCGTTTGGTTACTTCAGGTGCTTTTATATACTCAGCATATAAATCATTAAATCTTGAGACTTCACCTTGTGCTCTGTTTACACGATCAAGAGCATAACCTTCAGCTTGTTGAATAGTTTGTTCAGCTTCACCTGCTGCGCGAGGAATTACCCGGTTATAATCTGCACGAGCCTGATTGATAAGCGTTTCTCTTTGTTGCTGAGCTTCGTTTACTCCGTTAAAAGAAGGTTTTACAGGATCTGGTGGATTTGCATCCTGAAGTACCACTTGTTCAATTTTGATACCCATTTCGTATTCATCGCTTATATCCTGAAGTATGATTTCAACTTCGGATGCAACTTCAGCCCTTCCTACCGTCAAAACCTCATTTACTGTTCTATCCCCAACAATCTGTCTCATTGCTGCTTCAGAAACATCTCGAAGTGTTTCATCAACATTCCTGACTTTAAATAAGTAATTATAGGGGTTGTCAATTCGATACTGAACTACCCATTCTACATCACCGAGGTTAAGATCTCCTGTAAGCATTAAGGATTCTCCACCGTACCCTGCTTTCCTATAGGTAGAATTTACTCCTGCTGAAGTAGTTCGATATCCGAATTCTTGCTTTAACTGACGCTGAACAGGCACATACTCTACCTGGTCTATGAAGGGAATTTTAAAGTTCAATCCCGGTCTCGCTTCAGATACATATTCTCCGAATCGCATGATAACTCCAACTTCCTCAGTTTCTACTGTAAAGAAGGAGGACATCACAGCAGAGAGAGCCAGAAAACCGACTATAATCAGCCGGATATTTTTTGTAATTTTTTCAAACTGCGGAGGCAGATTGAAATCCAAATTAGGTTCTTGGGCCATTGTCTTATTCTATTATTTAGATTTGTTTAATGAAGGTACTATTCCAAACTCCACGCCAAAACAGGCGTCTGTGCTAAACTGTCATAATAAGCTACACTTTAAGGCAAATAACTGTTGTATCATCTGCCAGCTGGTAGTTACTGAATTTCTGGACAGTTCGCTTAATTTCCTGAGCTATTTCATTTGAAGACAACTTCTCTGTATGAATCCGTTCCAATAATCTCGGTACTTCTTCAAAACCAAAGCGCTCTCCCTGTTCATTTACTGCTTCCGGAAGTCCATCAGAATACAATAAAAATATATCCCCTTTCTTGAGTCTAAATTCCTGTGCGTTATACACTGTATCTTCCTTCACTCCTAGTGGGTATCGTGGTTCCGGAGTTTGAATAAAATCAGCTACTCCATTTCTTTTCAAAACGGGTTTACAATGCCCTGCATTTACAACCGAAATCATATTTGAGTTAAGGTCGTATCTCGCCATTGCACAAGTGATAAATGTTCTCTTATCAGTACGATAATAAATCGGTTCATTTACTTTGGTAAGTGCAATTTCAGGGGCATCTTCTTTCATTCTAGCAAGTAGCAAACCACTGGTAAAAATTGCAGGCATTGCTGCCCGCATTGATTTCCCGGATACATCTACCACTACCATGGTAAGACCTGTTGCGTTTCCGTTTTCATCCTTTGATAAAACATAATCGAAATAGTCACCACCTACTTCGAAAGACGGAAGAAAGAAGCCATGGACATCAAATCCTTCTCCTACAGGAGGTTGTACAGGCATTAATTTGTACTGACTTTCACGGGCAATTTCGATTTCTTTTTCAACTCGTAAATGTTGAGCTATACGCTCTTCATATTCCGGTATATAATCACCTACTTCCGAAACAGGGAGTCCATATCGGTAGCTAACAAATCCAAAAATTGGAATGCCGGCCATTAAGAATCCCTGCACCCACCAGGTAGAAGCCATTTCAACACTATCGGAACCAATATAAGGCATCATCAAAATTACACAGACAAAAACCCACCATGCGGTATTAACTGTTACAATCCCAAACTTGTGGTAGGTAAATACGACAGCCAAAGCCAAAACGCTAAATATCAGGACATCTTCCCAGATTTCAAGAGGAGTAGCAACCAACCTACCAAGCAAGGTTATTAACAGAGCTGTTATAATTATAGAAACTGCTATTGATATGTATTTCTGCTTTATCCAGTGTCTACAGAATCCATAGATAAATCCGATTTGACCGAACCCAATTAACCATACTGTGCTCCATGCAGTCATATTAATTGTCAGAATTTTAAATCTGATACTTCCTTCAGCATATCCGAACTGACTATCATTTTGCATAAAAAAAGCATCCTGTAAATAAATCCCGAAGGAAAAAAGACCCAATAACAATCCACCGATAAAAAAGCCATGAATTAAAGATGCACCTGTTTCTTTAATGAAAAATTTACGTTGCCAAAAAGCATCTACCAATTCCAGCTCACCATTTTTTTGACTTCGTGCGAAAGCTTCCCAACTTATATATGCCATGGCGGCATAAAGTCCCATTACCAAACCATAAAGCAGGTTATTTAATGAGATCATGAATAAGCCTTCCCTGTTCAACAAGTCACCAAAAACATCTGCATAAAATATTTCTCTCCATCCAAAGAATGCACTGGCAATGAGCACAAAAATGGCAAGTGATCGTCGCCATTCTACTTTTCCTTTAAAAATATTTCGTACTCCAACTGCAAAAACAAGTATCGCTAGAATAACTGCCAGGACAACTAATACATATG
The DNA here is from genome assembly GCA_017795005.1 of Balneolaceae bacterium. Taxonomy (GTDB): domain Bacteria; phylum Bacteroidota; class Rhodothermia; order Balneolales; family Balneolaceae; genus RHLJ01. Next base: position 1,261,205 of record CP051242.1, on the reverse strand, counting down.
TAAAGATTGGGAAGTCCGAAAAGAAGTCTACACTCAAGCTTTCGGGCTCGAGTTCGTTCTTTGCGACAAACGAACTAACCTGATATCCAAATTTGGTATTAAACCCGGTAGCTGTTTGAAACTCTTTTACTATAGTTTCGAGTGATAATTTCAAAGTTTCAGGACCTGATTGAACACCCGGCTTTCTAACCCATTCAATATCAATGGTAGGTGATTCGGAATTTTCTACTTCATTTTGATTTAAAGTTACAGCCTCACCTTCTACCGTAAATACCAGAGTATCACTTTCCTGAGAATTTAACAGGATGTAGTTATCTAAATTATAACCGAAAGCATCATCAACAATTTTCCTTGCTACAGCTTCTATTGAATCCCCTTGCACAAAGGTAGGATTTGAAAAATCAGGATTTGTAGTAAGCCTAATTACATTTCCATCATTAGAAGTTCTGATACCAAGTTTTCCTACTGATTGAAAGGCAGTATTTATATTAAGCACCATATCATCTAACGTACCTGGCTTCCCTATAATAGTGGCCCAGCTTTGGATGTGCACTCCTTTTTTATTCAGTTCTGAAGGAGATACTTCGTCTGAGAGGGAATCATCCAGCATTCTTAAGTAACTGGAGTGTTGTTCAAACATAGATGCAGTAGCGAGGCTGTCCATTGAAAACCCCAGGACTGATGCCATTTCGGTCATCTGTTCATTCACTTCGCTGCTGCTTTTTGAAACCGGACCATTTGCGTTAATATCGATACGGGGCCTAAGCAACATAAATGTGATAACCCCAATTATCCCGATTACAAATATTATATATGAATTCCTATCCAGCAAAGTGAGTAAATTTCTTCAATTAGCGTTTTTAAAAAACTAAATCCAATCCGAAAAACCTACGATATATTTGTATAATTGTTGCCTGAATTCCGGCTCTCTTTAAAGAAAATTGTTAATTAGTGTAACTCGCTTTTTTAAAACCTGAATGAGAAAATAGTACAGCCTTTAGTGCTTTTGGAAACATTCAAAGTACCACTATGCATTCTCATTATTTGTCGTGATAAGCTAAGCCCAATTCCTGAGCCACCATTTTCCGTATTCGATTTACTTGTAGTATAAAATGGAACAAATATTTTTTCCTTAACTGAGTCTTTAATGCCCGGACCATTATCCTCAACTTCGATAGTTGAATGTCCTGATTGATCTATTTTACCTCTAAGTATAATCTTAGGATTTGAAGTATCTGAAAGGGCTTTAAACGCATTTTTAACAATGTTGATGAGTGCCTGATCTATGAGTTGTGCATCGGCTGTAATTTCAAGAGTTTCCGGGTCTACATTTACCTCCATGGTTACCCGTCTTCTTGATGCTTCTCCTTTCATAAGATTATTTACTCTTTCCAGTACTTCTTTTACGGCCAGTACTTCAAATATAGGAGCAGGAATTTGAGTGATATTGCGGTAAGAGTTTACGAACCTCATTAATCCCAAACTACGTTTATTGATAGTCCCCAATGCATCTTTCACATCTTTAAGTGTTTCCTGCGGAATAGGTTCCGGTGATTCCGATCCAAACACATCTCCCATCAACATTGAATTTACTGTGTCAGATAGAGAAGCAATTGGAGTAATGGAATTCATAATTTCATGCGCTAAAACCTGAGTCAGATTTTGCCATGCTTCCATTTCTTTTTCATCGAGTTCTGAAGAAATATTTTGAATAGATATCAGCTTATAATTATCCCCTTTCATCCTGAATTCGGTAGCATATATTGCCAGTTGAAGCTTTTCTCCCCCAATTGTACAGTTAAGTAAGGTTCTGGCCCCGCTATTTAATCCGGTCACATTTTCAAATAATGGGTTACTTATCTCCTTTAATTGCTCAACATTTCTAAGTACAGAAACATCCAATAACCTTTTTGCAGCCGTGTTAAATAGTTCAATCTCACCCTTTTGATTATATGAGAATAAACCTATTCCAACGTGCTGCACAACTGTTTGAAGATATCTGTAGCTCTCTTCCCCTTTTGACCGTTCGGATTTAAACTTTTCAATAATATCATTGAATGCAGCATTTAAGGAAGCGAAGGATTTATTACTTCCTCTATTCGAGAAAGTCTGTGAGAAATCGTTGTAGCTGATTGCTTCAAAGAATCGTTGGAGTTGTTTATTGGTAGTTTCCACATATCGAATAAGGTTAAACACCTGGATAACGATAAGAATCCCAATCAATGCACTACTCACAAAATACTGAGTGTTCATGATCATAAAGATGAACAGGCCAATCATCCCAAACATTAAGACCACCCGGGTTATTACCCCGATTCTAAAACGGGCAATCATAGAATTCTACTATTTTTAAAGACCATATTTATCCAATCTTCTATAAAGAGATGCTCGTGTTAACCCTAATTCTTCGGCTGCTTTGGAAATATTCCCTTCATGTTTTCTAAGTGCTTTTCGAAGTACCATTTTTTCAACTTCTTCCAGATTATAATCCTCAATCTGGACCTGTTCGCTTTGCTCCTGATTATCATTCAGAAGAAAATCCCCAGGCATTAAAGTATTACTTTCTGCCATAATCACAGCTCGTTCCACAGCATGCTGCAATTCACGAACATTACCCGGCCAGGAATAACCATTCAATTTAATTAAAGTTGCCTTATCGAAACCTTTCATCTGTTTTTTGTATTTACTGGAATACAATTTGATAAAATGATTGACCAGCAACTCGATATCTTCTTTCCTTTCTCTTAACGGGGGTAAATGTATTTCGATGGTATTTATACGGAAGAGCAGGTCCTGACGAAAACCTCCCTCCCCAACCATTTCTTTAAGTGATTGATTCGTAGCACAGACTAGTCGAATATCAATAGGTTTTGAAGTTACAGATCCAACCCGGTTTACTTTTCTGCTTTGTAAAACAGTAAGTAGTTTTGACTGAAGCTGAAGTGGAAGATTTCCAATTTCATCCAGAAATAACGTTCCGCCGTTTGCTACTTCAAATCTTCCTGCCCGGTCTTCTTTTGCATCTGTAAAAGCTCCCTTTACATAACCGAATAATTCGCTTTCGAATAGGTTTTCAGTTATTGCTCCCATATCAACATTAATAAATACATTCTCTCTTCGTTGTGAGCGCCGGTGCAGAGCTCTTGCAATCATTTCTTTACCGGTTCCGTTTTCACCAAGAATTAACACATTTGCATCAGTAGCAGCGACTTTTTCAATCGTTTGGAAAACTTCCATCATAGCAGGGCTTCTACCAATTATTTCCCTATAATGATGATCGATATCGCTACTTAATTGCTTTTGCTGTTGTTTAAGAGCAACTACCTGACGAAGGCTGGTTGTTAATTTTAAAGCAGATGAGACTGTAGCGAGTAATTTTTCGTTCTGCCATGGTTTAAGTACAAAATCTGTAGCTCCATTTTTAACCGCCCGCACCGCTTTATCAACATCACCATATGCGGTAATTAATATGACGGCAATTGAAGGGTCTATTTCCAGAATTTTTTCCAGCCAATAAAAACCTTCTTCCCCACTACTTACATCATCTGTGAAATTCATATCCAACAGAATCATATCATAGCTGTTGTTTTTTAACAGAGTTGGAATCGACTTTGGATCTTTCTCAGTTTCAACTCTTGCAACATGTTGCTTCAAAAATAATCGTGCTGCCTGGAGTACATCTCCATCATCATCAACTACCAGAATCCGGCCTTGACTAACATCCATCATTTAAATTGTTAGTTACTTTCTTCTTGTTGATACGGACAATTACAAATACCGTACCTAACTGGTTGGAACCAAAAATTCTTATCCTGTAACACTATACCTATGCATATAAAAAATTGACTGTTCGATATCGAACAGTAAGTGTATCAAAATGAACGGTCAGATGCCAGAATCCTATCCATATAAGCCTTAATTGGTAACTTTTATTCTTTGGCACAGTAATTGACTTAACGAGACTGAAAATGATTAATCAATACTTTCAATTAAATATCTCGTGAACTTTTATGGGAATGGATAGAAAAATTAAAAAGAAAACCTGGACTACAAACCGCATCATAATGCTTGTTATAAGTTTAGCGGTAGTTGGATTCTTTTTATACAGCTTTTTTATTGCTGATTTCAGATCAACACTTAATGTTGAGAGAGATAAGCTAACTATAGCCACCGTTACAGAAGACTCTTTTCAGGAGTTTATCCAGGTAACCGGAAACATACAGCCAATAAATACAATTTTTCTGGATGCCATTGAAGGTGGGGTTGTTCAAAAGGTCGAATTGGAGTCGGGTACTATGGTTACTCCTGGTGATACCATTTTAATCCTGACGAATTCAAATCTACAACTTTCAGTTCTAAACCAGGAAGCGAGTCTGTACGATCAAATCAATAACGTTAGGAACTCAAGATTAAATCTTGAACAAAATAGTCTGAGAATTAAGGAACAGTTGGCTAATGCTGAGTATCAACTGGACCTTTTAAAGCCACAATTTGAACGATCTCAAAGCTTATATGAACAAAATCTGATTTCAAAGCAGGATTTTGAAGCTGTTGCTGAAAATTATGAGTATGAGAAAAAGCGATATGAGCTTACATACGAGTCTTATACAAAGGATTCTATTCAAACTATTAATCAACTCCGGCAGTTAGATGATTCCGAATCCAGGATGTATCGAAGTTTGAACGCCGTTCAGGGAATTCTTGATAATCTTGTAATTACAGCACCTCTAGAAGGTCAGCTCACAACCATTGAGATGCAGCCTGGTCAGTCTATTTCTCAGGGAGAACGAGTAGGTCAGGTTGATATGCTGGATAATTTTAAAGTTCGGGTTGGTGTGGATGAATTTCACCTTTCACGAATTACTACCGGACTTAAAGGAACATTTGATTTCGCAGGTTCAGAATATGATCTCGTAATTACGAAAGTTTATCCGGTAATCACTAATGGACAGTTCCAGGTTGATATGGAATTTGTTGGTGATTCGCCAACTGGTATTCGCCGTGGACAACGAGTACGTATTCGTCTTGAACTTGGAGATGCCTCAACAGCTGTACTACTTGAAAAAGGTGGTTTTTTCCAGACAACTGGTGGAAGCTGGGTGTACAAACTTAATGCTGATGGAACTAAAGCTGAACGACATAACATCCGGTTAGGACAGCAGAATCCGGAATTCTTTGAAGTCGTGGAAGGACTTGTTCCCGGAGACAGAGTAATTATATCAAGCTATGACACTTTCGGGGATAATGAAGTATTGGATTTAGAATAAAGAACATCCAACAAGGAACATCCAATGAACAACTTCAAACTTGTTTGTTCCATGTTGAACATTGAATATTGAAACGCCTTACAACCAAATTAAAACAGATATAAACAAACCAACACAATCATGATTCAAGCCAAAAACCTTAAAAAACTCTACATCACAGAAGATGTTGAAACTACCGCTCTCAATAATGTAAATGTTGAAATTAAAGAAGGTGAATTCGTAGCCATTATGGGCCCTTCCGGATGTGGTAAGTCTACTCTATTAAATATCATGGGACTTCTTGATAACCCAAGTGAGGGAGAATATCACTTCCTGGGTCACGAAGTTTCTTCTTACAGTGAAAGAGAAAGAGCTCAATTGCGAAAAGGAAATATCGGATTTGTATTCCAGAGCTTTAACCTGATTGACGAACTTACCGTTTTTGAAAATGTCGAGCTTCCTCTTCTTTATTTAGGTATGGATGCATCAGAAAGAAAAGAAAAGGCAGAAGCTGCACTTGAAAGAATGAGTATGATGCACCGTCGTAATCATTTCCCACAACAACTTTCGGGTGGTCAACAACAGCGTGTGGCTATTGCAAGAGCTGTAGTTGCAAATGCAAAGTTAATACTTGCCGATGAGCCTACCGGTAACCTTGATTCAGATCATGGTAACGAAGTAATGAAGCTTCTCGAAGAACTAAATGAAGCTGGTACTACCATTGTAATGGTAACTCACTCTCCACATGATGCCGATTTCGCAACTCGTGTAATCCACCTATTTGATGGACATGTAGTTACAGAAAATATGAAAGAAGGCTTCCACGTATAATCAGCTTGCAGCGCTAAAACCTCAGCTTTTAATCCCTTTATTGGGTCAAAACTAAAAGCTGAATACTGATAGCTGTCAGCTATAATGCAAAATAATCATGCTCAAAAATTATATAAAAATAGCTATACGAAATCTGGTCAAAAACCCAGGGTATTCATTTATCAATATTTTTGGGCTGGCACTGGGAATTACTGCCTTTATCCTCATTCTTTTATTTATTACAGATGAATTGAGTTATGATACCTATCACGAGAACTCAGATCGCATACATCGTGTTTCCCGTGAGTGGCAGAATCGTGATGGAGAAACCAGTCTTCATCTGGGACATATTGCTCCCCCATTTGCTGAAATGATTAAAGAAGAGTTTCCTGATGACGTTCTTAATGCCGTCCGACTTTTTGATGTATCACCTTTAATCAGTTATGAAGATAAACACTTAATTCAGGACAGATTCTTTTTTGCTGACTCGGATGTCTTCGAAGTCTTTTCATGGAAAATGATTTCCGGAGACCCTGCTACAGCACTAACCTCACCTGATGGATTGGTAATCACTGAAAGTCTTGCAAAAGTATATTTTGGTGAAGAGGATCCAATGGGTAAAGCTCTGGAGTTCTCTCTTCAAGGTACAGAAATGGTATTTCAGGTTAATGGAATAGTTGAGGATGTACCTGATAATTCTCATTTCAAGTTCGATTTCCTCGCTTCAATGGAGCCCGTTGTTCAATTTTATGGCGGATATGAGCAGATGATGCAAAATTATGGAAGCAATAATTTTTCTACTTATTTGCTGCTTTCTGAACAAATTGATCCCGAAGTACTGGAGTCTAAGTTTGGATCGATCATGAACAAGGCCTTCCCTCCTGATCAATTTGATGACGGTATTCAGGCATCTGATTTCATGAAATTACATTTGATGAATGTGACCGATATTCATTTAAACTCTCATCTTGATTCAGAAATTGAAGCAAACGGAAACATTGAGTATGTATATATCTATACAGCCGTTGCCATTTTCATTTTGTTGATTGCATGCATCAACTTTATGAATCTTTCTACGGCCCGTTCAGCACGAAGAGCGAATGAAGTGGGTTTAAGAAAAGTGATGGGTGCTGAGCGTACATCATTGGTTCGTCAGTTTATGGGCGAATCGTTTTTACTTGCCTTCTTGGCATTAATTCTTGGAATAGTATTTATTGAAGTACTCATTCCTTACTTCAATAATTTTGTTGAGAAAGAGTTGGTTCTTAACTACTTCTCTGACTTGAGATGGGCTTTTGGTCTGCTAGGTGTAGTTGTATTTATAGGTTTGATTGCGGGTAGTTATCCGGCGTTATTCCTTTCTTCGTTCCAACCTGCTACTGTTTTGAAGGGATCTTTTAAGACCGGAGGAAAACATAAATGGTTCCGTTCTGGTCTTGTAGTACTCCAATTTACGATCTCCATTACCTTGATTGCCAGCATGGGGATTGTCTATAATCAACTCGAATATATTCAGGAAAAAGAACTGGGGTTTAATCAGGATAACATAGCTATTTTACCTGTTAGCCCAGAGATTGAGACAAACTATGTGGATATCCGAAACCGGTTAATCCTCCAACCCGGCATTCTGGATGTTTCTATGCAAAGCAGGGTTCCCTCTGGTCGGTTGTTAGATTCTCAGGGGGCATCCGCAGAAATTAACGGTGAATTAATTGATGTAAACTTTAGAATCGCAGATATCCATGTAAGTCATAATTTTCTGGATTTATTCGGACTTGATTTAGTTGCAGGGAGAAATTTTGATATTAACCTTGCCAGTGATTCTACCGAGGCATTCATTCTTAATGAATCCTCCATAAACCGACTCGGTTACCTTTCAGCTGAAGCTGCCATTGGTAAACAATTTAATTATGGAGGTCGTCAGGGATTTATCACCGGAGTTGTAAATGATTTTCACTTCGAATCTTTACATCAGGATATAGCTCCGATTGTATTTGTAATTTCAAATGGACGAAATAATACAATTGCCGTTAAGTTTAATGAGGCCTATCAGGAAGAAACCATTGCTTATCTGGAAGAAACATGGGCAGATTACCGTCCAAACTACCCTTTCAATTATTACCTGATTGAAGAAAATTTTGCCGGCCAATATGAAGGTGAAGAACGACTAGGCAAAGTATTCGGATATTTTGCATTGCTCGCCATTATTATTGCTGCACTTGGGCTATTTGGGCTAGCCTCTTTTACAATCCAACAACGAGTAAAAGAAATTGGAATCCGTAAAGTATTAGGGGCTTCGATATCACAAATTGTGTATTTGTTATCTACAAATTTTGCAAAGCTTGTTCTGTTAGCTTTTCTGATAGCTACTCCGATTGCTTACTTCACAATGAATAAATGGTTGGAAAGCTTTGCTTATTACAAACCCATAAGCGCCTGGATATTCTTACTGGGTGGAGGAATCGCTCTTGCCATTGCTTTATTGACTATCAGCTATCAGGCCATTAAATCTGCATTACTGAATCCTGCGCATACCTTAAAAAACGAATAAATTATGCTACAGAATTATTTAAAGTTAGCTTTTCGAAATCTTACCAGATATAAAGGTTATTCTCTTATAAATATACTTGGCCTAACAACCGGTATAACTTTGTGCCTGCTCATAATGATTTATGTTTCGCATGAGCTGAGTTATGATAGTTTTCATGAGAAAGCAGATCGCATTGTAAGAGTAAATATGGTTGATGAAGAGGGTTCAATTGCAGTTACTCCTTCAATGGTTGCTCCTTCATTAGCAACAGTAGCTCCTGAAATAGAACAGTGGGTCCGACTTTATGAGCCTACTCGCTATAGCCCGGTAATTATTAGTGTAGAAAATCAAAAATTTCAAGAAAATAGTTTTCTTTATACAGATTCCTCTTTCTTTGACTTGTTTGATTTCCAATTTCTCAATGGCGAAGCTGAATCATCTTTAATAAACCCGGGCACATTGGTGTTAACAGAGTCAATGGCTATTAAACTCTTTGGCTCAATTGATGCTGTAGGTAAAACAATTTCTGCACAGATATTTAATACAGAAACAGACTTTGAAGTTACCGGAGTTATCAGAGATATGCCAACAAACTCCCATTTCAAATTCGACTATGTCGCATCACTAAGTACCATGAGTTCGTGGTCACAGTTGAATGATTCAGAAATACGCTCTGCAAACTTTTATACCTATTTACTTTTGAACAAACCTGATGCTATTGATCCCCTTCAGGATAAGATAAATGCATTTGTAGAGAATCGAATCAAAGAAACCAGAGATGTTAGTTTATCATTAATCCCACTCAATGATCTCTATCTGAATTCAGACACTGATTTTGAAATTGCTCCTTTAGGAGATATCTCAAGGATTTATGGATTCATGTTTATGGGCATAGTTGTGCTGCTCATCGCTATCATAAATTATGTGAATTTATCAACCGCAAGATCTTCAAGAAGAGCTACAGAAGTTGGAATTCGGAAAACTTTAGGAGCTTTCAGAAGCCAATTAGTTAAACAGTTTTATGGCGAGTCAGTATTAATCACATTTATTTCTGTGGCAATATCAATCATCCTCATTGAACTGTTTAATGAAGAATTCTTTGATTTGATGGGTAAGTCTATCCAATTCGACTTACTCTCGAGCTCTTCTGTGTGGATTCTTGTCGGAGGTATTATCTTGGTAACATCATTACTTGCCGGTAGTTATCCGGCTCTAATGCTTTCATCCTTCAAGACGGTAAGTGTTCTAAAAGGGGTTATAAATTCTTCTCCAACTAATTCGATCCTCAGAAAAGGACTGGTAATATCTCAATTCTCTATTTCCACTTTTTTGATTATCAGTACAATAATCATCTATCAACAAACTGATTTTGTGATTTCTTCTAACCTTGGCTTTGATAAAGAATCCGTTATAGTACTCCCGGTTAGAGACAGATACCTTGCACCAAAACAGGAAATTTTTAAATCTGAAGTTCTAAGACAACCTGGTATACTGGGTGCGACTTATATGTCAAATATCCCTGGGAAAGTATTTGGAGGATACAGTGCAGAACACACACCAGGGCTGGAACAGGTTGACACTCATGCAGGCGCCGCAGATAAAGATTTGGTGGAAACACTCGGAATTAAACTACTAGCTGGTGAAGGATTTCCTAAATCTGAAGGTTACAGCTTAGAACAAGGATATGTATATCTGATAAATGAAACACTGGCACAAAAATTCGGATGGACTCCTGAAGAAGCAATCAGCCAACCTTTTAATGTTCTAGGGAATCGACAAGGTGAGGTTGTAGGTGTTGTAAAAGACTTTAATTTCGCATCCCTTCATTCCGAAGTTGATCCTCTTGCCCTTTTCATTAATGAAACCATGTATAATTATTTATTAATTAAGGTGGCCCCGAACAGTACTTCAGAATCTCTTGCTGCTCTTAAAAATGTTTGGGATACCATGGCTCCTCACCGTCCCTTTGAGTTTGAATTTCTGGATCAACAACTAAACCAGCTTTATGAACAAGAAGTACAAACCAGAAATCTAATTTCACTATTCTCAGCTATTGCAATCATGATCGCATGCCTTGGTTTAGTTGGTCTTTCTTCTTTTTTGATTGAACGAAGAGCTAAAGAAATTGGAATAAGAAAAGTATTGGGGGCATCTGTGTCCAACGTGGTGAATTTACTAACTACTGATTTTTTGAAGTTGGTAATCATAGGTTTTGTGATCGGTGCCCCATTTGCCTGGTTTGCTATGGAAAGGTGGCTGACCAACTTCGCATTCCGAATTGAAATTGGAATCTCTGTATTTATAATCTGTGCCATAATTGGCGTATTAATAGCTTTTTTAACCGTAAGCGGCCAATCTATTAAAGCCGCTATTTCTAACCCTGTTGATAGTTTAAAAAACGAATAGAATCATGCTAAAGAATTACTTCAAAGTTGCATTAAGAAACTTAATTAAAAACAGAAGTCATACTGCTATTAATGTAGGCGGACTAACACTAGGCGTTGTGTGTGCTCTGGTTATTTTTTTGGTAATTCAGTTCGATCTCAGCTTCGATACTTTTCATAAAGACGGAGACAGAATATATCGCATTGTTAAATTAGATAGAGAATATGGAGGTGAAGACTACGGAAGAGGTGGCCCTTACCCACTTGCAGAAGCCGTAAGAACAGATATTACAGGTGTCGAATTTGCTACTCTTGTTAATAATAACAGTAGCAACACCCCAATTCTTTCCTATACCGATGAGAACGGAATTGAAAAAAAATTTAAAGAAGAAAATTTTGTTTTTGTTGATCCTGATTACTTCAACATTTTTAGCTATAACTGGGTTTTAGGAAACCCTGAATCTGCACTAAGCCGACCAAATACAGTGGTAGTCACCACCAGTTTCGCCAACAAAATGTTTGGAAGCGAAAATGTACTGGGCAAAAACATTGTGTATCGAACCAGCTACACTGCTGACCTGGAAATAACCGGTGTTATTGAAGACCTGCCTGACAACTCCGATTTTCCATTTACAGTAATCGCTGTAAATGGCTCAAAAAATCGACAGGGCGAATCTTATGAATCTGACAGTTGGTCAAGTTCCTCCACCTCGCAACAAACGTATGTTAAATTACTTCCAGGGGTTAATGCCTATGATGTAAACGCACAGTTTGATGAGCTGATTACCAAATACCGGGATGAAGAAGTTGCTGCTTACTTAGATTATTTTCTACAGCCATTGTCAGAGATTCATTTCGATTCCCGTTTTGGCAATTACAATGGAAGAACCATCGAAAAAAGCACTCTATTTGCGCTGGGCGTTATAGGTTTGTTTTTACTGATCACAGCATGCATCAATTTTATAAACCTGAATACCGCTATTGCAGTAAACCGCTCGAAAGAAGTGGGCTTACGAAAAACGCTTGGTGGCACAAGAATCCAACTTACCTTTCACTTTTTGGGGGAAACCGCCTTTGTAACTATTATTTCCATTTTACTTGGTCTCGCAGTAACCGAACTGGTGCTTCGGGGTATTGAGCCCATACTTGGATTTATCCCTGAGCTTTCCCTACTGGGCAATCCCCAACTTTTACTTTTTTTGGGAAGCCTATTTTTTGCCATTACCATTGCCGCCGGTTTTTACCCAGCACAGTTTTTGTCTTCCCTTAACCCCATTCAAGCAATTAGAAACAAGGTAAATGCCAGTTATGGAAGAGGGCTTATACTAAGAAGAAGTTTAATCATTGTTCAATTTGGGATAACTCAAGTACTTGTAATTTGTACTGTAATAATAGCTACCCAAATCCAGTATTTCCAAAGTGTGGATATGGGATTTGAAAGTGAAGCAGTCATCGAAGTGCCTATTCCTTCAAACGACGTAACAACGCTCAATACATTCAGAAACCTGCTTACTACTCAAAGTTCTATTTCGAATGTTTCCTATTCCAATACAGGAACCGCTAATGGAAGTGTTTGGGGCGGCAACTTTTGGTTTAGTGAAGATTCCGTTCAAATTGAAGACAATGCCCAGATCAAATTTGTGGATGAGTATTTTGTGGATACCTATGGTGTTACATTGCTCGGGGGGAACAACCTCGCCCCTTCTGATACCGTGCGTGAATATCTCGTAAATGAAGCATTTACCAAAAAAATAGGCTACGGAGAAAACCCTGAAGAACTTATTGGCAAAGAAATCATGTTTTGGGGTGAGCAGGCACCTATCGTTGGTATTGTAAAAAACTTTAACACACAATCCCTTCACAACCAGGTATCTCCGGTAGTTATAACTACTAGCAGACAATACTATCAAGGGGCTATAAAAATAAACTTGGGCAATACTTCAGGTGCTTTGGCTGCTATTGAGAAAGCCTACGTTTCTACCTTTCCTGATTATATTTTTGAGTATGAGTTTTTGGATGAAAATATTGCCGAGATGTATGATGATGAACAACGTACGGCACGTATTATGAATGCCTTCACTCTGATTGCTATTTTGATTGGCTCACTTGGACTCTTCGGCTTAGTTTCGTACATGGCCACTACCCGCACAAAAGAAATCGGTGTTAGAAAAGTTTTGGGTGCCAACATTCTGGATATCCTGAAAATATTCGGATTCGAGCTCGCTCTTTTAATTGGGATTTCTTTCGTTATTGCAGCTCCTATTTCCTGGTATTTGATGCAAAAATGGTTAGCCGATTTTGCATATAAAATTGAGCTGGGCGCCGGAATTTTCATTTTTTCATTAGCAGGAACTATTCTTATTGCTGTTCTGACTGTAGGTTACAGAACTATAACGGCTGCACTTGCAAATCCCGTCGAGAGTTTGAAGAGTGAGTAGTTTTAGCTGTTAGTTTGTTAGTCTTTAGCTGTTAGTGGATTGAACACTAGCAGCTAAAAGCTTGTGGCTAATTTGTCCGATAACGCACACCCTTTGTATCAAAACGAACAAATTTATCTTTTAAAAGCTCTTTTTTGTGGTTCATTGAAAGGTTCATCAAACTTGGTACGGTTGTTGGTCTATCAGAATTAAATCAAAAATTTTTGCCATGTTTGGAAATTATCTCAAAATTGCGTTTCGCAATATTAGTAAGCAAAAGCTTTACTCTACTATCAATATTGTAGGATTAACTCTCGGCATTACCTGCTGTATCGTTATCTATCTCTTCATACAGGATGAGTATTCTTATGATAAATTCCATGAGAACAGTACAGACATTTATCTGGTTGAGGAAATCAATTACTATGACCTAAAAGAGAATATCAAAGAATCTCCTTTTTTCGATACTCGTACACCTGAGGGGATTCGAAATTCTCCATGGCTACCCCTATCTCTTGGCCCGGTTTTAAAAGACCGTATCCCGGAGATAAAAGATTTTGTAAGAGCTGATCAGTTTACAACTGTAATGAGAATTGGCATCGATTCTTTTGAAGAAGAACTCACTTATGCTGACGATTCCTTCTTCACCATGTTTTCTTTTCCATTATTACAAGGTAATCCTGAAAATGCACTTTCCGAACCGGGAAGTCTGGTTTTGACTCCTGAAATAGCTGCTAAATATTTTGGAGACCAAAACCCTGTTGGAGAAACGGTATTCGTTACTGTTCGGAATGAAGACAAGCCTTTTACTGTGACCGGGGTTGCTAAAACCCCTCCTACTAACTCAAGCACTCCTTTTAGAATAGTTACCAACATCAAAGAGAGTCCCTATTATGAGAGAAATCTGGACCAATGGAATCGTTTTAATACCCCACTCTTCCTCCTCCTGGAACCAAATGCAAACATTGCTTCTGTTAATTCAAAAATAAACGATTTTGTAGTTGAACAATGGGGAGATACATTCGAAAGTGCCAGAGACAGAAGAGGATTACCGGAGAATGCAGATGTAATGGAATTCGGTTTAGTCCCTTTTACTTCACTTCATCTGGATGCATCTATTGAATGGATCAACTCAAGCAATCCGCTTTACTCCTATATATTGGGAGCTATTGGAATCTTAATTCTTCTGATTGCCTGTATTAACTATATCACACTGGCATTAGCCCGATCCTCAGGACGCGCTAAAGAAGTTGGAATCAGGAAGACTTCAGGTGCACAAAAAACTCAAATTGCTTTACAGTTTTGGGGTGAAACCCAGCTTCTCACTCTTATAGCTATGATAATTGGAGTATGCCTTGCTGAAATTCTGCTTCCTTATTTTAATACGGTTTCGGGAAAATCTTTAGCCATTAATTATCTTGAAAATGCCGGGTTTTTAATCGCTTTATTAAGTATTGCTTTAACTTCAGGACTTATTGCCGGAAGCTACCCTGCACTTATTCTATCAAGATACCAACCAGCAAAAGTTTTAAAAGGGTTAAGCAATTTTCAGTTTAAACCCAGACTCACAAAAGGATTACTGGTTGTTCAATACAGTTTGTCCATTTTTCTGATTATCAGTTCTGTGATCATGTTTAAACAAATGGATTATATAAGCGGAAAGGATCTGGGATATAATGAGGATCAGGTTCTTTTTATTCCAACTCATACCGGCTGGAATGAAGAAGGCACTAAGCTTATGGAACTCTACCGAAATGAACTGAGCAGAACTCAGGGAGTAGTAAATGTGAGTGGAATGGCTCCTGCATTTACCAGTGGCTCAAATAGATATGGATTCAAAGTAGATGAAGAAGAGTTTCGTTCTTACATTTATTTTGTTGATGAACAAATAATCCCAACTCTTGGATTCGAATTAGTTGATGGTCGAAACTTTTCTGAAGACCGACCTTCTGATGAAACTGAATCGATAATTGTAAATCAGGCATTAGTAAATGCTTTAGGTTGGCAGGATGATCCTATTGGTAAATTGCTTCCCTGGAAAAGTCAGGAAAACCCATCGACCATTATAGGGGTTGTTAAAGACTTCCATTTCCAATCATTGGAAATAGAAATACAACCTATGTTAATGCATATGGATCATAGCCAGGGAGGTGTTGCTTCTATAGCTGTAAAAATAGCTCCTGGTATGATTGGAGAAACTCTTCCTGTGTTGAAAGAAAAATGGGCAGAAATCTCTCCAAACCGACCTTTTAATTTCTGGTTTTTGGATGATGCTGTGGCAAATCAATATGAAGACTATCAACGATGGCTTCAAATTATGGGTACTTCTACTTTCATTGCAATCCTTATCGCATGTTTAGGCCTTTTTGGATTAGCTGGTTTAACTGCTGTAAACAAAACGAAAGAGATTGGAATCAGAAAAGTATTAGGAGCAGGAATAGATCAAATTATTCTTCTACTTAATAAAGACATCGTTTTGCTGATTGTAATTTCTATGCTTATTGCTGGTCCTGCTTCCTGGTACATTATGGAAAAATGGTTATCGGATTTCTCCTACAGAATTTCAATCGGTGCGAATGTATTTATCATTTCAACTTTTGTAGCACTTATTTTGGCCGTACTTACTGTAAGTTATCATTCGGTTAAAGCTGCTTTAGCAAATCCGGTAGATAGTTTAAGAAGTGAGTAGTTTAGCTTTTAGCATTAAGCGATTAGCTGTTAGTTAACTCCGTTGGTAACAGCTATAAGCTAATAGCTAAACTAACTGTTCATAAGCGGACACCTGTTGTATCAAATCGTACATTTTTTGACTTAAAACATCCTTTTTGAGACCTTAAAAATAGATTCTTTCACTTTGGTACGGTTGTTGAAATAACTCACTCAGGTATTAATTTTATTTTTTGGGTGAGATATATGTTTAAGAATTACTTCAAAATTGCATTCAGAAATGTAGCCAAGCAAAAAGGCTATACAATAATAAATACATTAGGTTTAGCAATTGGAATGGGAATTTGCCTATTTCTATTCCTGCTCATGCAATATGCCTTCACCTTTGATCAATACCATGAAAATTCTGACCGTATTTATCGTGTTGCTGATAAAATAACTCAGCAGAACGGAAGTATATTGGATGTTGCCATTTCTGCTAGTCCCTGGGCTGAAGCAATGATTGCTGATTTTCCTGAGATTGAACATGCCACCAGATTTCTTGGAAGAGGGGCTGCCATTCAGTTCGAAGATAAAACCTTACGTCAGGGTATTACTTATGTTGATGAGCATATATTCGATATTTTTTCATATGAATTTAAATATGGCTCAAAAGAAGGTGCATTATCTAATCCGAATAGTATTGTTCTAACAGACGAGATGTCTGTCAGATACTTCGGAGACCGAAATCCGGTAGGAGAAATTCTTCTCCTAGATAAAAAACCCTTCGAAGTAACCGGAGTTCTTCACAAACTTAACCCAAGATCCAGCTTCAGGTTTAATTCTCTGGTGCCTTTTTCTGGGCTTACTGAAGAAACTTATGCATCTATTAACGACTGGAGATCTCATAATTTATATACTTATTTGCTATTAAATGAAGACGCTGAAGCAAGTGATCTAGAAGCTAAATTCCCTGCTTTTGTAGAACGACATATTGGAGAAGAATATGTTCAGAGATATGACATTCATCTTCAGCCACTATCTGATCTTTTCCTTCGATCTAATTTATATGCAGAACATGGAGATAGTCTGGACATTTCTTACATCTATATTTTCATGGCGGTGGGATTATTAATTCTAATCATTGCCTGTATTAATTTTGTCAATCTGTCTACCGCTCAAGGGCTTAAGAGAGCAAAAGAAGTTGGGGTAAGAAAGGTGATGGGAGCATTCAAAAACCAGCTCGTTTTTCAGTTCCTTGCTGAAGCTTTAATTCTTGCATTTTTTGGAGTATTAATTAGCCTTGTTTTGGTTGAGCTGGCACTCCCCTGGTTCAATGATATTGCAGAGTGGAGTGTGGAGGCGTTATATTTAGAGAACCCTCTTTATTTCGTGGCAATATTCTTAATTGTGATTTTGGTTGGTGTTTTAGCCGGAGGATATCCCGCTTTTGTTTTATCAGCATTTAAACCTGCAGCTGTTTTAAAAGGTGAACGTACTGGTTCGGGAGGAAAATCGATTCTTAGAACAGGATTGGTTATTACCCAATTCTCTGTAGCAATATTTATGATCATCAGTACGCTGGCTGTGGATAACCAACTCTCTTATCTTAAAACAAAAGATCTTGGCTTCGATAAAAATAATATTCTGGTAGCCGGTGTACCTGATGATTTAGAATCCGGATCTCATCAAATGGTTCGGGAAGAGATACTCAAAATTCCGGGAGTAACTAATATATCCTTCAGTTCAAATACTCCCGGTAATGAATCCGGTAGTCGAACTCAATTTTATCCGGAAGGTGTATTTGGTGAAGATGGAACACTAGTGAATACGTATTCAATTGATGAGTATTTCGTTACCCAGTTCGGACTTGAAATCACTCAAGGTAGAGATTTTAGTGCTGAACAAACTGGTTTAGGAAATACATCTGTTATTCTAAATGAAGCCGCAGTATCAAGATTTGGCTGGGAAGAACCGATTGGAAAAAGTATTAATCGAAAAACAGATAATGGAGAAATAGTATACACGGTTGTAGGGGTAGTAAAAGATTTCAATTATGAAACCTTACACTCGAGAATACAACCCCTTATTATTCGCAATAATCCTGATAATTTTTTTGATATCACTGTTAGAATAAACAGTGCTGAATTTAATACGGTTGCAACACAAGTTTCGGATATCCTGAAGACCTTCAATGAAGGGGTTCCTGTTTGGTACTATTTCCTTGAAGACGATATTGCCACCGACTATAATACCGAAGAGGTTATTGGTGAGATGCTCCGTTACTTCGCTTATTTAACCATATTTATTGCATGTCTTGGTTTGCTTGGCCTGGTTTCATTTAGTGTGGTAAACCGCAAAAAAGAAATCGGTATTAGAAAAGTACTAGGCGCTTCAGTTAGCAGTATTGTAAAATCCATTTCAACCGAGTTTTTAAAACTCGTGATTCTGGGATTCGTAATTGGTGCCCCACTTTCCTTCTTTTTGATACAACAATGGTTAAATAGTTTCGCATATAGTTCAAGACCAGGAGCGTTTATTTTTGTAGGGGCCGGAATAGCAATTGTTGCTATCTCATTATTAACGATTGGTTATCAGGCAATAAAAGCTGCTTTAGCAAATCCGGTAGAAAGTCTTAAAAACGAGTAATAAATCAGCCAACAGCTAGTAGCCTTCAGCTTTTGAATTCATTTCTAAAAGCTGAAGGCTGACTACTGAAAGCTCCAAAGCTAAAATACTATGCTCAAAAACTATTTAAAGATAGCACTGAGGAATCTAACACGGAATAAGTCATACTCATTTATAAACATATTCGGACTTTCTATCGGGATTACCTGCTTTATCCTGATATCTTTGTATGTAGCTCATGAACTTTCTTATGATACGTTCCATGACAATGGTGACAGACTTTACAGAGTCGTTGAAAGTTATAACAGTGAACAGCAGGAAACCTGGTATGCCACCACCTTCTCAGCTTTAGCCCCTACCTTAAAAAATGAATTTCCTTCACTTAAACATGTCAGTCATGTTTACCCTACTAATGGATTAATTACGGGGGGAGACAATCAGAAATTTCAGGAGGACGGAATCATATATGCAGACTCCTCTTTCTTTGAAATGTTCTCATTTCCACTGATTTCAGGAAACCCGTCATCTGTATTAAGTAAACCAATGACGGTTGTAATTACTCCACAAATTGCTGCTAAGTTTTTTGGGGAGGAAAATCCGGTTGGAAAATCTATTTCTTTTGCGGGTCAAAGGGGGTCTTTTGAATTTGAAATTACAGGTGTAGCCGAAACCCCACCATCGAACTCGCATATTCAGTTTGATTATATATTTTCTTATGAAAGTTTGAGAAGTATACGTCCCTGGGAATACAATAAATGGTATTACCCTCCGATGTATACGTACATCGAACTCACTTCGAATGAGTCACTTTCTGATCTTAAGGCTGCTTTCCCAGCTTTTCAGCAGAAATATGTTGGTGCAGAAGCTCACCTCAGAAATCTGAATGTACAACCGATTTCAGAGATCAGATTATTTTCCGATTATCAAAATGAGTTATCTGCCACTTCTGATATCTCTTACATTTACCTTTTTTCTGCGATAGGTATTTTCATTCTTCTTATAGCATGCATCAATTTCATGAATCTTGCTACTGCAAAATCTATGAAACGATCGAGGGAAGTTGGAATGAGAAAAACGCTTGGTGCCCGAAGACCACAATTAATCTGGCAATTTCTGGGCGAAGCTTTCATTATTACTCTTATCAGTCTTTTACTGGCAGTTTTGATAGCTGAGTTAACTCTTCCTTACTTTAATGAAATATCCGGGAAAGTACTTTCTCTTGGTTCAATAGATATTCTGGGATTTGTTCTGAGTGGAATTGCTATTGTTGTAATTGTAGGATTAATGGCCGGGAGTTATCCTGCATTTTACCTTTCTTCATTTAGACCTATCTCCGTCTTAAAAGGAAGTACAGATACGGGTAACAAATCTTCTACTTTGTTCAGAAAAGGGTTAGTTGTTTTTCAGTTTTTTATTTCAACCGGTCTCATCTTTGGAACTTTCGTTGTTACACAACAACTCGATTTTCTCCAAAACGAACGACTTGGATTTAACAAAGAGCAGGTTGCTGTTATCCCGGTAAGAGAAACAACGGATCAATTTAATATCAAATCGTTAAAAGAAGAGATTCTTAGAATCCCGGGTATTGAGTCTGCTTCTGCTGTTTCAGGTGTTCCCGGAATTAGCAGTGGAATTCATTCCTTTGGAGCCGTTCCAAAAGACAATAGAAAAGACACTCTTGGGGTAATGACAATCACCAGTGATCATTCTTTTGTTGAAACGTTAAAGCTTAATGTACTTGAAGGCAGGGATTTCTCAGAGGCCTTCAGTACCGACGAAGCACAAGCCTTCATCATCAATCAAACCGCAGCAGAAAAGTTCGGTTGGGATAATCCTATTGGAGAAGAACTAACCTTACGTTTTTATGTAAATGACTTGGTTGAAAAAGAAGGAGTTGTAATAGGTATGGTCGAAGACTTCCAGTATCATTCCCTTCATTCTGAAATCGATCCGATATTAATCCAGGTCTTTTCAGCTACTTACTACCACGATTATCTAGCTATTCGTTTTACTTCAGATAATGTA
The DNA here is from genome assembly GCA_017795005.1 of Balneolaceae bacterium. Classification (GTDB taxonomy): domain Bacteria; phylum Bacteroidota; class Rhodothermia; order Balneolales; family Balneolaceae; genus RHLJ01. The sequence goes on along the minus strand of CP051242.1, from coordinate 1,240,519 downwards.
CAAAGCTCTTTAAGTGCTGTGGAAGAAAAATGGAGTGTCTTTAATCCAAACAGGCCTTTTGAGTACACCTTTCTTGATGATACTTTTGATACGATGTACCGGGCAGAGCAACAGTTAAGTATGATCTTCAATATGTTTGCAGTAATTGCAATTTCCATTGCTTGTCTTGGATTATTTGGACTCGCCTCGTACAGTACAGAACGGAGATTGAAAGAGCTTGGAATCCGTAAAGTTCTGGGAGCTTCTGCGTCAGATATTCTTACTCTCCTATCCAAAGATTTCCTCAAACTGGTATTGATCGGCTTTTTGGTATCAGTACCATTTGCCATTTTCTTTATGAATAAATGGCTTCAAAACTTTGCAGACAGAATTGAAATTAACTTCGCTTTATTTTTCTTCGTTGCCATAGTTTCAATTTCCGTTGCAATTATAGCAGTGAGCTACCAATCTGTACGAGCTGCATTAATGAACCCAGTAGAAAGCCTAAAAAGCGAGTAAAAAAACATGCTAAAAAATTACCTCAAAATCGCATTCAGAAGTCTTCGAAAGAATAAGGCTTATACCATAATTAATGTATTAGGGCTTTCATTTGGGCTCGCCTGTTGTATAATGATAACCTTATATGTACAGGAAGAAACATCCTATGATACATTCTATGAAAACGGGGATAATATTTACCGAATGGTTCTGGAGAGAAAATACCCCAACCATGTGAGCTACTATGCTATTATACCTGGAGGTTTTTCTGAAGTACTTGCTGAAGAAATTTCTGAGGTGAAGCAATCGACCCGCCTAATTGGTTTCTCAAACTTCTCTGCCATTGTCAAGTATGAAGACAAAGTATTTGAGGAATACTATACCTTTTCTGCTGATTCGAATTTCTTCAGTGTTCTTGATTTCGATTTTGTTCAGGGTGATCCTTCTTCTGCCCTTAAGAACCCAAATACGGTAATTCTCACTCAATCAACCGCAACTAAATATTTTGGAAATGAGAATCCTGTTGGGAAAAATATTGAGGTAAATGGAAATCCAATTGAAGTTGTAGGTGTGATGGAAGACATCCCCGAAAACTCTCATATTAAATTCGATTTCCTAAGTTCGTCTACTAATCTCGGATTTTTAAATAACCCGAATTATATCTCTTTTTCTTCTTACACCTATTTAGAATTAGAACCGGGCACGAACAAAGATGAAGTAGAAGCCAAAATTCCTGCTGTTGTTGAGAAATATGCTTCCAGCCAGATTGAACAGAATCTGGGTATTTCATACTCAGAATATCAGGCAGCTGGGAATGGATATGTTTATACCCTTCAACCTATTTCTGATATCCACTTAATTTCGAACCTGGAAAGTGAAATTAAGCCGAATGGAAATATTATGTATGTATACATTTTTATATCAATCGGGGCTTTTATTCTACTTTTAGCAGGAATAAACTTTGTTAATCTTGCAACGGCAAAGTCAGCTGAAAGAGCTCAGGAAGTCGGGTTGAGAAAAGTAATGGGATCAGAAAGAAAGCATCTTATTCTTCAGTTCCTGACCGAATCCACCTTTATCACTTTCGTTAGTCTGATTCTTGGAATTGCTGTAATTCAACTTGCACTCCCTTTCTTTAATAATTTGGCTGGCAAATCACTCGAACTAGGTCTTTTATCAAATACCTTAACCATTCCGGCTTTAATCTTCATTGTTCTTTTTGTAGGTGTTCTCGCAGGTTTATATCCGGCTTTTTATATCTCATCCTTACAACCCATCGAAGTTGTAAAGGGAAAATTCAAATCCAACAGCAAAGGAAAGTGGCTAAGAAATGGACTCGTAGTTTTTCAGTTTTCGATTTCAATGATTTTAATTTCCGGCACGCTGGTTGTTTATAATCAAATGGAGTTTATCCAAAACAAAAAGTTGGGATTCAATAAAGAAAACGTACTTGTTCTTGAACGCCTGAATGTAGTTAACGAATTAGATTCATTCCGTAATGCTCTGATGAATATAACGCAGGTTACATCGGTCTCTACTTCTTCTACCATGCCGGGTGGTTACTTCTTTGGTTCTCAATTTCAGAAGCCGGGTGAGTCGGATGTACTCACTACCAAGAGTTTGTCGGTAGATGATTACTACTTTGAAACCATGGATACAAAAATTACCGAAGGGCGGGCTTTCTCTGAAGATTTCAATGATTCGTTAAATGTTATTCTTAATGAAACTGCTGTTAAAACTTTCGGACTCGAAAATCCTATTGGTGCTACTTTGACTACCACTAATCCAGACCAAAATGGAAATATCCTATCCATAGACTACACTGTAATTGGTGTTGTAGACGATTTCAATTTTGAATCACTGAGAACCAATGTTACACCTTTAGCAATTTACAGTAATGAGAGTCAGGTTGGTTTCGCCACATTTATGCCAATTAGATTTGAATCCTCAAACATTCAACAAACCGTTGCAAATATTGAAGAAACCTGGGAATTATATGCCCCGGGAGAGCCATTCCTTTATTCTTTTCTGGATAGCGATCTGGATCGAATGTATAAATCTGAAGCAGTTTCCGGAACTCTTTTAGCCTTTTTCTCAATTCTGGCAATTATCATTGCTTGTGTAGGACTATTTGGATTAGCTGCATACATGGCATTTCAACGAACCAAAGAAATTGGGGTCCGAAAAGTATTAGGAGCTTCAGTAGCAGGCATAATTATTCTGCTCTCAAAAGAATTTACTAAGTTAGTTGGGGTTTCCTTTATAGTAGCTGTTCCCGTTTCCTGGTATTTGATGAATAACTGGTTGGATAATTTTGCATATCAAACAGAACTCTCTGTTTGGACCTTCCTGTTATCAGGAATTCTGGCACTTGGAGTAGCCTTACTTACTGTAAGCTGGCAATCTGTAAAAGCAGCCCTTACAAACCCGGTTAATAGTTTAAAAAGTGAATAAATCTATCTGAAAGTGAACAAATTCTGGTTTTAATGTAACCATACGTATAAAACTCCGTGTTAAGTTCAGACCTTAACACGGAGTTTTTTTATGCTTAAAAATTATTTGAAGACGGCGTTCCGGGGATTCAGACGTCAAAAGAGTTCCTTCCTTATTAACCTATCAGGTTTATCAATCGGACTTACCTGTAGCTTTCTCATTTTTCTATGGGTACTTGATGAAATGAACGTTAACAAGTATCACGCTGACACAGATAGAATCGTCCAAATCATGGAGTTTCAGGAATACTCTGAAGAGACATTTGCTACGTTATCAACACCGGGAATTATAGCTCGCAATTTAAAAGAAGAATATCCTGATTTCGAATATGCTTCTAACTATACCTGGAACTCAGACCGCTTATTCTCTAAAGACAATTTGAACTATTATGAAAATGGGCTGGATGTTGAAAATGACTTCTTTAAAATTCTGAGTATAGATCTAGTGTATGGAAATCGGGATGAGTTACTTACAGAACCCAATACCGTGGTGCTTTCTGAAGAAACAGCCAAAAAATATTTTGGGGAAACAACTAATCCTGTTGGAGAAGCGATAACCTATAATAATACTACAGAACTTATAGTAACCGGAGTATTTAGGGAAATGCCGGATAATTCCACTTTTCAGTTTGATGTACTATTAAACTATGATGATTGGCTCCAAACAAATGAATGGGCAAGTGACTGGGGGAATAATGGACCGAGAGCCATTGCTAAACTCATTCCCGGTACCGATCAAAATGCACTTAATGACAAGATTCTTAATTATGTAAAAGAGAAAGATGTGGAGGATGATTCTAATGTAGAAGTTTTTGTCTACCCTTTTGCTGAACGATATTTATATGGGCAATTTGAAAATAAAGTGCAGTCTGGCGGCAGAATAGAATACGTACGTTTATTTATTATCGTAGCAATTTTCGTTCTCTTGATAGCTTGTATCAACTTTATGAACTTGAGTACTGCTAAAGCAACAAAACGTGCTAAAGAAGTTGGGATCAGGAAATCGATTGGAGCAAGTCAGGGTTCTTTAATCGGACAGTTTATTGGTGAATCGATGATCATTAGTTTCTTTTCCCTTTTTATCTCCATTCTTTTTGTAGAATTAAGTTTACCGGTATTTAATAACATTACAGGAAAGACAATATCTGTTGATTACTCTAATCCAGTACTTCTTTCCATTTTTATAGGCACGGTATTTATCACTGGCTTGGTGTCGGGTAGCTATCCCGCATTTTATCTTTCCTCTATTGAAGCTGTGAAATCTCTTAAAGGATCTTTAAAATCCTCGTTTAAAGAAGTTTTTGCCAGAAAAGGACTTGTCGTATTTCAGTTCAGTTTATCTGTTATTCTCATTATATCGACCATAATAATTTATCGTCAAATTCAATTCACCCAACAAAAAAATCTGGGCTATAAAAAAGAAAACCTTGTCTTTTTTACGGTTGAGGATGAAATTTATGATCGCTGGGATACCTTCAAAGAACAAGTCGAGGCTATCCCGGGAGTGCAATATGTATCCAGAAGCAGCTCCACTTTTTTAGGAAGAAATTCAAATACTTCCGGACTGGATTGGGAAAATAAAGATCCCGATTCCAGAATACTTTTTGAGAATGTTATTGCAGACCATGACTTAAAAGAAACCATGGGATTCGAACTTGTTGAAGGACGTTTCTTTTCTGAAGAATTTGGAATTACTGACACTTCTAAAATCATATTCAATGAACGTGGAATTGAAGTAATGGGGCTGGAAGACCCTGTAGGAAAAGTGATTACGCTCTGGGATGATTATGAAATGGAGATCATTGGTGTTGTAAAAGACTTTAACTTCCAAAGCCTGAGAAGTGAAGTTGAACCTCTTTTCTTCAGGTATAGACCAGATACAGGCTGGAGGGGATTTGTTCGAATCGAAAGTAATAATATCACTTCTACACTGGCAGCTCTTGAGGATACATACAAATCATTTAATGCAAACTATCCATTTGAATATAATTTTATGGATGACCAGTACGCATCACTCTATCGTAGTGAAATAAGGATTGGTGAACTTGCTAAGTACTTTTCTATTTTTGCAATCCTTATTTCCTGCTTAGGGTTGTTTGGTTTATCTGCTTTTACAGCAGAGCAACGATCCAAAGAAATTGGCATTCGTAAAGTATTGGGGGCCTCTGTTCAGAGTCTTGTTATACTAATGTCGAAAGATTTCACCAAACTTGTATTAATCTCAATATTCATATCCATTCCGGTTTCATGGTATCTCATGGATATCTGGATTGATGACTTTGCTTACAGTTCAGGAATCGAATGGTGGGTATTTATTGCCTCAGGAGTTTGTGCTCTTATTATTGCCTGGCTAACAGTGAGTTGGCAATCCATTAAGGCAGCTTTGATGAACCCGGTTAAAAGCTTGAAGAGTGAGTAGTGTTAGCTGTTAGCTGTTAGCTGTTAGCTGTTAGTTTCAAGCTTTTAGCTATTAGTTGAGTTTCTACAACTAATAGTTAAATGCTAACAGCTAAACCCAATTGTTCGTAACCGTACACCTTCTGTATAAAAGCGTACATTTTTTTGCACCTAATCAGCGTTTTTTAGCTTATTTCGATGATTTAAATACTTTGGTACGATTGTTGGCATTATTGATATCAGTTAATTAACCAGCTGATTTTATGTTCAAAAATTATATCAAAATTGCCCTTCGAAATTTATACAAGAATAAGACTTACTCGAGTATTAATATTTTTGGCCTCTCTGTTGGTGTAGCTTGTTGTTTATTAATTCTGCTCTACCTCACAAATGAGTTCAGCTATGATAAATTTCATTCAAAATCTGATCAAATTTATCGTGCATGGGTTCATGAAGATTATGGTGATGGTAGTATCTATTGGAACACCACAACCCCACTCCGGTTAAAAGAAACCATTTCGGAAAATATTCCTGAAGCTAACCAAATAGCTCGGAGATATATCTATAACGATTTAGTTAAATCTGACGATCAAAGTGAAGGATTCTCAGAACCCATTCAGCTGGTTGATACTGAGTTTTTCTCCATGTTCGATTTTGAGTTGTTACATGGAAACCCGGAAACGGTATTTGCTCAAACATCCAATGTTGTACTCACACCTACTTCCGCTCTGCGTTTTTTCGGTACTGAAGATGTACTCGGTAAAACATTGTTAGTAAAAATGAATGATCAGTTTGAACCTTTCACGGTATCCGGGCTGATTCAGGACTACCCAACTAATTCCAGTATTACTTATGAACTCCTCATCCCTATGGAGAATGGCAGAAAGCTTTTTAGCGAAAGAGCTTACAATGGATGGTTCTCAGTTATTCCTGAAACCTATATACTTTTTGACGAAAAAGCCGAGATTTCTGATACCAGACCTAAACTAGTTTCCATGATGAAGGAAATTTTAGGTGAGGAAGAATGGAATCGAAGTCAATATACCGTGGACCTGCAACCGTTAACTGATATCCGGTTAAATCCTGAAGTTCCTGTGGGAATAGCTGCTGTCACCGATCCTACCTATTTATATATTCTTTTGGGAATAGCTGCATTGGTACTGCTTATTGCTTGCGTTAACTTTATGACTTTATCTATAAGCAAGTCTGTAAGTAGAGCCAAAGAAGTTGGAATTCGCAAAACCATCGGAGCTGAACGAACTCACCTAATGTTTCAATTCTGGGGAGAAGCATTGTTAATGACAATTCTCGCTTTAAGCGCCGGCTTATTGCTGTCAGAAGTTTTGATGCCTTATTTCAATCAACTTGCCGGAACCTCACTTTCTCTGTCTTTTTCTCTTCAAATGGTTTCACTTTTTCTTGGTCTTACTGTATTCATCAGTTTGATTGCCGGAATTTATCCTGCTTTAATCCTTTCCGGTTTTAAACCTGTTGAAGTACTAAAAGGAAAAATTCAGGTAAAAGGAGATCGAAGTTTGTTCAGAACCGGTATGGTCGTTTTTCAGTTTACGCTCTCTATCTTTTTAATAGGAAGTACGCTTGTAATGTCTGATCAATTGGAATTCTTAAGATCAGCTGATTTAGGATACCAAAAAGACCACATTGTTATTATTGAAATTGATGATAACCCCGATCAGGAAACCGGTTTTTTGGGGTTGATGGAGCGGGCAACTAATAGAACAGAGCTGTTTAAGTCTCAGTTAGCCTCAATACCGGAAGTAAAAAGTGTTTCTACCTCGCTGTATACACCAGCCGACAATTACTGGATTTCGGCAGATTACAGAGACATAGAAGACAAGATTCACCCTTTCCGCATGAATCTTGTGGACCACTATTATACAAATTTGATGGAGTTGAATTTTGTAGAAGGAAGAGGGTTTTCAGAGGATATTTCATCTGATTCCAGAACCGGAATTATTATTAATCAGGCTTTTGCTGAAGATCATGGATGGACCGATCCATTAAATTCTAAACTACCAAATCCTGACTTTTTTGAACATCAAATCATTGGTGTAGTTGAAGACTTTAATTTCGCGTCTCTGAGAACTAATGTTGAACCACTGGCAATGGTTATTGATCCACGGATTATTTTTTCAGGAGTCGCTAATCTGGACCTCAGTTCATCATCACCAAGCATCTCAGTTAAAATCGGTCCAACTAATATCCCTGCTACATTGGCTTCTTTGGAAAAATCCTGGGATGAAATTAGTCCGGGAGAGCCATTTAACCTTACCTTTTTAGATGAAGCCGTTGATAGTCAGTATCGTCAGGAAGAACGGCTAAGTCAAATCGTAACTTTTGGATCCAGTTTTGCAATTATCATTGCTTGTCTTGGATTATTTGGTCTCGCTTCATTATTAGTAGTTCGCAAAACTAAAGAAATTGGAGTTAGAAAAGTATTAGGAGCTTCTTCGAAAGGAATAGTTTTACTGGTAAATAAAGAATTCACAAAACTGGTTCTTGCCGCTTTTTTAATTGCAATTCCTATAACCTGGTATACAATGAACACCTGGTTAGAAGGATTTGCTTTCAAAACTGAAATAAGTGTTTGGACATTTTTAATCGCCGGTTTAGCCAGTCTGCTAATTGCATGGTTTTCTGTGGGATACCAATCCTTTAAGGCAACTACAATTAATCCGGTAGACAGTTTGAAAGGGGAATAATCATGTTTAAAAATTATTTGAAAATTGCCTTTAGAAACCTCATCAAAAACAAAGTCTATTCCTCCATTAATATTCTTGGACTGGCAGCCGGAATAGCTTGTTTTATTCTCATTGGATTATACATCAGCTTCGAATTCAGTTTCGATAACTATCATGAAAATTCTGATAGCATTTACAGAGTTGTAGCTACTTCTGATCGTGACGATAATTATGATGGTGTTGCCAAAGTAACTGCTCCCTGGGGAGAATCTGCATTATTAAATATTCCTGAAGTTGAAGCTGTCACTCGCTTCGTATTTCATGGAACTTCCTTAATGCGATATGAAAATAATCGGTTTTTTGAAGGAAATGGATTCTTCGCTGATTCATCCGTATTGGAAATGTTCACATTTCCTTTGCTGGAAGGCGACCCCAAAACTGCTTTAGATTCACCAAATTCAATTGTTATAGATGAAGATTTCGCAGCTCGTTTCTTTGGGGATGAAAATCCAATGGGAAAAACAATTACGGTAAGTGAAGAAACTGAATACACCGTTACCGGAATTCTGGCAAATATACCTGATAACAGTCATTTCACGTTCGATTTTCTGGTATCTCTAACAAGTTACTCTCACCCTGATATCGATGACTGGATTGTTTGGAATCAGTTTTACACGTATCTGAAGCTTCGAGATGGTGCTAATTCTAAGGAAGTAGAAATCAAAATGGAGCAAATTCTGGATACGAACTTACCAGAAGATTATACGCGAAATTATGAAGCCACCCTTCAACCATTAACGTCCATTCACTTAACATCAAACCTTTGGAGAGAGATAACCCTCAATTCCGATAAAAGCACTCTTTTAGTATATGGGGTTGTCGGACTCTTCGTTTTACTACTGGCTTGTATCAATTTTATAAACCTGATGACAGCAAGAGCCACTACCAGGTTAAAAGAAGTTGGAATCAGAAAGACTATCGGAGCTCAACGCGGAGCATTAATTCGTCAATTTTTAGGTGAATCCGTTTTAACAGTTTTCATCTCTCTTGCCTTTGCATTGTTAATTGTGGATTTAATTTTACCAGGTTTTGTTGCTTTGGCAAATTCTTCATTCGATATCAGTTTAATGCTGCAACCCTTAAATATTGGGGTTATTTTAGGTATCGCTTTCTTTATTAGTTTGATGTCTGGTGTTTACCCTGCTTTTGTTCTCTCTTCTCCCAAACCTTCCGCAATTCTAAAAGGGGTTCAAAAAATACAAGGAAATGTATCGCTCCGAAAAGGACTAGTTGTTTTTCAGTTCACAGCTTCCGTTGCTTTAATCTGTTCCACGCTGGTTATGCAAAAGCAATTTGATTACATGCAGAACAAAAAACTGGGTTTTGATAAAGAACAAATTCTAACTATTCCAATTCGTGATTTTTCTATTAATCCAAGATATGAAGCTATCAAAGATCGATTCACTAGTATTCCCGGTGTACGAGATGTCTCTTTTTCCGGAAATATGCCCGGCGGAAGTGACTGGGGAATCCCCTATTCCGCAGAAGGTATTGATGAAGAAGACGAGCCCTCTTTCCGTGTACTTGCAGTAGATCATGACTTCCTTGATGTGTATGGAATGAATATTGCCGAAGGTCGTGGTTTTTCAACAGAATACAGTACTGATACCCAGGGTTCTTTTCTTATTAATCAGGAAGCTGCCAGACAGTTAGGATGGGAAGGAGAAGCTATAGGTAAGTTAATGTCGATAGATATCGATCCTAACGTACTTCCAATGCAGGATAAGCCTGTAGTCGGAGTTGTGGAAGATTTTCACTTTCGCTCTATGAAAGAAACTATCGCACCTGTCTACTTTTTTATTCCACCCCCCAATTGGTTCGCCAATATTTCAGTAAAAATTGAATCTGGTAGAACTGATGAAGTATTGGATGGTTTAGAAAATGCTTGGGCAGAATTTGATCCGGTTCATCCCATTACTGTTTCCTTTTTTGATGAACAGTATGGAAGACTACATCAGGTAGAAGAAAATGCAGGACAATTGATTAGTTACCTTACTATTGTCGCAATTATTATTGCTTGTTTGGGGTTATTTGGACTGGTCGCTTTTTCCGCACAACAACGAACAAAAGAAATAGGTATCAGAAAAGTTCTGGGTTCCAGTGTTCAAGGTATAGTAGCGTTGTTATCAAAAGAGTATCTGCTGTTAGTATTGATTGGTTTTTTTGTAGGGCTTCCATTGTCGTATTACTGGATCTCAAGCTGGCTCAATCAATTTGCATATCAAACAACAGTTGGTATAGAGGTATATCTGTTTACACTCGGTATAACGATTTTAATCGCCGTTCTGGCCGTACTATACCAAGCATTAAAAGCTGCTCTTATTAATCCGGTTGAAAGTTTAAAAAGCGAATAAAAATTTTATATTCATCATATGATTAAATTAACCAACATCGATAAATATCTGGATAAAAAATTCCAGAGAACTTATATCCTTAAAGATATAAACCTTGAACTTGAGCAAGGGGAATTTGCATCCATTATGGGACCTAGTGGCGCCGGTAAATCTACCTTACTTAACATTTTAGGGTTTCTGGACGATGCCAATAGTGGCGAATATCATTTCTTTGATGAACCCGTACATAATTTAAGCGAGAAGCAGAAATCTCAATATCATAAATCACATATCGGTTTTGTATTTCAGGCCTATCATTTGATTGATGAATTAACCGTATACGAAAATATTGAAATGCCACTCCTCTACAGAAAAGTGAAAGGAAGCGAACGTAAAGGAATGGTAGCTGAAATCCTGGACCGTTTTAATATAGTAGCAAAGAAAGACCTTTTCCCTCATCAGCTTTCTGGTGGACAACAGCAATTAGTAGGTGTTGCAAGGGCTTTAATCGGAAGTCCTAAACTCATACTTGCTGATGAACCAACGGGAAACCTACATTCCGATCAGGCTACTGAGATAATGGAACTATTCCAGAAACTGAATAAAGAAGAAGGAGTTACTATCGTACAGGTTACCCATTCAGAGAAAATGGCTTCATACGGTAACAGAATTATCAAGATGAAAGACGGGATGTTGTTAGAGAACTTCCCACATATGGCGGATTGAACAAATGAACTTTGAACAAGGAACGTTGCACTTCGAAGTTGAAAGTTCAACGTTCTGTGTTCAATGTTCTAAAACTTCTTACTCTCAGCTACCGCCAGCTGATCTACCCGTTCATTGAGTTCAAGCCCTGAGTGCCCTTTTACTTTAATCCATTCAACGTAATGGCCTTTCATAGCTTTGAGCATTTCTTCCCAAAGTTCTTTGTTCTCAACAGGTTTTTTATCTGCTTTTCTCCAGCCTTTTTTTTGCCAGTTTTCAATCCATCCTTTTGTCATAGCATTTATAATCAAAGCACTATCGCTGTGAATTTTAACATGACATGATTTTTTCATTGCTTTCAGAGCCTCAATTACCGCCTTCATTTCCATTCGATTGTTGGTGGTTTGAGGATCTCCCCCAGAAAGTTCTTTTTCTTTTCCTTTATAAATAAGGATAGCTCCCCATCCTCCCGGTCCTGGATTTCCTGAACAGGCTCCATCAGTGTACACTATTACTTCAGGAAGTGCTGACATACTTCTCCGTAATCTTAGAAATTCTATCCTTCATTTTTTTTGCGCTTTCTGCAACATGTTCGATCCAGTTTTCCTGATCTGAGCCTGAATAGATAATTCCTCTGCTGGAGTTTATTAATGGAATACCATCATGATCAAGAAGTGCATTTGCCAGTTCATCTATGGATCCTCCCTGTGCACCAATTCCTGGAATCAACAAACTTCCATTTGAATGATGTTGAATTACTACTCTTGATTCTTCAGCTTGAGTGGCACCGATAACCATACCTAAATGAGTTTCAACTTTAACAGATTGTTCGAATAATTCATGAGCGATATACTCAGCCATAGAGTCAAACCCTTCAAAAGGTTTTTTCAGAAAGTCAGAGGCACCGGGATTAGATGTTAATGTAAGTGCATAAATTGCCTTCTTCTCATCATTTGAAAAAGCATCAAGAGTTTCAAATCCCATCAATGGATTTAATGTAATTGCATCTACATTGAATCCATCAAAAAAAGCTTTTTTATAGTGTTCAGCTGTTGAACTTATATCTCCTCGTTTAGCATCAGCAATAATTATCCTGTTTTCGGGAATATGATTTATTACTTCCTGAAAAACGGACAGTCCATGAACACCAAGAGCTTCAAAAAAAGCAAGGTTTGGCTTATATGCTGCCGCTGAATCCCTTGTGTAGTCAACTATCATTTTACAGAAAAAAACCACCTGCTCTTCGGGAGTATCAAATTTATTCTTAACTGCATTAGGTAATAGGTCCAGATTTGGATCTAATCCTACACATAAAGTAGATTGAGAATCATTTAACGCTTGTTGAAGCTTTTCTAAGTAGGTCATTTTTTGTTTTGAAATTTAGCTCGACTAAAATATTAATACTCATACTGTAATGCGACTCCTTTTGATTAAGTAAAAGGAGAAAGGTGATTTTGTACAAACTTCACTTTTCACCTATCATTTAATCCTAATCAATGTTCACATTTACAATCCGGACCGCAATTATGATCGGGTGAAGTTTTAGATCTTCTGATAGGTGTTAGTACAAATCTATTTGTAAGGTATACTAGCACTATAGCAAGCATCCCGAAAGCAACGCCGGTTTGAAAATCAAATTCCATTACAGATTGCTCCCTATTTGAAAGGCAATAAATGAACTTAAATAAGCAAGTGCTGTCATATACACAAACATTGCAGTAGGCCACTTCCAGGAATTAGTTTCCCGTTTTACTATCGCTATGGTGCTCATACACTGCATTGCCAAAGCAAAGAAAATCATTAAAGAAATTGCGGTTGCAATCGAATATACCGGTTGTCCTGTTTCGGGATTAACATCATTAATTAACTTTTCTTTTAGCGTAGAGCTTTCGCCATCTTCCTCTTCAATACTGTAAATGGTATTCAATGTACCCACCATTACTTCCCGGGCTGCAAAAGAAGTAATCAGTCCAATTCCGATTTTCCAATCAAAGCCCAATGGTTCTATTACAGGTTCAATAATCTTACCGAATTGTCCTGCAAAACTATGTCTTAACTGATAAGACTCTGGGTTTTCAGTAACATCAAAAGAAGAATTATACTCTGTGTTATCCGTCTGTGTGAGAACGGGCATTTCAGTTTTAGGAAACGAAGCCAGAAACCATAGAACTATGGAAATTGCTACAATAATCTTTCCAGCTTCTGTAATAAACACCTTTCCCCGCTCAGCTGTATTCTGAAAAACAACCGACCATTTCGGCATTTTATATGCAGGAAGCTCCATAATAAAAGGAGTTTGTTGTCCGGTTGGGAAAATACGTTTCATTACGAAAGCAGCAAGAACAGCCATTACAATGCCAAATATATAAAGACCAAAAAAGGTGATACCCTGAAGGGTGAAAATTCCTAAAATGGTTGTGGAAGGAATAAAAGCAGCTATCATTAATGCATAAACAGGTAACCGTGCCGAACAAGCCATAAATGGAAGAACCATAATAGTGATAATTCTGTCGCGCCAGTTCTCAATGGTTCTGGTTGCCATAATTCCCGGAATTGCACAAGCAAATCCAGACATTAAAGGCACAACTGAACGACCATGGAGTCCAACTTTTGTCATAAACCCATCCATCACAAAAGCAGCTCTGGCCATATATCCTGTTCCTTCAAGCACATAAATAAAAAAGAAAAGGAACAAGATCTGAGGAAGAAATATCACGACTCCTCCTAGACCTGCTATTACTCCATCAACTAATAAATCGTTTAGCATACCTTCAGGTAAGGTATTAGCAACCCAATTACCTCCTTCTACGAAAAGAAGATCGATCATATCCATAAAAGGAGTTGCCCAGGAGAAAATCGCCTGGAACATAAATAAAAGTACCAAAGTGAAAATCACCGGCCCCGCAACCTTATGAGTAACCACTGCATCAATTCTATCAGTTAGAGATGCCTTTGTCTGAGAAGTAATTGAAGACGCATTAGAGGTACACTCTCCAATAAAATTATATCTGCTTAATACCTCTGTGGCCATTGGATTTCCACCGCCCTTTTCAACAAGCTCTCTGGCTTTTTTGATGGTAGATTTACCTTTTTCTTCCTTTTCGAACTGATAAAAAGCATTGTTGAATTCTCCTTCACTGATCAACCGTAAAGCTTCAATAGACCGGGCGCTTTCGGGAATATTTGTGTAAGGCTTGATCCACTCGTTAATAAGTAAATTCATAGCCTCTTTTAAAGAATCATCCGGTCCCCATTTCAAAGGCTCAGGAACTTCAAGATCTGATTCACTTATTTTTTGCTTGAGTTGATCTATATCGGATTTATTTTTTGCAGAAATCGCAACAACGGGTACACCCAGAGAATTCGATATTAAATCGGGATTAATACTGATTCCTTTCCCCTTTGCTACATCCGACATATTAAGGATAAGCATTACAGGAATTCCCAGATCCATTACCTGAGTAGCTAAATATAAATTTCGATCCAAATTACTTGAATCAACAACAACTAATGCTAAATCCGGAATTTCTTCATGCTCATAGCTGCCAATCAAAGTTTCGTAGGCAATTCTTTCATCCAGTTTTTTATAATTAAGACTATAAGCACCTGGTAAATCAATAATTTTATGTAGCACACCCCCAATTATTGAAGTCCCAACTTTTTGCTCTACCGTTATGCCCGGGTAATTTGCAATCTTTTGTCTGAGCCCCGTTAATGCATTAAAAATCGTCGATTTCCCGGTATTAGGATTACCTACAAGTGCTATGGTCAATGGTTCTTTACTCATCCTATTCTTCTACTTCAATGCACTTCGCTTCTGATTCTCTTAGTGATAATAAATAGCCCCGGATTTTAATTTCAACCGGAAAACCTAACGGTGCCCTTCTGATAACCTCAAGCTTTATTCCGGGCGTAATTCCCATCTCAAGTAGGCGTGTTGTGTCAGAACCCTGAATATTTTTAACCAAAAAAAGCCCCGGTGATTTTATTTCCGAAAGAAAAACAGCCATTAGTTATTTCGAACTTACCAGAATAGTTTTTGCCAAAGTTGATGCAATGGCGAGACGAGCTTCACCTAACTGAAGAATTACATTTTTTTGATTAGAGATGATGCGTCCCTGTGCTCCTTCCACGCAACCGAGTTCGTTTAGTCGGCAAACATCATCGCAATGGCAATCCAGGCATCGGACAACAATCTCTTCTCCTTCTTTACCATTACTAAGCGGATGCATCATAATACTCTTATTTAAAAATGATCTAAATAAAGGTAAAGATTAATCTGCTTTAAATGAACCCTTTTTTCTTTTTCTCTATACTTTTGTGTGGACAAAAGTATCAAAAACCACCGACTACAACTGCTTCGCGGGTTCATCAAAGATTAAACTGAATAAATCCGATGGACCATATTCCTGAAAGCCACATTTGCTTTCCATCCGGTGCGGATTTTTTCCCCTATCGGGTCGTTGAATCTTTTGATTCGCTTTTCCGCTCACCAGTTTAAGGCCGGGTAGGTTTTATTGACTTTAAAGAAGTTCCACATTGTAAGACATATAAAAAACCAATGTTATAAAGGAATCCAGAAAAATGGCATCAGAATTATTGGTGAAAAAAGATGAGATGTAGTGAACGTCACCAAAGGTGGAATAAATTCGCACCGGCTCAAAACACATAAACTATTTCGATGGATCATGGACCATCGAATTTATTAAGTGAACGTAATTGAATCGCACTAATAATTCTTAGCCTTGATCTTTTGTTACTTTTGCATCAAGGCAAAAGTAAGTGAATTCATAAGATCCTGAAACGAGTTCAGGATGACATATAGGAGGAAGCTTCTTTCAAAAAGAAGTCATAACACTGATTCAGGAAAAACTTCTTCAAATCCGTGAGGAGGTTTGTGTAAAGTCCAAGTCTCGAAATAAAACTGTTTCTCGTTTGATAAACGCTTTCCATTGATGGAGAAAAATCGGAATGTATCAGGTAATAAGTTTTGAAGAGGATAGAAAAAGGAAGTGTAGATATTTTTTCTGCTGAACAAGTGAAGATCAAAACCGTGTTTTGCTTCCCGCTTATAGATGATGATCCAGTCTTTTTCCAGAACATCCCTGAGCATTTTTCTGGTGAATGAATGGACGATATCCGGTTCCACTTTTTCTTTTGAAGCTACCATTACTTCATTCATTTCCATGCTTTCAATCCCCTTTTTCAAAGAATCCTGAATCCCTTCTTTTGACGTAAATTGAAAACTGCCCAACCCTTTTGAAAGTGCAACAAGAAATGAATCAAATTCTGTGAGAACATTAATTCCAAATTTCTCCTCTTCCAGATTAGTAGCTGAAAAATATAATGTTGAATAAGTCGGATCTGGTTTTGTAAAAACTGCCAACGGATTATCATCAACCTCTCCGCTTGACGGGGCTAAATCATCCAGCCGTTGATCATGATGAAAGATGAGCTTGAGAATGTCTGTTTGGGGCATATTTATTTTACTTGTCATTCTGAGCGAAAGCGAAGAATCTGCAAAGTTCAGACTTAGCTGGATATGTATATGTACAGATCCTTCAGCAGTAACCTAAAGATGACTTTTTAGTTTTATGTAATTTAAAACAAAAAAATCCCGACTACTTAGCTGTAGCCGGGATTAACAATCAGTTCTGTTTGATTAAATCATGGTAGCAATTACAAGTGCTACAACAGACATCAATTTAAGAAGAATGTTTAATGATGGTCCTGAAGTATCCTTAAATGGATCACCAACTGTATCACCAACAACACCAGCTTTATGTGGCTCTGATCCTTTTCCATATTTAACGCCATCAATTTCAACGCCTTCTTCAATCATTTTCTTAGCATTATCCCAAGCACCACCTGCATTTGATTGGAAAAGCGCCATTAACACACCTGCAGATGTAACGCCTGCAAGAAGACCGCCAAGCATTTTTGCTCCAAGCGTTGGATCATCGCTGATGAATCCCGGAACAAAACCAAATAGCACAGGAACAATTACTGCCAATAAGCCTGGAACCACCATCTCTCTGATGGAAGCTGTAGTTGAAATCTCAACACACTTCTCATATTCAGCTTTTCCGTCAGCAGCTTCAAATGTATCCTGGTCTTCTTTTGACCATTCGCTGAAGTCTTTTTCGCCATTCTTATTCATTACATCAAGAGCAGCTCTTAGTTCCGGAATATCCTTAAACTGACGTCTTACTTCTTCGATCATACTCATTGCTGCACGACCTACTGCATTCATAGACAGAGCAGAGAATAAGAATGGAAGCATAGCTCCTACAAATAATGCAGCCATTACATATGGGTTTGTAATGTTGATTATTACTTCTAAACCTGGGTTAGCCGCTTCATATGCAGTAATGAATGCAGCAAAAAGAGCCAAAGCAGTTAACGCTGCTGATCCGATAGCAAAACCTTTTCCAATTGCTGCGGTTGTATTCCCTACCGCATCAAGCTTATCTGTTCTTTCACGTACTTCTGGTTCAAGTTCAGACATCTCAGCGATCCCACCAGCGTTATCAGAAACAGGTCCGTAAGCATCTACAGCTAACTGAATTCCAGTATTAGCAAGCATTCCTACCGCTGCAATGGCAATCCCATAAAGACCAGCAAAGCTATATGCCCCAATAATTGCTATTGCAATAATAATGATTGGAATTGCAGTCGAAATCATTCCTACTCCAAGACCAGCAATAATGTTCGTTGCAGAACCAGTAACAGACTGTTTTACAATAGAGATAACTGGTTTTGTTCCTGTACCAGTGTAATGCTCGGTTACTAAACCAATTAGCAATCCGGAAGCTAACCCAAAAATAGTAGCCCAGAATACACCCATGCTTGAAAATTCAGCTCCACCAAATGTCCATGTTTCAGGAAGCATCCATTGGATAATGAAGAAAGACGCAACAAGCATTACAGTTGCTGAAGCAAACTCACCCATATTCAATGCTTTTTGCGGGTCACCACCTTCTTTAACTCGTACAAGAAAGGTTCCTAAAATAGAAGTAACAATTCCTGTACCTGCTAAAACAAGAGGAAGAAGAACTGCTGAAAGTCCACCGAAGTCATCACTCCATCCAGTGGCTGTCATGAAAGCAGCACCAAGTACCATTGTACCAATAATAGAGCCTACATAAGACTCAAAAAGGTCCGCTCCCATACCTGCAACATCACCAACGTTATCACCTACGTTATCAGCAATAGTGGCCGGGTTTAGCGGGTGGTCTTCGGGAATACCAGCTTCAACTTTACCTACAAGATCAGCTCCTACATCGGCAGCTTTGGTATAAATACCACCACCTACACGGGCAAAAAGTGCTATAGAGGATGCACCAAAAGAAAATCCTGTAACTACAGCTAACACTCTGTTTACAGCATCAGCACCTTCAATTCCGAATAAAGTAGAGAAGAGAAGAAACAAACCTGAAAGTCCAAGAACTCCAAGTCCAACCACTCCTAATCCCATAACTGAACCACCTGCAAATGCAACTTCAAGTCCTTTTCCAAGGCTTTCACGAGCAGCGTTAGTAGTTCTTACGTTAGCTTTTGTAGCAACTTTCATCCCGATGAATCCTGCTAAACCTGAACAGATAGCGCCAACAATAAATGAAATAGCTACCATCCAGCTGGAAGTAACAGCATCTGCACTTACTGCCAGAATAACCGCTACTACAATTACAAAAATGGCAAGTACCCGATATTCAGCTTTAAGGAAAGCCATGGCTCCAGCAGCAATACTGTCTGCGATACGACCCATTCTTTCAGTACCAACTTCCTGCTTTGTTACCCAGGAAGACTTAAGTGCGGTAAAAAGAAGAGCGATAACTCCAGCCGCTAATGAGAAAAAGATTATGTTTTGCATAATTCCGTTTGTGTTAGTTTACGTTTTATCCCGCTTTATCGGGCTAATTTAATTAAAAAAATTCATTGCTCTTTCAATGCCAATATTCACAAATGCAAGAGCAGCATCGTGGGCTTTCTGTATTGAGGCTTCCACCTCTTCCATTTCCGATTTATCAAAAGGGGAAAGTACAAAGTCTATTTGTTTTCCCCTTTTAAAATCATTTCCGATACCAACTCTTAACCGAGGGTAATCTCTACTTCCCAGCTTTTCATTGATATCTGCAATTCCATTATGACCTCCGTCGCTTCCGCCCGGTTTCATTCTTGTGATTCCTACTGGAAGATTCAGATCATCATAAATAATAAGACAGTCATTTTTATCGGCATTGTATTTAGCCAGAGCTTTTTTTACTGCTGTCCCACTCCTATTCATATAGGTTGTGGGTTTAATAAGAGTAATTTTACGCCCTTTATGCCTTCCTTCAGCTACCAAAAAAGGACCATTTCCTGTTTTGAAGTCTGCCGAAAGTGTTTTTGCCAATAAATCAACAACATCGAATCCGATGTTATGGCGGGTTCCATCATATTCCTGTCCAACATTTCCTAATCCTACAATTATGGACATGATTTCAGGCTCCCGCTAACATCAACTTCTTATTCTTCAGATTCAGATTCTTCGCTACTGCTTTCTTCTGAACCTTCGGCATCAGCACCTTCTGCTGTTGCTTCTCCTGAATCTTCTTCTGTTGTTTCTTCGTCCTCATCATCATCAAGAACGTCACTAACTAGTGCGCCTTTTGGAGGACGAATAGTTACAATAGTTCTGCTTAGAGAATCTAATGGAATAATTCCTTCCAGATCAAGATCTCCAACATGGAATGAGTTTCCAATTTTAAGAGGACTTACATCCACTTCAAATTCAGATACAATAAACTCAGGAAGTACTCTGATTCGGATGAATTTCATTGGTTGGAATAAACGCCCACCACCTTCAACAACACCGCGTGGAGTTCCTTTGATTCTAACAGGAACACGAAGAGTTACTTTGTGATTGTCAGAAAGAACATAAAAATCTGCGTGAATTGGTCGGTCTGTAACCGGATCAAATTCTGTTCTTTTTAAAAGAGTCTTATATGTTTTACCATCAATGGTAAGCTCCTGAAGTTTGGTTTGAGCTCTGCGAAGAATCTTCTCCAACTCAAGCTCATCGATAGAAAAATGAAGATTCTCTTCAACTTCCGGGCCATATAATACAGCTGGAACTCTTTTTTCTGCTCTCAAAGCACGGTTAGCCTGCTTAGAGATCTCACGTGGAGTTCCTTCTAATTTTACTAATTCTGGGTATGCCATTTTTCGTTTACCTTATAAACATTAATTATCAAACAATGCACTGATGGTATCATTAGTGTGAATACGCTGTATTGCTTCAGCAAAAATATTCGCAACGCTCAACACTTTTATTTTTTCAGAAGGTTGGCGAAGCGGAATAGTATCCGTAACTAATAATTCATCAATAGGCGAATCTTCGATTCGCTGAAAAGCCGGTCCCGATAATATTGGATGCGAACAAATCGCAGAAATATTTAAAGCCCCACGCTCTTTCATAGCAGTAGCGGCATTGGTTAGGGTTCCGGCGGTGTCAATCAAGTCGTCTACAATCAACACATTCTTTCCTTCCACTTCACCAATTATATTCATTATTTCCGACTCATTTGGCTTTGGACGGCGCTTGTCGATAAAAGCTAAGGTAGCATTAAGTTTTTTTGAATAAGAGCGAGCCATTTTTAAGCTGCCTACATCAGGTGCTACCACCACCAAATTGTCGATAGGATTTTCGGTAAAGTGGTCGATAAAAACCCGACTCGCATATAAATGATCGAGCGGAATATCGAAGAAACCCTGAATCTGCGCAGCATGTAAATCCATTGTTAGTACCCGATCTGCTCCGGCTTCAACCAAAAGGTTAGCCATTAATTTTGATCCGATAGAAACTCTGGGTTGATCTTTCCGGTCTTGTCGCGCATATCCGAAATAAGGGATAACAGCAGTCACTCTTTTAACAGAAGCCCGCTTTGCTGCGTCTAACATCAATAACAATTCAATGATATTATCGCCCGGAGGAGGAGTTGGTTGGACTATAAAAATATCTTCTCCGCGAATGCTTTGCTGGAATTTTACATAAAGTTCACCATCCGAGAATTGTTTGACGGTTACTTTACCTAAAGTGGTACCGTATTCCTTAGCTATGGCACGAGCCAAAGCCGGATTACTGGTTCCGGAAAATATTGCGAGAGGACTGTCCAATTTTGTTTGCTAGCACTGAAAATTTCAGGATTACATAAAACAAAAGGATGCATCCTTAATCATCCTTCTGAGTATTGTTGCCCGGGGAGGACTCGAACCCCCACATACTGGACCAAAACCAGGTGTCCTGCCATTAGACGACCGGGCAATTCGTGTCATCGACAGACTCCAAAGATAGGGACATATTCGAAGTTGATCAAGATAAAATTGCTTTTTTTAGTACAAAGCATTCATGACATCTTCGGGGCTTGCAATAGGAGCGTAACTGATGAACCACACCAAGTTTATTTTTAAAATTTTTTGAAGAATTTGCATCCAGAAAAGAAAATTGTTTGCTGAAATATTTTGGGAGTTTTGCATCAAACTTAAGCCAATGTTTTAAAGCTTTTTCAGTGATTCTTTTAACTCCAAATAAATTGCCGAGCATGAAAATGGCCGGTATATGTATTATTCCAAATAACATATTGAGCTTTGAATTTGAAATACCTGCTTTTTCTCCCCACATTTCCCAAAGGTTAAAACTTTCTCCTTCCAGAAACTTCTCAAATGGTGTATCAAGAATCAGAATCGCTAAGCGAACCGCTTGGGGTATTCTTTTTTTTGGATGATTAGCAGGGTAAACCCCTTTGTAATTCCATACCAACTTTGAGCTTGAGGTACTAAACCCAGCAAAATCTAACGCTCCTTCCACAAGATCTTTAACTAAGCTTTCAGATTCGTTTAGAAACCATTTTCCAACTTCTACCATGGGTTCCCTGTTATTAGCAATCCCAAAACCATCAAATATGGAGAGTATGAACGCTTCTTTCCAAGCCCTCGAGGGAATCAAATCTGGATTATAAAAACTAAGAAAATCATTCCCCTTTTTTTCGAGATATTCAATATGTGCTTTTTCAATTTGTTGGAAGTAAACTTCATCAGAAATAAATGTTACCCCTGAAGTACAAGGTAGTGTTGAAGGCTTGTTTATTTCTGAAACAAAACTATTCAGTTTTTGTGGGAGATACGGAAGAATATTAAGAGTTGGAATCCTGCTTCCATCTTTTCTAAATACTTCAATTGGATCATGATCAGCTACAATATGCAAAACCACCTGATTGTAAGCTTCATCATCTTGATGACCATGCTGGTTCCAACCCCTCGATTCAAGATGAAGTTCTATCGAACCTATCCACCTGATTCCATCAATAAGAATTTGTGCGTTGCTAAAATCGGGCCCATTCGTATGATTAATAACACCCTGATTTATAATTCTTAAACTTTTCCCCTCAGTAGTTTTAAGAGTGCAATTTTCGAATAACTGCTCTTGCCAAATCCATTGAAGAATTTCTTCAGAATATAAAAAGCCGTTATCATGCATCTTCTTCCAACTCATCCTCATCAAACAGGATAGCTTCCGTAGCTTCGTATAAATCTGGTATAATTTCTTTCACGTTCGTACTTATTTTCTGAAGACGTTCTTCTCCTTCTTTTACAATTTTGTTTCCATGGTCTTCCACCCAGTTTTTTGCATCGCCGGTATGTTTTGAAATCCATTCCCTGTTTTCCTTTCCACTTTTTGGTGAAATCAACATCGCTAAAACCACTCCTGCCGAAAACCCGGCAATAGTAGCAAGTAAAGTTTCTATTGGTCTGCTCATATCTCTTGTTTGTGAATTAGGTTAACACTGTTAATGTACAGCTTTAATAACTAATTTAATCTTTCGTAATCAAAATGTGGAATAAAATATTACCTTTATTTTTTAACCAAGTTTCTACTGCTATGCCAGAGCAAATTACCTTAATGAATAAAGACCGGATCAACAGAACATTAAAAAGACTTTCAATTCAGGTTTGGGAACGCCTTGAGGAAGATGAAGAATTGGTAATCATTGGATTAAATGAGAGGGGTTTTGCAACAGCTAAGCTATTACATACTCATTTAACAAAATTCTCAAATAAAAGTATTGAACTTTTTCAGTTTGACGTGCAAAGTAGTGGCCCTAAAAATACCGTTCCAAGTACAACCGAAAAGTATGTACTTATGATAGATGATGTCATTTTTTCAGGGAAAACAATGTTTAGTGCAATTTCTACCCTTTGTTATTCAAATGAACCAAAAAAAATTGACGTTCTAACTTTGGTTGACAGAGGCCACCGAACGTATCCGGTACTTTCTGAGTTAAAAGGTATTGAAGTACCTACAAAGTTTGGAGAACATATTGAAGTAATTTTGAATTCAGGAGAACTTGAACAAGTTGTACTTTTTAAAAATTTATAAATCAAACAACCCCCTAATCTTTAAGACATGAATAACAATCTTAAATTAATACTAGCAGGAGTCTTATTCATTGCTTTTGCAACACCAACTATTGCTCAGCCTATTGTAGTTCCTGAAGATCAGGTAGACTGGGGTCAAACTTGGGTGTTAAACCTTAATGGATCCCAGGCTTCTTACGATAACTGGAGTGAAGGTGGTGTAAACACCATCAGCGGAACTTTCTCAACTGTCTACACAAAATTATACCGTCAGGACAGAACCTCATTCGGATTTAGGGTGAACTTGAGATATGGTCAATCCCGAATTGATGGAGACACCAGAAAATCCGATGATCTTATTTCGATCAGAAGCCGGGTTACTTATGATCTTTCTGACGGGAGCCCTGTAGCTGCTTATGGAGCAGTCCAGTTTAAAACACAGTTTGCTGAAGGATATAATTATGGTGCCGGTCCTTTGGGAGAAGATATTCTAATTTCAAACTTTATGGCACCTGGATATTTTATCGAAGGTGCAGGTATCGAGTATAATGCCAGCGAACATCTTCAAATGGCTGCCGGTTTAGCTCTAAAGCAAACCTTTGTTAATGACGATGATTTACTTCCAGTGTACAATATGGATGATAATCTTCGTTCTGAAGGTGGTTTATCAACAAGTTTCACCTACCAGAATACTATAGCGGAGAATATTCAGTACTCCAGTAGTTTAGAAACATTCACAAATTTTCTAATACCGGTTAATGAAACAGATGTAAACTGGTCTAATGAAATTATCGGGCAAATTAATTCTGTAGTAAGTGCGTCCTTTCAATTCGAATTGAGATACGACAATGATTTCTCAAGTGAAGTACAACTTAAGCAAGTTCTTTCAGCCGGAATCTCTGTAAATCTTTATTAATCCCTTCCTTTTCAAACTATGCATTGCCTGATCGGGTGGATGCATAGTTTTTTATTTTTCGATATTTTCATTTCAATTATTTCTCTGCTTTTTTGAGATAGTATTCTCTTACTTCAGATCATTTATTTAATCTTTTATAACTACGTTTCCTTAGAGAAATGAAAAATCTTTCTTTACTGCTCTTTTTTATCAGCTTAAGCTTTTTCCTTACAAATCAAACCAAAGCGCAAATTATTGTAGTAGCTGATACCTTGAATGGCTGGGATCAAACCTGGATTGCTAATTTTAACGGTGCTCAATCTACTTTTAATAACTGGAGTGAAGGTGGCATAAACACTATCAGCGGAACAGCCTCAACAGTATTTACAAAATACTATCGGGAAGGGAGATCTACTTATGGTTTCAGAATACATTTAAGATTTGGGCAGTCAAAAATTAATGGTACCGGAGTTAGAAAAACAGATGATCTTATTTCAATAAGAAACCGTGTTACATACGAGCTTACTAAAGAAAGCATTTATTCTGCTTTCGGCGCAATTCAATTCCGTACACAGTTTGCTGATGGTTTTGATTATGGAAAAGCAGAAGCCGGGGGAGATTCTTTGATTTCCAGATGGTTTGCTCCCGCTTATTTTATCGAAAGTTTTGGAATTGAAGTTAAACCGAATGAAAATTTTAGTGCTGAACTTGGTCTTGCGTTAAAACAAACTATTGTTTCAGACAACCGGCTGAATGCTCAGTATCAGGTTGATAATGGAAAAAAAGTCCGTTCTGAAGGAGGTATTACTTTTGGAGCCCAGTATCAAAAAATGATCATGGAAAACACAGAATTTGTTACCAGTATTGAAACCTTTACAAATCTGTTAGTGCCTTTAAATCAAACTGATGTCTATTGGGCTAATGCAGTAAATGGAGGGATTAATAAATACCTGAGTGCCGTTTTTCAATTTGAACTTCGATACGATCATGACTACTCTAGAGATATCCAGCTCAAACAAGTTTTTGCAGCGGGGATAACATTCAATTTTTATTAAATCATGAGTAAAAAAATCTCCAAGGTTTTAAACAGGGAATTAAAAAGTATTGAAGAATGGAGAAACTCTTTCGGAGCCTCGACACCCGATCAAACTCTATTTATCTCAGACAAAAAAATTGAATCCGTTTTTGAGAGTTTATCAGACAAGTTAAAAGGAAACTACCCTTTTCACCATCCGGTTTACGCCGGTCAAATGCTTAAGCCACCACATCAGATTGCACAGGCAGCATATGCAATGGCAATGACTATAAACCCAAACAATCACGCTTTGGATGGTGGTCCTCCTTCTTCAGAAATGGAAAAGGAAGTGATGAGTATACTGGCTGATTTTTTTGGATATGGAGATGAATTCCTTGGTCATTTAACCTCAAGTGGAACCATTGCCAATCTTGAGGCGCTTTGGGTTGCCAGACAATCTCATCCCACAAAAAAAATAGCCTTTTCCGAAAATGCTCATTACACGCATGGAAGAATGTGTGAAGTACTGAGACTAGGAGCTGTAACCGTTCCAATTCTTGAAAACGGAAAATTCGACCTGGAAACGATTACTCCCGATGAAATAGGTACTATGGTAGTCACTTTAGGGACAACAGGACTTGGAGAAGTAGAGCCATTAGACCAGATTATTCCCTGGGCAAAAAAGCATGGAATACGAATACATATCGATGCTGCCTATGGTGGGTTTTTCAGGACGTTAAAAGATTCCGTTTTAATTGATGGAACAAATTGGAATCAGATGCAGGAAGCTGACAGCATTGTTGTTGATCCACACAAACACGGTCTGCAACCTTATGGGTGTGGTGCTGTATTGTTTAAAAATCCGGAAGTTGGGATGTTTTACAAACATGATTCACCTTATACTTATTTTACTTCCGATGATCTTCACCTTGGTGAAATTAGTCTGGAATGTTCCCGTGCAGGAGCGGCTGCAGTTGCCTTTTGGACTACGCTGCAATGCTTTCCGTTAAAGGAAAAAGAAGGATTTGGTCCCATTTTAGCTAAATGCAGGAAAGCTGCTTTAACTGGTTATTCGTTAATGGTTGATTCGGAGAAGCTCGTCCCATACAAAAAACCAGAGCTGGATATTCTTACCTACTTCCCGGTTAACGAATCAACGAATAATGTTTCGGATATTTCAAAGCTTTCCAAACAAGTATTCGAAGCGGGGATGCGGGATCAATCTTTCTATCTCTCCCTTTTCAAAGTACCTTCTTCTTCCTTTACCAAGTTGCACCCACAATTTGATGCTAATGAAGATCAGGTTTCCATTCTCCGAAGTGTGCTTATGAAACCTGAACAAGCCGATTTTATGGAAGAGTTAATTAACCGAATTGAAGCTAGTTTTTAGTTAACTGGATTGACCCTATTCAAAACTGTAATCAATTCCTTTGAAAGTATTTGGATCTAAGTAAGGGATATTGGAAGAAAATTCTTCATTAAGAAGCTCGATCAATTTATTTGCAAACAGAGCCTGCCCTTTCTGATTCATTGTATAGCCATCTGCTGAAATAATACTTCGATGCCCATAAGTTAGTTCAAATGCGGTTCCATTACTGTTTACAAGCCCTAACTCTACATCGTCTATTAACTTTGCAATATCAAGCAGATAAACTCTGGAACTGGATTGAGTAAGTTGAGTGATAATTGTATTGAAAGCCTGTCTTCTTGCAGTTATCGTTTCTTGTTCACTACTAGTTAATGCAAATTTATCAGCAAGAGGAACAATCGCTCCCATTTCTCCATCTGATAAAAGCGACTCATATTGTGGTATTTCTCCATTATAGAGAAATAAATCTTCCTGAGTAAGTTGTCTTAATTTAGGAATTGTGTCCCCTTCCGAATCTATAGCTGTAGGTAACGCCTCATCAATAATCAGCTTCCCTCTAAAGCGTTCTCCCCCTCCTGCATCAAAATCAACAATTGGTCTTCTTTCATCGCCCGAGCGCCCTCTGTTGAACTCGTTTACCGAAACATTGAACTCATTGAAGTAATACATCTCGCAATAACCCGGTTCTTTACAGAAATTGAAATTAAAAAAAACATTAGGTAATCGAAATTGAGAACTTGTAAAATACCAAGGCAGGTTTTGAAAGTATGGAAGCTCAAGCGGATTGGGAATTGTAGGGATTATTATATCTGCATCAGTCTCATTGAGTAGTCTTTGTATAGCCTCCTGAATAGACTGTTCAAAAACAGAAACCGGTGTTAAATCTGTATGGACAACAGATGATATTTCTGGATTTTCATCGCCTGAAGCTCCATTCAGCGTAAAATCAAAAATGTCATCCGTAGCAATATCAAGAATAACTAAGCTTGGATTTTTTTCAATAGCTTGATCTAGAATAGAATTACCCTGCAACCTATCAGCGACTCTACTAACAAACCTGTTCTGCATTGGAGGTTCCCCATCTACCTGATAGCTCCTAATCCCAGGAAAACTAAAATTATTTATATTCCTTAATGAACCTTCATAGTCTTGTATTTCTTCTCCATTTATGGGTTGCCTTATCTCCCAGTCTGTGACTTCTGCTCTGTAAGCTATTTCATATTTGCCCTGAATTTGAGTTGTATTTTCAACTTCCTGAGTATTAAATCCATTTTCACTGGAAATTGATAACTCATTAAATGAATTTGTAGAATCTCCATAAAAATGCTCAACAAAAAGGTGGATATAATTTTTTTGTTGAGCATCATTATAAAGTGCACCGTCCATAAACCCACTCGTGTATCTTCCCCCTATTACTACAGTATTTGAAAAGTCGGCTTCTTCTGATTTTATCTCTATCTCAGGAGTTGTGGGAAAATTATATTGGCAACCATTTCCTATGAAAAGCAAAAGTATTATCAAATGACCCAATATTTTCATGTACGATCTATTCATCAATATAATTTTGGGTTATAAGATAAAGTTGCAAATAAAATAGAGCCAATGGATGGACCACCAAAAACATTGTAGTACTCGTTAACTCCAAAATTAGTAACTCCAAACTTGAGCATACTATTTATTTTAGGAAGCCGGGAATTAAACTGGGCATCCAGATGACCATACGTTTCAATGGGACCATCCAAAAACGGGCTCTCCCAGTTATACGTTGTCCTGAATCTGAACACAAATTTAAAACCTAAGTTTCTAATGAGTTCCCGATTTCCCCATTCAAAATTGATTTTAAGAGGAGGGGTATTAAAGCCAGGAGTTATTGGATCGTCGGAGCTTTTCAATAAATTAGCGTAAGTACCATTCAGGCTTGAATTAAAATTACCTGAGTTATATTCCAGATTAAAAGAACTTCCTACTACTATTAGCTGCCCTTCAGAATTACTAAACACATAAAACTGTTCATGTTCAGGACCAAACGCTACTTGAGCAGCCGCATTTAATAAATCGACTGAGGGACTTGTAGCTGGTTTAATAACACGTGTTATTCCTATAAAATTTTTATAAAAACTTACATATGAATTTAATTCCAGAAATAAAGTTGGAGTAAATAGCCTCCTGTATCCAATTTCAAAAGTGTTAACCTGTTCCGGCTGGATTCCTCTTAGTTTATCATTTCCAACAATTCCCTCTCTTAATATCTGAAGATTTTCATATCTGTTTTGAATCGTATTATTACCCTCAAGGTTTTCAAGATATTCGTCTACAGCTGACTGATAAAATGAATTATTCTGGAAGTTATATCTATCAACATTTTGAGATAAACCACCAAGCACTTTTCTATTCCCAAGATTATTATCTACAAATTGTTCTCGTACATCCGGATATCTGAATCCATATTGGTATGATAATTTAAAGTAATGTGAATCATTTAAATTATAGTTAACCGCAATACTTGGACTTAGTTTTACATCAAAATTTTCATTTTTATCTAACCGGATACCAATATCAAGATTCAGGTTTTCATCGAGCAGCTTTGAAGAGTTTGTAAAGTACACTCCATATTCATAATTCGTAATATCGTTTCCTGCTGTATCGGGAAAGATTGTGCCTTCTGATTCAACGTCGTAAAACCGAAAACTGGATCCTAGTTTAAATCCAAAAATTTCTGTACTGGCGGGGAGTTCATATTCAATATTTGCACTATATGACTTCGAATTATCAAGGAAAGCGGCACCAACATTAGGATTCCGATTGTATATAATTTCATTCGAATAAGATTTAAAAAGATCAGACCCTGGGATTAATCTCCCTGGAAAATCTTTGCCTACAAGCAATGTATTTCTGCTGTCTGCAAAATTTCTTGCGAACCTGTGATTATTGGGTGGAACTCCAAGAAATGGTATACCTTGTGTGAACGCTATTTTATAGTCTCTGTACCAATCAGCATCAGGTTTTGAAGTTTGTACAAGTTGTTCGGCCAACCTGTTGACATTATATGAATCGTTTGACTCTTGCCAGGTCACATATCCAAGAAATTTCAACTTACTTAATTGTATATCTAAACTTGTCTGATACATCGTAAAATTTTCAAGTCTTACTCTACTATCTCCGGTAAACAGAGCATCCGTTAATCCATATCTCCCTTTTAGTGAGATCCAGTAATCATCAGAAAATTTATGCTTTAATTCACCAGCTAATTTTCCCGATGAAATACTGTAATCAACCAAATCTTGCTCTTTATATCCCGTTCTTGAAACCGGAGGTCCGGGGTACAAAAATCCGTCTTCTCCGGTATATAAAGCTTCAAATGAATATGTGTCGTCTCCATAAACATTAATTCCATTATATCCGGGTTGTTCGGGATGTGAATCATTACGGTTTCCATAGCCAATATTATCAAAATTATTAGCATACCAGTCTTCAGCAGCCATTAAAGACCCTGTAATTTTAAAACCAAATTTATCGTTAAATGATGTAGCGTATCGGGCCTGAACATCGAAAAGGCCTACTCCTTCTGTAGCAAAAATAGAGCTCGTTCCTACATCCAATCTATTTGCACCTGTTTTTATTTGCATGGAAAAGCCCTGATCTACAAAAAGATCTCTGCTTTTCATAATCATCACACCGTTTAATGCACTGGAGCCATACTTAGCAGAAAGTGGGCCCGGAAAGATTTCAACTGAAGAAATATCCAAATCTATCAACCCCATGAGGTTACCAATAGGGAAATTCAACCCGGGAGCTCTGTTATCTATACCATCCGTTAACTGGAGAAAACGTTTATTTGCACTTGAATTAAAACCCCTTGTATTTACAGATTGCATGGTCATACTTTGGGTTGCGATATCCACCTCTCTCACGGTAGAAACCAAATCAAATACATCAAAAGAAGCTAATTGTTGAACATCCACGACACTGATTTTCAAAATACTTTCTGTGCTTTCTAGCTCTTCGTTTGAAATAATAGCTGCTGTTACAACAAGCTCATCTGTATTGTAAACTTCAGGGTCAAGGTAAATCCTCAAGTTTTTACTTTCTGTATAGTTCCGGACAATAATGTCCTTTTGGCGGTATGAAATGTGATTTACCCGAAGTCTCAAAGGGAATTTATAGTTAAAGAACTCATTAAATTCTCCGTTTTCATCTGCTACAAAGCCAATATTTTTTGACATCTCTTCCAGAGTATCTGCTGGAAGTACTAAAACACTTGGAAATGAGATCGGCTCTCTACTGACTGAATTAAAAATCTGACCAGATACCCCAATATTAGCGGTTTGAGATAATGCTTTATTACTAAAAAGTAGCAAAAGACCTACAATATATAATCTCAAAAAAACTCTACTCTTTTTCTTTTATTTGGGTTTATTAATAGGACACGATAACAAAAAAAAATCAAAAACTTAAAGAAAGACTTTTGTTGTCTTATTTTATGATTTCACTGGTTCCGATGATCTCCGTCTGGAACTATTTACTCATCAATAGTTTCTCTCCAACGCAAAGCATTGGAGCGAGGAAAAGTTAGAGTCTTCCTTTGAGGAAGGTGGATCGTTGATCCCAAGAACTCGGGAGAACGAGACGGAGAATGTTCGACTTTACTTCCAAGCCCTTTCGGACACCCCTCCCGCCTTCGGCGTACTCCCCTCAAGAGGAGACTAATTACATGCCTTCAAATAACTTAGTGGCCTGACTTTGAAGAAGATTTTGAAAGATGTTAAATGAGATAGAACCACCTTTTTCCTTAACAAGTGCTAAAGTTTTCTTCCAGACAGTTTCATTTCTGGCATTGTCTAAAAATTCATGACCTTTCCAGGTAAGCCTATTTAAATAAGTCAATTCATATTCACCATTCCCAAACTTAGCAAAAGAAGCTTCGATTAAACCAGCTTCTTCCATTAAATAGGTGTTAAAACTAATCTCATCAATAGAATATCCTTCAACTTGTAAATCATAAATCCCTTCTGTATTGGGTTGCTTCTCAACCTCAACCATAATTTTTTTATTAGCTCAAAATCCCTCTTCATACTATTCCTAATTTTTAATTCGTAATTGAACTATTCTCAATTGAATTAAACATCAAAAGAAATTCCCTGTGCCAGTGGCAGCTCATCTCCCCAGTTAATGGTGTTGGTCTGACGCCGCATATAGGCTTTCCATGCATCAGAACCGGACTCACGGCCGCCTCCTGTTTCTTTCTCTCCACCAAAAGCTCCGCCAATTTCCGCTCCACTTGTACCAATATTCACATTCGCGATACCACAATCTGATCCGTGAGCACTTACAAAGTTTTCAGCTTCACGCATGTTCAGCGTAAACATCGCGGAACTCAAACCTTGTTTCACACCATTGTGATAACTCATCGCTTCCTCAATGGTTTTGTATTTGATTAGATAGAGTATTGGAGCAAAAGTCTCTTCCTGCACAATGGTATACTCATTTTGAACTTCAGCCAAAGCAGGTCTAACAAAATGTCCTTCCCTATCGAGAACCTCTCCACCATAGATTACTTTTCCGCCTTCTTTTTTGATTTGCTTAAGTGCTTTTTGCATAGCATCAACAGCCAGATCATCGATAAGCGGACCAACTAATGTTCCCGGTTCAAGCGGATCTCCGATTGTTACATTTTCATAAATACTAATTAATCGCTCTTTAACCTGATCATACACCGATTCGTGTATAATCAGACGCCGGGTTGAGGTACAACGTTGTCCACAAGTACCAACAGCTCCAAATACTGTCGCACGGATCGCCATTTCTATATCCGCATTTTCGGAGATAATAATAGCATTGTTTCCACCAAGCTCCAGGATAGTTTTTCCAAGCCGACCACCTACTGTTTTAGCAACTTCCTTTCCCATCCGGATTGATCCGGTAGCTGAAATAAGAGGAATACGTTCATCTTCAGTCATCCACTCCCCTACTTCTCTGTCTCCGGTAACCAGATTGAAAATCCCTTCCGGCAGATTATTCTCTTTCAGCACTTTTGCAATGATCTTCTGAATAGCTACTCCGCATAAAGGAGTTTTCTCTGAACCTTTCCAGATCATCACGTCACCACAAACGGCAGCAATCATGGCATTCCAGCTCCATACAGCAACCGGAAAATTAAAAGCCGATATAATTCCCACAATCCCGAGCGGATGCCACTGCTCATACATTCTGTGCTGTGGTCGTTCGCTATGCATAGTCAGACCATAGAGCTGGCGACTTAAACCCACGGCGAAATCGCAGATATCAATCATTTCCTGAACTTCTCCAAGTCCTTCCTGATTGATTTTTCCCATTTCATAAGTAACCAGTTTTCCTAATGGCTCTTTAAATTCTCTGAGTTTTTGACCTATTTGACGAACAATTTCACCACGTTGTGGTGCAGGAACTTCTCTCCAGACTTTAAATGCTTCCTGCGCTGTTGCAACAACTTCCTCATATTGTTCTTTCGTCGTCACAGAAATGTTTGCAATTTTTTTCCCGTCAACCGGAGTATGGCTACTAATTACTTCTTTGCTTTCGAAATACTTTTGTCCCGTACTTGTACCTGCGTTAACACCTTCGATGCCTAGTTTCTTTAAAAAATCCATTCCGTCTTCTTTTTAATATTTAGGCTCCAAAGATAGAAAATCACTCACCAATTAGTTAATGAATTTTGAATGGTAATTTTTAAATGCTTAACGTTTTTTGAAAGATTGATCTAATCAAAAACCTTTGAAACCTGCTTTAAACTCGCATTTAAAATTACTTAGAAAACTTGGTCAACGTAAGTACCGGGAAAAGGAGCAGCTTTTTATGATAGAGGGTGAGCGTGCTGTTGAGCAGGTTTTGGAGAATGGAATTATTGAGGTTGAATCTGTTTTTGTGGAAGAAGGAAAAGCTATTAGCTATCCGCTGTTAGCTAATAGCTTTTCTCTTTTAAAAGACATGCTGAACGAACTTAGCGATACAGAATCTCCACAGGGAATCCTCGCGATTTGTAAGATGCCGAAACCTATTTCTATTGAAGGTCTTTGTAATGTGGAATCCGGAGTGATCGTAGCAACCAATGCTATTCAGGATCCTGGTAACCTAGGAACGATAATTAGGACAGCCAGCTGGTTTGGATGTAATGCTATGCTATTTGGTAAAGGAACTGTTGATGCATTCAATCCAAAGGTAGTTCGAAGTACAGCCGGAGCCACAGGAGTACTTCCTTACCTTGGGGGAGACTTAAATGAAATACTTGAACAATTGGAAGGAAATGACTGGGATGTATTACTGCTTGACGGAAACCCAGGATCTCAACCTATCAATAAAATACCGAAATCTAAAAAAACCGTCTTGGTAGTTGGAAACGAAGCAAATGGAATTGATACCTCACTAATCAATCCAAAAAGAAAAAGAGTTTTAATTCCTTCTAACGAAGGCATCAAAACTGTTGAAAGTTTAAATGCAGCAGTTGCAACAAGTATCGCATTATGGAGTGTGAATAACTAAGTTGATAACTCAACTAAAAAAAGTGCATTTCTTCACTAGAAATTTTTTTTGAAATAGTTTTCCACATCCATTGCATCTGGGTTTCCCAATTCATTAATTCAGACAGCCGTTCTTTTACATCATCTACAGAAGGCCTAAGGTTAAGCTTGAATTTAAACCACATTTGCCCATGCCGAAGAAGAAAACGAAGAAGATTTTCGTGCTCGATACTTCCGTTCTTTTATATGACTATGAAGCTATTAAAAACTTTGAAAAAAATGACGTTGCAATTCCGATAACAGTTCTCGAAGAACTGGACACGTTTAAAAAGGGGAACTCAGTAACCAACTTACACGCCAGAGAATTCATCCGATACCTCGACGGGATTTCTGATGACAATATGCTTCTTGATTGGATTCCGTTAAATGGCCGTTCTCACGGAAATCTAAAAGTAATTACTAATGGTGGCGATCATGTGGACGCCAATACCATGTTCGGGTCTAAAAAAAATGATCATGATATCATCAATGCTGCCCTTCGGTTAAAATCAGAGAATCCTGATGAGAAAGTCATTCTGGTTTCAAAGGATATCAACCTTCGATTAAAAGCCCGGGCCCTTAACCTGGAGGCCGAGGATTATGAAACTGTTCAGGTTAAAAACATCGACCAGCTTTATAAAGGGAAAACAGAATTAGAACTGGAAGATCCTTCCCTTATCGCCAAGTTTTATGAGAAAGGGAAAATCAAACCAAAAGAGCTTATGGAGGCGGCTCCAACTAGTAATCACTTTTATATAATTAAAAGTCATGGTTCTTCCGCTTTAGGCTGCTATAATAAAAACTCCGGCTTCATTGAAAATATTGAAACAATGAATGCCTATGGGATTACTCCAAAAAATGCTGAGCAAACCTTCGCAATGCATGCTCTTATGAATCCCAAAATCATGTTGGCAAGTGTAACTGGTTCTGCGGGAACAGGAAAAACATTGTTAGCCTTAGCTTCTGCATTAGAACAAAGAAGTGAATTCAAACAGATTTATTTAGCACGTCCAATTGTACCACTGAGTAATAAAGACATTGGATACCTTCCCGGAGATGCCAATCAGAAAATTGATCCTTATATGCAGCCTCTTTGGGATAATCTGAGTTTTATCAAAAATCAGTTTAAGGAAACAAGTAAGCAATACAAGAAAATTGATGAGATGGTTCAAACTGATAAACTCCGCATTGTTCCACTAGCTTATATTCGGGGGCGGAGTTTATCCAATGTGATTTTTATTGTGGATGAAGCTCAAAATCTCACTCCTCATGAAATAAAAACAATCATCACAAGGGCTGGTGAAAATACGAAGATCATATTTACCGGAGATATTTTCCAGATAGATACTCCTTATCTTGATTCACAAAGTAACGGACTTTCGTATCTGGTAGATCGTATGCATAATAATCCAATTTATGCTCATGTGAATCTTGAGAAAGGGGAACGTTCAGAATTAGCAAACATCGCCAGTAAATTGCTCTGATCATTTGAGTGAGAAAAATTATCTTTTTTATTTTAATCAATTCATTTGATATTAGTTGAGAACCAACCAATATCATGATGTCTTTAAATTACTTATTCACTTCGGTCTTTGCTTTTTTTCTTCTTTTCAGTTCTTTTGATACTGTAGCTCAAACAACAAATTCAAAGCCTAAAGTAAATCAGGTTGGCTATTATCCTGAATCTTCTAAGCTGGGCATTACACCTGAAACCGGAGCAACTACATTTTATCTGAAAGATGTTTCTACTGGTGCGATCGTGTTTGAGGGAAATCTGAGCTCTTCAAAATTTTATGGTCCTGGTTCGGAAAATGTTAAAGTTGCGGACTTCACCGGTTTTCAAGCTTTTGGTACTTTTAAACTAGGAATACATGGTGGTGAAGAGTCATACTCCTTCAAAATTGGTAACAATGTTTTTTCAGAATTAAATGAAGGAATTTTAAAAGCCTTTTATTTCAACCGGGCTTCTACGGCCCTACCGGAAGAATATGCAGGGGTTTGGAACCGACCACTTGGACATCCTGACAGTAACGTATTGGTGCATAATTCAGCTGCCAGTACAAACCGACCAGCAAATTCCTCCATTTCATCTCCGAAAGGATGGTACGATGCAGGAGATTATAACAAGTATGTTGTTCCTATCTCATCAAGCATAAGTCAATTACTATTTGCTTATGAAGAGTTTCCCGAGTATTTCCAATCACTGGAAATTAATATTCCCGAAAGTGGAGACAATATACCGGATATTCTGGATGAATCACTTTGGGCGTTGCGTTGGTTATTTACTATGCAGGACCCGGATGATGGCGGGGTCTATCATAAATTAACCACCTCCAATTTTCAGGCAACTGTTATGCCTCATGTTCCAACCGCTACCCGATACGTAGTTCAAAAAGGAACGGGAGCTACGTATGATTTTGCCGCAGTAATGGCCCAAGCTTCAAGAGTGTATGAAGAATTTCTTCCCGATTTTGCTGATTCAGCATTAGATGCAGCAAAAAAAGCTTTCGATTGGGCGGAAGCCAATCCCAATATCTCATACAATCAAGGCGCTTTAAGTGATCCTGCCATTAATACCGGAGGTTATGGAGATTCTAATTTCAGCGATGAAAAATTCTGGGCTTCGTCAGAACTCTATATTACAACCGGAGACGACACCTACTATATGGACAATGGTTGGAGCAGTGCAGGAGTTGTAGGTTGGAACAGCGTTCGTGGTTTAGGCTTGTTTTCAATGGTTACCAACAGAACTGAACTCACTGCTAATGGCTTGGCCGATACAACTTCGATGAAACAACGAGTAATGAGTATTGCGGATTCCTATGTAAATGGAGGATTAAACTCAGCATACCGATCCGCATTTGGATATTCTAACGGACATTTTTTCTGGGGATCGAATGGCTTTGCCGGAAATATTGCATTAGCTACTATGTTGGCTTATCGCGTAAGCGGGGATCAAAAATATTATACTGCTACGCTTGATGTAATTGATTTCATTATGGGGCGAAATCCATTGGATCAAAGTTATGTAACCGGATTTGGTTCTAATCCTCCTATGCATATTCATCACCGACAATCTGAGGCAGATAACGTGGTTGCACCGGTTCCCGGTTGGGTAGCCGGAGGTGCAAATCCGGGAAACCAAAGTCAGGATTGTGGTGCTGGAGCCTATAATTCTATGCTTCCGGCGCTCTCCTTTCTTGATGATTATTGTAGTTATTCTACAAATGAAATTACCACATACTGGAATTCTCCTTTCATATATGCACTAACAGGACTAGAGAACTTAACCCCCGAAGCCGACTCAACCAGTACAAGTACCGGTTTTTTCAAGTCTTTTGAAAATAAACCATACTTCGATCCGGGTGAACTTATCGATATTCAGTGGACTGTTTTAGATGAAGGATTTACAAATATCAACCTGTATTACCGGACTTTAAAAAATTCGAATACTGTGTTATTGGGAGAGAATATTCCTGTTTCTGATACCTTATTTCAGGATTTTGAAATCCCAAATCTGCCTGGTGAACAAATTGTATTCAGAATTGAAAGTGCAGTAAATGCTGATCTTTGGTTTCAATCGTCTATCATTACGGTAAGTCCTCCAAAAAGTATTACGATTAACAGCTTCGAAGCCCGGTTTCTTTTTCGTCCAGGAAGAAAAGCAATTGTAACCTGGAATACCGTTGCAGTAGATACCTTAGATATACTTACTAGATTAAGTTCAGAAAATGAGTTTACATTGGTGCAAGAGAGGGTTCCTGCTTCAGATGGTAGTTATGGTGATATCGTAATTCCTGAAGCTCCGGGAGATTCTCTCATTGTAAGAGTACAAGCACATGGAATTGACTCCGTTTACAGTGACTCTGAACCTAAGCAAATTCCAGTTTCTACCAGCACGGAAGACCCAACTTTAGTTCATGAATTCCGATTAAATCAGAATTATCCAAATCCATTTAACCCAACAACTACTATCACATTTAGTCTTCCCAAAGCTTCTTTTACACAATTAGGCATATTTAATGCTATGGGACAACAAGTGGTAACGCTTGTTAACGGACTAAAACCTTCCGGTTTAAACTCTGTGACCTGGGATGCTTCCAGTTTTGCCAGTGGAGTATATTATCTCCAAATCAAAGTTGATAATCATGTTTTAACCCGAAAAATGACCCTAATAAAATGAACACTCAAAAAATTTGGCTCTCTTTTTTTACTATTGTTTTAATCAGCTCAAGTACATTCGCTCAGGATACTTCTCCCAAAATTAACCAGCTAGGTTATCTTCCTGATCAACCAAAAATTGCTATTATTCCTAACTCTGGTACTTCATCGTTTACAATACTAGACTCCAAATCAAAGGAAGTGGTTTATTCTGGAGAACTTGGAAAAGGGGGATTAAATGAACCTTCAGGGGAAGAAGTTATGGTTGCTGATTTTTCTGAGTTTGATACTCCCGGAACATACGTTCTCCAAGTGGATAATAGTACAAGCTCTCATGAGTTCTCAATTAGCAATACTGTTTTTGATGATGCAACCAATTCGGTTTTAAAGGCTTATTATTATATGCGCGCTTCCATTCCTCTGGAAGAAGAACATGCAGGTGAGTGGGCACGACCAATGGGACATCCTGATACTTCTGTGATGATTCATCCTTCAGCAGCATCCGAAAGCAGACCGGAAGGTATTTTAATTTCTTCACCAAAAGGCTGGTACGATGCAGGGGATTACAATAAGTACGTGGTTAATTCAGGAATTAGTACTTATACCTTGTTATTTGCCTATGAACAGTTCCCCACCTTCTTCCGCAAACAAAATCTTAACATTCCTGAAAGCGGAAATAGTATGCCTGACATTCTGGATGAAGTTCTATGGAACCTCCGATGGCTTCTTACCATGCAAGACCCGAAGGATGGAGGAGTATACCATAAAGCAACAACAGCAAACTTCGAAGATGCTTTGATGCCTCATGATGCTGTAAACCAACGCTATGTAGTGATGAAAAATACTCCGGCAACCCTCGATTTTGCTGCAATGATGGCTCAGGCTGCAAGAGTTTATAAACCATTTCTTCCAGCATTTGCAGACTCAGCTTTAACTGCATCAAAAAAGGCCTGGGATTGGGCTCAGGCAAATCCACAAATTCTATATCGTCAATTTCAGATGAATAACCAGTACGATCCTGATGTGGTCACTGGCGCATATGGAGATTTCAATGCAAGTGATGAATTTTTCTGGGCAGGTTCCGAGCTTTTTGTTACAACCGGAGATAAACAGTACTACAACGAACAAGGATGGAAAGAAGAAGACGTAACTGTTCCGGGATGGAATAATGTACGTGCGCTTGGTCTATATTCTTTAGTTCATCATCAGGAAAGCCTGAATAGTATTCCTGATAAAGAAAAATCTGAAATGGAAGGTAAACTAATCGCAATTACAGATGAAATGGTTACCCAATCGGCTACTGCTCCTTATCGCTC
This sequence comes from Balneolaceae bacterium, assembly GCA_017795005.1. Taxonomy (GTDB): domain Bacteria; phylum Bacteroidota; class Rhodothermia; order Balneolales; family Balneolaceae; genus RHLJ01. The sequence continues at coordinate 1,200,669 of CP051242.1, read as the reverse complement.
TCCTTTTGGATATGAAAATGGTCATTTCTTCTGGGGGTCAAATGGACATGCAGGAAATGTTGGGATGGCTATTCTCCAGTCTTACCAATTAACCGGCGATTATAAATACTTCAATGCTGCACTTCATGTGGCTGATTATCTACTTGGAGTAAATCCAACAGGGTACAGCTATATAACGGGATTTGGAGACAAACAAGTTATGAACATCCATCACCGACCTTCTGAAGCAGATGGTATTGAAGCTCCGGTACCAGGTATGGTTGCTGGAGGTCCTAATCCAAATAACCTGAATCAGGATTGTGGAGAAGACCTCTATCCATCGAAACTACCTGCACTGGCTTTTTTGGATGACTGGTGCAGTTACTCTACCAACGAAATCACCATAAACTGGAATGCCCCGGTAGTGTATTTGTTAAGTGGATTGGAATATTTGAGAGAAAAATAGCCTTATATACTAATTATTAGTTGGTCATTCCAAACTTTGTCTGGAATGACCATCTATTTTTTTGCTCTATTCTCTAATTCGACCAGCTAAACGTAGCAGGAATTTCATCAGCTCCGGTAATATCTGGTTGTAAGTTCTCAATCAGATAATTTAATCTGAGTTTATTATAATGCTGTCCATGAGCTCCACGGATTCCATGGCGATTAGCCGGATAAGTCATTAAATCGAATTTCTTATCTGCCAAAATAAGCGCATTCTGCAACTGGACCGTATTTCCCGGGTGCACATTATTATCAATAGTACCATGCACAAGCAGAAGCTTACCTTTCAGGTTTGCAGCATAATTCATTGCGGAACCATATTCATACCCTTCCAGATTCGCTTGTGGGGTATTCATATAGCGCTCGGTATAAATAGTATCATAACTTCTCCAATCGGTTACAGGGGCACCAGCAATACCAACATGAAATACATCCGGATAGCGGAGCATTAGTAGAGATGTGGCATATCCCCCATAGGAATGACCATATACTCCTACCCTTGTACCATCCGCATAATCACGTTTTGTGATTTCTTTAACTACATGTGCGTAATCGTCTATCTCAATTCCTCCTAAGCCACCATAGTGAAGAGTTGCAAATTCTTTACCCCGGTTTCCTGATCCCCGATAATTTGCTCTGACTACGATAAATCCAAGTTGAGCCAAACGCTGATATCCATCCGCATTTTTATAGGTATTTGTAACATCCTGATATTCAGGTCCACCATAAAGTGGAAGTACTACAGGATATTTCTTATTTGGATCGAAATCGACTGGCTTATACACCAACACCGGTAGATCTTCTGAACCATCCGCTGATTTAATGGTAACCAGTTCTGGTTTAGCCAGATTATTTTCTTCAACATTTGAAATATCCGCTTCCAGGAGCTTTCTAACTAGTTTGCCGTTAGAAGCATATAAGTTTACTTCATAAGGATGATCGAATGAAGAGAAGCTGTCAGTATAGTATGTAGCAGCTTCGTTCATGGAAATGGTATGGCGCCCAGGCTCATCGCTAAGCTTTTTCATGCCTTTTCCGTTAAAATTGATCACATAGAAATAGCGATCAAGACCCATATTCTGAAAAGCGGTGAAGTATATCTTTTTATTCTTCTGATCTACATTTTCAATACTTCCAACCGGCCACTCTCCTTCGGTAACCTGATTAATAAGTTTTCCATTAAAATTGTAATGATAGATATGATTATATCCACTTACTTCTGATGTCCAGATAAAGCTCTTATTATCATTCAGCTGAATGAAATTATCATGCAAACTTATATAGGCATCTTCTTTTTCTTCCAGAATTGTTCTAACCGTTTTATCCTCGATATCATAAGCCAAAAGCTCCAGATGATCCTGCTTTCTGTTTAGTCTCCGGAAAGTTAATTCGGTTCCGTCATTTCTCCAGATTGGTCTTACAATATAAGTATCAGGTCCACTATTGGTAGAAACCTGCTCAATCTCACCGGATTCAATATCCACAATAAAGAGTTTTACTGTTGGGTTTACTTCGCCTGCTTTAGGATATCTCATTAACTCTAACCCAGCCTCGAATTCAGTTTCATGAATGACCGGATATTGAAACACCTCTTTTTCATTGTATTGTAAATATGCAATCTTGGAATCATCCGGTGAAAACCAATATGCATCTCTTTGACCAAATTCTTCAGGATATACCCAACTTGGTTTCCCATTCATCTGCTCTTCACTTCCATAAGTAAGACGTTTTTCTTCTTTGGTTTCTGTATCAACTACATAGATATCATATCCCTTTACATAGGCAAATTGACGATAATCATGGGAATAGGTACCATTCCAAAGCTGACTTGTTTCCATTCGGCGCATTAATTCATCGTCGTATCTGAAGCGCTCAATTTCCGGTTTGTATAATTTTCGGAGATTTTTGTCTTCCAAATGAAATACAAAATCAGTCTCTTCAACGGTAAAAAAGATGGCTTTGTCATCTATAACAAAACTAAAATCCTCAAAAGGAAGTCCTGAAAGAGTTTTATCGGTAGCATCATTATACTGACTGATTAAAGCCTGTTCAGTACTTTCGTCAAACAGAGGTGTTCTGTTTTCAGTTTTAGGATCTACTTTATAAAAGGCGATACCATCTTCAGTTCTTTCGGTATCAAAATACCCCATATCACCGGGTAACCATGAAAGTCCATAAATGCCTTCATAATTTACGAAACCCCGTTCTCCCATCTTTTCATACAGATCAATTCCAACTGATTGAGAAAAACCTTGCTGGGCAAATAACACCGCAACAATTAGAATGAATGTGCTTTTAACTGCTCTTTTCATAAATATGTTTTTAAATAAAATTTATTTCCGGCGTTAAGATAAACCGACTTACCGAAAGACGAAATCAAAAGAAGTAAATTACTGAGGATTGTGTAAATAAATTTATTGTTGTTAACCTCTGTTGGTTTTTAAATTGATTGAATGAAACCTTTTCTGTTATTACAACATCGTTACCTGGACGAAGCATCCGATAAAGAGCATGAAGCAGTTCTTCAATATGGAGAGTTGAAAACAGAAGAACTGATCAGAGTTCGGATGGAAAAGGATAGTATTGCCAAAATAAATCCTCTTGATTACAGCGGAGTTATTACCGGAGGTGGACCTTCCAATTTTAGCGATAAAAAAGACAACAAAACTGATTCTCAGATCCGTTTTGAATCAGAAATTATTGAACTATATAATACCATCTTTGAACATGATATCCCCTACCTGGGAATGTGCTATGGAATGGGTTCTATAACCAACTATTTAGGTGGTGAGGTTTCTAAGTTAAAGTTCAGTGAACCAGTTGGAAGTGTAAAAATCGTGTTAAATAACTCAATACATGATCCTATTCTGAACGATGTACCTGAATCTTTTTCCGCTTTTGTAGGTCATAAAGAGTCTTGCCAGAAATTGCCAGAAGGAGCTGTTTTGTTGGCCAGCTCATCCACCTGCCCAATACAAATGATCCGGTGTAAGCAAAATATATATGCTACCCAATTTCATCCCGAACTAGATGTACCCGGAATTATCATTCGAATCAACGCATATAAACATCATGGATACTTTGACCCCAATGAAGCTGATATTTTAATTGAATCAGTAAAAAATGAATCCATTCTACATCCACAAAAAATCCTTAAGAATTTTGTGAAATTATATAGAAGTAATCATCAGGATTAATTCAGTCCAATCACAGACACATCAGTTAAATCTCTCCCCAGGAACCGTTCCGCAAGTTCCTGAAATCGTTGAGGGCGATCACTTACAAAACATTGAAATTTTCCCCCATTCTGATTTAATAAGTCTAATTCACTAAGTCTTTGTTTTGATGTAAGTGCAATTGAATCAGCTGAGTCAATTATAATCGTATCGCTATCCTGAAGCACTTCAGGTATTACTTCTTTAAAAAGCGGGTAGTGGGTACAACCTAGAATAAGCGAGTCTATCTTTTTGCTTTCAAAAGGCTTCAGATAAATAGAAAGAGTTTGTTTAGCAATTTCATTATCTACCCAACCTTCTTCTGCAAGCGGAACCAATAATGGACAAGCCTGCTGGATCACATCTGCCTGAGGTTCAATCTCATGAATAGATCGCTCATACGCTTTAGAATTAACTGTTGCCAACGTTCCTATTACACCTATTCTGGAATGGTTGTCGAACCCAATTGCTGCCTGAGTTCCGGCTGTGATCACATCAAGAACAGGCACATCACCGGCAGCTTGAATAATTTCCTCCTTTGCAGATGCCGATACCGTATTACAGGCTATGAGAATCATCTTCACCCCTTTCTCTAACAGAAATCTGGTAATCTGAAGGGCGTACATTCTTACGGTCTCCTCCGATTTAATACCATAAGGTACTCTTGCTGTATCTCCGAAATAGATAATGTCCTCGCCAGGAAGAGCCTTCATCACCGCTTTTGCAACAGTTAGCCCACCGATTCCGGAATCAAAAATACCAATTGGAGCTGAATGACTTGTATTCACAAAAATAAATTAGAACGTTCGGTTAAAAAGGAATGTATTCATTTCTTAAAACTTTATTCAAGCATTCGTAGTTTGTTCCCATGCTTAAAAAATATTCTTTCTCATTACTATTTGTAATTTCCCCTGTTTTAGTTCTAGCTCAAGTCCAGATCGATACCTTAAATGCTCAACTTGACGACATTGTTGTAGTTGGATATGAAGGAAACCGAAGTTTACTTGAAACTCCCGGAAGTATCTCATATGTAAATCCACAAACCATTTCCGCTTTTGATAATTCTTCATTGGTATATGGATTAAATACGGTTGCAGGTGTACGAATGGAAGAAAGAGCTCCAGGAAGTTATCGACTTTCTATCAGAGGTAGTTCACTCAGATCTCCGTTTGGAGTCAGAAATGTTAAAGTCTACTGGAACTCAATTCCATTTACCGAACCTACAGGCAGTACTTTTTTGAATTTACTTGATACGTTTAATATGCAAAGTGTGGAAGTAATAAAAGGACCTGGAGGAAGTCTTTATGGTGCGGGAAATGGAGGTGTACTTTTAATTAATAGTACTGCACCTTTTACGAATGATCACATTACAGCACATTCCGGTATTGGTTCATTTGGCACCTATTGGTACAACTTAAGTTATGATGATAAACTTGAGAATGGCAGTCTTTCTTTCAAACAGATGGAAGTAAGTAGTGATGGATATCGTGATCAGTCTTTTCTCAATCGCAAAACCTATGAAATTTCGGGAGGTACTGAGTATGCTAGTGGAAGACGAATTGAAGCAAATATTTTTTACTCCGAATTAAACTACGGTATTCCGGGTGGTTTAAACCAAACTCAGTTTGAAAATGATCCTACTCAGGCTCGCCCAGGTAATCCTTTCGCTTTAGGAAGTGTAGAGGCTAATTCCAGTATCAAACATGAATCATTATTAATTGGATTAACTCATAAATTTCAAATCACCGAAAATTTTTCAAATGAAGCATCCGCATGGGGTACCTTCAGTGACTTTGAAAACCCATTTAATTTTGACTACAAAATAGACAGTAGAAAAAGTGGTGGGATCCGTTCTAATTACATCTACTCTACCGTAATTGGAGAAGTTGATGCAAAAATAAACTTTGGAACCGAAATGCAGGCTTCCAGTTATGCCGCACGAAATTTTCAGAATAATTTTGGTAATCCTGATACTTTGAATTTTGATGATGAGCTAAAAGTACAATCCAGTCTTTTTTTCCTAAATACTCAATTTGATTTACCCAACGATTGGTATCTGACTGCTGGTGCAAGCATTAATTATATGGAATATGATATCAACCGTCTTGTAGCTTCAGATGGTTTTGGCGAAACAGGTTTAGTTGAGAAAAATTTCGACCCTCAGATTATTCCAAGAATTGGGATTGCAAAGCGAGTTACTCCTCATATAACTGCGCATGCAAGTGCAGGACTTGGTTTCTCTCCCCCTACTATTGAAGAAATACGAACCAATGAAGGAAGCATAAACCTGAATCTTGAAGCCGAAACAGGCAGCAATTTTGAGACCGGTATTCGGGGTAATACTTTTAAAGGAAAATTGGGTTTTGATGCAGTTATATTTCTGTTCCAACTAAACGAATCTATCATTCAGCAAGCCAATCCCGATCCAAACAGAGATACGTTTGTATTCAGAAATGCAGGAAAGACTGATCAAAAAGGGTTTGAGTTGAACGCTAATTATTTACTGATTGATGGTTATTCGGGATTTCTGGAAAGGGTACAACTTAATCTTGCCTACACTTACCATAATTTCGAGTTTGAAGAATACAATACTTCTGATGGTGATTTCTCAGGAAATGCTATGACCGGTATTCCACCCCATTCTTTATTTACATCCATCAATTTTGAAACTGAACCCGGGGTTTATGGAAACCTTTCTTTTAACTTCACCGATGAAATCCCTTTAAGAGATGATAATTCTGTGTATTCAGATTCTTATCAGCTGGTACAAACTAAAATAGGATACCGGGCTACTTTTTTTCAAAGAGTAGAAACAGATATTTACGCTGGAATCGACAATCTTTTGGATGAACGTTACAGCCTTGGTTACGATATTAATGCATTCGGTGGAAGATATTTCCAACCTGCACCGGAAAGGAATTGGTTTGTTGGGATAAAAGTTTCTTATGCTATTGATTAGTTCAGTTTAAACAACAAAGAACCTTCTTGAAATACCAAAATTGCTTCATTCTTTTCGTTGTTTAAACCCTTTCCTAAATAGTCAAAAATTCTTTCCCCCTCCGGGTGATACTGATGTGTCAACACTCTTGAAAATTTTTCCGTTATCGGATCAAAAAATTGATAGTAATATTCAGCTAAACTATTACTAATAAGATCTCTTCCGTATGTGATGAGTAATAGTCCATTTTTTAATTCAGTGATGAGTTCCACACTGTCGAATGAACCAGAAGATAACTCTATTATTGAATTATCAGATGGGTTGTAAATTTGAAAATCAGTTTTTTGATCTGATGATAATTGTCTTCCTCTATATATAAGTATTCTTCCATCAGCTAGTGAGTTAAGGGTGAAAAAATTATCATTACTGAGCATTTCACCAACAAGTAACCAATTATTCGAGGTAATATCATATTCATAAATATTTCTTGTATAAGAATTTGTACTCTCATCATACCCTCCAAAACTATAGACTTTTCCTCCTATTTTTAATATTTGATACCATTTAATTTCATCTGGATGGGTACTTAATTCCGTAATGTTTCCTGATTCAGAAAGCTGGTAAATTTTACTCTTACTCTGATTAACACTAAAAAGTAAAACTTCACCTTCCTCTGTTATGATTGGTACTGAAAATGTAATTGATTGAGAATACTCTACTCTTTGAGACCAGGTATTTTCATTTATATTATATAATTGAGTACCGCTTGATCCCAAAATCATAACTTGATTATCATTCAGTTTAATGGGTAATGTATTCCCACAAAACTTAGGATTAGCTGCTAATCTCCATTCGTTAAGATCAAAAGAATAGATTTCTGTACTGTATCTTCCAGGGCTATTTTGCCAACATTCATACATTAATAATTCGTTATTTCCCAGATTTACTAAATCGTAGCTATCGTAAAACTTATCAGTTAATACTGATGGACCAAACTTAAAATGCGAAATATCAATTTCCCCAAAAGAATGAGGAAATAAATATCCTTCAAGGTCGCGATAAACAACATAAGTATACCCTCCTTTCCCTACCGTGTCTCTAACAGAAAGAATATTATCGTCGAATATTCCGACTAATGTAGGCTCCCCAAACATATCTAATCTTACAAGGTTATATTTTTCTGCAAGATCATATTTTGGCCAATTCAAAGTAACCTCTTTTAATATATGATCCTGAATACTTAAATCACCAGAAACCTCAATTTCTAAGGTTCGTTCTTTTTCTGTAAGAACAAGGTTAGTATCTGGCTCATAGAAGTCAGATTTAGGATCCGTTGGATTATCTCTTACAAAGGTTGGGGCTTCTGTACAGGAAATAATCAGTATTGAAAGAGAGATAAAAAAGTTTTTCATAGTAGCTAATAACTTTTAAAAACTATCAAAACATCCTTGCCAATACAACCGTCTCTTTGAAGGTGCGATCACTGCCATTCGCACTGTTATACGCTTCGAAAAGTACGATGTAGATTCCCACCCTGTTTTTTCTTCGATCATCAGTAAGTCCGTCCCAGATTAAAGAGCCTTCAAATCCTGCTTGTTGATTGTTTGCCAATTCCCGAACCTGACGTCCGTACCGATCAAAAATGCGAACTCTTAACAGGTAATCCGGAGCATCCAGTGTATAATTAATAAAGAGGTTGTCTTCAAATCCATCATCATCGGGAGAAAATGGATTGGGACTAAAACTAATTCCAACCGATTCAGGTGCTGCACCCGGTTCCTGAAAAATAGTGTTCTCGTCATTTGGCGTCCCTCCGCTTGGATGTGTACTCGAACTCCAGTTACTGGCTGAATTACCTGGACCATTGGGATCAATTCGTTCCAAAGCAATTCCATCTGTATCAAATATATTCGGGTTTTGCCAGCTTTCATCAAAAAATACTGAATCAATGGTTGTCCCCATACTATCCGCCAGATAAATAGCATCGTCGGATGAAGCGAGGCTCAAACTGGATCTGTCTACCAGCATTGTAAATTGGTCAGATTCTTCTTCCATACTGAAATACCTGGCTGTTTTACTTTCAGCAAAATTCGATGCCTCGTCTTCAGAATACATCAGAAAATAACCTCCGGGCTGAATCCATTTATATTGAGTGGAAACAGGGGTTATACTGCGAATTTCATTTTCCTCATCGGGTTCATCATGAAGAAAAATTCCTTCCAGAGAAACTGCAGAGTTTGACCGGTTATATAATTCAATGTATTCCGTTTGATCTGGAAGATTATCTTCTGAATCTGCTAGTGGGTCGTACATTATTTCATTAATAACGATCGCATTCTGTGTTAACCTCCTCGCGATTAACAAGCTACTTTCTGAGTTTACATTTCCTTTTACATCTTCGAGGTTTTCGATACTTACATCGAACTCAATCATAACTTCATCTCCTGATGAAATAGCGTCTTCCGGGAGATTGAGTATCAACTGATTTGCATTCTCAGTATTGAATTCTAGTACCGTAGCCGGAACAGACCGAATTAAAAATCGAGTCTCTGGAGTTATGTTGATGAATTCTGAAAATGCTATGAAGACGGAAAACTCACTTTCCGAAGCAAAAATAATTTCAGGAGCAGTTTCATCTTCCTCGAATACAGAACTTTCACTTCCAGCACTAAAACCTCCCTGTGCAGTACTTGTGGCCCAGTTAGAAGCATCATTTGATGCACGACCTGGATCTTTCCGTTCCAATGAAATACCCGGGCTGTTTCCTCCCCAAGCAGATTGATAGAATAAACTATCGATGGTAAATCCATCTGCATTTTTAATAATTACTCCATCATCGCTATCATTTAAAGAAGGGAAATCCGGGAGATAAATGGCATTTCCAGCAGTATTTGCAAAATCCTCCCGATCTGTGAGTATCAAATATTGCCCTGAAGGAAGAAATGTACCGTCCGGGATATCCCCGGTATTATTTCCTGCATCGATCAATTCCCAACCAGACAAATCGAAGTTTTTACTCGTAGGGTTAAACAATTCGACAAACTCAGGTGATAGTTCGTCCTTTCTTCGGTACAGGATTTCGTTGATAACTACCTCATTTCTGATTGCCGGAGTAATCTCAAAATAAAAGGCTTCAACCAGCTCCGATTCATTTACATTACCAAAAATATCCCGCTGATTAAGTACCTCTATGGAAAGCTGTTCTCCATCTGAGAGTGCTTGCGATAATGTGATTTTAACCGAATCTGAACTCACTTCAATTTCTGAGGCTATTTGGGTAGGGCTGATAATGTAGTTGTCAGGATCTACTGCAAATGTATCTATAAGCTCTTCACTAAATTTCAATAACACTGTTTCAGGATCTGTAATAAGAATACTTTCAACAAATGGAGCTTCCGTATCTGGTTCAATTTCATTGGTCTGCCCCGGAGTAGCAAAATTGGATGAAGGGCTGTCTCCCCAGTTGGCTTGTATGGTTCCCTGAACATCAACAGTTCTACGTTCCAGAGAAACTTCACTCCCACCCCACGAATTTGAGTAAGTTAATGAATCAATGGTAACACCATCCGCATTTTTAAGAACAATGGCGTCTGTGGTGTTATTGAGAGTTGGAAAGCGGCTTCCCAATACCAATCGAATACTATTTGAAAGGGCTATGGTTGAATCCGGAACCAGAACTACATATTGTTTTAGAACAACTGGTGAGACTTGATCAGGATATCTTTGAACGTAAAAGTTCTGATCTGAAATAACCTGATGATTTCCGGTATTATCGCTTATTGTCCAGCCTTTTAAGTTTATCGTTTTCCCGGTATGACTATTAATTTCTATGAATTCAGAATATCCTGATGCAGGGTCGTACATGAACTCATTTATCATAATATCACCAGGAACAGCTTCCGATGTTCTTACTAATTCATAATTGAAGGATATCAGTTCGGCTACGTTTCCGAATATATCTTCCTGATTCCGGATTTCAAGTATATTTCCAAATTTGTAGGAATAATAGGGTCGGTCAAATTCCAACAGAACTGTATCGGGTGCAAAAAAAGTGGATCTTACGTACTCGTTCTCTCCTGATTCTGCATCTGGATTCACCTTTACTAAAATCTGAATCTCGTAATTGTCAGGGTTTTCGGCAGGTTCCTGTTTAATCTCTTCTGAAAAGACGAGCAAAAGAGTTGAGTCATTCAAAAACTCATAACTTTCAAGATCAGGAGCTGTTGTATCCGATTCGATTTGGTTAGTTCTGCCTGGAGTACCAACGGCATTCGGAGAATCGCCCCAGTTTGCCTGAAGGGTAGACGCCAGATCAGGAGTGATTCTTTCAATAGCTACATCCACACCTCCCCATTCCGGAGTATACTCTAAAGAATCTACCAATACTCCATTTTCATCATACATTCGGACTTGATCGGTTGTATTATTTAATGCCGGTAGAGATACATCTATATATACTCCTTCACCAAATGTGGTAGTAAGGGCAGAAGGATTCGGTGTAACTACCAAAAAGCTATCGGGAAGAATCACTTGATCTTCATTTGAAATAGCGATCAAAGAATTATTATCTCCGATTTCCCAGTCTTTAAGATTGATGTACTTAGAAGTGGTATTTCTCAATTCTATATACTCAGATAATCCGGAACCCGTAGGTGGATCTTTTAGAAATTCATTTATAATAACATCTCCGGTTTCAAACGCATCAAAAGTGAAGAAAGTAAAGGTGGTATCAGTCAGAGAAGTATCGTTGGTGCTCGACTCAATTCCTGATACGAACAGTTCATTTTCTCCTCCCGGAAAAACATCGGAAAAAGTGATTCTCAAAGCATTGGTTCCCTGAGTAGAAAATGATTGTGGATTCACTGACTCATTTAGTAAAAAATCAGTAGTTGAGACAGATGCAAAATCGATATCTCTGGAAAAGCTCAAGTCAATTTCAGTTTGACTAAATCTTGTGAATGAATCTACCACCAGTGGATCGATCACTACGGGCGGAGGATCAATTTTAAAGTCGAAGTAGAAATTACTGGTATTACTGGCGGTATATGTAGCCTGTACCCCAAAAAAAGACGAACTGCTATATGTATTATCTGTACCAGTTGCTTCTTCTGCTAAGGTTCCCAGATATCCTTCTGCAACTTCTAATGACCAGTTTCCAGAAGCATCCCGGGTTACTTTTAATCTATATTCACCTGAGGTACTTACATTAGTAGTACCCGTTAATACCTCTCCGTCTTCTATACCATTGGTTATTTTGAATAACCGAAATACGTCTCCGGATAAATTTTCTCCCCACCGTAATGCATATCCGTTTACCAAACCGGATAAATCGGCTATATCGCTCATCAGAAAAATTCTGGTGAAATTATTATTCGAGGGTGAAAAATCCAGCCGGATAAAAAACTCCCACTCGCCTTCTATTCCAGTAGATGAAGTAGACAGATATGAACTCCCTGCCTGATCTGCGTTTAATCTGAGTACATTATTCCCGTCCAAGTCAAAAATCACAAAGTTACTATCAGCTCCACTCCAGGCAGGATTGTTAGTGAAATCTCCATCAGAAAAATCATCTTCAAAATTCTGAGCATATAGAGATGAAGAGAACAGTAATAGAAATATGGAACAGTAAAACTTCATGTTATTAGAATAGTTTACTGCTATGAGATTAGCAACTTGCGTACAAAGTCTTAATGATCCGTTAATCGCAAAAAAATAGGGTAAAAGGTTATCCACCTCTTACCCCTGGAAGGACATTGAGAGCTTTCACTCTCAAGGCAATGATTGTCGTCTCTATGCTTATCTAGTCAGATCGATTAGAGAGGAAGTCCTTACAGATTTTTTGTACTTTTTTTGTGAATTTTTATAATCAACATAACTCACTAAGAAACAGGACTTAGCATGCGAAGCTTACCCTTTTATATGGACGATTTAAACGGCGGCTTTATGAAATTGGAAGGAATTCTGAGCATAGAAAAGGGTAAACTCTATTTCGAATTCCAAAAAACCGACGTTTTTTTTGAGGCTATCAAATCGGGACTGATGGAATTAGAAATTGATATTTCCGAAATATCGATGACGGAATACAAGAAAGGTTTATTTGCAAGCAAACTCATCATTCATTCTAAAAAAGCATCTACCTTTAAAGACTTTCCCGGAAACCAGCTTACCGAGCGTATTCTTAAGGTAAAAAAGAAACACCGTGATACAGCCGCTTCCATCTCATCTAATATCAATCTGGCCCTTTCCGAACAACGATTAAATGAACTGAAAGGAGATGGTGAATGAGCCTCGCCTACCACTACTCATTATACAGCCCTGAAGAAGAATTTATGATGAAAGAAGTACGAGGTGTACTTAGTATTGAGGGCGAGGAAATTATGTTCGAGTTTAAATTATATGATGCCATGGGAACGGCCATAAGTACACTCAATAAATTCTCTTTTGATGTTCAGTATCTAAAAGATATTCACGTGAAAAAAGGACTCTTTAAAACCAAGCTTATCATTCAAAGCACAAAAATGGTATTTCTGGATCCTTTACCCGGAAGCTCACAGGGTAGAATTGCTCTCGACATCAAACGTTCTGACCGAAACGAAGCGCTGACTTTTTCGAGCAAACTAAATCTGGCTTTAACGGAACGCCGACTTAAAGATATGGAGTGAGTTGGTTATTCGTTATTCGTTATTCGTTATTCGTTGAGGTGAATTTTGGAAAAATTTGAAGAGATAGAAAAGCCCTTGGTTTATCGGTTGACAGATCGGTGGGTAAAACCTATAATAGTTTTAGGTTTGATAATAAATGCAATAGTTTCTTTGGTTACCATTGAATTTCCTGACTCTATTTTTAATTTATTACTACCAGTTCTAATTTCTTTTGGATTCTTCTTCACTGGCAAATGGCCTGTTTTATTTTGGAGGAAAAATAACTTATTGAGACCTAAACTTATTAATTTTGTAAATATCCTTACTTGGTGCTTTGGTTTTTTGGGTTTCATAGGTTTTCTGATTTCTTCTATTTTTTCATTGATTACAGAATCAGGAGAATTTTATTTTTTAATTAGTACATCTGTAATACCACTTTCTATATCATTAGGAGCTTCTCAAGCGTGGCAAAGATTAAATTGAAGCTGAAGAGAATTCTGAAAACTAACCTACTCCTCCCTTGAGGGAGGTGGATTGCAAAAGCAAAGCGTTGCAAGACGGAAGGTGTTGCGAAGTTTACCGATTTTTAAACCTCACAACACCCCTCAGAATAAATCAGGAACTGCCGATTTATTCATCTCCCCTCGAGGGGAGACTCTTTCAGATTGGTTCCGACGGGGACCATCGGAACCAGGAAAAAAGCTGAGGGATTTGGAGTGAGTTAGTTAATGGTTATTGGTATCCCCAATTAACCAGTAACCATTAACTACTCTTCAAAAATCCTTTTTTGAAGAGTAACTCCGCATTCAAAATTGCTCCACCTGCAGCTCCTCGAATGGTGTTATGTGCCATACATACAAAACTGATATCAAAAATTTCAGCTGCTCTTAACCGGCCCATATGTAATTGCATACCTCCCTCCTGATCTGCATGGAGTCTTGGCTGAGGATAATTGATTCGTTCATGAAGCTTAATCACCTGCTTTGGTGCAGAAGGTAACCCCAAATCAGCAATTGGATTTTTAAAATTCAGGATAGCTTCTCTTACTTCATCAATACTAGTTGGCTTTTTAGCTAGCTTTACATTTACCGCTGCCATGTGTCCATTTAGCGTTGGAACACGGGTACAAGTTGCATCCACAGGATATTTGGGTTCAGTAATCACTCCATCAGAATAACTACCTAATAATTTCTGAGTTTCAGGAGCAATTTTGGGTTCTTCACCTCCGATAAAAGGAACTACGTTCCCAAGAATGTCCAGACTGGCAACACCGGGATATCCTGCTCCTGAAATCGCCTGCATAGTAGTTACCTGAAGTGCTTCAATTCCGAATGCATCATAAATAGGTTTTAATGCCAGTGATAGAGGAACAGCCACGCAATTTGGATTCGTAACAATCCAACCGGAACCATCTTCAGTAAATGTCTGAGTATTAATAAGCTCAATATGATCCGGGTTCACTTCGGGAACTAAAAGTGGAACGTTTGGATGCTGTCGGTAATTTTTAGCATTGGAAATCACGGGAATACCCGCCTTCGCTAAGCTCCCCTCCACTTCTGTAGCCACGCTGGAATCCAGACCTGAGAATACGAAATCAACGCCTTTGAAAGATTCAGGAACACATTCCAACACAGTCATTTCGCCTACATAATCCGGGAGATTTACATCTTCGATCCAGTTTGCTGCGTCTTTGTATTTCTTTCCGGCTGATCGTTCAGAAGCACCTAGTGCTGTGATTTCAAACCAGGGATGTCCCTGTAGTAAACGTATAAATTTTTGTCCAACTGCGCCGGTAGCGCCTAATATTCCGACTTTCATTTTGTAATTGAGAATTATGTGAGTGAGTGTGAGCTTTTAAGATAGGCACAAAGGCACTTAGGCACACAGTTTTTTTCACTTTGTGTCTTAGTTCCTCTGTGCCTGTTCATCTAAATCCGTATCTTCTTCGCTCATTTAAACTCACAAACTGAAGAATCAGATTTTCATGTCGAATTTAGACAGCCTGGACAAAATTGTTTCTCTAGCCAAAGCTCGGGGATTCATCTTTCAATCATCAGAAATTTATGGCGGATTAAGTGCGGTGTACGATTACGGTCCACTAGGAGTAGAACTTAAACGCAACATCCGAAATGCATGGTGGAAAGAAATGACTCAGCGCCACGACAACATCGTTGGGGTTGATGCGGCTATTTTTATGCATCCAAAAGTCTGGGAAGCATCCGGCCATGTTGCCGGTTTCAACGACCCGATGATTGACGATAAGCAGTCTAAAAAACGATATCGTGCGGATATGATTATCGAGCAGCACATATTGAAGCTTGAGAAAGATGGGAAAACAGATAAAGCTGCCGAGCTTCAGGAGTTGTTAGACACATCTGGTACCCGTAAAAGTCTTACCGAAGACCTGTACGATATCATCATGGAGAATGAAATTCGTGCACCTGAATCGGGAGCCTTTGACTGGACAGAAGTGCGTCAGTTTAACTTAATGTTTAAAACAGCTTTCGGTGCCACTGCAGGCGAAGATGATATTGTATATTTACGCCCGGAAACTGCCCAGGGGATTTTTGTGAACTATAAAAACGTGATGGATACCAGCCGGGTTTCTGTCCCATTTGGTATAGCTCAAACCGGAAAAGCCTTCCGTAATGAAGTGGTAGCCCGACAATTTGTATTTCGTATGCGAGAGTTCGAGCAAATGGAAATGCAATATTTTGTTGAACCGGGCACTGATGCAGATGCATACGATGCATGGAAGGAGAAACGTATTGCATGGCACAAGAGCATTGGAATCAGAGAAGAAAATTTACGCTTTGCTGATCATCCCGCAGACAAATTAGCGCACTATGCCTTAGCTGCTGTGGATGTTCAGTATCAATTTCCAATTGGCTGGCAGGAAGTGGAAGGTATTCACAACCGCTCGGATTTCGACCTGACTCAGCATCAGGAGTTCTCCGGTAAAAAGCTGGATTACTTCGATCAGAAGCAGAACAAACGCTACACACCTTATGTGATTGAAACTTCCATTGGACTCGACCGCTGTACCTTAATGGTTCTGTGTGATTCTTATCGCGAAGAAGAAGTAGATGGCGACAAGAGAACGGTTCTTAAAATGCATCCGGAACTTGCCCCGGTTCAGGTTGGCGTATTCCCGCTAATCAAAAAAACGGAACTTCAGGAACTTGCTCATAAAGTCGATGCTGATTTACGGGAAGATTTCTCTGTTCAATATGATGAAGCCGGTTCTATCGGAAAACGCTATCGCAGACTCGATGAAGCCGGAACTCCTTTCTGTATCACTGTGGATTTTGACGGACTGGAAGACAATACCGTAACCATCCGTTACCGCGATGATATGAGTCAGAAACGCATTTCGGTAGACAAAGTTGCTGATGCAATCCGGGATGGAATAAAGGGATGGAAGGCTAAGTAGTAAATTTTTTGATCGCAATTGTCTCACTTTAAAGCCTGCCTGTCAGCAGACAGGAGAGACAGAAATCACGTTTGCGGGATTTTAGAAGGAGAACAACTTGTGTGTTAGCAAGAGACACCCCTCCGGCTTCGCCACGCTCCCCTCAAGGGGAGACTAACTTATCTTCTTCTTTTCCTAATTATTTCATTACTATTGGTCTTTGTTTAAAAGAAGAAAACTCTCAAGGGCTTTTTGAATCAATTAGAGAATATTATTGGATTTTACAGGGATTGTTATCAGCACGATTTAAAGGGGATTCGGGTAACTAACTTTATTTCTAAGTCCTCTTCAAAAAGGCTTTTTCCTCATAATAATGAGTTCTTTCACGATCCGATCGATAAAATTCATGTAGAATCAAACTGGGCTGTTGAAGCAGAAAAAACTCTGCTTCTAAATCATAAAGAGAAAGCCCTCTACGCCGGCACTTTTTTCGTTAAAGGGACTAAGTCAGTACTTGGCAAAACCTCTATAAATTATATTCCCTTATACATCCATGAATTAGAGTTGGAAAAAGTTAAAGAGGTTTATTTCGTGGAAGTCTCTGATACTTATTTAAATCCTGATTTTATAGAAATGATAAACTCTATAGATCACGAATTAAATTTAAACGCTGATGAAGTGGAGCGAAATCTTCCAAGTGATCCATTTGAGTTTGAACACCGACTGCAAATTGAACACTTTTTTAAAGAATATTGCCCTGATTGGGATATCAATGAGTTTGAGAACTATCACGATCCGAAATTTGATTTCTCAAAACACTTTACATCGTTTAAAAAGTCAGATGCTGACTCAAAGAAAATATCATCAGCGCTAATTATTGGAATATTTAATAAACCTCAGGGTTCACTCGGTGTATTAAATGAATTGAACACTTTGCAAAACAAGGTTGCTGATGTTCCTCTTGTGAACCAGTTCTTTGGTTTATCGAACATCGACTTTTATGATATTAAGTCCAGAGATACTTATATCCCTGCTTCATTGAGTAAGCCTCAGCTGGATGCAATTTTCAAGTCTGATGTATACCCTATTTCGATGATATTAGGACCTCCGGGTACTGGGAAATCATTCACTATTGCAAGCCTTGCTCTTGACGCAATCTGCCATGAAAAATCTGTACTAATAGTATCAAAAAATTCTCAGGCAACACGTGTTATAGCGGATATCATAGAAAACAAGTTTGGAATAAAAGGGAAACTGGTTAAAGCAGATAATCAGAGATATAAAAGAGGTTTGTCTTCACGCTTATCGAAAATGATTACATGGGTAAGATCTAAAGAACTCGATGACGGAGAGAATCTCACCTCAATTGATATGCTGAAATGGCAAATTAAGGAAGCTGTTAACAACATTGTTGCGGTAGAGAAAAAAGAAATAGAATGGGGTAAGTTCTATCACCAAAACAAAAAAGGCTTTTTCTCTCTCTTCAAAAATAAATGGATTCAATATCAAAAAACCAGAACTCATTTAACCTGGAAACTAAATAACTCACTCATTGCCAAAAACAGGAAAAAAAATGCTGCTATAAAAAAGCACATCCAAAAAGAACTAGAAAAGAAATTACACTATGCCTTAAAAATACATAGAAAAGATTTTACTGAACTAATTGAAGCTTTGGATGAAGCAAACCTTACAAAGCTAAATGAGAAAATTCATACGTTCAATTTCAAATTGATTCTTAATGCACTTCCAATTTGGCTAACAACTACAAAACAAATATCCAATCATCTACCCTTAAAACATCGAATTTTTGATTTAGTAATTATTGATGAAGCCTCTCAATGTGATATTGCTTCATTAATACCAACTATTTACAGGGGTAAGAAGCTTATCGTTGTAGGCGATCCACAACAACTCAACCATGTATCTTTTCTTTCTGATGCAAAACAAAGAGATCTTCGAGGGAAATACCAACTCGATGAAAGGTTACCTAACTACAGAACTGAAAGTGCAATTGATTGGACAAATAAACTACTAAACCATCAGAATCAGATTACTTTTCTTAATGATCACTATAGAAGTAAACCAGCCATTATCCGGTTCTCAAACGAGAAATTCTATGATGACCAATTATCCATTTTAAGATCACACCCTGTTAAAGATGATGAACGTTCTGTAATTCTAAATAAGGTTATGGGATTAAGAGATGAAAAGGGTATTAATAAAAAAGAAGTAGAATCTGTTCTAGATCAAATCAGAAGTATTATTTCGAAATATGAAGATGTTGATAATAAAGCAGCTCCAACAATTGGAATTACTTCTCCTATCAGCGCGCAAGTAAATTATTTGAAGTCACGTATAGGTGATGAATTTGAATACAGCGTAGTAAAGAAACACAAAATTTTAATTGGCACTCCTTTTCATTTTCAAGGTGAAGAAAGAGATATCATGTTAATCTCATTTACAATTGATTCTGATGCACATTACGGATCTATAAACTACTTAAACAAAGAAGATGTTTTTAATGTGCTTATTACCAGAGCAAGAAATACCCAGTATTTATTTACTTCTATTGAATCGAATCAACTTCCAAGAAATTCCCTATTAAGAGAATATCTGGAGTATAATCATGAATTTCGGGAAGAAAGCCCCTCCAATGATATATATGATAATTTTCAGCAGGATATTATACAATACCTTAATGAGCGTGGCTTTAATGAAATTTATTCCTCATTTACCGTTTCAGGAGTTCAAATTGATTTAACCGTGGTACATAACGAACAATATTATTGTATTGACCTGATTGGATACCCTGGGGAGTTTACTGCTCAATTCTCCGCAAGAAATATTGAAATTCTTAACAGAATGGAAGTACCGGTATACTTTATTCCATATAGCAGCTGGGTACTTAATGAGAAACAAACAAAAAATGATTTGTTGAATTTTCTTGGAAAGCACTGGGCTTGAAATAGGATGATTGACGAATTACTAAAGACCATTGTCTGTTGTCATTCGTCCTTAGTCTTTCGTCTTCTTTCCTACTTCATCAACAACATCTTCTGAGTTGCTACATTATTTCCGGAAGTTAAACGATAGAAATACACGCCACTCGTAAGTCTGGAAGCGTCAAACGTTACCGAATGAGAACCTGCGTTCAGGTTTCCTTCAACCAAAGTTTGAACCTTTTGCCCTAACACATTGAATACAATCAGTTCTACTTTTCCGGCTTCTGGAATTGAGAAGTTAATATTCGTAGTTGGATTAAACGGATTTGGATAGTTTTGAGTAAGTGTGAATTCCTTAGGTTGAAAACCTATGTCTTCGTTTGAATTAATAATCTGTTGATTTTGAAGCCCTGGGGTTCCCCCTTTTGATAATGAAGCCCCCCAGCTTTCTCCTAGTTCGTTATCTGATTCAACATTCAGAAGCTCCAAGGTGAATCCTTCTCCATCAGGCTCAATTGGCCAGGGTGATTCATCCTCGTATCGTACAAAATCAACTAGTCGATCATTGGTATTGTAAATTCTGACTTCATCTGAACCAGCACCAAGCCCGAAATCAAATTCTCCAATAACATTATCAACCGTTTTATACCGACTTGTAAATGCATCCGCATCATTTACAATTATAATATAATCTCCAGAAGCAATACTGCGACCAGAAGGAAATTCGAAAACGTTTTCTTCACTTTGATCTCTGAATGTCCACCCTTCCAGATTAATCGTCGTTTCTCCGGGATTGTACAGCTCAATCCAATCCCCGGAATCAGAATCATCCGATGAATTGTAATTAATTTCATTGATCACGACTATATCATCTACTTCCTGATAACGTGCTTCAACAGTTAATGAAGTATCCGCTAATTCTATTTCATA
Organism: Balneolaceae bacterium; assembly: GCA_017795005.1. Classification (GTDB taxonomy): domain Bacteria; phylum Bacteroidota; class Rhodothermia; order Balneolales; family Balneolaceae; genus RHLJ01. Next base: position 1,180,105 of record CP051242.1, on the reverse strand, counting down.
TACTCTGCTGGTGCTAACTTGTTCGCCATTTATAAACCAGCCTTCAATTTTATACCCTGCTTTTGGCCTAGATTGTAACGTTAATGTTGTTCCCTGAAAATAGACCCCGTGCCAGTTTCCATCCTGTGCATCAATAATTTCTGAATTAAGCTGAGCGCGACCATTTATGGTTTGCTGTAAGGTAATTCCAACCGTATCCACACCAAGCGTGTCGAGTACTTCTTTGTAAATAAATTGAGGATAATCTACCGCATAATCTTCGGTTAGATCACGGATGTATTCCATATCATAATTTACTGGTCCGCTTATATCCATCCATCCATCGGTCCACCGTGCGATATCACGTGACATTTCCGGGTCTATAGTCGTATCTATAGAATCGATGAGTGCTAATACATTCTCTGGTCTAAATGCCGTATTCAGCATATCTGCAAGACGGGTTAGAAAATATTCCTTATAGGTGGGGTTTTCCATCATCTTTCCTAAAATCCAGAAATCATATGTTCCGGTTTCGAGAAAAAATTCAAGGGTTGGAAAAAACTCTTCGGGTTCGTCTCCTAAACTCCTCCACCAGTCAAAATCGTGGGAAATAAAATTCCATTTCCCACCTTCTTCGCGAGGTCTCCAGTACCGAAGGTTGTTGGGATCTCCGTGAGAAGTATATACCTGATAGATCCAGTGATCCGTAAAACTTTCCAGATTGATGTTTTCATCAAGAAAAGCAAAAAACTCCGGATCAGAAGCATCCATCGCATCAATGTCACCAACTAGATCCCAGTAAGCTTCCCAATCGCCGTCTTTGAGTCCATTGTAATCTTTAATCATATCGATATCTTCAAAGCCGTACCTGGATTCTACAAAATCATCGTTTTTTCGCTCCTGAAGCAGATACACTCCCCAATATTCACCATTTATATAAAGTACTACAGGTCGGCTTGCCTGCATATCATTTTTATGGTTCCATTTCTGATTGATGGCATACATCAATTCATTTAACAAGCGTGAGCGTTCTTCTGCACCAGCACGCAGACCAAAACCATCATATTCTTCGTAGCTGTTTTCCTCAAACAGCTCATAATCAAGTCGGTTTACCCCATACTTTTCGTTATTGTTAACGATGAAGGATTTCTTGTTAAATCCGCGACTAAAATTTCCACCTATAGAAGCACCCGCATTTATTTCAAACTCAACTTGCCCGTCTGTTTCCAGGAATTCCAAATGAACTGAATACTCCCATTCCTGCCAGAAATTTGCTCCACGAAAAGGATAATTAGCTTCTGCAGAATCCCCATATGCATAAATCCCAGCATCATTTCCAAACAAACTATCAGGATCCATAGTAAAAGTCATAACCGGGATGGTATGTGTCTCTTCAAAAAGATAGGTATTCGTTGATATTGGACTTGGTGAGAAATCATCTCCAACAGCTATTGCTCGAATTACTGTTGAACTATCTAACGAAATTGGATTTTCATACAATGTTGAAGTTTCATCTGGAATTGAAGCATCAGTTGTATATCGTATTTCAGTGTTTTCAGAAACAGATGAAATCCCTATAACTTGTGTTCCGGAATAAAAACCTGTCTCTAATGTAAAAGTGGGGGCTTCTGCTGGTACTTTAACTTCCTCTCCTGAGTTTGAAGCACCCGGAGTAGGACTTTGAAATGAAAAAGTATCTCCTCCATCTTCTGTGGCTGCCCAGGAAACATCTGATTCCTGTTCCCCAAACTGAACCGAGTGGACGATGGTACTTCCATCACTTTCACTAAGAATAACATACTCCCCATCGGCACTAAGCTTTGGTTCTACATGAAGAGCTCCATCCTCTGCATCATCATCAAACCAGATAAGTAAAAACTGACCGGGTGCAATCGTCGTTGCTGCGCTTTGATTGGAAGGAATCTGCCACTTTGTTAAATCTCCCGGATCATCAGATACATAATAGCCTCCAAAGTTAACTGAGACATCTCCAAGGTTTATGATTTCGATCCAGTCATCATAATCGCCTTGTTCATCTTCAATAGTAGATGAATTAGAGGCCATTATTTCATTAATCCTGATTTGAGCAGAAGCACTTACAGTACATATTACTGAAAGGATCACGAAGAGGGTAATTCTTAAAAACATATTCTTTTGACTTATTTGAAATCAATATAATCAATTGAATATCAAAGAATGATACCTGAATTAGTGGTTTGAATTAATTTTTCAGGATCCAGTCGCTTAAAGTAGTTAAAAATGTATCCGTAAATTCTTTAGCTAAAAAAGGGTATTCATTCACCAATCCTGTATTTGCGTCCTGAAATAAGTGATTTGCAGTATCAAAAATATGAACTTCATATTCACTTCCGGATTCCTCCAGTGAAGCTTCAATCAACGCCCTGTTTTGGTCAACGGTAACCTGAGTATCCTTACCCCCAAAAAGCACTAAAGCAGGTACCTTCACTTTCTTTAAATCTTCGGTGGGAACATAAAACAGCAATGATTTCATCTGGGGATTCCCATATATCGCAACAAGCTGATTGGCCTGAGTTGTTGCTGTTCTGTTTATATCCGGTATTGTACTTTTTTGTTCTTCCGGTAGCCCATTAAGTACATTCAGATACGCGGCTATATAGTTTTCTTTTGCTCTATCAATGGTATCCTCATTAACAATCGACCTCATTAAATCTTCTCGGGCGTCTATCTCAATTTCTATGAGTTCCTGATCTACTGGAGTTCCTGTATAGGCTAAACCTACCTGATATCGTAATATTTCACTAATTGAAGGTGCTGTTGACCCTACTAAAATTAATTGCTCCACATCTTCACTTTCAGAAGCTACTTTTCCGGCTACTACTCCACCCTGACTGTGACCTAACGCAGTAAAGCTTTCAAATTTATTATTTGCCTCATTTTTGAAGTAATTGATAATAGCATAAACATCTGATACCAAATCATCTAAAGTCGCATCAGAAAAATTACCGGTGGACTTTCCAATTCCCCGATCATCATACCTGTAACTGGGAATGCCCTGGTCTGCCAAATGCTGTGCGATAACAGCGAATATCTTAAAATCATAAATATTCGAATCCCTGTCCTGAGCTCCACTTCCCGAACTCATTATTACCAATGGGGCTTTAATTTCGCCCTCTGGTAAAGTCAAAGTACCCCCGATTTGAATATCTCCATTTGGAATCAAGTACTCCGTTTCGTTTTTTGGTTTTGCTTCTTCTTCGATTGAAGATGAAGTTCGTTCTACAGAAAACGGTGTATTTGGACCACCCTGACTATAAGTCCCTATGATTCTCGTGTCTGATTCGAATTGACCGGAGAACGTTCCTGTAATCTGTCCTGCTGAAAATACTATCAAAACCGAATCACCTGTTTGAGAAACCGGATCAAGTCTTAATCCTTTAGCTCCTTGCTGAGGAATATCTAAGGTTCCCTCATATTCGCTATTAGTTTCACTGATTTTAAAAATGATTTTAAGCTGTCCACCTGGAACAGTTATTCCTCCCTCCCAAATACCTTCCAAGGAATTTTGAGCGTTAGCGGATATTGTCATAAAAAGGACACCAATAATGAGTAAATATAGAGTTTTCATAAAGCCTCTCCTTCAGATTCGATTTTCTTAAAAATTACATAGGAATAAATCGCAGGTATTCCCGCCAGAACAAGCACTAAAGAAGTAGAACCTATAACCATCCATTCAATTGGTAATACAAATGGAATTGCCATTAGAAAAAGTCCGCCCACAACCCAGATTTTACTACCAAGCCTATGGGTTTTCTTCCATACTTCTGGATTTTCCAATGTCCATGGAGTTCTTATCCCAATAAAATAATTTGGTTTAACTGAGTTCATATAATTACCCAGAATTAGAAAAAGTGACCCGGTTCCCAGATAAATGTAATGGGTAAGGTTTACCTCTATTCCCATCGAAACCGTCATTACAAAGGCATACAGAAATACAAAGAAAATGGAAGTGAAAATCCTGATCGCTGCAATTGGTTTTTGAGTATTTGAAATTTTCTTTTTGGGATCAATCATTGGTAATACAAGAAGCATGATATAGGTTATTACTCCTATGCCGGGAATCATTAGTGCATTTATCCATCTAGGTCCCCAATCATCAGCCTCCCCTTTTATATTAAAATGAGTGGGTACTTCTTCAGGTAACTTATCCCATAAAAAATAAGACACTATAAATGGCGCAATTAAAATGGGCCATACAAACCATTCTTTTCTAAAATTTTCTGTGATACTCATGATTTCATTTCGAATTTAATAGGTTAAACAACCACTGTGTTGCTTCCTCAAGCACCGTAGTTTCCAAAGAATATGATATGAACTGACCGTTTCGTACTGTTGATACAAGCCCGGCCTGTTTTAACAAATCCAGATGATGCGAAATACTTGGACGGGTAATATCGAAGGCTTCCGCTATCTCTCCTGCAGTGAGATCTTTCTCTTTTAAAAGATCAAGAATCTCCCTTCGGGTCGGATCATTAAGTGCTTTGAATAACGTATTCATTTAGATATTTAGATAATTATCTAAATATAGACTACTATTTGATTAATCAAAAGTTTCAAATTTATTCTAAATCCCGAAGCTGAATTTTCAATGCGTCTACACTTATTTGAATTTCGATGATCGATAATCCTAAAGAAATGAGCAGCATTACAAGACTCATACCAAATAAGATTTTTCCTACAATAATTAATCCTGCAAATAACGCAACCATACAAAAGACTGACACAAATAGAGAGCCTATTCCGAGTAGTTGCATATTTTTTATGAGTGACACCCTTTTTTCAAGATTCTGAATTTGGTCCTTCTTTTTCTTATCTTCCGTTTCTTCATACTGATCATGTAAGGTTCGGATTAGATTAGCTAATGTCAGAAATCTATTCGTATAAGCTAGTAGCAATAGTGATATTGCTGAGAAAAGTAGCCCAGGAGTAGTCAGAGTAATTTCCATATCCCAAGATACGGATTAGATGAATATTTTATACCTGATTAATTTCCTGAAATACCAATTACTCCGCATCCAATTCTTGCTCCGGCCGCACCTGATGGTTGTGAAGTAAGATCATCTTCACCGGCATGAACAATAATTCCACGACCTATGATTTCATTTAGCACTATTATAGGATCTATATAATCTCTAATCCCGATTCCCTCTTCATTTACGACTAAATTACCCATTGCCCCCATATGTCGATTTGTAGATTCAGGCGCTCCATGTTCTACTCCTCTGGGATTAAAGTGGCCTCCCGTAGATGTTCCATCTTCCTCAGTACAATCTCCATATTGATGGATATGAAATCCATGCTTTTCTCCAGTTAAGCCATTTACTTCAGCGGTAACCTGAACACCTGACTCGACTTTCTCAAAATAAACAACACCTGAAACATCGCTATCATTAATTGAATGAATAACAGCGATTAATTTATCAAATGTAGGAGAAGAAGAAATTTTCTGATCTCCTGAGTTGGATTGACAGCTTACTGTTACAAAAATGAATAGAAGTGAAAATAAATATAATCTCATTGGCTCTTTTTTTGCTTTATCATTCAGCTTACTAAAGGACTTTTGACCTGAATTCGTTCAGACTTTTTATTCCCTCTATAAAAGTCCTATATACCTCAGGCTCATCTTTTTGTAGCTTTTCTAATTTTTTCCGAGTCAAAGATTCCCTGAATAGGTGGTTTGCATTCTTAAAAAAAATGGATGTTCCTACACTTATGCCCAAATAGGCAAACGCATACTCCCAGGGCACACCAATTAACCAAATAATCAGAGTAATGAGAGCCCAAAATGTTGGAAATAGGAAAAGAGCTAACATGTATTTTACTGTAGCATCAAACGTATGATCTTTAATCTTTGTATTGATCAAGCGCTTTATGGGTTGATAAGGAAGGATATTGTTGAGCCAACTGAATAAATAAAATGGAAATAGAAGAATTAAATATGCCCAAGCCTTTTTTCTTCCAAAGGTTGTTTTGATAGAAATATCGTACTGATTGGCTATTTCAACTACTTCCTTGCCAGTTTCGATAAGTTCCGGAGTTAGTTGTTCACTAAGTTTCTTGACCTTCGAATTTACTTTTTCAGGATTGAGGTACTCTTGTTCCTGATTTTCCAAATCAGTAAGAATAACTTGCATAGCCGGATATTGATCCAAATTTGGCACATGCATGACTGTTTTCTTCATTTCGTCAGAAACGTCACTTTTTAATTGATTAGCTGCTTTTCTTTCATCCGCTTCGTACCGTTCCTGATAATTCTTCACTGAAACAGGCTTCCCATACACAATGTTAACTCTGTTTCTGGATCGCCTATGTTCGGTATAATTTATTCCAACCGGTAAAATCTGAAGATCTAATTCCCAGTTATTTTTAACCTCGGCGTCAAAAGCAATTCGCGTGAATCCTTTACTTAATGGACGTATTCGTCTCCTTAAATCATGATTTGCTTCTGGAAAAATTAACACTGAATGTCTGTCACCCAGGTACTCAATGCATTGATCAAAAATTGCATTGTTCTTGGTAACGGAACTTAATCCATCTCTTACACGATAAACGGGTAACATATTTAAACTGCGAAGAAACCAGTTCGAAAATTTTGTACCAAATGCTCCCGATCTTGTTAGTGCGAAGATAGTTCCAGGTACATGGGTTTCAATCAATAGTGCATCTATTAATGCATTTTGATGATTTAGAGCAATAAGAATTGGTTTTCCTTTTGGATAATTCTCTTTTCCAAAAACCTGAACCTTCTTATAGAAAAGTATTAAGCCTACTTTAACTATAAAGTATCTCCAGAAATTATACCATAAATGATTTTTACGCATTTGAAAATAGTTTTTGAATACGAGTTTTCCCTATCGACCAATACCAACCGATTGCAAAGCCCATAATTATATGCCAAATACCCCACCAAGCTGCAATTAGTGCCATTCCACCTAGACCATCGAAGAAATTGAAGATGAGTAAAAGACCAAGACCAGAGTTTTGAATTCCGGTTTCAATCGCAATCGATTTTCGATCTTCCAAACCAAGTTTCAGAAGCATTGCAATAGTGTAACCGCCTAATAAAGCGAAGGCATTATGAATGAAAACATATCCTATTACATGATGTACATAGTTAAGGAAGTTTTCAAAATTCAGAGCAAAGGTAATGAGTACAAATGCTCCAAAAAATATAATTCCAAAAATTTTGATTCCTTTTGTTAACCTTGCTGCTATTTCTGGTCTGTTATGTCTTAAAATCATTCCTAAAATCAGTGGGATACCCAAAATCAGAACCACAATTTTAAAGACTTCATAAATATCCAGACTTACTTCTTGGAGAATTGCATTTGTGGGACCATACATACTTGCCCAAAAAGTAAAATTCAATGGAGTAGCTATTATTGCCAATAAAGTAGCAATGGCAGTCATACTTACCGAAAGCGCAGTATTTGCGCCTGCCAGTTGGGAAAAAAAGTTTGAAATATTACCTCCCGGACAAGCAGCGACCATCATCATTCCCAATGCCAAACTTGGAGCTGGATTAAGTATATAAATCAGTGCAAAAGTAATAGCAGGAAGAAAAATAAACTGCGAAAAAACTCCTCCTAACGTTGATCTGAGAGTTTTGGATAAATCCTTGAAGTCCTGAATCGTAAGCTCTAATGCAACCCCAAACATGATAAAACACAGTGATATATTCATCACCATGAGTCCCCCACCCCCTAAATTAAGCTGCAAAGCATCGATAGATTCCGCCATGAAGACAATTTAGTAATTTTGGATTATGAATTTTGAATTGTTTCAAGCCAATTCAAAATTCAACATTTATAATTTAAAATTATATGGAAGCGAAGGGCTTCATTGCTAAATCATCAAACTCTCCAAGTTCTGCCTTCATTTTGCCGGTAATAGCAATCATAGCCGCATTATCGGTACAATAACTTAGTTTTGGGATATGAAGCGAAAGCCCCATTTGTTCTGCAAGTTGTTCGGCTTTAGTTCTAAGCATTGAGTTTGCTGAAACACCCCCTGCCAGAGCAATCGTTTTCACACCAGTTTTTTTAACAGCTCGCCTTAACTTCTTTATCAGGATTTCAGTTATGGCCTCTGAAACACTTGCACATAAATCATTCAGATTCTCTTTTATCCACTCGTCATCCTTGTCCTGCGCAAAATAAAGTGCACTTGTTTTAAGACCTGAAAAACTAAAATCCAGCCCTTCATTAGCAAGAGCTTGCGGGAATTTATGGAAACTCACATCTCCATCTTTAGAAAGCTTATCCATCAACGGACCTGCTGGATACGGAAGACCAAATATCTTGCCAATTTTATCAAATGCCTCTCCTGCGGCATCATCTCTTGTTTTACCCAAAACCTCATGATCAAAAGGCGATTTAATATGTACAAGCTGAGTGTGCCCACCGGATACAGTAAGACTTACGAACGGGAATTGAGGATTTGAGTCAATGAAATTGGCATAAATGTGAGCATCCATATGGTTCACTCCCACCAATGGAATATTTTTTGATAGGGCCAGTCCTTTCGCAAAACACAATCCAACCAGTAAAGATCCCATCAAACCAGGACCTTGAGTTACAGCAATTGCATCTATTTCATCCAGAGAGATATTTGCTTCATCTATAGCCTGTTCCACTGTTTGTGTGATAGTAGTTTGATGAGCTCTGGACGCGAGTTCGGGTACTACTCCTCCAAACTTAACATGGATAGATTGGGATGCAATAATATTTGATTTGATACCATCTTCAGTGAGAACTGATGCAGAGGTATCATCACAGGAGGATTCAATTCCAAGAATATTCATCCTCAAAAATAAGGAAAGATTGACTTATTTGAACTTTTAATCTTGGTATATAAATGAGATAAATCTTGTTTTAAACTAATTCAAAGTCTCTTTTAATTTGATTCTTTACTCTCTTTTTAATTCTTCTGAAATCTTCCTGATTAACACTTCCGTTATTGACTAATTCTTCCAGTAGTTGTTCAAGAATTAAAATCTTCTCCCGGTTTTTTATCACCTTCTGCATTATAAGCTCAGATTCTGCCGTCATTGTCTGCCTCAATTATTTAATTCATTGTATAGCATAAACTTATATCCGCATGATTTGAAATTCAATAGATTGAGTTGGCATTTCTATATGCAGGAAAAAGAAACAGAATCACTTAAATCATTCTTGATAATTGAACGACCGGATTAATATTTAATAAGAACTGGTTCTTTTTCAGAAATTAAAAAGTAACCTTTTCGTCGTAGAAAAGCGCTTTTTTAAAGAATAAATGTTAATTTTTGAGAGTGGAATAAGGGAATTAAATCAATTGATTGGGTCATTCCGAACCTGTCTGCCAACAGTCAAACTTGTTTCTGAATCTTATGCAAAGACTTTGATCTGAATCCTATCCAATTTTAAAAATATATGCATCACTAAGATCCTGAAACAAGTTCAGGATGACGTATATGTTAGAAACAAAAAAGCCCTGCACATGAACCATGTGCAGGGCTTAAATTCTCAAAAGTAAATTTATCTACTTCTTGTCGTCTTCGTCGTCTACTACTTCGAAGTCTGCATCAACAGCTTCTTCGCTTTCTGATGCACCGTCTGAAGAAGGTTCTGCGTTACCTTCAGCATCGCTTCCGGCAGCAGCTTCTGCTTGTGAAGCGGCATAGATTTCCTGAGAAGCAGCTGACCATGCTGTGTTTACAGTTTCCATGGCAGCATCAATCTCATCGAGATTTTCTGCTTTGTGTGCTTCTTCCAGTTTAGCGACAGCTTCTTTTATTGCTGTTTTATTGGCTTCAGAAATTTTGTCGCCATATTCATCCAGCTGCTTTTTGGTTGAGAAAATCAGTCCGTCAGCCTGATTCATTTTCTCTACTTTCTCACGAAGCTTTTTATCTTCTTCTTCGTGCTCTTTCGCAGCCTGCTTCATCTTTTCGATTTCCTCATCACTTAATCCGGATGAAGATTCAATACGAATACTTTGCTCTTTTCCTGTTCCTTTATCTTTTGCTACAATATTTAAAACTCCGTTAGCATCCAGATCAAAAGTCACTTCGATTTGCGGCATACCACGTGGTGCAGGTGGAATTCCATCTAAATGGAATCGTCCAAGCGTTCTGTTTGAGGCAGCCTGAGCTCTTTCTCCCTGAAGTACGTGGATTTCCACACTGCTTTGATTGTCAGCAGCAGTAGAGAATACCTGCGATTTACTTGTTGGGATAGTACTGTTAGATTCAATAAGTGGAGTCATTACACCACCTAGTGTTTCAATACCCAAAGTAAGTGGAGTTACATCCAGAAGTACTACGTCTTCCACATCACCGGAAAGAACACCACCCTGAATGGCAGCACCTACAGCTACCACTTCGTCAGGATTAACACCTTTACTTGGCTCTTTACCGAAGAATTCTTTTACTGCTTCCTGAATTCTTGGAATACGAGTAGATCCACCTACCAGAATTACCTGGTCAATATCACTTTTGCTTAATCCTGCATCTTTCAATGCTTTCTCGCATGGCGTGATTGATCTCTTCACCAATGCATCAGAAAGTTGCTCGAATTTTGAACGACTAATATCCACATTCAAGTGCTTTGGACCTTCCTGGGTAGCAGTAATGAACGGAAGATTCACATTGGTTTTCTGTGAACTTGAAAGCTCAATTTTTGCTTTCTCTGCAGCATCTTTCAAACGCTGCATAGCCATAGCATCATTTCTTAAATCAACACCTTCGGCACTTTTAAATTCATCTGCAAGGAAGTTGATCAGTAATTGGTCAAAATCGTCACCACCAAGGTGAGTATCACCATTAGTTGATTTCACTTCAAATACACCATCACCTAATTCCAAAATAGAAACATCAAATGTTCCACCGCCAAGGTCGTATACCGCAATAGTTTGATCAACATCTTTTTTATCCAGTCCGTAAGCAAGTGCTGCTGCGGTTGGCTCGTTGATAATTCTCTTTACTTCCAATCCGGCAATTTTACCGGCTTCCTGAGTTGCTTTACGCTGAGCATCATTGAAGTAAGCAGGCACTGTAACTACTGCTTCGGTTACTTTTTCACCTAAATATTCTTCTGCCGTTTGCTTCATTTTCTGTAGCACCATAGCAGAAATTTCCTGTGGAGCATACTTACGGTCTTCAATCTCAACACGAGCGGTTCCGTCATCGCCTTTAACCACTTTATACGCTACCTGCTTGGTTTCTTCTCCAACTTCGTTAAACATACGTCCCATAAAACGCTTTACTGAAGCGATAGTTTTATCAGGATTAGTGATAGCCTGACGTTTTGCTGGTGCACCAACCAAACGCTCTCCGTCTTTACTAAAAGCAACCACGGAAGGCGTGGTACGTCCACCTTCTGCATTCTGAATTACTACAGGTTCGTTACCTTCCATTACGGCAACGCATGAGTTTGTAGTTCCTAAGTCAATTCCTATGATTTTTCCCATTGGTCTAAATCTGTTTTAAGTCTGTTTACTGTTTTCTTGTTTGATATTCTTTTTGTTCCGACGCCGAGCGTACGGAACAAGATTAAATAGCCATTATGTCAATTCTTGATCCAACGCTCTGCGTTGAATCATTCTGATTATTTTAGTTTACAGGGATTGAAGTCGTGTCTTTGAGTTTGTCCGATTTCGGCATAGACACGGTCAACACTCCATTCCTGAAGTTTGCACTGATCTCGGCGGAATTTACATTTTCAGGAAGTGCGAAAGATCGGGCAAATGCACCACGTTTTCTCTCCTGACGTTTAAACTCTTCTCCTTCTCCCGCAGAAATAACACGTTCCCCTTTCACAGTTAGCACGTTGTTCTTCAGAGCAATTCCGATTTCTTTCTTGGCAAGTCCGGGAAGGTCCAGCAGAATTTTATATTCGCTTTCGCTTTCCACGATATCGCAATCGGGAGCAAAATCTTTGTCCTCGTTAGTCAGAGGCACCACTTTCTCCATAAACTGCTGGACATCCTTTCCAATTTTAGAAAGATGCTTTTCGATTTCGATTCCAAATTCTGTGAAGTCTCCCATAGCGCTCACCTTTTGTTTAATTCATAAAGGTTAAAGCAAGCACAATGCCAAGATTTGATGAGTTTTTAGAAACTGACGTATTGACACCCGCGACTCTGACGCGGAATTGAAGATGAAGAATATGGATTTTAAATGGGTTTTTTAGTTGTCATCCCGGACTTGATCCGGGATCTGTGAAGATTGAAGCGTTGATTTGAAAAGATATATAACAAAGCTGAACTCTCTACAGATGCTGAATCAAGTTCAGCATGACAGTTCAAAGGTTTAGGAATTTATTAACCTATCTACCCGCTGTACAAGTGAAATTGGATTAAAGCTTATCCCTTTTAAATTTTCACCTATCCAATTTGGACCTAAAGAGACCTTTTTATCAATGAATTTTGGTATCCATTCAATTTTAAAATTCTCCCAAATAATTTTCTCAGCTTGTCCACTTGAAAATTCTTCGACCAAACTTATAATCTTTTCTACTCTTTTTTTTGAAGACCAAATTGGGAAAATCTCAGAACCATCTTCTTCAACCCAATTAACGAATGTACCCCCATCAAATTGAATGACCCAAATTTCATTATTTTTAGCCACGTCCTTACAAAACATAGCAACTTGAGCCATACTTGACATAGCGTTGAATTTAGTTATTGCAATAATACTTCCAAATCATCCCAGAAACCTTTGTAGGAAACTGCCGCACATTCGGCATCTTCGATTTGAGAGTCATCGCTTCCTTTGAGAGAAAGAACAGCTGAAGCCATAGCAATTCTATGGTCATGGAAACTTCGGAATCGAGCGGATTTGAATTTAAAATCGGGGTTGCCACGAATAACTAACCCATCTTCCATTTCTTCGTAGTTGGCTCCCACGGCCTTAAGCATTTTAGCAATGGCCATAATTCGATCTGTTTCTTTATGGCGAAGTTCTCCTGCTCCTGAGATGGTAGATGTACCGTAGGCAAAGGTCATTGCAACAGCTATAATGGGCAGTTCATCAATACAATTTGGAATGAGTTCTTCTTCAATATGGATAGACCTCAGTTCAGCAGATTTTACAATGATATCTCCAACAGGCTCAGCTCCTTCCATCCGTTCATTTTCGATGGTGATGTCCGCCCCCATTTTCTTCAGAATTTCTAAAAGTGCATTTCTGGTAGGATTTAATCCAACTGATTCCATTTTTATTTCAGAATCTTCCACAATGGAACCCGCCACTAACCAAAACGCTGCAGCAGAGAAATCAGCTGGGATGGTATAACTTTGATTAGGAATTTCATCTTTCAATGAAGCAGAGATAATTTTTTTCCCGTTCTTCTCTTCTATATCAAGATTAAGTAGTCGTTCAGTATGATCACGACTTTGTAGCGTTTCAATCACTTTGGTTGGTTTTTCCCCGAACAGTCCTGCAAGCAGTATACAGGATTTTAGTTGTGCACTTGCTATCGGAAGTTCATACTCCATCGGCACTAAAGGATCTTCACGTGTCACAAAAAGTGGTGCATAAGCTCCGTTTCTTGCCAGAATATGAGCACCCATTTCTTCCAAAGGATCAATAATTCGCTTCATCGTTCTGGATGAAAGAGATGGATCACCAATTAGTTTAACTCCTGTTCCTGCTCCCACTAACACTCCCGCCAGTAAACGCATCGCTGTTCCGGAATTACCACAATCCAATTCATCAGAAAGAGGTCTGATTCCATATCTGCCCGGACCTTCAATCGAAACTACATCGTCTAACTGAGTTACATCTGCACCTAATTGCTCAACGCAAGCCAGTGCACTTTGTGGATCCTGCGCCGGGGAATAATTTCTTATCACTGAAACACCATCGTGCAACAAAGAAAAAATAGCTGCCCTTTGAGAAATAGATTTATCCGGCGGCGGTGTGATTGTACCTCGTAAAGAATTCGCTGGTGTAACGCTTTTGATCATTGATGAATGTTGGTATTTAATTCGTTTATAGAGCGGGTGAATTTAGCGAATTCAAGCTAAGAAAGTTTCGTATTTATCTTATGTACTTTTGTGTGGACAAAAGTACCAAAAACCACCAAAAGAAATGAAGATGTTCAAAAGCCTACCCTTTGATATACTTTCTATAACTGGATACTGCCTTCCTCCAAAATCATTCCTACCGCATTTCTTTTGGAGTTAGTTTTGGAGGCAGATTCGAAAATCTTTCTCCGAAAAACTAATCTAGCATTCAACAGTAACAATTTGCTTGTGGCTTAAATTTGTCTCCCGCTGGAGGGAGACAGAGTCCGAACTTGTTTGGACTCAGAGGGAGGACTGGTGTGGCTCCGAATTTCATGCCAGCACTGTCCTCTCCCTGATTTGCACGCAAGCGTGAAAATCTGTCCCTCCCCAAGGAGGGACAGTCCTATCAATAAACACAATTACGAATCTGTCTGGTCGATGAGCGTCTGTGCTTTTTCTGCAGCTTCGGTGCCAGGATACGTTTCGATAATTTCATTGAGAATAGCCAAAGCATCTCCCCGGTTCCCTAGCATAATATTACTCTCAGCAGAATTGTACATGGCCAAAGATACCCAACTATCGAAAGCTTCGAAGAGCACTTTTACTTTTGCATATTCAGCAATTGCTTCTTCTAAATTATTCTGATCCTGTTGGAGACGGCCCAAATAAAACTGAGCTTCTGCTCCAATTTCTGTAGTATTTCTCTCAGCGATCGGGGTCAAAATATTCTTTGCCTCTTCATACTCAGCTTCTGCTCTGGCAACTTTACCTAAACCAACACTTGCAGCTTCGTTGCCTTGATTAACCTGTAATGCACTTTCGTATTCATCACGGGCAGTTTCTAATGATCCTTCAGCAAGACTGGCATTCCCCATTCCAATGTAAGCTTCCTGAGCAAACCGACTTGCTGTTCGTAACAGCTGATCAAAATAACCGTGTGAAATTTCGTACTCTCCCTGTTCATAATAGAGTAGTCCCAATGATGTAAGAGCGGAAGGTACCTGCCCATCGTTTGGGTAATCATCAACTATAGTTTGATAAGAATTAATCGCTCTGTCAATCTGACCAAGCTGCCGATATGATTCCCCCAAATTTGAATATGCTTCCGGAGCTAATTCATCTGAATTTGTAACTCTCAGGTATTGTCGAAATTCACGAATTGCTCCTTCATAATCTCCTGTTTGAAAAACAGTTTCAGCCTGTCTGTAGCGTAACCGATCCGCAGTTGAGCTTTGTGGGTTATCACCTAAAAATTCTTCAAGTATTACCGAACTTGAGTCCTGTCCTCCTGAAGAAAGCTGTGCATACTGAATTCCATTAATGGCTTCTATGATATATCTGCTTCTTGGATAGTTATCCAACACTTTACGGTATGCATCGATAGCTCTGTTGTATTCCCCAGCATTGTAATAGGCATCCCCAATATTATACTGTGAACGGGCAGCCCAATCTGTTCCCGGATAGCGATTAATTACGGTTTGAAATTCCTCAATGGCCTGAGAATAATTGGAAGTATTCAGATAAATGTAGGCCACATTATATTGAGCCTGTTCTCTAAGCCTGCTATAAGGATAGATGCGAAGCATCCTTCTGAAATTACTTACTGCTTCAAATGTTCGGTTAGAACGGTAGTAACTGTTTGCAACCTGAAACATCGCATAATCTCCGCCCGGCTCAGCTCCAATTGCTTTATTGTAGAAGCGAATTGCATCACGATATTGTCCAAGTGCGTAATAAGCGTCTCCTATTCTTAATTGTGTATCAATATCATATGGAAAAAGTGCAATTGGTGGAGCTTCGTAATTATTCAGAAAATCTTCGAGTGGTCCAACTGCCAGATCATACTGACCCGTTTTAAAATAACTCCATCCCAACGAATATTTGGCTGCCCCTACCATTTCATTATCCGGATAGTTTTTAATAAACATATCAAAACGGCGGGCAGCACTTGAAAACTGATCTAATTTATAATAGCTGTCTGCACTCCAGAACAGTGCCTCTTCTCCTAATTCGGTATCTGGTGCTTCCGCATAAACAGATTCAAAAATGGGTTGGGCCTGTTCATAAGCCTGATTCCGAAATAATATCCATCCTTTCTGAAAGCGAGCCTGTCTTTTTAAAGCGGGATCAATGTCTCCAACTTTTTCCGCCTCTTCAAATGCCTGTGTTGCTCTGGTAAATTCATTATTGGCGAAGTAAGCTTCCCCCAGCATTGTATAAATCTTACCGGGATCTTTTAGTGTTTCCTGATTTCTGATAAGTGTTAATAAGGTTTCTATGGATTCACCATAGCTACCTCCTTCAAAAGCAGAAATAGCCCATTCATAGTATGCTTCCTCAACCCATAAACCTGATTTATAGTTGTCACCAAACTGCTGAAAGGTTTGCATAGATCGCTGGAAGTTCCCAGCAAGTTTATGGTTTACAGCTTCGTAGTATGTTGCTTTACGTGATAATTCATTATCGCTTGTAATGGCTTTCTCAAATGATTGTGCTGCCCAATGATATACACCTTGTCTGTGATATAACCAACCTAGTCCATAATGTGCAGCGGCTTCAAGCTCTGTCCCTTTTGTTAGATTGATATACTGGAGATAGTCTTTGGTAGCTTCGTCATAGTTTCCGAGATAATTATGAGCCTCAGCCATCAGGAATAGAGCTTTAATTTTAGACTGCTCATCCAGATATGGCATCTGTGCATTTAACGCATCAATAGCTTCAGGATATCTGCCTTGTTGGTAATAGGACTCTCCTAAAGCTGTACCAACTCTTCTGGTAACCGGATTATTCGGGTATCTCAATTTGAGCAATTCAAAGGCTATTGCAGAAGAATCATATTCATTTTCGGTAAGATATAATCTACCCCGGGCATATAGTGCTTTTGGTGCCCAATGTGATTGGGGGTAATCATCTGCCAGTTTTAAAAAGTAATACCGGGACTCTACATAATCTTTTTTCTCGGCTGCAGCTTCAGCTACCCAATATATAGTCTCAGCAGCCTTTGATTTCCCCATCCATGAATCTACCGCCTGATTGTAATAACGGATTGCCTCATCGTACTCGCGATTATCAGTAAAACGATGACCAAGATCTTTGAGAAGAATTACTGAAAGGTCACTTCCCGGGTATTCCAGAATAAATTCCTGATAATAAGATTCAATATTCAGAGAGTCCGTTCCGGTTTTGGCTCTTGCGATATAGTAATCTGAAGAAATTCCAAGTTCGTGTTTTGGATAATTCTGATTGAACCGTTCTAATTCATCAATTGACTCTTCAAAAAAGCCGGCTTTGTAAAGATAAATCCCTCTTTCGTAATTAGAAGTAGATGCTTGCTGGAGATCCTGCGAAAAAACAGTATTCCCAGTCAGGAAAATTAAAATAAGTAAGAAGCAGCTTTTGACAACTAAGCGCATTTAGATCGCGAAATATGGGTTAGGTTTACTCCTTATATGTCAAGATAGCGAATAAGTTCGTCAGCTCTGTCAGAAAAATCTTTTTCTATCGTTGCACTACTTATTTGAGACGTTACTACATATCCATAACGTTGCAAAGCAGCACTAACAGCAGATGAATCTTCAATGCTTAGTTTAACAGAGACTCTATAAAAATCATTATTTTCACCCGGCTGTTGTACGGCAACTCCCAAAATTTTAGCATCCTCTGATTCAATGATTCGAATCATTTCCGATAAAGTGAAATCATACGGCATCATTTCGATGGTAAGAACAGATCCAAATGACTCCAGATTAAATAAATTCCCAAGAGCTTCGAGCACTTCTCTTTTCTTAATTACTCCAAGGAAATTATTCTCACTATCAACAACCGGAAGAATAAAAAGTTCATGAGAAAGCATTTTTCTGGTGGCTTCAAACAAATGCTGTTCCTGAGGTAACGATATGTTATCATCCAAAGGTACCTGACTAATCAGAACCTGCTCGTTTTCAACTTCTATCAACGTTTCCAGAGAAACCATACCAATGAGTTTACTTTCATCTACAACCGGAAATTTGGTTGTATGCAGCAAATCCAACTTGGTTAAAGCCAAAGCCACGGTATCCATGGTTTTGAGTGGAGCGATGTCAGTATTTAATATTTCTCGTACCTGCATAACTAGATAACTTCTTTCTCTGAGCGTATAGTATCCAACAAATGGGATAATTGCTTAAAATCTTTTTTAGAAATGCTAAACGTAAGTTTAACATCACTTCCGACATATTCTTCATGCTCCACATTTGCATTTTCATGAATGAAGGCTACCGCTTTATATTTTGCTACCGGAATTTGAAGCGTTTCAGTTATGTAATTATCCTCAATTAACTCTTCCAATCTATCTTCCAATTCAGATAATCCTATCCCCCGTTCTGCAGAGATAAAACAAGCTTCCGGATATTCATCACGCATGTAAGCAATTTGCTCAGCGTCCATTTTATCCACTTTATTGAGTACTAGCAAAGTGCGTTTATTTGTCGCCCCAATTTCTTCCAGTGTTGTTTCAACTACTTCAATGTATTCATGTGCCATATTGGAAGATCCATCTACCACATGTAACAGGATATCAGCTTCGCGAACTTCATCCAGTGTAGACTTAAAACTTTCTATCAAATTGTGGGGTAGTTTTCTGATAAACCCTACCGTATCAGAAAGTAATATCTCGTGATTTTCTAACTGATGTCTTCGTACGGTGGAATCCAGGGTAGCAAACAACCTGTTTTCAGCCAGTACATTGGTTTCCGTAAATGCATTCATCAAAGTTGATTTACCAGCATTAGTATATCCAACCAACGAAATACGATTCATACTTTCCCGACTTTTCCGCTGAGTTGTTCGCTGGCGATCCAGTTTTTCGAGCTTACTCTTTAAAACTCCAATGCGCTGACCGATAATCCTTCTGTCAGTTTCAATCTGGGTTTCACCCGGACCTTTAGTACCAATTCCACCACTTTGTCGAGAAAGGTGAGTCCAGTATCTGGTTAACCGAGGAAGCAAATATTGAAGCTGAGCTAGTTCTACCTGTGTTTTTGCAGCCGATGTTTTCGCTCTGGATGCGAAAATATCCAAAATCAAAGCACTTCTATCCAAAACTTTGGCGTCGGTACCTGCTTCAACATTCCGAATTTGTGTGGGAGAAAGGTCATCATCAAAAATAACAGTACCTATGTTAAGTCCCTTCATCTGCCCTTTCAATTCCTGCAACTTACCCTTACCAACGTAAGTTGAAACGTCTGGTCTGGTTCTGTTCTGTAATACTTTTTCAACCGTTACGCCACCCGCAGTGTCGGTAAGCATTTCAAGTTCTTCTAAATATTCTTCGGCTTGTCGGCGGGAGATATCGGGACCATACAATCCGACCAGCATTACTCTTTCTTTCTCTATATCTGAATTTTTAACGTCGTCTAACAATCAGTATCCTTTAATCTTCTTGAATTCTTCTGAGATCAATTTCAGGAAGTGACTCTTCCTCGAACCTTGATTTCAACTTCAAAGATACCACTTTTTTAAAAGCTTTGCGTTTTGTAACCGGAACAAAAAGCCTTAGTTGTTTATAGCCCTTTGTAAGGGATTTATCCATTTCCGAATAGGTAAAAGTGAATTCTGATCCTTGCAATCCTTCTCTTTCTACAAAATCCATCACCTGAAACCATGGGATAGTTTGCGAAGGTTCATTTAAATTTTTGACTATCCCGTGATCTGTGATATAGTGCTTTGATGCAAGGTAGCTGGAAATGAACCACATACATCCTATCCAAAAGTAAGCTGCAAATATTGAGTAGTTTGATGCATCACCAATTAGATAAACAATGGAAGATAAAACACCAATCAGACCAAGAAATACGGTTGCGAATAAGGGATATCCTTTCATCTTCCCTGCGCGCCAATTCAGACGTACATTTCTTAGACGGAATTTATTCTGTAGGGAATATCCGGCAAGAAAAGTAGAAGCAACTGTGAATAAAATCACAGTGCCATAAAAGAATATGAGTAGTATCTCTTTCATCAACTAATAGTTTCTGCTTTATAAAATACAGAGATTAAAGATTCTGCAATTAAAAAAAACAAACCTGCCAACATAAACCAAGACCAAATTTCACGACCGAAACCTGATGCTTTTATTTCATTTTCAATAGATTGCTCACCAATACCTGTAGTATTTACATAGGCAATATCATTAAATAATCTTCCAATATTTTCATTACCAAAATCGGACTCATTCCGCTCAAGGTTAACTGCAACCGAATAAGTTTTATTATCATCAGTAAGTGTAACCCAGCCTGGATTCCAGTTTTCTGCCGAGTAGGTTAATTCTGAACCGTTTGCAGTAATTCTGCTCTCAGGTATGATGGTTTCAGAATTTACGATAATAGAGGATTGCTCTGCATCAAGGTTTCCGGTCCAACGGAAAGGTTTACCAAGTTGGTGGTTAGAAAAGCCTCCTTCTTCTGATGAAGCCACATATAATAATGATCTGTAATAAAATGGAGCATATAATGGCTTAACGGAAAAATTAGACCATCCCGGAGTATTGCCAATAGCAGAAATAATCAGCTTTCCATCTCCAAATCTTTTTTCTCTAATCAATGGATCTCCTGTATTTAACGAGATAATATTAAATCCGCCGGGAGATGAAGAAGGCTTCAATTTATAATAGTAATATACATCCGGGTCGGCTATTCTTAGCGCTTCATTATCTGATCGTTCAAATAACCCTGTAAATATTGGATGGTCTTCTAGAAAACCATTTCCTCTTGCCACCGGTCTGAAAGACGCATATTCACCGACAATTCCTTCAAAGTCACCAATATTAAATTGCTGCAAGAAGTTATTATAGTTTCTGATATCTCCTTCCTGGGAAGGGTAAAAAATTACTCCCCTTCCTGACTGAACAAAATCCTGTAAATTATTAATTGCATATTCGGGTACAGACTTTATTCCATCCAAAATGATAATATCGTATTCAAATATTTCATCTGTTCCTAGAAATTCAGATTCAGATTTCAGATAAGATAGTTGTGAATCATTATTCCCTGATGCTTCCAACACTACTTCTGTATAGGATTTTAGAGATGCACTAAGGTCATTTTCTTCATTTATCCACAATATTTTTCTAGTCTCTGGCACTTCAATAGTGAAGAAATATTCGTTATCTAATGTAAATTCATCTCCTTCAATTATTACTCTCCCATTCGAAGAACCAACTTCCTGCGGAATTACCTCAAATCTGAAAATCTGACTTGAATTAGCTTCCGTAGATAGTGAATACTGTCCCACCAGTTCTCCCATAAATTCCAGTGATACAAATTGATTGGCAATCGGAACATCACTCTTATTCTGTACAGTAACAGATAGATTCACAGGTAATCGTGCTCCTATCATATTGGTTGAGGATTCAAGATTGGTAATCGCTGTATTCTGAACATCCACATTACCCAAATCGATATAGGTGGAAGAAATTAATTGCCCGGGTGATTGAGGTAATCCCTGATCCTTAAACTGAGTTAGCTGACCATCTCCGATAATAAAAAGACGTTTATTTTCGTACGGAGCTTCCTCTAAAATTTGATATAAGTTTTCAATTCTTTGATTAGTGTAATTGCCGGATGAGGAAATATCTATGTCATCAATTCTTCTAACTAGTTGATTATGGCCGATAATAGTTGTGTACTGCGCTTCGCCGTTAGTAACCTGAAGAATAAACCTGTCTTCATCTTTTGAAGACTCTTGTATTGATTGCACTATTTCTTTTGCCTGCTCTAATAAAGGCCCTTTTTCACCAATTCTACTCATACTTATACTATTATCGATAAGAATTGCATTTAATGAAGGAGCCTGACTGTTGGCAGAAGTATTTAATCCCGGAGGTAAAAAAGGACGAGCAAGTACTATAGCCAAACATGCAATTGCAAGTAACCTTAAGAGCAGTAATAGGTACTTTTTTATTCTAATTTTGCGAATGGTAGTTTTCTGGAGTTCTTTAAAAAAAGCAAGTGTAGAGAACTGAATACGTTGAGGGCGCTTCAGATTAAGAAGGTGAATGATGAGTGGAAGCCCGATGGCAGAAACAGCAATTAAAAAAAGCGGACTTAAAAAACTCATTTAGCTCTGAAAAATGTTATTTTGTTGAAATACTAACGAAGGAACTTTTTGAATTTTCCTGCATTAACGATGTATTGTAATATTCAAAAAAGGACGGTTTAATTCCATTCATGCAACGAACTCATTGCTCAATCATTACCTTTTTTTGCATAGTCATTTTTTTGTCGTGCAATTCTGTCTCAGATAAAAGCTGGATTAAGTTAATTCCTGAGGAATCTACCTTTCTGATTATTCCAAAGACAGGAATAGATTTGTCAGATATTGGTGAAACTGAATATGCTCCCATACTTGATGACCTCAGCCCAACAGCTCTGCAACAAGTGTTGGAAATTGATTCCATGATTACAGAACAGCTTGATTTAAAAGCTTTGGTACTATACCCATCAGCTTCAACCGTATCCCAGTTTCTTTGGATAAGTGAAAGCAGTGCTAATATTGAAAATTGGGTATCCGCCTTTTATAAGGCATTTGAACAAAACAATTATTCCTTTTCAGGAATTAATATTCACAAAGTAAATATCCGGGAATACCAGCTATTTATTGCCCAGGTCAATAATTGGCTAATCGCATCTCCATCCAGCCGGGCTGTTGAAACCTCACTTAAAGCTTATTTAGGATATGAAAGAAGCATGGAAATTGACTCCGAACCCGGTCCTGGTCAATTAATCATAAACAGCGAACATATTGATCATTGGGTTCAGCAATTTTCTCAGGTTACTTATCGCCCTTCAATTATGGGGGCATTTACCGGTGTTCAACCTGCATCGCTTACTTTCAGTCCTTCTGATAACGGAAACCCTGCTTTCGACTTCAGTGGTACATTAAATTTGAAAGACACCACTAGATCAGAGCTTATTCAGTCTCTTACTTCAGAAAACAAAGCCATTTCACTAGATCGTTATATTGCTAGTAATTCTGCTGCATTTGGAATTTTCCGATTGCAACCCGCTCGTATTCCTCAAGCTCCGGCTGAATCACTTTCAAGAATAGACTCTCTTCTGATTTCAGATTCAGATATCTATCGTGATTTAGCTTTGGCCACGGATTCTGAATTTGCCGTAGTTACTTTCCCTGAATCAGGATTACTTGCAGCAGGAGAATTTCTATTTCTAAGGAAACTTCAAAGTGTAACAGCATTTCGCAATATAGTGGATGACTTTGTAGAGAAAGGCTTTGCTTCCGAAGCAGGTAACTCTTATTACATTCAAAGTGAAATACTTGCAAAACTTATCGGCTCTGAAATGGTGCCCTTCACAGATTTCTATCTTTCTTTTTCCAGAGATGTTGCCGTAATCTCCAAGCGTAGAGGACTTTCAGAGAGTGTTGAATCGGATCGAAATAGAAGACGGGTTGTTTACTACAATGATACATATTCAACAACAAGAAGAAATTTACCTCCCGAAACAAGTGGTTTTGTATGGTCTAAAACTAATGATTTCCTGAAGTTTATCGACCCTTATTTGATGCCAAACAATACGTTATCGGGATTATTAGGGCAATACGATTTAACCATGATGAGTTTTACCCGAATTGAAAATTCTAATTCGGTAAGCTTCAATTTCAAATCGATCACTGAAGAAGGTTCAACTCAACCTTATGATGAACTATGGGTACTTCCTATCAATAATGAAGAGCTATCAGGTGCTCCTGTTTTAGCGAATATTGTTGGAAATCCAACGGAAGAAATTATTTTTTCAACAAGAGCTGGAAATATTCGCGCCTTAGCATTTGATGGGACTGTAGTGATGAACGCTACTACCGGAGGTGATATCCCTGTTGGCAGCCCTGTTTTGTATGACTGGTATGGAAATGGTCAACCTATAATTCTACTAGCGGCAGGTACTAAAATATATGCATGGAATGAAGGTGGTAATCCATTACCTCAATTCCCAATTGAAATAGGTGAACGTATAAGCGCTCCTATTGTAGTTACCGATGTACTAAGAAATGGAATTCCTGAAATTATCGTAGCTACTGAGAATAGGAGAATTCACGTTATTGATGGTCGTGGGCAAAATGTTCGTGGTTGGCCTCAAATAACTAATACCATTGTAACCACTAAACCTGTTTTCACACAAGTGGATGACACCTGGTCGATCTGGGCTTATTCTCAAAATATTTTGCACAGCTGGTTAAGAAGTGGTGGTATTCGTCCCGGTTACCCTACCTTTACAAACTCAAGTTTCACCAGTTCGCCTACTATTTTCAATAACCAAATTCTTGGATCCGCAACGGATGGATATATTTATTCAGTTGGTAAAAGACCAAGTTTTAAGGATTCTATAGCTATCAGTATCCAGATGGATTCTATTTCAATTAAATCGGTTTATGCAACTAATAACCAGCTTACCAGTTTTTCTGTAGAACCCAATGTGCTTTTGAGAGATAGTGTACGCTTTTATTGGTCCGATCTCTACCTGACCCAAAGTGCAAACGGCTCCATTTTCATGTTCAATCCCGATGGAGAATTGGAAATCACTCATAGCCTTGGTCAGCCTTCTTCTACAACAATGGCTCCAAAAATTATTGACCTGAATGGAGATGGAGACCTGGAATTAGTTGCATTAGCTGATTTCGGACGCTTGTTTGCATGGGAGATTTTAACAGATCGCCGGATTTTTAATATTCCTACATCCGGGATGAAATATCCGATTATTGCAGACTTGAATGGAGACGGTCAAAAGGAGTTGATTGCCCAAACGAGAGAAGGTCTGCGTTGCTGGACAATTAATAAAATGGAAGAATAGGTTCCTTCATTTATATCGACCATATTCTTACATGACTTATCTTTCTACTGAAAATCTGACCAAAAAATACGGCCTTAAACTTCTTTTTGAAGGGCTCACATTTGGTATATCTAAAGGAGATAAAACTGCCCTGATAGCACAGAATGGAACCGGAAAGTCGACTCTACTAAAGATTCTCGCTGGAAAAGAACAACCCGACTCCGGTGAAGTAATGGTTCGGAATGGTATCCGAGTCAGTCTTTTGGAACAGGAACCGGATTTGGATGACTCGCTAACGATCAATGAATTCATCACTCATGGTGATAATGAGATGGTTAAAGTGGTGAGACAATACGAAAAAGCAGTTGAAGCCCAGTCTCAAAACTATTCTGAAGAGACGCAAAAAGCCTTTGATCAAGCTCTTGCAAAAATGGATGCTGCTAATGCCTGGGATTACGAACAACGGCTTCAACAAATTCTTGGACATCTGAATATTCACAATCTGGATCAGTCAATTAAATCGCTTTCCGGTGGTCAGAGAAAAAGAGTAGCCCTTGCTTTTGCTTTGCTGGATGAACCCGACCTATTGATTTTGGATGAACCTACCAACCATCTGGATGTGGAAATGATAGAATGGCTGGAGGCTTACCTTACAAAAAGTACCTTGACATTACTTATGGTAACTCACGATCGCTACTTCCTTGACCGGGTTTGTAATCATATTCTGGAAATTGAGGACGGGCAACTCTATCACCACAAAGGAAACTATGACTACTTCCTCCTAAAGAAAGCGGAACGGGAAGAAGTTTATGCCACGGAAGTAGCCAAAGCCGGTAAGCTGGCGAAGAAAGAATTGCAATGGATGCGCCGGCAACCTAAAGCGAGAACCACTAAATCTAAATCCCGAATTGATGCCTTTTACGAAACCGAAAAGAAAGCTAAGTCCGGAAAAGTAAAGCAGGAGATTCAGTTAGATGTAAGTGTTTCCAGAATTGGAGGACAGGTTCTCGAACTTAAAAAGGTGAATAAAAAGTATGATGATCTGACGATCCTGAAAGACTTTGAATACTCTTTTAACAAAGGAGAGAAAATTGGAATCATCGGGAAGAACGGAGTTGGAAAAAGTACCTTCCTGAAAATTATAACAGGTGAAGAAAAGCCAGACTCCGGCGACGTCCTAACCGGACAAACCATTATCTATGGGCACTATAAACAACAGGGAATTTCTTTTAAAGAGAATGAACGTGTGATCGATGTTATCAAAGAAGTAGCTGAGGTCATAGAGCTTTCCAATGGAGATACTATTTCAGCGTCCCAATTTCTGGAGCATTTCATGTTTAACTCTAAAATGCAGTATACCCCTGTTGCAAAATTAAGTGGTGGTGAAAAGCGTAGACTTGGATTAATGATGGTTCTGATCAAAAACCCTAATTTTCTAATTCTGGACGAACCTACCAACGACCTTGATCTGATTACCTTAGAAAAACTGGAAGATTTTCTTTCTGATTTCGGAGGCTGTCTGATCATTGTATCGCATGACCGCTATTTCATGGATAATTTAGTTGATCACTACTTTGTGTTTGAAGGAGATGGAGTAATCAGAGATTTCAACGGTACCTATCAGGAATACAAAGAAGAGGTTGAAGCTGTTCTTAATGAAGAAAAAAAAAACCAACCAAAAAAAGAATCGCCAAAGCCTACCAATTCATCTTCAAATGAGACTAAAAAATTAAGTTTTAACGAAAAGAAAGAATATCAGAAGTTAGAAAAAGAGATCGAAGAACTGGAATCCAAAAAAACTGAAATCGAACATCAGATGAATTCCGAGCAGGATTATGAAAAACTTCAGGAGTTATCTCAATCCTATGCGAACACTAAAGCGTTAATCGAAGAAAAAGAACTTCGGTGGTTGGAATTGGCTGAGAGGGTTTAAAAAAAACGCTACTCAAACTATATGAGTAGCGTTTTTTAATCATAATTAGTCGAGATCAATAATTCTTCCCGGAGTCCATGGAGCGCCGAGTCGATTTAGTTCTGCATCTATTTCCGGCAAAGTGTTATTCAACATCTCTTTCAGTGTTTCTATAACCGGTTTTAGCTGAGTTTCGGCTATCTCTTTCACCATCATCGATGTTTGGGTTGGATCCGACTGAGAAGACATTCCCGAGCCGATTGCGACATTAATTCTTGAATTAAGTGATGGCGCCTGATCAATTTCCAGTCTGGATTTATTTTGATCTCCAAACATAATCAATCGTACTTCATCCAGATCAGACTCCATTTCTGAAATCATTGATTCCAAAGCCTCATTTGTAGTAATTCTGGATGCTGCTTTATAGTAACTGAGTCTGTCATTTAACTCATTATAGGCATTACGTGCACTGTTAGCAGTCTTAGAAAGACTGGTTAATTGTTTATGATAGACCAGCATTTCTTCAGGATTCGAAGCGGGTAAAGTCCGGTTGTTCAGCGATTTCACTTCAAACTCAACCGGTTCGGAGAGAACAGAGATTTCTCCATTTATGCTCTTTGAAAGTTGAACGGAATAGGTTCCAGGTAATACCATAATTCCTGAATTCAAATTAGTTTTTGGATTCGCAGTATTGGTTCTAACCTGATCGAAATCAGGATAGGTCAAATCCCAGTACGCTCTGTTTATTCCTTTGCTCGCTGATGCGCGTATATCGTTAATTACTTCACCATTTGCATCCCGAACGGTAAAAATCAGAAAAGGAACCTCTTCCTCTCCCTCAGCTACCAGTTGATCGTAGGATGGATAATAAACTGATTCGCCTTCTTTTCTTCGTTCTTTCTCATCTGCTTCCCGACTTTGTTCCAGCGTTTTGTACCCGTCTTTTACATAAAAAGTAAAGGCTGCTCCAAACTTTGGGTTTTCACCCAGGTAGTAATCTTCCCCCTGAAAACCTTTTGGTCCGAGCCAGAATACCACATCAGATGCAGCAATTGCACTGTACTCTATATATTGAAACGGATCGCGAACGGAAAATAAATGAGCTTCTTTCTCCTGAACATCAGAAGTAAATTCCCTCAGAGCTGAATAATCATCCATGATATAGAAACCTCTCCCGAAGGTTGCTAAGACCAGATCATTTTCTCTCTGTTGAATATTAATATCCCTAACAGCAATTGTAGGAAGACCGCTATTTAATTCTTTCCAGTAATCACCCCCATCTAATGTTGCAAATAAGCTAAACTCAGTTCCTACAAATAGTAGCTCTGGTTTAATATGATCTTCTTCAATTGCATAGATGGATCCTCTTTCCGGAAGGTTATTAGAAATAGACTCCCAGGAACGTCCAAGGTTAGTACTTTTCAGAATGTATGGTTTAAAATCGCCTCTTTTGTGATTATTGAATGCAGCATACACGGTATTTACATCATGAGCAGAAGCGACAATTTCATTTACATAGGTCATATCGGGAACACCAGGAAAATCATCCAGTTTCCTCCAGTTTTCTCCGCCATCCTCACTGATATGAATCAGTCCGTCATCTGTTCCGGCAAATAGTATGTCTTCATTGATTGGTGATTCAGCTAAGGCTACAATATTTCCATATGGAGTAGTAGAAGCATTTTTAGCAACCGCATCCATCGGCCAGACTTTTCCCATCACTTCTAAGGTATTACGATCAATTTGCCGCGTTAAATCTCCACTTATTTCCTCCCAGCTTTGTCCCATGTCATCGCTTCTTAACACTCGATCTGAAGCATAATACAAACGCTTATTATCATGAACGCTCACAAAAAATGGGGAATCCCAATTCCAGTTGTAAGAGTAATCTCCTGATGGAGGTTGTGGAATAATATTCTGTGCTTCACCACTTTGTTTATCAAACCGATAAAGTACGCCGTATTGAGCCTGACTGTATACAATATTTGGATTTTTAGGATCCACATGCGGCTCGAAACCATCACCTAACAAAGTAATCTTCCAGTCATTAAACGTTAATCCGGTTGGTTCGATCGATCTTGATGGACCTCCAAAAGTAAAGTTATCCTGAGTCCCACCATAAACATTATAGAATGGGTAATCATTATCTACTGCTACTTTATAGAATTGAGTAACAGGAAGGTTCGTATAAAATCTCCATGTTTTACCACGATCGTAGGATTCATATACTCCTCCATCATTTCCGTTCAACAAATAGTTTGGGTTATCAGGATCAATCCATAAGGCATGATTATCAATATGTTTATTTAACTCGCCAACATTTTCAAAGCTCTTCCCACCATCTTCTGAAACTCCTGCAAAAGTATTCATAACATATACTAAATCCGGATCAACAGGATCGGCAACAACTTCCTGATAATAGTTTCCACTGGAAGAATAATCGCTTCTTCGCTCCCAGCTTTCGCCTAAATCAGTAGAACGATAAAATCCGCCTTTATTTCCCTGTGCTTCTACTACCGCGTAAACGATATTCGGATCGGCATCAGAAATATCCATTCCAATTCTTCCGATATCACCACTTGGCATTCCCTTCATTATTTTTTTGAAGTTCTCTCCCCCATCATTGGATTTATAAACAGCAGATTCAGGTCCTCCGCTTATGTAGGTAAATACGTGTCTTCTTCTTTGATGAGCAGTTGCATAAATAACATCCGGATTACGGGGATCTAAATGCACTTCATTAATACCTGTATGCTCACTGATTTCCAGAATATTTTCCCAGGTTTCGCCCCCATCAGTTGTTTTAAAAAGTCCACGATCTCCACCTTCACTCCAAAGCGGACCAACTGCAGCGACATACACTACATCAGAATCTCTCGGATCGATTTCAATCATCCCGATATGCTCAGAATTCTTCAAACCCATATGCTTCCAGCTTTTGCCTCCATCCAGCGATTTATATACTCCATCACCATAAGCCACACTACGCTGGTTATTATTTTCTCCGGTTCCAACCCAAACTATATTTGGATTATTTGGATCGAGGGCAACAAAACCTATCGAGTATGAACCCTGACTATCAAAAACGGGTGTAAAGCTTATTCCCCGGTTTGTAGTTTTCCAAACACCACCTGAGGCAACTGCAACATAAAATTCGCTGGTGTTTTTAGGATTCACTGCAAAATCTGCAATTCTCCCTGAAGTAAACGCAGGACCAATACTTCTGAATTTCAGACTGTTCCATGCAGTTTCATATCTCGGGTCTTCAGGTTTATCCTGAGCGTGCACATCCAATGAATGAAAAGTAAAAGATGAGATTAGAATTATTGAGACAAGTAATCGATTCCCCATAGTAGTAATATTTATTATTGATTAAGCGATGATGTGAGTTGTTAACAATAACTAAAACTAACGGGAGAATCTGTAAAAAAAATATTGTCTAAAGTTCTCTTACAAAAATGTCTTTGTAGTATACTATACTATTTGAATCATGTCCCTGAAGTGCAAACGTCCCACTGGAAAGTCTTCGAAAACCTTCCACATCATCATCTTCGGTAAATTCCGAAATTGTATCTCCGTTGATCTTAATCACAATATGTTTTCCTTCTACTTTAATGTAGTAGTCCATCCATTCTTCATCAGGAAATGTAATTTCTTCATTATCATCGATACCGTATAAACTACCTGACCTACGCGGATCGTTATTGTACGTGTTGTTCACCTGAGCCTCGT
This sequence comes from Balneolaceae bacterium, assembly GCA_017795005.1. Lineage (GTDB taxonomy): Bacteria > Bacteroidota > Rhodothermia > Balneolales > Balneolaceae > RHLJ01. Next base: position 1,149,634 of record CP051242.1, on the reverse strand, counting down.
ATCCATGAATTGGCCATCCTGACTCCTGAAATTTTGTATGAAAATAAATCCCTGAATTAGAATTATTCATGGTCATTACCTTTGCTTTGAATTCGAAGTCAGTGAAGTTTGCATTCCCAACGTTTCCGTTATAAAAAAGATGTGAACGGTTTCCATACACTTTTATAGTTCCATTCTCGACTGTGAACGTACCTTCGTTTTCATTAGCGACCCATCCATCGAGGTTCTCTCCATTGAACAATGCCATCCATTCATGTTTCAGGTATTGGGAAGGAATAGGATATTCCTGATTTTCTGAAGACCAGAATACAGAAACCACCCACCATCTCGAACCATCGTTAAACAATTGAATACTATTTATTCCCCGGGAGAACACTTCACCATCTTTCGTTCTTTTTGACTGATAGGAACTGAATACCTGAGTTATATATCGGTACGAATCTACCTCTCTTCCGATTTCATCTTCATGAAAACCGTCTCTTTCTAAACTTGCTCCGGCTCTTTCTATATACTCTTCCGGACTCCATTGAACCAAACCAATTTGTCCTTGCTGATTCTTAAATGTTGGGGTTAATAAAGCTCCTTCAACAAACAGATTTTTAAATCTATCCCAATCTCTTTCTACACCGGCATCCCCTGAAATAGATTCATAAAGAGCTTTTATAATAGAATCGATGGATTCCGTATCTGATTCATATTGTGCATTTGCAGGAAATGAAAACAGAATCCCCATTAAAAAAATCGATAGTACCTTTTTCATAGCTGATATCAGCTGTTTAAAATTTGTTCTATTTGATCTGTTTCATCCACACTTAATGCAAGATTATCCAGGGCAGCTAAATTATCTTCGAGTTGTTTAACACTACTAATTCCAATCAAAGCCGAGGTAACTGCTTCTTTTCTTAGCACCCAAACCAGGGCTAATTGTGCGAGACTTTGACCTCTTGATTCTGCTAACGCATTTAGCTTTTTGATTTGATCAAGCTTCTTTTCTGTCAGGTCTTCCCGTTGCAGGAATCCTTCCGGATCAGCAATTCTCGATTCCTCTGGAATTCCATGAATGTATTTATTGGTTAGTAAACCCTGAGCCAATGGTGAAAATGGAATACACCCAACACCTTCTTCCTCCAGTACATCAAACAACGCATCTTCGGGATCTCTTAAAAACATATTGTATTTAGGCTGATGAATAACAATTGGAACTCCCCATGATTTAAGCATTTGAATTGCTTCCCTCGCCAATTCGGCTGGATAATTTGAAATCCCGGCGTAGAGTGCTTTCCCGGATCTAACAATTTGTTCCAGCGCCCTCATACTTTCTTCAAGTGGAGTATCCGGATCAGGTCGGTGGTGATAGAAAATATCAACATATTCCAGATCCATTCTTTTAAGACTTTGATTACAACTGGCAATTATAAACTTTCTGGAGCCGCCATCACCATAAGGCCCTGGCCACATTCCATATCCAGCTTTACTTGAGATAATCAGTTCATCTCTTTTTCCAGCCAAAACGGTTTTCAAAGCACGTCCGAATTGCTCTTCCGCACTTCCGGGGGGTGGTCCATAATTATTAGCCAGATCGAAATGAGTAATTCCCATTTCGAAGGCTTTTAATACCATTTTATTTACTTTTTCGGGAGTTTGTAAACCACCAAAGTTGTGCCATAAACCAAGAGATATTGCCGGAAGATATAATCCGCTATTTCCGCACTTTCTGTATGGAATTTGTTCGTATTGAGGAGTTGAGATCATAGTATGATTTTTTGTAGAGGATACAGATAGATGTCATTTGCATCAAGGCTTTTATTTCGCACTAAATCAGGTTAAGTATCCGACATCGTATCCTGAGGAATAAGCACTTCCCCGAAAGAAATTTCCTGACCTGCAAGTACAAAGGCGGTGCTTGGCATTCCTTCCGTTAAATGAAGCATGTTTTCATAATAGCTTGCAAATTTCTCATCCGGGATGGCCATCCCCAATAAAATTAAATCCGCAGCAGATGAACTTTCCTGAAATACTTCCCGGAATGATTTCCCGCCAGAAACAATCACTTCAATATTGGCTTCAAATCGAATTTCATTGATGATTCTTTTCATGTTGGTCTTGATCTCATCCACTGCTGCCTCGTCTCCAACCATAATTTTCAGATTCACTTGTGCATTTTTCCAGGACAAACTGTTTTGAAGCATATGAACAAGAATCATCATCAATCCACCATTTCCTTTTACTCCACCCCACCATACATCTATCCTTTGTTGCTTACGGGCTTTACCCTTTGGGTTTTTATGAGAATCGTCAGCGCCATGTATTAAAACCACATTTCGCTTCATCTCATAGAAGCTTTTTACCATATCACAATACTTCTTCCTTATGTCAGGATTCTCACTTCCACCCAGAATTATAGTATTAGGAACTAATTTCCCAATCCCATAGGCTTCCACTAATTTGACCGACCCTGAAAATGGATCATCAGAAGAAACAACCCGAACCAACGCCTCTATCGCTCTCTTCTTCAAAAAATTACCTATTTCATCTTCCATATTATCGAGTCGCTCACGGGAGACATTTCCTTCCGGAAAAACAGTAGCAACGGTAAGAATACCTCTGTTATGGGTAAGTGAATTCGCAAAATCGATTAAATGCCATCTTTTACTGGGTGAGCCGGAAAGAACCAGCGGTCGGGGCCGCCACGTTTTTGGTTCGTAATCATCACTCAACTTCAGAAGAATTTCACGAACTACCGCCATTAACAGACCATTCTTCAGATTTCCCCAAACTGAAGTAAGTTCCCTCCGTTCCAGCCATATAAATATGATACCCACAAAAACCAAAGCGATTAGTGTAGCTGTTAAATTGATAAGTACCATCACTGAAAAACAACCAACAGCCCCAAGAAGTGAAATCGCCCAATGAACTTTAAAAGTTGGTCGGTATGATGGGCTATCCAGTAACTTTTCAATTCCGGCTGCCAGATTAATGACTCCATAAGTCGTCAAAAAGAACATAGACAATACCGGGGCAATTAAATTAAGATCACCAAACCAAACAGCAACTAAGGCAACTAACATAGTAAAAATAGTACCATATCGGGGTTCTTCATCTTCTCCACTTCCTGTTCCCAACCAGGAAAGCCAATTAGGTAATATCTTATCTTTTGCCAAGGCCTGAAGCACTCTTGGGCCTCCAAGAATACTTCCAACCGCACTGGATAGCGTAGCTCCCCAAACTCCCAGCAAAATGGCATCTCCCCAGAAAGCCATTTTTCGCATAATTAGAGGATCTTCAATTAACTGATCAGGCGTTGCTCTGAATGCAAGAATTAGTACCAGTCCGATATAAATCACATAACCTGTTCCAATCGCAGCGAAGGTTCCCTTTGGAATCGAATTGGTTGGATCTTTCAAATCACCCGACATATTTACGCCTGCCATAATCCCTGTAACCGCAGGAAAGAATACCGCAAAAACTACCCAGAATGGTTCTTTGGTTGCAGTAGAATCAGAAACTAATTCTGCTGTAGCTGACGCTTCAACCGGACTTCCAAATATCAGAGATAGCAACGAAATACCAATTGCCAGCATTATGATATACTGAGCTCTGATTGCAGCTTTTGCCGATAATAGAGCCAAACTCGTTACTCCAAGGGTTGTTACTAAGCCGACCCAACGCACATCCAGGTTTGGAAAAACACCCACAACACTCTCTGCAAAACCAACCACATATAATGCTACAGAAAGCGATAGTGCAATATACAGTGGAATTCCTATCGCTCCTCCGGATTCAATCCCCAAAGAACGACTTATCATATAATAGGCTCCGCCAATTCTAACTCTTTGATCTGTGGCAATGGCAGCAACAGATAAACTGGTAAGAAAAGTAATAGAAGTTGCCAGTGTTACTATCAACAAGCTACTCCAGAGTCCGACATTTCCAACAACCCATCCGAAACGCAGGTACATAATTACCCCGAGAATAGTCAGAATAGACGGTGTATATACCCCACCAAATGTACCAAGACCGCCTTCCTTAGCCTCAATGGTTTTCTCTATTTTTACGGATGATTTTTTTGCCAAAAAAAGAAATTTGTTAAAAAAGGAGTCGCAATGATACTAACGGATACACTAAGCGACAAGGTGAGATTAATCAGAATATTTGAACATTTAACAATTTATGATTTCGTTACATCAGCTTTTATGTTATCCTCTATTATGAATAAGCATTTTCTTCTTTTTATTTTCTTTTTCAGCATCAATTCCACTTTCGCACAGAGCTGGTTGATTGAGCGTTCTGACTGGGGAAGTACCGATTCTTTTGTGGAAACTCACAAGCATACTATCTCCTACATTACGATTCATCATGGTGGTGAAATTTTTGAAGATGATAAAGACACCTATACTTATTTAAAGAATTTGCAAAACTGGAGCCGAAGTGCCCGAAAATGGATGGACGTACCTTATCATTATATTGTGGATCGGAAAGGAAGGATATTCGAAGGACGTCCAATTGAATATCAAGGAGATACTAATACCTCCTACGACCCATCAGGACATGCACTCATTGTTCTTCTTGGTAATTTTGAAGAACAAGAAGTACTTGAAGAACAGATTATATCTCTAAAAATTGTCACTGAGTATTTAATAAAAAAAGAGTCTGTTTCATTAGAAAACATAAAAACTCATAAGGATTACACGGAAACTCTTTGTCCTGGCAAGAAATTAACCGAATATTTAGGCACCAAAGACTGGACTAACTTCCTCTCAGAGATTTATAAAAACTAAATTGAACTTACTTCCTATTTAACATAACACCTTTTGTTTATGAAGCGTAATACTGTTTTCTCAGCCCTTTTTCTTTTAATAACCATGGTCTTCTTCGGCTGTACTAATCAAGGAGATGTACGGTTAGCCAAACAATCTTTTCAGGAGATTAAAGATGAATTTGTACCAGATTCCCGTGTCGCATTATTTGATGCTAAAATCGAGTCTGTTAGTGGTACTGTTTTACTCACCGGAGAAACATCACTTTCCGATGCCAAAGCTTCTTTTCTGGCTAAACTAGATGAGCAAGGAATCACCTATTCCGACAACATCAATGTATTACCTTCTGTGGAACTGGGAGAAGAAATTTATGCACTGGTTAATAATTCAGTTTCAAATTTGAGATCAGAACCAAAACATTCGTCCCAATTAGCTACACAGGCTATTCTGGGCATGCCCCTTAAAGTTTTAAAGAAAGATAGCGGATGGTATTTGGTTCAAACTCCGGAAGATTATCTTTCATGGGTAGATGGTGGAGGTATTACTCTTGCCAACCGTTCAGAAATGGAGGACTGGGCAAATGCAGATAAAATTATTTATCTGAACACGGTTGGGTTTTCATATGCTCAAGCTAATACGACCTCAGAAAAAGTTTCTGATTTAGTTGCCGGAAATATCCTGAAGCTGGTTGGAAGTAATGGAAGTTATTACGAAGTAGAATATCCCGATGGGAGAAAAGCCTTTGTTCCAAAACGTGAATCCCGTGTACTCGAAGACTGGGTAAGCAGCGTTTCCGCTACTCCTGCATCATTAACTACTACTGCAAAAACTCTCATTGGTTCTCCGTATTTATGGGGAGGAACCTCCACTAAGGGAATGGATTGCAGCGGATTTACAAAGACGATTTATTTTATGAGTGGACACATTATTCCCCGGGATGCAAGCCAACAAGTGCATGCAGGAATCCTTGTGGATTCAGAAAAAGACTGGGATAAACTGGAAGTAGGAGATCTTTTATTTTTTGGAAGAGAAGCGACTGATACTAGCCCAAGAGCTGTAACTCATGTTGGAATGTGGGTAGGTGATAATCAGTTTATTCATGCAGCGAGTAAAGTTCGAATTAACAGTGTAGATCCTGCCTCTGAGATTTATGATGAGTTTAATACCAATCGTTATCTGGAATCCCGCCGTTACGTGGATAATTGGGAAGGCAACATTATTGAAACAGCAAATATGTACAACGATTTTTTAGTGAACTGAACTAAAAAATAGTAACCAAGAGAAAACCGAAATTTTAGAAAGATATAGCTTATATATCTTTCTTTATAACAAGCACCTCTACTGGTAAGTTTTTTTCAACCATTTTAAGTCCTAATTCCTCCAGATTTCTTTTGAAGCTTTTTGAATCCTCAACATCAAAAGTAAAACTAAAATCATATCTTCCTTCAACATTGGTACCGTTTACAAATGGTTTCCCAATTGATTCAGATAAAAAAGGGTTTAAATATTCCTGAACAAAATCTTCTATAGTTTTATTATTACCATTATACTGATCTAAGCGATTTATTACCCTTCCTCCACTTTCTCCACTTGCCTTCTTAAGTTTTAACTCATCATTCACCTGTAATTCAATAACTGCAATATCTTTTTTTTCAAAAGAAGCAACATACCCATCATCAGTTTGGTTAAGTCCTTCTCTAAATTGTTTATATAATTCGTCTTCTGTTTCAGCAATTACCTCAACACAAAACCTTTTATTAAGCAACTCCTTTTCTATCTCAGGGTCGATCATTGTAAATAGATTTGTTTGTACCTCAAAAGCTGTTTTATATATACTAAGTAACGGCTGATTTAATATGGTTATACGCCTTCCTTTAAACTCTCCTCTTGAAGGTCTACGTGTTATAGGGAGCGCTCCTTCAATTTCAGGCTGTAACATGAATAACTGCTTACCCCCCTTTTTCGGAGGGAAATAGTCTTTAGTGTAATCAAATCCGGATAATCTTGTAGTTTCTTTCTGAGCAACAGTAATCGTTTCTCCATTAATTAAATCATTTATCACTTTACTATTTAACTCATCTGGTCTGGTAATAGCAGCAACTTTCCCGTTCCTATCGATCAATACGGTATGTGGAATTGAATAATGTTCAAAATACCTGCTATAATATTTTTCTTCATCTGAAATATGACGGATTGGAAGCGGCTTATTTTTAATAAAACGATTTAGTCTTTCTTCGGAATCATAAGAAATGGCAATTATTTCAAGATCATCTCTAAACTCATTCTTCAAATTACCAAGATTCTCAAGAGCGGGGATACATGGACCACACCACACAGCCCAATATTCCAGCACAATTACTTTACCTCTAAGATCTTTTACTGTAATAGACTCCCTATCAGAATTATGAATATTGTTGAACACAATATGGCTCGCATCGTTACCAATATTCAGGTTTTGTGATTTAAGGTCTGTAGCAATTATTGCAATAAAGAAGGTAAGTCCTATTCGTAGTAGTCTATACATAGCGGCTGTGTTATTAAGAGTCACTAATAGACGATTGAACGAACATTATAGTTTTAAAAAAACAAAAACCCTGTTAAATCAATGAGTTAACAGGGTTTTGTGGGCCCAGAGGGACTTGAACCCCCGACCAATCGATTATGAGTCGACTGCTCTAACCAACTGAGCTATGGGCCCGACTCATCCGCAAGTGATTTGCGAAAGGCTGCAAAGTTAAGACCTTTGCCATCTATTTGAAAGCTTTTTTCGTCTGAATTTTATGGGCGGTTAGTTATCGAGCAATTCTTTCTTTCTGGGCTCCCTGTTATTTGCTAAATCAGTTGATCTTCCCACTACATAGATATTCCCTTTCTCGTCTTTAAATCCTACATCACCTGAATGGTAGGTTTCTGTAGTAAAGGCTGTTTCGGATGTGATCAGAATAGGCTCTGGACTTTCCTTTGTTCCAATACAGGTTAATTCCACTCCTTCTATAGGTATTCCATTACAGAAATTTTCCATTTCAAAAGGTAGTACGGTACTTCTTCTTTTATAGGATGAAATAAGTCCACCAGCTTCAGTTTGACCGTAGCCCTGATACATGTAACTGCAATGAGGTGAAAGCTGTTTGTAGTCTTCAAGCAAAATCGGATAGCCCCCATAAGCGACATTTTCTACAAACCAGTCTTCCCCGTAAAGTGACTTAAGCACTGCAGGTACCGTCAATAAATAATCCGGTTGGATATCCTGAACAGTCTTAAGCCAAAAATTATGTTCCCCTTTTTGAGTAGTAATAAAGAAATAATCTGAATCCAGATACTCAGCCATTAACATCCAGGAAAATCCAGCGACATGCCAGGGTAGCGCCATCATTAAAAGCACATCTCGTGGTTTTATTTCGAAAGCAGCGGCTGATCTGACGGCATTCAACTCAAGGTGATCGAATCTATTCCAGATGCAGGTTGGTTGTGAAGTAGTTCCACTGGAGAAAAGTCCAATGTACTTCCCATCATTGGGGACTTCGGGAATAGTTAACTCCTGATCCCTCAGTTTTGGAGGAATAAGTAATTGAGAGTCGCGAGCATTAATTACCCTTTGGATAATTTCCTTACCTGACCCTTCCAGCGATGTGATTTCATAATTCATAGACCACCTTTGTTATAACAATACCATCCTTTCTTCAAAACAATGTAAAAGAAGTGTTAACTTTATGTCTATAATTGTTAATTGCTCAAACCAAGAACTATGCTCACAAAAAGAATCATTCCATGCCTCGATATAAAAGACGGCAGAACCGTAAAAGGAGTGAACTTTCTGGAGCTACGGGATGCAGGTGATCCGGTTGAACTTGCACAACGGTATTCTGAAGAAGGAGCTGATGAGCTGGTTTTCCTGGATATCACTGCTACTCTGGAAAAAAGAAAAACACTGGTTGAGCTGGTTACCAGAATAGCTAAACATATCAATATACCTTTTACTGTAGGTGGCGGGATTAAAACCGTAGACGAAATTGAAGAACTACTGAAAGCCGGGGCGGATAAGGTTTCCTTAAACAGCAGTATTGTTCGGGATCCGGAATTAATAAACAGGGCATCCGAAGCATTTGGAGCTCAGGCTATAGTTGCAGCTGTTGATGCTAAAAAAACCAACCATACCTGGAATGTATTTGTGAAAGGAGGAACAGAAGACACCGGGTTGGATGCTTTAGCCTGGATGAAAGAAGTGGAAGAACGAGGTGCCGGTGAAATTCTACTTACAAGTATGGATCGCGACGGTACTAAAAGCGGCTTTGATATAGAGCTTCTTCAAAAAGTGAATAGTCTTGTATCTATTCCTGTAATTGCAAGCGGTGGCGCCGGAACTATTCAGCATTGTATTGATGCTGTAGAAATTGCGAAGTCAGATGCAGTTCTTGCCGCAAGTATTTTTCATTTCAAAGAAATCGAAATATCAGATCTTAAGTCGGAAATGTCTAAAAAAGGAATTTCTGTTCGGATTTGAGTTTCGTTTACTTAATAAAGTGAAGCTTGTCATCCCGCACTTGATGCGGGATGACCAACCTAATTAGAAAAAAATTTCAATTTTATTTATTTAGGTAATATTATTTAAAATCCTAAATAAATAATGAACAGCAATTCTTTCCGAAAGCGCTTTTCCAAAATTGAATTTCATAATACCCTCCTTCATAAGTACGGATAACCCTACAAATTCCATCTAAAATCCTTACTTATTTAGTTCAAACTCTGTTTTTAGAAATTTCCAAAAGTTTGACAAACCCGAAATTTTTATGCTATTTACTGTTTATCACTCTCTTTAAGAAACCAGGACCAGGATGGACAGTCAAAAAAAATTTAGGTATACAGGCCCGGAGAGATCGGCGTGTGGAGTTGGATTTGTTGTTAGCCGACATCAGGAATACAGTAATAAACATTTGTTGGAAGGATTGCATGCGCTTCGTTGTGTAGAACACCGTGGAGCTTGTGCAGCCGATGGATTAACAGGTGATGGTGCCGGAATCATGACTGACATCCCTTTTGATATGTTAGGTTATGAGCAAGATACCGTAGCAGTTGCCACTCTATTCCTTTCAAGGGATAAATCAAAGCAACAAAAAGCACTTAAAATCTTCGAGCAGACTTTTGCTTTATTCGGACTCGACATTTTAGAATACCGCGATGTTCCTGTAAACAGAGAAGTACTAGGCGAAAGTGCCTCAGAAAGTGTCCCTGTTATTGTGCATGCGGTAATAAAACGTCCTCCCCGAGCAAAAACCATGCTTTCTTTTGATAAGCGTTTATACACTGCCAAACAGCTTACCAAGTCAAAACTGTTTAATACGAATCTGGAAGACAGCCTGTTCTTCACTTCTCTGTCTGCAAAGACAATTGTTTATAAAGCTTTGACACAATCATATGCGTTGGAAGAATTTTATCTGGATTTAAAGAATCCAAAATACACAACCCGTTTTTGTTTATTTCACAGACGATTCAGTACTAATACAACTACTTCATGGGATAAAGCACAGCCTTTCCGATTGATTGGACATAACGGCGAGATTAATACCATTGCCGGAAACCGTTCGTGGGCGAAGTCTCGTGAAAAGATGATTGGTGCCGAGAAAAATGAAATTCTTACCAGAGAAAAGATCAGTGACTCCGGTAGTTTGAATGAAATGGTTGAAGCTTTACGCTACCGAAGTAGTATTCCTAATGTGGAGGATATTCTGGCTATTTGTATGCCTCCGGCTTCAGAGGGAAATAAATTTTATAAATTCTGGAGTCGTGCAATGGAACCCTGGGATGGACCTGCACTAATTACTTACGCAAACGGTTATACCATTGGTGCCCGTCTTGATCGAAATGGATTCCGTCCTTGCCGCTGGACTCGTACTGAAGACCACTTCTATCTTTCTTCAGAAGCTGGGACTTTTAATTTAGATGAGAGCATCATTGAAGCAAAAGGCACACTTTATGCCGGACGAGGGGTTACTGTTGACCTTGCGAGTGGAAACGTTTTATTTCGGGATCCAAGTCACTCCCGCGAAAATTATGACGCACCATTTGATGCACGAGTTGAATTAATCCCGGAAAAAGTTGGAGAAATCGAAGAGCGTTTTGATGACAAAAAAGCATTTTTCTCTTTTACTGACGAAGATCTTTCGAAGATTATATATCCAATGGCTGAAACCGGAAAAGAGCCTATTGGATCTATGGGAGATACAGCCCGACTAGCAGTTCTGTCTAATGAACCCCGGCCATTCTTTGACTTCTTTTTCCAGAATTTCTCTCAAGTGACCAATCCTCCATTGGATTATATCAGGGAAAAAGTTGTTACTGATCTCACTGTTTATCTTGGTAAAAAGCCGAATATTTTCGAGCCAAAAGAGCTGATTCCTCCCGCTCCTGCATATGAAATCAAAAGTCCTTTTTTGAGTCTTGCACAAATGGATTTTGTGTATTCATGTATTGATAACAGAACCGAACTGGATCGGGTTGTACCTTATGTGATTGATACTACTTTCAAAAGAACACATGGTGTTGTAGGCTTTAAAGCGAAACTAGAGCATATTGGAAATGAAGCTATCAAAGCGGTTAAAGATGGACATACCATTCTGATTCTTTCAGACAGATCATCAAATTTGGATCAAATTCCTCTTCCAAGTCTATTGACGTTAAGACGAGTGGTAAATTCGTTAAATGATGAAGGGCTTAAACTAAACGCAGCCGTTATTGTAGATACCGGAGAAGTAAAGAGTACGCATCACGCTGCCTCATTGATTGGGTTTGGTGCTCAGGCAGTGTGCCCTTATTTAGCGCTTGATATTGCACGAAACGATGAAAACCGTACACTTAAAGATCTAGACCCCAATACTAAAGAGCGTAATCTTCTTAAAGCCTTGGAAAGTGGCCTGTTAAAAATTATGGCTAAATCCGGGATATCTGTTGTTCGCAGCTACCAAAGTGCAAAATTATATTCTGCCTTGGGTCTTGGGCAGGGAATTATAGATGAATACTTCCCTGGAATTCAAAGTCCGATTGGAGGACTGGAAATTGATCAGGTTGCAGAAATGGTTCTTAAAAGAACTGCAGATCTAAGTACTGAAAACGTAGGCGACTTCTCTCCTATCAAAAGTTTCCAGTATAAAGAACATGCCCGTGGTAAAATGGGCGAAAAGCACTCCATGACCAGTTCCAGAACTAAGATCATTCATGATTTAGTGCAGAAAACAGGGTTTGACCTAACAGATATGGAGCTTTATGATGAGTATTTAAAACTTGGTCTTGAAGATGAACCTGTTGCACTTCGTCACTTATTTAATGTCAAAAAATCGGATTCTCCCGTTGAACTTAAAGATGTCAAGCCTGTTGATCATATCCTGAAAACATTTGGCTCTGGAGCAATGTCGTTCGGAGCAATTAGTGCTGAGTCACAACGGGACATCTTTCTTGCCATGAAAGAAATCGGTGGGAGATGTAACAGTGGTGAAGGCGGTGAAAATCCCTATTACTTTAAAGAAGGAATTGGAGCTTCCATCAAACAAATTGCATCCGGAAGATTTGGTGTTACAGCCGAATATCTGGTTTCCGGAGAGGAAATCCAGATCAAAGTTTGTCAGGGAGCGAAACCCGGAGAAGGTGGACAATTAATGGGGCTTAAAGTGGATGCTGATATTGCTAAGGCTCGCTTTGCTAATCCCGGTTTTGATCTTATTTCTCCCCCACCACTTCATGACATATACAGTATTGAGGACCTGAAGCAGCTCATCAACGATTTAAAACAAATCCATCCAAATGGAAGGGTTAGTGTAAAATTAGTTGCTGGAGTTAATATAGGAACCATTGCTGTGGGAGTTGCAAAAGCAGGTGCAGATTCCATCCAGGTATCTGGTGGTGAAGGTGGTACCGGTGCCGCTTCCCTGAGTTCTATGAAACATGCCGGACTTCCATGGGAAATCGGGTTATTAGAAGTACATCAGGCTTTGGTTGAAAATAATTTGCGTGATCATGTAATACTCAGAACCGATGGCGGACTTTCAACCGGAAAAGATATTGTCCTAGCCTCCATTTTAGGAGCAGAAGAATTTGATTTCGGAAAATTCTTACTTATTGCCGAAGGATGTATTATGGCAAGGATTTGTGAGAAAAATACCTGCCCACGAGGTATTGCAACTCATGATCCAAAGTTCAAAGCAAAGTATGTTGGCCATAAAGACCATATTGTTAAAGGTCTGACGTACATCGCTGAAGACGTTCGTAGAATGCTCGCTACAATAGGTGAAACATCACTTCAGGATATTTGTGGAAATACAGAGTTGTTAACCATTAATGGAACTCATCTCGAGCTTATCAACGAACTTAACCTCGACCTTGGTTTCTTCCTGAATGCTCCGGCATATAAGAAGGAAATTGATCTCGAAAGTTTATCTGAACCTGTGAGCTCTCTTAACTCCGAGTTAGTTCATGACCTGAAAGAAAGCATCGGAAAAAATGAAGATGCTGAAAGAGAGTATAAGATCATCAATACTGATCGGTCTGCAATGGCAACTCTATTTGGACATCTGGCTTCCCGGCAAAGCGTTGCCAGACTTGCAGGTATTCGAGAGGAGAAAACTTCCATCGAACCTTATTCCGGTAAAATTAATCTCACATTTACAGGAAGTGCAGGACAAAGCTTTGGTGTTTTCCAGACTAAAGATGTTGATATCAAGTTAATTGGCGAGGCAAACGACTCAGTTTGTAAGTCTATGAGTGGCGGTAAAACAGTTATTGTTCCACCTGCCAATGCAAAATATAAACCGGAGGATAATGCCATAATCGGTAACTGTGCACTTTACGGTGCTACTGGAGGAACCCTTTATGTGCATGGTCAGGCCGGAGATCGTTTTGCTGTTCGAAATAGTGGATCTACCGCCGTTGTGGAAGGAACGGGATTGCATGCCTGCGAATATATGACCAACGGAACAGTTGTTATTCTTGGATCTACATCAGACAATATTGGAGCTGGTATGACCGGTGGCATTTTATATATGTATGAAGATCCTGGTAGTAAAATAAACAGCGATTATATCGGAGAGGACAAAATTTCTGAAGCAGACCTTTTCAGATTTAAATCCATACTGGAAGACTATCTGGCTGAAACGGGTTCATCAAAAGCTAAATACATCCTTTCCGACTGGGAGAATGCTTCTTCAGAAATTAAAAAGTATGTCCCTCTTTCAATGGTAAATGCAGAAAACAATAGTGTTAACAAACTTGATGAGAAATCTTCCTGAAATATCCTTCTGCGATTTAACATTTGTTTATGCTGGTTCAACCAGTTGATGTGTTTTTTTACATTTTCACGTATATGAAATAACACCTATTCGTTCTATTTTAAAGGTTTGTTATATATTTAAAAAGCTAAGAGAATTGTATTTATTCCGCTTCTCCGTATTGGTCATCGCTACGGTATTACTATTAAACACACAGAGTTATTCTACAGGTACACACTATTTTGAAAATCCTGAGCTTAATAGCTCTATTTCTGCGGAAGACTTTTCAGGTAAAGTCACATCTTCAGATGGAACACCAATCGCAGGAGCCACCGTTGAACTATTTGGGCTAAGTAGTTCTAACGGAACAACACTCATTACTGAGACGGATGCTAATGGTGAATTCAATTTTACAGGGTTAAATTTCTCCTTCCCTTTTCGGGTGCTTGTTTCTCATCCCAATTTCATTGGAAAAAAAATTACTATTCAGTCTTTTACACGGGAGCCGCTCTCCGTAGTTATGGAGACTTCAGTTATCGACTTTAATTACAATGGGATACTTTTATCAAGAGGAAACTCCGAACCGATTACAGGAGCCAGAGTTTCATATTCCGGAAGACCCGGATCAGTATCAGGTACAAGCCGTGAAATCCGTTCTGATGAAAATGGAATGTTTTCATTGCCATTAACAATCAACCTTAATCAGCCGGGAAGATCTTTCTATATTTCTTTCAAACATCCGGACTATCTTGAAATGGATATCTTGGTAGAATACCCCGAGGAAAGGGATCTACTTAATGAAGTCTTTATCAGTTCGCAGAATACCCAAATTTCAATTTCAGGTACCATCTTCGATTTCTCAGGAAGTATGCCTATTGAATTAGCAACCGTCCAAATTCTATCTGATAATGATGATGTAATCCTATCTCGGCCTATTGGCACCGCTACTGACGAACAAGGAAATTTTGATCTGAATTTTAAAATGTCATTGCCATACAAACTTCAGATTTCCCACGTTTCTTATGAGACCAGAATAATTCGAATTACCAGAGCTAATACTTCGGGTTTTGAAGCCCGAATGAGACAACAATCATTTGAATCCGGTGAAATTGTAGTACAGGCTAGTTTAGTAGCTGAAGAAGAATTAAGTGTCCCAAGAACATTCGACAGGGTAAGTTCAGTAGATGTTCAACAAGTAGCTTCATTTAGTGTTTTTGATTTGGTTTCATCACTCAGAGAAGTGGACATTGCCACTCAGAGTATGAACATGCAATCGGTAAGTACCAGAGGATTTAATACAGGTGCAAATCCCAGGTTCCTTCAACTTACCGATGGAGTAGACAATCAAATTCCTGGATTAGGATTTCCCATTGGAAACTTGCTCGGACCTTCTGAGTTGGACATCTCTTCAATTGATTTAGTAGTTGGGTCTGCATCAGCAAGGTATGGCTCCAGTGCTATAAATGGGGTTTTACTAACTTCTTCTAGAGATATGTTTATCGATCGCGGACTCACATTTCTCGTAAAATCAGGTGCTCATAGCTTGAATTCAGGTGGAGGATCCGCCCTTGGTTTACAGGGAAGTACCATTACCGACGCATCATTCAGGTATGCGAATACCATTAAATCTAAATTTGGATATAAAGTTACCGGCGGCTTTACAAGAGGATCAGATTGGAGAGCCGATAACTTCGATAACATTGGTCCGGGTAGAGCTACGTTGGATAGAAATAATATTGCGGGATATAATGGCGTAAACGTATATAGTGATGAACGTTTTGCTATTCTTAGAACAGATGTTGATGAACAAGGGAATGCTACAGGAGATATTGCACCTACAACCCGAACGGGATATAAAGAACCCGCACTTGTTGATTACGATATCTTCACTGCTAAACTAGCCGCAGAACTCGCTTATAAATTTTCCTCCTCCTCCAGATTTTCTATTGATGGGAAATATGGGATAACTAATACACTCTTCACCAGTGATAGTCGAATCAGACTACAAGATTTTGAAGTATTCCAACTGCAAACTTCACTGGTTATCCAAAACTTTGAAGCCTCTGCTTACACCACAACACAACGCTCAGGTACATCCTACAATGTAAACCGCCTTTCGGAAGAATTAACCCGGCTGGCAAAAGCGGATAATGATTGGTTTCGGGATTTTGAAATTGCTTTTACAAGAGGTATAGCAACTTCAGGAATTCCTGCCGGCAGTCTAAGTGCTGCAAGACGCTTTGCCGACGGAGGAAGAACTTTATTAGCTAACAGTACAGCTATTCCGAGATATGAACCGGGAACAGAGCGGTTTGATGAAAAAGTGGATGAACTTATTCGAATTACTGACTTTGATGAAGGCGCCGGAATTAAGGACAATTCGAACCTATACCATGTTGACATGGTTCAAAAAATCGGGGAAACCGGATTTACTACCGGAGCTTCAGGGAGATTCTATGATCTGGATTCGGATGGCACCATCTATCCTGACACTCTTGGAAATGACATCACCAATTTTGAAGTTGGAAGCTTTCTTCAATATGAGACCGGGTTTCTGGATAACTCTTTAAGTATGGCGGCTACAATACGGCTTGATAAAAATGAAAGCTTTCCTGTTGCATCGAGCCAACAAGTGGCTTTTAACTATCGTGCTTCAAGTATACAGTTCTTCCGTTTCTCAACGCAGAACAGTTTCAGATTCCCTACAGTCAGAGAACAATTCTTAAATACTAACACGGGAACTTCCCGTTTGCTTGGGGGGCTAAGCCTGATCACGGATCCCTATGAAATTCAAGATAATTCATTTTTTCAGCAGACTGTTGATGAATATTACCAACAGGTTTCTTTAGCCGCGCCTGATACGGGTGTTTCGCAAGGACCTCCAAGAGGAAGAAGGCAGGCAGAACTGGCACTTCTTCCAATTATTGAAAATGGGTTAGTCACTGAATCAGACCTGGTAGAAATTAAGCCTGAAAAAGTATGGGCTTTTGAGTTTGGTATGAGAAGGCTTTTTTCTGAAAACCTCTATCTTGATCTGAATTATTTCTTCAGCTACTACAGAGATTTTATTGGAATAAAAAGATTTGTAAAGCCAAGAACCTCCCCATCTGTTGACCTTTATGCTTCCGCTACACAGTCTGTTATCGGTACTGAAAGTGAAGTGATACACGTATATAGCAACTCTACCAGCAATGTTGTGGCTCAGGGGATGGCCTTCGATCTTAGATACGTTTCAGGAAATTTCTTTACAGGCGCAAACGGAACCTGGACTCAACTTCTTACAGATCCTGATGATCCCGTTATTCCCGGATATAATACACCTCCCTTTAAAATCAACTTTGAATGGGGGAGCCGTGAAATTATCCCGGACGTAGGCTTTAAAATTAATTACAAGTATCGTGCAGCGCATGACTGGCAAAGCTCTTTCCTTGATGGAAGAATAGAGTCTTACAGTCACCTCGACTTTCAATTTAATATTAGCATTCCAACCATTACCTCTATGGTAAAATTTGGAGTTACCAATTTTGGAGTTCAAAATTATTACGATGTCTTTGCCGGACCAAACATTGGTACTATTGTCTTCGCTTCTTTCACATACGACCCATCCATATTTTGATCATGAGTATGTCAACAATCAAATACAGTCTTTTCACTCTTCTTGTTATCTACGGGTTGACTTCGTGCGAGTACACACCTGCCGATATAACTCCAACTTCCAATGAAGTATCTCCTTCCATCGATTATTCTAAAATGTATGTATTAGGTGGAACCTACAGTTCAGGTTTGATGGATGGAGCACTGTACAAAACCGGCCAATCGTATTCTTACCCAAATCTACTGGCTTCGCAAATTGAAGAAATTCTGAACGATTCTGTATTCACACAGGCAGTTGTTGAGTCTGAAGTGGGAGTAAATGCAGAACCTTTCATGAATGACCAAAGCAGATTTATAGATCTCTACTTCGAAACATCTACCGATTTTTATCCTAACCGAAGAACAGTGGATGCGGAACCTTTTGCAGACTGGACATTTGGTGTCAACCAGTTAAATAATTTTTCCTTCCCCGGATTAACACTTGGTGACCTTAATAATCCTGCTAACTTATCCAATGACAACCCCTATGTTGGAAGAGTCACCGGCCTGACAGAAAATCCGGTAGACGCCATTATTTCTCAGAATCCTGAAATCATTATTATTGATTTAGGAAAAGATGAACTATTCAATTACGCCTTTTATGGGGCTTCCGGAGATGACAATCCGGATATTAATTCCATAACCGATCAGGACCTTATATCTAATGCTGATTTTCAATCTGTTTACTCGGAAATAGTAAACCGTTTTGTTAATGAAACAGATGCCCAGATTTTTGTTATTAATTTTCCTGAAATACTGAAAACTCCTTATTTCAACACACTTAGCTGGTTTTTCGAATTGGAGATTTTTGACATCGGATTTGTTGGTTTTCTTGAAGCGCATTACTCTACATTCAATAGTTGGGTTGCACGATATAATTACAATGAAAATCCTGGCGGACCGCTACGACCAAGAGTAAATTTTGACCTGGATAATTTTCCGAATCCAATAAGCCGTGCCAGAGTAATTCATGACGAAACTTTATTTGATGCTCAATTAAATGATGGGACTATCTTAGATAAGTGGCGACAAATGTCCGAAGGTGAGCTTTTGGGATATAATCTCGAACCATTTATTTTTTATGAAAACCAGTTGGGAGGAGCTGTTCCGTTACCGGATAACCTTGTACTTACCTTAGAGGAGATACAAGTAATCGAAAGCAGAAACAGTGATTTTAATTTTATTCTTACAGATATCGCTGCATTATCAAACCGGATACATTTAATAGACATTAACACCCAGATAAATAAAATCCTTGATGAAGAGTTCTTTTTTGATGGAGTGCAACTATCAGCAAAACTTGATCAATACAGCATTTACTCTGCCGATGGGTACACCTTTAATGCCCGTGGAAATGCATTGATTGCGAATGAATTGATCAAAAGATTAAATATTGTTACAGGATCATCTATTCCTACCCTGAATTTAAATGATTTTCCAGGTATTCCATTCTCACTAAATACTCCCGAAACCGGTCAATAAGTTGAGTTCTGGCGTTCAATGAACGCAATATTAAATTTCTCAGTTTTTTTGATTCGCACTTTTAAAATGGTGAACTTTGCACCGCATTAAAATCAGAAGCTAACAAACTATTCATGGGTGTTAAAAAACAGCTAACAGATAAAGATTTAGAATTCCTCAAAGAACTTGAGGACTTAATCTACGATCGTAAAGATGAGATGCCGAAAGGGTCTTATACGACCTCCATGTTCCGCAAGGGCGTTGATAAAATTGCCCAGAAAGTTGGAGAAGAAGCGGTAGAAACTGTGATTGCTTCCAAAAACAAAGGCAAGAAAGAAACCATTGCTGAAGCTGCTGATTTACTCTTCCATTTAATGCTGCTCCTAGCCGAAAAAGGAATCCCCATGCATAAAGTGGTTAAAACCCTCCGTAAACGCCACGACAAAGGAAACCATAAACACATCGGTGAATAAGAAATTCAAAATGAAAAATTTAAAATTAAAGATTGGCTTATGGAAGTAAGCGATTAAT
The DNA here is from genome assembly GCA_017795005.1 of Balneolaceae bacterium. GTDB lineage: Bacteria > Bacteroidota > Rhodothermia > Balneolales > Balneolaceae > RHLJ01. The sequence goes on along the minus strand of CP051242.1, from coordinate 1,130,001 downwards.
CTTTAATTCATAATTTTGAATTTTTAATTATTCGAGAAATTTTAAAGTCCTGTTCTTTAATCCAACTCATTATGAATAAAAGCATCATATTTGATATGGACGGCACGATGATCGACAATATGATGGTTCATCATCGGGCGTGGCAGCGAAAGCTTTCGGAACTGGGGCTGGATATGTCTATTGAGGAAGTCCACCAGAAAGTACATGGAGTAAATACCGAGATTCTTGAGCGATTGTTTGGAGACTGCTTTACTCTGGAACAACGGAAGAAAATTTCGGCGGAGAAAGAAGACGAGTACAGAAGAATTTTTGCGCCCGAACTCACCCTGATTGACGGTCTTGCTGAACTTCTGCATGAGTTAAAAGGCATGAATATTCCGATGGGTATTGGTTCCGCTGCTCCCCCGGAAAATGTTGATTTTGTGATGAATGCCCTCAATCTATGGCATTATTTTGATGTGGTCAAACATTCCGACGACGTCAAAGAAGGAAAGCCACACCCCGAAGTGTATCTCACCTTATTGAATGAACTGGGCACAAAACCGTCTGACTGTATCATATTTGAAGACACCCCCGCCGGAGCAGAAGCAGCCCGAAGAGCCGGTTGCAAGGTTATCGTGGTAACTACCACTCATCAACCCGAAGAGTTCAACAACAATCCAAACGTCATCAAATTCATTTCTGATTTTATTGAGGTTTCTGTTGAAGAGGTTGTGGAGATTTAATTTTTTAAGCCTTCAATTATCCAAAATACTGTAATTATAGTTAATCAATTAGTAAAGGTGTGGATGTACCTAATGATAACTTTAGTTATCGGGATGAAGAAAAACTAGGTTCCCATCATTACGTAATTTTTTAGTCATTTCACTTGAAATATTGCCCCATTTTCCATCTCTTTCGACTTGGAGTTTAAAAGCAATATTTTCAGGATTATCAGACACAAAAGTATTTTTCAATATATTTCCATTATTCCAAAATGCATCAATTGGGTGTTTACTTGTATAGATAAACAATAAGTTTTTTGAAATAATGGTTACAAAAACATTTCCTTTTAGTTCAACTTTAGGTTTTAGCTTAAAACAGATAATACTATCAGGTAAGCTACTTGGTACAAACGTCTTACCAAGAAATAGATGTTCGTTGTTTAATAAAATTTTCTCTAATACTTTTTTCTCCCAAAAATCCTTTATTTGTTTTTCGCTTAGATCTTGACTGAGGTTTATATTGATTCCACTTTCGATTTTTAAGCCTTCAATACTTTCAACATTGGGAGATACTAAATCATAATTTTCTAAAATTGGATGGACAACTTTTTCATCATACCCTGATACAAACCCACTATCTTTTGTTAGTATTGATATTTTCTCTTCTGTAATAGTTTCACTTGGGAAAAGTGCCGTAAGAAGTACCAGAGAATCTTCTTTACTTATTTTAGTTGATAAACAAACATCAAAAGTTGGAGCTAATAAATCATCATGAAGTAAATTATTTGAGTATTCTATATTGAAATCCTTTGTAATTAATTCCAATTCATTTTCTACTTCAACTTTTACTTTTTTAATGAGTTTTTCAAATTCTTGATCTCCTCCAATGTGATCTTTAAAACTGCTAATATTTTTAATCAGACTTGAGTAATTAACTTTAATATTAGAAGAAGACTTTCCTTGTTGATCAATAACTAACCTACAATAATGCTCTTTTTTTCGAACACCCATAAACTCAAAAACAACAAATCTAGATGAAAGAAGCTCAATAAATTTTAACTCGTTGAGAAAGTTTATTGAGTAAGTGAGTGCTTTAAATTTATGGTCCACCAAAAAGACAAGAATGTTTGTGTCTAAAAACAGTTTTACTTTAAAATCTTTTATTATCTCAGAATCACTCCATTCCTCCATTTTTCGGACTTCAATTTTACTACTCTTCGAATTTATAATGCGATTCAACAAATACTTTATCAATTTTTTGATCACCACTGAGACCCTCACTTGCTCTTTGAATTAAACTATAACATCCCCTCAAAAAAATTCTTAGTACTCCTTTTGATTTTTTTCTTAATTCATCTATTCCTGAGTTGTCAAATGGATATAAATCATCTGAATCTTCTCTCGCAAGATTTAAGTAATTAAGAACTAATTTTTCAGACCTTTCCTTATTCAAAGGTTTTAAGTCTAATATTCTAGTACTAATCCTTTCAGCAAGAGGAGGAGACATTGTCTTTAATTTTGAAAATGCAAAACCAGTCATTGCAAATATTGAACACCAGTTTCTTTCTTTATCTATTAAAGTCCTAAGATTAGTAATGTATTGATCAATTTCTTTATTCGTTAACCGACCTGCTGTTACTGCCTCAAACTCATCAACTAAAATAAAAAAATCAGTATATCCTTGGCTTTTAATAAGTTTAACGATTGCTCTAATTATATAAACTTCTTTTTTATCTAAATTTTTGGATCCTCCGGTTAGAATTTCCCAAGTTTTATTTACACCAATTTTCTCGGATAAAAAGTCATAGAAATAAGTAGAGATTGTAATATTTTCAAATTCATTGGTGAGTGCTCCGATTGAATACACTTTTAATTCTTCCAAAAAGGTATTCTTTTTCCCTGAATTAGGTAAAAATTTAATGAAGGCATCTATAAAAGCCCTATAATTAACAGTATTTGAATCTGAGAATGGTTCAAGGTCATCTTTTTTAAAAAGACTATAACCTTGTGGCATGTGTGAGGTTAATTTTTTTCGTATTCCTTCATCTTTTTTCAGAGATGAAATCACAACGTTCCATAAATACTTCTTTAAATTTTCTTCTCCAATTTGTGTCACAATTGCCCCAATTAGCTCCGTTAATTTTGCACCTGGATTATCAATGTAAACTACATATGGGTTTCTATGTAACTCGTCTCTTAATGAAGAAAATGACTCAATAAAATATTTTGCATAAAGTAATGTTTGGGTTTTACCATACCCATAATCACCTCTAATTAAAGCACTTAAATAGTTATCTGTACTATTTGGATTCTCAGTAAAGAGTGAGTCTATTACAAATCTTAGTAACTCTTTCTCAACTTCTTCATCAATTAGTGATAAATCGCTGATAACTTTATCACTAATATTTAAATCCGAAATTCCAGACTTTGGAAATGGATTAAATGACAAATTAAATTTTCTCAAGTTTTCAGCAGTATCAGCTGAAACACCCCTCGATTTTAAAAATTCTTTTATTTGGTCTGTTTTTTCCATTAGTATCTTAAAATATGTGAGACATAAGCGTCATTAACTTTTGGTAACAATAGCGAATCTGAGTTAAACAAAAACTTTTCCGACGTTCTCTGCAAACTAATTTCTTCAAATTTTTCTCTCTCTAATTTTATTATTTCGTTATGAAGATCTTTAATTGAATATCTATACTTCTTAATTAAATCAAATATTAGTTCCTTGATGCCAATGTATCTTTCATTATAATTAACATTTAAATAATTATAGAGATTAAAACCTGGTTCTAAATCTCTTTTAAAATATACACATGAAAGGCTTTTATGAGGTAATGATAATTCAATATCATAACTTTTTAAACTGAACTTTTCGATTACGGACAATTCTGTACCCCATTTAATGAACATATCCCAAAAACGCATTAAGTGTTCATTTTTATCTTCTTCTGAATTTGGAATTATGTAGACAGTTGAATCCTTTTTTAGATCTGAAAGAAACGTATCATTAAACCTGCTATCTCTAATAAAAGTATAAATTAATGAAGACTTATCCTTAACTACCTTTTCATTTAATGAAATTATAAAATCTTTTTTAAACTCTGTATCTAATGATATAAACCAAGACATAATCTCTTGGAATCTATAATAAGAGAAGAATATTCTTTTGAAATCTTCTAAATCCGAATCAGTAAGAGGGTCTCCAATTTCGGAATTTTTGAAAAAGCTAAAATCTTTGATTTTTTTTTCCTCCTGACTAACTAACCCAAAATTAACTAACGCATTAATATGCTCTAAAATTCTTCTAGAGTGCCAAGGAGTTTTTATATGCTCTACGTTTAATTCTTCAATAAATTTTTTGGAAAAGTCCTTAAGGTTGCTAAATCCAATTTCTCTCAATACTAAAAAAACGTCTCTAATTTCTTTAAAATGATATACAAATGAGTAAGCCCAACCCTTTTCGAACGCTTTTTGATAGTCGAAATCACTTAAAAAATGCACCCTTTTTGTCTCAGAATTATTTAAGCTTATATATTTACTCATTCAAGAATTAATAGGTTCTCGCTCAATCGAATAGAATGTCGATATTTTAAACTTTTCCACTTAGTACCTCTTGACCTAATTTCTTCTATTTCATATGAACTAAAACCACAATTTAGTGCAATTTCCCCAAGTAATTTTGTTGTTTCTACATACACTCCGTATGGTGCTGAATCTCCTAAAATTAAATATGCTTTACTCCCATTTTTCAAAACTCTTCTTATTTCATTTAATACCTCATACATGTCTTTGAAATAATAAAGCATCAAAATATTAAAGCTTTTTTTCCCTGCACGTTCTTGAGATATTTTTTTAATTTTTGAGGCTAATTTCATTAAGCGATTCACAATCTCTTTGTTTTTTATTACAAATTCAGAGCTCATATAATCTTTCGTATTGAATTCTGCTTCTTTGTAATGTGTAGTAGAACCTGTTACTAGTTTTCTTCTAACCTTATTTGTTATATCACCCCAATCATCTGTTATTTCAAAAAAATGAGTATGAACTTTCGAAACTTCTCCATAATCAAGATTATTTAAGTATGGAGGAGACGTTATACATAAATCACAAGATCTATATTTAATATGTTGGTTCTTTTTTCTTGAATCATGATTATATACTCTAGAAGTCCTCTTCTTGCCTCTTAAATCAATAAGATCAGAAATCATGCCTCTAAAAATATCTTCGAAAACATCCCAAGGTAATTTCTCATTCTTCAAAATCTTATTTCGCGAAATGTATGGAACAGCAATAGGATGTATAGAAACTTTATGAAGGGTTTGACTAAGTGCCAATTTAAAAAAAAGCCGAATGTCTTCTTTTTCAAACCTTCTAATAAAATTTCTTATTGTATAAAGTGTAGTTAGAGTAGTTTTTGTATAAAGGGTTTCTAAAAGTGTATGAAAATCTTGTTCTACTCCTTCTTTGTTAGAAAAAACATGCCCCTTTAAGTTATTTAGTTTCTCAATGAGTTCTACTTCACTTAGGTTCCAATTTAGCTTAGCATTTATAACATCTAACATAAAAAGTTGGCTTTCATTGCCAACAGCTTTAATACCATGTTTTTGACAAGAAACGAGAGTAGTACCACACCCAGAAAAAGGATCAAAAATAATTGGAGATTCTTCACTTTTTAGATTTTCCAATTCTATTATACCATCTACAAATTTATATGAAAAGCCTGCCGTGAATTTATACCAATTATGAACAGGACTTTTAAAATTATCTTTCGCTGAACCAATTTCGGAATGTAGTAAGTCCATGTTTTTTTTGTAGAAGTTTAAATACCAATTTAAATTATTAATAAAAAAACTATCTCCCAAAAGTAAGTGTCATTTTTAATAAAATTTGAACAATCATATAACTCTTTAAATAAAAAATACCTGTCCCCACACTCCCCTTCCATTTGTCATACTAGTGAATATGAACTAATCCAATCACAGTATGAAATTCATCATTATCGCATGTACCCTTTTAGCAGGACTTTCTTTTAGTCCTATTTTAGAAACAGAACCCAATACATCCGCAGAGTTCAGGATTGAGGATTACCAATGGCTGGCCGGGACTTGGGTCGGAGACGGTTTTGGAGGAGTTTCCGAGGAAAGTTGGTCACTTCCTGTAGACGGCACCATGATGGGAATGTACCGGCATTATAAAGACGGGAAGATCGTCTTTTACGAATTCCTGTTATTGGACGAAAACGGAATCCGTCTCAAACATTTTAATCCCGATTTAACCTCCTGGGAAGAAAAAGAAGATATGGTCCGGTTTGAGATGATCAGCTTCTCTGATACCAAACTGGAAATGAAAGGATTGTCTTTCGAGCTCAAATCCGAAAATGAAATGGAAATCCGGTTGCGCCTCATACAAAATGGCGAGACAAGAACGGAAGTGTTTTCTATGAAGAGGATTGAGTGATTACTCTGAGAACACTTTTCAACCTCCCCTCTATCCCCTCCTTAGCTAAGGAGGGGAGGCTCTTTATCGTAACTCAGAATTTGACTCGAAATCAGGGGAGGTCTGTTAAAGGCTGAGAGTTTCTAATGTGATCTATTAGATTGCTTCGTCGTCCCGTATTCCCGGGACTCCTCGCAAAGACTTTTCTAAAGATCCTGTGCTGAACTAGATTCAGTATTCAGGATGACTTTTTGCGCCGTACTGTGTCTCCCCTCGGGGCCTGCCTGTCGGCAGACAGGGGAGACAGATTTCACGCTTGCGTGAAGTCAGAGGGAGGACCGTGTTTTGCAGATCCTTCGGAAGTATCCTCAGGATGACTAAAAAATCCGGCATTGGAGAAAAATATTCCGCATTAGAAATAAGAATGGGAAAAGAGAGTAGAAGGATCAGCGTACCCAAAGGGTGAATAAATCCACACCGGGAGAACGTAATTCATGCCATAAGATGAACATGGACCATTGGATTTATTCAGGTGATTCTTCACGAACGCCATTCTGATTTCGCAGCGGAGAGTTTTTGGTTCAGGCGCCTGTGCTGATGAAGATCAGTATCGGAACAAAAGTAGAGAAAGTGAATAAAGCAGTACTTTTCATACCGATATCTAACAAATGTTTTAAAAGCCGTGAGAAAAACTCAAACCCACGGCTTTTATTTTATAGAACCATCGTAAACCACCTCAAAGCTTTACGGCGGAGTTTTTTCTTCAGGAAAGCTTCCTTTTTTATAAACTCCGGAGCCTCTTCCGTTTCAGTAAATCCAAAACGCTTTGGAAGTTTTGTATATACCGATTTTGGAGGCAGAGAGTAATTTCCATAGCCTTTCAGAAACTTCCCGCTTTCAAAGGTATGGTACCAGATTTTATCGGCACCCAGCTCTTCTTTACTAAACTTGAGTACCAGACAAAGAATTGCTTCATCCCATAGTTTAATATATGATTCAAGCAGTAAGGTATAATATTCCCTCAGCTTTTTAAGAGAAGTTCTTTCCATCAGCCAGTGTTTGGTATAATCCCGGCCAGACTTCTCCCACCGCTCGAGGTACCCAAGCATCCATTTGGTATCCCTAAGCCAGTCGTTCTGGATTTCTTCCACCAGCACCTCTCCGGTCTCGAGGGAAATATCCAGTCTTGCCCAGCACATGGTGTAGTCTCCTTTTACCAATACAGGATGTAGCGTACAGGCAAACGGGTGATCTTCCGATTCAGGGTTAATAAGTTCGTTGTAATGTCGGTTATGGATATCATCAAAGTTAAGTTGGAGTACAAGGTTTATTCCAGGTCTGGAGGTTTGAAAATAGCTGTCATTCCGGTGACGTTTATACTCGCCCCATTCTGAAATGGTATAGCTAAAACCTTTTCCATTAAGGTTATGCTCCTCTTCCAGATCTTTGTACGTGATGGTATCTCTACCTATACCTGAAACCACTTTTTTGACGGGTTCCTTTTGCAACAGAAATGAGAACCTGGACTGCTTAAGCTGTCCGATTTTTAATTCTTCATTTCGTTGGCAAAGTATACGTGCTAATTCCAGCGCGTACTTATCCTTGTAGTAGTAAAATGAATCTTTTTGAATGCCAAGGCACTCTTTTATAAATGTGTATTCTGCAGGTGTCAAAACAGCCTTTCGTTTTTAGTTAATGCGTTTGATTTTTTGGATGGGAAACCAGCTGCATTAACCCAGGCTGCTTTTGTTAATATTTATTCAATAAGCAGTTCAGGTAGAGGTATAGCTTCCCTTCCTTGTAGTATCGATTTCATAAAAATTGCCGGTTTCCGGCGGATTCGTTTTGTTGTAAAACATAAGCGTCGATCTTTTTATTAATAGTTTGTGGGAATAGCAGGATTCGAACCTGCTAAACTTTTCAGCCCCGGATTTACAGTCCGGTCCAACTCTCCAACTTTGGCGTACTCCCAAAAAAAAAGCCCGAACAACAGATTGTCCGGGCTTCAAAATCCTGGTAATTATCTACCACTCGTTACAATCCGGACGTACTCCTTTCCCATGACACCTCATAATAATTAGTGCCTCCAAAATCTGGGTTGATATGTAATCCGAACTGTTTCATAGTTTGAAAATTCCATTCAAAGTTAGGGGTGATAATTTTAGATTCCAAAATTGTGGTGTTTTTTAGAATCGTTCTAAGGTTAAAAGAAGCTTCGTTTAAATTTTTTGCTGATTGAATTACTTTTCAAACCTCCCCTCTATCCCCTCCTTAGCTAAGGAGGGGAGGCTCTTTATCGAAACTCAGATTTTGACTCGAAATCAGGGGAGGTCTGTTACAAGCGGAGAGTTTCTTATCTGATCTATGAGACTGCTTCGTCGTATTCACTCCTCACAAAGGCTTTTGTAAAGATTCTGAAACAGGTTCATGATGACCAAAAAAAACCGGCATTGGAGTTATGGAGGAATAGCAGATATTCATCACAGCTTCAGAGAAGCAAAAAATCAGTCCCGCAAACCGGGACATTTGATTATTTGCCTGAAGCGGAGAATATCTGCCCAGAATAAATCCCGGCCGGTGGGTTTTGCTCCACTTTTGCCCATCCAAAAGTGGAAGGAATAAAAACGTGGCGTTTCATGAAAGTTATGCAGAGGCCTATACCCGATTAGATCCTTCGGAAGTATCCTCAGGATGACAAAGTTTATTATTATCACAAATTGATATAACTAAGACCCTTCGTCCCGTTTTCACGGTATTAGGATGACGACTAAAAAAGAATTCATCTGAACTTCATTTCAAAACCCTTACTTTCAAACGAATTTAATAAAATGGATCATTATGAAAGTAGATGTAAACTGGCTTGGAAAAGATTTTCACATGGAAGCAGGAAATGAAGAAGGTGGAAATATCCGTATTGACGGTAAAACGAATATTGGTGGACTTGAAGGCGGAATGAGTCCTATGCAACTTTTATTAGCCGGAATCGGTGGCTGTAGTGCTATAGATGTGATTTCTATTCTTGAAAAACAAAAACAGAAGCTGGAATCACTAACAGTGGAAGTAGATGGAGATAAGCAAAAGCTTGACGTAGGATATTCAGAATTCAAGACTATTCATATGCATTTCATTCTTTCCGGCGACTTAGATGAAAAGAAAGTACAGCGAGCTTTAGACTTATCCATCACTAAATATTGTTCCGTCTCTAAAGCTTTGGAAAAAGGATCCGAAATCAGCTACGACTTTGTAATTACGAATAGTTGAATTAGGAATAGGATGTTTAAAATCCCTATTCCTAATTCTTTATTCTGCTATTCGTAATTCTCTTTTTTTGCCCTCCCGCCTCTTGTTTTGTATGTTGTATACTTATAAGATTCAAAAAAATAATAAGTTATATATGGCTAAGTGTGAATTATATCAGGACGTTAAAGAAGAATGGAGATGGAGAAGAGTTAATAAGGATGGTGATATAGAAGCACACTCAACCCAGGGTTTTGAAACAGAAGAAGAAGCCCGAAAAGACGGAAAAGAGTGCAAAGAGTGCACCAGCTACGTCAAGAAGTTTTATTAATCTAACTATTGATCAACATATTGTGGAGTTATCATAATATGAGCTCTATGAGTTCCGGGATTCATTAACCATGGATGTCCGGGTGCATTTGGACGAATTGGGATCCCAGTACTCTCTTCAGTTGCAAAAGGGATGTACACCACATATCTGTATTTCGCCCCTTCCATGGTATTTGTCTCTGCATTAAAACCTACATTATCGCCATAATACACATGTAGGGCTGCAGGTCTGTCCGGCATTTGAAGTGTTCCATTCCTCGCCTCCTGTTCCCGAATATCAAAAATCTCCTGAGGATTTTTCCCTTCTTTTCTAAGTTCTCTACCACGATTCATAAAAGGTTCCAGACTATTGTGATAACAAGACACCTGAAACCTAGTATTCGGGTTATCTGCAACACAGACAAACTCGTTAGTGCCTTCTTTTAAAATGATTGGTTCTTCATTTTCATCCAATCCATACACGGTAGCACCTTCCCTGTATTCACTCGGGGCTGCAAGTAAAGCGTATTTAATCTGATCTTCTACTGACGTTTGTGCATGTACTAACAAAGGGAAAAGAAACAAACTGAGTAGTGTTAAATATTTCATTTTTTCGATGGTTTAGTTGTTATCCATTGCAATCACAGCATTCAAAATGACCTGAACGGATTGTTTGTAAAATTCCTGAGGGATTGTTTCAAAAGTGTCGGTTGGACGGTGATAATGTTCGTGATCTTCTACCCCAAAGTAGATAAATGGAATTCCTAGCCTGTGAAACGGGGCGTGATCAGAAGCAAACGTCCAATCCTGATTCTGATCTTCGGGACGATCGTGACCAAATAATAAACTTATTTCTCCGGTATCTATTGTTTCCAAAATGGTCTTCAATTCAGGGTAGTGATAAGTTCCGACAGCATACAGTTCATTTTTATCATTCTGGGAAATCATGTCCATATTGATATTTAATACCACTCTTTCCATCAAAACCGAATCCATTACAAAAGCTCTGGCTCCGTTTAATCCACCCTCCTCAGCATCCAACGCTGCAAAGATAAGCGTATGATTCGGCGTTGTTCCCGTGAAATAATCTGCTATTGCAATTAATGCCGCTGTGCCGGAAGCGTTATCATCTGCACCGTTGAAAATCAAACCGTCTCTAACTCCCAAATGATCATAATGTGCTGTAATAACAATTAAAGAATCAGACAACCCTTCTACCATTCCAATCACATTGATTCCTTCCACAGTATTTCCATTCGGTCGTTCTAAGCTGAAGTCATGAGTATAACTTCCATCAAATACGGGAAGCTCAGCTTCCGTAAACCTGTTAATTATGTATTCTCTTGCCATTGCATTCCCTTCTGTTCCAACCAACCGGCCTTGCATTTCATCAGAGGAAAGAATTCTAATGTCTTCAATAAGATGATCGGTATCGAGAGTAAGCGCCCGCTGTTTTGGAGAAGAACAACCAATAATTAATGCTGATACCAGGAATAAAAGGACTGTGTTTTTCATGGAAAGAAATGTCTTATTTGAATTTTGATAAAGGTACTTCTGCCAGCTATTCGCCTCAACCATCTCAAATCATTTTTACAACTTATGAGCATAAAAAAACCCCGCACATAAAATATGTGCAGGGTTGAATTTGAATCGATTCTTAGAATTAAAGAATCTTAGTAACCAGATCAGCAGTTCTGTTAGCATATCCGGCTTCGTTGTCGTACCAACCAATTACTTTCACCATAGTACCATCTACTTTGGTTAAGTCGCTATCGAAAATGTTTGAATGTGTATTTCCGATAATATCTGTTGAAACGATTGGATCAGTGGTATACTCAAGAATACCTTTCAGAGGTCCTTCAGCTGCTGCTTTGAATGCTGCATTTACTTCTTCTATTGTAGTTTCTTTTGAAACTTCACATACAAAATCAGTTAATGAACCGGTTGGAGTTGGAACACGAACAGCTCCACCATCCAGTTTACCATTAAGATGCGGAAGTACTAAACCAACTGCTTTAGCTGCACCAGTTGAAGTTGGAATAATATTAATTGCTGCGGAACGAGCTCTTCTTAAATCTCTGTGCGGAGCATCCAGAATTCTCTGGTCGCCAGTGTAAGAGTGAATGGTAGTCATGAATCCTTTCACAACTCCAAAAGCATCATCTAACACTTTTACCATTGGAGCAAGACAGTTAGTTGTACAACTAGCGTTAGAGTAGATTTCAGTGTCTGCATCAATTACTTCATCATTAACCCCAAGAACAACTGTTTTAACAGCTCCTTTAGCTGGTGCGGAAATGATTACTTTTTTAGCTCCTGCAGTCAGGTGTTTGCTTGCACTTTCTTTATCAACGAAAAATCCTGTTGATTCAATTACTACATCAACACCAAGATCACCCCAGTTTAGGTTAGCAGGGTCACGCTCAGCTGTAACTTTGAAGCTCAAATCATCAATAGTAATGGTATCTCCATCAACAGAAACATTTCCGTTGTACATCCCCTGAGACGAATCATATTTAAAAAGATGAGCTAGCGTGTTAGTATCGGTAAGATCGTTTACACCAACGATATCAATTTGATCGGCGTACTTCGCAAGAATAGCTCGAGTAACCATTCTACCGATACGTCCAAAACCATTTATTCCGACTTTAATTTTTGACATTTCGAATCCTTTTTTTGTAATGAATAATTATGAACAAATCCCTATTTAGGAACCAATCACAATCAAATAAAGTTCTTAATAGACTGTAAAACTACCATTACTAAGTCCCATTTTCAATGGCTTTACACTAACTTAAAAACAGTTTACAAGCTCTTTGAATTGGGAGCGCTTTTCTGGCTATATTTAGGCTTCGAAATTCACCCGATACATAAAAAATTTTAACTACCGAAACCCAGTACCTACAAAATGTCTGATATCACACTAGAAAAATTTAAAAACGAAGAATATCTCGACTTCTCTGATCCTACCATAGACTCTGCTCAAAAAAAAGCGTTAGAAAATGCCCGCTCTAATTTCGGGCAAGAGTACGATTTATATATTAATGGCGAATGGGTGAAAGGAGATTCCGGAACCTTCGAAAGTTATAACCCATCAAATACTAATGAAGTAATCGGCACCTTTCAAATGGCTAGTACCGAGCAAGCACTTGGTGCACTGGATTCGGCTTGGGAAGCATTCGAAACCTGGCAGTATACTCCTGCTAAAGAAAGAGCTGAATATTTGCTTAAAGCTGCCAATGTGGTTAAGCGACGCAGAATGGAAATAAATGCGTGGATGATTAGCGAAGCCGGTAAAAATTACCTGGAAGCTGATGCAGATACTGCTGAAGGAATCGACTTCCTGATCTATTACGCGTACGAAGCAATGCGTTTGGATAAAGGGATGCCCGTTAAAGATACATGGGGCGATGCCAATAAAACCATTTATATGCCTATTGGAGCCGGAGTTTCGATTTCTCCATGGAACTTCCCTTTTGCAATCTACCTGGGAATGGCAGCTGCTCCAATTGCAGCGGGAAATACTGTTGTTGCTAAACCAGCTCCTGATACTCCAAAAATGGGGCATATCGTTGCTGAAATTTTTGAGGAAGTGGAATTACCTAAAGGTGTATTCAACTTTGTTACCGGAGATAACATTGAAGTGGGTGAGGCTCTGACTACCAGTCCTAAAACCCGGTTCATTAGTTTTACAGGTTCGAAAGCAGTAGGACTACACATGGCAGAAATTGCCGGAAAAGTGGTTGAAGGTCAAAATTTCTTAAAGCGTCTGGTATGTGAGCTAGGTGGTAAAAATGCCACTGTTGTAGATGCAGATGCGGATCTGGACAGAGCAGCTGAGGAAATCGTGAAAGGATCTTTTGGATTTCAGGGACAAAAATGTTCTGCTGGTTCCAGAACTATTGTGGTGGAATCAGTCTATGATGAAGTACTTCAGAAAGTGGTTGAGAAAACAAAGGCACTTAAAGTTGGAGATGCGAAAGATAATTTCCCTTCCGGTCCGGTAGTAAATCAAAAAGCTGTAGATAAAATTATGAGCTATATCGAGATTGGGAAATCCGAAGCAAAGCTAATGGCTGGAGGAAAATTAGCGGATACTGAAAATCCGGGTTACTATATCGAACCAACAGTTTTTGCTGATGTGGATGAAAATGCACGCATTGCTCAGGAAGAGATTTTTGGTCCTGTTACAGCTTTCATCAAAGCGAAGGACACCGAAGATGCTCTTCGAATTGCAAATAGTACCGATTACGGACTTACCGGTGCTTATTTCTCTCAGGATCCTAAAAAGATTGAAAATGCATTACGGAAGTTTAAAGTTGGTAACCTATATATCAATCGAAAATGTACAGGAGCATTAGTTGGTGCACAGCCATTTGGCGGATTCAAAATGAGTGGAACTGATGCAAAAGCCGGAGGAAGAGATTACCTGAAATACTTCCTTGAACCCAAGTCTATGACTGTCAGACCTAGTGATGGAGTGGATTTGGATGTACATGAATTTGAATACGCTTCAGAAAAATAGCTTTCAAATTCAGAATGTTTATTTTAAAGCTCTGGTTATTCAACCAGGGCTTTTTTTATTTGATAAGCATCATCTTAATAACTTGAGATTCGTTACCGGCAGAAACTTTTACAAAATATACTCCACTTGCATACTCTGACAGGTTAACCGTTTCTGAATGAAGTCCTGAACCTAATCTTCCAAGGTTCTTGGAAAAAATTTGTTGTCCATAGGAATTGTAAACATCCACTAAAACGGATTCAGACTTATTTAACTCAAACGAAAACGTTGTGGAAGGATTAAAAGGGTTTGGATAATTTTGATACAATACAAAAGTTCCGGGAGTTGAAGGAGCCTCCTGTTCATTGGATATGGTAATTGGTGGTTCAAGAGGTAAAGAAAATTCAAAAACACCACCACCCCAAGTCCCCACAAATAAACTTTCATCGTTCTTTATTAAAGACGTGCGAACTCTGGCATTAAATTGATCTTCAAAAATTCCCCAGCTGGTTCCCGAATTATTTGAAACAAATATTCTATTAAAAGTGGTGAAAAGGAAAATAGAATTACCATCACTGGTTATTGTGGAGCTCGAAATAAATTCATCCACTAAAATGTGTGAATCGTTGAATATTTTTTTCCAGGTTTTTCCAAAATCATTACTTCGATACAAACCACCCGAGGCATAGGTTATAATTACTCCCTCTTTTGTGTGTGCAAAATGACCTCCGCCATATCCGTTAAATTTAATTTGAGTCGTATCTCCTGATTGAATTTCCTTTTTAATTAATGCTTCATTGGTTCCAATAAACAGCAATGAATCCCCAATAGTAAAAAGTTTTCTATTCGTTCTGTTTTCATTGAATTCAATTTCTTCAAATACTTTGGCATCCTCAGACCGAAAGACTTTTCTGTTTGATGCCGCATAGAAAACACCAGCCTCATCAATAGCAAAATCAAACAAAGGAAAGCCGGAATCTACTTGTACTGAATTACAGCTGGAGTTACGAAAACTACAAGTATATATAAAATGGTATTGATGGCTATATGATGAATCGCTGTTAATCGATAGTATTTTTCTGTGTGAATCTGTCGGGATGTGAGATTCGTCCCATAATTCAGATTCGATATTGTACCGGTACAAACCAAAAAAAGTACTTGCAAATAAATGATCATTATCACTAAGTGATATAGAGTAAACAAATGAATTTGGAATCTCCATGTTTGTACAGGTATCTGTTTCTGTTACACATTCATATAGTCCTTTTGTTGTTGCAACAAATAATGCTTCCTCATGAACTTCAATCCGGTTAATAGTTCCCT
Organism: Balneolaceae bacterium; assembly: GCA_017795005.1. Classification (GTDB taxonomy): domain Bacteria; phylum Bacteroidota; class Rhodothermia; order Balneolales; family Balneolaceae; genus RHLJ01. The sequence continues at coordinate 1,114,485 of CP051242.1, read as the reverse complement.
CAATTTGGTTTTCAAATACAGGGGTTAACTCATTTTCTAAGCTTGAGAAATAGTATATGTCTTCTTCAGTACCAACGATGAGCTTTGCTTCGAGAACCTCAATAAAGAGAAATTCTAACTCATCTTGATTTTCATAAAGTTTCCAGCTTTCGCCGAAGTAACTACTTATTCCATTGCTTGTTACAAAAAATAGGCTATCATTTCTTTCCGTCATGTCATACACAGTAAGGCTGTCCAGTCCAAACAACTCGAAGTCAATCAACTGGTTTTCAGAGATGAATACACCATTTGTAGTTCCTGAGAATACCTGGTTGTTTATTTCCCTGATAAATTGAATTCTTCCTCCAATTCCGGGAAGTAAATCCTGAAATGTCTTGGAAGAGTCGTTATACATGTACAATGAGCCGCAACCAACAAGCACATCATCTAAACTCGTTTCCAATAATTCAGAAACCGAATGACAGTTTTGTAACCCGTCTTCAAACCAGTTCCAGGTCTTCCCGAAATCGTATGAAATAAAAAGTTGATTAACGGCCAATCCATTCGAAAGTAAAACTACACCAGCAGTTCCAGCTAAATAAAATTTTTCTGTTTTTAAGAAACTCAGGTTAGTAGCGTAGTCGGTTTTTATATAAGTCCAGGATTTGTCAGTGATTAGTTTTTTAAAAATTCCTCCCTCATACCCAACAACAAAAACTGAATCACCTACAATTTCTATATCTCTTATATCAGATTCTATTGGACCGTTTATTGATTGCCAGATTTGACCACTAACAGAGTAACTTAAAAATAAAACCCAGCTAAAAACTATAACTAATCTAAGTGTATATTTTTTATTCATATCACTCATAATATATCTCACTGACTTCATTAATACCATACCTATCATACAGGATAAAAATTTGCTAATTATTTATGGAGGTTCGCAAACTTAATTGGTTAGTGCGAGGTCTATTCTAACATTGTATATTCCTTGAAAAACCAACAATATGCCAGATAAAGTTTATTCCGAAGAAGAAATCCAGCTTATTATTAAAAGAGCAGCTGAGCTTCAAAAACTAGAGCAGGAAAATTCTTCTAAAAAAGAAAAGGGACTTACCATAGACGAGCTTCTTCAAATTGGGGATGATGCGGGTCTGGATATGGATTTTATAAAAACAGCTGCCCTTGAATACCGGGAAAAAAATATCACCCGAAGATCTGGATTAACCGATACGCATATTTTTGAAGAACGGGAAATTAACACCGAAGCGTTGATGGATGATATCTGGAACGAAGTTACTACCGATTTAAAACATCATGTAGGAGGCGATACTTTTGGCAAAACCAAAGAAGACTATTCAAAAAAAGAGTGGGTAAATACTTCTCTATCCGGTATTGAAACGGTTGCAAGTTTAACCAAACGTGAACATGGAGTACGACTAAGAGTTTCACAAAGAGTTGGCCTTGCAAGTTCGTTAACCGAGGGAGTGATGTATGGTGGAATTCTTGCAGCCATTTTATTCGGAATCGGACTCGGAGTTTTTGACCCAACTCCATTTGAAGGTGCCGGTTTATTTGCTTCTTTATTTACCATTAGCTCCATTTTGGTTTACACACTGGATGTAGCCTGGCGCAAGAAGAAACTTGGAAAACTTAAAGAACTTGTAAATAAAATCGTTGATCAGATACCCGCGAAAGCTTCTATAAGAAAAGTGAAAAAAGATACAGGTGAAATCGAAATTGAATCCGAAGATATTTACATCAACGAAGAAGAGAAAAAATCCGGTTTAAAAAACGATCTAAGAGAGTAGTTAATCATCAAGGTCAATTTCATCTGGAGCATCATCATCCGATACTAATTCATCCACATCCGGTGTATCGTCGATAGAATCGTCATCGTCGTCTTCATCCTCAACTGGAGCAGCTGCCTTTTCCTTTTTAGGTTTAGTTTCAGCTATCGCTCCTGCTCTTCTTAGGATAAGAACAATATCCTCCTGATCATTTTCATTGGCAATCATCATAGCAGTATCGCCATTTCGATCCCTCAGATATACATTTGCTCCCTGAGCAAGCAAGTATTTTACAACATCTGTATGTCCGCTTTTAGCTGCAACCATTAATGCGGTATGTCCCCAACGCTGTTGGAAATCGACGTCCGCTCCTTTTTCAACTAACAAAGTAACAACTTCAAGATGACCGTTTCTGGCAGCAACTATAAGTGCTAAATTTCCGATCTTAGTACCTTTGTCCAGAAGGAAATTAATCATCTCAATATTGCCATTCTCTGCAGCACGGTTCAGAGCTGTCCCACCCATTTTCGTTTCAATATTCAGATCAGCTCCTTCATTCACTAAATACTTAACTATCTCAAAATGATTTTTTTCTGCGGCAACAATTAATGCTGAAGCACCGCTACTATTAGTACCATTAAGATCGGCTTTTCCTTTATGAAGCTTTTTGACTTCTTCTAAATCGCCATTTTTTGCAGCGGTTATGAGTTCTAAAGGATCCATAGCTATGAAATTGTCTGTTAATTTTGCGGGATGATAAAAAACGGATTCACTATCTCAAACTAAATTTATATTAATTTATTTGAGTGTGCCTTCAATACTATTTCCTTTTAGAAAAATTTCTGTCTGCATTTTTCTTTTTCCGGGAAGCTGAATCTCTAATAGTTCAATGGTCCCGTCTACACACCCGACCAATAGTTTCCCATCTTTAACTAATAATTCTCCCGGGTCTATATTTGCAAATACTCCCAGCTTTGATTTGTACATATTAAATTTCTCTCCATTCAATGTAGCCCAGGCAGTTGGAAAAGGACTAAGCCCTCTTATTTTGTTATGTACTTCTTTAGCCGGTTTATTAAAATTAACATGACAATCATCACGGAAGATTTTAGGTGCGGGTGTAGCAAGAGAGTCATCCTGTTCAATGGTACTATAAGAATTCTCTTCAATTTGATTTATAGCATTAAGTAAAACCTGGCTACCTTTGATCATTAAACGAGTATAAACATCCCCGGTAGTCTCGTTGTCATCGATTTGGATTTCCTCCTGCAGGATAATTTTTCCGGTATCCATCTTTTCATCTAAAAAGAAAATGGTACACCCCGTTTTATCTTCTCCATTCATTACTGCCCAGTGAATAGGCGCCGCACCCCGATATTTTGGAAGAAGAGAAGCATGCAGATTTACAGAGCCAATAGTTGGAATCTCTAGTACTTTTTTTGGAAGTATCCTGAAAGCAACCACAACAAATAAATCTGCTTCAAGTAGCTTTAGCTGACTTGAAAACTCATCTGACTTTAAATCCTCGACTTCAATAACCGAGAGTCCTAATTCCAGCGCTTTAGCTTTAACAGGAGTTGGTGCGGTCTCAGAACCCCTTCCTCTGCGTTTGTCAATATTGCTAACAACCGCTTTGATGGTATGTGATGAATGATGGATAGCTTCAAGACTTGGAATTGCAAAGTCTGGAGACCCCATAAAAACAATATTCATTCTTCTAAGGTTTTAGAAATTCTGTCAAATTTTAGGTCTGATTGGATATCTGGTTTCTCTTTCCCCGTCTTCAATTTCTTTCAAATCTGCTTTGTGCATTCTTTTCCTGAATACACTCAGGTAATCAATAAAGAGAATACCTTCCAGGTGATCGTATTCGTGTTGAATTACCCGTGCCAACCACCCCGACGCTTCAATTTCCTGATCTTCGAAATCTTCATCTTTATATCTGATCACAACGGTTTCCGGTCTGATAACTTTGTCGGTAACCTCAGGAATACTCAAACAACCTTCATCCATAGGAATTTTCATTCCTTTTTTTTCAACAATCTCAGGATTAATGAATGCCATTGGTCCTGGTTTCTCTTCGTCATCGTCCATCATGTTGTCTGCATCTAACACAAAAATTCTAAGAGAACTTCCAACCTGAGGAGCCGCTAGACCAACACCATCCGAATTATACATTGTTTCAAACATGTCGTCGATAAATACTTGTACTTCATTATTAAGCTCAGCGACAGGTTCTGCTTTTTGTCTAAGTACAGGATCGTTATAAGTTACTATTGGTAGTATGGGCATTCGTACTAATAATTTTCATCTAAGTAATTCTGTAAGATAACTGCTGCAGCAATTCTATCCACCCGTTCTTTTTCTCTTCTTTTCTTTTTTGATATACCGGCTTCTACCATAAGTTGCATAGCCTTAGTAGAAGTATTGCGTTCATCCATTCGGTAAACATCGATTTCCGGGAATTCGTTTTCCAGTTTTTTTATGAATTCCTTTACCATCTCGATGGAACTCCCTTCTGAACCATCGGGCATAAGAGGCCAGCCTACGATAAATTTATCTACCGAAGATTGAGTGGTAATTTTTTTTAGGTGAGCAAAAACTTCTTCAGGAGGAAATGTACCTACAGGGGAAGCTATCGTTTTAAGGAGATCTGTCTGGGCGATACCAATCCGTTTTTTTCCAACATCAATACCGACCAGACGTGAATACTCCTGCACTGTAACTCTGTTATTATTTTACGTCCTCCAACGGTTGACGTAAAAAAGATTTTAACAATTTACTTGGCTTGAAATGGGTTTTACGGTGTGCTGGTACGTAAATCACTTCATTTGTTTTGGGGTTACGAGCCTTTGGCTTTGCCTTAGTCTCCTTAACTTCAAAAACACCAAAATCGCGTATTTCGATACGGCACTCGGTATCTGCAGACATCATAATTTCGCGCATTGCTACAATTACTGAATCTACCCAAGGTTCTACTTTGATCATTGGCTCATCGTTTGCCTCAGCGACACGACGAACTATATCACGTTTAGTGTAAGTCATCATAACTTCTAGTCATTTTTATATTAAAAGCACTATTTGTGCTTATTTGTTGTCCTTCCTTTAATTCGCTGCTTTTATTTTTTTAAGCATTTTTACCTAAAGCGAATGTCATATAGAGTTTAAAGATACTTTCAACTAAAGTCTACTTAAAAGTTGTTAAGTACCTTATTCGTAACGAAGTACGTTCTTTACTCCTTCAACTTTTTCCAGCCTTTTCATAATTTTATTCAAATGTGAAATACCATCCACGTAAACGGTAATAATCCCTTCAAACATCCCCTCATCACTGGATACATTAATACTCTTCATATTGGTAGAAAGTGATTTTGATAACACATCGGTTAAGTCATTAATCATACCTACTCTGTCTTCTCCAATTACTCTTACTGCAACAAGAAATTTATTATCAATATTTCGAGCCCATTTTACATCTACAATCCGATCGCCTTCTGTTTTCATAAGGTGCTGGGCATTATTGCACATAGCACGATGGATTTTTACATCTCCGTTTCTGCTAATAAAACCAATTACATTATCGCCAGGTATTGGACTACAACAATTGGCGTATGTATATTTTACATCACTTATTTCTCCGTTCAAAATAAGTGATTTACCATCTCCCATCGCCCTGGCCGCCGAGATGTACGTCTCCTGAATTTCTTCTTCTGTTTTTGTAGTCGTTTCAGCCCCTTCTCCTTCAATTCTCCCGGTACTTTTATACTTCTTAACCTCTCTAAAAAGAATATTCACGTCTAAAGAGCCAAGCCCTAAATCATAAAACAAACCCTGAGTCGATTCATATTTAAACCGTTTAGCAATTTTGGTAAGATCCTGATCAGTAATCTCAACTTTTCCTCTCGCCGCTCTTTTTTCCCAGATTTCCCGACCTTCTTCGGCAACTTTTCTTCTTTTCTGTTTGATGAACTGTCGAATTCTGGATTTAGCTTTGTGAGTTACCACATCATCCATCCAGTCGGGGTTCAGATTAATCTTGTTCCCTGTAATGATATCAACCTGATCTCCATTTTTTAACTTCTGACGTAGTGGAGCCATTTTCCCATTTACCTTAGCAGCCATAGCCCGCTCACCAATCTCGCTATGAATTTCGAATGCAAAATCGATTGGGGTCGCACCTTTCGGAAGTGTTCTTAACTCTCCTTTGGGTGTGAATACATAAATTTCATCCTGATAAAGATTAAGCTGAAAGTCTTTTACAAAATCAGTGGTGGAATCCGGTCGTGGGTTATCCAGTACATCCCGAACCCAATTCACGAATTTATCGAGCGTTTCACTTCCTTCACCTTCACCTTCTTTATACTTCCAGTGCGCAGCTAATCCCTTTTCCGCGATATCATCCATTCGGCGGGTTCGTATTTGAACCTCCACTTTTTTGCCCTGCTTTGTAATTACTGTGGTATGTAGAGATTGATAACCATTTGCTTTGGGGACTGAGATGAAATCCCTGAAACGTTCCGGGATTGGAGTATACCAATCTGTAATAATGGAATATACCCTCCAGCAATCCTCTTTAGTATGAGGGGTTTCCAGTATTATACGAATGGCAAAAAGATCGTAAATCTCCTCAAAAGGTTTTTGCTGCCTTTGCATTTTTTTATAGATGGAGTAAATATGCTTCGGCCTTCCCTTAATTTCGAATTTGAAATTTTGCTGGATAAGTTGCCGTCCTACCGGCATCATAAACTCGTCAATAAAAAGCTCTCGGGATTCTTTCTTTTCTCTTAGTTTTCGGGCAACGAATTTAAAAGAGGTCGGATCGATTGCTTTAAAACAAAGATCCTCCAACTCATTTTTAATATTAAACAAACCAAAGCGATGAGCTAATGGAGCATAAAGATCCATTGTCTCGGAAGCGATTTTAATCTGTTTCTCTCTTCTCAAGTGTTGAATAGTTCGCATATTATGGAGCCGGTCTGCAAACTTGATCAAAATTACCCGAATATCTTCTGCCATCGAGAGTAACAGCTTCATAAAAGCTTCTGCCTGTTTACTATCTCTACTTTTAAAAACTCCGGCAATTTTTGTGACACCGTCTATTATTACGGCCACATCATCCCCAAACCAAAACTTAATATCCTCGAGTTCTACTTCGGTATCTTCTACAGTATCATGAAGAAGTGCAGCAACTACTGAAACGTCATCAATATTAATTTCCTGAGCTACAATTTTGGCTACTTCTACAGGATGATAGTAATAGGGTTCTCCTGAGGCTCTTTTCCCATCTTTATGTGACAAATAACATAATTTGAACGCTCTTGAAACCATATCCTCGTCAACAGAATCCATATGTATTCGACAAACCTCTAGTAACTGATCCAGATCCTGTTGCTGGGTTGTTTCTAAGATGTACTCATCCAGATTATATTTTTCTATGGCAGTTATTTTGTCCATCTGTTGACTTTCGAAAGAGAAGTGTGCTGCTCTTAATGTACTTAAAAGGGATTAAATAAGCTCTTTCGCTTCCTTTTTTTTAAAAACTTAGAGACACCCCGAAAATAATCCTCCCCGTTGTTACTTCTGCTACCTCTGGTTCACTCAGGGAAGTATCAGAATACCTGAACTCAACAAAAGGTTTCAAAATCGGAATTATGGTGACCTTTGCTCCAATAATGCCATTCCAGTAAATATTAGATTCGTTCTGTTCCTCCTCATCTGCTGGAATTCCAACCACATCGCTTCGATTAATATCCAGCGTTGTAGAACCAAGACCTAAGCCTATATAAGGTTCCATCAATCCCACTGAAACTCCACCAATAATAGCTACTCCAAAATCATAGTTAGTTAATTCTTCCGAATAACTAATTCCACCTTCATCAACATTATTTTCTTCACTAAAAAAGCTGAAATGTGCTCTCATCGAAACCTGAGCAAGTGGAAGTTGTTCAAGAAATCCTTTTTCTATTCTTAGTCCGAATCCACTTTGAGGGTCTTCATCTCTTAGTTCATATGATGCACCAATTTCCAATTGAGCATATATGGGTGATGACATTATGATTAAAAAAAGTACTATCGGGGCAATAAATCTCTTCATGAAAAAGTAATTTTTTTGATTTAAAGGAATGTACAAAACCGTTAAAGTAATCAATAACTTTTTAGTAGAAATTGATTGAAGTAGTGATAGATTAAGTTGTATATTTGCTGTTCTACAAGCCAATGTAAAGAAAGCCGCAGTGGTGGAACCTTTCTGCCTAAAGGCAGGTTGGTACACACGTTCGGTTTTTTGCCGCAGTGGTGGAATTGGTAGACACGTTGGACTTAAAATCCAATGGGTATTTAAATGCCCGTGCCGGTTCGAGTCCGGCCTGCGGTACATAAGCCTGATAATTAATTTTATCAGGCTTTTTTTATGATTCTCAATCAAATTTTAAACAAATTCTTTTTGTATTTAAATTTCATTTTGTAATTATTCAATGCTATTTTTGATTATTACGGGGAAGGGTTAAAGCAAAGGAATGACGAACGTTTAGAAATGGAAAAATCTCAGAAAAAAACAGTGATGATCGTTGAAGACGATCTGATACTTAATCTTCTGTATGAAAGCTATCTTGAGAAGTTAGGGTATGACGCAGAGGGAGAACTTGTGTATGGCAAAACTGCCATCGAAGTAGCTAAAAGAATTAGCCCTGATCTTATCTTAATGGATATTTCTTTAGAAGGTGAAATGGATGGCATTGATGCCATGACTGAGATAAGAAAATTTTCTGATGTACCAGTAATCTATATCACTGGTAATTCTGATCCTTATCATGTGCAACGTGCCAAAGAAACTAATTACGTTGACTACCTGGTTAAGCCAATCGAATTTAACGATCTGAAGGAATCCTTAGAAAGAAACTTTGGTCATCATTGATTTCAGAAAATAAATTCTGATTCACGAAGTTTTACTTTTTTCTGCTGGATGTAAACCTCTCATCTGGTATTTTATAATTCACTGATTAAGTAATTGAATACAATGTTCACAAGTAAAGCTTTTAGGTGGGCACTTTTAGGTATCGGGCTTTTAGCAATCATTGCCCTAACAGGAATGAATGTTTACTCCTTATATGATATCCGGGACCGTATGGTTGACGGAGAAGAAGAGCGCCAACTTTCACTTGTTGATGAGTTAACCCGAAATGTTTGGAGACAAATTTATCAACCTTTTGAAGGATTAGGAACCCTTGAGCTTGAGCCTACTGAACGTACTATAGAAACTTCAGGGAAATTTCCTCCACAATTACATGAAAAAATAATCAGTGCAGCTGAGAGCCCCCTTTTTGACGGGCTTTATTACACTCCTGAAGGTACAGATCCCTGTATTGAAGGATCTAAGGTGTATGTATATAATTACAGTACCCAAATTATGGAGTACACAGAAAATTACCCTTCTAATCTTTGTGACGGTGTTGGCTTGGCGAGAACTAAAGCCAGAATCGAATTAAATAGTTTTGATTATCGGTGGAATAATAATGTAGAATTTGATGCGCATCGCACCATGAACATTGGATTTATCAATTTATCTGAAAACCGCATTATTGGTTATTTGTCCGTTTCTATGAATAAAGATTATATCGTAAATGATGTAATCGCTCCGATGTTTATGGAATATTTTGATCCAAAAACCAATCCAGGCACTGTACTTTGGTTACATGACTGGGCGAATAACGATGTTCTCGCAACAAATAATCCTTCTGTTAATTATAATCGTGACCTTATGGATGCCCGGAAGTTTTTTCCGGGTGATATGTTTGAAAATTGGAATGTAAAAGTTGGATTTATAGAAAATCCTGTAGGCACTATCTATAATGATACCCTTTTAAAAAATCTGATTGTTCTTGGGGTAGCCATGCTTTTCGTTATTGGAGCATTATTATTTATGTTTTTTACAGCTCAAAAAGAACGGAACCTATCTCAACGTCAGGCTGGTTTTCTTGCAAATGTAACTCACGAACTTAAAACACCATTGGCAGTTATGCAGGCAGCTGGTGAAAATATATCCGACGGACGAGTAACAGAAAAAGAGAGACTTAAACAATACGGGAATCACATTTATAATGAATCCATTCGGTTGAGGGGGATGATCGAAAAATTGTTGGATGTTGCTAAAACGGATTCCGGACAAACACTTATTAAAGCTATTCCTTCTAACCTGAATGAGCTTGTTAAGGAGTATCTAAAAGAAAACCGGAGCTATCTTGAAGAAAAAGGTTTTGCAGTATCTTTTAAACATAGTATGAGTCAGGCTTTGATAATGGTTGACCGGTCGCACTTGGAGACTGTGTTAAGTAATCTCACAGAAAATGCAGTAAAATATTCTTCAGATAAGCGTAAAAAAGTGATTAAAATTGAAGTGGATTCGGATCCAAAGAATATGCTTTTACATATTTCTGATACTGGAATTGGAATCCCAAAAAAACATCAGAAAAATATCTTTAAAAAATTCTACAGAGTTGAAGATTCACTTAGTGCTAAAACTAAAGGTCACGGACTTGGGCTTAGCATTGTTAAAAATCTAATTGAGTTAAATGGTGGAACTATTGATGTGGCAAGTGAAGTTGGAAAGGGCACAACTTTCACGCTAAGATTTCCTATTTTTATCCGAAATAAGGAGAAAGTTAGCTCAAAAAAGACATCTGAATCCTCAAACACAAACATGATCAATACTTCTGAGTATGCCTAATAAGACCTTAAAGATTCTTGTAGTTGAAGATGAGCCCAGTTTAATATTTACTCTTCGTGACACCCTGGAAAGCGAAGGTTATCAGGTAATTGTAAGTGAAGATGGCGAACATGCCGTTGAACTTGTACAAGAGCATTCGCCTGATTTAATGATTCTCGATATCATGTTACCTGGTAAAAGTGGGTATGATATTTGTAAAGAAGTACGTGCTTTGAAATACACCTTTCCGATCATCATGCTTACTGCAAAAGATCAGGAGATTGATAAAGTAAAAGGTCTAAATCTTGGTGCTGATGATTATTTAACTAAACCTTTTGGAGTAAAAGAACTTCTTGCAAGAATTCAGGCTCGATTGAGAAGAGCCGGCACTTACTCCTCATCAAGTGAAGTTGAAATTCTAACATTAGGTGAAGTAAAAATTGATTTACTCGAATCGGAAGTATTGTTTCCGGATGGAAAGGTGAATGAACTTACAGCGCGGGAAGTAGAACTAATTCGTTATCTGCTCAGCGCCGGCGGAGAACCTGTATCCAGAGATGAATTACTTGAAAAAGTATGGCGATACGAATACAGTACTAATACCAGAACCGTTGATGTTCATATTTCGAAACTAAGGGCTAAAATTGAATTACATCCGGATGATCCACGATATTTAATCACATTACACGGGGTTGGGTATCTGTTAAAGACAACGTAATATCTGTTATCTCTTCAGCGCTTTTATAAATTTGATGAAACCCTCAGTTTGTGAGATCAGTAGTTTTTGCTGGAACTCATCTTTAATTCCCGTTTCGGAATCAAACATATTGTGAACCCTGCTTATAAAAACTCTCTCAGGGAATTGATGGGCATTTAAGTAATTAGCTACCATTTGAAATTGCTCAACAGGTCTTAATCCGCCAAAAGCTCCACCAGCAATTCCAACATAAGCAATAGGCTTTTCCACTAAAGCACTTGGGTAAGGCAAATAGTCAATAAACATTTTTAAAATTCCGGGAAAGCTTCCATTGTATTCAGGAATTACAAACAATAATGCATCAGCTTTAAGAACGGGTTCTCTGAATTCATTTATGGATTGGATTTCTTCCATATACTTACCTCCAACAACATCAGATAAAGGGAAATCAGCCATGTCAATAACCTCCGCATCTACTCCCAACTGCTGGTATAATCTTTTCAAATAGGTTGACACCTCTAATGCCTTAGAGTTTGCCATATCGGTGCCGCTGATAATTTTTAAATTCATTTTAGTCCTATAAACTTTCTTTCTGAAACACTATTTAGCTTAAAAAATCATTCCTTCTAATATAAATATTTATATGGCTTAAATTTGTAAGCGCTTTTCCCTGTCAAATACACTTTTATTAAAACAAAACAATAATTTAACCTAAATTAGTTTTGCTTTAATTGAATTTGTCCGTATCATTTTATGTGTTAGTTACAAATACATTAAACTATTTGTATCATGTTTTATTCCGCCTAATACATTGCCGGGGGGATCAGGTTGGTTAGGCTGCGATTCACCTTCCGGTAGTATTAGTGACTCCAACAACAACAGGCGAAGTGCTGATCCTCTTCGCCTGTTTTTTTATCAGTCTTTTCATATTCTTTATGAATGAAATATCTTAGTCTGGTCATCACTATTTTTTACTTCAGTATTAACTGCGCCCCTCTTCCTGAACAGAGATATTCTCAGTTCACTTTTCAAAAAAACTCATATCAAGATGGGGATTCAGTATTCATTGAACTTGTTAATCCTGTAGCTGCTCCGATTCGAATAAACCTTCAATTAGAAAACTCTGATTCTTCGTTAGTTAGAACCTTACTCCCTGGTTACGGTGATACCACGTTGACATATCACTACAAATATGTTGATAGCACAACTGCTAAAGATCTTGACTATTTTATCACTTTTGGTGATCCAACAAGCAGTTTAGCTGACACCTCATTTAGATATGCATTCCCATTCCCTAAAGGAAAAGGCTATAAAATAATGCAGGGGTACAATGGTAAGTTTTCGCACACATCAGAATACTCTCGGTATGCAGTCGATTTTGATATGAGCATAGGAGATACTGTCACCGCAGCTCTTGATGGAGTCGTAATTGGAGTAATTGAAAACTATAACATTGGCGGTTCTTCCAGAAAGTACCGTCCATTCGCCAATTATATTACACTTTTTCATAGCGACGGTACTATGTCTCAATATACACACCTAAAGCATAAAGGTAGTTTTGTAGAAGTTGGAGACACCGTAAAGAAATATCAACCTATTGGGCTGTCCGGAAATACTGGATTTTCAAGCGGAGCACACCTTCATTTTAACACAATTATACCCACAGATGATGGGGCTAAAAGTTTTCCAGTTACATTTGAACGTGTTGAGGGAAACGAATTAAAGAAGGGCGATACTGTCTCTCATTGATCTTTTTCTTCAGCTTTTTTATGCGCATTCTTTATTTCATCTAATCGTTTTTTCAATAACCCTTCTCTTCCTTCCACTCCGGCTTCATAAAAATTGTTATTTTTTAAATGATCAGGAAGATATTGCTGATCTACCCAATTACCAGGATGATTGTGTGGATATTTATAATCTTTTGAAGCGTTCTCGATATCCTGATAACGGGCAGATAATTTGTTAGCTGTTTTATCCTTTAAATAGGGTGGAACATTCCCAACCCCTTTCTCTTTGATTTCACTGCTTGCCTTGAAGATCCCCAGTGTACTATTACTCTTGGGGCACATAGCCAGATACAAAGCTGCATGAGATAGAAAGAACATACCTTCCGGCATTCCGCATTTCATAAACGCTTCATGGCATGAGTTTACAATAGTAATTGCATTTGGCTCAGCTAAACCTATGTCTTCACTTGCCAAAATAAACATACGCCGAAAAATGAAGTTCGGATCATCCCCACCTTCCAGCATTGCATTCATCCAATACAATGCCCCATCAGGGTCTGACCCACGAACAGACTTTATGAATGCCGAGATATAATGATAATGTTCGTCGCCGGTTCTATCATATCTAACTGTTCTGCGTTGAATACTTTCTTTTGCAATTTCCAGATTAATATGAATATCGCCGTTATCCTCTGCTTTACTCGATAGAACAGCTACTTCTAATGCATTCAAGGCATTTCTAACATCCCCACCCGCATAATCTGCAAAATGATCTATCGCATCATGGTCAACATTAATGTTCTTATCCCCTAATCCCTTATTCTCATCTTTTAAAGCTCTATCAATCATTTGCTCCACATTCTCCTTCAACAAAGGTTTCAACTCAAATAGCTGACATCTTGATAGTAAAGGATTAACGAGTGAATAGAATGGATTTTCCGTAGTTGCCCCAACCAGAGTAATTATCCCACTTTCCAAATGAGGTAATAAGGCATCTTGCTGCGCTTTATTCCAACGATGAATTTCATCAACAAATAAAATAGTTTTTCTGCCATTTAGCTTTCGAAGCTTTTCGGCTTTTTCAACCACATTTCGAAGCTCTTTTATTCCATCTAAAACAGCATTAATTACTTCAAATGCGGCTTTTATTTCTTTTGAAATTACATGTGCTAAAGTGGTTTTACCAGAACTTGGTGGGCCATAAAATATAAGCGACCCAATCACCCCACTTTCAATCATGCGCCGAAGCATTTTTCCTTCCCCTACTAGATGTTCTTGCCCTACAAACTCCCCGAGTGAATTAGGACGCATGCGAGTTGCCAATGGTTGATGGTAATCAGTAGTATCAGGCTCCTTTACTCTAAATCCTGACTGATTTTTATCCTGAAACAGGTCCATACATATGGATTAATTAAAATATGTGCAATATATGTTATTGCGAGTCAAAGTCATAACAGACTTTTCTGACTTCCATATTTATCCAAATACTGATTTAGTCGCACCTTTTTCCGTGTACTTTCGCTAGTCATGTACCTCAATTTCCCAAACACATTCCGTTCCTGCCAGGCGCGATCAAATCGACCAAGAACCCAGAAAATACCTGAGTAGCTATTTGGATCTCTTCCATCCAGTGCATACTTATTATTTAACTCTATTAAATATTCAAGAGCAGTTCGGTAATCTGGCGTCCACTCAATAACTTTTTTGCCCCACAACATGCGTAAATAATTATGGATAATACCTTCTTCTCTGAGTTGAGTTTGTGCTGCATTCCAAAGTTCATCATGAGTTTTAGATTGCTCAAATTCTTCCAACGAATACACATATGCGCGTTCATCATTTCGGTGCTCATCCATTGTCTCTTTAACCCAATCCGGTAAGCTTTCAAACTTGTCGTAATCAGGGCGATGATGTGCATAATGAAATCCTACTTCCCTCCATGTTATTACTTCATCCAAAAAACTTTCAATGTTGGGATCGCCATTAAAGAAGCCTGAATTCTTACCTCCATTTGGAGTAATTGAATCTAAATCCCAATCTTTAGGTTGATGACCCAAGACCGAGTGTACAATCTCATATTCACTTATTTTCCCAAAATGAAGCCATGGACTTAAACCACTTGTTTTTTTCTCATCCGGATGGTTTCTCTTTTCGTCATAGTCCATCAATCCGTGAGCAATAAAATTCCCTAGTTTACCAAGAGCAGCTTGCCGACTTCCATCCATATCAACGGTACTTACCGAATGATCAATAATTAAGTCAGCTACAGCTTTTGAAATATCTGATAATACTTTATCTGCCCGGGGATACTTTTTTAGAAAATTATCTGATAAAGGTATTTCAGATCGATTTTCTAAATCATCCAACGGGTTTTGTTTTGGGGGATTTGTATAAGCCTCGATAAAATGCTTCTGCATTACTTTTCGAAACAAATATGCTGAGTAGGGATCTTTCTCTGTTATGCCTAGAGGAATTAATCCATTTGAGTCTATGGTGATGTATGGAATATTTAATTTCTTCCCAACCGACTCATTGTGCTTTCGGATAATAAATACAGGATATTCATCGGAAATAACTAAAGATGCTTTTTCCGCTAAAGCGTATAACAATCCTTTCCCTGACCCGCTTTTTGGCTCTATATAACTAAAGAAATTCAGGTTTTTTGACCTAGCAAATTCCAGATTCTCCTTCATTCCCTGCATAATGAAAGTATGAAATCTGTCATTCGCCCATGGATAATCTACATTTAAACCTTCATAAATAAGAAGAGGCTTATCCAGCTTATTTGCCCATGCAGCAGCGTATTCCAGAGCATAATTATACTGAAAGCGTCGATTGGTTTGCATCCAGTACAACACATAATCCCCACTTTCATTTGGTTTGTTTTCGTTTCTGGTAAATCTGCGATAGCTGTTTATATTTTTTATATCGGTCTGCATAAATAAGCAAACCGATATAAAAAGAACTGCATTCCACTTTTAGAAATTGAACACGAATCCTAAATTGAATGTAGTAAGATCGGTTCGGGATCGGGAAATATTATAATCAATTCCTCTTCGTGATCTTATAAGATCTCCTTCTTTAAGATAATCGGCTTCTCCACCTAACATATGTTTGGCTTTCACAACTAACGAAAAACCAACGTAATCACCGTCATCATCATACCCTTCGTATAACTTAAATTTCAAACCTCCACCTATTCCATAGCTTGGAGTATAGTAATCGAAATTAACTGTACTGGCGAGTTCATGTTCATCCCAATCATCCACCACACTACTTTCTGTATACAAGTAATTAAAGCCCACTAAACCTTCTACAAATGGTTTTATTAATCCATAGTCCGGTTCAAAACGCATAATCAAATGAGGTGTAAACATATTATTGGTGGTTCTAACTTTTACTCTCACTTCCTGAATATCAGGACTGAAGTATTCGGATCGCTCTGACCACCCAAAATTTTGGTACACTCCTCCAATTCCAAAATGAATAGGTGTGTATGGAATTTGGTAAGTAATTGATCCATCAATTCCATACGAGTTTCTGTCTAAAGACTGCTGAAAACTCCCTTGAGGTGTCCCCATCGCAAATCCAATATCAAAATTAAATCCTTGTGAGGCAGCATTGCCGGTGGTTAATAATAGTACCAGAAATAGAATATTTGTTTTTTTCATGACCCGCTCCGATAACTTAATGGTTACCAGAATTTAGCTCCGGAAGCAAATACCGGATATGGCATAAAAATGTGAGCTGTTTTATTTCTCTATTTTCTTCTTTCCAAAGCTTCAATAAATTTTCTGCTACTTGATTTAATAGCCTCTTTCTCATCGTCAGACTTTTTATCGAACATATTTACCATAAAATTGGCCCTTCCATTTTCCATGAAAGTTTCTCTCTGTTCATCTATGAAATTCCAGTAGAGATAATTGAAGGGGCAGGCTTCCTCTCCCGTTTTCTTGCTGATTTTAAATGAACAACTCTTACAGTAGTTACTCATCTTATTAATATAATTTCCTCCAGCGGCGTAAGGTTTTGAAGCTAACACTCCCCCATCCGCAAAAGTTGACATTCCCAATACATTTGGAAGCACCACCCATTCATACGCATCAGTATAGGCCAGCCAAAACCACTCGTTTAGTTTTCTGGGATCAGTCTCAGTTAGATTACTGAAGTTACTTAATACCATCAATCTTGGAATATGATGTGAATATCCATCTTTAATTACCGGCTTTAAACATTCCTTCATACAACGCATTTCCGTTTCACCACTCCAATACATTTCCGGAAGATTTTTTTCAAATCCAAAGTGATTTGCTTCTCTTACATCCGGCATCATTGCTTCATAATAGATTCTTATAAATTCCCGCCATCCTATAATTTGACGAATGAACCCTTCTACGGAATTAAGTCTCGCCTTTCCAGTATCATAGGCCTCCTGTGCTTTATCGCAAACCTCTTTTGGAAGTAGTAAGCCATTATTCAAATACATAGAAAGATTAGAATGAAAGAGAACAAATTCATCGGTAGCCATTGCATCTTCATATGGCCCGAATTGATCAAGTCCTCTATCGATAAAATCGTTTAAGCGATATAAAGCCTGTCTTCGTGTAACTGCATAATCGAAATCATTCAATTCCCCAAAATGAGATGAGAAACCAGCTTCGATTAGGTCTATTACTTCCTTTGTAATATCATCTGCTTCGGTGCCAGCCCATTCGGGTGGCTTTATATTTTTGGGGAGTTTTTTCCGATTCTCCTCGTCATAGTTCCATTCCCCACCTTCCGGATTATTTGCGTTCATTAAGTACCCTGTCATTTTACGCATATCTCTATAGAAGTATTCCATACGATAGCCAGGCCCAATCTTATCCTTATACTCATCAGCATTAGCAAGGAAAAAAGTATTCGGAATCTCAGTAACTCTCTGTTCAAAAATATCTTTCAATGATCTTAATCGTTCTCTTGTATCCCATTCTGATGGAGTCATGAAAGTCAGAGATAGTTCATGATTTGAATCAAGAATATCTTTTAATGCCCCATCATAATGTTGTTTTGTCGAATGATAAAAAACAGGGTACCCCTCTTCATGACACTCCAATGCAAAATGCCTCATCGAGCTAAGCAGGTAAATGAGTTTCTTTTTATGATAAGGAAGTGATTCCCCTTTCTCTTTTGACTCGACGAAAATCAAAAGCGGCTTCTCTACTTTTACCCAATCCGGCCAAACTTCCAGATTTAACTGGTCATGAAGAATAAACACAACCTTCGAATACTCTGAAGGATTACCTTTTGAAATTTTACTATCGATCTGATCTAAAAATGCTCTGTTGCTCATGTCTAAGAAATTGAAATTGAACCGAGTTTAGTTCCTGAATTAAATTCTAATTTTGCATTTGAATTAAATACTATTATAATAGTATTAACTAAATCGTTTTAATTATGAAGAAATCACTTACTCCACTGGGTGAAACTGAAATGGAAATACTCCACCACGTTTGGGAATTGGGGGAAGCAACTGTTGCGGATGTACAGGAAAGAATTCTTTCGGATCGAAAAGTGGCTTATACCACTGTTATGACCATAATGAAAAACCTGAATGATAAAGGGTATCTCAAATACAGAAAAGATGGGGTAACTTATGTATATAGTGCTGCACAAGAACCTGAAAGTGTACAATTCAATCTGATTGGTAAGCTTATCGAAAAAGTATTTAAAGGCTCTCCCACTGCTCTAGTTCAAACGCTTGTTAAAAATGAAAATTTAAGTGAAGAAGAACGAGCTCAGATCAAAAAGTTAATCGATGGGATGGAGGACTGAAATGCAATCTTTGTATGAGTCTCTACAATTAATAGGAATGGAAAGCCTGGATTCATTTTGGTTTCCAACACTTATCTGGACTTTAATTGCTTTAGCTGTTTTTCTAACTCTTAAGTCTATCAAAAGGCTAAATCCAATATATCTCTATCACCTTAGAGTGGCTACAGTTGCGGCTATACCGGTCGGACTTCTTTCTTCTTTTATTATTCAGAAAATGATTAGAATTACTGAAGCCGAGCGTTTTGATCCGGCCGTATTTGTGGTAGAAGCTCCAAAAGTTTTTTTTCTCGATACAAGCTACAAAGTGTCTGAATTTACGCCAAACTGGTTCGAGCCTAATTTCTTAATAGGACTCATAACGGCATTTATTTTTGCTGTAAGCTTTATCATGATTTTCCGATTGCTGGTGAGCTATCTGAGACTAAGAAAACTTCATACTACCCTTTCAAAAACAAAGCTTGGGAACATTTCCGAATTTGACCTTCCAGAACATGCACACATAAAACTCTCTTTTTATGAACATCCTATGGTTCCTTTCACATTTGGATGGAATTCTCCGGTTATTGTTCTCCCAGAACATATTAAGGATGACCATGAGAAAGTCCGGATGGCTATTCAGCATGAACTGGTTCACATTCAACGTGGAGATTACCTGTTACAACTCGGACTCTCTGTGATTGAATCTATTTTCTGGTTTCACCCGCTGATTCACTTTGGGTCAAGAGAGATAGAAACATACCGGGAAATATCCTGCGACCAGCAAGTATTGAGTACCTCCGGCTTTTCTTTAAAAGAATATGCTTCCATGTTATATGAACTAATGCCCCTGAATAGAGAGCTGGGTAGTTTTTCAGTTAGCATGGCGGTTAAACAATCCACATTAAGACATCGCATCGAAACCATGAAATACCACAATCTTTATAATACCTCCATCAAGAGAAGTATCCTTTTCTTTTTTACAATGATTCTGGCAGTAACTTTACCTATTGCCTGCTCGGATTTAAGAGGACCTGATACACTTAGTGCTGAAGATATTCAGGGTGAAAAAATAACTTTGGAGAATCTTTCTGTATCTGTAAATGGTGTAGAAGTTCTGAATAACAATAACTCGGGTACAGGTTCAATTTCGGTATCTGGTCTTGGAGCTATTGGAGTTCAACCAGATAATTACGGGACGTTTATTTTTTCGCTCAGAAAGTTTGATGGAGCAGCTTTAGCAGGATCTATATCAGAAAATGTTATTCATATTGAAATAAATGAACTTAAAATAGAAATGGTAGCCGCATCTAATATTCTTGAAAATAATCGTGAGGCTGATTTATGGGTTAAGCATGAACCCGGCTTAAAAGGATCCATTCGTATGGCTGCATTTCCGAACCCAAATGATTTAAGTTTTGCAAAAGTTTTTGGTTCAGAAAATACAGGATTGAGTGATAATGGAGATCACTTTGTTGTTGTAGAAGAAATGCCAAAACTTGTAGGTGGAATAAGATCGGTCCAAAGTAAAATAAAATATCCTGAAGAGGCTAGAAAAGCAGGGATCGAGGGGCGAGTAATCCTTCAATTTATAGTAGATGAAAATGGAGATGTACTAGACCCTAAAATTGTACGTGGTATTGGTGGAGGTGCTGACGAAGAAGCGCTCCGGGTTATTAGAGAGGCTAAATTTGAACCAGGCATTCAAAGAGGAAAAGAAGTAAAAGTTCAATATTCACTTCCAATTGTTTTCAGGCTAAGTGATACAGATTAGAACTAAATGCACTTTTAATTCTTCTTATTTGAATTAAACTTTTTTTTTGTAACATCTTGTTTGATGTCTCGTAACAGTCCCGAGATCTAAACCAAACATGTTTGTTATGCCTGCTAAATTAAGGAAATCCAAGAAGGACAAAATGATTGCCGGAGTATGCGCTGGATTAGCAGATTACCTTGGATGGGACCCAACCATTGTAAGAATACTATTCATCATTTTTGCCTTCATGTACGGCTCTACTATACTGGCTTATTTTATTCTAGCCATCGTAATGCCCGATTAAAATTCCCTATCTACCAATTTTTTGTAAAATTAACTCACCCTACGCATCTTAAGCAGAACTAAACTGTTTATTTATGAAAGTAGGAATTGTTGGAGACGCTACAAGGGGACTTGCCTGGGAGGGTCATTTAAGACCTCAT
The DNA here is from genome assembly GCA_017795005.1 of Balneolaceae bacterium. GTDB lineage: Bacteria > Bacteroidota > Rhodothermia > Balneolales > Balneolaceae > RHLJ01. Next base: position 1,093,599 of record CP051242.1, on the reverse strand, counting down.
AGTATTGTACGTCAAGTTGACCTTACCCCATCCTTAAAAGATTTAGACTCTGTTGATGCCTGTCTTATTCTGGATGAGTCCGAGAATAATCTAAATATCTTGTTAGAGGCGATTCAAAAAGGTTTTAATTGTTTCTTTATTGCAAAGCCACCCACGGATACAACACGACTAGAAAAAATTCACCGAGCTGCTAAAGAAGCAGGAGTAATTATTCAATTTGCTCATTGGCCTACATTAGCACCTGCTACTCAGTGGATGATGGATAAAATGCCGCGCCCAAATTTCATCCACATTGAAAAAGAAATTAATAAAAACCAGCTGGTAGATGTTGAAACAGAGTTTAAACACTTATGGATTGATGAATTTGGGTTATGTTTAAAATGGATTGACAGCGGCATTCATCACATCGAAGCTAAGAAAATTAATCTCAGTGAAAACTATCCCATAATTATTCATCTCTTCCTACGATTCGATAATGGTGCTTCTGCATCAATAAGTGTGTATTCCGGCGCTTCAGAGAATAGGCACAAAAGAATAATTTCTAACAAAAATGAGATTCTTGAATGCGATGTTCCTAATCAAATCATCAGACTTGGAAGAATTAATGAATCCAACAGACTTTATTTCGAAAAACAAGTTTTTGATCCCGCTACCTCTGCAGAAAAGGCGGCGCTTTTATTCTTAAAATCAATTCAAATGAACAGAGAATCTGTCTATTCCAGCTATGATGCTCTTAGGTTATCTACTCATATCCATAAAGTTGAACAACGATTAAAACAATTCTCCTAATAATTAAGAAACATTAAGGTAATATTTACTTTACTTTCTGTTAACAATTTGGTAACATTGGATCGGTAACAAATTTAGAGAGGTATTACCATGAAAAAAATTACTTTTACACTCATTTTTTCAATCGTTGCTGCTTTTACAGCTACCAATGCACAACACATTGAAACTCCTAAAGAAAGTAAAGTTGTAACACATGTAATTGGAAATCACTACGATGTAATCTATAAAGATGCAAAAGGAAACATTTTCCAGGAAGGTCAATATTTAAAAATCGGCGAAAGATTTAAACCTCATGGTATTTGGAAGCTTTATGACAGAAATTCTTTCGAGCTGATCACTTCTGCAAAATATGACAAGGGTGAACAAGTTTGGGTAGAGACCATCATAGATGGAAAAGTTCTCCATGTTGACAAATACGAGTTAACAGTCAAAAGACTTGAAGACCGTATCGCTGCCTTAGAGAAAAAAGTTCAGGATCTGGAATAATATCTTTGCAGTATAACTGAGTTTAGAATGAAGACCAGTTTATATAATAATTACTATAAATTAGGATTGGAACACTTTATTAATAAAAGACTTTTAGGGTTACACAAACCTACACTATATACTAATGTCTTTTACCTAAGTTTAATAGTGATAATTATATCTATAGCCCTTTTTATATAAGATTAGATCATTTGGGCTTCATTGCTTTGAATGCTGCTTTTAACTTTTTACGAGACATTAGGTCATTTATAAAATTAAACTGACCTGCTTGCAAACGTTCTCCCCCATCAATTACTACAGATTCCCCTGTAATATAGGGAACGAGGTCAGACATGAGGAATGTAGCCAAGTTGGCAAGTTCCTCATGTTTTCCATATCTCTTCATTGGGATTTTTTTGATAAACAATTTTTCAATCATTTTATCGGGGACTAAGCGCGACCATGCTCCCTTTGTTGGAAACGGTCCCGGGGCAATTGCATTCACTCTGATTCCATATTCTGCCCATTCAAAAGCTAATGATCGAGTCATAGCAAGTACACCAGCTTTACTACATGCTGAAGGTAATACAAAAGCACATCCAGTACTTTCTGCGTAGGTTGTCACAATATTAAGAATGGACCCTTCCTTTTGGTTATCAATCAAATAATTACCGAATGCATGTGTACAATTAAAACTCCCATGGAGCACGATATCGACTATAGCTTTAAAACCTCCTGGAGTAAGATCCTCAGAAGCTGACAAGAAATTACCGGCAGCATTATTTACCAGGCCTTCCATTGAACCAAAATCATCCACAATTTTAGAAACCATAATTTTAACAGATTCATGGTCTCTTACATCCGTGATGTAGTATCTGGCAATAGCCCCGTCCCTTTCACTTTTAATTTCGTCTACAGCCTTTAAAAGCTTTTCTTCCGTTCTACCGCAAATTGCAATATTTGCTCCTGATCTTGCAAAACCTTTTGCCATGGCCAAACCAAGACCACTTCCTCCCCCTGTTATTAAAATGGTTTTACCACTTAAAGTATCTTCTGTAAACATATTTTCAACTTAGATTTTCAAAAATTCCTGCAGCTCCCATTCCTCCACCAATACACATGGTTACTAAACCATATTTCGATTTTCTATGCTGCATTTCGTGTAAAATTTGAGTCGTAAGTTTAGCCCCTGTACATCCAAGAGGATGCCCCATTGCTATTGCACCTCCATTCACATTGGTAATTTCCTGATCTAAACCTAACTCATGTATTACTGCTAAAGACTGGGAAGCAAAGGCCTCATTAAGCTCGATTAAATCGATATCATTAAGAGACAGTCCTGCCCTTTTTAAAACTTTTGGGACTGCCTCAACAGGACCAATCCCCATAAATTCAGGCGCCACTCCCGCAACATCAAAAGCTACATATCTTGCAATAGGATTTAATCCTAGTTTCTTTACTTTATCTCCACTCATCACTAAAACAGCTGAAGCAGCATCATTCATTTGAGATGAGTTTCCGGCAGTTACGCTTCCTCCTGCTTTAAAAACCGGGCGTAGTTTATTCAAAACTTCTATAGAAGTATCCGCTCTTGGACCTTCATCAGTACTGAAGGTATAAGTTTCTTTAAGGATTTCTCCCTCTGCACTGACTTTCTTTTCAACAACTTCAATTGGAGTAATCTGGTCATTAAATCTTCCTTGCTCCCACGCTGAGATGGAGCGTTGGTGACTTTTATATGCAAATGCATCCTGGTCTTCTCTACTGATTTTATATTTCTCTGCAACATTTTCTGCGGTAAGCCCCATGCTGATATACACTTCCGGTCTGTCATCCACTAATCTTGGGTTGGGTTGAAATGATACCCCTCCCATTGGGACCATACTCATAGATTCCACTCCACCTGCAACAATTACATCTGCTCCACCTGCTATTATTCGTTCAGCAGCCATTGAGATAGTTTGTAAACCTGATGAACAAAAACGATTGATGGTTACTCCAGGCACTGAATCTGGTAAATCACCTAAAAGAGCAATTTGTCGTGCAATATTAAGACCCTGAGAAGCTTCGGGAAAGGCGCAGCCCATGATTACATCATCAATATCTTCCGGAGCTAAATTGGGTACTTCTTTTAATAAATCTTTAATGACCTCTCCTCCAAGAGTGTCTGGATAAGTAAACCTAAGCGATCCTTTGTTGGCTTTTCCACATGCAGTTCTTTTTGCAACTACGATAAATGCTTCTTTAGTCATGAGCTATGAGGTTTTTAGTTAGGAGTTCAGAGTTATGAGTTTGTAGTCGTTTCATTTTAGCGTATTTCTGAATACGAAAATCATTTTTTGTATTTCATCAAGTTCTTTAGACAGACTTACAAAATTTTCCTTAGTAGTAAACTCAAGATTTGATGAAATCAATAGCTGACTCTCAAGTTCAGAAGCGGATCCATAAGCGTAATTCAAAAACTGGATGAATTCCTTCTTTGATCCTCTTCCTGAACCTTCAGCAATATTAGAAGAGATTGAAACTACACTTCTTCTCATTTGAGAAGTCAATCCAAACTTTTCTTCATTTGGAAAAAAACTTGTAAGCCTGTAGATATCTGTGGCTAATACAACTGACCTCTTCCAAATCTCAAGCTTTTTATAATCACTCATAACTCTGAACTCCTAACTCAATACTCAACCCTAATTCCTAAGAGGTTTACCTGCTTTAAGCATATGTTCAATCCTTGCATGAGTACCTTTATCATTAAAACATTCCAGAATTGCTTCTCTTTCAAGCTTAAACAGATAATCTTCCGAAACTATTTGAGGCTCACTTAAATCACCACCAGATAGCACATTAGCTACTCGCCCACTTACAACTTTATCATAATCGGTAGCAAATTTAGCCTCATGCATCACGTAAAGCATCGTTTTCAAAATACCAAGTACTTTTTCTCCCAGAACTAATACTTCTTCTTTAGCTGGTGGCTGATATCCGGATACTACCATTGAAAGTGCTTCTTTTTTAGCCAGTGCCAGTTGAAGATTTCGATTCATAATTATCAAATCTTCATCTCTCAAAAATCCTAATTCTTTTGCTCTGAATGCGCTGTCTGAGACTTTTGCTAATCCAATTGTTTTAAAAACTTCTTTAATGAATGGAATTGGATCTGCTTCAGACTCAAGTTTATTCATTGCTCTTTTCAAAAGCTCTGTTGTTCCACCTCCAGCTGGAATCAAGCCTACACCAACCTCAACCAAACCCATATATAATTCATGGTGAGCAACAACCCGATCAGAATACAACACAAATTCTGTTCCTCCACCCAGAGTTCTTCCAAACGGAGCAGCTACAACTGGGAAGGAAGCATATTTCAATTTGATAGCTGTTCTTTGAAAATTTGTAACCGCAGCTACAACATCTTCAAATTTACCTGACTGAACTGCCTGTACTGCTTCAATCAGGTTAGCTCCGTAAGCAAAATTATCTCCATCATGACTTATTACAAGCGCTTTAAAATGCTTTTCTACGGAAGCCAGACAGTTTTCAAGTGATTTAACTAGTTCAAAACCGAGGGTAGCATTTTTTGTTTTGAATTCAAATAATGCTATTCCATCACCCATATCCAGCAGTGCAGCCGAGTCGTTTTCGAAAAAAGGGTGACTTGATGCCCTTACTTCTGCTACTGTAAGTTCACCTTCAGCATTCGGTGTTTGATCTACCATAGTTTTGGTAACAGGATCAAAGACTTTCCCATCCTTATAAAAAGAATTAAATCCAGCATTCTTCAATTCTGAAATTAATACTGGAATCTTTCTTTCTTCTGATGTCAGCCTTTCTACAACTGTTTGTACCCCAAGGGCATCCCAACGCTCGAAAGGTCCCATCTCCCAGTTAAAACCCCATTTCATTGCCCGGTCTATTGATTCAATAGAATCAGATATTTCGGGAACTCTGTTTGCGGCGTATAACAATAAATCTCTTTGAGTTTCCCAAACAAAACTACCTACTTCAGATTCATGAAAACTCAGAAACTTTAACCGATCTGTTTTTTTTCGAATGCTTTTTGCTTCACTTATTACTTCATTATTAATTTCGTTCTGAGGTTCATAATCAAGAGTCTCAGGATTTAGTACATGAAATTCTCTTCCTTTCTCCGTTTGAACTTTTTTATAAAATCCCTGTCCCGTTTTATTTCCTAATCTTCCTTCCGAAATCATCTCTCCAAACTTCTCGGGAAGATTAAAAACATCTTTCATTTCATCCTCTTGAATAAGTGGATGAATATTCCGTGAAACGTGTGCCATCACGTCCAGCCCAACGATATCACCGGTTCGGAAAGTTGCAGATTTTGAATAACCGGTAAGAGTTCCTGTTAATGCATCAATTTCTTCAACCCGAAAATTTCCCTCAAAAAAATGAGGCATTATTGATGCCATTGAAAAAACACCAATTCTATTAGCGACGAAGTTTGGGGTATCTTTACAGAGAACTACTCCCTTTCCTAACACTTTCTCCGAAAATCGTTTCATATGTGAAATTACTTTTTCAGATGTTGATTCCGTCGGAATAATCTCCAGTAATTTCATATACCTTGGAGGATTGAAGAAATGTGTTCCCAGGAAATGTTCTTTGAAGTCCTTTGAACAATCTGAACTAATTTCAGAAATTGGTAAACCAGATGTATTTGAACTTACGATTGTTCTTGGGCTTCTTATTGAATCTAATCTGGACATCATTTCTTTCTTGATGTCCATTCGTTCAATAATTACCTCACAAATCCAGTCAGCTTCTTTAAGTTGACCGAAATCATCTTCAAAATTCCCAACCTGAATCCTTGAAGCAAACTTTAGAAGACCGAATGGAGCAGGCTTCAGGTTCTGAATTTTCTTAATGCTCTCTTCGACAATTTTGTTTGGTCGTTTTGGGTCGTCACTTTTCAGATCAAGTAAAAGCACTTCTAGCCCGGCATTAACACAGTGCGCAGCAATCTGGCTGCCCATTACACCAGAACCTAATACTGCCACTTTTCGTATTTTTTTCATACTTATATTTTTCTATTCGGCATAAATTGATTTAATCTCATCAGCATAGTTCTTTTTTACTACACTCCTCTTTACACTCATTTTGGGAGTTAACTCCCCTCTATCAATACTAAAGGGGTTTTCCAGCAATGCAAATTTCTTAACCTGTTCCCAGTGTGGAAGTTTTCTATTTACTTTATCCACCTCGAGCTGAATTTTCTCCAGAATCAGTTCATTCGCTGTAAGGTTCTCGGTAGGATAGGTTTCTCCTTTCTGTTTAAACCTTTTCTCCATATTTGTCCAATCAGGAACAATTAAAGCCGCACAAAATTTCTCTTCACTTCCAACTACCATTGCCTGGTCAATAAAACCACTATTAATCAAAGCGTTTTCAATGGGTTGAGGGGCAACATATTTACCTGTTGAAAGTTTAAACAAAGATTTCTTTCTATCTGTAATAAATAACCAGCCTTCGTCATCTATATAACCAATATCTCCTGTACAAAACCAGCCATCTTCCGTCATTACTTCAGCGGTCTTATCCGGCATTTTATAATAACCCTGCATCAGGTTTGGCCCACGGGTTTCAATCTCTCCGTCCTCTGCTATTCTGATTTCAACGTCTTCCAATGGTTTACCGGCGGAACCGATTCTGATCACATCAGGCAAACTGGAGGTCATAACAGGAGAAGTTTCTGTTAATCCATAACCCATTCCGCATTTCAATCCGATTCCGTTAAAGAAGCGCATTACCGGAGGGGCGAGTGCAGCGCCGCCTACCGTAGTACCAACTAAATTCCCCCCCATTCCTTCTCTGATTTTTGAATAAACAAGTTTATCGGCGAGTTTCCATTCGAAAGCTTTTAATCCCGAAGGAGGATGCTCAGGATCATAATCCTCAGCAAACTTTATCGCCCAATAGTACAACCTCTTTTTAACTCCGGAAAGCTCCTGACCCCGTACTTTTATACCGGTCATAATTTTTTCAAGAAGCCTTGGGACTGTAGCGAAATAAATAGGTTTTATAGTAATTAAATCAGTTTTAAAATCCTGGACATCTTCCACATAGTAAATCGATGCTCCGGAACATATATACAGGTAAGAAGCAATACGCTCCAGCATATGCGCTAAAGGCAGGTAAGAAAGTATTTTCGGTGAATCGAATTGATCTGCTGAAAATGGCATTCGTTCCAATGAGGCTAATGCATTAGATGCCAGATTCATATGACTTAGCATTACTCCTTTCGGAACTCCTGTTGTACCTGATGTATAATTAATATTAGCTAAATCGTCAGGTTCGATAGTATTTCTAAGCTCATCGAATAACTCAGGTTGCTCTGATTGAAGAGATTCACCCATCCCAATTACTTCTTCAAAACCTTTTAGTTTTTGATGAGATGAAGGTTGAATACTTATCACTGCTTGTACTGATGTTATAGCTTTTATGAGTGGTTTCGTCTCCTCAAATAAATCATCATTTGAAACGATATGAACTTTCGCTTCTGAGTTTTCCAGTATGTATTTAATCTGATCAGCAGGCTGAGTGGTATAAACTGCTACATTCACAGCACCTAACGAAAGAACAGCCTGGTCACAAAGTAACCATTCCGTGCTATTCTCAGAATGAATCGAAACTCGGTCTCCTTTTCGTACTCCAAGCTGATATAATCCAAGCGCTAAATGCCGAACCTTAGTTTTAAACTCCTCAACGGACGTTTCAATCCACTCCCCTTTCCGTTTTACAGCAGAAAGAATCCCTAACTTATTTTTTTTCATTCCCTCTTCCAGTAAAAGAGGTACTACTGCTGGTTCATATTTCATACATTCCTGATAAAGTTACATTGTAACTATATAGATACACTTTCAGTTTTAAATATGAAAGCGTTTCCAACAAATAAATACTCAACTTAACACTGTTAAGCAAGTGCATGGTCATAGAAAATTCGATTAAAGAAAGAGTTCAGCTTTTCCTGAAAAGGAACGAAGCTAATATGGGGACAACTATTGGTATTAAGTTCTTAAAAATCAGCAGAGAGGAGATGATTGCTGAAATGCCTGTTGATGAACGAACGGTACAACCTTTTCGGGTTTTACACGGCGGCGCATCTGTATCTTTGGCAGAAACTTTGTGTTCTGTAGGAGCCTGGGTTCATCTTCCTGAGAATAAAACAGCTGTAGGAATTGAGATTAACGCAAACCACCACCGACCTGTAAAAGAAGGTGGGAAGGTAACGGGAACAGCAATTCCGATTCAAATTGGAAGAACCATTCACGTATGGGAAACAAAGATTGAAGACGAACGGGGAAAGCTGATTTGTACTTCCCGATGTACGCTGGCGATTGTGAACATTGAACGTTGACCAAAGAACTTCGAGCATTTTAATCAAACTGCTTTTCTTTCAATGTTCCTTATTGAACGTTCAATGTTCTAAAGCGGTAAATTATCGTGCTTCTTCTTGGGAACACTGTCCACTTTATGCTGAGTAACCTCCAGCATTTTGATCAGTTTTTCTCTTGTTTCTGAAGGAAGAATTACATCATCTATAAATCCTCGTGCTGCAGCCTTGTATGGATGAGCAAATTCTTCTGAATATTCAGCTTCCAGTTCTTTTTGTTTGGCAGCAGGATCATCCGCTTTAGAAATTTCTTTTCTAAAAATGATTTCGACCGCACCTTTTGTTCCCATAACTGCAATTTCTGCGGTTGGCCAGGCAACATTGTAATCGGCCCGGATATGTTTGGAGTTCATTACATCGTAAGCTCCACCGTAGGCCTTTCGGGTAATTACAGTCATTTTTGGAACGGTAGCTTCACAAAAAGCATATAATAATTTTGCGCCATGTTTGATTATTCCTCCCCATTCCTGATCTGTGCCCGGCAAAAATCCGGGGACATCTTCAAACACTACCAATGGAATGTTAAACGCATCACAAAACCGAACGAATCTGGCTCCCTTCAATGAAGACCGAATTCCAAGTACACCTGCCATCGAAAGAGGTTGATTAGCCACTACACCAACACTTCTTCCTCCCAATCTTGCAAACCCTACAATGATACTTTCAGCATAGTCTTTCTGAACTTCAAAGAAAGAGTCTTTATCTACAATCCCCTGAATAACATCATGCATGTCATAGGGTTTATTTGGATTCAGAGGAACAATCGAATCCAAAGCTTTAGCTTTGGCAGAATCAGGATCTTTTGATGGGATGTTTGGTACTTTCTCTTCACAATTTTGAGGAATATAGCTCATCAGTTTTCTGATATCCTGAAGACAAACCGCATCATTTGGAGTAGCAAAATGAGCCACGCCTGATTTGGTGTTATGTGTTTGAGCTCCTCCAAGTTCTTCAGAAGTTACCTCTTCATGAGTCACAGTTTTTACCACATTTGGTCCCGTAACAAACATATAGCTGGTATTTTCTACCATAAAAATAAAATCAGTAAGCGCGGGACTATAAACCGCTCCACCAGCACAAGGTCCCATCACAGCTGAAATTTGGGGAACTACACCTGAAGCCATTGTATTTCTCCAGAATACTTCAGCATACCCTCCAAGAGATGTCACTCCTTCCTGGATTCTCGCACCACCTGAATCATTTAATCCAATAACCGGAATTCCATTTTTTATAGCCAGATCCATAATCTTGCAAATCTTCTCTGCGTGAGTTTCAGAAAGAGAACCTCCAAAAACAGTAAAATCCTGACTGAATACATACACAGGTTTACCGTGAATTTTACCAAAACCGGTAATAACTCCATCCCCAAGAAACTTTTGTTTATCCAATCCAAACGCAGTACTACGATGAGTTACGAAAGCATCAATCTCTTCGAAACTACCTTTATCAAGAAGCAAATTAACTCTTTCTCTGGCTGTAAGCTTTCCCTTATCGTGCTGTTTTTCAATGCGAGCCTCTCCCCCTCCTTTCAGTACTTCTTTCCGAAGTTCCAGCAGGCGTTCTACTTTTTCATTGCTTTCCATATAACTCCTTAACTATTCCTTTTTTCGTTAAAATACTGGTGCATCCGGTCTGTAAAATCCACTGTTGCACCAGAGAACAAATCAACGTTATTCTTTTTAAAAATATCTTTTTGGATAAATGCTGAAGTTTCTTTCCAGCTATCAAATTGGGAAATCTTTTCGAGTGCTTTTTCATATTTCTTTTCAGAACCTGAAAAAATGATTTCAATAAACTCTTCTCTGCGATCATTCAGCAGCATATCGAAATCGACTTGAGGCACAAAGAATTCTGCTTCATTCTCGTCTTCAATCACCGAATCACCCGAAAATGCATCCTCTACTTCAATCTCCTCTTCGTACTCATCAACCAGCTCAGAGTCTTTAGAAGCATTACGTTCACCACCCATCAAAACATCCATTTGATCTTCATTCAGAAATTGAGCCCACATGGGCTTTTCTTCTGAGTTCCCATCAATATTTTCTTCAGTAGTAACCGACTTTTCCTCTTCAAAAATATCTTCCATACCAGTTTCTACCGTTTCCTCTTCTTCATCATCAGAAAAAACATCTGCAATGTCTTCTTCTACTTCAATTTCGGTATCGTCATCTTTCTTTTCGATAGTTTCGAAAGAATTTTTTGCCTGATCGAGAATAGAAATCAGGTTTTCCCGGAACTCAGTTATTCCTTCGGTGTCTTCTTCTTTCTGTTGTTTTATTTTGGCAGCAATTTCTTCCGAAGTTTCTGAGGTTTCGCTTTCCTCGTCACCTTCTTTTGATCCTAAAGAGAAAAGTTGATTTAGTGAGTCCACTTGCTCAAAATTATCTACCTCAACCACACCATCGCTGGCTATATCTGAAAGTAATTCCGACATCTCTTCGTCTGAGAGACTCATTTCTTGAAAGTGATCAGCAAGTGTTTCCTCAGTGGTTTCATCTTTATCAGAATCATCATTAATATTCCTGAAAAGACTCTCAATATTTTTCCCTTCTGAAGTCTCTTTCTCTTGTTTTTCAGATTCAGAGTCTGAAGTTTCTGACACATTTTGCTCTGCAACAAAAACAGCCAGGTCTTCATCAGAAATAATTTGAATAAAATCTGATTTGCTAAGAGTGTGATCTAACCCTTCGAACTTTCCAGCTAATCCATATAGGCCCTTATCTTCAAAAAATGTAGATAATAACATTGGGTGAACTTTACCACCAAAGAGCACGAATAATTGTTCCAGCTTTTGTGCCCAATCTTCAGGGGTGTAAGATGCCACAAGTTTGGCATCTAATTTCTGGATAAGAAGCTTACACCTTTCCTTTGTGAGAGAATCAAGATCTCTTTTTTCCATGTACAAAGGAATTGCTGTTCCAAAGTGCTTATAAATTGTAAGCCGGGAACAACGCTCCTGAATCTCCTGAAACTGAAGTTCTTCATCATCCCTGAAAAGATACTCTGCGATATTCTTTCTGGGCTCGATAAAAACCAAAATAATATCTTGTACAACTGTATGGACAACCTGGTAGAGCTCTTCTTTAGGAATCCTGGATGTGCTTATTGCAGAACGAATGAAATCCTGATAAGCATCTTCAACAAGTTTCGCTTTTCCATCATACCATTTAGAATTAGAAACATTAACCTCTTCTTTAACCTTATCTTCCAGAAATAAACGAATGCGCTCAACTACAAATGAAGGAATACCTGATTTAAGTAGTTCATTGGGATTGTAGTCCACCTTTTCGCTTTTAACGAGTGATACCAGTTGATCTGTTATTTGATCGATTACTTTTTGCATAGAGGATTTATATGCGGTGAAAATAGGAGGTCTTCTATCGCTTTACAACCTATTAACTGTAATAATTATTCAGGTTTGATGAAGAAATTTGTCTTCTGTTATTTTCTTCGATCTTGCTACCTTCCAGCATGATTTCAGTACAGGCAGAGCAGCTTTCCAAAACATACAACCGGAGAATAGTTTTTAGTGACCTTACATTTACTCATTCCGAAGGAGTTTTGGGTATTTCCGGTTCCAACGGAAGTGGAAAATCTACTTTACTGAAATGTATGGCCGGGCTTTTACGACCCAAATCCGGAACACTTATCTGGAAACTTGGTGTTGAAGTATTCTCAAAAGAACAAATAAAACCGCTCTTAGGTTTTTCAGCTCCATATATCAATTTGTATGATGAACTTTCAGCATATGAAAATCTGGAATTTCTTAGAAAAGTAGGCGGACATCATGTGAGCCCTCAAGAGATTACTTCGGCTTTAGAGTATGTGCAGATGGGAGATTTCAGAGATCAATTGTTTAAAGAACTTTCAACAGGGCAACGACAAAGAGTAAAACTGGCTTCTTCATTGATTACAAACCCACAGATTTTATTTCTGGATGAACCAGGGTCCAATTTGGATGAAAAGGGTCATGAGTTAGTTAAAAAGATTGTCACTGATCAGAAAGAAAAAGGAACTTTAGTGATTCTCGCTTCTAATGATACTAAAGAAATTGAACTGTGTGATAATGTGGTGAATTTGGTTAATGGTTAATGGTAAATGGTTATTCCTTATTCGATATTTGTTTAAATGCTTCTTTTCTTACATTTAAAATTCAAACATTCATCATTTAACATTTCATATAGTGATTTCTCATAACGACCAAAACCTTGCAACTCTCATTCTTGAACATTCAACTCAGCTCAAAACGGGCGAAAATGTTATGGTTCAACTTATTGGTTTAAACGGGATTAGTTTACTTCGTGCTTTGGTTCAACAAATACGCGATAAAGGAGCCCATCCTTTTGTTCAAATTGAAGATTCCGAAACGCAGCGAATCCTCATCGAAAATGGAAATGAAGACTTCTGGAAAAACCAGGCTAAGGTTGATCAGCTTCCCTTAATGAAACAAATGGATGTATTTATTGGAATCCGTGCTTCTGAAAATATTTATGAGAATTCACAGGCAAGTAAAGAGGCCAATAAAGCTTACTCAGAACACTTCCTGAAACCTGTTCATTTTGATGAGCGTGTTAATAACACCAAATGGTGTATCATGCGCTATCCCTCTCCTGCTTTTGCAATGAACGCCAAACTTCCAACAAGTGAATTTACCAAGTTTTATTATGATGCTTGTCTGGTCGATTATGCAAAGCTCAAAAATGCAATGGAGCCACTGGAAGCCCGACTTCGAAAAACAAATATGATTCATCTTAAGGGAGAAGGAACAGACATCAGCTTTTCGGTAAAAGGACAGAATTGGGTGCCATGTTTTGGATCACATAATATTCCTGATGGCGAGCTGTTTACCTCACCGGTTCGGGATTCCGTAAATGGCCATATTACCTATGCTCCATCGGTATATCAGGGAAAACCGTTTGAATTTGTGAAACTGGTTGTTGAAAATGGTGTGGTTGTTGATTTCGACTCTTCCAACAATGATGCATTAAAAGACATTCTTGATACGGATGAAGGTGCCCGTCGATTCGGAGAATTCAGTTTTGGAACCAATCCCATTATTGAAAAGCCGATGTATGATATCCTCTTTGATGAAAAAATCTATGGCTCTAATCACCTTACTTTGGGTAAAGACTATGAAATCGCTCCAAACGGAAACTCGAGTAACATCCATTGGGATTTAGTATGCATTGGCGCGGATGTGTATCTGGATGGCGAACTAATCAGAAAAGGGCGTGAGTTTGTAGTAGATGATCTGAAAGGATTAAATCCGGATAAACTGCTTGATTGATGACTTTATTTTAAAAAAGCTTTTATGATTATCGGTACCAGTATTTACTATTCCGTATCGGGAAGAGATTTTATTCCTACATTAATTGAAGATAAATTGGGTTTTACTTTTTCTGAAATTTCTCTTCGAGGTGATTATTACAAGAAAAGCCATAGAAAAGGAGAAAAAATTGAAATCTCTACTGCGACTATTTCATTTAGAAATGAAAAACTCGTTCAGGATAACCTAGAACTAATTCGAATTGTAGAACTAGCGATAAAAATTCAAGCTTTAGCAGATGATTTTAAAATCGAAGACTCAAGCTTTGACTTATCATACAATTATGCAGCTCAGTGTGGGCTTAGTTTTTGTAAACAAGAACTAAAAACTCTATCTAAATTGAATTTTATAAATATCAATTGCTACATGGTTTATGATACTTATGAGACAAAAAAACTCGAAAATAATAAAGAGCTGATTTTATTTTCGAATAATGGTAGTATTGAAAAAGAAGTAGAAATATTTTTAGAGGATGAATGAAGAAAACCATCTTCTTATATGGACTTGTTCTCGCTGTTCTCGTTTTCCTTCTCGAGTATTTCGAGTACCGTTATTTTGTTCGTGACCTTTCTGAGGAAGCCTTTATTTTTATTATAGCCCTGATGTTTGCCGGATTCGGACTCTGGGTTGGGCAAAAACTTACTTCTCCAAAAAAAGTCAGCGTAGAATTTCAGAAAAATGAAAAAGCACTCAATTACCTGGGCATCAGTGAACGGGAGCTGGAAGTATTAGAACTGGTAGCAGAAGGACTTTCGAACCAGGAAATTGCCGGGAAATTATTTGTTTCCATCAACACTGTAAAAACTCATCTTTCAAGGTTATACGAAAAGCTGGAAGTCAATCGCAGAACTCAGGCTGTGGAAAAGGCTAAGTCACTTAAATTGATTAAGTGAGAGGTGAAAGGTGATGAAACTCACTCATCACTCATCTTATTAATTCACCTTTTGGGATGATTTTCGCAAAATCATACTTTCGGGTGACGGAATTAGTTGGGGTATTCCTTTTCTTTTTGCCAGTTAAACCAACACTAATATCAAAATTATGAACAGAATAATACTTGTTTATGGCTCTATTACCGGAGCCGTTATTATAGGAAGTATGATGCTGGGAATCTGGGCAGCCAGTTCCGGTGCAAATTCCTTCTTTGCTTCCGAGGCCATCGGTTACTCCATTATGATCATCGGTTTTTCAATGATCTTTGTTGCTACTAAGAATTACCGGGATCAGGAATTGGGTGGGGTTATCAAATTTAAAACTGCTTTAAAAGTCGGTTTGGGAATCTCCTTAATTGCAGGGGTAGTATATGTGTTAGCGTGGGAAGTGAATCTCTATGCGACTGACTATGCCTTCATACAGGAATACACGGATTCAATTATTGAAAAGACACGTGAATCCGGAGCTAGTGAGACAGAACTAAATGAAACCATTCAGAAAATGGAGGAGATGAAAGCTAATTATGGAAATCCTCTCTATAGACTTCCTATTACCTTCACGGAAATCTTCCCCGTAGGACTCCTTTTTTCTCTCGTAAGCGCAGGACTGTTTAGTGTATTTCCAAATTTCCTGAAATCTGAAGAATTAACTACTCAACCTGAATAACTATGCAAATTAAAGCCAACACCCCCGAAGAATATTTGGAAAAAGTACCAGTAGATAGAAAAGAACCTATGGAAAAGCTTCGTCAGGTTCTTCTGGAAAACTTGCCGGAAGGGTTTGAAGAATGTATTAATTATGGAATGATAGGATATGTTGTTCCACAGAGTATTTACCCGGATGGATATCACTGTGATCCAAAACTCCCGCTCCCTTTTATAAATATTGCTTCTCAAAAGAATTATATCGCATTATACCATTTAGGTATTTATGCTAATGAGGAACTACTTAACTGGTTTGTGGAAGACTATCCGAATCATGTTAAAACCAAGCTCGATATGGGTAAAAGTTGTATTCGCTTCAAGAAGCCTGAGCAAATTCCCTATGATTTGATCGCAGAACTTGCTACCAAGATGACAGTTCAGGAATGGATAAACATCTATGAAAAAGCAATCAAACGATAACAGAGTACCTGACTCTCAAACTAATTGATCATGAATCATACACTTGAAGCCACCATCAATAAGCCACTTGATGAGGTAATTACTTTTTATAAAAATCCGGAGAAATATCCGTTGTGGATGGAAGGTTTGAAGGAACACCGAAATATAAAAGGAAGCCATGGTGAAGAAGGAACCGAATCTGTCTTCGTATTTGATATGAAAGGCAGAGAAATGGAGTTAAAGGAAGCCGTATTAATCAGTGACTTTCCTCATAAGCATGCTGTCCAATATAATACCCCGGGAATGATCCATACTGTTGAATTTGAGTTTTCTGAAATAGATGAGCAATCAACAAAAATTATAAACCATAATGACTTCCAGTTTTCTGGTTTTATGAAAATTATGTCGTTCTTTATGGGCGGAGCACTTAAAAAGCAAAGTCAGAAATATCTGGATGCTTTCAAGTCCGCAGCTGAAGAACAATAAAATTTAGCGCAATGTTGTACGATCGAATTGAACCTTACTTTACCCTAACCAATTTCATTGATTGCTATTGGGTAATTGAAAGTAATGATCGTACACCCCATCAGCAGAAAATCATACCGGATGGATTCCCGGAGATAATATTCCATTATCGTGACCCCTACCGAATTAATATCTCCGGTAAATGGGAAACCCAGGAAACATGCTTACTTGCCGGACAAATTCGAAACCACTTCCTGTTAGAAAATACAGGGAGTTCCGGAATGATTGGGATTAAGTTCAAACCTTCCGGATTAACCCGCCTTTTCGGAATTGAAATGAGTGATCTAACGGATAAGGTGGTGAATTTGAATTCATATCTTAAAGAAGAATTTAAATTTCTTACTGAACATCTCCTTTCCCCCACTCCTTATTTCGAAAAGGTGGATTCGCTCAATAAGTTTTTTTCTGAACGGAAATCAGCTGAAAAGAAAAATGATTTACTTGTAGAAAAAGCACTTGAACTTATTTTTGAAAAAGATGGTGTTATTTCTGTTTCAGACCTGGCTGGTATTCTCTCTGTAGGTGAAAGAAAGCTTGAGCGCCTGTTTGATAAGTATGTAGGGCTTTCCCCAAAATTCTACACTAGAATTATCCGCTTCAATTATATTTTTCAGCTTATTCAAAAGAAAAAACTGTCATGGAGTGAAGTTGCTCATCTAAGCGGATTTTATGACCAATCCCATTTCATCAATAATTTTCAGGAGTTTACCGGTGAGGACCCCTCTTCTTATTTCTTTGAAGATGAAAACATGGCCAATTTCTTTTTAAAACGCCCTTTTGTAAACTAAAGTGTCGGTTTTTTCCAATACATATCGCTTTCCTGATTTTAATTTTGAGAATCAATCTCAATTTAAAAACCGAATAATGAAAACAATCACTTTTATACTCTTGTTATTTCTCTCAACTTCAGTAACCGCGCAGTCGCTTTCCGATCTTAGCTGGATGAATGGATACTGGACTAATCAGGAAAACGGAAGCTCCTCTGAGGAACTATGGTCAACTGCAGCCGGTGGGATGATGATTGGAGTTAACCGTGGAGTATATCCGAATGGAAGAAGCTCATTTGAATTTCTACGCATAGTCGAATCAGAAGAAAAAATTGTCTATTTAGCAAGTCCCGGAGGTCAGACTCCAACTCCGTTTACACTCACTGAAGTATCTGAAAATAAGGTCGTGTTTGAAAACATGGAGAATGACTTTCCTCAACGAATTATCTACTCCCGTGATGGTAGCTCACTTACGGCAAGAATAGAGGACAAATCTGGTGAAAAAGGAATGCAATGGACCTGGACTAAAACCAAATTTGATTAACAATGAAAAAAACTATTCTCATTTTAATTGCCGGATTAATCACTATTTCTGCAAAAGCACAACTTCCGGAATCTTTCCTTGGAAAATGGGAAGGATCAGGAAGTTTATACAATACAGAAGCTACCTTCGGCATGGAATGGGAAAAAGTACTGAATAACAAGTTTTATCGTCTGGATTTTATGAATGCTCTCAATAATGGAGCATTTAGCATGGTTGCACATGGCTATTATCAAATTGAAGGTGATTCAGTAACCGGTTATTGGCTGGACTCCCGTGGGGTTTCATTCCCTCTTTCAGGAACCTTGGATAATCTGACGTTAACCATCTACTGGGGTACTGTAGATTTTGAACAAGGAAGAACCGAATACACCCTTCTTAACTCAGATGAAATGGAAGTGACTGATTTTGTACTCAGAAATGGAGAGTACGCACAATTTGGAAAAGCAATTTATCAACGAAAAAAAGAATAATATGAGCGATCAATTTGGGATTCATTCCCTATCCCTTGCGGTAAAAGATATAAAAGCTTCGAAGGAGTTTTATGAAAAGCTGGGATTTGAGGCATTAACAGACTTTGGATCAGTCGAAGAAAAATGGCTGATCATGAAACGAGGAGATTATAAAATCGGGCTTTTTCAGGATATGTTTGAAGAGAACATTATCACTTTCAATCCAACCGATGCCCGAACTATTCATTCTGATCTGAAAGAAAAAGGTGTCAGCTTTTTGATGGAATCACCCTCTATTAAAGATGAGAAAGGACCTTGTCATTTCTGTATTGAAGATCCGGATGGTAATCAGATTTTATTTGACCAGCATAACGAGTAGTTGAAATGAAATTTATACGCTTTATCGTTGCCTTCTTATTAGGTATGATTACTATTACACTTCTCACAGAGGTCGTGGAATTTATGATTGTAAAAGTAGTAAGTGGTCATTCTTTTGATTACCTGAGTTCATATCAGGATGAATATTTCGAGATAAGAAATCGACCCTGGATTTTAGGAGCAAAAATTCTATATACATTTATTGGTTCACTCTGCGGTGGCCTTATAGCTACCTATATAGCAAAGAATGTTAGTAAGATCACTATAATAACTCTGACTATAGTTCAGTTTGCAGGTTTAAGTTATGGAGCTTTTTTCTCAGATTTTTCAAATTTCACTCCTTTATGGATGTGGATATTATTACTAATAATTGTTCCTTTTGGAATCTTTCATGGACACACCTTAGCCAACAAGATTAATAAAATTCGAACAACTTAAAATGATGGAGTTATAATTATGAAAAGAAGAGTAACCGGTATCGGAGGAGTATTCCTTAAAGCAGATAATCCCAAAGCAACCAATGAATGGTACGCTAAGCATCTGGGAATTAAATCAGGTCAGTGGGGCGGAACTTTTGAATGGCGACATGGAGAAGATGAATCCAAAAAAGGATTTACCGCATGGAGTATTTTTAAAAGTGATACTACTTATACAAATCCCAGTAAAAAAGATGCGATGATTAACTATCGTGTTGAAGATCTTGAAGAATTACTAGCTACTCTTAAAAAAGAGGGAGTTGAAATAGTCGGTGAAATAGAAAGCTTCGAATATGGGAAGTTTGGTTGGATCATGGACCCCAATGGGTATAAAATTGAACTTTGGGAACCCAATGATGAGGAGTATGAAAAAATAGGTACTGACGATGCTCTTAATATGATGGGGTAACAGGGTCAGAGGTTTTGTATACTTCTATAAATGCCCTTTATGAAAAAAACATCCCAAAGACTTCACTTTAGAAATCTGGCTTTTACGCTCGCAGTTCTGGTTGCAGTAACTTGGGGGCTTCTTTTTCCAACTCATTTTACAAGTTGGGGAAGTTTTAATGTAAGCTCTCTGATCATTCCTTTGTTGATGCTCATTATGTTCGGTATGGGAACTACTATGAGTATTAGTGACTTTGCCGGAGTATTTAAAATGCCCAAAGCAATTTTAGCAGGGCTTCTTTGTCAATTCACAATTATGCCTTTTGTTGGTTTGCTTCTGGTTTTAGTTGTAGGACTACCAGATGAAATTGCAGCAGGGGTTATTTTAGTAGGTTCTTCTCCCAGTGGATTAGCTTCTAATGTTATGAGCTATATCTCGAAATCAAATGTTGCTCTTTCGATCACTCTTACTGCTTTTGCAACAATACTCGCTCCATTTCTAACACCCATACTTATGAAATTCCTTGCGAGTAGTTATGTACCAATCGATGTGTTAGCTATGTTTTGGAGCATAACTAAAATTGTAATTCTACCCATAATTGCAGGACTTTTATTCAATTATTTCTTTTATGAAAGATTTAAAATACTTGAAAAAATTATGCCTGTGATATCGATGGCAGGTATCGCACTTATTATTGCCATCATTACAGCTTCGGGAAGAGATTCTCTTTTGACAATAGGTTTTTTACTGATTGGAATAGTGGTACTTCACAATCTGATTGGTTACAGTCTTGGCTATTGGATAATCAGGGTTTTAGGAATAGATAAAAAATCTGCCCGGACTATTGCCTTCGAAGTTGGAATGCAAAACTCAGGGCTGGCATCAGGTATTGCCGTTGAAATGGGAAAACTTGCAACTATGGGACTGGCACCCGCACTCTTCAGTATAATTCAGAATATTACAGGTTCTATTCTTGCGGGATATTGGCGTAAAGATGTTAAGGAGATGTAAAATCTCACAAAAAAACGCTTTTCTTAAAAAATCTTTGTCACTTTTTCCTTTTTAGTCTCGTCTTAGTGTTGGTCATCTGAGAAAACATAATTCACAGGTATTACATCATGGAAATCGCAAAATACATCATCATCACCGTTATCAGCATTACACTTTTTGGAATTTTAGGAGGATTAGCTCCGGACGTAACAATTGTTGAAATGGCAGTAAAAGCCATTTTTGTTGGACTAATTTTCGCAACAGTTTTAGTGTTACGGGAAGCAAAAACATTGCTTTTCAACAAGATTAGTTAGTTATAAAACCCATCCTGGGTTCAGGTTTCGCTCTTGACTGGGCGAAACCTTTTTTATTTTCGTCCGTGATCAATTAATCACTTTAATAATCTATCCTACTATGAAAAACTCTAAAGCTTTTTTCTTAACCGGAGCTTCCCTTCTTTTTCTTTGGATCATCGGAGGCTTCAATCCTTACCTGAGCTGGGAACAGCGCTTATTTAAAATAGTAATTGTAGGCTTGTTTGCATTTATTGCATGGACGTTGAAAAACTCTTCAAAACAAAACAGAAGAACAACCGGACTAATTGTAGTACTTTTATTAGCTGCCGGTGCCGCTTATGCAGAGCCCTATGCTAGTCATTTATTATTCGGACATCATCACCATCACTTTTTTTGTTTGAAATAAGTAGCAAGACATAAACTCAAATTTCTATTTTGAGTGATGAATGAATCAACTGTTTCTTTTCGGAATGCCACTCTCGGTGATCTGGATTTACTCAGATATTGGGACGAACAACCACATGTTTTGGCATCAGATCCAAATGATTACTGGGGTTGGGAAGAAGATCTTTCGAAACCTCAACCTGAATGGAGGAAACAACTTATAGCAGAAGTAAATGGAAAACCAATTGGTTTCCTACAAATAATTGACCCACAACTCGAAGAAACTCATTACTGGGGCGATGTAGAAGAAAACCTCCGTGCCATCGATATCTGGATTGGAGAAAAAGACTATTTGAATAAAGGTTTTGGAACCCAAATGATGAAGCTGGCTATTGAACAATGTTTTTCGGAACCGAATATCAGCGCAATTATTATTGACCCGTTAGTTTCTAATAAAGGAGCCATTCGTTTTTATAAGCGACTTGGTTTTAAATTCGTTGAATACAGAACTTTTGGAGAAGATGAATGTATGGTGATGAGTTTGGAAAAGGACTACCTATAATTAAAAAGTCATATGAATTGGGAAGAAGACAAAGAGACTATTACTACGCAATACTTCGGTGCAATTAACAAAAATAACACAATGTTATATGGATTGATTAAAGAACACTTTAATCCATTAATAAGGCTAATTCCTCTTGTAGACTTTATTATCTCTAGATTAGAGACGGTATCTACTCTTACATTGATGGATAGACTATGGGACGCTGAAATAGTCTTAAGATCTGCATTAGAAACTTACACAAAACTTCTTTTCATAACATCATCAAAGAAAGATGAACAAAAAACAAAAATTGAAGAATTTTGGAACTCACTTAGCGAGATAAATAGAATAAAGCAGTCTGAACAAGCAAAAAGGAATTTAAAAATACTTGGTGACTTAGAAATACATAGATTAGCCTATTCTCCTTTAGTTTTATCAGAAGTAGAAGAAAATCAATTGAGAGAAAAATGGCCAAAAAAGAAAAGAAGAAAAATTGAACAAAATTGGTCCTTTACAGAGATTATAAATCATGTTTCTAAAAATTATAACAGTTCTGAATTTGAAGCTATTATACCCCTTTTACATACTTATAGAATGAGTAGTCATGTAATGCATGGTGATGAGACTGGTATTTCCATAATTCAAGAGAGGCAAAGTCGTAACTCAAAAGAGAAAGAGATTGTTGAGAGAGCCCATTACTTACGACTAATTTCGGATTGTTTAACATATTCAACTTTTACTGCGATTGAAATTTGTAATTTCGTTGATACCCCTGAAAATGCTACTTCCTTTTTTAAAACAAAAAAAGGTCTCAAAAAAGTAGATGAGCTTATAGAACGATATAATATGCTTGTATTTGAAGATGATTTATATGCCAAGTATAAGATTTAGTTAATAGAACTAATCAATTAGTAATTATTAAAAAGAATCTCCTATGAATCCTGAATTCTGGCACGAAAAATGGGCGCTTCGACAGATTGGTTTTAATCAATCGAAACCTAATCCATTTCTTGTTAAGCATCTTAATTCTTTACACCTGAAATCCGGTGATAAAGTGTTTGTTCCTTTAACTGGCAAAACTATCGATGTAGCGTGGCTTCTTTCTAAAGGGTTTGAAGTTGTAGGGGTGGAATTGAGTGAAACAGCAGTTAAAGAACTTTTCCAGGAACTTTCGGTTAAACCAGAGATTTCAGAAGCTAATGACTTTAAAGTTTATTCTTCTGATGGATTAATTGTTTTCGTGGGTGATTTCTTTGCCCTCACTTCTGTGTTACTCGGCAAGGTAGATGCTATTTATGATCGGGCTGCATTAGTCGCTCTACCTTTGGAGATGAGAAAAGAATACGCTCCACATTTAATGGGAATCACAAATAATGCCCAGCAATTACTGATTGTATTTGAGTATGATCAGGAAGTTGTATCCGGACCTCCATTTTCAATTACTGAAGAAGAGATCCATCAACATTACTTAGAAAATTATACCATTCAACTACTGGAAAGTGTTGAGATGCCGGGTGGATTGAAGGGGCAGGTTAACGCCTATGAGAACGTTTGGAAGCTTAGTTCTATTTGAATAGAACAAAAAATGATCACTTTTTCTACTCCAGTACCCAATTAGATCCTTCGGAAGTATCCTCAGGATGACGGATTTGGTGATTTTTAGAGAGAAGAATCGTATTTCTTCAATCTTAAATCTCTATTCCTCAATTTTCGGCCTTTTTTTCCGCCCATTCGTCCAGATCACTCACCACTTCCGCAAAGTCAATTCCCTCTTTGGCTTTATTGATAGTAGCTTCATACTCGACAGGTCTTTCTGAGTCTCTCATCAATAATTGTGTTGCAAGAGTATTAGTAATGCTTTGCTGAATCACACGCTTTAAAGGTCTTGCCCCATATACCGGATCATATCCCCGAATTGCTAACCAGTCTTTAACTTGTTCAGAAATACTGAGCTTAACATGATTCTTTGCCAGCAGTTGATGAACTCTTTTGAGTTGAATATCTACAATCTTGCGAATGTGTTCTTTTCCAAGTGGATGGAATACAATGATGTCATCTACTCGGTTCAGAAATTCGGGGCGAATCGTAATTTTCAACTGATCAATCAATTGTTGCTGAAGAGTATCGTATTGATCATCCGTTAATTCTCCTCCGGACTTTTCCATTTCGTTTACGATAAGGTGCGAACCAATATTGCTGGTCATAATTATAATGGTATTTTTGAAATCGACCGTAGTTCCTTTGTTATCTGTTAATCTACCTTCATCGAGTACCTGAAGAAGAATATTAAATACATCCGGATGTGCTTTTTCAATTTCGTCCAATAATATTACGGAGTAAGGATGTCTTCGAGCTGCTTCTGTCAGTTGCCCGCCTTCATCATACCCAACATAACCCGGAGGTGCACCAACTAAACGGCTTACGCTATGCTTTTCCATGTACTCACTCATGTCAATACGAATCATGGCATTCGAATCGTTGAAAAGAAATTCAGCTAACGAACGGGCAAGTTCGGTTTTACCAACACCTGTTGACCCTAGAAAGAAAAAAGAACCGATCGGACGATCTTCATCCTGTAATCCTGCTCTTGATCTTCTGACTGCATTTGCAACTGCCTCGATTCCTTTATCCTGACCAATCACTCTTTTATGAAGTTCTTCCTCAAGCAAGAGTAATTTTTGTAGCTCGCTTTGCAACATTCTTTTTACCGGAATACCTGTCCATCTTGCAACGATATCCGCAATATCCTCACCGTCCACTTCTTCCTTCAGTAAAGCTTTACGTTCCTGCATTTCATCCAACTGATTTTTTGCAGATTCTAAATCTTTTTCAAGTTGAGTGATCGTTCCGTATCTGAGCTCAGCTACTTTTTCATAGTTTCCAGAGCGTTCTGCTTTATCAGCTTCATTGCGGGTTGTTTCAATAGCTTGTTTAAGCTCACGAGCCTTTTGGATCAGATCTCTTTCCTGCTCCCACTGAACCCGCATTGAATTACGTTGCTCTTCCAAATCAGCAAGATCTTTTTCAATACCTTTTATTTTGGATTGATCCTTTTCTCTTTTTAATGCCTCTCTTTCAATTTCGAGTTGCCGAATTTGACGTTCAATACCATCCAATTCTTCGGGTAAAGAATCAATCTGCAGCCTCAACCTGGAAGCTGCTTCATCTATTAAATCTATCGCTTTGTCCGGAAGAAAACGATCTGAAATATATCTATGAGATAATTCTGCAGCCGCAATAATTGCTGCATCTGTTATCCGAACTCCATGATGTACTTCATAGCGTTCCTGTAATCCACGCAAAATTGAAACGGTGTCTTCGACAGATGGCTCCCCTACTAACACGGTTTGAAGTCGGCGTTCCAGCGCTTTGTCTTTTTCGATATATTTTCGGTATTCATCTAAAGTTGTCGCACCAATAGCATGCATTTCGCCTCGTGCCAGTGCTGGTTTCAGGATATTAGCCGCATCCATCGAACCTTCCGCCGAACCCGCACCAACCAGAGTATGAATCTCATCTATAAACAAAATAAGTTCTCCATCAGACTCTGTCACTTCCTTTACAACTGCTTTAAGTCTCTCTTCAAATTCCCCTCTGAATTTGGTACCGGCTACCAGGGCGCCCATATCAAGAGCTACAATTCTTTTTGATTTAAGACCTTCAGGAACATCACCGCGGACAATTCTAAGTGCCATTCCTTCTGCAATTGCCGTTTTACCAACACCAGGTTCTCCAATAAGAACCGGATTGTTTTTTGTTCGGCGTGTAAGAATTTGCATGACACGCCGAATTTCTTGATCTCGACCAATTACAGGATCAAGTTTATTCTTTTCCGCCAGTTCATTTAAGTCCCGGGCATATCTCTTAAGTGCTCCATATCGACTTTCCGCATTTGGGTCATCAACGGTTTGTCCACCTCTTACATCGTTCAGTACCTTCAGGATATTATCTTTAGTAACTCCCTGATCATTTAGTATATCTGCTATCTCTCCTTTGGTCTGCACCATTCCTAACAGCACATGTTCCGAACTGATATACTCATCTCCCAGAGCAGTAGATTCTTTCTGAGCAATATCAAATGCTTCTTTGGTTGTAGCAGATAAATACTGTCCGGAAACTGAAGCACCCTGAACTTTAGGTAGTTTATTTAAGGCGCTGTCCGTAGTTACTTCAACCACTTTCATACTAGCTCCAAGCTTATTTAAAAGAGTGATAACAATGTTATCACCATCAATTAAAAATGCCTTTAACACATGCGCAGGTTCTAATGCCTGATTATTACCAGACTGAGCTAATTCCAGTGCCTTTTGGATACCTTCCTGAGCTTTGAGTGTAAATTTATTCAGATTCATAATTTAACATCCTCCCTAATATTTGATTTTGTAATGACCAAAATCATGCCCGAATTGTGCTTATGACGGAATTGCAGTATCCTTAAAATATGAATCCAACGCTTGCAGAAATTCCCGAATTATTTTACTCCTCCGAAACCGGAACACCCATTGAAAAATGTTTGGTTTGTGAAAAATATTTACTCGATAAAGAGGAGTATGTTATTGAGAAGGCTTTTACGAATTACCCTGGAGTAAACACAAAAGACCTGGTATGGGAGTTTGCTATTTGTACTGATTGCATGAAAGTTCAGATGAATGAGTATTCAGAAGAATCTGAACGAAAAATGACTGAGTACTTTCAGGAGCATATGGATTTCTCTTATCAAAATAGTCTTAGAACAAACCAAAATTTTGATGCTTCAGAATGGGTTTCAAAATGTATTATTAAAGGAACATCTATTGAAGAATGTGCTCAATTCCAAATTAGTGCTCAGTGTTTGGGTAATCTCATGTTGTTTGAAAGAACTCCATTTATGATTTCAGGAGAAGCGATGGATGAGATTATTCAATTGATGAGTAATGAAACTCTGGATTTCTTTAACGACTTCAGAGGCAAATATTTTCCTCCACCTGAAGACTTAAGTCCTTTTTTTAAAGAAAGAGATTTTGTCCTTATTTGATAGAACAAAATAAAAAAGCCTGGACCGTATCAGGGTCCAGGCTTTGGCTTTTTCGGGGTACAATAAATTGGTCAACAAATGCTTAAAGTCTGAAAGCAATAAATTGTTTCAAATTATTTCTTTCAATGGTCAATAAAATTGCTTGATCGCCTTTCTCAGTACTACGCTCAACTTCTTCATAAAATTGTTCAGCGTTTGAGACTTTTTTTCGCTTAACTGCTGTGATTACATCTCCTTTTTGGAGTCCTCTTTCATAAGCGTTACTTGACTCTCTTATTTCATTAACAACAACTCCCTCAACATCATTCATTATGTTAAGTTGTCTTTTTACATCGGAAGTAAGATCAGTCACTTTAAAGCCAAGTCTCTCTGCAATATCTTCTTTAACTGACTCATTAGAAGTTATTTCGGTACCCGGACGACTTCCCAAAGTTACTGATATTTTCTGATCTTTCCCATCCCGAATTACTTGAAGATCAATCTTTTTACCAGGTTTTAGATTTGCAATCTCAAGACGGAATGCATCCCAGTCTTTAATTTTATTTCCGTTCATCGAAATAATTATATCTTCCTCTTTAAGTCCGGCTTTATCTGCAGGTCCATCTTCTTCGATTTGTCCTACTATAATTCCTCCTTTTGTATCTAATCCCAAAGCATCAGCCATAGTTTGATCGACTTCTCCTGCATAATACATTCCCAGGTATCCTCTTGAAACTGTCCCGTCTGCAATCAAATCGTCCATAATTCTTTTAGCAAGATTAATAGGTATTGCAAAACCAATACCATCATTTCCTCCTGAACGAGATGCAATTGCAGAATTAATACCTACCAATTCGCCATTCATATCGATTAGTGCTCCTCCTGAATTTCCAGGGTTTATTGCGGCATCGGTTTGGATAAAATCTTCAAACCCAAAAGGTTGTCCTCTTTCGTTTCTGATAACACCAATTGTACGTCCTCTCGCACTTACAATTCCAAAAGAAACTGTATGAGCCAAATCTGCACTTAACGGACTCCCAATTGCTAATACAAAAGAACCAACTTTTGCATCATCGCTATTTCCCAGAGTAACTGTTGGAAGATTTTCTACTGCTACTTTTAGAACTGCGATGTCAGTCTCCGGGTCAGCCCCGATTAATTCTGCTTCGATTTCATCACCGTTAAATAATCGAACTTTAATTTCATCCGTATTATCAATTACGTGATTATTTGTAAGGATATAGCCTTCTTCAGAAACGATTACACCAGATCCCAATCCACGTTGCACGTATTCCTGAGTGTCTCCATTTCTACTGTTTGGATTTCCGAAGAACATAGAAAAGGGATCCATTCTACGAATCTGTTGTGTTTTTTCTGTTGTAATAGTTACAACCGCAGGATTCGTTTTTTCGGCGATATCAACAATCGCATCATTTAAATCCTTTAGAGTAGCCACCGACCTTTCCTCTGAAGTAGTGACTGTGGTATCGTAATCGGGAAGAGTTACTGATGAATTATTATTAACTGCATTCATCCCTAATAAAACTATAATTGCAGCTGCGATACCAAAAAAATTTTTAACAGCAGTATTCATTGTCTTTAAATTTTTGATGATAGTTTTGATTTGGTTGCTACAACGTTGTCCAATTCAAAAATTGTACAGCTTTACATTTTGTTACTAAAATAGCCGGAGTCTGTTCAATGACTCCGGCTTACCTTAACCTAACAGTCGATTTTATGCTATTTCGATCTGTTTTTTAACCTTCTCATCACTTTTATTAATAGTGATATTCAAAATCCCATCTTCATATTTTGCAGCAATGCTTTCTTCGTCAATAGAATCTGGCAAGAAGAATGATCGGCTGAATTTTCCATATTGAGTTTCAACTCTGTGGAAATTTTTACCTTCTTCCTCGTTCTTGAATTTTCTTTCACCGCTTATAGTTAAACGACCCTTCTCAAGATCTACGTGTATATCTTCTTTCTTCAATCCGGGCAGTTCTACAGAAACTTCGAATTGGGTATCTGTTTCAGAAACATCAACACTTGGCATGAAACTATCACGACGATAGTTAGAAGTTGCGTTGTTGAAAAATTCATCAACTATCTCATTGAAGTTTTTTGAAAAAAGATCTGAACCTGGTCGGTTATATTTAATAAGTGCCATAATTGAATCCTCTTTTGTTTAATTATTAGCTTAATGTTCGCCAATAATTTTGCAACGGACGTGCCAATGGGATTTAAATAAAAGCTTCTGACAGCTCGTCAAGATTGAAATGAAAAAAATTCAGACTGATTTTTAGGGTAAAGAAATGATGTCAGCACCGGCTTGTCGCATAGACAGAATGCTGTAAAAAATGACAGAGAAGAAAATTCAAAATGAAAGAATTTAAAATTAAAAATTTGGCAGCATCAGATATTTATGCCAAATTTTTAATTCTTAATTTTGAATTTATAATTCAAGAATAGCTTTGCTTCCATTCTTTGGCTACCAGAAATGCCATTTCCAGAGATTGCTCGTAATTTAAGCGTGGATCGCAGAAGGTTTCATAATTATGATCCAATCCTTCTTCGTTTAATCCTTTTGCCCCGCCTACACACTCAGTTACATTATCACCGGTTAGTTCGAGGTGTACACCTCCAAGATAACTTCCTTCAGCTCTATGGATAGCAAAAGCAGATTTAATTTCTTGAAGAATATGATCGAAATTACGAGTCTTATAATTATTTGAAGAAGAAAATGTATTACCATGCATAGGATCTGAACTCCAAACAACCGGAAAGCCCTCTCTTCTTACCGCACGAATCAATCCGGGTAGTTCATCTTCAATTACAGATTTCCCAAAACGGGTAATCAACACCATTTTACCTGCCTCATGAGTTGGATTCAGCTTCTCAATCAATTTTAGCGTATCATCGATGGTATAAGGAGGGCCAACCTTTATACCAATTGGATTGGTAATACCCTTCAAATATTCAACATGAGCTCCATCAAGTTCACGTGTACGATTACCGAGCCACACCATATGTGAGCTTAAATTAAAGAAATCTGTCTTACGAGGTACTTTACGGGTTTGAGCTGAATCGTAATATAAATTTAAAGCTTCGTGAGAAGTATAAATATCCACTTTCTGAAAACTGGAAAAACGATCCGGTGAAATAGCATCCACAAACTTTACCGCTTTAGTAATCGATTCCACCATCGCTTCGTATTCTTTGTAATACTCATTGTTCTTCATGAAATCGAGTTCCCACTGCTCTGGGTGGTGAAGATCCGCAAAGCCTTCGTCTGCAAGTGCTCTGACAAAATTCAACGTTAATGCAGCTTTATGGTACCCTTCAATTAGGCGTTGAGGATCGGGAGTACGAGCTTCCTTAGTTGGCTCAAAACCATTGATCAGGTCACCCCGATAGTTGTGAATCATTTCCCCATTTACTTCTTCAAAATCCTGTGACCGAGGTTTTGCATATTGGCCTGCTATTCTGCCAAGCCTTACTACCGGTACACCAAGTTCATGAATTAAAATAAAACTGGTTTGAAGTAATACTTTAACGGTATTTACGATCTTTGGTGAATTTGTAAGACTAAAACTTTCTGCGCAATCACCAGCTTGTAACAAAAATGATTTTCCAGCCGAAACCTGTGCCAGTTTATTTTTTAGAGCTTCAATTTCCCACGAAGTAACTAAAGGAGGTAATTTCTTAAGAGTCTCGAAACTATCGTCCAGTTCCTTTTTATTGGGATATTCTGGCAGTTGCTTGATTGGTTTATCTAACCAGCTTGTAGGGCTCCAGTTTTTTTTTAAAGTATCTTCCATGACAATGAGTGAATTTGAAAGCATAAACTTAAGGCTTTTTTTAGTTAAAGCTTTAAAAAATCTAAATACCAATGTTGATCTCTATCCTCTATATTCCTTGGCATTTATTTACATCCTATGATTGAAACCAAACCAAGAATACTTGTCGTCGATGACTACCCGGCTCTTGTAACCATAACACGACATAAACTGTTACAGCATGGTTATGAGGTAATTACTGCACAAAACGGTGTGGATGCATTAGAACTTGTTGAATCCGATTTCCCTGATTTGGTAATTACTGATGTTGAAATGCCTTTAATGAACGGGTATGAGCTTTGTCGTAAAATTAAAGAAAGTCCAAAACTAAGAACCATTCCTGTGATTCTTGTTACCTCAAGAATCGAAGCTGAAAGTCTGATGAAAGGAATTGAGGCTGGAGCTGATAATTATCTCACAAAACCCTACGATGATGATACTCTTTTTTCAAAGGTCAATGAACTTTTGAGTAATCCTATTGCGATCTCTGATGTAGAAGAAACGGTACCTGTCACAATAGAAGGCAAAGAATTTAATGTTAAGGCCGACTACAGTTACCTGGTCAGTTTACTTATATCAACCTATAAAAATACATTAGGTCAAAATGCGCGCCTTGAGCAAATGCAATCGGGGCTTAATGCTGCTAATAAAGAATTAGAGCTTACAAAAAAAGAACACGAAGAACTTCTGCAGAATATCTTCCCAAAAAAGATAGCAGATGGTTTACTTGCGTATGGAACTGTAACTCCTGAACGATATGAAGACGCAACCTTTCTTTTTACTGATTTCGACGGGTTTAGTAAAATTGTACCGGATCTCACTCCGGAAGAACTCATTGAAAGTTTAAGCTTTTACTTCGACAAGTTTGATGAATTCATATCTCAACATAATATCATAAAAATCAAAACTATTGGAGATAGTTATATGGCGGCGGGCGGAATTCCAGAAAGAAATAAAACCCATGCTATTGATACTGCTCTTGCTGCTTTAAAAATGAGATTTTTCGTCTCCAATCTTGAAGATTCCTTGCCCGAATCGATTCCTTTTTTCCCTCTGAGAATAGGGATACATACAGGACATTCTGTTGTTGGTGTTATTGGTAAAAGAAGATTTGCTTATGATGTATGGGGTGAAGCTGTAAATCTGGCTTCGAGGATGGAACAACACTCTGATTCTAATGCTATTAATATTTCTCAGGATACATATGATCGTCTGAAAGATCTTTTGAGTGTGAACCACGAGGAGAGAAATTGAAGCTAAAACATTGGCAAAGTACCTATGTATTTTCTAAAACGAATTAATCCAGACTTTTCTGAAGATGAGTATGGGATAATTCCGAACAGACTATTCATTCGGGAATATAATTTCGTAGCAAAATCATAAAAAGAGACTAATATTTGTTGCGAAGGAATGAAGTATTTCTGTGCGCTGTTTGGTACCTTTCAAGTTGATCTGAATTTTAAAATGAGTACCATTGCAGCAGAATATCGTCATTAAAGGCGCTTGCGAACACAACCTTAAAAATTTTGATATCGATATACCACGGGATCAACTGGTTGTAATAACCGGGCTCTCCGGATCCGGGAAATCTTCGTTGGCATTTGATACTATTTATGCTGAAGGACAGAGAAGATTCCTGGAGTCACTTTCTGCTTATGCGCGTCAGTTTTTGGGAATGATGGAGCGCCCCGCTGTTGATTTTATCGATGGCCTCTCCCCTGTTATCTCCATTGATCAAAAAACTACTAACAGGAATCCGAGATCAACGGTAGGCACTGTTACAGAGATTTATGATTTTTTGCGACTTCTGTATGCCAGAATTGGTATCCCTTACTCGTATGTAAGTGGAAATAAAATGGAAAAACAAACTGCTGATCAGGTTGTTGCAGCTGTGATGGATATGCCCCAAGGGAGTAAAGCCTACTGTCTGGCTCCGGTTGTGCGTGGTAGAAAGGGACATTACCGTGAACTCTTTGAGCAAACCATTAAGCAAGGCTTTGTAAGTGCCCGAATTGATGGAGAACTTACCGAACTTACCGAAGGCATGATGGTTGACCGATATAAAACTCATAATATTGAAGTAGTTGTAGATCGGTTTGTAATCAGCCCTAAAAGTGAAAAAAGAATTGCTGACAGCATCAGAATGGCTTTGGAAATGGCAGATGGGAATGTTGTACTCGCTGTTCAGCAAGAAGATGGTTCTTTCAAAAATCGACTCTTCTCTCAGAAATTATTCGATTTGGAAAGTGGACTCGCTTATGAAGACCCCGCACCCAATTTATTTTCATTTAATTCTCCTTATGGTGCCTGCCCGGAATGCGATGGTTTGGGCTATACTTACGACGTAAGCTGGGATTTACTAGTTCCAAATGAGTCCCAAAGTGTGAATGGTGGTGGGATACGATACCTCGGACCGCCCCGGGATATATTTGCTTTTAAACAGTTAAAAGCTGTGTTGGAGAGCTTTAATCTTGATTTTGATACCCCGTTCGAAAAGTATCCGGAGGATTTGCGTCAAATATTAATGCGTGGTTCCGGGGAACAGAAATATGCCGTAAGCTACGACTTCAAAGATAACTCTGTTACTTACCAGCATAAATTTGAAGGTCTGAGACGAACAATCATAGAGCAATACGAAAACAGTAAGTCTCCAAAACAACGTGATAAAGCGAAAGCTTTTATGAGCAAAGTTGTTTGTCCTGAATGTGATGGTGGACGTCTCAATAAAGAAGCTCTTTCCTATAAAATTGATGAATACAATATTCATGATTTGGTGAAGCTTGACATCCAGGGATTACGAGATGCCTTGTATTCTATCAAACTAACAGAGCGACAACAACTTATAGGAAATCAGGTTCTCAAAGAAATCAGAGACCGGCTCGATTTCCTTCTAAATGTAGGACTGAATTACTTAAATCTGGATCGGGAAGCACAAACATTGAGTGGTGGTGAAGCTCAACGAATTCGATTAGCAACTCAAATTGGAACTCAGTTAGTTGGGGTACTTTATATTCTGGATGAACCTAGTATTGGACTTCATCAACGTGACAATATCAAGCTGATTAATTCTCTGGAAACACTGCGTGATTTAGGGAACAGTGTGATTGTTGTAGAACACGATCGGGAAACCATTGAACATGCTGATTTTGTCGTTGATCTAGGCCCTGAAGCAGGAGTAAATGGTGGACACATCGTTTCTGCCGGTAAGCCTGAGGAATTAAAACAAGATTCTATGACTGCTCGGTTTCTCCGTGATGAGGAGGTAATTGAACTTCCGGAAGAATATCGAAAAGGGAATAAAAAGAAGATTTCTATTAAAAATGCTCGTGGACACAATCTGAAAAACGTTGATCTGGAAGTTCCACTGGGTAAGTTTATTTCTGTAACCGGTGTAAGTGGCAGTGGAAAAAGTTCACTCATTAATCAAACACTGGTTCCAATACTTTCAAATCATTTTTATAAGTCGAAAAGCGTACCTCTTCCTTATGATACTGTAGAAGGGTTGGATAATATTGATAAAATCATCTCCATAGATCAAAGCCCGATCGGTCGAACTCCCCGTTCCAATCCCGGTACTTATACCAAAGTCTTCGACCATGTACGACGACTATTTTCTGAACTTCCTGAAGCAAAAATCCGTGGCTACGATCAGGGGCGTTTTTCATTCAATGTTAAAGGTGGTCGCTGCGAAACTTGTCAGGGAGATGGAGTTCGTAAAATTGAAATGAACTTCCTTCCGGATGTTTATGTAACCTGCGAAACCTGTAACGGCAAACGTTATAACCGCGAAACGCTCGAAATCTATTATAAAAAGAAGAATATTTCTGATGTATTGAATATGCCAATCAGTGATGCAGCAGAGTTCTTTGATGCTCAACCTACTATTTCAAGGATACTGAACACCTTAACTTCCGTTGGATTGGGATATCTTACCCTTGGTCAATCAAGTACCACCCTTTCCGGAGGTGAAGCACAGAGAATCAAACTTGCCAGAGAACTTTCAAAAATCGGAACCGGTGATACTTTATATGTGATGGATGAACCCACAACCGGACTCCACTTTCAGGATGTTCGTATGTTGATCAATGTAATTCAAAAGTTAGTAGATAAAGGAAATACAGTGATGGTAATAGAACATAATCTGGATTTAATAAAAGCGGCCGACTGGATTATTGATCTTGGTCCGGAAGGCGGACGTGGCGGTGGAGAAATCATTGCAAAAGGAACACCGAAAGAACTTGCCAATCACAAAAGTTCCGAAACCGGAAAGTTTTTGAAGCAGGAGTTTGATCGGCTACTTCTAACCAAAAAGGGCTAAAAACCAATCAAGAAATCCGGGTTTATCAAAAGGATCATCGTAAACAGGTGGATCGTAACTCGAATTTGCACCAGAAAATAGATCATCATATACTGAAACGTTCATAATAAAATATTTGGTTTGTGATAACTAGCTGATTATAAACTAATTTTTATATTTCTTCATTTATTATTTAAGTAAACATTTAGGCTTAAGGTATCGGGTGCATGTTAAAGAGATTAGCTTTTTGGGGTCTTCTAGGATTGGTTTATCAACCTAGTTTTAGCCAATCAATTGTTAATTATGAGTCTTATTGGGATAATTATTTAATTCGTAATCTTGATACAGAAGATGGAATGCCCGGGCAACAAGTTTTCTATACCCATGAAGACTCATCGGGCTTTATTTGGATAGCAAATATTGACGGGCTAGTCAGATATGATGGTCTCAATCTCCGAGTATTTAATAAAGGAAACAAAGGCGGTACTTTTTATGAAATATATGAAGATGCGAATGGTGATTTTCTTATCCCATCAATAGGACAAGGAGTTTATAAATTTACAGGAGACACCTTACTTCAGTATAAGGATGAACTCCCTTCACCAAATGGTTTTGTAAAAACGATGGTAATTACTAAAACTGGTATTTCTTATTTGGGCTTGTATGGTACAGGTTTATCAATATTTGACGGAGATAAAGTTACAAAAACATATACGGAAGAAGATGGCCTGATAAGCACTGAAATTTGGAAAGTCATTGAAGATAAAGATGGTAGAATATGGATTGGAACAAATGATGGATTGAGCATTCTGGAAGGAGATACTTTCACAAATTTTACAACCGATAATGGGTTACCTTACAACACAATTCGTGGACTAACAGAAATGAAAAATGGCGATATTTGGATTGGTACAGATAAAGAAGGAATTGCTATTTTCAGAGATCAAATACCTTTTCAGAATATACATCTAAAAGATGGTCTGAGCGGTGCCTTTCCTCAATATTTTGCAGAGCACCCTATTGATGGTTCTATTTGGATTGCGCACCATGGAAATGGTTTAGATCGTTATCATGAAGGAAAAATTGAAAACCTTACTGAAGAAGACGGTCTTTTATCTAATTACCTTACATATGTTGGCTTTTCTGAAGATGGGACGGCGTATGTAGGTCACGAAACAGGTATGTCTGTTCTTACTAACAAAATTGTAAAAGTAATTGATGAGGATACTCCCGGAATTGATCAACCTGCAATTACTACTGTTATACAAGATGGCAATGGTACAGTATGGTTAGGATCTGATGGAAACGGCTTTAAATATTTATCCAATCGAAATTGGAATACAATTGAATTTCCAACTGAGTTTACTAATGGCTATGCAGCATCCTCCACAATAGACCGGAATGGAGATTTATGGATGTCTACTCAGGGCACTGGAGTTGTAAAAATAGTTGATACTAAAGTTGTAATGCACATCACATCCGATAATGGTCTTTTGGATGATTTTGCAAGGGGATTAGTTGTTGACCCTGATAATAATATTTGGATTGGTACTAATGTGGGAATATCTGTAGTTAATCAAAAGGGAGAAGTGATCAATGAATTTACAGAAGGAAATGGCCTTCCAAATAATTTCACAATTTCGATGTTGGCAGACTCGAAAGGAAGAATTTGGCATGGTTCTTATGGTGGGGGAATATCACTTATCGAAAATAATGAAATTACCATTTATGATACTTCAAATGGACTAAATGATTCTCAGGTTTTCAGCTTTTTAGAGCACTCGAATGAGGGAATCTATATAGGTACAAACGGCTCCGGAATAACATACTTCGATGGAAATAGGATGCATTATTTTGGAGTTGAATATGGAATACCACTTGGAACAATATCAGGTATGGCTGAAGACAAGAATGGAAACTTATGGTGTGCAACAGGAAATGGAATTTTTAGTTTTAATCCATCAGACTTAAATGAAATTTTAGATGGTACAAGAGAAAAAATTGAATTTATTGAGTTGACTACCGAAGACGGACTTCCTACTAAAGAAATGGAACCTGCTAATGGAAAAACGGTTGAGAAGCTGAAAAATGGAGAACTGATTTTCGCTAGTGTAAAGGGAGTAACTGTAATAAATCCTGAGAAAATTGATTTAAACACGAACAGTTTTTATTCCTACATAGACCAATTTATTGTTGATGAAAAATCTCTGGATATATCAAACCTAAGAAAACTTAATCCAGAGGATAAAAAAATCGAAATTGGTTATTCAGCGCTAAATATTCGAGTCCCGAAAAAGACTAAGTTCAGAATAAAACTTGACGGTATTGATGAAGATTGGGTGTATGTGGAAAACAGAACAACCGCATATTACGATTACCTACCCGATGGAAATTATACCTTTCATGTATCAGCAATAGGTCCGGATGGTCAATGGAGCGAAAAAAAAGCTTCCATAGATTTTACCGTACTTCCCCCCTTCTATAAAACCTGGTGGTTTATTGGGCTTTGCCTTTTTGGTTTTGCTGGGCTAGGTGCTGGAGGGGTACAAATCCGTTCTAATATGAAACTTCAGGCGTTGAATAGAGAACTGGAAACTCAGCAAAAAATCCAAAAAGAAAGAGAACGGATTTCCAGAGAACTACATGATAATGTAGGGTCTCAAATCTCAAACTTAATTACAGGCATTGAAATTAGTAACCTTCACTTGGATGAAAACGACCAAGGTAAAGCAAAAAAATTGCTAAAAACTCTTGATGAAGATGCTCGTGGAGCTATGACAGATTTAAGAGAAACGATTTGGCTTTTAGATAAAGAAAAAGTTGAATTCGGTATTTTTTTAGAACATCTAAATGGATACCTCAAACGCCAGAAAAGATATCTTCGAAACCTGAAAGTGGAAGTTCGCTCAAGCGTAAGTCCTCGATTTATATTAAACCCAACCCAATCGCTCAACCTTACCCGAATAATTCAGGAAGCGCTGAACAATACCAATAAATATGCTGAAGCTTCTTTTTTCATTATCGAATGTTCTCAAAAGAATAACTCTGTTTCTATTAGTTTAAAAGACAATGGTGTTGGCATGGATACAAATACTGAAATTGGAACAGGTAATGGATTAGTAAACATGAGAGAGCGAGCTGCTTTAATGGGAGCTACAATTCTCATTACAAGTCGACAGAATAAAGGAACTTCCATACTACTCACTTTTTAGAGGGTCAGGTCGATTTTTTTTTAATTAAACCCACTCTTTTTTATTATCACCAAAGGTATAGTTTTAGTATTAAGGGTATTAGTGCATGTTAAAAAGATTAGCTTTTTTGGGTTTTTTGGGATTGGTTTGTTCTCCATCATTTGGTCAGATTGTATCTGAATCTGACTCTTTTTGGGATCAGTTTTTAATTCTGAATTATGGAGTAAATGAAGGGCTCATTTCTCAACAAGTTTATGATATTAAGGAAGATGAAGAAGGGTTTATCTGGTTGGTTAGTAACCGTCAGTTTTTACGTTTTGACGGACTCGGTATAAAAGAAATAAAAAGAGGGAATAAAGGGGGTACTTTTTACCAAATGCATACTGCTTCTGATGGCAGAACGTGGATTCCTTCAATTGGGAATGGACTGTACCTTTTCGAGAACGATTCTCTCCAATCCTTTTCTGAATTAACTGGAAGCCTTGTAAAAAGCATTGAATCCAAAGGGGATACCTTATTCCTTGGAATGTATGGAGAAGGATTAAAAATGCTTGTCAAAGACTCAGTCGTTAATCAATTAACTACTGAAAATGGGTTAATAGGAAATGAAATCTGGACAATAAAAAAAGATCCTGATAACCGATTGTGGATCGGCACTAATTCAGGTCTGAGTATTTTTGACGGAAATACGTTTAAAAATTTTACTACAGAAAATGGACTTCCTTATAACAACATTCGTTCTATTGAATTTTTAAAAAATGGAGAAGTTTGGGTAGGAACAGACAATGAAGGAATCGTCATCTTTAAAAATGGTGAACCAAAAGAATACTTAAATACTAACAGTGGACTTCCCGGTAATATTGTAAACTCGATTCTACAATTAAATGATGGACGTGTGCTTATTGGAACACTTGAAGGAGGGATTTCTATTTACGATAAAGGTGAGATTGAAACCATTACACTTGAGAATGGGCTAATATCTAGTTCAATTAATAGTATTTATAGAAATGACGATGGTATTTTGTTTATTGGTACCGAAGATGGACTTTCCGTTTTAGTACCTAAAACGTTTAAGACGCTTTCTCTGGATAAAAAAATACCATTCAGAGACGAAGCTGTAACCCTAAATCTTGATGGAAATAACCGACTATGGCTAGGTACGTATGGCAAAGGGTATCGCTATCTTGAAGATGATAACTGGGTTTCAGTAGATAATCCCCCGTCAATAACAAATGGGTATGCGCAATCAGGAACTGTTGATTCAGAAGGAAATCTCTGGATTGGAACACAAGGATCTGGAGTATTTAAAATTGAAGGCACCGAAATTATCCCAAAATTCACTACAGAAAACGGACTTCATGATAATTACGTACGTGGAATAACCTTTGATCATGATGGCAATCTATGGATTGGGAGTAACAAAGGAATAACCGTCTATAATCCTGAAGGCAAACAAATCGCTTCTTATTCCAGTGAAGATGAAATTCCAAACCCGTTTTGTATCACGCTGGTTACAGCAAGCGACGGGAGTGTTTGGTACGGTTCCTTTGGAGGTGGAGTTGTTCGTTTTAAAGATAATCAGCAAACTATCTACAATACATCAAAAGGGCTTAGATCGGATCAGGTACTCAGTATTTTTGAGGATTCAGAAAAAAATATCTGGGTTGGGACATTTAATTACGGTATCAGTAAAGTTCAGGGAGATAGTCTTATCACATTTGGACCGGCGCAAGGTATGCCAGAAGGTCTTAATGTTGCGGGAATGTTAGAGGATGAAAAGAAAAATTTGTGGCTTGCCACAGGTAATGGAATTTTAAGAATTCCGATCCTAAGTTTCGAAGAAGTGGCTATGGGTATTAATTCTGAGGTGGATTTTATTTTCTATAACAAAAACGATGGATTGATTTCTGATAATTTACAGGCTGCAAATAACTCTACAGTACTTAAAAATAATGACGGCTCCTTATTATTTGCCTCGATTGATGGGGTTAGCTTCATAGATCCAAGCCATATTCCCAACCGTTCTGAAAGCTTCTCAGTATATATTGATGAAGTAATCATAGAGGATAGTGTATCTGAAAGTATTGACCTCGTAAGTTTAACTCCAAATCAAAAAAGACTTGCTATTTCTTTTTCTGCCATCAACTATTTTGCACCTAATAAAACCAGATTCAGAATAAAACTGGATGGTATTGATGATGATTGGGTATATATAGAAAATCGGAAAACAGCCTATTACGATTACCTACCAGATGGTAATTATACATTCCATGTTTCTGGAATAGGTCCTGATGGTCAGTGGAGTGAAAAAACAGCTTCTCTGGATTTTACCGTCTTACCTCCTTTTTATAAAACCTGGTGGTTTATCGCACTATGTCTGCTCGGCTTTGTTGGCATAGGTGCCGGAGGAGTTCAAATTCGTTCTAATATGAAACTTCAGGCGTTGAACAGAGAACTGGAAACTCAGCAAAAAATCCAAAAAGAAAGAGAACGGATTTCCAGAGAACTGCATGATAATGTAGGCTCACAGATTTCGAACCTAATAACAGGGATTGAAATAAGTAATCTTCATGTAAAGAAAAACCAGCAAGACGAGGCACTTTCATTACTGGAAAATCTTGATAATGATGCACGCGGGGCCATGACAGATTTAAGGGAAACAATATGGCTTTTGGATAAAGATAAAGTGGAGTTCGGCATCTTCCTTGAACACTTGAACGGTTATCTTAAACGACAAAAAAGATATCTTAAAAACCTTGAAGTTGAAGTTAAATCCACTGTTGATCCTCAATTTGTCTTAAACCCTGCACGTTCTTTAAATCTGACCAGAATAATTCAGGAAGCATTGAATAACACTAATAAGTATGCTGAGGCTTCACTTTTTGTAATAGAGTGCGGACAAAAGAATAATGAGATATCAATCTTACTTTCCGATAATGGAAAAGGGATGGATACCAATACGGAAATTGGAGCAGGAAACGGGCTTATCAATATGCGAGAAAGAGCCAAGCTTATGGAGGCAGAAATTTTGATAGAAAGTAAGTCCGGAAAAGGAACTACCATTACTGTTTTATTTTCATAATACCCCAAACAGGGTATTCATTCATCCGCTTTATTTTTGTTTTTTTATATATGAGCATAAAAATAGGAATAGTTGAAGACCAGGCCCGGATACGGGAAAATTTAAAAACCCGGTTAGGTTTTTTTGAGGAAATCGAGATTGTGATGGAGGCAGAAAATGCCGAAGTCGCACTAAAAAAAATCTCTGAAGTGGAAACAAATTCGCGCCCATCGGTTATCCTTATGGATATTGAAATGCCAGGTAAATCCGGCATAGAAGCGACGCAAATCTTAAAAAAAGATTTTCCTGAAATTGATATTCTTATTCAAACTGTATTCGAAAACGAAGAAAAAATCTTCCAATCTATTCAAGCCGGTGCTTCTGGTTATCTTTTAAAAGATGACCCCATTCAGAAATATGTTGAAGCAATCCAAGAGCTTGTTGACGGAGGTGCCGCTTTGTCACCATCTATTGCCATAAAGGTGATGAATTTTGTTAAAAAAGAAGAAGATTCTAAAGCTGATAAAGCAAAAAAAGCACAGGATGAATTTTCTTTAAGCGATCGTGAAGTTGATATCCTTAAAGGTATTGTTGAAGATTTTACCGAGCACCAGATTGGCGAACAATTGTTTATCAGTCCTCATACGGTTCGTACGCACATCAAAAATATCTATAAAAAACTGCACGTGCATTCCAGAGCATCTGCAGTTCGCCTGGCAATTAACAAAGGGTTGGCTTCGTAGTTGGGTGTCCTTCTAAAGTTAGTCACTCAGAGGTAGCGAGGAGTTCGGACAAATAAAGAACCAGCAAGAATAGCCTTGGGCAGACTCATCGCATTCGCTCTTGATGACTCCTCACTGTAGCTGTATTTGGAAAAACAGATGCCTTATAATTACGCCCTACTTTATTATTGTCTTTTATAAACTTCGCCATTTATATCACAACTAATCCAAACCGAAGTGTACTCTATAGAGGGACTACCAATAACCTGCAAAGACGAGTAATTGAACATTACCTGAAAAGTGGACGCTCAACCACATTTGCTGGCAAGAACTATTGTTATAATGTAGTTTTTTATGATGTATTTCCAACCATGATGGAAGCCATTGAAGCAGAAAAAAGAATCAAAGGTAAATCCAGAAAATGGAAAGAGAAATTAATTGAATCTATCAATCCAAAATGGGAATTCTTGAACAAAGAAATACTTGGAGAATGGCCTCCTAAGAAGATATTAGAAGAACCATATTTCATCAAATATTTGGAAAAGTTTGGGTGAGTCACTCCGAGGTATCGAGGAGTCTGTCCAAATAAAAAACCAGCAAGAACAGCCTTCGGCAGATCCATCGCATTCGCTCTGGATGACTTCTTTCACTATATATCTCTTTACATACAAAAAAAGGCCGGCAGCTTTCGCTGTCGACCCTTATCAAGGTGGCATCTATGTGCCACTGATCTCTTTTATGTTTAAAAAGCAAATCCTGCCCTGAACATGATACCTGAACCAGCACCGCCATTTTGTATTCCCAATCCTGCGGATAGGAATTTGAATCTAGCGCGGGCTCCAAACTCAAGCCAGTGTGGTGCGTCAACTACAGCCTGCGGGTATGTTTCATTTCCTTCAGTAATTGTTTCAGGTTCTGTATCCACAAAACTTAAGAGGTTGTAATTGTATGAAGCATATGGAGATACTTTAATATCGCTCACTTCGAGATTATAACGGATTCTTGCTTTTGCAGGAACTCCCCAACTAGTAGTAAAGAAGTCGTAGTTTTCACCACCAAAAGTGGTACGTTCTTCTTTATTAAATACCAGGTATGCACTTACGCCGTAATCGAACGAAAGGGGAAGCTTTGTAAGTTTGGTAAGATCTTTATATCTAATCCAGTCGATTCCACCTCCAATCGCATTTCCGATAAAGTATCCATAGAAATTACGTTCGCCTGTACCTCTTCCATTTTGAAAAAGAACGCCTGCACCCCCAACGTTGGCAAAGCCGTGCTGACCATTACCTGTATGAGATAAGAAACTAATACCTGATCCACCAAATGCGCTAATATCATTCCCGCTCGCATCAATAAACCATGCAGGAGATGTAGATAGGCTTGTTGTACGGGTTCGGTTATTATTATTGGAATTCGTACTCACATAGGTCGTATTTCTTTCCGAATAATTGCTTGTGTCGTAACATGCCGCACCATCAGGAATTCCGCCTGCCATAGCAGCCTGACGATACAATTCATACAGGTTTTCTGTAGACAGAGCTTCTTCTTCCATTCTCTGTTGCTCCAATACTCCACCGGTTCCTTCCTGTGCAACACTACCTAATACTTTTACTTCCACCCTTCTGTTTTCCTGGCGACCTTCCGCAGTTTCATTGGTTGCTCTTGGGTCTGTTTCACCGTAACCTTGTGCAGAAATACGATCGGATGAAATCCCTTTCTCGATAACATAGTTTACTACAGCTTCTGCTCGTGCCTGACTTAGTTCCATATTGGTTTCATCGGAACCTACATTATCCGTATGGCCACCGATCTCAATAATCAGAGTAGATTGTGCCATTATTTCGTAAAGCCTGTCCAGTTCCTGAATACTTTCTTCTCTCAGATTATCACTTCCGGTATCGAAATAGATATTTTCGAGTACAATTCTGGCACCTTCATTTGCTTCTGTAAGGCTGATGTCTTTTCTCACTTCTTCATAGCCTGAGTTATCCTCCAACCAGCTAATCCTGGCTCTTCTGATTGCTGCATTCAAATCAGCCTGAGCTTGATTCATTTCTTTGCTAAGATCCGAAAGCTGATCAAATTCGGATTCCAGATCTGTCGAAGTACTTGCCAGTAATCTTTCATACTCTGTTCTGCTTTGCTCAATTCTATTTAATGCGTTTCTCATTCTGAATAACTCAGAACCCAGCTTTTCAGAGAAAGCTATAGAGTCATCAACCATTGTTTTCAGATCAAGCATTTCTGTTTGAAAGAGATATCCTCTTTGATTAGCAGTAATAAGGTATCTTCTACCAAAAGGTAAATTAATCAGATAATCTCCTGTTCTTGGATTACTTGTTGAATAACCCAATTGCTCCCCGGTATCAAAATCGCTCCAGTACAACGTAGCTGCAATAAGGCTATCATTTTGGTTTGTAACATTCCCATAGATAGTTACAACTGGATCCGGGCGCATATCTGGTGGAAGGATCATTCGGAAAATATCATCGTCTCCAAATCCGTCGCCTTCGCCGGTAGTTTCACGTGTGAAATAAGCTACTGTACCTGATGCCGGGATAGTTAAATCTTCGTCGTCCAGAACCGAGTTAATGTTTTTCCCAAGGTTTACCGGAGTAGTCCAGTTATCCCAACCTTCACCTATTCTTCTGGTAACAAAAAGATCTGTACCGCCTAATCCGGGATGTCCATCTGAAGAAAAATACAATGTTCTCCCATCAGCATTCAAAAAAGGCCAAAGTTCTGAAGAAGTAGTATTGATAACATTAGAAATAGGTTTTGGTTCTGTCCATCTTCCATTTCTAAGGTGTGTAATGTAGATATCAGTTTCATAGTCCGCTTCTTCGGATGTCTTTCTTCCATGATAAGCTACAAAAATGAGTGTTTTCCCATCTGGAGACAGATTTGCCATTGACTCCCAGTTATCTGAGTTTACATCTCCACCAAGATTACATGGAACCGTCCAGCTATTCCCTATTTTTGCACTATAGAAGAAATCGCCACCTCCGAACCTGCCTTCGTAATTACCAAAAACGATTGCTGTATTCCCATCAGAAGAAAGAGAAAGAATTCCCTCATGGCTATCGGTATTTATAATAGAACCCATATTATTTGGGG
The DNA here is from genome assembly GCA_017795005.1 of Balneolaceae bacterium. Lineage (GTDB taxonomy): Bacteria > Bacteroidota > Rhodothermia > Balneolales > Balneolaceae > RHLJ01. The sequence goes on along the minus strand of CP051242.1, from coordinate 1,048,620 downwards.
TTCCCCAGGTACCGTCGTCTCCTCGATTAGAATACCACACATCTCCACCTCCAAAACCATTCGCTCTGTCTGTTGAATAGAAGTACATTCGGCTACCATCAGAAGAAATCCTAGGCAGAAACTCATCCAGATCAGAGTTTACATTAGGTCCAAGATTATCGATGTAAACCTCCTCATCAGGAGCTTCTAGTAAATCGATAATTTCTTGAACATCTGTGCGGTTAGCATCTGAATATTGCTCCATATACATGCGATAATTCTGAATTGCTTTATCCCAATCTTTAAGAGCAGTATAACTTTCTGCAACATTTCGGTAATACCTTGGTTCCGATGTTGCCAGCCTTTCATATGCATTTGCTGCAGATTGATACTTCCCACTTTCGAAAAGATCGTCCGCATCTTGTGCATGTATTAAAAATGGTACCCCCAAAAAAGCCATAAGAAGGATACCTCTTTTGATTAGAGTGTACATAGTTACCCCTTGATTTGTGCTGTTTTATAATTTTTAAACAGCGATTCAAATTAACAGGAGTAATATTGATTAAGCGCATTTTTCAATACATACCCTATTCGAGGTATTTTTGCTTCTTAAAAGATCTTATAGAATACCCTAATTCGGGTATGTTTTGCTATCCGCTCTATTGGTTATTTGTTTCGCCTTATAAAAGGCTTTTAACAATAAATCAGAATAGAGATATGAAAATAGGGTACATCACACATAAACAACTATATAAAGTACTATTCACATTAACTTTTTTAATATTTTTTTCTTGGACATCCAACTTAAATGCACAGGTCGTTACAGGAGCAGATACTCTCAATAAAGTATCCGGACAATGGGAATATTTCGACTTTACAAGCCAAAAGGCTTTCACTATTGCTGATACAGCTACCTATACACCCGATTTTTGGGGTAGTAGTAATGAGGGAGTAAACTTTGGAAAGGAGTTCTCTTCTATTATTCCGGAGAAAAGAATTCTGCTTCTTGGTTCTGGAAATATCGACACTGTAAAAACAGTTCCTGCATGGACCGGAGAAGCCCCTTGGATTGATACAAGCTGGGACTGGCCAAATGGTACACAGGGTCAACCTATTTCTGTAGGTCAGCTTTGGGTAGTATATACCAGCGAAGGTCTATATGCGGTAATGCAAATAGATGAACTACCTGATGGAAACTTCGGCGATAGTTTTGTATTCAAATACAAGTATATGAGCGAAGGTGGTACCATATTGGAAGAAACAACTCTAAATGAAGGCGGAGGCATTCAAATTGCCGGATCAACAACCAGTACATTCGGAACAGGCTTCGATTTTTCAAGAGAAGAAACAGCCGACAATGAGGATGCAGGAGATTACCAACTTGATTTCACTTTTGTTAGTAATGAAGGGGTTAACTTTGGAAATGAAGGCAGTTCATCGCTAACATCAACTGGAAGAAGATTCCTCCTTTTGGGAACTGGAAGCATTGATACCGTTAAATCTGTTCCTGCCCGGACTGATGCCGCTCCGTGGGTAACTGTTTCTTATGACTTTTCTGATGGAACCGGAGGCTTGCCCATTGCAGACGGTCAACTTTGGGCAGTGTATACGCGAGAAGGGCACTATGCAGTGATGGAAATTACCGGATTACCCGATGGAACATTCGGAAATTCTTTCGCCTTCGATTACAAATATCAACCAAATGGAACCCGCTTTTTTGATGGTACTGATGTAGTTGAACCGGATCCGGTTCTCTCCATTGCTATTGAAGAAGGCGACAATCAAACCGTATTACCTGAAGCTGTTGCTCCTGATTTTTTAAGAGTTCTGATTACGGACGAAAATGCTAATCTGATCTCTGGAGCAACCGTTAATTTCAGCTTCTCGGAAGTTCCTTCTGGTATTTCGGTGCCAGGATCTCTTTCGGCTAGCGCCCAGTCAAATGCTTCTGGTATTGCCCAATCGTTTGTTAAGGCAGGTGATGCTCCCGGAATTTATAAAATTAAAGCGGTATTAGATTCCGATACTTCTAAGCATGTAATATTTACTTTAAACGTAGAAGACACCAGTTCAACTTCGGGAGTTCAGCTTTCCGGCAGTGAAACTGTTTCCGGATTCCAGGGTTTTGACTTCTCAGCACAGGTTCGGGCTGATAACGAAGACGGCTTTGAATATGAAGTGGATTTCGGGTTTGTAAATAACGAAGGCGTAAATTTTGGGAACGAAGGAAGTTCATCACTTTCATCAACAGGAAGAAGATTCCTGCTTTTAGGATCCGGTGATATTGATACTGTTAAATCTGTACCGGAACGTGTTGATTCTGCTCCCTGGGTTACAGTTTCGTATGATTTTTCTGATGGTACAGGAGGTCTTCCAATTTCTGTAGGTCAACTCTGGGCAGTATACACCCGTGAAGGGCATTATGCAGTCATGGAGATTACAGAACTCCCTGAAGGTAATTTTGGTAATTCTTTTTCTTTCGACTATAAATACCAGCCAAACGGCACCCCCTTTTTTGAAGGTGATACTTCGGTGACTCCAGATCCAGAATTAAGCATTATAATTGCTGGCGGTCAAAATCAGGTAACCGTGTTGGGAGATACCATCGCTAATTCACTTGAAGTAATTGTACTGGATGGTATTGGTGAGCCTGTAAATGGCATTACCGTTACGTTTGAAGAACTTTCTATTCCTGATGGAGCAGAACAAGGCGCATTCTTTACACCTGATGGGATAAATACCAATCTGGCAACTACCTTTAATAACCGTGCTTACATGGACTATTCTCTGGGAGATACACAAGGCGATTATTTGATAAAGGCATTCTTGGCAGATTATCCAAGTGTTGACCCGGTAACATTCACTATTACCGGAGAATTAGTGAAGTCTCCACTTAATTTTTTGGCAGTGGCAAACGGCGCTGTGGTAGATCTTACGTGGGATGCAACCGAAGGCGCAGCTCAATATTCCATTTATAGGGCAATAAATGATGACAACCCCGCAAGCGCTGCTCTATTAACCACTATATCGGGCACCTCATATACCGACGACAATGTGATAGGTGGAGAAACCTATTTTTATCAAGTATTTGGGGTGGATGTATTCGGTAATGAAAGCGAATCCGGATCAGGGCCATTAAGCGCCACACCCGTTGAGCCCGGTGATGTAGAAATGGGTTCCGCAACGATTATCAGAGAGGACAACCAGTGGCAATATTTCGACTTCTCCGTGGGTACTGCTTCTTTCACGGGGCAAGATGATAACTATACAGCAGATTTTCGGGGAACCAGTAACGAAGGGGTAAACTTTGGTAGAGAAGGAGCCCCATTTATTGAAGGAAACCGCATTATTTTGCTTTCAGGAGAAGGATTGGAGAGCGTAGTTGAGGTCCCAGTATGGACCAATGAATCTCCCTGGATCGGTACATCCTGGCAGGGCGAAGGCACTAGTGGTCAACCACTTTCTGTTGGGCAACTTTGGGGAGTGTACACCAGCGAGGGCCATTACGCAGCTATGGAAATTACGGCTGTTCCCGAAGCATTTGGAACCAGCTTCTCGTTCAATTACAAATACCAGCCTAGTGGCTCAAACCAGTTCGAAGAAGTCGACCCTTTAATTCCCAGCGAGCTTCGTATTGTTTCTGGAAACGAACAGATTGGCAACATAAACTCGGCGTTATTGCAACCATTAGAAGTAGAAGTGCTAGACGATGAAGGGCAAAAAGTAGAGGGTATAACCGTACACTTTACCACTACCAGCGTCCCAAGTGGAGCTATGGGAGGAGGACTTAACGCCTCTTCCGTAATCACAAACTCGGCAGGTAGTGCCAGAGTACTATTCACTTTGGGTGACCAAATTGGAGAGTACCAAATAACCGCCTCAGTAGAAGGCTTGAACCCCGTAACGTTTATTGTAACTGCGCAAGAAGTACCAGCACCAGATCCGGTTACTTTGTTGGAAATACGTGACGGTTTTAGGTCGAACAGCCTTGCTCCACTCTGGACACAATCCAAAAGTGATAACTTTTTACTCTATCGTGTATACATGAAAACCGGAGATGAGGAATTTATGCTGGTCGATTCCACCAGAACGGGAGCGATGTTTACTCAAGATACTTCCAGAGCTATTTTTGATTTAACCGAGCTTCAAGAATACACCTTTGCAGTAACGGTAGTAAATGCCGATTTACAGGAAAGTGTGTTTTCTAACAGTTTAACATCTTTCCCAAAACCTACTCCTCTTCAACCTGAAAATGTGGTTGCTGTGGCTGGAGATAAAGCAGTTCAAATTAGCTGGAGCCCAGTTGATACTACCTTCTTCGACTATTACTACGTCTATTATGGAGAAGATGGTTTTGGCATTAACATGGCTGATACTGTGTATGGTGCGGAGAATACAAGTACAGTTATTGGGGGATTGGAAAACGGTACCACTTACCAGTTCTATGTGTTTGCTGTGAACCGTTTTGGGGTTCAAAGTTCATTCCCGGATAAAACAGTAGCTACACCACAATCAACATACGAAGAAGAAGAAGTAACTCTCCCAAACCTGATTAATGGTGTTTCTTCATGGGCTGATGTTGACAACGACGGAGATCTTGACCTCCTGTTTACCGGACAGGAAGAAGACGAAGGTGACCCGGTTACGCTATTATATGTAAATGATGGTGATGGAAATCTTTCAGATTCTGAAGAATCCATCGAAGGTGTAATAAACAGCACGGTTTACTGGTTCGATATCGACAAAAATGGTTTTTCGGATTTAATCATTTCCGGAGAATCTGCTCTTGGTCCAATCACAAAAGTATATCTTAATAATGAGGGCAGCTTCGTCGATGCCGGCTTTACTCTTCCCGGTTTAAACGATGGAATGGTAGCTCCAGCCGATTATGATAGCGATGGGGATATCGACTTCCTGATTGCGGGGGCAACTACAGAAGGACCTCAAACAATTTTGATTAAAAATAATGGGGCAGATTCCTTTGAGCAGGTTACCTTCCCGTTCACCGGATTCACAAAAGCGGCAGCAACATGGGGAGATGCAAACGGAGATGGCAGATTTGACTTCCTTATCTCAGGAGAAGTTGCTGATGGAAGTATTATCACGATGCTTTACCATAATCTTGGGGCCGATAATTTCTTCCTCGCGGAGTCAAGCTTTCAAGGGGTAATAAATGGAACAGTAGCTTTTACTGATTTCGACCTCGATACTGATCAGGATGTATTGATTACCGGTTACACCAACACAGCTCAAACCAATTTGTTTACAGGGTTCTATCAAAACACCGGATTGGACTTTGATCTGTTCTTCTCTTCAAATTCTAATCCATCTGAAAAAGTAATTGCTACCGGAAGCGTAAAAAGCCGCGCTGTTGTAGGAGATTATGACAATGATGGAGATCCTGATGTATTGCTGAATGCAAATGGAGGAGCTTCCATTTTTAATAACAACCGTGGAGTAATTGCGGAAGAAAAACTCGAGATTAACGGAGCGGGATCGGTAACCTGGGCTGATTATGACGGAGACGGTGATCTGGATATCATCGTAACGGGATCAAGCTCAAAAGTACTGTCTAACAATACGGCAATTAAGAATACTGCGCCTACCGTACCTCAAAATCTGATGGTAGAAGTAATGACGGATAGCGTTAAACTAAGCTGGGATGCTTCAACAGATGCACAAACTCCTGCCCGTTCGTTAACATATAATGTACGAATTGGTACTTCTGCAGGGGCTTCAGATATACTTTCTGCCAATGCTGATCTTTCTACCGGAAAGTTACGTACCCTGGCGAATGGAAATGCTGGCTACAGCACTTCTCTTTTAATTCAGGGATTACCCAACGGAACGTATTTCTGGCAGGTTCAGGCTGTTGATAACTCCTTCCATGGTTCAGCCTTCGCCACAGAAATTCAGTTTGAGGTAACAAATAGTCTTGTTTCAAGTGAAGTCGAAGATGCACTTCCGACTGAAGTTAGTTTAAATCAGAATTATCCGAACCCATTCAATCCAAGTACGAATATCACATACTCAGTTCCTCATAATTCAGAAGTAACTTTACAGGTATTCGATATAACAGGGCGTTTGGTAGGAACATTAGTAAAAGAAACACAATCTGCGGGTTCTTACGATATCTCATTTGATGCACGTAATTTATCCAGTGGTGTTTATGTATATCGCCTCCAAATTGGTAATCAGGTGCGCACAAAGAAGATGACCCTTATTAAGTAATACATTCTTAATAAGCCTCAAGCCCTTGTTAGTTTAAACTGGCAAGGGCTTTTTTATAGATCTTAATATTTGCTGAGAATTGATAATTGGGGTAATACTTAATTATCTTCCATGCTCTGATGAAAATATTTCGTTCACATATTGCTCGAATTTCCGGTTTTATAATGCTGACAATTGGTATGGTACTACACTATGCCAAACCAGTTGATAGTAAAACCGATCATAGTGCATTTACCTCCTGGTTAGGTTCTCATTTGAAAACACAGGATCTTGATGTTCTTAATGAGCTCGAATCTTTGACCAAAGATCGAGGTGAAATTGATGATGTAATCCGGAAAGCCTCGGAATTGGTTTACTCTCACTCTGAAGATTTTAAACTCCCTGTTTCTGATCAGAATGGTGAATCATCTGAAGATGAGGTTTATACTCTTTTGCTAACTCAATGGAATAGTTATCAAAATTCCGGAAGCGGGATGGGTAAAGCAGTATTCATTCAGAATATTAAGCCCCAAACTATACTTCCTACTGACGGACATTTCTTTTCATCTGCACTAACCAAGAATAATGTTCATTATGATATGGATGAAGTTTCTGATCTTAGCGATCATGAACGTACATCAGGTAATGCCTTTATTCTTTCCCCTCTCAAAAGCGGCACAGCTATAGGCGCCCCATAGTTTGTTATTGGTTAATCGTTATTCGTAGACGAACTTCAATTACCCACCACAACTATCTATAAAAACTATGCTCTGAATTAAGAGCAATTTCTAACTATTCACAATTAACAAATAACGAAATCATGCAAGGAAACGGATTTAAAATCGGTGTGATAGTTGCTTTCATGGCACTCACCTTATACTACTTGTATCCAACGGTCATCTGGAACCTGGAGCAAAAACAAATTAATAGCTATACGAACCCCACAGAACAAACTCAGTACATTCAGGATAATGCTGAAAAACTCGACAATCTAAAGGAAAATGCCTTAAAACTTGGTCTTGACCTTCAGGGCGGTATGCACGTAACTCTTCAGGTTGGAATTCCTCAGCTTGTGCTGGAATTAGCTGAAGACCGGGATGCACTACTTAATGAAGTTGTAGCAGAAGCAAGACAAACCGCACTGGACAACGATTCAGACTTCATCGACGAAATGGCTGCCGCTTTTGTAGCACGTGATTCGGAAGCAAGACTCAGCCGTTATTACAGAAATGATGCAGAAAATATTACTCGCCGTTCAACGAATGAAGAAGTTATAGCTTTCTTAAAAAACCAGAGAGATGCTGCTTCAGATCGGGCAATCGAAATTATTCGTACTCGTGTAGATAGGTTTGGTGTAACTGAACCGTCCATCATTAAACAGGGAACAGATCGTATTATCGTTGAGCTACCAGGCGTGGAAGATGAAGAACGAGTGGTAAGTCTTCTTAGAGGTACTGCACGATTAGAGTTCAGAACGGGAGCTGATGGTCAGGATTTTTCCAACTTCAGAACTCGCGCAATTGAATATTATGAAGTAACTCCTGATACATCTTCTGATAGTCTTTCTCAACCTATTACTACAAATCAGTTAACTGATCTTTTAGTGTTCCAACAAAGTGCATATATCTTTGGATATGCTTCTGAGCAGGATACAGCCGAAGTAATGACTTTATTAAAAGCTTCGGAAGTTCAAAGAATGATGCCGAGAAATACTACTATTCTTTGGGGAACAAACCCTACAAGTTTTGAAGATGGAGTAGAGCGATATCCGCTATTTGGCGTGAGTACAGATGTGGAACTTACCGGTGACGTGATTGAAGAAGCAAGCATCCAGTTTGATCCTACTACCAACGCTCCTGAAGTAGCAATGGGAATGAATTCTGAAGGTGCCAGAACCTGGGCACGTGTAACCGGTGCTAATATTGGAAAACCTGTTGCTATCGTTCTGGATGGATTTGTGGTTTCTTATCCGAATGTAATTAGCAAAATTAATGGAGGTCGTTCTTCCATTACCGGACTTGAAAGTTCAGCTGAGGCGGAAGATTTGGTGAATATTCTTCTTTCAGGTGCGCTTCCCGCTCCTCTGGAAATTATTGGTAGTCGTACCGTTGGTGCTACTCTAGGTGAAGCTTCTATCAAAGCCGGTTTAAATTCTATTCTTTATGGATTAGGAATTGTTGCCATCTTTATGATTGTGTATTACCGAACCGGTGGTGGGGTTGCTGATCTGGCCCTTATTCTGAATATCATTTTCATTATGGGAATTCTCGCAGGATTTAAAGCTACCCTAACTCTTCCCGGTATGGCAGGTATTGTACTTACCATTGGTATGGCAGTAGATGCCAACGTTCTCATTTTCGATCGAATTCGTGAAGAACAACGCTCTGGCAAAACCATGAAAGCTGCAATTTCAGCAGGTTATTCTAACGCCATGAGTGCCATTATTGATGCAAACGTAACCACCGGTTTCGTGGCTATCATCCTGATGAGTTTCGGAGTTGGACCAATTAAAGGTTTTGCAGTAACACTGCTTGCAGGTATTGCATGTTCACTTTTCAGTGCAATTGTAATTACAAGAGTAGTTGTTGATTACTTAACCCGAAACAAAGCCGATGCTGTGAGCTTCGGATAATCTCAAAGAAATTTAAAACGATTTAAAAGGAATATATTATGAGATGGTTTGAAACTCCAAACATTGACTTTATAAATAAGCGGAAGATCGCTTATATGATTTCAGGGATACTGTTCCTGTCTTCTCTTGCAATCATAATTACTAATGGATTGCAATATGGTATCGACTTCAAAGGTGGTAGTGAATTTGTATTCAAATTTTCTGAACCGGTAAGTACTATTGAACTCAGAAATACTTTAACTGAGCCACTTGGTGTTGCTCCTGAAGTAAAATTATTCGGATCACCTGAAGAAGTTCTGATACGAACCGATAACACCGAATCTAAGGAAGAAGTGCAAAGGGTAATTGAAAGTACGCTTGAAACGGCTCTGCCCGGAATCACCTATGAATCCGAATCTAGTAACTATATCAGTGCCCGTTTCGGAGATGAATTAAAATCAGGGGCATTGCAGTCTGTTATTTATGCCATTGCAATTATCTTCATCTATATTTTAATTCGATTCCGCAACTGGACATTCTCACTTGGAGCGGTTGCCGCTTTAGTACATGATGTGGTAATCACGCTCGGAATATTCACCATTCTTAATGATATAGTATCATTTAGTTTGCTGATTGATCAGAATATTATCGCGGCATTCCTTACTATTGTAGGGTATTCGTTGAACGATACCGTGGTTGTATTTGACCGTATCCGTGAAAACAGCATCGTACACAAAGGAATGGAATACCTTCCAATGGTAAATAAAAGTCTTAACGACACGCTCAGCCGAACTGTTATTACTTCTATTACCACCTTGTTTGTGGTGTCCGTCCTGTTTATTTTCGGCGGTGAGGTGTTGAAAGGATTATCTTTTGCCCTTATCATCGGTGTAGTTCTTGGTACGTACAGCTCTTTATTTGTAGCGAGTCCGTTGGTACTGGAACTCGACAAACGTACCCGAAAAACTAAATAAGAAATTTTAAAGAGGAACTTATGAGCTTTAATACATCAGAACGCTACGGCAGTGTAGTTATCGAATTTAAAGGTAACGTAATGGGTGGACCCGACGCGGTTAGCCTGAACGAGAAACTTCATGAGCTAATTGACGCCGAAAAAACCAATATCGTGGTTAATCTGAGCAAAGTTAAATTCATGAACTCCTCCGGATTAGGGATGCTTATTGGCGCACTAACCACCATGCGTAAAGCTGGTGGTGATCTCCGCATCGCTAATGCGACCGATAAAATCCAGAGTCTGTTAGTTGTTACTAAACTAATCACGGTTTTCAAACACTACAATTCTGTAGAAGAAGCCGTTGCGTCTTTTAATGAAGACTAACAGTACTCATAAATAGAACTTTAAGGGGTGTAGATTACTACACCCCTTTTTTATTGTAAATCGATTGTTAGCTATGTCAGTTCGTGTTGTAATTGGTGCCCAGTGGGGCGATGAAGGAAAAGGAAAAATTGTTGACCTCCTTAGCGATAAAGTAGAATACGTTGCCCGTTTTCAGGGTGGTGCTAATGCCGGTCACACCCTCAAATTTGATGATAAGGAAGTTGTACTTCACCTTGTTCCATCCGGAATCTTTAACGGGGATGCAAAATGCATCATTGGAAATGGAGTTGTAATTGACCCAATCGCCTTGGTGGAAGAAATTGAAAATGTGAAGAAAATGGGATTCTCTCTTGAGGACCGCTTCTTCGTGAGCCAGACTGCCCACGTTATTCTTCCTTACCACAAAATCCTGGACAAGCTAAAAGAAAAACGCCGAGCTAAAGACGCCATAGGGACAACAGGACGTGGAATTGGTCCAGCTTATGTAAGTAAAGTGGCACGTATAGGTATTCGCATGGTGGATCTACTTGACAAAGCTGTGCTCCGTAAGAAAATCGAGCAAAACATCCTGGACATTAATTACGCTCTCGAAAATCTGTACAAAGAACCTATTTTGAATGCCAATGATCTGATGGCTGAAATTGAAGATTCTGTAAATACTCTGTCACCATACATTTGCAACACTTCCAATATTTTACATGAGGCCATTGAAGCCGGAGAAAATATTCTATTGGAAGGTGCACAAGGTTGTCTGCTTGATGTTGATCATGGGACATATCCATATGTAACTTCCTCCTCTCCTACTTCTGGCGGAGCATGTACCGGAACCGGTGTTCCTCCAACTGCCATTACCCATGTGATGGGTATCACCAAAGCCTATTGCACCAGAGTTGGTAACGGACCTTTTCCTACCGAACTGGAAGATGAAACGGGTGAAGAACTTCGTAAAAAAGGTCATGAATTTGGTGCTACTACAGGTCGTCCACGACGCTGCGGCTGGCTGGATTTGGTTGCTCTGAAATATGCCGTTCGTATTAATGGAATGAATGAACTCACTCTTACGAAGATGGACGTAATGGACGGCTTTGAAGAAATTAACGTCTGTACCAGTTATAAAATTGATGGTGAGGAAACCAAAACCTTCCCACTCTGTTTGGACGAAGTCGAAAATGTGGAACCGGTGTATACTACTTTACCGGGTTGGGATAAAGACATCTCCGGTATGACCAACTGGGACGAACTTCCCTCCACTGCCAAAAGCTATATTGAATTTGTGGAAGACTACCTCAGTGTGAAATTCACCATTATTTCCACCGGCCCGAAAAGAAGCGAAACGATCGTTAGATAAGACGAAGGACGATTGACCAAAGACCAACGGGTTTGTCATTTCGAGTGGAGCGAGAAATCTAAAGAGTTACTTTACGAAGCTCTTTAGATTTCTCACCGACATTCGCCGGATTCGAAATGACAGATATCTTTCCTTGCCTTAATTACGAAAGGCTAAAACCCTTCGCTGGTTTACGACATCTACACCAATTAAAGCCGTCATCCTGAACTCTTTTCAGGATCTGTAGGGAGTGGTGCTTTGATTCAACCATTCTATGGAACAACGCCGTTATCTTCACAGATGCTGAGCCGAACTCAGAATGAAAACATGGAAGAAACCCTGTCCCTCTTTGGGGAGGGACAGAGTCAAAACTTGTTTTGGCTCAGGGAGAGGACGGTGTTAGCTCGAACTTACTTCCCACCACGGTCCTCCCTCTGAAATCCCGCATGCGTGATTTCTGTCTCCCTCCAAAGGGAGACAGTCAGTTTCTCTATTTCAAAACTACTATTCCTCCCTTGAGGAGCCTGTGCTGAACTTGATTCAGTAAGGTGGCTTACACAACGAAGTGAAGTAAGTCGGAGGGTGTTCTTCGATTTATGAATGACTTACCAAACACCAACACCCCTCCCGCTTCGCGGCACTCCCCTCAAGGGGAGATTTATCTTAGCAACACAAGCGGACGCTACTGCGAGGTAGGATTTGGTTTAATAATTTAGTATATGTATAATATATGTAAAATAATTATACTAAAAAAATGACGCTTACTGAATTCTTATTAGTCTTATCTCCTTCTGAAGAAATTTCAGAATATGTAGTGAACGAAAAGAGAAATTTTAAAAATGAATTTGGTTCCTTCATTTCAGAGAAATCAACTCCACACATTACTCTTTCAAACGTACTTATAAATCAAGAACGAACAGATGATTTTCTAAGCCAACTTTCTAATAGACTGCAAAACATGCCAAATTTTGTTGTATATATATCTGGTTTTGGAAGTTTTTATGGTAGTAATACAATTCACTTAAATGTATCTGTTGATAAAGCTTATCAAAAGTTAATTATGGGTTTACTTATCCATAAATCGACTTTCTTTCTTAGAAAGAGTTGTAGCATTATTGATAAACCGCATCTAACAATAGCAAGACGTTTAAAGGATTCTATTTTTGAAGAAGCTAAAGAAACATACATTTCAAAAGAATACTCCAGCACTTTTATTGCTAATGGATTAACTGTATTGCAAAGACCATATTCTAAGAATCCTGTTAAATGGAAAAAGAAATGCTTTATTCAATTTAAAGCAGCATAGAATAAAACCCCTCACACTCTTTCAGCAAGCCTTCCAACTTCTCAGGAAAAGGCTCGGTTTTGGGTTTGTAGGGTTGGAAGCCGGTGGATGTGTGGACGTTGTGGTACCAGTGTTTCGCCCAGATACCGTCTTCTTTCCGGGCGCCAGCTTTCCATTCCAGCATGTTTTCATCAAAAAGAATGCCAGCAAATTCACAGAGCTCGGTCAGCTTTTGTTTAGGGTTAATGAGGATTTCTTTTGAGTCTACTACCAAAACAGGCAGTTTGTGGTATTCCAGATACTCTTTAAGCTGTAGTTGTTGCTTGTAGCCGGTGTCTTCCAGGGTAGGATTTTCTATCTGGTTCACAAAAGAGGAAAGCATATCTGCTGGATCACGGGTAAGAATAATGTTTACCGTGTCTTTCAGAAACTCTAAATCAAGCTCTACCAAGTGGTGGGTCATATGTTTAAAGAAAACTACGGGTGTTTCATACTCACCAAATACCACGTGATTGATTACTTGCTGTCCGTCGCAGTCTTGATCGGCAATAACCTCATAGGCACCGGGATGGTAGTACCGGGCATCGGTATTAACTAAATAATGAGCATAAAGTGGCTCATCAACTACCGTAGTATCTTCCCTTTGGGCAAATGAATACATCAATGCTGTTGAGATATTCCTCGGCCCGCTCCATAAACAAATTCGTTTTGAGTCCACTTCGTGGGATTATGAATTAAAGATTTTGAATTATGAATTGTTTTGAACTCAACCCAATTCATAATTCAAAATTCATAATCCTTCTTTTCTAATTCCCCGAATAAGACTCGATTTTACCCTGATATAGTGTTTGTAGTAGTCCGGTTATCGTGCCTGGTACGGATTCTGCAATCACTCTTCCGTCTATTTTGGTGACGGGAGTCAATCCCCCGAAGCTTCCGGTTACAAAGGCTTCATCGGCTCCATACACATCAAACAATGAAAAATTCTTCTGATAACAAGGAATATTATTTTCTTCGCAAACCTCAATTACTTTTCCGCGGGTAATCCCATTCATGCAATACTGACCTGTAGAAGTCCAAACTTCACCATTTTTTACCATAAAAAAATTAGTGGCGTTACAGGTACTCACAAATCCGTGGATGTCCAGCATCAGCGCTTCATCAGCCCCTGCCTCCAATGCCTGAATAAGTGCCTGTACTTCGTGCAGTTTGCTATGGCAGTTTAATCTTGGATCCAAATAATCCGGAGAGCCACGGCGAATTGTACTGGTAAACAGTGTAATTCCTTTGTTTCTGGTTTCCGGATCAGCTTTTTTGTGCTCCGCTATAATTACCACATTCGGACCTGAAATAGTAAGCCTTGGATTCTGACTCGGAGTTTTCTTAATGCCGCGGGTAATCATAATACGGATATGCACCCCATCATTCATTTCATTGGCTTCTATCACTTTTTGAACTTCTTTTCTGAGTTCATCCCGGGTCATCTCCAAATCCATGCCAATGGCTTTTGCTCCCTGCCAGAGCCGATCCATATGTTCTTCCCAAAAAACTAATACACCATGATGCAGACGTAAACCTTCCCACACTCCGTCTCCAACCAGGTACCCGCTATCAAATACCGAAATCTTTGCTTCATTCCTTGGAAATAGTTCCCCACAAATGGAAATGAGAACCTGTTCATTTCGTGAGTCTTCAAGTGCGTTATGAGTTCCGTTTAGCATTAATAATTATGAATTATAAATGTAAAATGTTAAATGTGGTTCATAATTTAACACTTAGCATTTAACATTTCAGGAATCAAGATATAGCCTAATTGAGTCTCTTAGTGTTGTAAAGGTTTTCTTCAACAGCTCCTCATCTTCTTCCAAAAGCGTAACCCGAAATCCAAGTAAATCTGAACAAAAAGAAGAAATTGGAACCACGCAAATACCGGTTGCACCGAGTAAATAGTACACAAAACGGGTATCCAGAGACACCTCTTTAACCCAATGTTCCACCAGTTCTTTTACTTTCGGGTTTGGCAAATCAAGAGATTGATTCTGAGTCAGAGTTCCTTTTTTGAATACAATGGTATTATAAAAAGCTCCATAAGTTGGATTGAAGGTCAGTTCCGGAATTTCCTGAAGGGTTTCGGAAATGAAGCGGCTTCTTTTTCCTATTCTATCATTCAGGTTTTTACGGTATTCCTCATACCTTGGGTCGCCTAGAATTTTGGGGATTGCAAGCTGCGGGAGCGTAGTAGAACAAACCTCAATCATTTTGGCATCGTCCAGCACTTTACATAATTGATCAAAATCTTCATCTTTTCCCCGGTTATAACATTCAATCCATCCACATCTGGCGCCAGGCCATGGCAATTCTTTTGAAATTCCTTTCATTGCAATACCCGGTACATTACCAATTACTTCCGAAAGCGCATATGCGTTCGCTCCGTTATAGGTGATTTGATTATAGATTTCATCAGAAATCAGAAATAGATCATATTCCTGAGCCAGCTCAACTATCTCATCCAGAATTTCTTTTGGGTATACCATTCCTGTAGGATTGTCAGGATTGATCAACAAAATTGCTACGATATTCGGGTTGTACTTCACCTGGTTTCTAAGGTCTTCCATATCAGGATACCAGTGGTTGTCCGGATCCAGTCGATAGGTTAAGGGTTGGTGATTGGCATGGGCTGCTTCAGCTGATGAGTGAGTCGAATAGGCCGGAGATGGCCCTATTACTCTGGTTGTAGGCTCCAGATAATGATAGAGTGTTGCAATTGCATCTCCTAAGCCGTTAAAAAAAAGAATATCGTTTGATGAAATTTTAGCTCCATTCAAAGCATTCGTCCTTTCTGATAAGAACTCACGGGTTTCTATTTCACCTTTAGAATCGCAATAACCGTAGGTTTTGTTATCCTGCGCCAGATCGGTCACAATTTTCTTTATCCAACCAGGTATTTGAGCATTTTTCTGGATTGGGTCGCCAATATTTTCCCAAAAAATCTCCAGACCTTCTTTTTGAAGAAGCTTAGCTTTCTTTACGATTTCCCTTATTTCGTAGCTTAATTCTTTGGCTCCTTCACTGAGCAGTTTTTGACGCATAGATTACCGTACTGATCTTGTACCAATTATCATTGATATTCAGGATGAGCAGAAATAAACGAATTTAATGAATTAGCTGCTTGCTCACTTACTTTATTTTTTAACATAGGTGTCCACCCAAGTAAAACCCCTGTAAATCCTAATGCCTGACCTGACCATTTCCAGAAACTAAAACTATCTTTATGCTCAATAATCTTTCCATCTTTGAATTTAAACTGAGCAGATATCTTATTGTGTACCATTCTTTTTGAAGCTGAAAAAATGTATTTCGCTTCCCATTGGGCGGTTACAATACTCTCAGATTCTTGCACATTCGCAAAAGTTACTTCCAGGTCTTTTCCCCTTAAACATAGCATATGCCACATCGCTTTCACCTCTTTGCCGTTTAATTTAAAAACCTCATCTTCAAAAAAAGCCTCTTTATGATAGCATTCACCCATTTTTTTAAAGTCTTTTACGCCAAAAGCCTTATAAAAACTTATGATTAATTCTTTGTTAGACATTTTTAATAATAATTTCTTTATTTTTCAGTTTACGGTCTGGTAGTTAAAAATAAAAGAGAAATAAAGAATAGATAACATCTTATAAAAGAGAAATCAACTAAATGAGCTCGTCAATGAAGGCAATAAAAGACTACACAGCAGCATTGTATGAAATCCAATCTGCCACTTTAGCTGAAAAAATACAATGGAAAAGGACTCGTCCCGATTCTTACACTTATAAAACGGTTAATAAGGATCTTGAAGACTTAATAATTAATCTTCAAAAAATCGAAAATGGAGCTGCACCTGAGTACTTACTTAGTTTAGTAAAAAAAGATTTTGAGACAAGCGAAGTACTATTAAACTTAGATACCTCAACTAACGACACAGATTTAAGAGAGTCTCTGGAAGAACTTTTCAACTTTGTAGAGTATCATGTGGATATGAAAAGTCTGGAAGGACTTAAAGATTTTATTGAAGTGATTAAAACAGACGATAAATCTAACAATATTCTGGACTAAGATCCTCTGATTTACTGAAAATCGGAATTTAACCAGAAATATGGTTTAGAAATTTTTGAATTGCTTTTCCCCGGTGACTAATTCTATTCTTAATTTCAGCATCTAGTTCTGCAAACGTTTTATCATATCCATTGGGAAGGAAAACCGGATCATAGCCAAATCCTTTCTTCCCTCTTTGTTCCTGAATAATTTCTCCTTTACAAACCCCTTCAAAGCTACGCTCCTCATTCTCTGATATTAATGCCACAACTGTTCTAAATTGTGCATTTCGGTTTTTCTTTCCATCCATTTTTCTTTGCAACTTCATCACATTATCCTGATAGGTAACGTTTTCCCCAGCATATCTTGCAGAATAAACTCCCGGGGCCCCATTCAATGCTTCCACTTCAAGACCTGTATCATCCGATAATGCTGGAAGCCCTGTTATTTTATGAACATACCTTGCTTTTTTTAAAGCATTCCCTTCTAATGTTGGTTTATCTTCTTCTACTTCTTTCAAGTTTGGAAAATCCAACGCAGAAAGGATCTCGATCCCTAAATCCGAAACAAGCGACTTCATTTCCTCAATTTTATTCTTATTTCGTGAAGCTATTACGATTTTACTCATCATTTTTTCTGGGAAAAAGTTTATAGAACAAGTTAATACCACTGCCGATTGTAAGTAAAGCATTCAGTGCAATAAAAACATGGTCATTTTCTAGTATGGAATAAACCGTTAAAAGCATACTCGAAAAAACATACATTAATATAAATGCAATATTTATGTCTGTTTTACCAGCCTTTATAGTGTCATAGGTTTGAGGTATCCATGCCATAATAAGGATTGCAAATCCAGACCATCCTAATATTTCAATCCAACTCATTATTTAAGGTGATTTAAAATTTCCTGCACTTCGTGCCATTTCATTCTTGGACCATATTGAGCAACCACTTTTGAAGATGCAAGACTAGCCAGTTTTCCGGAACCTGCATAACCTTTCCCATGCGTGAGACCATATAGGAACACTCCGGCAAACATATCTCCGGCACCATTCGCATCTACAGCTTTTACATTGTATGGCTCTATATCAATAAAGGTGTCTCCATCGAAAATCATTGCTCCATTCTTACCTTGAGTTATGACGAATCTCTTAGCATCCTTTTTTAATTCTTCCCTTGCTTCCATCAAATTGTCTTTACCAGTATAAGCTTTTGCTTCATCTTCATTACAAAAAAGCAGATCAACTGATGCACCAATTACTTCCTGAAACTGAGCTTTAAAAATTTCAACAATTGAAGGGTCTGATAACGTAATAGAGGTTTTTACTCCGTTTTCTTCAGCTATTTTTTTTGACAATTTCATAGCCTCTAAAGCTGTTGGAGATGCAACAAGATATCCTTCTATATAGATGTACTCTGAATCTTTAATTGCCGTTTCATTTACTTCATCTACTGAAAGATCGGTGGTAATTCCAAGAAAAGTGTTCATTGTTCGGTCAGCATCTTCAGTTATCATGACCAGACATTTTCCCGTTATTCCTTCTTCTCTTTCTATATTATCGAGATTGGTATCCACACCGGCCTCTCTCATATCATGCAAGTAGAAATCTCCGAATTCGTCATTTGCAACTTTACAGGAGTAAAATGCCTTTCCACCAAACTGACTCAAAGCAATTACTGTATTTGCAGCTGAACCTCCTGATTTTTTTTGGGTATTGTTATGATCGATTGCTTTTATCAAACGCATCTGCTTTTCTTCATCCACAAGGGTCATCACTCCTTTATGAACTTCGTGATCGTTTAGAAATGACTCAGAGACTTTGAAGTCCAGATCTACAAGTGCATTTCCGATACCATATACATTATATTTTTTCATTCAACTATTTTATTCAACTGACTTTTTTAATCATTTAACTAAAGTTTAAAGTACGGACAACCCCACTTCTTTAAAAGCAAAAGGGAGAAAGGAATAAGAACTAGCCAGTTCCTTTCACCTTTATTTGCTCCTTTCCTTTTCCCTTTCAGAAATAGTTACCAGATTCTATATTCTAACATGCACCCATTTTCATCTTTCTTAGAACAAAGGTTGGCACATTCTTTACCTGGAGCAGAGGCTCAAAATAAAATGCGTCCCCACCCATCCATAAATAAAAATCCAGTATTTAAACCGAATGTACCCGAACACAACGAATACAGAAATAGTAGTATATTGGTACCTATTATTTTATGGAATGAAGAGCCTGAAATTATACTCACACTTCGTACAGCTGGCATCAAACATGGAGGTCAACTTAGTTTCCCAGGAGGAGGAAAAGAAGGCGATGAAAGCTATGAAGAAACCGCATTAAGAGAAGCCAGAGAAGAAATTGGATTAAAAGAAGACACCGTTTCTGTCGCGGGATTGATGACTCCGCTTTATGTAAATCATTCAAATAATATGGTTACTCCAGTAGTTGGATTTATTACGGAACAGCAGGTATTTACTCCTAATCCAAACGAGGTTGATGAAATTTTTACTGTACCTTTTTCAGAACTTATTGCCTCTAAAAATAAAATGAGAGAAGAATGGGATTTGAGAGATACCAAGTATACTGTTCCATTTTGGGACATTCATAAAGTACCTCTTTGGGGAGCAACTGCTATGATGATGAGTGAGTTGATGGAACTATATAAGGAATACAAATTCCAAGCTCCAAATTCGAAATTACAAACAACTATTAAGCTCTAAATTCCAATGAGATTAGTCCCAGAAAATAAATTCGATATTGAAGCTTGCGATAACCTTAGGAGTGCATCAAAAAAGAACATCCAAAACATTCTTCCTGAATTAATTCTTTGGACTAAGGATGGCAACTGGCCAGTCGCTCAAGAACTTTATTCAATTCTCTCTATTTGCGGCGAAAAAATTGCACCATCAATTAAAAAAATTCTTGATGGGAGCGATGAAGAATGGAAATATCTCATTCTAAAAGACTTAATGCCTAATCTTAATTCATCTACAATCAAATTATTAGAAAAAGACCTAGAAAGAATTTCTAATTCCCCAACTGTTTCAGAATTAAAAGAGGAACTTCCCAAGATAGCAGAAAAGCTCCTTTTAGAGATTGGAAATTGATTTTTGTTTGAGTTTTGGAATTTGAGATTTGGAATTTATACAGCTTTAGCTGCTTTTTTCCCTAACTGCATTCCAAGAGCAACTCCCATTCCACTAAGTCCTGCAGCGACAATACAATGATCACTTACTTTTTCAAGAATAGCTGATTTCGATTCCGTGAAGCCCATAATCCCGGACCATTCATATTCCACTTTCCATCCTTCTGGTAATTCTAGAACCTCTTCAGCAAAATAAAGTAAGAACCCCTTTATATCCTCATTAATGCCAAATTCATCTGTTTCTTCTGCATTTGGATCAATATTTCTACCCCCGCCTAATAGCACTCGTTTATCACCGAGATTACGGAAATACACATACCCTTTATCGTAATGAAAAGTACCTTTCCAATTTAGATGATTCAGTTCATTCGTTACAAAAACATAACCCCGACCTGGTTTGATTACATAATCCTTCAACAACTTACTTGTAAAAGCGTTAGTAGCCACCACTATTTTATCAGCGCTAAAATAAAGTAATTCATCAACGATTATTTTTCCTTCATTCGGATCAATTTCTTTAATTGGAGTATTCCATCGGAACTCTACTCCCAGGGCACGGTTTAGCTCATAGAGCTTTTTGATTGCTTTCCCGGGATGAAGCATACCCTCACAGCGATTATAAATGGAGGTAATTCCATTATAAACTACAGGCTCATATATGTTTTGCTCTCCAATTAATTCCTCCATCCAATAATTAAACCTCGAGATATTTTCTTCCGCAATTTTATACTTATCAGGATCAATATATAGTTCCCAACCTCCGGTATGGTTATAGTCCATTGCATCGTCGCCAATAGTTTCGCGAAGAAGAATTAACCCTTCGTACCGATCTTTAATCCTTTTTTTAAGTTGTTCCTCCGAATCTATTTCCAGATCTGAAAGATGCTCGCCTATGGTGCCAATACAGGCAAAGCCAGCATTTCTGGTACTTGCCCCAATTGGGAATACTCCCCGATCTACTACTAAAACCTTAGCATCAGGATTTTCTTTTTTGAAAAAAAGCGCTGCCGATTGACCTGTTAAACCAGCACCAACAACAATCAGATCATATTTTTGATGATATAAAACATCTTCCCAAATTGATTGCCTGAACTTCATTTACTAACTAATTTTTGAATTTGATCTTCTATCATTTCTCTTTTCCAAAGTCCTAACTTTTTTTCAGGATATCCTTCTATCCAGTCATCAATAACTATTAGTGGCTTCGGAAAATTAAACGGTTCTATTTCCAGATTTAGTAACCTGACTTCCCCGGTTGCAATATTGGTATTAATTGTATTCAGGGGATGTGTTGTAGTTAGCAAATAGGGTATATCTGAATCGATAAATCTTGAGAATGCCTTTTTAATATCATAGTCTGAAAAGTGAATCAGACAATCCCTACACAGCCATATATCTGCATTTGGTAATTCTTCTTTGGTAATATCCAGATGTATGAACCTGGTATTCTCAAACTTATAAGTTTGCTGATTCTCTGTAATAAGCTCTTTTACAATATCCCCTCCGATATAATGAATATCCAGTTCTTTACGAATCTCTTTAAACCAATTGAAATCTCCGCAGGGCGCATCAAGTAAAGTATCAACCTCTAAGTTGTTTATTATTTCCGGCAGCTCTTTTCGTAGCGTTTTAGTATATGAAATTGTAGAACCTGCTCCTGATACACTTTCAGGATTCCCCCATATTCTTCGTTCGTAATAATCAGTAAACAGTGCTTCTTTTCCTTTTATAAGAGGATAATAAATATTGAATTTTAGCTTTTTGTATAATTTTAAAATAAAATCGCTTCCGGGTATCTTTTTAAAAAAACTAATAAGAGAATTCCCCATCAGTCTTTTCTTAAGGCAAGTGAAGCCATTAATGGGGCTGCAGTCTGAAAGAAGCGATCATCAACATTGTATTTTGGGTGGTGCCACACATAAGTAGACTCAGAATCATCACTCCCACTGCCCACAAAGAAGAAAGCACCAGGAAAATGCTCCTGATAAAATGAGAAATCCTCTCCGGCCATAATAGGTCTTTCCATAATAAGGGCCGTTTCTTCTCCGAATAATTCCTGCATTTCTCTCACTACATGTTCAGTTTCTTCAGGAGTATTATTTACTGCCGGATATCCCTTATTGAAAGTAAAGGAATATGCTCCTCCTGCTCCATCCGTAATCCCTTTTACTATATACTCCAATCTTGAAGCAATTAAATCTGCAGTTTCCGAATTCAACGTTCTTACTGTACCCCATAATTTTACACTTCCAGGAATTACATTATGAGCGGTTCCTCCTTCTATCCTTCCTACTGTTACAACAGCTGGTTCTGTTGGGTCTACGCTCCTGCTTACAATCGTTTGAGCTGAACTAACAAACTGAGAAGCCAATACAATTGGATCTATAGCTTCATGAGGACGTGCTGCATGTCCACCTTTTCCAAAAATTTCTATTTCGAATTCATCCGGGCTTCCCATTAAAGGACCTTCTTTAGTAGCGATTGTTCCGGGGCTATGGCTTGGCGATGTATGAAGTCCATAAATAGCATCCACATTTCTGGATTGTAAGAAACCAGTATCACACAAGAGTTTACCTCCTCCAGGCAACTTTTCTTCTCCTGGTTGAAAAACCAGAAGTATTGTTCCTTCGAGTTCTTCTTTAAGGTCTGTAAGTATTCTCGCTACTCCCAGTAAATTTGAGGTATGGGCATCATGTCCGCAACAATGAGCCGCACCAGGATTTTTAGAAAAGAATTCTTTTTTCGCTTCTCCTTCTTCATCCATTGGTAATGCATCGATATCCGCTCTTAGTGCTATTACCCTATCTGATTTTATTCTTCCTTGCAAAACTCCTATGCAACCCGTTTCTAAAGGGCTTTCATGTGGAATACCTAATTCATCCAGCTTAGTTTTTATAAATTTTGTAGTCTCAAACTCTTTATAGCTTACCTCAGGATGTTGATGTAAATATCTTCTGGTTTCCACCATTTCTTCCTGATACTTTTTAGCTAGTTCGAGGATTTTTAAACGTAAGGACATAGTTTTTTCGTTTTAACTTACACGCTTAATTATACGGCTTAATTTACACTTGTGTAACTTAGCGATTTGATATCCGTAACTTGTAGCGTTATTCTGACTTTCTAAAATTTTTATATGAAGAAATTTTCCTGGGAAATAATTTTAGCCGGCCTTTTTTTTGTAGCCTTAGCATTGTATCTGATCGGTAAACCGTCCAACAATGATGATGATTTTGGAACTACCAGAGCCGACAATGTCCCAGTTGAGCCAACCCCTCCTCCACCTCCCCCAGGTCAGGTAACCGTTATTGATCTTGAAGAATTAGCTTCACTCAGGGAACTCGAAGAATTACAAAACCTAAGCGAAATCAGTGATGCTGAAAGCCTTGAAAAATTAAGAGCGTTAGCAAAGCTTATTCCTACGGAAGCTCGCGATGAAATGCTTACTGAAATTGATAAAGTACTTCGCGAATTATCTGATGAAAAGATTCAGATCGATTTTGAGATGGATGACAAAATGATCGTGATTAACCGGAAGTTCGATAATGTAGAATCAGGTGAATGGGGAAATACATCACCCGGGGTTTATACATTTCTAAATGAATTCGATGCTTCATCGATTTCCAGTTCCTCAATCAACCTTCCCAGTGGATCCATAAATATAGTTGGAACTAACGATATAAAAGCGAAATTTACCGTTCAGGCTTCAGGTCAAATTTCCTCTGAAGAAGATCTGAAATCAAAGATCCGTGCAATTTCTGTATTTGAAGATGGTGAAGCTAATTTTGTCCTTGAAAATCTTGATGAAACTAATACTTCGAATATTCATCTTCAGGCTACTCTTTATATTCCCGAAAGAATGGAAATTAGCTCAAATACCGGTGGTGGACATATTGAGGTAATAAATATAAAAGGAGATCAGGTTTACGAAACAGGAGGCGGGCACATCAAACTTCATAAGGTTAAAGGTGATATTGTTGCTGTTTCCGGAGGCGGTCATGTTCAGGTAGACGATGCTGATGGAGACGTCACTTTAAGGTCTGCCGGTGGTCATTTAATCCTGAAAAACTGTACGGGAGAGGCAACCTTAGATACAAAAGGCGGAAATATTGAAGCAAAAGATATTAAAGGAGATGTTATTGCTTCTACTCAGGGTGGCAACATCATGTTGATTTACAATACTACAATAACAAGTGACGCCACTCTGGAAACCTCTGCTGGAAATATTCAAATCTGGATGCCTAAAACATCCGGAGCTGATATCGAGTTACAGGCCAGCTCTGCTGTTGAGCTAAAAGGTTTTACAGTGAATGGTTCTCAGAGCAAAACAAAAGTTAAAGGAACAATAAATCAGGGTGGTCCGGATATTATTGGCTTTTCTAAGTTCGGAAAAGTTACCTTAAGTGGTAATGACAACTGATCCAGCAACACATCACTTTTCAAAAGACGGTTCTTCTACCCTTTACTCTAATCAATTCGGACAATACTACCATAATCCGAATGGAGCTGTTTCTGAAAGCAAGCATGTTTTTTTTGAAATCCCAAAAGTACCTAGTGCATTAATAGAAGACCGAAGCTCACTTATTTTTTTTGAAATTGGTTTTGGTACTGGGCTCAATTTTTTACTCTTATTAGATCTTTTTCTAACAAATGAAGTTCAAACCGAAGTTCACTTTTATTCAGTGGAAGCTTTTCCGGTTAGTTTGGATATGGCTAATTCTTTTAACTTTGGAGATTTTCTTACTCAACCTGAGCTTCAGCAAATTATCCCCGATATTTTTTCGAATTTAAATCCGGGTACGAACAACTTTATTCCGATTCCCAATAAGAATATTCATTTACACCTTTTTCAGGGATATTTTGATGAACTTGAAAACATCGATCATAAAGCGGACTTTATCTTCCATGATGCATTTTCTCCAGAGGTTAATGCTGAACTTTGGTCTGTAGAATGTTTTCAAAAGCTGGTTTCAATCAGCGCTCCTGTTGTTGTTCTCTCCACCTATTGCGCAGCTTCTAAAGCCAGAGCTTCTATGGCTAAAGCAGGTTGGAAAGTTGCAAGAGCTCCGGGAGCACTTGGCAAAAGAGAAATGACCTTAACGTCTTTGGATGAGAGCAAACTTTCAGGCTACAAACGAATTAATGAATCGCGTTTAATCGAACGATTTGATTCCGGAGATTTTGAGTAAAGATTAGAGACGATCGACCAAAGACGAAAGAGCTTACATTCATTCGCCCTTGGTCATTGGTCAATCAATTTAAAGAGATATACCGGATATTCTGAATACCGTCCAGTTCCTGAATTACCGACCGGTCTGCTTCATCCAGATGCTTATCAACCGATACAGCAGTAATCGCATTTGATCCTTTACCAGAACGCCCGAGGCTTAAGGCACCAATGTTTATCCCATTATCAGCAAGTGCACCACTTACAGAAGCAAGCATACCAGGTTTGTCCTCATTTTGATATAAGATAATATCGCCATCTAATCTGAGCTCGATACCGTAATTATCAATCTCTACAATTCGGTAATCACCATCACCAAAAACAGCTGCAGAGATACTTGTATAATCTGCTCCTTGTGGAAGCCTGATAGTTACTAAATCACTATACGTTTTAGTCTTGCTTGTTGTCACTTCTTTAATAGTGAAACCACGCTCATCGGCATAGACTCTTGCATTAATCAAGTTGATAGATTCGCTCACATATTCCGAAAGCATTCCCTTTAGAATACCGTCAGTGAGTACCTCCGCATATTTAGCAGAATCGCCAGCGTATTCAAATTCAAAATTATTTGCATGATCCGGTGAAAGCTGGATAATCATTCGCCCAAGTTTTTCGGCAAGCTGTAAATATGGCTGAACTTCTTTGTTTGTTAATAGAGAAATAGACTTTCCATTCAGACTACCCTTGTAATTTTTATTCTCCAGAGCGTCCGACATTTGTGCCGCAATTTGTTCTGCAACTTTTTCCTGTGCTTCTTCAGTTGAAGCTCCAAGGTGAGGTGTACAAATTATATTTGGGTGAGCAAGCACTTTATACAATTCTTCTGTTGGAGGCTCGGTACTGTACACATCAAGTGCCGCTGCACCAACAATTCCATCATCAATAAGTTGAGGCAAATCTGCTTCCTCATAAATTCCTCCTCTGGCCACATTTACCAGTCGTATTCCTTTTTTAAGTTTATCTGCATTCTTAAGTGAGACAAGCCCTTTCGTTTTTTCAGTAAGAGGAGTGTGTACAGAGAGATAATCTGAACTTCCTAATAACTCATCCAGCTCAACCAGGTTTACACCTAAAGACTGAGCGTGTTCCTTAGTTGAAAAAGGATCATAAGCTTGTACTTCCATTCCAAATGCCTGCATTCTTTTGGCAACTTCAGAACCAATTTTCCCTAAGCCAACAATACCTAGAATTTTTCCATGTACTTCCGTTCCCATATATGCTTTTCGATCCCAACCACCTGCTTTTACTGTAGCTACTGCCGCAGGAATATTTCTGGAAAGTGCTATTAACATACCACAGGTATGTTCAGCCGTTGAGATGGTATTGCCATCAGGAGTATTCATAACCAATACTCCTTTCGCAGTGGATGCCGGTATATCAATATTGTCTACACCAACACCGGCACGACCGATGACTTTCATTTTAGTGGCTTTCTCTAAAAGCTCAGGAGTAACCGTTGTTGCGCTTCGAACAACCATTCCGTCGTATTCTCCGATTCTAGCGAACAGTTCATCTTGTGTTAATTTTCCAGGCTGATCAGCCTGAATTCCACGTTTTGCAAATATATCCCCGCAAACCGGGTCAACGTTATCGAGTAGTAAAACTTTAAATGACATGAGTGTGAGTGAGTTTAGTCGTTAATTTTCTACAAATTCAAACAAGAGATCCTTTACTTCTTCTATCCCTTGTTTATTATCTGATGAGTATGCCAAAATGGGTACTATAATATTCATTTCGGCTAGTATTTTCTTTACATCTGCTTTAGCCTTTGCAACCTTATTATTGGAAATTTTATCGGCTTTAGATAGAAGCACACAGAAAGGCATTTCATTAGAGGCCATCCAATAGAAAAAATCTTCATCCAAATTAGTAGGTTTGTGCCTGCAATCCACTACATGGGCAATCAGATTTAGTGATTTTCTGTGAAGTAAATATTCTCTGATATTTCTTCCCCAACGCTCCCGTTCCTTTTGAGGAACTTTTGCATATCCATAACCAGGTAGGTCTACAAAGTAACAGTTATCAGCAATATTATAATAGTTCATTTGCTGAGTTTTACCAGGAACGTTCGAAGTTCTTGCCAGTTTCTTCCTGTTCACTAATCCGTTTATAAGCGATGATTTTCCGACATTAGATCTTCCTGCAAAACAAATTTCGGGTAATGATTCAGGAGGACAATCTTCTAATCTCGGAGCACTTGTAACAAAGGTGGCGGGACCGTTATACATCAAACGAGTTCGTTTTCTTCTTTTTCAACTCCAAAGTTAACCGGAACGGGATATTTCGCTGTGAAACAAGCTGTACAATAATCATGACCTGAAGGGTTCGCTTCTTTTACAGCATTCACTAATCCTTCCGGAGATAAATATCTTAAACTATCCACACCGATTTCTTTTGCCATTCTCTCGATATTCTTTTCAAATCGATTGGCAATCAATTCTTCGGGTGTAGGGAAATCCATACCATAATAACATGGACTTATAATCGGAGGAGAACTCACGATAAAATGAATTTCGGAAGGATTACAATCCCTGATCATATCTACTAATAGTTGAGAGGTAGTTCCTCTAACAATGGAATCATCAACAATAATTACACTTCTTCCCTCAATAACTCCACGAACAGGGTTGAATTTAGTTCGCACTTTCTGTTCACGGGATTTCTGTCCGGGCGAAATAAAAGTTCTTCCTACGTAGTGATTTCGAATAAGCCCAATATCGTATTTACAATCGTTACCAAGCTTTTGGTTTTCACTGGCATATCCTAGTGCAGCAGTATTACTTGAATCGGGTACAGAAATAACAACTGGTTTTCTTCCGGATGGATTATTTTTTACCACATCATTAATGGGATGTTCTTTAGCAAGTGCCTTACCCAGATTTCTTCTGATTTTATCAACCATTTCACCGAAAATCATACTATCTGGTCGGGAGAAATACACATATTCAAAAATACACTGACTGGTTCCTGTTCCGATCTCAGGCTCAATAAAGAAAGATTTTGGCTCCCCTTTTTCGGTAGCTTCTTTATCAATTACAATCACCTCTCCAGGTTGTACATCACGAATATATTCTGCATTGTTTATATCAAAAGCGCAGGTTTCACTTGCTACACAGAACTTTCCGTCAATTTTTCCCAGAGCAAGAGGACGGAAACCATTAGGGTCGCGCACCGCAATTAATTTATCATCGGTAAGCATAACCAAACAATAAGCTCCTTCAATCTGTTGAAGAGCATCCATAATCTGATCCATTTGGTCTTCGTACTGACTCTGCGCAATCAAATGAAGAATCAGTTCTGTATCAGAAGTACTTTGAAAAATAACCCCTTCATCTCTGAATCTGGATCTTATTTGCTTGGCATTAGACAGATTTCCATTATGCCCAATAGCGATATTCCCGCTTCTGTAGTGTACCCGGAACGGTTGAATATTTGCAGGATTTTTAGAGGAACCAGAAGTTGAATACCTATTATGACCAATAGCAGAGTATCCTTTTAAAATCTTCTTAAAAATTTTCGGCTTATCAAATACATTAAGTACCAAGCCGAAATCTTTATACATGGGCATTACCGGACGCTCTTTTTCTTCGTCGTAATGTGTGGTAACAATACCTGCTGATTCCTGCCCACGGTGTTGAAGTGAATGCAAACCATAATAGGTTAATAGGGCTGCATCTGGGTGATCAAAAACACCAAAAATTCCACAATACTCGCGTGGTTTATCGCTCATTAAATCTGCTCCAAAAGTGAGGTTTTCTGAGAAGCAACAAAGATAAGAAATGAAATGCGTAAGTGGGAATTAGAAGTACATTAAATTCATAGTCACCTACAATTTTATAACCTTATTAATTTAGATTAATGAACATTAACAAAATTATTTTCCTAAAATATTTAGGTTTGTGTGTATAACTAACACTTAAAATATATACGATGGCTTTTGTACAGATTTTAGAATACGATCAACTGACTGATGAATTAGCAAAACAAGTTTACACTGAGATAAAAAATGAATTGGGATTTGGGATGGTACCTAATCTATTTAAATCCATGGCAAGCCGCCCCGGGTTTTTACATGCAAATTGGGTGAAATTTAAAACTACGGTATTAGAAGGATCTCTTCCAAGAACATTGAAAGAAATGGTAGGCGTTGCGATTTCTCAACATAACACTAGTCAATATGCTCTTCAGGTACATTTACATGGTCTTTCTGCTCTTGGTATGAGTGAGGAGGTTCTCGACACTTTAGTTAACGATTTTGATGCCTGCCCACTTCCTCATGTAGAGAAATTAGCTATTCGATTTGGATTGAAATTAGCAACCGATCCACATGGCTCTTCCAATGTTGATTTTGATGAGTTAATAGAAAATGGGATTTCAGAAAGTGAAATTATGGAGTTAGTAGCCACTGCTAATTTATTTACAGGAGTAAATCAGTATACAGATTCCATCAAACTTGAAATAGACGATATCTAGTCCTTCTTCTCTCTTGTTAAAATCCGGTTCAGATATCACTAAAGAGCTTACGAAAGCAAAAGCTTTTTCTTCGAGGATTTCAAAATTATACGAACTAAGTTTGGAAATGAATCGAAAGAATTCGGTTCATGAAATTCTTGATAGTCTTAAAGGATATCTGCGCTGGATTTTTGACTTTCAAACAGCAAGCATTTCACTTTTAAACTCCTCCGGAGCTGTTGAAAATTTTCATCTTTCGGGCATTACCTGTGAAGACAATGCCCTTCCTTCCATTGTTGAAGAACTTCCATCCGGAACCCTGCAAAAGTCTAATGGAAAGTATGTCAGTCTCATTAAAAATGAGAAATTTTGCCCGAATTTTCCAAACATGATGATGCTGCCTATTAAGGGTGGTGAAAGTACTACTATGGGGAGTTTAAATCTGGCTCACAGTTCTAAACAATACGATCAGGACGATATACGAATTGCTTATTTACTTGGAGTTCAGGTAGCAGTAGCCATCGAAAAAGCAAGAAGTTTTCAGGCACTGGAAGAAGTGAATAATGCTCTGGATGATGAGAAAAGAAAGAACCAGAAACTTCTTCAAAATACGTTGCCAAAATCCATTGTTTATGAACTTTTGGAGAATGGAAAAGTTAAACCTAAACAATATGATTCTGTAAGTATTCTATTTACCGACTTCGAAGGATTTACTGAAATATCTCAGCAACTTAGCTCGAGCGAGATTATTGAAAACCTGAATCATTTTTTTTCGGTCTACGATGCCATTATTCATAAACATGGATTGGAAAAACTTAAAACAATTGGCGATAGCTATATGTGCGCCTCTGGAATTCCTGAACCAACACCTGATCATGCAAAAAGGCTTGTGAATGCAGCACTGGAAATTAGAGATACTATGTTGGAATGGGAGAATGAAAAAGTAGAAAAAGGGGAATTGCATTGGAGAACAAGAATAGGAATTAACTCCGGTGCTGTTGTTGCCGGGGTTATAGGCCAAAGTAAGTTCAATTACGACGTTTGGGGAAATACGGTTAACATCGCTTCAAGAGTAGAGAAATTTGGAAAAGCAGGATCAGTTAATGTGTCTTGTTCGACACACCATTTAATTGATAAGGATTTTGACTGTACTTTTTATAAAAAGGTAAAGAATAATAAAGAACAGGAATTTCTTATCTACACCGTAGAAGGCCAAAAAAAAGTCACGACAAAGGCCGTGACTCTTATAGTCTAAAATAAATCTTTTTTATTATGCTAAAGAGGCATCCAGTTCTATTTTAGCATTCAATACACGCGATACCGGGCAGGCAGCTTTGGTAGCTTCTGCAATTTTTTGAAATTCAGCATCGTCCAGTCCCGGAACATCTGCAACTGTAACCAACTTAATAGTAGAAATTGTTGGCGCACCCTCAACCGGTTCAAGAGTAACTGTTGCCTTCGTACTTACACTATTAGAGCTGTGACCTGCTTTATGTAATTCATTGGAGAGCGCCATAGAATAACATCCGGCATGAGCAGCTCCAATTAATTCTTCAGGATTACTTTTCCCTTCATCTTCAAAACGGGAAGCAAAAGTAAAAGCGGCATCATTTAACACTCCGCTTCCGGAACTCATTGTTCCACTTCCACCTTTTAAATCTCCATTCCATTTAGCTGAGGCTTTTTTATCTGGCATAAAATTTTATTAGTAGTTATTGATTACTTGATTAACTGTTGAAGAACTTAATGCATTCCATAAGTATCATCAATTTCTAATTACCAGAATACACTTTAATCTTTGCACCACATTCAAATTCATTTACTCTTTTCATTCCGGTACTATTTGGTCTGATTTCCGGGTCAACAAATATGTCTATAATATGAGCTTGCTCTATTAAAAATTCTTTTGCTGATCTTGCTCGGCGTGTTGCAAGAGAGAGAGCATACGCGTCTGAATATCGATCATCGACATAGCCTAAAATAAGTATACTATCTGCATAGGCTATATCTGTTTCTCTCCAATATTCACGGTATGCATCCTGAATAAACTCCTCATCGAATAGTGGAATCCCATAATCCGGTTTATAGAGCAGACATCCATCTTCGATCATATTGATTAGTTTATTCTCGAATCTATATTGTTCTTGATTTGAAAGAAATGATCTGATTTTCTCCGGAAAAGAAAATACACTACTAAGACCTGAGATTAGAAAAGCCAAAACGAGAATGACTGAAAAAAACCGGTTATTTTCCAGCCATTCCTTCATTTTTTGAAATCTGGTTTTTTCTGACATTTTTCTTTTAAGGGTACAAGGTTATTTTCTCTAAGTTAAACATTATCGAATATTTTCTGAGTACCTACTTGTAATGACTATTTAATCAGCAACATTTTTCTGGTTAAACTGAAATCTTCTGCCTTTAAAGTATAGAAATAGACCCCACTTGCTAAGCTGGACGCATCAAAACTGATAGAATAACTACCTGCTGATTGCTTCCCATCAACTAACGTCGCTACTCTTTGTCCCAATGAATTCATTACATATAAAGTAACAGACGAAGTATTTGGGATTGAGTAATTGATCTGTGTAGTTGGATTAAATGGATTCGGGTAATTTTGAGATAAGCTGAATTCCTTAGGTTTATTATCAGAATATTCACTTGAAACAGCGTCACCTTTAGTCACTTCTATTTTACTGAAACTCATTAACCATCCCTTTTTATCTGTTTCCGAATCAAATTCAAACCGCATTCTATGAGTGCCTGCGTCAAGGTACGTTTGTTCAATTTCGATGGGCTGAAAGTTTATAAAGCTTCCTGTTCCTGTAACAGCTTTGGTACCGCTAATATCCACATTGTCTACCTTAAGTTTGAACGTCCCGAATCCCGGAACGGTAGCAAAGTAGGGTTCGAAGATATAGTTTCCTGCTTCCTCCACTTCAAATGTATATTCAATCCACTCACTTGCAATGATCTGGTAGACATGAATAACACCTCCATCTCCAAATAAGTCGACTCCTTCATCCGGTCGGTACAACAAACCTGCATTATTTGCATCCACATCATGATAGGCAATGCCTTCTCCTCCTTCATCATAATCTCTGGCGAAAATAGTCCCCGGCACTTTTGGCGGACTCCCACCATATGGAGTGCCGTTTGGAAGTACTTCTACTTTAATGCTATCTGTTGAGACCAGACCATTTGTATTATTAACTGTTAGTAACACCGTGTACTCACCAACTTCAGTAAAGGTAACGGTGGTATCAATGGCAGAACTTGTGCCAGGTTCACCGAAATCCCAGTCGAATGTTAAGTCCAGATCATTTCTGTCAAAACTGTTTGAAGCATCAAAATGAATGGTTAATGGAGACTTCCCTTTCGTTTTGTCAGCAGTCATAATGATAATGGGAGCATTTGGATTTACCTGAGCGGTAGTTTCTGAATGCGTTTTGCCTGCCGGAACCATCATTGAAAAACCATCCGAAAAAGTAACTTCCCGTTCAGTATCCCCAGCATTATAAGCGATGTAGGTTTTTGCATCTCCTTTACTAAATACGGCGTAGGTGGCAATATCGGCAGTAACAGTAGTATCAACATGTCCCATTTTTTTCATGTTGTACAACCAATGCATGGTAAATGGCTGAGACAGACCATTAAACACTTCGTCATGATCATTATAGTTGACTGTTGTGGATTCGGCGAAGTAATGTGTCAATGCCTGATCAGCATCACCCATTGATAAATACAACCAGAATAAGTCTTTCCATAACTCTGGTTGACCATTTCCTAGTTCAACGATCTCATTATAGTTCGTAATCACATATTCAGGATGTCTCCCCAGATATAATGAACCGCTGGTGATTGGTAGCATGTTAATACCACGCACAAATTCAGGCGCACCGCCAAACCAGGTTGCATGCACTCCCTTTGAACCCCAAACCATTCCAATGGCATTATGTGGATAATCCTCTGGAAAAACTTCACCATCCACATCAAACCAATACTGCTCTACAGCAGTAGTTTCTGTTGCATACAGGAAAATCCCCATATCCCTAATTTCAGGTTGACCAGTTACTTCTCCCCAAAGCACGACTGCAGAAGCAAAATTCATAGATTCTGAGCTCGATTCCTGGTTATTTCCTTCCTCAAAATCTCCATGTCCAGCAGCCCATGAATGTCCGGCATAAATATCATAAGATCGTAGAAATGGGAATAACGGATCTTCTCTGTCCCATCCATTTGCATCCCGAATCAACATATTTACCATGCCTCCCCATTGTTCCTGTGATGCCCATGCAGCATCGTATTGAGCAATGGTCGCTGCGCTTACAATCGCATAACTCATATGAAAATGGTGATCGTTAATTTGATTATCCGCTCCATAACCAGATGGATATCCTGTTAATACATCCCAATTTGCGTTATAAGAATATTCCTGACTTCCACCTGCTGTAAACCAATCTTCAAGTCTCGTTTTCAATGCTGATAAGAAATAATCCCGTTCTTCAGTGAGTCCCATTTGATCTGCGATGTGGACAAGACTTGCAAACCGTGCCATTGCTTTTCCGTTTTCATAAGATGGTTCTGTATCCAAAGATTCGTTGGCTACTTCCTCAATGAGACCACTCAAAACTTCGGGATTATAATCGCCCTGATCCGGGAGCGTTGGAAGCACTCCCTGAAACTTAAGTGAAGTAGAAAATGAATTCCCGGCAAAAACCTTCATTTCTCCTCTTGGAGACACATAAGTATGATTTGTCAGAGTCTCATTCACATACAACCACTGATGTCGATACAAGGCCGATATAGTTTCGTTTATATTTCCTTCGGCAGAATCTTTTAGTTCTGTTTCATAGCTATACGTGGAGGTTAGAGTTGCTGATACTTCATCATATTCCCACTCAACCAAACTATTGGTTACGAAAGCATAAGCTCTCGATTTAAACTCATCCAGTGTTGATTGTTCATTATCAGGAAGTAGTGCTACTGATAAATAGTCTTTTCCATTTAAATTGGAGGTATAAGTAGAACCTGTATTCCATGTTGATCCGGTTGGAGCAAAAATACCATAATGCCTGCCATCAATGGTTACTCCTAATACTCCATTATCGTTTGACCAAACCGTTGGGGTTCCATTGAAGTTGATGACGGCGTCACCCCCGGTAATTTCGAAATACACAAAAGGAAGTCCATGACCGAGCGTTGCCAACATCGACATTCCGCCATCCAGCCATTCTGCAGTTACCGTCCAGTCGTCATATTTATAAGTAGTGGTTTCACTGGCATTGAGTCCGGAGATTCCAACTGTAAGTTGTCCGTTTGGATAGTAGGGAAATAAATAATCAGTTCCTGGAGCAGCAGTAGCAAAGGTATGCTGGGAGGTATAATTAAGTTGTAATCCTTCAGCAACAGCCTGCATAGAAAGCGGATGCGCTATGAGTTTTCCCGAATGTGGATTCCCAAAAAAGGGAAAAATTAAACTGCTCCACCAATCATTAGTTTGAACTTGTTGAGAAAACGAACCCGATACCTTAGGCAGAATATTCTGACCGCTGGAATTCTGCGGACCAATTTCACCGGAAGGTAAGGTTGTACTATAACTTCCTGCACCCACGCTAACCTGGGCTTGTAGCTGAAAAGAAAGAAAAAAAGTAACAATAATTAGAAGAGTGGATTTTAATAACCCTGAAATGGAAGAGGCTGCTGATATACGCATAAAATGTATACTGAAGTGAAATAACATAAATCAGTATAGCTATGTTTAAGCTCTCAAACCGAGATAAGAATTCTCAGAAATATGATGGGATTTGAATATCAAACTTAATCCTCTTCCTTAACTCTTGTCAACATCTCTTCCATAGTCTCATTTAGAAAATGCTTGTAGAAGTAATTTCTTGATTCAATCAAATCCTTATTGTGAATTTCAAGACTATTAATCGCACCCCTAACTGCAACATGATTATTACTCTTTTTTAACTGATCTCTTTTTTCGGTGCTAAAAAATTCTTCTTGTGCAAATTCTAGAGTGCTTAGAGCCTCGCCAAAATTTATACCTTGCATAAAATGATCTTCAGGATCTACTTTATTAGAAGTATACGCCTTTAACTCTTCTATAAACCTTTTGTTATTTCTACTAGCATTATCAAATTTAGAAAGGAAGTCTTCTTGCTCCAATGTTTCTGAAACACTGGTTTTAAAGAAAAGGTATATCCCTAGAATCGCTGAAAGTATAGTTATAAATGTAATTAGTATTTCCATATTCAAAATCTAATTAATTAGTAACAAAAAAGGCAGCTAAGTAAAACTTAACTGCCTTTCTTAAGAGCGAGAAACGAGACTCCCCGACTACTCGGGGCGACCCCAACCTTGGTCCCGCCAGAGCGGGATGCTCAACCAACTGAGCTCATTTTCTTCTGAGGAAATTAGACCTTCGATAAATTTGCGGCTTTTCTGCTTCTTGATAAAACGTTCTTTCGATAGAGCTTCTGATTTGGACTCAAAGCTTTTCACATATTTTAGTGCCCACGGGATTCCTGCTCTTATTGATTTTGTCCAGCCTTCGTTATGTCTTTTCAATCTTAACTCTACACCTACTGAAGTAGAGCCGGCGTAATATTTATCAATTGATGTACTGTATAGAATATAGACTTGATGCATAGCACAAAATAAAAAAGCCCATCAGAAAATCTGATGAGCTTATCAAGAGCGAGAAACGAGACTCGAACTCGCGACCCCAACCTTGGCAAGGTTGTGCTCTACCAACTGAGCTATTCTCGCATTTCAATAAATACCTCCGTTTTTGGAAGGGCATCAAATATACGAGGGTTTCGGGATAGATATCAACATTTATTTCAATGAATTGAATAGACTAATTACGAATTAGGAATAACTTTGACACTAGTTATTCCTAATTCAACTATTCGTAGTTCTAAAGCGAAATCTCTTTCACCGCCCCAAGTAACTTCCCAAGAAATTTCTTTCCATACATCTTGTGGATGTGATTCATATCTGCGATTACCACCAGTAATTCTTTGCTTCGGGAGAAGGCTACGTTCAGCAGACGTGGAACACTCAATCCGTTTTTGGTTTCATCGAAAGGACGGACCGAATAATGACGAAGTTGGCCGTATTGCAATTCCCCACTCATCACGGTATCAAAAATAATTACTTCCTTTTCCCTGCCCTGGAAGGTATGAATGGTCCCTACTTCAATCCCCCTGAAATTCTTTTCCCGTAAATAATTCCGAACCTGATACACGCTACTCCGGAATGGGACAATAATTCCAATTTCTTCCGAAATGTGTTTCAGTTTCAGCTTTTTCAGGCTTTCTTCAATCAGTTTCAGATGTACTTCGTTGACCGGTTTGAAGCCCCGCTCTGATTTCTCCTGTTCTATAGAAGGTCCGTATTTCGAGGAATCCACTAAGGCAACCGAGCTACTGGATTGCGATTTCTTTTCTTTGTTGTTTCCGGATTTCAGTCTTCCCTCATAAAATACCGAACTGATTACTCCTGCCAGATCCGTTTTCAAGCGATATTGGGTATCAAAGAAACAGGTAAATTGTGGATGTTCATCGTGCCATTGGAATAGTGCTTCGGTGGTATCGGCGCCGGAAACACAGGTAAACACATCCTGTTCCAGAAAAAAACGGGCCTCCGGATCATTAGTTATCGAAATAGGAGGCAACTGCATGGGATCGCCGGCAACCACCAAATGTTTCTTGCTTTTAGCAGCCATGAGTAACAAATAGGGAATTCCAGCCATAGAGGCTTCATCCACTACTACCGCATCGTAACTAATTCCAAAAAACAACTCCGAAGTACACACTTTAGCCATGGTTGTGGCAACCAATTGCTTCTTCTTAAGCTCATATCGTTCATTGATATTCAACAACTTCTCGATTTTCTCTTCTACTTCTTCCCGACCGCCCATTCGATCAATCTTTTCTCCGATCAACTGGATTTGCATATCCAGACCTTGAGGAACTTCCTCCCCATCGGTCATTAGTTCATCAATCTGATCCTGAAGCGCATTGTAATTATCCATCATCGTCTGAAGTTCAATAGCATCCGCTTTCTTGCCATCCAGTTTTATCTTCACCTGATTTTCGAACAGAATATCTTCAAGGCGTTCATCTTCCAGCCAGGCCTCACCAAACCGGGTTGTATACTGAAGATCAAATTCAGGTTGAACTTCATACAACGCATCCATCGCACTAAGCAAGCCTACATCTACCGCCCGATTGGTATTCGACACAAATAGCACTCTTTTTCCCTGAGCAAGCAAATTGGCTATTATAAATCCGAGGGTAGCTGTTTTCCCGGTTCCGGGAGGTCCCCACACATACAGCACATTATTTAGTAAAGCCTTCTCAATGGCTTCAATCTGAGCGTCGTTCCGTAAGTCATCCAGTTTTGGAGGCACTGCAAACTCTGCTTCTTTGAATGCTGAAGCCGGATTCAATAACGCATCCAGTTGAGGGACTTCTTTCCATTTATCTTTAAGCGTATTGAGATGATCTTCCATCTTACGAAGCACAAAATCATTCTCCCATTCCAGATATACTTCATCAATCTTTTTGCCTTCATCCTTATCAAACTCCAGCCAGACTTTCCCGTCCTTGAAATCGACTTCCTCTACTTTCTGTTCTTTATCTAATCCGATACGGGCTTTTATTTCTTCGGCAAAGCGTAATCCCTGATTGTTAGTTTCAAACACATAGATATGGTGTCCGGCTCTCTTTTCTTTAACTCCGTTCGTTAATACATCGTGAGAGGGAGTTTCACGAACAGCTTCAATTTCTTTTTCTATCGCTGCAATGGCTTTCTGAATAGTCTCTTTTATTTCCAATATTATTAGTTATTCGTTAATCGTTATTGGTAAGAACGATTAACTATTAACGATTAACGACGTCACTGATCCCACAGTTCTGCTCTTATCATTTCTACGCTTCGGTCGGTTAGTTTGTATTCCAATCGGATTCGGTTTTTCTGAGGAACTTTCTGCTCCACTAATTTAGCACTATCCGGCGTGTAGATAATTAAATCCGTTTCCCGAACAAACAGTGGCAATGATTTCCCATAAATACTTCCCGCCACAAAGGATCCTTCAAAAGGAATGGAATTCTTAAGCTCATTGATGATCTTTGGAATGGATTCTTCATCCATGGTTACCAAACCGATGGTCTGAATTCCAAACTGATCTACTACTGATAGCAATACTTCAGGATCATAATTATAGATAATTGGGATAATCATAATAGAATCACTCAAAGTCCGAAACTTATGCACGAAGCGAATCGGTACAAATAGTGCATCATAGGTAGCCGCGCTTTCATATTGGTTGATATCAATCACTTTACTCTTCACACCAACCTGTTTTTTGATCGCACTCGCGAGCATCCCGCCCAGCTCCAGATTTTCACCCACACTGGCACAAGTCTGAATTCTGTTCGGCCATTCCATGTAGTCTAGTTGCTCCTGGAATAAGAATTCAATCTCGGAGTCGTCAAGTCCATAACCCACTAGTTCCTCAATTAAGGCCTGCACTTTTTCGCCACCTACTTCCAGACGTGCTTCTTTGTCCATGAGAGAAGTCTGTCTGTTGACTACAAAACCTCTTCCTTTTTCTCCGGTGATCAACCCCTCATCAGCCAGAATATGATACGCTTTTCGAACGGTATGAAAACTGGCCTCCAACTGTTGACCCAACTCTCTGGTAGAAGGAAGTACTTCCCCAACCTGAAACTGCTTAGTGGAAATCATTAGTCGTATTCGGTCAGCGATATGTTTAGCGGAGGTTTTCACTGCCCCAACACTTTCTTCAGTTCAGTAACCAGCATTAGTGCTTCTATGGGAGTCATTCTGTTGGGATCGGTAGCTTCTAGTTTATTCATCAGCGTTTCCACTCTTGGATCGATATGAGTGTTGAATAAACTCATCTGCTCAATCTCTTCCTGTTTTTCTACTTTTTTGGAAAGATTTTTTGCGGCTTCTTTCTGCTGAGTAGCTTTGCCTTCAATGCTACCATTTTTGTTGGTGATGTCCAGACTGTGATTCTCGAGGTTGCTTAAAATCTCTTTTGCACGGTTAATTACAATCTCCGGCAGCCCAGCCATATTCGCTACCTGAATTCCATAACTATGATCAGCTCCACCCCGAATCAACTTTCGAAGGAAAATGACTTTTCCATCATGCTCTTTTACCTGAACATTAAAGTTTTTAATTCGCTCATACATTTGCTCCAACTCGTTTAACTCGTGATAATGCGTAGCAAATAATGTCTTTGCAGCAACCGGAGCATGATTATGTAAATATTCTGCCAGAGACCATGCTATACTCAGTCCATCAAAAGTGCTGGTTCCACGTCCTACCTCGTCCAGTAGAATGAGTGATCTTGGAGTAGCATTATTCAGAATATTGGCTGCTTCATTCATCTCAACTAAAAACGTCGATTCTCCTGCAGCTAAGTTATCTGAAGCCCCAACCCGTGTAAAGATTTTATCTACTAATCCGATTTTAGCAGACTCAGCCGGAACAAAACTTCCCACCTGAGCCAGTAATACGATCAGCCCGGTTTGCCGAAGTATGATACTTTTACCCGCCATATTCGGTCCGGTAATAATCATGATTTGCTGTTCGGCATTATTCAGCTCAATATCATTCGGAATAAATGGCTCTCCCAATGGCAACGACTTCTCTACCACCGGATGTCTTCCTTTCTTGATATTAATTTCTTCTGAATCTCTGACTTCAGGTTTCACATAATTATTTCGAAAAGCCACTTCTGCAAATCCCTGAATACAATCCAACTGTGCCATCGCAAAAGCAATCTGCTGAATATCATCGGCATATTCGGCTACAAAAATCCTGACCTCTTCAAATAACTCAAACTCCAGCGTTTTACTCCGTTCTTCCGCCGATAAAATCTTCTCTTCAATTTCTTTTAGCTCAGGAGTGATGTACCGCTCGGCATTTACCAGTGTTTGTTTACGAATGAAGTTTTCGGGCACTTTATCTTTATGCGCATTGGTTACTTCGATGTAATAGCCGAACACTTTGTTGTAGCCGATTTTCAGGGAGGTAATCCCGGTTTCAAGAGAAAGCCTATCCTTGATTTTTGCTATGTATGATTTTCCATTCCGTGCTATATCCCGAAGTTCATCCAGCTCTTCATTAAATCCTTCCCGAATCATGTTTCCATCACGGATACTTGCCGGAGGATCATCCGCTAACG
Organism: Balneolaceae bacterium; assembly: GCA_017795005.1. Taxonomy (GTDB): domain Bacteria; phylum Bacteroidota; class Rhodothermia; order Balneolales; family Balneolaceae; genus RHLJ01. The sequence goes on along the minus strand of CP051242.1, from coordinate 1,007,736 downwards.
CAGAATCAATGCGTTCCTGAACTTCAATCAGCAGTTTCATTCGTTTTCCAATATCCTGGAGAAGTGGATTATCTATAGCAGCAAACTGGCTTTTGATTCTTGGAATCTGAGCCAATGACAATTTAATCTGAACAACATCACGGGCATTTGTTCTGCCCACACATATACGGGAAATAAGTCGCTCTAAATCCCCGACCTGTTCCAACTCTTCCCTGATATTATTTCGGATTTCATGAGATTTAAAAAGTACTTCAACTGCATCCAACCGTTGTTGAATGGGCTTTAATCTCTTCAAAGGTCGCATAATCCACCTTCGAAGTAACCGACCACCCATAGCTGTGGAAGTTTTATCCATAATGGAAATGAGCGTTCCATCGGTACTGCCTTCCTGTAAGCTGGTTGTTAGCTCCAGATTTCTTTTTGTGGCAGGGTCCAACGACATATACTCATTACTCTCATACGAATACAACCTGCGAAGATGACGCAGATACGCTTTCTGAGTTTCCTGCATATAATGGAGTAAAGAACCGGCTGCGAAATGAGCTGTTTCCAATTCTTCCACTCCAAAACCTTTCAAGGAATGCGTTTTAAAGTGCTCAGTCAGAAGTTTATAACCATAGTCTCCTTCATACACCCAATCCTCTATGTAGGTAATGTTGAATTTCAGAAACTCCTGCTCGAGTTTATTTTTCCTTTTTGACTGAACTAAGACTTCGGCAGGCTGAATAGCTGCCAATAAACTATCCAGCTGATTCTCTTTCACTTCACTTAAACCAAACTCTCCGGTAGAAATATCTGAGAAGGCAACTCCAACAATATCCTTATCCCAGAAAATGGAAACGATATAGTTGTTACGTTTATGTTCTAATAATTTCTCAGACATTGTAACGCCGGGTGTAGTGATCTCCGTTACTTCACGTTCAACAATTTTTCTCCCCGCTTTTTTAGCTTCTTCAGGATTTTCGGTTTGTTCACAAACAGCAACTTTATAGCCTTTTTTAACCAGTTTTGGCAAATAAGAATCAAGTGCATGAAATGGGAATCCTGCCAAAGGAGTTTGATCTCCTCCGTTATTCCTTTTAGTAAGGGTAATTCCCAACTCTTTGCTAACTAATATAGCATCCTCTGAAAAAGTCTCGTAGAAATCCCCAACCCGGAACAACAATATGGTTCCCGGATGTTGCTCTTTAATCTCATTGTATTGCCTCATTAGAGGAGTTTGCTTGCGAGCGGACATCGGCTGTAACTGTGCTTTGCTAACTTATTTCTTCAATTTCTAAAGCTTCAAACATACCAATGAATTGAGTTAAAAACTAAGCACGATCCATGTTTTGAATTAAACAAGGAACGCTTGTATTTTAGGATCAACAAAACGCAATGTGTGGAACAGATTAAGGATTTTTGGAAGAAGGCTTTCTCTCTGATGGGTGATAAGGACATTTTTTTTAATGCTTCCGCAATTACTTTCAATCTTTTTATTTGTGCAATCCCGTTCACACTTATTCTTGTATCCATCATTGGATATATCCTTTCGTATGATACTGCCTTTGATGAACTGGTTAGATACGGTACGGAACTTATTCCTGTATTTACTTTCGAAGCCACCGAATCTGATATTATTCAAGGTGAACAAACCCTAAAAAATATTCTTAATCCATTGATAGGTGCAAGAACCATTTTTGGAATTACGGGTTTGATCATCCTCATGTTCTTTACTCAAGGTCTTCTTCACAGCTTCAAACATGTCATTTTTGAAGTGTTTGATATCAAAGACAAAAAACACCCGCTCAAAGATATTCTGTATAATTTTCTTGGATTTGGTGTAATAGGTTCTGTATTTCTTTTTTTTAGTCTTACTATTTCTGTGATTTCTCTTCTCGACCTTAGTGTAATTAAAGTACCATATACCGACATTGAAATACGATTACCTTGGATTTATGACGTTTTGGATTTTACACTGCCCATAATCTTCACCATGTTTTTGATTTATGCCATTTTTCGGTTTGTGAGTGAGCGAAGAATATCACCAAAAGTAGCCATGACTGGAGCTATTATTTATACCATTCTTTTTGAATTAGCTAAATGGATCGTGAGTATATACCTGAATTATGCATTTTCCACATACCAGTATTTTTATCAGGGCTATGCGATATTTATCATTATTGGAATCTGGGCTTTTTATACCTCTCTGCTATTTGTGATCTCTGTAATACTTACAAGGGCTTTTCGAGAAACCTATTTTGTTGATAAATCTTCGTATGAAGAAAATCCATATGCGGCATTGGATTGATAACTAACATGAAGATACCTCGTTCATTTTATGAAAAAGACAATGCAGTTCAAATTGCCCAAGACCTACTTGGTAAAGTACTATGTACACAATTTGAAGGAATAAAAACTTCTGGAATCATTGTAGAAACAGAAGCCTATAATGGAAGAAATGATAAGGCTTGTCATTCTCATATTCATGGTAAAACCAAGCGAACTAAAATAATGTTCGGGAAGCCGGGATATGCTTATGTGTATTTATGCTACGGCATCCATCACTTGTTTAATGTGGTAACCAATAAAGAAGGTCTGGCTGATGCTGTTCTTATCAGAGCCATTGAACCCTTGGAAGGGGTTGATGAAATCCTGAAAAGAAGAAATAAACTTAAACTGGAACGGTCGGTTGGAGGAGGTCCCGGAATTGCTTCTCAGGCATTGGGAATTAGTACTAATCATTATGGAATTGATTTACTTGGCGACCAGATCTGGATTGAAGACCTTGGCTATAAAATTGCCCTTTCTGAAATTATTGCATCTCCCCGTGTTGGTGTTGATTATGCCGGAGAAGATGCTTTACTACCCTGGCGATTTCGGATAAAGGACAATCCTTTTACCAGTCCTGCTAAATAGCTAATCCTTTCTCTATCAATCTGATAGCTAAAACGAATTTCTCCATTATTTAAAATTAGTTTAACATTGAACGAATCACTACTACTTATAGTTGAAGCATCAACTACATTTAAAAATTAATTATTACATATATGAAAACTTCAAAAAAATTATTTTCTCTTTTTGCGCTCGCAATATTTGCTGTAGCTTCAATAGCTATGATGAAGATGGAAGCAACTCCATGGACTGTAGACAAGTCACACAGTTCTGTAAATTTCGAAGTACGTCACTTTTTCGCTAAAGTACCTGGTGCATTCGAAGATTATACTGCTAATGTAAATTTCTCACCTGAAAATCTGGAAGAAAGCAGCATTGATGTAACTATTCAGGTTGCAAGCATTAATACAAAAAATGAAAGAAGAGATGGTCACTTAATGTCACCGGATTTCTTCAATGCAGAAGAATTTCCAACTATTTCTTTCACAAGTAACAGCATTGAAGCTAAAGGTGATAACAATTTTGTAGCTTACGGCACCCTTACTATTAAAGATGTTAGCAAAGATTTTGAATTACCATTCACACTACTTGGAGTTACTGAAAATCCGTTCCGTGAAAATGGTCTTGTAGCTGGTATCTCTTCTGAATTTCAACTTTTAAGAAATGACTTCGGTGTTGGAACCGGCGATTGGGTATCTGATGCTGTTGTTGGAGATGAGGTAGACGTTACATTGAACGTAGAACTTAACGCTACTAAATAACAACCAGGTCTTACTTAAAAAATTAAGTTTATGAAAAGCATCGTTTCAAAGAAGCGATGCTTTTTTTATTTTCAGGAAACTTAAAAATCACATTATGAATAAACGTTTTCTGATTCTATCCGGATTAATCTTAGCAGCTGCAATTTCAAGATTAATACCACATCCTTATAATTTTGCCCCAATAGGTGCTATGAGTTTGATGGGTGCAGCTTATTTTTCGGATAAGAAGTTTTCGTTTATTCTACCTCTGCTTGCAATGTTTATAAGCGACCTGCTTATTAATAACATTCTTTATGCCAGCTACTTCCAAAGTTTCACTTTATTTACTCCGGGTGCAGCCTGGGTGTATGGCGCTATTGCTTTAATAGTTGTCGCCGGAATATTTATACTTAAAAAAGTAACTCTACCTCGTGTTCTAATTGGTAGTTTGAGTGCGTCTTTAATCTTCTTTATTGTATCAAATTTTGGAGTATGGCTTAGTGATCCTGATTATCCTCTCACAATTGGCGGTCTTCTTCTTTGCTATGAAATGGCAATCCCATTTTTCCAAAATACCGTTTTAGGGGATTTGGTCTATTGTAGTGTTCTTTTTGGAGGTTTTGAATTTGCTAAAACGAAAGTATCATCACTTTCAGAAGCATAATAGAACTACTTTTCTTATCTAAAAAAGTATAGTATAATTAGCGCTGGCAATTAAGTTTTGATCAGCAGACGTTTGCGAGCACTAATTTTCTATTATGTTTGACCTTTTTCCGGACCAACCGGTTTATGATTACCCCACATTCCTGAATGTATTTTATTCTCTTTTGTGGTCATTTGTACTTTCTTCATTGATTGCGATCACCCATAAACTAACATTCTCGGGGCACCAATATCCAAAAAACTTTTTTCAGGCTATGTCACTGGGGTCTATTGCAGCCGCCATGGTTATGATGGCTATTGGTGATAGCTTAGCTCGTGGTCTTGGAGCATTTGGTGCACTTGCAATTATTCGATTTCGTACCCGGATAACTGACGCAAGAAATATCATTTTTCTTTTTGCTTCATTAAGTGTTGGTTTAGCTATTGGAGTTTTTGGATATACCATAGCGTTTGTAGGAACAATCCTGTTCTGTATTATGGCTCTGATTTTAAATCTTACTCCGTTTTCGACTAAAGAACGAGTTCGGGGAAGACTTGAATTCCGACTTGAGGATAAACAACATCTGGCATTTGCAGTCGATATTCTGGATAAATATTGTGAGGAATTTAAAGATGTTCAGGTTCGAACAAGAGCAACGGGGCGATTCGATTTCGAATATTCTATTGAGCTTAAACCTGATGTAGATAACACTGAGTTTTTATCTGAGCTGCAGACGGTTGAAGGTATTGACAGAATCCGGGCAGATTATCGAGCATTCCAGGAGGAAAATTAGGTAACACTATGAAAAGAAAAATCAATTCATTTTATGTTGTTATTGCTGTACTCTTTATTGGTTTGCTTACCATCAATAACAGGTATTTTAAGGGAAGTAGCTCATTTCTTGGAGTAACTTATTCAAAAGATTATAAAATTAATGCCGAGAAATCTGCGATCATTGAAAAGGTATATGTTGTTCCCGGTCAAACCGTTCAACCAGGGGATCTCTTAATTGAACTTGCAAGCCAGGAGTTAACACTTGAAATTCAAAAACTTCAAAAAGAAGTGAATTTGTTAAAATCAGAAAAGGAAGAGAAGCAAAAGCTCCTTGAATCTGAAATTAAACTTCTTGAATCTGAGAAAAGAATCATAAGGAATGATATTGACAGTGAAGTTTCGATAATCCAAAACAGAATAGATCTGAACCGGTCTTTGGCAAGCAAAATTTTATCCGAAAACACTTTACCCCGTGACAGTCTTACAGCATTAGAGTTAGAAATTAAATCTATTCGTGCTAAAGGACTTCTTGAAATTGAAGCTGTGGATATCAAAGAGCAGGATATACGACAGGATCACGGCTTTGATCAATCCCAGATTCAATCCAAGATTGAACTGGCTCAACAAGAGCTGGACTGGAGAATTCAGGAAGAAGAACGATTGAATAAATATGCTACTTTTGCCGGAGTAATTGAAAATGTATACGTAAAAGAAGGTGAGCAGATTGAAGCCTTTACTTCGGTAGTTTCTATTAACCCACTTCACCCCACATCCGCTGTTGGATATTTGGTAGGGAAAAAAGATCGGGATAAAGCATTAGGTGAAGCGGTAAGCATAAGCTCACTTGAACACAAAGAGTTAGTTGCTTCAGGTCGAATTATTGGATTTGGATCAGTAGTACAACTACCACAAATTTTACAGAAGTCTACTGCAGTAAATGCATTTGGTTTAGAAGTCTTTATTGAAATACCCGAACAAAATGCGCTTCCTGTTGGAGAAAAAATCATAATAAAATGATTCGGCTCCTCCCAAAAAAATTAATCCTGATTTTGGGATTCGCAATTACTCCCTTCTTTTGCAGCAATGCACAAGAATCGGTTTCTGATTATTTACTTACTGCATTTGAGGATAAAAATATTCTTCAATACGATGACCAAATCAATTTTTTAAATCCCAGAAACTATCGTATTCCAATAATTGATGAATTGGAAGTCCGTTCTGGAAACGATGAACTTAGCTATGAAGATTTAACACTGGCTGTTCGTATCCGGCCTTCAAACCCATGGAAAGTTAGACGTAATAACACTCTTTTTAATGCTACAAAAAAAGAGCTGGATCTCAGAAAACAGCTTGAATTCAAAGAAAACCTGAAGTCGCGCTACGAAGATGTATTGAATTATTTGTTAGAGATTGACCAGTACAGGCAAACTAATAAACAAGCGGAGCTAACTTCACAAAAAGCTGAGATTTTTCAACAAAATTTCGAAAGCGACCTCTTTGATGCACGGGACTTCGCTGAGACTAAGCTGGATCAGGTTGAAGCTTTGGATAATTTGGATGAGTTACTGCTCAGTTTAAATCAGAAAAAGAAAGAGATCTCTGTTACTCTAGGTACTAGTGATTTTAACTGGACTGGTTTTAATTTGATTTCAATTTCAACAGTTGATAGTGTTTCCCGTCAAATTGCAAACTCATCTATCAATTCGCTAGAACTGGATTTAATAGCACAACGAATTGAAGTAGCTAGACAAGAAGTTCAGGTAGAAAGAGCAGATTTTGATATTGGATATGTTCAGGGAGAGTACTTTCCTTTTACCGATCGCGATTCTGATGTAGGATATTCTGTAGGAATTACCATTCCTATTTTTCGAAATAACCGGAATCAAATTGCTGAACGGAGATTGGATGAAATTGAATTGAGAAGCGAATTTGAAAATGAGCAATATCAGGATTCAGTAAACCGCCTTCTTGAGTATGAATACTTAAAGAGTCTTATTTCCCATCACGAAATTATTGTTAAAAGAATACAGGATATTAATCTATATGAACTCGCTCAGAATATGGCCAGAATAGAAGATTATGATCCCATATCACTGATAGAACTTGAAGAAGGAATAATTAAGCTGGATGAACTCATACTTAAATCAAAGGAACGTGTACTTGAGCAATACTTAGAATTTCTTTTCGCATTTGATGCAATAACTCAACAACCTTTAATCAATTATTTGTCAGAGGACCTGAAACCGATACAATGAAAAATGTGATAATTACAGGAGCCACTTCAGGAATAGGGAGAGAACTAGCAATCCAATTTTCGGAAAAAGGGTACAAAGTTGGATTGATTGGACGTCGGGTTGAAAGACTAGTAGAAGTTCAGAAGGAAATTGGTAATAATGCTTTTATTAAACCTCTCGATGTCACAGATATAGAAAACGCTGAAGGAGCTTATCTAGAGTTAATAAATGAAATGGGCGGTTTGGATATCATGATTTTGAATGCAGGTGTTGGGCGCGACTCAAGAAAACTCACCTGGGGTTCAGATTGGCAAACTATTAATGTGAATGTAACTGCTTTTGCGCATGGAATGAATGTGGCTTTTCAATACTTCCTTGATGAAAAGAAAACTGGTCAAATTGTGGGTATGTCTTCTATCGCCTCAACACTAGCATCAGGAAGAGCGGCAGCCTATACTGCCTCAAAGCATTTTATATCTAACTATATGACTGGCTTCAGGCAAAAGGCAAACCGTATGCGAGTTGATATTACTATCACTGATATTAAACCCGGATTTGTGGTTTCTGAGATGACAGAAAATAATAAAGGCATGTTTTGGGTGGCATCTACAGAAAAAGCCGTTAAACAAATGGTAAAAGCGATCGAAGCTAAAAAAAATCACGCTTACGTTACCAAACGCTGGAGATTAATTGCGTGGATTGCAAAATCTGTTCCTCAATTTATCTGGGACCAGTTAACGTCCTGAGTTTCTTCTGCACCTTTCGCTACAGTATTTTACAGAATCCCAGTTTCTCTCCCATTTTTTTCTCCAGGTGAATGGGCGCTCACATACCGGACATACTTTAGCCGGAAGTTCCGACTTCTTTTTCATTTTACTCACTTGCAAGTACTCAAAAGTTTAATCTACCAGGGAAAGACGAATCTTACTTTTTGATGTATCAATATTTTCATTCTTAGTTTTTTTCATCTTAACTGATACCATAGATACTTCATCAAGATAAACTCTCCACGTTTCTGAAAATAAAGACCGGGCCATTTCTGAAGAACGCTTAATCTCCTTGACACTTTTCTTTTGAGCCAGTTGCAGAATATTTGCTTTACGCTCTATTTTTGATTTCTTCATAGCTTTGCTCCAAATCGATCATAGGTTCAGGATAATCAATTCCTAACTCTAATTCATATAACTTTTGTTGGTCGGGTTGTATTGTGTGAGGTTTGTGAATAAACTCGGAAGGCACATACTTTAATTCCGGTAACCAGAGCTTTACAAACTCTCCTTTTTTATCGTATCGATCTGCCTGATTCAGAATATTGAAATAACGATTTCTTGGATCTTGTCCCACGGTAGCATTATACATCCAATTACCATAATTAGAACATGGATCGTAGTCTAATAAAAGTGATTCAAAATATTCCGCTCCCATTCTCCAATCGATATTTAAATTTTGTGTAAGAAAGCTCGCAACATTTTGTCTTCCACGGTTACTCATGAATCCGGTTTCATTTAACTCTTTCATATTTGCATCAATAAAAGGAATGCCCGTCTCTCCTATAGCCCATTTACGGAAAAGAGTTTCGTCATTATTCCAGGGCCTTTGTTTTTCCTGAATACCGCCTTTCAGGAAAAACTTGTTTCCGTGTTTATGAGCAGAAAATCTGAAATAGTCTCTCCAAATCAATTCAAAAATCATCCAATAGGTAGACACATTTTTCTTTCGCTGTTCTTCATATTGTTTTACTTCCCAGTAGATCTTTCTTGGTGAAAGAGATCCATTTGCAAGCCATGGAGAAAACTTTGATGAATAATCTGATCCAAGTAATCCATTTCGAGTGAACTTATAATTTTTTAAGTGATCGCCTTCAAAAAAGTAATTTTTGAGTCTCACAAGGGCTTCTTCCTCTCCTCCTTTGAACTGAAGTACCGATCGGTTATCCATCTTTTTTGGGATAACTCCCAATTCGTCCAATGTAGGAATCGAACCAGGATCAATATTTTCAACCCAGGAGATTTTTTTTGGAACAGGTATAAGGGCTCGTACTTCAGAATTCTTTTCTGTTTTTTTTCGGAATGATGTAAATACATCAGGAAGTGATTCTTTGGAAAAAGGGATGTCATCTAAATGAAAAAGAGTACTTCCCCACTTTAATTCAACAGGAATACTCAGAGATTTTGTAACCGCTTCTTCTACTTCGACTTCTTCTTTTGTTACTTCCTGATGTGCTGATACACGGCTAATTCCATAAGTATTTACCAACTCTGGAATAAGGTTTTCAGGAATTCCAGTCCTGACAACTAAATCTCCACCTAACTTTTTTAGTTGTTCTTTAAGATTCTTTGCTGACTCTACAAGGAATTGAGATCTGAAGGGACCAGTTTTTTCAAATCCGAAAGATGTTTTACTGAATTGCCGTTCGTCAAAAATATATACGGGTAAAACCTGACCTTTTTTGCTCGCTTCTGCGAGCGCTTCATGATCATGAGTTCTTAGATCATTTCTAAACCAAATAAGAGTTTTTTCCATTTTTTCTTTTAGCAAAGCAAAGTGAAAGTCAAATAATTCCTGTAAAAGCTTCTCAACTTTTAACAGAAAGTTTGTGAATGAACCTTCATCTTTATTTCTATAACTAACTACTATAACAATGAGACTAACTATTCTAATTAGCTTTGTAATTGTACTTCTGGGCTGCTCTTCTAATCAGGAAAACACAACTATCCCAGACACTAATCAGACAGAGATTTCACTTGGTTTTCTGGAAGCTCCTGTAGGATTCTCAATTGAGGAATTTTCTGATCAGGTTCCAGGCGCCCGTCAATTGGCTGTAAGTCCATCCGGAGTAATTTATGCAGGAACCCGACGAACTGGAGAAGATGGTAAAGTTTATGCCATTGTAGATTTCGATAATGACTACAAAGCTGATACAGTTTACACTATTATCTCGGGATTACGCATGCCTAATGGAGTGGCATTTAAAGATGGGGATCTTTACGTGGCGGAAATAAGCAAAATCTGGAAGTTTCAGGACATCGAATCAAATTTAGAAAACCCTCCCGCTCCAATTTTAATCAGAAATGACTACCCAACAGAAACAAGTCATGGTTGGAAGTATATTGCTTTTGGTCCTGATGATAAATTATATGTACCGGTTGGCGCTCCTTGCAATATTTGTAATCACGAAGATGAAAGACCCATTTTCGCATCTTTAACAAGAATCAATCCTGACGGAACTGATCGTGAGATTATTGCACATGGAATCAGAAATACGGTAGGATTTACCTGGCATCCAGAAACTCAGGAACTTTGGTTTACCGATAATGGCAGGGACTGGATGGGAGACGATATCCCTCCATGTGAACTGAATAAAATGACGGAAGAAGGTCAGCATTTTGGTTTCCCTTACATTCATGGAGCATCAATTTCTGACCCCGAGTTTGGTGATGCTGGTAAAGATTCCGGAATAGATTTTGTTGAACCAGTTCAGGAACTTGGACCTCATGTTGCTCCACTTGGACTACATTTTTATTCCGGGGATATGTTTCCATCAACATATAAAAACCAGGCGTTCATCGCCGAACATGGTAGCTGGAACAGAAGTGAGAAAATTGGCTACCGAATTATGATGGTGACCTTTGACGATGATGGAAACCCAACATCTTATAAGCCTTTTATTACCGGTTGGCTTCAGGGTGAAGAAGACATAAGAGGTCGTCCAGTATCAATTATTCAACTTAATGATGGATCATTACTTATTTCAGATGATCATTCAGGAAAAATTTACAGAGTAACATATACTGCCTAAACCATAAGACGATTTCTTTTGAACTGTTCACCAAAATCCTCGGTTTCAATTTTTGTATATTTACGTATTAAAAATTTTAACCTGAACATAATCCATGAAGAAAGTTGTATTGATTCCAGGTGATGGAATCGGAACTGAAATTACTACATCTGTAACTACCATATTAGAAAAGGCCGGAGCTGAAATTGAATGGGTAGAGCAAACAGCTGGTCTTACTGCATATAAAGAAAAAGGGAATCCTCTACCTGATGAAGTTATAGAAGCACTCGAAGAGCACCGTGTTGCTCTGAAAGGTCCACTCACTACCCCTGTTGGAACTGGTTTTCGCTCAGTGAATGTAGCTCTACGACAAAAATTTAATTTATATAGTAATATTCGTCCAGCCCGTACACTTCCCAGTATCGATAGTCCTTTCAAAAATGTAGATATGGTCATTTTCCGTGAAAATACTCAGGGATTATATATTGGAAAAGAGCACTGGGTGGAAGAAGACGATACTAAAAAGCACGCTGAAAGCATTGCTGTTGTCACTCAGGAAGCAAGTAAGAAAATTATAACAGCTGCTTTCGAATACGCCAGAGAAAATGGTCGCAAAAAAGTGACATTAGTTCATAAGGCCAATATCCTGAAACTTACTACCGGCTTATTTCTTGAAGTTGGAAGACAGGTTGCTGAAGATTATAGTGATATCGAATTTGAAGACTTAATCGTAGACAATATGGCCATGCAAATGGTAATGCGACCACAACGTTTTGATGTGGTTGTTACTACAAATCTTTTTGGTGATATCTTGTCAGATTTAGCATCCGGACTTGTTGGTGGATTAGGAGTAACAGGTGCGGCGAATATTGGTGATGATGCTGCAATGTTTGAAGCGGTTCACGGATCGGCACCGGATATTGCCGGTCAAAACAAAGCAAATCCTCTCGCTTTGTTATTTTCTGCATTAATGATGCTTGAGCATATTGGGCAAAAACAAGTAGCTGAAGATATCAGAAAAGCGATCTATAAAACCTTGGTTGAAAGAAAAGTGTATTGCACCCCTGATATTGGAGGAGAAGGAACAACCTCCACATTCACTCAGGCTGTTTGTGATAATATTTAAAGCTTTATACTTACAAAAAAAAGCTGCTCTGGTGACAGAGCAGCTTTTTTTATTTAGCTAATAGCTATTAGTTAAATATTCTCATTAACACAGAGCTAATAATTGTCATTATAAAGCTAAACGCAATCGCCCATCCGAAGCTCTTTATCTTGAAACCATCGACAAATTCATCAACAAGTTTCACTAAAAAGGCATTTACAATTAGTGCAAATAAACCGAAGGTAATTATTGTAATAGGAAGTGCCAGTAAATGAAGTATTGGGCCTAATAGAAAGTTTGCAAGAGAAATTCCCGCTGCAACCCAAACTGCACTCCAGAAGTTTTTAATTTCAACACCGCTTAACACTTTTGCGGTTATAAAAACTGATACACTGTTAATTAGCCAAGCCCAAATCATGATGGTAGAGTTTTGTTAAAAGTCAGAAGTCTGCTACGAAGAACTTTCTTTTTTGTTTACTTTCTTCGAAAAAAAGATGACCGCAATTTTTGCAGACTTTGATAAACTGAGTTCCGCTCAGTTGTACGATCTTTTAAAGTTGAGACAAGATGTGTTTATGATTGAGCAAAATTGTTTATATCAGGACATGGACAATTCAGATCAACTAGCTTTACATCTTCTTGTATATCAGGAAGATACTCTGGCTGCTTATTTGAGAATATTCGCACCAGGAATAAAATTCAAGGAGGCTTCTTTAGGCAGGATTATTGTATCACCTGATTTTCGTGGTGGAGAAATAGGAAAAAAACTTATTAATCTGGGTATAAGAAAAACCTTCGACTTGTTTGAAGGAACAAATATCCGAATTGAAGCTCAGGCTGCTTTAAAAGAATATTATGCTCACTTTGGATTTACCGAAGAAGGAGATATTTACATCGTTGATAAAATAGAGCATTTACAGATGGTGCTAACAAACGTTAGCTAAACTTTTCAGCAGTCTTTTTTAATAGAGGTAAGCTTTCCTTTGTTTGCTGGGTTAAGGCGCGCATTAATTTCTCTGCTTGCTCCGGGGTTCCTCCAGACTTCCCAACTACTTCTAACTTCTTAACAAGTTCATACATCTCATTAAATCCAACATATTGTAAAGCGGGTTTAAGTTTATGACTTTCAGTACTCAAAGCCTTCATATTCTTTTCTTCAACCGCTATTCGGATTAATTCTACTTGAACAGGAATATCTTCGATAAATAGAGTAAGCATTTCCAGCATCATCTCTTTATCCCCACCAGTAATATCCTCTAAATAAGAAAGGTCTATATTCACGATTCTTGACGTTTTCAATTATTTAATAAATAGCAAAATAGAATTTATAAAAACAAACTTCTGTAAAAGTTAGCGTATACTCCGCTCCTTAGTCAATCAACTGACTTATTTTTTCTTAACCTTCGAATTTTGAGATGCTGCTTTTAGCCAGTAAAAATTACAATCGTTACCAAAACCAGTACTACAATCTTAAAGATAATGGTCTTCCAGTTATTCATTAATTTCTTTTCACAGAGAGATTACATTGAAGAGCAATGGAACTAATTTTTTTACCCAAAAACAAGTAATAGATAGCTTTTTTAAGGTGAAAAAGGATTTTTTTTAAACCTTAAAAGAGTTAGGTAATTAATTTTACTGAATAAAACCTAATTAAATTAATTCTAAAGAAATTGATTTACGTTATTCCACAGTAACGCTTTTCGCAAGATTCCTTGGTTGATCAACATCACAACCTCGGTTTACTGCCACGTAATATGAGAGTAATTGCAGAGGGATTACGCTTAATAGAGGAGATAAAACATCTTCTGTTTCAGGTATCATACAGCTAAACTCAGCAAGATCTCTTACTTCTTCATTTGAAGGTGATGTGATAGCTATAATTCTTCCCTTTCTTGCTTTTACTTCTTCAACATTACTTACCATTTTATCATTAGTATGTTTTGTTGAAGCGATAACTACTACGGGCATCATATCGTCGATAAGTGCAATCGGACCGTGCTTCATTTCTGCTGCAGGATAACCCTCTGCATGGATATATGAAATTTCCTTTAATTTCAGGGCACCTTCTAAAGCAACTGGAAAACTATAAGACCTCCCTAAATAGAGAAAGTTTGGCGCGTAAGTAAAAAGGTTTGAAATTTCTTTAATCTGATCACTTTGCTTTAATATCTCTTCCACTTGAGACGGAATCTTAGAAAGTGCAGATATTATTTTTTTTGAACTTTTTTTATCAATCGCACCTTTATGCTGAGCAAGACTAAGTGCAATGAGTGCCAATACAGTAACTTGTCCGGTAAAGGCTTTTGTTGAAGCTACCCCGATTTCAGGACCAGCGTGTAAGTAAACTCCTGCGTCCGTTTCACGAGCTATGGTAGAACCAACTACATTTACTATCCCTAGAACTGTTGCTCCTTTTTCTTTTGCTTCTCTTAATGCTGCTAAAGTATCAGCAGTCTCTCCACTTTGCGAAATGACAAAAAGTACGTCGCCTTCTCCTATTAGAGGATCCTTATATCGAAATTCAGAAGCATATTCAACTTCTACAGGGGTTTTAGCTAACCACTCAATAAGATATTCTCCAACTAATGCCGAATGCCAACTTGTACCGCAAGCAGCAATAATGATGCGTTTTGCATTAACAAGCTTATCCATCACACTCGTTATCCCTCCTAGTGTGATACTTCCATCCTCAACGTTTATTCGGCCTCTGAGGCTGTCTGAAATAGTTTTAGGTTGCTCAAAAATTTCTTTTAACATAAAAAAAGGGAAACCACTTTTTTCAATTTCTTCCAAACTCATAGCCAATTCATGCACTTCTTTGGTGAGTTCAACATCATCGGCATTTATTACCTGATATTCATCCTTTTTAATGATTGCCAACTCTCCATCGTCCAGATAAACTACTTTATCGGTATACTCTGCTACTGCAGATGCATCTGATGCGATTAGCATCTCCCCTTCACCAACACCAATTAGAAGTGGGGAACCTTTTCTCGCTACGAATATTGTTTCAGGATTATCCGAGTTCAGGATAGCTAAGCCATAGGTCCCATTTATTTGAGCCAAAGCTAACTTTACTGCTTTTACAAATTCAATAGATGGATTTTTATCTATGAAACTTTCAATGAGTTTAGCTACAATCTCTGTATCTGTTTCTGAATAAAACTTATATCCTTCTTCCTGCAATTTAAGTTTGAGAGCATTGTAATTTTCAATAATACCATTATGTACAACAGCGATTTTGCCTGAAGAACTGACATGTGGGTGCGAGTTGACATCATTTGGTTCTCCATGGGTTGCCCATCTGGTATGTCCTATTGCAATAGATCCTTTTTCACTATCGCTAAGCAATTTCTCCAGAGCCGATACTTTTCCTTTGCACTTTTTAATCGATAGACTTCCATTAATAAGTGCGATACCAGCCGAGTCGTACCCTCGATATTCTAACCTTTTAAGCCCTTTAATTACAACGTCTTTTGCTTGACTATTCCCAATATAACCTACAATGCCACACATACTTTTCGATTTATTGCTATTATTTCTTCAGCTTTGAAATATAATTATTCGTTACTTACTATTTTAATCTAATTCTCAGTTATGCATATCTTTTTTTTTAATGACCACAAAGTAAAGCATTTTAAACCGCTTACTTTAACCAGACCGGTCTGGGACTTAAGGTTAGGTATACTGACAATAAAAGAAAAGTGGGAAAAAAGCTTATCTCCTGAAAATACAAATTGGCACATTGATGAATACTTATCTCCTGTTTTCCCTTCACCTAAATCCCCCAAAAAAGATTCAATTTATTATTTAAACAGCAGGCTCCTTCCCTCATATGAAATAATTGAACTAATTTTATCATTAGAACCTGGTCAGGGGATTTATGCTAATTCGGTTCTAATTGCATGCCATTTAAAATCGCTTGAAAACTCATTCGAACAAATAACAAAGCAAATCAAAGAGAAAACAGATATTCAAGTAAAACCTAAGATAATAAATTATCTGTGGGATTTATTAGAACAGAATACTGAGCAAATTAAGTCGGACATAGAATTACTTAATCTTAAACCTGCTACAAATTATAAGAAGGAAAATGTAATAGTATCGAAACCGAATAACTTATATATCTCTGAAACTTCTCATATTGAACCCGGGGTAATACTTATGGGAGATACGGGACCTATCTATATAGGAGATAATGTAATTTTAGAAGCTGGGTGTATCTTAAGAGGTCCTGTAGCTGTATGCAATGGTGCTACTATAAAAATGAAAGCAAGAGTTTATGACTCTTCTACTATTGGACCTGTTTGTAAAGTTGGAGGTGAAGTTTCTCACTCTATCTTTCACTCTTATTCCAATAAAGCTCATGATGGTTTTGTTGGAAACTCGTTATTTGGCCAATGGTGTAATCTTGGAGCAGACTCAAATACATCAAATTTAAAAAATAACTATGATTATGTGAGAATCCAGGATTGGGAGACTAGGGAGTTATATAAGATTGGTTTTCAGTTTTTTGGTACTGTTATGGGAGACCACTCGAAAACTTCAATCAATACAATGCTAAGTACAGGCACAACTTGTGGCGTATCTTCAAATATCTTCACCTCTGGGTTTCCACAAAAGTATATCCCTTCATTTACCTGGTTAAATGGCTTAGATAATCCTGAATTTAGATTTGATAAGGCATTGGAGGTAATGAAAGCAATGATGATCAGGAGGAAAATTACGCTAAGCGACGAATATGAGAAAATGATGAAATACATTTTCGACCATAAAATGTAGTTTATATTTGAACAGCACTACTTGATCCTTTCACGTTTTTATCAAAAAACGTAATTTTTGAAACTTTACCTCCGGGTAAAACGCTAATTTTAGCTTTTATTTGGTTTGTCAACACCTCAATAACTTCGGTGAATTCATCTTCAGTTTTTAATTTTAAAAGGGCTTTAGTCAGCTCGGGTTGTTCGATAAAAATACTTTTAGAACCTGCATCTTCAGAGGCAGATAATATTATTCTTTCCGAAAAATCAAGGTCCTCCGCTTTTATTAAGTTAAGTACCTGGAACATTACCTCACTTACTAACAAAGAAAAGGGAACTGCAGTATTTATGTTAAAAGTAACTGAAGAATCTGGCTTATCTATCTCTATAGAAGAAACTAAATCGGGTTTTCCCGAAAAAGTCGATTGGATTATTTCTTTTAGTACGCTTAATACATCGATATCCGAAAAAGAACCTTTTTTATATACCGTTTCATGAACAATCCCGATAGATCTTACTCTTAAAATATTAGCTTCTATAAGCTGTTCAATAGAATCTGATTTAGTTACTCCAAATTTCTCTAACTGCAAAAAACTAGAGATTAACGCTAAATTATTTTTTACCCGATGATGAACTTCCCCAACCAGCATTTCTTTTTCTTTTAGCAGATGATTTAACTTTTTATTTTTTGTGAGCAACTCTTTTTGAGCTAAATATTCACTATAGGCATTTGAAATAATTCCGGAGATAGATTTCAATAGCTTATCCTCTGACTTGCTCCATTTACGTTCCCTATATATTTCATCCAGGCCTATAAAACCAAAAAATTTATCTGCTAAAAATAATGGTCTAACCATTAATGCTTTAATATCCTGTGGTTCTAGCACATTGATCAGATCCTGTGGTAAAGTTGAAATATTATCTGCATAGATCTCTTCTTCTCTGATAAGCATTGGTCTCAAAGAGGGCGTGTCTGAGTAAGGAACATTTTTGAGATTCCCAATTTGTGGTTCAACACCCTCGGCACACCATTCATACGTATTACTGTACTTAAGTGTATCCTCACTCTCCTCAAAAATATATACTCTGGAAACATTTGTAACTTCGCCTATCTTTTTCAGAGCCTTCTCTATCATATCAGCAAATACTTCTGAAGAATTAAAAATAATGGAAATTTCTGCCAAAGCTTCCTGAAATTTAAGGTTATCCTCAAGCTCAACTAAGGTAGCATTTAATTTCTCTTGTTCACCCTTCTCCTTTAGAACTCTATTTATTGCAAATGGTAATCTCTTTAGATTGTCTTTTGTCAGTACATCATTTGCTCTTTCTTTTAGTAACGTGACCTCCATATTTTTTGTAATTGAACCGGAAAGAGTAATAAATGGCGTGTCAGGACTTACTTTTTTAGCAAACGCAAGCGCTTCATCTCCATTAAAGGTTTGAAGGTTGAAATCAGAAATAATTAGGTCAGGAGACCAGTTCTGTACCTCTCTTTCAAATTCATACTTTTCAGATACTATTTTGGTATCAAATTCCTGCTCCATACTGCGTAACTCCCGTAATGTTAGCTGCGCATCCAAATCGTTATCTTCCAGCATTAAAAGCTTAATAGCACTCATTTTAAAAGCTGTTTATTAAACCAAAGTTATGGTTTCTGATTTAGAAGCACCCAATACAAACCTATTTCGCTCACTGCTTGAGTAAAACGTTTAAAATCTACCGGTTTAACAATGTAACTGTTCACACCCAATTCGTAGCTTTTTATTACATCACGTTCCTCTTTGGAAGAAGTAAGAATCACAACCGGTAGTTTGCTGGTTGCTTCGTTGGCCCGGATTTCCTTTAGTACTTCCAAACCATCTACTTTTGGCATTTTAAGGTCGAGTAATACTACTTTGGGTTGATTCATAACACTTCGGTGTTCGTAATCACCTTTTCCAAAAATAAAATCCAAAGCCTCCTCTCCATTTTTCAGTCGAACGATTTCGTTGGCAACATTGCTTTTTTCCAAAGCCCGAATTGCCAGTTCTGCATCCTGATCACTATCTTCTATTAATAGTATTTCTACCGTTTTATTTTCTGACATCCTAACTAACCTATTTATGTTAATGGTAAAGAAAAATAGAATGTTGATCCTTTTCCGATCTCACTTTCTGCCCATATTTCTCCATCGTGTTTTGTAATAATGCGTTTAACTATAGCTAAACCTACCCCCGTTCCCTCGAATTCCTTTTCGCTATGCAGGCGCTGAAAAACACCAAAAAGCTTATCGTGATATTTCATATCGAATCCGGTTCCATTGTCCTGAATAGAAAATATGATCGTGTTATCTTTTTGGGTGGACTCAATTTTTACAACACTTTTATTCTCTTGGGAAGAATACTTAACAGCATTTGAAACAAGATTTGTAACTACCTGTTTTAAAAGCGAAAGGTCCCCTTTCACCGAATGAAGCTTTGCTAATTTGAATTCTGATTCACCTTTATCCAATTCTCTCATAACTTCATTGAACACCAAATTCATATCCACATCAGTTTTCTGCAGAGCTTTCCTTCCAAGCCTGGAGAAAGACAAAATATCATCTATTAGCTGCCCCATTTTAACCCCGCTTGACTTTATAATTCCAATCAACCGCTTCCCTTCATCATCCAGTACCTCTTTATAATCTTCTTCTAATATATCTGCAAAGCCATTTATAGAACGAAGAGGAGCGCGCAAATCATGTGAAACAGAATAACTGAACGCCTCTAACTCCTTGTTTGCATTATTTAACTCTTCTGTTCTTTTTTGTACCTGATCCTCTAATACTTCGTTTAAGTTTTCCAGTTTCTCCTGATATTGTATCTGATTAGTAATATCAGATGTATACATAATAATCCCTCCTATTTCACCAGGATTCATATACCAGGGAATGATTTTCCAACTAATCCACTGTATCGAACCATCAGCTCTCGCAAATCTGTCTTTTTCTCTGGACATGCCTTCGCCATTCAATGCGTTCTTATGAATTTCCAACCATTCCTTCATTTTTCTAATTTCAGGAAAGATATCGTAATGTGATCGACCAATAATCTTCTTTCCTTCAATTCCATAGTCTTTATACCATTTATTACTGGCTGTAATATATTTCATTTCATGATCCACCATAGCTACAGCTACAGGTGCTTGCTGTACAAACAGCTGTAACTGGCGTTCTCTAAGCTCGAGTTTATCTGTTGCAATCTTCTGGTCGTTTATATCCATAAACAAACCATGAAGCTTTTTTAACTCTCCATTCTCGTACTTAGGATGTCCAATAGCCCGCACCCAAACCTCTCTTTTGTTTTGGGTAACCAAGACACACACCTCGTCCCAACTGGCATCTTCAGAAATACCTTTATTAACAGCTTTTTCTATTATCGGCCGGTAATCTTCCCTATAAAAATTGATCCCATCTTCCACATTTATCGGGGTCCCCTGGGGTACCTCATGTATACGGTATACTTCATCGGACCATGTACATTGCATTTCTTCAATATCAACTTCCCAGGTCCCGATCTTAGCAATGCTTTGCACTTCTTTTAATGCATCAATAGTATTCTGAAGTTCTTCAGCTTTCTTTTCCAGTTCTTTTTGAAGAGATTCTTTTTGGGCTATTTCTCCCCGTAATTGTTGATTAACTATCTCAATCTCTCCGGGAGTGGGGATAGTCAAGGCTTCTGGCAGTTTCAGGTAAAGTAATATTACTGTGCCCAAAGAAACCGTTGCCATAACTATTTTTAAAAAACCTGAGAGGTTATACAATGGAATCCACACATTAACCATACCAATAACATGCACTACTCCGCAGGAAATAATAAATGCAGCGAAAGCCCAAAAAACCCCTTTGAATTCAAGGTTTTCTTTTTTTTGCACAAAATAAACCAACAGCCCAGGAATCAAGAAATATGAAAGTGCTGTAACACCATCACCCAGAACATTAGACCATAATGTAGCGGGTTGCCACAAATAACACATTCCGTGTGGCATAAACTCAGAATCAGTAAGCTGGTTTAACCATTCTATAAAAGAAAATTGCATAATACCTCCATGTATTTTTTTGATAGCAATTGACCCGGATTTATCTATTAATCCTTATACAACTTTTAACTATCCATACTGTATTTGTTATAACTTCTGGCTCTTTTCATTATTGATATCAATAAATAAGCCACTTAAAGCCGTTAATTTTCCCCGCTCAAAAACAGGAAACCCTATCGCTCTGACCCATACTTCATTTCCAAGAGCAGTGATCAATATGCACTCTTCATCCCAAGACTCCTTGTTTTCGATTGCATTATTTATTGCCTTTTGAATGATCGGCTGATAATCTTCCCTGTAATAATTTATACCATCTTCTACTTTGATATCTATCCCTGTAGGAACCTGATGAATTCGATATACTTCATCTGACCAAAAGACCTTCATTGTTTTAAGATCAACTTTCCAGGTACCTATTTTGGCTACTTTTTGTATTTCTGCAAGATCATGTAAAGCGTTTTCCAGTTCCTCTTTTTGTATTCGAAGAGTCTCTTCATCTCTGGTAAGCTGTGCCTCAAATTGTTTTTTCTCTTCAATATCAATGATCGAACCCACCATTCTAATAGGCTCTTCATCATAGCCCCAGCTTGCTTGTCCTACCGTTTCAAACCAGCGATAAAACCCTTTTTTGGTTTTCATTCTGATTTCAAGCTTATACTTCTTCTTTTTTTCGAGATGTGCTTTTACTGCTTTCTCAACTTTCTCACGATCATCTTCATGTAATAACTCATATAAAAAAGTATTGTACGAGGCAGTTATTTCTCCCCTTTCATATCCCAGAAGTTGATAGAACTTATCCGACCACCACTCGCTTCCATCAGGAATATACCAATCCCAAATTCCCGCATTAATGGCTTCAATAGAAAGATCATACCGTTGGGTGGCTTTAAATAATTCCCCTTTTGAATGAGTCAGTTCTTTAATTGTGTTATCGAGCTTTTCATTTTCATCTTCCAGTTCTTCATAGATTGGCTTGAAAATGAATATGAACTCACCGGCCAGCAATATCAACGAAAAGAAGGCAAGAAATATCTCCAGATAAATCAACCTTCTAACTCTTTGCCCTGATTCTTCTTCAAAGGTATTAACAATCGTGTCCATTAATGGAAGGTAACGTTGCTCACTTTCAAAAATGGCTTCCAGATTATCATTTAGATCTTCTTTTGAAGAAGCGTTAAGAATTATGTCAGAAATATTTTGCTGATAGGGACTTAGCTCATCAAAAAGAGTTTGAATAGATTCGCTTTCTAACGCTGGTAAGCCAAGTTCATCATCCCCTATTTGTAATCCTTCATGAACCTGGGTCCAATTTGATGTGGTAGCTTTTAATGAGCTTAATGGAACATCTTCTTTTAGGACTTCTTTGACAATCTTCTGGTTTAACATTCTTTGTCGTCCAGCCAGATTTATTACAGTGGCATCATATTTTTGCTCAGTTAAAATCTGCTGAATCAAAAACTGATTAAATAAGGTGAGCAGAATAACGGTAGTTAATCCTATCAGATATGCACTTTTCTTTGAGAATTTACCCCCGATCTTACTACCCATATTTGACTAACTTCCTGGAATTAAG
This sequence comes from Balneolaceae bacterium, assembly GCA_017795005.1. GTDB lineage: Bacteria > Bacteroidota > Rhodothermia > Balneolales > Balneolaceae > RHLJ01. The sequence continues at coordinate 985,196 of CP051242.1, read as the reverse complement.
CCTGTTGCACGTATTAAGTGTATTTTAAAAGCCTATCTGTTTGATTTTAAACAAACATTAGAAATATTTAACAATAAACGGAACCTCGATATAACAATCAACAGTTTACATTCCTTTACAATTAATACATATTAGTTCTTATTAATAATTCAGGACTTACATAATTCTACGGGTTGTCAGGTATGCATCCGCCCAATACCTATCTTGTAAACCTGATACCATAACCCCTGAGCTTGTGGAAGCGTGAAGAAACTGTTCGTTGTTTATCATTACTCCAACATGGTATGAATCTCTCCCTGTTTTGAAAAATACCATATCACCCAACTTAATTTTGTTTCTCTTTACAGATGATCCTTCTTTCATTTGCTCACGGGTATTTCTGGGTAAATCAATCTCGAAATAATCAGCAAAAACAATCTGCATAAATGAGGAACAATCAACTCCATTATACCCGGTTCCACCTAACACATAGGGTACACCTTTCCAATCTTTAAAAGCCTGATCCAGGGAAGATTTTATAGCTCTTTCTCCTCTTGAAAGTCGGGCAGGTTTTTCTGGTTCGGTTGCAGGAACTTTGGTAGCAGCAATTGCGGCTTGAATAGTTTCTTTCTTTTTTCTCTCTTCCCAGGGAATCGTCCCTCGTTTTACCATGCCACAAGAGGATGCTAATATTCCAAAAAGAAGTATCAACGATAAGTTGCGAATCATACAATCAATTTGTTTCTGAAAAATAATGCTGCGAATGCCTATTTTCAAAAAGAATACTTGAATCTAAGAGATAGTGAATAAAAAGGAATGAAATTACTTGTAAATATAGATCATGTAGCCACCTTAAGAAATGCTCGAGGAGAAGGATATCCGGTTCCAACAGAAGCAGCCATTATTTGTGAAGAAGCGGGAGCGTCAGGAATTGTTTTTCATCTCAGAGGTGACAGGCGTCATATAAAAGACGAAGACGTAGCACAATTAAAAAATGCAGTGAAAGGCACGCTAGATTTTGAAATGGCTGCAACGGACGAGATGCTGGAAATTCTTAAGAAAACGAAGCCTGATTTATGTACACTTGTGCCCGAAGGACGTGAAGAACTTACTACAGAAGGTGGTTTAAACATGTCTGTAGTCTTCGATGATTTCGAAGAACGTGTATTCCCATCTATCAGAGAGACTGATATCGAAATCTCTTTGTTTTTAAATCCAAATCGCGAAGATATAAATATGGCATTTGAACTTGGCAGTGATGCAGTTGAACTGCATACCGGTACTTTTGCCAATGCTACCACGGATGAAGATCGAATTGAAGAGTTGAAGCGATTGAAGAAAGCTGCCATTCAGATTCATGAACTTGGCATGAAAGTAAATGCAGGGCATGGTCTGAATCTTGAAAATCTTCCTGTTTTTCTTGATGTAGTGCCTTATCTGAACGAAGTAAGTATAGGTCATGCATTGATTAGTAAATCACTTTTTTGGGGGCTACCTAAAACAGTAAAAGCTTATTTAGAAATTATGAGCATTTATGAAGATGTGAAATGATGAACATCCAACATCCAACATCCAACATCCAACATCCAACATCCAACATCCAACATCCAACATCCAACATCCAAAAAAATAATTGAGTACTGAGCTAACACACAAATCCGGTTATGTAGCTATTGTTGGAAAACCCAATGCTGGTAAATCTACTCTTATGAACCAGATTCTGGGAACTAAACTTTCTATTGCAACACATAAAGCTCAGACTACACGGCATCAAATAGTAGGGATCCATTCAGAGGAAAACGCACAGGTAATTTTTCTTGATACTCCCGGAATAATCAATCCTAAATATGAGCTGCAAAAAGCCATGATGCGCTTTGTAGAAAAAGCAGAAAAAGAAGCTGATGTTATTCTTTTTATTGTGGAATCTGATGAATCCAATATTCCTGATTATGCCTTCGAACAACTTAAGCATCTCAGAAAACCGGTACTATTGGTCATCAATAAAATTGATACTGAAAGTCAGGAGCATGTTGAGAAATTAAAAGAAGACCTTAATAGGAAATTTAAATTTTCGGAGACCGTTTTTGTTTCCGCCCTGGAAGGAATTGGAATACAAGGATTAATGGAATCAATCATTAATACGTTAAAACCAGGACCTCCCTTTTATCCAAAAGATGAACTAAGTGAACACCCGCTTCGTTTTTTTGCTTCTGAACTCATCAGGGAACAATTGTTTTTACAGTTCCATGAAGAACTTCCCTACTCCGCAACAGTAGAAGTCATCCAGTATGAAGAACGTGAAGATCTGGATTACATCAACGCTGAGGTAATCGTAAACCGAAAGTCGCAGAAAGGAATGATTATTGGTAAAGGTGGCCGTGCGATTAAAAAACTAGGCACCGAGTCGCGAAAATCTATTGAAGAATTTGTTGATCGAAAGGTTTTCCTGGATCTCCATGTAAAAGTAAGAGAGAAATGGAGAGAAAATGAAAATATGGTTAGAAATTTGGGGTATAGGTAGGTTTGAGTGGTGAGGTATGAGGAGTGAGAGGTGAGAGGAGATTTTTTAGAACTTATACCCAAAGTCCCCTCTTGAGAGGGGATTTAGGGGTGTGTTCTTTTCTTATTTACTTTTGATTATTCAAGACCAAGATTATGGAAATTCTATCTCTTCATGAAACAGATATTAAGTCAATAACACTTTTTCTAATTAAGAAAAAACTCATTTTACATCTAAAAATATCTCCAGAAGGCACTCCTGATTTTACTGGTTATGAAGGAGAGAAATTCACCCTAATTTTTGATCGTAATTTGCTCTCATCGTTGATAAAACTAGTTAAAAGTGGAACATTAAAGGACCCATATCTTCGAAAAGTTGTAAGTAGCCTGCTTTTTTGGACTAGTTTTAATGGAATTAATATTACTTCAGGACTTGCTTTAGCTGAATACTCTCATCACCATAAAAGTAATATTCAATCCAATGAGGAAAGAGATATTTTCTTTGAAATATTTCAGCAATATCCAGTTAGAGTTTGGTTAGAATTAGCTCTCGAAAAAAGAAAAACAATCCCAAAAATTACCCATCAAAAACAAAATCTTAAGTCTTTTTGGGTTGAATTAGATCGTTATAAAATACATTACCTAGAAATGTTAAAACTCGCTCAATTGTATTTTGATACATCTAAAAAAGTAGAACAAAAGTTTCAGCATTTTTATCAATGGGTATATGACAACATATTGATTTGTAAATACACAACCTATTTAGCTGCTTTTCTATTCGGTGGAAAATCAAAAATCTTCAAGAATCAAACTAAAAGCTTTGAGGGAATTAAAAAGGCCTGTCAAAACCAAGCATGGGATTTAACATATCTTTCAGGTTGGAGTTCTTTTTATTCTTATGAATCATCAGGCAAAGACTTTTTTCTTTTCGCAACTATGGATAAAGAGCTTAAAAAGCTCTTTACAAGAACTATCATACGATCCGATAATATATTCATTGAAATATTTGGTAAAGAAAAAGGAAGGGAAATTATAGACTTAAAATCTAATATCTACCTTCAAAGAAAAATTCCTGAAATAAAGGTATCCGACATTGATAAAATGATAGCGATAAAAGAAAAAAAACTTGAAGAGTTAATATTGAGCTAAAATCAATAATTAACTTCTCTATCCTCGCTCCAATACTCTGCGTTGGAGCGAGACGGATACGACTCAGAGTGTCTTAACCCGAATTAATCCTATTTATCCCACCTAATAATATCTATCCAAATAATAATTCCTCCTTTGAAGGAGGTGGATTTTCCCGAACACTTTCGGGGAAAGACGGAGGATGCTACTCTTTCCGCCATCAATTTTACATCTTTTGTTGATCTTCCGCTTTTCGTTTTAATCCCTATTTAATACTCTGTAATCATTTTAATTATCAATTATTATGATTACAAAAAGCACTCTTTTTTCTATTCTTTTAAGTTGTTCTCTGACGTTTATTGGTTTTGCCCAGAATTCAACTTCACCCCGTTTTACCACTTCTCCTTCTGTTACTCCCGACGGCTCGACTATCATTTTCAGCTATGATAGCGATCTTTGGAAAGTCCCCTCTGGCGGTGGAACTGCAGTGCGGTTAACCGGTATGGATGGTGATGAAACAGCAACCAGTATTTCACCGGATGGCAAATGGATAGCTTTTTCTTCGGATCAGTTTGGTAATGATGATGTATATGTAATGCCAGTTACGGGTGGAGAAATTAAAAGACTTACCTATCATCAGGCAGGAGATCAGGTAGAATCATGGAGCTGGGATTCTGAGCACATTTATTTCACATCCGCAAGATATAACCGGATTAGCTCATACAAAATCCCTTTAACAGGAGGGACTCCGGAACGTCTTTTCGGTCATTATCACAACAACGTTCATAACTTAATTGAACACCCATCCAAAAAAGAATACTTCTTTAATGAATCATGGGAAAGTTTCATCTTTCCTCAAAGAAAAAGATATAAAGGCTCTTTTAATCCCGAAATCAAATCCTATAATCTAGATTCACAGGAGTATACAGAACATACCAGTTGGGAAGGAAAAGACCTTTGGCCAATGGTCGATAAAAATGGAAACCTGTTTTATGTTTCTGATGAATTCAACGGAGAGTACAATCTATACACCCTTGAAAATAGCAATCCTAAAAGACTTACTTCTTTTAAAACTTCAGTAAAGTATCCAAAAATAAGTGCCAATGGAGAACTAATAGTTTTCGAAAAAGACTATCAGATTCATTCGTTCCATGTGGCTTCAGGAAAAAGCCAGATTGTACCAATTAAACTATTCCAAAATGAAACCTTGTCACAAAGCCAAAGCTTTGATGTTAATGGAAGTGTTACAGGAGTCGATATTTCTGTGGATGGGGAAAAAATGGCTTTTATTTCGCGCGGAGAACTTTTTGTATCAGATGCTGAAGGTAAGTTTATTCGAAAGATTCATACCTCTAAAATGGGTCGTGTTCTTGAAGTAAAATGGCTGAAGGACAACAAAACTCTTCTCTTTAATCAAACGGACAATGGGTATCAGAACCTTTTTACAATAACTGCTGATGGTTCTGAAAAAGAACAACAGCATACTTCAGACGATCAGAATAACAGGAATATTGAAGTTAATTCAGACAGGTCTAAAGCTGTTTATCATAGTGGAAGAGATGAACTCAGAATTATCGACCTCGAATCATTTAAAAGTGAAACCGTTGTCAAAGACGAGTTCTGGGGCTTTCAGAATACTCAGGCGTATTTCTCCCCTAACGATGAATACCTGCTTTATAATGCAAAAAGAGATTTCGAACAGGATATTTTTGTATACCATATTGAAAGTAAAGAAATTCAAAATCTTACTAATACGGGAGTGACTGAATTTGCCCCGGTCTGGTCACCAGATGGAAAATATATTTATTTTTCCTCGAATCGTGTAACTCCTACCTATCCTAGGGGAGGTGGCGAATCTAATATTTACAGGATGGCTCTGAGTCGTTTTGAAGAGCCCTATAAATCAGAAAAATTTGATGAGCTTTTTGCTGAAGAAAAAGAAGAAAGTGAGAATGAAGAAGAGAATCAGGAAGACGAAAAACTTACAATTTCAATTGAAAAAGAAGGATTATTAGAACGCATAGAAAGTGTTGGTGAACTCTTTGGAAGTCAATTTGCTCCTGTGGTTCTGCAGAGTGGAGATAAAACAATGGTTGCCTATTTAAGTAATCATGATGAAGGTAACACTGCTATGTATGTAACAACATCTGAGCCTTTTGAACAAACTAAAACTTCCAAAATTGATGGGTTAAACAGAGTTAGTTTCTTCACAGTCTCAAATGGAAAATTATATGCAATTGGAGGAGGATCAATTTATAAAGTGGATTTAAGCTCCGCTAAAGCTTCTAAAATTGACACTAAGTTTTCTTTCGAAAGAAATCTCTCTGATGAGTTTAATCAAATGTTTGAGGAATTCTGGGCAAATATTGAAGAGAACTTTTATAACGAAACTTTTCACGGTGTAGACTGGGAAAAAATAAGAGACCAATACAAGAAATATCTGCCATATGTTACCAGCAGAGGTGATTTCCGAAGAATGAATAATGATATGTTAGGCGAGTTAAACTCTTCGCACCTAGGGTTTAATTCGTTTGGCTCCGAAGAAAATGAATTCTATTCAACAAGTACAGCTTCGGTTGGACTATTGTTTGAAGAAGACAACCCATATTCCATCTCTTCTATTATTAATAGGGGACCTCTGGACATAACCGGGAAGGATCTAAGTGAAGGAGATGAATTAGTCGCGGTCAACGGAGTTGATATAGACAAAAAAATGAACAGAGAATACTATTTCTCTTTCCCAACTATGCCTGATGAACTTAAACTAACATTTAAAAGAAGCGGTGAAAGTTTTGATATAAATGTTCATCCTGAATCCTATTTCTCTACCAGAACTAACTTATACGATCAATGGGTTGATAAAAACCAGCAAGCGGTTGATCAGAAAACAAACAAAAGAGTTGCTTATGTACACATGAAAAATATGAGCGGTGGTGAATTACAAAACTTTCTTCTTGAAATGACCTCTGAAGCTTATAACAGAGATGCTCTGATCTTCGATTTAAGATATAACACGGGTGGAAATGTTCATGACGACGTCCTCAGATTTTTGTCTCAGAGAAAGTATGCCCAATGGAAATACCGTGAAGGAAAACTGACCGGACAGTCTAATTTTAATCCCGCTGATAAACCAATTATTTTACTTATTAATGAGCAAACACTAAGTGATGCCGAGGTTACCACTGCCGGATTTAAAGAGCTTGGCCTGGGAACAGTAGTTGGAACTGAAACCTATCGATGGATAATTTTTACTTCTGGAAAAAGCCTGGTAGATGGTTCTTTTTACCGGCTTCCGAAAGTAGGAGTGTATTCTTTAGATGGAGCGAATCTCGAACTTACCGGGGTCGCTCCCGACATTTCGATTCATAATAATTTCAAAGACAGACTTACAGGTAGCGATCCTCAACTTGAAAAAGCAATTGAGTTGGCTTTAGAACAACTGGAAAAATAATTACGGATCGCGCACAGAATAATCTACTATTAATTACTTTTTTACTCGATAATTATTCTTTTTTTAGGTTTTTATCGCCTAAAAAAAGAATAAAATCATGTATTGAAATTATTGGACTTAAACCAACATAAAAGCATTAATCCTAAAACGATTAAATTTTTTTCTAACAGCTCTTGTTTTGATGAACATCTTCCCTTAAGCTATAAGTGATGAAATTTTCAATCCAACATACTATTTGTAAGCCCGCATGTAATTGCATGTGTATGTGCATGATGTGCACCTGAGGGGCTTAGGTATAACCAGTTTGTAAAAACAAAAAAAGCCCTTTTGAATGCAATATCAGAAGGGCTTTTTTGTTGGGAGTAAATCTCAGACGTTCTTTAACATACAATTGCATTCTCATTAAGAAAGGTGGAGGGATCAGGTCCTGTGAAACCTTGGCAACCGCCCCGATGAAAATTGGGGGAAGGTGCTACATCCTGCTCAGTGTTCAGTAAGCCGGCACTGGGAAAGATGAGTTCGAAACAGTTTTGGTTACCAGCCTTGTTCGGATTCATCTTCTGAACAAGGCTTTTTTTTAACATGAATTTTAATACTCATTCACAAAAATAACCAAAACCATGAGCAACGAATTAACCGAACGAACACTAAAATTTGAAACCCTGCAGCTTCATGCAGGCCAGCAGCCAGATCCGACTACCGGCTCGCGTGCCGTTCCTATCTATCAAACCACGTCTTACAATTTTAACGATTCAGATCACGCAGCAAATCTTTTCGCGCTACGTGAATTCGGAAATATTTACACCCGGATTATGAATCCTACCACCGATGTGTTTGAACAACGCATAGCTGCACTGGAAGGTGGAGCAGCAGCACTTGCAACTTCATCAGGTCAGGCTGCTCAGTTTCTGGCAATAAGCAACCTTGCCCAAAAAGGTGATAACATCATTTCAACTCAGAATTTGTATGGGGGGACCTACAACCAATTTAAGGTGACTATTCCCCGACTCGGAATTGATGTTCGGTTTGCAGCTGAAGATACTGTTGAAGAATTTGAAAAATTGATAGATGACAATACAAAAGCGTTTTATGTAGAATCTATTGGCAACCCCCGGGGAAATATTGCCGACTTTGAAGGACTAGCTGCATTAGGTAAGAAATATGGAATTGCTCTTGTTGTTGACAATACTTTTGGCGCCGGTGGAGCCGTAGTTCAACCCATCAAATTCGGAGCAAATGTGGTAACCGCATCAGCTACAAAATGGATTGGTGGACATGGGACATCTATCGGTGGCGTAATTGTTGACGCCGGTAATTTTAACTGGGGTAACGGGCGTTACCCGTTATTCACTGAACCATCTCCAGGTTATCACGGATTAAACTTCTGGGAAGTATTCGGAACTGATGGACCTTTTGGAAATATTGCTTTTGCAATCAGGGCAAGAGTTGAAGGACTTCGTGACTTTGGCTCTTCTCAGTCTCCGTTTAATAGCTTCTTACTTTTACAGGGTCTCGAGACTTTATCTCTTAGAGTAGAGCGACACAATCAAAATGCGTTAAAACTTGCAGAATGGTTAAAAGAACATGACGCTGTAGAATGGGTTAACTTCACTGGTCTTCCAGAGCATGATTACCACCAAAGAGCTAAAAAATATCTTACACCTGGTCATTTTGGTTCCGTACTTACATTCGGTGTTAAAGGTGGATATGATAATGCAAAAACATTCATCAATAGCGTAAAACTTGGAAGTCACCTTGCAAATGTAGGTGATGCAAAAACATTACTGATTCATCCTGCTTCAACAACACATCAACAGTTGAGTGACGAAGAACAGGCAGCCAGCGGGGTAAAACCAGACTTAATCCGTGTGTCTGTTGGTATCGAGCATATTGATGATATCATTGAAGATTTCGAGAAAGCTTTTGAAGCCGCAGCTGTATTGGCTTAATGAATCTTACCTTCATCAATAACTCCCGACCTCCCCTCTATCCCCTCCTTCTCAAGGAGGGGAGGATTTGCCCTGAACAGTATACCAGCTTGGAATCAGGGGAGGTCAATCATAGAAAGATAGATTTCGAATCCATTTTTCTTCCTATGCTTTTTTCTTTCAAACAAAAAAGGATGCGAGGTCTTGCCACCCCGCATCCGATTAAAACCATTCGCAGAAATTCTGCAAACGATCCAGAACACTAAAATAAAAATACAATGAGTACTATAACAACAGAAATAAACAGCATCGATCAAAAACTAAATGAAACCATATCAAACTTAATCAACCATGTAAAGAATAATCCTTCAGCGAAGGATGTTACCTTCGCGGTAGATTCAAAACTGGATCGTGGTTTCAGGTCTGAGATCAATGTTCGAGGGTTTCAGTTTATCGTAGATGAACCAGAAAGTTTGGGTGGAGAAAATGAAGCACCAAACCCAGTTGAATATGTGCTTGGAGCTTTGGCTTCCTGTCAGGAAATTGTGATCAAAGCTTATGCCGGTCAACTTGGAATTGATCTTAAGTCAATTAAAGTAGAAGCATCGGGTGACCTTGACCTGCAGGGATTTTTCAATCTTTCGGACAAAAGACCTGGGTTCAATAATGTAAAATATAAAACTGTTATTTCTACTGATGAAACCAATCCGGCTAAACTTCAGCTTTTGAAAGATTTTTCAACCGATCGATGCCCGGTTTTAGATATCATTTCTAATCCAGTTCCAGTAACTGGGGAAGTGGTATATGTAAGTTAGAAACTCACTCACTCATTGAAATACCAATGAGCGACACAACAAAGTTCGGCAAGACCTTCACTCCGGTTTTGTCGTTCTTTGTTTCATATTGAAATTTTGTCAATAAAAGTCATCCTGAGGACACCTCCGAAGGATCTGAACGGATATCCGCTTAGTTTCTTCGCTCTCGCTCAGAATGACTATTATTTGATAAAATGATATATGATTAAATCATATTATCATCCATGAGCAACCTTAAGAAACACAAATTTCCACATAGCTTTTCAACAGAATCTGGTTTTACATTCGAAGAGGCAAATGTAGCCTACCATACCTGGGGAACACTAAATGAACGAAAAGATAATGTAATCCTGGTTATTCACGCCCTTACCGGTAACTCGAATATTGAAGATTGGTTTTCTGGTTTTTTTGCTAAAAGCAGCCCTGTTAATCTGGATAAACATTTTGTGATTTGCATGAACATTCCGGGTAGTTGCTATGGCTCATTAAATCCATGGAGTATTAATCCAGATACTCAGGAACCTTACAGAGGTGATTTTCCTGTGTTCACTGTAAGGGACGTAGTTCGTTTTCAGCAAGAACTTTTAGACCATTTAGATATTACAGGAATAGAACTTGTGCTTGGAGGGTCTTATGGCGGGATGATTGGACTTGAATTTATTCTTATGGATAATCGAATCAAAAGTGCTTGTTTAACTGCGATGGGAAAATCTCATTCACCATGGGCGATTGGGATAAGTCATGCTCAAAGAATGGCATTGTATGCTGATCTTAAATGGAAAGGTGGCTTCTATGAAAAAGATTATCCCCCTTCCGAAGGTCTGTCAGCTGCCCGCGCAATGGCAATGATTACCTACCGCTCTCCCAAAAATTATCAACAAAAATTTGACCGAAATTTTAACAAAGAGAAAAAAGTCTTTGAGGTTGAATCTTACCTGGAATACCAGGGGAAAAAACTGGTGGATCGTTTTGATGCACTCACCTACGATCGCCTGACTAAATCAATGGACACTCACGACGTTTCAAGAGAACGGGGAACTTTTGAAGAAGTACTTGGCAATATCTCAATTCCTGTTCTAATCCTGGGAATAGATTCAGACAATCTCTATCCAACCTCAGAGCAAAAAGAATTAGCAAAGTTAATTCCTAATGCTGTTTATGAAGAGATTAACTCTCCTTATGGTCACGATGCCTTTTTAATTGAATTTGAGCAGATTAATGACGCATTAAAAAAGTCTTTCATAATATAGTATTCTATAGTTAGTTTATTTCATTAATTGTAGCAACCTAATGAATACTAAAGTCTTATTGATTCTTTCTTTGCCACTATTAGCTCATTGCTCAATAAATGATAATAATCCAACCTTTAGCCGATTTTCAAATTCCGAAAAACTGATCTTTGAGCTGAATTCAGTAAAAGAGGGACGAAGTTTTTTAAATATTTCCGGATACGAACCCTTCTATTTAATTTATGTTGAAGAAGATAATTTCACCGGATTTATTGGATATGATGGATGTAACTGGCTTCGATCAGAACAAATTATAAGAGGCCATATAAGTACAGCTGTAAGTGTAGGTTCAACTGCCAGAGGCTGTGGTGCAAACACCTATCCAATTGATTTTCTGTTAAATGAGCATACTATAAATTTTAATAATACAAATACACTTTACCTAAATAATAAAGATGGGCTTTTTGTTTTCAAGACTGGATACCCTGATGTCATAAGGTATAATAAATTGATTGGGAAAAAATGGCCTCTTATTTCTTCGAATGACACCTTGATTAATAACCATGAGCATAAATCAGGAGTAACTTTAAACTTTGATTCGAATCGGAATTTTAGATTCGAATGGAAATGCCAACCAGATAATATTTTTGGTTGTAATCAATCCTCCGGTATTTGGGGAGTAAACAACAACAAAATCAAAATGTACCGCACCACTACAAGCGTATCAAAAAGTTCTTTTCCTATAAACGATTTAATAAACTCATCTAATTTTAGAATCCGAAATAATACATTATTTCTTAGTTCTGAAAATGGCGAAGTAATACATACCTTTAAAAAATAATCATTTTATCTTTTTACGGATTCAGATTTTAAAATGCCTTTTTTTAAAAAATTTCTTACAGCTACAATTTTCCCTCTTGCTGTTATAAGCTTTCCGGAAAAAGCACATTCCCAAATTTTTAACCGAACTAACCTGCCTTTTTTTAACGCTAATGACTTAACCCTGAAGGTAAACAGCGGAACCAATGGAATCTCAGTAGCTGATTATAACCGGGACGGATATTTGGACATTTATTTCGTTGTAAAAGAAGAAGCATCCGGTGCAGATTTCAGTACTCGAAACAGACTTTTTCTTTACGATGGCGAAAAATATGTAGACAAAACAGCTACATTAGGAAATGGAATTTCAGGATTTACAGATGTCATCAATACTCCCTACGGATATAAAATTGGAGCATCCTGGGGAGACTATAATAATGACGGATTTCCGGATTTATTTCTTGCCAATAGTGGTAAAGACATCCTTTTAAAAAATACCGGGACCGGGCAATTCACGGACATTACAACTATTGCCGGAGTTGCCGGCAAAGACTCAGCTCAAAGTTCTCAGGGTCTTTGGTTCGATTATGATAAAGATGGTGATCTGGATTTATATGTTTCTGTGAGACAAGACTGGAGCACATCAAACAGGTCTCACGCAAACAGAATGTATGAGAATACTGGAAACGATACTTTTATAGATGTATCGGAATTAACTGGATTACATGATACAGGTTTAACTTTTACCTCCCTCCCATTGGATATTGATAACGATGGAGATCTGGATTTATACCTTGCCAATGATTTTGGTCCAAATAAACTCTATATGAACAATGGGGATAAAACATTTACTGATCTAACTGAGACCTTTGGGTTAAGTGATCAGGGAGAAGGAATGGGACTTGCCATTGGAGACCCTGATAATAATGGACTATTTGATTTCTATTTAACTAATGTAACCGAAAATGGAGAAAGTCCACTTCGATTTAATCGCTTGTTTATAAATACAGGACAAAACTTTTTTGAAAAGAAGGAATTCGTAAAAGGTGTTTCTGAAGCTGGTTGGGGCTGGGGAACCGAGTTTTTTGATTTCGATAATGACGGTGATGAAGATTTACTAATCGCAAATGGGTATCAGACACAAACCGAACCCGATATAAACCGACTATTCAGAAATAATATCTCTGAAAATGACACTCTTGTTTTTGAGGCTTTTGAGGAAGAAGCTGGAATTTCAGGCAACTCTGTTTCTTATACTAATGCAGTTTTTGATCAAAATAATGACGGCTTTTTAGATCTTGTTACTTCGAATTTCTATCAAAAACCGGTTTTCTATGAAAACACTCTGAATCAGGGAAGTTGGATTAAAATTTGGCTGGAAGGTGTAGAAACAAACAGAAATGGCTTTGGAAGTACGATTACTTTGTATAGTGATGGAAAAGCACAACACAGATACTATCATGGTGCGGGACTTTACACACAACATGTATTACCGATTCACTTTGGACTTCAACAAGCAACTATAATCGATTCAGTAGAGGTAAAGTGGTTAAACGGAAACATAAATCGATTCTTTGATATAGAGATCAATCAGGTAATAAGAATCAAGGAAGGAGGTTTAATTACAGCTAATGAACATGCCCCTGATTTGGAAAAACCTAACCACTTAAAGCTCTTAGGCAACTATCCTAATCCTTTCAATAATGCTACCGTTATCCGTTTCCAACTTAACCGGGCTGAAGAAGTAGATGTTGAGATATTTAATTCCATAGGACAAAAGGTATATCAGACTTCAAAAAACTTTCCATCTGGTACTAACTCTATTCATTGGAAGGTATCCAATCTAAATTCAGGAGTTTATTTTTATCAAATAAAAACTTCTTCGGGAATAACAAAAAAGGGAAAAATACTTTACCTGAAGTAGTCATTTAGCTATTCACAATTTCAAATATTCTTTTTTTAATAAACGGATATTGTCGACATTCATTCTTAAAAGATGTGATCAATGCCTATGCGCGCAAAAATACTTGCTCTCTTTTTGCTGGTAATCAATCTGGGATTAAATGATGTACATGCTCAGGTGTTCATAGATAGTACGTTAAATTTCAGCAACCCAAATGATCTTATCTTAAAAGTTAATAGCGGTACAAAAGGAATTGCAATTGCTGACTATAATCAGGATGGGTATCTGGATATTTATTTTGTGGTAAAAGAACAAAGTTCTGGTGGTGATGCCAGTTCCTGGAACCGATTATTTTCTTTTGATGGCACTTCTTATTCTGATAAAACTTCTATAGCAGGGAATGCCGCAAAAGGACTTACCACCTTAACACAAAGCCAGTACGATTACAAATTCGGTGCTTCTTGGGGTGATTATAATAATGATGGATACCCCGATCTTTTTCTTTCAAATAGTGGGCATGATCTCCTCTTAAAAAATAATGGAGATGGAAGTTTTTCAAACATTACCAATATAGCCGGTGTAGCGGGAAGTGTGACTCAGTTAAGTTCTCAGGGACTTTGGTTTGATTACGATAAAGATGGTGATCTGGACCTTTATGTTTCTGTACAAATGGATCAGAATCAGGATTCTGACAATAAAGCCAACCGTATGTATGAAAATTTGGGAGATGATGAATTCGAAAATGTCTCTTTATCTAGTGGTTTAAACGATTCCGGCTTTACATGGACCTCAGTTGCCTTAGATGTAAATAAAGATGGACATCTTGATGTATATGTAGCTAATGATTTCGGGCCTAATAAATTTTATATCAATAATGGAGACAAGACTTTTACTGAAAAAACCGCAGAATATGGTTTAGAAGACGGAGCAAATGGAATGGGGCTCGCCATTGGAGACCCTAATCTGGATGGGCTTTTCGACTTTTACCTGACTAACATAACTGAACTGGATGACCATCCTGATAATAACAACAGACTATTCATCAATTCGGGAGATAGTTCTTTTACAAAAACAGAATTTCTTGCAAGAGTATCTAAGGCCGGATGGGGATGGGGAACGGACTTTTTTGATTTCGATAATGATGGTGATGAAGACCTTTTAGTAGCAAATGGATATGGCTTTGAGGCCGGAAAACAAATCAATCGGCTTTTTCAAAATAAAATGATAGAGAATGACACCCTGCTCTTTTCTGATGTTTCCGGAAACTCAGGATTTACCGAAGAGACTGAATCATTTACTAATGCCGTTTTTGATCAAAATAATGATGGCTATCTGGATATAATAACTTCAAATACTTTTAAAAAACCTCTCTTTTTTCAGAATTCGGGTGGAGATAAAAACTGGATTAAAATCTTGTTGGAAGGTGTTGAAACAAATCGAAATGGATTTGGATCAATAGTTACTCTGGAAATAAATGGAAATACATTTTCCCGCTATTATCATGGTTCAGGATTATTTACTCAGAACATCCTTCCAATACATTTCGGCTTAGATGAATATGACTTAATTGATAAAATTAGCGTGAATTGGTTGAATGGCCAGGTTGATGAAGTGTTTGATGTTCCCGTTAATCAAATAATAAAATTACGTGAGTTTGATGGTTTAGTAGCTACTACAATTGAAAACACATCGCAAATTTCCCCAAATCAAATTCGGTTAATTGGAAACTATCCGAACCCTTTTAATCCTGAAACAATAATCCTGTTTGAACTTCAAAGCAGATCCCAAATCACCATTGAAATATTTAATACTATTGGACAACTAATTCATACAGAAAGCAAAGTGTTTGAACAAGGACTTAATAAGTACAAGTGGAATTCAGTTACTCTTAATTCGGGAATGTACTTTTATAAAATTTCTGATACTAAAGGCTCAGCTAAAACCGGAAAAATGCTTTTCCTTAAATAACGTTGTGAATTGTAGCTCAAGAAGATACATTCTCATATAGAATTTTATAGCTGTGAAAATTAGATTAACCATAATTTCCATACTTCTGCTCCTTAGCACTCAAATCACCTATGCTCAACACTCTGTAGCACGTGAGTGGAATGAAGTCTTACTTGAAGCAATACGAAATGATTTTGCCCGACCAACTGTACATGCCCGCAATCTCTTTCATGTATCAGCTGCTATGTATGACGCTTGGGCTTTGTTTGATGAAACAGCTGACACTTATTTTCTTGGTAAAACAATAAGCGGTTTTGAGTTTGATTTCCCCCCTAGTTTTAGTCCGACCGGGGATCCGGTTGCAGAAAGGGAAAAAGCTATTAGTTATGCTGCATACCGGATTTTAAAGCATCGATTCGAGTTTTCTCCCGGAGCTGCCGAAAGTATCCCTTTAATTGATTCACTTATGACTGAATTGGGATATGACCTTGAGTTTACTTCGACAAATTTTCAAAATAGAGATGCGGCAGCAGTTGGAAACTATATTGCCCAAAAAGTAATTGAATTCGGACTACAGGATGGTTCAAATGAGCAATTTGGTTACGGGAACTTCTTTTATCAACCTGTAAACAGTTACACTTTTAATACTCTTGACCCAGTATTAGCGGGAAACCCACGTATTGCTGACCCCAATCGTTGGCAGCCACTTCAATTCGGTACTTTTATTGATCAGTCCGGTAATCCTCTTCCTTCTTCTGTTCCTACTTTCTTAGGTGCCGAGTGGGGACAAGTTGTGCCTTTTTCGCTAAAAATTACCGACCTAACTATTCATAATCGGGATAATTATGATTATTGGGTATACCATGATCCGGGACCTCCTCCCTATTTAGATACTGCCGGAGTTGACCTATCTGAACATTATAAATGGACCTTTTCTTTAGTCTCAACCTGGTCTTCTCATCTTGATCCTACCGATGGAGTAATGTGGGATATTTCTCCTGCATCAATCGGAAACAACCCGGATTTCCCTCAATCTTTTGACGAATACAAAGAGTACTACGATATAATTAATGGCGGAGATCAAAGCCTGGGTTGGGAAATTAATCCCGCAACAGGAGAGCCTTATGAACCTCAGATTGTCCCGCGTGCCGATTATGCTCGAGTACTTGCCGAATTCTGGGCAGATGGACCAGATTCTGAAACCCCACCGGGACATTGGTTTACTATTTTGAATTATGTAAATGATCACCCGGATCTGATTAAAAAATATCGTGGTGAAGGTGAAATATTGGATGACCTCGAATGGGATATCAAATCATATATGCTTCTGGCTGGTACGATGCATGATGCAGCTATTGCGGCCTGGGGAGTAAAGGGTTGGTACGATTATATTAGGCCAATTTCTGCACTTCGGTATATGACAGATCTCGGACAAAGTACTGATCCGGAACTTCCCAATTATCATCCAGCCGGTATTCCACTTATTGATGAGTTTATCGAACTGATAGAAGAGGGAGACTCTTTAGTTACCGCCAGAGATAGTGCTGAACTCATTGGCACCATTAAACTTAAAGCCTGGAAAGGACATTTTTATATCGATGATCCTGATAGTTCTTCTGCTGGAGTTGGTTGGATTCCAGCGGGAGAATGGTGGAGCTACCAACGACCGAGTTTCGTAACTCCACCATTTGCAGGCTATGTTTCAGGTCACTCTACTTTTTCCAGAGCGGCTGCTGATGCCATTACTTTTCTTACTGGTAGTGAATATTTTCCTGGTGGAATGGGAGAATTTTTTGCTCCAAAAAATGAATTCCTTGTATTTGAAGAAGGTCCCAGTGTTGATGTTACTCTTCAATGGGCTACCTACCAGGATGCTTCTGACCAAACAAGCCTTTCCAGAATATGGGGAGGAATACACCCGCCCGCTGATGATATACCTGGTCGAATAATTGGCATTGAAGTAGCTAAAGATGCAACTGCTTTAGCTGATCAATTATTCAATAATACTATGGTGAGTATAAGCTCTGACGGATCTGTAGAGAAAAATTCGGGACTATCACTTTATCCCAATCCTGTTCAAAAGGGAATCCCTTTACAAATTCAATTCAATACACTCTCTGCTAATCTCGAAATAAACGTATATAATATACTTGGACAAAAAGTGCTTAGCCAAAAAGTTGGAAATCATAGATTCTTCCAGCTTAATACCTCTTCCCTTTCAACAGGTATTTATTTAATCCAGACTAAAGGATTAAACCTCAATATCACCAAAAAAATCATGGTGATTAAGTAGGCTGTTTCTGAATAGTATTTCACCATCTCTCTCTTTTCTAAAGATCTTTACTACTACTGAAATTCTGCACTAAAAATAAATTTTATGATCAAAGTGGAAAGTTCTTGACACATTGTGGCAAATTAGGGTACATTATGGGGTGATGTGGGAGATAGTGGGGACTTTCTCTTCTCTGATCAAATTAGCAATCTGAATTCACGCAGCGGGAATCGTGTATAGTTTTAAAGGCCAATATGAGCATAGTGTAGACGAGAAAGGACGTATTTCCTTCCCGGCTAAAATGCGCAAAGTGCTTAGCCCTTCCGCACAGGATCGCTTCGTTGTAGTACGTGGGTTAGAAGGTTGCCTATATTTATACCCCGAAAATGAATGGAAAAATGTAGAAGAAGCTCTTTCTCAGGCTAATAATTTCACCCGCTCAGGACGTATTGCAAAACGTAATTTTCTTCGTTACGCCGAAGATGTATCTCTTGATAAGCAGAACAGAATTGCTATCCCCTCCGACCATTCTGCTTTTGCCGGAATAAACTCAAAAGCCGTTTTTATTGGCATGGGACAATACATCGAAATCTGGTCCCCTGAAAAATTAAATGAAGCCGACGAAAATCTTGACCCGGATGCATTTGAAGAAATTTTTGAACAAGTGATGGGAGGCGGCTCACAAACCGATGCTGATTAATATGACTACATATTATGAGCATATCCCGGTTATGCTTCAGGAATGCATGGATGGTCTTACTATTGAAAAAGACGGCATTTATGTGGACGGCACTCTTGGAGGAGGTGGACACTCAAAAGAAATTTTATCTCACTTAGGTGAAGACGGACAACTTTTTGCTATAGATCAAGATGATGAAGCTATTGCTGCAGCTTCTGCCCGAATCGGAGACGATTCCAGATTTACTATTTTAAAAGGAAACTTTGGCTACCTGTCTACTCTTCTACCTCCCCAAGTACACGGTCAGGTAGCCGGAATCCTTTTAGACCTTGGAGTTTCAACTCATCAATTAAAAGAAGCTGAGAGAGGATTCAGCTTCCAGGAAGATGGCCCATTAGATATGCGGATGGGTAACCTTACCGGAGTTTCAGCTTATCAGGTGGTAAATAATTACGAGTACGAACAACTACGAGACGTCATTTTTCACTATGGTGAAGAAAAGGCAAGTCGCCAAATTGCTAAAGCTATTATTGATGCTCGACCAATTGAAACTACTAGCGAACTGAAGGCAGCCGTTGCCGAAGTTATTAAAGGTAAGTTTCAGGTAAAATCGCTGGCTCGTGTTTTCCAGGGTATCCGAATTGAAGTAAACAGAGAGCTTGAAATGCTCAAGAATGTACTTACTCAATCTCTCGAGATGCTTAAACCCGGAGGTCGGTTGGTAGTAATGTCGTATCACTCTCTTGAGGATCGCATTGTTAAACGATTTTTTAAAGCCGGCAATTTAGAAGGCAAGATTGAAAAAGATTTTTATGGAAACGTCATTTCCCCGCTTCAACCTATAACCAGACAGGTTATCACCCCTTCTGAAGTAGAAGTTTCCAAAAACCCAGCCGCCCGCAGTGCTAAACTACGGGTCGCTGAAAAAACAAACGGAGGCGGCTCATGATGGTTCAATCCCCGCTTAAGCGCCAAGAAGTGAAGCCAAATCTCCGAAAAGTCCCTAAACCTGACATAACACCCTCACCCCCTGCGGCTAAAAAAGCCAAAGGAAAGAAAGTCAGAAAGACACCTGCTAAAAGTGTTGGATTCCCTCAGATCAAACCCGGAAAAGTAATTCTGGTTTCGATCATTTTAGCTGTTTTTGGTTTTGCATACCTGACACATGTTTTTGCTACTCAAAAACTATTACAGGAAGTGCAAGCTCTGGAACAGGAATACAATAAAGCCAGGCAAATGCATGACGAATTAAAGCTTAGGTATGACCGAATGGTCGGACCAGCTGAAATTTATCAAAAAGCAAAAGAACAAGGTTTTGTTAATGGCGGTCCTGCCGACAAAGTAATCATAGTAAAAGAATGACAGAACACCGAACCGCCATATTAAGTAGGATGTTCATTGTACTTGGATTACTATTTCTGCTTCCTTGTGCACTGGCTTTCCAACTATTTCGCATTAACTATGTTGAGGGTGAAGGTCTTCGCGAATTATGGAGTCAACAGGCGATCGACTATATATCTATTCCTGCTCAACGTGGTAACATTTACGACCAAAACGGTACTCTACTGGCCACTAATGCAACAGATTATCAAATTGCCGTTGATCCAAAAATTGATGGAATTACAAGGGATCAGCTTATCCAGCTAACAAAAAAGATGGCTGAAGTAACTAACCAGCCTTCATCTTTCTATTTAAATAAAATCGATTCAGCTCCAAAACGATCCAGATATGTAGTCCTTGGTAAAAATCTATCGGGAATTGCTAAGGATGAAATCAAAGCTTTAGGAATTCGCGGGGTAATTATTGAAGAAAACTTCCGTCGTAAATATACTTTTGGAACATTAGCTGCACATTCACTTGGTTTTGTGAATCATAATATGGATGGGCGTACCGGCATTGAGTCTTTCTACAATACAGAGCTTAAAGGTGAAGATGGTGTACGGCAGGTACGAAAAGATCCATTCAACCGAATCTTTGAATATGTTGGAGCTCCGAAAAAACTTCCGCAGGATGGATATTCTCTACATACAACTATAGATGCTTATATCCAGGCTATCCTTGAAGATGAATTAAAAGCTGGTGTTGAGAAACATCAAGCTAACTATGGTACCGGAATTATTCTTGATCCTAAGACTGGTGCTATTAAAGCTTTAGCCAATTACCCCACTTTCGACCCAAACTTTCCCGGAAACGATGATGATATCAACCGAAGAAACTTCGCTGTTTCTGACATGATTGAACCCGGATCTACTTTCAAATTGGTTACTGCGATAGCCGCTGTAGAGCAGAATAAAGTCGATTTTGATGAAATCTTCGAAACACCTGAAAGTGGTGAAGTTGTAATTCATGGACTTACACTTCGTGATCACGACCCTCTTGGAAACATGGATTTCGCTGGTGTTATGCGTCAATCTTCAAATGTGGCGACTGCAGAAATTGCTATGCGGCTTGATAAAGACAAATTCTATCAATATGCCCGAAACATGGGATTTGGTACACCTAGCTACGTAGATATTGCCGGGGAAGAAAGTGGCCGGATGGCAAAGCCTTATGAGTGGAGTTTAGTGAGTCTTCCATGGATGTCTCATGGATACGAGTTACTGGCCACCCCAATTCAGGTTGCCCAGGCTTATGCTGCATTTGCGAATGATGGTTTAATGATGCGACCGTACATTGTAAACAGGATTGAAGACAAGCAAGGAAATATTCTCGATGAGCATGTTCCTGTTGAAATCCGTCGTATTGCTAAAAAGAAAACACTGGATGCGCTATTACCTGTTTTTGAAAGCGTGGTTTCTGATTCGGGTACTGGAGAATTTGCACAAGTAGACGGACTGTCTATAGCAGGTAAAACAGGAACGGCCAAAAAAGTAGTAAACGGTCGTTATACTAATAAATATCGCGGTTCATTTGTTGGATTCTTCCCTGTTGAAGATCCAAAATATGTTTGCCTCATTCTTTTAGATGAGCCTAAGCCTGTTGGTTATGGGGGCTATACTGCAGGACCAATATTCCGCCAGATTGCTACCCGTATTGCGGGACTCGATAGTGATTTACAACACCAGTTTAATTTAGAAGATAATTCATCAGAAAACTTTGCCTTTACTCCTTTTCTAGAGGGTTTGCCAGTTGATCAGGCTGAGAAAATTTTATCTGAGTTAAATATTGATTTTAAAATTTCAGGAAAAGATGGGATAGTTGTAACTCAACAACCCATAGCTGGCACAAAAATATTAGCCGGACAAGAACTTTTATTAACTCTTTCGGAAACCTATACGCCAATTGATAGTGCAAGCATCAAAGAAGGACTTGCAGAAATTCCTGACTTAAGAGGAATGAGTATGAGAAGTGCTTCCAATTTGCTTACCTCTCTCGGCTTAAAGTCTACTATGATTGGTTCAGGAACTGTATTTGCTCAATTCCCTAAAGCTGGTGAATTGATGAGGAAAGGAAATGAAGTGACCATCAGAGGTAAAGCAAAATCACTGGAAAGCGTAACTGAAGCCAGGAGAGAAAAATAAGTTGTATATAAATGATCTTATAGAATTAGTAAACCCTTTGCATGTTTCGAGAACGAAACCTGATGGAGATTTACTCGCTGTTTATCAGGATTCCCGCCACGTTACTGAAAACACCGTTTTTATCGCAGTTAAAGGTCATGAAGTAGATGGGCATATGTTCCTTGAAGATGCCATTTCAAAAGGTGCTAAAGTTTTAATCACTGAAGAAAGCTATTACACTGATGCCAAAGGTGTTTGTGTGATGGAAGTTGAAAATACCCGTGTTTTAGTTGGTAAACTTGCTCAGGCTTTTGCAGGAAATCCGGCAAAGAAGCTAAAAGTAATTGGTATTACCGGAACCAATGGTAAAACTACTACCGCTACCTTAGTGCATCAGGTATTATGCACACTTGGTGAAAAAGCTTCTTTACTTGGAACTGTATCCAAGAAAATTCTGGAAGAAGAACTAGACAGCTCACTTACAACTTCTGATCCTATCGAACTGGCTAACGACATGAAAGCGATGGTCGATGCGGGATCCGAATATCTGGTTATGGAAGTTTCATCACATGCGTTGGTACAATCCAGAGTAACAGGATTCGATTTTGAAGTGGCTGCTTTTACTAACTTGAGTCATGATCATCTCGATTATCATGTAACACTGGAAGAATATGCGAAAGCCAAAAAAATCCTCTTTGATGAACTTCCTTCTACTTCCACAGCTGTAATTAATTCTGATGATCAACATGGTGCATTTATGCTTGCCGATTGTTTCGCAAAAAAGCTATTGCTTTCATTTGGAACCGATCAGAATTATATCCAATCAAATACTTCAGACGGACTTAATATTGTTGTCGAAGGTAATCTCATCTCTTCACCACTAATTGGTGAATTTAATGCTTACAACGTTGCTCAGTCTTTTCTTATCTGTAAAGCTTTGAATATGAATTCGAGCTCTATTTCAAAAGCACTTCAATCTGCACATGGCGCCTCAGGAAGGATGGAGAAAGTAGAATTGGATTCAGCACCACTTGCAATTGTAGACTATGCCCATACTCCCGATGCATTAAAGAACGTACTCTCTACTTTACATCAGGTTAAAGAACCTAACCAGAAATTAATTACGGTATTCGGAGCAGGTGGAGACAGAGATTCTCTTAAACGTCCTGAAATGGCCAAAGCATCTGAAGCTTACTCTGATAACATCTTTGTGACCAGTGATAATCCGCGTTTTGAAAACCCGGAGAAAATCATATCCGATATAATGAAGGGATTTGAGAACACTGAGAATGTTAAAAAAATCACCAACCGCAAAGACGCTATTCATGCAGCGATCAAATCAGCTGGAAAAAGAGACATTATTCTGATTGCCGGCAAAGGTCATGAAGACTATCAGGATGTGGAGGGAACAAAATATCCATTTGACGACCGACTTATCGCAAGAGATGCCCTTGAACTTTTTGTAAAAGGAGGTATCTGATGTTATACGAATTATTCGCCTGGCTTGAAACTACGTACGAACTCCCTGGTGCCACTGCAATGGAGTTCATTTCAACCAGAACCGGACTTGCTGCTGTAACTTCTTTAGTTATCAGCCTGATTATTGGGCGTCGTATTATAAAATGGCTTAGCAAAATGCAGCTTGGAGAAGTTATAAGAGATGATATTGGTCTTGATCATCATGCAAGTAAGCGAGGAACTCCGTCTATGGGTGGAGTAATCATTTTGCTGGCTACGCTAATCCCAACATTACTATTTGTTAAAATGGACAGCATATATGGGTGGCTCATTTTCTTTGTGATGTTTTCTTTAGGTGTCGTTGGTTTTATTGATGATTACATCAAAGTAGTTAAGAAAGATAAAAGTGGATTGGCAGGTCGATTTAAGATTGCTGGCCAGGTTACCGTGGGATTAGTTTTGGGGTCAGTTCTTTATTTCCACCCCGATTTTGAGCTTTTCAATACATTATCTACAGTTCCATTCGCCAAAGACTTAAATATCGACTATGCATTTTTTGGAGAACAATGGGGATGGGTAATTTATCTTCCCGTTTCTGTATTTATTATAACTGCTGTAAGTAATGCCACGAATCTTACCGATGGCCTTGATGGACTAGCTTCAGGTATTTCTGCAATCTGTGGATTTGTATTTGCAATTTTTGCTTATGTGTCTGGTCGTTTCGACTTCTCGGGATTCCTGGATATTATGTACCTCCCCGGTGCAGGCGAGCTTACCATTTTCTGTGCTTCATTGATTGGAGCTTGTATGGGATTCCTATGGTACAATACAAATCCTGCTTCGGTTTTTATGGGTGATACAGGTTCATTGGCAATTGGTGGAGCTTTTGGCGCATTAGCTTTGATGTTGCACAAAGAATTGCTTCTGCCTTTCATTTGTGGGGTTTTCTTCTTTGAAACACTTTCTGTAATCATCCAAACGACTTATTTCAAATATACCAAACGTAAGTATGGTGAAGGTCGAAGAATATTTTTGATGACTCCAATTCATCATCATTTTGAAAAGAAAGGATGGTCTGAACAGAAAATTGTGGTTCGCTTTTGGATCATTACAATCCTCATGGCGTTGATAAGCCTTTTAACTCTAAAAATCCGATGAGAGAAATACGAGGAATACATATCGTAGTTATCGGAGCTGCAAGAAGTGGAGTAGCTGCTGCTATCTTGCTTAAGAAGAAAGGTGCTGAAGTTTTTGTGTCTGATGCAGGTGCAATTTCAATGTCTTCAAAAGCTAAACTTATTGATACTCAGATCAACTTTGAAGAAAACGGTCACACCGATTTAGCAGAACAAGGAAATTTTGCTGTTTTAAGTCCGGGTGTTCCTACAGAAGCGCCCATCGTTCAAACTTATTTAAATACAGGAAAAGAAGTCTTTTCAGAAATTGAAGTAGCAAGCTGGTTTACAAATAATAAAATTGTAGCGATTACCGGAAGTAATGGGAAAACTACTGTAACAACCTGGTTAAGCTATATTTGGGAAACAGCTCAGGTTGATTTCAGCCTCGCCGGAAATATTGGTTACGCTTTTTCAGAAAAAATTGAAGAAGTAAAAGGAGAACATATCCTCGAGGTTAGCAGCTTCCAGCTTGACCATATTGACAGTTTTAAACCTGCAATTAGCGTTTTGCTAAACATCACTCCTGATCATTTAGATCGATATGGATATAGTTTAGATAATTACGCTGCATCAAAATTCAGAATTACAGAAAACCAGACGGCAGAAAACTGGTTCATCTTCAACTATGATGATCCGCTCATCAAACAACATGTTGAAGCACTACAAAAGAAAGAAAGCTTCCCGCAGTTATGGGGATTTTCAAATAAAAATGAAGTCCCGGAAGGAGCTTTCATTCGCAACGACCAAATCATCTTCAGATTCAATAATAAGGAAGAAACCCTTATGTCAGTGTTCGAAATCGGTCTTAAAGGCCAACATAATTTACAAAACGGACTCGCTGCTGCTCTTGCAGCTCGTGCCGCTGAAATTAAAAATGAAGCTATACGAGAAAGCCTCAAAACCTTTACAGGTGTTGAACACAGGCTGGAAATCGCCCGGGTAGTTGATGGTGTTAAATACATCAATGACAGCAAAGCGACCAACGTGAATGCAGTTTGGTTTGCCCTTGATAGCTATAACGTACCTATGACGTTGATTCTAGGAGGTCGTGACAAAGGTAATGACTATTCTGAACTTGTTGATCAAATCAAAGAAAAAGTACACACCATTATAGCTATTGGTGAGTCAAAAGATCGTGTTAAGGAACAACTAGCCGCGATAACGCCCAACTTTGAAACAGCTGAGACTATGCGAGATGCCGTTAGAGCAGCAAAGAAAGTAGCTAAAAGAGGTGAAGTTGTTCTGCTAAGTCCGGCATGCTCTTCCTTTGATATGTTTGATGATTACGAGCATCGAGGTAAAGTTTTTAAAGAAGAAGTGAATAAGCTATGAAAAGAGAAAGAGTAACAAAGGCACAAAGTAACAAAGTGCAGAAGAATTCTGCTTTGTCACTTTGTGCCTTTGTCACTCTGCAACTGCATTTATGATCTACACGAGTCCACATAGCAATTTATCCAGCGTTCTTGGGACAAGCCCTGAGGACATCGATACCCGTAAGCAAGGTAGTGACAGGATTCTGCTTATGACCATCATCATACTTATGATGTTTGGAGTGCTTGCAGTGTATTCTTCTATCGCCTTTTTTGCTGCTTCCAATGAAACTTCTGCTTTTGCACTGGTTACTCGTCACATTATCAAACTGGGAATTGCATTTTTTGTGATGCTGATCGTATCTAAAATCAACTACCACACATTGGCTAAATTCAGTCGTATTGGTATGGTTGTAAGCCTGTTCCTGCTGGTAGCAGTACTGATATTTGGAACAGAACAATTTGGAGCCAAAAGATGGCTCAATTTAGGGGGATTCAGTTTCCAGCCTTCTACGGTTGCTACTGTAGCCCTCTTACTGCATGTGAGTGTATTATTAAGTGAGAAACAGGAATACATCAAGGACTTCAAAAAATCATTCCTGCCCATTATGGTTTGGGTAACACTAACTTGTGGTTTGATCGGAATAGAAGATTTCAGTAGCGCCGGAATTTTGATGAGTATCTGCCTCATCATGATGTTTATTGGAAGGGTAAGTGTGTTTCAGCTTGGCTCTATGATTACAGTAGCGGTACTTGGTGGTATGCTTCTTCTTAGCCAATCCACAAACAGACAGGATAGAATTGAACAGTATGTTCAGCAAATTAAGAATATTGAAACCCAGGAGTTTTTAACAGGCAGTGGGTATCAGGCCCAACAAGCTCATATTGCTATAGCAAAGGGTGAATTACTTGGTGTTGGAATTGGAAAAAGTACGCAACGTGATTTCCTCCCTGCTCCCTATAACGATTTTATTTTTGCCATCATAGCTGAAGAATATGGTATTGCAGGTGCAATGGCGTTAATTGTGTTATTCAGTCTGATTTTGATACGAGGAGTAGTTTTCATTGCCCGAAAGGCTGAAGATACATTGGGTTCACTTCTCGCAGTAGGATGCACACTTACCATAGTGCTATATGGTTTTGTAAATGCGAGTGTAGCCAGTGGATTACTTCCTGTAACCGGACTTCCTATGCCATTTGTTAGTTATGGCGGTACTAGTATGATGTTTGCCGGTTTAATGGTCGGCATCATCCTCAATATCTCGAAACATAACCGGGATCAGGGGGCCTTCTACTATGGCTAATCCTAAGATTTTAATAGCAGCAGGTGGAACCGGAGGACATGTTTATCCGGCTATTGCTATCGCTGATGCGCTTAAAGCGGAAGACTCGGCCACAGAGATTCTATTTGTTGGAACCCGAAATCACATGGAATGGAGAGCAGTTCCAAAAGCGGGTCACGAAATTGTGAATGTATGGATCAGCGGTTTCCACCGAAGACTTACTTTGAAAACCCTGCTCTTCCCGGTTAAGCTTATTACAGCTCTGACTCAAAGCCTGAAAATTATTTCAAGTTTCAACCCAAACGTTGTGGTTTCCTGTGGAGGATATGTTGCTGGACCTATAGGCTGGGTTGCAGGCAAGAAAGGAATTCCTATTGTAATACAGGAGCAAAATGGTTTTCCTGGAGTCACGAATAGACTTCTAGCTAAGTTTGCGAATAAGATATTCACAGCTTTCAAAGAAGCAGAGAAATTCCTTCCTGCTGATAAAATCACTATAACTGGAAACCCTACCCGAAATACGTTAACTGCCGTTGATAAAAAAGCAGGGTTGCAAACTTATGGGTTTGAAGACTCAAAACCAGTGCTTTTAATTATGGGAGGAAGTGGGGGAGCAAAATCCATCAACGAAGCTATCAAAGAAAATCTGGATGCATTACATAATGCAGCGGGTCTCCAGATCATCTGGCAGTGCGGTTCAAGATATTATGAAGCAATCTCGGCAGAAATTGATCAGGCTAAGTACCCGAGGCTCAGACTAACAGAATTTATTGACGATATGCCTGAAGCTTATGCTGCAGCCGATTTAGTAATTAGTCGTGCAGGAGCAGGTTCTTGCTCGGAATTTATGCTTACCGGAATACCAAGTGTGTTGATTCCTTCCCCAAATGTTGCTGGAGATCATCAGACTGAAAATGCTAAAGCAATGGTTGAAGCCGGTGCTTCTGAATTATTGAAAGACGAAGATGCAAAGAATGCACTTCCGAAATTGGTAAACAGTTTGATTTCTGACCAGGAAAAGCTGAAGAAAATGAATCAGGCCGCACTGAGTCTCGCAAAGCCAAATGCTGCCAAAGAAATCGCCAAAGAAATTTTAGAACTCGCTAAATCCCAATTGAATTGATGGAAAAAAGAATCGAAACACAACCCATTTTTGGTAGAACCAAACATATCCATATGGTTGGGATAGGTGGAATTGGTATGAGCGGGATGGCTGAGATTTTGATCCATCGTGGGTATAAAGTATCCGGTTCTGATGGAGCTTTAAGTGATACTACGAAACGCCTGGTAGAAATTGGTGCTACCATTTATGAAGGTCACAGTGCCGGAAATATTGAAGGTGCCGATGTAGTAGTCTATACCAGCGCAGTTAAAGCTGAAGAAAACGAGGAAACCAAAGCAGCTTTAGACCAGCGAATCCCAACCATCAAACGTGCTGAAATGCTGGCCGAGTTGATGAAAATGAAATATGGGATTGGTGTAGCAGGTACTCACGGAAAGACTACAACTACCACTATGGTAGGATTAGTTACCCGGGAAGGAAATTATGATCCAACCATCATTGTAGGCGGTAAGGTGCATAGTTTCGATAAAACAAACGCAGTAGTTGGTAAAGGAGATGTAATTGTTGTTGAAGCAGATGAATTCGACCGTA
This sequence comes from Balneolaceae bacterium, assembly GCA_017795005.1. Taxonomy (GTDB): domain Bacteria; phylum Bacteroidota; class Rhodothermia; order Balneolales; family Balneolaceae; genus RHLJ01. Next base: position 956,164 of record CP051242.1, on the reverse strand, counting down.
CCTTCCTTCGCCTCACTCCTTCTATTGCTATTATCACGAATATTGAAGCCGAACATCTGGATATTTACGATGATCTGGAAGATGTAAAGCAAGCCTTCGTCGACTATGCCAATAAAGTTCCTTTTTATGGTGCAGTTATTGTTTGTCTGGATGATCCGAATGTGCGAAGTATTCTTCCTGAACTTCAGCGCCGTGTAATTTCTTATGGATTAACTCCACAGGCACAGCTTCGGGCAACTGATATTGTTCTTTCCAAATTTACCTCCACTTTTACTGTGACTTATAATGGCGAGAAACTTGGGGTCATCACTTTAAAAAGTCCTGGAGAACATAATGTTCTGAATGCTTTGGCATCCATTGCAACGGGAATTGAACTGGATATTGATTTCAAATTGATTAAAGCAGGTATTGAAAGCTTTCAGGGTGTATATCGTCGTTTTCAGCAGAAATACAATAATGGAATAATGGTAATTGATGATTATGCTCATCACCCAACAGAAGTTCAGGCTACGTTAAAAGCGGCTCATAAAGGCTGGCCCGATCGAAGAGTGGTAGCAGTGTTTCAACCTCATTTATATTCAAGAACTCAGGAATTATATAAAGAATTTGGTCTCTCCTTTTTTGATGCAGAGGTACTGGTTGTAACAGATGTGTATCCATCCCGAGAAAAACCAATTGAAGGAGTAACCGGGAAGCTTATTGCTGATACCGCTGAGCAATACGGTCACAAGAATGTGATGTATGTGGAAGACAAACATGATGTAACTGATAAACTAAAGGAAATAACTAAAGCTGGAGATATCATCATTACTATGGGTGCCGGAGATATTTACCGGTCCGGTGAAAGTTTTGTGGACGAAATTGAATCAGGAAATTTTAAAGTAAGTGAAGCCTAATTGAGTAAGAAAGACTCACATATTGAAACTCAAAAAGGAAAACTTCTTCCTTGGCTAACAACCATTTTGATGATTCTTGGAGTTGCTGTGCTTGCTGCACTGTACTGGAATAGAAATGTAACTATCAATGAGGTTGAAGTAACAGGTACTTATTTCTCTACCCCAGAAGAAATTGAACAAGCTGCAAATGTACCTCTTGGAATTAAACCCGATAGTCTTGATCTGGTTGCGTTAGTTGCCAGAGTAGAAGTATTGAATTATGTGAAATCAGTTACTCCTTATGTGGAACCCAGTGGCGATTTAACGCTCACAATTTCCGAACGCACTCCAATGGCCGTTTTGGTTCAGGGTTCAAATCGCATGTATGTAGATGAAGACGGTGTACGCCTTACTATTCTGGAAAATAAAACTCTGGATTTACCCATTGTGTATGGGTTCGGAGCTACAGCCGGAATGGATACGCTAAAATCTAACGAGTTTCTGCAAATACGGGATTTTTTGGTGGGAGCCAGAACTAATGAATTTGGATGGGCAACCATAAGTGAAGTTGCCTATAGCACCGAAGAAGGAGTAGTAGCCCTAAGTCACGAGAATGGAGTTAAGCTTCTCTTCGGCACCAACGATTTCGAAACTAAACTTCGGAATTGGGAAGCCTTTTATGCAGATGTAATCCGCACTAAAGGAATTCAAACAATGCAACAGGTGGATCTCAGATTCAAAAATCAGGTCGTAACCCGGGAGGTAGAATCGTGATTCCGTTTCAACTACTTGTACACACCCCTGTATCCCCTCTCAAGAGGGGACTTATTGGGGATTGGAAAGAACAATTTGAGCCTCCCCTCCACCGGAGGGGATTGAGGGGTGGGTCATTACGACTTACCAGTTTTAATGGAGAACAAAATTTTAGCAATCAATTAAACAAGCGGAACTGACATGTCAGAACAAGAAAACATCATGGTCGGTCTCGATATCGGGACAACAAAAATATGCGCAATTGTAGCCTCAATTGATGAGCAGGAACGAATTAATATCCTCGGGGTTGGGAAAGCTCCCAGCGACGGGTTAAATCGGGGTGTGGTCGTTAACATCGATAAAACGGTGAACGCCATCAAAGATGCCATCGCACAGGCTGAGCTCGCCTCCGGAATACAGGTCAACTCGGTGAATGTGGGTATTGCCGGTGATCACATCCGTAGCATGCGCAGCAAAGGTGTGATCACCATCAACAATAAGGACAACGAAATTACAGGGCATGATGTGGAACGCTTATTAGAAGACTGCCAACGCATTATGCTTCCAACAGATCAGCAGATTCTTCACGTAATTCCGCAGGAGTTTGTAGTTGATGGCCAGGATGGTATCAGCGATCCGGTTGGTATGAGTGGTATGCGTATGGAAGCTGAAGTACACATTATCACAGGACTCGTTTCTGCTGCCAAAAATATTTATCGCTGTGTGGAACGTGCCGGTTACCAGGTGGCAGACATCATTCTTGAACCTCTCGCCTCTTCGTATGCCGTACTCGATCAGGAAGAAAAGGAAGCAGGTGTGGTTTTGGTGGATATTGGTGGCGGAACTACCGATGTGGCCATCTTCCAGGATAATACGATCCGGCATACCGCGGTAATTGCCATCGCGGGACAAAAAGTAACTGACGATATTCGGCTCGGACTCAGCGTACTGGATGATCAGGCTGAGACGCTTAAACGAAATCATGGTGAAAGTTATGCAGATATGATTCAGAACGATGAAGTAATCACCGTTCCGGGTATTGCAGGCCGTCCTCCTAAAGAAATTACAAAGAGCATCCTCGCTAAAATTATTCAAGCAAGGATGGAAGAGATTCTTGAAATCGTAAGCATTGAGATTAAAAGAAGCGGATATCAGGAATCACTCAGTGCCGGAGTTGTATTAACCGGTGGCGGATCTCTCATTAAGAATATTACATCCCTCGGATCAGAAATTCTGGGAATGGATGCCAAAGTGGGCATTCCTCTCGGCATTACCGGAGGATTGGTGGAAGAAGTGAACAGTCCGATTTACGCTACAGGCGTTGGGTTGGTAGTACATGCCCTTCAAACCGGCACAAACACCAATAAAACGATGATTCCTTCTTCGGCTAAAGCAACCAGCGTAGAGCAAGTGATGGCAAAAATTGCCGACCGCATGAAAAGCTGGTTCAAAGAACTTTAAACAGCAATCATCTACAAACAGAATAAATAATTCAGTAAACAAACATAAACAGGAGTAATCATGGCTACTTTCTTTTTTGATGAACAAAGCCAGGAAAACGCTAAAATCAAAGTGATTGGCGTTGGTGGTGGTGGCGGAAACGCTATCAATAATATGATAAATATGGGCCTCGACAGCGTAGAATATATCGCGTTGAATACCGACGCCCAGGCACTTAAAAACAGCATGGCTGACCTCAAAATTCAGGTTGGATCTGCCCTGACCAGCGGTCTGGGAGCAGGAGCCCGACCTGAAATCGGACGTGAAGCGGTTGAAGAAAACCGTCACGAAATCGAAGAGGCCATTGAAAGTGCTGATATGGTTTTTGTAACTGCCGGAATGGGTGGTGGAACAGGAACCGGAGGTGCACCTGTAGTAGCAGGAATGGCCAAAAGAAAAGGAATTCTCACCGTGGGTATTATTACTACCCCATTTGAATGTGAAGGAAAGATTCGTAAAAAATATGCCTTGGAAGGTATTAACGAGCTAAAGAAAAACTGTGACACCGTTATAGTGATTCCAAATGAGCGTCTACTGGATATCGCGGACGAAAATACTTCTTTAATGGAAGCTTTTGCTCTGGCAAATGAAGTACTATACAACGCAACTCGTGGAATCAGCGATCTTATCCTGATGCCGGGTCTGATCAACCTTGACTTTGCTGACGTTCGTACTACTATGACCGATGGCGGAGCAGCAATTATGGGTTCTTCTACCGCTTCAGGTTCAGACAGAGCAGAACTTGCTGCCCGTGAAGCAATCAATTCTCCACTTCTTGATGGAGTAAGCATACGTGGAGCAAGAAATGTATTGGTTAATATTTCAGCAGGCTCGAACCTTGGTATGCGTGAAACAACGATGGCAACAAGCATTATCCAGCAGGAAGCAGGTGATGATGCGGAAATCATCTTAGGTACCGTACTTGATGAAGAATTCGGTGATGAAATTCGCGTGACCGTAATAGCTACCGGATTTGATTTAGCAGAAGACCGAAGCACTGCCAGAGTTGCTCCAAATAAGCCTATGAATGTAGCAGCTGAGAATGCCATTAAAAATCAGGCTCAGCCAAAACAGGAAATTGCCACTCGTTTTACCAGAACCACCGGTGATTTCTATAAAGGTGAAGGAAACTTAAAGCGGCTGGATACCCCTTCTTACTTACGCCGTGACCTCAGCGTAAAGAAAGAAGAACAGCCCACAGCACAAGAAGACAACACACCAGAAACAGAACAAAATACTAATGTTGCTCCTTTCCAGAGCAGAACGGAGCGCATTAGAAAAGACGATTCAGATCAGCCCGCATTCCTGCGAAAGATCATGGATTAATTTCCCCAAAAACCGGCTTTCCCCAGAGTTGCCATGGGAATGGTTTCTCTAAGCCGGACTAGTTTACTGGATGAATATAGCCAAGGTCGCATTTAAGCGTCCAGGCCTACAGACGGCAGGCTATAGATTGCTAACAATAAAAGAAGCCCTTTGATCGGGGCTTCTTTTTTTATGTTATCCAATCAAAGAAGAAATCCGAAAATTACCCAAAAACGCCCCATAAAAGTCTGAATGCCATCACAACTGCAAGTACCGCAAAACCCCATTGAAGGTATTTTCGGTTAATTTTATGATTTAGAAAAGCACCACCAAATCCACCAATCAACCCACCAAAAGCCAATGGTAACGCTGCTCCAAAATCAACATAACCCATGCTAAACTTGGTTATTCCTTCTATGGATACATCTATCAATGCTAATTGAATAACACCTGACAATATCAGGATTGTCATTCCCAGCTGAGAAACACTTACTGCTTTTCGAAACGGTTGTTTGTAAAACAGATTCATAATTGGAACCATAATTCCACCTCCACCAACTCCTGCTAAAGAAGCAATAAATCCACCTACTCCACCTGTAACGAATAATTGGGGAAACTTTAACTCTTTGAAATCGCGATTAGATTCTTTGGAACTATCATTTCCTCTTCTGAACATCATATATGCTGCATAAAATAAAATGAGGCTAAAGAAAATCACGAACTGTTCGCGGTTGTAGTAGGAGGAAGTAAGTAATAGTTTACCCAATGTTATCCCAATTGCGCCAAGAATTCCGAGCTTAATTCCTTCAACCCAGAAAATATTATCCTGTAAATATTGTCGAACGGTACTACTTCCTGCAGCAACAAATGTACACAACAACCCTGATGCAACTGACCATTGCACAGAATTTTCAACCCCTGCTTCTTCAAATAACACAAAGAGTACAGGAGTGAAGATAACACCTCCACCAACGCCCATTAAACCGGCAATTAGTCCAGCTACTAATCCAATAATGAGGAGTACGATTAGTTCCACTAAACTTCTATTTCCCCTTTTAAATAAGTAACCGCTTTACCAATAATCTCAACCCTTTCTCCCATATCTCTCACCATTAAAGTACCTACTCTTTCAGAAATTTGATGTGCTTTCATTTCTTTTTTCCCAAGTCGTTCTGACCAATATGGAGTTAATTTAGTATGTGCTGATCCGGTAACCGGATCTTCATCAATCCCAACTTGTGGGGCAAAAAACCTGGATACAAAGTCCACCTCATTTCCCGGGGCAGTTACGATAATTCCACGAGCGTTCACTTCTTTCAGCATTCGGAAATCGGGTTGTAAATTGGCCACGTCTTTTTCAGAATTCAGTACAACCATATAGTCATCAGATTTAAATGTATGCGAGGTAGGACGTATTCCCAGCGCCTGAAATAAAATTGGCGGGGCTTCAACCTGACTCATTGCATCAGATGGAAAATCCATAAGCAGATGATCTCCGTCCTTTTTTACAACCAATCTTCCACTTTTAGTTTCAAAATTGATTTCTTCTTTTTCGTATCCGAGCTCATCAAATAAAATATGTGCTGTAGCCAGTGTAGCATGGCCACAAAGATCAACTTCTGCGGCAGGAGTAAACCATCGTAGACCAAATACATCCCCTTCCCTAACAAAGAAAGCCGTTTCTGATAGATTGTTCTCTTTTGCGATATTCTGCATTAAGTCATCGCTTATCCATTCTCTTAAAGGACAAACTGCGGCGGGATTTCCTCCGAATAAGGATTCTGTAAAAGCATCCGCCTGAAACATCTTAATTTTCATAAGGCTCTCCATGTATTTTCTTAAAGGCTTAAAGTAGAGGCATTTGGTGAGGGATACAAAATGAAGTGCATTCTTTCGACCTCCTTTGTCTCTTCCCTGTCTGCCGAAGAGGCAGGCTTCTAAAGGAGGATGACTTTGTAATCTGACCTCAGAATTATTTGTGATACTATACAGTCCCCCTTCGAAGGGGGTGTCCCGTAGGGACGCGAGATGTTACTGTGCTTATTGGCATTGTTCAACAACCTCCGTCTTTCCCCAAAAGTTTTTGGGGAAATCCACCTCCTTCAAAGGAGGACTTATTTAAAATCCGAACTTACTTGGTAACACACCCCCTGTCCGCCGTACAAATACTTTGGCAGGCGGGCTGTATCCCCTCTCAAGAGGGGACTATTTAGTGATCGAATTCCATCTTAATTCGGTTTATCTTTACCGAATTCAAACCGGTATGCAATTATATCCATCTTCCATATTAGAAAAATTAGGCTTTGAGCAACTAAGACAGGCAACTCTGGATGCCGCTCAATCTGAGCGCTCTTTCGAGATGATTGAAGAGCTGCATCCAACAAGCAGTACTGATCGCGTAAAAGTATTGTTAACTCAAACCCGGGAGATGATGGACATACTAAGAAACCCAGATCCTTTCCCACTTGGTGAACTTCCGGATGTTCGGGATTTCCTAAAAACTGCAAAAGCACAAGGCAGCATTATTCCACTTACCGCCTTCCCTTACATCTTAGGAATTTGTAGTTCTGCTCGTTTACTTAAAAAGTTTTTAAAAGCCAGAGCTGATCACAAACCTGAGCTCTATTCCATTTCTGAAGAATTAATTTCGCTAAAAGAACTTGAAGCATCTATCAAACAAAAAGTAACCCATGGCGGTCAGCTTAAAGATGATGCAAGCTCTGAATTAAAATCCATTCGTAAAAGACTGAATGGAAAAAGAAATGAACTCCGTACCACCATCAATAAACTGATGAGAAATGCCAATAAAGATGGTATGACATCTGATGAAGGTGCAACCATCAGAAATGGGCGAATGGTGATTCCTATTCTTGCCGAATACAAGCGTAAGATTCCCGGTTTTATTCATGATGTTTCTTCCACCGGACAAACGGTATATCTCGAACCTGCTGAAGCACTGCACTTAAACAATGAAATTCGCCAGTTTGAAATTGAAGAACAGCGTGAGATTGAACGCATATTAAGAGAGTTGACGAATCATGTTCGTCAAAATTCGAAATTCATTTATCAGAATATCGAAGCACTTGCTGAACTGGATGTGATTGCAGCAAAAGCAAAAGTCTCTATAAAACTGGAAGGTGAAATTCCAATTACAGCACTAAATGGAAGGCTTAAACTGAAGGAAGCTTACAACGCCAATCTTAAGCTGAAAAATCTAGCACTGAAGAAGGATCATAGGGAAAAGATAATTCCATTGTTTATGGATTTGGATGATGATGAACGCTGCCTGATGATTACCGGACCAAATGCAGGTGGGAAATCGGTGGCCATGAAAACTGTTGGAATTTCAGCATTGATGAATCAAAGCGGATATGCAATCCCTGCTGATCCTGCTTCTGAACTTCCAGTATTCTCCGGAGTCTTTGTTGATCTGGGAGATGATCAATCCATAGAAAATGATCTGAGTACGTTTTCATCCCGATTGCAATGGATGCGTGAAACTCAAAAACAGCTCAAACCTGGAAGTCTTGTTTTGATTGATGAAGCCGCGGCCGGAACCGATCCTGAAGAAGGTGGATCACTCTTCCAGGCATTCATAGAATATTTACTCGACAAAGACTGTAAAGTACTGGTAACTACGCACCATGGTTCCTTAAAAGTGTTCGCTCACGAACATCCATTTGCTGTAAACGGATCTATGGAATTTGATCAGGCTACCCTATCTCCTACCTATAAATTTAAAAAAGGTATTCCGGGAAGTAGTTATGCATTCGAAATCGCGGAACGAATGAATCTGGACTCAACTATCCTGAAACGTTCGAGGGAATTGCTTGGGGAAGCGAAGAATAAAATGGAATCGTTGATTACCGAGCTGGAAACTAAAACACAGCAAGCAGAGGACCTCAAGTCAAAATTCGAGAATTTGAAGTCTAAAGCAGAATCGGATCGGAACCGTTACCTTAATAAACTGGATGGAATTAACCGGGAAAAAGATAAGATCAGAGAAAAAGCCTTAATTGAAGCCAAGTCTATCATGGACAAAGCCAATCAAAAAGTAGAGCAGGCTGTTGAACAGATTATTGTTAAGAATCAGGCAGATAAAAATCAGATTAAAGACATACGAAAAGGTATTGACCAGGAAAAAGCCGCGATTGAAGGGAGTCTGGATGAGGTAAAAGAGAAACGGGAAGCCAAATTCAGAAAAAGTAACAAACCTCCACAAGTGGGCGATTATGTTCGTTTTTTAGATGGAAACACCACCGGCGAACTGGTCGAGCATAAAGGTAATAACGCTACCGTTCAGGCAGATGGACTCCGACTCCGAACCAAATACAAAAACCTGGTTAAAGTGGATCCTCCAAAAAAGAAAGAGAAGAAAAAAGCTCGTTCTGCGGTAATAGTAGGTGATTCCGATTTTTTGAAAGGATCGGTTTCCTCGCGACTGGATTTGAGAGGTAAACGAGCGGAAGAAGCCTTAAATGAAGTCACCCATTATCTGGATAAAGCTGTATTCAAGGGACTTAACCAAGTTGAAATCCTTCATGGTAAAGGTGATGGTATCCTAAAAGATCAAATTCATAAATATTTAAGAGACCGATCGGAAGTTAAAAAATACGAACTGGCTAATGAGGATTTCGGCGGAGCGGGAATAACCCTTGTCAATTTAAAATGATTCAATTTAGAATGGTCTTATTGTCATTTTTTAATTGAATCATTCTTAATTCTTAATTGAATTGAAACTCCCTTCTTCTTCCAGCATCTCAATCGTATCTACTGCATGTCTGAGGTGAGGAATGACAATACTCCCACCAACAATTAAGGCCACATTCAGAGAGTCAATAATTTCTTCTTTGGTTGAGCCGGTTTTGGCACATTGCTCTAGATGGTAATCAATACAGTCATTGCATCTTAAAACGGTAGAAGCCACCAAACCCAGTAACTCTTTGGTTTTGGAATCGAGCACTCCATCCCGGTACGTATTGGTATCCATATTAAAGAATCGCTTGATTCCTAAATGACCAAGATCCATTACTTTATCATTTTGAGCAGCCCGTCTTTCTCTGAATTCCTGTAGTCTGTTTTTGTTTTCTGAATTTGACATTTCTGAAGCGATTTAAAAGTTGAGACAAAATACACACCCCTAAATCCCCTCTCAAGAAGGGACTTAGTGAATCTGAAGAATAATTCCCTATAAAAAAAGAGCGGCCAACTGACCGCTCTTTCGATTATTTAAATTAATTTTCCTCGATTGGAGGTGGGTTTGTTGCTTCCAAAGCCCGTTCCAGACCTGGCATTGTACTATTGATGTAGCTATTTATTTCATCTTTCAGTGTTTCCAATCCCTGAGACGCGTCACTGATTGTCTGCTTGTGCAATTCGGTAGGGCCGTACGTTCCGCGAAGTGCTACAAACCCCGTGAACATTGCTGAAGATGGATTTGGTGGATTTCTTTCACCGATCTCATTTTTCGATTCACTTCCTTCCAGCTTAGCTTGCATTTCAAGCAGGGTTAGTCTGGCGTCATTCAATTGTTTAGCGAGTGCGAAATCATCTTTTTCAGCTCGGGTTAATGCTGTTCGCATAGCATTTATTTTATTGATATGATTTGTGAGCATCGCCTCTGTTTTATCCATTTCCTGTTGGAAAGAAATAAGATCATCCAGAAACTGTTGTCTGGCTTCAATACTTCCACCTTCTACAGCCGGAGTATGTAAAGGAACTACATCAAATGAAATTGGTTCTGATAATTCGGTAATCATTCCTTCTTCCATCACCGCAAGACTGGCACTATATGTTCCCGGAGGAACCATAAATCCACCACCGAAGAAGCCTCCTCCACCGCCACGTTGCTCCAGAGGAATGACGTTCTTGGAGGAATAATCTAATCTCCAGTTAATTCGATGGATCCCTTTTCTTGCCGGACCAGTAACTCTGTTTATTACATTTCCGTTTTGATCTTTAACGGTTATGAAAACAGTAGGCCCCATTTCACGAACTTCTGCATCCAGTTCGTCCCAACCGGGGAAAGGAATATCTTCATCTTCAGAAATTTTACGTTCTGCGGCTACCCGTTCCTGCTTTTTGGATTGATATCCATCTTTAAGATAATAAGTGAATACGGCACCAAATGGGGGATTATCTGCTTTATACATTTGAGCGCCTTCAGATCCGACCACACTATTTTCGAAATACCAGAATGCATCTCTTGTTTGAAATAAATGGGCCGTTTGTTCCATCGCTTCTTCACTTAATTCACGAAGTGGGGAATAATCATCTAACACAAAAATACTTCGTCCAAAAGAACCACCTACTAAATCATCGTGGTCTTTTTGGATTACTAAATCCCGGAAAGCAATTGTTGGTGCTCCACCATTCAATTCCATCCATTCTTTTCCACCGTCAACAGAGAAGAAAATACCAAACTCGGTGGCTGCAAATAGAAGATTTGGAACTTCATGATCCTGAACTATTCTCCATACTAAATGTTTTTCCGGAAGATTTCCTGCAATGGAAGTCCACGATCTTCCCATATTTTCACTTTTAATCAGATATGGTGAAAAATCTCCATATTTGTGATTATCAAGCGCCGCATATACTGTTCCTTCATTATGTAAATCTGCATAGATATCATTTACAAAAGCTGTGGAAGGGATTCCTCTTATCGAACCAACTTCAACTTTTCTCCAGTTCGCTCCGCCGTCTTCAGTAACCTGAATAATTCCATCATCAGTACCTGCATAAATCAGATTTTCATTTAATGGAGATTCAGCAAGTGAGGTTATGGTGTTGTAATTAGACATTGCATTTACATCCCATGCGTTATCCCAGCTTTGGACCCTTCCCATAATCGGAAGTTCGATACGTTCTTCGTTCCGGGTTAAATCACCGGAAATTGCTGTCCAGCTATCTCCTCTGTTTTCAGACCGCCAGACCCTTTGTGAAGCAAAATAAACCCGGCTAGGTTTGTGAGCACTTACTTCGATTGGAGCGTCCCAGTTATAGCGTTCATAAGGTTCTCCGATTTTAGCTTGTGGTTGTATACTAACCTGATCTCCGGTAATCATATCTATTCGGAATAGTCCGCCCTGTTGTGTTTCGGCATATACTATATTAGGATTACCAGGTTCAGTAGCCGAATCATGACCGTCTGCGAATAAGGTACTTTTCCAATCTGCATTTCTGATTCCGTCATCATTATCAGTTCTTGAAGGCCCACCCATTGAACCGTTATCTTGCGTGCCACCATATACATTATAAAATGGCTTGGCATCGTCTACCGAAATTTTGTAGAACTGAGTAATGGGCATATTATCTATAAACCGCCAGTTTTCAGCGAGATCAAAACTTTCATAGATTCCACCATCACTTCCAACTAATAAGTAATCAGGATCATCCATCCTGAAAGCCATGGCGTGGTTATCAGAGTGTTTAGCTGTTTCCCTCATAGTTCTGAAATTATCACCGTGATCGTCTGAAACAAGCACTCTTACATTCATTAAATAAATTCTTCCAAAAGCATGTGGAGATGCATACAGCTCCTGATAATAATGGGGACCTGTTCCACCGGCTACCGCGTCTGACATTTTTTTCCATGATGCACCACGATCAGAAGTCATATATAATCCACCGGAAGTTCTGTCCAGCTCGATGGCAGCATATACGTAGTCAGGGTTTTGTGGCGAAATTGCCAATCCAATTTTCCCCATATTTGAGCTTGGAAGACCACTTTTAAGTTCTGTCCAGGTTTCTCCCCCGTCCGTACTTTTATGAATTCCGGTACCTGGTCCACCACCCATATAAGCTGCTACCGTTCTGTGACGTTGCCATGTTGCGGCATATAGTACATCCGGATTTCTAGGATCGGCTACAAGATCAGTAACACCAACCCACTCATCGTCACCTAACACTTTATTCCAGCTTTCTCCGCCGTCGGTCGTTTTGTATAATCCTCTTTCTCCACCTTTACTCCAAAGTGGCCCCTGAGCACAGACCCAAACAACATCTGAATTTTCGGGATGAATTATAACTTCCGAAATATGCTCAGAAGCTTCCAATCCCATATTTTTCCAGCTTTTTCCACCATCGGTACTTTTATAAATACCATCACCAAAACCAACATGTCGTCCACCAACATCTTCTCCGGTTCCTACCCATACTATATGTGGGTTATTGGGATCGATAGTTACAGAACCAATGGAATACACCGATTGATTATCAAAAATGGGATTCCAGGTTACACCCGCATTGTTGGTTTTCCAGACGCCACCGGATCCTACCGCGGCATACCAGACATTGTCATCATCCGGGTGAATGGCAAGATCAGAAATCCTGCCGGATTTTAGTGCAGGACCAATATTCCTGAGCTTGAATGCATTATAATTTGCTTGAGAAACAGTGGAGCCTTCATCTTGAGCATAAGAAGATTCCGGTAGGCCTAGTGTGAAAATCAACAGACCTATACACAGAGAAAGTAGCTTTTTCATTTTTTTTGAGATGTAGTTGCAGTTAGTTGCCATTAGTTAATAAATCTGATGGAGTGTTACCAATGGTTTTACACTTTTTTTGAAAACAAACTTTTTGTGATCTCAGTATTTAGTGGCAAATTCCAACATCATGTTCGGAAGAAAGCAGCCTAAACATAAACTTGTTGTAATCGGAGACAGTCTGGCTCAGGGATTTAATAATGGCGGGATATACAGAACCGATATCAATTTCCCTTCATTTCTTAGTCGCTGTTTCGATCCCCTTCCTACATTTGACCAACCTTCTTTTACAGCTCAAGCTGGTATTCCCTTAAATCTTGAAGTACTACTCAGAGGACTTTCTGATGAATATGGACCCGATATTGATTGGGGTGAATATGCTGGCGTAGCTTCTCACACATTCAAAACACTCAAGAGAATAAAAAAATACTGGGAAGGTGGTTTAAAAGATTTGAGCGTGAACCAACACACCCCATTTCATAATCAGGCTATTTGGGGACTTGCGGTTAATGACTCATGGATTGTGCACGAGAAGAACAGCCGTGAATTTATTGACGAACATAAAGAACGATATTCAGTATTTGGCTTTCTTCCTGAACATGCTAAATATATCACCTCAAGATTAGTACTAAACCCAAGATTAACTCCTGAATACGAAGAGTACACTCAACTTAAAAATGTAGAAATTCTCGCTCAGGATGGTGGAATCGAAAATCTGATTGTATGTCTGGGACATAATAATGCCTTGGGTGCTGTTGTGAATCTTAAACTCACCTGGTCTGAACCTGAAGATCTGGAATCATTTACTGCATTCAGAAAACACTCCATTTACCGCCCGGAACATTTTGAAGCTGAATACAGAAAACTCGCAGATAAAATAACCGCCATTGGAGCACAAAGAGTCTTTGTTCCAACAATCCCTTACCCGACAATCCCTCCTGTTTGCAGAGGGGTGAATTCCGAATTTTCGAGTAACCATCTTGGGCATTTCGATTATTACACCCGTTTCTGGATTTGGGATGAAGATTTTGATCCGGAAAAGCATCCTCATCTAACAAAAGATGAAGCCATTCAAATCGACTTTGCCGTTGATGAATTCAATTCGATAATTCGAAAAGTAGCAAGGGAATACGATTGGCATGTTGTTCCTATGGCAAAAAATGTTGCCAGTATGGCTCGCCGTCGTTTAGGAGGGGAATTACTTCGAAGTTATCCGAATGATTTTGTTGCTGCGCTTAAAAGAAATCCTGCTACAGTACATCTAGTGGATAAACATAATGAAGCATTGCTTTCTACAGATTTTATTCGGGTTGATAAGGAAACCGGTAAAATGTATAAAGGTGGTATTTTCAGCCTGGATGGTCTTCATCCAACTACTATTGGATATGGGTTAATGGCTAATGTATACCGTGAAGTGATGCGAAAAGCAGGAGTAAAGTTCCAGAAACCAATGGATTGGGATCATATCATACGTGAAGATTCATTAGTCACTAATCCTCCTGTTTTACTTTCTGAATTACGTTTGGTACTCAGATATCTTGCAATGGGAAGTCAGGAGCGACTTTTTAAGGCGAGCAAAGGAATATTTACCCAGCTTATGGATTTGGTTTCCACTGGCAAAAGTCCTAAATAAAAAAGCCCCGGTAATCGGGGCTTTTTTAAGTCAACTGATTTCTAATTCGTCCATCAGACTATTAAAATCGCTTTTAAAGTTCTCTATACTTTCCGTATAAGTATTTTTCACAAATGCCCAATTTTCCTGAGATACATTCTTAAGACTATCAATTTGTCTTTCAAGCTTGGATCGTTCTTTTTCTATATCCTCTAATTTCCTAAGGGTATCCTCACTCAATTTTTCGGAAGTCTTTTTTGCTTCATTTTCTATTTCCAACAATACAATTTCTGCTTTTTCCAATTCTTTGGATACTTCTGAGATAAACTCGGTCTTATTATTTTCAATTTTCTGTTTAGAGTTTGTTGAAAGCTCATTTAGGTTTTCCTTCATCTCTGCGGTACAGGCACTTAACAACACTGCGAATATCATGGTGAAATTTAAAACTGCATATTTCTTCATTATTCAATTGTTTATTTAGGTTTAGTAAATAGAGTTTCAACTTTTATTTTTGTTTCAACTTTCTAATCTTTTGAAATGAAGACACTACTCTTAACTATAGTTTTTCTTGCATTTAACACCTTTTCGCTGGCACAGTCTGTGTATCTGGATACATTAGAGAATGCGTTCTCTGTAAATGCATCATTTGGCGCTTACGAGGATATAACTTCCGGATCTGTAGGTATAGGCTTCACCCTTAACTCAACCCTGAATTTTGGTGCCAGTTATCTTTTTGGTACCATACAGTATGAAGATGAAGAATATAATGGAAATGGATATGGAGGTTCGGTTAGTTTTACTCCAGTTAGTGAAGCAAGGGGAAATTTAGTAGGAGTCGATATAGGTTTATTTTTTACAAATTTAGTCTATGCCCGGGATTTAAGCCTTACAGAAATAGAAACTAATTCGTATGGAATTGGTGTTTTTGTTACTGAAAGAGTTTCAAAAAAACACAATCCTCAGGCTCTATTGTTTCAGTTTGGAGCAACAATGATTCCTGTATCAGAGGCAATAGTTTTTGAAGGATCTTTTTTCAAAGAATCTATAGTCGCTCCCCTTCAGATTCAGCTTTATTTTTCTCCAACCATACAGTTTAGAACTGGTGAATCAGCAAAGATTGTAATTGAACCTGCAATTATTCATGAGATAGAATTTGATCTCACTTTTTTTTCTATCGGAGTTCAGGCACTTTTTTAACCTAAAAATGATTCTTTCAAAAATCTTCCCGTTATAGTCCGACTTTCACGTCAAGTTCCGATGGAGAAATTATTACAAACCTAACCGAAGACAGTCCTGGTTACGATGTAGAAGCCACTTTATCTCCGAATGTTACCAAGCTGATTTTCCGGGCTTTACGTCCTGAGACACATGAAGAAATTGAAAAGTATACCTCATTGCTTGAACAAGGATTAGTAGAACCTACAGATATGGAACTCTTTGTAGTGAATATAGATGGCACTGAGTTACGACAAATTACTGATTTGGGCAATGCGAACTGGGCTCCTTACTTCCACCCATCTGGCGAAAAAATTGCTTTCTCTTCGAACCATGCTTCTGAAAGAGGGTTTCCATTCAATATTTATATGATCAATCTTGATGGAACCGGGTTAAAACAAATCAGTTTTGATATTACTTTTGATTCATTCCCAATGTTCTCCTAAGATGGAACCAAAATAGTTTTTGCTTCCAACCGATATAATGGTGGAGATCGTCTAGTAATGTATTTATTGCAGACTGGGTAGATTAGTTTACACACCCTTAAATCCCCCCTGCCTGTCCGGTAGGCAGGTCTCAAGAGTTTACCTAATGAGCTTCCCCTTTACTGGAGAGGATAGTGGATTGGGTTTGTAACTACTTTTTTACCCAATCAAGATTTTATCTTTTTGTGATAATTGAATGACCTAAATTGTTGATGTTTTATTATACATCACACTTTTGCTATGAAACTTTTTTTATCATTGGTCATTCTTCTAGGAGGTTTTGTTTATACCCCTCCTAAAGTGAATAATTTCCGCCTTAAGAATCTGGACAACCGTACTACGTCATACAAAGATGTAAAGGGAGATACCTTCACAGTTATTGACTTCTGGGCTACCTGGTGTAAACCTTGTATCCAATCTATTCCTAAACTCGTGGAAATGTCTGATGAGTTTGAAGATGAAGGCGTTAATTTTGTTGGAATAAGTGTGGACGGTCCCAGAAACCTGGCCAAAGTTAAGCCATTCGCTCGTTCATTAGGTCTTACATATCCTGTTTTATTAGACACCAATAGTGAAGTAATGGGAAAACTGGGAGTAAGAGCTGTTCCATCTTTACTTATTATCAACCAGGATGACGAAATTGTCTACTTTCATGAAGGTTACAAACCTGGTGAAGAAGTTGAGATTAGGGACAAAATCCTTGAATTGCTGGCTGAATGAAGAAAGGGATTTTCATAGCACTTTTAATTTTTCTTGGACTTCATCAAAATACCATTGCTCAAATCTATGGTTCTAATATATTTGAATTCCAGTATGGTAATCTTCCATATCAGAATAATAAAGAACTGACGACATCCTACAACCAGCTAAATTTATTCTACGATTCAGATAATCTAAGCTTTTATGGAAAAGTTGAGCAGTTCATCACTCCTATTGAAGAACGTAATTACTTTGATCTCACTCAGAAACAAGTTCAATACCGCGACGATCATTTTAGTATAAGAGTTGGAAATTTCTACGAAACTATTGGAAGAGGTTTACTTCTGAGAAGTTATGATATTCCCGGTTCTGTATATGAAGATGCTTTTGAAAGAACCCGATATGCCTTCTTTCGTGATTTAGAGGGTATTTCAGTAGAAGGTTACAATGATTGGATTGAGGTTAAAGCGATAAGAGCAAAGCCACTTTTTAATGTGAACCCTCCGAATTTTAAACCTGATTCCGCCCGAAGACCGGATTTAGTGGAGGCACTACAAATTAATGTTTTTGTAAATGACCTGATTAGTGTTGGTGGTGCCTATATGCGCCATAATCCAAGTTTTACAAACGATTTTCAGGAATATGGCTCTTTATTACTGGATATAAATCCTACGACAAACCTCCAGTTTTTTGGTGAGTATGCCTTTCAAAGTGATGCAACATTACTTGGCTTTGAAGATGAAGACGCATTCGCTTTGTACTCTGGACTAAACTTTTATTCCGGTTCTTTCGGTGCGAGTTTTGAGTACAAAAATTATAATAATTTCAGATTAGGACAGGGTTTCAATGACCCTCCCTCCTTGATCAAGGAACACACATATCCGGTATTAAACAGAAGTACACACGTGCTCGAGACATCAAATGAGACGGGAATCCAAGCTGAAATATACTACACCTTTGATGCAGGACACACCATTGTTTCAAATTTTACCATGGCTAACAATAATGTTTTTATTGAGCAGAAATACCGTGAAATTTTCTTAGAGGGATATTATGTGGTAGATGATTATTTATCCTTCAAGTCCTTCTTCGATTATGCTCATGATGACCCAAAACTTGAGGAGCAGCGTATATCTGTGGGTTTCATCTCGGACAAAAGTTTTAATTATGAATGGGGGTTTGTTCTGGATCTCCAATTTCAAACCCTGAACAGAGATTTTGAAAACACTGGTACCGAAAACTATTATGGCTCTCTTACATTTAATTATCAGTCAGATCTTTCAGCAGGTTTAATCTTTGAGGCTACTACTGATCCACAGCTAACAGATGACCCGCGTACATTTGCCACATTTGAAACCGACACACGTTTTTGGCTGGGAGGAAATGCCTCTTATACCTTTAACTCATCCCATCGAATGGATGTATTTGTAGGGAAACGAAGAGGTGGACCTGCATGTACTTCTGGCATCTGCTACGAAATTTTAGACTTTGAAGGGGTAGAACTTCGTTTTTCAACCAGATTTTAACACCATACTATGAATAGATTATTATCCTACTCTCTTATTTTATTTTTTTTCATTTCCGGTTGCTCCGCAACGAATGGAGGTGGTGAAGATACAGAAGCAGTTGGTCTTCCCGCACCAAATTTTACACATACCAGTTTAGAAGGTGAGGAATTCACTCTAAATGACTTCCGAGGCAAAGTGGTTTATCTTTTTTTCTATGGAGCAGGATGTCCTCATTGTAGATCAAATGGTCCGGTTACAGAAAATATACACCAGCAATTTCTAGGCAATCAGAATTTTATTGCTCTTGGTCTGGATACCTGGAACCAATCCGTTTCAAGTAATCAATCATTCAGAAACTCTACCGGTATAAGTTATCCTTTATTGTTAAATGCACAACAAACACTAGTTGCTTACTACAATAGCGCCGGGGCTTATGACCGATCGGTAGTAATCGATGCCGAGGGAAACATTGCCTACAAAGGAACAGGATTTGTAAATACTGATTCTGATCGTGTTCAGGAAGTTATTCAGGAAAAATTAAACGAGATTAATTAATTATTTAAAGCCATGAAAAAACTTACTCTATCTTTATTATTGCTCTTTTTATTAGTCTCATCAGCAGTGGCACAGGTTTCTGTTGGGGAAGCTGCACCAGGATTTTCTCTTCCTTATTTAGGAGGTTCAATGGATGACCAAATCTCATTAGAAAGTCAGGAAGGTAAAGTGGTGTACATTTTCTTTTACGGTGCCGGTTGTCCTCATTGCCGATCAAATGGTCCAGTTACAGAAACTGAAATTTATCAGACTTTCAAAGATGATACCAATTTTGTTGCTCTTGGAATTGATACCTGGAATCAGAATGCCAGTTCTAATAACAGCTTTAAAAATGTAACGGGTATCACTTACCCGCTTTTACTTAATGGTCAAAGTGTACTGGTCGATTATTATGGTGGTTCCGGGTTTTATGATCGTTCGTTAGTTATTGGAGCGGATGGACTAGTTAGTTATAAAGGATCCGGTTGGGTTAATTCAGACTATCAGGATGTAGTGGCAAATATTTCAACTGAATTAGAAAAAATATCTACTTCGTCAGAATCGATAGGAAGTGAAGAACCAACCGAGTTCAGATTAAACCAGAATTATCCAAACCCTTTTAATCCAACTACAACTATTTCCTACCAACTCGAAAGTATCTCACAAGTAAAACTTGAAATTTTTAACAGTCTGGGACAACAAGTTGCTACTCTTGTTGATGGTGTTCAATCTCCCGGTAATCAATCTGTGACCTGGAATGCGATTGGAGTTCCTTCCGGAATTTATATTTATCGACTTTCAACGGACAATCAAGTACTCACCAAAAGCATGCTCCTTTTAAAGTAGAGGATATTTTTTTACCCGCATTTTTACTTAATTTAAAAATTTAGCCTTTGACTAAATTTTGATTGAATCAGAACTTAGACTCTAATCAAATTTAAATTATATGAAAAAAGTATCCATCATTTTATTGATTCTGGTTACATTTCATGAGATCAACGCTCAAGAAATAGGTACAATTAATGGAGTCGTTACATCTGGGTCAGAAGTCATTGAAAATGCAACGGTAGGAATTAAAGAACTCGGAATCGGAAGCTATACGAGGGAAGATGGAAGCTTTCTCATAAAAGAAGTTCCCGCTGGGAATCATCAACTTAGCGTTAGTGCAATCGGCTTTAAAGAAAAAAAGGTTTCGATCACCATTTATAATACTGACACAACTTTTGTTACCATTGTCCTTGAAAAATCTTTGCTTCAGCTGGATGAAATGGTAGTAACTGGAACTATGAAAGAGATGTCAGTAAAAGATTCTCCAGTCAAAGTAAATCTGATTTCTCAGAGCTTCCTGAGCAAATCGGGTAGCAACAATATCATGGATGCCATTCAATATGTAAATGGTTTATATAATCAGGTTGATTGTGCCGTATGTGGCACCAATAATATTAGAATAAATGGGATGGAAGGTCCTTACACCTCCGTGCTCATTGATGGAATGCCTGTTATGGGAGCTTTGGCTTCTGTATATGGCTTGAACGGAATTACCCCATCCATAATAAGGAATCTGGAAGTAATCAAAGGGCCAAACTCCACACTTTATGGAAGTCAGGCAATGGGCGGTGTTATCAACATAATCACAGAGAACCCCAAAGTAGCTCCACTCTTTGATATATCTTCAACAACCAGCAGTCATAGTGAACATAATCTTGATTTTTCTTTAGTGCCGGAGATTGGGAAAACAGCTACAATGTTTAGTGGTAGTGTTTATTTGCAAGACCGTTTTATCGATGAGAATGGAGATAATTTTGCTGATATAACGCAGAATGTTCGGGTTTCGTTATTTAACAAGTGGGAGATTCACCGCCCATCTGGCAAGAAATTTAGTCTTGCCGGTAAATATTATTTTGAAGACAGAATGGGAGGTACTTCTGATTTCGACAGAGATATGAGAGGGAGTACTTCGGTTTATGGAGAATCGATTTATACTAACCGCTTTGAACTCTTCGGAAGTTATGAACTTCCCTTTGATCAGGAAATACTTCGGCTAGATGCTTCTTACAGCTATCATGATCAGGACAGCTATTACGGGGAATATCATTATGTAGCAGATCAACAAACGGCATTTACTAATCTGATCTGGGACAAGCAGATAACCAAAGATAATGGCTTTGTCACAGGATTAAGTGCACGTTATGATTACCTAAATCAACTTTTTAATGATGTACAATTAGATGGTGGCTCCGAGGATACCCGTTTCGTTCCGGGAATATTTTCTCAGTATGACCATAGATTCTCGTCTAAATTCAGAGGGTTGGTGGGAATACGCGCAGATCATCATCAGGACCATGGCGTTATTCTTTCGCCCCGATTAAATCTTAAAGGAGATCCATTTTCACATTCAACTGTACGGTTAAATGTTGGTACAGGATTCCGAATTGTGAATTTGTTCACTGAAGAGCATGAATCCTTAACAGGATCAAGACAAGTAGAAGTGGCTGAAGCTCTTGATCCTGAGCGGTCGTTTAATGTGGCATTCAACTTAAATCAGATTATTGATATAGGCGCGTCGGTACTTAACGTTGATTTTGATATTTACCACACCCGATTTTCAAATCAGATCATTCCTGATTACGATACCCCTGGTAAAATCATTTATGCTAATCTGGATGGTTATTCTGTATCAAGAGGTCTCGCAATTAGTATGGCACATAATTTTATTGCTCCGCTTACCTATACAATTGGGATTACCTTCCAGGATGTGTTTTCTATAGAAAATGATATTAAAGAAGACCTTCCCTTTGCCCCGGCTTTTAATTCTGTTTTAAGTCTTACCTACAGATTTACGGCAGCAAAGGTTAATCTGGATTATACTGGAAGAATTATTGGGAAAATGCGCCTGCCGGAATACCCCAATAAAGATTTATACTCCAATACATTCAGCGAACACAACCTGAAAGTCACGAAGATTATATCTGAAAATTTTGAATTCTTTGTTAGCGGGAAAAACCTCTTTAATTATGTTCAAAGAGATGCGATTATTGCTGCTGATCGTCCATTTAGTGACGACTTTGCCACTGATTACGTCTATGGACCTTTACAAGGGCGTCGTTTTATAGCGGGAATAAAATATCAGATTAACTAGAAAAGCTTTTTACTCTACCAGATAAATTTGCTTAGCAATAGTAAAACCAAGCATTTTTTCTTCTTCTTCAAGTAGCACTCTGATTGGACCTTCGAAAGGTGCTTTTTCAAGAATGGTAATTTTAACTCCCGGAATTACTCCTGTTTTTTCAAGATATCGAAGTAATTCAGGATCCTGGTCTTTGACCCTGCCTATCAAATATGGCTTATTCTCATCTGCATCGCAAACCGATAAAGAAGCCATTTCCGGAACTACACCATCCTTCGTAGGGATAGGATCACCATGCGGATCATGAGTCGGGTTATCTAACAGTTCGGCAATTTTGTCTTCAAATTGCTCGGAAATATGATGTTCCAGTTTTTCTGCTTCTTCATGAACTTCATCCCATGAATAGCCCATTATTTCTTTGAGGTACAATTCCAGAAGTCGGTGATGACGTAAAATCTCCAGAGCAATCTTTTTCCCTGCTTCTGTAAGTGATGCCCCATGATAAGACTTATGCTCAATGAAGTTCATCCCTGCTAAACGCTTCAACATATTGGTAACCGATGCTGATGAGACATCCAATATTTCAGCGATGTTGGTTGTAGTTGCGCCCTCTCCTTCTGTTTCCAGGATATAAATGGCTTTTAAATAATCTTCAACCGACTGACTTAAACTCATTCGTCTTCCTGAAGTTTACCTTCCTTTTCCAGCCATTCTTCGAATCCCATGTTTCCAAAAGCTCCGGACCCGACATAATCTAATAGTGGTGAATATACTTCCGGTTCGATATAACCTGGTTGTGCTCCTAGAATTTCACCATTTGAATCTATGAAATAATGAGTGGGAAATGAGTATAACCCTAAATATCGAGCCAGTTCTTTTGCCGGCATGGTTTTCCCGTTATAGGTCACTCTTTCTTCAGATTCACCATCAAGCTGAACTGGTAAATAATAATCAGCAAGAGACTTCTGAACCGAAAAATCTGGAAAGGATTCCTTTCTCATTTTTAAGCAGTACGTACACCATTCAGCATATCCAAAAAGCAATATACTTTTCCCGGTCTCTTTGGCTTTTTGTTGTGCCTCATCAAGGCTATACCATTTAAAGCCAGAGTTAATTTCTGATTGAGACTGACCAAAACTATCCATACTTAGAAATAGGGTCAGTATCAGCGTTACAAATAAAATCCGGGGTTTCATGTTTTCCTTAGATTAACCTTTAATAACAACGAGCGTCATGTCGTCATATTGGAGTGCATCTCCAATAAAGGTACGAACATCTTCAATAATTAAATCGCGAAGTTCTTTGGATGAATTGGTTTTTTCACGTTTTATTAACTTAAACAACCTTTTCTCATCATAAAATTCCCCGGCTTCATTTTGTGCTTCGGTTATTCCGTCAGTATAAAGCACCAGAACATCCCCTTTCTCAATCTTGATAGTATCTTCTTCCATCACCTTATTAAAAGCCTCGCCCTTACTCATTCCAATCGCAACCCCTTTTGGTTGCATCCACTCGATCTTTCCTTTGCTTTTGTATAGCATCGGGTTATGTCCGGCCCGGATATATGTGAATGTGCAATCCTTTGAATTCAGGACTCCATAAATCATAGAAATGAAGGTTCCACGGGTAGCATGTTGATTGAATATCTTATTAACTCTATACAACATCATTTTAGGAGAAGGGAAAATTGAGCACAGACTATGGATCACTCCTTTTATGAATGTCATATAGAATGCCGCCTGGATTCCCTTTCCACTTACATCGCCAATCGCTACAGCAACTCGATCATCATCTAAGCTAATGATATCATAATAATCTCCCCCTGTCTCTTGCGCTGGATTACAAACGGCGGAAGAGTCAATTCCATTAATATCAGGAGTAGTTATGGGGAGAAAAGTTTTCTGAACAGTTCTGGCAATATCCAGCTCCTGTTTTACACGTTCTTCTTTTGCTAAATCTTCTATGTATTCCGGGATGTAGTCGGGTAGTTGATCTTTTTCTTCTCCTGTTACCAAGAAGTATAAAGCAATTAATGACATCACTATCATAGTTGCCATAAATCCTACAAATATCGGAGCGTCAGGCGAGCCATTCACTAACCATCCTTTTGAAGTAGTTATAAAGTTTAGGAAAATGAAAAAACCAAGAGCAATAGTCAGAAAATCAAAGTTGATGTAAAATACTCCTATCAAAAATCCCAAAATAAAGTTCAGGATAAATTCTGTAAACATTGGGTCCATGTCCATTGGGACCAGATCGACTAACGCAAAAACTAATCCACTTACTATAGGAATTGCCCATTTTTTTGATGTTAAAGCATATATCTGATTTCCCAGAATGAGGAAACAAACTAAAACAAAAGGTAACCCTATTAAAAGGGTAATAATTATGTTGGCAAGTGGAGAAAAGGCATACGCTCCTTCAGAAAAAAGTACATTCCCTCTGATATACAGACTTGGAAAGAAGCTAAGAATGATGGAAAAAGCACCGGCTAAAATTCCACCAATTGAAATTGCCCTTACTATCGCCCAACCGACAGGTTTATTTTTAAACATGCCTCGACGAACCAAGTCCCATGTTTTAAGCTGAACCGGCCAATATTGTCTGGTTACAGAATCACCAACTGCAGTTATTACAAAGAAACCCGTTGCGGCCAATGCACCCATCACTCCAAATGAAAAAAGAACGCTGATAAATGACGATAGCTGCTCAGCTTCAAAACTGAGAGCGAATTCCCGTGTATACTGAAGAACGAACAGGAGTGGTACAAGAAATCCACAGATTACAGCAACAACCAGCGCTGGACGAGTATCAACAGCTCGGGATTTAATTCTGAGATAAAAAGAGATTAGCAACCAAATTCCAAAAAACAGAAAGACGCCCAGGATGTGGTTCCTTCTGCTTTCCTCCACGCCCATTGCACTTGTTGAAAAGCCATCCCCAAGTTCTACATTAAAGCTCTTAACTACACCTGCCGGTAACAGCTCTACTGTAAGTTTAGGAACAACACCCATCACTGTATCTTGAGAAGTAAGATTAGCTATTGCATATCTGAAGCTACCATTATCATTAAAACTCATCGAATCTCTACGAAAAGAAAACCTTTTCCAATATGAATTTTGTATATAATAATCGATTCCTGACCATATATAGCTTGTATGATACTCTTCCTCACTATCTAATTGATCACTGATAAACTCCATAGAGCTTTCAATGTCGTCTCTCATATGCTGAAAATTTACCAGTCGGGTAATGATCGAATCTTCAAAAACCTTTGTGAATTCCCGACCTCTGCTATATGCGTATCGTATCATAGACCGATTGAACGGGGTTTGCTGTACAATCAAATCATCTTCTACATTAAATGAAATAAGTTCACCTTGTTTGCTTAACCGGGCGCCAAATGCATTTTTGATTACCCCGTCATCAACTGAAAATTCCTGAACCTGCCAAAAATAAGCAGGTAACTTATTAGGTGATGTATCCTTCATATTCCGAATAAATTCTGAGCGACCGTACTTAGCTTGAAGATGATCAATCATTCCCGAATAGGAATCAACCCGGGCTCTTTTTTTAAGATTTACTGGTTGATACTGCCAATTAAGGAATATTGAATCAGCATGATGAATAGCTTCATCATTAGTTAGCTTAATTTCTACCGGCCCCAGCGGGTGGTTATTCCCCAGGTCGTAAAAAAACCATAGTGCCCCAAAAAATCCCAGTGTAAGAAGCAGTATATCCCTAAAGCGTTGATCGTGTAATGCAAACATAAAAATTCTATACGGAAATCTTTATTTAGGTTGCAGGAATATGCTTAGATTCCTCCGTTTTTAAAACCCTTGTTTCCCCATTTATGTGCTTAATAACTTTTGCTTATCGTGTTCACCCTGAATATAAATTAATCCTTGCTGCAAACCGGGATGAATTTTATTCTAGACCTACTCGTAAAGCTCAGTTTTGGAACCAAGAAAATCTCCCGAATATTCTTGCCGGAAAGGATTTAGAAGCCGGAGGAACCTGGATGGGAATCAATAACTCCGGAAAATGGGGTGCCCTTACTAATTATCGTGACCCTTCGATTATTAAAAACAATCCTCCCAGTCGTGGAGAACTGGTACTTAATTATCTGCAAGATCTAAAAAATCCTGAAACTCATTTGACGGATACCATTGCTGAATCCCCGAAATACAATGGCTATAATTTACTGTTGGGGGATACAAACCAAATTTTTCATTATTCAAATATCACGGAATCTGTTACAGAACTGAAGGAAGGAATTCATGGTGTAAGCAATGCGCTACTTGATACTTCCTGGCCTAAGCTTGATCAGGCAAAAAAAGAACTTCAGAAAGCTGTCAGTAATAAAAACATTCAAATAGAAGAGCTTTTTGAGTTATTAAAAAACGACCATAAGCCCCCGGAAGATCAGTTGCCGGATACAGGTATCCCACAAAAATGGGAAAAAGCTGTTTCTTCCGTCTTTATTAAAACCGAAACCTATGGAACTCGTTGTTCAACTGTTTTGATGATTGATTATTCAAATAAGGCAAGCTTTATCGAACGCAGGTATAATCCCCAGACTTCTGAAATAATAGAAGAGAATGCTTTTAAACTGGTTTTTAGTTAAAAAAGAGCGTTTATTCTTTCCGTTTATTATTCCTAACTAGTGTCCTATTTTAATGACGTACAAGTTTAAAAAACCAACTCTTCTCCAGGCTTTTATCCCAATCATTTTTCTGATAATCGCTCTTTTTATAAATGTTCGGATTTTTGGGGATGCTTCTCTTGATGGGTCTAATCAGATTATCCTGATGCTTTCTGCCGGAGTTGCAGCTTTAGTTGCTTTACGATTGGGAATTAACTGGAAGCAAATCAGACAAGGTATTGTAGATAGTATCAGTTCAGCAATGTCTTCGATGATTATTCTTTTATTGATTGGTACTTTGGCCGGAACCTGGTTGCTTAGCGGTATCGTCCCTGCTATGATTTACTATGGATTACAGATTTTAAATCCAACCATTTTCTTGTTTGCGGCCTGTGTGGTTTGTGCTATTGTATCTGTAGCAACCGGTTCTTCGTGGACAACCTCAGCTACAGTAGGAATAGCCCTTGTTGGAATCGGTAAAGCTCTTGGATTACCTGTTGGAATGATTGCTGGAGCTATTATTTCCGGCGCTTATTTCGGTGACAAGCTTTCACCTCTTTCCGATACTACCAATCTTGCCCCTGCAATGGCCGGCACTGATTTATTTACCCACATCCGTTATATGCTATATACAACGGTACCTTCTATTTCTATCTCACTTGTACTCTTTTTGATTCTAGGTTTTATGTACGGTGGAAATGCAGAAATTGCTGATACTCAGGTTATACTGGATGCTATCGATAGTAAATTCAATATAAATTTCTTCCTATTTGTGGTTCCAGTAGTGATGGTCATTCTTATTACAAAAAAAATGCCTGCAATTCCTGCAATTACTATTGGCGGATTATTAGGAGCAATATTCGCACTAATATTTCAACCATCTTTGGTTCAGGAAGTAGCTCAATTTGGAGATACTACATTAGAAAAAGGCTTTGTCGGAATAATGACTTCCATGTATGGCGATATTAGTAT
Organism: Balneolaceae bacterium; assembly: GCA_017795005.1. Classification (GTDB taxonomy): domain Bacteria; phylum Bacteroidota; class Rhodothermia; order Balneolales; family Balneolaceae; genus RHLJ01. The sequence continues at coordinate 928,451 of CP051242.1, read as the reverse complement.
AGGAACCGGTAATGACATTGTAGATGAACTTCTAACTTCTGGTGGGATGTATGGAATGTTAGGAACGGTCTGGCTAATCCTTTCAGCTATGATTTTTGGTGGTGTATTAGAAAAAAGCGGGATGCTAAAACGTATCGCCGAAGGCGTAATAAGCGGCATTAACTCAGCAGGCTCTCTTGTTGCTACTACAGCCGGTACTTGTGTGTTCTTCAATGTTACAGCTTCAGATCAATATTTAGCAATTGTAGTCCCCGGACGAATGTATGCAGATATTTATAAAGATAAGGGACTTGCTCCTGAAAACCTTAGTAGAACTCTGGAAGACTCAGGCACCGTTACTTCGGCTTTAATTCCCTGGAATACTTGTGGAGCCTTTCACTCAAATGTATTGGGTGTAAGTACCTTTGCTTACTTCCCATTCGCATTCTTTAACCTGATCAGTCCTTTTATGACTGTTATTTTTGCCATTTTTAAAATCAAAGTAAGAATGCTGAAAGAAGCAAAGGGCGAAGGGGTGTAAGCGGGTTATCTCTTTTGGACCAGATAATTAATTCCTCCTTTGAAGGAGGTGTCTATTTCTGAAATTTTTTTCAGAAATAGACAGAGGATGTCCTAATTGAGTACCAATACCCCTCCTCTACGCGGAACTACCCTCAAAGGGAGACTTTATTTATTTAATAATTCTTATAAATAAACCAGAGAACCTCATCCATTTGAGCCTGGACTTCCCGGGTTGAAATAACATAATTGTTATTCATAAAGCTGAAAATTAGCTTCTTGCCGGTTTCTGTGACAACATACCCGCTCAGGCAATGATTATTGCTTAACGACCCTGTCTTTGCAAAAACATATGGCGATCCACCTTCTTTATGCGCATATAGTCTTCGTATTGTCCCTTGTTTACCTCCCTGAGGTAATGCATCAAATAACCGCTCATCCTCAACTAAAACGTCCAGTTTTTCCAGCAAGGCAACCATTGTTCTTGGGGTAAAAAGATTATATCTGGACAAACCCGAGCCATCTCTCCAGTTTGGTTCATCGGATAAATCGCTCAGATAATTATTAACCACATAGTTGATCGCTGCTCTGGAGTTCAACTTCATTCCTAATTCTGATGCTACCATTAACAGAATTTGCTCTGCAGACTGATTATCACTTGGAAGCAACATGTACTTAAAGAGCGAGTCGGAATCCATACTGTATATAGTATTATGATCTTTTGTAAGCTCAGCCTCAGGCAGATAATTTACTTTCTTATTTAATGTATCAGATAAAAGTGCTGTTATAAACTCAGGAGTGTAATGGAACGGCTTATCCGTTTCGTAGCGCGAGGTATCAGATGTATATTGATATTCAAATTCATTTCCAACCCGTTCTCTCTCTAGAATAAATCTGCCTTCTTCGTTCTTTTCTTCATTTTTAATGTATTCGCTAAAGATGGACGGACTTATTACATATTCACCGTTTTCTTTAGCGACTCTGTATTCCTCAATATGTTCAATAGTCACTCTGGCAACATTTCCATAAATAGGAAAAGGACTCTTTTCGGCAGAATAATACGAATTATAATCAGCCCAGGACCAACCAGGTCCAAGGTTTTCATCATTATAGTTACTATCAGAAAAGTATAATTCTCCTTCGAAATTGCTTAATAAATCGTATACATCTGTTGTACCAAAATCCGGATGGAGAAAAGATGGATCACCAGTGCCCCAGAATATCAACGAGTCTCCACTGATAATATATTTTAGCGCAGGAAGTCTTTCTCCCAAAACATTTAATCCGGCGAAATAAGTAAACAGCTTAGTATTAGAAGCCGGATTCATATATTTCGTTTCATTAACGGCATAAATCGTAGAGTCTCCCTCCGGGTCATACAACATAAACCCGGTTATGGTTTTTGAAAAAGTATCTGATTCCTCGAATATACTTTCTAACACTTCAGTTACTGATGATTCTGCATTGATTTCAACTTCAGAAACCGTTGTTACTTCAGAAGTTTTACAAGCTAAAAGCACAATAGCTATCCCAATTATCAAATACTTGTAGGTCATAGTAATAAATCTAAGTCAATTGCTTTAAAGCTGAATCTATTCTACTTAACGTTTCTTCTTTCCCAATCAATTCAAGCGAAGCAAACAAATCCGGACCAAACCCTTGTCCGGTGGTGACAATTCGAACAGGCATCATCACCTTCCCAAAACCGACTTCATTTTCAGCTACGGTTTCTTCTAAAGCTGATTTTAAATTAGCAGCTATAAAATCACTTTCTGATAAAGCTTCAATTTTAGACTCATATGCTTTCACAAAGCCTGCACTGTCCTCTTTCCATTTTTTGAGAGCATTTTCATCATACTCTTTTGGAGCTTCAAAAAAGAAAGACCCCATTGATACAAACTCATCTATTTTAGATACCCTTTCATGAAGTAACTCAATAACTTTTGTAAGGTATTCCTCATCTTTGGTATCAAAACCTTGTGCTTCAGCAAGGGCTTTAATTCTGGGAACAAGTTCTGAAACAGAAGTTTCTCTGATGTAATGTTCATTATACCACATCAGTTTTTTATGATTGAATACTGCCCCACCTTTACTCACTCTATCAAGCGCGAATAATTCACAAAGCTCTTTCATATCATGAATTTCAGAATCATCTCCGGGGCTCCACCCCAAATAAGCGAGGAAATTCACCAACGCTTCGGGCTCGTAGTTTCCTGATATGTAGTCTTTTGTATTAACCGGAATCCCTTCACTTTCTGCTTTTCGTTTTGATAGTTTCCCACCACTTGGACTCATAATCAAAGGCAAGTGTGCCATTGTTGGAGGTTCCCAGCCAAAGGCGTTGTATAACAACATATGCTTCGGAGCTGAGCTCAACCATTCCTCCCCACGAATAACATGGGTAATTCCCATTGTGTGATCGTCTACCACATTCGCAAGATGGTAGGTTGGCATTCCGTCTGATTTCATTAATACCTGATCATCCAACCCTCCAGTCTCAAATGAAACTATACCACGAACTAAATCTTCAAATTTCACGGTCTCTCGTCGGGGGACTTTCAATCTTATTACATATTCGTCTCCATTTTCCAGCCTTTTTTCAACTTCATCCTGAGGAAGGGTCAGGCTGTTTTTCATAGACTGACGAGTGATAGAATCGTAACTTGGAGATGGATTCCCGGATTTCTTCAATCGTTCACGCATTTCATCGATTTCTTCTGTAGTATCGAATGCATAATAAGCATGGCCGCCATCCACCAATTGCTTAGCATATTCTGCATACATCGTCTTACGCTCACTTTGTCTGTATGGACCAACATCTCCGGGTTTGTTCGGACCTTCATCAATGGTCATTCCAGCCCATTCCAGAGATTTAATGATGTCTTCTTCGGCTCCCTCTACATATCGGTTTTGATCGGTATCTTCAATTCTAAGCACAAAAGTACCGCCATGATGTCGGGCAAACAGGTAATTATAAAGTGCGGTTCTAAGTCCGCCAATGTGTAAAAATCCGGTTGGTGATGGTGCGAAACGTACGCGAACGCTCATTAACTTCTTTTCTTTGATTCAAATTTTGTAGAGCATTAAAGTTACGAAATTTTGATCAAGTCTTTTGATGGTAATAATGATGAATTTTAAATTCTTCTTTAATCCGTTTGTCATTTCGAAGGAGTTTATCGACTGAGAAATCTAAAGTATTCCTTCAGAAAACTCGTTAGATTTCTCACTTCGTTCGAAATGACAAAATATCTATGAATAATTGATTTTAGCGATTCTTACCCCCCAATTTGCACCTAATCTGTATGATTTGGCTTCTCTAATGAAAGCAGATCGCATCATTCTTCAGGATGTGGAAAAATGGTCTAGAAAAGGAAGAACGCACCGGGCTGAAATCCGAAACGAAGCTGGAACTCAATGGATTAACCTTCCCGTGCTTCAGGAAGACCGAAAGAAAGCAATAGAAGATGTCCGGTTGGATCATTCTCAGCGTTGGTTCGAACCATTCTGGAATGCTATTGCACACAATTATCAAAATGCGACCTGGTTTGATTTCTATGAAGATGAACTGAAATCAGATATTTTAAAAGTGAATGAATTCGAATATCTGTTGGAATTCAACCTTTATTTCTTTCGGAGAATGCTTCAATTCCTTGAGCTGGAAATTAAATTTGATCTTGCAAGCAATTCAGAAGGCTACAGTACTTTCCCTGATGAGTCATTTTCAAATTTGGGGGCTAGCACTTTGTATCTCGAATATAAATCAAAAAACTACCAACGGCAGAGTAAGAATGCTGAAATCGCACTGAAAGAACATCCCGTTTACCCTCAGGCATATAGTGGATTTGAACCCAATTGTTCGATAATTGACCTGTTACTAAATGAAGGCCGGGAGAGTTTTCGGGTTATTGAAAAGCTTTTATCCTAAAGCATCATTTACTATCATTAGGAATGGAAAATCCCACAGAAGAAACTAACTGGAAGAAAATTTATATCGATGTCTTTTGCTGGGGCATTGCATGCGTACTTCTATTCTGGCTCTTTACCCATTATTTCAATCTGCCTTAGACTATGCATTGGATAGATTGGACTGTTTTATTCGCTTTTCTTGCTTACACCATTTGGGATGGAACCCGCCGGGGTAAAGACGCACAAAATATTGAAGGATATTTACTCGCAGGTCGTGGGATGCCATGGTGGGCAGCCGGTCTTTCCATTATGGCTACACAGGCTTCTGCCATTACTTTTATCGGAACAACGGGCATAGCTTATGTAGAAGATATGCGGTTTGTACAGGTGTACCTTGCTATACCCTTCGCCATGATCTTGATATGTATTTTTCTCGTTCCATTCTTCAGCAGGATGAAAGCATTTACTGCCTATGAAGTTCTGGAAGAGCGATTCGGATTAAAAACAAGGCTTACCACAAGCGGTTTATTTTTGATATCCAGAGGACTAGCACTTGGTACCGTTATTGCAGCTCCTTCTTATGTATTAGCTTTACTGTTGGGACTTCCACTTTGGGTTACTATTGTGATTATTGGAATTATTGCCACCGGATATACTATGATTGGTGGTATGGCGGGAGTGATCTCAACCGATGTAAAACAAATGGCAGTTATGATGTTTGGACTCATCTTCTGTTTCGGTATGATCGTCTACTACTTACCAGAAGAAGTCTCTTTTGGAGATGCATTGTATCTTGCCGGTTCTTTAGACAAGCTTACCGCACTGGATGTGAGCTTTGATCTTAGTGAAAAGTATAACGTATGGAGTGGGGTTATTGCTGCTTTATTTTTAATGCTTTCCTATTTCGGAACGGATCAAACTCAGGTGCAGCGTTATCTAACAACTCCTACTGTTTCCGCCGCCAGAAATTCGTTGTTAATGTCGGCGTATGCAAAGGTTCCTATGCAATTTTTTATACTTCTGCTAGGAGTAATGCTGTACATTTTCTTTATTTTTAATGATGCCCCTATTTCGTTCCGCGCCTCTGATCCGGTTGCTCAAACCGAGGAGCAATTACAACGAGAGCAACTTATTTATGAGGAATATTCCAGTGCAAAACAAGCAAGAGAACAAGCTGCCATTGTACTTGGAAGTGACCGGTCTCAAATAAATCAGCAAGCTTTTCTGAAGGCAGATGCTTCATTTAACGAAGCAAGAAATAAAGAACTCGCTTTACAGGCTGAAATTTTGGATGCGGATGTTAACGACACGAATTACATCTTCCCCTACTTCATTTTAAACTATATCCCAATTGGATTAATTGGGTTAATAATCGCAGGGATATTTGCTGCGGCAATGAGTTCCATCGACTCACAATTAAACGCGTTAAGTGCAGTGAGTATCGTGGACTGGTATCAACGACTAGACAACAATAAACACGGGGAACTCCATTATCTTAAATACTCCCGTTGGACCACACTCGGTTGGGGTATTTTTGCTACCGTTTCTGCGCTTGCTCTTGGTGAAACCCGTTCCATTATAGAATTGGTAAACCAAATTGGAAGTTATTTTTATGGTTCCATTTTAGGAGTGTTCATTCTCCTGCTTTGGGTGAAAAAAGCCAATGGAACCGGAGCCCTTACTGGTCTTGCCGCCGGGATGTTCTCCGTATTTACTTTTGATCGCCTTTTCTATTCCGAAACATTGGGGGACTATTCCTTTTTCTTTCCATGGACTCAAGCCCCGGAAAGCTATACCAAAGCCATTGAGTTTTTATGGCTCAATCCACTTGGTGCTTTTGTTGTGGTTGCAGTTGGAATCTTCGTAAGTGTAATTTTGCCCCAGAAAAACTAACGTCCGAATTCGATTTTTTGGATAATATCTGGGTTAAAGCATCACATTTGATTTTTTACATAAAATCAGGTTTAATTTAACCAACATGAAGATTTTCACAGCCATATTAACTTTCATCATACTTATACACTTTTATTCTTGCGCTACAGGTGTAGAGGAAACTGTTCAGGAACAAACAAGTTTCAAAAAAACTATAGGCAAGGTAAATGGTAACGGGTTCTTTATTGGTTCTGCTGGCTCACTCAATTTTGTCCTTTATTCGAAAAGCTACTCCCAATGGCATGTAACTGAAGAAAATCCTTATGGGAAAAGAATTTATTATCCTTTATGTGAAGGACAGAAAAGTCCGATAGTTAAGGATATTGCGCGATATGAAGTTCATGGTTCATTAATTAAGAATAGCCGGAACACTTGTATCCAAATTGAATATTCAAGTCCACAGTGTGAAATATATATCGACTATGAAATTGATACAAAAAATGACGCCGTAGTAAATGCTGAATGGGTTTTAGTAGGAATAAAAGTTAACAATGAAATAGAATCTACGCCTTGTTCAACCAGAAGAATTCCTTTTTTATATATTTATTTAGATGACTCAACTCCGGATTCGATTTATACCGTGCATGGAGGAGCTACTGGCGGACCAAGTGCTTTTTTTATTCCGTCTTATGAAACTTTGTTCTCTGAAAAAGGTGATTTCAAAGGTCAATTTGGATTGAATTTTGGTGGAGACAATGACTTTGATCGATTGTTTGTAAGCATATTAAATGCTTCTACAAAATATTCCATTAATCATAACATTATGACCATTACAGACAGTTTAAATGATAGAGAAATTGTTTTGCAAAAAGGTCTGGACATTGATTTTTAGTTAAGAAAACCCAGTTGGAATAATAGTCTGATAAGATTTTATAATTAATTATGATAATCAGTTATCAATTTTTCCAATAATTCCTCGAAGGATTGTTCATCTCTTGTATAAGCTGATATAATAGTCCATGGACACTCTCTACAATTCCTTCCTTATCATGCTTTAAAATTATATAAAAATTCAATTCAGGATAATAGATTTTGTAATTGGTCGACCTGAAATCATTTTTTCTGATCGGGGCTTTCCTCCCCAAACTTGGAACCAACCGGTGGACGGTACTTTTGAAACGGGATTTTCAGCAGATTACCCAGATTGTCATTTTCTTCTGGATTCATATGTGTGTCAATTCCATATTTTAGTTCTGCAATATCATCCACCTGAGCAAACGTGCCAAAAATCCTATCCCAGACTGCAAAAATATTTCCGTAGTTAGTATCCGTTAGGGGCTGCGTATAATGGTGATGTACTTTATGCATTAATGGAGTGATAAATATCCAGGATAAAGCACGATCTATTTTTTTGGGCATATTTATATTAGCGTGGGTCAGATGAGCAAACAGTGCCGAAATACTTTGGTAGAGAAATATAATCCAAATAGGTGCACCTACAATAATGACTCCGATAATAGTAAACACCATTCTGAATACTGCTTCACCCGGATGATGGCGTAAACCTGTCGTAACATCAACGGTAGTATCGCTGTGATGTACAAGATGAAAACGCCACATAAACCTGACTTTGTGTTCTATCCAATGAATCAGGTAGGCGCCAAAGAAATCTAATAGCAACACACCAACAATGGCCTGAACCCAAAGCGGCATTTCTATCCATTGTAAAACCCCAAATCCTTCTTCCGTAACCCAGTTGGACGACCATACTAAAATTCCCGCAAAACCGAGACCTATTATTACAAAAAGGCCATTAAGAAAAAGATTAATTCCAGCATGTCTGATTTTCTTATATCCGAACTCAAATAATGGGAATACTCCTTCTATGATCCAGAATAAAAAGATACCCCCAACTAAAACTCCCGCTCTAAACGAAGTAGGTATATTTTCAAAAAATTCTATTAATGACTCCATACAATTAGCAATTAGCAATTAGCAATTAGCAATTAGCAATTAGCAATTAGCAATTAGCAATTAGCAATTAGCAATTAGCAATTAGCAATTAGCAATTAGCAATTAGCACAATATATAAATTAAAGGGCTCATCCTGAATTTACCTCAATATTTTTGAGACTGTATCGACACGATAGTTTAAATCAATAAAAAAACCCGTTCCATATTGAAACGGGTTTTTAATGTCATTAATTCAGATTTTGTTAATTATCAGATCCTAAATCTTTGAAAGCACTTAGGTCTGCTCCTTCGATAGCTACTTGGTATGCAACCCAATCGGTGGCTACAAAGTCTTCAATCATCTTAACGGCTTCATCTACTGCTTCAGAGGCTAATCTTAACAGGTTCTCTTCTGTAGCTCCGGGACCATCCCAATCACCACCTAAATACCTTCGTGGACCAAAGAGGCGATTCATGGTAGTCATTGCGGGATTTCTGGTAATTCCCTGACGGTCATCATCTGCTCCAAAAATATGCTCCATAATCGCTTTGATTTTATCGCTGGTTTCTTTCTGAATGGTATTTACTTCTTCCAGCTCATCTTTAGAGCGACTGTCAGATTTTAATAATCCGGCATTTACTTCCACAATTTTCTTCGCATCTCTCATTTTCGCCACAGCATCGCTTAGTTTTTCAACTACTTCATTGGATCGATCTACAAATTCTGAAGTTGCTCTAAGTGCACTCATTGGCATTTCGATGCGTGGATCAGGATGAACAGTTACCATTGTAGAATCTGAAGAACCCATAAAGGTGTACTTCACTTTATAGGTACCCGGAAGTACATCCGCTCCACCCGGCTCAGGAGCATTTGGCCGTGGATCGTTCTCACTTGGGAAACGAACCCCTTTACGCTCAAGACCCCATCGGGTTCTGTTAATTCCATTCTGGGCAGGAGTTCGGTCGAAGGTTCTGATCTTTTCGCCAGATGCGTCAAAAATTTCAACTGTTACTTTTTCATCTTTCTTCTTTTCACCTTCTTCAGGTTCAGGGATATTTACTGAATAGGTCAGCATAGCTCCACTTGGTCTGTTTTCACCTGAAAACATTCCATCAGCTGCAAAACGGGTTCCCATAGCCTGACGCCATTCTGCTAAATATGCATCAGGAGATGGAAAAGCCTTGATGGTTTTCTCGAGTTCATCAGCTCCGTTAGCTGCCAACTCACGTAGCGGACGAATGTCATCCATTACCCAAAAAGAACGACCAAAAGTACCAATTACCAAGTCATGCTCACGTGGGTGAATAACCATATCGTAGGTAGAAACAGTCGGATATTCATTGGTCCATTTCGTCCATGAATCACCGCCATCGATGGAAACATATAATCCGAATTCAGTTCCAACAAACATCAGGTTTGGTTCTACTAAATCCTGTACAAAAGAAAGCGAATATCCGTTTAGCCCTTTATCGGCTACAATATTTCTCCATCTCCGGCCGTAGTCGGTTGTATGCATTATGTATGGAGTCCAGTTGCCTCTTCGATAGTCGTTAATAACGGCTACTGCTTCCCCCGCATTAAATTTTGAGGCTTTTACCTGAGCAACATAACTACCTTCAGCAACACCTCGAAGATTTCCGGAAACATCCATCCAGTTTTCTCCTCCATCTCTGGTTATCTGAACTTTTCCGTCATCGGTTCCTACCCAAATCACTCCTTCTTCAATCGGACTTGCTTCAATTGCCAGAATAGTGGTGTAATTTTCAGCGCCGGTAGCATCCATGGTTAGTCCACCACTTTCATGCTGCTTTTGCTTGGTAGTATCATTTGTGGTCAAATCAGGAGATATGATTTCCCAGGTCTCCCCGCGATCTGTACTTTTATGCACATATTGGCTACCAAAGTATATCGTCTCGTCATCAAAAGGATCGAAATTGAGTGCGGCGTTCCAGTTGAAGCGAAGTCTTTCTCCATCAGGGTGGGTAGGCTGCACAAAACGAGCACTTCCTGTCTCGCGATCTACACGACCAATATTTCCTTGTTGGGACATTGCATAAGCATATCTTTGATTACTTGGATCAATAAGAACATCAAAACCATCACCAAAGAATAATTCATCCCAATAGGAATTTCTGATTCCACCACTTCTCCAAACGTAAGCCGGACCTTCCCAGGAACCGTTGTCCTGCATTCCACCGTATACATTGTAAGGAATCTCCATATCCACATTTACGTGGTAATACTGTCCTACCGGAATATTTTCAATAAATCTCCAGGTTTTTCCTCCATCATGAGAAATATTAAGCCCCCCATCATTTCCATCAATCATAAATCCGGGGCTTTCCTTACTTAACCAGAAGGCATGGTGATCCGGGTGAACCCAGTTATAATAAGGGTATAGACTCTCAAAGGATTTCCCTCCATCTTCGCTTACAGAAAGATACGTGTAAATACTATACACTCTGTTTTCATTAAAAGGATCTACATAAATCTCGTGGTAATAAAATGGTCGGTTCCCTACTTCGGGATCTTTTTCTACGGTTTGACGAAGTTCCCAGGTGTACCCGCCATCATCACTTCTGTAGATTCCATTTTTCTTTGATTCTACTAACGCATACACAACATTTGGCTTATTCGGTGCGATAGCAATACCTATTTTTCCAAGTTCGCCTTCCGGTAATCCGTCATCAGAAGTAATTTCTTTCCATGTTTCTCCTCCGTCAACGGTCATGTATAACCCGGAGCCTTCTCCACCGGATTCAAAGAACCATGGCCATCTTCTGTATTCCCACATGGCAGCAATAATTTTATTCGGATTGATTGGGTCCATTACCATATCGGCAATACCGGTTCTAGTATTTACATACAGAATTTTCTCCCATGTTTTTCCACCATCCGTGGTTTTGTACACACCACGATCTTCTGAATCAGCCCAGGCATTACCTTGTGCACCAACATATACGGTGTTCGGGTCATCCGGATGAACGATCACACGATGAATATTGCGAGTACCTTCCAGTCCCATCAACTCCCAGGATCTTCCACCGTCCAGACTTTTGTAAACTCCGGCTCCAGAAGAAGCACTGTTTCTTGGATTACCTTCTCCGGTTCCAACCCAAACAATACTTGGGCTCTTTTGGTAGATATCGATTGCTCCAATAGATGCAGCTTCGTATTCATCGAAAATTGGTTCCCAAACGATACCACCACTTTCAGACTTCCATAATCCACCAGAAGCAGATCCGGCATACATGATATCAGGGTTCATTTCCACAACATCAATTGCAGTAATACGTCCACTCATACCTGCAGGACCAATATTACGTGGCTCAATTCCTTTCATCAGCTCCATATCCAGCTGCTGAGCACCAGCGGGAATTGAAAGTATAATCCCCAATAATAGTACAGATAGTTTTTTCATTTTTAACTCCTTTATTGTCCCTTATAAAAAAAGGATGGTAAACATTACCATCCTTTTAGTTCAATTTTAGTTTTAGTCGTTGCCATCAAGAATATCTTCGATGATGCTTCGTGCATCTTCGAGATGTACCCGAGTGGCTCGGTCAACATTTCCGGCATTAAGTCGGTTGTTGATATCTCTTCTTAGTATAGTAAGTTCGTTTCTTACAACAGGTCGAACATCAGATTGACTTACATCATAAGGTGAACCAAAGAATCCACCTCTTGGAGGTTCCGTTGTCATCAGGTATTCTGCTCTTTCGAGATACGCTCTTTGCAGATGTCTTCTGTGAACGTTGATATTTCTGTTCGCGCGAAGCTCACTCCAAACACCACCTCTTAACTCATCCATCATTTCGAAAACAGTATAGGTTTCCCCATCTGCACGAGTTTCATTATCGATAAGTCGGGCAATTCTGTCCGGACTCATTACATTGTTCAATACACCAGCCTGAGCAGAACGGAAGGTTTCTACAGCTGTTGATTGATTTACACGATCCAGAATTTCTTTGTTGAACGCCCATGATGGAGCTGTGAATGCATGTCTGTTCAGGAAAGCAAGTGCTCTGCGCTGATCTGCTTTCGAAACAACTTCGTACACTTCTCCGCCCTGATCGTAGGTTTTATTGGTTTGATACACACCACCAACATACGTAGTAACATGTCCCATGTATCTTCTCCACTGCCCAAGTATATTGGAGTACAACTCGGAAAGATCACTAAAATCTTCGCCGGGAGCTTCAACCCAATCGATGAGGTTGTCTGTGATTACCTGAAGATTTGCCAACCCAAGTTCACTGGCGCGCATAGCGTCATCACCAATAGCTTCTGTTTGTGATCTTGGATCGATGCCATTCTGAAAACCAAACCAGTATAAAAGATCATCTCCGTTAGCTACAATCCATTCATTCAGAATTTCATTTTCATCATCTGCTTCTTCAACATCAGGAAACCAGGTATATCCCCATTTGATAGACCAAATGTCATATTCTCCAATTTTAGGATAGAAGTGTGTTACTCCATCACCAGGTTGCGCTACATAGTTGAAACGGGCATAATCCATAATAGATGGAGCTGTTCCATGTGTGGAAGTAAACTCAGGATCCCTTAGCTGATCTACGGTATACCCTACACTTGATCCCATATTATGAGGGAGTCCAAGAGTATGACCAACTTCGTGTGCCATCACAAAACGGAGCATTTCACCCATGATTTCATCCGACATTTTCACGTTTCTGGCATCAGGATTTGCTGCAGCTGTTTGAACAAAGAACCAGTTTCTTAACAGATTTTGGATATTGTGATACCAAAGAATATCACTTTCCAGAATTTGTCCTGATCTCGGGTCATGTACATGTGGTCCCTGTGCATTTTGAATTGGGTTTGTGATGTATCTCATCACAGAATAGCGGGCATCTTCCGGCGAAAATTCGGGATCTTCTTCCGGGGTAGGAGCTTCTTTACCAATAATTGCATTTTTAAAACCTGCTGCTTCAAAAGCTACCTGCCAATCGTCTATTCCTTGTATTAGATATGGAACCCATTTTTTTGGAGTTGCGGGATCCAAATAATAAACGATTTGTTCTGTAGGTTCGACTAATTCACCTCTCAAATAGGCTTCTTTGTCTTTTGGAACTAGATTGTATCTCGTAATAAATCGATTTCTCGCCGCTTTGTGCTCTTCAGAGCTGTAATCATATTGCCCTATTGAAAAATAATGTACCCGGGCATCCCAGTTTCGCGGAGTTACTGGTTCTTTAGGCAAAAGTAACATCGATTGATTTACCTCAAGTGAAATGGTTCCCGTAGCACCATCATCCGGTGGAGAACCTGCATCATACGTGAGAACGTGACGTACTTCTACATTTTTTGGGTAACTCGCCATACGCTCTACAAAACTTCGGTTACCATCCAGTCTGCGAACCTGAAAGTTTCTTCTTTGGAAACTGCTCAAACCACTCAATAAGGGAATATCTGAGGTGTAAAGCTTGGTCGCTTCAAAAACCAGCCCTGTGCTGTCTGTCTTATCTGCTTCGATGTTGAAGGTGTAGATAACTGGCTCGAAATTGTTATTTCGAACCGATTTATATACCGGATCATCTTCATCTGCTACGCTGGAGAAAGAAACGTGACGCAGTAAAATCGTATTCTCTTTTCGCTGCCATCGCACTACTTGTTGTCCACGGGCTTTTTGCCCTGCTCCTCCAAAACTTAAATTTTGAGTAGATCCCGCAACACGGGTTACTAGTAACATTTCCCTTTCAAGTAGAGAATCCGGTACTTCGAAGTAATATTTATCATTTACTTTATGAACTCCAAAAAGCCCTTCATCAGAAACAGCTTTACTGGTAATTACATCGCTGTATTTCTTCATATCTCCTCCGCTTGGGCCCGATCTTGCTGATCTGGTAGGAGAGTTTGATGAAGATGAGGTGACAGGCTGGGTTGATTTACAACCTGAAATCACCAAAAATCCGCAAAGAAGGAATGCGAAACACCTTCCTTTATTAAATAATCCGTTTGTCATATAGCAAGCTTAGTTAGTTTTAAAAAATCTAGACTTGTAAAGTCTTACAACCGAAACAGTCAATCAAGGAAAAAGTTCGTTTTTGCTGTAAAAAGAAATAAAAGAACTAAATAGCGTGTTAACGAATAATTACAAATTTAATTTGTAACAAATTACATAAATATTAATCTTATTCTTATATGTATTTAAAAACAAATACTTTTATAAAGTATATCCTACTTCTCCTTGTTTCAACTTCTATACTCTCTTGTGGGATTTTAGATAATAAAGAAGAAAAAAACGACCTCCAGTAATACCCGGTGATGTAATTTTTTCAGCGTATGACAGCACAGAATTATTTGAATACCAAATTTACACGGTAAATTTAGATGGAAGTGGGTTCCAACAGGTTACTTTTTTTGAAGAAGATATTGCGGGTGCCCCATATTGGAATCCTGATGGTACTCAATTTATTTTTACTTCAAATATGTTTTCAACCCAACATTCTTTATCACTCTTTTTAATGAATGCTGATGGTACTAATCAAAAACCTTTAAAAACTTACAAGGTTGAAAATACTGAGTATATACAACAGGGTTCTTATCCAACATGGAGCCCTGACGGGGAGAAAATAGCTTTCCACATTACGAACCAATTTATTCCACCACAAGTCTACTTATATGACTTTGAGTCAGATACAGTGACTTCATTGCTTGACCCTAATTTAGGAGGAGATCGCGCTGTTTGGAGTCAAGATGGTTCCAGGCTGGCCTTTCGATCAAAAAGAGACTACCAATCAGAAGGAGAAAAAGGTCAAGACATTTATGAACTCGAAATCAGTACTGGAGAAATCCGGAGAATTACTACGGACGGATTAGTACGGAGATTTACATATGACCCAAACAATGATACATACCTAATTGAGAAGAACTCATCTCCTTATGAATGGTACACGCTGGATGTTGTAACACTTGATACGGTTGAAAATGAATTAGAATCATTAAATCTACCCCTTGATCCTACCGATGTGTATTACCATAACTGGACTACCAATGGTAGCTATATGATAATCTATCATAAAAAAGAAGAAGTAAATAGCTATTCCGTATATGACTACCAGAACGATGAATTAATTGAGCTAAACATACCCCTTAATCTTAATGTCGGTACTATCGATATCCGATAATTTCTTCTACCTCAAATGCTCTCTTAACCACCCTATGGTCCATTCCAAAAGTTCGGCGAAGGGTTTTGGGAACTCGTCTTCTTCGAATGGATGGGCGGCTCCGTAGGTATGTCCGGCATTAGAGATCAATCTCAATTCTTTGTCTTTAGCAGCACATTCAATATGTAATTCTTCAGAATCGGTATAAGGAACTGTTTCATCTTCTCTCCCATGAATAAATAACGTTGGAATACGAACATCAGAAACACGCTTCATGGCCATTAATTGATCTGCATTTGCAACAGCATCTTCCAGAACTACTTTACCAACTTTCATAATCTGACCGGTTCGGGCATTTTCAACTTCGATATATCCGGTTGATTTCCAATCCTCAATTTTGTCTTCCGCCCATCTGCTCATATAATTTCCAACTGCTGACCAGGTCACTAAACATTGAACCGATTCATATTCTGAGGCAGCAACAATAGCAGTATGTCCACCTCTAGAATGCCCAACAATTCCAATCATATCGGTATTCAAATGTGTGTGACTATCCTTTATATCACCTTTCTGTAACGCATGAATAATGCTACCGATATCATCCAAATCCTGAGATAACGTTTCCCGTTCAAATAAATCCAAACGATCCAGCTCGGTTCTTTTATCACCAATTCCATTGAGTGAAAAATTCATAGCCAGAACACCGAATCCACTCCTTGCCAAATCTTCACATGCATCGGGAAAGGGACCCCAGTCTTTGAATCCTTTAAATCCATGCAGAAAAATGATCACTGGAAACTCTCTTGCAGTTCCGCTGATTGGAGTGTATAAATCCCAGCGTATTGGCAGACCTTCGGATGAAGGGGTTTGTCCGGAAGAAATAGAGATGTTATTAAATTCCATATTATCCTTTCTTGAAATCGAGGGTGTCCAGCTTAACCAATTTTCGAAGGTCATTAATTTCCTTTTGCTTCAAATAGCGCCAGCGCCCAACAGAAACATCTTTTAAATCCAGTCCGGCATATTCCGTTCTTTTCAGTTTTGTGACCTCTGTTCCGTGGAATTCCACCATTCTTCTGATCAATCGGTTTCTTCCTTCGAATACTGATATCAGGAATGTGTTTTTAACATCTGCAAAAGGACGAATATTATACCCGGTAGCAACTCCATCTTCTAATTCAACTCCTTTAGAATACGCGGCTAATTCGTCGTCTGTCAGCGTCCGTTTTGTTTCAACTTCATAGGTCTTCTTTACTTTGTAACTGGGATGCATCAACCGGTGCGCCAAATCTCCGTCATTAGTAAGAATCAGAAGTCCGGTCGTATTTCTGTCTAAACGACCAACCGGGTAAACACGATATCCAGTTGCATTTTCCACTTCATCCAATACGGTATTTCTTCCCCTATCATCATCGGTGGTAGTGATGGTGTTTTTGGGTTTATTTAGCAAAAGATAGACGAATGGTTCGAGACTGATTTTTTGTCCATCTACCACCACAGCATCTTTGCGCCGGACTTTATACCCCATTTCAGTGATTACTTTTCCATTCACCTGCACTTTACCATCAGCGATATAGGTATCAGCTTCTCTTCTGGAACACAGTCCTGCATGTGCTATGAATTTGTTCAGCCTGATTTCTTCGGTTTTCGAATAATTTTGGTCTACAGTAGTAGCCTTTTCTTTTCTACTCTTGCTTTTATTTTTAAAATATTTCTTTTTGTTTTTCATGATTTAAGGAAAAAGGAGTAAGGCTAACTGAATTTTTCAATTCTGGTTTTTATTAAACCATGCAGCATAGATGAGATTGATTTTGCTGTTTCAATGAGTTTCTTTCCTGTTTGCTCATCAATCTCTCCAACTTTAATTGCAATATAAAGTTGAGTTCTTAACTCTGCACAAGAACCTTTTGCTATATAGAGAAAGCGAATAAACTCTTTATTGGTATTTCGTTCAAAGCCTTCTGCAATATTAGATGGAACTGAAACCGATGAACGCTGCATTTGATCTTTAAGTCCAAAATCTCTGGATCCTTTTAATAAACAATACACATCTATACATAATCGGACACCTTCTTTCCAAACTAATAAGTCTTCAAAACTCTTCACCTGTTCATTCATAATCTATCGTTTAATTAATTTTACTCTTCCTCTCCTTTCTCCTTGTTCCCTTCTCCTTCCTCCTCTTCTTCTCCCAAATTTACTTCCTGAATCTCTTCTGTTGTTTCTTCTTCATCCAACTCTTCCATCATTAGCTGACGCTCAAGCAATAACTGCCGATGTTCAGCCATGTCGTCGTCTTTCAGTATTTCTTCGATTTCTCTTGGCTTGGGAAGATCCTGAACTGAATTTAAACCAAAGTGCCGTAGAAAATGTTTGGTAGTTTTGTATAGCAACGGTTTTCCCGGACTATCAGCTCTCCCGCCCACCTCAATCAACGCTTTTTCCATTAACTGACGAATGATATATCCGGAATCCACACCTCGAATTTGATCAACTTCTGGTTTGGTAATGGGCTGGCGATAAGCCACAATAGCCAGACTTTCGATAGCAGACTGTGAAAGCTTTCTAAAAGCATTTTCATGCTGAAATACACTTAACCAGTAATGATATTTCGACTGCGTTACAAAGGTGTATCCACCTGCCAGTTTTTCAATTCTGAAGCTCAGCCCATTTTCATCGTATCTTTGATTCAGCTTTTCAACAAAATCTGCAACCGTTCCTTCATCGACTTCAATTTGCTCTTCATTTTCAACAATGATTGTTCGGATTTTTTCCCCAGAAATAGGTTCATCACTGGCAAATATTAACGCTTCAATTACGGATGAAAGCCTGCTTCCATCAATAAACTGATAATCATTTAATGTCTGTTTTTTACTCACAATCCCTCACAATAAAAAAGCCGTCATTTCCTTGTTGCTGGTATAAAGGCATCAATAAATAACCATCTGCCTGCGCCTTAATTTCTCCATTTTTATCAGAAGCCAGCCAATCTCCTTTGTCCACCTTATCAAAATTATGGAAGCCCGGTCGCATCACAAATTCATCTCCTTCTTCAATGATGTGTTTATACAGAAATTTAACTTTAGAAGGGTATCCGCTCACTCTACTGGTCAAATAATCATGACATACATCAAAGTCAGAGATATCATTTTTATCAATCATACCCAGACTTTCAAGAAGAACCAATAAACCTGCATATGCATTATCCTCGGCTTCTTTTGAGCCATGAGTTCCAGTTTCAAATGCAAAACCAATATGACCTGCATCTTCCACATAATCCATAGATGTTCCCGGAATAGAATGTTGCAGCCCAAAGATACGTGGAACTCCCAATTTGGATAGTATTTTTGAGTGTCGGTCGTCATCTGATGTGATTGAAAATAGTCCTCCCGAACCGGAAAAGGTATGTAAGTCGACGTAGATGATTTCCCCTTGTTCTTCAGATAGTACAATGGGATCTAAAATCTGAAGCATCTTTTTTACCTCTACCCGATCGATCGAGCTTAATTCCATCGACTTTGTTCTTCGGATTTTGTCGAGTATGGAAGTAGTCCATAAGCGATTCATGTCTTCATCTACAAATCGAACTCCGGCACTTAAAGCCGGGATATTTCCTTTCAATCCCAGGAAACGTCCCTTCATTTTTGATGTGAGCGGCTCGATTTCTTTTACGATTCTTTCAATGGCTGCTATTCCGGTTGCCTCATTCCCATGAATTCCTGCAACCGCGATGATGGTTGGTCCCGGCAAATCGCCAACAATGTCTGCAATATAGTGCTGAGCTCTGGATCCTGGCTTTAAATTGTGTTCTACTTCTGCGAGATGCATTTACTCCTTATCATCATTTTCTTCCGACAATGCGATCAACAAACGCCGTGTAATATTCATGAAATTATCTTCTGTAATGATACCAACTAATCGGCTATTCTTCACTACCGGAAGGCATCCGATTTTCTGATCCTGCATAATATTCATCGCTTCCATTATAGATGCTTCCGGATGAATAGTAATTGGGTTTTCAATCATAAACTCGCTTATTGGGCGGTTTATAATTTCGATATCTTCTGTTACCGCTTTGGAGTATTCCCGAAGCATCATTCTCATAGAAACCAGTCCAACCAAATGTTTTTGATCGTCTTCGATTGGTATATATCTAATCCTTCGCCAATCCATGAGGTTCCCCGTAAACTCAATCAAATCTTCTTTTCTGGCAGTAAATAAATCGGTAGTCATAAACTCTTCTACCAAAAGACTGGTAGGTTTCCAGTGATCCATATCTTCAATCCGTGCCAGTCCCCACTTATGAACAGGTTCCCCTTTCTTCTGGTTTTTAAGCATTGAATTTGTGATAGCTGAAACCGAATGCTCTCTGTTATTCTCTTTTATTAAATTCGCATACGACTTTACTACCCAATATGCTCCCGTCTGAGCAGATTCAACCCGGTCTTCAATCACACTCAGGTAGGTATCTATATCCGATTTATCTATATCAGCTTTCTCAA
This sequence comes from Balneolaceae bacterium, assembly GCA_017795005.1. Taxonomy (GTDB): domain Bacteria; phylum Bacteroidota; class Rhodothermia; order Balneolales; family Balneolaceae; genus RHLJ01. The sequence continues at coordinate 908,589 of CP051242.1, read as the reverse complement.
GTCCGGCTTTTGCAATCGGGAGAAGTTCATCAGAAATCAGATCTTTAGCCGTCACTTTTTTACCGCCCGTCCATTCAAACTTGGTATCCAGTCCCATTTTAGACGCAGCAAAAAAGTTCATTCGGGCATCATCAAATTCCAATTCTTTTGTTATATCCGGATGTTCTTCTTCAAATCCATTTAACAAGCCGAGCCAGAATGCTGTATTTGCCATTTCATCAATTACCGTTGGACCGGATGGTAAGACGCGATTTTCTATTCTAAGATGAGGTTTACCGCCACCAACTCCATAACACGGCCTGTTCCAGCGATATACCGTTCCGTTATGCACTTTCAACGCCATAAGCTCTGGTGGGACACCATTCCTGAGAAGTTCTTCCACATCTTCCTGCACATCAGAACTCAATAAAACTCTGAATCTTGAAATATCTTCTTTGTAGATATCCAGGATAGAATCTTTCAACCAGTCCGTACCAAACATTACCCTGGGACTGCTATCTCGGATATGGTCTCCTACACCACGAGTATCTACCGACTGATGAAAAAGAGCGATACGTGTTTCAGCCCAAAGTCTTTTCCCCAGAAATAAAGGGGAATTTACAGCGCTTGCCAATACAGGAGCTGTGATTGCCTGAGCTACGTTATATTTAGAAACAAATTCGTCCGGTTTAATCTGAAGATGGACCTGAAAACCAGTATTGCAGCCTTCCAGCATAGGCGTATCAAACTTCATCAAAAGTTCATCCATTCCCTGGATGCGAAGCTCGTATTCTTTCCCTCTCAGGTTATCAATGGCTTCACATAATGCTTTATATCTAGGAATCGGGGTAAGGCTATCCATACTCACATCCGCCTTTCTGATGGTTGGCAAAATACCTGTTAGCAAAACATCCGCACCTAGTTCTTCAGCGGCAGCTCTTACCTGCTCAACTCGCTTTTGAAGATTATGCTCCATTTGAGATAGTGCATTTCCTTTGAACTCGAGAGGCGGATTTACATTTATCTCAAGATTGAACTTTGCAAATTCGGTAGTGAAGTGCTCACTATCTCCACCTAAATTCTCAAGTACTTTACCCGACTCAAAAAATGGTTTCGCATTTTGATCAATTAAACACAGTTCCTGTTCTGCACCAATTCTAATAGTATCCGTCTCAAACCAATCTTCATCGAGCATTTTCTTTAATGCACGCAAATCTTTGAGCACGTTCTTCATAAAATTCTGAACCTGCTCATTGGTTTTTGCCAGTTTTACCCTTTGTTCACCCATAATTAAGTTTTGATCATTACAGATGGTAAATACTTACTTTCTGAAACCTATTGCAAGTTTTTAGCGGATTGTATCCACATTAATATTAATCCGAACAGAAGATGTACTGATTTCCGATTGATGTTCATACACTTGCATTATTTTATCCAATAAAGCCTCAATATAATTCGCCCCTTTTTCAGGACTAATTTTCAAAATTAACTCCCAATAAAAGTTTCTGTTCATCCAACCTATTGCCGCAGCAGATGGACCTAAAATCTCAAGTTCAGGTGCAACCAATTCAATTGCTTTTCGGACATACATCGATGATTTTTTGACTTTTTGCTCTTCCCTACCCTTCAAAACAAACTTTATCAATCTGGAATAAGGAGGGTAACTTAGCGGTTTTCTGAAACCCATTTCTTCTCTTGAAAACCCTTCGTGATCATGATTTTTTGCGAATTGTATAGCTGTGTTTTCAGGTTGTCGGGTTTGAATAAAAACCTGACCAGGTTTAGATCCTCTACCTGATCTACCTGAAACCTGACTTAATAACTGATAGGTTCTTTCATTAGACTGAAAGGATGGAAATGCTTGTTCTGTATCAGCATTCACTACTCCAACAACGGTTACATTTGGGAAATCAAGTCCTTTTGCAACAAGCTGTGTTCCAATTAGAATATCCGCTTCCTCTTTTCCAAATGAATCTAAAATACGTTGATGTGATCCTTTTTTTGATGTTGAATCTTTATCAAAACGTAAAACTCTGGCTTCTGGAAACAATTCCTGAAGACTCTCTTCGATTTTTTGTGTACCAGACCCCTGAACAATTAATTTGTTGGATTTACATACTTCACACTCTGTATCTGCTCTCCTTGAATAACCAGAGTAATGACACATCAACAGATTCTTTCTTTTGTGATAAGTCAGGCTCACTGAACATTCCGGGCTTTGGGGAATATGACCGCAAGTCTCACACTGAATATAATTAGCAAAACCTCTGCGGTTATAGAGTAAGATGATCTGGTTTTTTTCCTGAAGAGCTTTTTGAATTGCTATAAATAAAGGAACTGACAACTCCCCCTTCATAGCTCCGGTGTATTTTTTCAGGTCAATGATTTCAACTTTTGGAAGAACAGCTTCAGCATGCCTCTCTTTCAATTCTAAAAGATTAGCTTTTCCTTTTGCAGCCATATGTAATGCCTGCATACTTGGGGTTGCTGAACCCATTATTACAACAGCATTATTAAGACTTGCTCTCATAATAGCCGTTTCTCTGGCATGATATCTTGGGGAAGGATCTATTTGTTTATAGGAACCATCATGTTCTTCATCCAATACAATTAATCCAAGGTTTTGGATGGGAGCAAAAACAGCAGAACGCGGTCCTATTGCTATATTTTTTTTCCCTTCATTAAGTTCACTCCTTGCCTGAAGACGTTCACTGTTCGTCATCCTACTGTGAAGAACGGCAATATCATCTCCAAAAATCTGGTAAAACCGTGCAACCGTTTGCGGAGTAAGTGCAATTTCAGGGACAAGTACAATACCCCCTTTTCCTGATGCTCGTACTTGTTTTAAAGCATGAATATAAACTTCTGTTTTCCCACTTCCGGTAATACCATACAACAGGAAATTATCGAACTCATTTTTCTTTATAGATTCAGAAATTACACTAAAAACTTTCTTCTGTGATGTGTTTAGTGCTTTGATTGAATTTGGATCGAATGAAAGATTTGGTTCAGTACTTACCGCTTCCACTTCTTTGAAAGTAATCCATCCTTTATCCTGAAGTGCACGTTTTGAATAACCATTTAAATGATTGAGGGAATCAAGTTCTGAATGTCTCTTAGGAAGTTGTGATTCTGAAATTTCTTTCAAGGCTTCCTGCCATTTATTTAATTTCCCGTCAATTGAAGAAAGAAAAGTTTTGGCATGTTCATTAGACTTACCCTTAGCCCAGATCCATTCTCTTTCAGTTTTTATAGAAACTTTTAAATCCGGTTCTTCCCAGATTTCTAAAAACTCTTTTTTGATCAGCTGGTTAAGAACTTTATTTAATCCTGTTCCTTTCCACCTTTTTTGTGCTTCATCCAGGGTAGTGCTTGTTTCATTATCGAGTTCTTTTAATAGCTCTTTTTCTCTAGATGAAAGTTCAGAATAGTTCTTTCTATCATTTAATCGTAGGTATTTTTTTGAGATGAAATTAAGTCCGGCAGGTAAAGCCGCCTGTATTACTTCCCCCCAGCTACTAAAATAAAACTGATGAATCCATTTTGTTAGTTCAAGGAGTTCACCTTTTATAATTGGATTCTTATCAAGTACCTTTCTGATGGGTCGGGTTTCAAAATCCGGGACTTTATCGTGCAATTTAACTACTACACCAATCGCAAAGTAATTCCTAAGTGGCACCCACACTCGTTTTCCCGGCAATACCTGAGATTCCAATTGCTCAGAGATATGATAGGTGAACTGTTGTCGAACAGCTGTGGGGAAAACTATGTCAGCGTATTTAGGCAATAAATTTTTCTGGATTAAAGCTTGAAAGCTTATCCATTTAATACACTGAAATCAACTTTTTATAAAGTGAGAATCAGATAAATAATCAGAATGATGATTGGTAATGTAAATACCAAACTCCCTTGCCAATATGTAGTTCCTTTTTTCATAGCATTCTCCAACTATTGATCTTAAAACGCTTATGGTAACAACTAGTTCCCGTGTATAAATAACTTTTTTGAGATGATTAAATTCACCGCATGATGATGTGAAGAACATTGAACAAAGAACATCCAACTTTGAACTATTTGCTAGTTCAGGTTTTTCCTTGCTGTCTGAATACTCTTTACAAAAACTGAGATTAGTTCATTACACTCTTCAATTGCCTCCTCTACTTTTTGATCAGTCAAAAGTGGCTTTCTTTTAATGATTTTGAGGTTGATATATGTTTCTCTTAGTTCCTTGACAGCAATCTTCATTTTATGAATAAAGTCTCTTCTTGATTCTGCACTTTGTGCTTCGGCATGATGAAAGGCAGGGGCTGTTCCACACCTAACTAACTGTTTAGCAAAATGAACTCCTGCATAACTTTTAGGTAAGTTATCGACCACCTTCAAAATCAAGATCGAAAACCTGATTAATCTTTCATGTAAATCATATTTCTTATTTTCAGTCATATCCCAAGTCTTTTATTTCTATGTTCAAAATTCCTTGTTCAATGTTCAATGTTCTTAGCCCAACCACCCTTCTCTGTCCAGACTTCGGTATTGAATAGCTTCTGCTACATGGTGTGATTGGATATTTTCGGATTTATCCAAATCTGCGATTGTTCTGCTTACTTTTAAAATTCTGTCATATGCCCTTGCTGAAAGTCCAAGCGAGGTAATGGCTTTCTTCAAAATTTCCGAACTTGTGTTATCCAATTCACAAACCTTCCTCACTTGCCGGGTATTCATTTGTGCATTACTGTATACCCCTTTCAATCCAAGAAATCGTCGCGACTGGACTTCCCTAGCTTCAATTACTCGCTCCCGAATCTCTTTCGAAGATTCTCCTTTCGCTTTCCCAGAAAGTTCATCATAGCCCACTTTATTAACCTCGATGTGAAGATCTATTCGGTCCAAAAGTGGTCCGCTGATTTTACTCAGATATCGCTGCATCTGAATAGAAGATGTTCCATTCATTTCCTGAGGATTATACCAGTCTCCGGATGGGGAAGGATTCATAGAAGCTACTAACATCACTCTGCTCGGATAAGTTACGCTCATTCTGGCTCTTGAAATCGAAACAAACCCATCTTCTAGGGGCTGTCGCATAACTTCTAGAGCGCTCCTTTTAAATTCCGGTAGTTCATCCAGAAATAGCACTCCATTATGAGCCATTGAAATTTCTCCGGGCATAGGGATTCCTCCTCCTCCAACTAAAGCAACGTCAGAAACGGTGTGATGTGGTGCCCGGAAAGGTCTCGATGTAATAAGCGCCTTTCCTGATTTCATTAAACCCGAAACTGAATGAACTTTTGTAGTTTCAAGCGCTTCATTTAATGAAAGTGGAGGTAGAATTGTCGGAATTCTTCTTGCCATCATAGTTTTACCTGAACCGGGAGGTCCAACCATCACTACATTATGTCCGCCTGCTGCAGCTATTTCTAAGGCTCTTTTTACATTCTCCTGTCCTCGAACATCACTAAAATCCAATACATCCATTTTCCCGTTTTGACTGAATACTTTTCCAACATCAATACTAAATGACTCCATACTTCCCCTGTTTTCAAGCCAGTCTTTTACCTGATTTAGGTGTTCAAACGGAAAAATCTCAATTCCTTCTACAACAGCAGCCTCAGCTCCGTTTTCTTTTGGAACTATGAGGTATTTATAACCCTGTTTTTTTGCTTCTACAGCTACAGGTAGTACTCCTTTGATAGGACGTATTTTTCCATCCAAAGCTAATTCACCAAGCATTACTGTCTCTTCGAGTTTTTCGGTATGAATCTGTCCAGACATCCTGAGTAAACCAATTGCTATTGGTAAATCAAACGCATTTCCTTCTTTTGGGAGATCTGCGGGAGCGAGATTTACAGTAATTCTTCCAAGTGGATAATAAGAACCTGTATTTCGGATAGCTGCCTCTACTCTGTCTCTTGATTCAGAAACTGCTCTATCTGGTAGCCCAACCAGGAAAAATTTTACTAATCCATTTGTGTGATGGGTTTCTACATCTATAATTTTGGCATCAACTCCAACCGTTGATGCACAGTAAACTCTTGCTAACATTTATGCTCCGAATCTTTTTATTTTGCTTTGCGTAGTTAGACCCCGTTGGAGGAAACTCCTTACAAAAAATTTCATAAATCGCACATATCATGAATAAAGACGAGGCAAAATCAAAAGCGAAACGCATCTATGAAGAAGTTCAAGGTGGCGTGAATGAAGTGATCGCAAAGATCAGAGAATTCATCAAAGAAGGCAGTGCCCGCAGACTAATCATCAAGAACAAAGAAGGGGAAGTAGTTTTTCAAACACAACTTGCATTCGGTGTTGGTGGTGCAGCTCTTGTAGGAGCAATGGCCCCAGTTATTTCGGCAATCGGAATGTTCGCAATGTTTATTAACGACTATCAAATTTTAGTTGAGAGAGAAGTCGATGAAGAAGACGAATTTTCTGTGGATGCAGAAGTAATTGAAATTACTGAAGAAGATGAGGAAGATTCATCTGAAGAAACAACATCTGAGGAAAAAGAAGAGGAGCCTGAAGAAAAAACGGTAGGCAAAAAAAAGAAGAAATAAGCCAGCTAATCTTTCTTTTTATTAATGATTGGAATTATTGTGTTAACAGGAGCCTCTTGGCTCCTGTTTAAATTTATACTTAAAAAAGAAGTTTTTCTTGACTGGTTTACACCCATAAAACGAAGAGGTATTGAAGTACTAATCGGTTTTTGCATCGCTCTCTTATCATTTTCAATTCCTTTAGCACTTCAAACACTATTATTCTCAATTGAATGGGAGTTGAATACAGTTATTGAATCGAATGTACTTTTAGGTGCACTTTATTTCTTTTTGAAATCAATCATGTTTGAAGAACTGGTTTTCAGAGGAGCATTACTTAGTCTACTGGCTTATTATTCCAAAAACAAAACGGCAATCTTTATAAGTGCAATCTGTTTTGGGATCTATCACTGGTTCTCATATGGAATGTTCGGCAGCGGAATTATCCCAATGGCTTATATTTTTGTATTGACCGGAAGTATGGGTTTTGTCTGGGCTTATATTTACATCAAAACCAACTCTATTATAATGCCAGTCATTATTCACTTAGCATGGAATTTCTTATCGAGTCTGGTTTTGGATTATCAACCCTTTGGCGAGTTACTGTTTAAATCAAACCCTACGATTACTTACCCTCCATTAACAGAGTTTGCATTTAAATTTGGGGGAGAATTATTATCTGTATTTTTAATTTTTAGTCTATTTCAATTGTACAAAAAAAGGGTTGATTTACATAAATCAACCCTCGAAAATTCAACTATTTAATTCGGAATTTACTTCCAGTGACCTTCCGCAATTGCCTCGGGAGTAAGTTCATTACTCAAATAATGTTCCGCATCTAACGCTGCTTTACACCCAGTTCCAGCAGCAGTAACTGCCTGACGATAAAATGAATCCATTGCATCACCACAGGCAAAAATTCCTGGAAGATCTGTCTTCGTAGATTGTCCTTTCGTTTGGATATAGCCAACATCGTCCATTGTGAGAACTCCTTTGAATAAATCCGTATTTGGCTTATGACCTATTGCTACAAAAACTCCGGTTACATCGCCAAGAACTGTAAATTCACCAGTTCTACGGTTTTTGATTTTTACTCCTTCCACGACCTGCCCGCCAAGCACTTCTTCCACTTCGCTATCCCACATGAATTCAATTTTCTCATTTTCAAACGCACGGGTTTGCATCGCTTTGGAAGCACGAAGTTCATCCCGGCGATGAACCACTGTTACTTTACTGGCAAATTTAGTGAGAAATGTAGCTTCTTCCATTGCAGTATCGCCACCACCAACAATGATAACATGTTGATTTCTGAAAAAAGCACCATCGCAAGTTGCGCAAGCGGAAACACCTTTACCTCTCAACCGTGTTTCACTTTCTATTCCTAGCCACATCGCTGAAGCACCGGTAGAGATGATAATAGTGTGCGCCTTTATTTCGGTTTTTTCATCAACGGTCAACTTGTAAGGCTTCGAGTCAAAATCGATATCTGTTACATAACCATATCGTGCATCTGCTCCGAATTTAGTTGCTTGTTCACGAAAGTCTTGCATCATTTGAGGTCCCATTACTCCATTCGGGTAACCAGGGAAGTTTTCAACATCCGTGGTTGTCATCAATTGACCACCTGGTTCCGGTCCTTCAAATACAATTGGATTTAAATCTGCTCTTGCTGCATACAAAGCTGCTGTTAATCCGGCAGGTCCGCTTCCAATAATTACCACTTTAAATGTTTTGCCTGCAATATCTTCCATAATAATAGCTGTTAGTTTTTTTGAAAGACAATAATAAGAAAAACCGGTGTAAATATGGGTTGAAAGTGTCTATTAGAGCTATAGCTATTTAAAAGATTTTATTTATTACGTCAGCGGTATCCGGACATTGATTATTGATATACGCATCATCTACTGTTGTTGGGAAAAATGTAAGTATATCGAATGTATCATCTACATAAAGAAGACCTTCTTCCTCTCTAAATTCTATAATCAAGGTAACTTCTTCTGCTGGTTCTATGTTATTATCTCTGATAGTAACAGTATTTTCGCCTACTCTGATAATTTCAAATTTTTGGAGTTGAAAACATACATTTTCCGGATCATTCACAGGGTCTCCAAACCTGAAATGAAAAACAAAAGCATCCTGATCTATTTTAAGATAAAACTCAATATCTCCTTCCTCAGATGCGGCATTGTATTGCCAGGTTCCCTCAAGACCTTCCAATGGATTAAAAATGCATACGGGAGTAAAGTTTGAAAAATCAGCGCTACTAGCCCGATAAAGTTCTTTAACTAATATATTTCCTTCCTGTCGTTCGACTTCAAGCCCTTCTAATGTTCTTGTAAGCTTTACTTCCTGAGTTCCGGAAGAAAGTGGATCATTATTTGTGATCAGAAAATCATTTCCATTAAACTCAATAACCTCAAGTTCAGAAATGAAATAACACCCAAGTTTTAGATCCTGATCTATTACTTTTATCGAATCCTCTTCAATCGAAAGTAATATTTTATCGCCATCTTCCAGTTCCAGCTCCCAATTACCAAAAACATCAGTTGGGTCTACACAAATAGGTGCTATGGAATTTATATCTTCATCGGAAACATAATATCTATCAATGCTACTCTTTGAATCGTCAATTTCTCTAACATCTAATCTTTCCGCATTTCTACTAATTGCAATAACTCGGTTTTCTTCTAAACCCTCTTTACTTAATATGTAAAAACCATTGCCATCAACTCTTTCAATTTGATAAGCATCTATCGTATTACAACCCTCTCTGCCGCTATAGTTATAAAAAACCACTTCGCTTTCATTTATTAGCATATATACAATATTTCCAGATCCCGGGTAGTGTTTCCAGAAACCTTGTACTTCCCCTTGCGCCTCTTCAGCCGTAAGATCAACCTCATCACATGAAAGTGAAACAATAAGAGCGAATCCAATAAGTAGGAAATAATATTTAGGTAAGAATCTCATAATGCCTCCCCAACTGCTATTGTATTGGATTATACATTATCCCGAGATAAAATACATTTAATCTTTAATAATATAGGAAACCCTGTTTTTCCACTTGGTTTTTTATTCTGAGAATAAATCAATACCCAAAAAAACGACCAGAAATTTACCAAGATACTTTTTTGAATAAAAAAAGCGCTCCCACTTTTATTTGTGGAAAAGTTCAATTTCATTAAGTTGAAGTAAACTAAAGTTGGAGGATACCATTGATTATAGCTGTTCCTAAAGAAACTGCTGAGCATGAACGGCGTGTTGCACTTACCCCTGATGTAGCCGCTCAGCTAATAAAAAAAGACCTTGAAGTCTGGGTAGAATCGGGTGCAGGTTTAGCTGCCAATTTTCTTGATTCAGCATATGAAGAAGCCGGGGTTAAAATTGTGGCAGAGAGATCTGAACTTTTTGAGAAAGCTGAGGTCCTTCTTGCTGTTCAAACTCCGAGCAATGAAGATCTAAAGAATCTTAAATCTGGTGCGATATTAATATGTTTCTTGTGGGCCCTTCAACACCCGGATCTGGTTGAATCTTTGAAATCATCAGGTATATCATCATTGGGTATGGACGCTATACCTAGAATTTCAAGAGCTCAAAATATGGATGCACTTTCTTCAATGAGTTCTATAGCCGGATATAAAGCCTCCCTGATTGCTGCTGATACACTTGATAAGTATTTCCCAATGATGATGACTGCAGCTGGCACCATTCCTCCTTCTAAAGCATTAATCCTGGGGGCAGGAGTTGCAGGACTACAAGCCATTGCAACATGTAGAAAATTGGGTGCTGTAGTAGAAGCATATGATGTTCGCCCGGTTGTAAAAGAACAAGTAGAAAGTCTGGGAGCAAAATTTGTGGAAGTACCACTTGATGAAGAAAACACTGAGACTAAAGGTGGTTATGCTAAAGAACTTTCTAAAGATAGTCAGGAACGTCAAAAACAGGTAATTGCCGAACACGTGAAGAAATCTGATATTGTAATTACAACGGCTTTAATTCCTGGCAGACCTGCCCCTTTACTGGTTACCAAAGAAATGGTTGCCGCGATGAAGCCAGGGTCAGTAATTGTGGATCTTGCAGCTGAGAACGGAGGAAATTGTGAACTAACCGAAGCTGGCAAAACAGTAGTTAAACACGAAGTTAATATTGTTGGACCGATAAACCTTCCTAGTCAACTTTCAAATCATGCAAGCCTTTTGTATGCAAAGAATATGCTGAACCTTCTGAACCTTCTCATTAAAGAGGGAACCACAAATTTTGATTTCGAAGACGAAATTTTACTTAATACCACCATTACTCATCAAGGGGAAGTCATAAGCCCAATGCTAAAAAAATAAACATCGAACAGAAGAACCGGGAACACCCAACTTCGATGTTCAATGTTCCTTGTTTGATGTTCATAATTCAAAAATTATGTCAGTCTTAATATTTTCATTATTCATTTTTGTACTCGCCTGTTTTATCGGGTTTGAGTTGATTTCGAAGGTCCCTCCAACACTGCATACTCCATTGATGAGTGGAGCAAATGCTATTTCAGGAATTACCATTGTAGGTGCTCTTATTGTGGCAGGTTCTCTTGGTGAAGAAATAGGCAAGTGGATTGGTTTTGCAGCTATTATTCTTGCTACAATTAATGTGGTAGGTGGCTTTATGGTTACCGACCGAATGCTCGAAATGTTTAAGAAGAAGGAGGACGACAAATGATTAGCGAACTCCTTCCGGAATCTATATCAGCTTATTTACCAGACACCATTCAGCTTATCTATTTGGTTGCTACCGCGTTTTTTATACGTGGATTAAAACTACTCAATTCTCCTGCTACTGCAAGAAAAGGAAATCAACTTGCTGCTATTGGCATGCTTATTGGTGTAGTTGTCACTTTATTTGATCAACAAATAGTTTCTTTTGAATTAATTATTGTTGGTGTTGTAATCGGAGGATTGATAGGTATTGTTCTGGCAAAAAAAGTTGAAATGACCGCGATGCCTGAACTTGTAGCTGTATTTAATGGCTTTGGTGGAGCGGCTTCTGCGCTAGTTGCCTGGGGTGAGTTTGCCAGAGCTACTGATATTACGATCTTTGATTCAACGGTTTTAGTGACTACGGGACTAAGTATTTTTATTGGTGCAATTACATTTACGGGAAGTTTTGTAGCATTTGGTAAACTAAAGGGGTTTATCTCAGGAAATGCAATCACTTTTCCGGGTCTTAATATCATCAATATCGGCTCGATGATTGGGGTACTTGTATTAATAGGGGTCTTCACATACGACCCGGCTAACATGACCATTTTCTGGATAATCATGGGAGTATCTTTATTAATAGGCATCACTTCTGTTATTCCTATTGGGGGAGCAGATATGCCTGTGGTAATTTCACTTTTAAACTCTTATTCAGGAATCGCGGCTTCTATGGCCGGATTTGTTCTCGGAAATAATCTTCTCATTGTTTCTGGTGCTTTGGTAGGAGCTGCCGGACTTATACTAACCAATATTATGTGTAAGGCAATGAATCGCTCCCTTGCCAATGTTATTTTTGGTTCGTTTGGAGGAGATGGTGGTACTTCAGGTGGAGGCGGGGCCACAGGGGATAAGTCTGTTAATGAAACATCTGCTGAGGATTTAGCAATTCAAGTTGCATATGCATCAAAGGTGGTAATTGTTCCTGGTTATGGATTAGCTGTTGCACAAGCTCAACACATTGTAAAAGAGGTTGCCTCTAAACTTGAAGCTAAAGGTGTTCAGGTTAAATATGGAATTCACCCGGTTGCTGGTCGCATGCCTGGTCATATGAATGTTCTTCTTGCTGAAGCTGATGTACCCTACGATTTACTTTATGACATGGATCAAATAAACCCGGAATTTGCAACTACAGATGTGGTTATGATTATCGGTGCAAATGATGTGGTAAACCCAATGGCTAAAACTTCACCCGGAAGCCCAATTTATGGCATGCCAATTTTGAATGTTGACGAAGCAAAAAGAACGGTTGTCTTTAAAAGAAGTTTAAGCGTTGGTTATGCTGGTATAGATAACCCTCTTTTCTATGAGCAAAAAAACCAGATGTTCTTTGGAGATGCTAAAAAGAGTTTGCAAGCGTTGAACGAAGCTCTGAATGAAGTTTAGAATCGATTAAATCTTTAAAAGAACCTTTTTTTTTATGGGTACAAAATTTATCCAATGGTCATGTCTTCTCTACTTAGTAACTATTATTTCTTGTGGAGATGATTGCAAAGATCCCAATTTCAAGGTTGATGATGAGCAACTAGCTGCTGATATCGTACTTATTGATCAGTATCTTGCTCAGGAAGGTATAAATGCTGAAGTTCATCCATCCGGAATTAGATATACTATTGAGAGAGAGGGTACCGGCTCAAGACCAGAAGCCTGCGACAATATTAATGCCGCTTTTGAAGGAAAATTGATAAGTGATGGCTCTGTATTCAGCCCAAATAATGGCCAAATACTCGCTTTGGGTAATTTAGATGATCTGATTCCTGGTTGGCAAATTGGAATCCCATTAATAAAACAAGGTGGAAGAATTATACTTTATATCCCTTCGGTATATGGTTATGGTGAAGAAGGAAGGCCAAATGGTGGAATCCCTCAAAATGCAAATCTTGAATTTGAAATCCTCCTTTTTTAAATCTCAATGTGATTTACCACCCCTTTATAAATCTTTCCTATCAGGGCTTAAATCTTTATTGATTGGAGAACGATTCATCTAATCTTTTTCTTTGACCTATATATTAGTCAGATGTTTCCAGTTTAAAACTGGAATTAATTAACTCAGAATTTAAAATCGGTCAAAATGAAAGAACTAGCTAATGGGAATGCGGATGCAAGTATGTGTCCATTTGTGAATGTACAAGACAAATATGCTGCAGGAGCCGGAACAAAGAATGAAGATTGGTGGCCAAATGCGCTTAACCTAAATATTCTAAGACAACATTCATCTCTCTCAAACCCGATGGGTGAGGATTATGATTATGCTGAAGAATTCAACAAACTTGATCTTGCAGCATTGAAAGAAGATTTAACTGCGTTAATGACTGACTCGAAAGATTGGTGGCCAGCAGATTATGGACACTATGGTCCATTTATGATTCGATTAGCATGGCACGCCGCCGGAACTTACCGGGTTATGGATGGACGAGGAGGAACCACAGGTGGACAACAACGCTTTGCTCCTCTCAACAGCTGGCCTGATAACGCTAATCTTGATAAAGCCCGACGATTACTATGGCCATTGAAACAAAAGTATGGAAAGAGAATCTCATGGGCAGACTTATTAATTCTCGCTGGTAATGTAGCGCTTGAATCAATGGGCTTTAAAACATTTGGTTTTGCCGGTGGAAGAAGAGATGATTGGGAAGCAGATCAATCTGTGAACTGGGGCCCTGAAAAAGTATGGGTTTCAAATGAACGGCATGATGAAGACGGAGAACTACAAGGTGCTCTCGCAGCCGATCATATGGGATTGATTTATGTAAATCCTCAGGGACCTAATGGAGAACCCGATCCAGCAAAGTCTGCGAAATATATTCGTAACTCATTCGGAAGAATGGCGATGAACGATGAAGAAACTGTAGCACTAATTGCAGGTGGACATACATTTGGTAAAGCACATGGTGCAGGATCAACCGACCTTAAAGGTGTTGAACCCGAAGGTGCGAGTATGGCGGAACAGGGATTTGGCTGGACAAGTAGTTTTGGAACCGGAAAAGGCGCTGATACAATCACTGATGGTGAAGAAGGAGCATGGACAGAAAATCCAATTGCATGGGATAACAACTATTTTGAAAACCTGTTCAAGTATGAATGGGAGCTAACTAAAAGTCCCGCTGGAGCTTATCAGTGGCAGCCAAAAGATGGTGCCGGAGAAGGAACAGTAGTTGATGCATATGATCCTGATACCAAGCATGCTCCAATGATGTTTACAACAGATTTGGCACTCAGAGTCGACCCTGAATACGAAAAAATCTCAAGACGTTTTCTAGAAAACCCGGATGAATTTGCTGATGCATTTGCAAGAGCGTGGTACAAACTAACTCACAGAGATATGGGGCCAAAGTCCCTTTTACTTGGACCTGAAGTTCCTGAAGAAGAGTTACTATGGCAGGATCCAATCCCTGATGCTACTTACGATATCATTGATGAGAAGGATATTGAGACACTTAAAGATAAAATACTTAGCTCAGGACTTTCTGTTTCTGATCTGGTGTCTTCAGCATGGGCATCTGCTTCTACCTTCCGTGGATCTGATAAACGAGGTGGAGCCAACGGCGGCAGAATCCGACTAGCACCCCAAAAAGATTGGGAGGTAAATAATCCTGATCAATTGAATAAAGTTCTTAATACTCTTGAGGCAATACAGCAATGGTTTAATCATGAACAGTCTGGAAATAAACAAGTTTCAATAGCAGATCTGGTTGTACTTGGCGGATGTGTTGGAGTTGAACAAGCTGCAAAGGATTCAGGACATACTATTAACGTCCCATTTACACCAGGAAGAACCGATGCAACTCAGGAGCAAACAGATGTTGAGTCTTTTGATTGGATGGAGCCTGTAGCTGATGGATTCCGTAATTATTACGCTCCGGATTACGAGACTACTCCTGAAGAAATGCTGATAGACAGAGCTCAATTATTAACATTGACTGCTCCTGAAATGACCGTGCTTCTTGGAGGACTTAGAGTAATCGGAACAAACTTTGATGGCTCTGATTTTGGCGTATTCACAGATAATCCCGGCACTCTTAGTAATGACTTCTTCAAAAATCTTACAGATGTAAACCTTAAATGGGAAGCTACTTCCGATAAAGAAGAGTTCTTCGAAGCTAAAGATCGTGAGTCCGAAGAAGTAAAATGGAAAGGAAGCAGAGCAGATTTAGTATTTGGATCTAATTCTGAACTAAGAGCATTAGCTGAACTATATGCCTACAGCGATTCTGAAAAGAAGTTTATTAACGACTTCGTTGCTGCATGGGATAAAGTTATGAATCTTGATCGTTTTGATCTGGATTGATCTCAAGCTTTAATTAAAATATCACGTACGGGCAATCCATAAATTGCCCGTACGTGTATTAAACACATTATTTAGCTATGAAATTTTTCAATCTAATACGCTCAGGTAATTTTGAAGAAATTAAGAAACTGGTAAAAGAAGATCCTTCTCTCCTTTCTAAAACTGATGAAAAAGGGTTCCCCCCTCTTATCATGGCTTGCTATGTAGACCAGCAAGAAATAGCTGCTTATCTGCTCGAATCGGGGGCTGAAATAGATGCGAGAGACGCTGCTGGGAATACTGCCTTAATGGGCGTTTCATTCAAGGGAAATCTGGAAGTTGCTGAACTTCTAATTGATAATGGCGCAAATTTGGATGCCCAAAACAATCAGGGAGCAACTGCATTAATTTTTTCAGCAATGTTTAACCAAAAAGCAATTGCCAAATTACTTATGGAAAAAGGGGCAGATAAATCCATTAAAGATGCACATGGAAAAACGGCATCGGAACATGCAGCATTTAAAGGCTTTGAAGAGATTAAAGAATTGCTGAGCTAAAAAGTCAGGTTTTTGGTTCTATAAACCATTTCTTAATGATATCCTGCATAGCTTCCAGCTTAACCGGTTTAGGTAGGAAATCATGCATTCCAGCTTCTAAACAACGTTTTCGATCTTCTTCCATCGCATTTGCCGTCATTGCTATTATGGTTGGAAGTTTCTTTAGATCATGCTGAATCTTGATTAACATTTTAGTGGCTTCAAGCCCATCCATTTCCGGCATTTCCATATCCATAAATACAAGATCATAACTGATCAGCCGACACATTTGTACCGCTTCGATCCCATTTCCGGCAACATCACAAGTAAGACCAAGCCTTTCCAACATTTTTGAGGCTACCTTCTGATTAATTGCATTATCTTCAACTAAAAGAATCTTAAGCTTTTTCCCCAAATTAAATGCTTGAATACTTTCTTTTTCATCTGACCTGAGCATCCCTTCCACATCTACAAATACTCTTTCCAGATTATGATGTAAATGAGTTTGTTTAATAGGTTTTGTTAAGTACAGATTAAATTTCTTTCGTTCTTCAATACTTCCCAGATCCATAATCGAACTTAATAATACAAGTGGAAGATCCGTCTTGGAATATTTTTCCCGTATTGCTTCTGCTACCTGTACCCCATTTTTATCGGGCATATGCATATCCAATATTCCGATGTCAAATTTTTTAAGCTCATCCACCGAAGAATATACATCCATCGGATACTGATAGGTTACTACATTCATTCCTGCCTTTTCGCACTGAGATTTCAGAATGAACAAATTCGTATCATTATCATCTAAGATGAATATGTTTTTCCCTTTTAGGTTTTCGGGGTTTCGAAGACCCAGTTTCTTGTCACTCTTGCTTACATTTACGTCAAAACTAAAGGTACTGCCAACACCCGGTTCGCTTTTTACAGATATTTCTCCCCCCATTAACTCAACTAATCGCTTACAAATGGCAAGACCTAAGCCGGTTCCACCAAATTTACGGGTAGTACTTGCATCAACCTGGGAAAAAGACAGGAAGAGTTTCTTTAATTTGTCTTTTGGAATCCCTATCCCTGTATCTTTCACCTCGAAATAAAGACGGTAACCTTCTGATGTTTCTTCCGATTTCGCAAAAATTACAATTTCACCTTCTTCTGTAAACTTAATTGCATTCCTGACCAGGTTTACCAGAACCTGTTGTAGTCTTGTTGAATCACCAAAAACATAGTCAGAAACTTCATCCCCTATGTTATAAAGCAATTCTATCTTTTTATCTACTTCTGTAGCCGATACAAGATCCAAGACATCCTCGATTAGATAAGCCGGAGAAAACTCCACTACTTCTAAATCGAGTTTTCCGGATTCAATTTTCGCGTAATCAAGAATGTTGTTGATAATACCAAGCAGGTTTTCACCGCTTTTGTTTATAGTATTTACAAAATCCTGTTGCTCGTTATTAAGTTTTGTATCAGCCAACAATCCCGACATTCCTATTACAGCATTCAGAGGAGTTCTTATTTCATGACTCATAGTTGAAAGAAATTGCGTTTTAGCTTTGGCTCCTTCTTCGGCTTGCTCTTTAGCTTCAACTAAGGCTTTTTCAGTTTCTTTACGCTGCTCTATTTCATGCTTTAAAAGTTCATTTTTCTTTTCCAGTCTCTCTGTTCTTTCTTCAACAATTTTTTCCAGACCTCTGTTAACTTCATCCGTCTGATCCTTCCTGTATCCAGCTAATGCAGAAAGAGCTCCCAAAAAAAACGGTGCGGTATCAATAATCCAATGCAGTGGGTTACTACTTTGAACATTTAATATTGAATCAAGAGAAAGCGAAAGCCCTTGCAAATTTAAATCAAAAAGGGTAGCTATTATGGGAAATAGTATTCCAAATAACATCCCATAAATGGTATAGTTTATCGTATTTTGGAATGATTTTCCTTCTTTTGCAGATGACATATATAAACTTCTATTAACCTCTAACCCAGGATTATTTGTTTGTAAGAGTCGACAATTAAAACTAGTAATTCAACCAGAATACATTTTTTTCAATTCCATATCCGGCATGAAGTTACCCAGAAAAACAAAGCAGCAAAAAGAAAGGGCTCAGGAAATTTTAAATGAATTGTATGTTTACTATCCAAACCCAAATTGTGAACTGGATCACCGAAATCCTTTTGAGCTACTCATTGCTACTATTTTAAGTGCACAATGTACGGATGTTCGGGTTAATAAAGTCACACCAAAATTGTTTGAAACCTACCCAACTCCTGAGTTGATGGCTCAGGCGCCTTTAGAAGAATTGGAAGAATTGGTCAGAACTACTGGTTTTTATCGCAATAAGGCATTATCTCTCAAAGAAACATCAAAAACTTTGGTTGAAAACTTTGATGGAGAAGTCCCAAAGAATATGGATGATCTGCTCACTCTTAGAGGTGCGGCAAGAAAAACAGCAAATGTAGTTTTAGGAAATGCCTTTGGTATAAACGAAGGGGTTGTAGTTGACACCCATGTAAAACGTTTTTCAAACCGATTTGGGCTTACAAAACACAAATCCAACACCGATAAAATTGAACGGGATTTGATGGCTCTTTTTCCAAAAGAGAGCTGGACCGATCTGTCTCATTTGATGATCCATCACGGTCGGGGACCGTGTAAAGCGCGAATTTCAAGAGCGCCGGATCATCCCCTTTGTGTCAAATACGGAAAGCATTGTGAATGCCGGAAGATGCGTGAACGGGTTGAAGATTAATTCAAATCCAGTAGGTGAGTTGCATGCAACTCACCTACTGGATTTTGATATCATTTTTCGAATATAATCTTCCGTGCAAAAAATATTCAATTCATACAACAAACCCATCCCTGTAATACGGTATGATATCCAGCGGATACCCGTTCAGCAAAACGGACATTCTTTATTGTACTTCTACGATTCAATGGGGTATACCACAAAAGATTTCACATTACCTATAGAATCAGAAACAATGCTTTCGTTAATCGATGGGAACCGAAGTGTGGAAGACATTCTGAAATTTACCTCAGAAGATATTACCAAAGAACAGATTTTAGGATATGTTCGATTTTTAGATGAACATGCCCTTCTTCAATCTGAATATTTTTCTGAACATTCGGAATTGATGGAGTCTGATTATGAACATGCTCCCTATCATATATCTACAACCTCTGGAATTTCATATCCGGATAATCCTGATGAGCTATATAAACTGCTTGATACAGCTTTTAAAGAAAATGAACAATCTAAGCCTGTAACTTCTGCTAAAGCGTTATATGCTCCTCACATTGATCCTCGTGTTGGTATTAGTAGTTATGTAAAAGCTTTTTCTGCAATTAAAAACTTAAAGCCTAAATGCGTAGTAATTTTAGGTACCTCACATTATGCGGGTTTATATGAGGAAATGTATCGGGATACCCCATTCATACTTTCTGATAAAACCTTTTTGATGCCTAATGGGGAAATTAAATCTGATATTTCTGAGCTTACACAAATCCTGAAACAAGTTCAGGATGACAAAAGTGGAGTAAGTTTTTACGATCGTGCTCACCGCATTGAACATAGCATTGAACTTCATCTTTTATTTCTAAACTATATCTGGAGTCATAATTTTGAAATCATTCCAATCCTTGTAAATAGCCTTGATGAGTTATTGTATTCCAAAAATTCATTTCGGGAACAACAATTGGAAGCTTTTTCCTCTGTACTAAGACAGTTGGATAATGATGATACCTTTTTTCTAGTCAGCGGTGATCTCTCACACTTCGGACATAAATTCGGTGATCAAAAAGAAGCTTCAAAAATGTTTGATGAAGTAAAGTTAAATGATGAACGCTTTCTGAATTTTGGTGCTAATGGTAGTCCTAATAAACTTATTTCATTAATGAAGGAAGAATATGATCCATACCGGATATGTGGCTTCCCCCCTCTTTTAACTTTTTTGAAAACCTTTCCGGAAATATCCGGGAACATTCTTTCCTATGATTTATGGGATGAAAGGGAACGTGAAAGTGCCGTTAGTTTTGGGAGTATCCTTTTTCAATAAACAATATTCATTGTTAAATACTCAATGAGCATTTTTTAGTGGGTGTTTGATATTGATTATTGCCTTCTCAGGCCTTAATCTCCATCTTTTCAGCAAAGTAGTCACAGAAATCCATCATGTCTTCGGAAATGCGTTCGTCATTGGTAGCAGTTTGAAGTGTATTAGCCATGGTAACCAGCGTTTGATGAAAAAATATTTTCATCTCATCCACCGTCATATCTTTTGTCCAGAGGTCGAGTTTAAGAGTATCTTTTTGTCGTGCATCCCAAAGTGAAAGTAGCATTGCACGGCATTGTGCTTCACTTTTGCCCTGCATATCATCCGCATTCCAAATAATGTTAGTTGGGATGTGTTGATCGTCCAATTCTACGGTAATATTAATGTTCTTCTTTTGCATGAATAATCAATCTTTATTTTATTTCGCCAAAGATAAAAGTTTTCGGGCTTACACGTTACAATAGCTTTTATCTAAAATTGATCGGGGAATTATGCATAGTAATTATGTAACTCAGGAAAATGCAGATTTAAAACAAGACTTAATTGACAAGGTCTTACTGGTTGGAACATCTATAGGTGTTTTTGTATTTCTTATCTCTCTTTTTCCACTTGAAAACTTTCTGTTAAACGCCGACTTCTTTTTTGATATCCTTGGGTTAGGAGTACTTTTTACGACTTATTTTTTTCGGGATCGAATTAGCCTCGAGGTAAAAATGAATACAATTAATGTAATTCTGATCATGCTTCTGATATCAGATTTACTTGAAAACGGGATCAATACACCTGACTTCATACTGATGGTACTCATTCCCTTTTTTACCATACTTGTGTATAATTTAAGGGTGATGCTGATTGTATTCGGATTTTGCTCTGTGTTATTTATTGGTATCGGTCACCTTTATCACCTCGAAATAATTAGTTCTCCAGATTACAATATAGCTGAAGGATCTATATTCCGATGGTATGAGACCTTGTTAATGTTATCGGTTGTTACGTTTGTAATCACTTTATTCGTAAGCAAGTTTAATGACCGGGTATATAACCTTATTCTGAATCTTGAAAAACAGAACAAGGAACTTGTTAAGTCACAGACGTTAATAGAGGAAAACCTGAATGAGAAAAATGTGTTACTCCAGGAAATTCACCATCGGGTTAAAAATAATCTTGCCGTAGTTTCCGGCTTATTATCCCTTCAATCTTACCATGTTGAAAATGAACAGCTGAAAATGGTTCTGGAAAAAAGTATGAATCGCATCCTCAGTATCGCTAAAGTCCATGAAATGTTATATGAGTCAAAGAAATTCAACAATATTCCTTTTGAAGAGTACATTCAGGAACTTTCGGAAATAATACTTTCCAGCATGAACCAGGAAAATAAGGAGATCAAGTTTAGTACTGATATTTCAGTTGATCGATTAAGTATTAATCACGGAGTACCACTGGGCATCATTTTTAATGAGTTAATTACGAATTCCGTTAAATATGGTTTTGAAGAAACCCAAGGGAATCAAATCCTAATTTCAGTAAAACAAGTTGGGGAAAATATAAAGGTTGTTTATTCTGACAATGGAGTTGGAATTCATGACTTTGAATCCGCCTCTGAGAAAAGTCTTGGCTTCACCTTGATTAAATCACTCATGCAACAGATTGAAGCGGAATATGAATATGAAACCGAAAATAAATTTCAGCTCTCATTTTCTTTTCCAGCCGAAGTAAATGAGCAGACTTTTAAATCCTGAGAATTTCGTTTCAAAATCTTGTTGCTTAATGAAATTATTAAAAATGAAGTACCTCGGAATAATTCTACTTTTTCTGTTATTCATCGTTGGTTTCTTAGCTCTCAACCTTGATACCCTATTCTACACAAAACTTAATTCTAAAGGATATGATCGACCTGTAATCTCAAATCAAAGAGAAATTGTAGCATGGGTGTTCGAAGAGGATAATAAACAGGGTTTGAAGGACACCTTAGGAAACGTACTTATCCCTCCAAAGTACGATTACATAGAGGATTGGCTACAATGGGGAGTACTATTGACTGACTCAGGAGGATATGATGATAGTAGTTACGATTATGTGCATTATCAGATGAATAAAATTGGGCTTATTGATATTAAAGGTAATATACTTTTTGAACCTCAATTCGATTTAGTCCACTTTGGTCGAACTAATAGTAAAGCTAGAGCACTTGTTATAAAAAACGATAAATATGGTTATATAGATAATAAAGGTAATTTTATAATTGACCTAAAGCTTGATAGCGCTTCAATTTTTATTAGTGGGTATGCAGCTATAAAACCTGAAAATAAAGTTGGTCTGATAGATTATAATGGAAATTATGTAGTCGAACCGATTTACGATAAAATACAACTTGGGTATGCTACTGGATTCACAAAGGACACCATATATTTAGTTCTAGATAAGAAGGTGTTAATGATTAATCATAAAGCACAAATATTTGAACCCATTAAAGCCAAAGAAGAATAAGATTCTATATCTAATTCACTTATGAAATCTCCCCTTGAAAATGCTTTATCAGGCCGTATCAAAAAGGAAAAAATGTCTGCTTTTCTATCAGAACATCCGGAAATATTTGATGAGGCTATATCACTTTCACTTTCTGATAATAAGCCTTTAGCTTGGAGAGCAGCGTGGGCCATAGGAGGAACTTTCCCAGAAAACCGGGATCAACTTTCCCCTTATATCGATGATATTCTTGAAAAACTACCTTTTTTGGAGGATGGTCACCAAAGAGAATTTATAAAACTGCTTATTCAATGTAACTTAACCGAAGATCAACAAGGGTTTCTCTTTGATAGTTGTGTTACAATCTGGGAACAGGTCAGAAAAAAACCTTCTGTTCGATATTTCGCTTTTCAGGTTATGGTTAGCTTTACTGAGAAATACCCGGAATTAACCCACGAGGTACTTTCATTAACCCAACCTCAACATATAAATACACTATCGCCGGGAGTAAGAAAGGGAGTCCTTAAACTAATAAATTCGCTGAAGGAATGAGTTTTCCCGAAGCAGAAATTGAGATTAATGAGGAACTGGTATCTGGATTAATACAGACTCAGTTTCCGGAATTTTCAGACCAACCTATCAGCTTCTTATCCGAAGGGTATGATAATGCAAATTTCCGACTTGGAAATTCGCATTTAATCCGTTTACCCAGACGTACACTTGGCTCCGAATTAATCTCAAATGAAATTATCTGGCTTCCGAAACTAGAACCACTGCTTCCGATACCCGTTCCTTCTCCTGTGCATGTTGGGAAAGCTACCAAAGATTATCCTTGGCTATGGACAATCAACCCATTTTTTGAAGGGACATCTGCTTTGAACCAATCACTGAAGGAATCTGAATTACAAAGGCTGATTATTTTCCTCAAAGAGCTTCATCAAATCAATCCCGAAGGAGTCCCTGAAAATCCCTACCGCGATCTCCCTCTTTCAGAGAAAGCTACTTCTATTCAAAGACATATAACTACCCTTGAATCAAAAGGAATTAAGATTACTGAAGATATTCTCCAGATTTGGAAAATGGCAGCTGAAGAACCCATTGATTCTAACCAAACATTAATCCATGGAGACTTACATCCTGATAATATCATCCTTAACAATCGAAAAATTGAAGCTGTTATTGATTGGGGAGATCTCACAAAGGGAGACCCTGCTACAGACCTGGCCTCAATCTGGATGCTAACTGACGACCCGATAATCAGATCAGATGCTTTTGATGAATATGGTGCCACACCTTCCACAATTTTGCGTTCAAAAGGGTGGGCAATTTTTTATGGCATCACCTTTTTAACTATTTCGAAGTATCAATCGCTTGGAAAACGAGCCATTTCTTCGGTTTCCATGTTATAGACTTATTCAGTTTTTAATGAATCCACCGGATTTGCCAGAGAAGCTCTAATTGAATGGTAGCTCACTGTTAACATGGTTACTAATAAACACGATACAGCACCTGCTGCAAAAATCCACCAGTATAATGGAATTCTGAACTCATAATTTTGAAGCCAAAGATTCATCACATAAAAAGCTACGGGAAGAGCCACTAAGCATGAAATAGTTACTAATCTGGCAAAATCCCTGGATAGCATTAACCATAAGTTAGTAACCGATGCTCCCAGCACTTTTCGAATCCCAATTTCTTTTACACGTTGTGTTACCATAAATGCCGATAAGCCAAATAAACCCATGCAACTTATAAGAATTGCGAGACTACTAAACAGAGTAGCTAATGTCCCTGTTTGTTCTTCAGACTTGAACTTTGCAAGATACTGGTCATCTGCAAAGTGAGCATAAAAGGGATGATCAGGTAAAACACTATGGAAGCTTTCCTGTACGCTTACTATTGATTCACCATATGGAATATCCGGTCTTAGCCTGATAAACATATATCCTCTTCGGTTTGTACTAACATTTGGAAAAAGCATTAAAGGAACAGGATTACTAAATGGAGAACCCTTAATCATATCTTTCACTACTCCAACTATAGTAAAATTGGATTGATCGTTGAAGGTGTTGTTATGAGCAATAAG
The DNA here is from genome assembly GCA_017795005.1 of Balneolaceae bacterium. Classification (GTDB taxonomy): domain Bacteria; phylum Bacteroidota; class Rhodothermia; order Balneolales; family Balneolaceae; genus RHLJ01. The sequence goes on along the minus strand of CP051242.1, from coordinate 883,939 downwards.
TTCTGTACCAACAGGATTTGTAAGACCTAGTTGAGCTACTCCAGACTCGCTTAGGATTATCGAATTAATCTCATTTCCGAATTCTCTTGAGAAATCACGACCAGCAACCAGTTCCCACTTTGTTGTCGCACCATATTCTGGAGTAACATAGATTGTATTAAAAGTCTCATTGTTTATTTCAGTGGAACCTTCTACACTAAATCCACCATTATTTCCTAGAGTGTTCGTAAGAGGATAGTTTGAAAATGCAACTTCATCCACAACTCCGGTTTTTCTTAGCTCTTCTCTCAATAATTCTGCTTTTTCTGCAAATTCTGCATTACGCCCTCTTATTGTAAGTAGTCCTTCCTTTTCATATCCCATCGAACGGGTTTTGGCATGGTTGATTTGCTCATGAATAGTAATGGTTCCAATAATCAAGAAGATTGAAATAGAGAATTGGAATACCACTAAAATCTGCCGAAACCGAACATTTTTTCCACCTTTTTTTAATTTACCTTTTATGGCTTCAATTGGATTAAATGAAGAAAGGAAAAAGGCAGGATAACTTCCGGCTATCAGTGAAACAATGAGGCTAAAGAAAATACTTGCAAGCCAAAACTCCGGGTACATCCATGGAAGAGTTACTTCTTTACCTGATATTTCGTTAAACCCGGGAAGCAACAGATACACCAGCACTATTGATACCACTAAGGCTCCGAATACATACATGAACGATTCCACTAAAAACTGGCTTGCCACGCTGGATCTTACCGAACCTAATGTCTTTCTTATACCAACTTCTTTTCCTCTTGTTTGATATTGTGCTGTATTCAAGTTCATGAAATTGATACATCCTATGAGTAGAATAACAAGACCAATTAGCGTAAATAGTCTGATAAACTGCACTTTTTGGCTTGCAACCTGTATGCCGTTCTCAAAAGTAGAATTTAAATTCCAATCCTTCATTGGAAGTAAGAATAGCTCTCTTTGATCAGACCACCATTCATCCCTGTATGGCTCCATTACATCTTTTATGGCTAATGAAGCATCTTCTATTGAAACATTAGGCTTTAGTAAGGCAAATAACTTCATATTATAGTTATTCCATACATATGGGTTTTCATCGTTATAGATGAGTGCCTGAGAAATAAAGAAGGAAGCATCACCAAAGGTGGAATTATTAGGAAGATCTCTGAATACACCTCCTACAATTAGATCAACATTCGCGTTTAAGTTGATTGTTTTTCCAATTGCGTTTTCGGAACTGAATACTTTGTCTGCAAATGACTTTGATATAATTACATTACTAGGGTTTTGAAGCGCATTTCTTGACCCTTCCAGCATTGGTAGAGAAAGAATATGAGTAATATCAGGCTGAAAGAAATAACCCATTTCTTCAAATGAATTTTCATCTACACTAAGAACCTGCTCACTTGGTCTGAAAAAGGTAAGAGCTGTGTATTCAAAATAATGGGAGAACTTCTCATTCAATTCAACTCCAAGTCCTCCAACCATAGAACTATTAATATAAATACCTTCAGTTGCTACATCTTTTCGCATTACCTGAACTATTCTATCATAGTGCTCATGATTTTTGTTATAGGAATACTCATCCATTACCCATAACCCTATCAGAATTGAAACGGTGATACCAATTGCCAGTCCTAAAATATTAATAAGGGAATAGGTCTTATTTTTTACTAAAGTGCGAAAACTAATTTTGATATTGTGTGAAAGCATAACAGGATAGATTTGTGGAGAGGAAAAATTTTTGATAGCAAAAGGACGGAGATAATTCAGAACCTGATACCAGTACAGCCATCTGGCTTTACGAGGCGAATATTTTTTTCGATTGAAATAAAATGCCTCTTCCAGATCGCCCAGCACTTCTTCCTGTAATTCCTGTTTCAGGAAGAAAGTCAGAAAATGAACAGCATATTTAGGAGGATGAACTTTCATTTTTTTAATTGTCATTCCTGCGAAGGCAGGAATCCAGAGCTCTTCCAGAATTCACATTCTTTGTCTTTAATAATACTCTAGATTCCGTGCATACGCTACATAATGACATTGATAATATGGTTGTGAGGAAATAGGACATCACCCCAGATTAAATTTCAAATCAGCAAAAGCCGGGAACTGACTCCAAAGTGAGAGTTTAATATCTCTGGAGTTCTTTAATACCCGTTGTCCTTCTGCGGTAATTTCATAGATCCGTTTCCTACGACCACCACGTTCTGCAGTAGGCGCTCCCATTTCAGAAGTAAGAAAGCCTTTCTCCCCAAGACGGTTTAAGGTTGAATGAACGGCTCCAATAGATACAGAGCGTTCAAGTTGGTCTTCAAATTCTTCTGCAATTTTGAAGGCGTATGCTTCTTCTCCCAGTATTCCAACAATCAGAAGTAAAGTCTCTTCAAAATCACCTAGTTTCGTTTCTTTCATAGTTTTGTTACTAAATTGTAGAACTAATGTAGTAAAAAAATTTATAACCTCTACTTTTTAGAAAGAAATAAGTTTCAGATTATATAATTCGTTAGTTAGGGCGCTCCGACGCAGAGCATCGGAGCGAGGTGAAAATTTCTTGAGAATTTAGGAGGCTCAAATCACTAACCTTGCAAAAAAAGAGCTGCAAAAAAGTTTAAAAGATAAGCTATTATATTGTTCACCTAACTCTTTTCTTATGTTGTAATGAATATTGTATATATAATTGGAAATGGTTTCGATTTGAATATTGGTATGAAGACTTCGAACAAAGATTTTTATAAATATTATAAATCGATTCATTCCGAAAGTTCTTTAGTAAATAAATTGAAAAAAGACATTTCAAGTAACTACGAAACTTGGTCAGATTTAGAATCTGGAATTGGAAATTACACGGAAAAGATTGAGTCAATAGAAGATTTTGATGAACTCTTTGATAACTTACGAGATGAACTTTCTAATTACATCAAAAGACAAGAAGAAGAGTTTGATTTTACAGATCTATATACAGGAGATATTAGTAAAAGCTTAGCTTACCCTGAAAACTTCCTCCCTATAGCTGATACTAATTCGTTTGGAGCTTTAAGATCAAAATGGAATAACTCCAATTGGAAAATTGATATAATTACACTCAACTATTCGCGCTCACTTGAGAAGATTCTGGGTTAGAATCAAGAAGTGCTTTTTAATAGAGGAAGCTATACAGTGACCTTAAGTTCTATTGAGCATATACATGGGTTTACAGATAACAGATTAGTTTTAGGAATAAACGATATATCACAAATCAAAAATGAAGCTTTCAAAACGAATCAAGATATTATTGAAACATTAGTAAAGAATGATTATAACAAAGCCCTTAAACATACTGTGGAAGAGTCTTGTAGTAAGTTAATTTCAAGATCAAATGTTATAGTCATTTTTGGAGCTTCTATTGGAGATACTGACAAAATGTGGTGGGAACTAATTGGAAAAAGACTAGTTAGGCAGGACATAAAGCTTATAGTTTTTGAAAAAACTAAACCAATTCCCCCAAATAGGGAAAATTTAATACCAAGAATTGAGAGAGCTGTAATAAAAAAATTTCTTGGAAAAACATCACTTTCCGATAACGAGAAGAGCAAAGCAAAAGAAAATATTTATGTTGGTATAAATACTGACTTTCTTGACTTAAAGGAGAAAACTAGTTCTTGATATTATCCCACCTCGTTCCGATGCTCTGCTCGAAACAACTACCCGATATAAACCTTCAGGAATGGGTAATTGATTTGAACTGTTTTTCTCTTAGTAGCTAATTACTTATTCATAAAATGGGCTAATAACCGATGAAAATGGTGAACTCCTTTCCCCTCGTTCCGATGCTCTGCGTCGGAACGAACCCTAAGAGATCACCAAGAAAATATTGTAAGGAATTCCTCCCAAAACGGTCTGACCAAACATGGGAAGAAGCAGATACAAAATCTTGAATGAGAACTATCCTTACTTTATAACTTCATGTGTAGTTGGGAAATTACCTTTATTACTCAATCCTAAAATTAATTCAATCATCATTGACGGGTTAAGATTCTTAATTAAAGAAAGAAGCATCAGGCTATATGCCTACGTGATTATGCCAGACCATATTCATTTCATTGCTGAAGGAAAAGATTTAGCAAAACATGTTTCCAGTTTTAAATCTTTTACCGCAAGAAGAATTATAGATCATCTGGAGGAAGAAAACTTTGAAGATACATTAGCTTCTCTAAGAAATAATAAATTAAAGCATAAAATAGACCGTGAATATCAATTATGGTCAGAGGGATTTCACCCAAAACAAATCAGTTCTGATTTAATTATGGAGCAAAAGATCAATTACATTCACCATAACCCTGTAAAAGCTGGATTGGTTGCTACTGAATTAGATTGGGAATATTCTTCTGCAAGATTCTATATAGATGGCTCATCTAATCTACCTTTGACTCTATTTGGAGATTGAGGCGCTCCGACGCAGAGCATCGGAGCGAGGTAAGCAGACTTAATTGAAGTGTTAACTCTTGTTCCGATGCTCCGCGTCGGAACAACTACCCGATATAAACCTTCGGGAAGTTCGGAATTGATTTAAACCATTTTCCCCTATTGCTAATCACTTATTCATAAAATGGGCTAATAACTGATGAAAGTGATGAACTCCTTTTTCTCTTTTTGGAGAAAATCTTCCCGTTGAATAAAAACCAGATTGCAATCCTTTGTGAACGTTTTCAACTACAAATTCATCTTCGCGCTCTACTTTATCCAATAAAGCTCCGGCACTTTCCTCGATTTTAGATTCATCCCACACATAAGAAATAAATGACACTTTGGTTCTGTTTTTAGAAAGCGGTTTAACAATGTTGATGGATAATCCCCACGGATAAAAATTGAACATCATATTTGGGAATACCCAGTAATAATACGCTGCCACATATTTTCCGAAATCCGGATGTCCTTCCGGAAAATCAAACGTTTCTACAGCGTCATCCGAGTAACCGATCTGCAAATTACAATGCTCATAAATCTCGGTAGTATAACTGCCATAATCCAACGCCTGATTCAGATCGCTATGAACATATGGAATGTGAAAGCCTTCTAAGTAATTATCACAGTAAAGCGCCCAGTGGGCATTTACCAGATAATCTTTAGAGCGAACCGGATCTAACACAAATTCATCAATCGGTAGAAAACCTACTCGTTCCTTCATTTTATTGATGATAGCCTGGAAATCGAATTCCTTATCCAACCCAACAAATAATAATGGTCCCCATTCAATCAAAGGAAACTTATGGAGGTGATCACATGGTCGTGGAAAACCTTCTGCCTCAGAAAACTCCGGCATAAATTTAAAACTTCCATCCAGACCAAATTTGCGTCCGTGGTATTTACAAGTCAGGTTTTTACTAACTCCACCATCATTTACAATAATATTTCCGCGGTGCGTACAAACATTCGACACGCAATGTAACTGATCTGAAGAATCTCTGGTTAAAATCATCGGTTCGTTTAAATAATGATCTAATAAAGCCAGCGGTTTTACCTGATTTTGAAGTTTGATTTCGTTCACATCTCCCGCAAACTGCCAGGTTTTTAAAAACACTTTATCTTTTAAATCATTAAAAATTTGATCATTTTGATAAAACGAACCGGGTAATGTTTCTGCTTTTTCAATTTCGGGATGAATAAAAAAATTGTAGCTCATCTGGATCGGGTACAGTGTTAATCTTAATTATAAGAAGGTACATAATAGCTTGGCTCAGCAAAAATTATTAGGCAGATGGACCAGTACTTCATTGGTTGTTGGAAATATGGTTGGCGCCGGGGTATTTATGATGCCTGCTTTACTCGCTGTTTATGGCGGAATTAGTGTTATTGGATGGTTGGTTTCATCTGCAGGAGCAATTTTAATTGCTGTATTATTTAGCCGTTTAAGCAGATTGGTACCGGGACTTCAAGGAGGACCGTATGCATATACCCAAAAGGGAATGGGGGATTTCCCCGCCTTTCTGGTTGCATGGGGATATTGGATTTCGGTATGGACAACTAATGCAGCTTTAGCTGTCGCTTTTGTAGGATACTTAAGCGTTTTTATTCCAATTCTATCCAATGAAGTAATTTACTCAATTGCGGTAGCCTTATTCGTAATTTGGTTTCTGACCTGGTTTAATACACTTAATATTCGAAATGTTGGAAAACTTTCACTCGTTACTGCCATCCTAAAATTAGCCCCATTACTAATAATCAGCATAATGGGTTTGTTCTTTATTGAACCTGAGTATTTCCAACCTTTAAATTTGAGTTCGAAATCCGATTTTTCTGCTATTGCAATGACAACAGCTCTTACATTTTTCTCTTTTCTGGGGATAGAAAGCGCCACCATTCCTGCTGAAAATGTTGCGAACCCCGAAGAGACTGTTCCATTCGCAACCAAATGGGGAACATTGATAGCTGCTGTCGTTTATATTCTTAGTTCTGTTTCCATTATGGGAGTTATAAACCCTGAAGTGTTAAGTACCTCTACTGCTCCTTTTTCCGATGCTGCAATTATACTTTGGGGAGAAGGCTCCCAATATGTTATTGCTTTAGCTGCTGTTATCTCTGTATTTGGAGCGCTGAATGGCTGGATTTTAATTCAGGGACAAATGCCCGAAGCAATAGCAAGAAATGGGTTCTTCCCAGCTGTTTTTGCACGGAAAAATAAAAACGGGTTGCCTTCAACCGGAATCATCATATCAAGTATTCTGGCTACTTTACTCATTATTATGAATTACTCTGGTGGCCTGTTAAAGGTATTTGAGTTTATGATTTTAGTATCTACGGTTTCAGTATTGATTCCCTATCTCTTCTGTTCTGTTTCCTATTATATATTGATGAAAAAATCAGGAAATGAAAAAGTAAAAAATATTAGTGTGATTCTTATTTCATCACTTACTTTCCTGTTTTCACTATTTGCTTTAATTGGCTCGGGATTTGAATCGGTATTATGGGGAGTACTTTTTCTCTTACTTGGAGTCCCTGTTCATCTGTTTATTAAGCGAAAAAAATCTAAAACATGAAGCTTACACATCATTCTGAATATGGCCATCTTAAATCTGTTTATCTAAAACCAGCAAAAGCGGGATTTGTAAGTCAGGAACTAATATCCAAACAATGGAAAGAACTTAACTATCTTGGAATGCCCGATTTTGAGACAGCTTTAAAAGAATATGCTACTTTTGAAGATATCATTAACTCGACTGGGGCTTCTATGAATTACTTCAACTTCGACGAATCAGTTTCTATTGATTCTATTTATTGCAGAGATGCTTCTATTGCTACAGATTTTGGCATCATCTTGTGTAATATGGGAAAAGAGGGCAGAAAAAATGAACCCATAGTTGTCGAAAAAACCTATTTAAAAAATGAAGATTCAATTCTTGGTCGTATTGAATTTCCCGGGACTCTCGAAGGTGGAGATGTTGCCTGGATTGATGATAAGACCTTAGCAGTAGGCAGAACCTATCGGACAAATGATTTGGGGATCTCTCAGCTTAAGTCTTTTCTTGAACCTCATGGAGTCGAAATTATAAAAGTAGATTTACCTCATTACAAAGGGAAATCAGATGTATTTCATCTAATGTCCGTTCTTAGTCCGGTCGACAAAGATTTAGCAGTTGTGTACTCCCCTCTTATGCCTATTTCTTTCCGTGAGTATTTGATCAATCGTGGATTTGAATTGGTTGAGGTTCCTGAGGAGGAGTTTGAATCAATGGGTTGTAATGTTTTAGCTACTGCTCCCAGAAGGTGTCTAATGGTTGAAGGAAATCCCATTACCGAAAAAAGACTCAAAGATGCAGGCGCATTTGTTTCTGTTTATTCCGGAAATGAAATTAGTGTAAAAGGAGGTGGCGGACCAACCTGTTTAACCCGTCCAATGCTTCGGGCAATTTAATAAAACATCAAAAATAAGTTTAATACTCTGCCCTGCATTTATCTCTTAATGTATCCAGCACATATTGAAAATCTTCCGGGAGTTCGGAATTAAAGCTAACTAATTCCCCTGATTTTGGATGATCAAAACCCAATGTTTTTGCATGAAGGGCTTGTCTTCCCAGCCCGGTAATCAGTTTATGGAACATCACTTTGCGCTGACCTGTATTGGGTCCGTAACGAACAGAAGTTCCTCCATAGGTAGTATCACCAAAAACATGATGCCCAATATGGGCCATATGCACTCTGATCTGATGTGTTCTGCCGGTTTCCAATTTCACTTCCACTAAACTGAGATAATCAAAGTATTCGAGTACTTTGTAATGGGTAACCGCATGTTTCCCTCTTCCATCGGGAAGTACGGTCATGAGTTTGCGATCATGTTTAGAGCGACCAATATCTCCTTCAATAGTTCCTTCTTCAGCAGGTGTTCCCCAGATAATTGCCCAATAGGTTCGCTCAACATCTTTCTCAGCAAATTTTGCTGAAAGTACCGCAAGTGTTTCATCATTTTTAGCAACCACCAACAAACCACTGGTGTCTTTATCAAGTCGATGGACAATTCCTGGTCGGATATTTTCATCTTCCTCCTCCCCGGCAAGTTCATCTACATGATGCATTAAACCATTTACTAAGGTACCCGTCCAATTCCCATATGCAGGGTGTACTACCATTCCCGCTTCTTTATTCACTACAATCAGGTCATCATCTTCATGAATAATATTCAGATCAAGTTCTTCCGGTTTAGCTTCTGGTGGTGGAGCGATCGGTAACTCAATATATATTTTGTCACCCGGAAGCATCTTATATGAGGGTTTCTCATGTTTACTGTTTACCCATACATATCCGTCTTTAATTGCTTTCTGTACTTTATTCCGAGTTGCGTTTTCAACAAAACCTGTGATATACGCATCTAGTCGGATTGACTCCTCCTGCCCCTGAGGTACTGTAAATTCGTAGATTGTTTTTTCTTTCTCGCTCAAAACTTTTTGTAAGGAATTCTCAGAATCATGGTCTTACCTAAAAATTATGAATCTTGGATTCTGAATTTTGAATTATGCCTAAAGATAACCTTATACAACAGAAAAGTTTTGATTTCTCTTTACTAATCATTGATTTGTATATGAAACTTCAAGAAGAACGAGAATATGTAATTTCTAAGCAAATTTTGAGATCTGGCACAAGCATTGGAGCTAACTTAGAAGAAGCATTAGCCGGACAATCAAGAAAGGACTTCATCCATAAACTATCTATATCATCCAAAGAAGCGAGAGAAACTAAATATTGGTTGAGGCTGCTTCAAAAAAGTGAACTTACGAAAATTGATGTATCTACTCACTTACATGAAATTCAACAAATCGTTAATATCCTTACCTCAATTATCAAAACCTCTCAAGAGAACTCGAATTGAATAATTCAAAATTCAGAATCCAAAATTTATAATTACATGATTCAATCATTGTACATAAAAGATTTCGCATTAATTGATGAACTTGAGGTTCAGTTTAATGAAGGACTAAATATCCTGACAGGCCAAACCGGTGCGGGAAAGTCAATCATTATCGGAGCACTGAATATGATTCTGGGCGAACGAGCTGATACGGAAGTAATTCGTCGGGGAGCTGATAAAGCTATTTCAGAAGCTACGATCAAAGTTGGGAATAACTCTGAATTAAGAACTTTACTCGATGAAAATGAAGTTGAATTCACAGAGTACTTAATCCTTAGAAGAGAAATCCGGCAAACCGGAAGTCGGGCTTTCATTAATGATACTCCAGTAAATATAAGCGTGCTAAAAGCTGTGGGTGATTTACTTGTGGACTTACATGGTCAGCACGACCACCAACTATTATTGAAAGAAGAAAATCATCGCGGAGTAATTGATAGTTTTGGTGAAATTGAACCCGTACTGAAATCCTATCAATCTGAATTCTTAAAAATGAAAACCTTACAAAAGGAACTTTCATCACTTAAGAAAAGAGAATCTGAACTTCAGGAAAAAACTGAGCTTTACCGTTTTCAGGTAAATGAATTGGAGCAAGCACGATTATCTGTAGATGAAGAAGAAGAACTTGAAGCCGAAATGAACTTGTTAGATAATGCTGAAGTGCTTGATCAAAAAGCTGCGGCTATTTCTGAGCTCGCTGAAAATGATGATGCTGATATTCTCCAACTTCTAAATAAGCTTAAGTTAAATCTGGAAGACCTTGCCCGTATTGAACCTGAGTTTGAGTCTTATCTGGAAGAAATAAATGCGGCACGTGTAAGTGTGAATGAAGCGGTCCAGTTCGCTGAGCGTTACCGAAATACTATTGAATTCAATCCTCAGAGACTCGAAGAATTTCGACAACGACAAGCAGAGTTAAACCGGCTTCAGAAAAAATATCATCGGGATATTCCGGGGTTGATTTCTTATCTGGCTGAAATCCAACGGGAACTTTCAATTGCAGATAATTTTGATCTGGAAATCGAAAAGCTCGAAGGAGCTGTTGCTTCTCAATCCAATACCTTGGCTTCTGCAGCTACTAAGCTGCATAATGAAAGAATATTAGTTGGACAAAAGCTTGCATCCAATATTGAAGAAGAGTTATCGAGACTGGGAATTCCTAACTCGAAATTAGCAGTACGAGTAGATTGGTTACAAATACAACGCGGCTGGATCGAAATTGATGGGCTGTCCATTGAATGTACTGAGTATGGTTGTGATGATATCCGTTTATTCATCTCCACCAATAAAGGAGAAGAACCAAAGCCACTGGCAAAGATTGCTTCGGGAGGTGAAATAAGTCGCGTAATGCTGGCGCTGAAATCCATATTCGCCAAAGAACAGAGTTTACCTGTTATGATTTTTGATGAAATCGACACGGGAATCAGTGGCGAGGTTTCTGAAAAAGTTGGCCGATCTATGAGAAGCCTCTCAGATCGTTGCCAAATTGTTGCAATTACCCATCAACCCCAAATTGCGAGTCAGGCACATCATCATTATAAAGTCGCTAAAATAGAAGAAGAGGAACGAACGGTTACTAAGATCATTCCTCTTTCTCAGGAAGAGCATATTCGTGAAGTCGCAAGCTTAATGAGTGGTTCAGAAATTTCAGATGCAGCACTAATTAGCGCAAGAGAATTAATCGAAAAGAATACTTTTAAGAATTAAAAATGTTCAATGATCAATTAAGAATACTCATTGTTGGATGTAACATTCTTAATTGACTCATTATTAATTGAACATTATTTAATAAGTGTCATTTGACCTGTTCCAATTAAGAGGGAAACACCATTCACCTGAGCACTAACCTGATAGAAATATATTCCCGTTGGATTGCCCGATAGATTAACTGGTACCTGTACTGTTCCGGCTGAAGCACTTCCAATATGTTCTGAAATCAATTGTCCATGAACAGAGTATACTGCGATGGTATATTGTGCTGCAACGGGCACATCAAATTTGATTTGGGTTCCTGGGTTAAATGGATTGGGATAGTTCCCATGAAGTTTAAAAGCTTCCGGACCTGTAAACTCATCTTCATTTGAAGCAGCTACTGCATTTGCACCTTCACTAATCCATTGTCTTATTAGATCAATTTCCGATTGTTGTAACATTCCTCCCTGAGGCATTTGATTACCAAATTGAGGATTTGGCTCAATTTTATCAACTAAACCACTGGCATCCGGGTCTCCGGCAACAACGAGGTTGGAGCCATAATTCACTCCTGTGCTACCCATCAAAGCTTCAAAAGAGGTTAAATTTACTCCTCCATTTGAGCCATGGCAACTGGTACAACTGGCATTAAAAATAGGCTGTATTTGTGTTGGATAATCAACCTGAGCTAATAGTGGCGAAGAAGCGAATAATAATATTACAATCAGATAGTAGCTTTTTTTCATATTTAATAATGTTAGTGAATGAATTACTTAATGTAGTTGAACCCGTTCATTGATTCAACAAGTAAAGGACTTTCTCTCTCGTTACTTGTTACAATCCCATCAAAATTAGAAGATCTTATGCTGATTAAGACTTAATATAGCCGTAACTTTATTGATCTTGATTGTTGAAAAATCTCTCCTAAATTTAACCTGAATAATTCACAATTTTGATGTATCCGATAAAGCGACTCTTAGTAGTAATGGAATTAAATGATCACGATGATATAGTGTGTGACTATGTAAACCGTGTTGCAGATTTATTTCCAATTAAGTCAATCATGTTTCTGCATGTTGCTGAAGATTTAAATGTTCCTAAGGAACTTGTAGAAAAATACCCTGGATTGATTCCTCCTATAGATGATTCCATAAAAGGTGCTATTCAGGATAAAATCAAGGATTATGAGGGGATTACTTCTGTTAAAAATATTGATTATCAAATTCTGGATGGAGTGAAGCTTCGAAGTATTTCTGAAGTGGTTAGAGAAGAAAAAATCGATCTGCTTGTACTTAACAGAAGTGATGAAAACGATACTGAAAGTGAAGTCGCTTTTTTACAAAAAGTAGTTCGCAGTGTAGGATGCAGCATCGCTTTGATTCCGCCTACTTTGCCCGAAGATATTAATACCGTTCTGGTTCCACTGGACTTTTCGAAAAACAGTTTCATGGCGCTGGAACATGCTCTGGATCTTGCAAAAAAACGGCCTGAAGTAAGGATACACGCACTCCATATTTATAAAATTCCAAGTGGTTATTTTAAAACTGGCCTTACTATGGAGGAGTTTTCTGAAGAACTCATCAAAGCCACCGAGAATCGACTTAATACTTTTTTAAAGGATAATAACATAGCTAAAGAAAGCTTTACTATGCACTATAAACTTCAGAAAAGTGACAGTATTCCATATATGATTAACCGGTTCTCGTTTTCCAACCAAGTTGATGCCGTTATCATGGGATCAAGAGGTAGAAATACACTGTCTTCTTTTGTTCTGGGAAGTATTACGGAAGCGTTGATTGACAGGGATCAATACCTGCCTTTGATTATCGTAAAAAACAAAGGCAGAAGTATGAAGCTCTGGGATGCGCTTTTAGAGCTCTAAAATTCAATTCGGTAGCTAAGAACCGGAATAAATATTTTTTCCTCGGGTATTAAAATCTGTTCGCTGGCAGCATCATAATAAATTTCAAGTACATTATTATGACTGGTTAGATTTTGTATATCTAATCGCCATTCTACTGTTCTTTTACTGAAATTCTTCCGCAGGCTAACTTGAATATCTGCTCTGAAATAGTCCGGAAATCTTTTAGTGTAAATATCATCCGCAGAAATCACTTCTCTACCTTCCTGACGGGAAAGTTCAAGGTTAAGCGGAGTATATCTTTTATTCCCGGCATGAGTAAGCTTTAAATTTAATCCAAGTGTCCTGTTCTTTCCACTTCCATTCAACTCAAATTCTTTTCCAGCTAAAATATTATATCCAAAATTTCCACCATACCTTGTATTTCTTAAAATAGCATCCCGGCCCTGATATTTAGACTCATACAACATTGCATTAACTAGAAAGTAGTAGTTGTTTGCAAACTTTCTCTCTGCTGTAAACTCCATCCCATAGTTTCTCCCCTTACCGCCGTTTACAAGATCATCTGTAACATAGCCATCGGATAAGTTTATAGTTGAAAATGCACCTGCCAGTTCATTTCCTGGTGCAACAGAATCGGATAATACAGGGGCGTTAAAGATATCCTGAACATAAAACTCCGTTTTTACATAAACACGGTCTGTTAACTGAGCATCTATTCCTACTACATAATGCCTTGACCTCGTTACACCTAAATCTGTATTGTAATTGATTATGCTTCCATCCTCCTGAATGTCATTCGCAAAATAGTACTCAAGCGATTCAATTCTACTGTGAAGACCAAAACCACCAAATACGGCAGATTTAGGATGAAATTGCCATCGAACATTAGATCGGGGTTCAACTACCGTCTCCTGACTTAGAAAAAAATGCAATACATGAACACCATTTACGAAGGTAAGATTTTCAATGGGTTTGTATTTCCATGAAGTGAATGCCTGAAATGAGCCCGAGCTTCCTTCTTCGTTAAAGAAGACAAGTTCCTCTAGTGGGTCTTCTCTTGTTGGATCTTTCTCGATAGACTTGAATTTATAGGATAACCTGCTAGCCGTTAGTCCTGTGCTGAAAAAGTGATGTACGTTCAATTTGTTATTCAGTTCAACAGACGCTCTTAAAAAGTTTTTTTTGAATGAATTATCTTCATCATAGAATGAATCTTCTAATGGTATTTTGTAACTATCACCAACCTCTGTACCCGACCATGATAATGTAGAAATTAAAACAGTATTACTACCGAGGATGTATTTATTATTGACTCCTACGACTCCCATATTGTAGCGTTCATCATTTTTTATAACGAATGGATTCGACTCTTCATATAAACTTAGCCCACCCATCCCAAATACCGAAAATATACCTGCCGAATTAGTTGGAAAGGTTAGTTTAAAGGAAAGATCCTGAAAAATATTTTTTTCTCCTTCTTCCATAAGCGGTAATCCAAAAGCGTCTAGCAAAGATAAAGTCGAGTAGCGGTAATTAAATAAATAAGAAGATCTGGATTCCTTTGAAAAAGGTCCTTCAGAAGCGACATCAACTCCCAACAACCCAACTTGAAGTGTAGATTCTCGTTTCTCATTGTTTCCGCTTCGCATTTGTATATCAAATACTCCGGAAGTCGCATTTCCATATTGTGCCGGAAAAGCACTTGTTAAAAAGTCAGATCTGGAAATTACCTGAGTACTAAACATACTTATAGCACCCGTTGATGTGCCTTCGCTTGAAAAATGATTCGGGCTTGGAATTTCTACTCCTTCCAGTTTCCATAATAATCCTCTAGGTGAATTCCCCCTCACAACAATATCATTCCCTCCATCATCTGTAGCTAAAACGCCTGCAAAAGATGATGCAAGACGTAACGGGTCTCCTACGCTAACCGGAAATCTTTTCGTTTCTTCAACAGTGAATGAACGACCGCTAACCTGAGCCATGTCGTTTAAAGGTGCAGAAGGTAACGTACGACCTGAACCAATCTGAATTTCGCTCATTTGAAGAAGCGACTCTTCTATTTCAATTTCCAAAACTACCTCCTGACCACTACCCACCAGAATATCGGGAATTGTTTTGGTTTGATACCCTAAATATGAAACCTGTAGAGTATACCGCCCTGTTAAGACGTTTTCCATTCTAAAAAACCCATTTTGGTCAGTTGCATCTCCTTTTAGCGGAGTGGTATTAAGCAGAATCACAGATGCACCGATAATTGGAATTTGAGTATGGCGATCAACAATTTTACCACGTACTGTTTGCCCTTCTCTTTTCTTTCTAAGGATCACTCTGCGTTGAAAGATTTCATAATTTACATTCGAACTTTGAAATAACTTTTCCAGTATTCCTTCAATTGTTGAGTCCTTAAAAGAAACAGATACCTTCATATCTGTTTGTATAGCTGTACTACTATAAGAAAAGCGGTATCCTGTTTCTGTTTCAATACTTTTCAAAACCTCTTCCAGAGGTTCTTCTTCAAAACTTAATCTAAACTCAAATTCCTGTGATAAGGCAGTTACTGTTGCACATATTCCTATTAAAAAAAACAGTCCTATTTTCTTCATTTTCTCTCTCTTGTTATTTTTGTATCTCTTTACACCCTTCACCAACTAAGGTGTATTGGTTTCCTTCTTTTTGATAGTCTAAATCTAGGGTAAGCGAAAGTACTTCTACAACTTCTTCAACTGTTGGTTTTGAAAAGGTACTTGTAAAGGTACAATTCAGTATATCTTCGTTTTCTGCTGATACGGCAATATCAAAATATTCTTCCATATCATTAAGCACTTCACTCATCTTCAAATCATCAAAAACAAGCAAATCCGTTCTCCAGGATTGGAAATTCTGATTTTCATATTCAACGCTTACTAACTGACTGGTTTTAGGTTCAAACTTCCCTTTCATGCCAACTGTAAGAATTATCTGATTGGATGTATTTCCTATCTCACTTAAAGAAACACGACCGCTTGTAACATCTACTTCAACATACTCACGATCTTTTCTCGCATCTACATTAAAGGATGTACCTAAAACCCGAATCTCCGAAGATTTACTTTCGATGATGAATGGCCTCTCAGGATTTTCCGCAATATCGAAATATGCCTCTCCTTCAAATTCTACAGATCTGAATTCTTCATTGAACGATTGACTCAAGGTTAATGAGCTGTTTTCGTTCAATGTGATCAAAGAACGATCAGGTAGTTCAACCTCAAGTATTTCCCCAATACCGGTTTTATAAATGTTTGAACTCCAGGGATTATAAACCGCTATTCCGATTCCAATGGAAATAATAATAGCAGCTGCAACTTTGTAGAATAGAGAAAAAGTAAAAACTTTCGTTTGAGGTTCTTTAGTAAGTCTTTTCCTGAATGAATTCCAGGAGGCCTCTGCATCTACTTTTATATCTATTGAATAGTTTTTTGATTTTTCCCAGGTTGTTTTAGTGTCCTCATATACTTTCCTGTTCTTATCATTTTTGCCAATAAGAGCTTCCAATTCCTGTTCTTCTTGTTTGGTAATAGAAAAGGAAAGCTCTTTTACAGTAAGATCAATTATTCTATTTGTACTCATACCAGAAGAAGAAGAAGAAGAGTTAAACAAGCAGCTGTTAAAATGGACTGGCTTATTGAAGCTTCCAGTTGATCTATTTGCTCAGAATAGCAATAGTTTTTTGATACCGACATGGGTGATTTTTTCATGTGTATTTTTTTGATTTACCTAATAGACTGTAAATCGAGTAGGCACACGTAAAAAAATTTATTTTTTTTATAACTGATGTAGAAGGAGAGCTAGAACAGGAAGGGTTATACCGGAGAGATAGGATTCAAAGATTGGTCGCAAATCTCCCCTAAAAGCTTTTAATGCTAAAGATATTTGCGTTTCTACTGTTCGTTTTGATATTTCCAGGTACTCAGCTATTTCATCATTCGATAACCCTTCAAACCGACTAAGCGAAAATATGAGCCTGCATTTTGGTGGTAATTGAGATACTGCCAATTCCAGTGCTTCCTTGAACGCACTTTCGTCAATTTCATCTTGTACAATAGATAAACTTTCTAATTGAAGAATATGCTCTTTCTCTTTCTTTTGTTTTTTTAGTTTATCAAAAACCAGATTTCGGGTAATTGTGATGAGGTAGACCTTAACATTTTCTACTTCATCAAGAATGGACGGCGCTTGCCAGATTTTTAAAAATACTTCCTGCACTGCATCTTCAGCTTCACTTTCTTCTTTCAGAAGATATATAGCAACTTTAAAAATTATCGGATAATAATTAAAGTAAAGCTCTTTGAACTCTTGCTCATTAAATAGGTTCTCTGAATGACTATCCATGTATGCCCTGAATTTGAGAACCCATAACGAAATAGTATACTATTAGTTACAGGTCAAACTCAGCCTTTACCTTTTTCACAATCTCATCAGCAATTGAAAGTCCGGCTGTAGCTGCAGGGCTTGGAGCGTTCAGGACATGAATTTGCTTGCCTGAAACTTCAAAATAGAAATCATCCAGTATTTCTCCGTTTGGAAGTAACGCCATTGCCCTAACTCCTGCTGGTGAATGCTTTAAATGTTCTGCTCTAACTTCGGGAATCAATTTCTGGAGGCCTTTTACAAACGCCTTTTTTGAAAATGATCGCTTGTATTCATCGAGCCCCATCCGCCAATGTTTAGACGCCATCTTTCTGAACCCTTTAAAGAATAATGCTTCAAATCCTTCTTTTAAGTTTATGGCGAATTTATTATACCCTTCTCTTTTGAAAACAAATACCGCATTTGGACCGCATTCAATTCCACCTAACGCCATCCTGGTAAAATGAACCCCAAGAAAGGGAAACTCCGGATTAGGTAATGGGTAAATCAAATGATTTACCAGATATTCAGCTTCTGGTTTAAGCTCATAATATTCTCCCTTAAACGGTACTATTTGAACAGGAGATTTCACTCCCCCACTCTCTGCAACTTTATCACTGTACAGTCCTGCACAACCAATCAGGTGTTTTGTTTTAAAAGAAGAAGTTTCAGTTTTTACCGTAATTCTTTTTTCAGATTCATTTATTTCAGTCACTTTTTGACCGAAAACTACACTCCCATTTTTAGCCTCAATTAATTCTCTAAGTTTTTCGCACATTCCTGCATAGTCAACAATACCTGCACAAGGCACTTTAATTGCTGCAATTCCTTTTACATGCGGTTCTATTTCAGCTAATTCTTCTGGACCAATTTTCTTAATTCCCTCAATTTCATTTTCAACTCCTCTTTGATATATGAAATCGAGCCTGGGAAGTTCTTCTTCTTCCGTTGCGACAATTACCTTCCCACATACATCAATTACAACGTTATGAGTATTACAAAACTCAACAAGTTGATGTCTACCGTCTTTGCAGTTTCGTGCTTTGTAGCTACCCGGTTTATAATAGATTCCAGAATGAATTACGCCTGAATTCTTTCCTGTCTGATGCGCAGCTACTTTATCTTCTTTTTCCAAAATTATGATTTTTGCTTCCGGAAAAGCTAAGGAAAGCTTGTACGCAGTACTTAAACCAACTATTCCTGCCCCAATAATTAAAAAATCAAATGTAGTGTCCGCCTCGTTAGAAATTTGCATATCTAAAGATAAGGCTCATCTATAAAAAGCGCAGCCAATAATATTGAATAATATTCATTTTCTGAATTTTCTCTATCAACCTGTTAGGTATTGCTGATTACACTTTTCTCAACCATTCTTCTTATCTTTTTAAAAAATTATTTTACCACATGAATACACCAAAACTATTTGCATTCAGCTTTTTGATTTTTCTGTTTGTTATAACAGGCTGTTCACAAAAAGCTCAAAATCCACGACATCTTAGTGAAGAAGAAGCTCGCATCGAGGCCGTCTTACAAAGAGCTTCTTTCGTGAATATGGATGGAGAAGAAGTTTACCTTTCTGATTATAAAGGAAAAGTAGTGATGATTGATTTCTGGGAAACCTGGTGTGGACCTTGCCTCATGGTCTTCCCTGCAATGGATTCTTTAATGGCTGAATATGGAGAAGATTTTGAAGTATTAGCAGTTAACACCCTCACTGCAGATGAACGTAAAGATGTTGAAGATTTTATCGCCAATAATGAGTATGATTTCGAGTTTTCTTTAGACATGAATGATGTAGGAGCCGAAGTAATTTCATTAGGTATACCATTCAAAGTATTTATCGATCCTGAAGGATTTTTGATTAAAGCTGAACTGGGTTCTGCAGGGACTGAAGGCGATTATCTGAAGGCGAAAACAATAATTGAAGACAATAAAAAATCATAGACTAAATTAAATATGCCAGAAGTAGAAGAAAAATTAGCTTATAAAGTTAAAGACATTAGTCTCGCTAAATTTGGGCGACAGGAAATAGAACTTGCTGAAGCCGAGATGCCAGGATTAATGGCTATTCGTGAAGAGTATAAAGCTGAACAACCACTTAAAGGTGCCCGAATTGCCGGTTGTTTACATATGACTATTCAAACAGCCGTTCTTATTGAAACTCTTGTAGATTTAGGCGCTGAAGTTACTTGGTCATCCTGCAATATCTATTCAACACAAGATCATGCAGCCGCTGCAATTGCTGAAGCAGGTATTCCGGTGTATGCATGGAAGGGGATGAGCGAAGAAGAATTTGACTGGTGTATCGAACAAACTATTTTCTTTCCAGACGGGCAACCTCTTAATATGATTCTGGACGATGGAGGAGATCTTACCAATATGGTATTGGATAATTTTCCTGAATTAGTGGACGGAATCAATGGTATCTCTGAAGAAACAACAACCGGAGTGTTGCGATTAATTGAACGCGAACGCAAAGGAACGCTTCCGATACCGGCAATCAACGTAAACGACTCGGTTACCAAGTCAAAGTTTGATAACAAGTATGGGTGTAAGGAATCCGCTGTAGATGCAATTCGTCGCGCTACCGATGTAATGATGGCTGGAAAAGTAGCAGTTGTTGCGGGCTATGGCGATGTAGGCAAAGGAACTGCTGCTTCCCTTAGAGGCGCCGGTGCCCGTGTAATTGTAACGGAAATCGATCCAATTTGTGCATTACAGGCAGCAATGGATGGCTTCGAAGTTAAGCGCATGGATGATGCTGCCCCCAGAGCAGATATTGTTGTTACAGCAACTGGAAATAAAGACATTGTTACCGGTACACATTTCGAAAGCATGAAAGACAAAGTAATTGTTGGTAACATTGGTCACTTTGATAATGAAATTGATGTAGCATGGCTGAAAGCAAACTCAAAGGAAGAAAACATCAAACCACAGGTTGATATCTTCACATTAAAATCTGGAAAGCAAGTGGTGCTTCTTTCTCAAGGAAGATTAATGAATTTGGGCAATGCAACCGGTCACCCTTCTTTTGTGATGAGTAACAGTTTTACGAATCAAACGCTGGCCCAAATTGCACTTTGGAACCGGCCTGAAGAATTTGAAGTTGGAGTACATGTATTACCAAAATCTCTGGACGAAAAAGTAGCAAGATTACACCTTTCTAAAATTGGCGCTGATCTAGAAACATTAACCGAAGATCAGGCTGAATATATCGGGGTTCCTATCACCGGACCTTATAAATCCGACGAATACCGGTATTAATTAGTAAGAGTACTCAAGACGTTAAAAAAGCCCAGCATGAAATTATGCAGGGCTTTTTTTGAACTTGATTAAATATCATAATGATTAACGTATACCCCTATAATTGCCATAGTACACTTCATTACTTCTTAGTTGCTGCTTAAAAGAATGAATATCCGTTTTTTCATCAATCACCAAACATTCTATCCCAAGAATTTCAGCAAGGTCTCTGATATGATCAGTATTTAGTGCCTGTGAAAAAACAGTATGATGTGCACCACCGGCAGTTATCCAGCTTGAAGCTGCAGTTTTTAAATCCGGATTGGCTTCCCATAAAACACGGGCAACAGGTAATTTTGGTAAATCGGGATTTTCAACAGCATCAACAGTATTGATTAATATCCTATATCGATTTCCCATATCCATCAAAGCAGCATTAACACTTGGTCCGGGAGTACCATTAAATACGAGACGAGCTGGATCTGCTTTGCCTCCAATTCCAAGTGGATGAACTTCAAGGGAAGGTTTATCACCGGCTATTGATGGACATATTTCAAGCATATGTGCTCCTAATACCTGCATATTTCCCGGATTAAAATGGTAGGTATAATCTTCCATAAAAGAAGTACCGCCCTCCAAACCTTCGGACATAACCTTTGCAACTCGAACCAATGCTGCCGTTTTCCAATCTCCTTCCCCCGCAAAGCCATATCCTTGCTGCATTAGACGCTGGACACCTAAACCTGGTAATTGTACCATGCCGTGAAGGTCTTCGAAAGTTGTAGTGAAAGACTTAAATCCACCCTCATCCAAAAAGGATTTTATTCCTAATTCGAGTCGGGCAGCATCTTTGATAGAATCTTTGAAAGAATCAGACTTTGAATCCTGTTCGGAAATACGATATTCAGAATTGTAAATATCCAACAACTCAGAGATTGAAGTATCCGCCACATTATTTATATGTTCAACGAGATCTCCTACTCCGAATCCATGTACCTGAAGTCCCAGAAATATTTCCGCGGTGACTTTGTTTCCTTCCGTCACAGCCACATTCCTCATATTGTCTCCAAACCGGGCTACTTTTAAATGCTGGAATTCGTCGAATCCAATTGCTGCCCGAATCCAGGTATCAAGATCTTTGATAACTTCCTGATCCTGCCAGTGCCCCACGATGACTTTTCGATCGATTCCCATTAATGCATTAATAAAACCAAACTCTCTTCCACCGTGAGCGGATTGGTTCAGGTTCATAAAATCCATATCAATTTCATTCCATGGGATATCACGATTGAACTGAGTGTGTAGATGAACGAAAGGTTTATTTAACAACTTGAGTCCCGGAATCCACATTTTAGCCGGAGAAAAAGTGTGCATCCAGCAGATTAATCCAATACAGTTATCATTACCATTTGCTTCCAGACAAATTTTTCTGATTTCATCAGATGTAGTAACAACAGGTTTGAACTTTATCGTCACAGCAGCTTTAATCTGTTCATCTAACCCTTCAACTACTACTTTTGAATGCTCATCAACTTGTCTAAGAGCTTCATCTCCATATAAATGTTGACTCCCCGTAACAAACCAGATTTCCTTATTACTATTCATTTTGTATTCCTTTATATGAAGATTTTATTACCAGAAGTAAGCGTAGAATGCCAATGTGATCGTAAGTATGATCGAGGTATGGATGATATCCCATTTATTCCAACTTGCCCTTGAAGCTGCTTTATCTTCCTCTCTGATTGATCCATAGGTCAATCCTGCAATTTGCTCATCCGGTGCCGCTGTTGTAAATCTACTCACGATCATGATAACTGCTATACTTACAACTAACATTCCACCACTAAAGAAAAGCCAGTTTACATCATAAAAGATCTGGTAGAAGAAATTCGTTACTCCATTATCAGCAGCCCAGCTTGCAACATCTGTGTACCCGGCAGCTCCTGCGACTTGTGTATAGTAGACTTTTGCACCAAGTCTCATAATTCCAATAATAAAACCAACTATCATACCCCACATACCTCCTTTTGGAGTTGGTTTTTTAGAAATGATTCCCAATAAAAATGCAGCGGCTATTCCCGGTGCAAGTACAGATTGAACATCCTGCAAATAGGTATAAAGTACGTCTCCAATACTTCTCATTATGGGAATCCAAAGTATCCCTAAAACTACTACAACTACGGTAGCAATACGTCCGACTGTGAGTAGTTTTTGCTCGGAAGCTTCGGGACGGTATTTTTTGTAGAAATCAATGGTAAATAATGATGCCGATGAGTTGAAAAGAGATGCAAGTGAACTCATTAAAGCAGCAAGTATTCCGGATACTACCAAGCCTTTAACACCAGCAGGTAGAAGTGTTGCAACAAGTGCCGGGAATGCTGCATCTGCATTATTAAGAACAAATACTTCTCCGTTAATAGTGATTCCTTTTTGAGACATGGCAAAAGCAATCATACCAGGAATCATAAACAAGAATACAGGAGTAAGCTTTAGATACGCACCAAATATTGTTCCTCTTCTCGATTCCTGTTCGTTTTTTCCAGACAATACTCTTTGAACAATAAATTGATCGGTACACCAATACCAAAACCCAATAACTGCAGAGCCTATCAAAACTCCGAGCCAAGGGAAATCCGGATCGCGGTTATCTCTGATTAGATTAGTCATACTATCACCATAACTGTTCACTTCGATAGCGCTGGTGATTGCCATAAGTTCATCCCATCCGCCAACTGCTCTGAGCCCCAGAACTAAAATTATAAGCGATCCCAATAGTAGAATTGGAGTCTGAAGAACGGATGTATACAATACTGATTTCATTCCTCCAACCACGGTATATATTGCCGTTATAAGTACCAATCCGATTGCCGAAATCCAGAAGAAATCAATTCCCCACATGGTTTCAATACCAAATACTTCTTTGAAAACTAAGCCACCTGCATACACCGTTACGGCTACTTTTGTAAGTACGTAACTGATGAGAGATATAATGGAAAGAATCGTTCTTGATTCGGCATTGTATCTCTTCTCTAAGAATTCGGGCATGGTAAAAACCATACTTCGGTTATAGAAAGGAACAAACACCCAACCCAGAATAAGGATCATCCATGCCTGCATCTCCCAGTGTGCCATAGCCATACCACTTGAAGCTCCGGCCCCAGCTAATCCAATTAAGTGCTCGGAACCAATATTAGAGGCAAAAATGGAAGCACCAATTGCTATCCAACTGGCATCACGTCCAGCCAGAAAATAATCGTCGGAGCTTTTTTGCTTTTGTTTGAATACCCATAGGATTATACCTACTAGTGCAAGGGCAAACAGCCCGATTACGATCCAGTCTAATACTGCCATTTATATTTTGATTAGGTTAATTATTGTCCATAATAAGAATCAGCGCCATGCTTTCGGTCATAGTGCTTTTTTATAAGGCTTTCTTTTAATCGGGGAGCATCGGG
Organism: Balneolaceae bacterium; assembly: GCA_017795005.1. Lineage (GTDB taxonomy): Bacteria > Bacteroidota > Rhodothermia > Balneolales > Balneolaceae > RHLJ01. The sequence goes on along the minus strand of CP051242.1, from coordinate 859,914 downwards.
ATTTATTTGAAGCGAGAGATAAGCCATCTTAGCTACTTCTTCTAATACAGCACTATGATACACGGCTTTATCTACATTCTTACCCCAGGTAAATGGAGCATGATTTCCCAGAAGTACCATGGGCACTTCTTCATAAGAGATGTTTCGATCCTCGAACACATTCATTATCTGAAATCCGGTTTCATGCTCATAATTACCTTCTATCATTTTGTCTGTCATCGGAGGAGCACAAGGGATATCAAAAGCCAAATGATCTGCATGAGTTGTTCCTATAATAGGGATATCTTTTTGAGCCTGAGCCCAGGCAGTGGCATAGGTAGAATGAGTATGTACAATACCACCGATTTTTTCCCAATGCTTATATAAAACCGCATGAGTTTTAGTATCTGATGAAGGCCTCATATCCCCTTCAACAACTTTATTTTCAAAGTCGAGAATAACAATATCCTCAGCTTTTAAATCCTCATAAGGCACCCCACTGGGCTTAATTGCAAACACCCCTTCACTTCGATCAACAGCACTTGCATTCCCAAAAGTAAATAGTACAAGTCCCAATTCAGGAAGCTTCATATTAGCTTCGTAGACTTCTTGTTTCAGTGAACTAAACTTACTCATCATCAACCTTACATTGTTTTTTCTGAGATTCTTTGTTCCATCAACTCACCAAAAGATCGATATCGATCATAAACTTTTTTATACAATAAAACTTGTTCAGGATTTGGTTCATACTCGAATTCGAAATCAGTAGCCATGTTATTTTGTGCTTCATCTACCGAAGAGTAAATTCCGGATGCTGTTGCAGCAAAAGCAGCTGCACCTAAGGCACAGGTTTGTAGTGACCGTGATACTTTTATTGGCATATTTAATACATCAGCCAGAGTTTGCATTACAAACGGAGATTTCTTCGCTACCCCACCCATTCCAATCACACTTTCAATTCTAACTCCTTCCTCGATAAACCGGTCTACGATCATTTTTGAACCAAAACATACTGCCTCTACCAACGCTTTAAATAACCGCGGCGTGTCTGTTCCAAGATCGAGGCCTTCGATTGCACCTTTAAGTAACTGATTTGCATCAGGAGTTCTGCGGCCATTCATCCAATCTAACACTGTAATTCCTGAGTCTCCTTCTAATTTAGATGCTGACTCTGAAAGTCTGGCAATCATGTTATCAGAAATTTCCTCAATTAATGCATGCTTTTTTGCATCATCAAGCACTTCACTTGCCATTATACTTTCTTCAAAAGGCTTTATAAGTATGCCCTTAAACCAAGCAAATATATCTCCAAACGCAGACTGACCTGCCTCCAGACCCATCATTCCGGGAATTACAGAACCATCTACCTGCCCACAAATTCCCTTCACCAGATTATCCCCGAATTCTTCTTTTGGAGCTACGAGCATATCACAAGTAGAAGTTCCCATAACGCGGCAAAGTTGATAAGGTTTTATGTTTCCACCAACAGCACCCATGTGAGCATCGAATGCACCAACACCAATTACCACATCCTGAGTTAATCCCAATTTCTCAGCCCAATCTTCAGAAAGTGTTCCTGCAGCAACATCTGAAGTGAATGTATCTTCATACAATCTATCTCTTAGACCTCCTAACAATGGATCCAATTTAATCAGAAATTCTTCTGACGGAAGACCACCAAATTCTTCGTGCCACATCGCTTTATGTCCGGCAGCGCAACGGCTACGTTTCATTTCTCGAATGTCTGTTTCTCCGGTTAAAGCATATGGAATCCAGTCACATGCTTCCACCCAACTATATGCAGCATCGCGAATTAATTCATCTTCACGTATTACGTGCAAAATTTTAGCCCAAAACCATTCTGAAGAATAAATTCCACCAACGTATTTTGTATAGTCAGGTCCACCCCAACTTCTTGAAAGTTCATTTATCTCGTTAGCTTCTTTAATGGAAGTATGGTCTTTCCAAAGCACAAACATCGCATTTGGATTTTCCTCAAAACCAGGAGTTAGCGAAAGAGGAATTCCTTGCTCATTCACAGCAACAGGAGTGGAACCGGTAGTATCAACAGAGATACCTTTAATATTTTTTCTTTCACTTTCGGGAAGGGCAATGATGACTTCTTTAAGGGTACTTTCGAGCCCTTCCAAATAATCCAAAGGATGTTGACGAAACTGATTTTGAGATGGAACATTGTATTTTCCATCTTTCCATCTACTATAAAAATGAACTGAAGAAGCTACTTCTTTTCCTAGAGGATCAACCAATACGGATCGTACTGAATCTGTTCCGTAATCAACTCCAATAACGTATTTCATTCCTTTTTTCTAAAATATTTACCGCAAGATTACCTTCTTAAACCTGATCTTTCGAATCTCGCTCTACTTAAGTGTTACAAGTACACTATTTATCAGTTTTCACTTAAAATTGCTAGTAATTTTTTTGCAAAGAAGAGTCTTCAAAAAAATCATACATATGACAAGAATTATAAAGTAGAACTGTCAGGTTAATCAGTTGGATATTTCATTAGGTCATCAAAAAAAATATTTCGTATCTTTGGAGTCTTCTCAGAAAACGATCTGAGTATAAACATACTGTTTGTGGATTACTCTGGTACAGAATTCAGAAATCCGCAAAAAAAACACCATGCACCCGTAGCTCAACTGGATAGAGTACCTGACTACGAATCAGGCGGTTACAAGTTCGAATCTTGTCGGGTGTACTTGTTTAAAGCTCATAGAAGTATATTTTATACTCTTATGGGCTTTTTTATTACCCTTATTTTTTAATGGGGCAATATTGGGGCAGTAAAGCCTGTACTAAACCTACATTTCGACTGATACTAGCAAAAAACTCTCAGCATTTTGAAGGGGGGGGGGGGGGGTATTTGGGGAATTTTGATATTCAGTATAGACTGATACTTATAAGCACATTATTTTTGATTTTCCAACAATTATATGTAAAATACATGTGTAAATTGTTGAATAACTATACCCTTTTTTTAGTTTATATTTCATATAATCCTGCACCAATAAACTTAAAAATCTGTACATCTAACTAGAATAAAATTAGCAAGGTATTGAGGCATCTTCAGAAAATATTTGATGAGTTAAATCTTTCAAGAGAAAATGGTTTACATTTTACTTCTGAAGATACTTGGGAAAATATTTTTCCTAATAGAGTAGAAAAATTATTGAGAAAAACGATAGAGCCTGACGCTTTTTTTTGCTTCGACAACAAACCTTTTATACTTTTTTTTCAAGATTTAAATGATAAAAAACAAAAACTTAAAGAAATTTGGAATTTTAATGAATCACCAATAGTGATCATTATTGATTCCGGTTCTCTAGAGATATACAATGGCTTTAAATATGTAGTTAATGAAGAAGCATTAGAACTCTTAGGAACCGAAGAAATATTAACTGACTTCGATTATTTTAAATTAGTAACAGGTACCACATGGGAAAAGTATAGATTTGATCAAGTTAGAAATCATCGTATCGATTTTAAGTTACTATCTAATATTCAATCAGCTCGAAACGTACTAGTCAGTGGTAAAGATAAATTATCGGATGATCTGGCAAATTCTTTACTAGGAAAAGCAATATTTGTAAGATATTTAATTGATAGAAATGTCAGATTAGATTTTAAGGAATTAGGTGAGTCAAGATGTTTGACCAACGAAGAATTCTGTCAAATTTTAAGCGACAAAAGTTTAGCTAAACAATTTTTTTATTACCTAGAAAATAAGTTCAACGGTGATTTATTTAAAATAACATCGAAAGAATTTCAATCACTCACGAATGAAAAATTTTCTGTTGTTATAAACCTGCTGTTAGGAAATGAAATATCTACTGGACAGCTATCACTATTTAATCTATATGATTTTTCAATAATTCCTATTGAGTTTGTAAGTAATATTTATGAATTATTTATTGGCGAGGCAAATCAAAATAGTCAAGGAGCTTATTATACCCCTCTTTTTTTGGTAGAATATATACTTGCGGAAACGGTTGAACAAAAACTCAATAAAGATAGCAGAGGGTCTAATTGTAGAGTTTTAGACCCTGCTTGTGGATCCGGTATTTTTTTAGTCGAAACTCTTCGGAAAATAATCGAACAGTTTTTAGAGAACAATCAAGAAGTTAAAGAAAACCCTGAAAAATTTAAGACCGAACTAAGCAATCTAGTACTTAATAATATTTTTGGAGTTGATAAAGATAAAAGTGCAATCAATGTAGCTATATTTTCGATCTATATAACTTTACTTGATTATCAAAAACCATCTGATATAGAAACATTTAAATTCCCGCCATTATTAAATAAAAATTTTTTCGTATCCGACTTTTTCGATATAGAACATCATTTTAATACTGTATTTAGAAGAATTGATTTTGATTTTATTTTGGGAAATCCTCCTTGGAAAGGTGGTGCCATTGGAAATCTTGGCAAGAAGTATCTCTCCCTTAGAAAGAAAAATGAAAAAGATTTGAACAAAGAGTATGAAGTAGAAATAAACAATGGAGAACTTGCCGAAGCTTTTATTATAAGAACAAGTGATTTTGCGGAGTCAAAAACCAAAATAGCTTTAATAATAAGAAGTCAAATACTTTACAATGCAGGCTATAAAAAGACTTACAGCTCTTTTCGAAATTATCTATTACAAGAGTTTTTCATTGATAAAATTTTTGAACTTGCTCCTGTAAGAAAAAAAGTATTTATAAATGCTACTGCACCAGCCTGTATTCTCTTCTTTAGGTATGCATTTTTAAAAGATACTTCAAAAAACAAAGTTAATCATATATCCCTTAAACAAAGTAGGTTTTATAACCTATTCAGAATCTTCACAATTCAAAGGAATGATTATAAAGTTGTATTGCAAAGTGATCTAAAGAAATTTGATTGGTTATGGAAAGTTTTAGTCTTTGGCAACTACCTTGATTTCAATTTTATTAAACGCTTAAAATCTAGCTATGAACCAATTCAAGAAGTTATTTCTGATGAAAGTAAATTTATTTATGGAACAGGAGTTCAATATAGTAATGATGAAAAAGAAAATGCTGAACACTTAATTGGAAAACCTTTTATAGATACTGAAGGTGTAAAAACATTTTTCTTGGATGAAAATAAGATCAGTAAATTTGATAAGCCTACTGTACACAGAAGAAGAGACCCAAGACTTTATTTACCTCCTTTATTATTGATTAGAGAAGGTCTAAACATGAAAAAATTTACTACTAAATCAGTAGTTAGTGAAAGAGAGATTATTTTTAAAGACTCAATTGGGGTTATTAAAGCTTTTGACTTTAACCAAACTGATACTTTAAGAAGTATTAGTGGTTTATATAACTCCGACTTTAGTACTTATTTTGCAATAAATACATTTCCTTCAATAGGCATTGAAAGAGAACGCGCTAAAAACTACAGTAAATTTAGTTTCCCATTTTTTTATAGTAAATTAGCTTCAAGCGCAGTAAAATCAATTGAAGATATTTTAAAAGTTCGCTTAAGAGAAATTGGATTTGAAGAAGAACTGAATCTCGATAATGAGATTCTCAAGTTTCAAAAAATAATCGATGATGAAATTCAAAGTTATTTTGGTTTTTCAGAAATTGAAAAAGATTTGATTGATTATGCAAAAAACATATCTATTCCCTTAATAAAACAAGGGGCGATTTTCGATTCTATAGTCAAGCCTTTAAACTATGAAAGTGAAGACTTGAATAACTACGTTAATCTTTTTTTAGATCGCTTTAACCCTGTTTATAAAAGAACTAATCAAAAAGTTTCAGCAGAAATTATATATAACAGGAATGTAATATGTGTGTTTTTTAAGTTGATTGATTTAGATTCTAACGTAGAAGGTATCAATTGGATTGAATCAAAGAATGACGTTATTCTAAAAGTATTATTCAAGTTGGGTATTGAACGAATTACTGATAAGCTCTTCATACAAAAGGATATTAGGGGATTTGAAAATGACGGCTTTTTCATTATCAAACCTAATGAAAAAAAACTATGGCATAAAGCAATTGCTCATCTAGACTTACTAGAATTTGTAGATGCTATTTTGACTTCCGGGAAAAAGAAAGCAGTACATGTTCAATAATTTAGATGCATCAATATTTGAAGGCGCTGTATTCTTTTATGAGAATGAATTTGAAGAAATACTCTCAAAAATTATTTCATGCTATCAAATTATAATTGAAAATGAGAGTTCTATTGATAATGATGAAAATAAAATAAGGGATGAAATACTTTTGAAGTATTTAAAAAATGATTTAGTAAGAAAAGAAGTAGGTTTGATTTATTGGCATTTTGAAAGAGAGGTTCAGGAGGATAAAGGTGTTGGAAGAACTGATATAAAAATTATATCTCCCAATACATTTAAAAAACAAGAGGCTTATTACATTATAGAATGTAAACGGCTTAATAATGTAAATGTAAATGGAACTACTGGTTTAAATGCGGAGTATATCAAAAATGGCATCTGTAGATTTACGAGCCAATATTATTCCTCTTATCATAAAGTAAACGGAATGATTGGATTTATCGTCCAAGATTTAGACATACATAGCAATGCTAACTGCATATCTAAATTAATGAAAGATAAATTTCCTGAAGCAGAAGTAGTTTTAGAGTTAACCAAATGTGATATAGTGGAAGGCTTCGAATACTCCTATCAATCACAACATCTAGATATTGATAAGAATAATCTTATTATCCATCATTTAATGTTAGACTTTAGTAGTAAGATAAAAGCTGCTTAGAAAAGCTACTATATTTTCCAATTCTGAGTTTGTTAATATCTTAGCATAGGAAAAGCTTTATTTATATGCCTAACCAAATTCTCCTAGATAACTGGACTCTACAAGAAATCTCTCACCTGAGCCAATTAGGGCTTTCAAATGATAGTACAGGCAAACTAGTAATAGATAACAAGACAGATACTCACCACTTTGAAAAACTCTCTCATGGTTTTGTTCAACTTCAAGCGCTTTTCAGTTTTCTACAAAATTTAATTCTTCGAGAGACTATTATCACAGATGATAGATTTGTTTATGTCTGGGATAATAGTAGTTCACTAAAACAAATCGAATCAGAAGGACTAATAAAAATCCATGCTTTTCAAGAAGAGAAGTTAGTCGAGATACGGAAAGCTATTGTTGAACAGCTATGTACAACTTCGAGTATAAAAGAGATACAACGGTTAAATGAAGAAGGATGGGAAAGGAATAAGATAGTTATTGATAGTTTTATGTCCCAAATTATTTGGGGTGGATCGGGAATGTTAGCACGAGGTCATGTATATGAAACATTTTATTTACCACATCCACTTCGTGGATATGCTTTTCAACAATCTCCGATTGCTAAAAGAGACGCATTTACAGAAACTCTAAATTTCATCTCAACAAATCAAACTAAGCTTCTTTACTTTGACTATAATTCTTCGGAAGCAATACAAGCAAGATTTTCCCTTCCACCTTTGATTTCCACTATAATAGAAGAGTCTAAAGATTTTGAAGACCTATTCAATATAGCTTTACAATTACGTGAACAATTTTCGGATTTGAGAATATGGCTAAAACAGTTTCAAGAGGCATTGGATACCGAGAACACTAAAGAGATTTCTAAGCATACTAAAACTCTTAAATCCGTTCAGAAATATATTGAAGACAAATACAATCCTGACAAATTTGGAAAACTTGACTTAAGCTTTGACCTATTGAGTTTAAGTCCTAGTATTTCAGTTGGCGCTCCAATTAATAAACTCAAAAATAAAGTAGGAATTCGTTCAACAATAAACGATCTAATCCTAACTAAACAAGGATATTCATCTGTAAAGAAACTTCTAAAACTTTTGGGTGAAGAGCGCTCTGTACTCGGCAAGAAAGTATATGATGAAGTAGTTCGAAATTTCTCAATTTAACCCATACTTTTTTTATGCTAACTCAAAAAGAATTCGAACAAAAGACCCTTAATTTATTTCGTGATCTGCTACCTTTAAAAGATATAAGCAAAGTAACGTCTGATGAAGCACCTGACTTTTTAGTCACTATTAATAACAATGTTTTAGGAATTGAAATAACTGAACTTTATCAACCCCCTCCAGATGATGGGATTTACATTCAACAGCAAGAGATTCTAAAATCAAGAATTGTTATTTTTTCACAAAAAATTTTAGATAACGAAGATCTGCCTGCCATTGAAATATATGTGAGTTTTAATGATTCTCACTGGCTAAATATTGATACTAAACGATTCAAACTCACTGGAAAGCATGTAAAAGAATTTCCAAAACTTATTACAAACCTTATAAAAGAGAATATACCTGAAGAAGGAGACGCTATTAACTTATATGCTGTTGACAACGATGAATTACCAATTCAAATAAATTCTCTGAAAATTTCTAGACATGGATTTTATAGCAAGCCATGTATCAATACTTCCAAAGGAGGAATTGTTCCCTCTTTAAGTAGTGAGTACTTACAATCCATTATTACTGGGAAGAATAATAAACTAGCTAACTACCTAGAAAAATGTGATGATTGTTGGTTACTTATTTCAACCGATGATTTTAAATATGAAAAATCATTTGATTTGCACGCTTCAATGGAAACTCTGGAACAGTCTTATGAATTTGATTTTGGACGTGTGCTTATTCTCGATGAAGGTTTAAGAGAAATATTTGAACTATCTAAAGGCTAAAGCTTAATATTTTGTTCAACTTTTATAAATAGTTCGGAAGGTTTTACTTTTAAAGCTCTACAAAGATTAGAAATCATCACTAAAGATGGAGAGTTAATCCCTCGTTCTATTAGTGATACATAAGAACGATCTATCCCACTAATAGCAGCAAGTTCTTCTTGTGAGATATTCTGTTCGAGCCTTAATTCTCGAAGAGTATTCCCAAATGCTTTTTTAATTTGTTCATCTTCTCCCATAGTGGAGAAAAGAACTTGCTTTGACTATATTTACTCTACGGAATATATTCCGAATTATATTATACAAACCAGAGAGTAATGAAATCACTTCACCCTTATTCACTTATTATACTAGCATGCATTTTGCTTTTGAGTTGTGCCTCTGCAAACGTAAACCTTATCGACCCTTCAAAAAAATATTAACCAACAGAAACTGTTCTCCTACTATATGAGGAGCCTACTAGAGCATATGAAGTAATCGCAGTTATAGAAGGAAATGGATCTCAATACAATAATGAATCTCAAGTACTTAAATCCATACGTAAAAAAGCTAGAAAGATTGGTGCTCATGCAATCATACCAATTGTTACTCAAAAAGAATATGTACCAACAACTACACATGCTAGCCCTGTAGCTGGTTCTCCACCTATTACAATTCAAGGTGGTAATAAAATAATTACAAAAGTTGCCGCAATTCGTTTCTTAGATTAAGATTAACTTTAGTTACATCAATCTTAGTAGGCCAAGTAATTCCATAATTAGTTCGAACTCTCATATAAACCTCCCAAATTTTATGGCTTCTATTTATGTAATTATGTACTGTCTGTCTAGTACATCCTAAATAGAGAGCAACCCTTTGAACAATCCCATCCTGACTACCTTCTGCTTTCTTACAATCTCTAAAAGCATCTATTAACTCAGCCTCAGTATAGCGCAATTTACCAGCCATCATCCCTAATCCATTTTTTTACAAATTTGTATTTTTTTAATGAAATTTTGTTCAAAAGTAGCATATGTAGCACTTGTAGCGGTTATTTTGGGGGTATATATCTTTCAAAAGTTTCTTTAAATTCATGCAAATAATATCCTCTCTTGTTAGTAGCTCCCTCCCTTATCTGTGATGATTTAATGCCAAATGTTTTCAGCATTTGAGCAAGTTTCCTTGCAGAAAGAAACATATCATCCCAAGGATGTTCTTCAATTTTCTCAAGCTCTCTGATTATATTTTTTGTCCATAAAAATTTAGGAAAGCCTGCTTTCTCAAATATTACATTTATATCGCTCAATAGTAAAATTGACTCCGAAGGTTCTTCTTGATCTGCTAAGCTTGCTATATGTAAACAACTCTTTTCTGCTAACCTTTTCCAGTCAGAACCTAAACAATCAGCAATTGCTAACAACGGTTGCCAATTATCTGCCTGCCTATCATTTAGTCCTTCAGGTACCTTTATATTTACTTTTAAAACTTCTTCATTCTCATTAGACCATCTTTTTAACTTTCTTCGATTGTCTTTCATCAAATTCTGAAAATCCTTTTCGAGTGGTAACACTGTTTCTCCTATTTTCTTTCTTCGTAATGGAATTTCAATAGACCTATCCTCAATTGTACTCGGAAGTTTTTTTGAATCAATATAAGCTATTGCTTTAGGTGCCCATGTACTGAACTTCGTAGGTAAGTAATCATTTCCTGAAGATACATTTCTTATCACATATGCATTACTCTTCGTATAACCACTATTAATTATGCCAGTTACTTCTGAGGTTGAACCCGTTAAAAAAGTGTCACCTTCATCTATCACAAGTGTAGGTTTATATTCTTCAATAGCTCTATAAATAGAAGCAGGTGAAATATTTGAAGAAGAGATTACACGATTTACCAGACTTCCAATAATTGTCAAAACCCTAGTTTTCCCACACCTCTTTTCAGGCGAAGTAATAGTAAGCAGTGGAGAAATAAAGAAGTTGTCAAATAGGTATGTATAAATTATCCATAAGGTTATTGCAGTTGCTAATTCTTCATCAAGAATTATCCTGTCTAAAATCATTTTCTTGATGTGATTAGCAATTTGTTGACCGTCTACATGCTCATTCCAAGGCTCTAACTCTTCTACTATTTTTGGTTTTACTTCTTTAATAAGTTGCTCGGCACGAAACTTTTCGATCTCACTATCAAGAGTTTTTATTCTAATCTCAAGCTTCTCACTTATGCGTTTTCTAATCAAATCATAGTCTATTGGATTTACTGACGCTAGTAAAGGAACCAACTCATCTTCATTTATTTTTTCTTTATTCTCTAAAAACTGAATAAGCTTTCGTTTAGCGACCTTTCTTTTCTCGTCAAGCTCTTCACTCATTATTTGAACTCCAAACTTTGTAATAGACTGCCGTCTCAATTTTATATATGTGTCCATTTTTTAACCAAAACGAAAGTCTTTTATAACCCCAACTCTCACTTTTATTTATAACTTCCAAAACCGTCAAAAACTGTTGCCAAGTAAATTGTTTTGGAAGGAAATTCCAGAGATCAATAGTACTCTGATAACTATAACCTCTATTTCGAATTCTTGGCATTGGCGGAATTTCATTAAACTCACTTGAGTAAGACATTTTAATTCCTCTTTGATCGTTTTAACCATGCCTCTACATCAGAACGCAACCATCCGCTAACACCTTCTGATATATCATATCTTGGAGGAAGCTTCCCTTCCTTCTCAAGTCTCCATAACGTAGTCCTACTTACTCCTAACAATTTTGCCAGTTTTCCTACTCTTATAATTTCGATTCGTGAATCTTCTATAGCTTCCATAGTCTTTATTCAAGTTTGTTGAAGTTTCTTGAGCAAAGTTATTCTAGTTAAAAATAATCCAACAATCGTAATTAGGACGCTCTATAAGGGCTTTTTCGTGAATGGTGCAGGATATCCATGTTTGATGGTTCGTTCACTATACTTTTGTAACAATCTCTTGACCGTAGATACTGTTATTGTCATACCCTGATATAGCTGAATTTCTTTCTCTTCGATTAGAAAAGCTAATTCATTTACTAGTTCATCAGAAACTAAAGCACCCTTTTTTCTAGGTGAAAACTTTTCTGGGTTAGAACTAAACAACTCAAATGCTTCTGCAACTACTATTTGCTCGCTTAGATAATCCAGTTTCTTTCCCTTCTTATTCCCTCTCGTTTCCTTAGGGAAATACTCTAGTATCTCCCAAATTAGTAAGACTTGCCTATCATTTTCATTTGGTGCAGATTCGATAGCATCACTTAGAATTTTCTTTCTTTTATCTCTCTTTCCAGCATTATTTAGCTCTTGCTCTATATTGTATAGGAACTCTGATTTACTCACTTACTAATCTGAATTCGATAATCCTTTAGTAGCCAATATCGATTAAATATGAAATCTTTTCTATCTATTAGGTTCTCTTCCTGAACCATTACATCTAATACATTTTTTCCCTGCTGGACCTGAAGTAACATATAATACACCAATATTCTTATTGTACTTAAACTCATATTCTATTTCACCTTCCTCATCGGTAAGAGAAAGTAAGCTGTCATTTTCCAAATTAATCCATCCATACTCTTTATTCTTATCTCCTATTTGGATTTTCAATTTTTTTCTATCATCCGAGGTGGGTTTATCAGGCAGTCCTTCCATTTATTTTTGTTTAAATTTGTAATAAAGCTTTATTGCTGATGGATTCTCTTTTAAAACTTCTCTCCCCGTTTTTTTTACATCTGCTCCAAAATCCATCTCTGGACATTTATTAATCTGCTCATAATGATGTACAAACTGATCCATAAAAGTACTTTCAATAATTTTTTTGTCTACAATTGCCTTTAAATAGCAAATTCCAATTAGTTCGAGAGTATTTACAGTCTTAATGACATCTACTAGTATTGGATTGGTTATGTCAATTTCATTTACTTCAATTAAATAATCCCATAGAGGTAGTATTAATTGCCTTTGCCCCATTCTTCGCTCACCAATAAATACTATGAAAGCCACAATTAAGGCGAATAAAGCTGTTAGTCCAGATAATATAGTAGATATAGATACAAGCTCATCTATCGATAGTCCAAACATAATTATTTCTTGATTAGTCTATCTAAATATGTGGAATAGTTAAAGGAAAAAGTTGCATCTGGGTCTTCCCTTCTGGAAGTATCACCACCATATGCAAGCCCTAACCATCCTCCGATGAAAGGAACCTTAAACTCTAATAGTATAGCAATGTGGTTCCAAGCCTCATCTAGTTCATCCATCTCATTATAGTATGACCAAGTTCTTGCTCCTTCAACTGAAACCCCGATATTCTCTGATACTAAATATTTTCCCCTGATCCCAAATAACCTCCGATTGGTCTCCTGATCCAGACTATCTGCTGAAACCCAAGATAGTTTACCTGCAGCAGTTATTTGTATCCTTTTACCTATCGGAACCCCTGTAGCCATCCACATTCCCCATCGATCATAATTCAAACTATCTTTATTAACATCACTACTTTTCGATCTTAACATATAAGCTAATCCAGCATCGACCTTAAAAGCATTCCAATTATTTGCAGTAAACTCATCCCTAACATTTTTTATAGTTTTTCCTGCCGCTACACTTCTTCCTGATATATAATGTTCCATTTGCTCGGTAGTTAATCCTAAAGGTGGGGCACCATAACTTCTAATAGCAGAATTATAATCATGTTCGAGACGCTGTATATATCCTTTATCCCCCCTAGGGTCCCCATTATCGATAATTGATAATCGTAAACCAGCACTTACAAATGCATCATCGGAGTCCTCTGAAACAGCTACTGTTCCTAGTGAAATAACCGAGCGCCATAGAATTTGTTTGAATTTGTTTTCACTGTATTCATCAAGTGAGCCAACCAAATAGGCTCCAGGACGGAAATCAAATGCAACTCCTGACCTTAACTTTGTTCCATTAAAAAAATTAGTAACATTAGATGAGAAATCTTTTGGTGTTACTAAATGTGTAACTTGACTTGGTGTTTCTGGAAGTAATTCAAAAGCTGGAGAAGCAGGAACACCAAAATTGATTGAGTTAACTAACTTAGTAATTTCTTCTTCACTATTTTGAGCTTGAACATTTATCTGACTACTAATTATAACTATCAAGCATAAATTTCTAAATATGTGATAAAAAGAATTTTTCATTTTACACCTCAACTTTAAATCTATAAAAGAACGGGACATTAGCGGTACCAACCTTACCCGAACCTCCATTTTCTGGTATTTCTTCTGAAACAATATTTTCCCCATCTCCTTTAACTTTTTGTTTTATTGTTACTAATACTTGATACGGTGTAGGGGGATTATCATTTTGGTGCAGTACTGCTCCTTCTATAAGAAAATATTTTCCTTTAATTTCATTGGAAGAACCTATAGGTATATCTGAAATTTGGGTTGAAAACTCCCCAGCAACCCCATCTGGGTTTTGATCGACTTTATAACGCCATACTATGCCTGCTATACTTTGAGGAAACTGCTTAGCCTCAATTTTTAAAATTACTGATTCTGCTTCTTCTGATACTTTTATTGACTTGATATTCATTATACAATCCTTCCCTTAAGTTTTCCCTTAAAGCTCGGTTGTTGGTTGATCAGACTTGTTAGATCCGCTTGGATTCCAAGTCTTTCCTTTATTGTCTTTCCTCCAGAAAGTGCTGAGATCTTTTTTTCTTCCTTTAAGTCATAATTTTCTCGTTCCTGAATCTCTTTCTGTTGTTTTCTGATATCCTTTATTGCACTAGTATACCCTATAATATTACTCCAAAAAGCTGAGCCTCCCATTGAAAGGAATGCAATCAGGAATACTGGTATAGATGTACTATTTTCAGATCCAAAAACAATTTCTCCGAAAGGATCAAATCCTCCAGAAGCTAAAAAGGATGTAGTAATCCAAGCAGCTAAGTACGCTATCAACAAAACACCAATCCTACGCATTCTATCTTCTACAGGATCAACCACTTCTTTATCAGACTTTCTTTCTTTCGCTAAATGCTCAGGAAGGAATGTTTTAACTATCGTAACTAATCTTTCTGATGCAAGCCCAATAGCAACTAACAATGTAGATAGTGCGGTAATGTCTTCAATTGACATGATTCCCTCATTTCTTTGGTTACTTTTTTTATTTAAGGCTATAGTTCTAGCCTTATATCTCCTTAATACAAAATATTTTAGAAAGGGTAATGCAAAGAAACAATGTTTTTTATTTAAGTCAATAAATGATAGATAATTACGTATAATTAGGTACTCTTATATACTAGCAAATCAGTATTATTTACTAACTGATTTAAATATTCAGCCCATTTATCAATCGCCTCTCTCTTTTCTTCTAAATAACTATACCTGTCATAAATAGCTGTTACCCCAAAATCACCTGCTAAGGATTTATGATTTAGAACCTTTCCAATTACTGTTCTATTTACTCCTAATTTTGCTAAACCTGACGCAAAAGTTCTTCTCAAATCGTGTACTCTAAAGTTCACACCACTGGTTTCTTTTATCCTCTTTAAGGCTTTATGAATACTTTCAATATGCCCTTCTTTTCTGCTAGAAGGTGTCTCAAAAACATAGTCGCTTTCTCCAGTATGCTCCTTAAGAAATCTCAATTCTGTAATGGCTAATTCAGGCAATGGTACAATATGAACTCTTCCTGCTTTCGTCTCTTCTGATGATATTTCCCAAACTTCGTTTCTTAATTGACTCCACTTCATTCTTTTTGTTTCGCCGCTTCTTTGTCCTAAAATCAAAAGCAACCGAAACAGACTCTTTATTATGGGACCTTCTTCCGTAGTGGCATTCCAAACCTTTCTAATTTCTTCCTCTGTAAGAATTCGCTCTCTTGGCTTTTCCTTCTTAACTGGCTTTATAGTCATTGCTTGGTTGTATTCTAATAACCCTTTATCTACTCCAAAACTTAGGATGGAAGATAAAACTGCCTTCACTCTATTTGACATAGTTGGAGCCTCTCTATCATAAGCTATTTCATCTAATACTGAGATTATGTCTTTACGCTTAATATCCTCCGGCTTCAAATGAGCAAATTCTTTTAGAAGGTATTTGTCAATCGCTAATAAGTATAATTCTTGGGTCTTCTGTTTTAAAGTTGGTAGGTGAATCTTTTTATACCTCGCTACTAAATCCCCAAAGTTTTCTGCTTTTCTCTCTGCCGCCTTTTCAGCTTGAGGATCTTCTCCTCTACTCACATTAACGAGAATCTCCCTGGCTCTTTCCCTAGCTTCCGATAAAGTAAGAGCTGGATAATCAGGTTTAAGGGTAAAACGCCTCCTTCTTCCATTCGCCACATAACGTACAAAGAAGTTCTTCTTACCAGATGGATGAACTCTAAAAGACAACCCAGATACTTTATCATCACTGACTTCGAAGTGAGCTTCTTCGGGTTTTAAAGCCCTTAATACTTTATCTGTAATCGTGCTTCCTGTTTTCATAATATTCAAATTGGGGCAATATTGGGTCAAAATATTACTAAATAACAGGGAACAAATCCAATCAATATGTAACAAAAAATCAACGTTAAATGTTGATTTTTTTATGTTTACTGAACATTATGTTACAAGAGTGAACGCTATGCAAAACTGAAACTACTTAACTACGAATCAGGCGGTTAGAAGTTCGAATCTTCTCGGGTGTACACCTACATAATAAGCCTCTCGGATTTTCACTACCGGGGGGCTTTTTTATGGAGCAACCATTCTCGCATTTTTTACTTTCTTAATAAATTGATCAATCTGTTATAAAATCTGAGCACTCAGTACAAATTATTTTCTAACGGTAACACTATGTTTGATTTTTAACATCTACCAACCGAAAATTGACTCATATCCTATGAAGCAATCAATTGCTAGTGTTACCGTAGGAGTATTATTAGTATTTCTATTCTCTGCAAAAGCATATTCCCAATCTTTTACCATTGATGGGATAACTGGAATAGATTTTGACACTACCGGAGGAGATTATTCGGTAGCCATATCAAACCCATTTACTGTTTTTGGAATTAATGTAGCTACAGGCTCATTAACAATCAGCTATACTGAAGAAACAGAAACATTTGAAATTGATGGAAATACCACTATCACCTTCGATGGAGAAAGTATCGATGCAGAAGTAGACTTCATTGTTACCAACAAAACTCTACAATCTGTTGTATTCAATGCTTCCAGTACATTTCAAATGCGCTCCTTAACGATTGAACCTGATAGTCTGGGCTTTGAATGGTTAGGAGGAACAGATTTCGGAATATATGGTGGTGCTACTGTAACTATAGATGGTAACACAGCGACTGTTCAAATCGGACAGGACTCAGCATTTCCAGGAATCTCTATTAATAATGGAATTGTAACCTCAGTTATAATGACTGTGACTGGTAATTTCAATTTAAAGAACATATCGGTTGCACCGGATGCGCTTACTTTTTCTTATGATTCCGGGGAAAGCCGGTATGAAATGTATGGCTCCGCAACAACCACCGTGGATGGGAATCAAATCTCTATCAGTTTGGGAGATGAAGACAACCCAGGCCTGATCCTTAACTCAGGTACACTTACCCATATCAACTTTGGGGTTACTGCTGATTTCACGATGAAGGGAATCACCGTTTCACCAAGTGATCTTACCTTTCAATATGATTTAGTTGAAGACTATTACGAATTTTTTGGGGACGTTTCGGTTAAGTTTGACGGAGAAGAAATTGACGCTTCTCTGGGTGATGCAGATAACCCGGGTATTATATTCAACGCAGAGATTATTACAAGTATCAATTTTGGGTTGTCCGGAACCTTTTTACTTAAAAACCTTTCTGTAACTCCCGAAATCCTCAGTTTTCAATGGGATGCTGGAAGCAGCCATTTTGAAATGTTTGGCGCGGCTTCGATTTCATTCAGTGGACATACCGCCAGTGTGGGGCTTGGTGACGACAGCACTCCCGGTTTGGTAATCGAATCCGGGACAATCACTGCTCTTAATATGTCACTCACTACCGACTTTTCTGTTGATGGATTAGCCATTTCACCGGACAATCTTACTTTGGTGTACTCAAGTGCCGACAATCAATATGAAGCAGATGGTAATATTTCATTAACTCTGGATGGAAATACAGTAAATGGAACGCTAGGGGATGATACTAATCCCGGATTTGTAATTCAGAATGGCAACCTTACAAATTTTGATATTTCTGTTACTGGAAATATAGACTTGAAAGGACTCTCCTTTACTACCGATGCACTTACGTTTATTTATGATTCTGGTAACGATTATTTTGAAATGTATGGAGCTGCATCAACCACGGTTGACGGAAACGGCGTTGCGTTGTCTTTTGGAGATGCATCAAACCCCGGAATCATTGTGGATGGCGGTGCCTTAACTCATCTCAACTCCGGTATTACCGCTGATTTCACAATGAAGGGAATTACTATCTCCCCAACTAATCTTACCCTGGAGTATGATTCTGGCAATACTCAGTATGAGTTTTATGGTGACCTTACTGTGAAATTTAATGGCGAAGAAGCCAGTGCGAGCTTCGGTACAGATGATAATCCGGGAATGGTGTACAAAAGCGGAGCAATCACACATATCAACTTTGGTGTTACCGCTGATTTTTCTGTAAAAGGGATTACCGTTTCCCCACAATCTTTTACGTTTGAGTATGATCAGGGCAGCGATCATTTCGAAATGTATGGCACCGTAGCCGTTAAATTTGATGGAGAAGAAATAAATGCGAATCTTGGAGATAACAGCAACCCAGGTATCGTATATAAAAACGGAAGTATTACCCATGTGAACTTCGGCCTTACGGCAGATTTCACTATAAAAAGCCTTTCCGTCACTCCTACCAATCTCACTTTCGAATATGATGAAGGTAGCAATCACTTCGAAATGTATGGTGATCTTACTTTTAAAATTGGGAATGATGTACTCACTGCAAATATGGGCGATGCTACTAATCCGGGTCTGATATATCTGAATAATTCTATCCAACATGTTAATATTGGAGTAACTTCGGAGTTTTCTCTGAACGGATTAAAGATCAAAACAAACAATCTGGGGGCAGATTGGAACGGTGGAACTGACTATCATATCTATGGGGATGCAGACCTAAGCATCGAAAATGAAAACATTGATACTGACTTCGGTACATTCACTAACCCTGGTATTGTGGTAAGAAACGGAAGTCTTCTTTCTTTTGAAGTAGATGTGAATACAGATTTAAAATTTGGCAATTTCGAAGTTCAGGCCAAAGACTTAGATATCCATTATTCGAATAACATATTTCAGGTACGTGGTGAAATCGAGCTTACTGAAATATTTACCCTCGCTGTGACACTTGGAAGTAATGGCCAAGAAGGACTTGAAATTGATGTTTCAGGAGCAGAACCAAGATTTAAAATCGAAGACTTAAAGATTGATATCCAGCATGCCAACCTAGGCACTATAGACCTGAAGAATTTTGAGCTGGAGTTCGACGCCAATGGAATCGTTGAATCAGATGTAGATGTGATATTGCCAACCGGCACTGAGATTGATGCAAGGCTCAAATTCGTGGGTAATCCAGCTAAACTTAATTCGATTGATATCACCTATCGTGCCGACAACCTTGCTGAAGCCATAGAAGTATTTGAAGGAGTTCAGATCGCGTTATTAGAAGCCTCGGTAACTAATCTGGCTTACCCTTCTTATCTGGAAGTCTCAGGTAAACTGGAAACCATTTATGGAGGTGGATTCAGTCTGGCGGGTCAGCAGGCCACTTTTCTAGAAATGACAGATCAAGTTACTATTACTCCATATTCTTTGAGTTTTGATGCGGTCGTCAATGTTGGCGCTTATCGTACCGGACCAGATTCCTGGGGTAATATTCTGGGATACGGAGACATCAACTTATACGCACAGTTTGGCCAATATGTAAAAATACAAGCCGATGTGAAGATTCCGGGCGACCCATTGATCGAAGCTGATGCGGTAGCTTACCTCGACAATACCGGGCATTTCGATGCTCTGTTAGGCGTACAGTTTATTGTTCCCCGATGGATTCCGTTTATCGGCGGGAAACATTTTGGAAGTGTGGACGGAGCTATCCGGTACAATAAATACGATGTGAACGGAAGTTATGGAGCAGCCTGGGCAAGTTACAGCATAGGAGGAGGAAGACGGCACAGGCACAGACACGTACACTATATTGGTGCCAAATACGAATTTGGCAGCCGAAAAGTAAGACTAATTGGAAAACGTAAGATAAATGGAATCCGGAGCACTATTCTAAGTGAAGTTGGCAAGGTCTCTATTCAGGCAAACACAAATTCGTTACCGAATACGAATATAGTACATACCTTTTACGTGGAAGAACCTGCGCCTAATTCCATGCTGATACATATCGACTGGGCAGAACCTGTTGATTCGGCCATAGTATCAGTAATCGGACCAGAAGGTGTATATGAGCTCACAAAAGCGATTATTGTTTCGGAAAATGACAGTACCACCGTTCCCACTTTTGGATTTGAAGAAAACATGGATTTGATTGTCGGCGATTCGACTACCAGTTTTATCTTTACAACCCCCACCGCTAACAGCGATGAGGAAATTAAAGAAGCGAGTTTACTTAATGGCCGTTATCAGTTGGTACTTTCCTTCCATGGAGATACCGCTGCCATAGACTCAGTTCAATTTTTTACCATGTGGCAAGAGCCTGAATCCTCTATAGAGGTTGAAGAAAGCGGAACCAACCGCTTCAATTTATCCTCAGATTATTGGTCCTCATTACCAGACTCCACTTATATTTCCTTTTATGTTGCAGGGGTAGGTATAAATAACGATACCAAGCTTCTGGAACACGTACCTGCTTCCAACTTTAATAATGAAGGATATGGAAAAGAGAACTTTAACTTTATTCCGGATTTCATAGAAAGAAAAGATACGCTCTACTTTTTCACAGTAATCGACGATAAAGTAAACCCACCCATTGTATCTGACTCATCGGAAGCATTCGTATATCAACCGGATATTTTTGGGCACCTTAATTTCCCAACCGGAGCTGATTCTCTTGAAGGGGGGCTGCGTATATTTGTGGATGAGGATGTAGACGGCAGTTTTGATGTAGAATCAACCGGAGGCCTGGAACTCTTCGGTATTACTAATCCTTCCGGTTATTTTTCAATTAGTGGATTAATCCCCAAAGAAAATTATGAAATTCGAATTGTACTTCCTGAAGGATACAGGCTGGTTGGAGGTACTGACCGGTTTTCGTCGAGAATTTTCAACTTTGACGGTACACCACTTGAGCTTAACCTTGACATTGAATCTTATACAGAGGCAGAATAATGAAATATTTAAGCACCTATTTTCTTTTCCTGATCTTTGCCTCCTTTGCTAATAATGCCAATGGTCAGGGGGTTGTCTCTTTTCCTGCTGAAGTACCAACACCTGTTGAGCATGCTCTTCATGGATATGCCACAGCTATGTCGGGCAATTGGGCAATTGCAACTTCCCCTCAAAGAGATGTAGAAGGTGTGTTGAACGTAGGAGGCGCTACCTTTTATCGAAAAACGGAGTCTGGCTGGGTAATCGATCAGGAAGCACTGCCTGATGATGCCACTCCTCTTTCAAACTTTGGTATAAGCGCTGATATACATGGCAATACAGCCGTTTTCGGAGCTATGCTGAATACAGAATCAGGATTGTTCTCCGGATCTGTGTATGTATTCACCTTTCAGGACACCGCATGGGTACAAACAGCTAAACTAGTTGCCTTAGATGCAAAAGCCGGAGACCGTTTTGGTCATTCAGTTGCCATATCAGGAAATACAATCGTTGTTGGCGCATTTAATGCCTCTGGTAATGAACCCAAATCCGGTGCTGCATACATTTTCGAGTATTTAAACTCAGGTTGGCAACAAACAGCCAAATTATTTGCCGAACATGGAGAAGCCCACGATTACTTTGGCCATACCATTGATGTATTAACGACTAACGATGAAACCATTGTTGCGATTGGTGCCTATAATGCTACCGGTGCTAATGATCGCTCAGGAGCAGTCTATACATACTCAAAACTAAATGGGGAATGGAATCAGACCGAAGAAATATTTGAGCTTACCGGTTCTTCCGCCGATCTCTTTGGATATAGTGTTTCTTTTGGCTGCAATAATTCAGTAAATGATATAACTAAAAGTTCTGGTTCATCTTGTTCAAACTTAGTAAATGCCAAATTGTTCATTGGCGCCCCGGGAACTATTAATGAAAACGGACAAACTGGTTCTGTTTATTATTTTGAAGATCTTTCTAATGGGGTTGGTACGATGAATCACTTAGAAGAAAAAAACAGCTCCAACAGAGATCACTTTGGTACAGATATCACTTTCCTTTATGGTGAATTGTTCGTTTCTGCATCCAGAACCAATACAAATAATGCTTATCATATAGGACATGTATATAATTATAAACTTAGTGAGAATGCATCAATCCTAAATTCATTTTCAAGTGAAAATGAAGCTCCTTTTGGCTATTTCGGTACTTCAATAAGTTCTTTCTTCCCTGATCTAATAATATCTGCTCCATATGAAACAGTAAATGGAAAAGAAAATGCAGGAGCTGTTTATTTCTACAACTACCCAATGGTTTCAAATGAGGGAGAACAGCAAAGTGTGACTGAGTATAAACTTGAAGAAAACTATCCGAACCCCTTCAATCCGGTCACAACTATTAAATATCAGATTAAAGAACCAGGTAATGTTCGATTGACAATTTACAATGTGTTGGGTAGAAAGGTTACTACCTTAGTTGATGAACTGAAAAATGCAGGAGTTTATCAGGCCGTTTTTGATGCTTCGGGATTTGCGTCAGGCATTTATTTTTACCAATTGGAAGTAAACAATTTTAGCAGCTACAAAAGCATGCTTTTGGTTAAGTAGAATTGGACTATAATATTTTTTGGTTGGTCAGAGTAATAATTCAGATTCTAGTGAAATGAACACATTGCGCACGTTTGTAATTACAATTTTTACTGATGTCAGATATATACAGGTTTGGAATGTTCTCGTAATTATCATGTCCGTTCTAACCGGATATGAACACATAGTTGAATTTCTTAAGGTGTTTACTTCAAATAATCTCATGAGTTCGGCACTTGAACTAGAAGAAGATATTGCTTTAATCATTGTTGCTTATGGTGTTCTTCTTGAAGAACGACATGTACTGCTGAATAGACTATCAAAAGATGCTGCCAAGACCGGAGAGAAATTAACCGAGCTTTTTGAACGATATGGCGCCTATATACTAATGACTGGGCTTTTTATGGAAATGATAGACCAAGCTTTCGAGCCTATTTTAAGCCGAATAAGTTTAGAACCCGTTGGAATAGGAATTATGGTTATCCTGGATATTGTGACCATTTTACTGATGCTTCGGTTCTCATGGTTCTGCAAAAAAGTTGGAAAGTTACTTTAAGTTTTCAACCTGCCTCCTACTGTTATCTTACACCAAATTGACTACCTCCGTATTTGAAGGGGTAATTAGATCCAAAAAATTCTTTTCTGATTTCGAAGCTAAAAAAATCTTCATTCCTAAACGAATCTTATTTGGAATGCCTGATAAAGACGGATCAAGAAGTATAAAAACTTCCGGGGAAATCATCCCCAGAAGCATGTGATAGGGTACATGATGACTATGGTATTTAGTCAGGATCATCCCTTAACCATCTTTTTTTGCTTAGGTATTTATTTTATAAGCATCATTTTCTTTACAATTATGCCTTGATGTGTTTCGAGCTGGTATATATAGATTCCTGTCGCTAAACCGGAAGCGTCGAATCGAGCAGAATATTCTCCGGGAACACTTATTGATTTATTAACCAGTGTCGCTACCTTTCTCCCTAACATATCGAACACCTCCAACCGAACACTACTTTGATCGGGTACTTGGTAGTTTATTGTAGTGACCGGATTGAAGGGGTTCGGATAATTTTGCTCGAGTCTGAATTCAAAATCTGGTTTTGGCTCTTCTGTACTCACAATGGTTGCATCACCAAAATTTGCTATAAGCATACCATTTGAATTATAATCAGGAGTTACTTCGATATAAGTAGTCGGGTTGTTGCTGTTTGTAGGACCGCTCCATTGCTTAAATTCTTTTCCTTCATCCGGAATGGCCCTCACTTTTACGATTTGCCCGTATTTATAGTTTGTATTGGAAGGTTCTACGGTTACAGTTCCACCTGATGTGGATGTTACAGTTAAAGCAGAAGTCTCATTCTGATCAAAGCCCTCCCAACATTCTTCAAAATCAAACCACAAAGGACTGTATGTACAAGGAGGAGCAAACATTCCATTAGAACTTATAGTAGGAGCAGATGTTGAAATTTTACCTCCAATTATCTCCGGTACTGCTCGTGCATCCAAGGGCATAATTGCCCCTCCAAATGTAAGATTATACTGATTTAACAACTGCTGGTTGGTTTTGCCTATATACTGTTCAGGAATGGTTACCGTTTCACCAAAATCCGTAAATGAAAGAGAAGTAGGAACAGGGATATCATCTGCCAGCTGGCGATCAAAGTACACTCTTTCGTTAGCGTAATCTCCATAGTTCAGTATAATTATATCCGGCATGGCAAAGAAAATCGGATGTTTGGATGCGGCACCGGATTCTTCTTTATTTACTCCATCCTGGACATGCCCCTCCAAATCTCCAAGGTCATCTATTAATTGGAACTTTGTGTTCTGTTCTTCTGAATACACATTGCCAGCAAAAGAAATCTCATCAAACTTCAGATATCTGGGTTTGGATTGAGGGGTTTCAATTCTGAAATCGATCTTATTGTCAAAGCTCCCCCCTTTGAACCAAACTTCTCCCTGGGTAGGCACATCCACTCCAATTTCAAAACCCGTGATGACAGGGTTTTCAAACAGGTACGCTCCCTTGAAGTTAATCCTGAAGTGATTCGCGTCTATACCGATTCGGTTTGGTTCTTTATCTCCATGAATTCTCAGATTTTTAAAGCTGATCCTGTCTGTGTAGTTCATATCTATCCCTCTTTCCCGGATGTTCCAGATCGTCAAATCCTCAATTGTAGTTTGAACGGTATTCAGAAACTCTATCGGTATGGATTCTTCATCAACAAAAAAGTTTGTATGCAGATAAAAAGTAGTAAACCCTTTGGTTGAAGAATACCCGGTATTATTGACAAACTTCTTAACCGGAACCCAGTGTGTACCGATGTTTGCTTCTTCCAGTAAATTGCCATTAGGGATATTAGCAGCTTGGAACGTATTTTGACCAATCATTACCTCGATGAGACCTTCCGGCCAGTAAATAAAGGCATGACCACTCGAACCCGACGCCACATTCCCTTCCAAATTTACCCCTCCGCCATGCACCCAAAAAGCATCCCCCTGGAAAGCAAAATCCTGAGATATTTCCTTAACATCGGGTGCTGCGGTATTTGGGTTTTGCATGGGATAATCAGGGTTTACCGTTCGTATGGCAATGTTGTTTACAAAAGATCCAATTTCGTCTCCTGCCTCAGTCTGATACGCCCCTCCGACAATGTTGTAAGTTACATTATCAATGATGTCTACATTACTGGAATGGTTCACAATACCCCAACCCGGATCGTCTTCAACCGCATTCCCCCGGAATACCGCCGGAGTAGAGTTTGGAGTAACCCCTCCCCGGTGGAAATGCACCGAGTATCTCCCGCGAACATTAAATCCATCACCTTTTTCATAAGGCAGATCATCTGGAAAAAACCAGTCGTCCACCAGTATTTGCTTATTCGTTCTTCCCAATTGCTTAAACTGGGCATACCGGATATCGGCATTCGGAGAATGCATGATCATTACATGACCCCGATAACCTCTGTTGCCTTCACCAGGTACAGTAGTATATTCTGACGTGAATAAAATATTTCTGGATAAATTAGCAATGTGCACTTTCAGGTCACTTGCACCTGGCGGAACAGGGCGTTGATTAACCAGCGACTCTGCAAAACTTACCGTTGCTCCATCAATACCTGAAATAGTCCGCACCTCTTCGGTGGTAAAATTATCCGGGTCTGTACCTGTAATTACGATCCTGTCGCCTACCTTCCAGTTGGTAGGAGTTGCTGAAAGAACTACCGAGGTTGCCTCCACTTCGGGAACGGAAGTAAGTGCATGCCACGAAGACTTCTCTTCCCCATGGATAATGGTTTTTCCCATCAGGATGGCACCACGTTTAAGGTAACCGGGATCATTGCTACCAAAGTCAATGGCTTGCTGCTGTCCGGAGAAAATAACGGTGGCTGTTTGATCTGAGGCAATGGGCGAAGTAGATGTCCCTATCTCAAATTCCCCGCTCATGTTTGAAACGATAGTCTCTACCTTTAGAAGCGTAGTTACTGAAGGGTTAAAAGCCAGCTTTCCATTATTGTCTATACGAATCCATTCGAATTCGGCAGCTAACTCGGAATTAATAGTTACGGTGATCCCCGATGGGATAACCACTCTGCCATTCTCTCCGGGTAGACTACCTCCCCAAGTGGAAGAACTTTCCCAGTCGCCACTCGTTGTTGCGGTATGAGTGGCTTGGTTTAACGGTACCAAATCCAACACATGCTGCATGGATTGTGCCTGAGCCGGAAAATTGGTTATAAAAGATAGAGCAAAAAAAGAATAAACAAGTATGTACTTCATCATATAACTCCTTTGTGAAGTTCATTAACAGTTTGGTTAGTTGTGATTACATTATGATTACATTGACAGATCCACGATCATATTTTGTTTTTAATTAAATACTTACTCCTCAAATCCCAATGCTTTCTGCAACAGCTTTGGCAAGCATTTTTAATTTCTCCGTATACCGGCACTTCCGACAGCTTAACGATATAGTTTCCAACCATCCGCGGTTTGCCTTCTTCAGCTCCGCAGAAGTCGCACTTTTTATTCGACTGTTCTTGTGTATCGGTATAAATTCCTTCCTCAATATTTATTTCGTTCAACGTACTCCTCTCTTTTCGGTTTGGGTTATACTTTCAGAAGTTTAAGTATCTATGTCATATAAGGTTTGCACTCAGTGCTCTATAACTTTAAAAATCCGTTCACTGTAAATTTTTAGGATTTAAAAAAAGAGTAATAAGTACAAGTCTTCTTATTTATAAGGGAACTTGTATCAGTTTTGTTAGTTAAAGGTCCGGCTGTTTTTTCGGTCTTTAAGCTTTTTTAAAGCATACGGCCCACCTGCCGCTGCAAGCAGCCCTAAACCGCCATTGATGAGGGCTTGTGAAGGCGCACAGACGGAAGACCGGGTTGGGCAAGGACAACGGATGTTGCTATTAATAGGATGATGAAAGTGAATAAGGGTAGAAGTAGAGTTTTCATAATTATTTTGATTTGGAGGAAGGAACAAGTACAATGGAGAAAGGAGCGAGTGGTTGGTACAACCTTGCTCCTTTCTCCCTGTTCCTTTGTCCTATTTTATTAGTGTGAGTTTTTTAGTGATGGTTTTATTGCCTCCAACCAACCGGTAGATGTACATCCCGGAGGACAATTGCGTGGCATCAAAGTTCACGGTATACCGTCCGGCTTTTTGCTGTTGACTTTCAACTAGTGTGGCAACTTTTCTCCCGAGCATGTCGAACACCTCCAACCGGATACGGCTTAGCTCGGGTAGCTTGTAGGTTATAGTTGTGACCGGGTTGAAGGGGTTCGGATAGTTTTGAAAAAGTTCTAATTCGGTTAGGAAATTTTTTACAGTCTCTGATGAGGTAGCAACTTCTTTTTCAAGAATGAGTGTAAAATCATGAATTTCTGCCGAATCAGATTGAAAAGTATAGCTCCCCTCATCGGTGTAAAGTTCGTACTTATCATCGAAAAGTCTAATATGTGTGTTTTCTGGAAGTGGGTGAATACTTTCCCAAGAAAGGGTGAACTCTCCTGAAAAAGAATGATTGACTTGAATTGGTATCTCCAACCAACTAAAATCAATTGGAAGGTTATTAACTGCTAGCTTTTCTTGTCCACTTAGCGAATAAAGATTCAGATAATCCTGTGAAACTGGCGAAAGTTTGGTCATATCGTGGTCATCATGAGAAATACTGCCATGCTCCCTAAACGAAAGGTAATGTGTATCTTCAAAGCCAAAGCTCTCAGATTTCACCTTAAATGCTAAAGCGGGAATTTGGTTCTGCTTCTTTAGCAGACTTGCTCCCTTTGACTTAACTGATTCATTTACTGTAAGCTCTGGGTTTTCATTATTAGCCCTTACCCAAAAAGCCTGATGCGGTGCAATTACATTTATAGCATCCCCAATTCCTGAAATATGCTCCAAATAGTCTCCACTACCACTATTTTCATTCGGATCCCAAATCCAAATCGCATCCTGTATATTGGTTTTAACCCACCCGGAAGGCGCGTTCCAATCTATTGGAAAAGGGTAGGGATTAGCCACCAGGTTAAAGCCGTTTAAAGAAGCATCGGCGCCTGGAGTGTAAGTTACAGGCAATTGCACTGTTCCAAACCCGGCTATCCCCGAAGTATGAAGAGATTTTGGCCAGCCTCCATCAACTCCGGGAGTTAAAGGATTGTCATCTTCATATATGTAACTGATAAAACCATCTCCCAACGCTGGAACGACATTTAAATCAGTAACGCTTTCGAATGTTTGACCAGACTCATTCCATGTAAATATATTAGGTGCGGAGGAAGGTTCATTAGAACCTGAAGCACCTTGAGTCCATACTAAATCCAGCAACTCCCCATAAGAACGATTAGAATAAGAACTTCCCAAAAAGCGCCAGCCATCTTTACCGGATGTTCCCGGAATGGAAACTTGCTGGGTTACGATTCCCGGATTAATAATTAGTATAAAGTGCTGAACCGTTAGTATACCCGACTCAAAGTTCCCGGAATGAATCACTTCAACCGATGATGTATTCTCAAGAGACAGGGTATCGTTGGTGCTCAGGTTTACAAGAGAGAGAGTCCAGTTTGGCTGAATATTCTCAAGCTTTGTCACCCATACCGTAAAGGTATCGGCAACCGTGGAACGGATAAAAACCGGAATTTCCAAAATTTCCTGTAAGTCTTTGGGCAAAGCATTGATGGAATAATGGTTCCCTCCGGTATCCTGACTGTATAGTTCGGTATAAGCGGAAGCGAGGCTGGGAAGCTTAAATGCATCAAATGGATCAGACCCTGTTTTCCCTTGCTCAGAGAAAAAAAAGAAGGTCTGATCGGTAAATGTTTCATTTTTTATTTGCAGCACAACCTGTTGGCTACCTTGCCCACAGGCAACCTGCGGTGCTAAACTTGTAGCAACCAGCAAAAGTACGCATCCTAATAATCCTTGCCTATACATAGACATCTTATGTCAGCTATGTTTGCTAAGAGTATGAGTTCATCATTCTTTGTTTTTATCCCGGAGCTTTTTTAACGCATACGCCCCGCCTGCTGCTGCAAGCAGTCCGAGGCCGCCGTCAATGGGTGCTTGGTCAGGCGCTCCTGGAAGTCCGGGTTGTGCCATAACTGCCGTAGTAGCAATAGCTATGAAAGTGAGAGTAAGTAAGAGAAGTAGTGATTTCATAATTATTTTGATTTGATTTTGTTGAGGATCAAAAAGCTGACCGGGAGATCATCCCAACCAGCGTGAAAGGGTATTTAGGGTTGTATATAGTTTTGAGTTGTGAAGGGTAATGAATGATATGTGAGTCGGTCTTTGCAAGGAATCCAACCACTGTAAGGGAGACCAAGCAATCCCATATTCCAGGACTCTTTCGTGAGATTGTTTCGTTCGCACTTCGCAGGCTTTCTCGCAATGACCATTTACCCTCGATCCAATGCTCTGCGTTGGATCGAACCTGGTAACGACGCGGAGCATCGTTACCAGCGTACGTTTTCCCTGATTCCTCATGGCTCAAAACTCATTTCTATTTAATTAGTGTTAATTTTTTTGTGAAGACGGCATTACCCGCCTGCAATCGGTACATGTACATGCCGGAAGCCAGCCGGGAGGCGTCAAAAGACACCTGGTACCGGCCGGCTTGTTGCTGTTCACTCTCGACCAGAGTAGCTACGTTTCTTCCAAGCATATCGAACACCTCCAACCGGACACGGCTTAGGTCGGGTAGGTTGTAGGTTATAGTTGTGACCGGATTGAAGGGGTTCGGATAGTTTTGAAAGAGTTCAAGATTGGTAGGCAGACCTGGATCAGGCTCCCCGGAAGTTGCCGTCTTCATGCGTATCATAAAACGGTTCGGAGCGTTTTTTGCTTTGGTTAACAATCGCACCGGACTTGCAGGTAGCAGTTGCTCTTTTTCCTGTGATTTTTTAGAAGCAGCTTTTGCCTGTTGCATCGAGAAACGGTGGCTTCCTGCCCCGGCTAGCGGGTAGATTTCCCTGGTTTGGGTGTCTGTCAGCTCGGCGTTCCATTCTTCGGGGAAATCTTTTGAGTTCCAGCTTAGTGTGAACTCCCCGTTCATGTCAGAGCCTTCCAGCACCAGATCCAGCTCCATTAATGTTTCACTGAATGGAAGCGCCTGGATATCCATCACCTGCCCGCCGTTTATGCTTGTTCCCAGAAGCAGATAGTCATCTTTGTTTAAGGATTGCAGCTTGTAAGCATCAAAAGCGTCTTTTCCGGGGGTTGCATCCTTGTGGAACATCACGACGGTTTTGGAGGAACCTCCGCTACCCGACACTTCGAAGTTGAGTTGGGGAATAACCACCGGAGCTTGTTTAAGCAGTACGCCTCCCGCATTGCGCACCGTGTCGGAAAACACGATCTGCGGGGTGGATCCATTGGCTTTTACCCAGAAACCCTGCCACGGGGCAATTTTACCGTTTCCTTTAGTTCCGATACCCATGGTATTCCAGGTGAGGTAAGCACCGTTTCCGTTACTAGCGGAATCACTCCACACATAAAAGGTCAGGTCCAGGCTGTCGCGTGCCCATCCCTGACTGGCGCTCCAATTCACGCTGGTGGGATACGGGTTACCTATCAGGTTCCAGCCATCGTTGGTTGCGGTTCCTGAATTAGTATAGGAAAGATTGAGGGTTTGCTGCCCGGAATAGACCGTACCGGACTGGCTGAGCCGTTTCGGGAAACCTTCCGGAGTGCCGTCGGCATTGTCGTCGCTGTACACATACATAAGGAAACCGGTGCCGACGGCAGGAACAGCGGTAGTGTCGGAGGGTGCTGACCATGAACGGGTGGCTTCGTTCCAGAAGTACAGGTTGGAAGCTCCCCCTGTTGTATCTGCCCCGGTAAAGCCCTGGGTCCACAGCGGGCTGAGCAACGTGCCGATGGATTTCGATTGCAAGGGTGAAGTAAGCATGCGCCAGCCTTCGTCCCCGGTAATGTGAATATAGTTTCCTTTTTGTTCCAGCAGACCGGGAAAGCCTGCTCCTTCGTCAATAAACCAGGTATCCGATAAATCCCAGTCGGTAAAACTGGCACGCTGGCGCATTTCGGTGGTAGTAAGCCCCTCCCCATAGCTGTTAGAAGACGTTGTGGAATCACTGTTGTAATAGGAAGCGGTGATTGAAGGTGTGCCTAAAGCAGCTCCTATTAGCCCGCCGGTGGTTAGCGAACCCGTCACCACACTGGCGGAATAATTGTTTATAAAAGGAATGCCATTGCTTTGATCAAACCCCATCAGGCCTCCGGCATATTCTCCATTCACGGTGTTGATAGCATATGAATTGATAATGTATCCATCAAAACTTCCCGCCAGGCCTCCGGCATTAGCAGAGCCTCGATTTGCGGGATCAGAAGCGGTTACTGTAACCCCAATGGAATAACTGCCTGATATCTGTCCTTCAAAACGTCCTGCTAGTGCACCCGCTGTTCCGGCGACGAAATTGTTTCCGGTTGCAGTTACGGATCCTCCAATCACCCGGCAATTTATAACTATCGCATCGTCCGGGTTTCCTATTAATCCTCCTGCATTATTTGGAGCGGTTACGGAAGGATTGAGCAGCGTGATGTTTTTAAGAGTTCCTGTTTGAATTATAACTCCTTGATCTGACAAACTCTTAATTCGTGAGAATAGTCCATGACTACGTCCAATATTCGTACTATTAATGTACAGGTTGGAAATGATGTACCCGTTGCCATCGTACGTTCCTGTAAACTCGACCTGTTCATCAGGAAAGAGGGGAGGCCAGCCCTCCCCGGTATTGAAGGGAGCCACATTCAGATCAATGTCCGCCGTTTGAATAAAAAAGGAGTGACGGAAATGCCGGACACTATCCAGATGTACGGCAGTAGCCACCTGGTAGGGATCGTTTTCGGTACCTGAACCCCCGGCAAATTGCTGTGCCTGCAGGGAAAGGGAGTTTACAGCGGTAAAAGCTACTACCGCCAGTACCATAATACGTAGGTTTAGTTTGGTTGAGTTCATGAGTCAGCTTGTTTTGATGGTTTGCAAGATTCAGATAACATGGTATCGGTCATTTCTGCCAGCGGATGCAGAAGGGTGCGTTTGTTAAGCACCGGGTATCCCCGTTTTGCCTGTGCAGCAGCTTCGGATCGTTGCTTTGAGCAGTTGTTCAAAAAAATGAAGGGAATATGATCGGATGTATCGGGAGAGGAGTTCACGGCATCGAACAGGTTTAGCCCGTCCACGCCTCTCATCTCCATTTCTGTAATGATGAGGTCCGGGACATTAATTTGGATGGCTTTGTTCAGGCTCATGGCTTTAAGAGCTTGATTCCCATCCTCAAACAGGCGTACTGAATAGCCCTCTTGCTCAAGTGTCATTTTAATTATGTCGCGGTACACACGGTGATTATCCACGACGTATACCAGCCCTTTCTTTGTTAACCCTTTCATCATTTTTTTGAACTACACTAAATGATTTACCTTCCTTCAATTTTGTTTCGATAAAATATTTACAATGCAGAAGGGCGGTTATCGATGGTTCTCTGAATGTTTTAGCTTATTGCTCTCAGGCTTTATCCTTTTGCCCAGTGGTTTGTGTTTATTGCTCCCAAAATTTAGATTAGGTGTAATTCTGGGTGATTTCGAAACAGAGGACATAAAATTTTTATCTGATCCGGTTCAGGTTTTTGAATTCCGGATTGATTTAAACTGGGTTAGTTATTATTAAGGTTCATTTTCTGGCATTATGAGAACAACGCTTGTTGCAAATATTGCAGTTTTATTCATGCTTCATGCCTTCATCTCTTTAGAAGGAGTTGCCCAATCTTCTCTTCCAGGTAATACCAACTTGTCCGGGAAGTATCTCCTCGATCACTGGACGATTGAAGACGGGCTGCCGGTTAATTCCGTCCAGGATATTATGCAATCCAGTGACGGATACCTTTGGCTTGCTACTCACGATGGACTGGTTCGGTTTGATGGCATTGACTTTAAACTCTACAGTTCTGCTGATTATGGGGGACTGAAAAGTAACCGGATTCATTTTATCGAGGAAGCAGCTGATGGCAGTATTCTTATCAAAACGCAGGGTGTTCACATCTCACGTTTAAAAGATGGCGCTATTACTCATCTGTTAAGTTTGGATATCAGTATCTCTGGGAATGGTCGCGGCTCGAAGTTTTATAAAGACAGCAACGGAGATGTTTGGGTTGGAGGAGACACGGGAATGTATATCTATCGTGATGGTTCTCTTGAAAGAGCGCTCCCTGAGCTGGTTAACTTTCAGGTACTGAATATTTTACATGTTTCTGAGAGCGAAATCTGGTTTACCTCTGAGGAAGATTTTGGCTTGTACAGAGTTAGGAATGGCGCGTTAACGCAGATACTTTCAAGGGAACCGGGATGGGAATATGTCTTTGGCTTACATAATAATACATTCTGGATAGGCTCTTTTCATGGATTGTATCGTTTTAAAGATGAAAAGCTTGATACCTTATTTAGTTCAGAAAACCTGAAAGTAATAGGACTTGTGGTTATTTCTGATTCAGAGGTATTTCTGGAAGATGCTGACAAAGGATATTTCGAAGTAGCCGATGGAGAACTAAGCCCTTACACTTTTGTTGAAAGCAAGACAAATTATAGCGCACCACGGGTTCTTTCGAAAAATACTGTAGTCATTAATAATGATAAGGTTCTTGAAAACCCGGACATAAGCATACTCGACTTTGAACGGGACCGCGAAGGTAATATTTGGATAGGCACCTTCTTGAATGGTTTGTTAAAGATCAGCCCCAAACTTTTCAAAACCTATAGCATAGATGAAGGATTACCCGGAAGAGCTGTATATCCTCTTTTTCAAAGCCGGGATTCTACCATTTGGGTTGGTACTTTCGGGCAAGGAATTGCAAAAATTGAAGACGGAAAGGTAGAGGCGGGATATATACTTAATCAAAAAATAAATGACGGATATTTACAGTCATTTGGTGAAACTGAAGATGGAACACTGTTAGTTACCACGATTGGTAAAGGGCTCCAGTTTCTTGATAAAAAGACCAAAGTTGTGAAACCTTATGATGCACCGGAGAATTTATCCAAAGAACCCATTTTCAGCATCTTCCGTGATTCAAAAAATCGACTTTGGTTGGGAAGTAATCCCTATCCTGCAGGAGGTTTATATATGCAGGAAAACGGTGAATGGGAACAGATAAGCGGGAATAAAAATGTTCCTTTTACCGCAGTTAGAAGTATGCTGGAAACCTCCTCCGGACAACTATGGTTTGCTACCACCGGGCATGGAATTATTCGGTTTGACGGTACCAAGTATCACAACTACACTACCCCAGATGGTTTATCCAGTAATACCGTACGCGCACTTCATATAACACAAGAGGAATCCGGGGACGTACTTTGGGTTGGATATGAAAGCAAAGGCATTGACCGGATTGAGTTGAACAATGAAGTTCCTGATTTAACCACTATCACCAATTATCAAACCAACGACGGCTTGTTCGATAATTCGGTGCATATTATTCTGGAAGATGATCAGCAACGCTTCTGGATAAACAGCAACCGGGGGATTTTTAGGGTAAGCCGAAGTGAGTTAAATGCTTTTCACAAGAAAGAAATTGAAACAGTTTATTCGCACGGGTATACCGAACATGACGGGCTTTTGAACCGGGAAGGGAATGGCGGTGTATACCCTGCCGGATTTATAGCCTACGATGGATTTATATGGTTTCCAACTCAAGACGGCGTTGTATCTTTTCACCCAGATAGCATCGTGGGAAATACATTTATCCCCCCAGTAGATATCCAGAGTATTAATCTTTCAGAGCGTAACTTTCCCATCTTTGAAGATGAAATTCAGTTAGAGCGGGGTGAGCGGGATATTGAAATCAGCTATGCTTCATTGAGTTTTACCGATGCTCATGAAAACCAGTACCGGTACATTCTTGAAGGCTATGATAAAGAGTGGAGAACGGTAGGAACCCGCCGAACAGCCTATTATACAAATCTGGCTTCAGGGACGTATACCTTCAGAGTGCAGGGTTCAAACAATGAAGGCATCTGGAATACAGAGGGCGCTTCATTAACGGTTGTTGTTCAGCCATTCTTCTACGAGACCAGTGCATTTTATTTTCTTATGATGTTGCTTGTTGCTTCTCTTTTATTAGGTATTCTCCAGCTTAGAAACCGATACTTTAAAAAAAGGGAACAGGTACTTAAAGAGGAAGTTGCCAATCGTACCAAAGAACTGGAAGAAGAAAAAGAAAAAACTGAACAGCAAGCTCAACAATTACTGGAGTTGGACGAGGTAAAATCACGGTTCTTCACTGACATCACCCACGAACTTCGAACGCCACTTACCTTAATTATGGGACCATTGGAGCAACTGGTTAACGAAGAAGTGGATCTGAATACCGAAAACGGGAAAAGACAGAAAGAAATGATGCTTAGGAATAGCAAGCGTCTGCTCAAGCTTGTAGATCAGCTTCTGGATATATCCAAGCTTGAAAGTAAAAATGTTCCCATTAAGCCCGAACCTATTCTACTCATTCCTTTTCTAAGAAAGACGGTCGCCCTTTTCACTGAGGCATTTGAACACAAGCGAATAGGTCTTTCTGTAACCTCCTCAGCATTAACGAATAAAATCTGTATCGATCCGGAGAAGATTGAGAAAGTAATTGGAAACATTATAGCCAATGCAATCAAATTTACTCCAGAGGGTGGTCAAATTACCATCAGCCTGGATGAAACGGATAGAGAGTTGTCCATTAAAATAAGTGACACCGGCATTGGTATTAAGCCAGAAGAAGTGCATAAGGTATTTAATCGTTTTTACCGCACAGAAAATGCCACAGCAAGTGGATTCGGAATTGGATTATCGATAGCGAAAGAAATGGTGGAATTGCATCATGGCAGCATACAGGTAGAATCGCAAGAAGGATCAGGAACCACTTTTTATATCACGCTTTTGAAAGGGCATGATCATTTTATAAAAGATGGTTACAATGGGGTTTGTTCCAAAGCAGCGGTTGAAAGCGCAGATCAACCGGAACTATTTATTGAAGATATCCTGATTGAAAATCAGGAGCCAACGCTTCCGGTAAATTTCTCGCATGACAAAACAACGGTGCTTATTGTTGATGACCATGCGGATATGAGGTTCTATATTTCTTCTATACTTGGGGATGAATACCAGATTGTGGAAGCCAAAAATGGGAAAGAAGCACTTGATAAGATCAATGCCTCACCACCAGATCTTATTGTAGCCGATATGATGATGCCCGAAATGGATGGAATGGAGTTAAATAAAAAACTGAAAGAAAATCCGATAACTGTTGCCATTCCATTTGTGTTCTTAACAGCTAAAACGGATAAAGACACCCGTATTTCCAGTATTGAAGAAGGAGCCGACTTCTTTCTTACAAAACCGTTTGACGCGAAAGAACTGAGGGCGATTGTCAAAAACCTGTTGTGTATTCGTCATGGGCTGAGAGAGCGGATTTCCAAAGAGGAGAAATCAGAATCCTCTTTCCTTAATCCTGATATTAAAAAGCTGGATCCATTTACTCAAAAGATATACGAAGTGTTGGAGGAAGAATATTCGAATCAGGATTTATCGGTCAGCCTGATCCAGGAAAAAATGTTTATGAGCCGGTCTGTTCTGTATCGTACCATTAACGAGAAAATGGGGATTAACACGCAACAGCTCGTAAATAAATTCCGACTGGAAAAAGCTGCTCAACTGTTAATGAATGATGAAGGAAACATCTCTGAGATTGCTTATGCCTGTGGCTTCAAAAGCTTGTCTTATTTCAGTAAATCTTTTAAAGATTATTTTAAAAAATCACCTTCGGAATTTGTAAGAACTAATTCTGTAAATGGTTAACTATAAGTTTCTGGTAATATCCACCGCATACCCAAAAAATTGGTTTCCGCTAAAACTCTCAGGAACAGAGGATACTACCAGATAGATTTCTACATCATCGTCATTTACTGAAAATGAACGTTCTCCGGTAACAGCATCCGTCATGTTAATGTCCAAATATCGGATTTCATTCAATGAATTTTTGATTGCTACCCGAGCTTCGAAATGTGAAAACGCCCCGTCAGAACCTTTTTTATCTCCTCTTATTTTAAATGAATAATCTGCTGCTGCCGTATTGTTGATAAGAAATGAGCTGTATGCCCAGCTACGTGGAGCCAGTTCTACCGGAGGACAGAAGGTACCATTTGCTTCAGAATCTGAAATCACTAATGAGTTAGCTTTTATTTCATCCTGAGTTGCAAAGAAGTTAAGTTCCTCCATCGTTATCTCTACCTGCTCCTCTGTCAGATAATCAAATCCTACTGCCGTTTCAACCGCCCAATCGGCAAAATGGGACCGTAGAGTATCTCCTCCAACCTGATTATAGATATATTCCTGAGCTGTTATGGTAGCGTCCGTGCTATACACACCGGAAATAACAGACCTGTTTACCGATTTTACATTGGAGAGGTAATACAAGAATACGCTGGTACCATATTGTCGAACTCCATATAACCAATCGTTGTCTGTCGGGTCTTCCGGTCTTCCTGTTTCGGACAGGTGCCAAAGTGCAAAGTGAGGATTTGCATATACAGAACCAGCTACAATAAAAGCCCTGGGGTTGTCGGCATTTCTGGAAGCTTGGTACCATTCTGCTGAAGCTTCAATGATCCAAACGGCATCAATATCCTCATCAACAACTAAATATTCGGTAGAACTCTGCATAATATGAAAACCTTCATGAAATACATTTATACGATCATCATGTGAACCATAGGGCATACTTAGGTAAGGAACCTCTTCTTCCGAAAAACCTACTCCATTCCCAAAATAATCGGGAAAGAGGTCCTCCCCCGGCACATGAATATATATATTGGTAAAATAGCCGTCTCTTTCACTATAAAGAGGCCCAAATCCCAGGTTTTCTGTTGCATCTTTTCGTACATCCGTTAATAAATCCAACACAACTGGCGCATCTTGGGCAATTTCGTTATATGCAGGATCCCACCAAACAGCGAATACATCTCCCGTTTGTATGGAATAACTATTTTGAGGTGAAACTACATCCTCTCTTATTTCCAGATTATTCGGGTTATTACCCAAAACCCTCTTTTCGGGTTCGTTAACTGATAAATTTTCGCCAGCACAACTTGACATAATAGCAGCAACTACAATCAGAATAATTTCAAATTTTGAGTTTTGTACTTTATTCATAACACACTTACCATATTATTTAGACTTTAAAACTTCCGAAGTTCTTTATCAGGCGAATTAATTTGTTATTTTTATTTTCTTCAGATTCATTCGATTCGAGTATTAAGCATATCTGACAGAGTTTTTTGCCTTCGGGTATATTATTTTGTCTCCTAAGCCTGACTTTCAGACCTTCTATCGGATGCTCTTCTCCTTCCTTTGCACTACAGCTTTCGCATCTCTCTTCGTCAGTTTTAACTACTTTTCTTACCCGTAAATCTTTAATAGGGGGTATCATTTGTATTCGTTAAAAGTTTGATCGCCAGCTCATTTTGCTTCTATTTTAAAGCCAATTATACTACTCAGGAAATTATTTTAATTAATTAAGTTAGCTAGAAAGCCATGCATTAAAGCTGTAGGGAAGAGAAAAGAGGATTTTCTACAAACAAATGAACAATAAGTTCAAATCGAAGAACTGTTTTCAATTAATTAATCCCTAATTATCAATTATCTTAAAGTTAAGTTTATATCCTGAGGCTGTTAATTCATTACTATTACAAGAGTTATACAGAGCTTTTTAACTATGACTTACTGTTTCGGTACTAACTTATTTCATCCAAAATAATGCTTTCTATTATGGAGCAGATAAACCGAAAATATTTTCTTAAAAGCTTGGGCTTAATAAGTACTGCTTTAATAACTGGTAAATCCTTTCTCAGTTCTTTTTCATTTAAGTCCGTTAAGAATTCACTAAATAATCTGGACCCGGCACCCGGAGAAGATATTTTTGGATTTATAAAGCGGACTAACGGTGATTTTGATATTCAGTTATACTGTCAAATCCTCGGCTCTGCCAATCCTTATAAAGAAGGAGATGATACCTTAGGCATTGCGGCTTCAGATGATACATCAAGAGAGCAGGCAAGGGTGCTTCTGTCAAATACGAAAATTAAGGATCTGGAAAACAGATCTGTGTTTGAAGATGAATTGTATGAGCTGATTAAGTTTACAACCGATAGCAAGGTATATGGGCAGGTTCAGGATATGACCATGGGGGAACTTAAAGCCTTCGTGCTCGAACAACCCGAAAGTGAAATCAAGAACATTATGCCCGGGTTATCCAGCGACATTATCGGCTGCCTGGTTAAACTGATGAGTAATGATGAATTAATACAGGTGGGTCAAAAAGTATTTAATCCTCTTCCGGGCAGCAACATAGGAAGCAAAGGCTATATGAG
Source organism: Balneolaceae bacterium (assembly GCA_017795005.1). Classification (GTDB taxonomy): domain Bacteria; phylum Bacteroidota; class Rhodothermia; order Balneolales; family Balneolaceae; genus RHLJ01. The sequence goes on along the minus strand of CP051242.1, from coordinate 820,384 downwards.
TGCCCGTATTCAACCCAACTCGCCCACCGATAATACCGATGACATTCTCTGGCAGGTATTCTGTGGCTGGTCGTATGCGGTTGGGGATTTAGTGTTGGGTACAAATCCTGTATCCAGTGAACCTGAATCTGTTGCAGCTATCGAAGCGGTATTGCACGATGTCATTGTTACTTTTGGGTTACAAGATGTAATTCCCAATTGTGTTCTTTCACATATTGATATCCAGGCTGAAGTAGAAAGTTTTCAACCGGGAACAACAGGAATGTGGTTTCAAAGCATTGCCGGCACAGTAAAGGCAAATCAAACATTTGATGTTACCCTCGAAAAAATGTTCGGGTACGCTGAACAGCGCAACGGAAAATATGGCATGTATTTTGAAACGGGACAAGGTGCGGATTTTACTAATGGTCACGGCGAGGGTTTTGATATGGTGCTTCACGAATCCAGAAAATATGGCTTTGCACGAGCACTAAAGCTCAAAATGGCGGAAGGAAAGAATGAACAGGATATGCCTTGGGTACATTTGAACGATGTAGCAGGTTTTATAGGTCCTGAGGTATTTAACACCAGAGAGCAACTCGTCAGAACCTGCATCGAGGATACGGTAATGGGAAAACTTCATGGCTTAACAATCGGGCTGGATATTTGCTCCACATTGCACATGGATGTAACTCTGGATGATTTGGATTGGTGCATCGACCAAATCATGCCTGCAAATCCGGCGTACTTAATGGCTCTTCCTACAAAAAATGATCCGATGCTGAGCTACCTTACTACTGCTTTCAATAACCATGTTAAAGTCAGGGAGAAATTCGGGTATAAGGTCAATGATGCGATGTGGGGCTTCTTCAAGAAACTTAAAATCATCGATCAGGATAACCAACCTACTGAGCATTTTGGGGACCCAATTTGGGTATACTATCAATTCAGAAAAGCCAAAGGAGATCAACGGACCCAATCAGAAATTTATACAGAAGGAAGAAAAACCATTGATGAGATCACACAAAGAGGAGTCTTTATTGCAGAAGGTTATGGGCAAAATATCTGGGACTTGCCGGAGTCTTTAGAAACGAAAGTGCATGAACTTTATGAAGATGCCAAAGTAAGTATCTGGACGGAGATGTCACCTGCCTTCATAGCTTCAGTAACAAATAAAGTCGGGATTAAAACCCGTTCTGAAGACCGCATAGATTATGTCTATCATCCCGCATCCGGAGAAAAGCTAACATCCGGAGCAATTGAAGAACTTGAAAGGCTTAAAAGAAACTGGAAACAAGACATCCCGGATGTTCAAATTATAATTTCTGACGGATTAAATGCCCGTGCTCTTATGGATGAAGGCCATTTGATTCCTTATTTGAATAAGCTTGAGGATTCACTGAATAAAAAAGGGTTTAATGTTTCCAAGGACCGGATATTAATCACAAGCGGAAGAGTACGTGCCGGATATCAATGTGGGGAAGTTTTATTCAGCTCCCCGGAAAGTATCTCTGTTCAATCGAGAGGCGTCATCCACATCATTGGTGAAAGGCCGGGTTCCGGGCATCATAATTACTCTGCCTATTTAACCGCTGCTTCGGAAGCAACATGGAGTAACCCGGGAGCCGTTGATCACGACATATCAAGAGTAGTATCCGGTATATCCGATACCGCCCTTAACCCCAATAAAGCCGCTATTGAAACAGTAAACATTTTTTCAGAACTATTTGAGAAAGCTTAATCGGTTATAACTTGAACTAACAAGGCTTGGATTAATATTCCTTTCTCAATTGATGCCATTACCAATCAGGCGGTTAGAAGTTCGAATCTTCTCGGGTGTACACCTAAATAATAAGCCTCTCGGATTTTCACTACCGGGGGGCTTTTTTTGTTTGTGGTACTTTTCTTATCAGTTTAAAAATACCCAGCACCATCAATGACCAGACGATAATTATTACTTCCAAAACCAGAATGTACGTTGGCCATTCCGGCAAAATGCTAAAGAAGGTGGTTCCGGGTGGTTTTCCCATTACGTATAAATAATTACTGTTTAGCAGCAGATTCAATCCATAAATGATAAGAGCAGCTATGTTTAGCCAGATAATCGTCCTGACTACATCTTTAAGCTCCAACTCCCATTTCCAGGATATTGCCGGATAAAAAGCCAATAATACTAACCCCATATGAACCATCCAGTATCGGATAGCATCATACTGGAACAGCGAATATTGAACTGATGGAGTAAAGTTGGCTTGAGAAACTCCCAATATGATCCAGAAAAAAACCGTAGCCCAAATCGCTCTGCTTTTTATAGCATAAACAACTACCATTACAAAAGGCAGAAAATTACACATATGTAAGGGAATATCTTTTGTGATGTCAAAAGTGTTGGTATAGAGATTTAATGGAATTTTGGAGAGCTGGGAAACAGACAGGATGATTGCAATTATCAGCAATACTTTTCTTTGATAGTCTTCTGAGTAGCCTTTCAGATATCTGATTATTCCAATAGCAAAGGCAAGGAATCCAAATAGAAGGATAAAATGCTCCGATGAATAGGAGCTGAATAGGTTATTTGTCCCGAAAAAAGAATTCAACGAGGTAAGGCTGTTTCATCAAAAGAACTGAAAAACCAGCTTTAAATAAAAGAGCAATTATTGCTGCAGCTCCTGAATTAAATCTTCCGAATTCAGAACATCACTGATCATCCTCCGGATATGATCCTGAATGTAATACTTCGCCTCAGGATACTCTTTAAGAAGTAATTCCAGTTGTAGTAGTATATGTTGAACTGAGTTGTCCATATTTGTATCTGTTAGTACAGCTATATCACCTTTTTATTGAAATAAACATTCCCATTCGGGAAAATTACTCTTGAGAATCCTTCTCATACAACTGAATTACATCATTTGGGCTAAGATCTTCTAATCCCAAATTACCAAGCTGAGCATAGAATTCTATCGGTATATCTTCATTCACCAACCTTAGTACTTGTGATGCGGACATCTCATCAAATACTCCAGACGCTCCCATTGCTTGTATATATTCAACCGATACATTCTGCCTGTACAAAGAGAGGATTCCACTTGGAGACGTTTCATCAAACAAATCGGCGCTGGCTAAATCCTGAATGTACTCCAGAGGAATACTTTCATTAAAGATTGCCACAGCACCTGATCCTGACATTGAATCGAATAAATCTGTATCCGCAAGTTGTTGCATATATGAAACAGAAATCTCCCGATTATATAGTGCAAGCATTCCACTTGCAGTCATATCATCAAAAATATCTGTCTCAGCCATACCTAACATATATTCCAGTGGGATATCTGCCCGATATAAACTAAGTATTCCGGTTCCGGACATCGTGTCAAACAGGTCCGATTCCCCTAAAGCCTGAATATAACTTAGAGGTATATTTTCATTATAGATTGCGAGTGCTCCATTTCCTGACAGGTCATCAAATAAGTCTCCCTGAGCTAAGCCTGAATAAAAGGACTCCGGTACATTCGCATTAAAAAGTGCTAGTACAGAATTAAAGGAAAGATCATCAAATACATCTGCATCCGAGATAGCTTTATAATATTGATCAGGGATTTCGGATCGATATAAGGCTAATAACCCGGCAGATGAAAGTTCATCGAACAGATCGAGTTCATCCAAACGCTGTACAAATTGAATGGGAACATTTGCATCATACAGCGCTTCAGCTCCATTTACAGAAATATCTTCAGAAACATCAATAGACCTAAGCTGACTTACATAATCCAGAAAAGAACCCGTAACCGGAAAATCTGCAACTGTAGCTTCTCCAGTTAGTGAAGCTGGTTCCTCATTTTGAGCGAATGTTGATGAGATAAAGTCAGAAATAAAAGTATTTACCTGAGGAAAGGGATTCATAAACATCATTACTGCCAGAAAAAGTAGTATTGTAAAGGCAGTAAACTGGAAAAATCTCGGTTTGGGCTTTTCCGTATTTATCTCACTCACTAAATCCGGTTCTGACTGTGATTTTTCATCAATGTAATCGTCCAGATCAAAACCCTCTTTGGGAGTTCTAAATTGTTGTTTACTCATAATTTTGAATGCATTCAGTGTGGCTAATACCTGTTTAACCTGAAAAAGTTACATCACTGAATGCCCATCCCAAACACAATCAGGTTTCCATATGGATCTCTAACTTCGAAGTCTCTCATTCCATACTCATGATTGAATGGAGCAGTTAACTCCATATTCTCATTTGAAGATAGCTCTTCATAAACAGCATCTACATCATAACAAAATATATAGATCGTTCTAGGTTCAACATCCTTGACTTCAGTTCGGATAAAATGAATTGAAACTGCATTTTCTCTTTGGGTAACCAGATAATCGACAGGGTCACCCCATTCAAATTCAATGGAAAATCCTAACTTATTTTCATACCACTTCCCTGCTTCCACTGGGTCTTGAACGGGAAACTGTACTGCAAAATGTGACAGTTTTTTCTCCATTATGGACTTTTAAAAATTACTAAGCTGGTAATAAATTCGGACTACAATCCTTCTATTAAGGGCTCTGTTCTCAACTATATCTCTTCCTTGCTCATTCTGATGTGGAACTACTGGTTTTGTATCAGCATAACCTGAAGCCTTAAGACGTTCCCCTTCAATTCCCTCTTCAATAAAATACTTTACTACGCCGGATGCTCTCGCAACTGATAATTCCCAGTTTGAAGGAAATACAGGTGTACTGATAGGCACATTATCTGTATGACCTTCCACATCTACATTGAATTTATAGAAGTCTAAGGCGTTCATTGCCTGGGTTACTTTGTCAATTATTTGTTCCCCAGTTGGTAATAGATCTGCTTCTCCTGAGCCATAAAATGAACTACTATTAAAAAATAGCTTGATACCATCTCTGTCGAGTGTGATATCTACAAGACCTTGTTGCTTTTCTACAACCAGCAAAGAATCCAAATCTTGCTTCACTTCAGCAAGAGGAGTTCTTACGTTTTCTTCTTTATTGATTTCCGAACGGAGCCCCTGCTTCATTTGCTCCCACAGGTTTAAATCCACATATGATACCGCAATCAGCATCGCAAAAAAGGCCAGCAGAAGAGTAATCATATCACTGTAGGTAAGTAGCCATTCCTGATCTTCGAAATGCTCTTCCTGGTCTCTAAGCGTTGTTACATTTTTCCGTGAAAGCATAAGAACTAGCGTTTATTCGTCATCCTTATTCTTTTTGAAATCTCTTTGCAGGTAGGTACTCAATTTATCCTGAATATAGAATGAAGATTTCTTCTCATTAATCATCAAAATTCCTTCTAGGATAAAATATTCTCTGAATTTATTGAGTTGGGCTATATTTTTAAGTTTTTCAGCAACAGGATAAAAGATGAAGCGTGCCAGGGAAATACCATAAAGCGTTGTAATCAATGCTGCAGCCAAACCCGGTCCCATACCGGAAGGGTTCTCAAGCTGCCCGAGCATTACAATCAATCCGAAGAGTGTCCCAAACATACCGAATGATGGAGCTGCTCCCCCCATTGCACGTAATACATCTACAACAACAAGCTTTCGGAAATACTGCTCTTCCACATGATTAGAGCCAAAATCCTGGATATCTTCAGTAGTGTAATTAGTACTCAATAAAGAAAATAAATATCCGGAAACTTCAGTAGAGTATTCACCTTCCAGTTTGGATAATGCATTTACTCTGTCATTCTTAATTTGATCGTTCCATTCAAGAATATTCTCCAGATCCTGAGAAAGTGTTTTTGCAGAGCTTTTGGATTGACTGAAGATCAGAAAGATACTACCAAAAGCTTTTCCAACATATCTGGGCTGATAAGTAATAAATACAGCGTTTAATACACCTCCAAGTACAATAAATAAACTTGGTAGATTTAAAAATGTATATGCTGATAAAGCTGGAATAGAATTTAGAACATTTGTAACCCCGGTAATCTCGGTTATCCCAAAAACCAAAACTCCTATACTAAATAGTACCCCTAATAAATTTGTTAATGAAAGCCTCATACTAGTTGTCTCCCCCCCGTATTTCATCAATTAAGGTTTCAAGTTCAGGAATACTTGGCACCGGAATATTAGGATCCATTTGTACTGCGCGGGTCCAGTTTGCTTGTGCTGCAGTTATATTTTCAAGCATAAAAAAGATCGTTCCCTTTAGTGCATATGCATCTGCTGTTTCCTGAATCTCAATTGTTTTATCTACTTCTTCAAGAGCCTGCCTATACTCTCCTAAGTAAAATAAATCCTGAGCTTTTCTATAGCTGGATAAAAGAGATTGAATATCAATTGCTCTGTTTTTTATCAAAGTAGAATCTTTTACAACAATAGAATCTTTTTGAGTAGGAGTCATCCCTGATAAATCCATATAAAACTGATCTCTTGAGGGATTCAATTTAAGCTGAATATTAGAGCTGCCATTCTTATAGGTTACTGTCACAGTTTCGGTATCAGAAACTTCCTGTGGAATATTTGAAGTAGCCGCTTCTTGCTCTTGCCTTGTTTGTGGTTGATTCTGAGAGGAATCTGCAGGTAAATTTTCTGAAGATTTACATCCAATTATTAACAACAAAGTTGCAATAAAGAAATTACCTATCAATCTAGAATCGAATAACACCTTGTACTCCATATCCAATCTTGTTATAGGTTACTTGTCTGTTATTTTCTAATGTGAGCGTTTCACCTGAAAGAGTTATGCTACTATAAAATGAAAGCCCCAGATTTTCACTTAGATTAAGTACCAAGCCCGGCATTACTGAAAACATTTCTCCAGTGGGTTTTCCAAGTGGGAATTGAACATTCCCATTCACAAAAAGCATGACCCGGTAAAGGTCTAAATCTGTTTTTTCAGGGGTTATCGCCTGGTAATAGGAAACTCCGAATTCCAGTAAAGTCATGCTGTACTCCTGAGCATTTCGAGCTCTTAATACATGCATTCCACCAGTAAAACCAATATATGCACTGTTTGCTTCATTGAGAGGTTGTCTGTAGGTGAAAGTGGCATGTAAATCTACAATTACATCGTTAGCCGTACTATCTCCAAAAATGACTGTACTATCTTGCGTAATTACACTATCCGGGAAAAAAATATTATCACCTGTTCTACTTCCTACTCCGAATTTTAATACTGAAGTTTTGCCTTTATCAACTACTACTTCGGGTTGCTTTTCATTGGCAATAAAACTTTTAGTCCAAACTACTTCTCTAGAAACAGGGTTCATCATTCTTATTGCCAAAACAAGACCTTCAGGCATCCTGCGTTGGACACTTAGTTCTACAAGTCCTTGTACTCCATATTTGCTCGTAATTTCTGCCAGAAGTTCTGGAGAAATATCTGCAAGTGAACGCCCTCTGACATTCAGAATTTGAAGACTGCTATCGCTTCCAACTATTTTCATTTTATCGTTGGGCTCCAGTTCCGGAGGCGATAAAATTGTTAACCCTGCATATTGACGAAATGCATATTCGACTTCCGCTCTTATATATTCGATTTCTTCTGTTGTAAACCTGAACGAGCTATAATTTATTTTATAAACAGCAATACGCCGAATATTAACAGGTATATCATTTAGTTCTTCGCTCATTTGATTAACAATCTGTTCCATCATGTATGGATCACCAGACTCATAATCCTGGGCTGCAGAATTTTGGAATGCACTAATGCTTAGTATGCAGCTTAATATAACTAAGGCTACCCTCTTCATATGTTCAGGCCTCAGTTTTCATTTTTCTTCTAACGGCGTATAACATCGCTTTTTGGGCATCTTCAATTTCTCTTGCCGGAGCTTCAGAAGGATTGTCAATTTCTGATAAAATCAATTGCTGTTCACGCTTAGGTCGAACCCTCAATACTTTTTCCCTTACTGCGGCAGGTGCTGTACGAAGTGCAAGTATGATAGTCTCCGTTGGAATTTCTTCCAGGGCAGATTGTACAAATTCATCCTTAACCTTTGGAAGGTCATCAAACCCAATAAAGAATTTCCTGATTTTCTTAGCAAGATTCAGGTCTTGTTCTGCAATAGATCTTACATAATTATCCTGCTCAGAAAGAGGTAAAGTCTCGATGGTAGTAAGTATAGTATCAACTCCATCAGCTGCAACATATTTCATGTCAGATACAGACAATGCTTTATTTGAGAAATGCGCTGCTACTTTTTTGTAAACAGAAATAGGAATGTTATTAATTTTACCCATTTTAAGAAGAATGGATATACGTTTTTGATCATCCATTTTCTGAAGAATTACTCCCGCTCTTTCACCTGCTACCTGTGCCAAAAGTATTGCTACCATCTCGTCAGACTCCTCTTTCATTAGATGCAGTAGTTGCTGATCGGTAAGCTGATAAATAAAATCGAATAAATTAGATCCTGAATCCGGTGAACTTTTAGAAGCTTTTATTTGCTGGATACTTCTACGGAAAGAACGTGCTTCTTCAATTCGTTCATCCAGAGGAATCGGATCAGTATTTGCAATCCCGAAACGAATTGTTTCGTAGGTCTCAGCTTCAAGATGAGGCTCCAATACGTTGAGTAGTTTTTCGTCTACACTAACAAAACTTCTTACGGCTCTGATTACACCTTGTTCCTCATCACTTGCAATCCATTGGTGAACCAAATCTGCCACTACTTTAGGTGTACTAATACATGTGTTAGTTAGGTATGTTTTGTCTTCTTCGAATAAAGCGAGCGTTTTAGCATCAGGGCCACTGTCTTCTTTTTTTGCAGATTCTTGTCCACCTTGATTCATCATTCCTTCAAACATTGGATAAGGATACGGTGGCGTTTCCTCTTTCTTTGGCTTTCTTAAAAACGCAAATAACAAAGCTATCAAAAATAAAGCAGCCAGTCCTGCAATTACGTACATCAGGTGTTGTGGATTATTCCAATCAATTCCTAAAAACATATTTTTCTCCGCTTCTTGTTGAGCTGGTTGCTGAGGTATAATCTGTTCAACTTGTGGGTCTTCCTTTCTTGCAGTCGGGGGTGTTTTAGCATCCTGTTCTATTGCTCTGGCGCTTCTAGGAAAAACTTTCTTCTCTACAGAGATAATATCTCCCCTAAAGCGGTCAGCATTGGAAATTAAAGCTGCAGCTTCTTCAACAAATTCTACATCTTCATCACTGTAAGAAGTATCTACTAATACTTTAATATTGAGGCGGGTAAGTCTGAACCGGGTGTCAAAACCAGAAGCTTTCAAGCTATCTCTTTGAGGCTGAGTACTTGTTCTCAGGTTCGGAGGAATAAAAGGTAAGCCGGGCAGGTTTTCCAGTTTTATAGGTTCTTCACCTTCAACAACCTCATACCCCCTGGGAACCAGAACACGCTCTAACGTTGCTTTAACATCAACAATGTAAGTACCAGATTTATAGTAATCAGATAATGCATTGTCTAACACTACTTCATAGTACTGTTCATATTTAGTAGCCTCTTCCTGGAGATCGGGAGAAACCGATTGTCCGGGCAGAGTTTGTCCATATGCGACTACTCCGTAGATAGCAACCAAAATGGTGAGCAGCCATTTTTTAGTTATCTCAACCATATTCAAACCCCTGTAGAGTGTTATTTATAGCCTGTTTTGTAGATATTTTTTTTTTAGTGAACCCCAAGTATGCGGAAATTTTTTAAGTTTTCCACATTATTATTCAAAAAACTACATAATTCTAACACCCTTGATTTTAAAGAAAAACAGGTTAAATACTCCTTAATATCCTATTTTAGGCTTTTTTACATTTCAGATTACCAAACTTATCCACAAAATTAAATTTAATATTCCTGTTTACAGAACTATCAATTACTGATAATCTGGAATTTATGCTCCAATCTTTCTCCAAATTCGTCGATTAGCGTGAGGGTATGTTTTCCTGGCTTCGGAGATAAAGACAATTGATGAAAATGACTGGTTTCTCCCAAAAACTGATCGTCTAAATGCCAGTAAACTCTAGTCTCAGGATTCCGATGTGCAACTTCAAATATTGTTTTCCCAGTTTTCCCATCTAATTCTACAGGTACATAAATACTAGATTTCTGAAAGGGATACATTAATTTCATAGAAGCTAGTGATTCCTCGCACCCTTCTGCTAAAGGAGGAAGTACTTTATACTCAGTGTGTGTTTTTCTGTAATACCATTCCTCATCAGCGGGTAATACAAACCAATTTTTAGATTTAATATCACTTACTGCAATACACCCACTATTTACTCTGTATGATTCTTCTTTGTTTACATGAACCTTTTTATGAAATGGGCAAACAGACGACTGCAAACCAGATTCAGGAACTGAAAGAGTATCAAGACGATCACAATACTGACCAGCTCGAAAGCCACTAATCTTGCATACACTTATTTTTTTTGTTTCGTAGAGTGGTTCTTTAAACCAGCTGGTAGTAGGTAAAGAATTAAAAACATCAAAAAGTACCGGAGCAGCGGTTTTAATTCCAGTAAGGTTTGGTCTTCCTTCTCCATCGGCATTTCCAACCCAAACTCCAACTACGTACTCAGGAGTGATCCCAATCGCCCAGGCATCTCTGTACCCATAACTTGTTCCCGTTTTCCATGCCACTTTCCTTGAACCTTCGAATCTGCGCCAGAAATTTTCTCCTTCCGGTCGGTTTACTTCTGTCATTGCTTCAAATGTACTCCAAATCGCTCCGCTACTTATTTCAATTTCCTTTTCGGCTATTTTTCCATTTTCAAAATCAATAACGCTGAATACATCCGATTCTGGAACACGTGCATCATATCTGTTTAGCTGGTAAGCAAAAGAAGCATATGCGGAAGTAATATCCAGTAGTGTGCCTTCTGCTCCACCAAGTATAAGTGTAAGCCCATAATGCTCTGGCGCTTTATTGATGGTGGATAATCCAAACTCTTTTAAATAGTGATGGAACTTTGGTACCCCATAATCCTGAAGCATATACACTGCTGGAACATTTAAAGAACGAGCTAAGGCTTCAGATGCCGGTACAGAACCAGAATATGTTCGTGTGAAATTTTTTGGAGAATAATCCGAAAATCGGGAAGGTACATCCGGTACCAACGAATTTGGAAGCAGCTCACCCTCATTCAATTTCAGCATATATAAAAAAGGTTTTAAAATACTTCCGGTACTTCTTGGAGCAATATTAACATTAACTTGGTCATTATGTTCTTTTCCGGATTTTGTATTCCCAATATAGGCTTCAATGCTTTGGGTTTTAACATTCAGCACTACAACACCTGCATTATGAATTCCATTAGCTGAGAGCTGTTCCCAATGATATTCCACCGCTCTGTTTACCCTCTTTTGCAATTGCTGATCTATTTTAGATTCGATTTTTTTACCTGCTTCTGAGCCACTATAAAAACCTGCCAAATAATGTGGTGCATCATTCGGAAGTGGGAGAGGTTTCGAGGGTAGTTTTTCCAACAAAGCCAATTCAAATGTTAGTGAGTCAATTTTCCCTTTCTGATAAAGTCGCTCTAGCAAACGATCTCTTTTTGATTTCAACGCTTCTCTATTTCTTCCGGGGTGGATTAGCGCCGGGCTGTTCGGAAGCACCGATAACATAGCTGATTCTGCCCAGGAAAGTTTATCAGGGCTTCTCCCGAAATATCTCCATGAAGCGGCCTCCAAGCCAACCACATTCCCTCCAAATGGAGCATGAGCAGCATATAAACTCATAATCTCTTCTTTAGAATATGAAAACTCCAGCCGGGTAGCCTGAACCATTTCCTTAAGTTTTTCCCAAACCGTTCTTTCAGGGTTCTTTTTGGAAAGTCTTATCACTTGCATGGAAAGCGTACTGGCCCCACTTACAATTTCACCTGCTTCATAATTTTGAATAACAGCTCTTCCAACAGCAATAGGGTCGACTCCCGGATGTCGGTAAAAGTTATTATCCTCAAATTCTATAATTGAGGTTTTAAATTTTTCCGGAACTTCTTTCGAAACAGGAAATCTCCATTGACCATCATCAGCTATTTTAGCTCCGAGTAAGTTTCCGTTTTTGCTTTCTAATACCGTACTGTAGCTTGCATTAAATAATGGAGATGGTAAAGAGTAGTAGTAGGCTAAGAGAAGAATCATTACTAATGAAAACAACACACCTCGAAATCCCCTCTGAAGCGGGGACTTCTTTCTTTGTTTATTTTCGATTGAAATATTCATACTTCCTTGCTCAATGTTCGAGGTTCTTTACTCTGGTGCAATTACCTTAACCCACATTCCCTTGGTTCTCGCACCTACGGTTTCATCATACATTGCTTCCGTATTCGTTGCTGGTAAATAAAACTCACCTAAATAACTAGCATTCAATTGAATTCGATAAACCTTCGTTGTATTGCTTCTCAAATCAAAATAAGTATGTACCCGATCGTCACGGATATCCTGATAATCAAAACTTGAGGTAGGCTCGCTAAAAGACTCCCCATCCATTCTAGTATTCCTGATTTCCCAACCTGAAGGGAAAATTTGCGTTAGAGCCATTTCCTCATAATTTCCTCTCAGTCCGGGATTTCTGACTAATACTTCTGCAACAAAATCTGTTCCTTGCTCTATTTCATTTGGGTTAATTTCATCTCCTTCCAGGTCTATAAAGCGAACTTTCTGAACAAGACTGTTAGATGATGAAACATTATCCCCAATTAAAGGGGTACCCTCTAATATTAACCGAGCAAATAATGTTCCTTCTGATCTGTTCTCTAGCACAAGTTGATTATCAGAATATTCATCCATATTTAGCGGAACTTGGCTCAAAAAAGCCGATGTTCTGATTGCCCCATCTCTTTCTTCATTCAAAGTAAAAGAAGCCGCCATTTCACCGGCTGGATTAAATTGATCAAGAAACTTGGAAATAGCGATTAAAGAATAAGCCGTTGTTTGAGTACTTAACCATCTTTTTGAGCTTAACTCTAATGATATCTCTCTCGCTATTATCGCAGCTTCTTCCCTGCGATTAAGTAATGCTACTGTTTCCAAAATCATTGCCTGATCTCTTAAAGCAGAACCGAAATTTCCGGAAAACTCAGTGTATTCGGGTATATTCACAGAGGCTCCGGAAATAATATCATTTGCTGCTTCTGGCTGACCCGCCAAAACATAAGCTGCAGCTAATCTCCATTTTGCCTGAACCGTTATATCTGCACGTTCACGAAACCGATTCATAGCTCCAAGTTCAGGTGTATTAGCTAAAGCTAGTGTATAAAGTCGATAAGCCTGAGTAAGGTCTGATCTTCGGTATTCCGTTTTAGTCCCGTTTCGGGCATAGGATCTTTGAAACCGGTTAATACTATTCATCAAATTGGATGGAACGTAATAACCAAGCTTTTCTGCTTCGAGTAAAAAATGATAGGCATAACTTGTAGCCCATGTATTTGCCGTTTCGTAACCCGGCCAGTAACTAAGTCCACCACTTGATGTTAGGAACCGGCTTAGTCTGGTAATTGCCGCTTCAATATTGTCCTCGATCCGAAGTTGTTGAGCATCTGTAATATCCATCACCTTCGAGATAAATAACTGTGGAAATGCCGAAGAAGTGGTTTGTTCGATACAACCATGTGGATATCTAAGCAGGTAATCCAGTCTTCGGCCAAAATCAATCGGAGGAATTCTTGATACTTCTAACACAGCAGAATTAGTACCAATCATTCCCTGAGGATCAAAAATAACTTCCCAATTTTCTCCTTCCTCCAAAACTTTACTTTTTATATCTACGAATGGTGTATTCGGATTTCTAACTGCAATCTCAATTTCATGATAGGCGGTTTCATCTCTACTTTGAACTTCAACACGAACCTTTCCTACCCCAATTTCTGATTTCGTTTTGAGCTTAAAGTTTATCAACTGATCGCCCGGTTCTTCAAAATCTACCGTAGTAAGTGCATTTCCCTGAATTTCAAAAATATCACTAGCTTCTAATCGAACGTCTACTTTTTTGACACTCTTTTTCATAGCAAAAATGCTAACGGGCATTTGAACAGTTTCTGACGGCCCCAATACTCTAGGTAAAGTTGCCAGAACCATAACCGGTTTTCTAACGGGAGTTGTTTGTTCTGTTTGTCCATATGCTCCATTATGCCCTGCAATCACCATTGTTCTTACCGAGCCCACATAATTTGGAATCGAAATTCTGTGCTGATTAGTCGCTCCGGGTTTCAGGTAATATGGTCCTTCGAAACGAACCATGGGTTTGAATCTGTTTGCTTCGTTCAAGGGATCCAGAGCCTGCTCCGAACCATCTCCACCTACTGATAGAATTCGAGAAATATTCCCTGAGAAAGCACTAGTTACAAACTCAAACATATCCCAGGTTTTAACGCCCAATGCCTCTCTGGCATAAAATATATCATGTGGCTGTGGAGTCTTGAAGTTTGTTAAATCCAGCAAACCTTCATCTACTATTGCTAAGGTATATGTCATTTCTCTCCCATCGGTCTCGCTAATATTAATCGTAGCGTTAGTTTCCGGTTTAAACTCGTCCGGTGTTTCAATCTGAGGGTTTAATCTTGTGAAGGGGTCCTCAATTTTAATAGGAATAACCCCATACATTCTGATCGGAAGATCGTTTTCTTTTTGAGCGTGTTCCTGAATATGCATTACGTGAGCATAAATTGTAGGGCTCATCGAAGGGTCTGCGTAAAAACTGAATTGGGTTTCGTCTTCCTGTCCATCAATCCATTCAGTTTTCAATACCTTTGAGCCTGTTTCGAGGCTTATTAAAATCTTACTGCCTTTGCTACTTGGGATGTTCAGCCTCACTTCTTCATCAACATTATAGGTCTCTTTTTCAGCATTGAAGGTTAACCGCGCCGGACTTACGGAATTGCCTTTATTTCCCCACCAACTGAAATACACAATCTGGCTTGCTGAATGTCTACCTTTCGGGTCGATGATTCTGATTAAGTAACGCCCCCCATTTTCTCCTTGTGGAAGTCTTAGGTTTAAGTCATTAGTACCATCAGAACGAGTAGTAATCTCTCCTTTTAAAACCCTGCTTACTTCTCTTCTCTCAAAAAAACTACTAACGTTTTCATTGCCGCGTTCCCACCACCAACGCCATCCAATACGATATACTTCGTATTCGAGTTCTTTAAATCCTACAGGATTGCCGTCAGCATCTAGTGATACTACTTCGAACGGGTGGGCTTCCCTTCGTGACAACCAGTTTCCATATTTCGAATCTTCAGCCTCAGGAGCTTTTAATCCAACCAAAGTTTTGAATGGATAATAATAAGTACTGGCTCTTCCAACGCTAAAATTACCTGAGGGTTCGAAAACTCTAAGACTTAAATTGACTTTAAACCTTGCAGGTCCCTGATCAAATGCTCCGAACTGATGATCAAACTCTTTCTTTCCGGTTGAGTTAAGTGTGCCTTCAAAAATTTGTTCGGGACTTCCGGTAAAAGAAACACTCTCATCATTAAAACTGAAGTTCCTATAGTTTTCAAATACAGGATCGGAAGCTGTTAAACTCATTTCTATATCTGCTTTCAGATTTTTTGCTGATGCTCCATGTAACCACTGTGAACTTAGAGTGGCTTCCAATCTTCGTGAACTTGCTAATATTTTATCGTCTTTAAAATCTACTTCAACTTTTAGACGATTTGGTTTTACCGATTCTATTTTGAGTATTTTATTGAATGAGAGCCCACCAACTCTTGCTGTTAATCTCCAGTTTCCTGTGGGTGCCTGCTTATCTGTTTTTCCTCGATAAATATAGAATCCGTTTAAAGAAGCAGTGTACGTTTCCCGATCGACAAGCTGTCCTGAAGGATCCCTAAGTTCAAATGTAATTGGATGATTTTCCGGAAGAACTTCGTTTTTATCCTCCAGGATAAAAGATACGAATAGTGTATCGCCAGGTCTCCAAACTCCACGTTCTCCATACAAGAACCCTTTTATTCCTTTTTGAACGGCTTCACCAGAAACATCAAAATCACTAACAGAAAGTGAGGTACCTTCATCTAAACGGAGATACCCTTTTTGATTTTTAAAATCTGCAATTGCATAATAGGGGGTTCGACCAGAGTTAAATATTATCTTCCCGTCTGCATCGGTTTGTGACTTGGCAATTTCCTGTTGCTGAAAATCGAATAAGGAAACTCTTACTCCGGTTTTTGGCTCAGCAGTTCTAAGGTCGGTTACAAATAAGTAAACCTCTTCATTCTCTCCTTTCTTAGCGATTAATCCTAAATCTGAGGCTAGTACATTTTTACGAACCCTTTTATTTCCGGTATAATAGGAAACTGAACATGGATTATCCCTGTCCCGCCAGTTATAGTTTCTGGGATAATAATAGTCTCCGAAATTATCCCAGTATAGTCTCTCTTCCTCAGCCGTTAATTCCCAACTTCGATTTGAAAGCTGATCGGAAACAATTGTGTTACCCGCTTCACATGGATAAACGGCCTGATGTGCTCTAAAACCTAACTCCACCATATAGATAGCACCTGGCTGAGGTTCAATTAATTCAGATAAATCCAGTGCATAGTTATTCCAAGTTCCCGGATCGAGATTTCCCAGAGAAGAAAGCGAAATCACTCCTCCAAAAACGGATCTTCCAACTCTGCGAATATTCCAACGATTTACATCTGATAAATTCTGATCCTGTAAGAATTGCCCTACATTGCTTTCAAAAATACGGGTGACTTGTACGTCTACAGCTCCCAGACTAACTGCCTTAAATGGAATAAGTAAATCCTCTGATTTTGGAATAATTACTCCTTTTCCAAGAAAAGCTAAAGCAGGTTGAGGTTGAGAAAAGCGAACTTCGCGCCTGTGTGTGGTTCCCAGCCGACTACCGGATGCACTTCGAATTGCTTCATCAATAATCAAAATTTCCGGTCCGTTTCTTATAGCCCTAGGGTTTATGGTGAGTTTATTTTCATTTATTATAAAATTGAGTTCGACCAGACGTTCTAGTCTAACCAGACCATTAAGATTTTGTGAAACATCCAGAGGGTCAGAAAATGTTAATTCAATTCTTGGGTTTTGATCTCTGAAAACTCTGGTTTCCAATAACTCAAAAGCTCCTTTTTCTAACACTTCCATTTCTCTTCGTCCTTTTGATTCTGCGCCAATAACGGCTCCATTCCATTGAACTAGTACAGATGATATACTCTCTTTTCTTTCAATCCCTGAAATTCTAAACTGATGCTCCGTTCTGGTTCCAGACTGAGTCCATGTTACCGATAATTTATTCCCCTCCTGTTCAGCAATTACTGTTCGGTTTATATCCTCCAAAGAAACCTGCTCAGCAGTAAACACTGTTCCATCCACCGTTTGTTTATTCCTGTTTCCCGGATGTGGTTCTATCCCTGAAAACTCAACTTCCATTTCCTGACGTATAGTGGAAAAATTGAAAACGAACGTATGCTTCTGTTCATCAATTTCAATTACATTACCCAGATTAAAACGAACAGAGTATTCTGTAGCGTTCTTAAGTGGTGACAATGGTTTAAATAAAATTGTCCGGTCATTTACCCATTTAACTTCACCTTTTACTGGCGGGTTAAATTCAAATAATCCGGAAGTCGATTTTGCCTTCAATTCCTGATTGCCGGATAGTGATATAGCTATTTCATCAAACCTGCTTATTTCTCCCGAAGTGAACCCCGATATAAATTCTTCAAAGTCAATCGGTACAGAGAAGCCTGTTGTTTCGGGTTTGGCACAAGAAAAAAATATGATTAATAAGAAAAGGCATGATAAATGAATAGTTCGGGTCATAGGTTTATCCGTTTACAGTTACAAATTATTGAGGATAAAATTCCGTACCACGGTTTCTAAAAAAAGTTTGCGAATGGCAAATTTTTTTTAAAAAGAGATTACAAAACGTATACTTGATTCAATTACTCCTCTTATACATTATCTATGAATAACGATTTTTGTAAAACTTAACTACCATGTTTGAATCGCAGGAAGTAATTAATCTTTTTCTAAGCATGGCTTTGTATTTCTTTTTGTTGAGCCTTCTAAGAAGACTGGAGTTTAAGCTTCCTCAATATTGGATCGGTTGCCTTACCTTTATAGTTTTTGGTGAAATATTTACTGTCCTTGAAGGATTTGTATTTCCTTATTTCTTGAACATATTAGAGCACCTAAGTTTTACCATTGCCTGTTTCTATTTCTTTATAGCTGTTTTATCAATGAGGACTCGCCATGGATAGTTTACTAGCAGGTTTAAATATTCTGTCCTCACTACTAGTAATTGCAGCAATTTCATTATTGGTGTTCAAATACGTAAAACCTTTTGTATTCGACACTTGGACAATTATTGCGGCTGGATTTGTTTTATTATCTATTTCGCTAAGTAATGTTCTTGAACAGTCCGGCATTACTAATTTCTTTGATGCTTATGAGAACCAAATCATAACCCTTTTTTTCCCCATCTTTATTTTTGCAGTGTATAGTTCTGCTGTAAGACAGGAACTAAAGAAAAAAAGAGAGCTTGAAAGAGAACGGGAGAAGGCAAATACTCTACTTAGTGGAATCTTTGAAAGTATTCCTGTTCAACTCACTATATATGATCGTACTTCTGAGCGGCTCACCGTAAATAAAGAAGTTGAAAAAGTTCTGGGTTGGACAAGTATTGAATTGATGAAACAAGGTCTTGTTGAAACCATTTTTACCATACCTGAAGAAAAGGAAAAAGCATACAAGTACATAGGTAAGCTTGATGGAAAATGGAGGGAACATATTGTTACTACAAAAAAAGGGGAATTCAGAATTCAACGTTGGTCGCGTATCCCTTTAGATGAAAATATAAGTATAGGGATTGGAATAGATGTAGAAGAGCAAAGAAAAGTTGAAAAGGCTTTGGAAGCCGAACAACGCCGTTTCGAGCTTATATCAAAGTCTACTAACGACGTACTTTACGATTGGGACTTGGAAAACGACATTGCATGGTGGAGCCGGGGTTGGGAAACCCATTTCGGTTTTCCCTATGACGAAATAGGAACAAATTTTAACTGGCTTAAAACAGTTATCCATCCTGATGATTTTGAAGCGTTGGATAAGCATTTCAATCAGATAAAAAATTCATCTCATCATCACTGGTATCATGAGTACAGACTTATAAACCCTGCAGGAGATATTATTCATGTTTGGGATAAGGGATACTTTATCAGAGATAAAGTTGGTAAAGCAATCGGCCTGGTAGGAGCTATGGTAAATATTACCGAAGAAAAGAAGACATCCGAGTTACTGCAGGAGTCCGAAGAAAAATATAAGCTCTTATTTACTAATGGTCCTTTACCTATGTGCATTTACGATCCTGAATCACTAAAAATAATTGAAATGAATGTAGCTGGTCAGGATTTGTATGGCTACTCTGAGGAAGAAATGCGAGATATGTCTGTTTTGGATGTATTTGAAGAGGAAGAACATGAAAAAGTCTATGAACGGATTAAAGAATATGCAGGTAAACGTTCTCCTTTAATCGAATGGAAACATAGAACAAAAAGCGGAAAGACATTAACTGTGGAAGTAATGGGAAATCAAATCAATTACTTCGGTAACAGGTATAGAATCGCCATTATCAAGGATATTACAAAGCGGAAAGAAGCGGAAGAACTACTAATCGACTCAGAAAATAAGTATCGGATTATTTTTAATGAAAGTCCGATGCCAATATCAATTTTTGACCCTGAGACCTTTTTGTTTATTGATGCTAATGATTCGGCCTTAGAGTTATACGAATACTCCCGTGAAGAGCTTTCCCGCCTTTCTCTTCTTGATGTTCATCCAAAGGAAGAAATAGAACGAATTTTACTTAGAAGAGATAAATACAAGGATAAAGCAGCACCTTCTGCAGAATGGAAAAACATTACAAAAACCGGAAAAATAATTTATGTGGAGGTTACTACCACAAATATTGACTATCTAGGTAATAAATATCGAATTGCTATCACAAAGGATATTACAAAACAGAAAGAAGCGGAAGAGAAAGTATTTTCTGCATTTGTAGATGGAGAGAACAGGGAGAGAACAAGATTGGCAAGAGAACTACATGATGGCATCGGACAATATCTTGCTGCTACCAGAATGAATCTGGATGCAATTAAAAAAGACGTCCAAAAGCTTTCAGAAAAAGACAACGAGCTGTTTCAAAATGCTGTTTCATATTTAAAACAAGCTATGACAGAAACCAGAAGTATGTCTCATAATTTGATGCCAAAGGTAATTGGAGATTATGGCATTGCAACGGCTATAAAAAATCTTACTGAAGATTTTAAAAAAGGATCTGTAATCGATATTACTTTTTTTGAGAATGTTGGGAAAACCGAATTTGGTCCTAAGCAGGAAATAAATATTTACCGAATTGTCCAGGAATCGTTAGGTAATATTCTTAAACACTCACAAGCTACAAAAGTAAGTATCCAGCTTATTAAAGATGAATTTGACTTGATACTTACAATTGAAGATAATGGAGTTGGCTTTGATGTAAATAGCCCTTCCTTCGAAGCTGGATTAGGGCTTAATGGAATTAAAACAAGAGCCTTTATTATGGGAGGAATTTTTGATATTGAGACCAGTCCGGAGAAAGGAACCTTAATATCCGTTAGTGTTCCCGTAAGCAAAACTAGGTAGGGTACTGCAATGGATACGATAAAAATACTGATTGTAGATGATCATAAAATTGTTCGGGATGGAATTAAATCGATGCTGGAAAGTGATTCGGTACTCCAGATTTTAGGTGAAGCATCTAACGGCAAAGAAGCTGTAGATTTTGTGAATTCTTCCGAAATAGAAGTTAACCTGGTATTAATGGATATCAATATGCCGGAAATGAATGGGATACTGGCAACCGAGTACATAAAAAAGCAAAGCTCGACAACTAAGGTACTTGCTTTAACCATGTTAAATGAGCAACAACATATCCGTAGAATGATCGAGGTTGGAGCTTCAGGATATATACTAAAAAGTTCCAGTCAGGAGGAACTTATTGAAGCTATAAAAAAAATTCACGCCGGTAGCCATCACTTCAGTGAAGAAGCGGCTCAATCCATACTTCAGGATTTAGTAAATCCCGAACTTACGAAAAAAGCTTCCGATGTATATGTACAAATAACCGATCGTGAGAAAGATGTGCTCCAATTAATCGTTGAAGAATATACCAATCAGGAAATAGCAGATAAACTATTTATTAGTGTGAGAACAGTTGACGCGCACAGAAGAAATCTACTGCAAAAAATAGGTGCAAAAAATACAGCTGGTCTTGTTCGATATGCTATAGAAAACAATCTTTTCAAAGACTGAATAATCAATTACTTATTTAGATAATTTTTTTGTTCTATTCTTTAAATGTTAGAAGGATTTAAACCGACTAGGTAAAAACGCCTATTTTTAAAATTAGGCGTTTGTCGTCTTATCCGAACTTTATATTAAAGGTAATTTAGTGCTGCATTAAAACAGTACTAAATATGATAAACACTGATAAGCTTTTTACTTCTTCTGAGATCGACCCAATAAGTCGCCAGGTTTTTGCAGCTATTCCAGCTCAGCTTGCAGTGCTAAATGAAAATGGAGAGGTTATTACCCATAATCAAAAATGGGCTGAACAACACGATGCCCTCGATGATAAATGGGTATTCCCACTATTAGGAGAGAATGTATTAAAAAAACTTCAAGAGCCATTATCTCAAAATGATGATTATGCTCTGCGATTTATGATGGCTTACAAATCGGTTCTCAGTGGAGAAAATACCTCACTAAAAATCCACTACCCTGTTAAATCAGAAGTTAAAAAGTGGTTTTCATTTACTATAACAGTTCTCGAAGATAAAAAGCATTTTCTTGTTACTGCCAAAGATATAACGGCCGAAGTATCAGCTAAAAGTACATTAAACGAAAGCAGTGTCAGGTATCAAAAACAATTCCAAAATAAGCTTTACGGCATTTTAATCGCTGATTCGAAAAGAATTATCACCGATGCAAATAAATCAGCATGTGACCTTTTGGGAGCCTCTCTCGAAAACATTAAAGGGAAGCCTCTTGAATATTTTCTTAATGTAGATTTAAAGTCCAAAAGTAATGATGTATCCCATACAGGCGACTTCTTTTTGGGGGAAAGTTCAATTAACAGATTTGATGGAAGTCCAATTCCTGCTGATTTATCGGTTTCAAAATATACAAACTACAAAGGGGAAGAAATTTTCAACTGTACTTTTAAGGATGTCTCCGACCGTAAAAAATCTGAAAATGAGTTAAAACTCAGTGAATTAAGGTATAAAGAACAGTTCGAAAATAGTCTTGATGGAATTATAATCGCTGAGCAAAATGGTAATATTTTTGATGTAAATCCTAAGGCTTGTCAGATTCTCGGCTACAAAAAAAATGAATTGGTTAACGAAACCAGGGATAAACTCATTGATCTTAAAGATTCTAACATAACCGAACTGATCCGTACCCGAGATGAAAATAAATATTATGAAGGTCCCTTTGAATTTGTTCATAAAGACGGATCGAAAGTACTTGTAGAGTTAAGAAATAGAATAGTTGAAACTGAAAGCGGTATTCAACATTCTATCCTTAGTTTTCATGATGTGAGTGAACATCGAAAAACAGAGCGTTTTTATAGAAAACTTTTTGACGCCAGTCCTAATGGAATCGCTGTAATTGACAGGGAAGGAAAAGTTAAAGACCTAAATCTTAGCTTTAGTAAGATATTTGGTTTTTGCCCTGAAGAGATCGTTGAAAAAAAACTTTCAGATTTTATAGTAAAAGAAGATGATTTAATTGAAGCTAAAACACTTCTTAGTAAAGTTTTATCGGGCTCTGATTTCAGTATAGAAACTAATCGATATGATAAAGATGGAAATGAGATTCCTGTTATCCTTAGTATGTTTCCAATTTGGGAACATGATGAAATCACTTCAGTCTTTTGCATTTACGTAGATACTACTGAACAAGCCCGTTCAAAATCTATTATTGAAAAGCAGCTTGAAGAAAAAGAAATTCTTATCCAGGAAATCCATCACAGGGTTAAAAATAATCTGGCTATAATTTCAGGGTTAATCAGCCTGGAGGATATTTATTCCAAGGATCAGAACCTCAAAAATCAACTTCAGATTACCCAATCAAGAATCCACTCAATTGCTAAAATACATGAGTTGTTATATCAAAATGAAAACTTCTCAAGTATCAATTTTCAGGAATATATCCATGATTTAGCGGAAACATTTTCAAGGTCTTCTCCATTTTACTTTACTAGTGAAGCATCTACCCCTATTCATTTAAATGTAAACCAGGCTGTGCCTTGTGGAATGCTTCTTCATGAAATAACCTCCCGAATTGTAACCAAAGCGAAAGCTCAGGGCTTTGAGAAGCATACTGTTTATTTCAACCTGATTGAAGAGGAAGAAATCATTTCTATTAATATTTGTGAGAAAGGTAAAACAAGCACTTTCAACTTTGTTGAAGATCATGAAGATCAACTGGCTTCGGAATTAATTTCTGTGCTTGTAAAGCAGCTCAATGGAAAATTAGAATTAAATGCTAACGGAGAAACTTGTATTTCAATTTCATTTAAAAAGAGAGAAAAAAAAGGAGCGCATAGTGCGATCCTTTGATACCCTACATACCTAAACGTTGGTTAGGTTTATTGAATAAAGCCATCCTTTGATCGGGATGGCTTTTTTAATTACGATGAATATTCCTCTTATCACATATCATAATTTTATTTTCGATAAACTTCTGATCAGGTTTTTTTTCCGTTAAATCGAACGCAACCTGATAGTATGATTTTGCAATTTCGTACCTCTCCAGATGCATATTCATATCGGCAATAGCTGCAAATAATAAAGGACGTTTCGTTTTTCCCGAGTTTTGCTCGAGACTCTTCAACAGCCCTAACCCTTGTTCGAAGCCTTTTACTCTGCTTAATGCTATTGCGTGATTTAAACGTACCATCATTGAATCATCCAACTCCATTAACCTTTCATAACAATATAGAATGGTTTCCCAGTCTGTATCCTCATAATTTTTTGCAGAGCAATGAACTGAAGCAATGGTTGACTCAAGATGAAATCTGCTCAATTCTCGTGTTTCTCTTGATTTCCTAAGAAAGTGGAAGCCTACTCCGATTAGTTCCTTATCCCATTTAGACCTGTCTTGTTCTCCGATTTCAATAAGTTCTCCAATTTCATTTACACGGGATGGAAATCTGGCAAGTGTTAAGTACATCAAAGATAAAAGAGCATGAATTTTACCTTTATCGGCTTCCCTGATTTCCAACAGAAGTAAAGCTAGTCTAATAGCTTCATAACACAACTCTTCATCTATAATAATTTTACTTCTGGTAGTCTTATAGCCTTCATTAAAAATGAGATAAATAATCGTAAGAACTGTGTCCAGGCGATTAGAAATTTCTGAAAGAAAAGGAATCCCAATTTTAGTATGCTTTTCTTTGAGTTGATTTCGGGCTCGAAAAATACCCTTCTTTATCGCTGAAGGATTCATTAGTAAAGCATTCGCAATTTCCTTATCTCCGAAACCCGAAAGTACCTTCAGGGTAAGCATTATTTGAGATTTGGGATTTAGATCCGGGTGACAACAAGCAAAAAGTAGTCGAAGCTGACTATCTTTTATTTCATTATCCAGAAAGAGTTCGTCAATTGAATCTTCAGCTTGTTCGTAATGTATCTTTTCGTTGCTTTCAGCGTACCTTTTTCTCCTGTTTAGCTCATTGATGATTTTATTTTTTGCCACCATCATAAGCCATGCTTCAGGATTTTCCGGACGACCTTTTATACTCCAGGTTTTTAATGCTGACAGGAACGTTTCCTGGATGATATCATCTACAAGCTCTGCATTTTGAAATCCGAAAATACGGGTTAAAATAGCAGACATCTTTCCAGATTGTTTTCTGAAAAGATGTTCTACTAAATTTTGCGATTGTTCCAAGTTTGAAGTTTTCACTTACATCTTCATGACTTCCCGAACCTCGATACTACCACCAAGTCGTAATACCGGACAACCTTTAGCAAGTTCAGTGGCTTCATCTAGTGAGTTAGCGTTAATAATGTAAAATCCTCCTACCAACTCTTTGGCTTCTATAAAAGGACCATCACTAACTACTTTTTCTTTTCCCTTGATATTTTTTGCTTCCATATGAAGCGGTTCACCCGAATCATAATGATCACCAAGTTCCTCAATCCATTTCATATGCAGTGCAATTTCTTCCTGCATTTCTTCTGGTGAGGAATCTTCAAAGGCTTCCATATTATCGAACAAAATTAACATATACTTATTCATGGTATCTCCATTTTTATTGGTTGATGTTCACTTTTATAACAAGTGTACATCTCAAACCGGGACAATCTTTATTTAATAAGATCAGCTAATTTTTGTTGTAATTCTACAGGATTAAAAGGCTTCGTTACGAAATCATTCATCCCGCTGGCAAATACTTTTTCTTTAACTTCCTGTAAAGCAGCTGCTGTTAAAGCTACAATTGGGACTTCTCTTCTGCTTGGGTCACTTAGCGCTCTGATTTTATTGGTAGCCTCATACCCATCCATTTCCGGCATTTGAAGGTCCATCAGTACTAAATCAAAAGATGACTTCTTTAAGGCTTCAACGGCTTGCTTTCCATTTTCAACAATGGTCATTTCTACCTGCCATCTTTCCAGAAAACGCCTCATTACTTTTTGGTTAACCAAATTATCTTCAGCGAGTAGAATATGCCTTCCTTTTAAAATACTGATATTACCTAATTCCGATACAGTCTCTACTGCTTTCAGGTCTTTTCCTTCTCCTTTTCCAAATTCAAGTGCTACATAAAAAGTACTCCCCTGCCCTTCCTCACTATCCAGCCATAGTTCACCACCTTGTAGCTGAGTCAACTGTTTACTAATGGTTAAACCCAAACCAGTTCCACCATATAGTCGTTTGGTACTGCCACTTGCCTGAGTAAAACTCTCAAAAATAGTTTTGGTTCGTTCTTTAGGAATACCAATTCCTGTATCAGAAACAGAGAACTCAATTCGTACTTTCTTTTCCCAGTTATCAGTTTGTCTGACTGAGAGTTCTACTTCTCCTTTTTCAGTAAACTTTAAAGCATTACTTATAAGATTATTAAGAATCTGAGTAAGCCTGGCCGGATCTCCGATTAAAAATGTTTGAGTTTCTTTATCTATCGTACTTTTTAGCTCTAGTCCTTTATTTTTTGCCATTATTTTAAAGCTCTCAATAATGGTACCTATCAACTTCTTCAAATCAAATTCTATACTCTCCACTTCTAGTCGGCCAGCTTCAATTTTTGAGAAATCTAGAACATCATCAATTAAGGTTAGCAGGGTTTTCCCTGAAAAATCGAGTATACTCAATGCTTCTTTTTGATCTTCTCTGGGATCGTCTTTCTGGAGTAAATGAGTCATCCCCATAATCGCATTCATAGGTGTTCTTATCTCATGACTCATTGTAGCTAAAAATTCAGACTTTGCTTTTGTACTATGTTCAAGCGCAACTCGTGCTTCTTCCAGCTCTTTAATATTATTTTCCAGTCTTTGCTGATTAATATTTAATTCCTTATTCAGCTCTTTTTCACTCTCCAGAAGTTCCGTGGTTTTTAATTCAGCAGCTTCCTTAAAATCCGAAAATGTATTAAAAATAAGCCATGTGGTTACAAATGCTCCGGTAAGGACACTCCATCGTATTACAGAAAAACCATCTTCAGAAAAATAAATCTGGTCAAATATGATGTAGTCTAAAATAAAGTAAGAAGCTACAGACAGGAAGATGGATAAATTTCGAAGCTGAATATTCTTCGCATCAAACAGAAGAATAGAAAGCCCCATTGCAGGAATGAAAAACGCCTGTATCATGGCGTCACTCCCAAAAACCGAACTAAGAATTACAATTCCTATATCTATATAAGCAGTAAGAAGCATCTTCGCTGTTCTTATAAAGCCTTGTTTGGCCAGAACTGGAATTAATGCGAATGCAATTGCTTCCGAAAGAAAAAACCAGGTTAACGATACAGAATCGTTAAAATGAAATGGGATTAAAAATAGAATACAAACTAAAACAAGAAAGAAAGAAACACGGCTCAAAATCAGAATTCCAGGGTCAGTAACCTCTTTCATAGAATCCTGTAAAGATTCTGCTTTCTTTTTTACGTCTCCCAACCCGGTAAGTGAAAACTTATTTCCCATTTCAACATTGATAAAAACAAGAAATAAGGGATTAAATCACTATTTCCAAAAATTATGTTGTTAATTTTGATTTAAAAGCCATTGCATAGATCTTCATCTGCTTAACCATAGATGCAAGTCCATTTGCACGTGTAGGTGATAAATGCTGTGCCATACCAATTTTGGCTATAAAGTCCGGGTTCGTATTAATTATGGTTTCGGGGCTCTGTCCGGAATAAAATCGCACCATCAGTGAAACTAAACCTTTGGTAATTGCAGCGTCACTATCCGCTTTAAAAATTACCTTATCACCATCTAGTGAAGCTGTTAACCAAACTCTGCTCTGGCAGCCCTTAACTAGATTCTCATCAATATGATCGTCTTCGGGTAGAGGCTCTAATTTTGAGCCCAACTTAATGATGTGTTTATATTTTTCTGTCCAATCTTCAAACAGATTGAACTCCTTTATAATTCTTTCCTGATGTTCTTCAATATTCATAAACAAATATACATAAAAGCATTTCTACAAATGAAAAAAGCCTGTTAATTAACAGGCTTTTAAAAACGTAGATATTAAAGGAAACTAGCTTTCTTTCAGCTCAAGTTTTGCAACGGATTTAACGCTTTCGACTTCATCTCCTGAATCTGTCATAATTGGTTTAAAAGATTGAAGTACAGAAATGTACGAACCTTCCAGCGTCTTATATCTGCAATATTCAGTGGAAGCTTCACCCTCAAAAGCTTTTCCTAAAGCCTTGTTTACAAGCTCAACATCTTCTTCATGAAGCACTGAATCTATTCCTGAGTCAAAAACAACTGCTTTATCCAGCCCTGTTAAGTCTTCGAAACCTTCAGTAAGATATTTACACTGAATATTATTTCCTGAATCATCCTTAGAAAATTTCAATGTAAATTCTTCCGTTCTTTTTAGAAGCTCATCAAAATCAGTATTAAATATTGCTTTCGCGGTTTCTTTCTTTTCTGTTACATCCCGCTGGTAAGAAACCCAATGTGTAACTTCCCCTTCTTTATTTAAAAGCGGATGGATATCCCACTGATTAATAAATTCACTTCCATCTTTTCGGTAATTGATACTGTGTCCAAAGAAAGCCTGACCTTCTATTAATCTTCTTTTTAACCGATCCAATATTGCACGATCGGTTTTTGGTCCTTGTAATATTCTTGGAGTTTTACCAATTACCTCTTCTGGTAAATAGCCAGTCATATCTGTAAACCCATCATTTACATATACAATCTTAGGGCCGGGTTTTTCCAGATTTAACTCCGTTATTAAAATAGAATCATAATCATTTCTAATAGCGCTCTCTAAAAGTTCTAATTGACCTTTCAATTGTTGATGAGAGGCGTACATATTTCCGACTAATTCTTCCAATTTTTTAAATGAAGCGTCGTCTTTTGAATATTTTTTTAATTCTTCCAGTATTTCTGTGTCTAAACTACTCATGTTATTTCAACTACTTAGCTTTTCTAAGTTTTTTTATCCACTAAGAAAACTTAATGATACCGAACTTCATTCCATTTACTAAAAAATAATGTTATTCTAATACTATTTAATTAGTACTAATATGATCAGAGCTGTTTCTTTAATCTTTTTAATTTCCAGTATTACATCTTGTATCGTTTTTAAAAAATCAACAAAGTCATATAGTCCCGAAATGGTTTTTGTTCCTGGAGGCACCTTTGTTGTCGGAGACATTTTTGAAGAAACCGACTCAGATGCTACTCCAACTCATGAAATGAAATTGAGTCCATTTTACATTGGTAAGTATGAAGTTACTTTTGGACAATTTGATGCTTTTGCGTTAGAAGATAAGATCCCATTACCTGATGATGAAGGCCTAGGCAGAGGTGATCGGGCGGTCGTTAATGTTACCTGAAACGAAGCACTTCAATTTTGTAATCACTTAGGAATGAGACTGCCAACTGAAAATGAATGGGAATATGCAGCCCGGGCAGCGGGGAAAAAGTATCTTTATTCAGGCACAAGCAACCCTGACTCTTTAGTGTATTTTACGCTAGACCCTGAAAGTGACTTAAACTTTTCAATTCAGGTTGGGATGAACAGACCCAATCAACTAGGTATATATGATATGACTGGTAATGTTTTTGAATGGATTGGGGATTTTTATCAGTTTTATTCTCAACCCGGTAATTTGCATGATAATGAAAATGATGGAGTAAGAATTATAAGAGGTGGGAGCTTCAGATATCGGGCTTCAAACTTCAGGAGGATAGGAACCTTAAAAGATGTGAGAGAAGATGATCTTGGATTTCGATGTGTTAAGGATATAAAATAAAAAGGGGGAGCCGAAACTCCCCCTTCCTCACTCACTCATCGAAGTAGCAACTTCGCAATAGTGCTCAGCTGCATGTTCGTTGTACCTTCGTAAATCTTACCAATCTTTGCATCTCGGTAAAATTTTTCGACAGGATATTCCTTAACGTAGCCATAACCTCCAAATAAGTCTATAGCCATAGAAGAAACTCTTTCTGCTACTTCTGACGAATAAAATTTCGCCATTGCCGCTTCTTTTAAAAAGTTTTGTCCCGCTTCTTTCATTCTTCCAGCATTGTAAACTAATAACCGGGCTGTTTCGATATCAGTAGCCATTCGTGATAACTGGAATTGAACACCTTGAAAGTCAGATATAGCCTTTCCGAATTGCTTACGCTCCTGCACATAATCTAAAGCAGCATCAAAAGCTCCCTGTGCAATACCTATCATTTGAGCTCCGATTCCGATACGACCTTCATTTAGTGTTTCTATCGCAACTTTATACCCTTTTCCGTATTCACCTAAAATATTTTCTTTAGGCACTTTGCAATCTTCTAATAAGATCTCACAGGTAGAACTTGCACGAATTCCCAGTTTATTTTCTTTTTTCGATACAGATAATCCTTCCATTCCCCGTTCAACTACAAAAGCAGTAATACCCTTATAACCCAGTTCAGGATTTACATTCGCAAACACGATAAAAATGTTTGCTTCATTGGCATTTGTAATCCAGAGTTTCGAACCATTTAACACAAAGTGGTTATCAGCTTCTTTTGCGGTCGTTTTTAAGGCAAATGCATCACTTCCCGAACCTGCTTCTGACAAGCAATAAGCTCCTACTTTTTCGGTTGCCAGTTGGGGTAAATATCTTTCTTTAAGATCATCCGAACCATAGCGAACAAAAGCATTGTTTACCAAAGTATTTTGAACATCCATAAAAACACCAGCAGAACCATCCACTCTGGATATTTGCTCAATAGCTACAATGGACATCATGAATGTACCGCCAGCTCCTGAATACTGTTCGGGAATCTCAATTCCCATCAAGCCCATTTCAAAAAACTCTTTGATTAACCCCTGATCAAGCTTGGCATTCTCATCCATTTCATGGACAAGTGGGGCAATTGAGCTTTTTGCAAAATCAGCAGCAGCCTCTTTAAGCATCTGTTCGTCCTCAGACAATTGTGTTAAAGGAGGAAGTATGTGCTCAACTTGGTTCATTCTTTCTTTTTCATTCATGGTTCAACGGATTGAAAATATACAACTGTAAGCGCTTTTTTACTACTAAAAAGTAACTTTTTTAAAATTTCTCTCTTTTTGAGATTTAAGTATTAAAAAGGTACATAACTGTACTTATCTAATCTGTTAAAATTAGTTGTTCAGCTATTCCTTTTATTTAATTTATTAGTCATTTGAGCAGCAGCAGTAGATGGTGACATCTCACCTTTTGAAATTTTATTCTTTAGTTCTTTAACCAATTCCTTGTTTTCGGGAGTATGCCATAAGCTTTTTAACACCTCATCTTCAGCTAATCTTTTAAACCAGTTTAAATTCTGAGCGCTTCTTAACTCATGTAAGAATCCACTTTTTTTCATTTCAGAAATAAACTCTTTTACTGCTTTCCAAACCTCTTCAATTCCTTTCCCTTCCAAAGCACTTGTTGCTAAAAATTCTACCTGAATTCCTTCATACTTTGGTTGGAGGAGGTTAAAAGTCTGCTCGTATTCGTCCCTGGCTTTATGCGCAAGCCGTTCCTGATCTCCATCAGCTTTGTTTACTACCAAAACATCTGTGATTTCAAGAATCCCTCGTTTTATACCTTGTAGTGAGTCTCCTGCTCCGGGTAACATCATCACCAAAAAACAATCAACCATAGAAGCTACTTCATATTCACTTTGACCAACCCCTACGGTTTCAATGATAACCACATCATATCCAGCTGCTTCACATAGCAACATTGATTCACGCGTACGTTTGGTAACTCCACCAAGTGTTCCTGCTGTAGGTGATGGGCGAATAAAAGCTTCTTCACTGTTGGCTAGTGTTTCCATTCTGGTTTTATCACCAAGTATACTTCCTCCTGAAGACGGACTGCTTGGATCTACCGCTAATACCGCTACTTTATGTCCCTTCTCAATTAATACATTCCCAAGAGCTTCTATAAATGTACTTTTCCCAACTCCCGGAACTCCTGAAATACCAATACGAACTGTATCATAGTCGCCATTTAAGACTTCTAATAATTCCTGAGCTTTACGCTGGTCCTCATCACGACTGCTTTCTATTAATGTGATTGCTTTAGCAAGCTGTCTTCTTTTGCCCTCTTTAAGTCCTTTGGCCAGCTCCTCAACAGTCATTTGCGCTTAGCTTTTATTTCGTCTATCACTTTTGATGCAGCTTTCGGAATGTTTGTTCCGGGACCAAATATCGCAGAAACTCCTTTTTCGTAAAGGAAGTCATAATCCTGAACCGGAATTACTCCTCCTGCAACAATCACCATATCTTCCACTTCTTCTGTTTTGAGGATACTAATCAGTTCAGGAATTAATGTTTTGTGACCTGCAGCCAATGTAGAAACTCCTATAACATGCACATCATTTTCTATAGCTTGTTTCGCGGCTTCCTCAGGAGTTGAAAAAAGTGGCCCTACATCAACATCAAAACCCATATCTGCAAAGGCTGTGGCTACTACTTTTGCACCTCTGTCGTGACCATCCTGCCCCATTTTAACAACCAGAATTCTTGGGCGACGTCCTTCCTCCTCTGCAAATGCCTCTATCTTTGATTTGATTTCTTTATAGTGTTCGTCGTTTTTATACACGCTTTCGTACACTCCGCTTATGGTTTGATTGGTGGCTTTATGTCTTCCCCAGGTAACTTCTAACGCCGTAGATATTTCACCTACGGTAGCTCTTCTCCGGGTTGCTTCAACTGCGAGCTCCAGTAAATTTCCTTCACCTGACTTAGCTGCCTCAGTTAACACCATCAAAGCTTGTTTGGTAGCTTCATTATCTCGTTCAGACTTGATAGAATCAAGTCGCTTGATCTGCTTATTTCTAACCTCGGTATTATCAATGTCCAGGATTTCTACAGGATCTTCCGTTTCATTCACAAATTTGTTTACCCCAACAATGGTGATATCTCCCTTATCAATTCCGGCCTGCTTCAAAGCAGCAGCTTCTTCAATTTTTCGTTTAGGATACCCCTGTTCTATAGCTTTTGCCATTCCACCCATTTCCATCACTTCGTTGATGATGGCTTTGGCTCTTTCTTTTAAATCGTGAGTTATGGATTCAACCGCATATGAACCTGCAAGAGGATCGACAGTATGGGTCACATCTGTTTCTTCCTGGATGATTGTTTGTGTATTTCTGGCAATACGTGATGAAGTCTCAGTAGGAAGAGAAATAGCTTCATCGTAACTATTCGTATGAAGTGATTGGGTTCCTCCCAATACTGCAGCCATTCCTTCAATGGTAGTACGAATCACATTATTCAATGGATCCTGTGCTGTTAACGACCACCCCGAAGTCTGGCAATGCGTTCGAAGCATCATTGATTTTGCACTTTTTGGATCAAAATGTTCTTTCATCAATTCCGCCCACAATGTTCGTGCTGCACGAAGCTTACTCACTTCCATTAAAAAGTTCATTCCAATAGCAAAAAAGAAGGAAAGTCGCGGGGCAAAGACATCCACATCCAAACCACTTTCGACGGCTGTTTTAACATATTCAAGTCCATCTGCCAATGTGAATGCCAATTCCAATGCCGAATCAGCTCCGGCTTCCTGCATATGATATCCGGAAATTGAAATAGAATTGAAGCGTGGCATTTTCTCACTGGTAAAAGCAATGATATCAGAAACCAATTTCATGGATTGTTCTGGTGGATATATATAGGTATTGCGAACCATGAACTCCTTAAGAATGTCATTCTGAATGGTTCCACTAAGCTGTTCCAATGAAACGCCCTGTTCTTCTGCTGCAACAATATAAGCTGCGAGAACCGGAATAACCGCTCCGTTCATCGTCATAGAAACCGACATTTTATCCAATGGAATTCCGTCAAACAGAATCTTCATGTCTTCCACTGAATCAATGGCAACTCCTGCTTTTCCTACATCTCCAACTACTCTTGGATGATCGGAATCATACCCTCGATGTGTAGCTAAATCGAATGCAACACTCAGTCCTTTTTGGCCTTTTTCCAGTGCCTGTCGGTAAAATTTGTTGGATTCTTCGGCAGTTGAAAATCCGGCGTATTGACGAATGGTCCATGGACGCTGGGTGTACATGCTTGGATAAGGTCCACGTGTAAACGGAAACTGCCCCGGATATCCCGGATCAATTGCTCTTTTCGATAGATCATCGGCATCATACAACGCCTGAATTTCTACTCCTTCCGGACTCATTTGATTAAGCGAGTCTGCCTTCTCGCCCTTTAATCCCTTTTCAACAGATTTAGCCCATCGTTCTTTTTGGTCTGACATTTCGCTCATTTTCTTTCATGGAAACGGTTTTCTAAACCAGAATGTACGGGTTTCCGTTTTTAATTATGAATATGGCAATGAAGAATTAAGAATTAGTGAAGTTTCTACTTGTTACGATGCTCTGCGTCGTAACCAAGTTGCTCCGACGCAGAGCATCGGAGCAAGTTCAGCACATGGTTCAGGATAGCGGCTTTGTTTGAGCTTAAAAAAACCTATTCACGAGCGAAGCAAATTGATCCCGATCAGTGAGCCATTAATTCGGGACTGCTTCGTTCCTCGCAGATGGAAGCATTTTTAATTCTTAACCTGCCTGTCGGCAGACAGGTTGAACAATTTTTAATTGTTCATTTAAGATTCATCTCGGCCTGGGAAGAGCTGAAGCCGATTTCCTCTTCGAATTTCTGAGTTCCGAATGCTTCTTCCATTTCCGCACGAAGTTTTTGAATGGTAAGTCCACTTGTCAAAGAGCCATTTCGGGAAATTGAAATACGTCCTGTTTCTTCAGAGACTATCAATACAAAAACATTGTTGGTTTCTGAAACACCAACTGCTGCTCGGTGACGGGTTCCAAAAGATTGAGCAATATTCGGGTTTTGTGATATAGGTAAATAAGCACTTGCTGCAACAATTCTATTATTCCGAATTATTATAGCTCCATCATGTAATGGAGTTTCTTTTCTGAAAATAGTAATTATAAGCTCACTCTTAATTTTAGAATCAATTCCAACTCCACCATCAATTATATCTTGTAATGAAGAAGTTCTGGCAAATACTATCAATGCTCCTATCTTTTCTTTAGCCATAACTTTAACGGCATCCACGATTTCATCGATCATATCATCCGAACCTGAGCGCGAAAAAAAGCGATCGAGACTGGTATTGGTTCCAAGTCGGTACAGGAGTTTTCGAATTTCAGGTTGGAAAATAATGAACACCGCCAAGATACCTACGTTCATGATCCCACTTAAAATGAAATCAATGGTTGTGAAACCTAATACCCGAATAACGAGATTTACAATTACCAATAGAACGATTCCAATCCCGGCCTGAATCGCAAAAGTTCCCCTGATCCATTGATACAGGTATACCAGCACGCCGGCAATAAGCAGCGTTTCGATAAAATCCATAATACCGAAATCGAGAAACCCAATGGGAATCAAAGGAGTACTCCGTCTAAGATTGAGATTGAATTGCGTTGAATATACGAATTGAATCCGAAGCTTCCTTAACATCATGTACGCGAAGAATATCAGCACCTTTTATCAACGAATGATAATGAACTGCCAACGTTCCGGCGAGCCGGTCTTTTGCAGGTCTGCCGTCTAAAATCTGTCCGATCATTGATTTTCGGGAAGCTCCAACTAATACAGGGAAACCAATTTTTTTGAAAGAATCAAGGTGAGCAATAAGAGAAAGATTATGTTCCAGTTTTTTTCCGAAGCCTATTCCAGGATCAAGGATAATTTTATTCACTCCTTTTGTTTGAAGAATTTCAATTTTTCTTTCAAAAAACTCAAAGATTTCGACGACAACATTTACATAACTAGGATTGTACTGCATTGTTTTTGGATTCCCCTGAGCGTGCATCAGAATATAGGTAGCATCGAAATCTGCACAAAGATCGGCGAAGCGAGGTTCTTTTTCCAAACCACTTACATCATTCACAATTTGCACCCCCAATTCAAGAGCTTGTTTTGCTACTTCATATTTAGTAGTATCAATTGAAAAGATGGCTTTACTAAAAGTAGGAATTGATTTCTCCAGAATTGGGATTACCCTGGAAATTTCTTCTTCCTCAGAAACCGGATCAGCATTTGGTCGTGTAGATTCTCCACCAACATCAATAATTGAAGCTCCTTCAGAAAGCATAATATGAATGCGATCCATAGCAGAAGTAACCGCATTAAATTTCCCACCATCACTGAAAGAATCCGGTGTAGCGTTAAGGATTCCCATTACCTGGGGAGTATCGAAAGAAAGGGCCGGAATAGTTTTGTCTGACAAGCTAAAAAAGCGTTAATCGTTATTTGTTAATTGGAATCTACAAATAACGATTAACAATTAACTAATACTACCATTCTTCAACCAGATCACCGAGCTTGTCTTCTTTCTCTGCCCACTCGTCTGCATCAGGAAGTGCATCTTTAGTTTCGTTGATAATATGATCTTCCCATGCTTCGGATAATCGCTCGTTTAGCTCAATGTATTGCTCCCACTTATCAGGTACTTCGTCATCTGGATAGATTGCTTCGACCGGACATTCAGAAACACACGCATCGCAATCGATACATTCATTTGGTTCAATTACCAGGAAATTTGGTCCTTCACGGAAAGCGTCTACTGGGCAAACCGCAGCGCAATTGGTGTATTTACATTGGATACATGGTTCAGTAACAACGTATGGCATAGTCTTGTAGAGTGAGTTTATTCTTTAAAGCGATCGGAATATCGATGGGACTTAGATTAGATGCAATCCAAATAATTCAAACTTATGTATAAACTTTGTCCGGGATAACATTAAGGTTGACTCAATGGAGCATTACTTTAACAGAATCAAGAAATCCGTTGGTACCTACAGAAGGAATTTCAAGTAGGTGGGCCATTAACTCATAGAGATGGATACTTTCGAATCTTCGCATTTTAAATCCTTCCTTTAAGTCCGGGCCATGGGCTACAAATAGTCCATGCATTTCCTCATACCTATTATCAAAACCATGTGTGCCCCCTGAAGGATAGTTTGGGCGGTTTTCGATGTATTCTCTGGTGTTGATCGTGTACCCCAAATCGGCAATCATGATTAATTCAGGAACCCTGTGATGATTTCGTAATCGGTAGCGTTCCGGAAGATTCTCTTTGGTGAAAATTTTGAAATTTTTTTCTGATTGTTTGAGCGCTTCATAATCGATTTGCTCCATTCCAGGTTCAATCACATTCATCATCACTACCGGGGAATAAGATATAATTTCTACATTTTCTGGGTTTAAATAATCATCTAACACGATCAAACGCTCTCGTGAGACTTCTGCCATACCATGGTCTGAAACAATCATAATATTGACGTTTCCGAATAATTCGAGAGATTTAAGTTGGTTAATTATATACCCAACCAATTCGTCCGCTTCTTTTATAGCCTCAACTACTTCTTCGGAATCAGGACCGTATCGATGTCCCCGACTGTCTACAAAACTGAAATATAGAGTCCCGAAATCTATTTCTTTTTCATTTCCTAAGGTCATCCATTTCAATACGGAATCAACTCTGGCTTCATTAGGCATTCTGCCATCGTAAGGCTTCCAGAATGTGGGTCTCATATTTTGGATAGGAGCTTCAGAGCCAACCCAAAACATAGTTCCTGCATTAAGCCCGTTTTTTTCAACGGTATTCCATATGGGCTCTCCACCATACCATTCCGGGTTTTCGACCTGATTCCTATCCCCCATAGAAAAAGAGAGTCCCATTTCCGGATCATACATTCTATTCCCAATAAATCCATTGTTTTCTGGATATAATCCTGTTGCAATAGCATAATAATTAGGGAAAGTTTTTGAAGGAAAAACAGGATTAATCCCTCACCTTGAACTCCAGAATTAACTAATAACTCAAAGTTAGGAGTGTCTGTTTTTGTAAGATAATCTGCACGAAAACCATCAAAAGAAATGAGTAGTAACTTAGTTGGTTTTTCTGATGCAGAAAAACTACATACAGTTGAACAAAGAAAAACTATTATCAGAAGTTTCTTCATTCTGTAGTTGAATTATTCGAAGTCGGATGTAAGTTTAAATCTTGCTATCCTGTTATTACCTGTATCAGCTACGTAAACTACACCATTAAAGTATGCAACTCCGCTTGGGTTTCTAAATTCTTTTGGGCCAGAACCAAACCCACCAAAAGAAACAATAATCTGCTTGGTTTGATCTTCAACTCCTGGAGGTGGAGGTACGCCTTCCTGTCCATTTAACTGGAATTGATATAACGAATCTTTTTCGGAATCAATGATGAAAATATAGCTGTCATCATCACCACCAAAGGCAATATCAGAAGGCACACCAAATCTATTCGGTTCATATAGAAATCCATCTGCCTGAGTAGTGTCCTGAGCTAAAAGATTCG
Organism: Balneolaceae bacterium; assembly: GCA_017795005.1. Taxonomy (GTDB): domain Bacteria; phylum Bacteroidota; class Rhodothermia; order Balneolales; family Balneolaceae; genus RHLJ01. Next base: position 782,384 of record CP051242.1, on the reverse strand, counting down.
AATTCTGTTGGAACACAATACCATCAACAGTTTCAACTGCATTAATCCATAGTACTCTGAATGGAATGTCTTTATTTATGTCAGCCTGAGCTATCAAAAAACTACGATCATCAGTAAAATTATCCCTTTGAGGAGCAGAAACAAACGAAGCAATAGAGCTTAAACCAATCCCACTTCTTAATGACGGAATGGTTGGACTTAACGCTCTTATTTGACGGACATTTCTCATCTTGTCGGTCTTAACTCCACTTACTGTGATACGTTGAAATTCCAGCACAGTATTATCGGGAGCAGCAACTTGGGTGGTTTCAGTGTACGGTCCCCTTCGAGTCACATACAAAGAATTATCGGCTAAAATAGAAAGCCCTGTTACTTCAACCTGTTCATAGTTTATCTGTGAACCCCGGTTCAAACGAGCATTTTGTGCTGCGCTTGTACTTAAACTAGCATCATCAAAAGGAAATATAAGTGTATCCACATACTGTATTGGACCTGCACCATTTAAGTTTTTTATTTTAAATACCGCTGGTAAATCCCATGTAATTGTAGGATCAATAGATTCGATTACGGTATCTATTCTGGCAGCGACATATACATTTAGCAACCTATCCTGAGTAACGGAAACAGCTCCTCTTAGAGGTATTGTTACTCTTGGGGAAAGGTCCGCCCGGTCAAGCATGTGAACTCCTTCGGCATCGGTAACATAAACAAATTCATCAAAACCAACATGAACATCTGTAGGAGCGTTAAATTGTTTTTCTACAGGAGCGTCAGGACCTCCCCAGAAAGGAAGTACGGGCGCATACCCATCAATATTTGGAAGATTAGGATCTATTCTACCCTCATCAAAAATATCGTCCGTATCGTTATTCGACTTAGAATTAAAAAAATCATCACATGCTGAAAAGGAAAGTATCACAGCAAAAAAGATAATAATATGTGTAAGCTTTCTAATCATAATGAGAAACTAATCGCAATTCTATGGATTGAACCTAAACGCTCAAACATTGTATAGGCATAATCCGCTTCAAAAACTTTATTCATGATATTAATACGAACTCCCCCTCCCAAACTGGGGATTTTGCGTTCTTCGACACCAAACTCATATCCAGTGCGAACAAAAAACTGATTCATAAATGCATATTCAGCGCCTAAATTAAACTGCTCAGCATTATCACTAGGGTTAGTAATCTGACCAGTCAGAATTAACTTAGACTGCTCGGTTTCAATTACATCGAATGCTGCCCCAATATGAAATCTTGTTGGTAACGATTCAAAATCTTCAGGTTCGACTTCTTCAACACCATCAAGGTTTTCTCTAGTAGTAGACCCGGATGGATTCGCATCAAGTCCGAAATTATTTATTCCAACTGCAAATCTTAGTCCTGTTTCACCTACACGATAATGAAACCCAAAATCGATTGCTCCAGTGTTGTAATTGATCTCCTCGATTTTCTCCATTAAAAATTTGAGGGTTATCCCATAGCTAAAGAGATCTGTAACCTGATGGGCGCCCGAAAGTCCGGCAGCTAAATGGTGAGTACTAAATGTCCTCCCGGTTCCGGTTGGTTGAAACTCTGTTGTCTCAATAATATCTCCTGAATTCAGATATTGAACAGAGGCTCCAATTGCAAAGTCTCCAAGTTTGTTAACAAAGCTAAAATAATCCTGGCTGATTCCAGCAAAGTAAGATGTATGACTTATCATTACATTTGAACCGGAAAGTTTGGCAGATAAAGCCGGGTTCCAATATAAACTGGAGCCATCAAAAGCGTCCGCCATATTAGAATTACCCATAGCTGCACTTCTTGGATCAACAGCAATTTTTGTAAACTGAAAACTTTCTGTACCTGCCCTGTCCTCTCCAAAACTTTGAGCAATTACCGATTCCCTTCCAAAAAAGGAAATCAATATTAAGATTGTGATGATATTAAATTTCATGTATTTCATTTAAAACCGAACGGATAACCCTACCATAATGTGTCTTTGTTCTATGTAATTAGCCGGATTATCATAAGCAGGAAGATTATTATCTGTTGGATCTATGTATCTCGGATCTCTTACATTATTCGGCACATCATAATTTCGATTATCTCGTAAAGCGATCAGATCTGCCTGATTTGTTGGATATTGTTTGTATCCTTCACCAGTAACCGGGTTTACTATTACCGAACTTCTGTTATTCAACAAATTTGTAATTTCAAGGAATGCTGCTACTCTGGTGTCTCCAAATTCGAACCACTTCTGAAGATTGAAGTCCATATAAAACCAAGCCGGTCCTACTTCGCTAAATCTTTTAGCAGGATCATCAACCGTTTCATAAATAGGTCTCCAATCCCTAACACCGGTAACAGGATTTCTTTCGAAGCCAACAAATTCTGTTGGGGTATATCTGGTTCCACTTCTCCAAACTGCTGATAAGAACATCTTGAATTGATTAAATGGTCCAAGATCAAAAAGAGGTTCAGCGCGATCGTAGGTAAAAGTAACATTACCTTTTATATCAAAAGGTCTGTCCCAAGCTAATGGGGTTTCCACATTAGCTCCTATATTTTGACTGGCATTAATGTCATTAAAATTGTCATCGTTTGTTGAACTTAGTCCTTCCGCCCTGGAATATGTAAATGATACTTGCCCTCTGATCAAGTCCTTGTATCTTTTTATATAGGATAGCTCAACACCTCTTGCTCTAGCGTAATCTCCATTAATACGAAATGCTTTTGTAACATCTCTTCCATCAACATCCTGAACTCTTATCCTCTGAGTTGTCACGAAGTCATATTTATCTCTCCAGAAAGCAGATACGTTAAAAGCATCATTCGCTGTTAGTTGATTCCGCAGCCCAATTTCATATGAGATATCAACTTCAGGGTCTAAGTTTGGGTTACCTAAATCTGGTAAATCAGACTGATCCTGATAGAACGGATCTAGGCCGGCATATACAAAAGTTGGATGTGGAAGTCGTGTTGAATGACCATAGTTAAAGAATAGTACCTGGTTTTCACGGACGGGAAACGAGACATTTACTTTAGGAAGAAAACGGAACTTAAATCGGTACCCAAAAAGATTTGTACTGCTTTTTAAATAATCCTCGGCTACAAATCTAGGAATAGTTGAAATTGTATTTTCATCCAGAGCATCTCTAACTGCGTTGTCAACATACCTACCAGGCGCCCAATATTCTATTCTGGCACCAATATTTGCAATCAAGCCGTTATATCGAACTTTATCAGTAATAAAAAAGGCTCCACGCTTTGGCTTCACTCTCCAGGCGTCAAAACTTTCACCTACACGGTTCGTTTGTGAGAAAATTGGTGTTCCATCTGGTTCCTCACCAATTTTAATAGGAGCTCCAATCCATGGTCTTGTAATATCAATCCATTGATAATCATTAAATTTAAACTCGAATCCGGCTACAATTTGATTTTTACGGTCTGAAAAAAACTTTGTAATTGAAGTCTTGAGGGTAAGCTCTTCTGCAAAATGATCGTGCCATAACGTTGCTATACCTCCATTATTTACATAGCCGGGACCAGCAAGTATATATGTGAAATCATCTGTTGCGTCAAATTCCTCAGCAGGAGTAGTCACAATACTTTCCGGATCAAATTCGCTATCAACATTATCAGGGCGCCAGTCTCTTCCATTTGCATCAGCTCTAAGCCTTGTAAAAAGCCGGCTAAACTGTACTTCGTAAAATGCAGATTGAGATAGTGTTTGAGTCCATTTCAAATAGGAAAGATTACTATCGTGTGTATAGGTATTTGCATTATCGAGGAAACCATCAGAGAAAGCGAATTGAAACCCCGGACGAATCTGAGTATCGGCACCGGTAATCTGAAGCATTCGAGTATTCTGGTTGATTGTTAAAGAACGCTGGTATGCTGCCTGAAGACGCATACCAGGACGGATGTTGTAGGTAAGTTTCAACATTCCATTCCAACGGTTACCCTGACGTGGAGACCAGAAATCACTTCCCGCTGTTGATGAACTAATTTGATTGGCTGATAATTTAGTATAACCATCAGTAAGTCCAACTTGCCCTGTTAAGAAAAAAGTAAAAGTACCTGGTAGGTTTAATCCCAAGGCCGGAAGTAGTTTTTCGGTTATGATTCCGGGACCACCAAGATTGAATTCATAAATATCCGTAAAAAAATTAGCCTGATTAGAAAGTACATTTGAACCGGTGTTATCACGTTTATGCGTGAAGTTTCCTTCATACCGATCTCCCCCGTTTTGAGTTTGAACAGCAACCACACCAGAAGTAACATCTCCATATTCTGCTCCTACTCCCCCAGTGATTACTTCTACATTACTGAATGAGTTTGAGCCTAAATCCAAACCGAATCCAGTTCCAGCGAGAGGGTCCTGTGCTGAAACTCCATCCACTACAAATCCGGTTTCATAAGCACGCCCACCTTTTATGTATAAACCCGTTGGATCTTTTACAACGCCGGATTGAAGAGAAACAGCGTCTTCTACCCTTTGGATTGGTGCAGCTTCAATATCTTCTCTTGAAATTGTTACTGAAGTGTTTGACTTCTCTACATCAAAAATTGGTTTTTCACCAATTACCACAACTTCTTCATCAGACTCAAAAACCTGCTCTTTCATCGTCTGGTTTATTTCCGTTGTTTCTCCGGCTACTACTACGATCCCCGTAACTTGAACAACCTGAAAACCAATAAAAGTAAGTTCAATAGTATATTCTCCGGGGCGAATGTTTCGGATATTATAGCGTCCGTCCAGATCTGTTGCAGAACCAAAATTAGTACCAACAATACGAACATTTACTCCCGGCAGTGTCTCGTCTGTACCTTCTTCAGTAATTACGCCTGAAATATTTCCTGTATTTTGAGCAAAACCTTGCATGGATAATCCAATGAAAAAAAACAGGGCGAGAAAGTTTTTAAGTAAGCTCATATTCATCATGGTTTAAAATTTAACCTGCCAATCAGCAAATCATTTAGCAATTCAGGCAAGTTTGCATTCCCATTTATGTTTGTCAGATCAAGACTGAAATAAATCAAATCACCTTCCGGATTTTCAACTCCCACCCCTTCAAATCCAGTATAATCTATCGTTGTACCAATAAGTGTAGTATTACGAAAATCAGCCTGATATAAAAGTGTACCTCCCGGAACCGGTTTAATTGGTATCACACCTACTTGTCTAACTTCCGTTCTTGCAGTATCAGTACTTATTCCTGACTCTGGTATTACATCCACATTTGCATTTAATACAAATCCGGTTTCTATACTACCTTCGTTTGTTCTTCCAATCGAGTCTACAGAAATGAAGTTAAATATTGGGTCACTCGCATTAATATTCTTCATTGGAATATTAACGAACATTGAACCTCCTTCTTCAAAAAACTCGGAAGTAATATCTAATGCATAAGTAATGTTTCTATCTATATTTTCTGAAATCCAATAGATGTGATCCCATTTGGCAAGAGTCTTTTTTAAGGTAGGGTCGATTACGGAAGGAAACTGATCAGAAAGAGCAATTTTATCCTGAGTTACTGTACCAGTGTTGATTAACCATAAATCAGGTTGAATTCCTATCTCATTTAAATAACCAATATGCTCCGCCTGTCTTGATAATGAGTTACTGGAACCATCATCATTAATAAAGAGGACACTTGAATTCTGTGCTTTAACATACCATGAAAGCGAGTCGATATTGCTCACTGCACCGGCTGCATCAACTGTGCGAACATAAAAGGTATTCTGAGCATCAACATTTATATTTGGGACTGTAAGAGGCTCACTCAGATCATTTAATGCTCGGGTGTATGATCTCCCTAAAAATACTTCTGCATCTTTTGTCCCTGCAGATGAATTATCTACTTCTAATGAGATAAAGAGTCGCCCATCATCTTCTGGATTGAATGGAATCTCAACCCATCCATCTGTTTTATCATTTATAGATACTTCTGTACGAACTAAATTAGCAAGACCATCCTGGTCATTGATTGTCCATCCAAAACTTGAAATAGCGAATAAAGTATCAGGAGGAATTTCGGTTTGATTAATTGCAACCGTTGGAGCTGTATTTACGATTGGAAATACTAAACGTGCGCCAATAGGGTCTCTTGCATCATTATTATCGACCGCTCTGATTTTAAAAAGAACATCATCTTCAACCAGTCCTTGAGAAATTGGTAAAATAAAGGTGCTATCAGTTTTACGGGTAAAAGTCCAGTTGCCTTCCGACGTATCATTTATTGCATATTCGTACCCAACAATATATCCGTCGCTATCATTACCCCACCAGGAAATGTTGATTTGACTCGAAAGTCTGAAGTCACCTTCTCTGTCAATTTTATCAACAGTTAAAAAAGTTTTTGGAAGCTGGTTTTCATTAAAATCACCTTTCAATGAATTTTCACATGAAAGAGTGGTTAGAACCAAAGCTGAAAAAAGGAATAATATTTTATACTTAGTATTCAATACTAGCTTTTTTAAAAATTAAAAAACACAAGCTACAGATTATGCTGTAGCTTGCGTAAAATTTGCTGTGCTTATTTAATAAGCATCATTTTGCGTGTACTTACGAATGAACCTGCTTCAATTCTGTAAATATACATTCCACTTGCAAGAGCAGAAGCATTAAATGTTACATTATGATTAGCAGCATTCAACTGCTCACCATCAATCAATGTAGCCACTTTTCTTCCAAGCATGTCGTACACATTAAGTGTTACTTTGCTTGCTTCCGGTAGGCTAAACTGAATGTTAGTAGTAGGGTTGAATGGGTTCGGATAGTTTGGCTTCAACGCAAATTCAGCTGGAATATCGTCTTCAATATCATTTGAAACCTGCAATGCGCGCTCAAGAGTTAACGCATAATACACAGGAGTAAACTCACCAGAACTGAATGTTGAAACAGCTACTGTATCCATAGAGCCGTCTGTTACGCGTACATTCCAAACAAAGTCTGCTGTTTCACCAACTGCTAAACCAGCACCTGCTAACAGGGCATCGACAGTAGCAAAATCGAGCGTCACTGTAGTATCAGCTCCGTCATTATCAGAAGTAACCGCTACAATCACTTCTGAAGTATCTGCAGAGTAAAGTACCCATTGGTAAGAAACTGCATTACCATCAAAGTCTGTAGTTGGTTCCCATGTAGGGGCAACAGATCCGTCAACAACTACCGTAGCACCAGAAGATGGAGCTTCAAGACTGAATGTTCTGAAAGGTACTGTGAAGTCATCACTTACAAACCAATCCGGATTACCACCTACTAACTTTGGATTACTAAAAGAATAGTAAAGAACAGCAGTTAATGATTCAAACGTAGCGCCAACCTTGATGTTTTCATTTACGCTTGAGCTGAATCGAGAAGAAAGATCATCGAAACGTAGTCCGTCACCTGCTTCAAGAGTATCAGCCGCACCACCACCTTGGCGAGATCCGATTTCCCACTCACCGAAGTCGCTGGAACCATCTGCCTGATTTGTGGTTACTTTAACGTCATCGAATTTAATTAGTACACCTTCGTACATTTCGAAGTTACTTCTTACTTCCTGAGTAGTTAAACCAGTAAGAGCAAGCGTATCCATTTGACTGTTGGTACCAACCTCTGTAAAGGCAAGAACTTCAACTTCAGTCACACCAAACGCTTCAGAAACAGCTAATTCGGTAATAAGAATCATGTCTCCTGCTTCCAGTGCTTCCATTCCGTTTGATTCATCAACGAATACACCAGACCATGCAGCTGCTCTGTCCTGAATTGTGATGTAACCATCATCAATTGCACTTGTTGTTACCGTAGCTGTGATACTTGCATCAACAGCACCTACACCAGCAACCGGACTATCTCCAGGGCCACCGTCTCCGGTTTGTTGAATAGCAGCAATAGTAGCTACGGCATCACCTTTAACAAAGAATGAATGTGTTCCGGAAAGTGGTGAAACACCAACTAGTCCATCACTATCAGTTGCTTCAATTGTAAAGTTTACTGGGGTACCGCCTTCAAAAGTAGGAAGGGTTACAGAATAAACATCGCCAGCTGCAGTCATCGTTAATGTATCAACAATTCCACCAGCGTTATAGATCAATTCAACACCTGTGATTGTTTTACCGTCCGCTCCTACAATAGTAGCGGAAACAGTTACAGCAGTTTCCGAAGTAACATTAGAGTCAGAAAGAGCAACATTAGAGAATACTGCAGGTAGTCCATTAATTACAATATCATTTGGCCAGCTGAATATAGTTCCACCGCCCAGATCCTGACCATCAACGAAACGGTTATTGTTTAACCAAACAACACCTTCTTCCATCGGGTTGACACTTAATGCACCATTACCACTTGGTACTAGTCCATCCGGATCATCACCATTGTAAGTAATGAACCCACTTACATCTACATTAGCCCCTGCAGCTGGAGGAACAAATTCGCCATCTAGACTATCCAGACGTCTCGCATTGTAATCGATCAAGTAACCTTCATTACCGATAGCGTGGTCGTTTCTTAAACGAAGAGAAGTATCATAAATATAAATACGAGAACCATCCTGGTTAAGAGCCCAGTCGGAACGTCCACCTGAATTACGGTCTCCTACAGAAACGTTGCTTACAATAGCACCATTAAATTTAACGTAAGAACCGATGTATGAACTATAGTTATTAAAGTTCATTGAAAGAGCTCCATCAGTGAAGTCATTAATATCAGAAACTGAAATTTCCCATGGCTCTAATAATTCAGCGTATTCAGGGAATTCTTCATTTACACTTCCAAGAAGGTTTACAGCTGAAACATCAAACTGTGCAGTTGCATTAAAGTATCCAAGGTCTCCAGTAAATGTAACTACATCTCCTCTTGTAAACTGATCGATGGTTGTATAGTCACTTTCAACGATCTGAAGAGACATACCTGCTCTACCGCGAGTTACCGCACTTGTATCTGTAACGAATACGTGAATACGTCCGATTCCGTCAGTTACACCATCGTTATCATCATCATTAGGGTTTGCAAGACCTGAACTTTTTGGATATGAAACCACTACTGCGGTGAAAGTTACTTCAACACCAGCAAGTGGGTGACTTTCAACACCTGCAACAGAAAATTCCGTTACTTCACGGTATCTGTTTAATTCACGAATTGAAAATTCAACTCCTCCAACAGTATGAGAACCTAGGTTAGTAAAATCATCCTGATCTAAAACAATCCATTCAGAAAATGTTTCATTAGTTCCAAATGAAGCTAAAGGAACTGTGTTACCAGATTCAAAATTTGGCTTTCTTACTAATGTATGATTTTGGGTACCATTAGTAACACCTGCTACATCCCAGCCAGAACCCGGATCTCCATCCCAGGAGCCTAACCAGTCAATAACTTCAAAAGAGGATCCTGCAGCACTGTCACCTTCTACAAGTGCGAAACCATCATCTCCGTTACTCAGGAAATTAAATGTATAGTCTGCTTCAGCAAGAATTGCTGCGTCTGCACTTCCATGTGCGATTACGTATACATCACCAGGAGCAATGTAAGCTGTATCAGGGAAGTCATTCCAAAACTCATACTCTCCCACAACAGATGGAGCGTTTGATACGTTTGGGAATGCATATCCACTTAACCATACAGTATCAGTTGTCGGGTTATAGATTTCTAAAGCCTTGTTGTTGCTTGAACCCTCAATATATTCTGAGAAAAACAAGCCTTTTTCCTGTGCATTTACTGCACCAAAACTGAGCAATAGAGCAAACGCTAGTAGCGCAGTCTTATTTACTCTTTGAATTGTAACTTTAAGCATATTATGATTGTTTATTTTATGATTACGATTTTACCTGTTTGTATCTCTCCTGAAGCTACATCTTTCACGGTATACAGGTATAAACCCGTGGTTAAGATTTGATTAGCGTTTGATTGAATATCCCATGCATGCTCTCCACCGGGCAGAACCCTTGGATCATCGCTAAAGCTTGAATACCAATCAATATCACCATTATATGATTCCGAATCGTGAGTAAAATCAGCCACAATATCTCCAGCAACTGTATATATTCTTACTTCTGCTTTTGCTGGTAAATTGTAAAAGTAAAGTTTCCTCTCACCCTCTTGATTACCATCCCATGCAGCGTTAACTCTATAAGGGTTTGGATAGACACCAACTTTATATTCTTTTTCACTACTACCAAAATTTTCATTTGCTGGTGTACCCGGAAAAACTCGCACTGCATTCACATTAGGGCTACTTTCGAGACTTTCAATTTCAAACTCATCACTACCTTTATCAAAAGCTGTAACAGAAAGTTCATATTGCCAACCACTTAATAACCCTTCAATCTCATAGGCATAAAAATATTCCACACCATCAATTGTAACAGGCTCGTCTAATTCAACTTCATCAAAGCCCGTGTTAAAACCAACCTGGTTCCCGGGAGTATCGAACTCACGGATTAATCTTGAATTTGGATTTATATCTTCACCTAAGTCAGAGCTGTACACTCTATACCCTTCGAAATCCATTTCACCTGATACCCTGTCAACTGATTCTTCAGCTGTTTTATCCCAATACAGAGTGACTTTACCCGCATCTAATTGAACATGCATATTCGGGCTATCTGGAGGAGTTGGAAAAAGATACCGGGTTAACTCTCCATCTTCATCTGTATCTTCACCTGCGTCTAAAACCCCATTGTTGTTTTTATCTTCACCTCTGAATACCTGATTAATTGAATTTATCGTTTGTACCAGATTTACACGCGTTTCTGTATTATCATCATCTTTTCCAGAAGGCCCCTGAAATTCATCCGGTTTCAACGCCCCCATAAAGGCCATATAAACAGTAATTGTTTCACCCGGCTCTACACGTTGAAAAGGACCAATTGAAATAAATGAAATATAATTTCCAGAACCTTCCTGACCATCCGTTCTAAGCTGCTGCCTGATTGTAGAACCATCTGTAGTCACAGAATCAAGAGGAAACTTTGTTGACATCCTTTCATACCGCTGAAGATCATTATTAGGACTATCATAAACTCCAGTTCCTGCACTAAACAACCAATAGCTTGGATCGACAAAAGGAGCATTTATTCCCTGACTTTCAAGATACTCGCTATTAGATGGGTGAAAGTAATTTCCGTTATACTCAGCACCGATAATAGACATCGCTCCATAAGTGTTTACAGAGGGGTTATCAGGAGAGCCTGCATCAAAAGCATAGGTAGTGTATAAAGTATCTAGGTATCCAAGTCCGTTTTTGTTAAAAAACTCTCCTCCGGTTTCTGTTGCAGTGTTCACGTTACGTACCACTAAATCTGCATACATGCCTACAAATACACTGTCCCAAGGAGCGGCAGATGAATACAAGCCACTGTTATTGGTAATATCATATCTGATAATGGTAAAGTTCTCAGTGAAAGGGAATCCCCAGTTATAACTTTCCATTCTTACATCTGCATACAATGGATTATCATGTCCACTTATAGGCGTACCATTTATATCTCTTCGTTGATCAGAAAATTCAGCAATAATATCCTGTTCACCTACAGAAAAAGGAGAAAAGAATTCATCATTTGGGTCAGTACTTCTTCGGGTAATTGGAGAATCTCCGGTAAACTCAAATCCAGCGGCTCCTCGTGTGTACCCCCCACTTGTGGTTACTGAAGCAGTAGATACTCTAATCCCGGCATTATTATTATAATTTGCTCCAATCCAAATTCCAGCCTCGAAAAGATGTTCTGTACCAGTATCATTGGGAAAGCGCATACTGGCTCCACCCTCTGGATTATTTCTAACATCCGGTTTTCCAAGAATGCCGAAATTTGTAATTGCTAAACTTATTGTGCCTGCATCCGTTTCAACTCTTTCGAAAGAGGCTTGTGCTGATAGCGGCGCTGCTAACATTATCGCCGCAATAAAAGTCAAAAAGTACTTCAAGGAATCTATTTCTTTATTTCATTACAAAGATACTCAACTTATACACCAAGAGCATATCAAAACGTTCAATTTTACACTTCCATAACATTGGTTACATAATAGCTTTCTTATAGAAGTCTATCAGCTTTTGTTGAGGTGTACCTATGTAATACCGAATTAAAATAATAGTAAAAATTAGCTGAAGTTTCATGATTCCTACCTTTCTATACTTTCTTGCAGAGGTAACTACTTGTTTTGAGAAAATTTTGAAGGAAGATAATTTCTTAGTCCTGATAACTATATCCTGATCTTCCATAACTAATAGCTCTGATTTAAACCCATCCAACTTTTCAAAAAGAGATTTCTTAATAAACAAGCCTTGATCTCCAAATCGAAAATAATCGATATCAAACCTTGTAAACCACGAGTAAAACTTCAGAAGTAAATGGTTATCATCAAAAGAAAGACGATAGCAACCTGCATCATATCCTTCTTGTAGTGCCGTTTTAATATCTTTTACATAAGATTTTGGAGGGTATGTATCTGCATGTAGGAAAAAAAGAATTTCCCCTTTTGCTACTGATGCCCCAAAGTTCATTTGTGCTCCTCGTCCCTTCTCAGAGCTTTCAACTACTCTGGCTCCTGATTTTTTAGCTATTGCCTGGGTATTGTCACTACTTCCGGAATCACTTACAATAATCTCTACTTCCTCAGATACATGACTTATTAAATAAGTAATAAGTTGAGAAATAGAATCTTCCTCATTAAATGTTGGAATTATAATACTGATCATTGAATCATTGTGCTTTTAACCTTCTCCCAATCTTCAATTGTATCAACATCATTTAATTCTGGTAACAAAACGAAGCTATGATTAAGCAGTTTAACTTTTAATAATGTCTGATTAAGAACTCTCTCTGTACTCCATGCAATTTCATCAAAAATCTCCGGGATATATTTCGACATCCCAACGAGATAATAACCTCCATCCTTAGCAGGGCCAAATACTAAGTCACTACCTCTTAAGCTTTCAAATGCTCTACTAATTATACCTTCAGTTAACTCTGCACAATCGCTTCCAATAAGTACAACAGATTCTGGCTTTTTATTCTTATAACTATCCCGGAAAGCATTTTTCATTCGTGCTCCCAGATCAATTCCCTCCTGAAGTTTTTTCTTAAATACCCTGGCATTCCAATTATCTTCCAAATCAACAAACTCTGAGTACCACACTTCTTTAGCTGCGCTACTATGAGTAACTATTTTCCGAGTATAATTCAGAAGTTCTTTATAAATCAAAAGAGCCTGCTCATCACCAACTGAAGCAGCTAATCTTGTTTTAACCCTACCTTTTTGAGGGTTTTTAATAAATATTTTTATCGTTCTTTTTTCAGTTTCTGGCATCCAATCTATTACCGATTTTTTAGAAAATGGAACTTAAATAAAACATTCCCATTTAAGAAAGTGCACAATAATTAACTATAAATTACTTATGAATTTTAAGAAAACACTTTTATATACTTTTTTAGCAGCATTTTTGGCAATTTCATTTACTGCTAACAGTAATGCTCAGGCTACAGCTGAAAAAGGGCAAAAAGCATTAGGTATAATGGTTGGTGATCCAACAGGAATTTCATTTAAAAGCTGGCTAGGTTCTAAAACTGCTTTTGATGTTGGTGCAGCTTGGTCGCTTGAGAACACAGACGCTATTAATTTGCATGGTGATTACCTATGGCATTCTTATTTAGATGTAGAAAAAGGTAATCTTGCTTTTTACTACGGTATTGGCGCAAGAGCGCTATTTATTGAAAATGCTGATTCCAGAATTGGAGCCAGAATCCCATTAGGGTTTAACTACCTCTTTGCAGATGCTCCTCTGGATCTTTTTGTAGAAATAGCGCCGATTTTAGATTTAGTTCCAAATACTGACCTGAACGGAGACGGCGTAATCGGACTTAGATTTTATTTCTAAACACGTTTATTAATAGGACAGGGTTATATCCTGTCCTTCTTTTACAAAGCTAATCTCTTCAAAATTTTTCCCAAACTCTTCTTTGACTCTAACATCTAATTTCTGCAAATAATCATCCGAACTATCCGGGTCATGGTGGGTTAATAACAGCTTGCCAATGTTTAGACCTTTAGTTTTATCTATAACATTTTCCCAGCAGGAATGTCCCCATCCTAACCTTTCTTGATGCTGAGCCATGTTAAATTGAGCATCATGAATTAATACATCTGCACCCCTCACGAATTCTTTGAACTCAGAAATGAATTCTAACGAATCTTTTTCTGTGTCCATTGGTAACTCATTATCCGGAGCGAATACTATTACTTTTCCATCTATTACAAATTTATAAATAGCGGTTTGAACAGTATGCTTTGCCCACATGTAATCAACTGAGTATCCCTCAAAATCGATTTTACCAGGGTGGTAAGTTTCACAATCCATATCTGCTTCGAGCATATCAATAGTAACAGGGAAAAAAGTATTAGACATATGCCCCTGAAGAATCTCTTTACAACTTACTTCGTCCTGTGGTGGAAGGTAGACTCTGAACCAGCTTTTAGAATCATAAAATGGTTTAAAGAATGGGAAACCCTGAAGATGATCCCAATGTGGATGGGTAATAAAAATACGACCTTTATTACCTTCATCAGAAGCGTCTAACTTATTACCAAGGTTACGAAGTCCGGTTCCACAGTCAACAATTAACAATTCCGGGATCGAGTCACTTTCTAATTGAAGACAAGTTGTATTTCCTCCAAAAACCATGTTTTCTGCATTAGCACATGGAGTAGAGCCTCTGACTCCCCAAAATTTTATTTTAATAGAATTAGTCAATAATCAACTTTTAAATAATATAACTGTAGACGTGTTGAAATTTTTGTGAAGCTGATCTAAGGTTTGAATTAAAAAAAGCCGCACTAAGATTGTAATTTTTTTTTTAAACTTAAACTCTATTCTTCTTCATCACCAGCTTTAATATCTCTGATCATTCTTTTAAGTTCCGAAGACTTTTCTTTTTTCTTTAATAACTCCGCCTGAGCTTTATCTATTTTTCCCTGAAGTTCGTCCCTTAATTTATTCCCCTTATTTGTAGGTTTGAAATAAGTTTTAGCTTCCTCGAATTGAATTATTTCTGACTCTAATTTAGAAATGTCTTTCTTCAGGCTATCAAGAGCTTTTTGATTTTTAATAATTTCTTTTCGATCGTCAGGTTCTATTCCTTCGGATGCAAGCTTTCGCTCCATGCCTAAATCCGATCCTGAAGAACGGTACCGGTCATAAATCACATCACAAACTTCCCGATATTGCTTCCAGATTTTATTTTTGAATTTAAGTGGCACATGACCAATGTTCTTAAATTCAGATTGGATCTTTTTTGTTTCTTCAACTGCAAGCGCCGGGTCGTCACTTTCAGACAACTCTTTAAGCTTATGGAGGAGTTCGTTTTTTCTTGTCAGGTTTTCTTTATGGTCTTTACGAACATCTTTAAAATGCTCTCTCCTCTTATCATAAAAAACATCCATCGCTCCTTTAAATTTCTTCCAAATTTTGGACGATTTTTTCCTAGGAACAGGACCGATCTTTTTCCATTCAGCCATCAGTTTTTGCATGGATTGGTGGCCCTCTTCAAAATCTTCCACATCCTGAAATGATTCAGCTTTTTCGATGAGGACTAATTTCTTATCCAGATTCTCTTGTTCCTGATCTCTAAGAACATCAATGTTTTCAGATTTTTTATCATTAAAAGCATCGGTGGCAGCTTTAAACTTATCCCAAAGTTCATTCTCTTCTTTTTGAGGAAGGTTGCCGGTTTTTTTCCATTGATTATGAAGCTTGTTTACACGACGTGCCGCAATCGCAATATCGTCTTCATCAATAAGAGCCTCTGCTTCTTTTATTAGCTTCTGCTTTTTTTCCAGTGCTTTTTCAACCGATTTTCTGTATTCCTTATCATGTTTAAAGCGAAGCTGGTTAAATGAATCCTGTGCTTCATTAAAATGATCCCAAACTTGCTGGTTTTTCTCAGCGGGTACTCTGCCTACTTTTCTCCATTGAACCAAGAGATCATGAAATTCTTTATTCAACTCATCAAAGTCGGCTTTATCTGCTTTTACTTTTTCATTTAGGGCATCCATTTTTTCGAGGATCACCAATTTTAGAGTGAGGTTTTCCTCTTCTTTCTGAAGCTTCTTAACCAGACGATCCACTTTATGACTTTCAAACTCTTCCAAGAGCTGATCAAACCGCTCATTTAGTGCCTCTACTTCACCGTGAGGTAACACTTTAATAGATTCCCATCTACCTCTGATCTGATTTACTTCTTTGGTAGCAGTCCATTTCTCTTCATTAATAATATCTGAAAATTGTTTTAGCAGCCCCTTCTTAGCTTCAAGATTCTCAGCCTTTTTCTTGTTTAACTCCTCATAATGAGCTCTCTTACGTTCTTCGAACTCTTCTCTTAGCGTATTAAAATTTTGGATGGCAACCTTAGAAGACTCACTATCTGGATCAGGTCTTTCTTCTATATGTAAAGCAAGATTTGCGAGTTCATTTGAAACAAAAGACCAATCGTCCTGCTTCACAAATTCTTCAGCTTTATCAAGTATATCTTTATAGAAACTGTCAGCATCTACTTCTGCAGTCTCAGAACTCACTACTGGTTCTTCCTCCGTTTGTTCCTGCGTGTCCTCTTCCAACTCAGAGTTTTCAATTCCCGTACTCTCAACTGATTTCTCTTCTACTTGCTGTTCAGCAGCAGGGGCTTCTACTTCTTCTACCTGAGATTCATCAGTAGTCTCTTCCGGTTCAGAGTTAATAGTCTCTTCTTCATTAGACTGATTGATATCAGTCGCTTCTAATTCGTTCTCGTTTTTGTCTTTGTTTTCTTGCTCCAGGTTAGTCACTACTACCTTCCTTTCCAATTGTTCTTTTAACGGCTCGTGCCTTCTAATTAAAATTATTCTTCAAGATAACATATCTCGTGCACCTTAAGCAACTTAAAGGACTGACATAAAACAGAAAAGCCGGCTTTAAAACCGGCTTTTTTAATCCTTTAGTCCACTTTATGCAAATGTACATCTGTTTGAGGGAATGGAATATTAAGCCCTTCTTTATCAAAGGTTTTATACACCTCTTCATTTAATCTAAAATGAACTCCCCAATAATCGACTGCATTTACCCAAACTCTTACAACGATATTAACTGAGCTATCTGCCAACGCAGAAACAGCCATAAATGGTTCTGGTTCTGAGAGGATTCTATCATCTTCAGAAATCAACCTTTTTAAGACTTCATAAGCTTTATCTACATCATCACCATATCCAATACCAAATGTCCAGTCTACTCTTCTGGTAGGTTGAGTTGAAAAATTTGTCATTGAACCCGTAGCCAAAGGACCATTAGGAATAATAACTGTTTTATTATCCGGAGTAGTCAGGATTGTTACAAAAATCTGGATTTCTTTAACTGTTCCTGTATGTCCTTGTGCATCAATAAAGTCTCCTACCTTATAGGGTTTGAAGAGGAGGATCATTACTCCACCTGCAAAATTCTGAAGTGTTCCGGATAACGCTAAACCAATGGCTAAACCTGCGGCCCCCAAAATAGCAATGAAGGAGGTCATTTCCACACCCAGCATTCCAAGTGCAGTTATGTATACCATTACCTTTAATAAAATAGAAACCATGCTCCGCAAAAACCCTCTTAAAGAAGGGTCTACATTGCTCTTTTCAAGCATTTTCCGAACCAGGCCTACAATAATTTTCACTACCCAAAGTCCAATTACCAGAACAGCAATAGCCTTTAACAGACCGGGACCATATTCAAGTGCAAAGTTCAGAAACATATCCGTATCAAAATTGAAATCTTCCATATCTCCAGATGTTAGTTAAGATTGAAATACTATAATAACATTCTTAAATAAAAAAACCGCCTGCTGAGGCGGTTTAATTCCATAATAAAAAATTATTAATCAGAGATTTTCAATCTCACTTTTAATCTCTTCTTTAGCTTTACCAAGCTTTTTTTGCAGGCGGCCTAAGAGTTCATCTTCTTTACCTTCTGAAAATACTAAATCGTCGTCTGTTAGCTGAGAATACTTTTGTTTTAATTTCCCTTTAGTCTCGTTCCAGTTTCCTTTAATCTTTAGGTCGTTCATGATAATAAGTTGTTTTCATTAGAATTAACTTCATTATTACTAACCCTATCTATTCAATATTGTTTCGAATATTAATATTGAATGTAAACCCTTGGTTTAGGACTCGATATCATACACCTCTTTAAGAATGGCTTTTGCATTGGCATCTTTTCCTTGCATTACCCGATGTTGCAGATTCGTTATAATTTCAGGTTGAGCTTTTTCGTATGCTTCTTCTTTTGCTTCTTTATCATTATTCGTTCGAATTAGCTCAAAAATATCGTCGGCACGAACTACACTATATATATTATCTTTATTAAAGGCATGAGATCGTAATTCTTCAAATTCTTTAAAAACCCTTGGGAAGTCTTCATTATTTTCTGCACGGGTTACAATTTCAACATCAGAAGGACCTTCTGCACTTAATGGTGTTTTACAGAGATAGAAAAAATTTTGAGTGTAATTCATGTAGCTAGATTAACTGTTTATTCAAGTTCATTTTAGAATATCTTAAATATAAAGAATCCTTCCTTACTTTTAAGTATCATCTTTTATGCGATTCATACTTATTCTTATAATTCTTTCGGTTCAAGTCTGGAGTTGTAGTTCTGTAAAGAACAGTCCCACCTCAGATATTAACCTGCCACTATATTCAAAAGGTATTCTCCCTTACAGTACTGGTTCTTTTCCGTTGTCTGACTCCTCAAATTTTGGAATGGCTAAACTTTATAAAGGTAATAATTCATCTGGAAGTGGTGCTTTTATTTCTGATAACGGACTTTTTCTTACAAACTATTCATCAATTCTGGATTTAATATCCACTGGAAATGATCCTGACTTTATACAAAAAGGATTTACTGCTTCCTCGATAAATAATGAGATTCAGTTGCAAGGTGTTTCTCTTCTAATTGAAATTGAACAAACTGATGTTACCGATGAAGTTCAAAAAGAGATAACAGAGCTCAGCCCCAATAATGAAATCTATCGCTCAATACAGGAGCAAAAAAATCGAATACTTAATGAACGTCGAGGAAACAGAACAGACCTCTTTCTTGAAATAAAGGATATATATTCAGTTAACAGACAGATTCTGTCGGTCTACCAAATTGTCAGAGATGTTCGTTTAGTATTTGCGCCATCTGTATCTCTTATTTCCCTTAAAAGTGAAGAACTTGTCTCAAAACTTGCCAATGAGTTTGTCATTTTAAGGGCTTATGAAGCTGATAATCAACCAAAGCCATTTGAACCTGAATTTCATTTTAGCCTAAGTGAATTTGATTCTGAAAATAATGAAGAATTAATTTCCCTTGGTTTTCCTGGAAAAACTTACCGGCTTGAAACATCCCGGGCTATCGAGTTTTATCATACAAAGCTTAACCCTTATATCATTTCTTTTTTTGATATCTATCTTAATAAAGAAGACTCTTTAGCTGATTCAAATGACTCCTATGCATTTAGGTCTGCTTCCAATAGATACTCAGTTTCTCAAAACCTATCTTTTTTTGAAACTGCTCAACATGTGATTTCAAAACACAATGTTTTGAGTATTAAGAAGACTGATGAAGATCAGCTTTTACAGAAAATAAAATCTGACACTACTCTTCCTCCCCTGTATGATGATCTTTTTTCGAAGGTAGATCAGGCTTATGATATTGCGGATCAAACAGCTGATATTTTATACTCAACAAATTATTTTAATACGTTAAGCAGCCTTGATAACCTTGCAACTTTGTACCGGAATTATCTAGATAACCGGGGTAATTCTGATTCGAATGATGATCTCATTAATCAAACTGTCGCTTCCCATTCACAAATGCTTCAGCAAATTAATACTGATGCAGAATTGTCTATGCTTAAGGAATTTATACTGATTTTTAAATCCATTCCTGAAGAACAGCAGCCTTTAATGATTTATGATCTATTCACTGGAACCGGATCAGAAAATATTAAGCGCCAAAGTTCAGATTATGTAGATAATGAATTAGCCTCGTCATTTCTCCTTGATTCAGAAAAAGGTTTACAGGTATTAACTAATGATACCATTTTTGAAGACCCATTATTTAGCCTACTTGAAGAAATAGCCTTTTCTTTTGAAACTGCTCAACAAAATTTTCTAAGACATTATGCATATCTGTTTCCAGCTCAACAAATACTTACGAGGGTAAAAATGGATTCCGACGTATCAAAAGTTAACACGCCTGACTCAGATTCGTTTCTGTCGTATAACATTGGTAGTCTTAGCCAAAAAACAAGTACCCACTCTGATTACTTTTATACTACAAACGATTTTTCAGGAAAGGCTCCAGGTACTGCAATCATCAATCAAAACGGTTACTTGGTCGGAATGGTCGGAGAAGAAATAAACTCATCCATTCTTGGAAATTATATTTATTCTGAAGAAAACTCATACTTGAAAGCGCTAAAAACATCTTCTATCCTGAATGAAATCAAAAGCTCAATGGATAAAGAGTCCTATATCATTAAAGAATTAAGTACCCAAAATTAGTCCAGAATTTCTTTAAGTACCTTTGGAATCATCATCCATTTAACCTGACAAGTCCCCGGTTTTATATCCTGCCATCTGACTGCATAACTTTCCAGACAAACTAAACCGGCCGTAGGAATTCTGAAGGCGGTACTTTCTTTTCCTCCGCTTAAAATAGTAGCCGTTGATTCCATCAAAGGATTGTGACCGACCAACATCATCGTTTCAGCACTGTCGGGTGTTCCTTGAATAGCGTCAATGTATTTTTTAGAGGAGTCGAAATAAAGGCTTTCGTCCCATTTGATCATGCTCTCGTCTTTTTTCATTGCTTCGGTACAAAGCCGGGCTGTTTGCATGGCCCTTTGAGCAGGCGAAGAAACAATATAATCAGGTCGATACCCTATTTTTTTTAAATAGCTTCCCATTCTGGGAGCATCTTTTATTCCCCTCCCTGCCAAGGGTCGGTCAAAATCGTCAAGACTTGGATCGCTCCAGCTCGATTTAGCATGTCGTAGTAATAGTATGAACTTCATAATTGTTTATTCCGATTGAATTGATAATGGTTTAAAAATCTGGCTTCGAGCCCAAAAAGACAACGTAATACCTCTGATTATCATAAATAGTGACATGGAAAGCCATAGTGCATGAACCCCAAAGAAAGGCTTGGCAACAAAATAAACCGGTACAAAAAACAGAATGGTAGCGATAAGCATTGAATTTCTCATTGCCGGGGTAGCAGTAGCTCCTATATAAACTCCATCCCATATAAAACAAACGCTATTTATAACCGGGGCAAATATCGTCCAGATAAGTACAGCTAGTCCAGCTTCCAGTACTTCCGTTTTATCCGTAAAAATGGAAATAATAGAAGCTCCAAAAAGAGCATAAATAAGACTTGCTATTATACCTAACCCTAATCCCCAGCTCATGGTAACTTTTATTGACTCCTTTAGCTTTTCAATATTATTAGAGCCTTTGAACCTTCCTACCAAACTCTCTGCGGCAAATGCAAAACCATCGATTCCATATGCACTTATATACCAAAGTTGTAATAAAATAGTATTCGCGGCTAATACTACATCTCCCGACTCTGCTGATTTTGCCACAAAAAAAGCATAGGAGAAAATGAGGCATAAGGTCCTTATAAAAATATCCCTGTTCACAAAAAAGAACTTTTTCAACTCTACTGGCTCTAATACTTCTTTGATATTTAGCTCAAATTTTGCACCTGAATATTTATGTTTGTACAGAACGAAAGCTACTACTACGCCAAGATAGCTAGCAATTAAACTACCTAAAGCTACACCATCAACATTCATACCGTAATAGAGAACGAACAGAAGGTTTAAAGCGATATTGAATACATTTAATCCAATAGTAACTATCATGGGATAGGTTGAATTCTGCATTCCTAAAAACCAACCATTTATCCCGAAAAGAGCCAGTGTAGCAGGTGCTGCAAAAATTCTAATGGAGTAATAAAGACGGGTATACTCTTCAACCTCAGAACTTGCATTTACTATAATTAATGAAAGCTCAATTAATGGATATTGAAGCAAGAGTATGAATGCACTTGCTACAGCAGCAACCGTAAGTACTCTAATCAGGATGATTCTTGTTTCCCGGATATTGTCTGCTCCAAATGCCTGAGCAACTAAACCCGTGGTACCCATTCTCAAAAAACCGAAGCCCCAAAAAATAAAATCAAAAATAATACTCCCTACAGCTATCGCCCCTAAATAGTATACATGCTCTAAATGACCTACAACTGCTGTATCAACTGCACCTAGTAATGGTACCGACAAATTGCTTATTATATTTGGAATTGCCAGCCTTAGAACTTGTTTATTCAATACAACTGTTTTTTTAAATAATATACTTTCAATGTAAATATGTTGTGTAAGTTAAATTATTGTTGTGTTATTTTTGATCTGTTGTTCAGGTTGCATCTATAAGGGTGTGACTGTATTTTCATCATTCGTTTTTAAAGGCAAAAACATACTAACTAATATCTGCTTTTCACATGAATATCGATACTCGTAATAAGATCTTAAGCATTGTACTTGGAGTAATAATTCTGGCACTTTCATGGTGGCTTTATGATTCTATAGTTACCCCTTACAAAGTTGTTGAACAAAGAAAAGCAGAAACTGAACGCGTGAGAAACCGAATGCTTACTCTTAAAGATGCTTTTGTTCAGTATGAAGCACGTTTCGGTCATTTCCCTCCAACGGATGGTGGATTAGATAGTATTGTTACCTATTTGCAAACAGATTCATTAATGATGGCTATGGGCGATTCTTTGTTTAGTCAAATACCTCCTTTGACCTATTCTCCGGAAAGTATGATCATCGCTCCCAGATCCGGAGAACGATTTACTTATGAGCTCAACGACTCAACACGTCCTCCGTTATATTTACTGGAAGACCCCGATTCTGATGATGCTATTGGAAGTTTGTCCAGAACAACCATGCGAAACGCTCCCAACTGGAATTAATGGATGAAGCCCCTGCAAATTTAGGTGTTTGTTTTTTTTCTGATCGCCTTTTTTACGCGATAAATGATCCAGAACAAGACCGGCACCTTTTGCATATTGGTTCTTTTGATTTCAATTTTAATGTAATTGAAGCAGTTACGTCTCAGAATCCTGAGAAATTTCCCCATGTTAAAGCGACGTTCGAGAACCTCCGCCAACAACATAATATTCATTCAGTAAGAGCATTAACAAACCCTGCTCATGAATGTTGGACCGCACTTCCAAAAGTGGTTTATGATAATGCCGATGAACGTGAGGATCACCTCTCAATCATTATGAAAGGTGTGCACAGGGAAGACATTGAACCTACCTGGCATGCCGTTAGTAAATCACAGTATAAGTTTTTAAGTATTCGCCGAAGAAATCTAATGCAAGGCTTTGATGAGTTAACCGAAAAAGTGGCAACTACTGAATTTATAAGTGATTTCGAGATCGCATCTAAATGGTCATCATTTAATAAACCCGGTGGGTCTTTTATGATGGTTGGATGTCATAAGAATGTGGTTTCCTTTACTTCTTTTGTTCTTGGGAAGTTCAGAGCCTCAACTTATATAAAATTTGATCAGGTTCAGGATTTACCATATCACTGGTTGCAACAAACTGCTAATTCACCCTGGATGAAAGGTTTACATGAACATATTTATTTATTTGGACATGAAAACCATGAAGTTGAGCAAGCCCTTACCGGGTTTTGGGATAAGTCTTCTAAGATTGTAAATCTGAATTCATTAGGTGGGGTTGGAGTTTTTGCGGAAGAACAAACCTACGGATTTGACCTTGCTGCTGCATTTCCTGCCATACTTCTTTCACTGGATTTTTAGTTTTTGTCATTTCGAAGGAGTTTACCGACTGAGAAATCTAACGTATCTTTAAACAGCTATTTAGATTTCTCGCTTCACTCGAAATGTCAAAAGTGAGACATTCAAAATTCATAATCCTTAATTTTTAATTCTCATATGAGAATAATCACCGGAAAGCTTAAAGGTCGTAGATTTGAAATCCCAAAAGGATTAAATGTCCGCCCTACAACCGATCGTACCAAGGAAAGCATCTTCAACAAAATTGAAGTGTATAAATATATTGATGGTTCTATGATTCTCGATTTATTTGGAGGTTCCGGAAATCTTGGTTTTGAAGCTATCTCTCGGGGAGCTAAAAGCGTAACCTTTGTTGAAATTGATCCAAAGAATGTCCAGCATATCGAAAAGACTGCTGAAGGATTTGGTATTTCAAATCAGATTCGTACTTCAGTTTTTGATGTCCGCCAATACTTAGATGGAATGGCTATCCCCTACGATTTTATTTTCTGTGACCCACCGTATAAATACGAATGGATGGAAGAAATGATTGCAACCATTCTGGAAGGAAATTGGCTGAAAGAAGATGGGTGGTTTATACTGGAACATGACAAGTATCATAATTACAAAAAGCACCCTCATTGTTTTTTCAGTAAAGCTTATGGTCGTACCACCGTTAGTATTTTTGAAAAGCATCCGGTAGATTCCAAGAATTAATATTCTACTATGAAACACATCGCTTTATATCCGGGGTCGTTTGATCCTATCACCTTCGGTCACCTCGATATTCTTGAGCGTGCCACCAATCTATTTGATAAAGTAATTGTGACTGTAGCCGTTAATAAAGAGAAAAGTGCTGTTTTTACCGGAGAAGAGCGACTTGCGCTTATTCATGAATGCCTGGAAGGAAAGCCATGGGCAAAAAATATTACAGTTAATAAATTCACCGGGTTACTTGTTAACCATGCTCAGAAATTAAAAGCCGATACCCTAATCAGGGGCGTTCGTCAGATTTCTGATTTTGAATATGAGTTTCGAATGGCGCTTACCAACAAACGACTCGCACCTGATGTGGATACCGTATTTCTTATGCCTGATGAAGAATTTACTTTTATCTCCGCTTCTTTGGTAAAAGAAATTGCCTACTGGGGCGGAGATCTTTCTTCCTTTGTACCGGACAATGTAGCCAAAGCACTTCAGGAGAAATTTCGGAACAAGGAGAATGAAAAAGGGAAAAAGGAAGAGATTTAGACTCTCCTTTTTCCCTTTTCCTTGTTCCTTAATCCTTTTTCTCCGAATTTCCACCTCACTCACAAAACAAATCTCAGCACGCTTTATGATCTCTCAACGAGCACAAAATCTTCAACCTTCTGCCACCTTAAAAGTAACGGGACGGGCCAAAGAACTTAAAAGAGAAGGCAAATCCATTGTATCTCTAAGTGCGGGCGAACCGGATTTTAAAACACCTAAATACATTTGTGAAGCGGCTATAAAAGCAATTAATGAAGGTCAACATGGATATACCATGAATCCCGGCACACCGGGATTACGCGAAGCTATTGTGGCAAAGTTGAAAAGAGATAATGGCCTTGATTACGATCCTTCTCAAATCATCTGCTCAAACGGTGCTAAACAATCGGTAGGCTTTGCCCTGCTCGCTACTGTAAATGAAGGCGATGAAGTGATCATTCCAGCTCCTTTCTGGGTTTCTTATCCGGAGATGGTACGACTGGCAGAAGGGACTTCAATAACGGTTAGAACTTCTTTTGAAAATGATTTTCGCCTAACTCCGGAACAGCTCGAAGAAGCAATTACAGAGAAGACCAGAGTATTGATTCTTTGCTCTCCATCTAACCCAACAGGTTCCTGCTACAGTAAAGAAGACATGGAAGGTCTGGCTGACGTCTTGAGAAAATATCCAGATGTGATGATTCTTTCCGACGAGATTTACGAGTACATCGTTTTTGAAGAAGATCATGTAAGCATTCTGAATGTTGCTCCCGATTTAAAAGATCGGGTAATGGTAGTTAATGGTTTTTCAAAGGGATTTGCTATGACGGGCTGGAGACTGGGTTATCTCGCCGCAAATCCGGATGTGGTTAAAGCAGTATCAAAGATTCAGAGTCAGGAAACATCTGCCCCAAGTTCTATTTCTCAGGCAGCAGGACTAGCCGCTTATTCAAATGATCTTTCAGAAGTACACTCGATGCGGGATGAATTTAAAAAGCGCCGGGATTTTATGGTGAAATCCCTGAATGGGATTGATGGGGTAAGCTGCTTTACTCCCGGTGGAGCATTTTATGTATTCCCGGATATTTCCTCTTACCTCGGCTCAAAAAAACCTGATGGATCCGTAGTTGAAACTTCAACCGATTTATGCCTTTATCTGCTGGATGAATTCGGACTGGCATGTGTTCCGGGTGATGCATTTGGAGAACCCAATGGACTCCGGATGAGTTATGCTGCCGGTATTTCCGACCTGGAAGAAGCGATGAGCAGATTCAAAAAAGGGTTGGATAGTCTGGTTTAAATTCTTTACCCAATATTTAATAACAACAACAAAGTGACTATTTGATGTCTACTACCAATTTATAAGTAGGATCTTCCATTACATTTACATCAATAATCTCATCTGCATTTTCAAGGAGTCGAAGACAATCTTTACTAAGATGTCTCAAATGCACTTTCTTTCCTACCTTTTGATAGCGTTCTGTTATCCTGTTTAAGGCCTCTATCGCTGACATATCCACGACTCTGCTTTCTGCAAAATCGATAATAACCTCATCCGGATCATTTAATACATCAAATTTTTCATTGAATACGGTTACAGACCCAAAGAAAAGTGGCCCATAAATTTCGTAGTGCTTGATTCCATTTTCATCAATATGCTTTCTCGCACGGATTCGTTTGGCGTTATCCCAGGCAAATACAAGTGCAGCAATGATTACACCGATCAATACCGCCAGAGCAAGGTTATGAAGTACTGCTGTTACCAACGTTACTAATACCATCACAAAAATATCGGATACCGGCATTTTATTGAAGGTTCTCAAACTCGCCCATTCAAAGGTTCCAATCGATACCATGATCATCAAACCTGTGAGTGCGGCCATGGGCATTTGTTCAATCAATCCTGCTCCAAACATGATAAACACTAACAACATAACAGCTGCTACAATACCTGATAATCTTGCTCTTGCTCCTGCCGAAATATTAATAAGGCTTTGACCAATCATTGCACATCCACCCATTCCTGAAAATAAACCTGAAAGAATATTTGCAGCGCCTTGAGCAGCTGCTTCCTTATTTCCCCGCCCGCGGGTTTCAGTTATCTCGTCAATAATATTAAGAGTTAACAAACTTTCTATTAATCCAACACCTGCCATAATAGCTGCATATGGGAAAATCAGAGCAAGTGTTTCGAAGCTGAATGGAACCTGAGGAATATGAAAAGGAGGAAATCCGCCCGAAATAGAAGCAATATCTCCAACCGTTTTAGTCTCAATACCGAATGCTATTACAATACCGAAAACACTTAAAATAGCAACCAATGATGCCGGAATGGCTTTGCTGATTTTTGGAAGTCCCCAGATTATTAACATTGTGAGAAGAACCAAGCCCAATAGTACATAAAGTGGAGATCCGGACATCCAGTCTCCTGCCGGGGTTTTAAACTGGTCCAGTTGAGACATAAATATGATGATCGCCAACCCGTTCACAAAACCAAAAATTACCGGGTGAGGTACAAGACGCATCAACTTACCTAACTTTAGAGCTCCGGCAGTTATCTGGATAATACCAGCCAGTATCACTGTAGCGAAGATATATTCTACACCGTGAGATTGAGCCAACGTAACTAACACCACTGCAACAGCGCCGGTAGCACCTGATATCATGCCGGGTCGGCCACCGAGAATAGAAGTTACCAATCCCATCATGAAAGCAGCATATAAACCGGTTAGTGGAGAAAGTCCGGCAATCAATGCAAATGCTACGGCTTCAGGAATAAGCGCCATTGCTACCGTCAGACCTGACAACACTTCTGTCTTATAATTAATGGGTTCCGAAAAGTCGAATAAATCTAATAGTTTTTTCATGTAGACGTTTTGAACTCACTACAGCAAAGTGCTGCAGGTATTTTTTCTTAATTGAATTTTAAATGCCTTTGCTAAGAGGTGGCTGATACTTTCCTGATGAATTAGCAGAAGCCTAATGATGATGATTTTATCTGAGCCTTAAAAAATATGCATTTATTTATTCAATAAGAGGATTTTCAGGCGTCAAAAGTTTAGAAACCGTTAATGATTTAGGCGGTAGTTTTGGAAGCGATTTTCCTTTGGAGAGCCAATGAATTTGGCTCTGATTTCTCTCCCTCGACTTTATCATTTCTGTTTTTTTGATGTTAACCCAATATAAAATCTGATAATATTCAGTGAATTTTGTTCGAGGACTGGGTTTGTAAGAATTGAACCCCTCATTATATTGGCACGCATTTGTATTTTGTAATTCATAATCCAATAATTCGGAATTTCGGGCATGCCTACATACGAATATAAAAGAGAAGACGGTTCCACTTTTGAAGTAATGCAGAAAATGAGTGAAGACCCTTTAACGGCCTGTCCAACAACAGGACAAAAAGTGAAGCGTGTTATTTCCGGTGGAGGTGGTGTCGTATATAAAGGTGAAGGTTGGTATGTGACCGACTATAAAAATGGTGGAAAGAAATCTGAGAAAAATTCATCGACTGAAAAACCGGATTCAGAACCAAAGCCTGAGACTAACAAAAAAGCCAACTCAACTGAAAGTTCGGTTAAACCGGATGCTTAATCGACTTCATACTAATTCCGGATCTTTTAAGTTTTTCAGAATGAGAATTTTTATCTCTGAAGTTCTCTAATCTCTTGCATATTTTAAAGTATCAAGATTGACCTATACTTTCCTATGAGCATTCTTAAAAATTTACTCTTTGCATTATTAGTACTCGTATTAGCATGTAAACCCTCGAGTGGCCCTAACGGTGATGATGGTCCCAATACTGATGTTCCCGGTTATACAGATGAAACTTTTTTCCGAACGGATGGTCAGGAGATTTTAAACCGGCAAGGTGAACCGGTAGTTATCAAAGGATTCGGATTGGGTGGCTGGCTACTTCCTGAAGGATATATGTTTGGACTAAATCGGGAAGGATATACAGCCGCATCTGATATGTATGAAAATGTAGCAGATTTAATTGGCGAATCAGATGCTGAAGAATGGATTCAACGCTTTAGGGATAATTATGTAACCGAAGACGATATCATTCAAATGAAAGAATGGGGAGCAGACCATGTTCGGATTCCTTTTCATTATAACTTGTTTTACGATATAGAAAACGAAGAATTTATTGAAGAAGGTTTTGAGCGAATGGATGAGTTACTGGTCTGGTGTAAACGAAACCTTGTAGATGTAATATTGGATATGCATGCAGCACCCGGAGCTCAAAGTGAGGGTGATATTTCCGACAGTGATGGAGAAGCACGGTTATGGACAGAAAGTGAAACCTATTGGCCTATCACTATAAAAATTTGGGAGAAGATTGCGGAACGTTATAAAGACGAAACTATCATTATCGGATATGATCTGTTAAATGAACCTGTAACTCCCGAACCCTATGGAAATGTTGATCTGGCCAACTTTTATAGTCAGTTAATTCCTGCCGTCAGAGCTATTGATAAAAATCATATTCTGTTTATCGAAGGAAATTACTATGCAACTACATTCGACTTACTGACCCCTCCTTTCGATGATAACATGGTTTATGCATTCCACAAATACTGGAATCAAACCGATCAGGGAACCATACAATATTTACTGAATATCCGAAGTCAGTATAATACTCCTCTTTGGTTAGGGGAATCTGGTGAAAACTCAAATCCTTGGTTTTATGAAACAACCAGATTAGTAGAAAACCTGAATATTGGCTGGAATTGGTGGACACATAAAAAACTGGAAACCATTACTTCTCCTCTTTCTGCACCAACAAACGCCAACTATGAAAAAGTAAAAGAGTATTGGAACGGGAATGGAGCCCGACCCACCGCTCAGGAAGCACGTCAAGGATTATTTCAAATGGCAGAAGATCTGAAGCTGGACAATACAATCTTCCGCCCTGATGTTGTAGCTGCTTTATTTTCTCCGTCTTTTGGAAGCAGTAATCTACCTTACACAGATTTGGAAATTCCGGGAACCATTCCCGCAGCTCATTACGACATTGGCACAAATGGTGTTTCTTATTTTGATAGAGAATACAAACGTGTTAGTAGCGATAACAGCCAGAACACTGGCAACATTGGCTGGGAATTCCGTAATGACGGAGTAGATATCCAATCGTCAGAAAACCCTCTTACTGAATACAATGTGGGATGGATTGATGACAATGAGTGGATGGAATACACTGTTAATGTAACTGCGGGAACCTATGATATGGTAGCAAGTGTCGCCTCAAGTAGCACTGGTGGAAAAGTTGCCATTTATAAAGACGGAGCTCTTATTTCGAATGAAGTTAATGTTCCAAACACTGGCGGATTTCAATCCTGGCAAAATATTAATTTAGGTTCCAATACTTTTGAAGAAGGCACCTACACAATCCGGGTAGTAGCAATCACCGGTGGGTTCAACCTTAGTTTTATCCAAATAAACTAGCCTGTTACGATTTTTACTTTTTGTAAGTACATTGCTGTATGGTAAATCGTCATAGTGAAGCATATAATCAGGCTCTGGACCAATTTGTTCAGCTTTGGGGTGACATGGCATCTGCATGGGGGATTAATAAAACCATGTCACAGATTCATGCTCTTCTATATGCAGAATCAAATCCGCTGGATACCGATTCTATCATGGATAAACTGGATATTAGTCGGGGTAACGCAAATATGAATTTGCGTAGGCTACTGGATTGGGAACTCATTCATAAAGTTCAATTTAAAGGAGACCGGAAAGATTATTACTCTGCGGAAACCGACGTCTGGAAAATAGTTTCTACTATAATCCGTGAACGACAACAAAGAGAGATAGCTCCGATAAGGGCTGAACTTCAGGAATGTATTAAAACACTGGAACCAGGTGGTTTAAATGATGATGAAAGTAAGGAGTTCAAACAGCGTATTGAGAATTACAATGATTTTCTGGAAATGTTTGAACGATTTACCAATGCCCTTCTACCTTATATAAACAAGAAGAATCTTGGCTTTTTAAAACAACTCATCAAATTGGTTGAAGTAAAAGAATCCATCAAAGATAAATTGAGTTCAGGTGAGTAAGTCTCGCCGACACATTGGGAATGAAGCAGAAGATCTGGCCTGTGAATTTCTAACCAATAAAGGATGGCAAATACTTGACAGGAATTACTATTCAGGGCATTCCGAAATTGATATCATTGCCAGGGATGGAGCCTTTACTGTTTTTCTGGAAGTTAAAATGCGCTCAAGCGCTCAGTTTGGACAACCTTTTGAACATATAACCGAAGCTAAAGTGGAACATATTTACAAAGCTGCTCAGAGTTGGGTTCTGCAACATGGACTTCAGGACACACCTATGAGGTTTGACGTAATCGGCATCCTGAAACAGAAAAATAAAGAACCGGAAATAAATCATATTCCTGATGCATACCGATAATTTTGCTTGGCAATTGTCCTATGGAATTTGGAATTTCCTTTAATGGCTACTTCTCTTTCTTTTATTGAATATTTCCGCAGTTTGTTGGCAATGCTGCTTTTTATGATCATCCTCCTGATCGTTTCTGTATTAATAACCCTTCTCGCAATTTTAACATGGGGCAAAACCACCAATTGGATTGTTAAAACCTTTCCCCGTTATATGGCTTATCCGGTATTATTTATGCTGGGAATAAAATTCAAGGTGATTGATCACAGAAAAAATGAAACTCCACCTGCTATTTATATTTTCAATCATTCTTCTACCCTCGATATCCCAACGTTTCTTGCATTAGGCTTGGAGCGATTCAGGGTAGTGGCCAAATGGGAGCTTCAATATTTACCCTTCTTTTTTATCATTGGTAGACTGACTGGTCAGGTATTTATTAAAAGGCAGAACAGCGAAAAAGCGATTGCCACCCTCTTAAAAACCTATGACCGACTCAAAAGAGATAAATTAAACCTGGTCATCGCTCCTGAAGGTTCCAGAAAACATGAAGGAAGAATAGGTCCGTTTAAAAAAGGCGCTTTCAGAATGGCTATAGATCTCGGCTATCCTATTGTACCCATTTACTTTGATGGAAATGATCAACTTAGCCTTGGAGGTTCTTTGTTTTCAAAATCCGGGGAGATAAATGCACATATACGCCCAGCTGTTGATACATCTGACTGGAAAATTGAAACCATTGAAGATCATATCGCTGAGGTACGTGGAATGTATCTCAAATGGGCCGGAGTAGAGGGATAACTTTTAAGTCTACCCTTGATGGGAGATAAAAGTCCAAACAGTTCTTTGGACTTTTCGAGGGGTGTTGGAAAAGCTGGAACTTTACGAACACCCTCCGTCCCTTCGGGACACCTCCCTAAAGGGAGGACTAATTAAGCCATTGGTTAAATTTCGAGAAGTCTAAATGGCAAGACGCACCTTAATAAACTGTAGATTTCTCACCGGGATTTCCGGGTTCGAAATGACAAATAACTACCTAGGCTCCAAATACTGCACACTAAAATATTCTTTCTCATCCGTCCAGACCTTCACAACATTAAACCATGGTGAGGCTATATCCTCAAACTCATCCAGTGAATACTTATGAGAATTTTCTGTGTGAATATATTCTCCTTTTTTAATGTCGAAGACTTCATCCATTACCTTTACCTGATGATCCTCTTTTGAAATCAGCCGCATTTCGATTTTACCCGGATTATCCACCCAAACAGATTTATGCTCATATAACTCCGGATTAAAATCAGAACCAATTTTCCTATTCAGATGAACCAGCATGTTCTTATTAAATTCAGCCGTCACCCCTTTTGAATCGTTATAAGCCGCTTCCAGAATGAGTACATCTTTTTTTAAATCCACACCAATTAAGATCCCACCTTCTTTGCCAATAATCTCTGAAATGACTTCAAAAAAACGATTAACCGTTTCTCGCTTAAAATTCCCAATTGTTGACCCCGGGAAAAACACAATTCTCCTTGAAGACGAATAAATATCCGGAAGAACGAATGGCCTGGTATAATCTGCTTCAAGAGGTTGGATATCGATTTTTGGATATTCAATTCTTAGTCCTTCCGCAACCTTTTCTAAATATGCTCCTGAAATATCAATTGGGATATAACAACAAATAGAATCCAAGCCGGATAACAGAATTCGGGTCTTTTCACTGCTTCCACTACCCGGTTCAATTAACAGAATCTGTTCTCCGAAATAGGACGACATTTTATCCAGATTTTCGGTAAGAATTTTCCATTCCGTTCTGGTGGGATAGTATTCTTCGAGCTCGGTTATTTCATCAAATAATTCAGAACCCCGTTGATCATAAAAATATTTACTTGGAAGGGACTTTTGAGGAAGGCTTAATCCATGCAGCACTTCCTGTAACATCGTTTCCTGCGGACTTAATACTTTATTCATCTGCCAGTGTTAACGTGCTAACCGAATTCCACTGAACTGCCATCGGGCATCAGCATGAAAGAAATTCCGATAGGTTTTACGAATATGTGATTTCGATGTAGCACAAGATCCTCCCCTTAGCACATATTGGTTCGCCATAAACTTACCGTTGTATTCTCCAAGTGCCCCCGGTAAAGGCTTATAGTTGGGATATGGAGAATAACTGCTCATCGTCCACTCCCACGTGTCTCCATACATTTGTTTTAATTTTTCTTTTTTGGATGCAGCTGTAGGATGAAAATGATCATTATCCACGAAGTTCCCCTCAATTTCAATATCACCGCAGGCATATTCCCACTCCTGCTCGGTTGGGAGTCGACAACCTTTCCATCGTGCAAATGCATCGGCTTCAAAATAACTGATATGAGTTACCGGCTCA
Organism: Balneolaceae bacterium; assembly: GCA_017795005.1. Taxonomy (GTDB): domain Bacteria; phylum Bacteroidota; class Rhodothermia; order Balneolales; family Balneolaceae; genus RHLJ01. The sequence goes on along the minus strand of CP051242.1, from coordinate 748,522 downwards.
TTCAGGTCTATTGGTCTTGCTCCTGAAAGTGTAAACTGCATCCATTCCCCATCACGCTTGAACCAATATAACGGAGCTTTCCAACCTTCCTTCTGTACCGTTGACCAACCTTCATCCAGCCAAAATGGCGATTCTTCATACCCTCCGGCTTCCATAAATTCAAGATATTCTCCGCTAGTGATTAGGCGATCTGCAAGTTCAAAATCCTGGACAAATGTCCGGTGATGCGGGTGTTCATTATCGTAGGTAAATTCATTGCCTTTGTTACCTATTTCCACTAATCCCTCTTCAAAAGAAATCCAGTTTAGTGCCGCCACTGCTTCACTTTTGATAGCATTAGCATTTCTATACACAGGAAGTAATGGATTCTGAGCCAATAAATATTTTAAATCAGTTAGAATTAACTCCTGATGTTGTTGTTCATGGTGATTCCCGATCTCAATTACTGATGCCGCCTCTTGCCAGATTTCTTCACTGCACTTAGTGATGAAAGCTTCCATCTGCTCATTCACATAAGCACGATATTCGAATACTTCTTTAACAGTAGGTCTGGAAAGTAACCCACGTTTTGCTCTTGTGAATGGCATCCCTGTTTGGAGATAATACGAGTTAAAAAAATAGGCGTATTGAGGATGAAGGCTTTCAAACCCGGGCTGAAACTTTCCTAACACAAAAGTTTCAAAAAACCAGCTGGTATGCGCTAAATGCCACTTAGCAGGACTGGCATTCTCCATAGGTTGGATTACAAAGTCTTCTGTTTCCAATGGTTCAACCAGATAATTTGTAAACTTTCTGATTTTATTAAACTGTTTAAGAATGGATTCTTTTGAAAGCCTTTCTGAAAAAACTGTTTCGGTAATACTCATATATCAACATTTATAAATAATACGAGCTTAATGTACCGAATGGATTGGAAAGGAAAAATCTGATTTATTGGAAAATCAGTTCAAAATCTTTGTTTTAAAGCTCATGATCCAATGAGCTATTTATCCCGGTAGAAATAGATTTTTTTATTTGCGGTATCACGTCTGCTTTTAATCGAAAACTTTTTTTGGCGACAAAATTGATACACAGCCGTTCTCATCGAGTTCATTGCTTTGTCATTTGCATAAGAAACCTCAATAGCCTGCCCTTTAGGCTTTAACTTCTCTATAGCCTCCAGTAAAGGTCTGAACTTAGACGCCCTTTTCTTAGAAGATTTTACAACTGATCTTTTGACAAATTTTATATCCACAATCTAATATTTCTGTAATTCCCTGATCTAAGTTATAATAAATTTTAAGATTTTTGCATTAGTAAAACTTCATGAAAATTTTGTAATAAATCACAGATACAAAAAAACCATCCGATAATTTCGAATGGCTTTTTGGAAATGTAATGCCACAATGAACATAGAGAATTTAAAGCTGGTTTTGTATTTACTAAAGAACCAGTTTTCCTATATTTATGCACCTTCAAAATATTACGTTTACTCATGAAGAAGCTTTTAGTATCAATCTTTATTCTTCTTATCAGCCTCCCAATTAAAGGACTTGGACAAAGTAATTCTGATTTTAAAATACATGAGAATGGTGTAACTATTATTTGTGATTCAGCTTCAGTTGGTGATACGGGTACAATTAATGATGTATTGTACACTAAACGAACAAGAGAACAAATCAACACTGATAATGCATCTACCAGTTGTATTAGTGGTATTACTGATCTTAGCCGATTGTTTAGCTTTTCTCAAGATTTTAATGGCAATATAGATCATTGGGATGTTTCTAATGTTACAAAAATGGATAGCTTGTTCTACTATGCTAAATCTTTTGCAGGAGACCTTTCGAGCTGGGATGTTTCTAAAGTTGATAGTATGGAAGCAATGTTCGGTGCTACAGAATCCTTCAATAGTGATATTGGTTTATGGAATGTCTCAAAAGTAAAAACCATGAAGCGCATGTTCGCAGATGCCAAATTATTTAATCAAGACTTGAGCAATTGGGACGTCTCAAATGTTACAGATATGTCATATATGTTTTATTTAGCTGCTTTTAATGGAAATATTTCTGATTGGGATGTTTCAAACGTTACAACGATGAGTAACATGTTCTTCAGATCTGCCTTTAATGGGAATATTTCTAATTGGGATGTTTCAAGCGTTACAGACATGTCGTATATGTTTTATGATGCTGAAAATTTTGATAAAGGAAGAAACTCTAGTCAGGATTTGAATAACTGGGATGTAAGTAATGTTATAACTATGGCTAGTATGTTTAGTGGCGCTGCCTCATTTAAAGGAAGTATTAGTTCCTGGGATGTTTCAAGCGTTACAGACATGTCATATATGTTTGACTATGCATCATCATTTAATGATGACTTAAGTAATTGGGATGTCTCTAGTGTTCGAAATATGGAGGCTATGTTTAGAAGTTCAATATCTTTTTCTTCTGACTTGAGTAATTGGAATGTCTCTAGTGTTCGAAATATGGGAAGTATGTTTTCCGGGGCAGAATCCTTCAACTCCGACCTTAGCAAATGGGATGTGTCAAGCAATACGAGAATGTTTAGAATGTTCAAAGATGCTAAATCGTTTAACAGTAACTTAAATAATTGGGACGTATCAAATGTAACGAGCATGTCTAGTGCATTTAGTAATGCAACTTCATTCAATGGAGATATTAGCAATTGGGACGTTTCCGGCTCTTATAATATGCATGATATGTTTAGAAATGCCGAATCCTTTAATCAAGACTTAAGTAATTGGAATACAGTTAAAGTTACCAACATGGGAAATATGTTTTATAGAGCCACTTCCTTTACCAGCGACTTAAGCAATTGGGATGTTTCAAGTGTAGAGAATATGCCCGCAATGTTTGAACGTGCCAGCTCTTTTAATAGTGACTTAAGTAAATGGGATGTAAGTAATGTTGATTACATGAGGGAACTTTTTTATAACGCTACTTCCTTCAATAGCGATCTAAGTAATTGGTGTGTACAAAACATTACTGAAGAGCCATTCAGGTTTGCCGAAAATACAGCTTTAAATTCAAATAATATGCCTATTTGGGGAACATGTCCAGCATCGACTTCAACTTCAGAATCAACTAAAACTTCTTTAGTTTTTGAACTGGCACAAAACTACCCTAATCCTTTTAATCCTAGTACTAATATTACTTTTACACTCCCAAAATCCACTTTTGTAACCCTGGAAATTTTTAATTCTCTTGGACAAAAAATTACTTCATTAATTAATGAAGAAGTAAGTGCTGGTAAGCACAATATTATTTTTGATGCAGGTGAATTTTCAAGTGGTATGTATTTCTATAAAATTTCTACCCCTGACTTTACACAAATAAAGAAAATGCAATTGATTAAATAAAAAAAGCCATACGATAATTTCGAATGGCTTTGAAATGGTGGGCGATGAGGGACTCGAACCCCCGACCCCCTCGGTGTAAACGAGGTGCTCTGAACCAACTGAGCTAATCGCCCGCTCTGTTGAAGGGCGACAAATATAAGAGTATTTCCACTTCACTCAAAGAAAAATCAAAACAAATATTGATTATTTGGTTAACACTGTTAACTTAGCTCTGGAAATTAATACAAGGTTTTATGAGTAATCACAAAGAACATCCCTTTAACGCCGTTTTGGTAGATGGGGCTCGCATCCCTTTTTTGAAGTCAGGGACGGACTATAACGACCTTATGGCATACGACTTGGGGCGCATGGCTATTCAGGGATTGCTTGCTCGTAACCCCATCGATCCTTCAAGTATCGACCGGGTTATTATGGGAAATGTGATTCAGGAAGTCAGAACCAGTAATATTGCCCGTGAAAGTGCGCTTGGTGCAGGCATTCCGAATTCGGTTCCTGCTTTTACGATAGCCATGGCATGCATCTCTTCCAATCAGGCGATTACCAGTGGAGTAGATTTAATCCGGTCGGGTCAGGCCAATATTATTCTTGCTTCGGGAACGGAAACGATGTCGGATATTCCAATTCGCTTTAAAAAGAAATTCAGACAAAATGTATTAGCTGCACGAAAGTATAAATCCCCACTCGAGTTCCTGAAGTTTTTTAAAGGACTCGGATTCAAAGATTTTCTACCCGAACTACCTGCCATTGCCGAGTTTTCTACCGGAGAAACGATGGGGCAAAGTGCTGATAGAATGGCTGCCCGTTTCGGAGTTTCACGTCAGGATCAGGATGAATTTGCGATGCGTTCACATCATTTGGCTGCCAAAGCAACTAAAGAAGGCCTACTTGATGAGGAACTAATTCCTGCAAAAGTCCCCCCAAAGTTTGAAGTGGTCAACCATGACAATGGCTTCCGTGAGGATACCACCATGGAAAAACTGGGAAAACTCAGACCTGCGTTTATCAAACCTCATGGTACAATCACAGCAGGAAATGCATCGTTCTTAACCGATGGGGCATCAGCTTGCCTTATTATGGAAGAGCAAACTGCACTTTTACTTGGACTTAAACCGAAAGCATACATCAGAGAATACAACTTTGTGTCTCAGGATCCCGGTGACGAACTACTTTTAGGCCCGGCTTATGCTACACCAAAAGTGCTGGAAACGATGAATCTTGCACTGGAAGATATTGATGTATTTGAACTGCATGAAGCTTTCGCAGGTCAGGTTTTGTCGGTTTTAAATGCATTAGACTCCCAAGAATTCGCAAAAAAATCTTTACAACGTGACAATAAAGTCGGACAAATTCCCATGGATAAGCTAAACACGTTAGGAGGCTCACTTTCTTTAGGGCATCCGTTTGGTGCCACGGGAGTCCGGCTTGTCACAACCGCGGCTAACCGACTGATTCGGGAAGATGGAACTTTTGCATTAGTAAGTGCCTGCGCTGCCGGGGGGCAGGGACACGCTGTTATTTTGGAGAGGTATAAATAATGAGCTATATCAATATCACTACTAAAGAATCAGTAGCAATTTTATCACTCGATAAACCCGGTGAAAAGGTAAATACCCTTGATGAGTCGATGATGGCTCAGTTCGAAGAATTCCTGGAAACACTTGAATCGGATGATTCCCTGAAAGGCGCCGTTTTGATAAGTGGGAAGGAGAATAATTTTATCGCCGGTGCAGATATCGATATGTTTAAAGCCCGGGAAACTGCCGAAGATCTGGAGCAGCTCAGTAAAGACGGCCACTCCATTCTGAATAAAATTGAAGCTTCATCAAAACCATTTGTGGTAGCTATTCATGGAAGTTGCATGGGTGGTGGATTAGAGCTTTCCCTCGCGTGTGATTATCGAATAGCAACGAATCATCCCAAAACGGTTTTGGCGCTCCCTGAAGTTAAACTGGGAGTTATTCCCGGTACCGGAGGAACTCAGCGTTTACCGCGTTTAATAGGGATACAAAAAGCGCTAGGGTATATGCTTACCGGCGGAAATATTTATGCCTATAAAGCCAAAAAAATTGGTTTGGTAGATGAACTCACCCATAAAGACGCTTTAGAAGAGGCAGGAATTAAAGCGGTTCATAAGTTATCAGAATCGGGTCCCCACGATAGGAAAGACAAACGCTCTTTTGTTGAGAAGTTACTGGAAGGAAATCCAGTTGGACGTAATATCATTTTCTCGCAGGCGAAAAAGAAGACCCTTGGTCAGACCAAAGGAAATTACCCTGCCCCGTTAATGATCATCGAATCTGTTAAGTACGGATATCAAAAAGGGTTAAAGAAAGGCTTGGAGAATGAGGCCCCGCTATTTGGTGAAGCTGGTGCTACTTCTGAATCCAGGGCACTGGTTAACCTCTTCTTTGGAATGACCGATGCCAAAAAGAATCCATTGGAAAAAAAGGTGAGTCCAGTTCAACATATTGGAGTTTTGGGCGCCGGACTAATGGGTTCCGGAATAGCCGATATAAGCATAAATAAAGGCGGTTATTCAGTTTTACTAAAAGATCAAACATTGGAAGCGGCCGTAAAAGGTGAGAAAGTGATTTGGGATGCCCTTAATACCAAATCGAAGAAACGAATCATCACCCCATTTGAAAGGGATCAACTCTCAAGTAAAGTAACCGGTACAGATTCTTATGAAGCATTTGGTAAAGTGAATCTGGTAATTGAAGCTGTTTTTGAAGACCTGGATCTGAAACGAAAGATTGTAGCACAAGTGGAAGAGGTTACTAATGATAATTGTATTTTCGCATCCAATACATCATCCCTTCCCATTTCTGAAATAGCCAAAGGAGCAAAACGCCCTGAAAATATTATAGGGATGCATTACTTCTCTCCTGTTCAAAAAATGCCGCTGCTGGAAATTATCACCACCCCACAAACGGCAGACTGGGTGACAGCTACGGCATATGAAGTCGGGGTAAAACAAGGAAAAACGGTGATTGTAGTTAATGACGGCCCCGGATTTTACACCACTCGTATTCTTGCACCATACATGAACGAAGCTCTGCTTTTACTTGAAGAAGGAGCTTCCATTGAGTTTCTGGATAAAAGCATGAAGAAATTCGGATATCCGGTCGGACCAATGGCACTTCTGGATGAAGTTGGTTTTGATGTTGCGGCACATGTTGGTGAAACCATGGCTCCTGTTTTCAATGCACGAGGAGGAAAATCTTCTATGAAAGCGCAGGAACTTATGGATGCCGGATATCTTGGCCGTAAGAATAAAACAGGAATGTATACTTATGACGGCAAGAAGAAAGAGTCGAATACGAACATCTATTCCTTTTTCGGTGGGAACTCCCGCTCAAACCCTGATATAGAAACAGCTCAACACCGCATGGCGTTAATGATGGTAAATGAAGCCGTTTATTGTTTACAGGAGAATATCCTGAAAACCCCAACGGATGGCGACCTGGGCGCTATACTCGGACTTGGCTTCCCTCCTTTTACCGGCGGACCGTTTCGCTATATCGACCGGCATGGAGCCGGAGCCATTTGTGACTTACTAAACAAGTATTCAGAGAAATTCGGGCCACGGTTTAAACCTGCCGGAATCCTGGAAGAGGATGCTAAAAATGGGAAGATGTTTTATTGACAAAAGTCCCCTCTTGAGACCTGCCTACCGGACAGGCAGGGGGGATTTAGGGGTGTGTTTTCCATAAACTGGTTACAATGCTCTGCGTTGTAACCATTGCGCTCCGACGCGGAGCATCGGAGCGAGTAGAAAAGTCCCTTCTTTAACTAGTTCCGTATGTCTCCTGCGGAACTCAGGCGGAGGCTCAGAATGAGGGAAAGGATGACGAATAATTCCTCCCTTGAGGGAGGTGGCGTTTTTGACTTCTCAAAAAGCCGGAGGGTGTTAAGTGGTGGCCCCACATTTCTTACACCCCTCCCTGCTTCGCGGTACTCCCCTCAAGGGGAGACTTAATTGTCCCTCCTTGGGGAGGGACAGACGAGCTCGATTGCACTTAGCCATTACTGTCCTCCCTCTGATTTTCTGTTTACAGAAAATCTGTCTCCCCTGTCAGCCGACAGGCAGGCTCCAAAGTGAGACAGTTATTGGTTTAGACTTTCATCTACAAAATGACAAGAAAAATCAATATTTAGCTCTTTGCTCTTCCAAAATCCTTGGTTAGCTTCTTACCAGAACACTCCATTGTATTTGAAGTTATCTGTAGTTTATATAGCACTCTTTCTCCTTCTTGGGATTTCCTTTCCATCAAAGGCTCAGTTTATTTCTATTGAGGCAATTGAAATAGGAAGTACTTCACAGTCAGGAACAAGTAAACTTCCTGCAGCAACAACTTTTATCTCAAATACGCGGAATCCCGCTTTATTCAGAACTTCCATCAATTCCGAAATTATTCATCCTGATATTCACCGAAAAGAAGGGTTTCGAATCGATTTTATTTTCCGACTTAAAAATGACCTCAGACATCAATTCGTTGCTGGATTTGAAAGAACAATTGTAGAATCAGATTTATTTTCAGTGGATGGGACGATTCAGGATACCTTATCCGTTGCTGCGAATTATCGAACCCGAAATGAGTTCTTCTTGCTGAAAAGTGGATACCAACTCACTCTCAGACCCGAAAAGAGACTTTCATTAATTGCCGGAGGTCAGCTTAATGTTGGGATTCCCGTTTCTGCCCGAACCGAAGAGGTGGTTTTTTACAGAGAATTCGGTAGCGAAGAACTTCGTTTTTTTGGGAAACAATCTGCTTCTGCAGGTATTTCAATTCCCTTCAGTGTGCGACTTAAAGTAGTTCGAAATATCTCAATTTCGTTATTGATAACACAGTCCTTTCAATATTACCGAATCGATGGAACACCTGTTTTTGCATCGATGCAGGGTACTAATCTGGGATTTCATTTTAGATTGAGGGATCTCTGATGCGATATTCCTTAAGTATTTTATTTGCTCTCCTGTTCTGTAGCTTTTCGTATGCTCAGTTTACAATAAGCGGACATATTTATGATCAATCTGACCGGGAAGTCCTGCCCGGAGCAACTCTTTATTTACCTGATCTGGAAACCGGTACAGCTACTAATGTGTATGGTTTTTATTCGCTAACCATAAATCAGCCTTCCCTCAGAATTTCCGTTTCTTATCTGGGATATCAGCAAATCGATACGCTTATCAATCTGAATGATAATAAAACCATCGACTTTTATTTAAAGGAACAAGTCGGTCAACTTGGTGAAGTCGAAGTTTCGGCAACCCGGATAGAACTACAGGAGCAGGTCAATTCAACAAAAATGAGTACAGTAAGTCTAACACCTCAGGAAATTACTTTTATTCCAACACTTGCGGGCGAGGCTGATTTGATAAAAGTAGCTCAGTTATTACCCGGAGTTACCTCGGGAAATGAAGGTACGACAGGAATGTTTGTTCGTGGAGGAACCGACGACCAAAACCTTGTAGTACTCGATGACGCCGTAGTATATAATTTGGGTCATCTCTTTGGATTTTTCTCGGTTTTTAATTCCGATGCCATCAAGGATGTAGAAGTGGTGAAAGGAGGATTTTCTCCCGACTTCGGTGGTCGGCTTTCTTCGGTAATGGATGTGCGTATGAATGATGGAAGTCTGAACCGCTTTAACGCCCGGGGAGGTATTGGGTTGCTCACATCCCGACTTACAATTGACGGACCAGTCTTAAAAGACAGAATGAGTTTTATGCTGGCTGCACGACGTACATATATTGACCGCGTTTTTAGTCTTGTTGGAGCTGAACTTCCTTATTACTTCTACGATTACAATGCGAAGCTGAATTACAAAATCAGTAATAACGATCGTATTTATTTCAGCTCTTACTTTGGTAACGATGTTCTGGCTTTCGATGAGACCTCTGAAGAATCGGAAGGAAATGAAGACCTGAATTTTGGATTCAAGCTTGGCAATTTTACTTCCACGTTAAGATGGAATCATATTTATCAAAATCAGAAGCTGTTCTCTAATGTCACCCTTCATCAGACCCGGTTTAAATACGACATCCGGGGAGACTTTATAGATAATTCCTTGCTCATTCGTTCTCAAATCCAGGATGTGGGAATTAAAGCAGACTGGCAATATTTCAAGTCCCCGGAAAATAAATTCATTTTCGGAACTCAGACGGTTACTCATTTTTTCCGACCGAATGTAATTAGCACTTCCGGCGATATTTCGGATTTCGTCGAAAACAGAGAAGGGAATCTTATTCAAAATACAGAATGGGCTGTATATGGAGGAAATGAACGTGATCTCTCCAAAGAACTAAAAGTGAATTTCGGACTTCGTTATTCACTTACTTTTGCTGAAGGAAAGGTGTATACAGGACCAGAGCCACGAATTGCAGCTCGCTATAAATTTGATGATGAAAATTCCATAAAAGCCAGCTATAGTTTGATGCGGCAATACATGCACCGTGTTTCTTCCTCTTCAATCGCTCTTCCAACGGATTTGTGGTATCCTGTAACTGAAAATGTTAAACCACAAAGAGCACACCAATATGCATTGGGATACACCCGGATTTTCCCAAAAAATCAACTCAGCTTCACGGTCGAAACCTATTATAAATCACTTAAGCGATTAATCGAATACCGGGAAGGCGCCAGTCTGATTCTGAATGATAATTTTGAGCGGGAATTGATTTCAGGTGATGGAGAAGCTTTCGGTATCGAGTTTTTACTTCGTAAAAAATATGGCTCTTTTACGGGATGGATGTCCTATTCTCTTTCCAAGACTTCCAGAAATTTTAACGAATTGAATAATGGAAATACCTATCCCGCTAAGTTTGATCGACGACACGTAGCAACGTTGGTTACCATGACAGAATTAAACGACCGGGTTTCTTTTTCTGCAGTCTGGACTTTCCAATCCGGTGCCTGGTTTACACCTCAAACCGGACAATTTCTGATGCCCAATGCTTCACTCACAGAAATTGAGTTGATTCCAATTTATGGTGATAGAAACAGTACACAATTAACAGCCACTCACCGCCTGGATATCAACTTCATATTGAAACCAAGAGGAAGTCGTCGATTTGGTGGTGAATGGCATATCGGAGCCTATAATTTTTATAATCGCGCCGCGCCTTTCCGGGTAGATATCAGAAGTAATGGAGTAACACAGGAATATGTTCAACAGGGATTATTTGGCTTCATTCCCTCTATTGCATACAACTTTAATTTTTCTTCGAAATGAGAATGCTTAAGTACACAAATAGGGTCATTGCGAGGAAGCTATGTAATAGTAGATTGGTGAGATTTTTATTGACGAAGCAATCTTTTTATTGGTGGTGTGAAGCCAAATACAATGAGATTGCTTCGTCGAATTCGAGCCAATGTAAATTTCACTTCCGGGACTCCTCGCAAAAGCTTCCATTCGCGATCCCGAGAATTCGGGAGAAGCGATCTCGTTTTATCAGAGCTCTTATCCAATTTCCTGAGATTGCTTCACTTCGTTCGCAAATAATTCTCATAGTACTATTGGGTATCTTTTTTACTTCCTGCTCTATCGAAAGTCTTCCGATCAATGTAGAACCAGCGGAGGAAAAAATAGCGGTGGCTTCTTTGATTGGTCCTGAGGAAACGTTCTTTATTACTCTGTCCAGAAGTTTCTCTGCACTTTCTGCCGAAGACGTTAATGATCTTACCGAAGATGCCGTTGAACGACTTCTTCTGGATCAGGCTTTGGTTCTGTTAGAATATGATGGGATAACGGATACCCTTGAAAAAGTATTCGATATTAATGGATTGTATGGAACTCAACTCCAGTCTTTCGATGATTTCCAATTGATGTCGTTGACGGTTTTTGATTCTTCTACTTCTGAGACTGTTACCTCTCAAAGTATGCTTCTGCCTCAAATTGAGCTGGATTCTGTCACCGTAACCAGAGATTCCACCCGCTTTGAAGATGTTGCCGTTTTAACCTTTAATGTGATTGACCGTCCCGAAGAGAACTTCTTTGTGGTTCAGGCTTATCAGCTTACAGATTCTGATACTACCACTTCTGATTCCACAGGAAGTAGTCCTTTTTTCGATAATGATACTTTTCTGATTTATGAAGGATTGTTTACGGATCGGGGAGTTGATGAAGATGGGGTCATCCGAAGAGAAGAACTGATTAATTTTACATCAGAGACTGATTCTGCGTTAGTGATTGTGACCAATATCAGCGAAGGGTATTACCGTTTTCTGGAGGCACGGAATCGTTCCGGCGGACTCGTTTCTTCTCTGGCTAATGAACCCGTGAACCATCCCACCAACATTCAAAACGGAGTTGGATATTTTTCTGCACATCGCCCAAGGGCGGTCTTGGTGGTGGTAGAGTAAACTTGACATAACAAACAAGCAATCAATGTCTGGTTACAATGCTCTGCGTTGTAACCTTTGCGCTCCGATGCGGAGCATCGGAGCGAGGGTAAAGATTTATTTAGCTAGTTCCGTAGGTCTCCTGCGGAACCTATACTGAGGCTCCGCCTTTTTTCCTTACCTGAGGCAGAGCCTCAGAGTAGCATTCCATAGCAGAGCTATGGAACGAGTTCAACTGGAAGATCGTGCCATTCAATAGAATTAAAGAGTTCTTTGAAGTTAGACATTTAGAATTATTTTTTGTGAGTTAGAAAGAATATCCAATCCATCCCTCAAAATCTAATTCTTAATTGATCATTCTTAATTCTTCATTGGTCTTAAATTTCCCTTATCTTTCTTTGCTTAATTAAAATCGCAGTTATCTAAACAGTCATGCACAATTTTACTTATTTCCTGATGGGAAGTCCGAATGGTGATCCGAACAGTGGAATCATCAACCTTGTATTCCTTGGCGGTATCTTTCTTGTATTTTATTTCTTCATTATCCGCCCTCAAAGTCAGCGCCAGAAAGAAATTCAGCGCAAAGTTTCTGAAATGAAAAAAGGCGATAAAGTGGTTACTTCTTCAGGAATTATCGGAATTCTGAATACGATCGAAGACGATTCTGTGTTAGTGGAAGTAGGAAGCAATGTGAAAATCCGTTTTCTGAAAACGGCTATTTCGGATGTGAATCCTAACAAACCAGAAAAGAAAGACAAGTAAGTTGGAACCTATTCGCTTCAATACCATACCCGAAGCCATTGGGGATATCAAACAAGGCAAAATGATCATCGTGGTTGACGATGAAGACCGGGAGAACGAAGGCGACTTTTTAATGGCCGCCGAAATGGTTTCTACTGAAGCGATTAATTTCATGGTTAAACACGGTCGTGGTTTGGTTTGTGCTCCGGTTACCGTGGATGTAGCGAAAAAATTCCATCTCAACAACATGGTGATGGAAGGTGCCGATCCGCACGAAGCAAACTTCACCATTTCCATCGATCATAAGCGACAAACGACCACAGGTATATCTGCTGCAGACCGGGCAAATACTATTCGCGAGCTAACAAATGAGGAATCTAAGCCGGGAGATTTCAGAAGACCAGGTCATGTTTTTCCTCTAATTTCAGCGGAAGGCGGAGTTCTTAGAAGAGCCGGACATACCGAAGCAGCAATTGATCTGGCAAGAATGGCTGGACTTAAACCGGTTGGTATTATCTGTGAAATCATGCTCGATAACGGGGAAATGGCTCGTGTCCCTGATCTCGCTAAAATGGCGAAAGAATTCGACATGAAATTCATCACCATCAAAGATCTTATTGCTTACCGAAACGAGAATGAAAGTCTCGTTAAAGAATTGATGGATGTAAATATGCCAACCATGTATGGCGATTTTGACCTGCATGCCTTCGAAGAGACACTTACAGGCGATATCCACCTTGCACTTACAAAAGGCAGCTGGACAAAAGACGAAGCCGTTTTAACACGGGTACATTCCTCTGATTTGATTGGAGATATATTCGGTGCCCGAAATGCGGATACCAGTGAGCTCCTTCACCAGGCTATGCTTCAGGTAGAACGGGAAGGCAAAGGCGTTGTGCTGTATATGAACCGAAATCAACGTGGTTCGGTATTAGTGAATCAACTTCGCACTCTAAAGATGATGCAGGAAGGAAGAGGTTCTGCACCTATGGAAGAAGAAGTGGATAATAATCCCAAAAGAGGAGATTCCAGAGATTATGGAGTCGGCGCTCAGATTCTTCGAACACTGGGAATTCGAAAATTAAAACTGCTTACCAATAATCCGGTTAAAAGAATCGGGATTAAAAGCTTCGGATTGGAAATTGTGGATCAGGTTACTTTTGAAGACGATCTGGATATCTTCTCTCCTAAAAAGAAGTCTTCACTGGAAGAGTAAAGCTATTCAGTTTTAGTATTTTCAGTTTCTGAGTCTACTGGAATGGAGTCTTTTGATGTAGATTCTTCTATTGTCTCTTCTTTTTCCTCATGCGGCATTAGTTTTTTCTGAAAGACCAGGAGTGAAATTATGGAAGTAGAAATAGCTACATCCGCCACATTAAATATGTAAGGAAAAACGGTTCGGTCGAAAAGTTCTAAATTAAAAAATATGAAGTCTACTACATGACCATCCAGTAACCCTCCGTATCCTTCAATGTATCCCATAATCAGGCGGTCGGTGATATTGCCAAGTGCACCGCCAATCACCAGTCCCATAAAAATCAGATATCCAATTGGGGCTTTTTTTATCGTATAGAGCAGATAGGAAAGAATACCAATAGTAGCGATAATAGAAATCGTACTAATAACGGGTGTAGAAAAAATGTCGATGCCCATAGCCATTCCATCATTCTGGGTATAATAGAATGATAACCAGCCTTCGATAATTTCTAACCGATGGAGTTCCGGTGAGGTTCGAACGATATACTTCGTCCATTGGTCAATAGCTACAACTATGGCAGCGGGCGTAAATAAAGCCAGTAGTTTTTTAGAAGTCAAAGGCAGCTCGGATTATCGGCGTTTTAGTTTAGCTTCAATGCTAAGCTGTGTATGAGGAACAGCTTCTAACCTACCTTTGGAAATTTTCTTTCCGGTAACTTTGCAAACACCATAGGTTTTATTGTCGATGCGCTTAAGGGCATCATCAAGGTATTTCACAAATTTTCGGGTACGGTTAAATAACATGTACGTTTTTTCGCGTTCCTGAGCATCGGTTCCCGCGTCCGCCATGTGGAATGAATAGGCTGATTCATCCGAAGAATTTTCCATGCTTTCCCGCAACGTACGTTGCAGAGTAGTTAGTTCTTCTTCGGCATCCGCTCTTTTTTTTAGGATGATTTCCCGGAAATACTCTAAATCTTTGTCACTGTATGGAGAGACGCGTTCGCCTTCCTGTTTTTCAGCTTTGTTAGCCATGTTGTTCTCTTTAAGAATTAACCGTTCTTCTTATGGAAATGGTACACTCACCGTTACCAATTTCCCAAGTCTTTATAAAATCTGAAACCTCAAGTTCTTCCAATTGAAGTTCTTCAGCAAGAGTTTCCTGCTTGATGTAGTCGTTCATCGATACCACAGCCTCTTTTAAATCATCGGATGCGTTTACTCCTAAAACCACCCGATCGGTAACTTCAAAATCAGCTTCTTTTCTCATGTTCTGAACACGATTTACAAATTCACGTGCCAGGCCTTCCTGAACTAACTCTGTAGTCATTTCCGTATCAACAGCTACACTTAATCCGCGCTCTGTTTCAACCTGCCAACCTTCCAATCCGGTTCTTATAATTTCAAGACCTTCTTCATCAAGCCTGATGGTTTCCCCATCTTCCAGCTCAATATCAATATAACCTTGCTGCTCGAAATTACTGATTTCCTCCGTATTAAGCTGACCAACTTTAGAAGCTACTGCTTTCATTTTTGGTCCTAACCTTTTTCCTAGTACCGGATAGTTTGGTTTCGCACTTTTATGAACGATACCGGAGTCATCGTCCACAAACTGAATATCTTTAACGTTAACTTCTTCCAGAATGATATGTTTCACGGAAAGAATTGCCTGACGTTCAGCTTCATCTTTGATTGGAAGTATAATTCTGGAGAGTGGCTGCCGCACATTTATATCAATCTGATTTCGAATACGAAGTACGATAGATGAAATGAGTCGGGCCATATCCATCTTATGCTCAAGATTTTTGAAAATAGCTGTTTCTTCTACGGTTGGGAAGAATGATAAATGAACCGATTCTTCATCCAGTTTGGAAACTTCATTCAATCGCTGATACACCCATTCTCCTACAAAAGGTGCAATTGGGCTTATAAGTTGACTCATGCTTTTCAGACATTCATACAGTGTCTGATATGCAGCCGTTTTATCCAATGTAGTTCCTGACTTCCAGAACCGGCGCCGGTTTCTGCGCACATACCAGTTACTTAATTCCTCAACAAAAGTCTCCATTTCACGGGCGGCTTTCGTAGGCTCATAAGCTTCAAAGTATTCCTCAACCAATTTAATGGTTGTATTCAATCTTGAAATCACCCATTGATCAATTTCAGGGCGATCCGGAATTGGAATTTGGTTTCCTGAGTAAGTGAACCCATCAATATTCGCATATAAAGCAAAGAAGGAATAGGTATTTACTAGCGTACCAAAGAACTTTCTTTGTACTTCTTCAAGTCCCTGAATGCTGAATTTCAGGTTTTCCCATGGAGCTGAATTACTCATCATATACCACCGAACCGAATCAGCTCCATACTTTTCAATAACTTCAAAAGGATCAACAGTATTCCCTTTTGACTTACTCATTTTCTCGCCTTTTTCGTCGAGAACAAGTCCGTTTGAAACTACATTTTTAAAAGCCACTTCATCAAACAACATAGTTCCAAGTGCATGGAGCGTATAGAACCAACCCCTTGTTTGATCTACTCCCTCTGCAATAAAATCTGCCGGGAAGTTATAACTGAATTCATGATCGTTATCATAAGGATAGTGCCATTGAGCAAACGGCATGGAACCGGAATCAAACCAAACATCCAATAAATCCGGGATTCTACGCATGGTTCCTCCATCCGGAGCTTCCCAGGTTATTTCGTCGATGTAAGGGCGATGCAGATCCAGTTCTTCATCTTCAGACAAACCCGCTTTTTCCCGAAGCTCATCCATCCCGCTAATGCATTCTACATAATCAGGATTTTTATCGCTTTGCCAGATCGGAATCGGTGTACCCCAATAACGCTGACGTGAAATAGCCCAATCCACATTATTTTCTAACCATGTCCCAAAGCGTCCTGTACCTGTACTTTCAGGCTTCCAGTTAATGGTTTTATTTAAATCCACCATGCGTTTTTTTACATCGGTAGTTTTAATAAACCAGGATTCCACAGGATAACTCATTAAAGGAGTTCCTTTTCTCCAATCGAATGGGTAATTGTGAACGTAGGTTTCATGGCGGAACATTAAACCTTGTTCTTTTATAGCTCTGGCGATTTCTTTATCCGCTTCTTTAAACCACTGACCTTCAAACTCTGGAACCTGATCGGTAAACTTTCCATCACGATCGATTGGGTTAAACATAGGAATTCCGGCTTTTTGACAAGAATCATAGTCATCAGCACCGTAAGCCGGAGCTGTATGAACCACACCTGTACCGTCATCTGTGGTTACATACTCTGCCGGAATAACTTTCCAGGCAACGGAAGGATCATGTTCTTTTTGAGCGTAATCAAAAATCGGCTCATAAGTTCTGCCAAGTAAACTAAATCCGGTGTAATCCTCGATGTGTACAAACTCTTCCCCAAAAACACGAGCTTCACACCCTTTGGCAACGATATAGTTTTCGTCGTTATGACCTACTTTCACATAATCCAGATTCGGATTAATAGAAAGCGCCATATTCGAAATAGTCGTCCATGGAGTGGTTGTCCATGCAAGGAAATAGGTGTTCTCTTCTCCTTTTACTGGAAACTTCACATAGATAGATGGGTCTTGTGTTTCCTTATATCCGAGACTTACTTCGTGTGAAGAAAGTACAGTTCCACTTCCGGGTGAATACCACTGAATTTTATATCCTTTGTAAACAAGGCCTTTATCAAAGAGCTTATTTAACGCCCACCATACCGATTCTATGTATTCATTTTCGAAAGTGATATATGGGTTTTCCTGATCTACCCAATACCCCATTCGGGAAGTAAGCTCATCCCAAAGATCTTTGTACTTCAGTACACTTTCACGGCATTTCGCATTGTATTCTGCAACCCCATAGTCTTCAACCTGAGACCGACCTTCCAGCCCAAGTTCTTTCTCAACTTCAATTTCAACTGGAAGTCCATGAGTGTCCCAGCCTGCTTTACGATCAACTCGAAATCCTTTCAGCGTTTTGTATCTACAAAACAAATCCTTTACCGTTCTACCCATCACATGATGGATGCCGGGCTTTCCATTAGCAGTAGGTGGCCCTTCAAAAAAAGTGAACGGAATCCCATCCTCTCTACTCTCGAGACTTTTCTTAAAAATCTGTTTGTCCTTCCACCAGTTTAAAATTTCAACTTCTGCGTTGGGATAATTAAGCTGCTTTATTTCCTTAAATTTTTTTGCCATAAAAAGTTTTAGTCCGGCGAATCATTGTAAGCCCCAAATATAACAATTCTTCAAGAAAAGCTTAGGGTTTGTTGAGTTAAAAAGTGATGAAAAGGAAATTTAACAAACCTGAAGAATGTGAATGAATAAGAAAATTAAAGCTGATACCTTGTCGCAAAACTAATACTGCTTTATGAATACCTACCTTCGAGAAATCACTAAAGAAAATCCCTATAAACTTGTATTTGTTTGTCTCGGAAATATTTGCAGAAGCCCTACCGGGGAAGGAATTTTCATTCATAAAGTTAAAGAAGCCGGACTGGAATCATATTTTTATATCGATTCTGCGGGTACAGCCGCGTATCATACCGGTGAAAGAGCGGATCGTCGAAGTCAGGAAACTGCAAATGCACATGGAGTTCATTTACCTTCCATAGCCAGAAGATTTGAATATGCAGATTTAGAAGAATTTGACCTTATACTCGCAATGGATTCATCCAATCTCACCAATATTAATCAACTTGACAGAAGAGGTCGGTTTACTGAAAAGGTAAAACTACTTCGTGAATTCGACCCAAAGCCCGGTAATAAAGAAGTACCCGACCCTTATTATGGAGGTCAACGAGGATTCGAAAATGTTTTTGAAATGGTAGACCGAAGCTGCCAAACTATACTAGATGAATTGAAGCCTTATATTAAACGTTGAATACTTATCAGTTAATAAGTATTTTGTTTACCAATTAATAAGTGAATATGGCTTCTACCAAAGAAACAATTGTACTTCTGGGTGACGAACTCATCCGCAAAAAAGGATATAACGCATTCAGTTATGCAGACATCTCTAAACAACTGAATGTCAAAAATGCTGCGATTCATTATCACTTTCCTACCAAACCTGATCTTGCAGATGCAGTAGTAGATTTTCATACAGACAGCTTCAATCGATTCACTGAAAAAGCTTCTTCCCGTAATGAAGCCGATCAAATTAAAATGTTTCTTAACTTTTATGCATCCATTCAATTAAGCGGCAAATTATGTGTTATTGGTTCCTTTGCCGGGGATTGGAATTCAATGGATAATGAAATTCAGGAAAAGGTTACCGAATTTACTGAACATGTATTAAGCTGGATTACCGAAACCCTGGAAAAAGGAAAAGAAAAAGAATTACTTAGCTTTAATGCACCAGCCAGAATTGAAGCAATGAAGATCTTAACTAACATGTGTGCCGGAACTCAACTTGCCAGAATTACCGGCAGCAATGACTTTACAGAGATTAAAAACTCTATCTTACACGAAATTATTAATTAACTTACCTATCAATAAGTATTTATGAAACGAGTCGTTATAACCGGCCTTGGAGCCGTCACCCCTATTGGAAATACCGTAAATGAATTCTGGGAGTCTTTAAATAATGGAAAAAGCGGAGCGGGCCCTATTACTAAATGGGATCCTGAACATTATAAAACTCAATTTGCCTGTGAACTCAAAGATTTTGATCCATCCATCTACCTGGAACGAAATGATATAAGAAAAAACGATCCTTATGTGGTTTATGCACTTTGCTCAACCCAACAAGCGATCGATGAGTCTGGTCTCGATTTCAATTTAATGGACAGAACCCGGGTTGGAGTTATCTGGGGAACAGGCGTTGGAGGATTCGATTCTTTTGAAAAAGAAGTAATGGATTTTGCCCGTGGAAATGGAACTCCACGATTTAACCCCTATTTCATTGTGAAAACCATCCCGAACATGGCTTCGGGTATTATTTCCATCAGACACGGACTAATGGGAATCAATCAAACGGTTATTTCTGCTTGTGCAACTTCCAATTCGGCGATCATGGACGCATTTAATTACATCCGACTCGGCAAAGCTGATGTAATTATTTCAGGTGGTTCTGAAGCCTCTATCACTTACGCTGCAATGGGAGGTTTTTCAACTATGAAGGCTCTTTCTCAGAGAAATGAAGATCCTACATCCGCATCCCGCCCCTTTGATGTTGACCGGGATGGATTTGTAATGGGTGAAGGTTCCGGAGCAATGGTTCTGGAAGATTATAATCATGCTGTTGCCCGTGGTGCCAATATAATAGCAGAAGTACTGGGAGCAGCAAGTACGGCCGATGCTTATCATCTTTCAGCAACTCATCCTGAAGGACTTGGTGCTAAAACAGCCATGAATCTTGCCTTGGAAGAAGCAGGATTAACTATTTCTGATATCGGATATATTAATGCTCATGCAACCTCAACACCTGTAGGTGATGTAAGTGAGCTAAAAGCTATAAAATCTGTGATTGGTAATAGCGGTGCATCTCCAAAAATCAGTTCTACTAAATCCATGACCGGTCACTTATTAGGAGCCGCCGGAGCAGCAGAAGGAATTGCAAGCATTAAAGCTATTCAGGAAGGAATAATTCCTCCCACAATTAATGTCGATAATTTAGATCCCGAAGCTGAAGGGTTGGACATTGTTGTTAATGAAGCAGTTGAATCTGAAGTTAACTACGCTATGAGTAATACCTTTGGTTTTGGTGGGCATAACGCAATCGTTGTTTTTGGAAAAGTATAATAGTTTGCAGTAAGCAGTAAGCAGATTCATAGCTTGCTTACTGCCTGCTGCTTACTTTTGGTTTTATGATACCAATTAATATTACAGCGATAATCGAATCTGAACTCGGCTTCAAAATATCATCTCAGGAAACACTTCATGGTGGAGATATAAACAAGGCCGCTAAGATAGAAACGGGTTCGGGTGACCGTTTTTTTCTGAAATGGAATAATCACACTCCGGGTGACTTTTTTGAATCTGAAGCACGGGGACTTGACTTACTTCGCTCCGCTGATTCGGAATTAATCATTCCGGAGGTTTTCCTGATTAGAAATAATTTTCTGCTACTGGAATATATTGAAGAGTCAGATACCGGGGATTCGTTTGATTTTGGAGTTCAACTGGCAAAACTTCATAAAAAAACGAATGAGCTTTTCGGACTTGATCATTCCAACTATATTGGAAAACTGTCTCAACGAAATGGGTATCATCCAAACTGGCTTGAATTTTTTATTAGAGAGAGACTCGAACCTCAGGTCAAACTAGCTATTGATTCTGGTAAACTCCCTAAGAATCTCTTATCTATTTTCGATCGGGTTATGAATTATACGTATGTAGTTTTCCCGGATGAACCGCCCGCCCTTCTTCATGGTGATTTATGGAATGGAAATTACTTGTTTAATAGTGAAGGGAAAGCAAGTACTTATGATCCCGCTGTATATTTTGGTCACAGAGAAATGGATCTGGCAATGACCCGTTTATTTGGTGGTTTTGATTCAGATTTTTATCAAGGGTATAACGAAGAGTATCCTTTGGAAAAGGGATATGAAGAACGATTTAAGCTTTGTAACCTTTATCCTGTCCTCGTTCATGCGAACTTATTTGGCGGACACTATTGCAGTCAGGCTGAAGCTTTATTAAAGAGATTCTTTTGATTATGAGGAAATTTCTTTTTTAATCACTGGAGCTACTTCCGTCCCAAATAATTCAATTGATTTCAGAACTTCTTTGTGTGGAATACTCCCTACCGTCATCTGCATAAGAAAACGGTCGTGGTTAAAGATTTCATACTGATACATAATCTTATCAATAATCTCTTGTGGACTCCCTACAAAATTAGCCCCTTCCAGAGTTGTTGAAGCATCAAATTGATTGCGCTGCATTGGAGGCCAGCCACGTTCCCTGCCGATTTTATCCATTACCTGTTTAAATGCAGGAAATGCAATATCTGAAGCCTTTTGAGAGGTATGGCTAATAAACCCGTGCGAATTAATACTCAGCTTTTGCTTTGGTTGATTATGCTCTTCTGCTCCGCGGGAGTGTAAATCTGCCATTTGTTTGAACTGTGCAGGATATCCTCCTATGATAGCTAAGGCCATTGGGAGTCCAAGAGCACCGGTTATATAAGCCGATTTAGATGTACCTCCTACCGCACGCCAGATAGGAATTTTATCCTGAAAAGCTCTTGGGTAGACACTACGGTCATTAATTGCCGCACGATAATTTCCACTCCACGTAATATTGGTCTCTTCCTGTAGTTTGAGTAATAAATCCAGTTTTTCCTCAAATAACTCTTCGTAGTTTTGTAAATCAAAACCGAAAAGAGGAAAAGACTCAATAAAGGAGCCTCTGCCAACAATTATTTCTGCTCTCCCTTTTGATAATAAATCAATAGTAGAGAATTGTTGATACACTCTCACGGGGTCTTCCGAACCCAACACAGTCACGGCTGTACTTAACTTGATATTCTTTGTTTTCGCTGTTGCTGCTGCAAGTATGGTGGTTGGAGAAGAAGACACATACTCTTCTCTATGATGTTCTCCAATCGCATACACATCCAATCCTAACTGATCAGCTAGTTCTATTTCTTCCAACAAATTAGCCAAGCGCTCTGATGGGTGTAAAAGGGTACCTGAAGAATCGGGAGTATTTTCAACAAAGGTATAGAGACCTAGTTCCATATGAATTCAATTAAAAGCTGTTCTGTCTGCTAAGAATATTATCTTCTCTCATGGCATACAAAAGAATTATCAGTCTGGTTCCGAGTCTGACTGAATTGCTTATTGATTTAGGATTGACGGATCAAATTATTGGAAGAACTAAGTTTTGTATTTACCCTGACCATTTAGTGTCCGAGATCACTTCTATCGGAGGAACCAAGAATCCAAATGTAGAAGAAATTTTGAGCTTAAAGCCCGATCTCATCATTGCCAATAAAGAGGAAAACAAAAAGGAAGATATCGAAGAGCTATCAAAATATGTGGAAGTAGTTCTTACAGAAATCGATACGATTGACCAAGCCTTAGAATGGATTTTAAAACTTGGCTCAAAATTGGATAAAGCTGACCAATGCAGAAGAATGGTAGAAGAAATAAATTCACTCCTTCACAAAATTCCCGTAACCAACCCTATAAAAACGGCATACTTTATCTGGAAAGATCCCTGGATGACTGTCGGAAATGACACCTACATCCATGATGTAATGACACGATATGGGTTAGAAAATGTATCCGGAAACCAAACCAGATACCCAATCACATCACTTGAAGAATTGACTTCACTTAATCCAGAATTAATACTCTTAAGCAGCGAACCATATCCTTTCAGAGAAAAACATATCTTAGAGATTCAGAAAATTTGTTCCAATTCACGAATTGAACTTGTAAATGGTGAATGGTTTAGCTGGTACGGAAGCAGAATGATTCCAGCATTTAAAGAACTCAGTAGTTGGAGAGAGACTAGTTTCTAAAAAGAAAAGTCGGATTTCTCCGACTTTAAACTGGGTTTATTTGTAGGCTGGAGGAGCCATTCCATTGGCTCTGTAATACGCAACCATTTGTCCTCTGTGGTGAGAGTTATGTCGTAACGCTCCCAAAACCCCTGCTGTAAAAGCACCGTCTTCTTCAGCATTATGTATGATTTCTATCATAGCATCAAATTGCTCGTTGGTATAAGCGATTAATTCTTCCTTAGTCATTCTTTCTTCATCGCCGGGTTCCCAGGCTATTGGCTCTCCTTTTAATCGGGCATTAAACCACTCCAAACTGTAAGCAATATGAAAAGCCTGAGCTCCGAAAGACCGCATATCATCTACAGGTTTAAAAGAATAATCCTCAGCAGCCATTCCCTCTAACACTTCGAGCGTGAAGTCTTTAGCATTGGTTAATTGCTGATCGAGATATTCATAGCTTGTACGTTCAGAAGGTTTATTATCGATTGCAATTGAAAATACGGCAAGAGCCAGAGCGGCAAAACCCAAAACTGAAAAGTTTATTTTTTTCATGATGTAATTAATTGTTAGATGACCCACTATCTACCTGACATTAAAGTGCGGAATTGTATCCTTAAATTGAAATAGATTTCTATTAATCTTATCAATTATTACTCAAACCCAAACATTACCTCCTTCATCCTCGCTTTGATCTGGTCATTTCCCAGGTTTCCGATACTTCCTTCATGAGTATGGTTCACTTCTTTGGGAGGCGTAAATGATCCGGTCTCAATTTCCTTACTTATTTGAAGGTAAGCGTCTCTGAATGGAACCCCTTTCAAAACCAACTCATTCACTGCCTCAACTGAAAAGATAAGTTTGTATTTAGGGTCATCCAGAATCTTCTTTGAAACCATTGTTTTACTTACTGAATAGTCAGCAATAAATAAACACTGCTTAAGCTCTTCGATCGCCGGAAAAAGAACCTCTTTTAATACCTGAAAGTCACGATGATACCCAGAGGTCAGGTTACCAGTTACCGTAGAAATAGTAGTTGGTAAAGCTTTTAACATATTTGTTTTTGCACGAATCAGCTCAAAAACATCCGGGTTTTTCTTATGAGGCATAATACTTGAGCCAGTGGTAAGTTCATCCGGGAGTTTAAGAAACCCGAAATTCTGACTGTTATACAAACACATATCCGAAGCCAGCTTATTTAACGTACCTGCCAATCCTGCTACTGCAAAAGCTACTGTTTGCTCGGCTTTACCTCTGCCCATTTGGGCATACACGACATTCGTGTTCATATTGGCAAAACCCAGCAACTCCGTAGTCAAACTACGATTTAAAGGAAAGGAAGAACCATACCCTGCCGCTGACCCTAAAGGATTTTGATTAACGATGGTATGCGCTGCCTGCACTAATACGAGGTCATCCACCAAGCTTTCGGCATACGCGCCAAACCACAATCCGAAACTGGACGGCATTGCGGCCTGGGTATGGGTGTATCCCGGAAGTAAGACATCTTTAGTCGCCTCACTTTGTTCCACTAAACTATTAAACAATTTTTGGACTAAAGATGCAATTTCTTTGAGCTGATCTCGCAAATATAATTTGATATCGACCAATACCTGATCATTTCTGGATCTTCCGGAATGTACTTTCTTTCCAATATCACCTAATTCGCGGGTAAGCATTAATTCTATTTGGGAGTGAACATCTTCTACTCCTTCTTCGATTTCGAACTTTCCGGGCTCAATGATTTCATTTAGGATTCTATTCAGTTCTTTAATTAAAAGCTCCAACTCATTTTTTTTCAAAAGCCCGACCGATTCCAGCATAGTGATGTGTGCAATGGTTCCCTGAACATCATATTTTGCCAGTTCCAGATCCAATTCACGATCTTTACCTACGGTGAATTTCTCAATAAACTCATCGGTTTTAATTCCTTTTTCCCACAATTTTTTAGTCATAATTCTTTTTTAAGAGTCATTCAGAGCGAAGCGAAGAATCTACAAAACTATTTACAAGACTGATAAATTGTGCAGATCCTTCGGCAGTAGCCTGTCTGCCGACAGGCAGGCCTCAGGATGACTCGGTTCAATAAAGCGGTTATAAAAGTTCCCTCTTGAGAGGGGATTTAAGAGGTGTAATTTAAGTTTGATCTTTACCGACATCCCCCGCCTCGTATTCACTCGGCACCCCCTTCAAAGGGGGACTTAATCTCCAACCCATCTAGCAATTTCAGATAGACTTCGATTCCATTTTCAATCTCATTTAAAAAAATGAATTCATCTGCTGTATGTGATCTTCTTGTATCTCCGGGACCCATTTTTATACATGGGAATGGCATATGCACCTGATCTGACATTGTCTGCGATCCATATGTTCTAATACCCAACCCTTTTGCCTTTTTAACAACGGGATGATTTCCATCAATACCAGAAGCATTCAAGTTCAATGATCGAGGATTAACTTCACACTTAACATGTTTACGAATAATTTCCACAACCTCACTGTTCGAATAAAACTCGTTTGGTCGTACGTCAACCACAAAGCTACATTCATCCGGAACTACATTGTGTTGAGTGCCAGCATTTATTTGTGTGACAGTCATATTGATCTTACCCAGAACATCAGAAACTTTATCGAATCCGAAATTTTGGAACCATTCAATATCCTTGATTGCTTTGTAAATAGCATTCTCACCTTCCCCACGGGCAGCATGACCACTTTCGCCGTGAGCAATACAATCTAATACTATTAATCCACGCTCAGCAATTGCCATATCCATGGAGGTTGGTTCTCCAACAACTCCCAAATCAATTTTCCCCAAATCATCAAGAACAATCGGAACTCCATTTTTGCCGGATGATTCTTCCTCTGCAGATGCCAAGAATACCAGGTTATAAGGCTGTTCAATTTTAGAAAGTTCAATAAAAACATGCAGCAAGCTTACAAGCGGTCCCCCTGCATCATTACTTCCCAAACCAATTAATTTACCTTCCTTTATCGCTGGTTCGAATGGGTCAAAGGTCCATTTTGATGTTGCTTGCACCGTGTCATGATGAGAATTCAATAACAAGGTAGGCTTTGAAGAGTCTCTGTTTCCGGACCAGGCCCAAACATTATTTTGCTTTCTCATGGTACTAAAACCGTTACACGTGAGATAATCAAATAGCATAATTGCTGTTTGATCCTCTTCACCGCTATAAGACTGAGTAGAGATTAGCTTTTTTAAAAGTTCAATAGCTTGATTTGATATTTCTGATACTGAAGTCATGCTACCAACCTGGTTCCTTTTTGTTCGTCATCCAGAGAATCTGCACTTTTTAGAATCACAGATGTAACTCCATTTTCAATAGCCTTAAAACCCATTTGAAGTTTTGGAATCATTCCCCCGCTAATTACTTTCTCCTGCTTAAGCTGCTCGAATGATTCTGCTTTAATAGTCGAAATAACTTTTCCTTCTTTCATAACGCCTGGTTGATCAAAACAAAGAATCAGCTCCACTTCATCTTTGTCTGCCATTTTTGATGCCAATTTTGAAGCAACTGAATCTGCATTTGTGTTAAGAAGATTCCCTTTTCCGTCATGGGTAATCGGAGCAAATACTGGTACCACTCCCTGTTCCAGAAAGGCCCTTATCCAACTCGCTTTAATAGAATCAATATCGCCAACCCAACCATAATCGATGGGAACCGGGTTTCTTTTGACGGAATGAACCAGATTTAAATCTGCGCCTGTTAAACCAATGGCGTTTACATTGATGGATTGTAGAGCTGCAACGATTTTTTTATTTACCAATCCGGCATAAACCATAGTGGCGATATCCATCATGCCTTTGTCTGTTACTCTTCGTCCTTCAATCATTTTCGGTTTAATCCCCAATCGTTCGGCAAGCTTTGTAGCTATTATACCTCCGCCATGAACAAGAATCTTATACCCTTTTATAACAGCAAAGTCTTTCAAAAAATCTTCCAATTGATTTTCATCCTCAGCAATCGCTCCTCCGATTTTTATCACTTTTATAAAGTCTTTCATCCCATATCCTCCAGAATCATTTTTAGTACCGTCTGCATAGAAACGATTCGATTGGCGGCTTCTTCAATTACAATACTATTTGCACTGTCAATTACTTCATCTTCAACAATTTGGTTTCTTCGCACTGGTAGACAATGCATAAATTTCGCATTGTTTGTAAGCTTCATTTTCTCTGAAGTAACCATCCAATCGGAATCGATTGATAACACTTTTCCATATTCTGAATAACTGCTCCAGTTTTTTGCATAGATGAAATCAGCATTTTCAAACGCTTTTCTTTGATCAAACTCCGGTGCTAAACCACCACTAAATTCAGATGATAATTCGTATCCTTCTGGATGAGTTATCGCCAGCTCAACATCTGCTTTCAACATCCATTCCGCAAATGAGTTCGCTACTGCCTGAGGTAAGGCATTTGGATGTGGAGCCCAAGTCAAAACTACTTTAGGTTTTTCTACAATTTTGTTTTCCGTAATGGTGATTAAATCAGCAAAGGCCTGCAAAGGATGCCCTGTCGATGATTCCATATTGATTACAGGAACACCACAATACTTTATAAATGCTGAAAGTATTTTCTCGGAATAATCTTCCTCACGATTTTTAAGGGATGCGAAAGCTCTGATAGCTACCATATCAAAGTAAGCACCGATTACAGCGGCAGCTTCTTTTATGTGTTCAGCAGAATCACCATTCATAACTACTCCGTCCGCAAACTCAAGCTTCCAACCTCCGGAATTAACATCCAGTACCACTGAATCTAAACCCAGATTTTGAGCTGCTCTTTGAGAGCTTAATCTTGTTCTTAAACTGGGATTCAGAAATAACAAACAAATAGATTTATTCTTTCCCAGCGACTTCCACGCAAATGGATTCTGTTTTACTTCTAATGCTTCTTCAAGTAAATCAGAAAGACTGGGAACATCTTTTACACTCAAAAACTGTTTCACTTAAGTACCTCCTTCAACGAATGTATAAACTGATCCACTTCTTTTTTAGTAATGTTTAGAGGGGGTAATAATCTGATGGTATTCTTATTAGATGATGACCCTGTAAAAATGTGCTGTTCATACAATAGTTTTTTTCTGATATCTGCCACAGGAAAATCGAACTCTGCACCTACCATCAAGCCTTTACCACGAACTTCTTTTACCTCTGATATTTTTTCCAGTTGTTGAATTAAATAGCCACCTACTTTTGCAGCATTTTGAATTAATTTCTCATTTTCAATCACTTCAAGTACTGCAAGAGCTGCCGCACAGGCAAGATGATTTCCTCCAAAGGTTGTCCCTAGCATTCCATGCTTAGCTTCAAACTTAGGATGTGTAATAATTCCCCCAACGGGAAACCCATTCCCCATACCTTTTGCCATAGTTATAATATCCGGCTGAACAAAAGCGTGTTGATGGGCAAAAAATCTTCCTGTTCTTCCAAATCCTGATTGTACTTCGTCTAAAATGAGAATGGTTTCTGTTCCATCACATAGTGTTCTAAGGTGTTTTAAAAAGTCGGAACTTGGTTCCCGAATTCCACCAACTCCCTGAATACCTTCAATAATCACACTGCTTATGTCTCCCTTTTTTAAAGCTGCTTCTACCCCATCAAAATCCTCAAATGCAAACCGAACCACTTCGGCACCTTCATTTACTGGAAATAATATATTAGGGTTATCTGTCGCGGCAACAGCAAGGGATGTTCTTCCATGAAAAGCCCCATCAAAGGCAATGATCTTCTTTCTCCTGTTAAAAGCGGATGCAACTTTCAGAGCATTTTCGATAGCTTCAGCTCCGGAATTCACCAGA
Organism: Balneolaceae bacterium; assembly: GCA_017795005.1. Lineage (GTDB taxonomy): Bacteria > Bacteroidota > Rhodothermia > Balneolales > Balneolaceae > RHLJ01. The sequence continues at coordinate 719,592 of CP051242.1, read as the reverse complement.
AATAAATTCCAGTTGTAATACCCACAGGTTTGGCCAAGTTTATGAGCCAGATCTTTTTGTATAGTGATGGGAACGGAATTTGAATAAAAACCCAGTTTTCCAAGTTGTTCGGTGACTCTTTCAACATAATGTGGATGACCATGCCCAATGGAAATCACGGCATGACCTCCATAGAAATCAAGATAAGACGTCCCCTGACGGTCATATACCAAATAACCATCGGCTTCAACGGGTTCTACATCAAATAAAGGATAGACTTCAAATAACTTCATTCTGTAATTCGGTTAATTTTTTCGAAGGAAGCGACGATACCTTTTATCAGTGCTGAGCTTAATCCCTGATGTTCCATTTCATTAAGTCCTGCTATAGTACACCCCATTGGAGTTGTCACTTTATCAATTTCTCTTTCTGGATGAGCATTGCCTTCCACTAATAGTGAAGCAGCTCCACGGGCCGTTTGCATAGCGATTTTTTGAGCTTCTTCGGCTTCAAAGCCAAGTTGTATACCACCTTGTGTTGCGGCACGAATATAGCGTAAAAAGAATGCAATCCCGCTGGCTGCAAGAACGGTAGCGGCTTTCATCAATCTCTCTTCAATGATGAGAGTTTCACCCAGGGTTTTAAACATTTCCTCCACTTTTGGAAGATGCGTGGCGCTTAGCTCATTTCCACAAATACAGGTCATGGATTCTGAAATTGCTGCCGCTGTATTTGGCATAGCACGAATAATTGCGAACTCATCTTTTAGATAACCTTGTATTACCTCTAGAGATACCCCGGTTATGGTAGAAACAAGTACATGTTTGTTGGCATCCAAAACGGGCTCTATTCCCTTTAATACATTTACAAGTTGTTTTGGTTGAACACATAAAAAAATATAGGTCGCTTTGGATGCTGCTTCCTGATTATCAGAAGTAGTCTCGAAACCCTCGCTTTTCATATGATCAAGCTTTGAAAGATGTCGACGGGTTAGTATGATATGTTCAGTTCCGAAGTTTTTGGAAAATCCTTTTGCGATCGCTTCTCCCAGATTTCCGGCGCCCAGTATTGCTATCTGTTGATTGATACTCATAATTAAAAAGCTGAAGATTTTAAGTTTAGTCCGGTAGTTTCTTCCACTCCGAACATCAAATTCATATTTTGGATTGCCTGACCTGAGGCTCCTTTTACCAGATTATCAATTACACCAATTATTAAGAGCTGATCTCCTTCCTTCTTTAAATGAAGAATCGCCTTATTAGTATTAACCACTCTTTTTACATCAGGCTCAGTTTTTGATAGTTGAACAAAGGGATGGATGGAGTAATAATCCTGGTATAGGTTTTTTATTTCCTTCTCATCCTCTTCAATTTTTAAGTAGCAGGCAGCCAAAATACCTCTTGTAAATGCACCACGCATAGGAATAAAGTGAACATCTTTATCAAAACCATTTTGGAGTTGTTGCAGACTTTGTTTTATCTCTCCCAGATGCTGATGAGTGAATGCTTTATATACAGACGCGTTATTACTTCGCCAGCTAAAGTGAGTAGTTGAGGAAGGATTTTGACCTGCACCGGTGCTCCCGGTAATTGCAGTAATATGAATTTCATTGGTTAATAATCCTGCAGAAGCTAAGGGTAACAGACTAAGCTGAATACATGTTGCGAAACAACCAGGGTTAGCAATGTTCTGCCCAGACTTTATCGCGTCTTTATTAAGTTCAGGTAATCCATATACAAAGTCATGTGATGCATCTTTTAATCTATAATCAGAACTCAGATCGATGATTTTAGCTCCTGTCGGGATCAAATTACTTTCAACAATTGCCTTTGATTTTCCATGACCTGAACACAAAAAGACTACATCCAAATCTTTGGCTAAATTCTCTGAAAATACCAAATCCGTTTCACCTTCCAGATCCGGATGAGCTACCGAAACTGCTTCTCCTGCATGACTGCTACTCATAACTGAGACGACCTGCGTTCGAGGATGGTGAATTAAAATTCTGAGCAACTCTCCGGCGGTATATCCTGCTCCTCCTATAATTCCTACTTTAATCATTGCTTTGAATACCTCTCTGGATAAGTGTTGCATTACTCAGGATTTTGGTGAAGCCCTTTACATCGTCGTCACTCCATCCTTGATTCATTTCTCCATATTGACCGAATTTGGAAGCCATTAAATCATACTCAGACTCAATGCCTTGTAACTCAAATCTTTTAGGTTCTAATTTCACAATTACCTTTCCGGTAACATTCTCCTGAGTATGTTCCATGAATGTTTCTATATCTCGCATAACCGGATCAAGAAACTGACCTTCGTGCATTAGCATCCCATAAAACTCTCCCAGTTGATCTTTCCAGTATAACTGCCATTTACCTAATACATGCTTTTCGAGCAAACGATGAGCTTCAATCAGGATTAACGGAGCTGCGGCTTCAAATCCTACTCTCCCCTTAATTCCTATAATTGTATCTCCAACGTGGATATCTCTTCCAACTCCGTAAGGAGCAGCTATTTCGTTTAGTTTCTTGATAACCTCAACCGGAGTTAATTGTTCATTGTTAATGGTTATTGGTTCTCCTTGCTCAAAACCAATTTCTACCATTAACTCTTCACTATTAACTAAGGCCGTTGGCCAGGCTTCTTCAGGGAGACTTTTATGTGATGTTAGCGTTTCAGCTCCACCCACAGAAGTTCCCCAAAGACCCTGATTGATGGAGTACTTTGCCTTCTCCCATTCTTTATTGATACCATGACTTTTCAGATAGTCTACTTCTTCTTCACGACTTAATTTTTGATCTCTTATTGGAGTAATAATTTCCATTTCCGGAGCCAATACATTAAAGACAAGATCGAAACGAACCTGATCGTTACCAGCTCCGGTACTTCCATGAGCAATAGCTTTCGCTCCAATCTCTTTTGCATATTCGGCTATTGCTATCGCCTGAAATACACGCTCTGCACTCACCGAAAGCGGATAAGTGTGATTCTTCAGTACATTACCGGCAATCAGATACTTGATTCCTTTTTTATAAAATTCTTCTTCAACATCGATACAAACATGGTTTTCGATTCCAAGATCGGCTGCTTTTTTTGCAAGCTCTTCCTGCTCTTTTTTATCAAAGCCACCTGTATTTACAGCCGCAGTCCAAACATCATACCCTTTATCTTTTGCAAGGTGAATGGCGCAGTAACTGGTATCAAGGCCCCCGCTGAATGCTAATAGTACTTTCTTTTGTTTGTTCATAATTAGTAACGTTTGGTCTTCACGAGGAGAATTTCGTTTGATTTAAGCTTCAAATCTAATCGACGAAGTGATCTCATATTCTTTAGCAATAGTTTAATTAAGGAGATTGCCACGTATTCTGCTCGTCTTACTCGCCAGAATACTCGCAATGACAAAAAATTTTTGTTTACCGAACTCATGACAATAAAATTTTGGCGTTATTCAGCACCTTCATAAACGCCTGTTTCTTTAGTTGAACCCAGCGATAAAACTTTTTGATATTCTGTTCGCGCTGTGGTTTAGAATTCTTATTTGGCTTGCTTGGATCGTACAACATTCCTGTACACAAGCAGTTTCTTCGTTCATTTCTTGAAAGAATATCGTAGTTAGGACAGCTCTGACATCCCTTCCAAAAGGTTTCATCCTGTGTAAGTTCTGAAAATGTTACCGGACGATATCCCAGATCTGAATTAATTTTCATAACGGGTAGGCTGGTTGTAATTCCAAATAATTTTGATTCAGGATATTTCTTTCTGGAAAGCTCAAAAGCTTTGGCTTTAATTTTCTTGGCAAGCCCTTGCCCACGGTAATCCCAGTGAACAATTAGCCCTGAATTTGCTACATATTTTTTCTCTTCCCAGATTTCTATGTAGCAAAATCCTGCCAGCTTTTCTCCATCAAGTGCAATAACGGCGTTTCCATTAAGCATTTTAGTCTTAATGTATTCCGGATCACGCTTAGCAATACCGGTTCCCCGTTGTTTGGCAGCTGCTTCAATTAATTCACAAATAGCCTGAGCATAGCCGGAATGGTGTGAGTTTGCGAATTGGATATTAATAGACATTGTTTTGTTGAGTGAGTAATACTGATAAAATCAGTGTTAGAATTGACGTTGACGTACAGGTGGGGCGCCATGGGAACCATGACTATAGATCTATATTACCGCCGCCGCGGAATAGGGCGAACCGGGATGAAGTCAATTCTATGTGCAAGAGTGTTTTGCATGGAGTAAAGAAAAGGAATTGAATTTTTAAATCCAATACGTGGGTAGAAAGTTTTTTTAGCCCCTCTTTTTGGAATTTTTCTCCAGGAACTCAGCCAATTCTTTTTTATCCATCTTTCCACTAGCTAGTGAAATAATTATCACATAAAGAGCTTTTTTATCCGCATTAATTATCCATCCATTCACAAACAGAAATGTATACATAGCCACTAACGCAATTCTTTTGTTCCCATCTATGAAAGGATGATTTTTGCACAAATTATATCCATAAGCTGCAGCCATTTCAAAAATGGTTTCGTGGACATACTTTCCGCCAAAGCTTTGTTGTGGTTGTGCAAGTGCAGATTCCAGCAAACCATCATCTCTAATACCTTGAGAGCCACCATAGTTTTGAATTTGATTTTCGTGAAAAACTAAAATGGTAGCTTTCTCCAAAAAAACGGATCATTTCGCCAGCTCTTTTAATACTTCTTTATAGTTGGTATTTAGCTCACGATAGGCCTCTGCCCAGTCTTCAAATTCCGGATCGATGGGTTTGAGTTCAAAATTAGTTCCGTTTCTCTCTATGGTAAGCTTATCTCCATCTTTCAAGTGAAGTTCATCAATCAACTGTTTTGGCAGTGTGATTCCAAGGCTATTTCCAATTTTTCTGATTTTAGTTTCCATATTAACATAATTAAGTTATAACAATGTTATTATTTATATGGTGAAAATCAATCCTATTTCCTTCTTCTGGATACAGATCCAATTATGACAGTGAGCAAAGCTCCACCAATAATAGACCAGATAATTGGGAATGATTCTCCATCAATATGAACAACCCATACTTCGGGAAGTCCAAATTCTCCAGCAATCCAGGTTCCAATTAAGGCTCCAATAAATCCAACGCCCGTAGAAATCAGAAAACCTCCTTTTCCTACACTTTGTCCAGCAATAGCTTGCCCAATCGCACCACAAACTGCGGCAATTAATAAAAGTATAATAAATCCCAATACAGACATCTTTTCTCCTTCTTCTAATTAGTTAGTTTAAAACTGAAACCGGGAGAGTTAGAAAAGGTTTCGGATTCTCATTTATACACCCTAAATCATTACAATCTAAAACTGAGATGTTATTTATTGAATAAAATAAAGCATCAAAGATTGGTTGAAATTTTCCTTACAAGAATCCTTAAATTAACATTAAATGTTACTTTCTAGATAAATAAAGACTATTCATGCAATTAATTAAATACGTTAATTTTTTCTTCATCTTAATTCTAGCCTCATCACAATTAACCGCACAAGATTCGATTCTCTTAAAAAACGGAGATGAAATCACAGGATCTTTCGAAATAAATTATAAAAACTCCGGTGATGAACTAGTTTCAGTGGATGGTTCACAAGTTATCTCCGCAGCCGAGGTAGATGAATTTAAAAAATATGGCGCGTTAGTTTACACAGCACAAAATATTTCTTTCTATTCCGCTTCCTCAAATTCTGAAAGTCAAAAATATGCTCTTTTGGAATTAGGATTGCAGGGAGAAGTAAATCTCTATTTTTATGAAGGTGAGAATTTTAGCCTTGTACTTGAAAGAGATGGAGATTTTAAAGCTTTACAAGAACTTCCAACTACATTTACCTCAGATAACCTTCAAAATTATAAAATAAACTTACTTACAACACTGAGTGATTGTTTAGAAAGAGAAAAAATATTTGATGCTGAATTATCCCGAAGCGCTATTATCAGCTATGTAAATACTTTTAATTTGTGTATGGATTCGACATACGCCCCGTTAATTACCGCATCCAAAAAGACTTCTTATATAAATTTTGATTTTAACATCGGTATCAATTCTTCCAGCTTAGATATGGATATTACTGTATTAGATAATCAAGGAAGAGATATTGGTTCCGTTTTTGCTGATGGTGCAAAATCAAATGCCTTTTACACAGGGTTAACTTTTAGCAAAAATCTTTTCGATACGAAAAACATTTATTTTATTTCCAGTATTGGAGTTAAATCTTTGGATTATACTCTTAAGAAGACCGGAACTGTAAATTTAAGACCTAAAAATCTGAAAGTTACCGAAATTGATTTTAATGCGGGATTGAATTATAGATTCTTTGAGGCTAATAAATTTTCATTTGAAATGAGTTCCGGAGTAAACGTTTGGTTTTTAGGTGGTCAGGAAACTATCAGGAATTCTATCGATAGTGTTTTACCGTCGGGAACAAGGAAAGACTATGGATTTGGTTTCTTTGTGAAACCGGGATTTGTTATGGGTTTGTCTGAAAAGAGCTCTCTACTTTTTAATGTGTCTTATACTGCAAAACTAGACGACTCTGTTTTTACATTCAACAAAGATGGATTTCCCGGGAATACATTAAATCCCTCTGATACAGTTTCCGGAAATCTTGCATTTCTATTAGGATTAAGATTTGACTTCGATATTGAAAAATTCGAAAACTAGTTTTTCACTTATATCAGTATCTAACATTTCTTCACATGCAACTACCGCACTTTATCGGTATTATTGGCGTTAGTTAATCAATGAAAAAATCCATCTACATATCCCTGTTTCTGAGTTTTTTTATAAGCTCAACTATATATGCTCAAGTCCAAAGTCCGGAAGAGCGTGAGGCAAAAACTGCCTATATCCAGGGAATGGAAGCCTTCGTAAATGAGGAATACGACCGAGCCACCGTGCTATTGTTGCAGGCGTATGAACAGCTGAATAATCAGGCGGGATTGTCCTTTGCTTTAGCAGATGTCTATTTCCAACAGGATGATCTTCCCAATGCTGCTTTATATGGAAAAGAAGCCGTTGCCCTCGAACCCGAGAACAAATGGTACCGTTATAAACTTGCCGAGATTTACCGAAGTGCCGGTCAAAACCAGGCTACTTTGGATGAGTTGAATAAATTGCTGGAATTCTATCCAAATGACTACGACGCTTTGTTTATGCTTGCCGACACACAAAAGCAATATGGGGAATTCCTTAAGTCAAATCAGACTCTTGATAAACTGGAGCGCTTACTTGGTCCTGATCCGGTAGTACTCCTCAGAAAATTTCAGAATTACGAAGCCATTGGGGATACCGAATCTGCATTAAAACAACTTCAGGAACTTCGGTCTGTAGAACCGGATAATTTAAATACACTGAATATTTTAAGTGATTACTATTCCCGCTCCGGAAGAAATTCGGAAGCGAAAAAAGTACTTGAAGACGCCCTTTACCGAAACTCCCGTGACCCTCAGAGTTTAATTAATCTGTCAGGCATCTATATTGATGAACAAAAATGGGACAGTGCCGGAACCTTACTTGGTAATTTTATTTCTGATCCTATTATAGATGCTGATCAGAAGTTGATGATTGCTCAGTATATGTACACCCGTCAGCAGAATGAGCCGACTAATATTCAACTTGAAATAGAAACTTCCCGTCTTCTTGATTTATATACTAAAAGTGCTCCTGAATACGGACCCGCATTTACGTTAGCCGGACAATTTTATTCTCTCATCAACGAATCTGAAAAAGCACTTGAAAACCTTACAAAAGCAAATGAGTTACTTCCTGAAGATGACATTGCCTGGAGACAACGACTCCAGTTATTATTAAATGAAAGGCGACATGAAGAAGCTATTGCAGTTGGTATAGAAGCGGATAAGAATGCTCCTGAAGATGCCTTTATTCAGTATTTCCTTGGAACAGCCTATTTATTGAATGATGATGATGAAAACGCGGTAGAATGGCTTCAAAAAGCATCACGTGCTCCCGCAAGAAGACCGTTTAAATCGGTTATTTATGGTACGCTTGGAGATGCACAGGCTTCTTTAGGTAATTATGAGGAATCAGATCGTGTATATGAACTTGCCATTCGCTACGATGGTGAAAATCATAATGCGATGAATAATTACGCATATAATCTTTCCGTTAGGGAAGAAAACCTCGATCATGCAAAAGAGCTCGCTTTAAAAGCTATAGAAATGGATGCTGAAAATGCTGCCTATCTTGATACGGTTGGCTGGGTGTATTTTAAACTTGGAGATTTTGACCGTGCCCGCAGATTCATAAGGGCTTCTATTGATACAGGTGGAGCCAGTGCTGAAGTGCTCGAACACCTTGGGGATGTTTATGAACAACTTGGCAATCTAGATGAAGCTAAAAAATGGTGGAAACAAGCACTGGATTTAGATAGTACAAGAACACATCTGAATGAGAAAATCTAGCGTATGTGTTCAAAAAAATTAGCGATTTACTTTGCTGCGGTGTTCATCTTTTTATCAGCCTGCAGAACTACACGCCCAAATCCGGGAGATCCCGTAATTGTGGAATTGGAAGAAGCTGAGTTTGATTCTGTTCTTAATCTTTTGCCAAATTATGCTACTTCACTGTATGCCGTTTCTGGTAAGGGAAGGGCGATCGTAAGTGAACCGAACAATAGCGACCGCGTAACCATCGAATTTGAAACTGATTCTTTGCTGAGTTTACTTACTATTAAAAACAGAATAGGAATTGTGGGCGCTGAAATGTTGGTAGATCAGGATTCAATTTTGATCTACAACAAGGTTGATAAAGTAGCTCAGAAAATATCAGCAGTTGACAACCGTCTAACCAGCTTAAATGAACTGGTTTCCATAAACCTGATCGATTTACTGAATTATAAAATACACCTAAGACAGATAGCTGGTATTGAACGGCATTTTCAAGGGTCGGATGTTACTACTTATATGTTCTTTAAAACCGGCGGTTATGCCCGAATTTCGGAGCAGAACAAAGAAATTGAATATATAGAACAACCAAGGTTCACCGGGTTGCCTTATTCCGCTATAAGGTACGAAAACTATGGAACGATAAATGGCTACACTTTACCAAGAAAAATTACCATATTAAGCGCTGACGAAGCTTCTAAGGTTATTTTTCAGATCAGATCACTTGAAACAAACCCGGACAATCTGAATCTTACCCTTACAATACCTGAAAATATTCCTATTGAACGAATATGATGAAACTTCTTACTACATATTCTCTTCTTGTCTTTATGCTGATTTCAGTAGGTACTCAGCCTGTTTTTGGGCAAACCTATGAGGAAAGGCGTAAAAAAATTCTGGATGAACAAACAAATACACGCGCTGAAATCAATGTTTTGGATGCTCGTATCAAGACCTATGAGCAAAGAGTTAATCAGTCTCAAAATAAATACGAAGAACTTTTTAAGCAGTATCAAGACATTAACCGATTAATATCACTTCAGGATAATAAGCTTGGAACACTTGAACTCGAGCAGAGTCAAATCCAGGAAGAAATAGATATCACTCAGGAAGAAATTGTATTACGAGAAAAAGAGCTGGAACAACTGATTCAAAACTATAAAGACATTCTTCTTTATACCTACAAAAACGGACGTACCAGTAACCTTGAATTGGTGTTAAGTTCTGAGTCTATAAACCAGATGTTGGTTAGGTCATTCTATCTGCAAAAGCTCGAAGATCAAAAAGTAAAACAAGCGGATCAAATCAGAGTCCGGCAGCTTGAACTGGAAGGTGTGAAAGAGGACTTACAACAAAGTCATTTTAAAAACGAACTTATTCTGGATGAAATCAGAGATGAAAAAGTAAAGTTAAGTGATCAGCAGGTAGTTCAAAGACAAAGTGTTGAAAAAATTAAGTCTGAAAGTGACGATTTACTTTCAGAACTACGTCGCATCAGGCAGCAAAAAGAAAATCTTGAACAAAGTTTCTCTGCGCTAATCGCTGATGAAGACCGCTTGAGAGAAGCCGAGAACGAACGACTTAGCCGTTTGGCAGAAGCACGTAAAATCGCAGATGCTGCACGAAGAGCCGATGAAGTTGCAAAGTACTCCACTCCGATCAACCGCTCCTTTGTCTCTGACGAAACTCTTATAGCGTATGAGCAGAATTTTTCTGCATCAAAAGGACAACTAAGCTGGCCTGTTAATAGTAATACCGTTTCGAAAAAATTTGGCGTAACCAGGAATCCGTTATATGGAACGAGAACAGAGCATCCCGGAATAAATATTGTTGCCGATTCGGGTTCAGATGTAAAGGTTGTTTCTGATGGATATGTTTTTGCCATACAACCACTACCTGGATTTGGCAATGTCATATTTGTTAAACATGGAACTTATTACACCGCTTACGGCAATTTAAGTTCAATTAATGTTCAAAATGAATCTGTTTTGAGAGCTGGCACTGTAATTGGAAAATCAGGAACACAATCTTCTGAACTAGGGGAAACCTTATTTTTTATGGTTAGAAAAAATACTACCTACCTCGATCCTCAGGAATGGCTTCGAAAGTAATTCCCTCCAAAATTAGTTATTTTCTCTTCTGAATTAATTAAGAATTAAATCAAAAGTTTTTTTGGATAATCTACCTCGTTTTTCATTCTATCTGTCCGGAGTCTTTCTCGTGTCTTCGGCCTTCACTTTGTTCACTTCCGAGCTTCTGTTTGTACTAAATGATCCCAGCTGGAAAGGAACTGCATTTCTTATCGGTTTCTGGCTTGTTTATATGAATATTGTTTTTGTAACCAGCAGAAGATTTATGAGACGATTGGAAGGACAAAGTGCTGCCCCTATCATTTTCGGAACGCTAGTGGCTATTACACCCGTTGTCTGGATATTTATTTATGAATCGGGTCTGGAACAATCTCTGAGGATTGTTTTTGCTGTAGTAGTTGCATTTGGTTGTGGACTGGGATCCCATTTTGGGCATAAAGCAGGAATAAAAGCTCAGATAAAATTCCAACAACAACTCGAAGAATATTTAAGAAGTACAGGACAGCTTCCTGAGGATCTTAAGTAGCCACAGGACAATTAAAATTAACAGCATGCATTCTTTACGCACATTTCTTTTCTCCTCCTTTTTTCTGTACTCTTTGTGAGTGTTGGATCAGCACAAATCACATCGGAAGAGTTACACAAGATTGGTATCGCCCCTTCTGCAGACCGACTGCAAAATGACATTCAAACATTGGTCGATTTTGGAACTCGACACACGCTTTCCGATACCGTATCTCAAACCCGTGGAATTGGAGCTGCAAAAAGATGGATTAAAGCAGAATTTGAACGTATCTCGGAAGAGTGTGGCGGTTGTCTGGAAGTGTTTTATGTATTTGTTCCCGCTGATGTTACAGAACATACCCTCGAAAATGTGGTAATTGATAACTATTACTTTGGAGTTGCTTCCGTTTCGAAAGAAGGATTTGAAAGTCCGGTTGTATTCCCCAGACCAGCGGGTAGTTTTGATGGGTCGGTTATCAATGAAGAATAGATTAATTAGGAATTGCTTCAACATATTCCTAATTCGTAATTCCAATATTCCTTTGTATTAAAACCTTCCTTCCGATTACCTCTCTCAGCAAGTGTGATTTTCTCATTGCGCCCCAAATCTCGAGATGAGGTTCATCAATTGTTGTAATAGAAAGAATAAGCTCCTGATCATCTATGCAAACATCTAATTCCTGCACATTCTGGAAGTGACTGCGGTCAAGTCCATCGGCAACTCTCAGAATTGCGGCAAGTTTTTTGATTCGGGATCTCACGGGTGGTTTCAATTTCCAATACTCATCGTGTCTTTTTTTTGGGGTAGATCTGCGATGATACCGGGATACATTGGCTAAAATTTCTATTTCATTTTCTCTGAACCCCATCAAATCTGCATGACGAATAATATACAAGGCGTGTTTATGGTGCTTTGAGTGTGAAATATAGTATCCAATGTCATGCAGATAAGAGGCATACTCGAGCAATTCCCTGTCATCATCCGGCAAGCCTAAGCTTTCTTTGAGTTTATCAAAAAGAATTAATGCCAGTTTTGCTACATGTTTTGAATGCTCTTCATGCCAGTTACATTTTCTTAGAAGTTCAAATACACTCCTTCTTCTTGGATCCGCAAAATCGCCCGACCATGGGATGCCAATCATATCTTTTTTAAGATATCGGATGATTATCCCTTCCCTTAATGCCTGAGTTGAAATTTTAACCTTTTCGATACCAAACTTATTAATAAGTAAGTTTACTAAAACAACTCCTGTGTTAATAAAATCAACTCTTTTTGTATCTAGTCCAGATATATTTAACCGGCTTTTATGGTCTAGTTTTATAAAATCAGAATAAAACTTTGAGAAATCCTCAGCTGTAAATTCCAATTCATTCAGGGTTACGTTTGTAGAAAGTCCTTTTCGGTTTGCTATCATCAGACCGATATTTTGCATAGTCCCCGATGATCCAATGATCGTTTTAGTTGGGTTTTCTTTCAATGCATTTCCAACTTCTATTAGCTCTTCTTCATAGTGCTCTTCAAGTCTTCTGATATCTTCCTTAGAAATTGGATCACTAGGCTTAAAAATATCGGTCATTCTCGAAACTCCTATTTTTCGGCTGGTCAGAAAAAAGAATTCTTTCCGATTACCCAGAATAAACTCCACACTACCTCCGCCAATATCTACCATTAGTACCGAAGCCTCATCCAGTTTTACTCCATGTTGAACTGCGTAGCCAATCAACTCTGCTTCCATGGAGCCCGGAATAGCATTTATTTTGATTCCCAATTCATCAATACTTTTCTGTATGAATTCACCCCCATTTTCGGCTTCTCTGATGGCACTTGTTGCGTAGGCCAAAATCCGTTCTACATGCTGACTATCGCACAACACTTTTATTTTCCTAAGTGCTTCAATTCCTCTTTGAAATGCTGGTTCTGCTAATCGTTTACCTAAGCCTCCTTTAGCCAGTTCAACCATTTCTTTTAAGTCGTCAACTTTTCGAAAACTTCCATCAGAAAAAATATCTACAATTACAGCATGAAAGGAATTTGTACCTAGGTCAATGGCAGCAATACGTTTTATTGGATTATTTGAATTTGTAAGATTCTGTAATTGTGCCAAATTATTATTAACTATACTTTAGATGTTACAAATACTATTCATTTCCCTCTTAGATTTATGATAAGATTTTCGACATTATTTACTGGATTATTTTTGATCTCTGTATCATTAACAGCTCAGGAAAGTTCTCCTCAGTATATGGATAACACTCTAATCATCAAATTCAAGGGCGATCAACAGTTAGAATCTTTTAGAAATAAACTCTCTACTGGTTCGACTTTTCAAACCTATGGTATTCGAAATTTAAAGCCGATTCTTACACCACAGGTTGAATCAAAACTAAAAGCAAGGAATAATTCCAGCCCAGCATTAATTTTAACAGATGATATGAATGGGTTGAGCCGTGTGTATTCATTTGAATATTCTGCTAATATTGATCCGGTAACTTTGGGGGCTAAATTAACACGACTTCCTGAAGTTGAGTATGCTGAACCACGGTTTATTTATTACACATCAGAATTACTTACCAACGATCCAATTCAAAACGATCTTGTCAATTATCATAATTTCAGAGAAGCGTGGGATATAAGCACCAGTTCTACAGATGTAATCATTTCGATTATAGATAGCGGTGTAAATTATGAGCACGAAGATCTGGAGAACAAACAATGGGTAAATGAAAATGAAATCCCTGATAATGGAATTGATGATGATAACAATGGATTTGTGGATGATTATCTGGGATGGGATTTCTGGGAAAATGGATTTACAGAGGAAACGATAACCTCCGATAATGATCCATTTGCAGAAAATAGTGATCACGGGACGCATGTAGCAGGAATTGCAACTGCTGAACCTGATAATGGTTTGGGATTAGCGGGAACCGGGTTCAATGCCAGGTATATGGCAGTTAAAGCAGGAGGACCACCGGACAATCCATCAACTACAAATGATGAACGAAGAGCCGTTGGCTTTGGCTATGAAGGAATTTTATACTCCTATATTATGGGGGCGGATATTATTAACTGCAGTTGGGGAGGACCCGGTTTTTCTCTCTTTGGACTTGACATAATTAACACCGTTACTGAAGGTGGCGCACTTGTAATTGCAGCTGCTGGAAATGAAAACACTGAAGAACCACATTATCCTTCTGGTTTTAATCAGGTTTTCTCCGTTGGTTCGGTTGGAAGTAATAATGTCCGTTCCGATTTTTCTAATTACGGAATCGAAGTAGACGTATTCGCGACCGGAATTGTAAGAAGCTCGAATGGAACTGGTACGAATGGATACGCCACGTATGGAGGTACTTCTATGTCTTCTCCAGTGGTTTCCGGTCTTGCTGCGCTTTTGATGACAGAATACCCAACCTGGGATGCTGAACGAATCAAAGCACAGATTAGGTCCAGCGCTACTTCTATTGAAGGAAGTAACCCATCTGATTTTGCTTATAAATTAGGAACAGGTAGTATTAACGCAGAAAGAGCCCTGTCTACACCGCTACCTGGCATTCGGGTAGACTCAGTAAAGTATCTGAATAATGATGGACTACCGATAAATCTAGGAGAATCAGGAGTAGCAAGATTCTTCCTTTCGAATGCTGGGCAATCTGGTCTTTCCCTTTCAATGTCGGCTACAGCTCTAGATGCAGGTCTTATATTTCTTTCAGAAGAAGTTCCGGTTGGAACCATGCCCCAGGGAAGTGTAAAAGCAATTGAAATTCCTATCCAGCTGGATGAAGCAATCCTAACTCGGCTATCTTCAGAAATCAGAGTAGAGTTTTTTGATAACTCAGTTGGATATGCGGATTTTGATTTTCTGGAATACAATGACTTGCAATCAGATTACTCAACCATTAGCAATATTGCTCTTTCATTTTCACCTAATGGAAGAATTGGATTTTATGATGCTTCTGCAGGAACTGGTGGCATTGGTTACGTCCCCTATCCTGATACTTCAAATTTCTTGAGAGATAACCTGCTCTTTGAAGGGGGCATCATTATGCAGGCTAATAATGTAATCCTGAATAATGTAAGAGGTTCATCAGGTAATTATGACAATAATTTCATCCCTGTTTCGGCCTATCAGACTTTTGAAACAAATGATAATTCCCGAGCTATAGGGGTTTCAACATTTAAACCTACCCCCAGCGCAGCTGTTCAGAATATGCTTATAGATCTCAGGACTAATACCTACGTATCACCTGAGCTTCAAAACTCTATCATCTTAAATTATACCATTGAAAACACCTCTTCAACTCTATCACTTTCTGAGGTTTATTTTGGGATTTTCAATGACTGGGATATTGGCAATTTTGCAAACAATAATGTGTTCTACAACGAAGAACATGATTTACTGATCATTGAAGAGGATGGAGACTCACAAAAACCTAAAGTAGCTGTTTTCCCTTTTGCTAATACCTCGAGTATTCTTGCTATTGATAATGGATTTGCAGGCACACCCAGCAGATTTGAGTTTAGCCTGTTTGATGACTTTACATTCGCTGAAAAAAGAAACTCGTTAATTGCAGGTACAAATAATACTTCCGTAGAAAATGTAGATGTGTCTACTGTCGTAGCAACAGGACCTTATTACATCCCGCCAAATGAAAATATTTCTATTGGCTTTATATACACCTTTGGTGAAACTGAAGCAGAACTTATTGAGCAGGCAAATAATGCCCGGGCTTTGCCTATCGTACAAAACAGTGAATCTAATTCAAATCCTGAAAATCAGTTTCCTGAATCGACAACACTTTTCCAAAACTATCCTAACCCGTTTAATCCTTCAACAACCTTAAAGTTCAACTTGTCTCAAAGAGAAGATGTAAAACTTGAGATTTATGATAGCATTGGGAGAAAAATCCGCACTGTTGTAGATACAAACTTATTGGCAGGAATTCATACTTATGAAATTGCAATGGATGAATTTAGTAGTGGAGTTTATTTCGCTATCATGGAGACTTCAAAAGGGCGGGACTTAATTCGTTTAACACTGATTAAATAGTTGGAAGCTTTTACTCCAAAAACTTTTTACCCTAAATGGTGGGCGTTGAATAGCCATGTTCATACTGTGGTTTCTTCTTTCAGTAGTATAAAGCCTGTGAACGTCGACCGGATTGAAATCTCAACACCGGATAATGATTTTCTTGAGGTCGATTTAGTCGACCTTGAAAACAGCAAACCTATAGTTGCACTATTTCATGGATTGGAAGGATCCTCAGAGCGCTTTTACATTCGTAACCTGATGTTTGATTTACAGGAAGCAGGTTTCTCTTCAGCTGCTTTAAACTTTAGGGGATGTGGTAGTCGCTTAAATATTCAGCCCCGATTCTATCATTCCGGAGAAACTTCAGATTATGCTACCTTGTTTAAGTGGATTCGCAATCACTTTCCTGAAAATCCAATCTTTGCAGTAGGGTTTTCTTTAGGTGGAAACGCCTTAATTAAATCACTTGGAGAAGAAGGAAATGAACATCCGGTAACAAGAGCGGTAGCCGTTTCTCCACCCTATGATTTGAAAGCCGGTTCTTTGAATTTAGAACATGGATTTAACAGGGTGTATGCATACCGGTTTATGCGTACACTGATCCAAAAACTCGAATTGAAACGAGCAAATTATCCTGTGCTTCCAACCTTTAATGGTAACACTATTTATCAATTCGACGATAAAGTTACTGCTCCTGTTCATGGATTTAACAGTGCTGACCACTATTATGAAACCTGCTCCTCAAAACATTTTTTGGGAGATGTAAATAAATCACTTCTTCTTATTCACAGTAAACAAGATACCCTTTGTCCTTTGAGATTTGCGCCATTTAATATCATTAATAAAAACCCTGTGATTACCTCCATTTTTACTGACAAAGGTGGACATGTAGGGTTTATTAGTTCTCCCAAAAACTGGCTTAATCAAACTATTGTTAACTGGTTACAATCGTAAAAAACGATTCTTATCTTTACACTGTTAATATGTTCTATTACAGATAAAAAGATCATTATGGTAATCATCATTGGCGCAGGTCCTATTGGACTTGTGACCGGAATTCAACTTCAGAAAAAAGGAATCCCATTTCAGATTATTGAACGGGGATGTTTAGTAAACTCGCTTTACCATTATCCCACCAACATGACTTTTTTCTCCACTTCTGATAAACTCGAAATTGGTGATATTCCATTTATATCACATGGATTTAAACCTACCCGACGCGAAGCACTGGAATATTACAGAAGAGCAGCTGAGCATTACAAACTTCCGATCAACTTATATGAAAGTGTAAAGTCGGTAGAAGGTGAGGATGGTAACTTCACTGTTAAAACAGATAAGGCCAAATACAAAGCCGATAAAGTAGTAGTTGCTACAGGTTTCTATGGATCAGCAAACAAAATGAACATTCCCGGTGAAGACCTGCCGAAAGTAAAACATTACTACGATGAACCTCATCCTTATGCATGGCAAAACATATTGGTTGTTGGCGCCGGAAATTCAGGAGTGGACGTAGCCCTGGAATGCTATCGTTCCGGAGCTAATGTTACCATGGCTGTCAGATATGGAGAAATAAAACCTTCTGTTAAATATTGGGTGAAGCCTGACATAGAAAACCGAATAAAATTTGGTGAAATTGACGCCTATTTTAATACAGAAGTAAAAGAAATCCTTCCACATGTAGTAGTGCTCGAAACTCCTGATGGTGAAAAAATTATCCCCAACGATTTTGTTCTTGCCATGACCGGGTATCATCCGAATTATAAGTTAATGGATGCCCTTGGAATAGAGCTCACAGATGACGAAAATTGTATGCCTGTACATAAAGAAGATTCCTTAGAAACCAATAGAAAAGGAATGTATGTAGCCGGAGTTGTTTGTGGAGGATTGGATACGAGCAGGCTTTTTATAGAGAACTCAAGAGTTCATGCTGATCAGATTGCGGAGCATATTGCAAAGTCCATAAAATAAAAATGGGCAAGCGACCTATATCACGTCGCTACGACCAAATTACCGCTGCTGCATTCCTGCCCTGACGGAGTTCTAAGGGAGCTGACTGTATAGGACTTGCCCAAGAACCTTAAAGATAAGACTTAAAAGCACCAAGTCTCAAGTTTTTTTAGTTTCAAGCTTTGAGTTTTAAGCCTAAAGTTAATTTAAGCGCTTCATAAATGTCTGTAGCATTTTTTGTACTTCTTCATTTAATGATAAAGAAAGACTAAATTTATCATACTTTACCACATTATTTTGCTCAAGAAGAAGTAGTTGTGTTTCTAATTCGAAACTAGAACCAAGCGTAATTTGAAGAAACCTTTTATAATCTTTTTTGCTATCCCGGCTACTTCCTTCAGCAATATTTGATGGAATAGAAATGGAACATCTAACTATCTGATCTCGGTAGGATAACTTTCTGACTGGGGAAGCTCCTCTAAAACTCTTGAGACCTCTTTTGCCAGATCCATAGCTTGTTGCCATACAATAAGATTTTTAAAATTTTTCATCCCTTGTAGCTCATTTCTTAAAACTTGCATCTATTTTGAAGTCATTATATAGACTCCGTCCCAGTCTTTAGCAGGAGGATTCTCCTTCATCATATTGCAGCGTTTAATAAACAACTGGGACGGATTTTTTAGATGTGCTTCAAGTGGAAGGGCTTGTTCGAAGTTTTTAATTGCCTGATCCCAGTCTTGATTAAAATAGCTTTCCATTCCTTGTTCATAAAAGCCTATACAATCAAATAACTTTTGAGAAGCATCTTTCCTTAAACCGGCTATTTCAAATACTTTAACTGGCTTACTTCTTCCTTTTACCACAATATTATCAAGCAAACGGAACAGGCAATCATCTCCATACTTTTCAGCTTCCAATTTTGTGGATTCTGTAACCATCGTAAATACGTTGTATTGTTTTGCTCCACTTTCACATCTTGCAGCCAGATTTACATTATCCCCCATCATGGTATAGTTAAACCTGCGTTCAGAGCCCATGTTTCCGGTAACCATATCTCCGGTATTCATTCCCATCCGATGCTGCATCTTCCATACAATGTCTGGCCAGTCTTCTTTTTCCCATTTGGTTCTGAGTTCTGCCAGTTTTCTTTCCATTAACTGAGAAGATATACACGCTCTAAGTGCATGGTCTTCAATTGGAACCGGCGCCCCAAAAAAAGCAACTATCGCATCCCCGATAAATTTGTCCAGAGTCCCACCCTGTGAATTAATAATATCCGTCATGGCAGTTAGATATTCATTAATAAGAGTAACTAACTGTTTTGGCTCAAGCCTTTCGGAAAATGTTGAAAAAGAAACGATGTCACTAAAAAAGGCAGTGATGTACTGATCTTCCCCTCCTAATTTCGGCTCCTCACCCGACTCAATCATTTGATCAACAAGTCTTGGGGAAACATAAGAGGAAAACATCCCTTTGATACGCTTTTTTTCCTTTTGCTCATTTAAGAATTCATACCCGACCGTTCCGATCTGACTCAGAAATATTGAAATTATCACTCCTGACACATGAAGAAAAAATTGGTTTTGTAAGAAGAGCAGGACCGCTAACCCATAATAACCGGCCATCAAAACGGCCATTAATGCAAACCCCCAACCTGCACCAACTCCACGATTAAAGAAGACCACTAGTAGTGTAGCTAATAGTATAACCAATAACTGAGAAACACTTTTTTGTTTGGAAATGTAATTCCCATCAATAATTGTTTGCATTGCATGGGCATGGATCTCAAAACCGGGGCGTGGAAAATCGGCACTGGCAAATGGAGTTGGATGAAAATCCTGTAAAGTGGTCATAGTTGAACCAACAATTACAATCTTGTCTTTAAAAACTCCATCATATAACAACCCTGTTTGAGTCAACGGATCATCAAAAAGATTCATCTCGAAAAAACCATCTTCATCGACAGTATTGTATGAGGGGTCATCAATTACATGGTCAAAATTGTATGTTGGAAAAATACCTTCAGGTCCATAATAATTGATGATAAACGAATTTAAGTTATCTCTTTCTATTTTATATTCACCAACACTGATTTCAGAGTCCAGAGTTACCTCTGTTAGGTTTTGTAAACTTCCCACTTCTAAATCCTGAAAGATTCGAAGTCCTTCAAGTCCTAACATATAGTATGAGTGATCGGAAACTACCTGACCCAGATTATAAATTCGGACGAATCCGTCCAGGTGATCAGAAGTTTGCACCAAACCCACGGGATTAGGATTAGTATTCAATAATACTTCTGTTGGAAAATCACGTACAGTCATCCTTGAATTTCTGTTTGAAGATTCTTGTAAGGCTCCTGCTAAAACTACCCCTCCATGTTCGGTAATACGTTGTGCAAAAAGAGTGTCATTGCTTAAATTGTAAATATCCTGATTAGCAAAAATCACATCAAAAAGAATTGCCTTTACACCTGCTCTGGTTAGATTTTCAACTAATTTTGCATGAACACTTGTTGGCCAGGGCCACTTCTCTGGAATTTCTTCATCGGCTTCATCACTAATTGCAACTAAGACAATTGGTGAGCCCTCCACGGAGAGAGGTCCTCTTATTTCAAAAAAACTGTCTCGTATTGAAAGCTCCGTCTTTTGTACCGGTTCCGTTAGGACTAGAAGAAACGAGAAAGAGAAAGTGATTGCTGCAATAAGCAGATATATTCCAACACCCTTCTTTTTTCGGGAAGAAGATTTCATAAACTAAAACCGGTAAATATACCGTAACTGAACTACACGGTCATTTATTGAATTCGCTCCTGATACATTCGTAAAGTTGGAGTCAAAAAGAAAAGAGTGATTATTATCCAACCTGTACTCAGCTCCAGCTATTAGAACATAAGTTCCAAATGTAGACGAGTTTCGCTCTTCGCTTAAAATGTAGTAATCATTAAAGAAATCTGAATCGGATCCATTTGCGATTGAAAGAGAACGCGTTTTAGATTTATTACTTGTAAAAGCCAATCTGCTGGTCAATGTTAATTTCCCATCCAGCATAAAATAACTTCCACCTGCATACATACCGAATATATCAATATCCAGCTGACCATTACCGGATTCTGTTCTATTAAAAGTCATACCTAATTGCGTTCGAAGCGGAACTGTTTCAAATCTAGTACCCACATTAAAGGAGACAGAAGCATTTTTGGCATCTCCGTAGGTGAAAACATCATCTCTTGTATTTAATGTAGATATATTAATGGTGGCGTCATGCACCATATCAGCAAGCCTTACCTGTTGTGTAACCGAAAAACTAAGATTCAATGTATTATTACTTCTTGGGACCGTTGTTGTTAGAGTATCACCGTCTACTATCCTTAGGTTCTGAACTGCAGAGTTCTCTAAGCCTGCCGGAACTTCGCTGTTAAATCTCACTACGCCGTTATCACGAGTTCTGTAGCGAAAGCCTACACTCACTTTTGGCAGACTATTTTTTATTGGATACCAGCTAACATTTGACCTATACGATATAGTATTCGTTGTCGCTTCTTTCGAATTCGTAACATTATCTTTCAACGACTCATAACCCAGTGTTACATACACTTGATTTTGAAGTAATCTGAATCGGTCTGAAATAGTATATCCTGCTATATCTTTTCTAATAGTAGAATTAGCCAATGATACAAAATCAGGTCCAACCCAACGATATTGAACACTTAATGTATTCTTTGGATATACTACCGAAAGTTCAGTATCTGAACCTATAATAGAAGTGGGAAAAAATGCTTCAGCCTCACTTGAGTCAGATCCAATTCCTTTAATGCGAACAGGAATCACACTCATATTCTCATTTATAATAATAAACTGAGCTAAGTTGGCAAGAATATCAAGGTCAGACTGATTTAAGCCTTCGAAACCAATATCTGCTGCACGTAATGAATCTAACGGACCTCCATAAATATCGTTATTAAGTGCACTTACTACGGTCTCTGTTTTAAATCGAATTTTATTTTTTGCAAGCCTGAAACCTAAATCTACACCGGCTACAATATTCCCTTTTGGTCTTGGACTCCCACCCTCTATTCTGAGTAGATCAGGGTTTTCTTCAAGTTTAACCCTGTCATCAGCTGTTAAACGATTTATAAATTGTGGTGCAGATTGTAGATCAGAGTAATCAATTACATTGAATAAGGATGTGGTATCATCTTCTACTTTCATTGCCTGAATTCCAAATTGAAACTTTTTGGGGTTTCCTAATCCTACTCTGCCACCAATTACTTTCCTTGCAAAAGTACCCCTTCCGGAATTTTCGTAACCAAGTGTATAAGTAGTGTCCTGTGGAACCCCACCAGCAATTACTGTATCAACCTGAACAGTAGAGTACAAATTAGTCACTTTTCTACTGAGTTCGCCGTAAATGAATTGAACATTAATTACATCCCAAAGAACATGTAGTGAAGTATTAATACCATACATTCTTCTTCCTGTAATGGTAAACTTACTTAGATTTGGAAATACGTGCCCTGCTTCGAAATTCCACCATTTACCCAGGCTCAGTTTAACACCGTATCGATTTTGAGGTTGTAAACGATTTGACTCTTGCGAAGTTATAAACCCATTAGCAGAGTATTTAAAAAGTCCATAAGAACCACTTATAAAAGACCTCCCTGTGTAGGCATTATTAAGATCTCCCGAAATTGTTTGGTTTCTTGCTGTAAGTTCAACACGTCCTGTTGGAACTAAACGAGGTGAAAGCCCCTGATAAGAAGCTTTTCTGGGATCAACTACTTTAAAGTCCCATGAAACCACTTGATAGGTTTCATTTGAAGTGAGGTAGTTTAACTGTACAGAATAAGCCCCTTGTCTTAATCCCTTAGGAACATAGGATATGAAATAGTCTGAAGTATCTGCCAGTGCCGTAACGTCTCTTCCATTCAATAATAAGCGGAATTCTCCCGGTTCAATTTCATCTATATTATAGAACAACGCTACTGCTATAAATACATCGTTTTTTGCTAGTCCATTGCCGGGCTTGGGGGACAACACAGAGTAATCAATACCCTCTAATTGAGGCATCACCTCTTCCTCAACCTCATCTATAATATCTACTCGAATTGGATTTTCAGAAGGTAGGCTTTCCGGATAAAATATATCCTGATCCTGATTTCTAAGGGTCAGTTGAAAATAATACTCGAAACTGGAACCTAATAAATCCTGGGGCTCTACTGTTGTTATGAATATTCCGTTTATATAGCCAATTTCTTTCTGGGAATACCCCAAATCACCTTCATTTTTGTAAAATAAAAGTGCCTCTAAAACCTCGTTCTCATTGATTCCTGCAACAAAAAATTCAAGCGTATTAGTAGTGGCTCGATTCAAAACCGTTGGCTGTTGGTGCTGAACCGTAAACTGAGCATTAGTAACCTGTGAGCATAGCGCAACCCAACTTAAAGCTAATGCTGCACCTAGCACCCCTTTTTTCATGTCTTAGTTTTTAAATAAAGTAAAAGCCTGAAGGTAAATAAACCTACCAAATACCTAAATAACGATTATTAATTTCCTTTTTCAAAGATGTTAACAGGAATTTCCCTTATCTGACCATTTGCATCTCTGAATCTGAGTATGATTGTTCGTTCAATCAGATCTTCATCTAGTTCATCAAAACCTTCTCCAAGATTTGAAAGTTCTTCTTCTGTCAAGGTACCAGACTGAACCGAATTTCCATTCTCATCGACCTCTGCAAACATACGTTCAAATAAAGAAACGGTTTGACCGGAGTTGGTTGCTGTAACATCAACCTGACCTTCCTGAACCCAGACATATCCGTATGATCTTGTTCCAAAACGTGTACCTTTAACAGACGCCAGAGATCGGGAAGTGGCTACTTCAAAAGTACCTGAACCCAAAGGCTCAACCTCCATAAATACTTCTCCACTTTCAAGGTTGATCCTTCTGTTCGATATTTTAGAATCTGCAAAACTTTCTCCCTGAACAATAAGCATCGATTCTGGTTTTACCTTAGCAACAGTATTATCCATAAACACAACTAACGCATATCCTTTTTCATCTGTAGAAAGCGTATCACCATTAAATAATTGTTCCCCCAAATTTTCTGTTAAATCAAGAATAAACTCTTTGTCTCCAGAGGCTAGCTCCACTTGTGGTTTAAACCTCCTTACAATGGCTAATGGTCGTTCCTGTTCTTCCTGAACTGGTATATATAGATCACTTGCCAGCATAGAACCAAGAACAACGGCTAAAATCAACGATACTGCTATTGATGTTAACTTTTTCATGATACCTCTTAATTAGAATTGTTAAGTATTATTTCACCCTCATCTATTTTCTGAATAATCTCCGTAAGTAGTTGTAGTGCCGTTGCTCCGGTAATAATTTGGTTATTTATCTCAATACTTTCAAAAGAATACCCACTCTCTGTTAGCTCTGCGTATTGCTCCTCACCAACTAAGGCAATTATTGCATCGAATGCATCCTGATCTATTTCAACTAATGTAGTATTATCACTTGGTGCAGCCAGTTTAAATGTCCATAATTCTGATGTTAATTCCTCAGACCCTAGCGCTGTTTGTACTTCTGTGCTTACCTGCCAGTAGTATGTTTGCCCTGCAACTAATGCCTGAACACCTGAAGAAGGATATTGCAAAGTGTTACCTTCTATTGTTAAATCCAGATTTTCAAATTGCTGCAACGAACCCGTTTCGTTTGTTGGAAGAGAACTTTTAGCTGTTTCTATTAAGGATTCCGGACTATCCTGACCATTTGCCCTGACAACAACAACCCTGTAAGTATTAGCGGCGTCACCTTCCCAGCTAAATTGTGGGAATGGATTCGTGATATTTACATCTGCTCCAATAACATCTCCGGGATTCTTTAAAAGAATACTCTTTTCGTCTACCACTGCTCCATCATCACTTCCACCCAGCTCTATAGTCTCGGTAGCTAACACTTCTTTTCCTAATTCATTAGTCACCTGATAAATAGTAACAGAAAACGTGTAAATATCTGCTGGTAAAGTTGTTGTTCCGCCTAAACTTTCAATGAAATCTTCACCTTCTGGTGTTAAACCCCCATCAAACCGCATGTTGTCATCAATACCAGGAATTTTTTCATTGGTTATATCATTGTTATCCCCAAAAACTACTTGATTTGGCCCTAAAGAAAAGGGATATGCAGCTTGTTGGGTTATACTTGCAATGGTTCCTATTTTTCCAGCTTGTATTCTAAACTCGAAAAATAAGTTATTCAGTTGACGATTTGTATTATTAACAAGTGACCCAGAAAACAAAACCGGTCCAGAACCTCTATTATCTACCCCAAGACTAGTTAAACCAAGAACCTGCGCATTTTCAAGTGCAGGACTCAAATTCACTTCCAGTGAGAGTATTTCCGATTGAGCAAATACATTTTTTGTGGGAACAAAACTAAAGAATGAAACTAAGAGTGAAAGAAAAATGGTTGTACACCAAACTGATTTTTTCATACTTACCTCGCAATTTGTTAAACGAATGGATAATATGAGGCGATGTTAGCTTACAAACAATTAGAATTAATCAACAAAAAAAGCCCTTTACAGGGTGTAAAAGGCTTTTGTGGAGCTATGGGGATTCGAACCCCAGACCTTCGCGCTGCCAGCGCGACGCTCTAGCCAGCTGAGCTATAGCCCCATAAAAAGTAAAGATAAAAAAATAAGTTCTTGCTTACACTACCAACTACATACTTTTTATTTAAAGTTCATTATTTTTGAGAAGAAAGAATCTTTTTTAATTCAAAAGCAAACCGCTATTTTAAACCCAATTAAAAAAATTAATATCAATCCAAAAAAACCATGATGAAACATTCAAAGCTCACACTCTTTATGCTTACGATTGCTTTTGTTATAAGTAATTGTGCCCCTAAGGAATTGCTTCCACCACCAGATCGTACGCTGGAATATTTAATGTCTCTGGATGAAGAAACATTAAGAACTCTTGATACCGATAGTGATGGTCTAAACGACTATGTAGAAATTTACGAAACTGAAACAGATCCTCTTTCTCCTGATTCTGACAATGATGGATTGACTGATGGTGAAGAAGTAAACGAATACAATACAGATCCAAATAATGCTGACTCTGACGGAGACGGTCTTTCTGATGGAGATGAAGTTAATTCTTATAACACGGACCCGAATAATTCGGATACTGATGGTGACGGACTTTCTGATTATGATGAAATCATGACGTATAAGACTGATCCTAATGACGCTAATGGCGATGCTGATGGTGATGGTGTTTCAGATGTAGACGAAATTGCAAATGGAACTGATCCAACGAACGCAGATTCTGATGGTGATGGCTTTACTGATGGACAAGAACTCGATATGGGAACAAACCCATTAAACAGCTCCGATCCTGTTTATTTAGCAATGGATGCTTTCAGCACTGTAAACTTTGCATTTGACCGTTCTAATCTTTCTGATGCTGCTGCTCAGGCACTATCTGACAACGTAGAGTTACTTCAAGGAGCTCCCGCATTCAAAATTCGTGTTGATGCTTACACTGACCATGTTGGTGGAGATCAATATAACCTACGATTAAGTCTTCGTCGTGCTGCTGCAGTTGTTAAATTTTACACTGATAACGGTATTTCAGAAGATCGAATTGAATCCAGAGGTCTTGGAAAAGCTCCGGTTGAATGTTCCGCTTCTGAGAAAGAATCAAATGACGGCTGTGAGAAGAACAGACGCGCAGAATCACATCCTGTAAGTACATTAAAGTACAGCCCTGGCATGTAATTCATTCTTAAATGAAATTAAAAAGGCGAACCAAATTGGTTCGCCTTTTTTTATGCACTTTAGTTTGATTAGAATAATCTGGCAAACGCTATTCCTGGATATAAACCTGGTTCATCAATACGATAAGCAAGATCAATTCTGAAAAGGCTGAATATATTGCTTAGAGAAATTCCGACTTCTGAATGCCAGTCGTTTGCGTTAGAAGGAAGGTATCCTATATTAGCATTAAAAAACTCACGTTGATTACCAGACAACCAGGTTCTTCCGATTCCCCCAAAGGTAATGATACTCAAGCCAGACTTTGCAGCACCTCTCCAACCTAATGCTTCCAATGGTACGGACCTGAAATTATGCTCCGCATTTATTGCGATATAACTCGCCCCTTCATAAGGCACATATCTTTTAGATTTAAATCCACCAAATGGAGTAAAATATCCAAACGCTGCATCCAAAGTACCATTTCTTTGTACCGGTAAATCTCCTAAATATGTACCCGCATTTACTCTGAAATCCAATGAGTTTGGTATAAACCTGCGTTTATAAAACGTATTGAAGCGTTGGAATATATCCATTTTGAATCGAGTAAAATCCCAATCGCTACCCATTGCAGTTAATGACTGCTCTATACTCAGGGAAATATTATCAGCTCCGATAACCCCAAGAGCTTCTTTACCTTCTCCGCGTTCCAGTTTAATCTCAAATGAACTAAGTGTTCCATCATTTACAGGAGGATTTAAGCGCTGGCTGTTTGAATTGGCAGCAATATCGTAGCTGGTTTTATAATCGATAGAACTATGCTCCTCCAATCTGTATAACAAAGAAAATGTATTTCTCCATAATCTTCTTGGTCTGAATCTGGCACCCACATATGCACCATCCCGCCGGTAATAGTCGAAATAATCATCATATCCGAATAATGGCATTCCACTGGTCATTACCATTCCGTATAAATCAGATTGGTAACGGGTATCCGTTTTTCCGTGAAAACCCGCCTGAAGAGCTAATCTTCTTGTTTTAGCTAATGGCCACCATGAAACATCAAGCCCATAATTCAAGCCGTCCAAAGAACCTTCCCCATACCCCACACTATATCCAAGTTTAGTAGTGGTTCTTACTCTTCGATCTGCAAAATGATCTTCATGTGTAACACCTGCAAACACTGCATCCACACGATTATATCTTGCCTGTACACTCAAATGGTCTGCAAACTTACTAAATGCCGAAGGTTCCTTTCTTACTCGATTAGTTCCGGTTCGGTTTGATATCGTAGTATCTGCTTTTATTTCCTCTTCTGTACAATTTCCAGTACCGTCTTCCATCTCTTCATCTAAATCCATAAACCGAACTAAAAATCCTTTGGGCCGAAATTCCTGCTCCAGACTGGTGTTACATCGTACCGTTTGATACGCATACTCTTCTTTTGCTGAAAGCGGAACTACATCAATTGAACTCACAAACAGAGAATCTGATTTCCCAATAGTTGCTGAGTCAACAGTAATCCAATCGTAGTTTTCATATAAAGAATCAGGAAGCTCCGTATTTACTTCATAGTCGCTCAGTTTGGAAATCTGACTGAACCCAATAGGTGGAAACCTTAATCCCGGAACTCCGATTTCAATCATGCCTTCCATCCTGAAATCCACGGGCAGCCAGTAATCTCCTCCAAAATTACTGAACTGCTGTTCGTAGTACATATTGAATTCAGTAATAGGAGGGGGAAATACAATTACAGAATTCGGTTTAAGACGCACTGAAATCAATGCGTACTCTAGATCCAGCACATATATCGTTCCTTCAAATAGTGGTTGTAACTTTCTTTTTGAGGTCACCTTAATTTCGAATACTACATTATCATCGATTTTAGTGAAGTCAACCAATTCAAAATTATAGAACTTTAGCGCGTTTGGATGGGTAACTCCAACTACATCGAATTCCACAATTTCGAGGTTGTCATCATAGAAGTTTGGTAAATAGCTAACACCGGCAAAGTTATCGCTTCCTTCAATATTTGCCGTTTGCCGCTTCGATTTAAGTACTTCTCTACTCCCCCTTTTTCGATCCCAATATGCCTCAGAAATACTCTCTGTAATAGATACGATGGTAGTATCTTTTAAAATCTGTTGGCGCGTATAGGCATCCACCTGATAGGTATCCAGCTTTTCTCTCCAGATTTGTTTCCGGCGAATTACTTCTTTCATAATCGAAATAGCAGGGTCTTCACCGGTAACGGTAATTTCTTCCAGTTCCAGAAAGGCTTCTTTCATCAGAAAATCAAGCGGACCTTCATGATTGGCATCTATTTGTTGTTCCTGACTTTCATAGCCTAGGAATCTGACCACAATGGTTGCAGGAAAGCTGTTTACTTTAAGCGTGTATTCCCCATCCGCATTTGCAATGGTACCTTTGTACGTCCCCTTGATAATAACATGAGCTGCAGCTAATGGCTCATTTGTTTCCGCATCTACAATTTTACCTGTAATGGTTTGTTGTGCGCTAGCTGAGTTACTGAAAATAAGTGCAAAGCCCAAAAGAAATAAAAATCGTTGCATGACCAAATGTATTATTGAACCAAATGAAATGTGACCTTCTACTATAAAATAAATGTCTTGTTACATCAAATACGTATCTTAAACACAAATATTGAATGTCCCTTTAGTTCAACCGGATAGAATAGGAGCCTCCTAAGCTCTAGATCTGGGTTCGAGTCCCGGAGGGGACACTCTTATTCCGCTTCGCGAATGATAAATTATTGAATGCTTAATGTTGAATTCATTGTTTCAGCATAACTGAAACATAGTTTGCTGTTTCAGTTTTTATGAACTCTAAATTCAATATCCATCTTAATAAGAGAGAATCCGTTTAAGTTCTGTATTTAAGTAGTAATGCTTACCGCTTATCTTTCTTTTCTCTACTAATCTTAACTCCGTCATCTTTGTCAGATAGTCCCTTGCAGTGTTTTCCGCATATATACCGGCTTCTGTAAGGTGATTCACTTTGGTAAATGGTTGAGTGAATAACGCCTGAACCAGTTCTTCCGGTTTTCTGAAAGCCGTTTCTTTTCTGATGATCTCCAGCATGTCCTCTTTAGCGGTTAGAATGTCCTGTATCTTTTCGAAAGTTAACCTTGACGTATATTCTATGGCTCTTAGTATATATAATATCCAGACCTTCCAGTCACCACGCTGTGATACCCCTGCCAGATAATCGTAGTATTCCTGTTTGTGATCCATAATATACCTGCTCAAAAACAAGATAGGGTAATCCAGCAACCCTTCTTTACACAGGTAATTGATCATCATAATTCTTCCAGTCCTCCCATTTCCGTCGTTAAACGGATGGATTACCTCAAACTGATAATGAGCAATGGCCAGCTTCAACAAAGGCTCGTCCGGTTCATTAATTCCTCCATTCAGGAACTCAATCAGGTTGTTCATTTTTGCCTCTACCACACCGGAGCCTCTTGGAGGAGTATATACCGGCTTACCTGCATTCGGTCCACTCCCGCCCGCACGTATATAGATTCTGGAAACCGGTGACCGATACCCTTCTGAAGTTTCTTTTATCTCGTTGAACACCTGTATAAAGTAAGCATCATTAAATCCATGTTGTGTTAGATAATGATATCCCTGCCATAAAGCTTCCCGGTAACGCAATACCTCTTTGGCTGTTCCTGTTAACGGTTGATTTGCCTTTTCTTCGCTGTACGCTTTATACAGTTCGTCTTCGGTAGTAAAAATATTCTCAATAGCGCTCGAATCTTTTGCTTCCTGCAACGTGATTGCGTTAATCAGAATCCCCTGATTCGGAATGGCAATACTTCTCCCATTAAGCAAAGCCAGCGCCTCTTTTGCTTTACCCAGTTGTTTGTAAATATCCAGATCTTCTGATAACTCCCTTTGTATGGGTAATTCCGGCAGAGAATTCCATGGTATTGTGCGGTCGGGGTTCACCGGATACAGCATCTTATCAGGCATTAAAAAATTGTTTAATTAAGGTATGCTTCGAATCTAAGCTTAAAACATCATCTTTCCAAATACCAAACCTTAATTACCCCCTTTTTTAAGGTTTACTTAAAACGCTTACTGGTTTTAATGCCGGATATTAAGCATACATTAAATTATCCTTTTTTTTGATGTATGACTGGCGATAACAAAAAAAGGCACAAGATCGAAATCTCATGCCTTTTGTTTTAATTAGTTGTTGTTTGCCTTTCATGCAAGTTGCAAACTTGCTGTTCTACCAGTTTTAAGTCATAGACTTAAAACATCATTGGGGACGCTTGCGCTAGTTAGGGGCTTGCGCTAGTTAGTTATTTAAAAAAATCTATATGGTATAAAAATAGATACAACTAATGCTATTACAACAAGGGCAATAAACAATATAGAAGCTAATTCAAAAACGTAATAAAGCATTTTTGCTTTTTCTTTCTTTATAGTTCCAATAAATACAATTGAAACTACTTGTAATAAAAAGATGATCGAAAGTAATATTCTATTGAATAGTAAATTTTCAACTTTTGAAAATTCAACAGCAGAATTAAAGCAGATAAATATAACTAAAAGAAAAAAATTAGTGATAACAAAAACCTTCTTAAGGTCTACTCTTTGATTATTTTTTTGTTGATTTATTTCTACCATTTTCCACTAGCTCCTGCATTTCTTAATTGTCGATAAAGTATACCATCTTGATAATCCCCTCGATCTTTTAAGTCTGTGACTTAAAAGTACCAGCTCCCGAAGTCTCCGACTTCCAACACTACCTGCACTCATATCAATACCTCATCTATTTCTATCATTCCCTGCTTTTCTTTATACCATAACGCACTACTGTATGGATAAGCTTCCGGTGTATCACAAAAACCTTCCTTTACCGGGTTATAATGAATGTATTCCATCTTTTGATGAAAAAACTCATTGCTCGTCACCTCCATTGGTCGGTTATCCTGCCTCCAGAATTGGTAGGTCTGATTGTTTGAGTTTGCACTTCCCGCCTTCCGGAACATCCATTGCATCCATTCCCTTCTACTTTCTTTAGGGTAATTTGCTATCTGTTCTTTAATCCTTCGGGATGTGTAGCTTTTTAAGTCTCTGAGGATGTCCTGCATCTTTTCTCCCTTTGTCCCCATAATCAGGTGTACATGACTAGGCATAATGCACCACGCATATAAAACCAATCCTTTTTCCTGCTGACAATATTTAAGACTTTCCACTATTTCATCGCAATAGACTTTCCTTGTAAATACATCAATCCAATGTACCGTAGCAAAACTTACAAAGTACGCTTGTTGCTGGTCTAAGAATTTATGTTTTCTGCTCATGTATTTTTGGTTAGCAGTAGTTAGACCTGTTTTCTGGCTTGCCCTTACAAAATAAAAAAGCCCAACTCCGTAGAATTGGGCGTTTTATTTAATTTGTTATTAGCCTTTCCGGCACAAGCGGACGCTTGCGCTAGGTTGGGTTTCCCAAAGGGGTAGTAATCAAAATAGGCTACTGCAGAGTTAATGCTGTTTTCTATGGCTCTTGTGGAACCGAGGTGGTCTTTTATGAAGTACTCGGTAAAGGATGAACCGGAGGCGCGGGTACCGATCACATCTCCAGCAGACAGAATGTTCCATTTATCAATGGATCCATTTTCGTATACCGCTACCGTTTGTCCGTCTGCCCCACGAATATAAGAGGTAGTCGTACTTCCTTCTTTTTTGGAGATGCGTTGCCCGTCGGCATCATAAATATGGTATACCGTACTGCTGCTGCCGCTTATGGTGTATGGAAGATTACGTGCATCATACCGACCATGTGTGAGCCCAGTGAATGGGTTTTCAATCATATTGCCATTGGGAGGTTATGGTCCCAACCACATCTCCTCCGGAAATAAGATTCCATTTATTAACCCTTGGGGAATTATAAATTATTGAATTATGAATGTTGAATTAGCATAACAACCAACAAAAAAGGCACAAGATCGGAATCTCATGCCTTTTGTTTTAAAGTTATTTATTAGCCTAACTGCACAAGTGGATACTGAATCAAGTTCAGCACAGGCTACTTGCGCTAGTTAGGGGCCTTGTATTTTCTTCTTACAGCCTCAATAGAAACATCATCATCTTCAATTATTGATTTTGCAAAGAGAAAATTTTCTCTACTTAAATTTGATTTACTTATTTGATCGAATTCTATTTCATAAAATTCTTTACAGTAAATCAAAAATTCTCTTATCAAACTTTTTGGGTATAACTCTTCTTGCATTAAGAAAGTTTTTCTTGATTTCTCGATAATTTTATCAAATGATATATCAACCAAACCCCTATTCTGCCAATAGTACTCAATGAGAAACGAGCTATAGCTTGACCAACACTTGTCTATCAAATCTAGAACTAAATCGACTACTTTTGAGAACTTTACATTATTGTTTTGAGCTAAATAGTTTCGAATATAATCTACATATTCATAATCCTGAGTTTCACCATTTCCAGAATATAATATGTGATATGAAAATGCATCCATTTTGGTTTTCTCGAAGTCTAAGTCTGAAATTTCATCTAATGAAATCCAGTTTAGTTTTATATCATTCTCATAGTATTCTAAGCTCATTTTTTCTAAGTCATTAATCTTATTCTTTTTCATCTTCTCTTTCTGTTTTTAGCGCATCTAAAATATCATTTTTAAAGGATGTAATCCTATTCAGTAAAATCTTTCTTTGCTCATCAGAAAGACTATAGGAATTGGTTACTGCCCTGATCTTTTTATCTAGAGCAGGTAATATGTCATATGCCTTTTGAACATGATCGGCTCCTTTTATTTTTTCACCCGTTCTTAACTCATGTGCCACCGCACCAGCTAATCCTCCTGGAACTTCATGCTCAGCTCCTGTTCTATCTCCGTAATTGATTAGAGCTTCTATTTCTGAATCATGTTTATCAAAAATTTCAATAGCTCGATCTTCGTCTCTATCAATATCTTGTTGATCCTGACTATCGCTTCCACTTGTTAATTTCTTAATGGCATATCCTGTGGCTGCACCTATTATTCCATAAGTTAATTCTAAACCTCCAGCCGTAACTGATGCTGCAGTGTTTAATGAAGTTACTGCCGCACCTACTGAGCCTGCCGTTGCACTAAAGGTCACGTTTGCAGCGGCTTGTGCAATATTTATACAGACTGTTATTGTAGGACAATTTCCAGTAGGATCTGTATAAAGCATTGGGTTGTTCAAAGCATAATTGTAAGGACTCCATCCGGGATAAGAATCAGCCAACGGATCAATACTCAACCAAGCACCAATTTCCGAATCGAGGTAGCGGGCGCCGGCATAGGAAAGATCGAGACCCGCTTCTTCGTCCAGCTCGTGACCAGTAAATTTGTAGCGGTCGTCGTTGGAGGTAGTGTATCTTCCCGGCATGAGTTTACCGTAGGGGTAGAAATCAAAGTAAGCTACCGCCGTGCCGGAACTGTTTACTACCGCTCGGGTAGAACCTAAATGATCTTTAAGGAAGTATTCTTTCGCTCCACCTGAAGTTACGGTTCCAACCACATCTCCACCAGACAAAATGTTCCATTTATCAATGGACCCATTTTCGTATACCGCTACGGTTTGTCCGTCTGCTCCGCGAATGTAGGAGGTGCTCGTACTTCCTTCTTTTTTGGAAATGCGTTGACCATCGGCGTCATAAATATGGTATACCGTACTGCTTGCTCCGCTTAGGGTGTACGAAAGGTTGCGGGAGTCATACCTGGCACTTTCCAGACCATTGAGCTCATTGCTTATCATGTTACCATTGGCGTCATATTCCACGTAGAATTTGTCGAAACTGACCTGGTCTTCGAGGTAATCAATCCGGTTTTGCCCGGTTTGCTGTTCTATTGTATAGTAGTCAGACCCGCCCCCGGAACCGTACCGGATAAACTGATCCATATTGCCGTTTTTGTCATACTGGTAATCCACATCCAGACCGTTTGAGTTGTCATCCGTTCCTGAGCTGTTTTCATACAAGGCATCGGTAAGGCGGTTAGCCCGGTCGTAGTTAAATGCGTATTCAGGTTCATCGGTGCTTGTTCCTGCAAGGTATTGCTCCCATTCGATCCAGCCTATATTTCCATTGTATCCCGCGTCTCCGCTTCCCACATTGTTATAGTAACGCAGTTCCAGACCAAAGTGGTCATCGGAAAACCCGGGTGAAGACTCAC
Organism: Balneolaceae bacterium; assembly: GCA_017795005.1. Classification (GTDB taxonomy): domain Bacteria; phylum Bacteroidota; class Rhodothermia; order Balneolales; family Balneolaceae; genus RHLJ01. The sequence continues at coordinate 684,649 of CP051242.1, read as the reverse complement.
TGAATCCATCCGGATCGTTAATAAACCGCAGCCATCCGGCAGAGTTGTAGCTGTAGTCTACACTCTGGTCATTTCCGCCCAGATTTAGTTCTTCCAACTGCCCGTCCGCGAAGTAGGTGTATTCGGCGTCTTCCACCCAGCTTCCTGCGGGGTCGTTTCTGCTTTCAGTTTTGGAAAGTCTTCCCAGGTCATCGTAAGTGTAGCGGAAGTAGTAGTCTTCGGAAGCGGTACCTTCCTGAAACTTCATTTCGGTCATGCGACCAAGCTCGTCGTACACGTACTCTATTTTTTTCTCGCCCATGGTACTTCCGGGAAGATCCTGAATGATCCATTCCACTAGTCCCTGACTGTTATAGCTGTACCAGGTGGTTCCCCAGAGGTTTTCGACGTGCAGGTCTCGATATTCTACTTTTGCCAGCCTGCCTTTGGTGTAATTAGCACTGTCATGAGCCTGTGCTTCTCCATAGTAGAATTTCTGCATGGAGATATTATTTCCAGAAACATTTGTTTCAATACTTTTGGCTGTAAAGGAAGAATCACCATAATATTCCCCGGTTTCAGTAATGCGGTTTAATTCATCGTAGTTATTGTACGTGAATTTGTAGGGTTTGAAATCCATACTATGTAAGATCTGGTATTGATACCCAGTCGATTCTTCTGTTACTTCCACCTTATAGTTTCCTTTCCCAATAGAAATGGTTCCGGATCCACTGGTTTCCCAGGCGTCAAATACATTATTATACAATGCATTTCCGTCGGTATATCCGAATTTATAACGTACTTCTGGACCCTCTCCAGCTACCTGCAAGGATACATCAAACTCTACTACCCCATCACCAGGCATCGTCAGGTTAAAAGTTCCTTCTTCCTCCTGATCGATTAATAAAGTTGTGCTGCCATTATTTTTATGTTTGGCACTTTCCACAAAGCGGAGGTTGCCACTACTGTCGTAGCGGTAGTCATCCGGGTCGTCTTTATCCGGCATGTCTTTTTCCACCAACTGCCCGCGTTGGTTATACGTGTAGTCGGTTTCGAGTCCGCGCGGATCGGTCACTTTCTTCAGTTGATTGCGCAAATCGTACTGGAATTGTGTAACCAGATCATCGCTGTCTTTGGTGCTGTCGCCGTCCATGTCGGTCATGGTGGCAATGGTATTGCCCCAACCATCGGTAAAGCTGAAGGTGTGATTTCCATTCGGATCAGTGGACACGGTTTTATTCAGTTCGTTATCAGTAAACCCGGAAAAATCTTCCGTTCCGCTGTTTAGTCCGTAGTCCATCGTACTTTCGTTCTGCCCTAAACGGAGTGCCGAAGCGGCGTTCCCGGAAGCAATGGCTCTGCTTAGCGGACTCGCTTCGAACTGAGATTGAGTATAAGCATATTGAGCATCAGTGGTCCCACTGAATCCTGTATCATAGTATTGGTAGATTTCGCTGTTGGTAGGCAATGCTTCTCCCGGATTGCCGTCAAAACCGGTTCCCCATAGGTCGTTTACATATCCGTTCGTGTAGCTGTTTACATTCAGTTCAATCGGCCGGCTGGTAATATGTGGTCGTCCCTGTGCGTCGTACAAAGTTCCGGTTACAATGGCGGTACCATCGGTGGCTCGGGTCTGACTTTGGATTGCACGACCAAGACCATCCAGGTAGCTTACAGAAATCGTTTTATCAGTCGTATCTGCCGGATCGTTGTAGATGATGTTTTCCACCCGATTCGGGTCTTCTGCATCAAAAGAAGAGTAGGTATCCAGAGAATAGGAGTATTCATTCCGGCTCACTCTCTGTCCATTTGGATTAAACGCTTCTTTAAGACGCCCAAATGAATCGTAGCTGAACCGGTTGGTACTTCCTGAGACATCTTTAATTGCCAGGGGAGTACCGAATAATGGATCGGCTTCCTGACTGGTGGCTTGTGCTTCTTCAGGGTAAATTCGGACGTTATCAACGTACCAGTCGGTTGCAGCACTTGAACGACCGTAGTTGCCTATTCTTAAAAAATCTATGCCAGAAATATCATTGCGTCCATCTGCCCCTTCGTACTCCAGAATTCCATCTATGTAATAATCAATTTTATCGGTAGAGGGATCTATTACCATCTTTAAAGTGTAAGTTTCACCTTCAATAAAGCCTGTTTTTATCGTTTTCCATGAAATATTATCGAAGTATCGCAATTGTCCATAGTAAAATGTAGCCCATGGCGAAACACTCCCATTTCCACCTGCCGCGAGAAACAATGAATAATGCGTATTGTTTTTACCTGCTTCAATATCCATTTCTATTACCGCCCTTGATGTGATTTCTGAAGTCAACGATATTTCAAGGTAGTCCGGGTTCCATGCAGTACCAACGGTTCCATCATGACTCATTTTTAATTTTCCTGTATCAATACTCCAATCTGTTGTAAAGCCATTCGAAAGATCCGTTTCAGTCCAGCTCGAAAGAGAGTCGTAAGCAAAGCTATGAGCCAGAATATGTTCTGATTCTGCATTCTGGAAAATACCTATGGGCGTGGTACCGTCTTCACTAAATTGATAGGCCGTTTTTGTATTACGGGCATCTTTTACTTCCAACGGATTTCCAAAGCTATCATATTTTGTAATCTCCATCACCTTTAACACTTCAGAACCGGTTGTATCGGTTGGTGCGGTAGTATCCGTGGTTGTCCCATTACCGATCCATTCCCATTGGGACCGAACATTCCAATTAGGGTTACCTGACGTTTGATTGCTCCAGACCGTCCAGTTTTTGGAAAGTACATTCCCCGAATTATCGGTTAATGTTACCGAATACGGCTGTGTAAGCATGTTGGAATCTGCCATAGCAGTGAATTCTTCGTGGGCATAGGCATACTCAGTGATTATTTTACTCCCATCAGAATTAGTCCGGGTTTCTTTAGCCGGGTTTGTGGTAAGGGTGTCGTATTCGAAATCAACTCTCGAACTCAATGTATTTGCTCCGTTTATCACTTTATTTATTGTATATGATGGAGCAATAATCGGGTTGTCAAGATAATAGGGTTTAAATTTTAGGCTTCCGTTCTGATTATTTGTTCTTACATTAACTCCCAGATACTGTCTTGTTGGTTCCTGGATAAGTTCTTCTAAGTAGTTTTTTGAGGTAGTTTCTCTAAGTTTTTCCTCTGTCTCATTGTAGATGCTAACCTCTTCCGTATATCCTAAATAATGATTAACAGGAGTATTCAGGTTTTTGGCTGTTGGATATAAATAATCGTAATTAAATTCCTGCATTTTATCATTTAGTAATGCAGAATTATTACTAAATAAATGAACTGTTTTTCCTGTCCCAGTTTCATATTCACTAACGCTTTTATAGAGTGCAAGTCCACTGTTAGCATTACCAAATTCATACCCATTATTAGATGTAAGACCCAGAAAATATAGTCCTATTGAATCTCCGGTAGTTTGAAACACTCTATAATCTGGTTCAGCGAATAATATCCCATTTGAAAATGTTTCTGAACCTTCCGTATAGTGGTATTCAAAGTGCTTAGTTATATCCGGAGTACTGCTATCCCCGTCATCAATTTGGATTTCTTTAATCCTTAATCCACTTCCTTTTTTTATGTTTACTTCTTCCCGGAAATAAACATCCAGTTTAAAAAGAAGAAGAAGGTCATCTATTTCTGTACTATCGTCATAGGTTGGACTAAAGTCTATATCTACAGTAAAATTTCCTCCTTCAGAAAAATACCATTCTTTGAAATATTTTCTCTCAGTTAACCCAAATTCAGGAGCAGTGAAATCGAAATAGTAGCTTTCGGAAGTACTTGTATTTGTAAGCGTAAAACGATCGAAGTCCCTGTACGTCCCTGCCGAATCATGTAATACATAAAGATCTATAATCAAATCCTCTGCACTGGATGGAATCGTGAAAGAAATATCATTAATCTCATCTGCTTCTCCTGAGCTAATTGCTGTATCAAGTACAAAGTCATATAGTTGAGTAATATCATCAAAAAATACATCACTATAGTCATTTGGTTCGTATACAAATGTATGAGATCCACCAGTAGGTTTGGTAATTTTTTCTAATGTACCATACTTGATAGTTGTAGGATTTACCTTACGGTCTGCCCCTTTAAAGAAATCATCAAAGTTAACCGGAGAGGTTGTATCCTGTAGCGTATGTGAAAAAATCATACTTGGAATTAGCCCATCATTCGCCTTGCCATTATAATAACCCCAATGGTCGATACTTAGCGAGGTTCTGCTTGGTAATGATCCGGAATTGTAATAATCAAATTTATAAAAGGGTTGTTCAGTGCCATCACTTCCGAATTTCTTTATTTCGTCGAGAAAAAGGCGTTGCCCGTTTCCGGGGTAAGAATGAATCAAATCGAAAGTAGTAAGTAAGTTATCTGAACTGTTCGTTTTTACTTTTACAATAACGGAATCCAGCCCCTGAGTTTGATTCCCCCCCGGATTAGAAAGCCAGGTAGAAGGAATGTCTGCATCTGTTCTTTCGAACCTTATGAATTCAACTAAATGGCTTCTCGATTCGATTGACTTCAGGTTTATTCGTTCATGCTTTTGATAGATAAGTTCAGTAAGCGTCTCATCATTCTCTGTTTGAGCATTTATGTCGATATATTCATGTACTACATCGTAGCTATCGTAATAAGTCAATTCAATTTCAGCAACAGAAGTTACACTTTCTATCCTGGTAAGATACCATGCACTTGGATATTCAGGTTGTGTTGCCGCTGTACCGGGTTGCCTTAACGATTTTTCTATTTCACTAAAATGATAGGAATTTCCGGAGGGATCCTTTATGACAAAACCTTTAATATTACTACTAACCATTACAGGATCTATCTTCAGGTCATTTTTTGGAATGGTCATAGGCTCATCTCCATCAAAACCAAGTATAAAAGCACCTGATTGCCCCGGAAAGTTGAAATAGAACATATCCGGTTCTAAATCGACACCCGAAGTATGAAGTGAATCTATATAATCTATTTCATCACGATAGTTTTGACTCAATAGATTTGGAGGGATTGATATTTCCTCTATACTACTTTCACGAAAGTAATAACCCTTTCCAGAAACCTCATCCGGTTTTCCTCTTGCTGCCCTGGTAATTACGCCTCCTGCATTCAGGCTCCAGTTAAGCCCAACCCAATCAGCGATATCACCTACTTTTACTCCTGATGTGTTATAACTAAGCGATATTGGAACGCCTAGGTTTCCATCCGAAACCGTAAACAGTGGTATACTTATCTGAGCGGTTCCTTTACTCAAATTAACCGGAGCTTTCGCATATTCTCCCAAACCAGCGGCTGTAGGAGATGGTATTCCAATATCGGTTGTCTGAGCTTGTATATTTTTTGAGAAAATAAAGGAAAGCAGAAACAGAGCGAACACCGCTGCAATTCTGTACCCCATTACTTGTTCTCTTTTTGTAAAGTTTATTTTATGAATATTCATTGTTCTCTCTCTTTGATTTTATTTTCTGTTCATTTACAGAGCGTAGCACTCTCTTGATTGCGGGTATTTTACCCTCTTCTTTTTCTCTTTCTTCTGCTACTGTGTCGTAATGCTCCAGCTTATCAATAATATGTGATAGCGCTGTTAACAGAGCCCCCAATAGAAGAACCAGTTCATTAAACAACTCTATAATATTGTTGCTTTCGCTAGTAAGCTGATTGAGCTCCGGGCCTACCCCAATTACATTGAGACCACCTAAGCCAAGTGCTGCCAGGCCTACCCGTCTGAGAGTCCGCCCCCCTTTTGTACGCCCGCTAAGAAATCTTCCCAGCGGCTTTTCTTTGAAGAATTTTTTACCCTTATCGGGAGGCTTACCTCCGGAGTAGCTTTTGTGCGTTCGTTCCAGTTTTGCTTCTTCTCTCTTCAGGAACTGCTCCAGATCTGTTTCCAATCTGGATAGTCCTTTATCATTATGAATTTGTTTATTCATCGTTACTCTCTTGTTTTTTAAGATTTAAATTTTTGCTTAGCGAAGGTCTTTTATTTCGCGCCATATTCCGTTTTCCCAAACTTCATAAAAGCGTTTACCCAGTTCCCCGTCTTTGAAATCGCAATGGAAAAAATTCTTATGCTCGTACCAGGCAATTCTGGAATACTCACTTTTCATTAGTTCTTCCCTTAGCGCATTTAAATGGGCTTTGTCGCAGGTGAGGTCTACAGCTCCGTATCCTTTAAAGGTATGTTCGCTGTATCCACTTCTCCCGTGTACAATTTCCCATTCGTAGGTACGGTAACCACTATTTGCTGATATGATAACCGGGAACCCCAGTTTATCACGAATTCGGTTAAGGATTGGCAGGTGATATCTCACCAGTTTATCGACCACATGCAAAGGAACACAAGAGTGTTCCGACCGCATCTTCGGGTCGACGATAAAGTCTGATATTTTAAAATAGTTTTTCATTGCTCTCTTGATTTGTAGTTTAATTTCTTGTTTGTGTGAAAGACTGATTGGGAGAGGTATTAAGCACCTAAATTATCTCTCAGGTAATAATAGTATTCCTCGTCAACCAGTCCGTTTTCGGAAAGAATAATTTCTTCTATAATTCCTTCCTCTTCTTCTATATCTATGGTAACCGGAAATCCCTGGTCGTTTATTACAGAATGGATATCAATGTGCTCGGTAGTTTTATTGTACCATACACACACTTCAATTTCGGGATCACGGTTTATCCACGTGATTAGTTTGTTCATTGTCTTTTCCTCCTGACTTTTAAAAGATGAGAGAAACAGAACATCTCGAGCTGTTACTGCTTCTTCACCTCCCCGTTCACGATCGCTTCTCTCTTGATAATTATCTCCTGACCAATTTCAGTCTGTAGGAAGCGTTCTCTCTTGTTTAGTTATTACTCAAAACAAATATGGTAAAACATATTTATATGTGCAATATATGTATAAACAAATTTAAGGGTTTTGTGTGACAACCTGTGTCACCCGGGGTAAGAAAAGTTTTTATGGTGTAAGAGTTGCAGAAATTGCCTTATGGTACAAGCGGACGCTTGAGCTAGGTTGGGGCTACCCTTCGGGAATTATAAATTATTGAATTATGAATGTTGAATTGGCACAGCCACCAACAAAAAAAGGCACGAGATCGAAACCTCATGCATCTTTAATCCTTCTTATTCCCCTTAAAAACCAGACCAAGACCTGCGGTTAGAAGCGCTGCTCCGATAATAGACCAAATGATGGGAAATGGTTCTCCATCAATGCTAACCGTCCAGAGTTGAGGAAAATCCAGTTCATTAGCAATCCAGCGTCCAATAATTGCTCCTACAAAACCTACTGCAGCCGACATCAGACACCCCCCACTACCAACTTTAAAGCCTCCAATACTTTGTCCTATTCCTCCACAAATTGAGGCAATTAACAGCAAAATAATAAATCCAAAAAATGACATAGTTCTTTTCTTTTTAGGTGTTACACAAAAAACGGAGTAACTCTGCAAAGGTTTCGTTCAAAGTATTTAAAAAATAGTATTCATAATTATAATAAGTATTTGGGAAACAGAATGGTAAGATGTATGTTTAAACATTATCGGCTTATAATTAACAATCATTTTATCATCATGAAAAATTTCAGTTTATACACGGTACTGCTAGCAGTTACTTTCATGACGTTTACCGCTTGTGGAGAGTCTGAAGCTGAAAAACAGGCTAAACTTCAGGCAAAACTGGATTCAGCAAGAATTGCTGAACAGCAAAAAATTGCAGAAATGATGGCTGCTTATGAAGATAGCGTAAATGCTGCTAATCCTGATGGTCTGGAAACCGAAGCAGAAGAAGATTCAGCTCCTATGAGTGGTTCTATTTCGGAAAGCGGTTCCTATGTAGTTCAGGTTGGAGCATGGCGATCAGAAGAAAAAGCACAGTCATTTGTTGACCAGTGGTCCGACCGCAATTACCCAAGTTCTTATGTAGTAAAAACCGGAAATGAAGAAACCGGAGATGTTTGGTTCCGCGTTCGAGTAGGAAACTTTGAGACGCGCGACGCAGCCAAAGAATTCGGAGCAGATTTAGCTGCTGAAATTAATTCCGGATTTTGGGTAGCAAACAAAGATTGATTCAAATTTTTAGCACATATTTTTATAGTTGTTTATGTGCCAAGCATTTACGTAATTGTAGAAACGCTCAAGTAGCGTCTCTCTTGATGAATAGTCAGCCCATTACAATCGAAAATTGTGATGGGCTATTTTTTTGAATCTTTTTTTATTCTTCACGTATACCGTTTGCCGGTGTTTTATTTTTCTAATTCTCCGGTTTACGTTATAATCCCTAATGAAACACACAACAACTTTTTAACATCAGCGAAATGAAAAATTTCACTATCGCTAAACGGCAAATTGACAGCATAAGTGTGCTCGACATTAGTGGGGAACTTGATGCCCATACGGCGTCACAGTTAGAGAATTCTCTCAAAGCTCTCATTGATGAAAAGCAATTTAAGATTATCGTAAACTGTTCTCGCCTGGAATATATCGCCAGCGCCGGATTAGGTGTTTTCATGGCTTACATTGAAGACGTCCGGGGATTAGGAGGAGATATCAAGCTAACCAACATGAACGATCGTGTTTATAACGTTTTCGACTTATTGGGTTTCCCAACGTTATATGACATACACGATGATGAGCAGGAAGCAATCGGCGGGTTTTAACAGGCGGCAAAAAAAGTGGCAACAAAAAATAACATACATACCCTTTCGGTAGACTCTTCGACCAAACATTTGGCTGAGGTAAGGGATTTTGTTGCATCACACGCAAAAAATGTAGGCCTTTCTGAAAAAGATATTTCTGAAATTCGTTTAGCCGTCGATGAAGCGTTTACGAATATTATTAAGCACGCTTATAAGAATACTGCTTCAAAACCGGTAACTATTGAACTTGGATTTAATGCTTCTCAACTTTGGATTTCAATCATGGACGAAGGCGAAGGTTTTAAACCTGATGAATACAAAGCTCCTGATATTCTTAAAAGGATTAAAAACAAACAACGTGGCGGTATGGGTGTGTTTCTCATTCAAAAGTTGATGGATCAGGTTCAATACAACAGAAAAGGCCAAATGAACGAGATTCGAATGGTCAAAAATCTTTAAGCCGTGAGTCCGCTAACCCCTTCTACCGAAGAACGACATAGCCGGTTTGAACTTCGTACCCTTCTTGAAACCAGTCGGCTTCTAATAGAATCTCAGGATCCGGATTTCGTACTTAATAATCTCCTGCTTATTACAATGGGGAAATTATTAGTTCCAAAAGGAATGATTCTGATTCACAAACCCGGTGATGACGCCTATTTTGTATCTAAATCAAAAGGCAGGGGATGGCTTGCAGAAGATGATGAATTAAAGGCAGAATTCCCCCTTTCAATTCTTGAGACATCTGTTATCTATGGAGAACAATATGCAGATGTTTTTGAAACTATTGGTATTGACTCCGGAAGTGTGCTTTTTAATCTTAAAACCAGTAATCATCATCTAGGTTTTTTGTGCCTGGGCCCTAAAGGGAACAAACAACCTTTAACAGAGCATGAAGTAGAGTTTATAGAAAGCCTGACAATCATTTCATCTGTAGCCATTGCCAATTCAAGGATGTTTCAGGAGTTAAGGCACATCAATCGCAGGCTGGACCGTAAAGTACATGACCTTAACACTTTGCTGGAACTCAGTAAAGATTTTAACCTGATGGTTGACCAGAATGAGATTGCACGTTCTTTTAAGTTTGCTATGCTTGGTCAGATGCTTATCCGAACCTTCTTCTTCGCCTTGGATGTGCAGGGTGAAAAAAGAATTGTTTCGATTAGCGGAATTAAAGAAGAGCCCGATGCAAAACAGTTGGATAAGTTGTTTCAACTGGATGACGTAAACCATGTGGATGGAACTGAAGATTGTCCTTTTCTAGAAGAAAATGATATAAAACTGGTTATCGGACTTCGTTTCCAGAACGAAAAAATAGGATTAGTTGGTGTAGGTTTGCGGGCAACAAAAGAAGGTTATGGAGATTCTGAAGTTAACTTCCTTCAGTCTCTTGGAAATCTTGCACTTCTTACTATTCAAAAGACCTTATTACTTGAAGAACGGATTGAAAAAGAACGGTTAGAAGAAGAACTAAATCTTGCGAAAACTATTCAAGAAGGACTTCTCCCAAATCCGGTTCCAACAATTGATGGTTTTGATATAGAAGCAATTAACGTTTCCTCAAGACAAGTGGGTGGGGATTATTTTGATTTACTGAAACTTCAGGATGAAGGACATTTACTTGCTATTGCCGACGTAACCGGAAAAGGGGTACCTGCTTCGTTACTTATGGCAAACTTGCAATCGATGTTACATGCGTTAGCTCCTTTGAATGTTTCTTTAGAAGAAGCATCCGGAAGAATTAATGATATTATTCATGATAATACTCCAGCAGATAAGTTTATCACCTTCTTTTGGGGAAAAATCTCTTCTGATAAAAGGCATTTTAAATTTGTAAATGCAGGACATAATCCACCTATGCTTTTTAGGAAAGGTAAATCTAAGCCGGAATTACTTGAAGAAGGAGGAGTTATATTAGGTGCAATGCCTACCTTAATGCCTTATGAGTGTTCTGAAATAGACTTCGAAAGTGGTGATTTACTGGTTTTCTTTACAGATGGTGTTACTGAAGCTATGAATCCGGATCAAACAGAAGAATATGAAGAGGAGAGATTGATTAAATGTATCAATAAAAACAGAGAAAAGTCATCTGCTGAAATTATGACTGCTGTTATTGATGATATCAATAAGTTTTCGGATAACATTCAGTACGATGATATTACAATGATCGTACTAAAAGTTAATTAAAGGTTTTAATTCCGAAAATTCCTGGAGGCCCACTCCGGGTTTCTGTAAGTGCCAGAATCGACTGATAGGTATTGTAACGATTCATAATTTCATTTACGTAACGTACCGTTTCTATCCCTCTGCAAAAACCATATCTGGCATGCTGGTAATATCTTCGCTGCATTAACTTTAACAAAGACTCTGAAACCGTTTCCCACTCATTTGGATTTTTATTATGGTCTATAGATAAACGGCGTGCATCCGCAACATGCCCCATTCCGGCGTTATAGGTAGCCAAAGCTAATTGCCATCGATTAGTGGAATCCATATACGAATAGTGATCCAGGTGGTCTTTTAAAATTCTTGCCCCCTCCCTGATATTATATTCAGGAATAAATAGGGAATCTTCGGGTACATCCGAAAATCTGGGTAATACCTGCATTATACCTACTGCTCCAGCCCAACTTTCTGAATAAGGGTCAAATTTTGATTCTTGTGCAGCAATTGCGGTAAGCATTACCCAATCCAGATCAAATTCATCAGCAACCGTTTGTAAGAGACTGTCATAAGGAGAAATGGTCCCATATTCTTCCGATTTATATTCCGGATTAAAATAATCTGCTATTTGAGAACTTCCCTCATAGTATTTTTTTCTTAAAACATTTAAGAAAGTAGATCTTCTTGGAACTCCATTTTCACCATATTTAAAATGTTGAAATAAGAACCGATTAAGTCGGGATTCAAAGTCTGAAGCATTTTTTCTGATTGCCCAAGCTATTTCATCTCTTTCAGATATGGTAGGACCTTTTACCAATCCATTCATATACTTATTACTGGCATAAAAAATATTATCGTCTGCTACTGTTGCTATATAGTTTCCACTTGCAACCTGAAATAGTAAGGTTTCAGTATCCATCTCTTCAGATACCAGGTTGATTTGAACATCAAAACCTTCATCCTGAAGGTTTTTTAACTCTTTGTAATAAGAACTGTTCCTTCTTATGGTAATAGGAATACCAACCAGGTCCGTAATACTTTCGGGTTCAAAACCTAATTCTTCGGAAACCACTATAATTTGATCAACAAGATTATATGGCCGTGTAAATTTTACAATTTCTTCCCTTTCCGGAGTAATAGTGTAGTTGGCAGCAATAACATCTCCCACCCCACTATTCAATAAGTCATAAGGATTTTCCCCTTCATCAGGTATCACTACCTCTAGAGCTAAATCATTTTGTTTGGCAAATTCACGAATTAATTCATACTCGAAGCCAACCTCAATTCCCCTGTATAAAAAATAAGCACCAGAGCTATAACTGGTTATCATTCTCAGAACTCCGGTTTGTTTTATCTCAGCTAAATCTCGGTCTACCGGTTCAGATATAGTTACATTAAGTGCATCCGGTTCGCTTTGAACTTTCTCCTTTTCAGAGTTAAAGCATGCACTAAAAAAAAGAGAGAGGAAAAAAAAAGTAACTACTCTTTTATTTTTAACCGATATGTTATCTTTAGAAAGCATAAGGTTGTGATTAACTTAGTAGCGAGAACTTTTATTAAATAAAGTCTGAATACCTTCGTTAAAACATTCTCAATGTACGAGTATAAATTGGGTTTTTAGATATTCATTAATAACAATTAATCATTTAACAGCCTAAAACCTTAATTTTCAACGAATAATTCACAATTTGATTGATTTCTACTGTTCATGATGAAAATTAAGCACGGTTTATTTTTAATGTGTTTGATTTCCATAACGTTAAATTTTAGTTCAAACGCTCAGATAAGCGGAGTAATCAAAGATTCAAAAACCTTTGCACCCATTGAAGAGGTAAGCATACTCTTAGACGGCACACAAATGGGTACAAGTACAAATTCTGAAGGAGAATTTTACCTTCCTGTTTATGATTTCCCCGCTAAACTACAACTTTCATTACTCGGATTTGAATCCCGATTAGTAGAAGTATTCCGTCCGGATTCCAATCTTGTTTTCTTTATGAAAGAGGAAATTTCCAGCCTGGAAGAAATTATTATCTCTCCCGATAGAACGATTAATCCAATAACACAATCTTCGCCAATAGCCCGCAGTTCTGTAAGCATCGAGCAACTTTCATCTAAATCTACGGTTACAGCAGTAGAACTTTTACGTGCTGAAAGTGGTGTTTTTATCCAGCAGACAAGTGTAGGTCAGGGAAGTGTATACATTAGGGGGCGAGCAGGGCGTGATGTACTCTACCTTTTTAATGGCATGAGGATGAATCCGTCTTTCGTGCGTTCCGGGCAGAATCAATATTTTGGAGCTGTGGATCCACTTTTAATCAATCAACTTGATGTTTATCGTGGCCCTGTTTCTGTGTATTACGGAAGTGATGCTTTATCAGGCGGGGTAAATATATCTCCAATTGTTCAGGATTATTCAGTTGAGCCTATCCTTTCCGGAGAAATTCAAAGTGCCTTAAATTTTGAGGGAAATGGAGAAAAAAGTGTGCATGGAAAACTAGCTTATCAGAGTTCTGGTTTTACATTATTTGCCGGTGGAAGCTTTAGAGATTTCGATTATTATAAGATGAGCTCTCAAACAAATGATGCCCTTTGGTTTCCCTATGGACAAACGCTTTCGAATGCCGATTACCAATTCAAGTCTTTTCAGCTTTCATCTAAAATAAAAGCATCTGATAAAGCTGATCTTACCTTCATAAGTTACTATGGCGAAATACCTGAAGCCGCCAGACTTGATCGTGTTACATTAGGTTTTGCCATAGAGGATGAACCAGAGGGGGCCGAACCTCAGTTTGGTTATTATTCTAACACTTCTCCATTGCTTTTTTGGGGTAATACTGCAGAGTACAGAACCTCTACCAGCAATTATGCATTTGAATCAATTGGTATTAAAGTCGGATACTTTCGTTTAAAAGATTTCCGTAAGCAACAGGATTTTGCATTTAATGAAGCACCCGCTTACTCAGTAATCGAAGCAGAAAGGGATCCCTTATTTCAACTAAGTGACACGACTAGTTTTGATCAAAATCGAAGCGATCAATTACAGTTTTCACTGGATATTCGCAGTGCAATTTCAAATAATCTTTATCTGAAGTGGGGTGGAGATATCTCATATGACTATGTAAGCAGTGAGATTCATACAAACAAAGGAGATGTTTCATTGCCGCGTTATCCGGACGGATCGAAGTATATTCTTTCGGGAATATTTGCTCAACTTGATCAACTTATTTCTGACGAACTAAGCATGGAATACGGTATCCGATATTCTCATACATTTGCTGATATCCCATTTGAAGGGGTTAACACTGATCGCAAGTTCGATCCATATAAATCAGATTACGGGCAATTCACTGGAGCGTTTGGAGCCACCTACAAACTGAATTCAGAAGTAACTTTTTTAAGCAATATTTCCTCTGGTTTCAGAGCTCCCAATGTCTCTGATTTATCCGAAGTTGGAATTCGACGAAGTGATCAATTTCAAAAATCTAATACCGATTTAAAACCAGAAAAAACGGGAAACTTCGATCTGGGTTTTCAATATGAGAGTGAATCTTTTTATGCTGAATTCTTTGCTTTCTGGCTTCATTATTTCGACAAAATCCAAAGAGTAAATACTGGAAATCTCGTTGATGAAAATGGGCAGGTAATTGAAGGTGATAGTGAATCGGATGAAGTATACCGGGAAGTAATAAATGAAAATGCAAACTCAATGGATCTCCTTGGTGTAGAGTTCAGAGGTAATTATTCGATAAATGACTGGCTTAAAAGTGGGCTCACTTTCACTTATACCTGGGGAGACTTAACTAATGAAGATGGAAGTAGAGAACCTGCAGATCGGGTCCCTCCTGCAAACGGTATTTTCTACGTTGACTATACTCCCGCAAAAAATATTTCCATTCGACCTCAAGCGAGATATGCGTTTTCACATCGAAGGATTTCTCCGGGAGAAGTTGGTGATATTCGTATCTCTCAAAATGGAACCGATGGGTTTGTTAATATACAACTGTTGGTAAATTTCCAGGCCGGAAAAAACCTTTCACTTAAAGTTATTGCCGATAATTTAACTGATGCTGCTTATCGGGAACATGCAAGCAGCCTTGATGGTATGGGTAGAAATGTTACTGTAAGTGTAAGCTATACTTTTTAAGGGGTCTTTTTCTTAGACCACGTCATTGCGATACCAATCAGAATAATTGCCATTCCAACAAAAGAAAGTGGTAGCGGAACTTCCCCAAAGAAAAAATAAGCCATAACCGAAGATGCAGCTGGTTCAAAAAGAATTAGAGTGGCAATCAATGTTGGAGATACGTACTTAACCGCATAGTTTAACGCTCCATGACCGGCTATTTGAGGTCCAATGGCAAGACCGAAACCAACTAGTAGTAATAAACCTGAAAGTTCTAAAGTAAATCCTTCGACAATAAAAAGAGTAATAACGCAGGTTAAAGCTGCATATCCATAAACTGGAAATACATACTCAATCCAATTACGCTTCTGCCTAACTCTGTTTCCGATAATAAAGTATATCGCAAAAATGGCTGATGCCAAAAATGCTAAAGAATTCCCTAAAAGCGGGTTTGGGTATAAACCTTGACTTCCGGAATCTGAATACCCCAGGATTACTGACCCAAAAAATGATGTGAATACCCCAATCCAAACTATTAACCGGAAACGGTATTTAAATATAAAGCGCTCTATAATAATTAGCAGTATTGGGTGTGTGGTAACCAGAACTGAAGCTGACGCGATAGACGTGAAATATATTGAAGAAACCCAACAAATTAGATGAAGTCCGAGTAAGGCTCCAGAAACAGCTACCCAAATATGTTCTTTGATTGAAATATTTCTTTTTTCAGATTCTTTTTGTGCTGAAAAGTAAACCGGAATTAATAGCAGAAAGGCAAGTACTGTACGTACAGCCGCTACTAGAAAAGCTGATTCGTCCGTAACGATTTTCACCAAAATGGGTGAGAAACCAATTGCGGTAATTCCAAAAGCTAACAGAGAATAAACTTTAACTTTTGAAAATGGATCAGCTTGATTTGATTGCATTATCTGATTCGATCCATTGAACGTACCAGCTTTTCATCTTTATTAATATACCGAATAGCGAAAAACTGCAATACGAATCCAAGAACAATTAAGCCTGTACCAATAGCCTCATCCCAAAGATAGGTACCTATTCCTCCAAGTGAGAAAAATACCCCAATGGAAAAACCCAGAGCAATTACCTGAATAAAAGCAGCTCTCTTTACCCAGTTAATTTGACTCTTCCTATTTGCAAATAAAAAAATGCTATAAACCGAAAGAATTACTGCAACTACTAATGATATTGCCAGACCAAAACCAATCCATTGTTGAGGATCTTCCATTGCTCTGGTATAGATTGGTGTGAAATAAACCCCAAAATTTGCGATTGCCGATAATGCCAGAAAAACAGATTGAATACGTTGAATCAAAGTGATTTTACTTAAGTTGAATTTTTATCAAAGATAAGAGTTTCTAACACAAAAAAGCCTGAAGCAATTTATTACTTCAGGCTTTTAAAAATTGTTGAACTAACTACTAAGCTGGTTCAGCTTGTAACTGTTTTTGCTCAGTATTTAATGAACTTTGGTCTTTAATAATACCTGGCTCTTCTTTTCCAAACATTACTTTATTTAGTCCACGACGACTTCTCTCAATGATACTGTAAAGTACCGGTACTAAAATTAATGTAAGAGCAGTAGCAAATAATAGTCCAACTATAACTGCAATAGCCATTGGTCCCCACCAGGCAGCATTTTCACCTCCCATATAGATATAAGAACCCAGATCGCTAAAGAATAAGGCCGGATCTGCCACTAAAACGATAAAGTCGAAATTGAAACCTATTGCCAGAGGAACAAGACCCAGTGCTGTTGTTGTTGCAGTTAGAATAACCGGGCGAAAACGCACTTTTCCACCTTGAATCAAGGCATCTCTGAGGTTTAATCCATCTCGTTCACGAAGAATATCCACATAATCGATTAATACGATCGCATTATTTACCACAATACCAGCTAATGAAATAATTCCTAAGAATGCCATTAAACCAAAGGCCATTTGGAATGTAACTAACCCATAGAATACACCTGCCATCGACATGATTACTGAACTAAGGATGATCAGCGGTTTTGCTACGGAATTAAACTGAGACACTAAGATAAATGAGATCAAAAACAGAGCAATAAGAAACGCAATTCCTAAGAACTCGAAAGACTCGTCCTGTTCTTGTTGCTGACCCGTCCATCCATAACCGTAACCTTGTGGCATTCCTTCCAGATATTCGCCTAATACTTCCTGAACTTCTGCTAATACTGCGTTAGCCTGATAACCCGATCGTACATCGGCACTAACTGTAATTACACGAACCGCTTCTTTGTGATTTATTCCACCTAAACCGTCTTTCACTTCCCACGTAGCTACTTCTGACAGAGGAATCTGATTCCCTTCATGAAAAATGGTAAGGTCACCGAGTGTACTCATATCATCACGGTATTCATCATTTAGTCTAACGATGATATCGTATTCTTCTTTACCATCACGGAATTTAGATGCCTCAACACCATTTATGGCCTGACGAATGGTCATCCCAATGGTATTAGTATTAAGTTCATACAGTGCTGCTTTTTCGCGGTCTACTTCAACTCTTACCTCAGGTCTAGGTTCCGGTAGGTTTGATTCTAAGCCATCCATTTTTGCAAACACTGAGTCTGCTTCCAGAATTTTAAGAATGTCACTTGAAATTATAGTGAGCTGTTCCATGTCACTACCGGAAATTTCCAGGTTAATTGGCTTTCCTGTCGGAGGACCATTCGGAGGTTGCTCAACGGTGATTTTAGCTCCAACAATATTCTCACTCATGTGATCGCGCAGAAACTCCATGGCTTCGAATACATCTCCTTGACGTTCCTGAAAATCTACAAAGTTTAGAGCAACAGTCCCTCTGTTTGGAGTATTTCCGCCACCGCTTGATCCGGGATCAGCTGTGATTAAAGCACCGGAAGTAGCGAGTACACTATTCACATCTACAATATTTGGAAGATTCTGAACACGATCACGGACTTCATCGATGATCTGCTTGGTATAGGTTACATCAGAACCAATTGGTGTCTCCACTTGCACATAAACATCTCTTGGAGGGATATCTTCGGGGAAGAACTCTGTTCCAGGGTTAAATGCTCCAAGTAAAACAAAGCTTGAAATCAGTATTAATACTGAAATGCCCATCGTAGTTAAGCGGTGATCAAGAGCCCATGTAAGTGATACTTCATACCTTGCAATTAGCTTGTTAAGACCATCCCGCTGCCACCATCTTCCGATTGGTAACAAGATAAATTTATTTGTAAGCCATAAGATCACACCAAGAACAATTAACATGGTCCATGTAATTGGGCTGGACAAAATGAAAAGAAGACCTATTATCCCAAAAGTAATTGCCAATATTCGTTTTCCTTTCCCGGTTAACACAGCTTTCCCATCCTGACCGTCTATTTTCATAAACAGAGCACAAATCACCGGGTTAATAATCAGTCCGACAAATAATGAACTTGCTAATGTGATAATGAGCGTCTTTGGAAGGTAACTCATAAATTGACCTACAATTCCCGGCCAGAATACCATAGGCGCAAAAGCCGCAATCGTTGTCATTGTACCAGCAATAATCGGAACGGCAACTTCCCCGGTTCCTTTCTTGGCTGCCTCAAAATTATCGTATCCCTCTTCCAGATATCGGTAAATATTTTCTACTACCACAATGGCATTATCAACTAACATTCCTAATGATAGAATAAGCGAAAACAATACAACCATATTCATGGTAATTCCCACGGCACCCAAAATGATAAAAGAAAGAAACATCGATAACGGAATAGAAATCCCAACAAAAGATGAGTTTCTAACCCCAAGGAAAAACAATAAAACACCTACTACAAGAATCAATCCAGAAATAATATTATTCTCCAGATTGCTAACCATATTTACCACATCAATACTTTGATCGTTGGTAATATTATAAGTCGTTGTTGGTGGAAGTAAAGGAAGTTCTTCGTCCAAAATCGCTTTTGTACGCTGAGCCGTTTCCAGAATATTCTCTCCAGTTCTTTTCTTAACACCAAGGGTGATAACAGGCGCACTTTCAAGTTCTGAGTAGGTCTCTCTTTCTTTGAAACCAAATACAACATTAGCCACATCACGAATATAAATCGGGCTTTGTTGTTCTCCTTTAATTACAATGTCTTCCAGTTGCTGAGTATCATCATACTGTCCTGGAACACGAAGGAGGAATTTCTTAGTCCCAACAGAAATATCTCCGCCCGGTATGGTTACATTTTCCTGAGAAATTGAGGAGATGATATCACCAAATGTAACACCATAATATTTCATTTTAGCAAGGTCTACATCAACCTGAACTTCACGCTCAGCCCCACCGGTTAGATCGACACCCAATACAGAGGGAATTGCTTCAATCTTGTCTTGTAAATCTTCTGCTATTTCTTTCAGGATTACTTCATCATATTCTCCGGAAAGGTTCACATTCATTATGGGGAATTCAGAAAAATTGATTTCCTGAACAACTGGCTCCTCTGCGTCTTCTGGTAGTTCAGGCTTTGCTAAATCTACCTTCTCACGAACTTTTTGCAGCGCATCTTCAATATCCACATTGGGATCAAACTCAAGATTGATGTTCGAATATCCCTCAGATGAAGTCGATGTCATCGTTTTAACTTCAGAGATGTTTCCGAGTTCATCTTCCAGTTTTCGGGTAACCAGACTTTCCATATCCTCGGGAGATACACCGGGATAAATAGTGACCACAAAAATGTTAGGTACATTAATACTTGGGAAACTTTCTTTAGGGATTGTCAGATAAGATACAATCCCCATCACCGCAACCAGTACTACTAATACTAAAACACTAATTCGGTTATTGATCGAAAATGAAGAAATCCAGAATTCTTTACGTACTCCAGTACCGCTTTTTGGAGCAGAACCGTTGGTTGAATTTCCGTTTGTTGATAGTTCGGTACTCATAATGATTTCCGAATAATTTAGTTAGAAGCTAAGGTTGATGATGGATCATCTTTTACGGTAACTCTCATTCCGTCATCCAAAAAAGCAGAACCTAAAGTGATTAATTTATCCCCTGAATTCAATCCGCTTTCTACAATCACATCTGTTTTGTAGGAAAGACCTAACGTGATTACGCGTTCTTCAGCTACATCATGCCCTGATTCATCCTGATTCAGAACATATACTACATAACTGTTGTCTTTTGAATACACAAATTCTTCGCTGATAACAAGAACACCTTCCTGTTGATTAGTTTTTAACCGCAAATTTGCAATCATATCTACCTTGTATGGATTTGATCTTTTTGGAAGATCAATCTCAACTCTGAATGTCCTGTTTTGCGGATTAATGCTGCTACCTGCAAAACGAATGGTTCCTGAAAGTGTGTCTTTAGTTTGAGTATCAAACCAGATATCAACTTCATCACCCTGGCTTACAGCATCTGCATATCTTGCGGGAACTCCAGCTGCAACCATATATTGCTCTGATCCGATCAAGCGAACAACAGGTAAGCCCGGACTAACCATCTCCCCAACTTCGACAGACCTTGTTTCCAATCGACCTGTAAATGGTGCAGTAATATTAGTATTAGCTAGATCAACTTTTATTGATTCAAGTGCAGAATTGCTTTGGTCATACGCAAACTTCGCATTCAGATAATCAAGTTCTGACCCAATGCCATCTTCTTCATACACTTTTTTAAGTCGTTCGTATGTCTCTTTAGTTTGAGCCGTCATTGCTTCAAGTCTCGCTTTTTCCTGCTTCAACTTAGAGTCGTCAATTTTTAGGATGGTTTGACCTTTTCTAACAATGTCTCCTTCTTTTACATTATAAGAGACCACTTTACCACTTACTTCTGCTGAGATCATGATATCGTTTGAAGTCTCAACCATTCCCACAACTCTAACATAGCTTGAAAAAGTAGATGGTTCTACGGTTTTAGTGGTGATATTCACCGATTTTACTAATTCTTCTTCTGTTGTTGTTTGCGCCTCTTCTCCTCCGGAGCAAGCCCCTAAAGTAATTAGAACTAATAGTGAAGCAAACAGGCTTACTTTTTTCATATTAACTGTGATTGTCTTGTTTATTAATTTCATTCTTAAATTTCAGTATCGATGTATGGAACTTTTCCGGTCGCCAAGTCATATTCGGCTTTAGCAGTCAGATATTGATAGACCATTAAAGCATAATTGACTTCAGCCTGACGTACCTGAACCTCTGCATCTGTAAGTTCAAGCTGAGAACCCAGACCATTTTCTAGTCTCTTCTGAGCTCTTTCATATCCTTCTGTTGCTTGCTGAAGAGCAATTTTCCTGGCTTCAGCAGTTTCAAATGCTCGGTTTAAATCTTCACTTGCAGAAGCAACTTCATTCTGAGCATTCAACATTGCAGCTCTTTTTTGCTCCTCTAGGTCCTTTCGTGCAATTTGAACACGTTGCACATCCGCTACTCTTTTGAATCCCTGAAATAAAGGAAGACTAATGTTTAAACCTAATGTTTGAAAACGAGCACTATTTTCGAAAAACGTTGGCTCGTCTGGTTCTGCCGCCGACCATTGCAAATTGTAGGTTGCCGAGACTGTAGGAAGGAACCGGCTTTTAACTGCAGTGATCTCTTTTTGATTGAGTGCAAGACTAGCGTCTAATACCCTAAGGTCACCGCGGGTTTCATCTAATCCAGATGAATCCAGTCCCGATTTCTGAAAGGTGAATGGATTCATTTGATCAATTTCAGCAATATGTCCATTAACCTCGTTATTAGTTTCTTCTCCTAATATGTCAAACTCATTTAAATTACCCTTTACTTCGAATTCCATTTTTAATGGAAGGCCTAAAGTTAATTTTAATACTCGATATGCTTCGTCAACTCCATACTCTGCTTCAATTAATTGAGGGCGTTGATTACTTAGTTGAACTCTTAAACTTAGAACAGCATATTCATCAACCAATCCCGCTCTTTGACGAGCTTCATTTTCTCTTAAGTTCTGTTCTAACCTTTTAATTTGAGTTTGCTGAAGTCGAAATTGCTCAAGAGCTGCAAGTACAGAATAGTACGCAACCCTTGTTTGCGTAATCACCTGCTGACTAGTAGCCCTTAAATTCTCAGACTGTACCGTTTTAAATATGGTAGCGGAACTCAGACCTACTATTGTTTCTCCACGAAACAATGTTTGTGTTGCTGTGAATCCACCTTGCCAACTATTGTCAGTACTGAAAGAAATTGGGATTAAATCTTCTGGAGCAGTTCCTGGAGGTACTAATGCGGGGTTTAAAATTATTGCTGGTACGAAATTTACCGGTATTTCGAAATTCTTGGTATAGCTTAAAGACGAAGATATTTCAGGATAAATCTCACTATATGCTATCTTTACTAATTCATCAGAATCTTCAACGGAAAGAAGTGCCCTCTTTACCTGAGGGTTATTAGCTACTGCAATTTTTATCGCTTCATCAAGAGTTAACTCATAATCCGAAATAAGTTCTGTTTCCTGAGTTTGTGCATTCACTTCATTAAATAGAAATGACCCCACTATAAATATTGCAAAGAAAAAAAGTACTTTGCTTTGTGCTCTACTAACCATGTAGTTTATTTTAGTTTGATACTCATTTTAATTTCGGCAACACCGCTACGCTGGCAAGCCATTTGTGTTTCAAAAAATGACTGGGAGTCAGCATTCTTTTGCTTCAATACCCTGCCCAATCAATTTCATATATCCCTGAAACATAGTTTCGAGGTCAATCCCAAGACGATCAAGCAATTTAAAGTGCTCTGCATTTTGGTGCATATATGCCATATTAACAACACCATGCGAAGTAGACCAAAGTAACAGTGCAAGCTCTTCAGAATCATAAGAAGAGTTTATTGACCCATCCTGCATACCTATTTGAATGGCTCTAACCATAACTCTAAAACTTTCCTGCCGGTTTTGACCACACATAGATAAGTAATCACTGTTTTTTGCCTGATCGGTATCTTTATAGCTTTCAAGAAAACGCATGGCCCGATAAAACTCCGGGTGCTCTCTGGCAAAATTCAGATAGTTAATACCAATCTGGTATACCATTTCCAGTCCGGTTTTATCTTCGCGTAACACTTTGGCGGTCATGTCATTCATCATAGTTGACGCTTTATGACAAATACCTAACACCAAATCTGTTTTGTTATTAAAATACTGATAAAGCGAGCCTTTACTTACCTCAGCTCGTTCAGCTACTTCATCCATGTTAAGATGCTCAAGACCTTTTTCCAGAATAAGGTGCTCTGCTGCTTCTAACATTAACGAGCGTTTTAGTTCACGCTCCCTTTCTTTTCTTTCAGTAATCCCCATGAATTGACTTTCAGTCATTTTTTGAATTAAGGTCAAAAAGGTACTGAACTGAAGACTCATTTCCTATTTTATTTATGTAAACAAAGGGTAAACAAATCCCTATTTTCTGCACTTAAATAAATTGCCTTGTTAAAGAAAATTTCACTTACAGAAGCTAGTCTGATTTTAGTGGCCATTATTTGGGCTCTCAATTTCAGTGTAATTAAAATCACGCTTAAAGAGATTGATCCATTTAGTTTTAATGCGCTGCGTTATTTACTTGCAGCTGTGTTATTAGTAGTCGCAGCTAAACGGAAAGGGTTCAGTTTAAAAGTAAAAAAAGAGCATTTCTGGAAACTGATTGGAATAGGTGTTATTGGAAACCTAGTATACCAGTTGCTTTTTATTATTGGGTTGGATCTTACCTACTCTGCGAATGCCGCTGTTATGCTCGGATCTATACCAATTTGGGTAGCTTTACTCTCACAGTTATTTACAGAGGAAAAGCTCACTTTAAATAAAGGAATGGGTGTATTTCTGGCATTTACAGGAGTTGCATTGATTATTTCAGGAGGAGGTAACGAGTTATCTTTTGCTTCAGATACCTTTAAGGGTGACATAATTACTCTTTTGGCGGCTATTGCATGGGGAGTTTATACTATTTTATCTAAAAAATATTTGAAATTCTATAATTCAACTCAATATTCCGCTTTCATGTCTATTGTTGGGTTAATATCCCTGTTATTAGTAGGGCTCCCATTTCTCATAAAAGTTGATTTTACTGAGATTTCTATCGCTGGATATGGCGGCATCATTTACAGTGGATTGTTATCCGTTGGTTTAGCCTATTTAATTTGGAATAATGGGATACATAAAATCGGCGCTGTTAAAACAGCCGCCTATCAAAATTTAGTACCTGTTCTTGGATTAATTTTTGGAGTTATTATCTTAGATGAGCCACTAACAATAATGCAGTATATTGGTTCAATATTTGTTATTATTGGCATCATTCAAACTCGAAAATAACTTTTCTATACGCAAAACAGCTACTGTTATACATTTAATTTAAGTTTAGTTCATAGCAATGAAGCGTTTTCTTTTTCTGGTGGCATTTTTCTGGACTGTTACTCTTTTTTCCTACAATCTCGTTTTTGCCCAACAAAACAACAGTGATCCAGGTTTTAATTTCCAACTAGATAATTCAATCGGTGGCTTTGTGTATTTGGACCCGCTTGCAGGCCTGATTGGATCCCAGTTCATTACATACGAAAGTTCTTATAACATTGCTAACTATGAGCTCGGTCCTAGCGATATAATTTCAGTAAATTTGAACTCCTCAGAACCTGTATTGCTAAGAGGCTTAATAATAAATCCGGAAGGGAAAATCGTAACTCCAGTTCTTGGTCAGGTTACTCTCAATGGGCTAACACTATCTGAAGCTGAAGAAAAAATAAAAGAAGTTGCCCTTAAAATTTTCAAAAACTTAGACGTTAATGTAACTCTTGAAAAACCCAGACCAACGTTTGTCTTTATAAATGGAGATGTACCATATGCAGGCAAGCACTTGGTAAAACCTTTCTCAAGGCTTGATGAAGCAATTTATCCGGCATTAAACCAACTAGAGATAGATCCTGTTACCAATCAGCCGGTCTTATTCACCAGCACTTCAGACCTTTTGAACAGTGGACCTTATTCATTTAGAAATATACAACTTATACGTAATCAATCTGATACTTCAGTTTTTGATTTGTATGCTTTCTTTAAGGCGGGGGATTTATATAATAATCCTTTTATAAAAAACGGGGATCAGATTATATTCAATAAACTGGATGCTAATTCACCAAAAATTAGTCTCTCGGGAGCTGTATCAAATTCAATAGAAATTGAGTTTAATAGAAATGACACCCCTGAACTTTTGATAAAAATTGCTGGAGGTTTAAAAGGTGACGCCAGCAATAAAGAGCTATTCGTATATCGTACGCTTACCAATACCATCGAAAAAGTCACCGTGGAAAAGTCTGGATGGAAAAATTTTGAATTAATGCCCAATGATAGAATTGTTGTTCCCAGACAAGGAGGATACAACAATAATTCGGTAGCTCATATTTATGGTGAAGTTAGATTGCCAGGTACTTTCCCTATTATCTCGGGAGCCACTAATGTTTCTGAACTGATTGATTTTGCAAATGGGCTAACCCCTGATGCGCTTGTATCAGCTGCTTATCTGTCCAGGGCTGGTAGTATAGAAAATCAGATTGCAAACGAATTCAATATCGAAAGTATGAAACGCACATCTGATCAGCTTCAGCAGGGGTTTTCTTATCTCGAATTGGAAACGAGAAATAGCCGCAGCAGGGTTTATTTAGATTTAGCTAATGAGAAGGAGCTCCAGACAATTAAATTATATAATGGTGATCAGCTATTTATACCACTTGATGAGCAAACAGTTTTTATTTTTGGTCAGGTAAATACCCCTGGTTTTTATCCATATAATAGTAGCTTATCAATAAGTAATTATATAGATCGTGCTGGAGGATTTGCACTTTCAGCTGACAGAAATCGGATATTCATTCTTAAAGCAGGAAATAATACGTGGTATAAACCTTCTGAAACTAAGCTCGAGTCTGGAGATAAAATTTTTATAGACCGCACACCTTTTGATGAATTGAATTCATTAAGAACATATGAGATTCAAAAAGAACAACTAAAGAATAACAGAATACAACTTGTAATGACTGGACTTACTACAATCACAGGCATCATTACAACACTTGTAGCAATTGATGTAATTAAAAGATAAGGATGACTCCACAGTATAAAGTCCCAGAATCTACCGAAATAGTTAGGTATATATTTAAAAATAAGTTTACGGTTTTAGGAGTCCCCTTTGCTGTATCTGTTATTGTAGCTATAATAACATTATTCATTCCTAATAAATATACTTCGACTGCAAACTTATTCCCTAGTCAAAGACCTTCACTAGGTTTAGATTTGTTTTCTGAACAAGGAGGTCTTAGCACTATTGCAAGCTCAGTACTTGGTGGAAATTCTGATGAGACAAATAAGTATATAGTTTTACTTTCAAGTTACTCTACTAGTAAAAAGGTAATAGATAAATTCAATTTGGTTGAAGTTTACGAAGTCTCCGATGCAGATGATCCTGATGGAGATGCAATTGAAATACTTCTAGAGCGGAGTACCTTTGAAGGTCTCGAAGAAGGAAATTTTGTCATCTCTGTTTTAGACGAAAGTCCTACCCGCGCCAAAAATATGGCTAACTATTATGTACAATTGCTAAATGAATTAAATACTAAGATTGTATCTAATGATGCAAGGTTATATAGAGAGTTTTTAGAACTAAGGTATAATCAACTTGTGCTAGAATTAGATAGTTTGCAATCCGAATATATTGATTTACAAAAAAAATACGGCGTTTTTGAGTTACCAGAACAGGTTAAGGGATACTTTAATTTAATGGGATTGCTTACAGCACAACAACTTGAAGCGGAAGTGAAGCTCAATGTATTATCAGAAACTGTTAGTAAATCTAGTGAGTTATATAAAAATCAACTTGTTCAATATGAAGCCATTTCAAATAAGCTAAATGAACTTTATAATGATGAAAACCCAAAAAATATAGTGCTAAATTTTAATAGTCTCGCTGAAGTTGGTTCCCAATATTTCTCTCTTGTATATCAATTAGAGATTCAAATAGAAATTCAAAAATTTTTATTGCCATTATATGAACAAGCTAAAATGGAAGAAGCTAAGTCATTTCCAATTGTTAGCGTTATTGATGAGCCAAGGGAAGCTATTGAAAAAACAAGTCCAAAAAGATTTATTATTGTGATTCTAACTGGTATTTCTTCCTTTATATTTACTTTATCGTTTTTAGTATTTAAGTACAATTTTACAATAAATAGAGAGTTTATTGAGTCATTAAACAGATAGATGGGATGAATTCCATATCTAATAATATTAGCTCCATAGAAGTCGCCTTATTAGCTCTCGGACTAACTTTACTCTCAACACTCTCTTATTTTTTCCTTGATATTTTAGGTGTAATATTATTCCTAATATTTAGTATAGTATTATTTTTAATTCCTTTCCTAAGGAGAATTGAAGGTTCTTTTCTACTAATCTATTTTTTTTCTGCTTTATTTGTTATCGATAGAAGAGATGGAATCCCAATTATTGAAATTCCATTTTTTATTTTAAGCTTAATCTTGATTTTATATGTGTATTATTCAATTATTATTGGCTCAATAAAACTCGAAAACAGTTTTGATTATGCTTTCCTTCTTTTCCACATCCTGATCCCGTATGGTGTTTTGGTCGGTAATATTAATGGTGCTGAATTTTATTCTACCATTAGTGAAATTAAATATTTCATTGGTATCTATACTTATTTCCCATTAAGGAGATATCTCACAAAACCTAATTTTAGAAAAATGCTGATGTCAATTTTAATTTTGATATTAGCTTATGTCCTGATAAGAAACTTTTATTATTATCAAAAAATCATTTTACAAGCAGTAGTATCGTGGCAAGCTGAAAAAGCTAGGGTTGCTACCAACGAATTAATTATTGTTTCGGGTTTAAGTATTTTCCTTTCTTATTATAGTTTATCGCATAACAAAGTAATACAGATTTTTTCTTACCTACTATTTTTCCTTTTCCTGCTTTCTCTAATAATTACTCAGAGCAGAGGGTTTTGGATAGCCGCATTTCTAAGTTCATGTAGTATTTTTGTTTTAAGTACTAAGGAAAGTAAAAAGAGAATTTTTGTATCTTTTTTTATAACCCTAACGATTGTTACTCTTTCAGCCTTCATTTTCTTTAATGACTTAGTTTATTTGATAGTTAACGCTTTATCAGAGCGTTTTCAATCGATTGGTTCAGGTACTCAGGATACCTCTTTATATGATCGTTGGTTAGAAACAAAAACCATTTTTTCATTAGTGATTCAAAACCCTATTGCAGGCTATGGTTTGGGGACTGAGTTTACGCGAAAAGTAGTTGTTTTTGATCATTTTATAAGAACAAGTTATATACACAATGGATATTTAGCTGTTTTTTATAAGTTTGGTATCTTGGGGTTTTTTCTAACCTCATTTATTTGGTATAAAATAGTAAGGGAGGGAACAAAAACCCTGCTTAGCCAGAAAAACGCGAATTCAAGAATCATACTTACTGGAATTATTGGGATCGTAATAGGAATGTTTTTACTTAACTTAACAAGTCCAATCTTTCTTTACTTTGAAGGTACATTAATTACAACACTATTTAGTGCCTACGTAAGTTCGTGTACAAGCTTTCTAGATTAACCTTAAATTTTTGATATTACGAGTAAAATAGAAATTAATACTTCCTGGCTCTTCTTGGCTAATATAGTAGTTAAACCAGCTTGGTTTTTATTCTTAATATTTTCTACCCGCATTTTAGGCCCAGAAAATTTTGGAATCTTCATGTATTCAATTTCATTAATTGGAATACTTCTGGCCATTTTTGAATTTGGAATTGCAATTCTATCAACAAAGGTAATCTCTTCAAAAACCGGTGGAAGAAAAGATTATATAAAGTATGCTTTTGGGCTTAGATTAATGTCGTTTCTTCTGGTACTGTTAGTATTAGTATCATTTTATAGCCTTACTTCATTATTAGAATATCAGATTATTGTTTATACATTACTTATATACGGATTCTCAAATTCGCTAACTATTTTTTTCCGGGCGGTATTCAGAGGGTTTGAAGTGATGAAATATGAAGGGATCTCAATAATTTTTGATCGGCTATTAGTAATAATGCTTTGTGGCGGGGTTTTATTAGTGTCGCCAAGTTTAATTCTCTTCGTAAGTGCCTACTCGCTTGCTTTCCTGCTTAGTATGAGCTTCACATTCTACTTGTTCAAAAGGCAAGTAAATGACCCTTTCCCTTCTTTCGACTTCGGCAAAATAAAGAACTATGTTCTTAAGCCCGGTTCTGTTTTTGCTGTTATGAATATATTATTGATCGTACGTAGTAAACTACCCAGCTTATTAATTGAGTATCTGACCGATAGTAATATTCAAGTTGGATTCTATAATTCAGGATACCGTCTACTGGAATCTTATTTACTTATTCCATTAATTTTCATCACTCCTTTATATCCAATATTTGTTCGCATTAATAAAAGAAAAGCTATCCTTTCGAAATTAATTTCTAATACTACCAGATTAATTCTTGTAATTGCCTCCTTTATTGTGATTCCCTTTTTCTTTTTTAGAGAAGAGCTCACGTTATTACTCTATGGCAGTGAATTCCTTGGTGCAAGCGATACAATTGGGCTGATAATTTTCAGTACAATTACAATGTCTCTTACTGTAGTTTTTGGCTCTTTAGTATCTGCTTCAGACAAACAAAAACTAGCAAACAAAATAATTTCGATTGAAGTATTAATAGGTATTTTCCTTTTTTCTATAGGAATTAAAAATTTTGAATCAGAAGGAGCTGCAATTGCTACACTTATAACTGAATTCTTAATGGCTTCAATTTTAATTTTTGTTTCCAGAAAACTAATTGATTTGAAACAAATAATTACTCTATTGTCAAGGTTTCTACTCGCTTTAGTTATATCAAGCAGTATTATTTATACTTTCTTAGACTTTATTAAAACTGGTAATTTTTTTACCAATGTATCAGTATCTCTACTCGTTTTACTAATAACTTATTTGTTAACAGGTTTTCTTTCGAAAAAAGACTTTTATAAGCTATTTCGCTTAATACCAAAATTGAGAGGTTCTAAATAGTTATATGAATATTCTTTTAGTACATCCTCAATTCTCTAAAATAGGTGGAGCAGAAAAAGTAGCTCTAAAAATGATTGAAATTCTCATAAGAGAATTTGATGCAGAAATCACAATTTTATGTTATACAAAGTTTGATGTGGAAAGTATTAAATATCAAACAGGTATTATAATAAACCCGGATCGGATTTCAATTAAAACCGAGAAGATACCAGCTATTTTAAATAAGAATTTTTTCCATACAAGAATTGCAATACTTCATAAACGTGCAAAAAAGCTTGCGCCTTACTTTCCATACATGATAAGTACATATAATGAATTAGATTTTGGGAAACCAGCTTTACAGTATATTCATCATCCAATGCTAGCTTCTGATAAAATACTTATTAGAAATCACCTTGCTACCCAGAAAAAATTCCCTTTCAACTATGTCTCTTATTTATACCGAAAAACTAATGATCTGATTGCTAACCGTAGATTAGAGAATATTTCCAAGAACCTAACTGCTACAAATTCAATCTTTATTAATAACATATGTAAAGAGATATACCAAACTTCAAGCAAAGTAATTTATCCTTCAATAATTGATGAGCCAAGTAAAGATTCTTTTCCCGGTAATAAGGGAAAGCAAATATTAAATATCAGCCGCTTTTCTCGAAAAAAGAATGTACACGCTTTACTTAGAACTTTTGATCAAATACATGCGAACGAACCAGGTTTTAAATTCGCTATTGCCGGACAAATAGAAGATGAAAATTATTTCAATGAAATTAAGAATGAGACTTCAAGTAGAAAATATGATATCAAGTTATACCCGAATTGTACCAGGAATAAAATCATTAACCTGTATAAAAAGAGTGAATATTATATAAATCCTAAACAATTTGAACATTTCGGCATCGCTGTTCTTGAGGCAATTAAATATGGGTGCATTCCTTTTGTTCATGGAAGTGGTGGAAGCTTGGAAATTGTACCCTTAGCTCAATTACAATTCCAAAATTTTGATGAGCTAAGTGATAAAATCTTAATTGTTGAATCTAACCCATCATTAAAAAAAGAGCTTAAAACTATTCTATCTGAACATTCTAATTCGTTTACAAAAAGTAATTTCGAATTTAAAATTTCTGAATTAATACAATCTTATAAAGAAAAAATTGATGCAATAGGCTAACTTTACTTAAAAGAAATTCCTTAGCTCTTTTTAGCATTCGATTATAAAAACAGAAAATTCATTCTATGCGAATTCTTCAAATTTGTGCACGCATACCCTACCCTGTTGAAGATGGTGGTTCTGTTTATGTATTTAATACAACTAAGTATTTATCAAAACTGGGTCATGATGTTCATTTAGCTTCTTTTTATTCAGAACTTCATAGTCAGGATCCGGAAGCCATAAAAAAGTACTGTAAAATATATCACGAAAAAGGAGATTTTAAGTCCTACTCTTTTTTCTCTGTTATTAAAGCCACTATTACAAGAAAGCCGATTTCTATACAACATAGAATGAAGCCGAAAATCATGAAGGGTATTCTCGCCACTATCAATTCGGAATTTGACCTAATTATTTTTGAGGGCTTACATACGTTAAACTTTTTAAGATTAGTCAAAGAAAAATTTCCAAATACTCCCGTATTGCTTAGGCACGTAAATGTTGAATTTGAGTTGTTAAAACTAAATGCAAAAAATGAGTCGAATATTTTAAAAAAACTTTTCCTTAATGATCAATCAAGGCTGATGAGAAAGTTTGAACTTGATATGTTAACTAAGGTCGATGCCTTAACTTTTATCTCTGAAAAAGATGCAAATAAATTAACTAAGCTAGTTGCTTTTAGTACTCCTTTTTTAATAAACCCTCCTGGTGCCGAAGCTGACTATCCAATTGATTTTGAAAAAAGGGGCAACTGTAACTTAATTGCTTTCTCGAATTGGAAATGGACTCCTAATATTGATGGCTTAAATTGGTTTTTAAAGAATATTTGGAAAGCATTAAAAAAACAACATCCAGAGGTTAAACTTACTCTTGCAGGTAATGATTTACCTGAATATTTAAAAAATGAACTTCCAGCTGATATATCCTATCTTGGTTTTGTTGAAAATATTTCTGAATTAAACAAGAAACATGCAATACAAATAGTTCCTCTTATTAGTGGTTCAGGTGTTAAGCTAAAAGTAATAGAAGGTTTATCTTTTGGAAACCCAATAGTATCCACTTCTTTTGGTGTTGATGGAATAAATGTAGAAAATGGTATCCACTTTGAACTTGCAGATACACCTAATGAGTTTTTGTCTAAAATAAGCATGCTGCTTAATAATAAAGAACGAAGAAAAAAATTGAGTGAAAATTCAACTGAACTTATTGCAAACCAATATTCTTGGGAAAAGCAGATAAAATCTTTTGAAATATTTATAAAACAATTAATTCAAAGCCAATGAGCAAAGGCTTTAATCTAATAAAATCAAAGCCGTTTTTTTTACTATTAATAATAGCGTGCTTTTTTATTTTTTTATTAAAACTGACCGAAATTTATTTATTCTATCCAATCCTTGAAAATGCATTTCATGGTCAATCTTTTGATTATTTAAATGATCTAATCAGTCATCATAGACTTAAAAGCCCATCCACGAGAAATCTGGAATTTTATATAACAGAATTACCAAAATATATTAACCGAATAATTTTTCTCTCTATATATATACTTATTTCTACTTATATATTGTTTAGAAATAATTCTAAAATTTTTAAACATTTTTTCTTAGCAAAAGAATCTGGACTTAAGCTCGCAATATTACGAATTATTGTATTGAGCTTTATTTTAGTATCAAATTTTCCCTTATCAGTAAATACTTTAGTGAAGCTTACTGAAACAGCTACTGTACCTCCTTTTGGATGGAGCAATGAAATTATAGATTTTTTAATCCAACCAGACTTAGCTTATGTTCTTGGCTTTTTATTCACTTTTTTTTGTATTGGGGCATTATTAGGTTTTTTTTCAAAGTTTATGCTTTGGGGAGCTACAATAACGGGTTTTTTTGTTATGGGTATACCTCAATTTTTTGGAAAAATAGACCATTATCATATTCTTTGGCATTTACTTCTATTATTAAGTGTTTCTCCTGCTGGCAATTGTTTATCTATCGATTCATGGAGGAAAAATCAGTCTCAAGTGAACCTGCAAAAAACAATAGAATATGGATTACCAATAAGAGTAGTTATGATACTTATTGGCTTGGTCTATTTTTTCCCAGGATTTTGGAAATATATTTTTTCAGGCTTAGAGTGGGCTTTTAGTGAAAACCTCGCCCTTAAAATGCACTCAAAATGGATAGACTATAACGGCTGGTTACCATCCTTTAGAATTGACCGCTACCCTTTCTTATACCAATCTGCCGCCTTCGCTACACTTATAATTGAACTGGGATTTATTTTTGCACTGTTCTTTAAAAAAACCAGATATATTTTTGCGCTCTCTGCATTAATGTTTCATCTATCTGTTTTTTATTTCATGAAAATCAATTTTTTCAGTCTGGTTATATTGTATACAGTTTTTATTGATTGGAATCGGGTGTTCTCTTTTATTTCTAAATACACTAATGTAAGATTGTCTAATAATGAATCTCTATCAATACAAGCTTATTCTAAAAGTAAGTTGATAGGTATTCTATTAATCACAGGGAATTTATTAGCGGGGTCTTTATTAATTAATAGTTGGCCGTTTGCCGTCTACCCCACTTTCGCTTCAATAGAGACAAGCACTATTCCAAGCATTCTTATCAGGGCTGAAAATAATGATGAGGAAATATTAATTGAAGAAATACCTTTATTAAGCAATAATTTTAGTGATAAATTTGAAAATTCTACTCGATTAAGAAGTTTCATTGAAAATATTTTGAAATCTAATCCTCCTAATGAAGAAAACATTAACAAACTAATTTCGATTTTTTTGAACTCTTCTAATTTTCAGGAAAGTATTCATAAAGTTACTATCTATGAAATTCGATTAAATACTAATCCAGATTCAGAAGTAAAAGTTCAAAATATAAGTCGAGCTATTTTTGAAACTGAAGTGCATTAAGTCTTATAAAAACTTATGTGATTAAGATTATTTTATAACCCATTCTTAAAATTTTCTTACCACTTTTTTGACCTCTTTAGAATAGATCTCCCTAATTGATATAAAAACCCACTAAAATGTGCTACTTGCATTATTAATAAGCTAATAAACGTGCCAAAAATATTAGAAATAATGCCTGGGGTTTTTCCTTCCCCCTCCCAAATCTCTTTAGAAAATATTATTCTTTTTATGAAACTAAGTCTTGAAGACTCTACAATAGTTATTGCGATTAAAAACCCAACTAATTCTAGCGAAAATAAACTTATAGGTGTTAATAAATCTACAATAATGTACAGTCCTATTATTAGGATAAACAAAAATGGAGTAACACCGCGAATAGGACTACTGTTTGGATGAAGAATCCTTGTTAGAAAACGCCCCCTTCCATACCTGAAGTACTGCTTGAAAAGTTTATAAAATGATCCTCTTGGGAAATAATAACTTTTTATTTCAGAACTTATATAAACACATTCACCAAATTTCTCGATCAGTCTTAGATTAAGTTCTGAATCTTGATTAGTAATATTTTCTGTATTAAAACCACCAATTTCACGAAGAATATTGGTCCAAAAACATCCCAAAAATACAGTATCGGCATATCCATTATAGCTTTCATTCATATACTTAGCACCCCCGTTACCTAAAAAGCTTTTAACTGCCAAAGCTGTTCCTGCTTGCACAAAATTTACTGCCTTATACCTTTGAGCTCCTCCAACATTTTTTGCATCCGTCTCGAGTAATTTCTCTATACACTTTTCAATATAGTCCTCAGAATAAAAACAGTGACCATCAGCTCGCAGGAATACTTCACCCTGTGCAAGTTGAATCATTTTATTGAGTCCAAAAGACTGGTACTTATCGGGGTTATCGATCAATTTTATTCTTGGGTCTTTTTTATTTAGACTCAGAACTATTTCTCTTGTTTTATCTTTACTTCCGCCATCCGCAACTAATATTTCAGACAAATTTGGATAACCAGTTTCCAGAAACCCAGATATAACTCTTTCGATATGCTCCTGTTCATTAAGCACTGGTATCCCAATTGTGAGCGAGGGGTACGGGTTTGTTTCTTTTGAACCTTTAATAACTTCCAGTTTAAGTTTATTTCCTTTTTCTAATCATTTAAAAAGAATAAATATAATCTATAAATGATACTTAATGTAAACCATTTATGATATTCTATTCCCCCCACTTAACAAATATAATACCGCCATTCTTACCGCCACCCCATTAGTTACCTGATCAAGAATCACTGCCCTTTCACTATCAGCTACTTCACTTTCCATTTCAACACCTCTGTTAATTGGCCCCGGATGCATGATTTTAAAGTCAGGATATTTTTCCAGATGATCTAGTTTAATTCCAAATTTTTCATGGTATTCTCTTAATGAAGGAAATAGTTCTGTTCCTTCATCCTGTCTTTCCAATTGTATTCTTAATGCCATCGCTACATCACACCAGGCAAGTGTTTCATCCAGGTTATATGAAACCTCAACTCCCAAGTCTTTTACAAAAACAGGCATAAGTGTTTTTGGGCCACAGAGCACAACTTCAGCACCCAACTTAATTAAGCCAATAATATTTGATCTCACTACTCTACTGTGTGATATATCGCCAATAATAGCAATTTTCTTTCCCTTTAAATCAGGGTGTAATTGCTGCATTGTAAACATGTCAAGCAATGCCTGTGTTGGGTGTTCATGGGCTCCATCTCCTGCATTTAGGATGGCGGCATCTACACATTGAGTAAGGAAATGAGGTACACCAGGACTTTTATGCCTTACCACTACCATATCAATTTTCATAGAACTAATATTCTGAATAGTGTCTTTAAGTGATTCACCTTTTTTAGTGCTTGATGTGCTCGCGGAGAAATTAACAACGTCAGCACCCATACGCTTTTGAGCTAGTTCAAATGAAAGTCGGGTACGGGTACTATTTTCATAAAAGAGATTGACAATAGTTTTATCTCTAAGTGTTGGAACCTTTGGAACGGGGCGATCTAATATTTCTCTAAAAGATTTAGCTTGTTCTAATACATAAAGAATATCATTAGCAGAGTAATCTGCCAAACCCAGCAAATGCTTTTGGTTGAATGTGTAGTTTTCAGGAAGTTTATTCATCTTCATTCTCCACATTCACCAAATAGACAGCGTCTTCTCCGTCATTTTCTTTAACCTTTACTCTTACTTCTTCTTTAGAATGAGTGGGAATATAAATCCCGGTAAAATCCGGAGCTATTGGTAGCTCTCTGTGCCCGCGATCCACCATACAACAAAATTGGATTTTTCTGGGTCTTCCATAACTCATAAGAGCATCCATAGCCGACCGAACTGTTCTTCCTGTATATAATACATCGTCTATTAGAACAACATCCCTGTCATATAAGTCAAAAGGAATTTCAGTTACCTTTACATCTGGCATTTTCAGTTTTGAACGGAAATCATCTCTGTAAAAAGTAACATCAAGTATTCCAAAATCAACTGAAAGGTTAAACTCACTTTTGATGCATTCCAATATTCGCTTGCCAATAAAAACGCCTCGTGTTTGCATTCCAATGATAGCCAGTCTGGATGGATCATCATAAGATTCAAGGAATTGATGAGCAAATCGCAAGTAGGTGCGATTTAAATCCTCTTCATTCATGATTTGTGCTTTATTCAAGCGAGGTATTCCTTTTTTTTAAATCTGCGGGTAAATATATAACCTTTTGACCAAAAACGTTATCTGCTTTATCAATCTTCCAGAGCTTTCTGAGTTTCGATAATCCTGGTAACAGCTTTCCCATCACCAAAGGGGTTTTTTATTGAAGAAAGTTTTTGATATCTATCCGGATCTTTAAGTAGTGATAAGGTTTCATTTAAGATTACTTCCTTTTTTGATCCTACGAGTATTGTTCCGGATTCTATTGCCTCAGGCCTTTCTGAAACCTCCCGCATTAAGAGTACTGGTTTTCCCAGGCTCGGTGCTTCTTCCTGAATACCCCCGCTATCAGTAATAATCAGATAACTTTGATTCATCAACCAAACAAAAACCTCATATGACAATGGTTCAATCAGAGATACATTATCAATTCCACCCAGAATTTCATAGACCGGTTTTTGGACATTTGGATTAAGATGTACAGGATAAATAACCTGAACATTTTCGTGTTGAGCAATTTCTTTCAGAGCTTCACATATCTGAATAAACCCTTCCCCAAAGTTTTCGCGCCTATGCCCTGTAACCAAAATCAATTTCTTATCGGGGTAAACCAGTTTTTTTACAGATTCCAATTCATCTGTTGTATAGTTTTCAAGCTTGTCAAGACAAAGATGTAGAGCATCTATAACAGTGTTACCTGTAACAAAAACACTGTTCTCATCTATATTTTCTTTTAAAAGATTTTCTTTCGCTTGTTGAGTGGGTGCAAAATGGATATCCGCAACTCTTCCTGTTAACTGGCGGTTTATTTCTTCCGGAAAAGGAGCCTTTTTATTCCATGTTCGTAATCCGGCTTCAACATGACATACTTTAGCACCGGAATAGAATGCACAAAGTGAAGTTGCAAATGTAGTTGTTGTATCACCATGAACATATACATAATCAGGCTTATAGCTCTCAACTACCTTACTGAAATTTTCAATAAGAGAAGAAGTTAACGAATACAGATTCTGATTCGGCTTCATTAAATCCAGATCAAAACCAGGCTCTATTTCAAAGAATTCCAATACCTGATCCAGCATCTCCCTATGTTGAGCAGTTACACAAACCTTAGTCTCAAATTCGTCGGGGTACTTTTGAAATTCTTTCACAACTGGAGCCATTTTTATTGCTTCAGGTCTGGTACCAAATACTATTAGAATTTTTGTTTTTGCCATCTGATTTATTGAATTCTCAGACCTGAAAGTACCGATTTAATCACTCGCTTTGAAAATTCAATTCTCAATTTTTTAACCTGGCTCTTCTTCTTTCTTTTCGTTGCTATTCTCGGTATTATTGCATCCCCAAAAATTATCGATTTTTAGAACAAATTAAGATCCTTTTTCATGAAACTTCACGAATATCAAGCTAAAGAAATTTTAAAAAGCTACGGCGTTCCTGTTCCTGATGGTATTGCAGCCACTACAGTAGAAGGCGCTGTTGATGCAGCAAAAGAACTTGAAGCAAATGGAGCTACTTTATTTGTGGTAAAAGCTCAAATTCATGCCGGTGGACGTGGAAAAGGACGAACTAAAAAGAACAATGCCAAAGGGGTAATTCTTTGCAAATCGATTGATGAAGTAAAGAATGCAGCGGAATCTCTTTTAGGAGACGTTCTTGTTACCATCCAGACCGGAGAAGAAGGTCAATTGGTCCAGCGTTTATATGTTACTGATGGTGTGGATATTGAAAAAGAATTTTACTTAGGAATTCTGCTGGATCGCGGACTTTCTAAAAATGTAATCATGGTTTCTACCGAAGGTGGTGTAGAGATTGAAAAGGTTGCAGAAGAAACTCCTGAAAAAATCATTAAAGAATGGGTCGAACCGGGAATGCCTTTACAGGTAAATCAGGCCCGGCATCTTGCATTTGCACTAGGACTGGAAGGAGATGCACTTAAAAAAGGAATCAAATTCATAATGGCGATTTACAACGCCTATCTGGAAATCGATTCTGATATGTTTGAAATCAATCCTCTTATTCTTACACCAGACAACGATATTTTAGCACTGGACGCTAAAGTAACGCTTGATGGAAATGCTCTTTTCCGACATAAAGATCTTGCTGAACTAAAAGATGAAGCAGAAGAAGATCCATACGAACTGGAAGCACAGAAATATAATCTGAACTACATCAAACTTGATGGAAATGTTGGTTGTATGGTTAATGGTGCCGGACTTGCTATGGCAACTATGGATATTATTAAGCTTTCCGGTGGAGAGCCTGCTAACTTCCTTGATGTTGGTGGGGGGGCAAATGTGGATACTGTTAAAAACGGCTTCCGCATTATTCTTGATGATCCTAATGTAAAAGCTATTCTGATCAATATTTTTGGCGGGATTGTACGTTGTGATCGCGTTGCCAATGGAGTTATTGAAGCCGTGAAAGATCCGGAGATTGCTGAAAAAGTACAGAATGTACCCATCATCGTTCGTCTGCAGGGAACCAACGCTGCAGAAGCAAAAGAGATTATTGACAACTCAGGTTTAAATGTGATTTCTGCTGTCCTACTTAAAGAAGCTGCTGAAGAAGTTTCTAAGGTATTGGCTTAATTTTATTTGTCATTCCGGGCTTGACCCGGAATCCATAGCTTTAAAGCCCAATCGATTTCGGTTGGGCTTTTTTTGTTGGAAAAATTTTGATGATTCGGAAAAAAGGTGACTGATGTTAAGAAATGATAAAGCTCGTAACGTCTTTTATTATTAATACTTTTCTTGTAAACCACTAATTTTATTTATAAGTCATGAAAAAAATAATTTACTATGCAGCGTTTCTATTACTATTTACACCTCAGAAAATTTTTTTCCCAGATAACAGGAGGACCTACTGTTGGTTCTGGAGCTACCGCTTCTGAATTTGAAATGACTGTCGATGGAGAGGAATTTTTTCCTATTGGGTGGTATTTAACTGACAAAGATGATTTGCAAATGGCTTATGATGCAGGAGCAAATGTAGTTTTATTTTATTGGAATAGTATATGGGTTAATTATAATTACACTGGTTGTAAAAATTCCGGAGGTTATAACATTACTGAATATAAAGTTAGATTAGAGTGCTTTTTAAATGATATTGAAGCTTTAAATAGTAGCAATGATCATGACATGAAAGTATTGGTTGACCTAGATTTGAAGCGAGCGGGACGTGATGAGTATACAAAAAGTGGAGATATAGATACTTTAACATATGGATTTAACCAGGATTCAATACTTGACTTGGTTACTGAGATTGAAAATGATTATAGTGATATCCTTTTTGGATGGTATGTTCTTGATGAACCAACTCAAAACACTGATTTAACTCCTTCAGATTCTACTCCACACCCCAGAGAGTTTTATCATGATATAACAAAAGAGATCAAAGATTCTTCAGATTTCCCGATCATTGTTGTATTTACTAACCCTGAAGCTTTTGAAGAACATCTCCCAGAAAGTTATTTGCCAAATGTTGGAGATTCTTCCGTTTTTGAAAGGGTACATTATGATATTCTAGCAAGAGATGAGTATGGTTATAGTTATCTGAAAAGAAAAAGTGAAAACAGTTATTCTGATGAAAACAATGTTTCAAGACTCGCAGCTGTTCGTTCTATGAAAACTTTACAGAATTATGAGTCAGGTGACATTTTAGATTTGGATAATGACCTAACAAAAAAAATGGCCTTTATGACGGTTGCGATGACACATGATCTTTTTGAAGCGAATGAATGTTTAGGAGATAGTGGGGTTGCGGGTGATAAGGATTGTTTTGATCAGGTTGATGAAAATTTCATGGTCTTTCAGAGCATGGCACCAATTATAAGAGGGGCAAGGGCTCTTATGTATTATTGGTACAATCCAGATGGAACAAAAGGTGGGAGACAAAGTACTCTTGACCTGTCTGAAGACTTTGTTAAAACTTTTACTTCGAATAGACTAGATAGTGTTATTCTTAAAGGAGAAATCTTAGACAACTCTCTTGAAATAGAAGATTTCGAACTGAATGGATATAATGATTTTCTAGATGATTATACATGGAATTCATTAAATAATTCTTGCACCCTCCCTAACTACACTGCGTGTAGTCCTGCGCCAAGCAATCAACCAGATGAGCCAATGTTTGATTGGATGATACGTAAGTATAATAGCTCCTACTATATATTCGCTGTTAATGAGTTTGACCTCACTGTTTCCGCTACATTCAATATCGGAGATATACTTAGTTCTAATGAAATGGCCTATCAAATTACTGAACTAGATATGCTGGATCCTTCACAAAACACACAGATAAATTTTAATAACGATAATAAAATTAAAGCTTCAGGGAGTTCGGCCAATATTTCCAGTTTTAACTCGAGCTTTGACTCTCTCGAAGTAAAGGTGTTTAAAATTGATATACTTAAATTAAGTAATGAAAAATATATCTCAGGTTTATCTACAAATACACTCGGTGGCGGATTAACAACAGGACAATTTGATGCAGATGATAGTTATGATCTTATAGCTATGAGTATTGATGATGGTTCTGGTGCGAATGAAATGAGATACAAAGTTTGTTGGGATCTATCGGTTTCAGGTACAGGAGCCTTATCATGTAACGTACATTCTACTTATTATCCAAGTAGTAGCAGTTATGGAACTTTTCCTGGTATTGCTTGGAATACGAAAGGTGGTGATATAGAGGCATATCCATTAGGTGGTACAACATCACAATTCGAACTATTCTCTTTAGGAGTGAACGAGTCTACAAGCGATTACGATTTCAGAGTTAAACTGAAATGGGATATGACCACCAGTGGTAATATATATGCTACTGATAATTCTTTTACCAATTTTTATTATCCAGATCCAAGAGGAGATGGACGTCTTAATGTTGGAAGTGATTCTGATTTAATAACTGGGGCAGGAATGGATATCACTGATATTGATAGTAATGGACACCCGGAAATATTTATTATGTATATTGATGAAAATGCATCTTCCAGTAATCCTTTTAAATATTATGTTGTTAACGATTTTTACTCTCCAAAAACAGGTGAAGCTAGAACATATAATGAAAGTCCGGGAACTTTTGTAATTGATGGACCTTATTCAACAGGGGCTATTGGTTGGGATACCAAAGGAGCTGATATTGCCGTAGGCGATATCGATAATGATGGCTCTCTTGAAATGGTTTTTCTTGGTATTGAAGAAAATACAAATGAGCATCGTATTATTATTAAAAATCTGAACTCCGATGGTACCATTGAAAGTACTTGGAGACCGCATAATGACTTTGAGCTAAACTCTAATACGGCTCTATCTGCAGGACTTGATCTTGCAGATGTTGATAATGATGGAGATTTAGATTTTGTTTTTCTTAGTATTACTGAATCTGCTAGTAATAATCCTTTTAGAATCAAAGTAGGAGTAAATGGATTAATATCTGATGGTAATAATCCTTTTGCAGCCCCAGCTTCAAAAATAAATCCTGGTAACAACGAAGAAGTTACCGTAACAGAAACCCCAATTTCGTACAATCTTGATCAAAATTATCCTAACCCATTTAACCCAAGTACGACCATTTCCTACTCGATTAAAAATTCGGAACAGGTTACGCTGGAAGTATTTGATATACAGGGCAGGAAAGTGGCAACGTTAGTGAATGAGCGACAAAATGCCGGAGAATACACCTTTAATTTCGATGCTTCTTCACTTAGCAGTGGAATATACCTCTACAGGCTAACTACTAATTCATTCACCCAAACAAGAAAACTAACTTTGATTAAATAAATCATTTCAAAGCCCAATCGATTTCGGTTGGGCTTTTTTAATGAACAGGAAAAGCTTGTTCACTCACTTCTTTGTAAAACGACTCATACATTTCAACTACCAAATCCTGATTGAACAGTTCGGCTCTCTTTCTTGCATTCGCCGAAAGCTCATCGTGTAAACCCTGATTTGAAAGAATATTAACTGCATGTTTTGCCATACATTCGGTATCATCTAAATCGCATAAATAGCCAGTCTCTCCTTCTATGTTTACTTCAGGAAGTCCACCAATATTTGAACTGATGACCGGTACCGAGCAGCTCATTGCTTCCAGAGCTGCCAGACCAAAAGTCTCTGACCCGGATGGAATCAGGAATAAATCGGCTATGGAAAGTACTTCTTCCACCTCATCCAATTTTCCAAGGAAACGGGTGTGTTCACAAATCCCCAAGTCTCGGCATTGTTGTTCAGCTTTTTGTCTGTCTGGTCCGTCTCCAACTAAAAGCAATTTTGCTTTAATACCTTGTTCCAGGAT
The DNA here is from genome assembly GCA_017795005.1 of Balneolaceae bacterium. Taxonomy (GTDB): domain Bacteria; phylum Bacteroidota; class Rhodothermia; order Balneolales; family Balneolaceae; genus RHLJ01. Next base: position 641,617 of record CP051242.1, on the reverse strand, counting down.
TTTTGCGAAAACAGTAATTACTTCGGGTACACGTTTTACCCTCCTGAAGTTTGATACATGAACTACGACCTTTTCACCATCAGGACAAATGGCTTTTTTGAAATGACTTTTATTTGATTTCTTGAATCGCTCCAGATCAATAAAATTGGGTATTACTTTTATATCCTGCTTTATATCAAAATTTATATACGTTTCCTCTTTAAGGTAATTTGAAACCGCCGTCACCCCGTCACTCTTATCTATTGAAAACTCCACCACATGTTTATAGCTTGGGTCTTTACCAACAACGGTGATATCCGTTCCATGAAGTGTTGTAACTATTGGGACCGTTTTTCCTCGTTCCATCATAATCTGTTTAGCAAGATACGCACTTGTAGCATGAGGGAGAGCATAATGTACATGGAGTAAATCAAGATTTTCGTACTCAATCAGGTTTACCATCTGTGACGCTAGTGCAAGTGCATAAGGAGGATATTCGAATAAAGGATATGAGTTAATTGATACTTCGTGATAGGTAATATTTGTATCAAGTGTTTCTAAACGTGCTGGCCTGGAATAACTCAGTACATGAATTTTGTGTCCCTTTTTTGAAAGTACTTTAGCTAATTCGGTAGCTACAACTCCACTCCCACCAAATGTAGGGTAACAAACAATTCCAATATTCATCCGCAAATGCTCCTGCTTTTAAATAATATCAAATTAAAAAAACATGTAATGATTATGAATGCCCTAAACATCCTTTAACACCTTCTATACTACCAAATTATTTCGAACCGTTATTCTATTTGGTATATTCAAAGTCTGTTTTAATCAGAACCTAAATGAATTTTAATCAGTTTCATTTAATCATTCAATTAACAGTTTAACTCGCTGATACAAAAATAGGTTAATGTTATTTAAACTATTTACATACATATTTGCTCTGCTACTTATCCTTCAAATGGGAAACGAAGAAGCAAGAAAAGGAAATGCAGCCTATGAAAAAGGTGAATATGCAGAGGCTGAAACGTTATACCGTGCTTCACTGGAAGCCGATCCCGAAAACGCAGATGTATATTTCAATCTGGCCAATGCTTTAGCTAAACAAGGTAAAACGGAAGAAGCAATTCAAACATTTATGGAGTATCGTTCGTTAACTGACTCCCCGGAAAAAAAAGCTCTAGCAGAATATAATATCGGGTCCGTACTTGCAGAGGGTGAGCAATGGAAGCCAGCAGCTCAGCATTTCAGAAATTCCCTGAAATTTAATCCGAATGATTTTGAAGCCAAGCACAATTTCGAACGAGCGTTGGCAGAATTGAATAAAGAAGATGAACAACAGCAGCAAGAGGATCAACAAAATCAGGATCAGGAACCGCCAAGTGAATATGCAAAGGCTATGAAAAAGAGAGCAGAACAATTAGTTTCTGAACAAAAGTATAGAGAAGCTTTCAATCTGATGCAGGAAGCTCTTAAAGTTGATCAAACCGTACAGAATTTTAATGATTTTATTCAAAGAATAGGTGATGTAGATGAAATCGATTCTTAAAAAACAATTCAAATTTATCGCACTGGTCGGATTTTTGTTTTCAGGAACAGTAGTGATGGCTCAATCTGCCGATGCTTATTTTCACGGCGGAGCTCAATCATTTATAAATGCTGATCTTCAGGGAGCTATTGCTCAGGTTCAACAGGGTCTTGCCCAATATCCAAATGATCCTAAACTAAATGCTCTCCTTCAAAAACTTGAAGAAGAACAGGAGAAACAACAACAGCAGCAACAGCAAAATCAGGACCAACAACAGGAAGAGGAACAGGAACAGAATCAGGATCAGCAAAACCAGGAACAACAGGATCAAGAACAGCAGGAAAATCAGGAGCAGCAAGATCAACAGGATGGCGAGCAGGATCAGGAGCAGCAACCTCAGGAACAGGAAGGTCAACCACAGGATGCCAAAGAAATAAGCAAAGAAGAGGCGGAGAAGATTTTAAAAGCTCTGGCTCAAAAAGAAAAAGAACTCCTGAAAGAGTTTAAAAAGAAGAAAACACAGGGAAGTGCCACTCATGACAAAGATTGGTAAACACTACCATATTTTTTTTACTGCTTTATTTGCCCTGTTTTTGTCCGGTATATCACTCGCCCAGGGGATTACTGTAGACGCCTCTCTGACCGAAACAAATATCTTCTCTGGTGAAGGTGTTCGAGTGGATGTTAAAGTTTCCGGTCAATCTATTAATTCAATTGATCGTCCGGATATTCCTAATGTGGATGGACTACGATGGTTAAGCGGGAGCACAAGTACCTCCCAGAATTTTACCTATGTAAATGGACGCCCTTCGGTTTCTTATACATATGGATATCAATTTATAGCACAAGCACCGGGAAGCTATACTTTTCCTCCTTTAGAAGTGAGTGTAAATGGAGAAACATACACTACTTCAGAGCTTTCTTTTAAAGTACTTGACCCAAAAACAATTGATACCGGAGAAGCAGAACGCTCTCCAGACATTTATGTAAGACTTGAACCAACCAAAGAAAATCCTGTGGTGGGCGAACAGGTAATCGCTGATATTGTCCTTTATTTCAAAAACTCAGTAGAAGTTTCTTCCTATCAGGCTTCACCGGGCTGGAAAGCAGAGGGGTTTTGGAAAGAAGAACTAGAGAACAGACAACAGGCAAGAACAACTTCAACCATTATAAACGGAGTTCGGTATCAGCGGGCAGTTCTGTTACAATATGCTCTTTTTCCTACAAAATCCGGGGAATTAACGTTAAGTCCATTCGAAGTGGTAGTACAAATCCGTCAAAGAAATCAACGAAGAGATATTTTTAGTTTTGGTTTGGGACAAGAACGAAAGGAGCTATCTACCCTACCGGTTAGCGTAACAATTTCGCCTCTTCCTGAGTTGACAAACGCTACTTTTTCCGGCGGTGTTGGAAGTTTTTCTATTACCCGAAGTATCAACCCAACAAAAGCATATGTTGGTGAAAGTGTAGAAGTAGTTACTACAATAACTGGTCAGGGAAATATTCCTTTAATTATAAAACCAGAATACGAATACCCGGAAACTCTGGAGTTATATAACCCGCAGGAAAACTCCACCATTACGAGAGCAAACCGTCAAATTGGGGGAACTAAAATTTTCACTGATATTCTTATCGCCAGAAATGAAGGGAGTTTTGAAATCCCTGAAACCAAACTTGCTTACTTCAGTCCGGGACAAAACCGATTTCAAACCATTACACTTTCCAGTCTGATATTGGAAGCTGAGCGTGACCCTAGGTCTACCACAAATACAGAAACTGAATTACGGTTTAATGTAAAGCCTATAACAGGACTTGCGAACTGGGTAGATAAAAGGGATACCCCTCTTTCATCAAACAAATGGATTTGGACGTTATTAGGCTTACCTCTTCTTATTTTAGGTGGAGCTTATGGGTTCAAAACCTATCATGATAAAATGAATAGTGATACATCTTTTGCCCGATCTCAAAAAGCAAAGGAAAAAGCTTTTGAAGAGCTTAAAAATGCGGAAGGCGAAACGGATCTAAAAACGGGATATAATCATATTCAGAAAGCCTTAATTGGGTTTATTGCTGATAAGTTAAATCTTCCAGTTGCTGGTCTATCCATCCAGAAACTTACAGATGCGTTAAGGGAAAAGTCGCATTCTACAATTGCTGATGAAGCTAAACGCCTGCTTGATAAATGCGATACTATCTCTTATGCACCAAATGCTACCATTGAAGGATTAGAGTCCGATATCGAAAAAACCCGTGAACTCATTAAACAGATCAATAAAGTAGTATGACGAAAATCTGGGGGATACTTCTACTAGGTCTTTTTCTTTTTTCAGGAATTCATGCGCAGGAGAATGCTCAACTGCTATTTGATCAGGCAAATACCTTATTAGAAGAAAGCGATTATATTGAAGCAATTTCAATGTATCGTTCAATTGAACAATCAGGAACTATATCAGGTGCCCTTTACTTGAATATGGGAATTGCAGCAACTCAGCTTGATTCGATGGGCTTAGCCAAATACTACTTTCTTAAGTCTTCCGAATTTACAACTACCGCTGACTTAGCGAATGAGGCTCTGGAATACGTTGAATCGCAATTCAGCCGTCAATCCGCCAGATTACCGAAACTTCCTTGGGACCGGGCTGTTGATTGGCTAAAAGATGGTCCGGGTGCTGTATCAGTTTTTATAATTGGTTTTGCTTTCATCATCTTTGCCGTACTTCTTGTCCTATTGAAATGGATGAATATTGTTGCCATCTCTAAATTTTCAGCTGTCCTCTCTTCTTTCTCGATAACCGGGATTCTGATTATTCTATTATCATTTTATGTGGATTATATTGAGCAACGTTATTCGGAGGCTGTAATTATTACCTCAGAAATCCAGGTTAAACAAGGAGCAAGTGAGTCATCAGACTTAGTTAGTCTTGGATATGAAGGCTATGAAATTACAGTCGATAACAGAACCAGTAATTCCGTTGATGGTTGGATTTATATCCGTCTTGGAAATGGACAATTTGGATGGATTGAGACCAGAGGAGTCAAAATTTTATAATCAGGAATATGCTATGAGTACACCACAAGACTATATCGATCAAAATAAAGATAAATTTCTGGACGAACTTTTTGAACTGCTCCGAATCCCCAGTATCAGCACTGATTCTACCAGGAAAGATGCTATTAGAAAAGCAGCAAACTTCCTGATTAATCAACTTAACTCGCTTAATTTTGAACGGGTTGAACTTTTTGAGACTCCAGGAAATCCTATTGTATATGGTGAGCATTGCCCATATGAGGATCAGCCTACTGTTTTAGTATATGGACATTATGATGTACAACCTTCCGATCCGGACGACCTCTGGGATGCTCCTCCTTTTGAACCTACCATAAAAGATGGAAGTATTTATGCACGTGGAGCTAGTGATGACAAAGGTCAGTCTTTTACTCATGTGAAAGCTATTGAATCTTTTGTAAAGTCAGGAAATCCTATTCCTGTGAATGTGAAGTTCATACTGGAAGGAGAAGAAGAAATAGGTTCACCAAACCTGGTTCCTTTCCTTGAAAGTCACAAAGAACTTTTGGACTGCGACATGGTTTTGATTTCTGATACTGCCATGTTCGGGAAAGATCAGCCTTCTATTACTTACGGTCTTCGTGGTCTTGCATATATGGAAATGGAAGTAGTAGGACCTAATCGTGATCTGCATTCCGGAGTGTATGGAGGAGCAGTAGAAAACCCATTAAATGTGCTTTGTGAACTCATCGCAAAAATGAAAAACGAAGACGGGGTTATTCAGATTCCCGGTTTTTATGATAAAGTAATTCCTCTAACCGAAGCTGATCGTGAAGCATCTGCAGCACTACCATTTGATGAAGAAGCCTATAAAAAGTCACTGGATATTGATGCAGTACATGGTGAAAAAGGATACAGCACTCTGGAGCGAGCTTCTGCCCGACCAACATTAGATGTGAATGGAATCTGGGGCGGTTACCAAGGAGAAGGAGCAAAAACTGTACTTCCGTCAAAAGCGGGAGCCAAAGTAAGTATGCGGTTAGTTCCTGATCAGAACCCTAAAGAGATCGCTAAACTGTTTCAGGAATATGTGGAATCGATTGCTCCTGATACTGTTAAAGTAAAAGTAACCGAGCATCATGGCGGATTTGCATCCGTAACTGATTTAGATTTCTACGGACTAAAAGCTGGAGCTAAAGCCTTCGAAGAGATCTATAACAAAGAGGTCCTCTTTTCCCGTGAAGGCGGTTCCATTCCAATTGTAGCTGATTTCAAGCGGGTACTTGGAGTAGAGTCTATTTTAATGGGATTTGGTTTAACTAGTGATGCCATTCATTCACCAAACGAAAAATTCTCGATAGAAGATTTTCACCGCGGGATAAAAACTTCGGCGAAGTTTTTTGAGTTGCTGCCTGGGTTTAAGGAGTGATTATTCCTGAGACCTTCCCAGAAGTATAGTCAGCCACTTATTAATTAGTGAATAAAATAAAGCACCCAGTATTGCTCCGGGAATTGCTATTATTAATCCTTTTTTTATTCCAAATACAGCAATTGTACCAGCACATAGGACAATTGCAAAGACTAAGTACAGTAGTATATATCTAATTGACTTCATTGCATTTGGATTGATTATCAAATCCAATTAACAAAATAATCAGTTAACACTCAATAGACTGAACTGTGAGGTTGCTAAAACTCCGTTGTATATAAAATCGGAGTATCGAGTTCGAAATCGTATAACGTGAGGCGTCTCAGGTTATAATATCCGATCCAGTAGCTTCTCAGCGATTGGATATAGCTTCTTCGGGAAGCATCTTTTTGATTCTGAGCAATAAATAAATCCGTTACGTCTATTCTACCAATCAGATATCGGTTTTTAGCTACATCATAACGTCTTGTGGCAATCTCATCTGAAACCTCAGCCAGTTCAACCTGACTTCTTAATTGTGGAAATTCCCTAACGGTACTTTTTACACTCAACTCAAACTGTAGTCGTTGGTAAGCAATGTTGTTTGCAGTAGCCATCTGCTGGTTTCTTGCCGAACGTACTTCGGCTAGATTCTGACCCCAGTTGAATAACGGGATCTGAAATCCTACCGTAAAAAACTGCTGATTTTGCTGATCGCTATATACATCTTCAAAATTCTCAGAAGTTTGGTTCAAACCGAAACTAGCCTGTACGGTCGCTGAAAAACCCGTGCTCCTTTTTGCTTGTTCATACGCCTGATCAGCCAGCAACTCATTCAGCTCAAATTGCAGTGACGTACTGTTGTTTTCCGTTGCGAGATCAAGAGCCATATCTACATCTACTTCCACATCCGGAGCCACAGTTGGAACATCGATTTCGATTTGTTGAGTATCATCAATACCTAATAAAGCCTTAAAACTTTCTTCGGCTCTTTCATATTCAAGAATTGCCGTGGTTAAGGATGCTGTAGCATTTCTGTATTCCAACTCACTTTGCAGTAATTCATTTTCGGCGATATTACCAACCTGGAAACGACCTTGCGAAATGTTATAAATAGAGTCGTTTACTGTAACATTAAACTCTGCGACTTCTACATTGATCTTCGCTAACAACAAATCGAAATAATTTTGTGTAACTGTAAAAGCAATCTCTTCCATATCTTCCACATACTGCTTTTTAGCAATCTCATAACGCAGAGGTTCTGTTCTGTTCCTCCATTTCAAGCTGTTAAACTGAAATAATGGTTGTCTCAAACTTGCAACTAACGGAGTACTCTGCCACCGGGTTATATCTTCCCCATTAATTCCGCTTTCAAAAAGAATAAGTCTGTTTAACCCACTGGACAAAGAAAGTGTGCCACCAGTGGGCATGATATTCTGGTTCACCGACAGGTTCACAGATGACTGAGTTAAACTTTCTTCCTGATATGTTGTAGTACCATCGTCTAATCTGTTTGCAGTAAAAGCTCGGCTGTACCCGGGTGCATTCCCACTTAAATCAAGACTCGGGAGCAAGTCTGCCCGAAATGATTTATATCTCCATTTCGCAGAGAGAATTGAAAATCTGGCTGCACGCGAAAGCGGACTGTTTTGTTTGGCATACTCAATACTTTGGTCCAGAGTAAAGGTTTGAACCTGGGCTTGTACTTCATTTACAGGAAGTAGAAAAGCTATTGCTATTACTAAAAAATAGATCGTTTTATTCATGTCTTAATGCGTGTACAGGATCTTGTTGAGCAGCTCTTTTTGCAGGGAAATATCCGAAGACTACCCCGATTATCAGCGCTACACCAAATGAAATAAAAATAGATGAAGGCGTAACAATGGTGGCAATTTCAGCCGAAAGTTCAATAGCTACACTGAAAGCCATTCCCAGCATTATGCCTATTATTCCACCTGTTATGCTTATTGCCAAGGCCTCTGTTAGGAACTGGAGTTCAATATCTTTTTTCTGAGCTCCTACCGCCATTCTAACTCCGATTTCACGATATCTTTCTACCACCGAAGCCAGCATAATATTCATAATTCCAATTCCACCAACGATCAGAGAAATAGAGGCAATTGAAGAAAGTACAATATTGAAAATTCGCTTGGTACGTTGCTCCTGTGCAAGTAATTGTTCCGGAACAATGATTTCAAAATCCACAACATTATTATGTCTTCGCTTTAACATCCTTGAAAGTACTTCAGCTATGGAAACGCTAAAACGGGAATCAGATACACGTACGATTAATTTGTCTAGCTGGTTATAATTCGTGGTTACCTCCTCTTCCTCCTCACCCGGACCACCAAAAATGATTACTCTTCCTCCAAATCCCCCAGCCGATTGGTCTATATCGTCTTTAGTTACCAGAGCCCGGTTTTTAAACCGAAGTAAAAGCGTTGTGGCGGGCATAAAAATATCGAGGTTGTAATTTCGAATACCCAAACTCTCAATATTCTCTGTAGAAAGTTCTTTCTTTTCGAGTACTCCAATAACCGTAAGCCAGAGGTTACCCACTTTTATCTTTTTGCCAACAGCCTCCTCTCCCGGAAAGAATTTAGTGCGTACATCACTTCCAATAATAGCAACAGGTTCTGCATTTTGGATTTGAATATCAGTAAAGTTATTTCCATCCTGAATATTGAAGCTACTGATGAAAAAGTATTCATCGTTTACTCCAACTACCTTACCGCTCCTCATTCTGGCATTCCGGATAAAGTTGGTTTCGAAAATAATCTCAGGGCTTATGTATTCAACTTCAGGTACGTAGTATTTAATACTTTCAAGATCATGGAGTGTTAGTCCCGGGGAATACTTCTGCGTTTCGCCGTCATTATCAGATTCATTTACAGCCCCTTCAAACTGTTCCAGTACGGGCTTGATAATTACATTATTCGTACCAAGAAGCTGCATTTGCGCCAAAACTTCCTGCTGAGCGCCGGTACCAATTGCAAGCATCGCAATTACAGAAGCAACCCCGAAAATAATTCCAAGAGAGGTAAGAAATGCACGCAGTTTGTTCCGCTGAATTGCCTCAATGGCAATATCAAAATTATAAAGTAATTTTTGGAGCACTGGCTTTAGTTTTGAGTGAGTTGTTGACTCAACATCAATTTCTTAATGCCGGAGGTGTCGTTGGGTACTGTTAAATAGAGTTGATCTTCCAATGTAACTCCCTGATGAATAATCACAGAGTTTTCGTTAATCAATCCCAGTTCAACTTGTTGCATAACCGGAGAAAGACCGTCCCTTTTAAAAACAAAATTCAGAGAATCTACCGCATGAACAGCCTCAAGAGGAACATGAAGAGCATCTGTTATTTTGCTGATCATGATGTTGTTACTGGTCGTCATTGCAGGGCGAAGAAGGCTGTCACTTTCATGAATTTCGATGGTAACCTCAAATACTTTGGAATCATAGTTTTTACGTTGTTCTCCTATATTTGCAACGTCAGTAACTTTACCTGTAAGCTTTTTGTCCGGCACAGCATCTAATCCAATTTGTACCAACTGCCCCACTTCAACTTTTTGAATATCTACCTCATTTACATAGGTAACAGATTCCATCACAGTAAAATCCGGAAGTTCTGCAACCACAGGACTCCAGGCACTAATTTGTTCTCCTTCTGTAATTTTAGAACCGTCCCAGTTTCTTCGATAAATCAACATTCCTTGATCAGGAGCAAAAACGGTAAATTCCTTCATCAAATCCTGAATCTTTTTTATCTCATTCTGAGATTTAATCAGTTCCGTTTCTACTTCACTTAATTTAGCTTCGGCCTGCTTTACTTTGGTTTCATAATTTTTTTGTTCCTGAGCGAGTTGCCTTCTGGCTTTATCAAGATCAATAACTGCCTGACGTTGTACAGCGGGGGATTCATATTTTGACTGATCTACAGCAATTTGTCTTTCTTCAAGGGCAAATTCCAGATTGATCAGGTTGTCTCTGGCTTGTGAAAGCTCGAGTGTGCTATCTAATTGAGCCTGAGTTACCTGAGATTGTGCAGATTGTAAATCCAGCTGAGCATCTTGCAGTTTCCCCATTATTTCAGATCGATCGAGCTCAGCAACGAAATCTCCTTTTTTAACAATAGTGCCCTCAGGAATTAAACGTTGGATTCGCATATTATTTATTCTGAAATCGCGAACACCCTGAGGTCCTTTAATCTCTTGAGAATTTTTTGCTCTCAGTTCACCTGTTGTAGTTACATCTACCACAAACTCTCCAACTGTTGGAGCAGCGAAAAGATCAACTGTTTCAGAAGATCCTCCCTTGGTGAGAAACCATGAAATGGAAACTAAAATTACTATTACTGTGGGGATAATTATTTTTTTCTGCATACGATAAGTGTGTTAAAAATCAGGATATAATAACCTAATTAAAGGTAAGACGGTGCCCTCTGTGAAATAGTTTTACAAAAAAATAAAGTTTACAAATCTTAATATAGATCAGTAATCTAGCAATCCGGTTTCCAAATTGTATTTTGTTGAAGGCTGGGAATAATCGAGAACTTGTTTAGGATCGTTGTTCTCATCTACAATTACTACTCTTGGCTTATGCTCTTTGGCTTCCTCGGGAGTCATTTCTGCATAGCTGATCACAATTATCCGATCATCTACCTGAGTCAATCGGGCAGCGGCCCCATTTAAACAACAAACACGACTTCCTCTCTCTCCGGGAATGGTATAAGTCTCAAGTCTGCTACCATTGGTGATATTCACCACTTGCACCTTTTCATACGGCAAAAGGTTTGCTGCTTCCAGCAAATCCAGATCGATAGTAATACTACCTTCATACATCAGGTTAGCTTCTGTAACCCTCATCTGGTGCAATTTAGATTTAAACATGGTTAGCTTCATTCCCTAACACTCAAAAATTATATTGTCAATAAGTCTGGTTTTCCCGAGATATACAGCGCCGGCAATTAAATAAGTTTCTCCCTTTTTTAATTGAGAAACAGGTGCCATTCTATCCATCGAAAACACATTAAGATAATCATTTTTGAAGCCTTTTGCTTCAAGCTCTTGTTGTTGCTCTTCCAACAAGAATTTTGGAACTAACAGTCCATTTTGAATTTTATTAACTGCTTGTTTCATTTTTTGGTACATCAAAGGAGCTTTTTTCCTCTCTTCATTACTTAGATATGCATTTCTGCTGCTTAGAGCGAGTCCATCATCTGCCCTTTCGATAGGTGCCATCACAAGACTCAGGTCGTGGTTGAATTCCTTAACCATCTGATTTATGATTTGAAACTGCTGATAATCTTTTTGCCCAAAAACTGCCACATTGGGTTGGACAATATTGAACAGCTTATTTACCACCAAAACGATTCCCTGGAAATATCCGGGTCTGCTTCCCCCATCCAAATAGGCGTTTAACTCTTCAATTTCGATCGACATAAATTTTTTACCTATTCCGTACATTATTTCATCGGAAGGAGTAAAAACAACCGAAATACCTTCCTGTTCACAAAACTCTAAATCTCGTTCAAGAGTACGCGGGTAGCTCCCAAAATCTTCGGTAGGACCAAATTGTTCGGGGTTTACATAGATTGAAACAACAACTTCATCTGCATGTTTCTTTGCCAATCTGAATAAAGAAAGATGCCCTCCATGTAACGCTCCCATAGTGGGTACAAAGGCAACTTTCTTTCCTTCTAATTGAAGACCTTTTATAGCTTCCCGAATATCTTTTATGGTTTCTACAACTTTCATTTATATAAAAAGAGGCGCTATAAATCAGCACCTCTTAAAAGAATATTTTTGATTTGTTGATTAAACCGCCCTATCCATATCAAATTCTTCCAGAATCTGTTTTACACGGTTTACAAAAGCTCCACCATGTGCACCATCAATAATTCGGTGGTCATAGCTCATTGATAAGAACATCATTTGGCGAATTCCGATTACATCGCCCTCTGGTTGTTCGATTACTACCGGACGTTTAACAATAGCGCCAGTTCCAATAATTGCAACCTGAGGCTGATTGATGATTGGAGTCCCCATCAAATTTCCAACACTACCATAATTTGTTAACGTAATTGTTCCTCCGACTAAATCATCCGGGCTTAATTTTTTACTTCTTGCTTTGTCTGCTACTTCGTTTACCGATTCGGCAAGACCCACCAGATTTTTTTGTTGAGCTTTTTTGATTACCGGCACAATCAAACCACCTTCTCCTCCGGTCCCAAGAGCAACAGCAATACCAAAGTTGATGTCTTTTTTAAGAAGAATATTATCTCCATCTACTGAACTATTTAACAACGGGAATTCAAGCATTGCTTTGATGATCGCTTCAACAAATAATGGCGTAAATGTTAGTTTGATTCCAGTCTTATCCTGAAATGCTTTTTTATTAGCATTTCTCCACTTCACCATATTAGTTACATCCACTTCAGCAAATGTTGTTACATGTGCAGATGTTTGTTTGGAGCGAACCATATGCTCAGCGATCATTTTTCGCATCCGATCCATTTTAACAACTTCTACATCACCCTTAGGTGCCTGAACATCTAGTTCACCGGCTTGTATAGATTCTTTTGAAGAGCCAGTTTGAGTTTTAGCAGGCGCCGCATTGTTCTTAACTGATTGAGTCGTTGTCTTCCCGGACTTACGATCTTCAACAAAGGCAAGCACATCATTTTTGGAAACTCGTCCGCCTTGACCCGAACCTTCAATTGATTCTAATTCCTGAATACTTATTCCCTCTTCTTTGGCGATAGAACGAACCAGGGGAGAAAAGAACTTCCCATCACTACTTTCTCTTGGAATTTCATTGCTTCCAGAGGCAGAAGAAGAACTTTTAGATCCGTTTTGTGCAAGCTCTTCCGGAGTCATTTTTGCAACATCTTCTTTCGTCATTGTTGCTTTATTCTCTTCTTTAGCAGAGGTCTTTGTTTCTTTAGCAGGTTTTGAAGCAGAAGATACATTACCTGTAGCAATAATTGCTATAACCTGACCTACCTCAATGGTATCATCCGCTTCAGCTCTGATTTCAACTAAAGTTCCTGAGGCAGGAGCTGGTACTTCGCTATCTACTTTATCTGTTGAGATTTCGAGAAGTGTTTCATCTTCTTCAACAGAATCCCCAACACTTTTACTCCACTCAATAATTGTAGCCTCGACTACAGACTCCCCCATCTGAGGCATTACAACTTCAATTCGCTCCCCTTCGTCAGCTGAGCTTTCAGTTGCTGGTTCTTCCAGAGTTTCTTCTTCCTCAGGTTCCGCTTCCTGCTCTTGTTCTTCAACAGTTTCAGACTCTGAAACTTCCTCTTTTGCTGAAGTTGAATCTACAGCGTCAGCATCGGTATCAATAATGGCTATAGGTTTTCCAACCTCAATGGTATCTCCTTCCTCCACTAAAATTTCAACCAGCACTCCAGCTTCAGGAGAAGGTACTTCACTATCTACTTTGTCGGTTGCTATTTCGAGAAGTGTTTCATCAACCTCTACGGTATCTCCGATACTTTTAGACCATTCTATAACAGTACCTTCCATTACCGATTCGCCCATTTGGGGCATTACTACTTCAACCTTAGCCATAATAAATTTTTTTGTGCCGAAACGGCGGTTTTCAATCAGTTAAAACAGGGTTATAAAGTTCAGGATAAATACAATTAGTTCAAAATGAAGAAAGTTCCCTGAGATAGTAAAAAAGCGGTTCCAAAACTTACTAATTAGTCAGTTCTGAGCTGGATTTTAAAAAACTTACTAAATAGTAAGTTATGCATTTAAAGCTAATTTCAAGTCTGATATTAAATCATCAATATGTTCAAGCCCTACACTAAAACGAATCAAATTTCCAGGGGTTTTAGAAAGTTCGCCTTCCGTGGATCTCCGATGTTCCCAAAGACTTTCAATTCCTCCAAGACTGGTAGCTCTTCGAATTATTTTTGCCCGGGCAACGATGCTTAGTGTATCTGTATAATCCCCATCAATAAGGAATGAAATCATTCCACCAAAGCCTCTCATTTGTGATACCGCTATCTCATAACCGGAGTTACTTTTCAATCCCGGATAGTTCACTTTCTTAACTTTCTGTTGGGTTTCCAAAAACTCTGCTACTTTCTGAGCGTTTTCGTTATGAGCTCTCATTCGGTAAGGGAAACTCCTGATGCTTCTACTTAACAGCCAACAGTCTCTTGGTGAAGGTACCGCTCCCTGACTTTTTTGGATCGTTCTTATTTTTTGAAAAAACTCATCTTCTTTAGCAGCTATTATTGCCCCGCCTAAAATGTCAGAATGTCCACCCAAAAATTTACTGGTTGAATGCATTACTAAATCTGCACCAAATTCAATTGGATTGGTATTGAATGGCGTAGCAAAGGTATTATCTACACAAACAACCGCCGCTTTAGATTTCGAGATTCCAATTGCCTTTTTTAAATCGGTGATCAGCAATAATGGGTTTGAAGGAGTTTCAAGAACCACCAATGTCGTGTTTGAATTAAAGGCAGCTTCAAACTGATCTAAGTTTGTCATGTCTACGGTTGAATATTCGATACTCCATCGTTCACTATATTTTTCAAGTAATGATCTGGATCCATGATATAAATCCTCAGGAATTAGAATATGAGCCCCCTTTTCCACGCTCATAAACACTGAGTTCATAGCTGCGATACCGGATGAAAAAGCCGCGCATGTTTCACCTTTTTCGAGACTGGCTAAAACTCTTTCCAACTGATCCCGATTAGGATTGCTGTTGCGGGTATAAATGTAATCTCCTTCTTGAAATCCTTTTTTATCGTGTTCAAAATTAGTGGACGCTTCCAGGGGAGGACTAATAGCACGGGAATTAGAGTCATGAGCCATGCCGGCATGTATTGCTATAGTCTCAATGTTAAGGTCCCTTTTTTTACTCATTTATTTCCCTGATTGCATGTATTCGCTGTAACACCGGGGGGTGCGAATAATTTAAAAAAACATAAACCGGGTGCGGCGTTAAATTCGATAGATTGTCTTTGGATAATTTCTTTAGTGTTGAAATCATATCTTCGGGTTGCCCCGTTGTTCTCGCAGCATATTCATCTGCTTCAAATTCATGCTTTCGGGAAAACATCTGCATAAAAATCGATAAAATCATTTCTATGGGTGAATACAACATTCCAAAGAAAATGAGTCCGGTGTACACAGACATTTGTTCCATATAAAACGCATCGAATAATCCCTTTTCGGACAAGAAAAACGACAGTAAGAAAAACAAAACACCTGTATGAAGAATACTTATCACCATTCCTTTTATAATATGTTTCTTTTTGTAGTGTCCAATTTCATGAGCCAGAACGGCAACCAGCTCTGGGATTGTATGATTTTCAATCAATGTATCGTATAAAGCAACACGTTTATTTTTACCAAATCCGGTAAAGAATGCATTCGACTTGCTTGAGCGCTTTGAACCATCAATTACAAATAGACCTTGAAGTGGAAAATTTACTTTCTCCGTGTAGTCTTCTATTGCAGTTCTAAGTTCCCCTTCCTCTAAAGGAGTAAACTTATTGAAAATTGGCATTATCCATGTGGGCGCCACATACTGCATAATTAATGTAAATGCGGTTACAGCCAGCCAGGCGTATAACCAAGCCAGATCTCCTGTGTACATAAAAAATGCTAATATTCCTGCCAGTAGTGGAATACCAATTACTGCTCCAAGCAACAAACCTTTAACCAGATCTATTATAAAAGTTTTCGGAGTAGTTTTATTGAAGCCAAATCGCTCCTCGATTACAAATGTGGAATAGATGCTAAAAGGAAGAGAGATTATTGATTTTGCGATCATAAGGATCCCAATGAAAACCAATCCTGTAATTAATTCTCCAAATTCCCATGAACGGATAAGTTGATCTAACCAATTAAAGCCTCCTGAGAACCAGAATACTAATAAAAGTGATAAATCAAATATTCCGGTTATAAAACCGAATCGTGTTCGTACTTTTGTGTATTCCTGAGACTTGGCATACGTTTCTTCATCGTACACTTCCTGAAATTCATCCGGTAGTTTTTTGGTAAGAGATTTAAGATTTAGCCAGTTAGAAACCAAATCCAGGATAAAGTCGATAGCAATTGCTGCTAATATTATAATCAGATATAAATTCATAGTTCAAGGTATTCAAATAGAAATAAAAATACCTTTGAACTAATCAATCATTATGTTCAAGATGAAGAGCTTCTTTATAGAATTTTTTGAGGCTGGCATATAAACTTTGCTTCTCATGATCTTCGTGTTCGTCTACCTTTTTACTTAGCTTTCTTTGATAGTGTTTAAAACAAGTGATACATAATTCTAATGTATCCCCCATAAACTCCAATTGATGAAGTTCAACTATATACCTGCCAATTGGTCGTTTATGACCTTCTGTTGCTCCGCAATGACTGCATTTTTTCTTCATTTCCCTATGTACCCTTTATTAAAATGGAAGCGCTTCTTCATTAAACAAAAAAAAATCCCCAATTGCATCACAAATTCAATAAATAAGTTGTTTTTAATAATAACTTAAACAGAATCCAAATTTTATGGACTACCTTCAATATTGATATTAATAGCAGATGTCAATCTATGTGATAGAAAACCTCAAATAGTTTAATGTTAAACTATTTTTTATTTTCATGCAGTTTTAAAAAAGGAGTAATTATGAAACACAAAAAAGGATTACATCACATTACAGTATTAGCAGGTGACCCAATAGCTAATGCTGATTTTTATATCAATAAACTTGGTATGAGAATGGTCAAAAAATCTGTAAATCAGGATGATCCTGGCACTTATCATTTATTTTATGGCAATGAAGCTGCTACGCCTGGTTCAAACTTAACTTTTTTCCCTTGGCCCAGAGCTCATAAAGGAATGACCGGGTCAGGTGAAGCTGTAAATGTTGCATTAAGAGTACCAACCGGATCACAGGATTTTTGGCTAACGAGATTAGTAGAACAAGGTCTAACGCATTCTGAATCTTTTGATATTTTTGGTAAACAAGCTGTTCGATTTGAAGATCCTGATGGACTGGAACTTGATCTTGTTTTTGATGGTGAAGCAAAAGAAAAAGTTAGTGAGTACCAAAGTCCGGTACCCAATGAATATTCTATTCAGGGATTTGAATCAACCAGACTTAAATTATCAAAAGCAGATACTACTGTAGAAGTTCTTGAAGAGATTCTGGGCTTTGAAGAAAAAAGCTCTAACGGAGATTTAACTTTATATCAAACTGACGCTAATATTGGAAGTTCAGTGATCGTTGAAACTTCAGATTATGACCCAGGGCGTGGGGGCAGAGGTATTGTACACCATGTTGCCTTCAGAGCTGAAAATCTGGAAGAATTAAAAGAATTACGGGAAAAAGTGATTCAAAAAGGACTTCAACCGACTCCTGTTATAGATAGACATTGGTTCAAATCAGTCTATTACCGTACACCGGATGGAGTTCTGTTTGAAATGGCAACCGATGATCCGGGTTATGCAGTTGATGAGGATCTTGAGCATCTCGGAGAAAAGTTAATTTTAACTCCATGGCTGGAACCAAGAAGAGAGTACATCGAAAGTATTTTACCTAAAATCGAGGTTTAACATGAGTGATTTTAATACACCACACCAAAACCAACCGGTTGCTGTAACTGGAGCAGATATTGATGAAGCCACTAAGGCCATGATAATGATTCATGGTCGTGGTGCTACCGCACAAAGTATTTTGGGGTTATCCAAGGAATTCAAGAATACAGAGAATTTCGTATTTCTTGCTCCTCAGGCTAGTGGGAACACTTGGTATCCTTATTCTTTTCTTGCTCCCAGAGATCATAATCAACCGGGAGTTGATTCCGGTTTACAGACTATTACGGATATTATTTTAAAGCTAAACGAACAAGGTATTTCGAATGAGAATATTTTCCTTTTAGGATTCTCTCAAGGAGCATGCCTTGCGTCTGAATTTGCAGTTCGAAATCCGGATAAGTATGCCGGAGTAGTTGCGCTGAGTGGAGGTATTATTGGAGATTCCATCAACATAAATGAATATATGGGAGATTTAAAAGAAACTCCTCTTTTCATGGGTTGCAGTGATATAGATGCGCATATTCCTGTTCAAAGACTGGATGAGACTGAAAAGGTATTCAAGAAACTTGGCGCTAGTGTCCAAAAAAATATTTATCCAGGTATGGGACACCTTGTCAACGAGGATGAGATTCGGCATATTCAGGAGCTGACAGATCGACTAAACTAACTTAATTTCAAATATCGATGGTTCTCTGGATTGTTCTGGCATATTTTCTGGGAATGGGAGTTAAACAATTAAGGCTCCCACCTCTTATTGGTTATTTAATCGCCGGAGTGGTTCTGTCGATGTTTGGAGTTTCTGACGACTCTCATCTACTACATGAAGTTGGTCACTACGGTGTTGTCTTTCTTTTATTTACAGTCGGTCTTCATCTACGTTTAAAAAATATTGTTCGACCTGAAGTTTTTGGTGCTGGTAGTATTCATCTGATTATTACTACAGGGATATTCCTGCTAATTTCCATGGCCTTTGGATTCGATCTCATTCAGGGTCTTATTATCGGAACTCTTCTGGGGTTTTCGAGTACCGTGCTTGCTGCCAAAACATTGGAAGCTCGTGGAGAGTTAAATGCATTCCATGCAAGAGTATCTATTGGTATTTTGATTCTACAGGATATTGTTGCCATTACTGTTCTGGCCTTAACCGGTGGTGGCGCTCCTGAAATCTGGAGTATAGGGTTAATTGCCTTACCGTTACTTCGCCCTGTAATTATCCGATTACTTGCTCAAAGTGGCCATGAAGATCTGCAATTACTTTTTGGACTTATACTTGCTTTGGGTGGCGCAAGTTTGTTTGAGTTTCTTGGACTTTCTTCAGAGTTAGGTGCATTGGTTGCCGGAGCTTTACTTTCAGGTACACAACAATCAGACGAGCTTGCTGAAAAACTATGGGGATTAAAAGAAGCTTTTCTTGTAGCTTTTTTCCTTGAAGTAGGATTAGCCGGACTTCCTTCTATGGGAGACCTTGCCTTTGCCGGAGCTATTTTGGCAGTCTTACCAATTAAAGCCGCTTTATTCTTTTTTCTTTTAGTACTCTTTAAATTGCGTTCAAGAAATTCGTTTATGGTTACGGTTACTCTTTCATCATTTAGCGAATTTACATTGATTGCCGGGATGGTTGCAGCCTCTGCTGGCTTTATTCCGGAATCAGTTATTATCGTGTTTGCTGTAGTAACAGCTGTATCATACACTATAAATGCTCCGTTATCCGCTAAAGCGAATCAACTTTGGAAAAAAGCAGAGAAAATGTTGATTCCTTTGGAGAGAGATGTAAAACACCCGGGACAACAAGTTGTAAATCTTGGGGGTGCCGAATACCTGATTGTTGGAATGGGTCAGTCAGGTACCGCAGCTTACGATTATTTAAAAGAGAGAAATTTCAGAGTTACAGGAATGGATTCAGATCCTGCTAAAATTGAAGCTAATCTTAAGAAGCGCAGAAGAACCGTCTATGGAGATGCCCAGGATGCAGAGCTCTGGGAAAATATAGACCTGAGTGCTGTAAAAGCTATTATGCTGGCAATGCCAAATCCTGAAACAAAAGTTCTCGCCACAGAATTAATTCGTGAAAACAAATACTCTTCTGACATTTATGCTCTCACTATGAGAGATGAAGAACACCAGGCGTTAAAAGAAGCAGGTGCTAATGCTGTTTGTTTACCTTTGATTCAGGCAGGTAGAAAACTAGCTGAAATTAGTATTAGTGATGATATAGATGGATCAATGTCACTGGATCTTGATATGCACAAAGTAGTTCAAAATGTTAATTAGGAGATTAATATGGCTTGCAGTCACCAATCAATGATTGAAATTACAGAGCCTTCTGGTAACGAATGTGAAACTTGTGTCCAACAGGGCGATACATGGGTGCATCTCCGAATGTGTATGAGTTGTGGCTATGTCGGTTGTTGTGATTCTTCAAAGAATAAACATGCCCGAAAACATTACATGAGAAATGATCATCCAATCATAAGATCTGTAGAACCAGGCGAAAGCTGGCGTTATTGTTACGTTCATAATGAAATGCTAGAATCATGACGGAAAAAATTGTTTCTCAATTAAAACAACTTGACCCTTTTTTAGAAGTCCCTGAAGAGCATTTAAGCTGGTTAGTTGAGAATTCAACCTACCTTGAATATGAACCTGGTGAGAATGTTGTTCAACCAGGAGATGATATGACTAGAATGTTGATTATTCTGGATGGAGTGATCAGTATTAGATTGAAAAGAGGGAATCAATTCCAGAACATCGGTAATTTTGAAAAGGGAGATATCTCGGGAAAACTGCCATTTTCAAGAATGCAATCGACGCTGGCATATCTAACCGCTGTCGAAAAAACTGCTATTCTCAGAACTGAAGAAAATGTATTTCCGGAAATTTCAAAAAGGTATGAACTCATCGAAGTATTCGTACACTCCATGTCTGACAGAATCCGTCGATTCACTACGGTTCAGCAGCAGAATGAAAAGTTGATGGCACTGGGAAAACTTTCCGCCGGTCTCGCTCATGAATTAAATAATCCAGCATCGGCTATGGTTCGTGGAGCAACAGAATTGAGAAAAAGACTTCGGTCTACTCCCGATAAATTCAAAGCAGTGATGAGTATCCGATTAACTGAAGAACAAGTTGATGCAGTGAACGAACTCGTGTTTCGTAAAGCAGAGAAGGGAAGTACTAATCAACAAAGTTTGATGGACCGCACGAATCTGGAAGATGAGCTCACAGACTGGATGGAAGACCATGGAGTAGATCAGGGCTTTGAATATGCAGAAACCTTCGCAGAGTATTGCTTTAATGTGGATGATCTGGAATTTGTGAATTCACATGTAACTGAAGAGTTTCTTCCGGCTGTATTAGGTTGGGTTGAAGATGTTTTGACTACTGAAAAAATGGTTGAGGAAATTGAAGATTCGGCAACCAGAATTTCAGATTTAGTTTCTTCAGTAAAAACCTATTCTCATATGGATCGGGGTTCAGACAAAGAAGCGATCGATCTACCTAAAGTGCTGAAAAGTACTATTACCATGTTAAACCATAAGTCGAAGCAAAAGCAGGTTAACATTGAATTTGATGTACCTAAAGATCTTCCTGAATTTTGTGGTTATGTAAGTGAATTAAATCAGGTCTGGACTAATTTATTAGATAATGCCATTGATGCCGTAAATGAAGGAGGAAAAGTATCGGTTGAGGTTGAATCTAAAAACGGCAATTTAGTCATGTACTTCAGAGATAACGGATTCGGGATTCCTGAAGATATTCAGAATAGAATTTTTGAGCCTTTTTTTACAACCAAAGATGTAGGACAAGGAACTGGACTGGGACTCGATGTAGTTCATAAAATTATCGAAAAACATGGCGGGAGAATAGAGGTTGAATCTAAACCAGGAGATACTACCTTTGAACTGACTTTTCCACTTTCTTAAAATTCTAAATTTTGGATTATGGATTTTGAATTACTTTGTCATATCGAGCGAAGCGAGATATCTAAAGAGCAAGTAAACAAAGTTTATTTTTTAGACTTCTCATATTCATTCGAAGTGACAAAAAGAATTCAAAATCCATAATTCAGCATTCAAAATTCCCAAAGGGATGAACAAACCAATATTATTTGCTATTGATGACGATCCGCAGGTTCTTCGGGCGATTCAAAGAGACCTTAGAGGAAAATATCGAGCAGACTTCCGGATATTGAGTACCAACTCCCCTAAAGAAGCGCTCGAAACTTTACCTGAGCTAAAAAAACAAGGCGAAACAGTTGCTCTTTTCCTTTCTGACCAAAGAATGCCGGAGATGATTGGGGTGGAATTCCTTGAGAAAGCAAAAAAGATTTTTCCGGAAGCAAAACGTGTGCTTCTTACTGCCTATTCCGATACTGATGCAGCCATCAAAGCAATCAATGATGTGCAGCTGGATTACTATTTGTTAAAACCCTGGGATCCACCGGAAGAGAAATTATTCCCGGTACTAGACGACTTACTCGATGAATGGCAGGCGAATTTCAAACCTGAATTCCACGGAATAAAACTGGTGGGATATCAATATTCTCCAAAATCCCACACAATCAAAGATTATCTGTCTGGAAATCTTATCCCCTACCGATGGCTCGATGTTGAAGGAAGTGAAAAGGCGAATGAACTTATAGGAGAGCATAATCTGGATGGCTCAAGTCTGCCGGCGATTTTCTTTGAGGATGGAAGTCATATAACCGAGCCAACCCCACTTGAAATTGCTAACAAGCTTGGAAGGAATCCTTCAGCTTCAGAGAATATTTATGACGTAGTGATTATTGGTGCCGGACCAGCCGGACTTGCTGCTGCTGTATATGGAGGTTCCGAAGGATTAAAAACACTACTCATCGAGAAAAGAGCCCCGGGAGGCCAAGCAGGAACGAGTTCCAGAATCGAAAACTATCTTGGTTTCCCTAATGGATTGAGTGGTTCTGATCTTGCTAGAAGAGCAATTACCCAGGCAACCCGATTTGGTGTTGAGTTTTTATCACCACAAGAAGTGGTAAGTATCGAAGTTAAGGATCAATACAAAACGCTTTCATTATCAGATGGAAGTTCTGTAAACGCTAAAGCTGTTGTAGTTACAACTGGGGTCAATTATCGAAAACTGGAAAGTAAAGGTGTTTCAGATTTTACTGGTGCCGGGATTTACTATGGTGCTGCAATGACCGAAGCACACGCATTCAAAGATAAGCAGGTGTATATCGTTGGAGGAGGTAATTCAGCCGGACAAGCAGCGATGTACCTATCCTCCTTTGCTAAAAATGTTTATATCGCAGTTAGAAGGGAATCACTTGTAGCAACGATGTCATCTTATCTAATTGATCAAATTGACAAAACTGAGAATATTGATTTACTACCCTTTACAGAAGTCGAAGAAGCATGTGGAGACGGAAAGCTTCAAAAGCTAGTTCTCAAAGATTCCAAAGATGATTCCTTCAGAGATGTTGAAGCTGATGGATTATTCATTTTTATTGGCGCTAAACCCTATACCGAATGGATTGAATCTGATATCATAAAAAATGAACGGGGTTATCTGGAGACCGGAAAAGAGTTAATGCGCTATGACGAATATAAGAAAGTCTGGCAACTGGAACGACAACCATTCTTATTAGAAACATGTTCTCCCGGAATTTTTGCAGCTGGAGATGTTCGTGCAGGAGCTATGAATCGGGTTGCCTCAGCAGTAGGCGAAGGAGCAATGAGTATTAAATACGTCCACGAGTATTTGGCGGATTCAAACCTCTAGAGATATGAACATTGAACAAATTTTAGCGATTCTTGGCGCGATTGGAATTAGTGGGATAATCCCTGCGATAGTAGCTTACTTTATAAGTTCTAGAAAGAAGAAAACAGATGCTAAACAGGAGCTCAAAGAAAAAAGGTATAAATCTATTTTATTATTATGCTACGCTTTTATTAATTATGAAAAAGAACATACAAGGTTAATTATTAACAGACCTAATATTACTTCTAAAGAAGCACTTTATAATGAATTAGAGGCTGAATGGGTTAACATGTCTTTGTATGCTTCAGACGAAGTAATTAAAAAAATGAAAGAATTATTAAAATCTAAAAACCAATCTTCATTTAATGCCTTAATAATTACGATGAGAAAGGATTTGTATGGACTAAAATCTAAATTGAATCCTGACATCTTCGAAATGTGAAGAATTCAAAATTCCGGAATAAATACCGAACTGAAACGACACGGTTGAAATCCTGGAATTACGGTTGGAATGGGGCATATTTTGTAACAATCTGCACCCAAAATAGAGAGCATTTCTTTGGAGAGATATCAGATGCAGCACTGAATTTATCTGAGTTGGGTAGAATTGCACATCAATGCTGGAATGATATTCCAAATTATCACCCATATGTAAAATTAGGAGAGTTTGTGGTTATGCCCAATCATATCCATGGGATTATCATAATCGATAAACCCGTGGAGACGCAACACCTTGCGTCTCAAAATGAAAAAACACCAAGCCATGAGGCGCAAAGTATTGCGCCTCCACGAACATCAAAACAGTCTTCATTAAATCAATTCGGTCCACAATCCAATAACCTGGCATCGATTATTCGGGGATTTAAAAGTGGGGTAACGAAAGATGCCCGTAGAATTCGAGCTGATTTCAAATGGCAACCCAGATACCACGATCATATCATTCGTGATGAGGAATCCTTTCAGCGCATTTCTGAATACATCAAAACTAATCCCGAAAATTGGATGGAGGACAAATTCTACCGTAGATAGTTCTTCAGTTCATCCGCAAAAATATCCTTCCCAATCACCACTCTACTACTATCAATCAAAAAAGTAGTTGGGGTTGAGTAAACACCATATAGTATAGCAGCCTCAGAATCGACTCCCTCTAAATCTGAAACCTGAGGCCAGGTTATTCCATCTTTTTCGACTGCCTTAAACCAATTTGTTCTGCTTCGATCTAATGAGACTCCCAGAATTTCAAATCCCTCTTCTTTGTATTCGGAATAGATTTCAGCAAGATGTCTGTTCTCGGCTCTACAGGTAGGGCACCAGGAGGCCCAGAAAGTAAGTAGCACCTTTTTCCCTCTGAATTCGGATAAAGTAATTTCTTCACCTTCTAATGAATTCAAGGTAAAATCGGGAGCAGCTCGTCCGACAATAATCGAATCATTATTAGCTACCAACCGCTCTTTATTTTTATCAATAGCCATGTGCTCGAGCGTGCCATTGAATCGGGAATATACCTCAAAAAATAGAGGTGCTTCCGGATTCCTGAAGTAAAATGGAAATGCGACTAAATAAGTAACTAATACCAGCAAGGGGTAAAGCCACCATTTTTTAAATACTTTCATGAAGAAATAATAGCTCTCTAACTACTCAAAAGTATCACAAGAATATCAATTAAAAACCGATTCGCTTTTTAAGAGCATCTGCCGCTTTCTTTTTCAATTCTTCTTCAATCTCTTTTTTGCGCTTTTCTAGTTCTTCTTTTTTCTGCTCTACCAATTTAAGCTGTTCATTTACTTTGGCTTCCAGTTTATCGTATTCCTGGCGAATTTCTGCTTCTTTCTCATCTTTAAAAGCAAGTAATTCTTCTTTTCTGTCTCCTATTCTTTGCTGAACTTCATTCTCAATTCTTGCCCGAGCCTGATCTACTTCTTTGCTCACCGTACTTTTTAATGCATTTACAAACAGGTCATCAATATTTGAGCGAATTCGAATCTTTAGAGGTCCGTCTACATTATCAACTAATGCTGTAACATTGATTTGATCAGCGCTGGATACAGCATCTCTTATCAATCGTTGAACCCGTCCCTGGGAAGGGTTTTCTCCAAAATCGAATTGCAATCCCTGGTTTTTATAGTCGATACGGCTGTCGATTCTGCGATCTATTATGTTTACTTCAGCCGCAATTTGTCCTGTTCCTTCAACTAATTCATAGGGTAGTAATTCTGAAGGAGAAAGTTTTGTGCCTGCCAGATTAAAACCGGCATATTCAAACCGAATATTCTCCTTTGGATCTTCACCCAGATAATTAAACTCACCTGTTACCTTTACGCTTCTATTTCCATCATCTGCCCCACCCAGATCAAACTTAATTGGCTCTTTTGTTTTACTTTGATTACTACTGATATTCGTAATTTTACCTGCTAATTGAATAGCCGTCTTCGTTTCTCCGGAGATATCAATGTTTTGAATCCACAGTCGTGGCCAGTCATATTTATCGCTGAATTTGTAATCTTTTCCTTCATAACGGGCAATCTTTTCTTCATCTTCCCCGCCTGTGAGCCTGCTACTATATTCTCGTGCAATTGCAGCATATTCCAGATATCCTGCATAATCGGAGAATAGCTCCTGACCAAATAGTGTTTGAGCAATGTTTTGAGCATCAATAGTAGGAAGCTTTGCAAGCTTAAGAGCCCGATCATAATCATTTCTTATCCAGTTATCGATTCTACCAACGCTGAATCTGGCATCTCCAAAATCTTCCTGAAAGTCATTTCTGATAGTTTGAGCTTTTGTTCTTAAGGAATCAACCTGCTTTGTAAGCTTTTCAACGTTTTTAATTGAAGCAACTACTTTATCTACGGCTTTTATATTTTTGATATTGATAGCATCAATCGTTTTTTTAATACCCGCTATCTCCTGATTTATATCTGTATTGGTAAACGTACTATCCCACTTTGAGTACTTTTGTTCTAATCCATTTTTTAAAGAATCAATTTTATTGGGAGCCTGAAGATTTAATATCGCTAGTAAGCTATCGACATTTACATCTGCTTTAATATCCAGAAATTTCGTTTCCGCATTTGCAGAAACTTCGGATGTGATATCACTGATTATTGTAGTTAGAAATCCGGGTTCTGCTTGCTCTCCATCTTCATTAACGGGTATTTCGAAATAACCATCGGTTTCACGTTCAGAATCAAACCGGAAATCCTTAAATATTATATCTTCAATTATTACCCGTTCCCAAAGTGCCGGCCAAAACAGGAAGTCCAGTTCAGCTTCACCGGTTTCAAACGAATTTTCCCATGTATTTTCAGGATTTGTTATCTGTAACCTGTCCCATCTGACTTTTAAATCAACCAGGCTTAATTCTAATCCATCAATTTCTACTAATGCTCCATTTGCCAAACTCGCCTGATATTCAATTTCTGATTCCAGATAAGAATCTACGCTAATCCAACTGGCCAGAAATACCAATCCTATTATTACCGCTACAAAAATAAGTCCTTTGATTCTCATATCAGCCTCTCACCTTTTGGTATGTATTATAGACAGTGTACAACTTTGTTCCCTTCAACCACTTCATCGCTTTCGTTTTCATCACACGCTCATGAATATGTTTCCGATATTGAACTACACCAACTCTGGTAAGTGGAAACATGGGAATACATAAAATCAGAGCGATTAGAAAGCTTCCCAGAACTACTGTATTATAAAATTTTGTGATCGCCCAGAATTCATTGTCATACATGCTCGTCCAGATTGCCTGCAAACTTTCTTTTTCCAATAACCATATTCCAAAATTGTGAAATACAGGATCCGCCAGATATGCTATCCCGCTGAAAATCAGGAAACTCAGAATTGCCATCCCAAAATTTACTTTTAAAATGATAATAAGTATAACAATTACAAGATTATGAAGAGACATCAAAGGGGTTAACCCAATAATCATCCCTAGAATAAACCCTCCTGCTATTTGTCCCGGAGAAGCTTCCGAGGCCAATGCTTTTAATAGCTTTGAAATGTATTTCAGAATTAGAAACATACTTTACTCTGTTTATATGATTACATACTATAATGTATTCAGTACGTTTATAATTCACACATTAATATTTGTTCTGTTCCAGTAATAATTTTAATACCCGGGTGTTTGTATGAGATTTTCCATACATCAACTTTTTTGTTTATTTCTTTTTCTTCTCTTTTTAAGCTGTAAAGAAAAGAATTCTCCTTCTGAGGCTAGTTTTAAATGTATTGATGGGCTCGCTTTAGATACTTACCCATGCGAAAATTTTGATTTATATGCTCACGTTCCAACTCAGGATCTTGGTGGCACACGATTAAATGATATTTGGGGGTGGACCGACCCTCAGACAAATAAAGAATATGCATTAGTTGGTCTCACTGATGGAGTTAGCTTTGTAGATGTTTCAGATCCAAATAATCCTGTAGTAATTGGAAAACTTCCCGAATCAAGATTGAATGCTAAATATAAAATTGCAGATTTTGATCAGGCTTATCCCGCATGCATCATTGGTATTGGAGAAACGGAAGCTGCTCAGTCACTTACTCAAGGATCAGTTTGGCGGGATATGAAAGTATTTGACAACCATATGTTTGTTGTAAGTGACGGTCAAGCACATGGTATGCAGGTATTTGATCTAACAAAACTCCGTTCTTATGCAGGGGAATTTCTCACATTCGCACATGATACTTTATATGAACGTTTAGCAAATGCTCATAACATTGTGATCAATGAAGAAAGTGGCTTTGCCTATGCAGCCGGAGTTACATCCGCCGAAGTTTGTGGTTCAAGACAAGAGACCGGGCTTCATATTATCGATATTAATACTCCATTAGAGCCGACCTTTGCCGGATGCTTTTTTGATCCTGATACTGATTTGCCTTCGTCTGTCAATGCAGGCATAGGATATATCCATGATACCCAGTGTATTACTTATGATGGTCCGGATTCTGAACATGTTGGTAAGGAAGTATGTTTCAGTTCCGCGGAAGGTGCTGTGGTAATAACCGATGTTTCTGATAAGACAGCTCCTTCTACCATTGGGTTTAGTGGTGTTTCCCAGATGCAGTATTCGCATCAGGGATGGCTTACTGAAGACCAGACTTATTTTTTGATGAATGATGAATTAGACGAACGCAACCTCGGAAGAGAAACCAGAACGTATATCTGGGATGTAAGCGATCTGGATGATCCTGTTTTTATCGATTATTATACACACAGTACTTCTTCAATAGATCACAATCTATACGTAAAAGATAATATTGTTTATCAATCTAATTATACATCAGGATTAAGAGCACTAAAACTTGGCAACCTTTCTAATGCTGAACTAATCCCTGAGGGTTTTTTTGATACTCAACCTACTTTGCCAAGTAATAATAATCTTACCTATCAAGGAAACTGGAGTAATTATCCTTTTTTTGAAAGCGGAATTATAATTGCGAGTGATATTGAAGATGGACTTTTCATCCTAAAACCTGATTTTTAAACTTTTTTACTTGGGTTGATATTTCCTTATTTTTACCTCTTAAGACACAAAGTCTTTGTAACTAAATTTGATTACTGAAGTCTCTTTGCATGGATTTATTTGACAAACTTGAAAAAAGACCCGGACCATTAGGCGCATTTACTTCTGATGGATACGGATATTATACTTTCCCAAAACTGGAAGGACCTCTCGGACCCGAGATGAAATTTAACGGTAAAGATATGGTCGTTTGGAGCATAAACGATTATCTCGGTATTGGGAGTAATGAAGAAGTTAAAAAGGTTGATGCCGAAGCAACCGCTAAATACTCGTTAAGCGCTCCTATGGGTGCCCGTCTTATGACCGGTAACTCTGATGAACATGAAGCACTTGAGAAAGAACTCGCTGAATTCATTCATAAGCCCGAAGCTTTATTACTCAACTTTGGATACCAGGGAATAATGAGTGTGATACACTCTTTAGTAGACAGAAACGATTTCCTGATTTACGATGAGCTAAGTCATGCATGTATTGTTGACGGAAAGCAATTAGCTATGTGTGATAAATCAGTATTCAAGCATAACGACATTGAGAGTTTCAAAAAGCAACTTTACAGAGCAGCTGAAAAAAAGAAAGATAATTCTTCCATTCTTGTAATCACTGAGGGTGTTTTTGGAATGACAGGAGACCTCGGAATCCTGAAAGAAATCATTGAACTTAAAAAAGAAGTTCCATTCCGACTTTTAGTTGATGATGCTCATGGTTTCGGTACTCTTGGTGAAGACGGATCTGGTACAGGAACTCAGTTGGGTTGCCAGGACGGAATCGATATTTATTTTGGTACTTTTGCAAAAGCCGGAGCCCTTATTGGTGCGTTTGTTGCTTCTGAACCAAGAGTAATTACCTTTTTACGTGCTAATGTAAGAAGTCAGATTTTTGCCAAATCTCTTCCACTGCCAATTGTTGCTACTGCAAGAAAAAGACTTCAGTTAATTAAGGACCATCCTGAATGGAGAGAAAAGCTTTGGGAGAATACGCTCAAGCTTCGTGAAGGTCTTCAGAAAATAGGATATAATGTGTTACCATCTGAAAGTCCTGTTACTCCCGTTTTAACTCAGGGAAGTACCGACTTATGTATGGATATTATGAGAAAGCTTCGTGAAGAACATGGTGTTTTTGTGAGTGGAGTTTCTTACCCTGTAGTACCAAAAGGAATTGTGTTAATTCGTTTGATTCCTACAGCAGCTCATAATGATGCTCATATTGAGAAAACATTAAACGCATTTGAAGCGATTAAAGACTTTGTCATGTCTGCAGCTAATAAGTTGACAGCCTGATAATAAATAAAGCAAAGTGGTCATCTATGCTTAAAACCCTTCCCAAAGTATTTTTGGGAAGGGTTTTTTATTTATTGGAATATTCAAATCGCCCGCTCTAAAGTTTTTTTAGCCCCCAGCTAAGTCCAGTCGTAACAAAGAATCCGTCAAGAGGACGCTGACCAAATTCAAGTCTCCAGATCATATTCCCTAAGAACCCTATTTTTCGGTCAAAGTTATTTTCTTTTGAAAACGGAACTAGCTGAAGTACCGCTCCTAATCTCCAGCCTAATGTTCCAGATACTTCTTTGGTTGGTGTACCACTCAACTCCAAGTCGACGGTTGTGGGTAAGATCAAGACATCAGCATAGGTACGTAAAAACCTTCCTGCTGCAAATATATTTCCATCGCTGTCCTGAACATGCAAATAGAACTTCTGGCTTCTCCCAATCCCGGCATAAACTCCAGCATGAAATAAGTTAGTGATATCGTAATATGTCGTACCTTCTTCATATTCCAAAGCGCTATTTCTCAGGTATAATCCACCCCGCGCTGCGTAGTCAGTTTGCATATTTCCCGGTAAGGTTACCGAGCTCCAAGCCGAAATTTGTTCCCCTTTAAACCAATCTGTTTCTGTTGTAAAACTTAACAGTACCGGAACGTCCTGACGTTTTGAATTACTTTTGAAAGTAAATTCCACACCCGGGTTCAATAAGAATGCCGGACCTTCTTTTGCAAGTGAAAACAATGAATACCAGGCAATACCGTCAATTTTTATCTTATCATTTATCGGGTAAAGGACATCGGCACCCACGCTTAAAACGGATGCACCTGACGTGTTGCCAAAACCAGCATCAACACCAAAATAAGTGAGTCCGATATATCCGTCATTTACTTTTGATGGATCCGAAAGGATAGATTGATAGGTTTTTTGGGCATAAGTAAATGATGAGCTTATCAACAAAAAACCTGCTAATACAAATAGAAACTTTTTCATAACTCCTGATATTCGTTTTCGATTATTTAAAACTTATCAGGATGTAATTTGAGATTCGATCGCCCGAAATAGGTATTCTTTAATGGATAATAAACTCTATATAAACCGGAAGGTGATCTGAAGGTGTTCGATTATCTCTGGTTTCTGAAATAACAGCATACTTCTTTACGGTGATTTGCTCATCAACAAAAATATAATCTATCCGGTCATCCAGCGGATGTGAAACATCAAAACCATTGTATGTTCCTTCTGGTCCTATTGGATTGAATTCAGATACCAGTTTTGAATCTTTCAACTCAGAGCTTAATAATGTAATTGGTGGAGCTTCAGGAGTTGCGTTTAAATCTCCCAACACAATTACTGGTAAATCTTGTGTGTTCCACTCCTTAATATTATCGAGTATAAGTTGTGTCCCGTTTAATCTTGCTAATGGAGTCTCGTGATCATAATGAGCGTTGAACACCCAAAATTCATGTTCAGAAGTTTTTGATTTAAATTTTGCCCATGTAGAAATCCGTCTGAAATTAGCTCCCCATCCAAATGAAGGAACATCCGGCGTTTCAGAAAGCCAGAAGGTACCGCTGGAGATTACGACCACCTTTTCAGTGTCATAAAATATTGCGGCATATTCACCTGAAGTTTTTCCGTCATCTCTTCCAACACCTATATAGTTGTAGCCAATAAGTACACTATCTAAATAACTAACCTGCTCTTCTAAACCTTCTTGTATACCCAGCACAACCGGACTATAAAAATTGATTACGTCTGCAACCCAATCCTTTCTCAGCTCCCACCAGTTTTCGCCATCATTAGGGGTATTATATCTGATATTATAAGTCATAGCCGAATACTCCTGCCCAATAAGTAACGAGCTAATTCCTAAAAGCATCAGTATGGCCATATAAATCTTCTTCATCTCATCATTTATAGTATCGGTTCGCCTTTTCCTTCCCGTATTAAAACAGGCTCATATCCGGTTAAATCAATCACGGTAGAAGGTTCATTGCCCCCAAAACCACCATCAATTACAACATCAACCTGGTGTTGCCATTTTTCAAAAATAAGTTCCGGATCTGTCGTGTATTCAAGTACTTCATCCTCATCTTTAATGGATGTGGAAACAATAGGATTCCCTAATTCCTCGACCAATGCAAGTGCGATAGGATGATCTGGTACACGAATACCAACAGTTTTCTTCTTTTTAAAAGCAGTAGGCAAGTCGTTACTTCCGGGCAATATAAAGGTATATGGTCCCGGTAAAGAACGTTTCAGGATTTTAAATGTCTTGGTTTCAATCTGACTCACATGGTCTGAAAGATTTTTTAAATCAGAACAAATAAATGAAAGGTTCGCCTTTTCAAGTTTCATGCCTTTAATTCGGGCGACTTTTTCCAATGCCTTCTTATTGTGAATATCGCAACCAAGACCATAAACGGTATCAGTAGGGTAAATGATTAGCCCGCCATTTCTTAAAATATGTACAACACGCTGTAAAGCTTTCCGATCTATCGGGTCTTGATATAGCTTAATAAACTCTGCCATTTCTTGAGAATGTTTATTTCACTTTCTCAGCTCCTGAAATATCTACCTTGCCTTCAAAAAAGTCTAACGCTTGTTTACGATTATCATATCTGGTATCAATATTGAGAATATTATCCCCAATTTTAGGAACAGAAAACATCCCCATAAAATTTACTTCCACCAATTCATCCAGAGAAACTTTTTTGGTGGTAAACAAAATTTTGGACTGAACCTCAGATTCTGTAATTATGATTTTTTGATGATGAATAATAAGTGGGAGAACCAGCCCAACAGAAAACAGAATTAATACGTTGCCCCAAAGTAAGATCGGGTTACCGCCAGATTCTAACGCTTCTACCAAAGCCAAAAAAAGAAAAAATGCTAAAATTAAGCTTCCCAAATAGCTCATAATTTTTAGCGGTTTTTTTATACTCAAAACTATTTTTTTTTCCATGTTTCCCAATATTTACTGAATGTTTTCCATTCCTGTTACTTTCACTTTACCATTTAGAAACTCTGCTGCCGCTTTTTGCCACAGCAAGCAAGAGTAACAAAGGTATTCCAGAAGCTACCCACCCAAATATTTTAGCAGATTTAACTACCCAAAGCTATATTTGATTAGCCATATTTTCTATATGTAATTTATTAAAGCATTAATAAAATAAACTTAGAGCATCTTTGCCAATTCAAGAACAGAGATAGAAATAAGAAAGGCACTTCTTTTGGGAAGTGCCTTAGTAAAATAGAAACTGGCTTAGTCAAATAGCTTTTTAACCCAGCCGAATACTCCGCCGGATTCTTTCTTGCCTTCGCGCCCTCCTGAAAGCCCTTCATAAGAAGGTCGTGGTAAAGCCATTTCCTTCTTTTTCTTTCTTGGAGGCCTTTTCTTATTTCCGCGTTGATTGCTTCTTTTATTTGATCTTGAGCCTTTATCATTACTTTGCTTAACATTCTTATTAGAAGACTTCCCTCTTTTTTTGGAAGATGTCTTCTTCTTTTTGTCAGCTACTTCTTCAGGTAACTCAAGTTCAACCGGAGGATATCCAACTTCTTCCGAAATACGATCGATATCTTCCCTATCCATTTTAGAAACCAACGAAATAATTCTTGAGGCTTTTCCATTTCCTACAAGCTCAGCGCGATACCGGTATTCTTCTACCTCATTAGGCACATCATAGTTGATTACTTCCTCAACAGCTTCGATTTCAACCTGATCTGCAGCTATACCGCCAACTAAACAAATGCGCATCTCGCCGGTAGTAAAGCGAGAAAAGCGTTCATTATATGTTTCTTCATCCAAATCAGCGCTTACACTAACAACGCCCCAGCTTTTCTTTCTTATGATATGGAAAAGACGATCCGTTGTTCTTTTAGAAGCGGTAAAAACCATTACTTTTTTTGATGCAGATTGCTGCAAATGTGCCATTAATGTAGAAATTTTCATCCTTGGAGGAACATTAATGAACCCTTGCTCTAAATCTTTAGGTACCGGATCTGCTGTAGCATCTGCCTGAAGAATCGGATTCGCAAGAACTGGTTCTACTTCTTCCTGTTTTTCCTCAATATCTTTTTTGAGTACTACTTTTATACTGGCCTTTTTTAGCTTTTGCTCAGCTTCACCCGGATCATGAGAGGCTTTTTTTTCTGATCCTTCCTTTTGTTCTTCAGGATTAAGAACTACTTCTACTTCCGCCTCTTCCAGTTTCTTTTCTGCGGCTTGCAGATCAATTTCTACTTCTTCACTTACTACATCTGATGATTCTTTTGTATCATCATTCTTTTTTTCTTCCGAATTCAGAACCACTTTTACACTGGCTTCTTTCAGCTTCTTTTCTACAGCATCTAAGTCAATATCTAAAGCCTTAGATGATGATTCATTTTTTGATTCATCTAATCCATTAACGGACTCAAATCCAATTAACTCAGGATTTTTAAGTGCAGCTTTAACCAGCTGTTCAGTAGCTTTATTCTTTTTACTGGAAAGAATAAGGGTTTGATAATCCCCTTCCACAAACCGGAGTATATCCTTGACCCGGTTCACCAGGTTAAAGTTTTCCATGTTGTGGGCTTCGTCGATCACCATAAGTTTGAGATCACGAAGATGGAAATTATTCTTTTCCAGTATTTCAATAAGACGACCGGGATTTGCAACAATCACCGGAGCTCCATCCATCAGAGCTTGTTCCTGCTCGCTTTTATTTCCTTTCATTGCAAGCAACGCACTACCTATTTGAGCATGATATCCCATCGCCCAAATCATTTCATCAATTTTAGTAGCCCGCTCTATAGATGGTGTTAAGATTAAAACTTGTGTGCCATTTGCCTCTCCGTTTTCAGCTATTTTTTGCAGCGCCGGAATCAAAAAAATTCCTTCATCATCGGCTTCAGTTTTTACAAGTAAATGTTTGCCTTGTAATGCTGCTGGTAAAACTTCTTGCTGGAGAGGTGTTGGCTTTTCAATTCGTACATCGGTCAGCCCGTTTAATAGTTCCGGACTCAGACCATATTCTTCAAAAGACAATGTTTACACCTCTTTTAAGTTTTTGGCTTTATCGTTCAATTTTCAAAGATCATGCCTTTGTAATACAAAAGCTTAAATAATATACAAAACTTGTCAGGCAAGCTCATCTGCTTTTCTCAATCTTTCCTGATTTTCGCTAAAAGTATGCTTAAAAATGGGATGAAGAGCTAGTTTTCCCTCTTTATGTTGGATGTATCTAAGTATCAAAAATGTGATTACGATAATTCCAAGTAATCCAAGTAATCCCCCTTCAGGACCGAATGAACCTCCAGTCCAGACGGGATCACCAAATTGTTTAATATTAATAATTGGATACATTGGTTCTATGCCACTGACCCGAAACCCAAACACTCCGCCCTGAAAAAAATTCCATGCGAAGTGAATACCCACTGAATAAGAAAGTCTTCCGGTAAAGAAATACGGAATTGTAAGCATTATGCCTGCCAGTATGATGTTTATTAGACCAAACGGAGATATGTTTTGATTCATTAAATGAGCAAATCCAAATAGGACAGAATTTAAAATCAACGCAGTGATTGTAGCTTTGGCCGGACTGAAAGATGAAAACGTGAGACCTTCTTTAATATTTGGAATCAGGTAAGACCGAAACATCAGTTCCTCATAAAAACCCACACACAACATTTTAATTAAATAGCCAATTACGGGAATAAGCCAGAACATTGAAATTGATCTCGTTCTTTCCCAAATAAAGCCTTCTACCACAATATCCCCTGAAGTCCATTGCACCAAAAAAATAAATGACATTACTAATCCGGCTGCTAATGATCCTATTCCGAACTCCTTTATCCATTTTTTTGAAAGTGTAATTCCAGCCTCTGAAATATTTACCCGCCGATCAGAAAACCTAAACATGATCCAGAAAAAGCTGAAAATGAAAACTCCTGCAATCAGGAATTCAAATCCATAAAGAAATACAGAGGTACTTAACCCCATAATCACAATGGAAATGAACAGGAATACAATCACCCGTAATAGAGCCCTTGGTCGTTGTTCATCCTTATTAAAAAATGGGTTCATACTAAATTCGGAACTTTATGAGTTTGTATAGCATAGATGATACAAACATACCAAGTAAAAGGGATAAAGATTTATGGAGCGATACGTAGTTAACACAGATCAGGAAACAATGAATGAAGTTTTTGGAGTAAGCCCAACTTCCTCTTCCATTCTTGAACCAAATTATAATGCAGCATCTGGTCATTCACTTCCAATTATTTGCAGCAAAAATAATCGCAGGATTCTTGAATCAGCGATTTGGGGAATCAGAGCTGGAGGTATAAGCATTTCCTCCATTGATATTAATGATATACTTGAAAATGATACTTACCGGAAATCATTGGAAACGAACGCGTGCATTGTTCCAATGAGTGGTTTTTACAAATGGAAGAAGTCGGTTGATGATCCTTTACCTTTCTATACCCGGATTCACACAAGAGATTTACTTGGAATAACAGGCTTTTATATTGAGAATAATGATACCCGTAATTCTTTTTGTATAATTTCAAAAAAGGCAAATGTGCTAATTCAGCCTATTGATGACACCATGCCTTGTATTCTGAATCCCGAAAAATTTGATGCATGGCTTAATGGAGAAGCCGAAGCAATACTGAAAAAAGGGTTTGATGATTTTGCTTTACTTCCAGAAATGACCGTGGTTCGGGTACCTGATCTTGTAAATGATGTTTCTAACAACTCGCCGGAATTAATACAGCCTATTCCAAAGTTAAGAGAAGAAGACTAGAGGAATGTTCAATATTCATTGAGTGTTGAATATTAATTATTGTTTATTGGGAATAGTACCCGGTTTTCCCTCTTTTGGGTTATCATAATACCGAATGGTTGGATATGCGAAATCGATATCATCATGTTTATAGAATTCCTCTAAAATTTCTTCCCATATTTTTTGTGATGTTCCTCGCCTCCGCCGCGGATCAGTTAAATATCGAACCGTTAAATTGATCCCACTATCCTTTACATCTGTATAAACGATTGGCGTCAAATACCGATATTCAATCAAATAGGACTTTGAAGCCTTTGCTATCTGTTTTTTTGCTTCTTCAGTAAACTCTTTTGAAGTTGCTCTTATGATAGTTTGAAGTATTCCTTTAGCTTTTTTCCAGTCGCTTTCGAAGGTTACAAGTACTTGAATTTCATTCCAGATAAACTTGAAGTCGCTGGTATAATTAGCCAATTGCCCGGTAAATACCTGATGATTAGGAATATGAATTACACGACCAGTACTTTGATCTGCATCCACCCAGTTCCCAATTTCCAGAATAGTAAATTTGAACGGTCTTACATCAATTACATCCCCACGCGCACCTAATAATTCTATTCTGTCTCCAACATCAAAAGGTTTTCTCCACATAATGAATAACCATGCGGCTAAATCTGTAACGGGATCTTTTAATGCAATTGCCAAACCTGCAGATAGTAGCCCCAAAAATGTAGCCAGTGACCCAATCCCAACAAACCAAATTCTACCAATTAATAAAATCGCAACAAACACACTAATGTACGTTAGATTTTTTCTCCATTTGTATTGAGTGCGCTTGCTATCAGTACGTTTAACTATGATGCGAAAAACAATTAACCTAACCAGCCAAAGAACAAGAATTACAACCAGAGTCTCAATTATACTCGCTGTTACATCTGGCGAATTCTCAATGTATTCCATCAATCCATTTGTAAATTCTTCCATATCGGTTTTTTAAACTGTTTACACTCCTTTTTGTTGGGATAGTAGTGCAAATTTGGATATCTTTAGAACCTTTTCCAAAAGTTAAGTTATTTACATAATGCTTTACAATATACTTATTGCAGTTATCACTCTTATTTGCGCGTTATTAACGCTTGTAGTCCTTTTACAAAATGGTCAGGGACAAGGTTTATCAGGTATCGGAGGAGGCGGAGGAGCCGGTCTAGGAGGAAATGCTGGTCTTGGCGCCCGACGTACTGCTGATTTACTTTCCAAAGCTACTTCTGTATTAGGAGGTGCCTTTTTAGCACTTTGCGTGTTGGCGAACTTCGCTATAGATCGCCAGACCACTCCTACAAATAGCGTTCTTGAACAAGGTGCTCCGGTAAATGATCTGGCAGCTCCTTCTCAAACTCAGTCTGCTGTTCCTGTGCAAACTCCTCCACCGCCTGTTAATAATGATGGTGGAACTGACTCAGACGATTCGGGCAACTAATTTTTGCCAACAAATTTTTAAGCCTCGTTTATTTAAGCGGGGCTTTTTTTATGTAATAATTCTGAAGTTCTGTACACCAATTTAAAAACGAGTAGTTTTTTACATTTAACTACATAACTTTTTATCGAAGTTGTGCGTCTTATTTGGGATTAAAAATTTAATTTTCCTTTATTCCAGTATCAATAAAATCAAAAGCATATGAAATATTTAATTACTCCCCTGTTTTTTTTACTCCTCACATTTACAAATGTGAATGCGCAAACAAAACTTGTTGAAGAAGTTACCAAGCAAGGTGATGAAGTTGTTATCCCTTATCAAAAGTATATTCTGGATAACGGTTTAACGCTTATAATTCATGAAGATCATTCTGATCCATTGGTTCATGTTGACGTGACTTATCATGTCGGATCTGCAAGAGAAGAACTTTATAAATCAGGGTTTGCTCATTTCTTTGAACACATGATGTTTCAGGGATCTGAAAATGTTGCTGATGAAGAGCATTTCAAAATTATTACTGATGCTGGTGGCACTTTAAATGGTACTACAAATCGTGATCGTACCAATTATTTTGAAACGGTTCCAAGTAACCAACTTGAAGTAATGCTGTGGCTTGAGGCTGATCGTATGGGCTTCTTTCTGGACGCTGTTACTCAGGAAAAGTTTGAAGTACAACGAGAAACGGTGAAAAATGAGAAACAACAGAATTACGATAACCGTGCATACGGTCAATGGAATGAGATTACTTCTGCAGCACTATATCCATTTGGACATCCTTATTCTTGGTTAACCATTGGTAAACTGGAAGACTTAGACCGGGTTAATGTTGATGATCTTAAAAAATTCTTCTTAAGATGGTACGGACCAAATAACGCTGTTCTTACTGTAGGTGGTGATGTAAATCCAGCGGAGGTTGTAGCTATGGTTGAGAAATATTTTGGGGTTATTCCACCAGGTCCGGAAGTGGAAGACCTTAAATTAGATCCTATAATTTTAGATGAAGACAGATATGTTTCTTACGTTGATAATAATATCCGTTTTCCTGCCCTTCTTACCACTTTCCCAACGGTTCCTCGTTTCCATGAAGATGAGGCGCCACTTGATTACTTAGCTCAGATTCTTGGTACGGGTAGAAGCTCTTACTTCTACAAGAAATTTGTACTCACTCAGAAAGCTATCCAGGCATCTACCTTCCATCCTGCAAGTGAGCTTGCAGCTGAATTTACCATGTTTGTACTCCCATTCCCCGGACAAACTCTTTCTGATTTTGAAATGGAAATGCGACAGATTCTTGAGGATTTCAAAAATGATGGTGTTTCTGATGCCGATATGACAAAGATTAAAGCTTCCTTTGAATCCGGGTTTATTAATGGGTTAACAAGTGTCAGTGGTAAAGTTTCTCAACTTGCATCCTATGAGACATTTGCAAACGATCCAAATTACATCAAGAAAGATATCGACCGGTATAACAGTGTTACCAAAGAAGATATCATGAGGGTTTTTGAAAAGTATATCTATGGGAAACCTGCGGTAATTCAAAGCGTACTTCCAAATGATAACGGAGCTACTGCTCCTGCTAAACCTGATAACTTTGAACCAGTTACTGAAGGTGAAAATCCCTTCCCAACTACCGATTATTCAGGATTAGCATACAGCAGACCAACCGGTGACACTTTTGACCGAAGTGTAAAACCAACTCCCGGAGCTGCTCCACTGGTTCCAGTTCCCGATTTCTGGAGAACAAACCTTGATAATGGCATCAAAATTATTGGTACTGAATCGAACGAAGTTCCTTCAGTTACTATACAGATGACGATCAAAGGTGGACATAAAATGGACGCTTATCATTCTCAAAAAGCAGGATTGGCTTCTCTTACCGCAGCAATGATGAATGAAGCTACTGAGAATTATACTTCAGAAGAAATCCAGGAAGAATTAAGATTGATTGCAAGTAGCATCAATATTTTTGCGGGAAATAATACTACTACTATGAGTATTAATTCACTCACTAAAAATATTGACAGAACACTTGAACTAGCAGAAGAAATTCTATTCAGTCCTGCATTTACACAAGAAGATTTTGACCGACTTAAACAGCAGCAAATTGAAGGTATCAGATCTTCCTATCAGGATCCTGCTAGTATAGCGGGTCAGGTTTACAACCGTCTTCTATATGGTGACGAACATATTTACTCTGTACCAGTTAGCGGTATCGAAGAAACTGTTGAGCGCATTACTCTGGAAGATGTAAAAGCATTTTATGAAGAATTTTATGCACCTGAACTCACTGAAATCGTGATCGTAGGTCAAGTTTCTGAGGATGAAATCCTTCCAAAATTAGACTTCCTTTCCAGCTGGGAAACTACGGGTGCTGAACTCCCTGAACTTCCAGAGCCAGGACCTATTGATTACACTAAAGTTTATCTTGTTGATAAAGTAGGTGCTCCACAATCTCAGATCAGGATTGGCTATATGACTGATTTAACTTATGATGCTACCGGAGAGTATTACAAAACTACTCTTATGAACTATACTCTTGGTGGAGCATTCAACAGTAGAATAAATCTGAATCTTCGGGAAGATAAAGGCTGGACATACGGTGCTAGTTCTTTCTTCGGTGCCAGTGAAGACCCGGGTGCATTTACAGCATCAGCTGGTATAAAATCAGTTGCCACAGATAGTGCAGTTTACGAGTTCATGAAAGAACTATCTATGTTCAGAGAAGATGGAATTTCACAAGATGAACTTTCATTCATGCGTAACTCAATCGGTCAACGTGATGCAAGAAGATATGAGACTCCATTCCAGAAAGCGGGCTTCTTAAGAAATATCGTTCGTTATGATTTAGATCGCTCTTATGTAGAAGACCAGGCGGAAATTATCCGAACAATTACCAAAGAAGAAATTGATGCCCTTGCCAGAAAGCATCTGGATATTGAAAACATGCACATTTTAGTAGTAGGTGATGGATCTGCACATCGTGAAAAGCTAAAAGCACTTGGCTACGAAGTAGTAGATGTAACTGAAAAAGGTGACATTATTGTTAAAGATGTTACTGAAGGTGATGGAGGCGAGAAGAAATAATTATCCTAATTCTTAGTTTTAATAGCCTGCAATAATAATTATTGCAGGCTTTTTTTGTGACGAAATTTCTATCTGAAGTATTGCCACTGGTCTCTATTTTTTTATTTTACAATAAAATTTTTTAGCAAATGAGTACAAAGAGACTAGTATCCCCTTTTTTATTTTTCTTTTTAATTATTAGCATTTATTCCTGTGGTGTTGGACCTACTGAATCAGTACTTTTCGAACCAGATGGAGTTACTCAGTGTGATACAAAAACTAATTGTATCGATTTTCTTGAGGCCGGGTACCTGACCTTATTCCAAACAATTGTTTCAAGTTATGGGGTAAATATGCATTTACTCTCAGATCAGGTAACAAGTACCAACAATGTTCGTGGTTTTTATACTGCAGCTCAGGAGCCACGAGAACAAATTAATAATAATAGCTTTAATGGAAGAGAAGCCACTAACTACGAACTTTTTTTTAATAATTTTCAACAAACAACAGCCATTGCAAATGAAGTACTAGATAACCTTGCTTTTTTTAATGAAACCGAATTAACCGGAATAAGAGCTAAGGCGTATTTCCTCAGAGGTATTTCAAGAGGATATCTTGGCTTGATTTATGATAAAACTCCCTATTACACAGATGAAGGTGAAAACTATACCTTGGTCAGTTACTCTGCTATGATTGATTCTTCTCTTGCCGATTTGGATAAAGTACTTCTGATAGCCAGCAGCACTGCTTCCGGTTTTTCGTTTGATGGACTTCCGGGAGGTTCATCTCAATTCGATGAAGGTGACTTAATAGAAATAACCAGCTCATTTGCAGCAAGAATTTTAGCCGGTAAAGCCCGAACTTTTGATGAAGCAACTCAGACTGATTGGGAAAGAGTACTGGAGTACATAAATAATGGGATTGGTCAGGATGGTGCAAATCTTGATGTTTTTTCACTTTCCACAATCAGCTCAAATGGTTTTTTCTCGAATCAGCTTGCCGACTGGCTTAACCAGATTGTGGAAGGAAATCTCGAAACCGGAGCAGGGTATCTCCCTCCGGATTTAAAAATAATTCACCTTCTTGATGAAGATTACCCAACCGAATATCCCGAGGAAGGTATTTCCAGTGGTGGATTGGTTTTAGAGCCAGGAATGTCTGACGATCCACGGTTGGAGTCATATTATAATAACACTCAAAATGTTGGGTACTTCAGATTCGAGAGAAATAATGCACTTTTCTCAAACTATGTAAATAAAAGAATGCACGCTGATAATCAATGGGATCAAGCAGGAAACGACATCATTTTCTTTACAAATTCTGAAAGCAAATATCTGAAAGCAGAAGCTTTAATAATGCTGAATCGTACTAATGAAGCGGTATTAATTTTAAACGAAAGCCCGGCGGGAACAGGTACAACGTTTCTTGGTTTTTCACTTCCTGCTGTTCGAAAAGAATATATCAGTCAAAATAGTTTTGCAGGAGGGTATGAGTTTACCGGGGATGAATCACTAGCTGAAATGCAACTGACTTTGCTAAGAGAATATTCCATAGAACTCGATTTTTTAGGAGGAATTGGTCTACCCTGGTTCTTTATGAGAAGGCATGATCTGCTTCAGGAGGGTACCCCTACCATGTATCCTATTCCGGGAATTGAGCTTGAACTACTAGAGCTTTCAAATTATTCATTTGGTGGTGAGCAAAGAATCGGCCAACCCGGAACTGCATCAGGAGCAAATTCCTGGAAAACACTACGAGACAGGATCTCTAATTAAACTTGAGCTTCTTTCCCTTATTAAATATGTTAAACGTATGAAATTACGTTACCTGCATATTTTATTGTTGTTTTTTTTAGTCTTCTCAGGTACTGCCTGTGACACCCCTACAAAAACTGAAGATCCTGTTATCAATGAAACATTTGAATGTAATTGCGCTGATTTAATTGATAGCTGGTACAATGAGTCTATTCAAGGACTAGTATCCAGTAGAGGGGTTTCAATTCAGTTATTTTCTGACCAGCTTACTTCGACCAATCTTGATCGAGATTATTATAATACTGCCCAAGAACCAAGACTACCATTACCAAACGATAGCGAGTTTCCAAATCGTGAAAATATTGATATTTATTACCGCATATTCCATCGTATTTTTAATTATTCTGCGTCATCTGGTTCCCAACACAAATTTGATACTAAATTTTTAGCTCACTATTACTTTATTAATGGTCTAGCAAAAGGATATATGGGGCTTTTATTCGATCAAGCACCTTATTGGGATGTTTCATCAGAGGAATTTCAAATATATGATTATAGCACACTAATTGACTCTGCCTTATCTGATTTAGATAAAGCAATTGATCATAGCTCAAAAAAAATAAATCAAACAAGACCAGTTCAATTCGATTTCGACGGATTTCTTGGTTATAACCCAAATTGGTCGGAAATTTATCTCCGTAAACTAGCAAATTCTTTCGCTGCCAGGATCCTTGCTGGAAAAGCGCGAACTTATGAAAAAGCTCTCCAGACTGATTGGGAAAAAGTTCTTCATTATGCCGAGAATGGATTAGAGCAACGAAATGGAAGTGATACTTTTGCTTTATCAAATATTGGTTCACAAGGCGAACAAGCCAACTATCT
Source organism: Balneolaceae bacterium (assembly GCA_017795005.1). GTDB lineage: Bacteria > Bacteroidota > Rhodothermia > Balneolales > Balneolaceae > RHLJ01. The sequence continues at coordinate 597,627 of CP051242.1, read as the reverse complement.
TATAGATTTTTCTAGTCGTATTGTAAGTGGAGATATTTATACGGGTGCTGGTTTTTTACCCGTTGATATTAAAATCCTTCATTTACTGGATGAAACATATCCAACTGAGTACCCGCCCGATTCAGTAAAAGATGGGATATTAACATACCCTGAAGCAAAATCCTCTGATCAAAGATTAAACGAATATTACAATTACACTCAAAACAAAGGGTTTTTAAATGAAAATAGAAATAGGGCTCTTTTTTCTAATTATTTAAATAAAAGAATGTACTCTGGTAATAATTGGTGGCAGGCAAGTAATAAAATCATACTGTTTACAGAAACAGAGATACAATACCTAAAAGCGGAAGCACATATTATGCTTGGTAATTATCCACAGGCTGCCCAAATTTTGAATGAAAGTCCGGCCGGTACTGGAGTTACTCAATTTGATTTTGAATTACCTGCACTTCGTGGGGGGATTATCACTCAAAATGGAGTTTCAGGTAATCATTATTTCGATGGATCAGAATCGCTTGCGGAAATGCAACTGGCTTTACTCAGGGAATACTCTGTAGAATTAGAAGGCTTGGGTGGAGTTGGGCTTCAGTGGTTCTTTATGCGAAGGCATGATCTGCTTCAGGAAGGAACCCCAACCATGTATCCAATTCCTGACTTCGAACTATCTGCATTAGGTTTGGCAAACTATACCTTTGGTGGAGTAGAAAATGCGGGTCAACCCGGAACTGCATCAGGAGCAAATTCCTGGAAAAACTTAAGAGCTAAGATTGCTCAAGGGCAGTAGCTCAATATCTTATTTACCAATACAAAATCGGGAAAAGATGGAGTCTAGTATATGTTCGTTGGTGATTTCTCCAGTTATTGCTCCAAGTTCGTTTAACGCTGCTCTTAAATCAATAGATAAAAAATCACCCGTCATTCCCTGAGCCAAACTTTGAAGAGCAGCTCTAACTTGCTCCTGAGCTTTTGTAAGGGCATCTCTATGCCGTGTGGATGTAACCAGTAAACTTGAAGCATCATAGTGTTTATTTTCGAGCGCTCTATCTTTCAATAGCCTTTTTAATGCTTCTACATTGTTTCCAACTGCTGCCGAAATCTTCAGATCAAACTCTGTTCTCCATTCCTCATTGAGTTCGATATCTGCTTTTGTACCAATTAAAATAAACGGAGTTTCTCCCGCCTTTTTTTGAAAATCTCCAATTTCATTCCGCTCTTCGTTACTAAAGGAATGCGATAGATCTTTTAAATAAATTACCAGATCTGATTGCTCAAAAGCCTTTTGAGAGCGCTTCACTCCTTCCGCTTCCACAACATCCTCCGTATCCCTGAGTCCGGCAGTATCGATCAACTTAAAAAGCAGCCCTTCATAATTCCAATCAACATCAATCGTATCGCGTGTAGTACCTGCTATATCGGTAACTATTGCCCGATCGTTTCCAACCAATGTATTCAATAAAGTTGACTTACCGGCATTAGGTCTTCCAATCAATACCGTTCTAACTCCATCTTTTACAAGTCTTCCTGTTTCGTAGGTTTCAAGAAGCTTTGATATTTCGCCATCTACTTCTTCCAATAGTTTTTGAAGCTGTTCTTTGTTAGCAAACTCGACATCTTCTTCTATAAAATCGAGCTCGAGTTCTACCATTGCGGTAGCATCAATAATTTGCTGGCGGAATTTCTTTACATGATCTCCAAGTCTCCCTTCCAGCTGTTGGTGAGCTGCATCTACTGCTTTCAGACTTTTAGCATGAATTAAATCAGCGACTGCTTCTGCCTGATCCAGATCTAGTTTACCATTAAGAAAAGCTCTTTGTGTAAACTCCCCTGCTACAGCGGGTTTAATTCCAAGAGATAAGATGGTCTCCAATACTTTTTGAGTAACCAAAACTCCGCCATGACAGGAAATTTCAACCGTCTCTTCCCCAGTATATGATTTTGGAGAGTGAAAAAGTGTGACTAATACTTCGTCAAAAGGTAGTCTATTTTTATCAATTATTTTACCGAAGTGTACAGTATGAGATTGCTGAGCTGTCAGGTCTTTACCTTGCCAACACTGCTGTATCTTTGATATTGCCCCTTTTCCTGAAACCCGGATTACTGCAATCCCCCCTTCTCCTACCGGAGTGGCAATGGCTGCAATGGGTGCTTGTTGATTTATTTCGGTATGCATGGTTTTAAGATACAAAGATCTGGCTTTTACTTCGCTTTACACAATTCGTCTGTTTTTTGTGATGAGTCGCTTCATTTTGTGATGCCCCGATAAACCTCTTAAAAATCCAATCGTAATACCTTCAGCTACATATCTCTGGTCAAGATGTACATACCAACATTTAATGAACGGATATAATCATGAAAACAAATACATTACTTTCTCTAGTTTTATTACTGGTCATGTCGGGATCAGGATTAAGCCAAACCGCAGATCCTGAGTTCGAACTTTTTAAATCTGCAAATAACAACGACACGGAAAATATCTCCTCTCTAATAAGAGACGGGGTACATCCTGATCTGATTGATCAAAACGGAAACACTCCTATATTTTTTGCTGCGATGAAGAACAATCCTGAAGCTATTCAAACACTGGCTTCATGGGGTGCACTAACTAATATTCTGAATAAAAATGAAAACTCACCACTAATGCTTGGAACAAATTTTGATCATCATGAGGCTGTCGAAGCATTATTAGTAGCAGGAGCCGATCCTGATTTACAAAGAAAAGATGGATTAACAGCTCTTCATGTAGCCGCTTTGAAAGGAAACATCAATTCTTTGAATGTATTGATTAAATATAACGCCGATGTAAACCTTTCTAATTCAAGTGGAATTAGCCCATTGATGTTGGCTACTTCACGTGGACATATTGATGTAGTTGAAGCTCTGCTAAACGCCAATGTTATTGATTCAATCAATAAACATGGAGAAAATGCATTGAGTTGGGCTAAATCTTCCGGACAAACTGAAATAGCACAATTGATTGAATCGAAATCTGTTTCTTTCTAATAAAACACTCATCTCTGGACTAAAAGCTCCTTTATAGCCGAAGGGGCTTTTTTATATATTGATGTAATGATGAGCTTTTAGTCCCGCTTTTCAGGGAAAAGCATAAAGAGCGAGTTGGTGATTATGAATACGAAGTTATTGTCCCTCCGAGCCCTTCACTTTTGGATTTTGAGCAGTAGACAAAGACGAACGGTTTACGACCATTGACCAACAAAAAAGGCTTCCCGTAATTGAGAAGCCTTTTTATTGATTTAGTTATCAAAAGATTAATGCACATTGCCCATCATCCTCTTAAGAATTGGGGAAAGTATAAATACAATTACTGATGCTCCCAGTGCATATTTTGCAATCAGGTCAAAGCCACCTATATATGTATCCAGAGTTGCCAGACCACTTACATTTGTATCTGTACTTTCTATGGCTAGTTGTTTTCCAATGAAGCCCACTACCTGGAATGCGTATGCTGATGACAAAAACCAAATCCCCATCATAAAAGCCACAATTCTCTTTGGTGATAAATCAGTGATTTTTGAAAGTCCAACCGGAGACATAAACAATTCACCAACAGAAAGCAGGAAATACATGATCATTAGGTAAGAAAAAGGAACCATGCCATTCTCATCCGCGCTGTTCCCGCTAATTGCCAATACATAAAAACTAATCCCTGCTAAGGCCAATCCTGTAGCAAATTTATAAGGAGTTCTTGGGTTAAGGTTTTTCCTACTCAAATATCCCCATAGCAAAGATATCGGAATCGATAAAATGATAATCCACATTGAGTTTAACGCATTTGTTTGCGCAGCGTCAATCCAGACGAGGTTTACATTTCGCGCAGCAAAAAGGGTAATCACACTTCCTGAAAGTTCATGAAATCCCCAGAAAATGGTCATAAAAAGTGTAATGAATACGGCTACAATCAGTTTTTTTCTTTCATCTGGAGTACACTTCGACATGATATAACCCAGATACAAAAGAATAACAACACCAATAATTTTGAAAATCAGATTTACAATGTTCTGTTCTCCTAAAAAGGTATTTCCACCTCCAATATCCTGATACGAAGAAAGTAAATATGCGATTACCGGAGCTGATAAAAAGGCTAATAACGGTACCAGAATCTTTTGTGGTAGTCCCATTACTTTCTTTTCATATGCTCCGTTATCAGGTGGTAACCCATTATCCCCAAATACATTTTTCTTAATCCCGCTCCAGAAAAAAACAAGTCCTGTTAACATTCCTACACCCGCCAAACCAAAGCCATAATGCCAGCCATATTCCCTGCCTAACCAACCACATAATAATGGTGCAACAAATCCCCCAATATTGATCCCCATATAGAAAATGGTAAACCCTGAATCTTTGCGAGTGTCTCCATCTTTATATAGCGAACCTACAAACGTGGATATGTTTGGTTTGAAAAATCCATTTCCAACTACTATAAAAGCCAGCGCAAGAAAGAAGGTGATGTTACCCGGAATAGCGAGTACAAAATGACCAATAGCCATTAAAATTCCACCCAGAAATATTGACTGACGCATTCCAAGTATTGTGTCGGATATTCTTCCGCCAATAACGGTAGATGCATATACCAAGGAACCATAAGAAGCATAAACTGCTGCCGCTGCGATATCTCGGGTTGCTAAAGCTTCAAAAACTTCATTTACCATGTAAAGCGTCAGCAAAGCTCGCATTCCGTAAAAGCTAAATCGCTCCCACAGTTCAGCAAAAAACAGATAGAAGAGTCCTTTAGGATGCCCCAGCATTTCCTGCTGGCTAGTATTAACCTGGGTTGTCATAAATACTAATTTTGTTTGGATTAGAAAATTATAAAAAGTGCGTTGATGATACCTAAACCCTAAACCGACCGCAAGCTTGTTTACAAAAAAGCGCTTTTTAAACTAATCAAGTTTTCATGTAACATCAGCTCTATCAATACGTGAGACCATGAGTACTTTAATCACTATTTTTATGGAACTACTTTGGATTGCACTTGGCGTTGTTTGTATTCTGGTTGGATTGGCGGGAGCTTTTCTTCCTATTATTCCCGGACTTCCATTCAGTTATGCCGCTCTTTGGATTCTTCAACTTAGTGGCGTTGCTCAGTTCTCCACCTTCTTTCTGGTTACCTGGGGAATTGTAATTGTCTTAGTTCTATTGTTGGAAAACTTAATTCCGGCTTATACCACAAAAAAATATGGGGGCTCTGTTTACGGGGTTACCGGTAGTACCATTGGTATGATACTGGGGATGCTTTTCTTTCCACCTCTCGGTTTTTTCCTGGGCACATTAATCGGTGCTTTTATCGGAGAATTAATTTACAAACAAGATGTAAACACAGCACTTAAATCAGCATGGGGTTCTTTTATAGGATTTCTAACCGGTACAATGATTAAAGTTACTATCGCAGCTATGATCGCCTTTTCGTTTTTTAAAGCTGCTTTTTAGAAAATATTCCGTTACCTGAAACTATTTTTCTTAACTGTACGTCTATTTTACCTACAATTAGAAAGAAATTGAAATTCCTTTGACATGACAAAACACAAACTAGGCGAATTTGAAGAACTTGTGCTACTGGCAATCGGTGGGCTGGATGAAGAAGCGTATACAGTTTCAATTCAACAATTACTTGAAAGTCATACAAACAGATCAATAAGCATGGGTGCATTGTACACCTCTCTTGAAAGGCTCACTAAAAAAGGATTCTTATCATCATCAATGAGTGAGCCAACCACCGAACGAGGTGGTAAAAGTAAGCGCATCTATCAGGTTACCTATGAAGGAGAAACTGCTTTAAGAGAAGTCAAATCTGTCCGTGAACAGCTTTGGAAGTTATTCAATTGGAGCCCGGCATGGGGTTAAATTATGGCTGATCAAAATAATCCTACTCCTCCTAAACTGGCTAAGTGGTTGCTCTCTGTAAGTGTAGCCTGGAAATTTAAAGAAGAAGTCGAAAGTGACCTTAATGAGCTTTTTCAAATCCGACACGCAAATCACGGTATTAGCTATGCACGTCGACAATATTGGAAAGATGTGCTTAGCATCTGGAGTCGCAGAAGCTGGTTCCAAGAATTCGAATTCACAAACCTAAATACCTATTCCATGTTTAAAAATTATATGAAAGTGACGCTTCGGTCACTTAAAAAGCAAAAGATATATTCCTTTATAAATGTATTTGGACTGGCAATTGGTCTTGCCTTCTGTGCTCTTATATTTTTATATGTGCAGGATGAACTTACTTATGATCGTTTCCATGAAAATAGTGATCGAATATTTAGGGTTGAACAGCGGTATTTCGATACGGATGGTTCAGTAAGGTATGACGGTGCAAACGGCCCTATACCTTTGGCACCTACTCTTAAACAAGAAATACCCGGAGTAGAAGCATACACTCGGATATTTCAGCGTACCCATTATTTAAAGGTTGATAATGAGCCCATTCGAGAACTCGTGCATTATGCCGACGCAGGTATTCTCAAAATGTTCAGCTTTCCTATTATATATGGTGATCCCGAAAGCGCCTTAATCAATATCAATTCTGTTGTAATTACAGAGGAAATTGCCCTTAAATATTTTGGGAAAACAAATGCGATTGGTGAGACGCTAAAGATTAGAAAGGAAGAAGATTTTGAGGATTATCTGGTTACGGGTGTGATAGGAAAAATTCCTGATAATTCTACAGTAAAATTCAAAATCCTGATTCCAGTACAAGGTGATGCCAGGTATCAACCGCCTTACCTAGACCGGTGGAATATGAATTTGTACAGAACATTTATCATGCTTGACGACCAAGTTGATGCCACTCAGCTTAAACAGCCTTTGGCCAATTTAAGAGAGAAATATGTAGGTGGTTATAATGTGACATTACGGGAACGATATCAAATTCCTAAGGGACAGTTAGCCAGTACCTATCACCTTAACCCGCTTCCGGATATTCATCTGAATTCAGTAAGTGATCCGAAGTACTCTTACATCCTTTCAGGTATTGCGATTGCTATTCTGTTAATTGCCTGTATCAACTTTATGACTCTTTCCATTGGTCGATCATCCAGACGTTCAAAAGAAGTTGGGATGAGAAAAGTGGTGGGTGCTTTCCGTCATCAGTTAATGTTTCAATTCTGGGGAGAGGCCTTTTTAATTTGTGGAATCTCCTTGATTTTGGGAATTCTAATGGCTGAGGCTTTTCTTCCGATTTTTAATACCCTAAGTGGAAAGTCTTTAACATTCAATTATCTGGAAAACGGGACAACCTTGGGTGCTTTGTTTGCGTTTGTCGTACTTACCGGTTTTGTTGCGGGAAGTTATCCCGCCGTTATTCTTTCCGGTTTTAAGCCTGTTACTACTTTAAAAGGAACTTTAAAGTTGAGTGGATCAAATTTCTTCACCAAGTCGCTGGTGGCATTACAGTTCGCGCTGTCTGTAATGTTGATCATCAGTACCCTAGTGATGAAAAATCAATTACAATTTATTCACTCTCAGGATCTCGGGTACAATACAGAACATGTAATCTACATCCCTCTAAACAGATTGAATGGATTGGAAATTGCTGACGATTTTCGAACTGCAATTGGAGAACATGCCGACATCGTTGATATCACAGCAACAGGGGTGGCCGTTGGTTTTACGGGATCATACGGATATGGTGTTGAGCATGAAGGAGAGACTATAAGTATCAATGTATTTACGGTAGAAAGTAACTACATCGACTTTATGGAAATGGAGTTGGTGGCAGGTCGGAATTTCAACACTGATTTAGCGACAGACACTACAGAATCGGTTATAATTACCGAGACTTTTGCTAGGGCATTTGGATTGATCAATCCTATTGGTGAACAAGTCCCCGCTCTCACTCCCGGTGAAGATGCTCATGGTGGAGCAATTATAATAGGAGTAGTGAAAGACCACTACTTTCAAGCCCTTTATGATGAAATGGATCCGGCATTTCTAACAATGAATCCTGCATGGGGTCACGGCAATTTATTAATCAGAATTCGCCCCGAAAACATACAGGAAACCATCGCGATGGTTAAAAATACTTGGAACACATTTGTGCCTGAAATCCCTCTGAATTATCGCTTTTTAGATGAAGATATGTACCAGGAATATGCTAATGATGAGCGTTGGGCAACCATTGTTAATTACTCTTCGCTATTTGCCGTTTTCATAGCTTGCCTTGGGCTATTCGGGCTAGTAACGCTTACTGTTTCAAGTAGAATGAAAGAGGTTGGAATAAGAAAAGTATTGGGAGCCTCCGTTATCCAGATATCTGGTTTATTCGCCAAAGACTTTGTGAAGTTAGTTACGATTGGAGTACTTATTGCTTCCCCGATAGCCTGGTATGCAATGAGTGAATGGTTAGCGAATTTTGCCTATCATATTTCAATTGGTCCGATTCATTTCATTCTAGCTACACTTATTGTACTGTTTATATCACTTACTACTATCAGTTTTCAAACTATAAAAGCTGGATTTACAAATCCTGCAGACACCCTCTCTAATGATTAAATTCATTGGGTTTTAATAGTGAACATTAAATAAATCTTCCCAAGTAGAGAACTACTTAATCAACAACATTTTCTTTACAGATACTTCATCCCCAACTTTCAACTGATAAAAGTACGTTCCACTTGGCAGTCCTTCTGCTTCAAAAGGAACATAGAACTTTCCAACTCCCTGAACCCGGTTTACCAGCGTTTGTATTAATCTGCCATTGATGTCATATACTTCAAGAGTTACTAAAGACTGTTGAGAAAGCTCATAAGGAATAATTGTAGATGGGTTAAATGGATTTGGATAATTATTACCCAGGTTTATGATTTTTGGAATACCGTCACCTGGCTCGTTATTCGAACCCTGAGGTAAATCCATTTCATAAGCTCCATTTCCATGAGTGGCCACCCGAAGCTTTCGGTTTGAACGGGAAACGATTAAATCCATTGCAAAAACTGCATCAGGTAAATTGCCATTAATATTCTCCCAGGTGCTTCCTCCGTCCAAAGATTGATACACTCCAAGTTCATTGCCTACGAAAATATGATTCGGAAATTCGGGATCAATTGCAACTGACCATGTTGGAATATCCGGTAACCCGGAACTTATATCCTGCCAGTTAAGCCCTCCATCAATAGACTTAAAAACCTGTGACTCACCAAAGCCTGCAAAAGTTATGTAGACAATTTCATCGTTGTTTGGATCAACAGAAATATCGGTTGGAAAACGATCAGGAAGTGTTTCGGTAATATTAATCCAGGTATCTCCTCCATTTATGGTTCGGTATATATTTGATCTGGTAACTTTAGGACTCGAAGCAGCATATACCACATCCACACTTTGATGAGACGCCGCCAACACAGACATCGCATTTCCATCCAGCATTAACCCTGAATTTGTGAAAGACCAGCTGTCACCACCATCCAAAGATTTAAATATTTTTTCACCACCTATATACATCGTTGCATTGTCAACCGGGCTAAGTACAAAGGGAGCAATGAAATTTGCTGTATTCGTAGGAAAGTCATCAAAATTAGGTCGGGCCCAGGTATCTCCCAAAGGTGGGTTTGTAAAAAGACTGTTACTCTTCACTGCCTGTGCAAATTGAGCAGACATATATGCGATGTTATTATTCTCCTGATTAAGCGCAGTCCATGCACCATCACCTGCCCAGCCGCGTCTCCAGTTTAAACTTCCTTCGTAAATGATACTGTTATTATCCTGAAGTCCTCCAAGAAATAAGGACCCATTCGAATCTGAATTAGAAACACCATTATAGAACTGAACGGTTTGATATCCCGAATTACAATTTTCGAGTGTCAAGCCACCATCTGTACTTCTGAAAATTCCTCCATCATTTATGAAATACATGATGTTTCTGTCTTTCGGATGAAAAATAATATCATGATGATCAGCCCAGTTACTCAAAAATGGATATATATCATCCGGATCACCTGGTCCGGGTGGAACCGCAGGACTAGTTTCAAGAGTATCCAAATTACTTCCACCATTTGTAGATTTATAAATAATCATAGGCTGACCTGTAGCCCATACCAAATCAGGATTTTCGGGGTGAATAGCTACTGCATGAGAATACCAGCCTTGAAATACTGCATAAAAACTGGTTCCTGAATATTCTGTATTCCAGGTTTCGCCGCCATCTTCAGTTCGCATTAACCATGTTCTGTTGAATTCACTGTTAGCTCCAATCGTCCCATCCGAATTCCCGATGCTAACCATAATGATGTCGGGATTACTTTCAGAAATATCCAAGACTGGCTTACCAAAAAACTGAGAAGGACCACCAGCAGCCGTAAGATTTACTTTTTCAAAATTCGATCCACCATTTTCTGTGATATATACACCATGCCCCAAACTTCCCATTCCACCATTAGTAATAACAACTTTGTTTGTATCGGTAGGATTGATGGCAATATCTGTCGCCATTTTTACATCGTGGACTAATTCCCATGAATCTCCTGAATCATAAGTGCGATAAGTACCTTCGGTTGTCGCTGCCCAGATAGTATTTGGATTTTGGGGATTTATAGCCAGCTTTTGAACAGCTCTCCTTTGATCGGTAGTCCAATCCAGGCTTTTTTCCCAGGTAGTACCGCCGTCATCTGTTTTCAGAATTCCGATTCCATAACTCCCTCTGGTAGTACGTATGGGGCCAACTCCTGGCATTAATGTAGATGAACCATAAGACTCTCCAGTACCAATATACATTTCATCCGGATTGTTCGGATTCATTACTATTGCAGCTACACCCAATACCGGAAACCCTGTCCTCACATATTCCCATGCATTCAATCCAACGCCGGCACTTGTAGTTTTCCATAATCCACCACTTGCAGAGCCTGCAAACATGGTATCCGGGTTATCGGGATGAATGGCTAAAGCAAGTGTTCTGCCCCCAATGTTAATCGGACCCATCGTATCCCAAACGGGAGTAGCATTCCCTTTTTGTTTCTGGAAAAACTGATCGGCTTTCATTTCTTCGAAACCAGTTGCAATACCTTCTGCTGGTATTTCATTATCAGGATATGCTCTCGCCCGACTTATATAACTTAACGAGTTTTTAGCGCCGGTATATAATCCATCCTGAATAGCATCCCGGCTCAGTGTTGTTTGACTTTTATTTTCAGATATATCAGCTGAGAAATAGATCCCGCCTAGTAATAAAAGCACCACAACACCTGATATCTTCCAGATAGAACTTTTCATATATCAATTTTTTAGAACGGATAACTGAATAATGAACCTATGCCTAGTTTATTATTTCTGAATCAAAGAATAAAGCGCCTGTTTGTAGTTTAAAAAGTAGCGCTCGTACAATCGATAAATTCTCACTCTTCAATCTACAATCATATCGTAGACGACCACTCTCTCCCACAAATGGCTATAATTTTCTACGAAGGCTTCATGGACTGGGTGAGCCTGATAAGCATCCTGAGCTTCCACATTTTCGAAAATCATTAGTTCCGACACCTGAAAACTATTATCCACCACTTCCCGCTCGAGGGTTGATGCAGGTGTTCCAATCCACAGCTTTTTTACTTCCTCAATTTCTCTTAGAGAATTTAATCCTTCGATCAATTCTTGTTTATCTGATTCTGAATCCGGGTTGTTCAACCAAAAAAATACATGATGCACAATTTGACCTGATCTGTTTTCCATGGCAACAGGTTCTTTTGTTTCCTGAGGAGCATTCTGACATGCTGCAAAAAAAATGATAATGGAAAGTATGGATAATAATTTAAGCTTCATTTTGAGCACCTTTTTAGTTTCGGGATTTTTCGAACCACGCCAGAATATGATCTACTTTTGTAATTAACTGGCTGGGTCGGTTTGCAATATTATGGCTTGATCCTGGTATCTCTACTAATGCGGTTTCGATTTCTCTGATTTTTAATGCCCCATATAGTTGTTTGGCTTCAGAAAGTGGGGTTCTTAAATCTTCTGTTCCGACCATAACTAATGTAGGTGTTTCAATATTTCCAACTAATGAAACCGGGGAGTATTTCCAGTAGGTTTCAAATTCTTCCCAGGGTTGACCCGGAAGTCGATATTCCGCATATCCATAATAATTATCTGCTACCAGAGTTTTACTGATCCAGTTCATTACCGGTTTTATAACTGCAGCAGATTCGAAACGATTGTTTTTACCGATAATCCAAGCCGTCATAATTCCTCCGGCACTACCTCCGGTTACATATAAACTATTTTCTGAAGTGATGCCTTTTTCAATTAAACCATCTACCCCATCCATAATATCCTGATAATCACCACCGGGATAATCATGATATAATAAGTTTCCAAATTCTTCACCATAACTGGTACTTCCTCTCATATTCGGATAAAAAACCACATACCCTGCGGCTGCGAAAAGCTGAAGTTCGGGTGTGAACCTTGGACCATAATTTGAAATCGGACCGCCGTGGATTTCTACCAGTAGTGGATAACTTTGGTCAGCATCGTAATTCGGTGGGTAGATTAACCATCCTTGTAAATCAATTCCATCCAATGTTGAGGTATATCGGTAATCTTCTACTTTTCCCAACGTTCGATTTCCTAACAGCGCACTATTTAATGAGGTAATCATTTGTGGCTCACGATTATTTCTCTTAACCGCAAGTTCAGCCGGATGCTCCGGAGAAGTTATATTCATTACTAATACACCATTATTTGAAACCGAATAAGATCCGCCTCCATAAGGACGACCAATAGAAGTTCCTCCAATATGTTCAGCATGTACAGTCATATTTCCTCTCATGTCCGTTTCAGCCAGCTTGGTGATTCCTTCATCATCATACAGAAAGTATAATCCACGACTGTTTGATTTCCAGTGCAGAGAAGAAGGACTTCGATCCAAACCAGTTTCAATCATTCTTTTGTTTGAACCGTCTGCATTCATTAAATAAATGTGTCGGATTTGGTACGTCTGGATTTTGTCATCATATCCCAAATAAGCAATAGTTTTACCATCCGGAGAAACAGCAGGACCACCATCCGGTCCAAATCGATCGGTAAGTGCTGTAATAGTTCTATCAGTTACATCTACTGAATAGATTTCAGAATTTCTAAAGCCTTCTACTTTATCATGATTTTCATTTCTGTTTGCAGAAAAGTAGATGGTATTTCCATCCGGGGACCAAACAGGGCTTCCATGATCGAAATCACCGTGTGTAATTTGTAGGGCTGTTCCTCCATCTGCCGGAGTTACAAAAATATGTCTAAAACCTGGAGAGATATATCCAGCTCCGTCCTGCTCATAATTAAGTCGTGTAGTAACTCGTGGAGCTGGGGCCCAGTTTGCTCCTTTTGGTTTTTTTGGAGACCTAACAAGTACCGGATTACTTTCCTCAATTTTCATCGTAAATGCCAACCATTGTCCATCCGGCGACCATGATATCCCACCCGGACTGCTATCCAACTGTGTTATTCTTGCTGTTACTCCACTTTCAACCCAATAGATAAAGATTTCTCCACCATGCCCTTCTTCTGAACTTGTGAATGCAATTCTGCTTCCGTCCGGTGACCAAATTGCATTTCCTTCCCCGGCAGTTCGGCTTGTTAATTTTTGGTGCCCTGTACCATCACTGTTGATGATCCAAAGTGAAGAAGTCCGGCGGTCCGTCATTTTATTGAAACCCCGACGGTTATACACTACTCTCTCTCCATCCGGTGAAATCTGAGGGTTATGAGCCCATTGTAATTCAAACACATCCAAGGCGCTGAACTCCGGGGCATCCTGAGCCTGAACTTGTGGGTTGATCAGAAAAGTGAGGATTAATAAAAAAATCGAAGCAGGTACAATAGATCTCATAATAGACTTTTTGGTTGTTCAAAAACTAATATAGAAAGAAAACCTTAGTTCAGGATTTATTCAATGGGGTTTTGGCGAATATTTCGGAAAAATCTCAGCATTTCTTTTCCTGAATTGAGTCACCCCCGTGTGAATGCCGGGGATCTGGAGTTAATTCAAAAGCTCGAAATATAGCTCTAGATTCCTGCTTTCGCAGGAATGACTGAAATGTGATATTTCGGAAGAAGCGGAGCATAATTATCGGTTTTCCAGTGTTAGTAAGAGATCATCAAGAATTAAGATGCCCTCATGATACGCTTTCAATTGCAAATCTAACTGGAAGTTTCTCGCAAAGACCATCACCTCCATTCTTTTGTCATCTAAAATGAGTTGGGGATCAATTTGCTTAGCTGGTCGTTTGTCATCGTTATAGATTGAGAGCGCCGGATGACTATTCCCTCCGACCCATAACCAGGGGTAATCGTTCAACATCACAACCTCAAACTGATTCTTAATAAAGGTATTTGCAATTTCATCTCTCTCCTCGATGTATTCTACACTATTGTAATACTGACTTATTAAGTCTCTTATATCATCTTGAATAACCCCCAGATCTCCCGAACTCAATAAAATGTCGAGGGCACTTTTATCAGAAGAAAAATTAAATTCAAAAATAAGCTGTGTTAATTCATACATCATAGAATCAACATTGGCTTCTAAATTCAGCTTATATCTCTCCATTAAATTCTTGGAACTGTTCAAAGAACTATTAATCTCGTCTCTCAATACCAATAGCTTGCGGTGGTCTTCCTGTAAATCACTTTTCAACAACAACAGGTGTTCTTCAGCAGATTCTGTAAGAATACGTTTCTGATTCCAGTTATTCACCTGCAAAGCAAGAAGAATCCCAATCATTACCAACAGGATTTCTCCTAAAGCATACCAGATATATTTTCGAACTTGTTCCTGTTCAATGAGCTTTTGGCGGATTTGACGGAAGAATCTTAGCATCACTTCAACTCCTCAATATTTTTTTCCAACGAAGGAATAATTTTTCCCAGACTTTCTTTCGTTTTGAGCAATTGATTACTCTGAATCTCAAATAATCTTTTCTGTACGAGTATGGTATTCGCGTACTCTACATTTTGAACCAGCTCCCCGGGATTAATAGGATCATAAAAGTCGAGAGGATTATCATCAAATTGATTTATTTTGAATTCTACTCCAATCTGAATTTCAAATAGCTTGTTAGATAAAGGGTTCAACGTCTGATCCAGGTGGCTCGTAATCATAGCTTCTATTTTTGCAATCTGTTGAAAATCCCCCTCATATAATTGAACTAAACGATTTCGCAGGTCATCATTTCTGATAACCGTTCCCAGAGACCCTTTAAGTTGTTCATATCCTGATGTAGAAGCCGTAAAGAAAAAGCGCCGGTGAATGATCGATACTTGATAAGAAAATCCACCCAAAATTTCCCCTTTCTTAAAACTTTTGATCAGAGAGTCTGCAGAACTGGTAGAGATTTCGAGTTTTTTCAGCAGCAGATCAATTTCTTCCCCGTTTGACTGTAAGTCTGAATGAATCTGGGTTAATATTTTAAGCTCCTGATTTCTCTGAATACGTTCCTCGTTCCAGTTATTAATTTGAAAGGCGATTAAAATCCCAATAACAACCAGCGCGATCTCACCGAGAGCATACCAGATATACTTTCGAATATTGTCCTGTTCGACGAGCTTTTGCCGGATATTTCGGAAGAATCTTAGCATATCTTTTCCCGGCTTGAGTCATCCCCACGCGAATGCAGGGGATCTGGATATAAAGTAAAAGCTAGTCTTTGCGAGGAGCATAGAATCCTGTGTAATAAACCGACCCTCAACGACGAAGCAATCTCCAGTAACTTGCCCATCATTATGAGATTGCTTCGGTAATTGCTTCGCTGAGTACCTCGCAAAGACTTTGAAAAAAAACGAAAGACATCCCAAAAAATCGACACATTACTGCACTCCCCACACTTTTTCGATCATCGCATAGCTCACCGAATCGTAACTAAGCAGGTCTGTTCTTTCATAAGGGTAGAAATCATTCATCCCGAAATAAGCTTCTGTTGCTTCCGCAAAAAATTCAATTTCGTTCGCCAATCCGTATGCTCTTGCCCGGGTTGTATAGTTTCCACCGCCTTCGTGATATCCCACATTTAAGTACAAGCCTTCCTGTAGTGCATTCTGATATGCATTGGTGATATCTTCATTATCAAAATTAAATATCCGGTGGTGATAGGCATGTGCTAGTTCATGAAATACCATGAAGGGCTGGTTTTGCTCAGTCCAACTAATGAAATTGGTGATATTGGTAATCTCTACCGCTCTTTCTTTTTCTACCGGATACCCATTTTCCTGCAACCATTCCCGGTTTGGATGATAAACAGCCGCTTTGTCTTCTTTTGTATTTAAATCCACAAAGATGGGAACTTTTATAAGAGAGTCTTTGATGTAGGATCTGATGTTTAATTCAAGTATTTCAGAAAGGGAGATTCTTAATATATCCAATGCCTCATTCGTTTCTTCTGTTGATTCGTTGATGGCTTTTTCTTCTAACAACACGTGGAAACCATGGATTTTTAAACTCAGATATTCATCTGCTTCTAAATCAAATTCGGTGGTAAAATCAGACCGAATCCCTATTCCGGCATCTCCAAGAGTATCTTCTGAGTTTGGAGAATTACTGCATGAAATAAATAGCAGAAAAAAAGAAATCGGAATTAAGGTTTTAGAAAAAATAGAAACCATATTTTATCCCTTCTCTCCATCTCCATCGATATCAATGTTTACATGTTCTTCCAATACATGCAGGGTTTTGTAAAGTAGTTCCCGGGTCTTTGTTAGTTCTTCTTCCAGTAACTCCACTCTGTCTTCAAGTGATTCCGATTTTCCCCGTTGCTCCTCAAGCTGACTTTGTTGATATAAATCCCAGAAGATGCCCATGTGCTGCTCCCAATTTTTTTTGTTAGTGTAAATAAAACCGGTCAAAAATGGCGTATCCCAAAACCAATATCGAAAATATGAGAAGCCAGGTGTTTAAGACTCTGGACTCATAGGTTTCGTCCTGACTTTCATTCTTGTAGATAATCACGTATGCCACATACTTTACCAAAGGAAATGATAACGCTGTAAGAATCAAAGATACCTTTAATGACCAGACCAGTATGAACTCAGCCACAACCATTGCCTCAATAGCCTGATTCCCTAAAAAAGTAGCAATGGTAAAAATGACTGCCACTTTAGCCAGGTAAATTCTCCGTATTCGTTTTAAAGTGTACATTTTTACGCTTTGCGAATTAAAAATTCAAAATGAAGAATTAAGGATGTATGCTCACCGCTAATTCTTAATTTTGAATTCATAATTTTTAATTGTCTTCCCATTCTTCCTGCCAGTCATCGGTAGTTTTGAAATAAGCTAAAACATTAGCTGCCATTTTAGCTTTATCTTGCTCAATTCGCTCTAACACATTTAATGGATGTTCAATAGTCTCGACGGTTTTTCTGAATAATGGATCATCCTCTGATATATTCCAATAATAAATAAACCACAAAATCTTTGACTTTCTATTGAAGTAAAGCTCTTCTATCCCAGAAAAAAAGGTATCATACTCCCTATTTAAGAACCAGCAATCCAGATTATTCACTATCTTTAATGATCGTTCTATACCTGTATCACCCTCATATTCTAGAGAAGAAGAACTGTTCGAGCAAGGTATAGAAGCCAAATACTCTGCCCTTTCTGTATTACCAACTTGCTCAAATAACAATCTCGTTGTTAAGAATTCATTCGCATTTTTTACAGTAGAAAGAGTATCCGTGAAATATTTCGGCTTCCATTTTTCCATAAGCTGTAAGGCTTCTTGATAGCTTTCGTTATATACCAGTGTTCGAAATTCTATAGACAACTCTAACTCTGATATTTCTCCCTCAGATAATATTGTATCATCTATTGATTGACGAAGAACCTCCATATTACCTTCAGAAATATTCCTTGATCTCTCTATAGAAGAGATAAACCCATTTTCTGGATATAAGTCTTTTGCAATCTCAAAATAGTGATCACTTATTGAGTTCAGTCCTAAAAAACCTGTATATAAGAATATCGAACTCAAATACTCGAGGGTATTGGGGTATTCTTTTAAAAGTTTATGATGTTCGATTGTAGCTTCATCAATTTTTCCAAAACCTTCTCCCGCTAATAGATCAATTTTTCCTGCTCTTGCTCTAGTATAACCTGGGTTTAATTCAATGTTTTTATTGAAGTATTCCAGTGCTTTTTCATACTCTCCTTCTGATACATATTGTCCTGCTACAAAATCAATGACAATTGGAGAAAGTGGATCAATTTCGTATGCCTTCATAATTAGTTCTCGGCTATATGAACTGTTTTCTCCCTCATCATTAACTGCTGCCGTTGATAACCATATTAATATTTCAGGATTATTCGGGCTTAATTCATACGCCCTTTTAAACGCGTCTCTACTTTTTTCGTAGCCATATGTAATTTTATAGTACTCCCCGAGTCCTGCATACGCCTCACCCAAGGAATTATCCAAAAACAATGCTTGATCAGCGTTGATCCGAATTAGATTTCTTACTTTTTCTATTTCGATACTACCATACTCATATAATCTTGCATAGGATATTGCGAGACGGGCATACGCTTCTGCATAGGTAGGATCTAATTGGATAGCATGTTCAAATTCCGCGATGGCTAATTCAATTTCTTCAGGATCTCTATTTCTTAATAATTGAATGCCTTTTAGATAGGATTCATAGGCTTCAATATCTTGAGTTGGAAGCTCCTCCTTTTCAACCAAAATGTCATCTTGTTCACTTAGCAGTTGAACCTTTAATTCATTTAATACCATTTGCGATATTTCATCCTGAATCTGGAAAATATTTTCCGCAGTATATTCCCGGTCGTAAGTTTCTGACCATAAACTATAGCCATTACTTACATCGGTAAGTTGCGCTGTTATTCGAAGCGTATTTCCTGCTTTACGCACTGAACCCTCAAGAACATGACGTACTTTTAACTCCTCTCCAATAAGTGACACATTTTCATTCTGTCCTTTAAATTTGAAGGAGGAAGTCCGCCCCGCCACTTTCATGTCCGGCACTTTTGCGAGTACGTTTAGGAGTTCTTCCGATAACCCATCCGAGAAATATTCCTGATCCCCTCCCGGTGATAAATCCGCAAAAGGAAGCACGGCAATCGAAGCATCCAGCACGTCCAAATTGTCCCGCTCTAAAATGGTAGACTCGGCGAAAAAGATCCGTTCGGTCAACAGAAACACCACCAACACCGAAAGTATGGTGATAATCACTTTGTTGAGTTTCTTCCCGGTTTGTGCGGTAACGGATTCGTTAATATCGACTTCTTCTGATTTTTCAATTCCATCCGGGGTAAGCTCGAATGCCCATGCCAGTATTATGGCGATTGGAAATCCTATTAAAACCAAAATTATTATGAACGTTACAGTCCACTCTGGAAGACCTAATCTTGGAAACACCGTATCCGATACCTGGATAATCAACCACCCGGCAATGGCGTATGCCGTAGCGACTTTGAATACGTTTCTTCGTTTTAGCTCCCCAAAAAGCCTCTGTAAATCCATAGTCACTTACCCGATGATTAGATCAGCTTAATAAAAGAAAAAAAAGGCGGATTTCCTCTACAATCCTAAAAACTTAAATAGCATGTATATATGCTGATTTATTATATCATCTGGTAATAAAGACTTACCTTATTTTGGTATAAATTCCCGGCGTCATGACATCTTCAGAAAAAGCTGCTTTAAAAGAGATTATTATCAATAAAATCAATGATCTAAGAAATGAAATTTTTGATCTTGAAGAATTAACAAAACCTATTCCATTAGATGCTTCGATTGGAAGAATATCCCGGATGGATGCCATCAACAATAAAACGATTAATGAAGCCGCTTTACGCAACAAAAAGAAAGTGCTTAACAGACTGGAGCGTATTCTGGAGAACTCTGATAGTAAGGACTTTGGATTATGTCGGAAATGTGGTAATGAAATTCCGTTTGGACGATTGGAATTTATGCCACAGGCAACCCGTTGTGTAGCTTGTGTTGGATAATTAATACCTACTTAATACTCAGACTTTATCTTTAATCAAAAATTATGCGCGGTACTCTATCTCTCTTACTTATTAGTTTCGCTTTTATGTCCTGTTTGCCTACAAATCAGAATCCTGATAATAACACTACCGTAAGCGAACTTTCGTGGCCAAACTGGTACACCCCAAAAGATACTATCAGAGTGTTAAGTTGGAATGTTGAACATTTTGTAGACGATTTTGATAATCCTTATATCGATAATCGAAGGGAGAATGAACCTCCTGATAACATGCCCGAACGACGGACTCGATTTGCAGAGGTTCTTAAATTGGCAAACGCTGATATCATAGTACTTCAGGAATTTGAAAGCAGTTCCTATGCTCAAATTCTTGCTGAAGAATATTTTCCCGAGATGGGGTACCAGGTTTTTGGAGGTCTCGAAAGTGACGACTGGTATATGAATGTGGTTATAATGAGTCGAATTCCACTTGGTACATTTTACAGCTACGCCACCTCAAATTCTCCAATCATCGGATTTACTGATGATAATGGGAACACCTCTTCACAAACATTTATTAACAACCGAATGTGGTCGGTTGATGTACTAGTTAATGATTATTACGATTTTAATTTAACAGGCGTACATTTAAAAGCCGGTCGCGGAGAAAGAAATGAAATGTGGAGAACAGGAATGATGAATCTTTTGAGAAATCAATACTCTAAATTTCTTTCTTTGGATAATGATCAGAATTTACTTGTTGTGGGAGATTTTAATGCTACACCTGATAGTCCGGAATTCCAGGCTTTTCTTGGCGATAGTACCTACCTGAAATTTATTGACCCATTAGCAGGAACAGGTATCTTTTCCCATCCTGCTGATTCTGTATTCTGGAGAATTGATCATATCGTCCCAAACGAGTTTATGTTACCAGAAATAGTCCCGAATTCAGTTGAAGTCTTTACCCCATTTAGTCCGGATTCTATGGATTTTATAGCCGATCATTTACCACTTATGGTAGATATCATTACCAGTGAGCAATAACTTTTTATTGAGTTAATTCTTTTCTACTATTGAGTTATGGAGATTTTAGGAATAGATGTTGGAGGCTCCGGGATAAAAGGAGCAATTGTAGATACTCAAAAAGGGGAACTTATAACAGAGCGTCATCGAATTGTGACGCCTCAACCAGCTACCCCAGAAGCGGTAATCGACGTTATTGTTCAAATCGTAAAACATTTTGACTGGCATGGTCCAATTGGATGTGGGTTTCCTGCTGCGGTAGTAGATGAAGTAGTTAAAACTGCATCTAATATTGACAACACCTGGATTGGAGTTAATGCTTCTGCACAAATCGAAGAAGCAACGGGCTGCCCCACTCACCTTGTTAATGATGTGGATGCAGCTGCTTTTGCAGAACTAAATTTCGGCGCCGGTTCTGGTGTTAACGGGACAGTCTTCATGGCTGCTTTTGGTACCGGGATCGGAACTGCCATTTTCCGAAACGGACAGCTAATTCCGAATACGGAACTCGGTCATATTATATTGAATGAAGTAAATGCAGAAAGTTATGCTGCAAACTCGGCAAGAGAACGGGAAAATCTTAGTTGGGAAGTCTGGGGAAAGCGGGTAAATGAATACCTGCAAAGAATTGAAGAATTATTTTATCCAGACCTGATTATTATCGGAGGAGGAGTTAGTAAAAACTTTGACGAGTTTAAAGAGTACTTAGAGTTAGAAGCTAAAGTCGTACCCGCTGCAAGCCGTAATCACGCTGGTATAATAGGCGCTGCACTCTCAACTTTGAATAAATAATATTCTTTTTTCGGAAAGACTTTTTGATTTTTCTATCTACATTGATGCCAGTTAGTACAACTCACCTGTCTTCTTATATCCCTAAATGAAAAATGTCTTACTCTTTATTACTCCTACGCTCATCTGGGGCTCAACATGGTATGTAATTACATTTCAGATTGGTGATGTTGACCCAATGTATTCGGTTGCTTATCGCTTTGCAATTGCCGGATTACTAATGCTGGGTGTTTCGAAAATCTGGGGACTTAAACTAAATTTTACCCGTAAAGAACACGGATATATACTGCTTCAGGGCTTGCTGCTGTTTGGCTTCAATTACTGGTGCATGTATTCTGCAGAATTATATATCACCAGTGGCTTAGTGGGATTGCTTTTTTCTTTACTTGTTTTTATGAACCTCCTGAATGCCCGGATTTTTCTGAAAACTTCGATTGAAATGAAAGTTATCCTTGGCGGTCTTTTCGGGTTAATTGGAACAGCTTTAATTTTTCAACAGGATCTTGCGCAGTTTTCTCTTTCAGATACTAAGATATGGGGACTCTTACTGGCTATAGCTGGTACTATAATCGCATCTTTTGGTAATATTACTTCTGCCCGAAATCAGAAAGCAGGAATTCCGGTTATTTCGTCCAATGCTTTTGGAATGACTTATGGGGCATTAGCTATGTTTCTAATCGCTTTAATAAGTGGAAAAGAGATGAGTTTCGAGACTAATATTTCCTATGCATCATCGCTTATCTATCTGGCAATATTTGGCTCGGTAATCGCATTTGGAGCCTACTTAACTTTGATTGGAAATATCGGCGCCGGAAAGGCCGCTTATGTAGCGGTAGTTGCGCCGGTTATTGCATTGGTCATTTCAACGGTTTTCGAGGATTACCAATGGTCGGCGAATAGTTTATCCGGAGCAGGATTAATTCTTGTCGGAAATGTGGTGGCATTGAGATCATCCAAAAAAACCTAAACTCTATTCCCGAAGAACACTGAGATGAAAGCACCGGTTGAAACACTGGAAAAAAACTTACCTGATCAGCTTGCTAAGTAAGTTTTTTTATCTTGTTTGTTTCAAATATACTTCTTGTCTCTCGCCCTTATTACTGCGTCTGACTTATTATCTACTCCCAATTTCCAATAAATATGCTTGATATGAGTTTTTACAGTCTCATAGGTGATTGAAAGTTCATCTGAGATGTAATTATAAGTCTTTCCTTGGGCCAGTTTTTTAAGAACTTCTGTTTCTCTGGAAGTTAGAGGCGAATCAGGATTTGTATGAAAAGATTTAACAATCAGGCTGGTTATTTCATCACTTAAAGGAGAGCCTCCACTTAAGGCAGTATCTATAGCTTTTATGAGTTCGTGATGATTGGATTTCTTGGTGATGTATCCAATTGCCCCGGCTGATAGAGCATCAAGTACCCTCTTATCGTCATCATGAACTGTAAGAACAATAGTTTTAATGTTCGAATTAGTTTTTCGGATTTGCTTGATTCCTTCAATCCCATTTATGCCTGGTAATTCCAAGTCCATAAGAACTAAATCAGGGGAAAGTTTAGCCAGATTCTTAAAAGCATCCTCGCAAGTAAAAAAAGTCCCAACTACCTTATATCTGTCAACTTTATTTAATATAAGCTGGTAAGCATTGTTAAGATCTTTATTGTCTTCTATGATTAAGATTTTTGATATCAACTTGATTCGACTATTAGTTCTTTTTTTGTGAAATCGGGATTTTCAATTCTACTTTTGTTCCTTTTTCTGATGAGTTGATAAAAAGTTCTGAGCCAATTTTCTCCGCTCTTTTTTTGATGCTCTGTAAACCAATTCCATTCCTATTCTTTTCTTTTAATCCTGTTCCATCATCCTTAATACTGATTTCTATTTTTTCTGAAATTGTAACTGAAAAAAGTAAATTTTTGGCTTTTGAATGTTTAAAGCAGTTTGTCATTACTTCTTTACAAATTAGAATGATTTGCCGGTTATATCCCGATGGGATTTCTGGGTTATCTGCTGAATTTATCTCTGTCTTAAAAACAATGCCTGTATCTTTGAAGAAGTTATGACCAAAAGTTATAAGATATTGAATAACCCCTTGGATATTGCTTGAAGTTGAATGCAGGGTCCAAATGAAATCTTTTGTTCCTTGAAAAAGATGCTGCGAATTACTTGTGATTTTTTTGATTGCTGACTTAATCTGACCATCTACATCCGTAAGGTTCATTTCAAGGTAGCTTGAGTAGGCAATTATATTTGCCAGTTTATTTCCCAGCTCGTCATGAAAATCATCTGCCATACTACTTTGAATTTTCAAACGCTCTTCATTCCTAATCCCTTCGAGTTCTTTTTCTTTTGCTAAAATTGTCCTGATTCTGATACGATATAGAAATACAGTTATTGAAATGATTATCACAAAGATAAAGAAATAAAACCATAAGGTTGTCCAAAAGGGTTTTGCTATTTCGAATGAGAATCCTGCAGTATTAATAGGTTCCTGTCTGAAATTATATTCTGTAACAAAGAAAGAATATTCCCCGGGTGGGAGGTTTTTATAACTCACCTCTTTAGTCTCCACCAACTCTGACTGGTCATTATCTATGCCGTCCAGTTTATACCTAAATCTTCTTTCGGGAAGATCTTGATTGTAATTAACAGACTGGAAAAGAAATGTGAGGCTATTTTGATTGTACTTAAAACGATTATAAGAGGTACTATTCAGAACCTGTTCATTTACTTTAACAGATTGAATAAAGAATCGGGGTTTTACGGTATCAACTGGCTTATAGCTATACGGAATCTTGATAATACCTTTGTTTGTTCCTATTAAAATATTTCCCTCTTTATCTTTGAATACTGAACTTTTGATTGGGAAGTAGCCCTTACGAAATGGGGTATATCGTATGTTCGATTTATCTAAGGGAACCCAAAATATGCCTTTCCCAGTAATAGTCACCATACAATTGTTATTATCAGTAGTTATGCCGTATATCGGGCTATACTTTTCAAGCTTAAATTTTTCAAACGCACTTTCTTTCTTTACCAGAATTCCATCTTCAAATGTACTTAGCCATACAGAATCACCTAAAGCAACAATACCGGTAACTTCGCTTTTAACCTCTTCTACTTTTTTAAGGTTGGAGTAATTGTCAAGTTCATAGAGTCCATCTTCTGATGCGACGAGTAAATTCCCATTTTTGGTTTTTTGAAATCCTCTTACAGGTCTACCGGCTTCTGTATAGAAATGTTGAATTTCTTTTCCACCAAGTGATGAAAAGTGTCCGCTCCCTCCTATCCAAAGCAACCCATCCTCTTGATATAAAGTTCTTACCGAAATCGGCAACTCTAAACTAAGGTCATCTACTAATTGCCCGTTTCTATTTATTCTTAATAAACCGCCCCGCCAGATTCCAGCCCATATATTACCATCCTCTGCTTCAAGCAGACTAGTTATCTCTCTTGATTTCGACTCATGAAAAAAAGTTGAAAAACCTCTAGAACTTAATTCATAAATATACCCTCTTGAAGTTCCTGCCAGATACCTTTCGGATCCTAAGGGTAAGACCGAGAAAACCAACTCTTCTTTTTGGTAAGGAAGATCAAAGTAACTTAGTTGATCGAATTTAAGTTTAAAAATACCCTGGCCCTGACTAGCTAACCAAAAATTTCCCTGGAAATCTTCCGTAATATCAAATATGGGTGGTAAAGAATTCAACCCCTGGGTATTAATCCACTCAATATTCCCATTTTTAATTTTTAACAGTCCGTTTGATATCCCCAGTAAGGTGAAGTCTTGTTTTATAAGAACAGAATAAACTCCTCTTACCAACTCATTATCATCCAAAAAACTATTAATTTTTTTTTGAAGACCAGGCTTATTTGTAATAATTATTCCTTCATTAGTAGCTATCCAGGCATTATTCTCTAAATCAAAACCGAGGTCAAACAGAGCTTTATTCGCAAGAAAATCCCTTGGAAAAACCTCTTTTATTGAACCTCCTTTTATAGTATAGATCTGATCTCTATACTTCATCAAATAGAGCAGACCATCATGCCCTTCCACCATCTTATTTATTCCAAAAACTTCTGTATCGGATGGAATAAAATGAAACTCTTTAGACTCTTTTTTATAACTCCAAAGCCCATTTTCATTTGAAGCAATGTACACTTCATCCTTAAAATCTTTAATTGCAAGTGAAGTTAGTCTTAGGTCGTTACTTTTATCCAGAGGTATCTGGGTTATTTTATCATTCTGAATTGTAGCAACACCATTCTGTGTCATTACCCATACTAGATTTTCCGAATCAATTTCGATAGAATACACCAGGTTTGAAGGTAAACCGTCGCTTTTATTGTAAGACTTAAATGACTCTCCGTCATACGCATTAATACCCCCTCCCATGGTAGCAATCCAGATTCTGCCGAGGTTATCTTCGACAATAGCACTCACTTCTGAATAAGCCAGATCATCAGAAATAGTAAACTGTTGAATGTCTGTAGATTGACTTTTTAATAATCCCGAATAGAAAAGAAAAACTATGAGTATTAAAGTATGGCGAAAAAACATGCCATAAAGTACACTATTGCGAGAATTTATATATCACCAAAAAATGGGGATTCGCTGTGAATAGATGACGCCTATATTATATCAAAAATAGAAGTAGTAACTCGTAAGTAAACTTATGTCGATCAGGAAAAAACTAATATGCATTTTTATTTGCCTGTGTGTCGTAATAATAAATTGTGATGCTAACGGTGGAAATGACTCTGATATAAATATTTCTGTTTTTAATGTTTTTGCAATGGACTATGGAAATAGTGCCCATTCCGGGGACATTAGAGTTTCATTCACTGTTCCTCAAAGCAATTCTATTATTGAAAGCTACAGAGTTTTAGTTGTTAAAAGTGACTCCGCTGATTCTTTCAATCTTCAAAAGGCAGATGTACTTGCTATAGGGCAATACTTTGAAGTTGATAAGAATTCGAATGGGGTTGATATAGTACTTTCAGAATCACTTAATGACTCAGATGATGAACTTATTAAAGAAAATGTACCTTACGTTTTATTTGTTTTAAGTGTTGGCTTTAATACTGAGAATCAGCTTTCAAAACCTTCTAATGAAGTTACTCTTAAACAGGAAAATCTGGTGAAAACTCTGGCTGAAAATATAGATGGTGGAAGTGGAGGTGTTGCTTTAGATACAGATGGTAATATTTATATGGGTGATTTCGGTCAAACTTTAGGTGGGGGCGGTGGTGGAGATAAAGTTTTTAGAATAACACAAGAAGGAGAAGTTTCAATATTTGCAAGAGGATTTATTGGAGCGTCGGGTAATAGTTTTGACTCTCAAGGCAATTTATTTCAATCAAGTATTCGGGGTTCATATATAAGTAAAATTGCCCCTGATGGCTCGGTATCTCAATTTTCAAGTGGCGCCCCAATAGTAAACCCGGTTGGAATTCTTATCGATGAGGATGATGAGCTCTTTGTAGCGGATTGTGAAGGTTTTCAGGTTTTGAAAATTGACAAAAATGGAGATGCAGAAGTTTTCACAAACAACTCTCTTCTAAACTGCCCGAATGGTATTACAGGTGATGAGAATGGGAATATTTATATTTCAAATTTCTATGATGGTAATGTTTTAAAAATAACGCCCAATAAACAGGTAAGTGTTCTGGTCAATCTTCCCGGTAATAACAATGGCCACCTGACTTTTCATAACGGTTTCCTCTATGTAATAGCCAGAACAGCTAATCAAATCTATAAAGTAAGCTTAGATGGTGAAGCTGAATTATTTGCCGGATCGGGTATGAGAGGTAAAAAAGATGGAGCGGCGCTAGGAGCTACTTTCTCATTACCAAACGATCTTATTTTCAACGAAGATGGTAGCAAGCTCTATGTAAATGATGTAGTTCCGCTAAGTGGGGGCAATATTGCTCCTTGTAATATCAGGGTAGTTGAAATAGTAGAATAAATAAATAATTATTTGTTATGATACCTTATAGATTAATCTCATTCCTATTTTTAATTACATTAATAAATTGTAAAGACCAGAAAACAAATCCTAATAACACTGAATCCCCCCCTTTTGAATTAAAAACTCCAGAAAATGAGGGGTATGGTTGGGAATTATCAACATTAGAAGAAGAAGGTTTTAATCCCGAACCAATCAAACAGTTAGTACGGGATATATACTCGCAAAAATTTATCCGGATACATGACCTTATTATTGTAAGAAATAACAAATTGGTTTTGGATTATGAGTTTTCGGAAAAAAATGTAATCCGGCCTGGTGTAGCTTGGTTGACACAAGAAGATGGTTCACACTATTTGGCATCAGCTACTAAAAGCATTGTTGCTGTCGCGCTGGGAATTGCCATTGAACAAGGCTTATTCGAAAGTAAAGACGACTTGTTGTATGAACATTTCTCTGAATACTATGATTCGTTTGAAAACTGGAACGAAAAAAAAGCGACAATCACTTTTGACGATTTGTTAACGATGAGAGCTGGTTATAAATGTCGTGATGGCGATGGAGAGACAATGTGGTCAATACAACAAGACATGATTAAGTATATCCTTGATAGACCAATGGATTATGAACCAGGGACTGGTTTCCAATATTGCAGCGGAAACACTAATGTTATTGGGGATATAATTGGACTTAAATCAGGGTTAGGATTCGAAGAGTTTTTATTCAGATACTTGTTAGAACCCATGGGAGTTGATAGACCGAAATACATTCATCATGAGCATAGCGGCAAACCAAATTTAAGTACTGGAATTTTTATGCAACCCAGAGATATGGCAAAATTTGGTCAATTATATTTACAAAATGGCGAGTGGAATGGGGTCCAATTAGTTCCAAAAGAATGGCTTGAATTTTCAACAGATCCGGTATACAAAATTGGTGATGGCAGGTATTATGCTCACCATTGGTGGGTAAAAGACTTCAGAGTTAACGAAACACTTCATAAACTACCCTACGCTGAAGGTAATGGAGGTCAGGTTATTTACCCCTACAAAAATCTTAATCTTGTAATTGTAATGACTGGGGGTAATTATGATGATTATTTAATGTATCAAAATCAGGTTATGGTCGAGGATTATATCTTACCTAGCTTGCTTGATTAATAAAGTATTTAACAAACATGTTTTCAATTAAGCTAAATACATTCTTATTTCTAACTGTTTGTTTAACTCTTTCATGTTCCTTTTCATCGGAAGAAAAAGGGTTAATCCTTACTCTTATCTCCGAATCAGAAATAGATGGTTCTCAAAACACACTTGTTAATCAGCCTATTGAAGTTCTTGTTACAAATCAGGATAACGAGCCAGTGGAAGGCGTCTTACTTAATACTGTTACAACGGGCTCTGTTTCAGAAACCAACCCTGTTACTAATTCTGATGGAATCGCTACAATTAGCTGGACTCTGGGGGAAGATTACGATCAGATGTTAAATATTTCATTAAAGGATGACCGATCAATTTCTGTAAATATTACTGCCATCGCTAAATACAAATACTCCGTTCCAGAGGATGATAACGATGGATGGATTATTGGGAATATTGAAGAGTACATAGATAATATGAACCTCTTTATTGACGGAATAGATAAAATACGCTTAGGAGGATACGGTGAGATTCATAGCATATTAGTTATCAAGGATCGAAAACTGTTAGCAGAAGCCTATTACCCTGGAACTAATTCATCAGGAAATTTCATCGATTTTGATCGCTTTACAAAACATGAGGTTCAATCTGCCAGTAAATCATTTCGTTCTGCACTAATAGGAATTGCTATCGACCAGGGGTATATCAAAGCTCATGACGATTCACTACACTCTTTTTTCCCGGAATTTCCAACCCTTAAAGAAGAAGGCAAATCAAATATACTACTCGATAATGTTCTCACAATGTCTTCAGGATTTCAATGGGATGAAAGCGGCGGTGATTTAGACAATATGTATAGACTGCCCTATCTCCAATGGCATCAGTTTGTTATAAGTAAACCAATTCAATTTGTGCCAGGTAGCACCTTCGAATACAACACAGGAGCTTCTATTATGCTTAATCGGGTTATAATAAACTCTATCGATACCGGATTTAACGAATTTTTGGATACCTACTATGCAAGTAAAGTAGAAAGCGCCGAATTACCCGGAGTAGGCGGCCCTATTCATGCGCTAACCACACCCCGTGATATGGCAAAACTGGGGTATGTTTTTCTATATGATGGATATTGGAAAGAAACCAAGGTTCTTTCAAAAGAATGGATAGATAAAAGCACTGAGAAAAGATTTAATGTTGGTTTCAACCTTTGGTATGGGTATCAATGGTGGAAAACTTTGATTTCTTCAGAAGGAAATAGCTATGAGATTAACTATGCAAATGGAAATGGCGGGCAACTAATCATTTATAATGAAGAACTCGATCTTGTAGTGGTTTCTACCGGTGGGAAATTCGGAACTGCAGGAACAGAAATCTTTGACTTTATTTCTGACTACTTAATACCTGCATTTAAATAAGTATGACTGGTGGTATTAAACCTTAAAATGATTAAAGATGAAAAAAAGAAATGGACTTGATAAACGAACTATTTTTCTACTGTTAACAGGCACTTTATTAATGAGCTTTACTTTGCTTACTAACCACTTTTTTGAAACTCTGATCGATATCGAAGATTTTTTTAAAGGATTCGGTTTAGCAATTGTTATTTCAGCGTTGATCGTACAAAGTTCAATTGATAAAAAAACCAGCGCCTGAAAATTCTTATGAATCTTAAAATCTTAGTCTTCACTTTTTTTCCGTTTATATCTTTTTTTTCTAATGAAATATACAGCCAGCCTTTAACATCCAATGATAACATAAGTTTAGAAGGTAAAATAATAGATCAAATTCTAATTGATGAATTGTTAAACGCACCTCTGAATACAATCCGGTCTATGGATGATTTTACTGGTCAACTTATCATTATCGAGTTTTGGGCAACTTGGTGTGCACCATGTATAAAAAATATACCTCACCTTAATGATCTGTATGTAAAGTTCAAAGATAAGGGGGTAAACTTTTTATCAATCACTTACGAAGGTAGTGTGATAGTAAACCGTTTTTTAAAACGTAAACCTATAAACGGTTGGGTTGGATTAGATTTGGATAAGTCATTTATCGATCAGCTTTCTATTTATGAATATCCAACAACTATTATAATAAATAAAAAGGGAGAGATATTAAGGGAGTTAAAGCCAAATGAACTTACTGCAGGTTTAATTCAGACTTATCTCGATTCAGAAATTAGTAACTCAAAATAAGTTCCAATGATAAATACAAAGCACCTAATTGCGTTAATAGTTATTTCAATTTCAGGCATTAATCTACCTTTAAAAGCACAAATTGGTATATCAAGTCACAATCAAAGCGAGACTAAAAGCAATACGTTTTATAAAGTAAACCTTTCTGATTCTGAAGCTCAAGGCACTTTTATGATGGTGTCTAAAATAAACGGAGGGGTTAATGCTGCTGGAGTAAGTCTGAAGCAAATAATTGCCATTGCCTATAATGTAAGTGCGTTTGCAGTTTTTGGAGCGGATTCATTGTTAAATAAGAGATACGATGTAGAAACAACATTGCCAAAAAGAAATGAACAGCTTGTAGAACTTATGCTTCAATCTGCCTTCAAAGAAAAATATGGCATCTATGGTGAATTAATTGAAAAGGAAATCGAAGTTTTAGTACTTAAAGCTCCAAATGGTGTTTCAAAAGAACTATATCCTACAGTGGAGAAGTTTAGTAAACTAAGCTCAGATGATGGTATAATTGCTGGGGCTAAACAGAGCCTGAATGGAAATTTTTTGACATTACTCCAAGAAGCGATAGGAATTGTAATTATAGATGAGACCGGCCTCGAAGGGCAGTACGATTTTCAACTTTTCTGGGATTCTGAAAACTCTGAGTCTATTTATTCTTCACTTAAAAACCAGCTTGGTCTTGAACTATTCGCTACAAAGAAAAAAGTGAATGTTGTTGAAGTAACGAAACACTAACTTAACCGCTTATAAGCAATGTGAAGTACTAATCAATGTACTCAATAAGGTGCCAGTCGTTTTAGCCGTTTGCTCAGATTGATCAAACTCAGGGTTCAATTCACATATATCAACAGATACCATCTTCCCTGATTTCTTTACTAGGTCAATTACGTTTAGTGCATGATTCAGGTCAATCCCATTCCAGGCAAGGGCGCTTACTCCGGGAGCAATTGATGCGTTAAACACATCCAGACAAATCGTGAGATAAATATGAGTTCTTGTATCAATGAATTGTTCAACTCTTGATAAAGTATCCTTCTCAGAATTCATGATGTCAATATTCTTGCAAAATTCTGTACCAAGTTCTTTTGCTTTGCTAAAAAGCGAAACCGTGTTGTTATCCCGATTGATACCATACACAAAGTATTTTAAATCCAGACCGATTTCTTCTGCATCCTCATGTGCTTGTAAAAATGGAGATCCGGAATGTGGACTGCCATTATGCGGACGTAAATCGAAATGTGCATCTATATTTAAAATACCCAGCTTTGCATCTGGATTCGTTTCTTTCAAAAATGATGAAATCCCAAGATAGTGACCATAAGCGGTTTCGTGTCCGCCCCCAATCAGGATAGGCTTGTTAGCTTGACTCAATAGAACATGAACTGTTTTTCCTAACTCATCCTGTGAGCTTTCCAAATCATCCCCCGTTGGAGCAATGTTGCCAGCATCACAAAAACCTTCATCACCATGCCAGCATAAAGAACCCATAGAAGATCGGAGATAATCCGGCCCCTTGGCTGCACCTGTTCTTCCGCCGTTTCGCTTTACACCTTCGTCACTAGCAAAACCAAGCAAAGTGATTTTATCTTTCGGGATTTCAGAGTTCAGATCTACACACTCTACCACCTGATGATATCGAAACTGATTTCGATCCGTTTCTGAATCGACTCTTCCTTTCCATAAAGATTTTTCCGGAGCGATATAGTTATCAGAATTAATACTCAAAGCATTGTTCTCCTATTACTGTCATGCATGGTTTTAGCTGACCTTGTTGATAGAAGATATCTCTGATGTCATTGGTCTCAAAGACTGTGAACTTTGCCTGATCTCCAATTTTTAATATTCCAGCATCTACTCTTAAAGCATGTGCAGCTCTAAAAGTGATTGCAGCTAAGGTCTCAACAATGGTAAGTTTTTCTGAAGCTCCTAAAATCGATGCTTGAGTTATTAAGTCTCCCATTGGAGCCGAACCCGGATTCCAATCCGTGGCAATAGCTAAACAAGCTCCGGCCTCAAGTAGTTTTCGGGCTGGTGTATATTGCATACCCAAGCCCAGAGAAGCTCCGGGCAGTGCTACCGCAACGGTATCAGAGTTATTGAATAAAGTGCAGGATTCATCATCGGTATATTCCAGATGGTCAGCCGATACACATCCTTCCTCTATCGCCACTTTTGATCCACCGGAATGAAACTGATCCACATGCATGGTGATTTCAAAACCAAGCTGTTTTAGTTTCCCGACGTACTCTCGTGATTCTTCAATTCCGAATGCTCCTTCTTCCACAAAAATATCTGCACGTTTTGCAAGTCCGTGTTTTTTAATCTCAGGTACCACGTTTTCAATCAAAAAATCCAGATAATCAGAATGGGTTCCATCAAAATCTTTTGGTTTAATATGAGCTCCTAAAAAAGTGGGAATCAATGTAGCAGAAGTTTTCTCGTTAGCATCTTTGATAGCCTTAAGCATTTTCAGCTCATCATCCAGATTCAATCCATATCCGGATTTTATCTCGATGGTGGTAATTCCCCTTCTGATATGAGCCTTAACTCTTTTCAGAATTAATTCGACAAGTTCTTTTTGTGAAGTTGAACGTGTTTGGTTTACTGTATCTGAAATTCCTCCCCCTGAAGCTGCAATTTCCAGATAAGTCTTTCCTGCAACCCGAAGCGCATAATCATTGATACGCTTTCCTCCCCAACAAATATGCGTGTGACAGTCTACAAAAGCAGGCAAAACAACTAATTCCTCATTCCCTGAAAGCCTCAATTCGGCTTTAGAATGATTTTGTAAAAGCAGATTATAAGAATCAATTTCTGATACTCTTCCTTCCTCAACCAGAATTCCCTGGTTTTTGAAAACAGTTAAATCCTCATCTTTTAGAGGACCATGTAAAGGAAGTCCCTCCATGGTGATGAGTTCCTTAAAAGGGCCGTATAGAGTTTTGGTTTTCATGATTATCTGTTAACTATTCCCTTTCCGACCTCTCCCTTGTTCCCTCTCCTTCTCAAGGAGAGGGAAACTCCAAAACCAGCATCCGAGCTAAATCCTAAGTTCTCCTCCTTATTAAAGGAGGAGACAGAGGAGGTCTAAATTATCAATTGATGTTCATTTCCTACTTCTGTTGCTAAATCATACCCGGCATCATGATGTCTGAAAATACCCATTGCAGGATCATTGTGAAGCACTCTTTTCAGACATCGTTCTGCACGATCAGTTCCATCAGCGAGTACAACCATACCGGCGTGCTGACTGAATCCCATTCCTACTCCGCCCCCGTGATGGAAGCTCACCCAGGTTGCTCCGCCAGATGTATTTGAAACAAGGTTCAGCAGCGGCCAGTCACTTACAGCATCGGTGCCGTCTTTCATTCCTTCTGTTTCTCTGTTCGGAGATGCCACTGAACCACAATCAAGGTGATCTCTTCCAATGACAATTGGGGCCTTTACTTTTCCGGTCCTCACCAAATCATTGAATATCAGCCCGGCTTTTTCCCTTTCTCCCATCCCTAACCAACAAATACGACAAGGTAACCCTTGAAAAGCTACCTTTTCTTTCGCCTCCTTTAGCCAGTTAATCATATGTTTGTTTTCAGGAAATGCTTCCATTAATGCCCGATCGGTCGTATAAATATCCTCGGGATCTCCGGATAAAGCAGCCCATCTAAACGGACCTTTTCCTTCACAGAATAATGGCCGGATATATGCAGGAACAAAACCAGGAAAGTCGAAGGCATTTTCAACCCCACCTTGCTGGGCATATGCCCGAAGATTATTTCCATAATCAAAGGTAACTGCCCCACGCTCTTTAAGCGTAAGCATATGCTTTACATGCCGCGCCATACTATGAATAGATCTTTTCTCATACTCTTTTGGATTTAGTTCCCTGAGTTCAAGTGCCTCTTTAAAGGTTATTCCATGAGGAACATAGCCGTTTAATGGATCATGAGCAGAAGTTTGATCAGTCAATATATCCGGAGTTATTCCATCTTCGATCAGTTTTTCTAATACATCTCCAACATCCCCTACTAGTCCAACCGAAAGGTTTTCTTTCCACTCCTTTGCTTCCATCACCCATTGAATGGCTTCTTCATAAGAATGAGTCATTTTATCAATGTAGCGGGTTTTAATTCTTTTTTTGATGCGTTCAGGATCAACATCTACTCCCAGAAAAGTCGCCCCTGCCATAGTTGCTGCAAGTGGCTGAGCTCCGCCCATTCCTCCAATTCCACCCGTAACCAAAAGCTTCCCTCTCAGGTCACCACCAAAATGCTTTTCCCCACATGCTACAAAAGTCTCATATGTTCCCTGTAGAATTCCCTGAGTTCCAATGTATATCCATGATCCCGCAGTCATCTGACCATACATCATCAACCCTTTTTCTTTGAGGTCGTTAAAATGATGCCAGTTAGCCCATTCAGGCACAAGGTTGCTATTCGCAATTAACACACGTGGAGCTTCGGGATGTGTTCGGACAATTCCAACGGGCTTTCCTGATTGAATTAACATACTGTGATCTTCATCCAGGTCCATCAAGGTTTTAATGATCTTCTCTAGTGCTTCCCTGTTTCTAACCGCCTGACCATTACCACCATATACAATAAACTCATCCGGATTTTCCGCTACATCCTGATCCAGATTATTCAGCAGCATTCTGAGAGGTGCTTCTGTTTGCCAGTTCCTGGTATTTAACACAGAACCGGTTGGGGCTTTGTAATTGGGATGTGAGGCGTAGGTTTTAAGAAAGTCTGAATAGTTCATCATATGTACCGTTTAAATCAATATCGTTTTCACTTGCTATTTCAGCTGCCAGTTTAGTGAGCTTATAATCTTTTATTAAATCATGAGCTTTTGCGATGTCCTCCGCAAATACACGATCATTGTCGGCATGATCGATATTTTTTCGAATAAGCTCGTGGCAGGCTTCCAGGATTATTCCGGATTTCATAGGTCTTCGGAAATCAAATGCCTGCGCAGCAGTTACTAATTCAATAGCCAGAATTTGTTCAAGATTACCGATCACCTGATTCAATTTTCTGGAACTGATAGATCCCATACTTACATGATCTTCTTGTCCCAAAGATGTTGGAATACTATCAGCAGAAGCGGGGAAGCACAACGCTTTATTTTCACTAACCAGTGCGGCTGAGGTGTATTGCGGAATCATAAATCCGGAATTAAGACCTATTTCATCCATTAGCAGTTTCGGAAGTCCTTCATGACCTCCTTCAAGTAGCAAATAAATTCTTCGGTCAGATATATTTCCAATCTCGTGAGCTGCTAAAGTCAAATAATCACAGGCCAGTGCCAGCGGTTGACCATGAAAATTTCCACCACTTATAGTTTCTTTATCGGATAGAATAATTGGGTTATCGGTAACCGAGTTTATTTCTACTTCCACCAGTTGCTTTACGTGCAACCATGCATTTCTGGACGAACCATGAACCTGAGGGATACACCGAATCGAATAAGGGTCCTGAACTCTTCCGCAATTTGCATGAGACTGAACCATTTCTGAATCGCTCAATAATTTTCTTAGTCTGTGAGCTACGTATTTTGATCCCTCAAAAGGTCGAATATTATGCAGGGGTTCCACAAATGGACTTACACTTCCAAGTACCCCTTCAAGACTCATCGCCCCAATAATATCCGCTGTGTTTAATGCATGATGTAACCGATATACTGCCCATGCTGCATGCGCTGCAATAAATTGGGTACCATTAATCAGCGCTAAACCTTCTTTGGCTTTCAATTGAAGAGGCTCTAAACCAAGTTCTGAATACACCGAAGCTGTATTTCTTCTCTTGCCTTTATACTCAACTTCTCCCAACCCAATTAATGGTATAAAAAGATGTGCTAAAGGAGCTAAATCTCCCGATGCCCCAACCGATCCCTGTTCAGGAACTATGGGAATTATATCATTCTGAATGAAAAAGATAATCCTGTCCAGAGTTGACTCCTGAATCCCTGAAAACCCCATACTTAAATTGTGGACTTTAAGAACCATCATCGCTTTAGCAATTTCTTTAGCAATAGGTTTTCCAACTCCCACGCTATGACTTCTTAGAATATTATCCTGGAGCTTCGCTGTGTTTTCTTTTGAAATGATGGTATTACACAGAGGGCCAAATCCGGTGTTTACTCCGTAAACTACATCCCCGCTTTCGATGATTTTTTCAACGTAGCCGGAACTTTTTCTGACTTTCTCTCTCGCTTCTTTATCAAATAAAACAGTTAGAGTACCATGACAAATATCTACCAGACTTTGAATAGTAAGTGTGTCTGTCCCGAATTCGAATGATTTTTTCACCTTTTTTTAAGAGAAAGTAGTATCACTTATTAATGTTTTGAAATACTTAATAAGTATATATTAATAATCATGAGTAATAATATTGAGCTACGACATCTACGGTATTTCTTAACAGTTGCAGATGAGCTTCACTTCAGTAAGTCTGCGGAAAAATTATTTATAACCCAGCCGGCTTTAAGCAGGCAGATTAAACAGTTGGAAGATTATTTAGGAACGCCACTTTTAATCCGGGATAAACGAAATGTTAAGCTCACGAGAACAGGAGAGTACTTGAAAGATGAAGCTCAATTCATATTTAATCATCTTGATTTTGTCAGGCAAAATATTCGACATCTTTCTTCGGGAGATAAAGGACAACTTCGAATCGGCTTTGTTGGGTCAGCTATGCAATCGATTATACCAGGATTATTACGCCAAATTCATGATCAGTCTCCTGATATACATACCGTATTAACTGAGCTTCCTAACCAGGATCAAATTGATCGGATTAAAAAAGATGAACTGGATATCGGCTTTATCCGAACGATGAGACTTCCAGAAGGACTCTATAAAAAAGATGTATATGAAGAGAGCTTTTGTTTGGTCCTTCCGTCAAATCACCCACTGGATCAGAAAAACTTTAAAACAGTTAAAGATCTCGAAAACGAATCCTTCATTTTATTTTCAAGTCAGTACAGTCATGGTTACTACGAAAAAATCATGAGTATTTTTGAAGATTATGGATTTACTCCGAAAGTTGCTCATGAGTCTGTTCATTCCAGTACTATCTTCCGGTTAGTTGAAAATGAATTAGGAATAGGAATTGTACCCAGCTCTTTAAAAAGAGGCTTTAATCTGGATATAAAGTTTATCGACCTAAACAAAATCCCTCAGCGGACAACCCTCTCTGCTGTCTGGAAAACGGATAACCGGAATCCTGTACTTGATCGAATTACGGCTTTGCTAAACTGATGTCATTCAGTTACTATTAATATAAAGGAGGAGTTTTATGAGTGAATCTAAACACGTAATCAGCTGGTTCGAACTTCCCGTTTCTGATATGGATCGTGCCAAAACTTTCTATGAGAGCATTTTTGATATTGAACTCCAGCTAATGGTACTCGGTGATAATTTTAAGATGGCTGTTTTTCCCGGAGGACAGTCTGTGGTTGGTGGAGCTTTAGTCTGGAATGCAGAATATTATAAACCAAGTAGTACTCACGGACCTCTTCTCCACTTTAATGCCAATCCAGACCTGCAGATTATAGAGGATAGAATTGAAAAAGCTGGGGGCAGCGTATCTATTTCCAAACGAGGAATTGGTCCCGGAAGAGGGTTCATGGCGGTGTTTGAAGACACCGAAGGGAACCGGGTAGCACTGCATTCGGATAACTA
Source organism: Balneolaceae bacterium (assembly GCA_017795005.1). GTDB lineage: Bacteria > Bacteroidota > Rhodothermia > Balneolales > Balneolaceae > RHLJ01. Next base: position 558,911 of record CP051242.1, on the reverse strand, counting down.
ATTAATGAACACCTTCGACATTATCACCGTAATTGCGATTATCCTGTTTGCACGACTTGGAGTTCGGCTTGTTGGGAGGTTTCTATTAAAAAATGAAGAGGATGAAACCGAAGACCAGAACGATCGTAACTGAGCCCAAACTTTAACACTGGTATCATGTTTCAGCAAAAAACGTATCTCCCATTACTTGGCATTTCTTTAGGACTTCTGTTCTCCTCCATTGTTTACGCCCAATCTTCCATTGATGAAGGCATCACTTTATTTGAAGAAGGAAACGCCGATGCAGCAAAATCCTACTTTGAAGATTTCATCAAATCAAACAAAAAACACCCCGAAGCAAATTTCTACATGGGTAGAATTTATTTTGATAAAGATGAATTTGGTAAAGCAGTAGACTGGTTTGAAAAGGCTGCGGATTATCAACCCGGAACTTCTAAATATCATATGTGGCTGGGACATTCTTATGGGAGAAGTGCCCAAAATGCAGGAAAACTAAAACAGGCTTTTTATGCGCGAGACTCGAGAAAGAATTATGAAAAATCTGTGGAACTGGACCCCACTAATGTAGAAGCCCGTGAAAGTGTGATGGAGTTTTATCTTCAAGCTCCCGGTTTTATGGGTGGTGGTCGTGACAAAGCAGAGAATCAGGCTCAGGCAATTATGGAACTGGATAAAGAGGCGGGATATATCGCATGGGGACGCATTTTCACCTACTATGATGAGGTAGACGCCGCCAAATTCAACTACACTGAGGCAATTGAAAAATACCCAACATTAATGGCACCCTATTATCAGTTGTATAACTTTCATTTTAATGAAGGCGAATTTGATAAAGCTGCGGATGTTGCCAAAAAGCAACTCGTTTACAATGATACTACAGCAGGTATTTATCTGAGGTTAGGAAATGCATTACAAAGAAATGATCAGTTTGATGAAGCTTATTCTGTCTACCAAACTACTCTTGAAATGGATTCTTCCCTTTTTGGAGCCTGGTATCAAATTGGAAGACTTGCCGCTGTTTCTGGTCAGTATCTTGATGAAGGAGAGGAATACCTGAATATGTTCATCACAAAAAAGGATGAATATAATGCGAATACGTTAGCATGGACTTATTTCAGGCTTGGTACAATTGAGGAGCACAGAAGTAACAGTGAAGTTGCAATTGAAAAATATGAACTGGCGTTAAAAGCAGATAAGGATCATGAAAACTCCAAAGAAGCTTTGAAGCGATTGAAATAACTTAAATCAGTTCCTGCTTCTTGGCAGCATAGTATGCCGCTCCAACAATACTTGCGTCTCTCCCGAACTCAGCAGATTTCAATCGTGTACCTATTTTAATATAGGGCATCACTTTTTCGGGCTTTTTGCTTAGCTGGCCTCCCAGAATAAACATGTCGGGATGGAACAGGTGTTCATAATGCTCAAGTACAAACTGAAGTCGTTTTGCCCAGTTCTTTTTTCCAACACCCTCTTCTTTTCTTGCGGAATTTGATGCCCGGTCTTCAATTTTTACCCCTTTTATTTCTATTAAACCAAGTTCCGTATTCGGGACTAATTTCCCGTCCACAAAAATAGAAGAGCCAATTCCATCCCCCACATTCAAAACGATTACAGTACCAGATGCCTTCTTACCAATTCCAAAAGTCATCTCAGCGATACCTGTAGCATCCGTCTGATTTAATACGCTAACATTACAACCGGTAATTTCGGTGAATAGATGTTCTGCATCGGCATCAACCCAGGCCGAATTGATCCGGTTTGCAGAAAGAATAATCCCTTTATTTGTTGGCGCAGGAAATGAACATCCTACTGGTCCCTTCCAGTCGAACTTCTTTACTACTTTATGAATTTTGGAGATAAGCTTATGAGGACGGGAATCTTCTGCAGTATCTGTCGATTTTTTACCGGATACAATTTCTCCTTTTTCAGTATCAACGATTGCACCTTTGATGCTTTTGCCAATAATATCGATACCTAATACTTCCACTAATTCTGAATCACTTAACAATTTCTTAACATGGGCTCCAATGATAAGGATTGAAACTCAAAATCCAATGTTAAGTTTTTGGAGGAAAAGGAAATAACAACAGTAGGTGCGTTTCATGAAACACGCTTACTGTTTAAAAAACCAGAAAACTTAGAGGCTATTTCTCAACTAACACCCAGCCTTCTTCATCAACTAAGCGTTTGGCGTGCTTCCACTTGAGTTCCTTTGTGTTCCCTGTACTCATATTCTGTATAGTTACATGATCATTACGTCCAGGTTCATCAGCAACTTCAACCGGCTTACGTTTCACATTTGGTCCTGCTGGACGTGGTTGATTACCATTCGCCGGTTGAGCAGGCGCCTGTAATCCCATTCCGGTTGAATCAGCATGCTGGGTTTGCATTTTGCTGGTATCAAACCTGGATTTCTGCTGTTGAGCTTGCTGTACCTGATTATCTCCCATCTGTGCTTCGGGGAAAGATTTCCAGATTAGTGAAATTGCTTCCTGATTGATCATTCCAAGAAGCTGCTTAAACATATCAAATGCTTCCCTTTTATATTCCAGCAGAGGATCTTTCTGAGCAAATGATCTCAATCCGATACCTTCCTTTACTGAATCCAGTTCACGAAGGTGTTGCATCCATTTATCATCAATAACGGAGAGTACGGCAGACTTTTCCAGAGCTCTGGCTACTTCTCGTCCTTCATTTTCCAGCGCTGCATCTACATCAACAACCACACGCATTCTTCGGATTCCATCTGTAAAAATTACCTGTACTTTATCAGGTCGGCGATCCGGATTAGATTCTGTGATTCGCTTCATTACTTCATAAAGCGGTTTTGCCATCATCTCTTCTTTTCGCTTGTATACCTCCAAAGCTCTGGCAATTATCATTTCAACAAGATCATCTTCTCCCATCTGGCGCCATTTCTCTCCGTCGAAGTCCACATCCACTGCAAGATTCCTCAGGATTTCAGAATGAAGTCCTTCATAATCTCCCGCCATCACATGTTCTGCTACGATATCCTCAACCAACTCTTCGAGCATACCAAGGATATCTGTTCGAAGTTGATCTCCCAAAAGAGCATGTTTACGTCGGGCATAAATTACATTACGCTGATTATTCAGTACATCATCATATTCCAGCTGACGCTTTCTGATACTGAAGTTGTTCTGCTCAACTTTTGATTGGGCTCTTTCCAACGACTTGGTTATCCATGGATGCGTAATAACCTCGCCTTCTTCAAAGCTAAGTTTATCCATTACTCCTGCCACTCGATCGCTCATAAATAATGACATCAATTTATCTTCAAGCGATACGAAAAACTGAGATACTCCGGGGTCTCCCTGTCTACCTGAACGACCACGAAGCTGTAAATCGATTCGGCGTGATTCGTGTCTTTCCGTACCGAGGATTGCTAATCCACCATTCTCTTTTACCCCCGGAGCCAACTTAATATCGGTACCACGACCCGCCATATTGGTGGCAACCGTAACTGCACCCGGTTGTCCGGCCTGTTTCACGATTTCACTTTCCCGTGCGTGTTGCTTGGCATTCAATACATTATGGGAAATTCCTGCTCTCTGAAGCATACGGCTCATCGTTTCAGAAACTTCAACACTGGTTGTACCTACAAGAACTGGCTGTCCATTTTTATGGTATTCTTCGATCTTATCAATCGCAGCTTTGAATTTTTCCCGCTTTGTTTTGAAAACCAGATCCTCTTTATCATCACGCTGAATTGGCCTGTTGGTAGGAATCACTACTACATCCAATTCATAAATTTCATTGAATTCCCCTTCTTCCGTTTCAGCTGTACCTGTCATACCCGAAAGTTTGTGATACATTCTGAAATAGTTCTGAAGAGTAATGGTTGCATACGTCTGTGTTGAAGCTTCCACTTTTACATTTTCTTTTGCTTCAATCGCCTGATGCAATCCATCAGAGTAACGACGCCCTGAAAGTACACGTCCCGTGTGTTCATCTACAATCTGAACTTTCCCATCCTGAACGATATATTCTTCTTCCCTTTCGAAGTTTGTATAGGCCTTCAATAACTGGTTAACAGTGTGGATACGATCACCACGTTCTGCAAATAATCGGTGTAGCTCACTGAATTTGCTCTCTCTTTCCTGACGAACTTCCGCTTTCGCTTCGTCAATTTTCTTTTCCTGATAGTCTTCACTTAAATCCAGCTCTTTAACAGCATCTACTTTCTCTTTCTCAAGAACTTCAATTTCTTTTTCGATTTCTGATGTCTCCAAACCGAGATCAGGGATTACGAAGAATTCCGGATCTTCATTTTTTTGGGTGACGAACTCACGCCCTTTTTCAGTCATCTCAATAGAGTTCAACTTCATATCTACCGCGTAGTACAGATATTCATCAACAACAGGCATGTTCTTAGCATTATCCGCCAGATAAAATGCTTCTGTTTTCTGAATTAATTTCTGAATACTTGGTTCCTGAAGCATTTTTCGGAAACGAGTATTTTTAGGGAAGCCACGCTGAGCCCTGAACAAAGCTAGCCCTGCTTGTTCTTCATTTCCATCATCAAGATATTTTTGACCTTCCTGTACTAACTGCGCCACGAGCTTTTTCTGAGCTGCTACCAAAGCTTCAACCCTTGGTTTCATTTCAATGTATTTATCAGACTTGTTGTCGTGTGGTACCGGGCCTGAAATGATCAGAGGAGTTCTGGCTTCATCAATTAAGATAGAATCAACCTCATCAATAATAGTGTAGTGATGTTCCTTTTGAACAAGTTGATCCTGTCCAATTACCATATTATCACGAAGGTAGTCGAAGCCGAATTCGTTATTGGTTCCGTAGGTGATATCCGCACGATATGCTTTTCTTCTCTGTTCTGTATTAGGCTGATACCGGTCAATACAATCTACATGGATGCCATGGAAATTAAAGATCGGCTCATTCCATTCAGCATCACGCTTAGCCAGATAGTCGTTAACCGTGATTACATGAACTCCTTTCCCGGCTAAGGAATTTAGAAATGCCGGGAAGGTTGCCACCAGTGTTTTACCTTCCCCAGTTTTCATCTCAGCTACTTTTCCCTGATGCAATACAATAGCGCCCACCAACTGAACATCATAAGGAATCATATTCCATTCTACTTCGTCGCCAGCAACCTTCCAACTTTTACCGACAAATCGTCGGCAGGTATCTTTAAGAACCGCATACGCTTCGGGCAATATGTCATTGAGTTGATCTTCAATGATATCTAACTCTTCTTTTTCAAGCTTTTCAAGTTCGTCCGCCAAATCCCGGTGCTCAGCCGGCGAAAGGTCTTCAATATTATCGAGTTGTTTCTTTACTTCGGCAATTCGCTCTCTTGTATCTTTCGTAGCTTCCTGAATCTGATTTCTGAAACCTTCAGTCTTAGCTTTTAGCTGATCATCACTCAGTTTCTCCATTTCCGGACCATATGACTTAATTTCGTCAACAATTGGCTGGATGGATTTAATATCTTTTTCGCTCTTGGATCCAAATATTTTGGTAATGAGCTTTCCTACTTTATCAATCATAATCTCGCTTGGAGTCAGGTTATTTTTTCTGCGCTAAAGGTAACCTTATATACAGGCTGGTTCAACAGCGCCAGTAACCTTTAATCAAATATTACGCCAAGCTTAGTTGCATGACAGAATGTTTTCAAAATAAATAATATTCTTTGGGTTCGTTTTCTATGAATTTCTCCTTATATTTAATGCCTTTTTGGATAACGAAATCGAACTGAAAATATCCTGATTCATGAAACGTACATTTCAACCTAGTAACAGAAAGCGCAAGAACAAGCACGGATTCCGTAAGCGCATGTCCTCTGCAAACGGACAAAAAGTAATTGCTGGCCGCCGGGCAAAAGGTCGCCATAAGCTTACTGTAAGTGATGAGAGAAAAGGAGCCAAGTAATTTTACTGCTCCTTCTCCTCGTAGATTTACTCTACCTAAATCTCACATCTTACGGGGTAGACGGAACTTCCAGGAGCTTTTTAAAAGCGCAAAGTTCATAAATACGCCAACTATTTCTGCCCGTTTTGCGATCTCTCCTTCCAGTCAAGGAGATTTCAAAGTTGGTTTTATCTCACCTAAGAAAATTGGTACTGCAGTTCATCGAAATAATTACAAACGATTATTACGTGAAGCATATCGATTAAATAAACACATTTTGTCGGAAGTGATGCTCACTTTTGAGGGTTCATTGCATATAGCTTTTATTGCCCGACATACCAAACCTGAGTATCATGCGGTAGAAAATGACATGGTAACTCTGTTAGAGGATTTGCGTAGCCGCATCCTTTCAATTAATTCTGAAGAACTTTAAATACGCTGACTTTTGGATAAAAATACCGTAATTGGATTTTCGCTCATCTTTATACTCATGATTGGCTGGTTTTATTTCACCATGCCTAGTGAAGAGCAAGTGGCAGAACAACGCAGACAACAAGCCATTCAGGATAGTCTGGCAATGGTTGAACAAATGGAGCAAGAAGCTTTTATGGAAGAAAGCGAAGCCCCTTCAACTCCGGAAACTTTTATTGAGGATGCAGATGTTGAACAAGAAATTCCTTCAGGAATGTTTGGAGTAAATCAGGATAGTATTCAGATAGAGTTCACTGTAGAAACGCCTCTTTATTCTGCTGTTTTTACTAACAAAGGTGCTGGTCCTTCAAAATTTATCCTTAAAACTCATAAAACGTGGGACGGTCAGCCGGTTCAGTTAATAAGTGATACTACTCGTTCCGCTTATAATTCTGGATTTCTGACAACTGAGAATTACAATATTGAAACTCAGAATCTGATCTTTCGACAGGTTAACGCAGGTAGCTCTATTACCGTAACTGAAGGCGACAGCAAGGAACTAACCTATGTCCTTGATCTCGAAAACGGACGCCGACTTGAATATACGTACACCTTTTTTGGTGATAACTATGAAGTTGATTTAGATGTTCGGTTTATTGGATTAAGAGACTTTATCATAGGTAGAGAAATTGATTTTGGATGGAATTCTCCTCTCAGATTTACTGAACTTGATAGAGTACAAGAGGCGCTTGCTACAAAAGCATATTTCTATTCAGGTGGAGAACTTGAGCAATTAAAAGCTGATGACTTCGAGGAAAACAACGGCCTTAAAGAACAAAGTGTAAATGGCACCATCGACTGGGTAGCTACCAAAACAAAATTCTTTGCCCAAATTATTCAACCGGTAACGCCAACTGCCGGAGCATACCTAAAAGGACAAGTTAATGGAGCGGTTGATGACCCGTTTACAGATCATATGTATTCCTCTTCAGTTACTTCTGATATTCCATCTGACGGAGTTGTTTCATTTGAGCTGTATATGGGGCCAATGAAATACTATGATGTAAAAGACTTCAACGAGCATGCTTTCGATATGGTGGAAGTGGGTTATGGATGGTTGCGATGGTTTTCAGATCCATTTGTTCGCTTTATTGTGATCCCATTCTTTACTTTCTTTAGTGGCTTTATTTCAAACTATGGGATTTTGATTATCATTTTCGCAGCTTCCGTTAAATTGATTCTATCTCCTCTTACTGTGAAAAGTTATCGAAGTATGGCGGCTATGAAGGAACTTCAGCCGCAAATGAAAGAGATACAGGAGAAATACAAAGACAATCCTCAGAAGCAGCAAAAAGCTACCATGGATTTATATCGGAAAAATAAGGTAAACCCTTTAGGTGGATGTTTACCAATGTTGCTCCAGTTTCCGATTCTTATTACACTCTGGCAGTTCTTCCAAAACTCAATCTTGTTACGACAAGAGCCATTTTTATGGGTGAGTGATTTATCAGCCCCTGACTACATTATCAGCCTGCCATTCTCCATTCCATTCCTGGGGGATCAGATTGCGGGATTGGTACTATTGATGACCGCTTCTATGGTGCTTCAAAGTAAACTTACCGGGAGTGCAACAGGTGGTGGAGCTTCGAATCCAATGGCTCAGCAAATGAAAATCATGCAATACTTCCTCCCGATTATGCTATTATTCGTATTCAATAACTTTGCTTCAGGATTGAGTTTATACTATCTGATTTTCAACCTTCTTTCAATTGTACAGCAGTTGTATATCAATAAGACTACACACGAAGCAGCTGTAGCTAAAACTTAGTTTGGTTAATTGTTAATGGTTATTAGTTTCCTGTATACGACTAACTAATAACCATTAACCAGCTTTGAAGAGTAAAGCATTAAATCACTTTCCTCAGGTTTCCTTTAAGGGTGAAGAAAAACTGCTTTGGAATCCAATTCTCAAGAAAGTGTTTAAAAACTTACCTGAAGAACGTGTTCGACTGCAATTTGTAGAATATTTATTACTGGAAGCCGGGTTTTCCAAAAACCGTATTTCCTTTGAATCACCCGTTAAGCTTCCACGTGATAAATCGAATTCCCGGACTGACCTGATTTGTTATGATGATAATTTTACCCCTTTGCTACTGGTTGAATGTAAAGCACCGGATATCCGACTTGATGCAAAAGTAGCTCTTCAAATCGCACGATATAATCAAAAGATAGAAGCTCCTTTACTGTTAATCACAAATGGTCTACAGGATTACTGGTTTTCAATGGAAGGTGATACCCTTTCCTTTTTGGATGAAATTCCAATTACTTTTCAACCTTCAATTAATCCTGAAAGAAGTTTCGAGTACTGGACTAAGCGGGGGGTTGCTGGAAAGAACTCTCATCCACAAACAAGAAACTGGATTTCTGAAAGCAGTGGCTACCTTTTTACTCATAAAGAAATCTCTACCAAATTTTTCGCCTTTGAAGGCACTTCGCCTGAACTTGGATTGGCAAATTATTACCGTGTATTTAAAACGGGTGAAAATAAAAGACTGGCACTATCATTAAGTGCTACACCATTTGGAGCGACTCGTCTTAATGCTATCCTGAATAAAGAGGGCGATAATGTAGCTTTGCTTTCGGCTTCTCTTGATTTAGTAGCTTCTGAAGAAAATAAGAACACAATATTCCAATCAGCTACAGGTTTTCAGCATCTGGATATTAAAGATGAAATTGGGTTCAGCTTTAAAGAAGAACTTTCAACCTATATTCGGGCTATTTCTGACTTGATGGATTGATTTTCTAACGACTTCTTCCAGGCAATATACCCTGCAAATGCCAGCCCTGTAAAAATCAGAAATTGAACACTCGTTAGAACCAATCCTTTATAAAAGTACAGTGGAACTGATATAAGGTCGGTTATTATCCATGCGATCCAGCTTTCCAGTTTCTTTCTTGCCATTAACCACATTCCAAGAATAGCAAAACAGGTTGTTGTGGCATCCCATATTGGAACATCACTGTCAGTAAAATTAATCAGTACAAATACCAGTATTAAAAAAGAGCCAACAAGTAGAACAATAGAAACCAGCCACTCTTTATTTGAATTTGTAGTTACCGGTATTTGCTCCCTTGAATCATCCCCTGTGTCTTTCCAGTGATACCAACCATATACACTCATCACAAAGTAGTAACTGTTCACCCCCATGTCGGCATACAGCTGATAATTAAATCCGAAATAGACATAAATCAACACACTGATAATTCCAGTAGGATAAACCAGAATATTTTCCTTCATCGAGAACCAAACGCTCATTAATCCTGTGATAACAGCAACCCACTCCAACGTCGAAGTTTGTGCTACTCCTGTAATAATGCTCTCGATGATTGCTTGCATGTTGTCCTTTTGGTTGTCATGCTGAATTTATTTCAGCATCTGTAGAGATCGAATCGTTGTTATAGATAAGAATTAAATCGAAGAATCACACCTTACAGATTCCGGATCAAGTCCGGAATAACAACTTGTATTGAGTGGAGATGAAAGTCCAAATAGTTCTTTGGACTTTCTGAGGGGTGTTTGAGTTTCTTCTTCATTACTAACATCCTCCGTCTTCTGATCTATTCGATCAGAATCCACCTCCTTCAAAGGAGGACTTAATCTAGTCTCTAAATCCCTGTAGCCTCTTCGCTACTTTTTCTTCATCTGTAATTTCTATCCATCCAACAAATGCCCAAATAAGAAATGGTTTATGATCTTCATACCAATCAGATCCTAATGCCCAACATACGAAAGCTGCGTTTTGGTAGTATGGGTTAGCAAACTCTCGTTCAATTAAATTTACACGAAAAGCTATGTCCTTTGAATATGACTCGTCTAATAGGTTTTCCCATCTTTTAGATTCTCTCGTATAGATTTCTCTTTCTACTCTATTTATTTTTAAGCTAAAAAGAGTATCTATTCCGCCTATTGGAGTTGTCCATAATCTTTCACCAATATAAGTATAAGTGGTGTCTTCAAATATTTCTTGAGAAACTACTCTTCCATCTACTTCAGGCGAACACATTTCAGTTCCTTCCAGATACTCATAACCCTTAACCAGTAACCGCTCTGTTCCCCAAAGCCACCAAGTGAATGCATGTATGGCAAAAAAACCAATCATACATAAGAATATTTTTTTCTTTCGACTCATTGTGTCACAATTAACTAAAATTTCTTGCTATTACCACTAGAGTTTAAAATTTGGATTTTGATCCTTGTTCTCTGACCTTTGTTTGTTTTTTGATAATTGGAATTTGAAATTTCCCACATGCCATTCAGTACCCTCGATTATCTAGTCATTGCAACATATATCCTCCTGCTAATAGCTGTTGCATATCTTGCAAAAAAAAGAGGTCAACAATCTCTCGATGACTACTTTGCAGGAGGTAAAAACCTGCCATGGTGGTTGGTTGGTGTTTCTATGGTAGCGACTACCTTTGCTGCTGACACCCCTTTAGCTATTACCGGAATTATAGCTTCTGAAGGCATCGCCGGAAACTGGTTTTGGTGGAGCTGGATGATTTCGGGTTTACTTACTGTATTTATTTATGCAAAACTCTGGAAAAGAGCAGATGTACTCACCGACTGTGAATTTATCGAGCTTCGTTATGGCGGAAAACCGGCCAGCTTTCTTCGAGGATTCCGGGCACTTTATTTTGCGTTTCCATTTAACTGCGTAATTATGGGTTGGGTAACCGTAGGAATGGCGAAAGTGATGTCGGTTATCACGGGTGCAAGTCAGTGGGAAATTATTATCATTTTATATGGAATGACCGCCATTTACATCGCTATCTCAGGACTCTGGGGTGTGGTTGTTACTGATTTTATTCAGTTTTTTATCGCTATGATTGGTTCCATTGCTCTCGCTTATTTCGCAGTTGATCATGTGGGTGGTTTAGGTGAGTTAAAATCAAAGCTCGGGTCTGTGGTAGACTATGATATACTGAGCCTAAACCCATTTTCAAGTCCGGAAATACCAATTGTAACTGCACTGATTTGGGTTGGCATGGCCTGGTGGGCAGCCTGGTACCCGGGTTCAGAGCCGGGTGGTGGCGGGTACATCGCCCAACGAATGTTTTCTGCAAAAGATGAACGCAATGCTGTTGGTGGAACTCTGCTTTTCAATATCGCTAATTATGCTATCCGTCCATGGCCATGGATTCTGGTCGCACTGGTTTCACTGGTGGTTTTTCCGGAACTCACAGATAAAGAAGCTGGCTACCCGATGATGATGGCTGAAGTGCTTCCTGTTGGGTGGTTCGGATTGCTTTGCGTCGCCTTTCTATCTGCATTCGTTTCTACTATTTCTACTCAGTTAAACTGGGGAACTTCTTATGTTATTAATGATTTTTATGCCCGCTTTATAATAAGAGAAGACGAGTTTGCATCCCCGGAAGACGCTCAGAGACATTATGTTCTTATTTCCAGAATCGCCACTATTGTGATGGCTGGAATTGCAATTGTCGTTTCCTACTTTTTTGATTCTGTAAAAGGTGGATGGGAATTTATTTTATCACTCAGCGCCGGAATTGGAGGAGTGATGTTATTGCGCTGGTTTTGGTGGAGAATAAATGCCTGGAGTGAAATTTCTGCAATGATTGCTGCCACAACCGGAGCCATTGTATCCAAGTTTTTGATGCTCGAGTTTGCCGAAAGTATGATTCTTACTACTTCTTTTTCTACCGCAGTTTGGATGATTGTTACCTTCGTAACTAGTCCAGAAAAAGAAGAAACACTCACTTCCTATTTCCGACAAGTACGACCTATGGGTAAAGGCTGGAAACCATACTCAAATGGAGAGCTGTCAAATGATCGATTAGTACCAGCACTTCTGGATGTTCTGCTTTCCATAATTGCAATCGTATTCTTTTTACTTGGAATAGGAGAGCTTTTCTTTGGTAATTTATTCCTGGGAATGAGCCTTTTGGTTGGGGGATCAATTGCGATTTGGCATGTTGTCCGAAAGATTTAATCCGGCATATTTAACGCAGGTTTAATATCTCCTCTATGGCAAGTTGTGCAATTCACACTAGCTCGTTTATCCGAAAATGATTCGATAGCCGGGAGTAACTCTCCATTAATTTCTCGAACCATCTTGGACATTTCCCGGGTAATAATTTTCTCCTTCTTTTCATCACTTGACCAATCATTAGGATCATGACAATGAATACAAGTAACCCCTAAGGATCTGGAATACCCCATTTCCATAATTCGTAGTAAACGGCCAGCAGGAACTCTTCCCAACATCTGTACATTTAAATATACCTCTGAAGAAGGTTCGTTTTCAGACCCTTTAATTTGTTCACGGAGCTCAGCTAATGCTTTTTCCTGATCGAACTCTGAAGTATCTGGTTGAATAATTACTTCGTTTGATGAGCTTATATCTCCCTTTTCGGAACCAGACCAAAAAACTCCGAAAAGAAACGTGATCGTTAGAATAAAGAGAGATTTCATAGGTAGAAAGTTAGTTCACCTATAATCTAACAAACAAAAAACAGGAAACAACTGAAAAGTGTTTCTCAAAAAAAGCTACCGGTCTTCTTTTCTATACATGAATTTCAATCCACTCCAGTCTTCATCAACAGCACACACCTTGACATCGACTAAACCAATTTGAAGACCGTAATTTCTTACTTCGGTTTCTGTAAAGGTCCAGTCGTACTTCTTAGATGCCTTTTTGATCCAGGAAATCCAGATCATGCCATTTTTATCTAGTTTTTCCTTAAGGATGGGAAAAAGATTATGAAGCGTCTCAAGCTCTCTGCAAAAGAAATGGATAAAGTTGATAGGTTCTGCAAATTCTAAGTCTACCAGTTTTACTTCTTCAGGTAATTCTCCAAGCTGTTCAAAGTAGTGGTCCGGCTCATTTACGGTCAGTATTGTATTCCCTTGTTTAATACCCAGTTTCTTAACCAGAGGAGTTCCTGAATATCCAGCCATACCTATTTATTTTTGTTATTTCGAACGAATGTGAGAAATCTACATGATTTAATAAAGAGATTTTTTGATTTCACTTTCGCTTCGTTCAATCGAAATGACAAGAAAGAGTTACTCCTCATGCATTTCAGCTATTGCGAGCAATTTTTTTAAGTCTTCAACCCGCTCTAGCTGTTCTTTTCTCTCATAACTATGAATCAGATTTCTAATACAACGAATCAAAATCTCTATATCTGAAGCAATCCTGAAATGGTCCGGCTTTGGCTCGATATTATTTTTCTTCAAAAAGAAATAGCATTGATCATACGTTACAATTGCTCCATTATCATATGGATCAATTAAAACCTCTTCTTTATCACTTATGTAATTGAGCATAAAGTGAATGGGCATATTTACACCAAAAAAAGGCATATCCAGTCTTTGCGCCAGAAACATCACGACCATGCTTAACGTGATAGGCAACCCTCGTCTTCGGTTGATCACCTGATCCATAAAACAGTTATTTGGATTATGGTAGTCTTCTGTATCCCCACTGAAATTCAGATCTTCAAATACAAACTTGATGAGTTGCTTCATTTTTCTCCGTTCATCAAGTCGGTACCGAATAGTAGGTTCTACCATTTCAGCAAAGTGATCCAGCTTTTGAGAATAATCGATACCTCTAAGTGTTGGATTTCCAAACCTGGCAAGAGTAAATGCAGCTTTCTCCAGTTGCTTTCTGTTTTTTACGCCAACCTCAAGCAGTTCATGAAAATCTGAACGTAATGTTTCAAATGTAAGCTGGTGTATAATTTCACCTACCCGCTGCTTTTCGTCCGGGTTTTTTAATTCGAGACGGTATTCATCCAAAATGGGAACCGCATTTTCACCCAATTGATTAAACCTGCTCTGTACACTTTCCTGAATAAATGGGTCAGGATCATCCATCAAAAGCAGCAACGATTGTATTTCTGATTTACTAGTCATTCTCTTTTTCCTTGCCCTATTAAGATAGATATTCATTTTCTCAATTACTGTTTAAATATGGCGGGGCTAAACCCTATATTTCAAACTCTAATCAATAATGCTAAAACGGCTTTATGAAAATCAACGTTTCTTCTGAAATTGGTCATTTAAACGGGGTTATTGTACATACACCAGGACATGAAGTATCTCTGGTAAACCCTGAGTTGAAAGATGAGCTTCTTTTTGATGATATCATTTTTGAGGAAGACGCACGGGGCGAGCATCTTGATATGCTTGAGGTATTTAAAGCTGCCATGCCCAAAGGTGGACAAGTATTAGAAATAGTAGATCTATTTTCTGAAGCTATTCAGAATGAAAGTGCAAGACATTATTTTATTGAACAGCTGATTAAAGAGTTTCCCGAAGAAAACCTTTCTGTTATTCAGAACGAACTTAAATCGCTTGACCCCATAGAGTTGCTTACATTTAGTACTCAAGGCACCTTAAAGGGTTCAACTGAATTCAATCTTCATCCATCACCAAACTTGTTGTTTACAAGAGACCTTGCAGCCGTCGTTGGAGATAGTATCCTGATCTCAAGAGCCGCTACTAAAGCACGGCTCCGGGAATCCCTGATGATGGAAACACTGGTGAGTTATCACCCATTATTTGACAGCGTTAAAAATAATGCAGTTAGAATATCAGGGCACCAATCCATTGAAGGAGGAGATGTACTGGTAGAGTCAGAAAAACTTGTTCTTATTGGAATGAGTGAACGAACTTCTTTTACCGGCTTGATGAAAGCAGCAGAAGGTTTGTTAAACCACGGTGTAGAAACCGTATTAGCCGTAGATATTCCTAAACAAAGAGCTTCAATGCATCTGGATACCATTTTTACCTTTGCAAGTGAAACTGAATGTATTG
The DNA here is from genome assembly GCA_017795005.1 of Balneolaceae bacterium. GTDB lineage: Bacteria > Bacteroidota > Rhodothermia > Balneolales > Balneolaceae > RHLJ01. Next base: position 543,763 of record CP051242.1, on the reverse strand, counting down.
CATTTCCTCCTGCAATTTTAGAACAACATGATAATGTTGTCGCACTCAAGAAAAACGGAGATCATATTGTTGCTGATTCACGTTCCTCTTTACAATCTGCTTTGAATGAGTTTTCCGGGAAAGAGTATGACTTTATAAAATGCGGTGGAGAAAACAGAACCAGTCAATTCCGTGAACAATGGACCGATGGAGCAAACGTTTTCGCATTAGCTCCGGGCGTGATTGTTGGTTATGAAAGAAATACGAAAACCTTTAATACTTTGGTTGATCATGGGTATTCATATATGAACCAGTTCGAATTTATTGAAGAGTATACCGACAAGGACCTGGAACTAAATGCGGAAAACAAAATCGCTGTTAGTTTTCAGGGTCACGAATTGTGTCGAGGTCGCGGTGGTGCGAGATGTATGACCATGCCAATTTCAAGAGAAGTGTTAACTATTTAAGAATCCTGTATTGAGTTCAGAGCCTAAAGAGTCCTTTTATTATCCTGAGCCAGAGAAAAAGCCGGAAGAACGAGTCTTTGTTCCTCCCAGAAAAAATAGTCCCGATTCGAAAACTATCTTAAAACATATCGGGCTTTTCATTCTTACTTTTATATCGGTTTCTTTTGTAAGCACTATCCTGGTAGGGCTACCATCAGAAACTGCTTTTTTGGGATTTATTCCAACTTCTGAAGAAGGATTTTTACGGGGGGTATTATTTGCCACGTTGCTTCTCGCTTTTTTAACCTTTCATGAATTTGGGCATTATTTTGCCGCCGTTTACCATAAAGTAGAAGTCTCACTACCTTATTACATTCCAATCCCACTAGGAATAGGAACTCTGGGGGCTGTAATCCGGATCAAAGAACAAATCCATGAAACTAAAAAGCTTTTTGATATAGGAGTAGCCGGTCCAATTGCCGGTTTTGTAGTTTCAATAATGTTATTATTTATTGGTTTTTTTACGCTTCCTGAAGTCGAGTTTCTGAATCAATTTACCGATCACAACTACGTAGTTGACCACTTCAATCAAACAGGAGCATTTCCTGAAGACCCAATAATTAAAGAGGGACACATGGTTATATTTTTTGGGGATACTCCTTTGTACAACTTTCTCTCTTCCTTGTTCGATGCTGCTCCTCCACTCTGGGAAATACAACATTATCCTTTCTTACTGGCAGGATGGTTTGGGTTATTTTTTACTGCTTTAAATCTGATGCCGGTAGGTCAGCTGGATGGAGGGCATATTCTTTATTCACTCATCGGTTATAAAAAGCATAAAATTGTAGCTCGATTATTTTTTTCTGGGATTACTCTTCTAGCCGGAATAGAAGCCATTCCCCTTCTTCACGATTATCTTTTCTCAAGGAATTGGGACAATAATTTTGGTGTGCTTTCCTGGCTCATTTGGACAGGTGTTTTGTTTCTTGTCATGCAGAAAGCTTTTTACAGAGAACAATATTGGGTTGCTTCCATGTTACCTGCATCATTAATTGGGTCAGCATTTTATTTATACATCATAAGAGGAAATTCTGATCCTGAATCCTCCCTTATTTGGATTTTCTGGACGGTTTTTATCACGTTTATTGTAAAAGTAGAACACCCGCCAGTATTGATAGAAAAGCCATTAACTCCTGCAAGAAAAGTGATTGGGTGGCTAAGTATGCTTATATTTGTGCTTTGTATAAGTTTGAATCCATTATCCTTTAAAACATTCGGTCCATGAAAAGAATATTCCTGGCTCTATTAGTATTCGGAGCCATTGCCTGTTCACAACAGCAAAATGAAGCCCCACAAAACCTGGCTACTCAGATTGACGCACTCATCGAAAAAGATATGTATGTCGATGCGCTTAATACCCTCGAAGGATTAGAAGCATCCGAAGAGGTTTCTACGCTGAAAGAGAAAGTGCACCTGAATTATGGATTGTATCTGGAGTACAGGGATTCAAATATCACAAATATGCGCGATAAAATGAATGGCGCACTGGCTCAATATATTGAAGTACTGAAATTGAACCCTGATAATGAAAAAGCAATCTCAGAGATTGAACAGATCTTAGGTATTTATAAATCTTTCCCGGATCGTAGCCCGGAAGAATCCATTGTTCAGGAACTGCAGGCTCTGGGTTTTGAGGTTTAATTAGAAGACCATAGACCACCGACGAATAACGAAAAGAATTCTCATTGGACGGTGGTTGTCTGTCCTTCGTCTTTTTAAAAATGTCAGAAAACAAAAACACACCGACCATACAAAATCGAAAGGCCTACCACGATTATTCCATTCTGGAAACCTTTGAGGCTGGTATTGTACTGCAAGGTACCGAGGTGAAGTCTATCCGCCAGGGGAAGGCAAGCTTTACGGATGCTTTCGCTTTCATTCAGGGGGAAGAAGTGTTTTTGAGGGAACTGTATATTAAGCCGTATGAACAGGGTTCCTACTATAATCATGACCCAAGGCGACCCCGAAAATTACTCCTCAATAAAAAGGAAATTCGCGAACTGGATAAAGCCGTTGCTCAAAAAGGGAATACGATTGTACCTTTAAAAATTTACTTCAAACATGGCTATGCAAAAGTTCTAATTGGAGTCGCCCGGGGTAAAAAGCAATACGATAAGAGAGATAGTATCAAAGAAAAAGACGTCAAACGCCAGCTCGATCGTAATGTGAAAGGGAGTTATAAGGTTAATCTCTAAAACAAAACCCCGACCTTTTGGGACGGGGTTTTCATGTTGTAGCAGGAAAGCCTATAAGCCGGATTTTGTTCCTCCCGCAAGCGGGATTCGGTAATCATTTATCTGGTGCACTCCACCCGATGGCGTCACGACAAGCAGCGCATACCATCCTACATGAGCTTGCACCCCGCGAGGTTTACCATGCCTCTTCGGTTACCCTCAGAGCGGTGAGCTCTTACCTCACCTTTTCACCCTTACCGCCAACGCAGAGCGTTGGGAAATACCAATACTTCAAATTTCAAAATCCAAACAAGCTCCAATGCTTAAATATTCAAACATTGAGATTTGTTTTTCATTTGATACTTGTCATTTGGAATTTCACCAGCGTTCCGCGCTGGAGGCGGTTTATTTTCTGTTGCACTTTCTATCCCGATCAGGTCGCCCTAATCGAGCCTCAACTTCGCCCGAAGGATCGTTGAGCGCGGCGCTCGTTGGTGTCCGGACTTTCCTCCCCATACCAAAGCACGAAGCGATTACCCGGCTTTCCTGCAAATAAGATACGGGTTTTATGAGTAACATCCCTGTCTCCCTTTGGAGGGAGACAGAAATCACGCTTGCGGGATTTCAGAGGGAGGACACTGAAGGTAATAAGTATAGAGCCATTTCCGTCCTCTCCCTGAGCCAAAACAAGTTTTGACTCTGTCCCTCCCCAAGGAGGGAGACAATAACTCACAAACAAAAAAAGGGAACTCCGTCCGGAATTCCCTTTAAAAAGTGGTGCTGATCACCTAAATATCAGAGTGTTAATTGCTCTTTTGCAGTATCAAAGAAAGACTGATCTACTACAATTCGACCGCTGTTTTCATCAAAAATGATTTTATTCATGCGACGAACTTCGACCTGTGTTTGTGGAGGAAGCGCCATTCCAAGAGCAGCTCCTCTGTCCATAGCTACAACTGCGATGCCATTATTCAACCCGTTTCTGAGTCTTTTATAGTTTCGCATATATCGCTCATCAATCCCTTTTTCTACTTCTTTTCTCTTCTTTATAAGCACTTCTTCTTCGTCTTCAGTAGACTTCATTACTTTTTCAAGGCTGTTTTGCTTTTGCTCAAAAAGTGCTTTTACGGAAGTGAGATCTTCTTTTGCTGCTTCTAACTCAGGTCCGATTTCTGTTTGTCTTTTTTCTACTTCTGCAATACGGGAATTGGCGTTTTCAATAACCTGTTTTTGTGCTTCAATCTCTTTCGTAAGTGCGTCGTACTCCCGATTATTTCTAACTGCTAGTTGTTGATCTTCGTACTTGCTTACTTTTTCTTCAGAGCTTTTGATTTCCAGTTTAAGACTATCAAACTCTACTGTCAGGTCCTTCTCTTCTTTTTCGAGTTTAGCTACTTTAGCCTCGCCCCGGGCGATATCTGTTTCAATATCCAGAATTTCTTCCGGTAAGTCTCCCCTGAGCTGCTTTATCTCATCGATTCGGCTATCGATGTACTGTAAATTTGCTAGTTGTTGTAATACTTCTTTCATGAGTGGCTTTGTCAACTTGGATGAATGGGTTGAGGTTCAATTTCAGAAACGTAAATTTTCATTGGATTAGTAACAGTCTGGGTAACTGAAACCGAAATATCTTCAAAAGCATCGCTGAGTTCATTTTTTAAAGCCTCTGCAATTGGGAACTCACTTTCATAATGTCCCACATCAACAAGAAGGAAATCTTCTTTTTCGGTAAAATAGTCGTGATATTTAATATCGGCAGTAACGAAGGCCTGAGTTCCTGATGCAATCGCTGCTTTTTTCAGTGAAATACCTGACCCACCACAAACGGCAACTCGTTGAATACGTTCAACATCTCCTGAATAGCGAATTGATCGAACATTTAAAGCTTTTGAAACAAGGTGAAGAAATTCGTTTTTCCCAACACCACCTTCAGGATATTCTCCAACTACACCCATTCCAAAATTTTGGGAAGTTGAAGCTAGTTCGGTCACCTGAAATGAACCTGCTTTTAAAAGTCCTTCTTTCTTTAAACCTGCTCTTAATGATGCTACATGATGCTTATCGATAATCGCTTCAAAGCATTTTAATCCTCGCTGACGATTTTCAACTTCAAAGTAATGCGCTTCTTCTGCTGAGTAGTAATTAAGAATTTTGAGTACCGCTTCTGCATCTTCTTCATCGGTAACTAATCGGATTTTTCTGCTGATATCGTAACTCTTATCCAAAAACCGAAGATTATCCAGCCCTAAGATATTTGCCAATACAAATGAAACCCCATCAAGAGCTGCGTCAAGATTAGTATGCGCAACTAATAGTCCAATATCGTTTTTGATAAGTTTATAAATGATACTTCCCTGCTCATTGGTTGGATTAATTGATCCTATTTTGTTAAAAATGAGCGGGTGATGAGCAACAATAACTTCACAGTTTTTATTAATTGCTTCTGCAACAACCTCATCGGTTACATCAAGACAGGTAAGAACAGACGTTACTTCCGAATCGGGGTCTCCAACTAGTAATCCAACATTGTCGTAGTCCAATTTGATATTTGGGGGAGCCCATTGATTCAAAAAGGTAGAAATATGCCGGATTCTGGTTGCCATTTATCTAACCCTTTTAAAAATTAGTTTCGATAAATAGCCCGACAAGGAATGTATGGTAGCGTAGAAAGTCAGTATCAACTGGTAAAAATTTACGTCTTCTTTGAGCTTCCAAAAATACGGCTAATTCATGAATTATAAAAGGCTATCTTTATGTTGATAACTTAAAATTAACCTTGAAACTGTTTTTTATCTATGTCTGAGGCTTCCATAAAAGAAAATCTCAAAGAAATTAAACACAGAATTAAAATAGCTTGTGAAAAATCCAGTCGTAATCCGGAGGAGATTACCCTTATTGCGGTAAGTAAAACTAAACCCAATGAGGCAATAATTGAAGCATGTACTGCCGGTCAACTGCATTACGGTGAAAACAGAATGCAGGAACTTCAGGACAAAATGGAAAGAATTGAGTTACCCGGTATTCAATGGCACATGATCGGTACTATACAATCCAATAAAATCAAATATATCGCTGAGCGGGTGCATTGGATTCACTCTGTTTCAAAAGCAAAATATCTCAATGAAATTGAAAAAAGAGCTTCTTCTGCAAACAGAACTATTAATGTTTTGATTCAGGTTAATATTAGTGGTGAGGATCAAAAAAGTGGGTGTGAAATTTCTGATCTTCCCAAAATACTTGGGCATGCGAAACAACTGGAGTATGTACAAATCAAAGGACTGATGGGGATGGCTACTTTTACTGATGATCCTGAAGATGTTCGTCATGAATTTGCCCTGCTTAGAACAACGCTTGAAGATCATAAGCATTTCAATGGAAATAATATTGAACTTAAAGAACTTTCAATGGGAATGAGTGGTGATTTTGAAGTAGCTATTGAAGAAGGCGCCACTATGGTAAGAGTTGGAAGTGCTATATTTGGTTCCCGAAACTATGGTTGATTTATTGCGTAAGGAACCTCACTTTAGCATTAACTAAATCGGGCATTATGTTATTTGGACTTCCATGGTTTGCAATCATTCCTATCGTAGCCGTCATCGGCGGACTTATTTACGCTTATAAAGAAAAAGAACTTCAAATCGAGGAAAAGCGTCTTACAAGTACAAAAGAATCTCACGAACTCCGAAAGATGATTTTCAACCTCAAAGCACGTATTGAAAATCTTGAAGCAATTGCTTCAGAAAATGCCTCGGATAAAAGTGAAATTTCTCTTGATGAAATCGAGATTAAGAATGATCTTGATGAGAGTGAAAATAATAACAGAGCCAAAGTAAGGGGCTAAGTCGATGCAAGAAGAAGAGTTTATTATAAGTCTGGTTGCAATTGTTTTTGGAATTGGATTAACCGGTTTTTTCCTTCACAATATATTCAGCTTGATTAAGGCTTGGATCAATCGAAAGAGCAGCTCCTCATCCAGTGATATAAACCCACAATTTTTTAAAGCCTTAGGTGAGTTTAAAAAAACTACAGAGCGTAGAATAGCCAACCTGGAAGCAATTGTATCTGAACTTGAAGAGGAGAAAATCAGAATTCCTGAGTCAGCTGATTCTAATGCTGAAATTACTATTGAAGACTCTCAGGTTCGAGGGGAATCAAAAAAAGACGATAATAGTAATCTCAGGAACATGTTAAATGAATAAGTGTTACTTTAAATAGGCATTTGACTTCTTAAAGGCACCTATCATGAAACTCACTCCATTAGAAATTAAGCAGCAACAATTTGAAAAATCTCTCCGGGGATTTGATGTTGCAGATGTACAGGCATTTCTTACCCTTGTATCCAATGAATACGAGCATTTGCTTACAAAAAACAAAGAGCTCGAAGAACAGATTGAAAAACTGAGCGACAGAGTCCGCCATTACGAGCGGGTGGAAGAAGCACTTCATGAAACGCTACAGACTACTAAGGAGTCTGTGGCTCAGAAAATGGATAATGCCCGACTAGAAGCTAAAAACACTACAGATAAGGCTCAAATGGAAGCTGAGGCTATCATTTCTGAAGCCAATCAACAAAGAGCACAAATTCGGCAAAGTATTCTGCGTTTACTCGACCGCCGCGATGAAATAATTGCAGGAATTTCTTCTTATTTAGATAACGCTAAAAATTCGGTTGAAAAGTTTTCGAAGGATGAGATGGCAATTTTTTCTCTTCCTGTTGATGACACCGACCAGACAAATGTATCTGAAGATTCAAAATCAGAAGAGGACACAAAAAATGGTTCACGTTTTAGCCTAGATGAAGAAGGCTTAGCAGATTCTGAGTTGGAGTCTGAAGAAACATCGGAAGAAGATGATAGTGGCTTCCCACCCGGTAGCGACCGTTTAAATGATATCCTTGATGAGATCGACTAAAAAGAACTATCTTCGGTCTTAATTTAAATTTTTTCTTATCCACATGGCCTTTGATACTGTAGAAGAGTTCCGTACAAAACGTGATGAAGCGGTTGAATTCATTTTATCAGAAACCTCATTTCAACCCGAATACCTATTGATTCTTGGTACAGGATTAGGACAACTTGCTGAAGAAATAGATGTAGTTCACACTATTTCATATGATCAGATTCCTAATTTTCCAGTATCCACAGTTGAAAGTCATGCCGGTCGATTAATTTTTGGAGAACTTGGTGGTAAATCTGTAGTTGCCATGCAGGGACGTTTTCATTACTACGAAGGGTACTCCATGCAACAAATTGCATTCCCGGTTAGAGTAGCTAAAGCATTAGGTGTTCAAACTTTGATGGTTAGCAATGCCTGTGGAGGATTAAATCCAATTTTCCGGCGAGGAGATGTAATGATTATTAATGATCACATTAACTTTCTGGGAGATAATCCGCTTATCGGACCTAATGATAATGAACTTGGTCCCCGTTTCCCTGATATGAGTGAGCCTTATACTGAACGACTTGTAGAAACTGCAGAAAATGTAGCGCTTGAACACGCAATCAAATTACATAAGGGAGTATATCTTGCTGTTTCAGGACCTACTTTAGAAACAAAAGCAGAATATCGTTATATGCGACAGTTGGGAGCCGATGTTGTTGGTATGAGCACTGTACCTGAAGTTATTGCTGCTGTTCATATGGGCCTGGATGTTCTCGGCATCTCGGTGATTACTGATGAATGTTTCCCTGATGCATTGGAACCAGTTAGTCTGGATGATGTTCTGGAAGCTGCAGCAATGGCTGAACCCAAGCTTACCCAGATAATTGTGGGTGTTTTAGAAAAATTATAGACTTATTTATCCACAAAAAGCGTTATTTTTCCACGTACTATTGCAAACGAGTTTTGAAATTCGTTTCTATAGGAAACCATAACCATCGATAATTACCATATATGTCATTTGATGGAAGTAATGATGAGCTTTGGGATGAACACAAATGGGAAGCTCACCTTAATGAAGTCGAAAAGAAGAGTGATCAACTTCGGAAATTTATCTCGTCTGATCCTAAAGGAAATACACCCCGATGGATAACGCTTCTTGAAGAAAGTCTGAGCGAAGATGATGCCTTTGAAGCTTATGTAGAGGAAGAACTCCTACTGGACGAAGCCTATTTCCCTGAAGATGAAGACTGGGACGACGACGATGATTTCGAGGATGATGAAGACTTTTTATTTGGATATGAAGATGAATTATCAGATTTGGATGAGGTAGAGGATTTCGATGCCGGAGAAGAATGGAAATCTCTTAGTGAGGATTTTGCTGATTCAGACTATGGCTCACTCGATAATCTTATTATCTATAATCAGGCGAAGCAACTAGCAGTAGATGTTTTAAAATGGGCCGAAGGTGTTCCTCCTAAAGCTCAGACTAAGGTTTTTCAGGAATTCGTAGGTGAATCTTTAAAAATCGGTGCTAAACTAGCTGGTGGCTATTCTTTTGGATTTGAAGCGGAATACCTAGGTGCTAACATTGCATATACCAAAAAAGCTCTTCGATGCGCGAATATATGCCTTGGTCATTTCCAAACCATTAAAAGCAAAAAACTGCTTACTAAAAGCCAGTATCAGGATTTTCACGGACGCTTTTTTGAGCTAAGAAATGACATCGGTGTTTACGTTCAGGAATTAAGAGATCGTTTTAACTTTCGAATCGACTAATTAGTCGTTCGACCAGATCCCAATCTCTTTTTTTCCGTCAGAATCTGCTGCGGCCCGAAACATTGATCCGGTATTAGTTTCCATTGAAATGTTTCCATATTTATCTACTGCAATAAATCCCGCTTCTCTGGGATTTAGCACTTCACCCACAAGATAATCCATAGACTCCTGTAAGCTAACCTCTTTGAATTTCATATAACTTGCCAAAGTATGAGCGGAAACATTCAGCATAATTTTTTCACCCCATCCCGTAGCTGATACGGCAACAAGTTCATTAGCATAGGTACCAGATCCTATAATAGGTACATCACCTACCCGACCAAATTTTTTGTTAGTCATTCCACCAGTGGATGTTCCTGCGACAATGTTACCATCTTTATCAACTGCTACGCAGCCTACCGTACCCATTTTCCAGCCGTTGTTAGCTTCTTCTTTAAGAATCATTCCCGTTCCGGCGTTTCTCCGTTGCCATGCTTCAAATCTGCTTTGAACTTTAAAATATTCTTGGTCAACTCGTTCGACTGAGGTCTGATCAGCAAACTGCTCGGCTCCATCTCCCGCAAAAAATACATGGTCAGACTCTTCCATTACTTTTCTTGCCAGTGAGATCGGATTTTTAACAGTTGTTACTCCTGTTATCGCTCCGGCATTCAGATTATTACCATCCATAATAGCTGCATCTAACTCATTCTTTCCTTCACTGGTAAAAACAGCTCCTCTGCCCGCATTAAAGAGTTCATTATTTTCCAAGTATTGAATGGTTTGTTCTACTGCGTCAAGCGAAGAACCCCCATCTTCCAAAATTTTAGACCCAATACTTAACGCCTCTTCAAGAGCCTCTCTGTATGCCTGAGTTCGTTCTTCCGGAGCGTCTTCCGGATAATACCCTGCACCACCATGAAGAGCTATTGCCCATTCTTTTACTTCTTTTGGCTCAGTTTCTTTGCTGATGTTGGTACAAGTCAGCAATAATAATCCTAAAAGAATTGCTGTAAATACGTTTAATATTTTCATAGTAGCTAAAGTTAGTTTCCGTTAAGCTACAAAATAACAGGTATAAAAAAAGGGGCGACAATGCGCCCCTTCTCTCTCTTGATGAAGTTGTGATTATGATTGAACAACCTGTACGTTCATGATAAGCTTAACGGTGTCGCCTACAACAACACTACCAGCTTCAGTAACTGCGCTCCAGGTTAATCCATATTCTTTTCTGTTAATTTCACTTGAAATCTCAAAGCCAGCCTTTGTTTGACCATAAGGGTCAACAACGGTACCACCATGCTCTACATCTAATGTAATTTCCTTAGTTACATCTTTAATAGTCAGGTTACCGGTTAATTTATATGCCCCATCATTTACTTTTTCAAATGAAGTAGACTCAAATGATAATTGTGGATATGTTTCGGCATCAAAGAAATCAGCAGATTTTAAGTGGTTATCTCTGTCTTCCACACCTGTTGCGATACTTGCAATATCAGCGTTGAAATTAATTGTAGCCCCTTCGAACGTTCCTTCTTCTGCTTCAAGAGTTGCATCAAAGCTTGTGAATTTCCCTGTTACAGTTGAAATGACTAAATGTTTTACTTTAAACTCAATTTCAGAATGAGTTGGGTCGATTCTCCATAATGTTTTTACAGCAGTTTCCATAAGTAATAATGTTTAATTAGTATTAAATAGTTTAATATTAAACTAATATTATATAATCTTTCGTTCCCGCCCTAATCGAAAAAGTTTATTTTAGTGATAGATTATCATAGAACCTGTTCACCGAGAAAAGTTATGTGTTCATCGAATACTTTTTTTGACCTCAGGAAAGTCCCGTTTCTTTGCATTGTAATTTTTAATTAACAAAAGACATAATGAAACGAACTATACTTTTTGCCTTTATCATTTACACCTTTACCGGATGCTTTTTAAAATCTGTTCATCCTCTGGTAACTTCTGAAACTGCTACCACTATACAGGGAATTGAAGGTACCTGGAGTAGTGATGATCAACGCTGGACGTTTATCAGAGATCCTAAAATAATCCCAACTTTAAATACTTCCGGCGTAAATTTTTTAGGAAGCGTAGAAATTGAAACGGATGAAAACACAACGGTATTTTCTGATGAAAATATTTATTTCATCATATTTGAAAACCTTCAAAGTCAGGAAGAAGATACAACCTTATTTATTGGTTACGCCGGTGATATTGGAGGCAAACAATTCCTCGATTTATCTTTATTTGAAACAGGATTAGAGGACGATACCTTTAAAGGAGCACACTTGTTTCCGGTTCATTCTTTCTCGAGAATCTCTATTAATAATGACAATTTACTTATTGAGTTTTTAAAAGATAATTGGATTAAAGAACTCATTTTAAATAATCAGGTGCGAATTAGTCATGAAAGAATACCGGATTCTTTTGGGAATGAAGACGATCAGGTATTAATCACCGCTAGCACTCCTGAACTTAGAAAGTTTGTTGAAAAATACAGCTCGGATGAGCGTGCTTTTGAAGACCCAATCGGATTAAACAGGGTGAACAATGAACTTTAAAAGAAACTATGTGATCATGATCATCCAGAATATAATTTTCTGGATGATTTCTTTTGGGATTACACTTCGACTTTTCCAACAGACTGGCGAAATCCGTGCAATAGATCTGATTTACACCGTCCTGTTCCACATACCCTTTTTTGTGATTGTAAATATTAATGTGTTTCACCTGGTACCAAATATCCTCAAGAAGATTAATATCTGGCTGTACCTGGCAATGAGTTTAATAGCTGGATTTGGAGTTACCCAGGGACTCTATCAACTTTCCTACGGGCCGATAGCTTCCTTTTTATTTCCTGATTATTACATGGTTGCCGTGTATAACCCTCTTGAAATTCTTGGGATCATGATTATCTATTTATCCGCCTCTACCTTGATTGAGCTTTCAAAGAGCTGGTTCAATCGAAAAGAAACCGAATTAAAAGTTTCTCAACTAGAAGAGGAGCGGATTAAAAATGAATTACGTGCATTGAGGGCACAGATTAACCCTCATTTTTTATTCAATAGTCTAAATACCATTTATGGAGAGGCTATCAAGAAATCAGATAAAACTCCCGGTATGATTCTGGAGCTTTCTTCGATTTTGCGATATGTAGTGGATAATATGGATGAAGAAAAAGTGTCGCTGGAAGGAGAAATTGAATACCTGAAGAAGTTTATTCAGCTTCAGAAGAGCAGACTCTCTAATCCTGACCGGGTGTTATTTTCAGTTTCCGGAGATTTCTCAGGAATCATGATTTCTCCACTTCTACTCATCAATTTTGTAGAAAACTGTTTTAAGCATGGTTCTGTTAATGAGATTAAAGACAGAATTTTTATTGATCTTTCACTTTCCGACAACTCATTGGTATTAGAAACCAGAAATCCAATTTCAAATTCAGAAATCATCAAATCTGACTCCACCGGAACCGGACTGGAAAACGCGAAAAACAGAATGAAGTTACTTTATCCTGATGCACACTCCTTAAAAATTGAAGAAACCAGTGATGAATATCACTTAAAGCTGACACTTGAGGTATAATATGATTCGCTGCCTTATTATTGAAGATGAACCAGTTGCCAGAGATATCCTCGGAAAGTATATCGAAGATACGCCTAACCTTTCTCTTGAAGGGGAATGTGAAACTGCTATAGAGGGACTAAAAACGTTACAGGACAAAACCATTGATCTCATCTTTCTGGATATCAATATGCCAAAGCTTTCGGGAATCAGTTTTCTGAAAAGTTTGAGTAATCCTCCGAAAGTTATTCTAACGACTGCTTATTCTGAATATGCGTTGGAAGGATATGAATTAGATGTTGTGGATTACTTACTCAAACCCTTTTCTTTTGAACGATTTTTAAAGGCCGTTCAGAAAGTAGACATTCCCGCTTCCGGTGAAGCTTCCATCATTGTGAAAGCCGACGGCAAAACCTACAGAATAGATAAAAATGATATTCTATTCGCTGAAAGCTTGGGTGATTATGTGAAACTTCATACGGCTTCAAACACGCTTACATTCAATAAAACATTGAAATCTTTTTTAGAGGAACTTGCTGATAATACTTTTTTACGCGTCCATAAGTCGTTTTTGGTTTCTCTTTCCAGAATTGATTTCGTAGAAGGGAATATGATTCACATAGGTACATCAGAAATCCCAATTGGTGCTTCCCATAAAGAAGAATTTCAGAATAGGTTTTATAAATAAACTATGGCTGTTGTAGTTGGTCAAATACAACCTCTTAAATTGATTCGAGAAACTTTAGATGAGAAAGACATTTCAAGATTCAATTCTATCAGCGACATTAATTTATTCCTCAAAAATTTTGAAACTGAAAAAAAGGAAATTCCAGATAAAGAAAGAGAAGGCTTAAATAAGGAAATCAAAAACCTTGAAAAGTTAATTAAGGCTTATAAGTTTAAACAACAGCAAAATTTTATCTATAAATTCTACTATGGGATTAAAACCCGAGTTAGCACTTCTCAAAAAAAATCGATCGATAGGAATTTTGAAAATATCCTTTCAAAACGTTGTAGTGAGTCACTCGATAGGATTGGCTTTTTAAAAAAAACAATTGATGAACTTTACCCTTTAATTTCTGGAGCATTAGGTGAAAACACTGTCGTTAACGAGCTAAAAAAGTTACCTGACTCATACTACTTGATTAATGATTTCAGAGCTGAGTTTAATCCACCAGTTTATAACAAAAATGAAGATGATCGAATTTACAGTATTCAGATTGATCATTTACTGATTTCACAATCCGGCATATTTGTAATTGAAACTAAAAACTGGAATTCGGATTCGATTCAAAGACTAGACTTTCGATCTCCGGTAGATCAGATAAAACGAACTGGTTTTGCATTGTTTGTTTCCATTAATAGCCAAGCAAACTTGGAGATTATAAATCATCATTGGGGAGATAAAAAAATACCTGTCCGGAACATCATTGTTATGACTAATAGTATGCCAAAAGAAGAATTCAAAAGTGCGAAAGTATTATCCATTACTAATCTGAATAGCTATGTAGAATATTTTGACCCAATATTCAGCGAAACTGAGGTTGAAAATCTGTTTAACTATTTCAATAACTGGTATCAAATAAATAGGTAGCCAAGTTAAATTTTGGTATTCTGACTAATAAAAAAGCCAAGCATAATAATTATATATACTTGGCTTTGAATGACTGTACGCCCGGGAGGGTTCGAACCCCCAACCCCCAGAGCCGAAATCTGGTACTCTATCCAGTTGAGCTACGGGCGCATAATAGTATGTTTCTCTTGTTCAAGAGGGCAACAAATATAAGGAACCTGCTGCTCATACGCATCTGAAATTATATCCGATTTATTGCCGTTCATTATATAAATCCCGAACTTTGATACTTAATCAGAGAGTTTTAATACTATGAGTACCGTTTTACTTACTACCTTATTAGCAATCACTTTAGTTGGAATTGGATTCGCCGGAATTGCCGTGAAAATATGGGCAAAGAAAGACGGTGAATTTTCAGGAACCTGTGCCAGTAATAGTCCTTTTCTTAATAAGGAAGGTGAACCATGCAGCTTCTGCGGTGCTTTACCCGATGAGAAGTGTAAGAGTGATGATCAGAAGAAACAGGAAGGTGAGTTTAGTCCTTTTGTAGCTTAAACATTAGCGAGCAAGCGAAGCTATCTCTGTATTCCACGTCTGGTAAACTGAGATTGCTTCGTCGTATTCACTCCTCGCAAATGAATCCATTCACGAGTGTAGCTACATGATCTTTAGTTTTTGATATAACTTTCAAATCCAGGGGTAGTGTAGACTTCCCAAGCGCCAGTATCATTGGTGTATACTAAGTAGCCTTCCAACTCATCTTTGCTTTCAAGAAAAGCTTTACAATCTTCCAAACCTTTTACCATACACACGGTCGCATAAGCGTCAGCATCCATTGTATTATTTGTAATGATAGATGCACTTAACAACCGGTTTAGTGCAGGTGTACCCGAGTGAGGATTAATAGTATGGGAATACTTGTTCCCTGTTTTTTCATCCACCCAGTACTTTCGGTAATTACCTGAAGTTGCTAACCCCGCATCTTTTAATTCAAGAATAAACTGAAAGCGGTCTTCCCTATCTATTTCGTTTTGAGGTTTATCAACTCCGATGGTCCAGATATTTCCTTTTTCATTTACTCCTAAGGTTCTTACCTCTCCACCAACTTCCACCATGTAGTTTTGGATACCACTATTCTCAAGATATTCGGCAATCACATCTACGGTATAACCCTGGGCCAGTGCGTTAAAATCGAGCGAGAAACCTTCGGGTATCATTACCTTATTTCCATTAATCTGTATTGATGCATACCCTGTTTTTGATTTTACTTCTTCAATTATTTCAGTATCCACATCCCGACGAACTTCTTCAAAGCCGAATCCCCAGATTGCTACTAATGAACCTACTGTCGGGTCAAAATCTCCACTAGTTTCTTCTGCAATTTCAATAGAGCGATTTAAAACCTCCAGAAACCGGTCATCTACCTCTACCCAAACTCCACTCTTGTTTACTCCAGAAATCAATGAAGTTGGTACATAGGTACTCATGGACTGATCAATCTCCTGAAAAATAACTTCTATTTCTTCAGCGAAATTCTGGTTTTTTGAGGTCAGATATTTAATCTGATACGTCGAGCCCTGAGCATACCCGGAGTTCTCCACAAGTTTGGGCTGGGATGTTTGATCACATCCTGCAAAAAGGATTATAAGAAAGCACAAAGGAGTAAATTTCATGGGAAAAATATACCAAAGAATTTATTCCCAAGCATCAATACACCTATCTAAAACTATGTATGATCCCGGCGTCGATCCAAAATATTTCGCTTCCTCTGTTGAAGAAGAAATACTTGCCATCTGAAGATAATTTTGGAGCAAAATCCACCATTTCGGTATTTATTTTACTACCCATATTTTTTGCTTTAGTCCAGCCTCCCTCTTCTTTTCTAAAACTTATGTATAAGTCGACGGACCCAAACCCTCCCGGTCTGTTTGAAGAAAAGATGACATAGCTTTCATCAGGAGCTATTAAAGGGTCATAATCTCTTGAAGAAGAATTCACCGAGTCTCCTAATGAAACCGCCTCTCCATATTCTCCATCCTCAAATACTGAATACACGATGTTGCTTGATCTGTTTGGTCCGGTTGAGAAGAACAAAGTACCTTTGTCAGACAGGGTAGGAAACCAATCTAAATATTCCGTATTCACTTTGTTGCCTAAGTGAATCGGTTCACTCCATTCATCGCCATCAATATTAATCATCCATAAATCTATATTAGTTTCGTCTTCCTCCCCATTTACGGGTCGGTTTGAACTATAGAATAATTTACTTCCATCGCTTGTGATAAATGGATCAATTTCTCTGTAGGTACCTTCTATTTCTGCCGGTTCTGGTTTTGTCCATTTTCCATCAATATACCGCGTTACCATAATGGTTCCACCATGTGCAAGAAACGATTCCAACGTATAATATATCTCTTTCTGATCTGGGCTGAATGCAGGAGTATGTACAAAATCTTCTGTTGATATAAACCCTCTTGCAAAGACTTTCGCGGTTGAATCCGGAACAGGTTGTCCTGCATATTCTCCGGTTAAATTATACTTTTTAACTTTTTTTTCATCAGCTCCCCTCGATAGAAGGTACTCCTCAATTTCAATTGAGTTCTGCCTGATAGCAATGGCAAGGGGAGTATTCTCGTAATTGTTGATTGGATCTAACTCGGTTTGATCATTTATAATCAGCTTAAGGATTTCCAGATTTTCATTTAATACTGCATCGTGGAGTGGAGATTTCCCCAGATTATGATCCGCCCCTGCTTCCAGTAACATGGTTAGTAGTTGAAGATTGTCTGACTGAACTGTTCTGAATAGCGGTGTGATATCTTCTTCATTCACCATATTCAGTGGAGTGTTTCTTTCTAAAAGTGTTGTAACCATTGAACTATCCCTGGCACGAATGGCATAATACAGAGCGGTTTCACCAAATCGATTAATAGTGTTTATATCCGCCCCTTTTTCTATTAAAAAATTGAATGCCTCTCGCTGCCTGCAAAAAGCAGCTATGTGTAATGCTGTAGATTCCGTCCCGTTTCGAAGATTTATATCAACGTGTTGGAGTAAAGAATCTATCTGACCAATATTTCCATCACAAGCTGCTCTATGAATATCCTGTGCAGAGCTTCTCAGCGGGATTAGTAAAACTATTATTAACGAATAAAAACGAAATGTGTTCATTTTTGAGTTTGAGTTTTTTTGATTTCTATTATTTCAGTTCCAGAAACACAACACCGTTTTTCCCTTTCGGGCCATATTTCTCTGTAGCCACAGCATCTTTAATTATACTTATGCTTAGTATATCGGACATATTAAGCGTTTGCACATAAGCCAGGCTAACCTCTCTTTCTCCGCTTTTGGTCTTAATAATAAATAAAGGTTCAGATCCATTTCCCTGGATATCAGCAAGTTGAAAAATGGCGCTTTGATTTTTATTGATCGGCGCTTTCATTAAAAAACCATCTACATCATTTTCTGTTCTTAGCTCTTTTAATTGTGCTTGTTGGTTTGAGCTCAATGTATTTTTTATTCTAATCAGCATTAGTAGGCGGACTCTTTTTAATTGCTCTTCTAACCTTAGTACTTTTTGGAGTTGAGCCGTAGCTTTGTTTTCGTCCACTTTTTCACTCTTCATTATTTTGTCCAGTTCGACGAGCTGAGCATCCAGATCAAACCTCATAATTTCAAACTCAGCAATATGGGATGTGTAAATTTCCTGAATACTCGCGATCTGCTCTTCTGAAAGGTCTATTTCAATTCTGTTTTTTAAAGCAAGTTTTGCTGAGAATAACCCATTCTCAAAGCTATTTTGAGCTAAAACTCCTGAGTTTAAAAAGAGTAATATCCCTACAGCAAAAATTATTCTCGTTACTAGACTTATATTCAACTTACCATTCATGATAATGATTAATTAGAGAGTTCGATGGTGCGCTCCACTCCTCAATGTTACTTACAGTTTTGATGAGCGAATTTGTAGTTATGGATTCAATTTCAATGGATAAAGGTAAAAACTCAGTAAAGTGAGGGTCCACTTCTTCTTTTTGATTTACTCTAAGAGTAAATACTCCAAATAGTATTAACAGAGATGCAGCAATACCTAGCCTTAGTAAAGAGCCGATCGGTCTTTTTTGAGGACTTTTAATTTCTTCGAAAGCAGGAACGTGTACATTTTTATCTGCAAGCCTTAGTTGCTCAAAAAATGACTCTATTTTTTTATCATCGTTCATTCTGCTCTTTTTCTATAATTTGTTTTAAAGACGCCTTTCCTCTTTCATAATGTGTTCTGACAGTCCCTATATGAAGATTCATTACCTCTGCTATTTCGGACAAGGGCATTCCATGATAGAATGAAAGTAAAAGTACCTTGTGCTGACGTTCAGAAAGTTTTTCCAGTAAATGCTCGTAGTGAATTACATTTTCCTGAAAAGAATCATTATCAACGAGTGATAGATTATCTAAGGATTCAAAGCTTGATTTCTTTTTAAGAGAATCAATAGAAGTGAATCTTATTACTGAGAACAACCAGGTTTTAAAGTTAGATTTACCACCAAATTTCGCTTTGCCTTCAAGGATTTTTAAATACACTATTTGCAATACTTCTTTTGCTTCTTCCGAATCATAGTGACAACATTGCCTTGCCCAGTAAAAAGCATCTTTATGATATACTTTTAATAATTGTTCAAGCTCTTTGCTGTCCATTCACTTTATTTGTCTCTTGAAGTATGGCTTTATATGACGCCGTGATATTTTTTTTCATATAAAAAAAGCCTCGCTAATATAGCGAGGCTTTAAATTTTGGTGTATAAAAATCAGAGTTTTTACCCTCCGAAATCATCGAAGGCAACATTTTCTTCTGGAACTCCCCAGTCGTCGCACATTTTCAGTACGGCCTGGTTCATAAGTGGAGGTCCACAGAAATAAAATTCTATTTCTTCGGGTTCAGAATGATTTACCAAATACTGATCAATTACAGCCTGGTGTACAAATCCAAGGAAACCATCTCCTTCTTCATCCCGCATATTTTTCTTTTCAACCCAGTTATCTTCTTCAAGAGGCTCTGAAAGAACTACATAGAATTTGAAGTTATCGAACTTCTCTTCTAACTGCTTAAAGTGATCCAGATAGAATAATTCTCGTTTTGAACGTCCACCATACCAGTACGTAACTTTACGTCCTGTTTCCAGTGTTTTGAATAAGTGATATAAATGCGAGCGCATTGGAGCCATACCTGCACCACCACCGATATATAACATCTCGCTTTCTGTTTTTTCTTTGATGAAGAACTCACCATAAGGACCAGAGATAACAACTTTGTCACCTGGTTTTCTCGAGAAAATGTAAGAAGAAGCGATGCCCGGATTTACATCCATCCAGCCATTTTTATTTCTATCCCATGGTGGAGTAGCCACACGAACGTTCAACATAATTCGTCGACCTTCAGCTGGATAACTGGCCATAGAGTAAGCACGTTCTACAGTTTCGTCATTCTTCATTTTAAGATCCCAAAGACCGAATTTATCCCACTCTAACTGGAACTTTTCAGGTTCACCGGGATGCTCTTCTGGATGAGCAGTAATATCGATGTCTTTGTAATCCACTTCACATGGTGGAATTTCGATCTGGATATAGCCTCCCGCTTCGTAATCCATGTCTTCCGGAATCTCAACAATAAACTCTTTAATAAAAGAAGCCACATTGTAGTTCGAAACTACTTTTGCTTCCCACTTCTTAATACCAAATACTTCTTCAGGAATGCTAATGTCCATGTCCTGTTTCACTTTCACCTGACAACCCAATCTCCAGTCATCGGCTTGTTCTTTTCTCGTGAAGTGAGGCTTTTCAGTAGGTAGAATTTCTCCACCTCCTTCGTGTACCTGACATTTACACTGAACACAAGTTCCACCACCACCACAAGCTGACGGAAGAAAGATTTTGTTGTCACCAAGAGTACTTAAAATGGTTCCACCTGATTCCACTTCAATTTCTTTTTCTCCATTAATGCGAATTTTAACCGGCCCCGACGGAGCCAGAACTGCTTTCGCGCTAAGAAGTAATGACACAAGCAAAAATATCACCAAAAAGAAAACGGTGACACTCGTAATGATTACTGTTGAAGTTGTTGCTGCAAATATCATGATATTAAACTCTTCTCAATAAAGATTATAACTTAATTCCCATAAACGACATGAAGGCGATTCCCATCAGGCCGGTTACAATAAAGGTGATTCCTAGTCCCCGAAGTGGGGCAGGTACATTCGAGTATTGAATTTTTTCGCGGATAGCAGCAATTGCTACAATTGCTAAAAACCAGCCAATTCCGCTACCAAAGCCAAAAACTGTCGCTTCAGTAATGTTCGCATAATTCCTTTCCTGCATGAACAGGGACCCACCAAGAATGGCACAGTTTACCGCAATTAGAGGAAGAAAAATACCCAGAGCGCCATACAGAGCCGGGGCAAATTTCTCTACCGCCATTTCCACCAATTGCACCATAGATGCGATTACTGCAATAAACAAAATGAAAGAAAGGAAGCTAAGATCTACTTCGGCAAAATCCTCACTTATCCATGTTAATGCACCTTCTTGCAATACATAATTCTGAAGCAGGTAGTTAGCGGGCACAGTCACGGTTAGTACAAAGATAACAGCCAGACCAAGTCCCACACCGGTGGTTACTTTTTTGGATACAGCCAGGTAAGAACACATGCCTAAGAAATAGGCGAAAATCATGTTCTCAACAAAAATTGCTTTTACAAATATGTTAATGAGTTCTTGCATCGTATTACTCCTCAATCAATTTAGTATTACGAGAACGCTGTACCCAAATAATGATACCCACAGTAATCAGCGCCATTGGTGGTAACAACATAAACCCATTGTTACTATAGAAACCTCCATTTGCGATATACCATGCATCCGGAATTACCTGATATCCGAATAATGTTCCTGAACCAAGTAGCTCGCGGAAGAAAGATACCGCCAAGAGAATCCAAGCATACCCAAAGGCATTACCAATTCCATCCAGAAATGATCTCCAAACTCCGTTTCCTAATGCAAAGGCTTCGAGACGTCCCATGATGATACAGTTGGTGATAATAAGACCAACAAATACCGAAAGCTCTTTTGACACGTCGTAAGCAAATGCTTTAAGAACCTGATCAACTAATGCTACCAGAGAAGCAACTACTACCAGCTGAACAATAATACGGATACGGTTTGGGATGAAATTCCTCAAAATAGAAACTATTACGTTTCCTGCAGCCATCACAAAAAGTACAGAGATTGACATTACAAGTGCAGGATATAGTTTAACGGTAATCGCTAAAGCCGAACATATCCCAAGTACCTGTACCGTAATCGGGTTATCGTCGTTCATTGGATCACTGAGGAGCTTTCTGTTCTTTTTACTGAACAACGGCTCTTTAGGAACTTTATCTATCAGCTCCTCTTTCGATGATTCTTTGTCTAAAACTTCTGCCATGTTATTTAATTTTTTGCAGCGTTTGGTTTATTAAAGTTCTGAACCGGAAGTGGTTTGTGAACCGATATAGTCTTTTAAAAATGGAATGTAAGCTTGGAGGTTATCTGCTATCATAGCTTCAACACCATCAGATGTAATAGTTCCGCCACTTATTCCATCAACTTCGTTATAGTCATCAGCGTCACCTTTTCTTACGTCGATACCTACCAATTCACCATTTTCATTCAGGATTTCTTTCCCTTTGAATTGCTCTGTAAAAACCGGGTATTTGATTTCAGCTCCCAGTCCCGGGGTTTCAGCTTTGTGATCAAATACTGCACCGTAAATAGTACTTAAATCACTTTTAAGAGAGATATACCCCCAAATTGGCCCCCAAAGCCCCTGACCTCTTAATGGAACGATGAAATATGTTTCGCCATCCTTAGACGCTATATATAAAGGAGCGTCTCTTTCAAGAGCTGGCTTTCTGATTTCTTTTGCTAAATCGATGGCAAAAGCATCCATTCCTTCTTTAAGCTGATTATCATTAATAACCAATGCTTCCGTTACATACTCAGGATAAAGTTGTTCTGCTTCTGCTCTTGTTGCTTCAATTTCGATAGAGCTTAGAATATTTTGCATTTTTTCCTGCTCTACATTCTTATCCTGAGCAGGCTTTAATGAAGTTGCAGCAAATGAAAGAAGCGCAGCTACAACTACAACCATTACTGCTGCAAACCCAAATGTATAACTGTTCTTATTTACATCCATAATTAAGCTCCTGCCGTTTTAAGGGCTAGTCTTTTTTGACGTTTCTTGATGTTGGCTTCTACCACATAATGGTCAATCAATGGAGCCATCGTATTCATAAACAGAATTGCCAGCATGATACCTTCAGGATAAGCCGGATTAAATACTCTGATCATAATTGCTAAAAAGCCAATCAGAAATCCATAGAACCATTTACCTTTTTCAGTCTGCGATCCTGAAACCGGATCGGTTGCCATAAATACAATTCCAAATGCAAACCCACCAAAAATGAGTTGTTGCCAGAATGGAACAGCCATAAATGCCTGCTGCTCGGGAGAAAGAGCATATGGAGCAACCAGGTTAAAAATGATTCCCATCGTAGCACCGCCAAGTACACCGCTAAGCATAATCTTCCAGCTACCAATTCCGGTAAAGATTAATAATCCTGCACCAGCCAAAATTAATAGTGTTGAAGTCTCACCAACTGAACCCGGAATTAAACCAAGGAATGCTTCAAATGCTGAATATGAAGTAGCTCCTGTTGTTGCAAGATCACCAAGAATAGTTGCACCAGAAAATCCATCTACTACCGCCTGACCTTCAGCTACATCGGTATTGATCCATACTTTATCACCAGACATCCAGGTTGGGTATGCAAAGAACGCAAAGGCACGAGCAAGAAGCGCCGGGTTAAAAATATTCATCCCGGTTCCACCAAATACTTCTTTACCAATTACAACAGCAAATACTACTGAGAGTGCTAACATCCATAATGGAAGATCAACCGGCATAATCAACGGAATCAACATTCCTGTTACCAGATATCCTTCTTCGATCTGATGTCCTTTAATAACACAGAAAAAGAATTCGATACCTAATCCAACACCATAAGAAACGATAACCATTGGAAGTACTTTGATGGCCCCAAACAGGAACTGATCAAAGAAGGTTACATCCATTCCAAGGGCATTGTAATGGTGATAACCGACATTCCACATTCCAAATAGTAAACATGGAATAAGTGCCGTAATTACGGTGTTCATTGTTCTTTTCAGATCAATACCATCGCGAACATGGGCGCCACTATGAGCAGTGTGACCAGGAACAAAAAGGAAGGTGTACAATCCATCATACACCGGCCAAAGCTTATGCAGCTTAGCTCCTTCCTCAAAATTTGGTTTAATCTTTCCTTCTACAAAATCGTGTAATGCTTTCATTAGTTACTTTCAGCTTATTTTATTCACTAACCAACTTCTTCTTTCATCAGGTCGAGCCCTTTTCGAACTGTTTCCTGAACAGGAATTTTTGATGTGCAAACTACTTCACACAAAGCAAAATCTTCTTCAACAACCTCGTAAATTCCGAGATTTTCCATACGCTCAATATCCTGTGTCATAATCGCCTTGATCAATTGAACCGGATAGATATCAAACGGGAATACTTCTTCATACTGACCCGTTACTACAAAGGCTCTTCTTTCGCCATGCAGGTTGGTATCCAGTTCATATTCTGGATTTCCAATTTGGCGCTGGAACCATGATGGAAGTGCTCTTGAAATACTAAATTTATCCGGCTTTGGAATGAGCCATCCAAACATCTCCGGCTCAAGTCCTTCAGGAATTACAGTGATCTGACGATCATACATTCCAAGATATCCGTCGATATCAACTTTAGTCCCTGTTAATACATTTCCTGAGATAATGCGGTTGGTTTTGTCAGAGGTATTACCATCAACAAAATTCTTAACAGCAGCTCCCAAAATGGTAGAGTGGTATTTTCTGTCATTTACTTCGGAGCCTGTCAAAGCAATATTAATCCGGGCATCGAATTTACCTTCCAAGAATAATCGCCCGATAATAACCACGTGTTCCGGGTTGATAGTCCAAACTACATCACCTTTATCAATCGGATCGTTTTGTGCAATATGCACTCCAACTAATCCTGCTGGATGAGGTCCATCATACTTAGAAACTTTAACCCCTTTTACACTGGAAAGAACTCTACCTACTGGTTTAGAAGCATTCAAGCCCAGGTGAACCTGACCTGAAGTTAGTTTAGCAAGTGCGTTGATACCTGTTTGAAATTCTTTCTCATTACCTTCAAGTAGCATTCCTAAATCAGGTGCTAATGGGGCAGAGTCAAATCCGGAAATGAAAATCGCTTTGGGAGTTTTAGAAGTCTGAGCAACAACATTGTATGGGCGTTGTTTGAAAAAGGCCCAGCATCCTGAAGCAGCAATTTTTTCAACAATCGCCTCTCTTTCTAAAGAAACAGGATCGGCAGCTCCAAAATCTTCAAATGTGTTTTTCTTATCAGCGAGTACTCGCACTTCAAGGATTCTTCTTTTGGCACCTCTGACAACCTGAGCAACTTCACCACTAACCGGAGAAGTAAATTTCATCTGCTCATCATCTTTATTAAATAACAAAGGAGTACCAGCTTTTACTTCATCACCTTCTTTTACTGAAAGCTTGAAGCGAACCCCATGGAAATCGGTTGGTTTTACAGCTACGGTTTCAACGGCGACGGGTGCTGCAAATTCAGCTTCCACATCTCCAACAAGATTGATATCTACACCGCGCTTAATCTTTATAACGTCTGACATCTATAATTCAGAAATCGGTTATTATGTTTTAGGATTGAATCAGCCGTTCTAACAACGAACGGAAACAAATAATTCAAGGGCGGTAAAGATACTAATTTTTTAAGGTGTTTTCGTAACCTTTTCACGGAAAAACATTTTGAAGAAACAGACTTTTGACAAAAGCGCTTTTTTGATTAAATCCGAGTCTCAGTAACTCACTAGCGCCTATAATTTTAGAATCATTCTAATTAAAGAAGCAGCATTCCGTCTCCAAAAGAATAGAACCGGTATTTTTCCTGAATAGCATGTTTATATAGCGCGTGCATCTCCTCAAAACCTATAAAAGCTGAGACCAGCATAAGCAATGTACTTTTAGGTAGGTGGAAGTTTGTGATTAATGAATCAACAGACTTGAACTGATATCCCGGAGTAATAAAAATGTTGGTATCACCACTGCCCGGGCTGAAGCTTTTTGCTGAATCTGAAATTGATTCCAGAACTCGGACACTTGTTGTGCCTACAGCAGTAATATGCTTGGCTTGATTTAAATCGGATGCTGTTTCCTCATCCAGCTGATACCACTCGCTATGCATATCATGCTCTTCAAGTTTTTCCGTTTTAACCGGAGCGAAGGTTCCCAATCCGACATGAAGCGTTACTTCTGACTTTTTGATCCCCTGCTGACTCAATTTATCAAGAAGTTCATCCGTAAAATGAAGTCCTGCCGTAGGAGCTGCTTTGCTCCCTAAATCTTTTGCATACACGGTTTGGTATTCATCTGCCAGAGATTCATCCTGCTCAATGTAGGGCGGAAATGGGGTGTACTTAAATTGCTCTAATTCAGGAGCATCCAGATCATGAGAAAGGATAATGGTGCGAAGTCCGTCTTCCGCGACATGGGTAACTTTTGCTATAATTCCTGAAGCCAACTCTACTTCTTTTCCTACTCCGAATTTTTTCCCTGGCCTGACCAGCGCTTCGATAGTATTATTGTTTCTTACTGATGTAACAAACAGCTCTTTCTTGCCGGCATCAAACATCAGTCTGCATTTCTCCACTTTGCTATTATTCACAACAAGTGTGGTTTCCGGATTTAAGTATTTCCCAAGATTGTAGAAGTAGTCGTCTGTTATTTGTTGGGTAGCCCTATCATAAACCAACAAACGTGCATGATCTCTTGGATGAGCCGGTGATTGGGCGATGAGTTCTTCCGGAAGTGAAAAATCGAAATCAGAGAGGGTGTAAGACATTTATCTCCAAGTCTTCCTAACCGGCAGAAAAAATAGTTCTACTGTCCCTCATCGAGGATATTTTTTTGACATCTTTAAGATGCATTCTTTGCTCGTTTCCCAAACGATCTTCGATAAGCAACTCAAACCCATTTACAGATTTAAGGGTGGCAATTAAATTTGAAGTATTGGAATTATTGAACTCTATCCTAACAAGACCTTCTGGAATTTTGATTCTAAAATCTTCCGGTTTCAAGTTTTTACCATAAGAAAGATAATAAACAAGACTTTTAACCATTTCTTCTATTACTATTTCTTCTTTATCAACTATCAATTTTTTACTCATAAATAAATCCACCTCGTTATTCTGGATATCAATTAAATAGGCTTCCATATAATGAGATGTCTCTACATAGCTACCACCGTACCCGGTACTATACCTTGTTGCAATATCGTAGAACCTCAAGTAAATACCATATTTAGTTGGAGAGCCCCCAATTAGCTCGTCTAAGTCAACATTGATTTTCTCAAGGGGATTACTCGTTTCCTGGAGTGATCTTTGCTTTTCTATTGACTCTGATATTCTATTAAACTCAACTGTAATAGACTTCCATTCCTCTTCATCAAGGGATTTACTGAGGTTATTTAGCTGAATTCCTCCATAAGAAAAATAGTGTGAAAGTGAGTCGTTAATTAACGATATGTTCTTTTGTCTGATTTTTTCTCCAAAACCTTGCTGTAATACTTTAACTCTATTTATCCCAACATCGTAAGAGATTAATGTCAACTCTTGTAGAGGTGGTTGTGGAAATTCATTTGATTTTAAAACGCTTTTATATGTTCCACCTCCACAATTTATAAGAAGAACCCCCAATATTAAAAACAACAAAATCCTTTGAATTTTATAGACCATTTACTTATTTCTTTTTGGTTTGCCTTAGCGAAAAAGCAATTATAACTATTGTATTACAAACAATCTTACTTCGTTTTATTTTCCCTTAACTAATGACAACTTACGCCTACTACAGGAGACGATTATTATGTAGAAGAGTATTTTCATCAGCTATATTATCAAAGCTGAATAAAGCTGTTAAGTCAAACTTTCACAGTTACTTTTCTTACTTCATTGATAACACTTTCAACATCAATCCCAACTTCGGCGTGAAGCTCCTCCTGAGTTCCATGTTCAATGATTCGGTCCGGAAGCCCCATTATTTTTAAGGTAGGCTTACTCTCTTTTTCTGCAATGTATTCTGCAACCGCACTACCGAAACCTCCTAATTTAGCCCCATCTTCAAGGGTGATGATATGATCGTATTTCAGGCATATTTCGTCAAGCATTACTTGGTCTATCGGTTTAGCGAAGCGCATATCATAATGACCAATTTCAATCCCTTCCAAGGAAAGCTTTTCAGCTGCTTCAGTTACATATTTTCCAATGGGACCGAAACTCAATACAGCAACATTTTCACCTTCCCTTAAACAAATTCCTTTTCCAATTTCCATTGCTTGAAATCCTTCCCGAACTTCCATACCGGTTGAAGCTCCTCTCGGATATCGAATTGCCCAGGCTTGCTCCTCATATTCTGATGCTGTAAACATCATATCCCTTAAATCCTGCTCGTTAAGTGGAGAGGAAATAATCAGGTTTGGAATAGAGCGCATATAAGAAATATCGTAGGCTCCATGATGCGTTGGACCGTCTGCTCCAACCACTCCGGCACGGTCAATACAGAATACTACCGGTAATTTTTGGATAGCCACATCATGTACCAGCTGGTCGAACCCACGTTGTAAAAAGGTAGAGTAGATCGCACAAAATGCTTTCTTCCCTTCGGTCGCTAATCCGGCAGCAAATGTAACCGCATGTTGTTCTGCAATTCCCACATCAAATGCTCTTTCAGGAAAGCGATTCATCATTGGTAATAAGCTGGAGCCACTAGGCATAGCCGGCGTCATACTTACTATGCGCTCATCCTTTTCAGCCAGCTCCACTAGCGCTTCGCCGAATACATCTTGATATTTTGGAGCGGATTTTTTTGTTGATTTAGGCTTTAATGAGTCCCCGGTAATCTTATCGAACGGACTGCTTTGCGCGTGCCATTTAGTTTGCTCACGTTCTGCAGGAGCAAATCCTTTTCCTTTCACAGTAACAATATGAAGTAGCTTCGGTCCTTTAACTTCTTTCAGATCTTCCAACGTTTTTCGAAGTCCGTTCACATCATGACCGTCCATTGGACCATAGTATTTAAAACCTAATGAACGAAAGAGTGACCCGGGTGTTAACGCAGCCAGCATAGCGGATTCCAAACGAGATGCCACTTTTCTCATTTTCTCACCGGCAGATTTGAAATGACCTAATAAGTCATATACTTCATCTCTGAACTTATTAAAGGTTCTACTTGAGGTTATATCTGCTAAATATTCTTTAAGAGCCCCTACATTGGGATCAATCGACATCCGGTTATCGTTCAATACAACCAGAATGTCGCTATTCATTCCTCCGGCATTATTTAACGCTTCAAAGGCCTGACCACCCGTCATAGCGCCATCACCGATAACTGCTATAGCTTTATTATTTTTCCCGTTTAAATCGTGGGCAACCGCCATGCCTAAAGCCGCAGAAATGGAGGTGGAAGAGTGTCCTACACCAAATGCATCGTATTCACTTTCAGATCGCTTTGGAAAGCCAGAAATACCGCCATAGGTACGGTTTGTATAAAAATCATCTCTGCGACCTGTCAATATTTTGTGACCATATGCCTGATGCCCGACATCCCAAACAATCTTGTCTTCCGGAGTGTTGTATACATAATGAAGCGCTGTTGTTAACTCAACTACTCCAAGGCTTGCTCCAAAATGTCCCCCGTAAATGGAAACAATATCAATAATAAACTCGCGTAACTCGTCGCAAACTTCCCGTAACTGCTCGGGCTTTAATTTCTTCAGATCATCCGGAGAATCTATGGCGGCCAATAATGGACCAGGAGTTGGAGTTGGAATTTTCATTTCATTTGACATCAGTCAGGGGCTAATTTCTGTTATGCTTCGTTTACTTGTTCTATACGAAGCTCAGCTTGTTCGAGGATTTCAGTACAGAACTTTGAAAGTTCTATTCCTTTCTCGTACAGCTTTACGGATTCTTCCAGTGTTATCTCATCATTTTCCAGTTTCATCACTATCGATTCCAATTCCTTTAAAGCTTCTTCAAAGCCCGGGCGTTCCTTTTCTTCCATTAAATCAATTCTGACGAGATATTAATCTTCTTTTATTCTTTTTGTTCCGCATAAAAATACCGTTTTTTGGGGAGAAAGCCATTTAACAAAATTAGAAGTCCTGAGAGGTATACTTTCAATAAATTCTGCAACTCGAGTGACTGAGATCACTTCGCTATCGCTCGTGAATGGTGTCGACTAAGCAATCTTAAAATCTAAATTTGGGCTTATTTATGGAGATTGCTTCGCTCCGCCTGCCTGCCGGCAAAGGCAGGCTCGCAATGACCGAAACCAAAAAAAAGGCGGAAGATATCATCCTCCGCCTTTGCTTTAAATTATTTGGTGATTACTTAATCAGATACAGTTTTTTACTGGCTGTAAAGCTGCCTGAAGTAAGCCGGTACAAGTACACTCCGCTGGCTAACGCAGAGGCATCGAAAGTAACTGTGTAGGTACCCACTTCCTGAGTTTTGTTTACCAGTGTTTGCACTTTTCGTCCAAGAATATCAAACACCTCCAGCTGAACCAATCCTGCATTTGGAATCTGGTATTCAATCTGTGTAGTTGGGTTGAACGGATTTGGATAATTTTGACTTAAAGAAAATGTAGCCGGTTGATCAGGAGCTTCAATATCTATTCGCTCATAGGAAGTTTTATTTAATGCTTCGTTTGATTCAGCATATCGCTTCGTTAATAGCAAATTAGAGCTTCTTTTAATTCTTCCCTGATTCTCTTGATTTGAAATTTGCTTGATCAGGTTGGTTTTTAGTTCAATCCTGGCACGAACCGTTCCTCCTTCGAATTTTTTGGCGTTGACTGAAAAAGCTTTGGATTTCAGGTTCTTTGTATTGGAAGCATTAACATTGACGTTTTTGATTACTCCAACAGTCTCACCAGTTGTTTCATCCACGAGTACTATTTTGTATCGAATGTAATCACCACTCTTTAGCGTGTTTTTAGCAGCCGCTGAATCTGCAAACCCGGGACGTTCTGAAAAAATAATCTCCGATTCGGGAGTAATTTGAAATGGCTCCGTAATCAGTACACTGTTCAGGGTTTCGAGATTTCCGTAGTCGAGAGAATCCGGCGCTTCCACAAACCGAATATCCTGCCCATCCACATTCAGATTGCCAAACCGGTAGTTAAAAGAGGCTTCTCCGTTTTCTATGATAAATCCTCTCCCTTCCACATAGGTAGGAGCAGTAGTTGCTTTAACTAGTACCGGACCCATGGATCCGGAAGTTTTAAAGGTATAGGGGGTTCCAGTTGGTTTAAATGTGGAAGCATACATACTTCCCATACTATTATTGATTACACCATTACCTAACTGAATATATTTACCATTCGAACTGAGCGTTTGTGGAGGTATTGATTCCGGTACTCCATTTACAAACAAAATGGATTTATTAGTCCAGGAAGAACCAGAAACCTGGCTCCAAACTGCGTATCCAAAATTACCAAATGTACTCCCCTTTCCACGGTTTACTGAGCAAGAGGCTATATTATACCCATAATAATAGCGGGTAGAGGTTCCAAAATAATAAAACACCATATCATATAACTCCTGCCAACAAGCTGAATACGCTCCATTTTGAAGGGTAACCAGAGAAGGTGACCAACTATACCCTGAATAAGAAACTTGCCCGTCATCATCAGATTGTGTTGAATTAAAACTCCATGAGTCAGAACCGGAATTGTAGTCGAAAACCAAATACTGACTTCTGATTTTAGCGGTACTGCCTGTTCCTTCCTGATGCAAAAAGTTAAGATTTATATCACCTACTCCTCCCGGAAATAAAGACATTTGAGTATTAATTGTAGAATTGCTCGTTCCGGGAATTAAACCACCTGTATTATGTTCATGAAATAACCATCTCAAAATACCTATTCCCAGCTCTAATTTTCCCGCCCTCCAATACACACCAGGACTAGAGCTTTTACGTTCAAAAGTTAGTATATAGTTTTTTTGTGTCCCCGATGTCAATACTATGTTTGGGTTTGCATCGATACTATAAGAATCGGATTGCTCTTCATACAGAGTGACGTTTGTTTCTCCAGTAGGCATGCTTGAAGAACTGCTGGATTGAGTAAATGTTCTACCTACAATATTATAGT
The DNA here is from genome assembly GCA_017795005.1 of Balneolaceae bacterium. Taxonomy (GTDB): domain Bacteria; phylum Bacteroidota; class Rhodothermia; order Balneolales; family Balneolaceae; genus RHLJ01. The sequence goes on along the minus strand of CP051242.1, from coordinate 511,991 downwards.
TAGCCCCATCTGGTTCTTGCCAAACGACGCCTATATAATTCAGGTTATTACCACTATCAATACCATAATCGATCGATGGATTCTTACCTCCAGCACCTTGGTCTAGAGGCTCACCATCATTCCCGATCGTCCAGCTGCTGCCACCATTGCTCGAATGCTCAATCCAAATATGACCTAATGAGCTATATACCTTATGTAGCCATACTGTACTACCTGATTTAGTCTGGATAAACCTCCGCTGGCTGTTGTTGGTATAAGCATCGTTTTCATTAGATGCACCTACAATTTTCAAATTAGCACGAGCTTCGGCACTTGAACTGGTAAATACCACTCCTGTTTCTTCTTCATTGGGGTCTTCAAAATTGGCGCTGGTTCCATCCCATTCATAAAACACTACTTGCCGGTTACCCAAGGAACCGCCGAAACTTTCAGTGGTTGGTGAATCGTCATGTCGAACGGAATAGTTGTTTAGATTTGGTAAAAAGTTTTCATTCTCATTCAAAAATAACCCGTTATATAGCTTCCCGTTTATGGCACTATAGCCCGGACTAAATGGTGAGTTTTGATCTATAAATACCGCATCTTTTCCCTGGTTTCGGGTTTCGTTATTAAAGGTCGAATCAACGTAATCAATCAGCCATGGGTCTTTGAATGCCAGTTGCCCTCCTGCAGCAAACGCCGGGTATTCCGGGTAATAATTTTTTAAGATGATCCCGGAATATGTTTTTTGAAATTGAGACGTATACAGCTGGTTCTGTAACTGAAAGACTTTGTGATTTCTCACATCATCAAAACCTGTCCATTCATTAAACTTTTCTTTTGGGTTGTTTAGTACCCCTTGATCTCCTCTAAAGGTTTCTGCATTTCCCACATAATTCATATCAAAATCGACAGAAGCTCCAGTAAGTGTAAAGTCATCAAATTCTTCGTCTGTTACATCCCAGCGACTTATATTAGAACCTGTCAACAGAGAACCCGATTCATATTTTTGCGTTACCTTAAGATTAAACTCAACAGGGTTAAATTCATTGTCAAGACCAGATCGATGTAACGTTGTTCCTTTTACATAGTCACCTTTACCATTATAGATTGCAATTGCTTCTCCGGTGCTTTCATTGATTAATGGGGCACCTGAATCTCCATCATTAGCAAATATGTCAAACTCTATATTCAAAGTTGCAGACGTAGAACTGGATGTAGCGTTAGACCCGGCATTAGTTTGTAAGGTTCCATATCTAAAGTTTCCTGCTCCTGAAGAACACCCCTGCCCAATTGGTGAAACATCTCTTCCTGACCCAATAATTCTTATTGTGGGTATAGAGGTACTACTAACGTTTGGCTTGGCAAAATGTATGTACTTCAATTGAGCCTGAATAGGCTGATACCCTGTTATAGGATTGTCATAAACATCAAATATTTTCCAATCATTACCATGCGCCCCATTGTGTGATTCGACTACACTTTTAATTTCGTACTGATTTTCGGGGTCTGAAAAATTTAATTCTCCGCATGTACCAGAATTTGGTACATCAAACTCCAAAGTCCTTCCAACTACAGGGCAATGTCCCGCTGTCAAAAGAATACCTCCCTGAGCAATCCATGCAGTACATTCTAATTCACCATTAGAATTGATAATTCTTCCGACGGCCGGTGCAAGTTCCGCGGCAAGTGAATTATTAGCTGCCGGAACTCTCGGATCTTGCGCATACCCAATTGTGGAAATAAGTACTAATATGACTAATACAGTACTTATTCTTTTTGAATTATGAATGCACGCTTTTATCTCTCGTTTAATGTTATATCTCATAATGTGTATTAATTAAAGGTTAAGGGTTGTACTCATTACCTTGTCCTTTCTTTTGCTATTCTCTCCGACCCATCGTTATAAATGCTTTTCCTCCGTCATAGCCAACAACCACCATCAGGTTCCCTTGGATATCAATATCATACAGGTTCCCTGCAGTCCCCTGTTCATACAAAACCCAGTCGGCTCCATTAAAATGAACTATTTCCCCAAACCCGCCTGTCGCAACTATGTCATTTAACCCATTCGCGTCTATCGCAAACAAGTACGGGTGATCGACATTGGAAAGCAGATTCCAGGGGGATGAAGAATCGATATCCGGTTTTACAGAAACCCTGCTGCCCACAACATAGGTTACCCCGGAATCGTCAAACCTGATGCCGCTGATACTGAATGGAATCGGCTCCGTGGACAGAGGTTCCGTAGTTAAGTCTTCGTTGATCCTGAGAATGAGTTTGTCGGAACTTTGGGATTGATTTGCTGCAATAGCCACTACCCCTTGCTGCTCATTCCCGTGAATGTCATAAAACTCCAGCTCTGTTCCGGTTTCAATCTTTTGCCAATCCTGACCATTGTAATGGGTCAGAGTACCTAAAGCCCCTCCGAAAAATATATCCTCAGAATTATTTCCCCATATACTTACAACGCCTCCGTCTGAATCATCTAAAATTCCCATATCAAAAAGATGATATTGAGTCCAGTCTGTTCCATTTCCATAAACCGGTACACCAGATGACAGCCAGATATTCTCAGCCGAAAAAGTAACTATATCATTCATTTTCGGCGTAATCATGTTTTGCCTGAATTGAACAGTTATTCTTTTCAATGTCCAATTGGTTCCATTCCAGTGAATCGCATTGTAGCGATCATCATCCGCCTGCCCGGTGGAATCATTCATATATATTTCCCCCACAGCCCAGATGTTATTCTCATCAACAATAGATACCCCATACAGCACGCTTGAAGAATGATCACCAAAGGAATAGGTTTGCCAGGTGAACTCGCTGGAGGTGGTTGTTAACGTAGTTGCCTGGCGTTCTTTGCTCTTGTTTCTCCGGCTGCTTTTGTTAATTACTTTCCAGATATAGGAGGTGTTAGGACTGAGGCCCGAATCATAGACCACGGTATCTTTACGGCTCATGCGGAAGGAAAAAATCTCATTGCCATCCCTTTCTATGGAAATTTCATCCCCTGAATCCGCACGAATTTCCAATGCCACTTCCACCGCTGAGATCGGAGTTACTTTAAAAAATTCAATCTCATTGTTGTTGAAAAGACTGCAGCTGCACAAAGAAAAGCTTATCAATAGTAAATAATAAAAGGGCATACGCATAAGAAACGATTTAAAGGTAAGAGCTAATCGTAAGCAACACCTTACATTAATTTTCAATTGTTTACAATTAGGTAAAGCTACATGAAGAGTTTATAAAGTATTTCCATCAAAAATAATTAGCAATCTGATTTAGATGTATGGAGATTTCCTATTCCTTGAGATTGCTTCGTCATTCGCTTCGCTCATTCCTCGCAAATGGAAATAAAAAAGGCGAAGGATATCATCCTCCGCCTTTTGGCTTTGTAACTAACTAATCTTAAAAATTTGTTTACAGGTATCTGAGGTTTACTGAACCACCGGAAGTACGGGCTTTCAATCTTGTTCCGCCACCATTCATGGTGCCCTTCATATCGTTTTTATCGAACTGACCTTTAAAGTTATGGAGATCGGCACGGACTCTGTTGCCATCCAGATCAATATCATAGCCTAAATCTTTAGGAACATATACGGTAATGCTGCCGCCTGAAGTTCTTAATTCAATAAAATCGTTTGGGTCTAATACTTCCGCTTCGATACTTCCACCGCTGGTACTTGCTTCCACGTTTCCGGAAACTCTTTCAAGTGTAATACTTCCGCCACTTGTTCTGGCATCAATCCCACCAGTAACGTTTTCCGCTCTGATTCTTCCTCCACTGGTATTTGCTTCAACAGTTCCTTCAATATCATTAATGGTTATGCTTCCGCCAGATGTTTTCAGCTCAATGTCTCCGGCAATATTATCAGCTTCTATACTTCCACCACTTGTTCTTGCCATTTGATCGCCCTGAAGGTTTTCCAGTCTTAAACTTCCACCAGAGGTTCTCAAATCCGTTCTGGATTTTACAGGAGCATAAACTTTAAAAGAAATACTCAGATTATTATTTCCCCAGCTTCTGCCTTCTCTTTTAGCAATCGCATATACTGTGTTCCCTTCTTTCTCAATTCTGATTTCCCAGTCATCAAGGTCAGCCTCTCTTTGTTCTAATAACTTTCCTCTTTTTCTCACATACATTTCTACTCTTACTTCATCGGTATTCTCTCCGAATACTTCAATGCTTCCTCCGGATGTTCGTACTTCGATATTTGAATTATCTGATACACTAAATTCCTGGGTTGTATACGCCTGGCGGGCCATACTTGAATCCGTTGTTGCCAGTACAATTGCTGCAACAAAGCACGCAGCATAAATACTTTTTATTAGACCTTTTGTTGTTTTCATGGATTTCCTTTTTGGTTAACGGAAGTTCCTTACGCCTTACTTCCCTGTTAGTTTCAGTGAATGTTAGACGCACCAAACTTTCAAACGTTACCGGAAATTTCTGTGTAGGTAGAACATCCAACTATTTCTTATTTTTGAAGCCTAACCAAAATCATCTGAATGAAACTACCTTTTGTGCTTGCCAAGCGTTTTGTAGCCGGAGAATCTTTTCAGGATTCCATTCCAAAAGCTCAATATCTGAACAATAAGAATCTTCGACTTACTCTTGATCTACTTGGTGAAAATGTAACCGACAGAAAAACTGCTGACGAAACGGTTGAAGCATATATTAATCTACTTAATGGGATAAAAGAGCATGAATTATTAAGTAGTATTTCCATCAAACTAACGATGATGGGATTAGATATTGATCATGATTATTGCAAGGAAAACCTGTTTAAATTATTAGATGTTGCCAGCGAACAAAACCAATTTGTTCGGGTTGATATGGAAGGAAGTGATTACACCCAGATCACCATAGATATTGTAAAAGAAGCGCATGCAAAATATGGTGCCAGGCATGTTGGAGCAGTAATCCAGTCGATGCTTCACCGAAGCCTCGATGACATTAAGGAGCTTGCTGATCTTGGTGTAGATATACGATTGGTAAAAGGTGCTTACAAAGAACCGGCAAAAGTAGCCCACCAGAATATGCCTGATATTCGGGAGGCTTATAAAGAATGCGCTAAGATACTTCTTGAAAAAACGGATTTCCCCAGATTTGGGAGTCATGATGACGAATTAATTAACTGGATCAGAGAATATGCTGCTGAGCAAAACATACCATTAGACAGTTTTGAAATTCAAATGTTGTATGGTTTACGGGAAAAAACTATGGTTGAGTTAACTGAATTAGGTTACCGAACCAGGGTGTATGTTCCATTTGGTACCGATTGGTTTCCATACTTTAGCCGGAGATTAATGGAGAGAAAAGAAAATGTATTTTTTGTACTCACCGCCATTTTTAAAAAATAATGGTCGATTTCTTTTCTGATATATCGAATCATGTCTATTTGATTGGAGGCATGTTCATCTTTACAGGCGTTTTACACTTTTTGATTCCCAAACAGTTCTTAAAAATAATGCCAGATTACGTTCCCCATCATAAAGCAATGGTTTTTTGGAGCGGGGTTTTTGAAGTCTTAGGCGGGATCGGAATTATGATTCCTTTCACTAAAATGATTTCAGCTATTGGATTGATTCTTCTGTTAATAGCCGTATTTCCGGCTAACATTGATATGTTCAGAAAAGCCTATAAAAAAAGAGGTTTCACTCTTTACACATTAGCAACACTCATCCGGCTACCGGTTCAGTTTTGGTTAATCTATTGGGTGTATGCCGCTGTCGAGTTTGGATCGTGGTAGATACAATGCTTGTAATTCCTTATCTACTCAATAAATAATATCCGGGTTCTTGAAAAAAGTGATAAAACATTTAGTTCCTATTTTTCTGGGGTGCCTGTTCCTGCCTCTCCCTTTATTAGGTGATTTCCATTTTGAATCAGCGATGCTTGCTGCGATTGTGGGTTGTTTTTGGGGAGGAATTGCTTCATCAAAAATTATTCTGAAAAAAGAGCGCCGATTAATCTTCAAAATTCTTACAGCAGTTTATCTATTTGGTTTCCCCATCTTTTTATTCTCTCTGTTCAGAGGATGTTTCACTTTACATGGATTAGGCTTCTGGGTATTAGTTCCTGCTCCAAGTGTATTATTGGGAGTTACCATCGGACGTTTATTCAGAAAGTTGATAGTACCTCTTCCGACAACACTTACTTTTTTGACTCTTCTTTTTATATCGGTTGGAGTATTACTGGTTGAGGTTTTAACATTACCTCAGGTATATTTTTTTAATCATGTATGGGGAGCCTGGCCCGGTCCTATTTATGATGAAACCGTTACAATTGGCTGGAACCTCATCTTATTCCGGGTTATCACGATTGCATGGATTGTTTTTCTTTGGTTCCTGCCTGACTGGAAAAAATCGGGTCGTGTTAAGCTGACTTTAGCTTTGGCTGTTCTCATTTTATTTCCATCCTATCTTTTCCTTCCTGAATCAGGAGTTATTACCCCCAGAAGTGAACTGAAACAACAACTAAAAAAATATCAATCGGAACATTTCGATATTTACTATGCCGATACGTATTTCTCCGATACAGAAATAGAATATTGGGCATTAAAACATGAGTTTTACTTTGAAGAGATTAATAATCAGTTGGAAATAGACTGGCCAGAAGACAGAAAAATAGAAAGCTATATTTATTCAAATGCCTGGCAAAAGAAAGCTTTAGTTGGCGCAAAATTTACCAGTTATGTTCCTATTTGGTTAAATCAGGATCAGCTTCATATTGCCAAAGAACATTTGGATGATGTACTTATGCATGAAATGGTTCATGTGATTTCCAAACAATTTGGCAATAAGCTTTTCAATGGGAGCTGGAGTATTGGATTAATTGAAGGACTTGCAGAAGGAATTGCCAAAGATGCCTCCCCGGAGTCTACTCTGGATCAAATTATGGCAGCTGATCCTCCATATCCAACGGCGGAACAAATGGAAGCCGCTCTTTCCTTTAAAGGATTTTATTCCAGCGCCGGAGCAATCAGTTATACCACTGCTGGCTCTTTTGTAAGCTATTTACTGGATGAATACCCGGTGTCTGATTTTAAGGAGGCTTATGCTACTAATGATTTTGAAGCTGCTTATTCCATTCCTTTTGACCAACTGGTTTCTGAATGGCAAAACTCACTTCCCGAAGTTGTTCTGGATTCTCTGGATCAACAAAACTCGGCATTTATTTTTAGTCAACGCTCTATTTTTCAGAAGGCATGTCCACATGCTGTAAGTCCTCTTATGGAACAATGGGATCAAATACGGTTGCACGAAACGAATCGACAACTTGGGAGAGCCTTACCGATTGTAGAAGGTTTATATACCTCCTATTCTTATAATTCTGTCATTAAGTTGAAATGGCTCCAATACCAGCTTCGTTTTGGTAACTATGAAAAAGTAATTGAAGCAGTTCAACCAAACGATTCCATTCCACAGTTTAGGTTGATAAAGTCCGATGCCCATGCTTTACTGGGAGATTGGGAATCAGCGTACTCAGAAATGAACCAAACCATAAGTATTCTGCCAAACCCACTACCGAGAAACTTTAAATACTCTTATGAACTTCGAAGTGATAGTTTGAATTGGGAAGCTTTTATCAATAACCGGTATAAGGATATTATTCCTCAGGAATTAACAACACAGCTCAATTCATCTAATAAATACTTAAGCATTTCTAAAGCGATTGATATCATACAATCTGAACGAATCCCTGCGTTTGCTTCCGCCATTTCAACGAGTGACTTAAATTCCGATTGGTTTGATATCTATATACAGCTCATCGATCAATTAATTTTTCTGGAGTCTTATGAAATTGCCCAAAACTGGATTGAAGCCGTTTCAGAATTAAATCTTCGTCCAAGATATATAGAGCGGTTAGAAGAGCAACAGGAGTGGCTTGAGTTTGTGATGAAGGTTGAGAGTTGACTTAAAGAACCTGTATACGTTAGCTTGCCCCTTCAACTGTCAACAATCACCTTTTACTTATGAAGATCTTTTTTGCCCTATTGCCACTGATTTTATTTACGCAAATCGTTTTGGCTCAAGACTCCACCTCAACTCCTCAACCTGAAACGTTCGATTATGAATGGGCGGGTGAAAAAATAAAAATGCAAAAGTATTTCATTGTATTCCTGAAAAGTGGACCGGAACGAAGTCAAAGTGAAGAAGAAGCGGCAACTCTTCAACAACAACATCTTGCCTATTTAGGTGGGTTGTACGAACAGGGAATTATTAACCTTAATGGACCGACTGGTGGAGAAGGTGATATCAGGGGATTTTCTGTATACAATGTAGCCACAATAGAACAGGCTTTGGAGTATGCACAGGCTGATCCGATGGTAAAAGCCGGGCGATTGGTTGTCGAAGTTCACCCCTGGTGGTTGGCTAAAGGTTCGGGGGTTAAGTGATTTTTTGATAAGAGATAGGTGAAAGGTGATTATGAAAGATTCACTTAATCACTTTTCTCTTAATCGTTCAATACTCTTGTGATACTTCTTTTCTTTTATATGCTTAGCTTCTAAAAAAAGAATTCCTGTTAATGAAAGAACCCCATTTCGTTCCCCTAACCTCTTACAAAGAATATTCACCGGAAGAAATGCTCCAAAGAGCGGAAGATTTCTACCAGCTAATTAAATCCAGAAGAACTATCCGGGAATTTTCTGATCGTCCGGTCGACAAAAAAATAATTGAGCAATGTCTTCTTGCCGCTGGAACTGCACCAAATGGTGCGAATAAGCAACCCTGGCATTTTGCAGTGGTTTCTGATCCTGATATCAAAACAAAAATCCGGGAAGCTGCGGAAGAGGAAGAACGGGAATTTTATCACAGGCGCGCGCCTGAAGACTGGCTGGAAGATTTACGACCTTTTGGAACGGATGAGCACAAACCCTTTCTCGAAAAGGCTCCCTATCTGATTGGAATCTTTGCTCAAAGCTTTCACCTCAATGAAGACGGAGAAAAAGAGAAACATTACTATGTGAAAGAATCTGTTGGTATTGCAACCGGTATGTTAATTACTGCCTTACATAATGCCGGACTTGCCACCCTTACCCATACACCAAGTCCCATGGGTTTCTTAAATGAAATTATGCAACGCCCTTCCCACGAAAAAGCTTTTCTGTTGCTTGTTGTAGGATATCCCGAAGTGGGTACTCAAGTCCCGGATATAACCAAGAAATCGCTGGATGAAATTTCTTCTTTCTTGTAATGAGTGATCCAAAAGAAAAGAAATCACCTAATCAATTTATAAAGGCGATCCGTGAATGGGCGATTATTCTGGGAGTTTTTGGAATCCTATACATAACAGGACTTCATACCGAAGTAATTGGCGGATTACAAAGAGTACTTTTGTCTACCGGAATTCTACGGCCTGATACAGAGATTGATATTAGTGAGATCAAAAAAGCGAATTACAACATGCCTCTTATATCTCTTGATGGAAGCAGAACTTCACTTGAAGAGTTTGAGGGTAAAACTATATTTCTGAATTTCTGGGCTACATGGTGCCCTCCGTGCATTGCAGAGATGCCTAATATTCAAAAGCTTTATGAGCAGCTCGAGAATGAAGAGGGTATTGTGTTCGTAATGCTATCACTTGATGAAGATCGTGAGAAGGCACGTTCTTACATGGAACGAAAAGAATTTTCCATGCCTGTCTATTTTTTAACGGGGAGACAACCGGGAGTCTATAACAGTTCCGTTGTACCAACTACCTATATTATTTCCCCGGAAGGTGATATCGTTGTTGAAAAAAGAGGAATGGCTAAGTATAACACAGATGAGTTCCGTAATTTTTTGCTTAGTTTATAAATCATCAAAAGGGTAAATCGTCAAAGCATTATGGAAAAAGTAATTTCAGGTATTCAGCAAATCGGAATTGGAAACCCAAATGTGGAAGAATCTACAGGATGGTACAAGAACTATTTTGGGATGGATATCAAAGTATTTGACGACGCCGCGATTGCAGATTTAATGTTACCGTACACCGGAGGCCAGCCTCATGAACGCAGAGCTATTCTTACATTAAGTATGCGAGGTGGTGGTGGTTTTGAAATCTGGCAGTATACCAGTCGTACTCCAGTTGCTCCTGATTTTGGTATTCAAATGGGTGATCTGGGAATTAATTGTGCTAAAATTAAATCCATAGATGTGGAAGAAACGTACGAGCAATTCAATGGCGCGGGACTTAACGTATTAACTTCATTAAGAAAAAATCCTGTCGGAGATCTGAACTTTTTTGTTGAAGATTTGAATGGAAATATATTTAACGTAGTAAAGGGGTTGGGTTGGTTCAAAAAGAATGAACCCAAAACAACGGGTGGTGTTTCCGGCGCCATCATTGGTTCTACAGACATCGACAAATCAAGAACTTTATATTCTGATATCTTAGGCTATGATGAAGTAGTATATGATGAATCCGGTACTTTTGAAGATTTTGAAGGACTTCCTGCCGGAGATCAAAAGTACAGAAGAGTACTCCTAAGACATAGTAAACCCAGAGAAGGTGCCTTTGTAAAGTTATTCGGACCTACTGAAATTGAACTTGTTCAATGTTTGGATGGAAGAAGAAAACCAAAACTTATTTTTGAAAACCGATTCTGGGGAGACCTTGGTTTTATCCATCTTTGTTTTGATGTTCAGGGAATGGACACACTAAAAGAAGAATGTGAGGCTGCTGGGTTTAAATTTACTGTGGATAGTGCCGACAGCTTTGACATGGGAGAAGCTGCGGGTAGATTTACCTATATCGAAGATCCCGATGGAACGTTAATTGAGTTTGTCGAAACTCATAAAGTTCCTATTGCAAAAAAACTGGGTCTCTTCATTGATATGACCAAAAGAGACCCAAAGAAATCGCTCCCAACCTGGATGTTGAGAGCATTTGCCGTAAACCGAATGAAAGGCTGATTATTTAATCAACATCATCTTTTTGGTTTGAAGATGATTTCCTGCCTGCAAGCGATAGATATACATTCCACTTGCCAGTTGGGAAGCGTTAAAATTAACGGTATGACTTCCAGAGCTTAACCGCCCTTCAACTACTGTAGCGACTTCCTGCCCAAGCATATTATAGACCTTCAAACTGACTTCACCCGTTGTTGGAAGATTAAAAGAAATACTTGTACTTGGGTTAAATGGATTCGGGTAGTTTTGGGAAAGCATAAATCTTTCCGGATGTAATTTTGTTTCTTCATTTGATGTCTCCATTGCATCGTATTTATGAATCGTAGCACCATTAAATCCGGCAAATATTTCGGTTTCTGTAAATAACAAATAAGGAAAGTTGAAACCCTCGGGCATTCCTTCAAACTCTATTTCTTTCATGTAATTAATCCCATCTTCACTTTTATAAATACTATATACTCCTTTCAATGCTCCATCTTCAAATACCGTTTCCTGAATGTTAAGATATAATGCGCCGTCTACATTGAGTAACGCGCCATATCCTGATAAACCTGCTGGAATTCCTTCTAGATCGACACCTTCCCATGTTTTGCCTCCATCATTTGAAGAGTAATATTCGGGATTCGCTGATGAGACTGCATACATAGTTCCATTTAAACTGGTAACATATTGATGCCCACCATTTATTAATCCTAATCCACTATCTGCATTTGCAAAATGCCATGTCGCACCAGCATCAGTAGATGTTCCTATAAACGTAGTATTAGAACCAATCGTGATAAGGTCTTCATCTTGATAAAATTCAAAAAAAGCAGCACCAATTGCCTGTGTTTCAGCATTCCAGGTTGCTCCTGCATCTGTTGATGTCCACACTCGTGAAAAACCGTCGCTCCCTGCCATTACCCAGCGATCATCAAAGAAAGCAATATCACTAATATACCAGTCTTCCGTTCCCGACATTACGCTCCATGTATCGCCCATGTTTGTGCTTATATATAAGCCCATCATAGAGGAGGCATATAATGTTCCATTATATCCGCGAACAGTATTAAAGAGTCCATTGTGAGATTCCGGAAGATTAATTTCTACTTCATCCCATGTTTGTCCGCCATCCTCCGAGTAAAAAATTCCGTCACCAAAACTACCCGTCCCTATTCCGCTGCTTGAAGTAGCGTAAATTACAGAGCCAATTTCGAATAAACCGCGGGTACGTGGATTTTTCAATCCTGCTGATCCAAGTTGACTCCAATTCAGACCGCCATCATCAGAAACAAGTGGGTTTCTGATTTGTAGTGCGGTAGCATAAAGTTTCCCATCTATTGTAACAACTTTGTTATGATCTCCATATGCGGGAGCAATATCACCCTCAATTTCAACTTTTGTCCAGGTTTTACCCGTATCTGCAGAAGCATATATATCCGCAGAGAGAGTAGGAGCAGAATACAGACCGTAAATTATACCATCAATTACCGCAAGGCTATTAAAACCGCCCGGTTGCTCGAAATTCTTTGTCCATTCTCCGTTTTGATCTTGTGCCCAAGCCCCGGTATTTGTTGAGAAAACGACTCTATCGCCCAGGCGTTTTATATCTGATACTAACTCAAAGTTCAAGTCTGGTCCAAAAGCTTCAAACGTTGTCCCACCATCTCTCGAGATTTTTATGTCATTGGTAAAGGACGCTGTATATAAATATTCGTCGTCGCTGAATAGAATATCTCCTATCGTAAAAGCGCCCAGACTTGTCCATGTTGTAGCGCCATCAACCGATTTATATAAATTAGAAGTGCCGGATGCATATAAAGTATCTTCTATGTTCACCATATATGTTGGAACTTCAAAACTTCCGAAGCCGCTTACTGTTTCGATAAGTAGTTCATCATCTGTTGTTGTGTATATTGTTCCTGTGGTTTTAAAATGGGCCCCGAAGGATGTTGTAAGCACCGAAGTAACTCCGAGATTAGTGAAGTCCTCTCCTATTTTTTCCCAAGAAGTTCCCGCATCTGAAGAAACATATATAGAGCTTCCTGTTATACCATAAAGTTTTCCCTCCGAAGATCCCAATGATAATATAGCGCCACCCTCCGGACCTCCCGTATTAGTCCATGCGCTTTGTGAAAAAATGTACCCCGAAAAAGCCAGTACATATATTGAAGTTAATAGTATCGCTCTTTTCATCTGTCCCCATTTTATTCAGATTTAGATGAAAGAAATCGAATCGGGCATAATAATTATATACCCGATTCGGGGTATTTTTTATTTAATCAGCATCATCTTTTTAGTTTGAAGATGATTTCCTGCCTGTAAACGATAGATATACATCCCACTCGCCAATTGGGAAGCGTTAAAATTCACGGTATGACTTCCAGAACTTAACCGTCCTTCTACTAACGTAGCAACCTCCTGACCAAGCAAATTATATACTTTCAAACTAACCTCACCCGTTGCTGGAAGATTAAAAGATATATTTGTACTTGGGTTAAATGGATTCGGGTAGTTTTGAGAAAGCTTAAACTCATTCGGATTATCAAACTCTTCGGTTCCAACTGCGAATTGATCCATAATAAATTCTACCTCTGCAGTTACATACGTCTCGCCACGTGTGGCTTTGTAGGTCATTGGAGATGGGTTGCTTTCATCTACCACCCACCAGAAATGTCTGGTCTCCGGATCAAATGTTGCTGTAGATGGCATGTCCATTACTTCAACTTCCGGGATAGTCATATCCGGACTCATCGCACTTACATAAAGACTAACTGTATCACCCGGGTTAATAAGTATCGGCCCATCATTGAATACGCCGGGATAGCTTGTATATGAACTCATAGACCGGTTAATGGATTCCTGATCACCAACAAAAGTTTTGTTCACTGATTGGTTAAAGCTTAAACCACCAGATCCTGTAATCCTTCGGTTGTTAATTCTATAACTTTTTAAAAGTAACTTCTGTTCATTGAAATCCCAGTCAAACCGCACTTCTAATGTGCTTCCGTCCAGAATTGTTTCTCGTTGGGTTTGGTATCCGTATGTAGTATCTCCGGCTGCGTTAAATTGGAAGTATTTAGCGCCAATGTAGGTGCCGTCAGAAGAATACAATGTTTCATTCAACCCGGAACGGAATATTATCCCCGAAGAAAAATCCCTTGAATACGTTTCTTGTTTTGTCTGTGTGAAGTATGGGTTTTCATTGAAATCAAGAAATTCGCGAAATGTTCTAACCGTTTTTGAGTTTAGCCTAAGTGTATCTGATATAATCGCATAATTTCTTACTTCTATTTGATTACCCGCTATATCATAATCCATTTCTGTTTTTAGGGAAACGCGAGTACGTACCGGCTCCATAGTTTCTTCATCGATTTCGACATCGTAAATCAAAATGGAGTCTACTACCATTTCCTCGCTTTCATGCATTCTTTGAAAGCTTGTGTATGCCTGATAGAGTACCCATAAAGAATCATCCCAGAAAAAACCTTCTGCATCTGTGTAAGAATCATCCGGAGCGTACATAAAGTGCAGGCTGTCATTACCTACATACATCATCTTATCCTGGTCATATTGTTTATTTATCTGATATATATATCTGTTGCCATCCTCTATCTTTGTGTAATCTAAGCTCCCACTTGTTTGGATACCCTCATTACTGAAGTACTCTCTTTTTCTTAATTCATATTCCGTAGTGCTTTCCTGTAAATCGGTGGATGAAAGAATTCCATTGAAATACCCTTCATTATAATAGTAATCAAAATTCTCTCCGTGTTGCCTTCTTTGTCTTGAATTGATTTGGTACTCCATTAACTCTGTTTCAAACTGATATGAAAGTCTGAGAGTGTCCCAACCAAATTCATCCCGGTAAGAAAGTTCTCTTGTACCTTTTTGCCATCCTGTTTCCGGATTGTAGTAGTCCCAAAACTGTTCTACGGTGGCACCTTCTGCCGGAACTTCCGGAGTAATTGAGCGCTGACCAGTGTACGGTTCTTCATATGGGTAATTATAATTATAAGTAACAGAGCTATCATTATACCCATCTGTAAAAAACCCTTGCTGGATTCTTTGCGGTCTCCATTCTGAACTATCCGCTAACCATACATATTGATTATTATGGTAGATATAACTGAGAGTATCTCCTTCATAAAAACGGCGGCTGAATGTTTGAGGGGTAAATGAAGTATCCATAAGATTCTTCCACTCAGAATATCCCCAGGATGTATCTGCTGGAAGATTACTTACCGATGCCATTTCCAAAAAAAGACTTTTATCTGCAATATCGCCAAAAGAAAGAACCCAACTATCTGCTTGTTTAAAATCTTTTGATACCTGATATAAAAAAGCTTTGTGTGCCGGATTTAAATATTGTTTATCAATCTGCTCTCGGAGTTGTTCCTGAGCATTAGCCATTCCTGTACCTATAAAAAAACCTAGAATTAGTAACGTTATTTTTTTCATACTGCCTGATTTTATTTTGAAAAAATTTAATGCCGGGATATACCACGACCATAGTAATTTCAGGCTTTAGAAGAGCTTAAAACATCACCCGAAAGGGGTATTATGTTCTCTTTTTCAGGCGATATTCCTTTTTATTGCGAGCCGAACAGCTGCTGCACGGGAATTCACGTGCATCTTTTTATAAATATTTTTGATATGTGTTTTTACCGTCCAGGGACTAAGAAATACATCCTCAGCTATTTGTTTATTTGTTTTACCAATAATTACCTGTTCAAGGATTTTGAGTTCTGCCGGACTCAAATCAAATGGGATTTCTTCCTTTCTTTCAGTTTGATAAGCTTCAGGATTTTTAACCATATCCAATACCTTCTTCGCTATTGAAGGGGATATTGGTGAACCACCAGAATGAATTTCTTTAATTGATTTTACTACTTCATCAATTGCTGTGTCTTTAAGTAAATACCCGGACCCCCCAACATTGATTGATTCAAAAATTCGTTCATCGTCTTCGAAAACAGTAAACATAATTACTTCAATGTCAGAAACTTTCTGCTTCAGCTGAAAGGTCGCTTCTATTCCTGAAATACCTGGGAGTTCTATATCCATCAATATTACGTCTGGTTGGTCTTCGGTTTCCATTCTGTTGAATTTATGGAAAAAAACCTCTGCTGATTCTGCAATCAGAACCACTTCCAGCTCGGGATAAAACTGAAGTAATTCCGCCATTCTTTTTCTGAAGATATCGTGGTCCTCTACGATTGATACTTTTAACGGGATGCTATTCTTTGAATCCATGCTATTCATTGTTTTCAAAAGTATCCCACAATTATTCCATCTAACCAATACCCCGAAATAGTGAAATTTTTACTCATTACAATGGCAATTTTACTTTCACTTCTGTCCCTGAATCTGTATTTATTTCTACTTTGCCATTAATTTCACGCGCCCTTTTTTGCATATTTTTCATTCCATAACCACCATTAAAACTTTGTAAGTCTGATTTAAACTTTCCATCATCTTTTATGCTTACAAATAAGCTTCCGTTTTGTCTTGAAAACGAAATATTGAGATGCTCGGCGTTTGCATACTTGAGTGTATTTTGTGATGCTTCCTGAATTATTCTGAAAAGATTCAAAGCTTGTGTAGCGGAAAGTTTGGTATCCCCATCACCAGAAAGGTTTACTGATAAGCTGAGTTGGTCGGTGAGCGCACTTTGGTTTTTAAAGTAGGTATTCAGATGAGAAATAAACCCTTCTAAATTCAGCTCATTTTGATTTAAAGCCCAAATAGTTTCCCTTAGTTGTTTAATGGTAACTTCTGCATCACCTTTCAGTGATTTCATCAGTTTTATTGATTTTTCACGCTCATCTACTTCTACGTATTTATCAATTAATGACAACCCACTTATTATGTTTGCTAATTGAGCGCCTACGTGATCATGCAAGTCTCTTGATATTCGCTCTCTCTCATTCCTTAGTTTGTTTTTTATTTCCAGTTGACGAAGCTCTTCTTTCAATTTTCTCTGGGAGTAGTATCGAATCAAACTTATAAAACCAAGTAATAACAATGATCCATAAATCGCTCTGAACCACCACCTTTGCCACCATGGTGGAAGTACTTTTATTCGAAGAGTTTTACCAGCTTCATTCCATATTCCATTGCTGTTTGCTGCTTTTACTTTGAACAAATATTCTCCGGGAGTAAGATTGGGATAATCGGCAAAATTCCTATTTCCTGAGTATACCCAATCTGCATCAACACCTTGCATTTGATAGGCATATTGATTTCCTAAAGGCTCGGTATAATCCAAAGCTGCAAATTCAAAAGACAGAAAGTTTTGATTGTATCTCAACTCCAGACTTTTTTGAAATGATGCTGCGCTGTCTGATGTAAACGGTTTGTTGAATAAATTTATATTAGTTAGATACACCCGTGGAGGTGTGCTATTAAGATCCAATTCTTTCAGGTCAATGGAGTTAAACCCATTTACCCCTCCGAAGTACAGTTCTCCGCTACTCCTTTTGTAATAGGCACCTGTATTGAACTCATTATTCTGAAGACCATCTGCTTCTGTAAAATTTGTGAAGCTTAAGGTTTGTGTATTTAATCTTCCCAAACCATTATTTGTACTCATCCAAATAAAATTGGGGTTTTCATCTTCTAAAATTCCATATACGCTGTTATTTGGAAGACCTTCCAGGGTACGGATATTTAATAAGGTACCTGAGGTCTTGTTCCAGCGGGTTATCCCGCCGCCATAGGATGCAAACCAGAACGTACTATCGTTTTGCTGTAAAACTGACCGACCATCACGATGAGAAAGTTCCATTTCAGGTTCAAATGTTTGTATCCCAATAATAGTCTCATTTTCGAAAAGCAGATAGTTTATCCCATTATCTGTAGTAGCAACCCAAATATTAGCCTCACTATCCTCGTATATTTTTCTAATGCTGTTACTATTAATGGATGATTCACTATTGTCATTTTTTAGTTCCATCACATTTGCAGGATTTCCATCCAGCCATTGCTCTACATTTCTAATAACCTGAATTCCTTCTCCCTGATATCCAATCCATAGCCAGCCTCTAGAATCAATTAAAACCTGATGTACGTTATCGTTCCGGATAAGGCTATTATTTATGTTAAACTGTACCAGTTCCAGATTTCCTGATTTAATTGATTTATCAGGAATAAGGAATAATCCATTTGTTCTGGTAGCGATCCATAGTCCGAGGTTATTTCTTTCCAGAGACCAGATACTTCCTAACGATTGGTTTAAGACAGTTGTAACAGGATTTTTTCTGTTTGAATCGCTAATGAAACTGAGTCCTTCACTCGTTCCTACCCAAATACCATGTGCTTCTTCCTCGAAAGCCAGTACAAAAGTAGCTGGCAGTACTTTTTCATTGTTCGTATTGGTAACAAGAGAGATACCTTTCTTTTCTTTCAGTTTAAAAAAACCGCCTCCCCAGGTATAGAACCAAATATTTCCAAAACCATCTTCATATAGCGAAGAAGCACCTACTGCACCATCTACTTCCAGAATTGTTTTAACTTCTTCTTTTCCTGTTTTCTTATGAATAGCCTTTACCCTTCCCTCTAAATGCCCTTTGATCAAATAATCTCCTCTTTCGAGGTACTTTTTCTTTACCGAGGATTTTGCAAAGCCCGTTTGCACGCTATGTAAAACTTGTGGTGGAAGACGATCTTTTGGGAGCTTTTTGAGGTCATCTGTTACAATTCTTACCCATAAATCACCCTCAGAATCCATGAAGATATTGTCTGTATTAGGAGCTGGATTACCTTCAGAAAACAGAATTCTAGTGGATACTATTTCAACATTCGAAGTTGGATCGCTTCTGAATTTATCTACTTCACTACCGGAAACATAAAATAGCCCGTTCAGAGAGCTTAGTAAAAAAGAGCCATCTTTTAATTCCAGTATAGAGTTAACAGAGTTTATTTTTTCACCAGAACCAATCTCGACCAAATTAGCTGGATGATATGTTTGTGTATCAAAATTAAAATACCCAACACGGTTGGTAAAAAAACCAACCCATAAAAAGCTTTTACTATCCTCGAAAATAACATTTACCGGAGCTTCAGGAATAGTCTCATTTACAGAATGATCTACCCTTTGAATTCGGTCTGTTTTAGGATCTAGTATATTTAGTCCTCCATCTCGTGTACCTATTAGATATTTTCCGTTCGAATATTCAAACAAACCATGTATAAAGCTGTCACTAAGCGTGGATGAATCTTCTGGTGAGTTTCTGTAAATCCTGACGCTTTTTCCATCAAACCTGTTAAGGCCATCCATTGTTGAAATCCAGACAAATCCATAACTGTCTGTAGTCATATTCAGAACAGTATTGTGGGATAAGCCTATATTTTCTGAATTATAATGCGTTGCATCAAACTCAGGAACCTGAGCTATCGAAGCCTGGCTTAAAAAGCAGGAAATTAAAGCAAAAAAAGCAATGGCTCTTCTTCTATAAACCATACCCATATCAAAAACCTTAAGCGTATAAATCAGCACTTATATACGTAAAAAGCGCATATTATGCGAGATTATAAAAGAATTCCAACTAACCGTCGTTTCTGGGGACCTCTCTCGGTTCTCCTCCGGGAAGAATATCTCTTTCTTCAGGATCTATAGGGCTAATAAAGTGAAGCTGTTCATTTTCATCAAAGCCAAGGTTATACATAATCCCTTTAGTGTGCATAGTCATTTGCCCTGATAATTTACCCTCTCTGAAAATCAGATTTGCCTGACCTGTTTCTTCATTATTAACAATAGCTGAAATACTTACAATACCTTGCATCGTTTCTTCCGCTCTCTGAATGATAAGTGTATACATTTCAGACTCAATTAATTCTAACCTGATTTCATCACCTGCTTCAATAGATTCGAGCTCTATCACATCTATTTCTAAATAGGTTTTTGTTGGTTCTTCAGTTAACTCCGGCTGCTCTTCCTGAGTCTTTTCTTCAGATTTTTTTTCAGCTTTAGTACAAGCTAAACCGATTAAGATAATGATGATTAAAAAGTAGTTTAGATGCTTCATATTACTTAATCAAAACCATTTGACGGGTTAATACATGAGACTCTGTTTGTAGTCGGTAAATATATACCCCGCTTGAAAAATTTGAGGCATCAAAGAGAGCTTCATGCTCACCGGCTTGCTGTTTGCCATCATAAAGAGTCGCAACTTTCTGTCCTTTAACATTATACACTTCTAGCGTAATATTTTCTGATTGCCTCAAACTGTAAGAAATGGTTGTGGCTGGATTAAATGGGTTTGGATAATTCTGCTCTAATGTGATTCTACCAGGAACATCTTCTGATTCATTTGATACTACATTTGCCACTGTTAGGGTTATTGGAACCTCAAACAGGGGATTCTGTGGATCGCTTGTCCGAACCTTCATGCTGGTGTTATAAGTACCTGCACTTACTCCTACTGTCGTAAATTGTAGTGACCTGTTTGACGAACCATCTTCCAAGGTAAAGCCTGTTGATTCAGAAACAGATAACCAGGGATAAGGAGCGCTTATTTTTTTGACTTCTATGTCATCAACATCAATAGTTGAACCATTTTCACTACTCCGATTTAGTATTAGCATTTCTCCGGGGCTAAAGCCTCCTACATACGAATTTTCATATACTGTATTCCCATTCAGGATATAACGAATGATTTCGCTATCCGGATCCATCACCATTTTGATTTCATTATATGAACCAATATTGATAGTGGCAGCTCCACTACCGAAGAAACTAACCTGGTCTTGCTCATTCAGGTCTGCTGCAAAAAATATACCCTGATTTATAATTATTGCAGCAACGAACTCTCCGTTTTTTCCATCAGAAACGTAAATATCGAAGGTTTCTGTAGAGCTTGAAACTGCAAAGTTTACTGTTATTTCATAACTCCCAAATGGTTGGAATCCTAAAAAAGGCGCACTTATAAACCTTGTATTTCCCGACCCATCTCCCTGGATTCTTAAGTGCTGTACACCGGTATTTGAGTTATTTGTAGAAATCGAGAATACGTCATCTGAAATAGCTCTCCATTCAGACAGTCCCTCAAATGAACCAATGGTAAAGCCTTCACCACTTTCAAAAGAAGTTGTGTACAAGGTTTGTTCAGCTACCGATTTTGCTTTAGTTCCGGGTTGTCTCGTTAAGTTAGATGCTGTCTTGGTAACTCTTTCAAAGGAAGCCGGTTCAATTGTTTTTAATGCACCTTTCTTTCTTTTAAATCCATTGCCGGAAAACCCAAAATCTATATCCCATACTAATACACTTTCTCCACTATTTGAAATCTGGAAAGGGATATTCAAATTTTCCTCACGGTTCATTTCCACATTAATAACATCAGCAAGTAAACTTGCAGAAGGCGCATCTACTTCGGTATTACGGTAATTCGAAATGGTTCTCTTTATTTCCCTCATACTTCTGGCGTTATCAGTTGGCGCAACGCTGCTATTTTCACCTGTTGCCGTTCCCATAAAAGTGAGGTCAGGACTTGAAAAATAAGGAGCTTCCTGCAAGCCATCCGAATATGCCATCACTGTATGATAATTTGATGTAGAATTCTGAAAACCAGCTGAGTATTGAAATAATCCACCTGCAGCTGTAGCCGCAGAAGAATTTTGAGTTCGTGAGTGAGCATTCCCCATGTTATGACCAACCTCATGGATTAATGTTAGACCTGATGCAACTTGTTGCACTCTGTTCAGGTTAAATCCAAAATCGGGATTACCCCCGGATGATGAAAGCCTCCAACCCAAGCCTCCGGTATCTTCAATCCGTACAAATAAAGACATTATATCGGCACCAAAGGTGTTTCGTATTGCATGCACTTCATCCATAAAACCATCACCACTTTCTGTGAAACGGTCTAGTCTGGTTTCTGAATCAGTTCCGTCTGTCTCTTCATTATAGGATGTCTTATGCGTGGTCACTAATCGAAGACGCATTCCAATTCCACTATTATTAAGTGCCGTTTGAGAAAGGTTAACAGACTGAGCAATAACCCCATCAATATCACCAAAACCGGAAGAAGTTGATGCCCAGCTTTCAGCAGCATTGGTGTATACAATCATTAAATCAATAATCACACTATCGTCTTCACTTGCAACCAAAGGTGCTGCAACTGAAATTGGATTTTGTGCCACATTTGATGAAGAACCAAGCTTTCTGAAATGTGGCACCGGAATCAATTCGTCTGAGTGATCCACACCGCAGTTAAGCTGATGTTCCGCTAGTTCGTGTGTTGACGAGAAGTAATTTTCATTCTCAACTTCATCAAACCCAAAATAGGTTGGAGATCCTGGTTTATCATAATAAATGCCATTAAATGTCCCTTTGTTATAAGTAGCCGCTAAAACATGTTCTCTGTTTCCTTCTTTATATCCTCTGATTGAAATAACACCTGGGAAATATTCTTCTCTATCTAAAATGATAATTCTGTCTTTTTCTCCCTTTAGCTTTTGGAATTCCAGAACAGCACCTCTTTTCATTTCTTCACTAAAAAAAAGAGCCTCATTTACGGTGATATAAGTACGTTCTTCCAAAGATTTTTGAAGTAGCCCCTGTTCTGTTTCACTGATTACGTTTAATGTAAATTCCTGTCCCGATACCATAGAAACAGATAGAAATAGAAGTAATACCCCTGAGAAAATAGATTTAATTGCTTTCATACTGAACATCTTGATTAGTTATATCTGCCCAATATCAGAAACTCGGAGCTTAAAAAAATATTTTTTTAAGATGTTCAGTAGTACAAACTACTTTTACCTTCCTTTTAGCAGCCCGGTAAGATTCAGCTTATGAATGGGAATTAAATAGCTTGAGAGCAATTCATCTTTATGAATTCCAAGTAAACCTGTTCCTCTAAAATCGACCACACACACTTTTTCTTCCGTTTGAACAATTTCGCCGATCCCATAGAATTCCGGACTCGGACCGTAATATACCAAGTCACCTTTATTCAGGTTATTATTCGCCCTTCTGTGGTAGGGCTTTATCACAGGAAGTAAATCTAACCGATATGAAAGTCTTCGTTTCCCTCTAAGGGACATCAGGATTTTTGTTTATTGATTTCTCTTTGATTTTCGCCGGAATGTTTAATGGAAATCCAAACGGAATCAGACGGAATTAAGTGCTCAATTTTTTGAGGCCATTCCACAATCGAGATTCCATCGCCATAAAAATATTCTTCGGTGCCAATTTCGAGTGCTTCCTGCTCATTTTCAAGTCGGTAACAATCGAAATGGAAAACCGGAATAGTGCCTTGATACTCATTAATTAACGTGAATGTAGGTGAGCTCACCTGTTCTTCATTCACACCAAAAAAAGAAGCTATTCCTTTTACTAAGTGCGTCTTTCCGGCACCAAGGTCTCCATCCAGACAAACTACATCACCGGGAGAAAGTTCCTTCGCGAAGTCTTTTCCATACTGAATCGTCTCACTTACCGAATTGCTGATCATATAGGTTTATCTTTTCGGAGTAAGAGTTGCTACCGGTAATATCATCTCTTCCATAGAGGCTCCTCCGTGCTGGAAAGTATCTTTATACCGGTTTTGATATTTGTGATAGTTGGTAGGATAAACAAAGTAATAGTCTTCTCTGGCAATCAGGTAATCACTGGCTTTTCCTAAATCGGGTAGTTTATACTTTTTTGTATCACGTATTTGTATGACTGCATTTTCATTTTCTGCATTAAGATTTCTTCCATATTTATAACGCAGACTTGTAGCCGTATCCCGATCCCCAAATACTTTTGTATCTCTCAAAGAACGTACCGAACCGTGATCGGTTGTAACAACAACGGTTACATCCTCGTCGGCCAGCTCTTTAAACATTTGGAGTAAAGATGAATGCTGAAACCAGGCTTCAGTAATTGAGCGGAAGGCGGATACATCGGGAGCAAGCTCTTTAATCACATCAGAATCAGAACGGGAGTGAACGAGTGTATCCACGAAATTAAATACAAATGCAGCAAGTTTGGATTGTGAAAAACTCTTCATTTTATTTGCGACTAGTTTTCCATCTTCGGCATTCAGGATTTTCTCGTATTTGAAATTTATATCAATACCAGCTCTTTCCAGTTGCTTCTGAAGCAGCTCTTCTTCATGGCGGTTTAAAGAGGTTTCATCCTGCCCCTGATCCCATAATTTTGGATACATTTGAGCTATCTCTAATGGCGAAACCCCAGCAAAAATTGCGTTTCTCGAAAACGGAGTAGCTGTAGGTAGAATGGAATAATAGAAATCGGTAGATATATCAAACATCTTTGCAAGATAAGGCTCAAATACCAGCCATTGATCATAGCGCATGCAGTCAATCAAAAAGAACATTGTCTTCTTTCCTGCATTTAGATGGGGCAGCACATAGTTTTTAAAAATACCCTGAGATATTAATGGTGCGTCTTCGTTCTGATCCAGCCACTCTGCATATTCGCGTTCAATAAATTTCCCGAATTCACGGTTGGCATCAACTACCTGATCTTCTAAGACCTGTTGTAACGCCTCATCACCATCTTCGAGATCGATCTGCCACTTTGAAAGTTCTTTGTAGATGTCTATCCATTCTCTCCAATCGGTATTGGGATGTATTCTGGAAGCAATATTACCGAAGTCTTTTAAATAAGATTGAGCCGATTTCTCACTTTGCAGTCTTGATGTCTCCAGGATTCTTTTAACGGTGAGAAGAATTTGGTTTGGGTTCACCGGCTTAATCAAATAGTCGGATATCTTTGCCCCTATTGCATCTTCCATGATGGATTCTTCTTCACTTTTAGTAATCATAATTACTGGAAGAAGTGGTTGAGCAGATTTTATTTTCTCAAGAGTATCCAGTCCGCCCATTCCGGGCATTTGCTCATCAAGGAAAACGATATCAAATTTTTGTTCCTCAATCATTGAAACGGCATCTTCACCGTTTGATACCGGTACAATATCAAAGCCTTTTTTTTGGAGGAACAGGATGTGTGATTGCAGCTGATCTATTTCATCATCAGCCCATAGGATACTTGGCATCTATTTTAAAATTATGAATTGAAAATTAAGAATTTTGAATAGTAGCCGTTTACCATATATAAAATTTAGAGGCTTAATTAAGTTGGAGGGTTTAATATATCAATCTTTTTTATGCTTGATGTTATTGAATTCAAAATTCTTAATTCATCATTTATAATTTAATGTACGGTTTAAGTTTTTCGAGTGTTTTTTCGCCAATACCACGAACATTCACAAGCTCATCAACGGAATTAAAGCCTCCATTAGTTTCCCGATAATCGATTATTCTTTCTGCGTAGGAACTTCCAATGCCCGGTAGTTTTTGTAATTCTTCGCTTGAAGCTGTATTCAGATTAACTATTATAACTGTGTCCTGAATTCCTTTCTCCTCTTGTTCAATTACTTGTCCTTCATATCTTGCTGTAAGTTTTTTCTCTTCTGCTTCAATCAGCCCACTTCTTCTTTCAAATTCTGCTAAAAGTTCTGCATGATTTTCAGGTACAGGAACAACTTGCTCTTTAATAACTATGTTTAGTACCAGTAATAAAACAATAACGCTGAATAAAATAGTAATTGAGAATCGCTCTGTTTTTGTGATTTGAAGCTTATCAATCCAAAAGAAAACAACTCTTTTAATTTTATTTTTATCCATAACTATAAGATTATACTGGTTATAATTAGCACATTATTTTAGGAGATGTCAACTTGTTTTCAAGTTTTGGAAGTGGGATGTTTGGCAGATTAAAACAATGAGTAAAACACATTATTTCACATACAACGAGCAGCGTATCGCATATGAGGTTGTAGGCGAAGGTAAAGCACTTGTTATTCTGCATGGATGGGGAAGCAGTCGCCGTGTTATGATGCCTATTGCGAATCAACTCGCTCATATTCGTTCGTGCTATGTACTGGATCTTCCTGGTTTCGGTGAGTCCAATGACCCAAATGAAGCCTGGAGTATCGATGATTATGCAGATGGCGTACAGGCATTCGTATCGATGCTTCCGGATGACCACATTGATGTACTAGTTCATTCCTTTGGAGGAAGAATACTTTTAAAACTTCTGACTCGTGAAAAAGGAAAGCAGATTATTCAAAAAGTCCTGATTACCGGTGGGGCAGGAATGAAGCCCCGAAGGTCCTGGAAATATTACTTTCGAAAATATCTCGCCAAAACACTCAAAGCGCCTTTTATAATTCTCCCAAACCCTCTTAGAGAAAAGGCGTTAAGTTGGTTAAGAGGAACTGATCTCTGGAAAAGTTTAGGGTCGAGTGATTATTCCAAACTTTCAGGGGTTATGAGAGAAACTTTTGTGAAATCAGTAACGGAGTATCTGGAGGATTGTCTACCAAAAATCCCACATGAGACACTTTTACTTTGGGGAAGAAATGACGATGCCACTCCTGTATATCAGGCCGAAAGAATTGAACAAGGAATTAAAAATGCAGCCTTAGTAATCATTGAAGATGCAGGTCATTACGCCTTCCTTGATAAACCGAAACAATTTGCTGCTATCGCAGAGGCTTTTTTTGAAGGAAATTCAAAATGAAAGATTCAAGATTAAAAATTAATTGAGGCATAATTTTTAATCTTGAATTCTTAATTCAGCGAATCGAGTAATCAACTCCTAGTTCTGGAATGACCACGCTTTCATTAAGAAGAGATATTGCCTTCTTCTGCATTGTTTTGCTGGATTGATCCCCATCTTTTCCATAAATCGGGTCATCGATAATCGGGTAGCCCCATTTGGCCAAATGCAGACGAATCTGATGGGTGCGACCTGTTTCGGGAATACATTTTACTAATGCTGAATTATCGAATTCTTCCATCACTTCGAAATGAGTAATTGCATCACGAGCTCCTTCCAGCTTTTCATCGCTCTCAAAAACAAACCCATGTTTACGCTTTATTGGTGAGTTTATCGTTTTTATTTTCTCTTGAGGAATTCCACTTACAATAGCCAGATAGGATTTCTTCACTTTTCCATCCTTGAAACAATGCATAGCCTCTTTGGCAAAAGCTTTATTTTTTGCAATCAATACAATACCGGAAGTGACTGCGTCTAATCGATGTGTAATCCGAAGTTCCTGATACCCCATTTCTTTCAGTATTTCCATGAGTGTATTTTTGAAATAACGCCCTCCCGGATGCATGGGCATTGGCGCCGGTTTATAGACGATCAGGTAATCTTTATGCTCCTTCAGAACTTCTACCTCATCCGGAACTGATGGCTCTACAACTCTGGGATTATGGTGAAAGACTTCGTCGGTATCAGACAGTACAAAATTGGGTTGTACTTCCTTTTCATTTACATACACTCTGCCGGATTCAATTCTCGACTTCCATTCTTCTTCAGACCGAAAAGGAAACTTGATGCACATCATCTGTAGAAGAGAATTCCCTACAAATTCAACTTCTGGTTTAAAGCGATGAGTAATCGGGTAAGGTAAAACCAGCCTGATGTTACGACTGAGGCTGTTCTTCTTGTTGAACAGAACGTTGTTTAAAATCTTCTCCAAAATAATTATACCATTTACGGAATGGTTTAAATGCATTCTCGGGATCAAAAGGTCGTTTATATTCACTTTTTCTGCATTCCTCACTACAACATCCTTCCATTAAATGCGCTCCTTCCTCAGAGCAAACAAAGAGTTTATTACACTCCATATTCGCACAATTAACATAGGTATCGGCAGGTTTACCGGTAATTTCGCATTGTGCAATCGGAGCCAAATCTTTTGGGTTTACGGGCACAATCAATCGATCGTCAAATACAAAGCATTTCCCCTTGAAGTGTGCTCCTTCTTCCTCTTTCGCATAATTAAGAATTCCTCCATGTAGCTGATTCACATCTTCCCAGCCTTCGTCCTTCATCAAAACCGAAAATTTTTCGCACCGAATTCCACCCGTACAGTACATAAGTACTTTTTTGTCTTTTGGGATATTCGCTTCTTCCAACCATTGAGGGAAATCATAAAAATTATCCAAATCCGGAGTTAATGCACCTTCAAAATGGCCCACTTTAGATTCATAATTATTTCGAACATCAATCATTACATAGTCTTCGCCAGACTCCATCACCTTTCGCCATTCTTTAGGCTCAAGATGGTTACCTCCGTTTTTGGGGTCAACTCCATCCATATGAAGTGAAACAATCTCTTCTCTGAGTTTACAGATCAATTTAGCGAATGGGATATAGTCATTCTGATCTTGTTTGAACTCTGTTTTCTCAAATCCATTTAATGACCAAACATATTCTTTGTAGGTATCGATTTGCACTTTTGTACCGGCCGCTGTTCCGTTTAATCCTTCAGCGGAAATATAAATCCGACCTTTTAATCCCAGTTCTTTACAAAATTTCTTATGCTCTTTACAGAATCTTTCAGGATTTTCGATGTGACTAAAATTGTAATAAAGAATAACTTCGTACATCTTCTAAATTAATTTACACGATGATTCATCTCTTACCGTTATTGGCGAACTTAAAGTTAAGGAAATTCTATTGAAAATGACGCTCCCTTTGGATTACAGATTCTTTATTGTTGTTACTTTTATTCTGAGTTTTGCAGTTCTTTGGTCTCCTTTGAATGCTCAGGAATATTCTGACTTTAATGTAATTCTGGATCGTTTCGAAGCTAAAGAGTTAAGCGCCAGTGAAGCTGTACAAATACATTTCAATTTGTTAGATCATTCTGACCATCAAAACAGTTCCTTTCATAAGTGTATTACTCCCTTAGGATTATTTGCTCATAAACACTGGGAAGATTTGACAGAAGATGTTAAAGATGAGTATCGCAAAGTATTTGAGTTCAATGGTACTCTCGCTACCGAAAATTATATAAGTCCTTCCGGTAATTTCAGGGTGCAATATGAAACTACTGGGAGTGATGCAGTGCCCTCTCTGGATGAAAACAATAACTCAATCCCTGATTATGTAGAATGGATTGGCCAGGCAGCAGATTCAAGTTATGATCGATACATTGCATTAGGGTATACGGATATTTTTAGTGTTAAAAGTGTGCCTTTTGATATTATCGTAGCAAATAGTAACGCTTATGGATTTGTTCCCCCAAATGCCCCTTACATCGGAATTGAGAATGATTTCATAGGCTTTCCCGAGAATACTGATCCTGAAGGAGATCAAAAAGGTGCTGTAAAAGTAACCATAGCACATGAGCTGAAGCATGTATTTCAATTTGTGCAAAATGGATGGAGTGGCGACCCTGACCGATGGCTAGAAATGGATGCTACGCTCTATGAAGAAGTCATGTATGATGAAGTAAATGATTACTACAACTATCTGGAAAATTTCGCTGCTAATTTTTTTGGTTCTCCTACCACAAGTATCATTCCTGGCTCATATGAAGACATAACCTGGGCATTATATTTCGAAGAACGGTTTGGAAATTCATTCTGGACTACTGTTTGGAACAGAATCGAAAATGAAGCACCAAATATTTCATTTTTTCAGGCGATCAGAGAAGCATTAGCAGATTATGACGTCAGCTTTGAAGAAGCAGCCATTGAAAATTTCTTATGGCATTTTTCTTCTGGTCCAAGTAACTCCACTCCTTTTTTTGGTTTTGATGAACGGTACTTATATCCGGGACCTAGAATTCAACAGACTATTACTGCTTTTCAGTTAGAGATGAGCTCATCACATTCGATGGCTCGTTTTTCTGGACGTTATTTTGAAGTAGACCTGATTGAAAGCACAAACAGCCTTATCAAATTTGATTTCATTCCAAGCTCTGATGAAGTTCAGGTTGGGATTATAGCATTCAAAAATGACGATACTATTGACTCACTATTAGTTACAAATCCTGATCCCGGACAGGTTAATATTGTTGAATATCCTGACCTCCAATGGTCAGAGGTGGATCGGTTAGGAATTATTACTTTTAATTCATCCAATCAGTCTCAAACAATACAGTTTCAAATTTTTGATTATTCACCCGTTGACATTGAGTCGCCTCAGTTAGCTCAAAATTATCCTAACCCTTTTAATCCATCCACAACGATTAATGTGGTGCTTCCTTCTAGTCAACGTGTAAAACTTACCGTATATGATTATTTGGGAAGAGAGATTAGAATTCTGATTGATGGAACACTTGGAGCTGGAAATAACCCTATTCCATTTGATGCATTTGATTTGGCTTCCGGTATTTACTTTTACCGACTGGAAACTGAGGAAAAAGTGTTAACGAGAACTATGACTTTGATTAAGTAATTATAAAAACTGTTGTTCTTTCAGCCCCTCTATTGGAGCAGCAAAACTGGTAAAATTAAAAGAAGTAATCGAAAGCATTCTAAGCATTTTCACTTCCATAATTGGAGCCGCCAACTCCCTCCAAAGCAAATATCCATCTTTGAATTCAAAATTATTACTGGTTTTGTCTTCAATTACTTGAATGGTTTCTTCCAGGTTTAAATCCTGTGTATAAGCCAACATGCTGGCAATCAATAGATTCAGAAAACCATGTACACTATGTTGTCTGCTGTAATCAAAACTTGGATAAGGGGTATTTTCTGTACCTGAAAACTTAACGGCAACGTTTGCATCCCGGGCGTAAAGCAGAATATCTGCAAGGTATTTTGCACTTGGTGGATTTGGTCCTCCACATTCAATCTTTAGTCCCGAAAACAGGTAGTTCTCAATTTTTCTTTTCAAAATTGACTTGTTATGAACGGCGATTACTTTAATAATTTTTTTTGTGGTTTGCGCATCATAACCTTGTCCGGGCACTCCAAAAAACACTCGATGTGGTAATAATCTGGATTCGGCTGTTGAACTTACTACCGCTTCCAATGATTTAACCAACTCTTCAGGATTCATACGTTCGACACTTCCTCTCGGAAAAGTTAGCTCAAGAATATTAGTCCTTACTTCACCGGGATAACCGGAATGAGCAGCTTGAATTTCTTTTTCAATATGTATTACTGCATTCTTAAAATCGAAAAGCGTTTCACTTTCTGGTCCGGTAATACATAAAGAAAGAGGCCCTTTTAGCTGATGTTTTCGGTCAGCAAATGTAGCCAGTAATGGAAGTTCATTAAATGGAATCACAAAATTAGAAAGCATCCATGAATACTTTGAATGGGAAAAATCAACATATCCTCTCAAAGCTTCTCTGAGGTTTAGTCCTGCCGGAGGGTATAACCCGGAGTAGTTAATCAAAGAAGAAAGAAGTTGTTGAAGTGATTTATCCATAGGTTAATAATACGTATCGGGATGCATTTGACAAACTAAAAGTATGAGGATTTGGAACATATTCAAGGAGATTCCCTTCTTAATAACATTACATTAGTTTTATTGACAATTTGAAGGAATTATTGCTAATTCATTGAAGCACAAAGAATGAGGGAATATGAACAAATCAGAAACAATTAAAACCTTAAGCGAACAGTTGGGCATTACCCAGCAAGAAACAGAAGTTCTCTACGACGATTTTGTTTCGTTACTTTCGAATCATTTAGCTACTGATAAAGGATTCTCAATTCCGAAGTTGGGTAGTTTTCATTCTAAAGTACGGGACTCTTATAAATCCTATAATCCACATTATAAAAAGATGATGATACTACCAAAGAAAAAGGTAGTTCAGTTCACTCAAAGTGCTTCCATAAAAGATGAATTAAGTGGAGGTGGGTTATGAGCGATAAGGTAACTTTTTCTCAAATTGTAGAAGAGCTTGCAGCAAAAACGGATTCCTCTCAATCTCTTTGTCATGACTTTGTAACTAACCTGACTGAGATTGTTGTTAATTCAGCTATGGAATCAGGAAAGGCTTCGATTACAAATTTTGGAAGTTTCAAAGTTGTAGATGTTGCTGCCCGAAATGGTGTAAACCCTCAAACGGGAGAAAGCATTGTAATTCCTGCTCATCAGCGACTTTCTTTTACCCCTTATAAAGCATTGGAAAGTACTGTAAATGCTTCTTTTTCACACTTAGAAGCTACAGTCATTGAGGATGATACTTCACCTAAACCTTCAAGTGCCGCAAAAGCTGAACTCGTTGTTACATCGCTTAAAGAAGAGAGTGAAGCCAATGAAGAAACCGTAAAAGAAGAAAGTGTAAAGCCTGAACCACCGGTATTTAAACGCCCTGGAAAAGAAGAAAAGGCGGGAAATATTCAAAATGTTCTTTTGGTAGTCGTCGTCTTATTGATGGTAGTGGTAGGCTTGTGGTTTTTTGTTTTTCGTGAAACATCTGAGCCAGAAATAGTGGAACCAGTTACTCCTCCTCCACCAGTAGAGGTGCCTGCCGATCCAACACCTAACCCGCCACCAGCAGCAGATCAAACTGCAATAGAAAATGATAGCCCCGATGAAAGCTCATCATCAAATATAGCTGATGCCCCGGTTGAGGAAAAACCGGCTATTCAGGAGGAAAATGAAACTAGAGATACATCAGAATATTTAGTCGGAAAAGATGACTGGATCTATGATATCGCCCGTAAAACATATCAAAATCCAAATTTCTGGCCACTTATTTTTGAAGCTAATTATTCCGCTTCTCAGGATCCTGATTTAATCATTCCTGGAAAAGAACTCACTGTTCCAGCTCTTCAGAATTCTCAGAATCCTACTCCCGAGGATAGAAACCGGTTAGCTTCTGCACATCGGGTGGTATCTGAAGCATATGCGAATGCAGGGAAATCTGAGAAAGCGAATAGTTATTCCAGAATGGCTTTAAGATTTTCGAACTAAAAACTAACCCAGCGTTATTATATCGAGAATTATTAAGTCGGTAATTTTCAAGCCTTTTTTAGTCAAGGAAAGTGAACCATCCGATAAGTCGACTTTGCCTTCTTTGGCTTTTTGTAGAAGATAATCTTTCTGCTTTGAGTTGAGCTCGTATTCATAGCGATTTTTTAAGGTATCACTATCTAGTCCCTTAGTTGTTCTTAATGCGAGCATGAGGCGTTCTTCGACCAGGTTTTGAAGATCTAAAGATTCGACATCACTTTTATTCTCCCAATTTCCTGAGAGGTACTTCTTTAAGTCCGCTTTATTAGTCCAACGTTCTGCCGATTTCATACCCGATTTCCACCAAAAAGAATGTGCCCCCGGACCAACTCCTAAATAATTTTCATGGTTCCAGTACGCTGAATTATGCTTCGCCTCGAATCCCGGTCGGGCAAAATTGCTTATTTCATATTGATTAATACCGACTTCCTTTAATTTTGACTCTACTAAATCAAAATGTTGTGCGAGTATATCATCTTCCGGAGGAATAAGCCTTCCTAACTCAAACTGCTTTCCAAGCCGGGTTTTTGGCTCAATAGTCAAAGAATAGGCAGAGATGTGAGGCGGATTAAATCCAAGCAATATTTCAATATCATTTTCCAGCATCTCAAGACTTTGACCTGGATTTCCATAAATCAAATCAACTGTATAGGACTTCAATCCGGATATGCTCAAATCTTCCAAACATTGTAATGCTTCTGCTTTTGTGTGAGCCCTGTTCATAAACTTAAGGAGTTTTTCGTCAAAGGTTTGAACTCCCATACTTGCCCGGGTAATCCCTACTGAATTAAGATCTGAAAGGTATTCCCTCGAAACATCATCCGGATTCATCTCCAGAGTTATTTCCTCAGCTTCTAAATTAAAAACCTCATCAATTTCCTCTAAAACCTGTCCTATTTGTTTCGCATTTAAAAGGGATGGGGTTCCTCCACCGAAATAAATGGTCCTGACTTTTTCCTGAGTGAATTGGGTATTCTTTTTTGATTGTATCTCTTTTATGAACTCTTCTACAAATTCTTCTTTTTCATTTTGTTTGGTTACAAAATAAAAATCACAGTAAGAACAGGCTTGCTTACAAAATGGGATATGAAGGTATAGACCGGACATCAAATTAGGAATAGTTGAATTAGGAATAATTATTCAACTATTCCTAATTCGTAATTTTTAATCTTGATCACTATAAAACGGATTAGTCGAGTATTTATCTTTCCCTTGGTACGCCCTGCTATACTTTACATAATTTTCAGAATATTTTTTGATTGAAGCGATTTCATCATCTGAAAGTTTTCGAGCTGCCTTTGCCGGTGAACCCATATATAAATATCCGCTTTCAAGTGTTTTGTTTGGTGGAACCAGTGAACCTGCAGCTATAATAACATCTGATTCAATTACTGCTTTATCCAGAATTGTGGCATTAATACCAACTAAAACCCGGTCTCTGATTGTACATCCATGAACAACAGCTCCATGACCAATGGTTACTTCATCACCAATAATGGTTGGTCCGGTTTGGTTCATTACATGTATACAAACATTATCCTGAACATTGCTTCGGACACCAATGGTAATCTTATTAACATCCCCACGAATCGTAACATTAAACCATACACTGCTTTCTTCTCCGAGTGTAACATCTCCGATGATATCTGCACTTTCAACTATGAAAGCTGTAGAATGTATTTGAGGTGTTTTACCTAAAAATTCTTTTATCATTTTAGAAAATCCAGAATTATAAAATAGTAGACGGCTATAAAACCGGCCAATGTTGTAAAGTAGATGGTCATAATCCCTAGCGATTTAAAAAAGGATTTAACCCAACCCTGATCAAATACCTTTTTTATGTAAATGATCAAATAAACAAATGTTGCCAATTGAGCGGGAACACTTATCACCTGAGATAATATAGAAACCCATTCGGCGCTGAAAGAAGTATTTAGCCAAACCGTAAATAACTCTATCATAAGAAATACAAACCATATGGTATGAATATGAAATGAGAAGATCAGATACTCTACGTAATAGGCTTTTCTCTTTCGATAAAACATTTTTATGTATAAAGCGAAAATGGGAACCAGAAAGAACAGCAAATATTGAACAACAGTACCTAAATCACCCGCTTCTCCATCTTCATCAGAAAAATTGATGAAGAAAATCTGATTGCTCTCCGTTAGTTGGATCAGAATGAAATAGACAATACTTACCGAAAGATAAATCCTCAAAGGTGGCAAGTATGTGGCTCTCTTGCCTTCAATATATTCTTTGGTAACTCTACCCGGGTGTCTGAAAAGGTCTTTGAGCGTTTTAAACCAGCGGTTATCGACATTAAATAATGTCTCAACTGCATCCTCCATAAATTGCTTAAGTGGAAGCTTGGTAGGCTGAAACTTTTGCCCACAGTTTTGACAGTAATTCCCAACCTGATCGGAACCACAGTTTAAGCACTTACTTCCTTTATCAATGACCTCGTTGCCCATATATCTAAAATAAAAAAGGTTCCGATTGAAGCAACTGGAACCTTTAAAATCATCTGTTAGAAATTAATCTGCATATTGCTCTACAAGAGCTTTGAATGCTGGATAATTACTTGGATTGCTTTCCAGTTTTACTCCATTAACAAAGAAGGTTGGAGTTGAACCTACTTCTAAATCTCTTCCCTCTCTTCGGTCAGCCATCACAATTCTGTTCATATCTGCAGAATTCATATCCTGCTGAAATTTCTCTACATCCATTTCAAGGGACCGTGCATAACCTATAAAAATAGCTTCGGCATTTCCTTGCGACCATTGCTCCTGTCCCGCAAAAATCAAATCATGCATTTCCTTCTTCTTTCCCTGAAGTCTTGCGGCTTCCACTGAACGTGCAGCAACGTGTGCATAGGGATGCATACTTAAAGGAAAGTGTTTGTATTCAACATAAATATCATCCCCAAAATCTTCTTTAAGTTGGTTAACAAAAGGAACGAAGTATTTACATGCCGGACATTGATAGTCGCTGAATTTTACCAAATGAATGCGCACATCAACAGGTACTTCTTCCTGAGCAGAACTTACGGTTGTTTGTGTCGCTGATTGATTTGGCGTGTTTATTTCTGCCTTTTTTTCACAGGCAAATCCAACTAAAATTAATGCAATAAACAAATATGAAAGTGAAACTCTTTTCATGAATCCAAAATTTAGTTGTGAGTGGACTCTTTTGTCCTTCTCACTTTGTTAAAATGACGATTTAAGATAGTATCTATTTTGCCAATAATCTTATTCAGATCATCTTCTTTTACATTCTTACCAAATGAAAACCGTACGAACTCTCTGGCTTCTTCATCAGATCTGCCAATCGCCTTCATGGTTCGGTTTGGCTTTTCGCTCCCAACCTGACAAGCACTTCCGGTTGATATCGCAAGTCCTGCCTGGTTACATTCCAGCATAAGGAATTGTCCTTCCATTCCCGGAAAACGGACCCCAAGGATAAATGAGGATCTATAGCCGGAACCTCCTTCGAGTATGCAATCAAAATCAAGCTCTTCAAGTCGATTTTCAAATTCAGCCGAAAAAACACTGATTCTTTGATACTCTTCCCATAATCCTTCTACAGCTTCTTTAGCAGCAGTTGCAAATGCAGCCATCCCCGGGACATTATCCGTTCCGGTTTTCAATTTTTTGGTTTGATTGTGATCTACAAAAAATGGTTTCCAGTCTACTTCCGGGTTAACCCAAACAGCCCCCATTCCTTTAGGTCCATAAATTTTATGAGATGAGATTGAAAGAGCATCCACATTTAAATCTTGAACATCAACTGGTATTTTTCCATAGCTCTGAACCGCATCTGTATGAAAAAGAATATCCTTAGATTTGAGAAAATCACCGATTTCTTTGATTGGTTGAACTGTCCCAATCTCTGAATTTATATGTTGAACAGAAACTAAAACTGTTTCATCAGAAACCAGCTTTTTTAATTCATCAAGTTGTACTCTGCCCTTTTCATCTACTCCCAACCAATCTACTTTATATCCTTGTTTCTCTAGTTTTTCAAATACATCTTTTATGGAAGCATGTTCAATTTTTGTGGTAATTATATGTCTTCCGGTTTTCCCTGTTCCATCAAGTAATGCCTGTATTGCCAGAAAGTTTGCCTCGGATGCCCCCGATGTAAAATGAATATCTTTACCATCCGCATTCAAAGTTTTAGCGATTGTTTTAGCAGAGGCTTCTTTTATTTGTTTTGCTGAAGAACCGACATCATGTAAGCTGCTTGCATTTCCAAAATAATGCTTAGCTACATTCACATATACTTCCATAGCCTTGTCACTCATAGGAGTTGTTGCAGCATAATCGAGGTAGATCATTTATATCGCTCTTCTGAATTTAAAACTGTATCTTTAACGCCCTTTGAAAATAGCCAAAATCAGACAGGCAAACACTTTTTCATGAATAAACTTCTGTATCAAAAAATTATCGAGGACGCACTTAAAGAAGACCTTGGAATGGGAGATCTGACAACAGACTCTGTATTTGATAATAATGCTCGTTCATATGGTACTTTTACTGCGAAAGCCGATGGCGTTCTGGCCGGACTAGATGTTCTCATGTTTGTGTATGAGGCACTGGATGGAGATGTTTCGGTTAAACTTTTGAAAGAGGATGGAGATCCGGTAAAAAAAGGCGACAAAATTGCACAAGTTGAAGGTTCTACCCGGGCTCTTCTTTCAGGGGAACGAGTGATATTAAATCTCATTCAGCATATGAGTGGAATTGCTACATCAACCAATACAATTGTTTCGAAGCTGGATGATCCTTCCATTTCAATAACTGATACCCGAAAAACATTACCCGGTTTAAGGGCGCTACAAAAATATGCTGTTACTTGCGGAGGTGGAAAAAATCATCGTTTCCGGTTAGATGATGGTGCTATGATCAAAGATAATCATATTGCTGCTGCCGGAAGTATTTCAGAGGCCGTAAATCTGGTTCGAAAGAATATTGGACACATGGTTAAAATCGAAGTGGAAACTGAAAATAAAGATCAGGTCAAAGAAGCAATTGAATCCAGAGTTGATGTGATCATGTTAGATAATCGAACTCCTGAGGAGGTAAAAGAGTTTGTATCAATAATTCCTGATGGAGTTATTGTTGAAGTATCGGGTGGAATTACACCTTATAATATATCGGACTATAAAGGATGTGGGGCCGATATTATTTCACTTGGATGGTTAACCCATTCTGTGAAAGCACTGGATATTAGTTTTAACCTTGATTAATTATTTAATTATAAATCAGGAACGTAATTTAATGCTGTCATTCCGGGCATTGATCTGGAATCCTGAGCTGAAATAAAGCTCTAGATGCTGAAACAAGTTCAGCATGACCTACTTTTTGAAAAATCATGGATGTACTAGACATTTTAGAAATTGAATCAGAAGTATCGTTACCAAAACGATATAGCGAGCTTTCGGTACAAGAGATGGAAGCTCGAGTGAGAGAGATTAAAGAGAAATTCGGGGATCGACTTTTTATTCCGGGCCATCACTATCAAAAGGATGAAGTGATTCAGTTTTCTGATGCCCGTGGTGATTCACTTCAGCTTGCTCAAATTTGTGCAAAGCTACCTGAGGCAGAATTCATTGTATTTTGTGGTGTTCACTTTATGGCTGAGACTGCCGATATGCTCACCGGACCAAACCAGAAAGTAATTCTTCCTGACATGCGTGCCGGTTGTTCAATGGCAGATATGGCCGATATCAATCAGACTGAAAAAGGCTGGGAGAAAATGCAGGAAATTTGGGGCGACACCATTCTTCCACTTACATACGTAAACTCCACTGCTGCGATTAAAGGCTTTGTAGGAAAAAACGGCGGGGCATGTGTTACTTCCGGTAATGTAAAGAACATGCTGAAGTGGGCTTTTACCCAAAAAGAACGGATACTTTTCCTTCCCGATCAGCACCTTGGCAGGAATACTGCTTATGATCTCGGAATTCCGTTAGAACAAATGGCGGTTTATGCTCCTCTTACTCAAACATTTGAATATGAGGGTGAGTGGGAAGATGTGAAAGTGATTCTTTGGAAGGGTCATTGCTCTGTTCATGAGAAGTTTAATGTACAGCACATAGAAAACCTTCGGAAAACACTGCCTGACATGAACATAATTGTACATCCCGAATGTACATATGATGTAGTTCAGGCTTCTGATTATAACGGCTCAACTAATTTCATCATCAAAACGATTGAGGCAGCACCAGCTGGAAGTAAATGGGCAATTGGTACCGAGATGAACCTGGTTAACCGAATTGCGGACGAACACCCGGATAAAGAAATTGTTTCTCTGAATCCATTTATGTGTCCATGCCTTACCATGAACCGAATCGACTTGCCTCATCTGCTCTGGAGTCTGGAAAAACTTGAGGAAGGTGAAGTAGTAAATCAAATTACGGTTTCCGAAGAGATCACTAAGTATGCAGTGCTTTCCTTAGAGCGGATGTTGGAGAGAAGCTAAGCTATAATTTAACCTACACTTCTCTCAATATTTACATATAATCGTACGCTAAGTAATTTAATTCAATCTATTACAGCTACTATTGTATGTCTTTTTTAAAATTCCTTTTTATCCTTTTTGCTCTTTTTATCACTTTAACATCCTGTGCAGCATCCTATAAATCCATCAGCCCTGAGCAGATACGGTATACTCATAGTCCCCAGGATGAAGGTATCAGCTTTACCTACCAGGCGGATGTTCTTGGCGCATCTGGTAATAAAAAACTGGCAAAGAAAGAGGATAAATTCGATATCCGTGTTGTGGCTATTAAAATTACAAATAATACCGGTAGAGACCTGAACTTCACTGATGATTTAGACCTTTTAGTAGGCTTAAACACTGTTGAACCTCTTCATCCGAGAGAGATCACCTCTAAAATAAAACAGTCGACTGCATCATACTTGTTATATTTATTATTAACCCCTCTCAAATTATATGCTCAAAATCAAAATGGTGAAGTTAGTACCTATGATATTGGTTATGGATTAGGTCCGGGATTAACAGCAATTAATATGGGAGTATCAGCAAATGCAAATAGTTCATTTCAGGATGAGTTAAATGAATATGATTTGTATAACAAAACTATTCCTAATGGAGAAACTGTTTTTGGGTTGATTGGGCTACCTAATTACAATTTTAGTGCGATCACTTTACGGGTTAAAAACTGATTTTGATCAACAACAAATGTCCCTTTATGTTTTCTTTATTTGTTATAAGTATGAAAAAGCTACATTCAACATCACTTAACTAAACAAATAAAGCTATGACAAACTTAGAAAGAGCATTTCATATTTATGAATTAATGGGGGAAGGAAAACTTCTCGAAGCCTTTGACCAGTACTATCACGACGATGTCGTAAAAACAGAAGGCAACGGAGATATAGTAGAAGGAAAAGCGGCAAACAGGGAATTTCAGGTTCAGTGGCTTGAAAGCCTGGAAGAAATTCATGATGCGGGAGTTACAGCTGCAGCTCAGGATCCTAATAATG
Source organism: Balneolaceae bacterium (assembly GCA_017795005.1). GTDB lineage: Bacteria > Bacteroidota > Rhodothermia > Balneolales > Balneolaceae > RHLJ01. Next base: position 471,878 of record CP051242.1, on the reverse strand, counting down.
GAAAAGTGCTCATGGAATCCTGGGTTGATGCCTCCTTCAAAGGCGGGGGTCGTATGAAGATTGAAGAAGTAGAAGTTCAAACATGGGAAGATGGAAAAATTACCCATATTCGCTTCTATTACGATTCTGCTAAGATGGGTGGGTAAGTTACTTTTTAAAAATTAATAGGTCATCCTGAACGAAAGCGAAGAATCTGCATAGCCATCTTTTATTGCAGATTCTTTTCCCGAATGTTCGTGATCAGGATGACTTTTATTATTTATTCTTTTTCCCTTCATTTGGTAATGAAAACAATTTTTCCTCTTTTCGCTATTCTACTCTTTTCTCTCACCCTGATGAATTGTGTTTCCCATGATTCGGAAACAAACTCTACGCATAACCAATTTATTACCGTGTTAGGAATCGCTCAGGATGCCGGTTACCCTCAGGCAAATTGCGAAAAAGAAAATTGCCAATTGTACTGGAATGGAAAAGAAGAAAAAAGACATGCAACCAGTCTGGGGTTGGTTGATAATGAGACCGGAGAGATATGGATGTTTGAAGCCACCCCTGATTTCAAGTATCAGCTTCACACACTAAAAAAAGAAAGTGCGATTAGTTCTAAAGAACATCATTCTCTTTCAGGCATTTTTCTAACCCATGCTCATATCGGGCATTATTCCGGCTTGATGCAGCTTGGGCATGAAGTAATGGGAGCTTCAGGAATTCCTGTATATGCTATGCCCAGAATGAGTTTATTCCTGCACAAAAATGGTCCCTGGGATCAACTCATCCGCTACAACAATATCAAACCGGTTACCCAAAAGGAAGACTCAACGATTCTTATATCAGATCATCTTTCCGTAGCTCCATTTCTTGTTCCCCACAGAGATGAATATTCTGAAACTGTTGGATACCGTATTGAATCCAAAAACAAAAAAGTGCTCTTCATCCCTGATATCAATAAATGGGATGTGTGGAATCGAAGTATCGTTGAAGAAATCTCGAATGTGGATTATGCTTTTCTGGATGCTACGTTTTTTGATCAGAATGAATTGCCGGGAAGAGACATGAGTGAAATACCTCATCCGTTTGTAGAAGAAAGTCTGGAGTTGTTTAAAGACTTACCAGATTCAGAAAGAGCCAAAATTATCTTCATTCACTTTAATCATACCAATCCTTTGATCCTGAATAGCATGGAGCGAAAGCAAATTGAAAACCTTGGTTATCAGGTGGCTTTTGAGGGGATGAAGATTCAACTGTAAAAGTTCTCCGTATGGCTAATTTTCAAAACATTTCCCCCGTTCTGCCTGCCAGTGATATAAAATCAGAAATCAAATTCTTCGAAAAGCTAGGCTTTACTAACGTTTATGATTCTTCGAGATATTCAGACAAACTGGATTATGCAGTAGTTCACAAGGAAGGACAGTATATTCATCTACAATCTCACGTTGAACCCAAAGTACCATTCCAAAATACGGCTCAACAAATTAAGGTTTGGGTGAATGATTTAGATATTCTTCAGAAAGAATTTGAAGAGAAAGGCTTTGAAATAAACAGACAGAGTAATACTGCTTGGGGAACCGATGAGTTTGGCTTTTATAGTCCCAATCACAATGCGATTATTTTTGTGAAGGATTTGGGGTGAGTCAATAGTTCTTTTTAAAAGTCTTTCTGAGCCTGCCTGACGACAGGCGGGCGGAAGTGTCCTCAGGATGACGGTTTTGTCATATCGAACGGAGTGAGATATCTAAAGAGTAGCTTTTTTTGAATCCCCTGGATTTCTCGGTCGATTCTCTCCTTCGAAATGACAAATCAAAAACCACCCACTCTTTTAATTCTGCCGTTCGTCAGGTTTTCACCCCGTTAATCTCCTCAAACATAGAGAGCTGAACATTCTCTCCTAATTTTGCAGCGAATCAAAAACTAACAGGTTTAATATGACTCGCTCACTCTTTTTTATGCTCATTCTACTCATGGTGCCAACAATGATCCTGGCACAAAACACACAACGCGAGGGCGCTATTTCCGGAAAGGTGATAGATGCCCAAACGTTGGAACCGCTAATTGGAGTAAATCTTCTTATTGAAAAAACACTCAGCGGAACGGCCTCTGATCTGGACGGTAATTTTGAAATTTCGAGTTTAACACCGGGAATCTATACCCTTGTAGTCCGATATATCGGCTACGAAACCCGAACCCTTCCCGATATCGTGGTAGGTGCGAACCGGGAACAGGTACTTGAAATAAAATTAAACCTGTCACCGGTGCAGGGAGAAGAAATTACTGTTACTTCCGGTTATTTTTCTGAAGTATCCACGGACGGAATTGGAAAAGTATCTTTTACTCCAGAAGAAATTCGTCGTTCACCGGGCGCCGCCCAGGAATTAGCCAGAGTATTGAATGCCCTTCCAAGTGTGGCAACTAAAGGAGAAACCAGTCAGGATATGCTCGTCCGTGGAGGCAGTCCAACTGAAAACGGATATTATATTGACAATATCCCCCTTCCTGATGTGCGACATTTCAGAACTCAAAGTGGTCAGTCCAATGGTCCCATAGGTATCGTAAATACAGAGCTGGTTTCAGAGATTGATTTTGCAGCTGGCGGTTTTTCCGCAGAATTTGGGAATCATCTTTCCTCTGTATCTAATATCACTTACCGTGATGGAAATGCAAACCGGCTCCGTGGAGATATCGGTGCTAATTTAGCAGGCTTTGTATTTAATCTGGACGGCCCAATTTCTGAAAACACCAGTTTTCTTGTTTCAGCCCGGCGTAGTTATCTGGATTTAATTGCCAATGCTATTAACGCTGGGGGAGCTCCGTCTTTTGCTGACGCTCAGGCAAAGGTGACAGTAAAACCAAATGCGAAAAACACCTTTTCTTTTCTGAATATCTATGGTACCAGTTTGTTCGAAAATGATGTTGAAGAAGCTTTTGATGAAGGTTTTGCTGACGCTATTTCCAATCAAAATGATCAGAATACCACCGGTGTAAACTGGAAGCATTTATGGGGAAATGGATTTACAAATACTTCTGTCTCTTATTCTTTCAGACAACAGGAGCAACTACTTATTGATGTTCTCTCTGAAACTCCTAGTCTTGATTTCGACTCCAGAGAAGCAATAGCGGTTCTTAGAAGTACTTCATACTTCAGATTTAATACTTCAAATAGTGTCGAATTCGGCTTTGAAGTTCGTGCTGAACAAAATGAGTATGATTATTTTATTGCAGCAGAAACAAATCAATCCGGTGAGGATCGGCCTGGTTTTAATAGAAATGATGATGTAAACGGAAGTCTGGGTTCTGTTTTCGCTGCTTATACCATCCAGCCGACTTCAAAACTGTCTGCAACGGTTGGACTACGATCCACTTATAATTCGTATAATGAAGACATAAATCTGTCTCCCCGATTTAAGGCTCGTTATCAGGCAACGAATAGGTTAGGAGTTAATTTTTCTACCGGAATTTATTACCAGGCCGTTCCCAGATATCTGATATCTCAGAATGCAGCTCTGGCAGATTTAAAAAGCACCCGATCTAACCAGTTTATTCTTGGAGTTGACTATCTGTTAACCGACGATACTAAACTTACGATAGAGGTATACGACAAGGAATATCGAAACGCGCCTATCCTCCCTGCTGTAAATTCTGTTGGAGATAGAAATTATGTGCTGGATTCGTTTCAACAGTTTTACAGTACGTTAGATGATAATGGGGAAGCTTATTCTCGCGGTGTTGAAGTGCTGATTCAAAAGAAACTTGCGGTCGATTTCTATGGAATGATTTCCGGTTCTTTCTTCAGAACAAGACATAAAGATTATACCGGTACCTGGCAGGATAGAAATTTTGATAACCGATATCTCTTCAGTGTAATTGGTGGATACCGTCCAAATGATTTATGGGAAGTAAGTGTGAGATGGAGTATTCTGGGAGGAAGAGCTTATACTCCTGTAGATCCAGTAGCTTCAGCTGATCAGAATACGGAAGTACTGGATGTATCACGATTTAATGAAGAACGATACCCGGCTTACCATTCATTATTTACACGGGTTGATCGTCGATTCTTCCTGAAGCGCACCAATATGGTTCTTTTCCTGGAAGTATGGAATGTGTACAATCAACAGAATGTAGAAACTGACTTCTGGAATATCAGAACTCAGGAAGTTGATCGCGCCACTCAATTCAATCTTTTACCCGTTAGTGGCTTTAAGTTTGAATTCTAAGCCTTTTTTCTGATCATTCATCCATGGCCCGAAACGAACATATGATTTCAGTCGATACCCCCGAAAACTTCAATAACATGTTATTCGGGCTGTGGGTTTTCTTTACGCTCTCTCTTGGTACAGTAAGTACATGGGTATTCACTAATCTGGATCCTGAGACAATGAGTGGAAAATGGTTGGATGGATATCTCTTTTCAGCTATATACGCCTTCCTATTCCTGTTGTTTTTCCGACTGACCTGGAACCCTCTTGTTAAAGCATTTCCCCTTCATAAAAAGAATGTCTTATTCATTCATGGGGCTGTTCAGATTACTGTTTCCTTTGTTGGATTTGGGCTCGGTTTCTTTATCACTGAATCTATTCATGGACTAATCTATGACCATGCCTCTATGGAATCCTCAAAGTCTGAAGTGGGGCTTATAATTATCGCCTTATTTTGTCTTGTTGGGATACTTATGACGAACGGCTTCTTTTATTCCACTGCATATATGCGGCGCTCAATGGATGCAGAAAAAAGAAGAGTAGACTCAGAATTAAGTGCGTTAAGAGCTCAAATAAACCCGCATTTCCTTTTTAATTCTCTAAACTCAATCGCGGCTTTAATACGCATTTCTCCCTCAGAAGCTGAAGCAGTAACCGAAGATTTGGCGGATGTTTTCCGGTACACACTCAGAGCAAGTGAGACCCCGCTGGTTTGCTTGAAGGATGAAATTGAAATTATAAATCTATACCTGAACATTGAACAAGCTCGTTTTAAAGAGCGACTTACAGTAAATATTGATGTTCCCGATAATCTTCTTAACGTGAGTGTTCCGGTGCTCACGTTACAACCACTTGTTGAAAATGCAGTCAAACATGGAGTTAGCAAAAAAGAGGGCAACCATACCGTACGAGTTACTGTGAAATCTAATCATGAATTACTGGAACTTTCTATCTCTGATACCGGCCCGGGTTTTCCGCATAATAATTTTGAGAAACTTCTTGAAAAAGGAACCGGACTTTCAAATGTATTTCAGCGCTTAAAGCTACATTTTGGTGATCAGGTTGACGGTGCTATTTCTGATGATGGATTATTGCTCCGCTTCCCGATTTCTCACTTAGAACAACATGCTCATTTCAACCCTCAAGAAAAGCCTGTCTATGAAAGCATTTCTGGTTGATGATGAACCGCTGGCGAGAGAACGTCTTCGCTCCTTACTCGCTCATTCCGAAAATGAAATTGAAATAGCTGGAGAGTCGGGACAAGCTTCCGATGCGGTTGAACAGATCAATGAACTAAAACCAGATGTGGTATTTCTGGATATTCAAATGCCGGGATTGGATGGCTTTGATGTGGTTTCGTTACTTCAGAAACCACTTCCTTATATCGTTTTTGTTACCGCCTATGATCAATATGCGATCAAAGCTTTTGAGGTTCATGCTTTGGATTATCTGACCAAACCGGTTCGTTTGGAAAGGTTGAAAGAGTGTGTAAACCGACTCCGGGATTTTTCTACTCTAAAAACCAATCAAAGTGAGTCGCTTGAAAGAGCATTAGAAGAACAAAAGGAAAAACCTCTTCATGTACTTACTGCCAAAAAAGGTCGGGGCATCCATATTCTGGATATTAATGATGTATTTTATATTGAAGCTGATGACAAACTGTTATTCGCTCATACTTCAGATGCAAAATACAGAGTGGAAGGAACCCTAGACTTATTGGAAAAAAGGCTTTCCGATGGTCGATTTATTCGCTCTCACCGTTCTTACCTTGTAAATGTGAAATTCATTTCCGAACTCATTCCATGGTTTTCGGGATCATATGAAATTAAACTCAAGAATGGCGTTCAGATTGGCGTTTCGAGACGAAGAGTAAAAGATCTGAAAGCACAGTTGGGGATCTAAACTTCTCCTGATCAATTTACTCCGATTCATCCTTAAAATTATACTGAAGTTTATAAGAAACTAACGTGCTTAACACAGCAAAACTTGTAAACAAGAAGAATCCAATTTGAAGGCTGGATGCATTTGTTGTGAAAATATCCACATTTAATGCGATTGATTCTAAGTCTTTAAGCTGCTCACTCACAATCCCCGAAAATCCGATAAACGCCATAAAAATAGCAACCACCATTACATCCGCCATCGACCACTTAGCTGTCTTAAATACAAGGAACCGGGCGACCTTGCTGTTCCTGGCTTTTTCCGAATAAAGATAGAATAACGAAGTGATCAATTTCGAAACGGGAAACAGCACGCTGAATAAAAGTACAAGAAAACCTACGAGTAAAACATCCAGCTTAGATTTGCTAAGCATAAGAATTACTACTTCCAATATGCTTTTACTCTTAAAATAAAGCACCTGATCAATAAAGGATATCTCTTCTCCCAAAAGCTGAAAGTTCATTTCAGAAACCCTGGCGTCAATATTTATCATAGGTAGAAGCAGTCCCACTAATAATAAAACTCCACATGATACAGTAAGAGAAGTAAACTCTGTCTTTTTTAAATCCTTTGACAAAGCTACTAACATGAACAACAGAATTGTGACGCTAAACAACGCTGTGGAATATGGTTGTCTTTGGCGATCGATGGTTACGATCTTTTCTTTTAATATTTTGATTGCATCCTGCTTATTCTCGGCTCCGTGCTTTGCCAGGATAAGATCATGCACCGTATAATTGATTTCTGCAAAGGTTTCTTCAGAATACTCCTTCATTTTCTTAAGAAGGTACTCCTTGATTCTTTCTCTGTTCTCAGGATCATTCATGAATGTCATGATACTTTCCGTAATCTCTGGAATTTTCTTTTCCATATGCCCGAACACCCCAAATACAGACGCTCCGGTTCTTTTTAAAAAGCCTTCTTTTTCGTTATAAGCTACTTCCAGTTCATCGATAGCAATCTGAAGGAAATCGGCAATCTTTTCTTTGAGTTTATCCTGATTTGTGTCTTCAAGATCAAAGTCATTAATTCTTTTAGTGATGATATCGGAAAGAATTTCCTCCCATTCATCCACACTGAATAATCCATATTTTACTTTTGATAACTCAATCAGTTCATCCTGGAGTTCTCTTTTTTTTGATTCTAATGTATAAACAATCAGAGATGTGCCCACAATGAGTACCAGAATAGAAGTTATGATCCCCAGCCTGTATTCTTTCAAATTCGTTTTATTTTTTACTTTTCGGCGTTCAAGATAGTCAACAGTTGCATTGCTGCAAATTACTAAGTGTTATTCTTTAGTTTTTACCTCATTTATGGTGCATTTACCCTTTTGAGTATTAACTTATCCGAAACAGAATAACTCAATTCCGGCATTATGTATAGACGTGTTCTATTTCTAATCATCCTTTTGTTAAACGCCCCTGTTTTTGCACAAACCTATTTCCCAGGGAGTTGGGGAAACTGGGAAACTAAAACTCCGGAGGAACTTGGTTTAAATCCTGATTCCATTAACGCCGCAATTGAATATACAAAATCAATGGAGAGCCCTAATCCAAGAAATATGGAATTGAATCATTACCAGACGTTTGGGCGTGAACCTTTTGGTGATGGCGTTGGGCCCTTTAAAGACCGGGGTGATCAAACCGGAATAATCATAAAAGATGGATACATCATAGCCGAGTGGGGTGAACCTTTTCGTGTGGATATGACTCATAGCGTTACTAAAACTTTCCTCAGCACTACGGTAGGTATTGCCTACGATTTGGGACTTATCCGTGATGTCCATGATAAGGTTGATTCGTATATGGCCCCCATTTTAATGATGGAGTTTGATGATAATCTTCCAAAATCGGATGATGTAGGAAAAGCCAAAGTGCTTGAGCCTTTTAAGAGTGAGCATAATTCTAAGATTACCTGGGATCATTTACTTCGCCAAACTTCTGACTGGGAAGGAACGTTATTTGGCAAACCGGATTGGGCAGACCGACCAAGTGGCCCGAGGTCGGAATGGATGACTCGGGATCGTTACGAACCGGGTACTGAGTGGGAGTACAACGATGTACGGGTAAACCTACTTGCTCTTGCTGCTCTTAATGTTTTCAGAGAACCCCTTCCAAAAGTGCTTCGGGAACACATGATGGATAAAATCGGAGCATCGCCTACGTGGAGGTGGCAAGGCTATGAAACCAGTTGGGTTGTTATTGATGGACAGCAAATGCAAAGTGTGAGCGGAGGAGGTCACTGGGGTGGCGGAATGTTTATCTCAGCCAGAGATCAGGCAAGACTTGGATACTTACTTTTGAACGATGGAAACTGGAACGGAGAGCAAATTATTTCCAAAGAATGGCTTGAGATGGCACGTACTCCTACAGAAGCTAACACTGGATATGGATTCATGAATTTTTTCCTGAATGGAAATAAAGAAGGATTGCCAAGTGCGCCTGAAAGTTCCGTTAGACATTTGGGAGCAGGAACGAATATGGTTTATGTAGACTGGGAAAATAATCTTGTAATAGTTGCTCGTTGGATTCAAAACTCAGCTATGGATGGAATTATAAGAAGAGTACTTGGAGCGATGTAAGCTTTTCGTGTTTACAAAAATTAGCGCCGTTTAATATTCATTGGTTAAATCTTCTTATTTCATGATTTAACCTGAAATCCCTATTATTGCGTTATGAGCAGTACTCAGGGGAAAACGGCTATTGTAGTAGGGGCCACCGGACTTGTTGGATCACATATTCTCCAACTTTTATTATCTGATGAAAGATATACCAAAGTAGTTGTCTTTCATCGACGAAATACAGGAGTCTCTCATCCCAAGCTTGCCGAGCACGTGATCAAATTTGATGAACTTAATATCTGGCGACACCTTGTTAAAGGTGATGAATTATACTCAGCTCTTGGAACAACTCTGAAAAAAGCCGGTAGCCAAAATGCCCAGTGGAAAATTGACTTTGACCATCAATTGGATGTTGCTAAAGCTGCTGCCTCCAATGGTGTTTCTTCATATGGACTAGTCTCCTCTTTAGGCGCGTCAAAAAAGAGTAAAAATTTTTACCTGAATATGAAGGGAAGACTCGATAAAGAAGTACATAAAATTGGATTTCAAAAAGTACTTATAGCACGCCCTTCCATTTTGAAGGGAGATAGAAAAGAATCTCGGTTTTTGGAAAAAGCTGGCGTAGTTCTGGCAAATATTTTCACTTTTCTACCCCCGTTAAAAAAGTATAAACCCATCCACGGACAACAAGTAGCTCAGGCATTAATAAATGGCTTGAATAATACTGACTCCAAGACTGTCTATGAAGGTAACGAGCTTTTTAGACTGTCGGACTAATTTTAATTTCCCTTTACATGTTCATTATAAGGGTAATTTAAGTTCTCATAATTTTTAATTGCTAACCGAAGTTTTTTATTGATCTGAGTAACCAACTTTTTGGGAGCAATTACTTTCATAGAGTCTCCAAAACTTAAAATTTTACCTTCAAGCTCGAAATTTAATTGAACTGTTAAACTGATAATTACTCCCCCATTTATAATCATTTCGATTTTCTGGGAAGGATGAAGAGGTTTTGTCACTACATATGGAGCCATTCTTCTATCCACAAAAATTTTAACCTTCCTTGCCCTTGAGGTTGGACTAACAGTAACTCCAATTACCTCCTTAAAATATTCCTTAGCAGTTATATCAATCTTTATATACTCCTGATCATTTGCACTTTCTATTTTCTTTATTCTGTCCAGTGCAATTACCATAATATTTTGACCTTCACCCTTAACTCCTATCAGAAACCACCGGTTATTAAATTCCTTCAAAAATTGAGGATGAAATTCGAACTGACCTGGTTTTCTTGCACGAAATGATTGATAGGTAATTTTAAGAACTTGTTCTTTCTGAATTGCCTGATATAATTCATCCAGATAGTGAATCCCTTTCAAACCTTCTGTTTTTTCAAAGTCAATAATAGACCTGTTTTCTGACTTACTGGTGTTAACCTTGTCTTCCAGTTTCTTTACCATCTCTTCCATATCCTCAAAATGAGAAAAGCCCTTGAATTGCTTCAATATCTCCACAACTTCATTCAGCATTACCAAATCCTGATCAGTTAGCGGGATATTTGTAATGGTATATTCCGGGTCCGAATAGGTGTAATACTTCTTTTCTTTTACAATGATTGGTGCATTATACCCCAGTTTATCTGAACGCATAATCTGGATATCTGACTGAATGGTTCTTTTGCTTACTCCTTTTTCAATTCCTTCATATTCGTACAAAGCTTCCGAACATTCATGGATTAATTGATCAAGCGTCCAAAGTTTCTGCCTGTTCCTAAGGCACTTATCAATAGTCCGATATCGTATTAAAGCATTTCTGTTTACGGGCATCACAAAATTTTTTTTAAAAAATGAGAAAAAAAATTCTACTGCGCAAAAAGACTGCGCACTTAGGTTTTATCATTGAATTGTGAATAAAAAATCAACCTTAGAAAAATGAAATTCAATTTACTAAAACGAAGAAGAAAGCAGGTCCTCAACTATGAGGGGGAGAGAGCAATCCGGCTCTCTCCCAAAATGGAGCTTTATACAGCAGTAGTAACTGCCGGACTTGGCGGTTATAACTATACAACTGAAGAAGATCGACATGAAAGAATCAGACTATTGATTCCTATGGTTGATCCTATTTTTGTGGCAAAGCTAGCTGTTTATGCGCGTACAAAAATGTATTTGAGATCTATTCCTCTGGTTTTAGTAACTGAATTGGCTAAAATACATAACGGAGATAGTCTGGTTAGTAAAACGATTGTCAAAGTAATAGGAAGAGCCGATGAAATTACTGAACTCTTAGCTTGCTATGTAGCCATGAACAAACGCTCCGGTTACAAAAAGTTGAATAAACTTTCGAAGCAGGTACAAAAAGGACTGGCTGATTCTTTCAATAACTTTGATGAGTATCAGTTTGCTAAATATGACCGTCCTGCTGAAATCACTTTAAGAGATGCTTTATTTCTGGTGAGACCTAAAGCAGCATCTGAAGAACAACAGTTGTTATTTGATAAGATTGCCGATAAACAACTTAATACACCATACACCTGGGAAACTGAGTTGTCTGAATTAGGTCAAAAATCGTTTAGCAATAAAAAAGAAAGAGATGCTGCTTTCCGCAACAAATGGGAAGAACTGGTTTCTAGTGGTAAACTTGGATACATGGCCTTGCTCCGAAACCTTAGGAATATTCTTGAGAATGAAGTAAGTGCTGAATGTATTCAGATCGTTGGATCAAGAATCAGATCAAAGCACGAGGTTACCCGGTCTAAGCAACTCCCTTTTCGTTTTCTTTCTGCATACAGAGAGATAAGAAAGGTAAAAAGTGAATACTCTTCTTTTATGCTTGAGTGTATAGAAGAAGCTGCAAAGCATTCTGTTTCTAGTTTAAAAGGGTTCGACCTTAACACAAAGTTGTTAATAGCATGCGATGTTTCAGGGTCGATGTATGCCCCACTTTCTAAGAAGAGCAGTATTCGTTACTACGACGTTGGACTTTTGCTTGGAATGTTGATGAACAGTAAAAGTAAAAATGTAGTGACCGGAATTTTTGGAGATAAGTGGAAGGAGTTTGCTCTTCCATCATCCCAGATTCTGGCAAATACTGAACATTTAAACAGAATTGAGGGTAGTGTAGGTTACTCCACAAATGGGTTTAAAGTAATTGAGTCACTTATCAAAAAAGAAAAGGTAATGGACAAAGTTATGTTATTTACAGACGCTCAAATGTGGGACAGTACAGGGTCAGGGAAGAAGTTCCAAAACCTATGGAAAACCTACAAAGCTACTATTGCACCAGATGCAAAGCTGTACTTGTTTGATCTTACCGGATATGGAAACGTTCCTCTTAAAATTGATGGGGTTGATGTTTTTCTTATCGCAGGATGGTCAGACAAAATATTTGATGTATTGTGTGCGCTCGAAAACGGAGAGTCTTCACTTTCTGAAATTGATCGCATTAAAATTTAAGTCCGGGGCTTGTTCCCGGATTTTACGGATGTTGTAGAAATGAGATACTTCGCGCTAACAGGGGAGGATTTAGCCTTTGAGCTATACCGGGTTCGACTCCCGGCATGCGTTGCCCCGTCATGCTCACTTCGAATGTTACTCCGTTTTTATTGAACTAAAAGATTGAGTGTTGTAGATAAGCCTTACTTCGATTCAGGTTCGTGTGGTCGCCGGTTCGATCCCGGCCTTTAAGCTTCGGTTTAAAGTAGCTCAGTGGTAGAGCACATATAGTGGCTTCTCGAAGGTAGCCTCAATCTTTTTTTGAAATTTTGAATGAAGGTGTTGTAAACACGGATTACTTCGGTAAACGCGGTCAACGTTTGTTGGCTTCCTTGGCGACAAGGATTACAGGTTCAAATCCTGTCTCTGACTCTTCAGAGTGGCGGAATTATAAATCCTGTTGACGATTACCCTTCTTCCAAAAAAGGTGCTGTAGACTTGTCCTACTTCGATGGTTGAAAACTCAGCAATGAGTAAGTCTGGTTCGAATCCAGTTACGACAAGTCGGCTGTAGCCCTTACCTTATTAACTACATTGAAGTGCTGTCGAACAGAGATACTTCACCATAACTGAATAACAACCTCTGTTCAAATGTTGCCTTCATTTTTATACAAGAAGACTATGATTAAAGGACAAAATCTTATTGAGCTCGGATATCATCCGGGAAGATGGTTTAAAGAAGCCATCGAATTTGCAAATCAACATAACCTGGAAGGAGAAGCACTGATTTCTTATCTGGATTCTGTATGCCCTCCACCTCCGGTAAAACCATTTGACCAGCCAGTCGAATATCATAAAAATATTCGTGCTGAATCAGAAGTAGAGCAGTCTAACGTGGAAAGCGTTTTTGAAACCATGGATACTCTTATGAAAACTCCAACATTGGTGGCTGGAGCAGTTATGCCTGATGCCTGTCCAACCGGCGAAAAAGGGCAGATTCCCGTGGGTGGAGTAGCTGTTGCAAAAAACGCGATTCACCCTGCTATGCATTCAGCCGATGTGTGCTGTTCTGTAATGATGTCTTCTTTTGGTAAAGCAGACCCTAAAAAAGTCCTGGATGCCGCCCATTCTGTTACGCATTTTGGAGGAGGAGGAAGAACAGAGTTGTTTGATTTCCCTGTTGAGCTGGAAGAAAAAATTCGGGGAAACTACTTCCTGAATTCAGACCGAAGTGTTCATCTGGCGAAAACTCATTTAGGCACTCAGGGTGATGGAAACCATTTCCTGTTTGTAGGAACCTCCAGAAATACAGGAGAAACTATCATGGTTACTCACCATGGAAGCCGTGGATTCGGTGCGAATCTTTATCGCAAAGGAATGAACATCGCCGAGCATTTCAGGAAAGAACTTTCTCCTGAAACCCTGAAGGCAAATGCATGGATTCCTTATGAGGATGAAAAAGGGCAATCTTACTGGGAAGCTTTACAAATTGTACGGGAATGGACAAAGCTCAATCATTCTGTGATTCACAAAGCGACTTCTGAAGGATTGAATGCTGAGATTGTTGATTCATTCTGGAATGAACACAACTTCGTGTTTAAAGATGGTGATCTGTTCTATCATGCCAAAGGAGCAACTCCGCTAGCTGATAAGTTCGTGCCTGATTCAAAAGACGGCTTACGCCTTGTTCCTTTGAATATGAGCGAACCTGTTTTAATTGTTAAAGGAGAAAGCTCAGAAAATAATCTGGGCTTTGCTCCACATGGCGCTGGTAGAAACGTAAGTCGTACTCAGCATATTAACAGTAAAGCAGGAAAAGGAATCCAGGAAGTCTTCATGGAAGAAACAGCAGGATTAGATATCCGCTTTTTCTCGAACCATATTGATATTTCTGAATTACCAAGTGCATACAAAAATGCTCAAAACGTTCAGGATCAAATGAAAGAATTTGGCTTGGGCGAAGTAGTGGATAAAATCCTGCCTTACGGTTGTATCATGGCTGGTGACTGGCAAATTGATGCTCCATGGAGACGTAGAAAAAGAAGGAGAAGAAGAGGTCGTTAATATGAGACGATCCTCTTTTTATCTAAAATTCATCGGCGCGGCGTTGAATTCACCGCTGATAGTTGAGTATTGGCGGGTGTATTCATCTTCTCCGGTTTGTGCATTATAAAATATAACTGCTTCAAAATAACCCGCAATTCCATTTACTGATTCTGAAGAAGTAATGGTTAATGTTCCCGATTCAGAAAAATATTGTTCGCCTAACCCAACAGAAGGACTTAAATAAAAACCGGAAAAACCGTTCGCATACACTTCTGTAGTGTCTTCAATATTGTTAAATGAATATGTACCGATTTCGGGTAATTCAAGAGATTTTGTTTGAAGGGCTACCTCAGTTACCGTAGTATCCCCAAATACCGGAGATGAAAAAATAAAGCTGAAAATTGTATCGGCAGGTTCAAGCTCAAACTGAGCAAGCCCTGATAACTGTTCGTATAAACCTGTATTTGGATCATCTCCAACTAGTCCTCTAAAGCCTCCTAGTTCTAATCCGGCTAATCCTCCTGGTTCACCATTATCATTAGGTGTTGAACACGCTAGTATAAGAGCCAATAGAAATAATAAATTCTTTTTCATCATACTTTTGATTTACTTTATTATAAATGTTGATATTCTACCCCGAAAAATCAACTATTTATCAGAATAAAGTCTGTTTAATTGTTACTCCGTTTCCACAAACCTTCTTTTCCTCTTGCTCAACATGTTGAGCTATTTACTTACTACAAAGATTTAGTTCAGAAACATACTATTGAACGTTTGATGCCCGATGGAGCCGCGCATTTAATCATCGAGTTAGATGATATTCCCAAATTCACTTTTCATAATGAGACACTGGAGGTTAAGGACAAATACTCAGGTGCATGGATTTCGGGAATGCAAAAGGAATTTATTTCTATCAGTGCCGAAGTCCATTCATCTATGTTTGTGATACGCTTTACTCCTACCGGTGTATATCCATTTCTTGGAATTCCAATGACTGAGTTAAGTGATCAGGTTTTTGATGCCGAGCTGTTCTTTGGTAGTTCGATACGAAGTTTAAGAGACCTGCTACTGGAAGCAACTTCTCCGGAAGCTAAGTTTCAGCTTGCCTCAAACTGGCTAACCGAACGGCTTTCACATAAACAAAGTTTAAACCCGGTTTTAAATTTTGCTATCAATCGTTTAACCGCTAATCCTACACTGGATCAGGTGAAAACACTTTCCGAACGGACCGGCTATTCTCAAAAACAATTTATTCATCTCTTTAAGAAACATGTCGGACTTACACCGAAGTATTATCAGAGAATCATTCGCTTTAATAAAGTATTGGAAGAAGTAGAGCGGTCTAATGAAATAAATTGGACAGCACTTAGTCAACAGTGTGGTTTTTATGACCAGGCTCATTTCATTCGGGAGTTTCAAAAGTTCTCGGGGTTTAACCCAACTGAATTTCTTCGGACTGATCGTGAATACAAAAATTATGTAGTTGTAGCCTGAGGTAAATTTTTTACAATACATTCGCTTTTCTAAAGCTGATCTTCTTCCATCAACAAAAAACTAATTCAAGAATAATGGAAGAAATGTATATAAATCACTTTGCTGTATTAATCGCTGCGGTTTCTATGTTTGTACTAGGTGGACTTTGGTACGGACCTCTTTTCGGGAAACAATGGATGTCGGCTAATAACTTTACAGAAGAAGATTTAGCTAATGGAAATCCTGCTAAGCAATATGGCCTAGGCTTTCTTTTTTCAATAATCATGGCTTATAATCTCGCTGCTTTTTTAGGGGATTCAGGAACCGATGCAGCCTGGGGTGCCACTGCCGGTTTTCTGGCAGGTTTTGGTTGGGTCTTTTTTGGGGTTGCTATGATCAGCATGTTCGAGCAACGTTCATGGAAGTACATCTTCGTAAACGGTGGTTATATGACCATAGCATTTACCATCATGGGATTAATAATCGGAGCCTGGAGATAACATGAAGTATCTTTTAGTAGCTTGCACATTGGTCTTGTCTTCCTCTATTAATGCTCAGGATATACAATCTGAGCTTACTCCTCTTAAGAATTTAATTGGCGGAACCTGGATAGCTGATGGCGTCTGGGGTGACGGATCAAAATTTGAACAAAAAGTACATTTTGAAGCTGGTCTTTCCGGGAAAATGATAAAAACCAAAACCTGGGGAAATATTTCTGCTTCAGGGTATGAGTTTGGTTTAAGAAGTGAAGGTGTCAGATTCTGGGATGCATCTGATTCCACGCTAAAGTTCTGGGAATTTGATGTTTTTGGATCGGCTCTGGAAGGGGAAATTATGATTCACGGTAAAGATCTGTATCTGAGTTACTTTTATGATTTTGGATCAGGCCCCATGAAACTAACTGATGCGTGGATCTATACCTCGAAAAATGAATATGAATTTATAGTCGGAGTTTTTGATGAAGGTAAATGGAAACAAAAGTATATTTCCACTCCTTTCAAACGAACCCCTGATTAATGAAATTTATTCTTCTTACTTTATTTTCACTGTTATCGAGCTCCATACTTGCTCAGGATATTAGTGAAAAGATTGAAAAGACGGACTCTTTAGTAACAGCCTATTTCGAATCAAAAAATCATCCCGGCATGGCCATTTCCATTTATCTTGGAGACGGGATGATCTTTTCTAAAGGGTATGGATATGCAGATGTAAAAGAACAAACACCTGTAAACCCACCTACATCCAGATTTAGAATTGGGAGTGTTTCAAAAACACTTACTTCTGTAGGTATGGGAGTTCTTATGCAGGAAGGAAAACTTGATCCGGATGAAATCATTCAAACCTATGTACCACACTTTCCGGAAAAAGAGTATCCAATTACTGTTCGTCAGGTAGCCGGGCATATTGCCGGAATCCGTCATTACATTGGCTCAGAGTTTATGAGCCGAAAGTTATACCGCACAGTAGATGAAGGGTTAACTATTTTTCAGGATGACCCGCTTTTGTTTGAGCCCGGAACTCAATACAGCTATTCTAGTTATGGCTGGAACCTCATAAGTGCTGTGGTTGAAGGGGCTTCTGGCGAAAACTTTCTCCCTTTCATGAAAGAAGAAGTATTTGATCCTTTGGGAATGAATAATACGGTTCCCGAATGGTCCAATCAGGATATACCTAATTTGGTAAGTTTTTATGAGCAAGATAATAGCAAAGCAGATTTTGTAGATAACAGCTATAAATGGGCGGGCGGTGGATTTGTTGGTACCACCGAAGACTTAATCCGTTTTGGAGTTGGCATGATGGACTATGAGTTTCTGAATGAAGAGGTTCAGGAAGAACTCATGTTCCCGCTTGAAACAAGTGACGGAAATTCTACCAATTATGGAATGGGTTGGAGTTTGATGCAGCATAACGGAGAATATTGGACCGGACATTCGGGTGGATCAGTTGGTGGTAGTACCATGTTTCTGATGAATAAAAAACATAAAATGATTATCGTCTACACCATCAATAGATCTTCTGCCGGATTTGAGAATCTGCATTTTAAAATCGCAGATATTTTTCTTGACGATTGATAAGTCAGAATTATTCTCTAGCTAGAGAAAATAGTTCGGAAAATTCAAACCCAATTTTTAAACCGATATAACTGGTTCTGAAATAACCGTCGTATCCATAATCAACAGCTAAGTTTATATAGTTCAAAAATAAACCCGTTGTACCACCGATATTTAAACTGAGCTTATCCTCAACAAAGAAGTTCAAATTATTCTCTGATTCATTACCTAATATAAAATATCCTCCTAGATGGGGACCTAAATAAAATGAGGAGTTTTTATTAATTCTTAAGTGATGAAGGAAGGCGATTCTGGAACCAAAAATAAACCTCGATTTCCCATCATTTTTATAAAAAAGAGTAGCATCAATATTCGAGCTTGTAACTCCTGTTATATAGGTTTCAAAATTCTCTGACTCCTGATACCCGAAGTTGATTACCAATTCCTGGGAGTAGGACAAGCCTCCAAAAAAATAAATCCTATCAGTAAGACTACTTTTTTCATCCCTTTTACTTTTAATGATTTGCAAAAATAGGAATATATTTCGGATCTAAAGTAAAACTTTATCTGGTGATGAACCTAGAAGAAGCAAGATATACTTATTCTGAAATCGATGAGCTCTATTCGGTTATTGAAAAGCAGCAATTACGTTTTGAGATATTGCCTCCAACAGAAGAATTGAGGGATGCATGTTTCAGAAAAGTTGCTTTAACGAAACAGGATACTACATTTACAATTCCTGTTGACGATGAATTCGAAGACGCAGAATTGAAAAACCCGGCTTTGCTTTTACAACTAATTATTTATGCCATCGAAGAATACGAAGATCTGGATGATTTTCTGGTTTGGTGTACTGCCTATGGTTTAAAAGCTGAGAATCCAACTCATCTGGAATGGTATCGTCAATTAGGAGAACTTACTCCGAAAATCCGGGAAATAATCGGGAATGACCTCACAGGAATTTCGGACTTTGACTGGCAATTAAATGCCGGTCCTGCTCAGGCTTTAAGGGAGTTAGCCAAATGATCTATCCAACAAACTGGAGTGATTATGAACTCCTTGATTTCGGAAATGGACGAAAGTTAGAGCGTTTTGGCTCCATCATTACCAACCGTCCTGAACCCGCAGCTATTGATAGTCCATCGTTCTCAAATGTGAATTGGGATAAAACCAAACTTTATTTTGAGGAACGTAAAAATCAAAAAGGGAGCTGGAATAAAGAAGTCTCTGATTTTGATATTAGCTATCCATTAAAAAACACAGATATCAGATTTATACTCAGTCAGGGAGCATTTAAACATTTGGGTGTTTTTCCTGAACAGGCCGCAAACTGGGAGTTTATTTCCGATAAATGCACTTCCTTTGTACAGTCAGGAATCATGCCAAAAGTGTTAAACTTGTTTGCTTATACCGGTGGAGCCTCTCTTGCTGCTGATGTTTCCGGTGCTGAGGTCACTCATGTTGATTCGGTAAAAGGTGTGGTTACCTGGGCACGTAAGAATTCAGATTTAAATAATGTCGATACCATCCGATGGATTGTGGAAGATGCCCGTAAGTTTGTAGATAAGTCAGTTCGCCGGGGAGATATTTACCACGGAATTATTATGGACCCACCTATTTTCGGCTTAGGTCCGAAAGGCAAAAACTGGAAGCTGAATCGTGATTTGCCGGAATTAGTTGAGAACGTGATGAAGATCCTTCATCCTCAACATCGATTTTTCATTCTGAATACCTATTCCCCTCAACTACCGCTTAGTGATCTAAACAAAATACTTTCAAAAGTTCCGGGATTTCCGAAGCAGTTTGAATGCACAACATTAGGGTTAAAAAGTTCGGTTGGAAAAGAGCTTGAATTGGGAAATCTGGTTAGGTTTTAAATATATTGATCTAACATACTAATATTAGTTCATTTCAATGAAGAATATTCTCTTACTTGTTTTCCTGGCTTTTAGCTCTTCAATTGTTTATTCCCAGGACTGCGAAATCCCAGCAAATGTTAAACTAGTTGATAAAGAAGATTACGCTCCATATCACAATTTGGTTGTTGAGTGTGTAGGATGGCTGGAATCGACTCCGATTAAAAAAGAACCTAGAAAAAGAGATCAGGTCAATGCATTTCTAATTAAATGGATGACCGGCACACCTACTCTTTCTATATCTTATACTATGTATCACAGTGAAGTTATTTCTGTTGATACTAAAAATCTTATGGTTCCTTTTTTGGGAGGATGGTCCCGTGCAATTATACTTTCCGATTTTAATCTGGAAAAATATGAAGGTATGGCTGAAGGTATTCGTACCGTATTAGGGGTAATGGAACTACCAGGCGCTCCCAGGAAATCCAGAGAGATTAAACGTCTTATTAAAGCAGATAAAAAGGGCGTGCTAATTGAGTATTTAAAGAAAAAAGATAAAGGCTAGAAAACATAAGCGAAGGATCTAAACCCTTCGCTTGTTAATCCGGAATTCTATCTCTGCTAGTTGTTTTTTTTCTCTTCGTATCTGCGTTTTATTTCTTTGGCTTCCTGCTCATTAACCGCATTCATCTTCAAAGAGTCCAGGATTACAAAATTATTCTTAGGAGATAAATCATTATGCAAGCCCTCAATACCTCTTTTAAGTTGAATATTTGCATTGGCTCCACTCTGAAATTTGATTCCAAGTTCATTTGCGTTGTTTAATGACTCCTCAATAACTATTTCCACATATCGAACACCATTCTCATCAGTATGTATTTTACTGCTCCCTTCGATGGTGCTATTGGCGTGTAAAAACTCATCGATTCTTAAGGCAATCGCTGAATCAGAAATATCCGGTCTTATTTTTAAATCAAACTTATTCAGAGCCACTTCATACAAGGGTCGTTCTACCATATCCTCAATGGGTAAGATGTCCAGGGATTGGAAATCAAATGCTCCCATTAATTTAGATTTGCTTTCAACCGCGGCATCGTAATTTGCTTCCGGCAGAACCATAATTACTTCGGAAAAATAAGAAGCTGATTCCTCTCCGGATTCCTCTTGTTCAAAAATGATGTCATGTACATTGAGCTGAGAAATTTTTAGTCCGGGGATTTCAGCTAATTTAGATTTCAGATTAACAGATTCTATATCCGCGATTCCTTTAATCATATATCCGATTTCTTCTTCCTGTTCAACTGGAACAGTACAAGCAATAAGAATAAGTGTGGCAAAAATGAAAGAAGCAGCAACTTTATAGATGTTTTTCATGGTGTTGGGTTGTTTAGAGTTTTGAACTAACCAATCACCCAAGCCATCAAACGAGGCACTATGATCGTGCTTCTTCAGGTTTTCAAAAGCTTTGTCCTGCTTCATATCGTCACCCAATTGATTTGATTTCGTTGATAACTTTAACGGTTTCATGGTAGATGTCTTTGGTTTTAATTGAAGAACCAGAACCTATCTGTGGAGGCGCAACACGTTGCGCCTTTTGCAGGTTTCCACCTGATAGCTGGTTCTTATTCATCAGCACCATGAATTCCTTAAGTTTTTTTCTTGCTCTGCTGAGCCGGGATTTCACCGTCGACTCGCTGTTTTCGTTCTGCATGGTTTTGATCTCTTTGATTGAAAAACCACCTATTTCAAATAGTAGCAATGCGGCTCTTTCTTTTTTCTCGAGCTTCGACAATGCGCCTATCAATAACTGATTATCATCAAAGAAATCATCTTCGAAAATGGTAAATGCAGCCTCTCCCTTTTCAGAGTTCAACGACACAAACCTGGTCCAAAATGGTTTTCGAACAGCATCATAAAAACACCGGGTTATTATCTGAAAGAACCAGCTTCTGAATTTTGATTCGTCCCGAAGGGAATCGATTTTTTCATATGCCTTTAACAAAGCCTGTTGCAAAACGTCCTCGGCTTCTGCTTTGGTTGAGCCTGAGCAAAGAGCTCTGCAATAGTTAACCGCATCATTATAATGCGGTTTCAGTATGTTGGTAAATTCAGCGTTCGTCAAAAGAAGTACTTTTGGAATTCATGTTTGCGCGCTAACACCTATATGACCATTGAAGTAGACTAAAAGTCGCAGACTTTCTTAACGTTTCTAATTTAATTAAACGAAATAGCTTTTCTTATTTATCGCTTAGTTTTTCAACGCAATAAGGGATTAGTTAATTTTTGTACAAAAACTTTCCAAATAGGTATTAGAAATCATAACATACCAAAACTCTGATTTCAATTTAGTTTTAGAATACACTCGCATTTTTATATGAAGCTAAACCCTTTTTTAAAAAGACATCTGCCTCTTATCGGTTTTGTATTATCAATATCAATGTTGTTAGTAGCAATAATGCTTTATCCCGGAGGATCATACGTAAACCCTGGCGCATCCGGTTTTGATTGGGAACATAACTATATAAGTAACCTTTTTAATAATACCGGAATAAATGGAAAACCTAACAAAGGGCTGGTCTGGGCAGTTAGTGGTATGCTGTTTTTTTGTTCTTCAGTAGGTTGGTTTTTCTTCTCATTCTCAAAAAAATTACCCACTAAATCTGCCCAACTAATTGTACTATTTTCCGGCTGTTTTTCAATGATTTTTGCATTCATGGCAGTCACTCCCTTCCACGACTTAATGATTAGAATTTCAAGTATTCTTTCTCTTATTAGTATTTTTTATTGTACCGTCTTTCTCTTTAAATACAACCGTTATGGTCTTGGATTACTAAGCGTTTTTGAATTACTAAGTCTCTATTGCGCTCTATACATATACTACACTCAAGACTATCTTGTTTTCCTTCCGCTGGTTCAAAAAATTATCATTTTAGGCACGATAATCTGGGTTCTTTACATTAATTATCAGGTATCAGAAAAGGATTTTCTTACGGATTAAGATCTGTATCACATATTTATACTAAAATATATTTCTTTGTCACAATTGCCCCTTGCTCTGTTTTAATTGAACACAGCTGTTTTTCCTCCATCACTTTCAAACTAAAAGGAGATTTTAATAAATTTAAGCCACTCTTCTTTTTAAGCCGTGTTCCCTGTCCTGAAATTATATTCTTATTCGGTTCGAACTCTCCATTTGGAATATGCTCCGTCAGAATTACATACTTATAAGCTGATAACTTGTTAACTACGCTCAATACTTCTGCATTAGATAAATGCTGAAGTACTTCTTTCAGAAGTATACAATCTGCTTCGGGCAATTCATCTTTTGAAATATCCAGACAAAGGAACTCCAGATTATCTGCTTTGAAAAGCTTCTTATTTCGTTGGATTAATTCCGGAACTATGTCCACTCCTATATACTTCTTCGTGTGTTCTGTAAGTTGTTGACCTACATTGAAATCCCCACACCCTAAATCACAAACGGTGATTGGTTCTTTAAATGAATCCAAAAATTCAGAAACTGCCCTCACGTATGGCTCTACCAGTTCGGGTAAATGAGAACCTTCTCCGGAATAAAAATCAAATTTATCTCCACCCCAAAGATGTTCACTGTACACTTGTTGCATTGCTGCTTTGGTAGGCCATGTTTTTTTGGGTTCTCTTTGAGTTTTCATAGTGATTTAAATTAACCCAAAAACTTTTTTTAATTCATTTCTAAAAAGTTGAAACAAATAATTTTTTGGTTAGTATTAGTTTCAACTTTTTAGAATTGATTGCTTATGAAACTACTTACCCGAACTGAAGAATTTATTCTGCTTGCTGTCTGGAAATTACAGGATGACGCCTACAGCATTCCCATTCAGGAAAAGCTGAATGAAATCACGGACAAAGATTGGTCGCTCGGTGGAATTTATATGCCACTGGAACGTCTGGAAAAAAGAGGCTATCTGAAGTCTACCCTTTCGGAGTCTACTCCCGAGCGAGGCGGCCGACATAAACGAATTTATTCCCTCACTCCTGCCGGTAAAGAAGCGCTGAGATATGCTTATGAGGTCCAGCAAACGATCTGGAGCGGCGTTCCACAACTAATGTTTGGACTTGGATAAATGAAGCACCGACCACCAAAATTAGCAGAGAAAATCCTTAGCAAGCTTCAGTACGATGATATCTGGAAAACTACGCTCGGGGATTTCGAAGAATACTATTCCTACAAGGTAAACAAGGGTGGTAAAGCTGCCGCAAACCGATGGTACTGGAGACAGGTGCTTCGTTACACGCCATCAAAACTGATACACACCTATTATTGGGGACTAGAAATGTTCAAAAACTATCTTAAAATCGCTTACCGTAATATTCAAAAAAATAAAAGCTACTCGTTTATCAACATATTTGGGTTAGGTGTTGGTATAGCCAGTTTCTTGTTAATTGGCATGTATATCGTACATGAACTCAGCTATGATTCTTATCATGAGGACTCCGATCGTATTTACCGGATTGTGCGTGAAGCTCCGGATGAGGTTTACCTGGGGTCCAGTTGGTTTGGAGTAAACCCTATGCCACTTTCCATAGCAATGGCTGATGGTTTCGAAGGAGTCGAACATTCTACTGCGTTCAATGAATCAGAGGCGCTATTTAGGGTAGGACAGAACACATTTTACGAATATGGAATTAATACAGACCTTGAGTTCTTCGAAGTATTTTCCATTAACTGGATTATGGGCGATCCTGCTTCCGCTTTTCGAAACCCCGAATCAATTATCATAAATCAGTCTTTGGCGGCAAAGTACTTCGGTAAAGAGAACCCCATGGGTAAAAGTGTCTTTTTTAATTCAGAAGAAGACGAACCTATCGAGCGCGTCGTAACAGGTTTGATTGAAGATCTGCCTACTAATACGCAGTTAGAATTCGATTTCATCATTCCCAATTTTTCCAAGGATGATTATGAACGGGAAAGCACTTATTGGTTTAATAATAATCAATACTCGTACATCAAACTTGCGCCGGGCACCAATCCAAATGACTTGGTTCCTCAACTTTCAGAATTGATAAACCCAAATCTTCTTGCAGACCCGTACTACGGAAATAGCCCTGAAAAACTCCCCAACTTCAAACTCATGCCGGCATCAGAAGTGCATTTGTCTTCATCTGATATCAACTTCAATCCAGGCAAAATTGGCGATATAAAATACATATATATGCTTTCGGTTATTGCCTTTGTAATATTGATTATCGCTTGTGTGAATTATATGAATCTGGCTACTGCCCGTTCAATGAGCAGAGCAAAAGAGGTTGGTGTTCGTAAAGTGAATGGAGCCTTCCGCTCCAACATTATGATGCAGTTTTCTGCAGAAGCAGTCATCTTCTCATCTATCGGGATTATCTTTGCCTTTGCATTGGTTTATATGTTATTACCAGCTTTTTCAGGATTGGTAGATCGTAGCTTTGACACAAGTATATTTTTATCCACTCCCTTCTGGCTGGCATTAATTGGTTCCGGGTTAATCGTTGGGTTGATTTCAGGAAGTTACCCTGCTTTATACATGTCCGGTTTACATCCTATCCGGATTTTTAAAAACCAGATAAAAGGTGGATCAGGAAACCGACGGTTGAGAAACATGTTGGTGATCTCTCAGTTTGCCATCACTAATATTCTCATTGTGAGCTCCATAGTGATCATTAAGCAAATGGATTATATACAGTCAAGAGATTCGGGATTTGAACGGGATCAGATTCTTGCCGTTACCATTACAGACCCGGAAGTGATGAACCATTATGCTGCGCTGGAATCTTTGTTCGAATCTCAGTCAAATATTCTGGAAGTCAGCTCAGCAAGAAAATTGCCTTCCGAAATCAGAAGCCAAACATCCGGAGTAAGTTGGGAAGGCAAAGGTGAAGATGAAATACTTCGTGTCTATCATGATCGGGTTAACATTGACTATGTAGAACTATTAGGAATAGATCTGATTGCGGGAAGGACTTTCAACCATGATATGGATACGGATACCTCGAATCATTTGATTATAAATAAAACAATGGCACAGCAGATCGAGTGGACACCGGAAGAGGCTGTTGGTAAGGACTTCACTTTTTGGCGGAGGGATGCAAAAATCATTGGGGTAATAGATGACTTCAACTTCCTCTCCTACCATTTTTCTATGGCACCCTTGATGTTGAGATACGAAAATATTGTCGACCGGGCAGAACTTCTGTTAAAAGTGAATCCACAAAATATGCAGGAAACAATTGCCTTCGTAGACAATGAGATCAAGAAGTTATCTCCCAATTATCCGGTTGAGTACGCCTTTTTGGATGACACCTTCAATAATCTTTACCAAAACGAACTTACGCTGGGTAAAATCCTGAATTACTTCACTGTTTTGGCTTTAATCATTGCCTGTCTTGGGTTGTTTGGTTTGGCATCATTTATGATGGAACAGCGCACCAAAGAAATAGGGATTCGAAAAGTATTGGGGGCTAATCTGTTTCAGATTCTTGGATTGCTTAACAAAGACTTCATCCGGTTAGTTGGATTAAGTTTAATTATATCTGTTCCAGTTGGTTGGTATGTGGCGAGTAACTGGCTAAAAGATTTTGCTTTCCGAATTGATTTGGGAGCCGGGGTCTTCATTTTCTCGGCCGCTATTGCTCTGATTATAGCTTTAATAACGGTCAGCTTTAAATCCGTTCAAACAGCACGCACCAATCCTGTAGAAAGTTTGAAAGGAGAATAAATGTCTGAACGTCCACCCAAATTAGCGGAAAAAATCCTTAGTAAACTTCAGTACGACGATGTCTGGAAAACTACTCTGGGCGACTTCGAAGAGTACTATACCTACCTCAAAGAAAAAGAAGGGTTCTCATCCGCAAACATATGGTATTGGAAACAGGTTCTTCATTATGCCCCATCAAAAATTACACACAAAATCTACTGGTCTGTTTCTATGTTTAAAAATTATCTCAAAATTTCCTTTCGAACTCTGATCAAACAAAAAAGCTATTCTTTCATCAACATTATTGGTCTTGGTATCGGGTTAACTGCCTTTTTCCTGATCAGTTTATTTGTGAGTTATGAATTCAATTATGATTCATTTCATGAAAATGGTGACCGTACTTATCGGATAATTGCTCAACAACCTGATAACGAATATTTGGGCTCAAACTGGTATGCCATTACACCCACAGCTATGGCTGCTACTTTAAAAGAAGATTTCCCGGATGTGGAGTATGCCACATATTTTACAAATACAAGAACTGTTCTGAGAACATCAACCGATGCCTTTAGTGAATGGGGTGTGGCTGCAGATGGAGACTTTTTTGATATATTTACTTACGTGTGGTATGCAGGAAATCAGGAAACAGCGTTGGTTGATCCATATTCGATTATACTCACCCAAAGTATGGCTCAGAAACTTTTTGGGGATGAAAATCCAATCAACAGAACAATTGAACAGGTTTATCCAAACGGGAAAATAACTGAAAAGACTGTCACTGGTGTAGTTGCTAACCCACCGGAAAATTCGCATTTCGATTTCAGTTTTATCGCTAACGACCAGACAACCCCGTATTATAATTACAACCTTAATGAGTGGAGTAATACAAACGTTTATACTTTTGTACAAGTAAGAGACGGTATTAATGAAGAAGATTTTGCCGCTAAACTGGATGGTTTTGCGGATACCTATATAAGTGCTTCTGAATATTATCAGGATGATCTGGACGCTTTACCAAACCATGCGTTACAACCTTTAGAAGAAATTCATTTGAGTTCCTCAAATCTGAACTTTAACCCTTCATCTACCGGGGATATTAAATTTGTGCGGATGTTTGCCATTGTAGCTGTTATCATTTTGCTGATTGCCTGTGTCAATTACATGAATTTGTCTACTGCGCGGGCTTTAACAAGAGGTAAAGAAGTCGGTGTTCGCAAAGTTATTGGTGCATATAAATCAAACCTGATTATGCAGTTTCTATCTGAAGCAGTTATAGTTTCATTTATAAGCATTATTGCTGCAATACTGGCTGTTTTTGTACTTCTTCCTTTTTTTGGTGATTTGATTAATCGTGATCTTAACACAGCCGCATTAATGAGCTGGCAGTTCTGGACTTTTGTAATAGCTATTGGCCTCGTGGTTGGGGTTGTTTCAGGTAGTTATCCCGCCTTCTATTTGTCCGGTCAAAAACCGATTACTGTTCTTAAAGGAAATTTGAAATCCGGATCAGGGAATACTTTTTTCAGAAATACTTTAGTAATTGGCCAGTTTTCCGTGACTGTAATCTTACTAATAAGTGCTATTGTAGTATTTGAACAATTGAATTTTTTAAGAACGACAGATACCGGACTGAAGCGAGAGCAAATTGTTTCTATACCTAATAATGATCCCGAGCTATGGGACCGATTTGAAACCGTTAAAACGGAACTTATAAAACAAAGCGGAATTGAAATGGTCACGGCTTCACAAGCCAACCCTATTTACATGAGTAGCAGAACCTCCGGTACCGTTTGGGAGGGTCAGGAAGAAGGCGAAGAGCTTCCTATTTATGTATCTCCCGTACACTTTGATTTTCAGGAAATGTTTGGTATTGATTTAGTTTCCGGCACACCATTTTCCAAAGATACATTCAAGGAAACCGAAGCCAGTTATATTGTAAATGAAGCAGCCATTCATGAATTAGGTTGGGGCTCAGACGACGCCATTGGTAAACCTTTTTCAGTATGGGGAAATGACGGATATATAGTCGGTGTAGCTGAGGATTTTAACTTTCTCTCCCTTGACCAACCCATTGCTCCGCTTGTTCTTATGTTAGCTCCCCAATACGATTCGCGATATTTGTTGGTAAAAACAAACGGCGAAAATATTCAGGAAACTATGTCCAAAATTGAAGAAACTTTAAAAACCTTCTCTCCGGGATATCCGTTTTCTTTTTCTTTTCTTGATGAGTCTTATGAGAATATGTACCGGGATGATATCAGGATGGGAGAATTATTTAACTATTTTTCCATTTTTGCTTTGATAATTGCTTCGTTAGGACTCTTTGGCCTTGCCACTTATATAGCGGAAAGAAGAACCAAAGAAATTGGAATCCGAAAAGTTCTTGGTGCTAATCTTTTTCAGATTTTAACCCTGCTTAATAAAGACTTTTTAAAACTGGTAGTAGTTAGTTTTCTGATTGCAGGTCCTATCGGTTGGTATTTGGCTTCTACCTGGCTGGAAGACTTTGCCTTTAGAATCGAATTAGGTCCTATGGTATTTATCGTTGCCGGAGTGTTAACCATTCTTGTTGCCCTATTTACAGTTAGCTATAAATCTTTACGAACAGGACTTGCAAACCCTGTTGAAAGTCTTAAAAACGAATAAAATCATGTAAATGAAAGAAATGTAAGTAGCCATGTAAGCATTTACATAAGATTCTCTCCTCTCTCTTCATTATTATCTGAGATTATATTGAATTAAAGAAGACCCGGATGAAGAAATTATTTACTGCCCTTTTTTTTGCTATTTTATTTACTACTCATTCAAATGCTCAGGTTGATAAAATAGACCCTCCTTTTTGGTGGACAAACATGCCGGTTGAGGAACTTCAGATTCAATTATATGGGGATGATCTGGGATTATACCGGGCAACTGTTGATTATCCCGGCATTAAAATTACGAGCCAGTATGCCGTTGATTCTCCAAACTATCTGTTTCTCTATATCGAAATTTCTGAAGAGGCAAAACCCGGAGAATTTGAGGTTACACTTACCCATCACAATAAAACGAAATCGTTTAACTACGAGCTTAAAGAGCGTGATCCACAGGAAGGAAGAAATATGGGCTTCGATTCTTCCGATCTTATTTACCTGATGATGCCGGATCGTTTTGCAAATGGAAATCCTGACAACGATTCTATTGAAGGTATGCTGGAATCTGCAGACCGTTCCGATCCTGAACGTCGCCAAGGTGGAGATTTGGCAGGCGTTTCAAAACACCTGGATTACATACAAGATTTAGGAATGACCGCTATTTGGTTCACTCCCACTTTTGAAAATGATATGACCATCGATTATGGTGGATATCATGGCTATGCGGCTACCGATTTATATAAAGTTGACCGTCGTTTTGGTACCAATGAGGAATACAAAGCTTTGGTTGATAAAGTACATTCAATGGACATGAAGGTAATCATGGATATGATTCATAATCATATCGGTGATCAACATTGGTGGATGAAAGATCTACCTACAACCGATTGGGTTCACGACTGGAATAAATATGGACAAACTAACTATCGGGGACCCGTTTCATCCGATCCATATGCTTCCGATTACGATACAAATAAGCTATTAAATGGCTGGTTTGTAAAAGAGATGCCGGATTTGAATCAGAAAAATAAACTACTGGCTGATTATCTGATCCAAAACACCATATGGTGGATTGAATATTCAGGCATTGATGGTATTCGAATGGATACCTACGTTTTTCCGGACAAACCGTATATGGCTCGATGGGCAAAAGAAGTACTTGAAGCATACCCAAACTTCAATATTGTTGGTGAAGCCTGGTTAAACTTCCCCGGACCGGAATCATTCTGGCAATATGATCCGGAAGGTATTGATGATGGATACAACTCGCACTTACCAAGTGTTACCGATTTTCCATTGGCTCAGGCTGTAGACCGAGCCTTAAATGAAGGCTTCGGTTGGGATAATGGGCTTGCCAGAATCTGGAATATTCTGAGTAATGATTTTCTGTATACCGATCCAATGAAAAATGTGATTTTTTTGGATAATCATGATATGGATCGGATTTATGAGCGGGTTCGAAAAGATGAAGATCACTTTAAAATGGCTTATACCTTTTTATTAACTACACGCGGAATCCCACAAGTGTATTATGGTACAGAGTTGATGATGGAACATGAATTCAGAGGCGGAGACGATGAATATCGCCGGCCTAATATGCCTGGTGGATGGGAAGGCGATGAACGCTCAGTATTTACGAGAGAAGGCAGAACAGATAAAGAAAATGAAGTTTATGACTTTGTAAGTCACTTAGGGAAATGGCGCCAAACTTCAGATGCTGTGAAATATGGCCGTTTGCTGCATTTTGTTCCTCAGGATGGCGTCTATATTTATTTCCGGATTCATGAAAACCAAACGGTAATGGTGGTTATGAATCAGAACGAAGAATCAAAGATGATACCCCGAAATGTGCTTTCGGAAATTCTGGATCAATTTGAGACGGGAATAAATATTTTCAATAATTCATCCATCGATCTTTCAAAAGACTTTGAAGTAGATGGAAAATCTGCCTGGGTTTGGGAGTTGGAGTGACAAGAGAGATTAAATGGAAAAGATCATACTGTTCTTTTTAATAAACTCAATATTAACAACTATAATTTTATTTAGGGAGTTCAGTATGAAAAAATTTAATTATAAAACTTTTGCCAAAATCTCGATTATTGGTTCGGCGGTATTCTCGATAGTCATTTTTATACTCTTTCTATTTAAAACAACAGACATCAGTATAAGCTATGATATTGATTCTAGAATATTTGCAGATTATGGCACTGTTGTCGGCGGTATTACCGCTGCTCTCCTAAGCCTTGCTGGTATTTTATTAGTATTGGAAACACTAAAACAACAAGACCGTCAACATACTCTTCAGAATATTGAATCTCGGTTTTTTGAATTAATAAAAATTCATAGGGAGAATGTCATTGAGTTTGAGTCCAAGGGTAAAATGGGAAGAAAGGTAATAATTAATATTTATGATGAATTCTTTCAACTATATGACAAAGTTTCAAAAAATCTTGAAAAAGTTGAATTTCAGAATTACTTCGAAAAAGTTGGTATTCCTGCAAGAATAGCTTATTTGATAGTCTTCTATGGGATTAACAACAAAACAGAAGAGCCTACCCTTGCAAGAATTAGAAACCTGTTAAGGGATAACGTGCAAAATTTTGATGATTCACATTATGAAGATTTAAATAAAAATGTTATTGCCAAATTGAAAAGAAAACAGAAAAAAGTTGAAGCAGAAAATAAAAAAGTAAAAAAATCTCAACGGAAATATCTTCCTTATGATGGCTACCAGTCAATACTTGGTCATTACATTCGTCATCTATTTCAAGCTGTTAATTATATTAATGATCAAAAGAAAGACCTACTAGATTACCCTTCAAAATATTCCTATATAAAAACTCTTCGAGCTCAGTTATCGAATCATGAACAAGCAATTCTTTTTCTCAACTCTATTACATATTTAGGGGAAGATTGGGAACTATCAGATAATATTTCTAATCCGAATAAAAAACTCATCACCAAATATAATTTTATAAAAAATATTCCAAAGGAATTTACTGGAAATATAAACCCATACTTTTTTTTCCCGCATGTATTCTATGAGTATGATCTAGAGAAAAGTCCTGAAAGAACTAAACTTGAGAAATTATACATCTAGTAGGTCATCCTGAACTCGTTTCAGGATCTTATGAAATGGCTTTAGGCTTAATAAAGGAATTCATCCTCTTAAAGTCTCATACCAATCCACAAGATTTGGGTTTTGCTCTTTCACTAAGTTCCATTTCCAGTCTTTATGCCAATTCTTTAACTGCTTCTCTCTTGCAATGGCGTCTGTGATAGAATCAAATTCTTCTGCATATACAAGAATGGTTAAGTTATACCTTTAGGTAAACTCTGAACCATTTCCTTCTTTGTGTCGCCATACCCGACTGGAAAGATTACTTGTTACACCGATATAGAGCGTGGTTCTCTGGAAGTTGGTAAGAAAGTAGACATATCCTTTGGTCATGTTGAGTTAGACCGGGATTGGAGTTATTCCTTACAGAGATATTTGAATAATTTATGGGTCGACTCGTAAGATCCTGAAACAAGTTCAGGATGACGGGTAGCGTTATAAAACTATATTATTTCATTATTAATGCTCTACAACCACCCTGCCCTTTTGGCCTCCCTTCAGGATTAAATCAATTTCAGCTGAAAGCTCATTGAGTGAAACCATTTTATAGAACCCTTCAGGCAAATCGTTAACTCCAATCTCTGCCATTAACTTCCAGTTTTTCTCTCGTTGATCTCGTTCACAAAAGGCAGAATCTATTCCAAGCAGGGAAACGCCCCGAAGAATAAACGGAAGTACATTAGTATCCAGCTTCATCCCCAACACATTCCCACAGCAAGCTACTGCCCCTTTGCTATACATTTGCCGAAGTACCGAATCCAATAACTCTCCGCCAACGGTGTCAATAGCGCCTGCCCATTTTCTGGAAAGCAATGGAGCTTCTGAAACGGATAGAAGTTCTTCAGAAGAAATTACGTCTTTTGAACCAAGTGCCTTTAAGAATTCCACTTCTTTCTTTCTTGAAGCAGCGACGACATCATATCCCATCCTGGATAAAAAATAAACCGCCAATGACCCTACTCCCCCTGTAGCGCCGGTAATTAAAACCGGTCCTGATTCCGGCATTATCAATTCTCTTTTCAGTCGCTCGATACCATACATTGCCGTGAAGCCGGCTGTCCCGAATATCATAGATTCTTTCAGGGTCAGATTCTCCGGAAGCTCAACTACCCATTCCTTTGGAACCCGGATTATTTCCCCGAAACCACCAAAAGTGTTTGTCCCCAGATCATGTCCGGTCACTACAACTTTTTGTCCCTGTTTAAAAGTACCGGATTTATCTTCAAGAGTTATTCCGGCAGCATCTATCCCCGGTATATGAGGATAGTTTCGGGTAACGTTATTCCTTCCCGTTGCAGATAAGGCGTCTTTATAATTTAATGATGAAAATTCAACTTGAATGGTTACGTCACCATCCGGAAGAACAGATGCCGGAAGTTCTTTTACAGAAACCTGGATGTTACCATTAGTTTCTTCAGCAAACAGAGCCTTAAACTTCGAAGGGACACTCATCGGAATATCGTTTTAAGCCATTTCATTTTTCCTTCATATGGAGCGTAGCGGATGGGGATATCCACCAGAAAGTTCTTTTTCATAATGCTTTTCTGATGTGAAAATGAATCGAAGCTTGCTTTCCCATGATACGACCCGAATCCACTTGTTCCCACTCCACCAAAGCTTAAATGATGATTCCCCAGATGAGCAATAGTATCGTTGATTGCACCACCACCAAAGGAAACATTCTCAAGGAAGAACTTTTCGGTGTCATCTTCAGAAGTGAACACATATAACGCAAGCGGCCTTGGTGCCTTTCTTATCTGGGTAACTGCCTCCTGTAAATCTGAATAAGTCAGGATAGGAAGAATCGGTCCAAACACTTCATCCTGCATTACCGGGTCATCCCAAGTGATGTTATCAATGATAGTAGGTGCGATGTAATTCGTTGCAGCATTGGTTTGTCCGCCCAGGACCAAATCTCCGTTTTCGATAAGCGGGGTAAGTCTTTGGAAATGGTTCTGATCAATTATTCTTGAGTAATCTTCAGACTGTTCAGGATCATCTCCATATAAAGAATGAACCGCCGTTTTTAGATAGCCAACAAGCTCTTCCTTTATGGATGGATGAACGAGTAAATAATCGGGAGCCACACAAGTTTGACCTGCGTTTACAAACTTTCCCCATGCGATTCGCTTAGCTGAAATTTCGAGCTCGGCGGTTTCATCTACAATGCAAGGAGTCTTCCCTCCTAATTCCAGAGTAACCGGAATTAAACGAGCTGCCGCACTTTGCATAATAATTTTTCCAACGCGAGTACTTCCCGTAAAAAAGATATAGTCGAAGTCCATCGCCAATAGCTCCGAACTGGTTTCCACTCCTCCTTCAGTAACAGTGACCAGATCCTGTGGGAAGTACAATGCCATTAAATCAGAAAGTGCCCCTGATGTATGCGGCGTTAATTCCGATGGTTTGATAAATGCTGTATTTCCTGCTGCCAAAGCACCAACCAGTGGAAGCAATGTTAATTGAATGGGATAGTTCCAGGGAGAAATGATGAGTGCCGTGCCATACGGCTCTTTCAGGATATAATTATCCGAAGGAAAGTTTACTATAGAAGTCGGGACTTTTTCGGGTTTAACCCATTCATCCAGGTTTTTTAATGCATAATTGATCTCTCCAATTACTAACCCTATTTCAGTCCCAAAAGTCTCGAAAGGTGGTTTTTTAAAGTCCATATGGACGGCGTCCGTCAGTGCTTCTTCATTTTCCTTCAGTAGTTGCTTGAGTTTCTTCAACTGCTCTTTTCGATAGCTAACGGACTTCGTTGCTCCGCTTAGAAAATTTTCCTTTTGCTGCTTAAGCAGCTCCGCATAATCACTCATTCGTACGCCCTTTAAATGTTTCCATTGAATCATACACTTTAAAAACCCTGCCTGCTATAAAATCATATACTCTGGTTGGGAGAATTCCTCTGAAAAACAGGGTCGTCTTCACCATGAAAGGGGTTTTCAAATGAATCTTCTCCTTTTCTACTGATCGAATAATTTTTGAAGTAATTACATCCGGGTCCAGAAGTGGTGTGAGCATCGGTGTTTTTACACCATCAAACATTCCCGTATCAATATAGCTGGGCATTACATTTAGAAATTTAATTCCTGTATGTGTTTTTTGAAGCTCCAAACGAAGGGATTCTGCCCAACCAACAGCCGCCCATTTACTGGCAGCATAGACCGTCATTCCAGGGTTAGGTGTTAACCCTGCCGCCGAAGTAATATTAATCACATTTCCTGAATTAGTATCCATCATTCCCGGAAGAAAAGCGTGTGCAACATACATCAATCCTTTTGTATTGATATCCATAGTCCGGTTGATGTCTTCCATTGAGTGTTCATGGAATGCTTTCCCAACAATAATCCCTGCATTATTAAAAAGGATATCAACTTTGCCGACTTCACTTATTACTTCCTCTGCTGATTTCTGAACTTGTTCTGCATCAGATACATCTACTACATTAGTTGAAATTGAAAATCCTTTACCTACCAACGAACTTGCTGCTGCTATAAGAGCATCTTCATTTATATCCCACATCACTAACTGTTTGGCCCCTTTCAACAGTGCTTTTTTCCCAAGCAGAAAACCAATCCCGCTTGCCCCGCCGGTAACTAACACCGTTTTATCTTCAAATGAAGTCATTCTTCTATTCCTTCCTTTTCTCCAATTTTAACAGAGGTAAAATGAACTCAAAAAGATTTGAGTTCGAAAGTGATACTCCTATTTTCCATTAAAAAAATAATACATCATTCCATGAAAAAAGGAATCTTTTTTGTCTAATGTTCCACAAGACCCGTTTTTCATGTTTGATAGTATGACTTCTTCGCATTAACATTCAATGATTGTCAATCTTAAGGGTTAAGCAATACATGAGTTCCAAAAAAGCATATTGGGTTTGGGATATCGACTCCGGCACAGTTGAGGGAGGTGCTTTTCTATATCATTTATTCGGACTCAAACACACTAATGAACCTATTAATTGGGCAATTATTCGGGATACGCTTTCCAGAGAAGACCAGATTACCATTCGCGAAAGTATTTACGGTCATCTTAAAACAAAAGGAGAAGAGCCCTTTCATTGCGAAACTTCCCATAAGGATTCCGGCACCGGTAAACCATTCAATGTGTTGTGGTTTGGCGAGGTAGTCCAATGGTCGGATGATGGAAAGCCAACCAAGATGAGTGGGCTGGCCAAAAAGAAAATAAAAATGGCTCCTCAAAAAGAACTCTCAGAATTTGACAGTCTGCTGTTCAACCGGTTAATGGAGCATTTGAATGAAAGTATTTTTTTCAAAGATCTGGATAGTAAATTCATCCGGATTAATAGTGAATGTGCTACTAAATTCGGAGTCGATGATCCAAAAGATGCCATTGGTAAAACAGATGCCGATTTCTTTGGGGAAGAACATGCCAGAGCGGCTTTCGAAGATGAACAAAAAATACTTGCTACCGAAGAGCCCATCATTCAAAAAGTAGAGCGGGAAGATTTTCAGGATTCTGATAAAGTACTTTGGGCATCCACTACAAAAATGCCATTATATGATGATGATCGTGAGCTAATTGGCACCTTTGGAATTACCAGGGATATAACAGATCAAAAAGTTCTGGAACTCGAGCTAAAGTACAGTCAGGAGAAGTTTGATAAACTTTCGGAACTGGCGCCCGGTTTTCTTTTTCTACACAAAGTGGATAAGGATAACACCATCCGTTTTCCTTTTGCCAGTCAGGGAATTAAAGAGCTATTTGGCTTAGATCCTGCAGATATCAAAGACAGTATTAAGCCATTACTTAAACGAGTACACAAAGAAGATGTACGACGTGTTCTGAGCTCTATCATGGAATCGGTTACTTTTGCGGAAGAATGGAATTGTGAATATCGAATTTATCACCCGGAAAAAGGACTTCGCTGGGTTCGTGGTCTCGCGCGGCCTGTTCTTCAGAAAGACGGCTCGGTGTTATCGCCCGGTTACCTCACCGATACTACAGAAATGAAAGAGGCATCAGAGCGAAGTGAAAAGTTACGCCTTCAGTTCCAAAGTATTCTGAATGCAATCCCAAACCTGGTATTCATAAAAGATCGTTCCGGAAAATATCTTGTTGTAAATGATGCCGCCTGTACCTTTTTTGAAATACCGAGAGAAGAATTTCTGGGCAAAACCGATCAGCAACTTGGAGTTCCTTTAGATAAAGTAAAATTATTCAGAAGCGCTGATTTTAAAGTAATTGAAACCGGAGAGTCGTTCTTCATCCCTGAAATCAAAACAGTAAAGCCTAACGGGGATGAATACTGGCACCAAACGATCAAGCTTCCCTATAAACAAATTGATAGTGATGAATATGCAGTCTTAACGATTGTGACTGATATCACCGAGCGTCGGCAACGGGAAACAGAACTTGATAACAGTCTTGAGATTATCGGACAGCAAAACCAACGCTTAACCAATTTTGCACACATCGTTTCTCACAACCTGAGAAATCATGCCGGAAACATTTCGATGTTATTAAACCTCTATGATCCTGAAGAATCTGAGGAAGAACAGCAGGAAATTCTGGGTTACCTTAATACTGCTGCCGAAAATTTGAACGAATCGATTGCTGATTTGAATGAGATTGTAGATCAGCAGCAAATGACTATTGATCAGTTTAAGGATGTAAACCTGAAAGACCATCTAACCAAGATTAAAGAAATCCTGGTAAGTGATGTTCTTTCCAATAATGTAAAGTTTGACGAAGATATCCCTGAAGATCTGGTATTCGGGTACAATCCGGCCTATCTGGAAAGTATCCTTCTGAACCTCATTTCCAATGCCATCAAATATCGAAAACCTGAAGTTTCACCCATTATTACCATCAAAGCTTTTGAAGATGGTGGACATTATTACCTGGATGTTTCCGATAATGGATTAGGCATAGATATGGAGCGACATGGCAAAAAGCTGTTTGGAATGTATAAAACCTTTCATGGTAACGACAATGCAAAGGGAATCGGACTTTTTATTACGAAAAATCAAATTGAGTCAATGGGAGGATCAATCCGGGTAGAAAGTGAGCCCGGCCGAGGTACAACATTTAAAATTAAATTAAAATGAGCGACAAAAGAAGTATTTGCATAATTGATGATGACAAGGTTTATGCCTTTGGCATCAAAAAAATAATCAAAAACCTGTTACCTGAAGATAAGGTAACAACTTATCAGAATGGTAAAGAAGCTCTGGAGCAATTGAAGCAGCTTCAGGCTGATAATGAGGACCTTCCTGATTTCATTTTACTGGATATTGATATGCCGGAAATGAATGGCTGGGATTTTCTTAAAGAATTTGAAAGCGTTCGGAATACCGTGACCAAACATATTGAAATTTTTGTGATCAGCTCACGGATCGAAAGTGGAAAGGAAAACATTTATCAGGTGGAATGGGATAACAAAGTCGCAAAATTTATACCAAAGCCGGTTGATGCAGAGCGACTCAAAGAAATTTTGGGATAACTAACTTTTACTATCATGAAAAACCTATCGCTCTTCACTTTTGTACTTCTTTTTTTAGCTGTGAGCTGTGGTCCATACGATGATCCAAATAAAGCTGCTTTTATCACGAAGCTGGGCAATGACACCCTTGCAGTTGAAGTTTTTGAAAAAACAGAAAACGGAATCAATGCTAAAGTCATTCTACGGAGCCCGGAGACTTCTCTTACTTCTTACTACATGACTCTGGACGGTGGTGATGGAATTGAAAGTCTGGCTGCTTACACTCATAGTCTGGAAGAAGGCTTTGAAAGTGAGGGCGTACAAAGCTTGCTGATTAATTCGGTTGGAGATAGTCTGGTAATTGATCGTTTATGGAGAGGAGAAATGCGTTCTTCAACTATAGCTAATGAGCCCGGTGTTCTTCCCTTTATAGATATGGTACACTGGCCTTTTGAAGTCGCTTTTAACAATGCCAAATCGTTTAACACAGATACTATTTATCAACCATTGATTTCCGGCAGCCGGATTTCTGATTTTATTATCGCAACGATTCGTCCTGATTCAATGACCCTTCGCCATCCTTCCAGAGGCGTGATGGGATCCCTGGTTTCTGAAACAGGAAATCTGGAATTTCTGGATGCCGGGCTAACCACTCGAAAACTAAAAGTGTACCGTGAACCTGCTTCTTCGGTAGATATGAATGCTCTTGGTAAACTATACGCCCAGAAAGATTTGGAGGGGAACCCTTTCGGGGAATTATCCAGCGCCGAGGAAGCCACTTTTTATATTGATGATGCGGAGTTCAATGTAACCTATGGTTCACCCAAGAAGAGGGGTCGGGATTTATTCGGAGCTATTGTTCCATGGGGACAACGATGGAGAACCGGAGCTAACAGAGCAACTCACTTTTATACATCCGAAGATCTTGTAATTGACGGACTCGAAGTTCCTGCCGGTGAGTACACTCTGTTTACAATTCCAGAACCTGACGGGGGTACGTTGATCATCAACAAACAAACCGGACAAAATGGTCGCAGTTATGATGAAGCCCGTGATCTGGGAAGAATTCCTATGACTCTTTCTTCCAAAGATGACGTCACTGAAGCATTTACCATTACCGTTGAAGAAACGGAAGATGGAGGAAGCCTTAATTTAATCTGGGGACAAACTGTTTTTTCCGTTTCATTTACCATTGAGTAACACCGAACTATTATAAACCGGAACCAGATCACTCCTAAATAGTTAATATTGTAACTATTAACTAACTATCTATGAATTATGGAAGGATTTGGAATTGGACTTATTTTTTTAACTTTTGTAGCCATCGCATTATGGATTTACGCCATAGCTGATATCGTGAAAGGTTCACTCTCAGGAAACAGCTCAAAAATAATGTGGCTGCTCATTGTGATTTTCTTTCCAATTCTTGGAGCCATTCTTTACCTGCTGATCGGAAGAAAATAATTATCGGGCAGTCTCATTCTCGTCAAGTAACTTCAGGAATAAATCCATTGAGCTTTTTACAGAATAATATTCTTTCGTTGATGCGAAAATCATTGCCACCATAAAGCAAAGTACCAATAGTCCTAAAACAAGTGCTAAAGTATCTCCTGATGCCCCGTATTCGATCAGGGATGTCGCACCATAATACAAACCATATAAGAGCAAAAAACTCAACGTCAGAAAAACATTTCTTGTTTTCTTTAGTTGCTCTCTGGCAAACTCTTCGTACTTCTTTTCCTTTAGAAGTTGTTTGTCTTTATATAAGAGAAAGAAACTCGCTTGATTGTGAATATTTTCATTGAAAAAAGTTTCCAGTGAGTTTGATGCTAACATACTGATACCTCTTGATTTTGGTGTTCCCCAAATAAACTAAATTCATAAATTTTTAGCTACCAATTTCTGACAGTATCCGATATTTTCCTTTTCTAATTTTGAATACTGTGACTCTCGACCTTTTTCAACCCATAGCTGAAACCCAGAAAGAGCGAATAAATGCCGCTATCAGGGATATGCCTCCACACGAGCCCGGAGTGTATACTATGTACGATTCAAAAGATGAAGTGCTCTATGTTGGAAAAGCAAAAGACCTGCAAAAGCGGGTGACTTCCTATCGCTATTCAAAATCCCGGAAAACGCAGCGAATGATTGCCCATGTAAACCGGATAGGTTTTGAGCTTTGTAAAAGTGAAACGGATGCAATCCTTTTGGAAAACTTACTAATCCGATCTCTTCGTCCACCGTTTAACGTTGCTAACAAAAAGCCGGAAACCTACTATTATATCTCCACAGCCAGACGGGGTAATAAAAGAGAGTTTCGGCTATCTATGAGACAACTGCAGGACTATCCCAAATGCTATGGATGTTTTAAAGGACATTTACGGGTTCGTAAAGGATTGGGAGCATTGCTGAAGCTGCTATATGTAAAACACTCCGAAATTCGTCATGCCCACTTTTTACCAAGTCAGTTGCTGAAACGAATTACACCCATGCGGTTTAATATTCGGCTGGGAGATCAAATTGGGGTACAAGTAGATCAGCTTTTAAAAGGAAGTTCTTCCCTTCTTATTGAAGAACTGGAAGAAATGACTTTAACAGCACCCTTTAAAGACAAGTTTACCCGAACATTCTTTACCAACGAGCTGGAACATTTAAAGATGTTCTTTGCCCTGGGACCTGAACGCAATAATCTCATCAAAAAAGAACTGAATCTTGATTCTGCACTTATCCCTCAGGATCAATTGGATGATTTACAGGTACTGTTAGCTGAGCGAAGTAATTAGAGAATAGAAGCGTTCATCCTTTAAATCAGAAATAATTAAATCTGCCTTTGATAAATCCTGGTTACCGGAACCCGGATTTATATACCCAACACACGTCATGCCCGCCGCTTTGGCTGCAAGTGTTCCGTTTCGGGAATCTTCCAGCACAATGCACTCCTTTGGGTCAATATCAAAATGGGAGGCAGCTAATAAAAAAATATCCGGAGCTGGCTTTCCCTTCTTCGGCATTTCCCCACTTACAATATGCGAGAAGTA
Source organism: Balneolaceae bacterium (assembly GCA_017795005.1). GTDB lineage: Bacteria > Bacteroidota > Rhodothermia > Balneolales > Balneolaceae > RHLJ01. The sequence goes on along the minus strand of CP051242.1, from coordinate 430,380 downwards.
GTTTTTCAGATTCATCTTCGACAGAATCAGCTCGATATTTTTCATAAGTCCGGAAGAAGCAATTACTCTTGGAATAGAATAAGACTCCAACGTATTAAGAAGTTCCATTAAACCCGGGTTTGGGATTAACTCATTTTCCGATAGGCCGATATACTTTCGCTCCCGCTCCATCACACGTAATTCCTCAACCGGCTGGGGAAGGTCTCCTTTTTCTTTGATATACCCCCACATCTTCTCTCCCGATATTCCAATAAAAGAATTGTATTCTTCATCAGTAATTTCCACTCCCAGGTCTTCAAAGAGTTCGAAGTTTACCTTTTTGTATAACGATTCGGAATCCAGTAATACTCCGTCTAAATCAAAAATGAATATTTTGGTCAAAATAGCGCGCCGGTTAGTTCTGATTTTCTTCAAAGGTAAAACTTATGAAACAAAAGAATCTTGGATTCACTCAATTAACCCGTATTTTCTGCGACTCATTTTCAGAAACCTCACTAAACCTATATGGCTTCCAGCCAGCCCGATAACTCACGGAATCATCAGAAAGAATTATACGCTGTTTGTATCGCCCTTTCGATATTGGGTTTATCATTTTCAAGCTGGGCAGCGCGGGTTCCTGATATCAGGGATGCTTCCTTACTTACTGCGGCTACATTAGGTTATGTATTGTTGATGCGCGGATCAGGCACGCTGATAATGATGCCGATTGTCGCTACTTGTATAAACTATTTCGGAGCTAAACGAACCGCCATTACGTGTGGACTATTGGTAGCCTCCACTCTTGTTCCTATTTCCCTCATGCCCGACTGGATTAGCCTTGGTTTCCTGTTAATTCTAATTGGCGCCTGTTCCAGTGGACTTAATATTTCGGTAAATGCACTCGGTGCTAAAGTAGAAACAGATACCGGTTCTTCTCAGATGTCTAAAATTCATTCCTGGTTTGGAATCGGAAACCTGGTCGGAGCTTTAATCGGACTGATTATGGTTCGCTTTGATGTGTCGGTATTGATCCACTATTCAGGTATGACACTTTTTATGTTTCTGTTACTCGGAATTATTTATCCCTATTTACCGAATGATGCTCCCAATCCGGATGCGGTCCGATCAAAATTCCAATGGCCGCATGGGGGACTGATCGCACTTGGAATTATCTGCTTTTTATCGGCTTCTATAGAAAGCTCCATTAATAACTGGATCGGCATCTTCTTTAAAGATCACCTGAATATTGCCGATGGATACGAAGCGGTAGGCTATTCTGTATTCGCCGGAACCTTGTTGGGAATGCGTATCATCGGGGATCGACTTAAAAACAGGTTTGGAGCGCGTAATTTATTATTAGTAGGCGGATTTTCGGCCACTTTCGGTTTACTCCTCTCCCTCTTTTCTCCCAATATTGTGGTGGCTACCATTGGGATTGCCGTTGCCGGCGCCGGAGTTGCCTTAAACTTCCCCATGGTTTTCAGTGCTGCGGGCAGAGAAGGCGCCATTGCCTTAACCTCCGTTGCCACTTTCGGATATATAGGTGGAATGGTTTCTCAACCACTCGTTGGTTTGATTGTGGAAGAATTCGACCTGGTTGGTGGATTCCTCTTTATCACCTTCTGTGCATTGGCGGTTTCCGTTCTTGCTTACCGGGCCCGGTTACTAACGCCTTCATCCAAATCCTCCTCATAAAAAAAGCGACACATAATGTATGTGCGCCTTAGTAAAAAAGTGAGTTAGCTTCCACTAGACTCACTTAGGTATGGTATCAATTAATTTTATGCTGCAAATGGGTTGGTCATCTTATTAAAGTTCAATGCTTCTTCGAGGGTTTTCTTCAATTTCCCGGGTGTAACCGGCTTGAGCAGAAAATCAGAGCAACCCAGTTGTTTGGCTTTTGCTACCTGATTCGGTCTCTTTTCACCAGACATAAAAATGATCGGCGTATCATTCCCTTCATTCCTGATCATTTCTGCTACTTCCGTTCCTTTAATATCGTCGTCCAGATTGATATCCATCAGAATCACATCCGGTTTATGCATGTTGATCATACGATAGGCTGCTTCTCCTTCACAGGCGGTACCAACTACATCATAGCCAAACTTCTTAACCAACCGCTCCTGCACTAACAACAGCAGGATATCGTCCTCTACAATCAGTACTTTTTTTGGGGTTGAGTTCATTGCCACTTCCTTAGTTAAAAAAATCTAACGCAAAAATATTAGAATTTTTTAATAAATGCAATGGGGGCTTATGTATTCCTTTTAAAGTTTTCAGCTTGTTCAAATATCTCTTTATATACCTCGTCCCTATCTACTGGTGGATAGTCATTTTCAGCTAACAAAATGATAAGATCGGCTTTAAGCTCTGCTTTGATATCTGCCCGCTTACTCCAGTCGGTGTACTTAGCTTTATCATCTACCACGTCTTTAACTTCTTTAGACAATGGAATAAGTTTCTCGTCCGGGTACTCAAAGTCGTATTTTCTGGCCAGTTCTTTCAAAATGTCGTAGAAGGCTTTCTCTTCAAAATCAATTCCCATCTCCTGAAAGGATTCCCGTTCTTTGATCATTTCATGGTATAAGCCAATAATTTCCTCAGTAAAATCATCGAGCACCTCACTTCTTAAGACATCTTCTTCTTTGCGTTCGTTATATCGCTTCACCAATGACTCTAATCTCTTTGTGAAATCAATACCCTTGATCTTATTGATCTTCTTGAAGTCTTCTATTGCCTTAGCGAGCAGTTTTTGAAGTAGTTTAATTTTGGTATTAGGCATCTTGATCTTATCCAGCTTGGCAAGATATTCCTCATCGAATAAGTCTACCTCTGTCTCACTCTCATCTCCCAGTTTAAAGATCTCTTCCACTCCTTCACTCTCAATGGCCTCCTGAATCATCTCACGAACTTTTGCATTCATTTGAGCGGTATCGGGAGCATTACCTTTGGTTAATTTGTATAAAATAGATCGTACCGCCAGATAAAAATGGATTCTGTCTCTTTCAAACTGTGAAAAAGACTCACTACCAGCGCAGATATCATAAGCAGCTTTTAGCCTCTTGACCAGGAACATGAATCTTCTCTCCAGATCTTCGGTTTTCTGAACAAATTCTACCGCCTTATTCAGTGTGTGAAGCTGCTGAATGGGAGAGCCATCAAAGTATTCACTTGAATCAAATTTGTGGAAGATTTTATCAATCAACTCTAAATGATCTTTGGCCACAATAAGAGATTGCTTAATATCTTCGATGTGTTTGCGGTCCTTCTTATTGTAGTGCGCCAGCGCAAGATTCATCTGTTTCTTGATGCCGATATAATCAACTACTAACCCCTTCTCTTTACCTTCATATTTACGATTTACCCTTGAAATCGTCTGTATCAGCGTATGCTTTCGGATTGGCTTATCAATGTACATGGTATCAAGAAACGGTACATCAAAACCTGTCAGCCACATATCTACTACAATGGCAATTTTAAAATTTGATTTCTCATTTTTAAACTGCCTGTCTAATTCTTTTCTGTATTCCTTTGTCCCCAACAAGTCATAAAGTTCTTTCGGATCATCCCGGTGTCGTGTCATGATCATTTTGATTCGTTCACTTGGCTTGATTTGCTTTTTCTCCTGATCTGATAATTCCGCTCCTTCTTCCGCAATTTTTATCTCCTTCCACTGTGGTCTTAGTGCAACGACTCGCTGATAAAACTCATATGCGATTTCCCGACTACTACACACAAACATTGCCTTACCTTTTACACTGGCACCTTCTTCAATACGAGCCTCATAATGCTTTACAAAATCCTCAGCCAGTGCATCCAGGCGCCCGGGATCACCGAGAAGCACGTTCATATTGGTCGTCGCTTTCTTGCTTTCCTCTACCTGATATTCATTCGACCCCTCCATTACACATTTATCGTAATATTCCTCTATCTCAGTAAGCTTTGAATTATCGAGTAATAATTTGGCGGCACGTCCTTCATATACAATACCAACCGTTATTTCATCCTGTACCGACTCATTCATAGTATAGGCGTCCACGACTTCACCGAATACATCCATAGTAGCATCAATCGGTGTGCCCGTGAAACCTACATAGGTGGCGTTAGGAAGAGAGTCATGTAAATACTTAGCAAAACCATAGCTTCGCTTAACCCCGTCTTTGGTTACACGAACTTTCTGATCCAGATTGACCTGACTACGATGTGCTTCGTCCGAAATACAAATCACGTTCGTTCGTTCCGTAAGTAACTGAGTATCCTCAGTAAATTTATGTATGGTCGTTAAAAATACTCCACCACTGTTCCGGCCTTGTAATTTCTCTCTAAGGTCAGACCTGCTCTCCGCACTTACGATATTCTCATCTCCAACAAAGCCTTTTGCCTCCGTGAACTGTTCAGAAAGCTGATCATCAAGATCGGTACGGTCAGTAATCAAAACAATGGTTGGACTTGAAAAATGAAGACTCTTCATCAAAAGTCTCGTCAGGAACAACATGGTATAACTTTTGCCACTTCCAGTCGCACCAAAATACGTCCCACCTTTGCCATCTCCATCCGGTTTTCTATGGTCTTTGATATTCCGGAACAATGCTCTTGCCGCATAATATTGAGGATATCGGCACACAATCTTCGTCTCTTTCTTTGAACTATCAGGCAGAAAAATAAAATTGTGAATAATGTCACTTAGCCGGTACTGATCAAACATTCCCTGTAACATAGTATAAAGCGACTCTATTCCATCTACCTCTTTGATCTGACCTTCCACTCTTCGCCAGGCATATAAAAACTCGTACGGAGCAAAGAACGAACCCGCTTTATTATTGGCTCCGTCACTGATGACCACAATCGCATTGTATTTGAACAGATCCGGAATATCCCGTTTATAACGAACTGTTAACTGAATGTATGCATCATGAATAGTTGCATTTTCCCGTACCGCACTCTTAAACTCAAATACTACCACCGGCAAGCCATTGATGTAGATGATAGCGTCTGGAATACGTTTCTCGTAGCCAATAATCTCGAGCTGATTAACAATCCTGAAATGATTATTAGCCATTTCACTAAAATCAATCAGCTGGATATATAAATCTTTCTTACTCCGATCCTCCCTCTTTAGATAGAAGCCATCTGAGAGCTTCTTCATAAATTTCTTATTGCTCTCGTAGAGATCTGAGGAGGGGAGCCGTTCAAGATCACGAATGATCTGTTCTACTTCTCCTTCTGTGATCTCATCCCGCTTGTAGCGCTTAAATAAATAGCTCTTCAGGTCGGCGGTGATTAAAACTTCCTCCGGGGACCGTTTGATCTGTTCCCCGGTATAGTGCGTATATCCCTGCTCCTCCAGGAGGGTAACGATCGCTTCTTCTAATCTGGCTTCTGTAAATTTCATCCCGGTTTATTCCTCACGTCACTACCATAGTATTAGTTGTCCGCTAATTTAAATGCATTCGCTTTCAATTCGATTTCTGCTTTGGAAATCCCCGCTTTTTCCGCCATTGATTGCCAGGGTTTAACCGCTGCTATTACATCTTTGATAATTTGCTCTGCCTCTTCTTCTTTTAGCCTGAAGTATGAGGCTACCGATCTCGCTAAATCCAGATCTAATGCATTATCATCTTCAGAGACGTTGAGTTTGAGCCCATAACTATTCTCAATCGGGTTTATATCATATGCAGGAGACAACTCCCAACCCGATGGTGTTAACATGAATCCATGATTCCTCAAATGATCATCAGTGTTGCTCACACACATGTTGAACACTATTCTTCGCCATAATTGTTGAAGATTTTCGGTAACATTTGAACCATTTGTACTCAAAAACTCCACTAATTCCAGATAACTAGCTCCATCATGAAAGTCGATGCCGTCGGTATAACCCAGTAAAGTCATTGCAGAGGCAAAGTGCAGTCTGAAATTATCCACGGTTCGGTCGAACCGTTTGGTTAGAAAAGTATGATTGGGTGAAGAGAATCGTTGGGCTTGTGATTCTGCCATGTGGATACCGGCATCTATTGCCATTTGATACGTTACCCATTCCCAAGCACCAATATCACCAGCATCATTCTTACTGGGGAATTTAGCAATCCACAGATGCCCGTTTTCATCAACAATACTTGCTTTGGGACGAGCACCACCTAATGAAGATCCTGGTGCAATTAACATATTCAGCCATTTTAGATACTCAGGGTCATCAACAACATTATCTTCTTCGAGGCGTAAACTAATTTGTTCTAATTCTCTGATGGATGTCCATGGCGGAGCTGCCAATGCTCTGTTATCATTTAAAAACGGGCCGTCTTCTTTCAATTTAAACCGAAGCCCACCCATGCGATGTTCATCAAATACTCCCAACAAATAATCGGTTTCGAATAACGTATTGGGAGGACGTTCTTCTTTTCTTGCCTGGGCAGCTTCGCGTCTTAGCATAAGTACTCGTCCCCAACGATCGGGAGAGGAATCAGTGAAAACTCCAAAATTCGGTTTGTCTTTATCGCCTAAGTATTGTCTGCCTGCGTACAATTGAAGATCAGGATCTATTACATGTACATAAGGACTTGCCAGCCACTCATCGTTATAAGAAAATGAAAACACTTCACTACCTCTCACTCTTTCCGAGTTAAGTGTTCCTACCTGATGCGGACCTCCAATACCTTCCCAGTCGGCATATACAAAAAGGGTTCTATAGTCGGTGGGTTTTGCCATATTATTTCTTTGGCGCTCTTTGTTTTGTACTTATGTCCGCATCTTGCAGCTTTCTTCCCAGCTCATCATCTTTAGCCAGCAATAGCATATCTTTCTCTAAGCCCAGCACTCTTAATACATTAATCAGATGCCCTAAACTTATGCCGGCATCGCCTTTCTCCAACCTCACTAAGGTGGAACGACTAATACCCGCACGTTCTGCCACTTGCACACTGCTTAATTTTCGCCGAAGCCTCGCAAGCTTTATCTGTTCGCCCATTGTTGCCAGTATGCGTTCTATTTTTGGTAATATGGTTGCGCTATTATTTGCCATAATGTTTTATTAATGAAACTAATATAGTACTTATTGTCTTATTAATGAAACATTATTAATTACGTCTTCAAAACTAATTACCCAGAGTGAATCTTTTTATGCCGTTATATCGGAGATTATACACCGGATACTATTTTGTTGTGAGGCGATCCAATTATTAAAGCGTAAAATACTCTACTTAAATAAAACATAGTGTATCCTGACTATTTTCAATTTCTATACAACAAATACATGGTAGTGGCAGGTTCGGGCATTATTCTTGAGTTAATTTCTTTCTTTTATAAAATTTCTTTGGCTTCCGTATTAATTTTTATTTTAGAAATTTTTGAAAGTAAGATCTTCTCAAAACTTTGAAAGGTTTTAGTAGAATTACTAAAAGTAATTTTAAAGTTATAAATACTTTTAGCATGAATATTGAACCTATCTTGAATACTTTTTGCTGGAATTAAAGTGTAATAATTACTTAAATCTCCTATCGTTATCTGGGACTGTGCAGATCCACTGTCTAATTTTCTAAGATTATCATTCTTGAGGTAATAATAATAAAACCCTTTGGCCACCTGAGATTCATTAATCTCAACAACGATACTCAAATTAGTTATATACGAGTATTTAGGGGATAGTCGAACTTCACCAGTTCCACTCACGCCTCTACATAACACTAATATTTGAGGCTCTTCATACATATAGTCTGTATAATAGCCTCTAACCCCATAACCCGAATAAACTGGGTAGCCGGTTTCAGTGAATAGTGATGAGCTTAACATTTTACCATATTTCAAATTAGCCACCTCGTTTATCTTTTTAACTACCCACCCCTTCGGAATCTCCTTATCCAGCTCTTCGTTAAATACCATCTCGCCACCGGAGGATTTATAAGGCTTACCTTCCAGTTTAGGATTTCCCATTTCTGCGGCGAGTTCTTTGGGGATAGGAAACTCAAACTCTTCAAACCATTGCCGGTAAATTGTCTGAGCGGTTTCCTCCAGCTTTTGGTTTAACCGCTCATTCAATTGAATCCGATTCACCACGGCATTGTATTCAGCCACGATCTCCCGCTGCTTTTCGATGGAGGGAACCGGAAGTTCCATATCCAGAAAATCTTCCCATTCTAAACTCCCTCTTACACCGCCAACCGCAAGAAAACATGCATGGCGGTCAAACTCCGACCGGCTCATCCACATCATCAGGTAATCGGGAAGTAACTCATTTTCATCTTTGACCTGGAATACCGGATAAGCCTGTGAAATAATGGCTTCATCGAGTTCTTTCAATAACGCTACCGGCATTTTCTTATCCCTGCGAACCTGCATGATACTACAAGCAAACTGGTTTTTTCGGATGATCTTATACCGTTTCATATTCGTTCCCACCGTATTAGCTACTGAGGGAATAAATACCTTATCAATGCTTAATCCAAGAAGAGTGTCGATCTCTAAGTTGTTGTTCCTCTCATCAACCAGCTCAATGAAATCTCCAATTCTTTTATAGTTTGATCTCATACCCCAGTTCGTTAAAAATATTCAGAAGCTTTTTTCTGGAAGTGTCTTCTTCGGCCAGTAGTTCTTGAAACTCAGCTTGAAGTGATTGCATTTTCTCATCGTAATCGATGTTCTCATCCCGGTTCACAAATTCAATGTACTTGCTGGGCACCAGGGAATAATCTTTCGCTTTTACTTCCTCTGCACTTGCTGAATAACTGAATTCGGGTTCATCTTCGTACTCCCCGTCTTGCGCTTGCCAGTTATGATAGGTACTTGAAACCTTATCAATATCCTTCTGAAGAAACTGAATATATTTCTTCTCAAAAGGCGACCCCATTTCCCGAAGGTCTAAGAATAAAATTTCTTCTTCACGATTTCTGTAGTTCACCTGTTCGTCATTACGACTTACTGTTCGGGCTTTCTTATTCTTATTTAGAATCCAGAGAGTCACACTGATGTTAGTTGTGTAAAACATGTTTTGAGGCAGAACAACTATTGCTTCCACAATGTGATTCACGATAAGTTTCTTCCTGATCTCGTATTCGTCTCCACTACCGGAGAGGGCGCCGTTCGCCAGAATGAAACCGGCAACTCCGTCCTGAGAGAGTTTGGATACCATATTCAGAATCCAGGCATAGTTGGCGTTACTGGTCGGTGGCACTACATAGCCTTCCCAGCGGGGATCATCGGTCAGTTCGTTATCTGCCCGCCAGTCTTTCTGGTTAAAGGGAGGATTCGCCATGATGAAATCTGCCTTCAGGTCCTTGTGCTGATCCTTCCCAAACGTATCTGCAGGTACATCTCCCAAATTAGCTGAGATTCCACGGATGGCCAGATTCATCTTTGCCAGCTTATAGGTGGTAGCCGTGTATTCCTGTCCATAAATGGATACATCTTTCTTGTCTCCATGGTGGCTCTCAATAAATTTCATGGACTGTACAAACATACCTCCGGAACCACAGCATGGGTCATATATCTTTCCCTTGTAGGGTTCAATCAATTCAGCAATCAGGTTTACAATACTTTTAGGAGTATAGAACTCGCCCTTTCCTTTACCCTCGGCCAGCGCAAATTTGCTCAGAAAATATTCATACACCCGTCCTACGATGTCCTGCTCTTTATCCTTCAGGGTATCGATGTTGTTAATGGTATCCAGTAAGGCAGCCAGTTTACTCACATCCATGTTCAAACGAGAGAAGTAGTTATCCGGGAGGGCCCCTTTCAGAGCCGGATTGTTTTTCTCCACTGTATGCAGTGCTGTATCAATCTTAATGGCGATATCATCCTGCTTGGCATTTTGCTTGATGAAGCTCCACCGGGCTTTTTCGGGCAGAAAGAACACGTTCTTCATGTTGTAGAACTCTTTCATCTCCAGGTATTTTTCCTTGCCCTCGTTAATGAGTTCTTTTCTTCGCTTTTCAAACTTATCACTGGCAAACTTCAGAAAGATAAGGCTCAGTACCACATGCTTGTACTCCGATGACTCAACCGTACCCCTCAGTTTATTTGCTGAATCCCAGAGGGTTTCTTCCATACTCTTTTCTTTCTTCGCTGCTTTCTTTTTAGCCATCCGTATTGGTTTACTGCTTTTATACTTATTTGGATCAACACTAAGAAAACCAAGCATTAAGTACAATTCAAAAACACTTACCTATCGGTTCACAAAAACATAACTATCGGTTGAATAAAATATAACCTTCAATTTGTTGGTGGATACTCTTCAGTCATTCTTTTTTGTAAGGAGTGCCTTTGTTGACGGTCTTACTCGGTGGTTAAGGGAGAATAATGGCTTTTCGGGGTACTTTTTTTGAGTGTTGTTCTTTATGGGACTTTTGAGCGATGAATAGCCTATAAATTTAGTCTACCTACTTTTGGGTTTCTACTGATCTACATCAGCACAGGCGCCAGTAGCAGAAACCACCGTCTGCAACTGCTTCACGGGTTCATCAAAGATTAATCTGAATAAATCCAACGAATCCCTTTTTAATCTTATGCACCTTTTGAGCGACTCCCGTTCTTCAACGGGACAGGCGTCAGGTGCGCAAAAGTCGCCAGAAATAATGCAGATTTCGTTTTCACGAAGCGTTGTTAAATAGAACGATCATGATCCTTTCTCCCTCTTACTTCTGGACTTGCCCATTTTTTCTGGTCTAATTTTTGAAGCAGTTTATTTAATCCGGGGTAAAAAATAATCCGGCATTGGGTGGGTAAGGGAATGACATTCAATTTCAGACCTCCCCTCTGTCCCCTCCTTATATAAGGAGGGGACAGAGGGGAGGTCAAAAAAAAGACCGGAGCAATTCTTAAGATTCCGGGTCGGGACCCGGAATGACGGAAAATAAATTCTTCTTTGAAAATCGTGGTTACAGGCAGTATAATATTCCAACAAACAACACTTCTTCTATGCCATGAAAAAACTCTTTGTCTCCATTACCCCAATTTTTCTTTTTATTTCACTGTTAATTTCACCAAACACAACTATGGCTCAAATTGACCGGGAAGCCGGTAATATGATCTCCACCCGCTCTGAGGTAATCGCACAACGGGGAATGGTGGCTACAAGTCAGCCATTGGCCACTCAGGTTGGGCTTCAAATCCTGAAAAATGGCGGGAATGCCATCGACGCAGCTATCGGTGCCAATGCAGCAATGGGACTGATGGAACCTACTGGAAATGGGATCGGTGGTGATCTTTTCGCGATCATCTGGCATGAGGAAAGTCAGCAACTCTATGCTCTGAACGCAAGTGGGCGCTCTCCCCGCGGGTTATCTTATAATCGGTTGATGGAGATCCTTGAAGAAAAAGGTGAAGATGATATTTCTCCTTATGATTTGTTATCGGTTTCGGTTCCCGGAGCAGTGGATGGGTGGTTTACTATGCATGAACGTTTTGGCTCTGTTTCAATGGAGGAAATACTTGCCGAACCGACATGGTATGCCGAAAATGGTTTTCCGGTAAGTGAAGCTATTTCTGCCAGCTGGAGACGAAGCGCTCCCCGGCTAAGTAGACAGCCAGGTGCATTTAAAGAAACCTTTACCTTTGATGGTCGTGGCCCAAATAAAGGAGAAGTATTCAAAAATCCGGACCTCGGGAATACCTTCCGTTTACTTGCCAGCAAAGGCCGGGATGCTTTTTACCGTGGAGAAATTGCCGAAAAGATTGATGCCTGGATGAAAGAAAATGATGGCTATCTACGATATGAAGATTTTGATAAACACACCTCTACCTGGGAGGAACCTCAGACAGTAAATTATCGTGGCTATGATGTGTATCAGGTTGGTGGAAACGTACAGGGAACCGCGGTGCTCCAGATGCTGAATATCCTTGAAGGGTTTGACCTCTCCAAAACCGGCTTTGCCACTGCTGAGACTTATCATCTGTTTATCGAAGCAAAAAAACTGGCCTTCGAAGATCGTGCCAAGCATTATGCCGATTCTGATTTTTACGATGTGCCTTACGAGACTTTACTATCCAAAGAATATGCCGCTGAACGCAGAAAGTTGATCGGTGAGCGGGCACGAAGGGACCTCACCACCGGAGTGGATGTACTTGAAGACGGCGACACTATTTACCTTACTACTGCAGATCAGTACGGGAATATGGTTTCTCTGATCCAGAGTAACTTCCGGGGGATGGGAACCGGTTTTGTTGTTCCGGGAACGGGATTTAGCTTTCAGAATCGAGGGGAGTTGTTTTCTATGGATCCTAATCACCCGAATGTATATGAGCCCGGTAAACGCCCTTTCCATACCATCATCCCCGGTTTCGTGATGAAAGATGGCGAGCCTTTTATGACGATTGGAAATATGGGTGGGGCCTACCAGCCTATGGGACATGTAAGCCTGATTACAAACGTAATCGACTTCGGTATGAATATGCAGGAGGCAGGTGACGCCCTCCGATGGGAACATTCCGGCTCTACTCAGCCAACAGACGGTCTCAATGACCAGCTCCGCAATGTCGGTTTAGTGAGTATTGAATCCTCGATTAATTACCAAGTGATTCGTGACCTTGAGGCTATGGGGCATAGAGTACAGGTTGGCGATAGTTTCTTCGGTCGGTTCCAGGCGATTATGCGGGACCCTGAAACCGGTGTGTATTACGGTGCCTCAGAATCCAGAGTGGATGGTCAGGCAGCGGGGTATTAGGTTTTCTGAAGACTGTACAAATAAACAACCCACTCGTTTGACTAATATAAGTACAGCATGATAATAAAGAATAAAATATCCGGCATTAGAGTACGATTTCACACCCCCCTCTTTCCCTGCTTAGCTAAGGAAGCGAGGAACTATCAATAAATCTTGAGCCTGGCTTGAAATCAGGGGAAGTCTGAATAAAATACGTTAGTGTAGAAACAAAAAAGCCCCGCAGATATAATTACCAGCGAGGCTTTAAGTTTCTGTGGGACCGGGCGGAATTGAACCGCCGACACACGGATTTTCAGTCCGTAAAAGTAGTGTTTAGCTAGATAAATTTATATACGATAAAATAAAATTATTGATACTGTTTTTTATTGATTTAACTATTGTAATATATCTTACTTTGTACTACTATGTCAAGTGAAGTAAACGATATTCTACTGTCCCCGGGCTGTCCCCGAGCGCTCGGGGACAGTAATTTTTGAACCATGCCAAAGACAAAACTCACGCACTCTTTTATAGCAAATGTAGATCTACCAAAAACGCAAGGTGGACGAACTGAATATTATGATACTGTGGTAGAAGGATTAGCATTGAGGGTTACTTCTACCGGGCATAAATCTTATTGTCTCAGATATGGGGAGAATGGAAAGAGATTCACAATTGGAAAGGCCGATGATTTCTCCTTAGCTGATGCCAGAAATTTTGCCAGAGACCTTAAATACAAAGTCCGTCATGGTGAAGATCCCCAGGCAGAAAAAGTAAAGAAACGAAGAGTCCCAAAAGCAAAAACATTATCTGACTTAGCTACTGTATTTTTCGAACGCCATCTACCCGGTTTAAAAGAATCAACAAGCAAGGATTATAAGCGCCGGATCAACAATTTTATTCTACCCAGACTTGGGAAATTCGATGTTAATGAAGTAGAACGATACCATGTAATAGAATTACTTGAGGATATTGCCGAAGGAGATAACCCCGCCCCCATTCAATCTAACAGGGTAAGGGCGATATTGTCCAGTATGTATAGTTTCGGGATTAACCGGGGTATTGCTGATACGAACCCGGTACAATTTATCAAGCCTCTTGGAAAAGAAAACAGAAGAAAGAGAGTATATACCCGGTCAGAAATAAAAACCCTTTGGTCTACATTTGACTCTATTCACGAACCTTTCTGCTCTCTCTTTAAGATGTTATTGATTTGTGGACAAAGGGCGGGTGAAACCAGAATAATGAGGTGGGATCAGATTCATGATGATATATGGACCATCCCTGCCGAAAATACAAAAGCCAAAAGAACTCAAGTTATACCTTTACCTGAGCTAGCATTACAAGTATTAGATGAAAGGAAAGAGACCCTTCAACGTAGTGACTATGTTTTTGCTAGTACCGTACATCCTGAAGATCCAATTAGCTGGCTGCAAAAAGTTGCTGGTGAAGTCAGAACTAAATCCAAAATTTCTGACTTCCGGCTTCATGACCTTCGAAGAACAGTAGCTACTTATATGGCAGAGTTACAGGTAGACCGAACTACTCTAGGAAAAGTATTAAACCACAAAGGACTTGCAGGTGATAACCAAGTTACAGCAGTATATGACCGACACGATTATTTAGAGGAGAAGAGAGAAGCATTAAATAGATGGAATGAGAATCTTAAACAGATAATTTTTAAAAAATGAATATCAGATCCTATTGTTTTAATTTATTCTACAAAGATGGTTTTAAATCAATAAATGAAATCAATCAGCTATCGTACTCCATTCAGAACATTATAGGATTGATTGAAAGTAGGATGGCTTCATTAAATAAAATGATTATTTCAAATCTTGAGGAGATCAAATTATCTCTCCCAATTGATGCTGTAACTGTATATAAACGTATATATGATATTGAGTTTAATATGGGATTTCCAATTAATAGAAGACCAGATAGATTTGATTCACTAATTGATTTAATAAATAAACACCTAATTAATGATGATATAGAAAACGAAAACCTTTTTGAGGAATTGGTTGTGTTACTTCAAATTCTCAATCAAGAAGCAAGAAAATTATCTATCAAAAAAAGTGAATTAAATTCAATTGCTGAACTACTTGAGGTAATTATCGATAGTATCAGTAATCCTACACAATTATTTGAATCAGATGGTTTATATAAATTTAAACCTCATAAAGATGTGATTTTTGAATGGTATCAGAATATTAAGCTCACAAATCCGAAGCCCTCAGTACCCGAAGCATTTGAAATGCTTTGTGAGAAAATTACATTTTTTGAGTTGGACATTAGTGAGTATATAAATACTGATACACCTGAGAATTTTGATAGGACATTCTATAATTGGCAAAAACGTTCCAAAGAGAGGAACTGATGCTCACTTCTGTTTTTTTTGAATCTAACTTCTAGAAGTTATTTATAAAACATCCTCAATTTGTCATCAATTACTTAACAATACAAAGGTAAATATGATGACAAATCGAATTATTCGTTTTCCTGAGGTATGCCAAATCCTTGGTGGCGTATCTCGTCAAACAGTTTATGATATGATCAAGAGAGGTGATTTCCCTCCCAGTTTTAAGATTTCACCTGGAGGTAGAGCAGTTGGTTGGTTAGAGTCGGATATAAAGTCTTATCTGAGTCAACAAAAAGAAAGTAGATCATAGTACAGTACCTCTACATGGTAACCATGTATTAGGGACAGAATTTGTCTGTGTGATTGATACTATCTCCATATTTCTCCCATCAAGTTGTATCTCAAACCAAAGTACTTTGCAGAAAGCTTTATCCAGATATGAAAACTCTAAGATTATCTGTGACAAAGACGGAGTAATAACAACAGAACAGTTCAAAGACAACGGACTACATCTAAAGCATTTTAATAGCGGACTTAAAATAACAGGGAGTATTCCAAGGTATCTTTTTAGTTCAAATTCTCATTTTGCTACAATAGACGATGTTAAGCTTTTTGAAGAATCACTTCGAAATACTCTGGGAATCTCCATAGAAAGTTCGATTATTTACCGCCTAGATTTTGGTGTGGATATTCAAGTAGCTCATATCCCAAAAATATATCTCAGGTGTCTTGAGAGCTCTCCTTATTACAGTGGTATTATTAATTACCCTAACAGTAAGACGTTTTGTAACACCAACCGGAAGAAAATACTATATGATAAGTCCCTGAAAGGGGTTCAAAATACTCATCGTATACGTTTTGAAATAAAGTATCTAAAGCGATATCTAGACAGAATATTTAAAAGAGATCTAAAACTATCAGATTTATTCAAGCCTGATATTCAACATTCTATGATTGAACAGATTGAAAGTGAATTCCGATCAATTCGAGTAATACCTTCACTCTCTTATAATCCCGCCGATCTTAAAACACCAACTGATTTTGACAATCTCATCATTGCACACTTTTTGGAAGAAAGAGGGCTTAGATCAATCATTAACAAGATTGAGGAAGTGTATCATCAAGGCGGATTGAATAACTCTAAGAATGTAAACCGATTAAAATCTAAGTACAGAAGACTTGCGAATCAGTTTACTACTAGTTGGTCTGATCAATCACTTTACACTGAGCTGAAGTATGCTATTGAAACTGAAATCAACAATTTGAAAACTAAAATTGCAGCATAATCTTAACTTGGAAAACAAAAACTATGAATACAAATAAACCTTGGCACCGACTTCATCAGGAAAGTGATATTGCATTTGGCGCATTCACAATTTATCGAGATATGGGCTGTGTCAGATCCTTAGCTAAAACAGCAAAAGCTTTAGGTAAAAAGAAACACTACACCAGCCAGCTGGAAAAATGGAGTAAGAGGTATGAGTGGGTTAGAAGAAGCCTTATCTATGATGAGTATCTGGACCATCAAAAACTAATCCTTGCAGAAGGTCGACTTATAGAGCTCCACAATTTTGCTCTTGATAATGGAAAAAAAATTATCGAGGAACTTGTTCAAATATCTTGTGGCGAAAGGTGGTGTGAACCTCATAATCTTAAAGCAATTGAGATGTATTTAGAAACTATCGGTCTAAAGAAAAAAGAATATAAGGAAGATGTCTCGTCTCAAATTGACAGGCAAAAATGGGATAAAAGTAGGGCGTTATTAGATACCCTCAAATCTGGTTCAGGTAACTTCAACTAATGAGTCGATGTAATTATGGGCAAGAACAGGCAATAAATGGGTATTGAACGGGTGGGATTAGCTATACCTAGTTTTTAGTCGAAGATTAACGAGTTTTTGAGTTTTCAGCTTTTACTAAGATTAACTTCCATTATAGCTCTTCAATATAAGCTCCTCCGCTTTTCGTATGTCCTCTTCTGTTCGAATTGTTATTTCAAGATCTCCAGTTCCAAAGTGCCCAATCTCTCTCACATCCCGAGTAAATCCTTCTTCAAGCTCTATGGAATCTGGATTAACTTTTACATAAATCTGAAGCTTATTACTCTGGGCATAAATTTCTACACATGCAAAGTTCTTAATCCTCTTAAAGGCTACATAATATTTGAGGTGCTTCTCCTGAACATCATCCCCAAGTGAAAGCATAAAGTCACGTATCGACTCATAAAGTTGTACTAACTCTTTCCCTGCTGAAGCAAAGTAATCCTTGAAGCCTTTATAATTTACTTTTGAAGTACCTGGCTTACTTTCTGTCATCCCTTTTGCTTCTGCTACATTTACTAATTCCAGCAACAAGAGATCTTCTTCAAACTTGATATAGCGAATAAGTTCAATATTCCGATTCATTTGCTTCACAGCATGTTCATCGAATTTTGTAAACGCTCCTGCTATGCATAATAGCCGGGGGTTATTCCATTCGATGATATCGGAGTTCTCCTTTCCATACTTTTTAAGTACTAAGAGCTCAAACTCAGCTTTATGATCCATTAACCAGTCGAGGTAAAACAATCCCTGGTTGATTACGTTTTCGTCTCTGTGCCGCTTATATTCTATAATTACGGGGCTACCATTTTCATCTATCCCCAGTGTATCAATCCTACCTCCATGATTAGCGCCGGTGGAATATTCTGTTTCCAGGAACCGTACCCCAAGATAGGTTTCCAGATTTTTTTCTATTTGGGCCTGAAGGCTCTTCTCTATATTGGCCGCACCACCAGGTAGTTCTGTTACCTGTTCACCTTCGGTTCTAAAAAGCTTTATGTCTGACATATTCTAAGGATTGATCAATTGCTGGTCAATGTAATTATTTCTTTTCGGTTTAGCATTCAACATTTTAACTTCCGTTATGCTTGATTTTATAGTCTCCATATTTTCTGGCAAAATAGGATCATGGATTAGCAGTATATGGGTTAGTATTCGATATATCTGGAATTCTATTTTTAACCTTTCTATACCTTATTCAAAGAAAGAAGCTTTAGAGTATGCTTATGGTATAGTTTCGGGTCAGATTAATGAGGTCTGGTCATTCAGAAATTTTGTGGATGGCAGAGTCTATATCCTTGTAAAAGTAAAAGAGGTAAAAGAAGACTACTTCGAGAAATTAGTTCTAATAAAAAGAGTTGGTGATTCTTTTATCCGTGAATGGGAAACTGAACTGATTATTTATACTTCTGATTTTGAAGTAAAAGATTTGCTTAAAAATGGTGTTCACTTTATTCTTTTTATTGAGAACTCTTTTGGGTCCGGTGCAGGAACCAAAACTTTATTCGCTCTCGATTCCAAGTCATTAGTTACATACCAAATTATTGAGCGCCATGATTGGTCTGATTTAACACGAGCATATTCTCCTGAACCTGAGTTACGACCAAAGAACATTGATTTAAAGCTCTCAAAAAGACTTGAAGAATTTGCCAAGTCTAAAGAAATGCTTAGAAGTAAACGTGTAGATTTCGATAATCCAGACAATGCTATATTGAATTGGCATAGATTAAACGGCTCCATTACAAGCGGCGAGGTTGAACTTTATTTTTATTCCGGACGGCCAACTTATGGTAGTTCTCCAACTGAAGTTGTTCATTCTGATGACATAGAATGGATTGGGTATTTCAAGGGCCCCATCTGTGGCTACCTAAAAAAGAGGAATGAGCATTTTGTCGCCTATTCTCCAGGTTGGACTTATGATTGGCCAAAACACCTGAAGTTGAAAGGAACCCGCATACAATTTACTTCTGGCAATCATACGCTCCGTTTTGAATTGAAAGGTGGTAAAGGAAAATTATATAATATCTAGTTTGTCTTTTTTCAAAAATATCGCATTAGCCCTTTCAGGTGGCGGCTACAGAGCAGCTACCTATCATTTTGGTGTTTTGTCCTGCCTTCACAAAGTTGGTTTATTAGATAAAGTCTCAATCATATCATCTGTATCTGGAGGAAGCATTACTACATTAAAATATGCAAGTACCTTGGCAGAAGGTTTGGATTTCGAAATCTTTTCAAAGGAATTAGAAGAGTTTTTAACTGAACGTAATTTAGCAAATGATTCGATTGGATTATTAGGAGCTCCTACTTCTAAACGAATACTCCAAAAGCATACGCTAATCACTGCCTTTAGTGAGCTATACCATCGATATTTATTTAGTAAAGAATCAAAAAAGTTCAACATTTTTTGGAATAGCAATTTTAAAAACTGCCATATAAAAGAATTAGCTATCAATGCTACTGAATTTTATAGTGGTAATAGTTTTCGGTTTACCAAGAGTCAAAGCAAAGGTGCAATCATCGGTAATAAACATCTCAGAATTTATTCTTCAGATGCTCAAAAACTTAGACTCGGCGATATATTAGCTGCATCCTCTTGTTTCCCAGCAGGTTTTGAACCTATTGACCTATTGAACGATTTTGCGATTTCAAAACCCTTAGATAGAGATTATAAAAATCAATGGCAGATTGAATCATTATATCTTATGGACGGCGGTATCTATGACAACCAAGGACTTGAAGCCATAAAACTTTCAATTGATCGGGGAAACTGGTACGACATGATTATTATATCAGATACTGACAGGGATAAGGAGTATCCGTTATATGCACCTTCAAATAACTCTATTAAACTTCCTAAATGGACTCTTAAAAAAACTCTCTCATTTATATTGAGGCTTCTGATACTAATCTATTTTCTAATTGTAATAGGTGCTTCAACGATTTTAAGTTTGTTCCTCCCACTTGATCTCATTATTGGATCTTTTTTATTAATCTCTATCGGGCTTTTCTCAGGTTTAAAACAAACCCAAAAAATCATTAAACAACATATTAATAGGAAATTAACAGAGCAATTTGGTCGACCGGTAGATTTAGAGAAGCTTTCATTACTAAAGGTTTTCAGTATAATTGATTCTATTTATATAAGAGCTCAATCCTTAGTTTCACTTACAAATACCATCTTTATGAAACGTATTCGGGGTTTAGTATACAATAGCACCTACAAAGCTCCTGGACTTGCTAGAAGAACTGTTGATAACCTAATTTATAGTATTAATGACACTGCAATAATTGATGGGTTTCAAATTACAAATTTGATGATAAAAAAGGTTTCTACAGCCAAGTCTATGCCTACTACCCTTTGGTTTACTGATGAAAATCAATTCAATGCGCTTAAGGATACCGGAGAATTTACAACGGCATATAAACTGATAAAACACATCGATAAAATATCAATTAGACTTGGTAAGAATAAAAGAAAAGAATTAGATCAAATTAGAAATAAGCTTTTTATGATCTGGCTTACACATTGCAAACAATAAGATCTTAATTATGGCTTTGCCTTAAAAAATTTTGAAATAAAGAAGCTAAATAAGCATCTGAAGCATCATGTATCAAGTAATTAATGAAGGCTATATACACTACTGCTCCTGAAGTTTTCTTCAATTGAAACATAGTATTTCTCCAGTCTTCCAGATTTAGTTTAAAATCTGCAATTGAATTTGCATGATTGCGAAGCCTATCATTATCTACGTATCTCTTATAACTATCCTCCCATAGATTATTCAATATCAACTGCTTTAGATAATCTTTATATCTCACATTAAGATTTAATATTGAAAGCCAGTTGTCCACTATATCCTGTTGAACAGGATCTTTTGGGATAATACTAAAATTCCAATCTTCTTCTTTTGTTGGCTCCTTTAAGCTTGGCTCATTTATATAAGAAAAAGAAACCTCTACTCCTGAATGCATTTGAAAAGGATAGAAAGCCTTAACTCTTGTTTGTGAACTATCTATTAATATATTCTTCTCTCCCTTTGCTGGACTATTGTTACAAGATGGGCAAATGGGGATAAGATTTTTGAAGTTTACAGCCGCCATAGGAAAATCCTTTTTACAAAGCCAATGATCTAAAGGAAGACGTGCTTGACCTCTTAGATTGTTTATTGTTTCAATACCACATAAAGGACACACTTCGATACCGTTTTCATTTTTAAATCGGTTTATTAAGTCAAATACGTTGTCGTTTACTAATCCAACAAATTGGTTATTATTGATTGCATTCTTATATAAGTATAGAAAGAGTTTTTTAATTGGGTCTTGAATTCTTTTCGGCAAGTTATCTATAGAAATAATCTTCGTAGTTGGGTCATTTTCGCACAATTCCTTAATCTGATTATTATAAAAGAATGTTTCTCGGATTAACTTTCTTGTAGTAGAAGACTTATATTTTTTGTACTCATCGTAAACATCTTTAAACTTATCTTTTAAATCTGTAGCTGCAAAAATATGATTTGCCCAATTTGGAAATAAATGATTCCCAAATTGTGTCGAGTTTTCAATTCTGAAAAAAAATACTTTAGGTATCTGGTTTATTATAGAGAGTCGGGTTTTAGTTTTCCGAAGCTGAACTATCATCTTCCGCCTCCTCATTCAATTCATAGATTCTTCTAAATAAAAACTGCTTCTCGCTAGACTCACCAAAATATTCAACCGCTTCTCTAAGGTCTTCTAAAGATCCATTTTCAATAAGCTCAATTAACTCATCTTTTGATTTCTTTGGTATGAGATCAGTGTTAAAAAAGTTTTTCAATATGTAATTGATACTTGATCCAAAAGTTTTTAATCCCAATTCACGAGCAGACCTAGCGGTACTAAATTTTGAATCATCCTTCTTGTCGAAAAATATGACGTTGTTAGGTAAACAGTCAGAAATGATAAAAGGTGAATGGGATGTAAGCAGAATATCCTTCAACAAATGATCTGCTCCACTTTCCTCAATACTAGATTCAAGCATGTCAATGAATCTACTTCTCCAGTCTGGATTGAAATGGGTTTCGGGTTCATCTAACAAAAGTAAAGCCCGCTTATTTTTAAGAATTAAACAAATACCCATTGTGTGAAGAAATTGATGTTCTCCATCGGAAAATTGTTTCAAAAGGAGCTCGAAGGTCTCTTCAGAGTTCACTTTCTTTTTTTCGATATAGAAATCTTCAAAGAAGAAGGCCTTATTATCTGGTCCAGGAATGGGCAGCTTACCATCGGTGTAATAGCCTGCTGACTTGTAAACTTCTTCTTTAATTCCTCCACTTATATTTGCAACCTCGATGAAGTTATTATTCAGCTCGTAAAGCAATTGGAAGAACTGAAACATATCTAACGAAGACTTAAATATATCTTTAAAAGCCAGCTTCATCTGATCATCAAGAAAGAAATCTAATGTGAGTTTGTTATACGTTCTTGATTTTTCTAGTTCTTTTTCTTCTTCAAATTCATGGTAGAAATAGGCCGTTGAGATATCCCTTAAAGCTTCAATTTTATCGTTTAATTGATGGAAAACCGGAAACTGTTTTGTCCGGTTTTTATCTAAAACCGACAGTACATGATTTTGAAGGGTCACTCGAAAACTTCTGAGTCGAACTATTCGAAGTTCGTTTTTCAAACTTTTTAAAGCATCCTCACTTTCGTGAATAAGGCATGATAGAAGTACAGCTTGACTCATTTCATTATCGATATACACCAAGCTACTTTCCGGTTCTTCAAATCGTTCGTTTCTTACGGTAGACTGAGCATACTCATCATAATGAATCAACCTCGATTTAATGAAAGGAATACTTAGAGTTTCATTCTCTCCTGATGAATATCCAACAACAGCATCTGGAAGGTAGATTTTTCCAGGAGCGGCTTTATCAAAGCTTGTAGCTACAATCTGAATTTCTTGATCTTCATTGTCAATATCAGACTCAGACAAATCCCACTTCAGATACATTTTAGGCTCCTCACCCTCACTCTTAACAACCCTAATAATATTTAATCCATCTAAAGCGTCTTTCAGGCTTTCTTTGAAAATGAGATATTCTAGCTCAAATGCATCCGGCCCATTGATATTAGTTCCTGGAGAAAAAAAACTTTTAAAAGCATCCGGTTTAAATCGATTAGCACATAACTCCAGATGGTAAAAAATATTCGCCAGGGCTTCTAGTACATTAGACTTTCCACTTCCATTCAAACCAGCAAAGCAAAATGGTTCAAATCTATTAAAAATTCTAATTTCATCTAAGAACACTTCCTTCGTATGTGTTGGCCGAAATTTTAACTCAAAGCCAGCTTTAAGGCTTCTGAAATCAGCGTTAATTTTGAGACGAAGTAATTTCATTTCATCTGTAGAATTGTTTGCTTCTTCTCTTGATCATATCTCTGCTCAACCTTATCCGATTTCATAAGCTTAAATATAAGCTCTTTGGCGCTCTCATATTCTTCAAAACTATGTAATGAAAAAAAGTCTCCAGTTCCATTATCAGATTCTATAAACTCTTCTTTTTGATTGTGTTGATTAAACCGATCCACTAACTCCTGAATGAGTGAGCCATCTTTAGTAATGGCTTCAACATCGTAATTTTCAATTAACGCATCTAACTGCAACTCTGATTGAAATGTTAAATCTCCATGAAAGGCTCTTTGTAAAAGAGATTGAAACAATAACTCGGTTTGTTTTAAAAATTGGATTAGCTTTTTTCTGTGATTTTCTAAAGCTCTATAGATATTAGAGTATTCTTTTTGAAGTTTTATTGGAGGTTTTGGGAATTGATAAGAAAGAAGTTTCTTTTGGGAAATATTTAACATTGAACCACTCGAGCCAGTAGCTTTTAAAGCCAAATTTCTTCGGTATGAAGGGGATTTAAGAACCCTAACAAAGTATTCAGGAGTAATATTCTCTTCTTTTAGATGAATCTTCCATAGCTTATCCGGTAAAAATAATTTCTCATCAGTTTCATCGACAATACAAGTAGCAGCAACTAACTCCATTGTGTTCGCTCTGGAGAAAAGAACATCCCCTTTTTCAGGTACTACCAGCTTCTTTTTAATTTTAGTTCTATCTACCGCTTTATGTTCTTCTGCCTTAAACCGACCACTTGTAACTGCGCTAACTTTTAAAACGCCAAACTCATCGGCTACTTTTGGCCTCTTTTCCCCAGCAACACTCCAGCCAGCCTCTATTCTCTCAACAACATCACCAACTATAAGTTCTTCCCAATTTTTCTCATTTATATATGGATCCCCAAACAAATCCAAAAAAGTTGCCCTGAGTGATTCATCAAGTAATTCAATGCTTTTTTCTCTCTTTTCAATAAGAGATTGAGCTCTATCTAAAGCTTCTACGATCTGTTGTTGTGTTTGGAGATCGGGTACATAAAGCTCTTCTTTTAAGTACCGATCTAACTTTAAATTGATGATACCAGTTGTCTTATTTTGATAAGACCTAGTTTTACCAATTAAATAGTTATAGGATAAGTGGTAGAACAAATACTTAGGAACTATAGAAGGTCCTGGTCTAAGAACACTAGTAAAATTATTACAAAGAAATGTTCCTTTAAAAGGTTGTTCAAAATATACAACTCTACCGACTGGTTGTTTAGGGCTCCCTCCTGACTTTTCTATAATTATATCTCCATCAATAAGTCGTTTTTTGGAAACCTTTTTTTGATCAACGTCCCTTTTAACCAAATTATCGAATTGAATTTTTCCGTCATTTCTAAAATTCGCAGTACGAATTACAAAAACAGCATCGTCTGATGTTGCCTCCTTACCCCATTCACCTGAAATTTTTCTTGATATAACATTACTAATTCTCATCCAAACAAGCCTTTTAACTCCTCCATATCACTCAAAATTTCGTTTTCGAGACTCACTAGAGCTTCTAAAATCTTTTTCGGCGGGTCATATTCTTGTTCTTCATACACAAATTCCTTGTATCGATTAATACTTAAGTCGTACTCGTTTTCTTGAATTTCTTCTAACGGTACAAAGAAATGCTTACCTTTTCGATCAACCTCTGAACTCTTTTCTCCCCTTTCCTCCCAATCCAAAACAGCTTCCGGTAATGGGCTTTCCTTCAATCTTCTTCTGTTGTCATCTAATGAATATCCATCGCTTTCTAATTCATAAAACCACACCCTTTCGGTATGAAACTCATTAGAATCCTGTTGCTCTTTAGTAAATACCAACATAGCCGTTTTAACTCCGGTATAGGGTTTAAAAACCCCGCTTGGGAGAGATATCACAGCTTCCAATTGGCAATCCTTAACCAATATTTCCCGAAGTTGTTTATTCGCTTTGGATGAACCAAACAATACCCCCTCTGGAATAATTACTCCACCCTTTCCACCTGGTCGAAGCATTTTCATAATTCTTTCCAAGAAAAGTAACTCCGTTGAATTTGAAGAAATTCTAAACTCATCGCTTTTATCATTCTTCGAAATCTTACCGGTAAAAGGAGGATTCGCTAATACCACCGAAAACTCTCCCTCTTGATGGCTCTCATCATACCTCTTTGAAAGGGTATCAAGATTCTCAATGTGTGGATAAGTTATACCATGAAGCATCAGATTCATCAAGCCAATTCGAACCATCCCTGAATCAATGTCGTACCCATAAAAGGTTTCCTTCTTCAGCTGATCCCAAAATTTTTCGTCTTTTATTTGATCCCCTAAACCATTAAAGAATCCATTATCATCTTTTAGTCTTTTCTCATCAGAAGAATGTTTGGCTAAAATATGTTGGTAAGCAGCTACTAAAAAACCACCAGTACCCGCAGCTGGATCACAAATTTTATCCCCTAAATCAGGGTCTAATATTTCAACCAAAAAGCGAATTAAATGCCTTGGAGTTCTAAACTGACCATTCTTGCCTGCGTTCTTTAATTCACTCAGTAGATATTCATATACGTCTCCTTGTGTGTCCTGAAATACCTGTCCGTCTTTTTTTTCTTGTTCGATGTAATCAAAGATATCATCAATAGCCAGCATCGCATCTTCTAACAACAAAGCGCTGGGCATGAAGAAATTTGCAGACTTCATATGACGTGCATATGGAGAGTTCTCATCGTTTAACTCCTTGAGAAATGGAAATACATATTGAGTTACATGCTTTAGCTTTTGTTCGGTTTCATATTCTTTGAATACAGTCCATCTCAGCTCCTCTTTATGGATCAATACATTTTTTTTGCCCTCAGTATCTTTCTCTCCAGTATCCCAGGTACCCTCAAAAATTGATTGGTATTCATCACCAGAAGCTCTTTTAGTTTCATCTGCATCCATTTGATCAAGTCTTCTCATAAATAAGAGATAGGAGATTTGTTCAATGGCTGTTAATGGATTTGCCATACCCCGGGACCAGAATTTATCCCATAGGCTGTCAATTTTTGATTTTAATTCTTTAGATAGCATTGATTAGTAACTGTTTTATGGAGAAAGTATTCCAAACTCTGGTTGATAAGCTTTCTTTAGTTCTACATTATCCAAAACTATAGCCTTAACGGCAAGGTTATTTCCTTCTGCGACGGACTTATATATAAAAAAGCGGACTCAATGGTTTATGTATTATTATTTACTTCACTTTTGGCTCAACAATATCACTCAAGTAATTCAATTACAACCTAAATAGGTTAAGAACGAGATTTTAAAAATTTGCTCAAATCGTAATGTTCTTATATCTCATATGTTTTAGACTTTATTACACCTAATATAATAGTTACTTAATTGTTACTAATTACTGTCCCCCGCCTGTCCCCTTATAAAATATCTTTGAATGGATTAATCACAACTCCAATTAATAATATAACTTACAGGAAATATTTTAGCCAATACCCACGGACTTTAACTCCGTTATTTTATTAATAGCATCTTTTTAGTCTTAATATAATTACCTGCATTTATTGTATAGAAATAAACACCACTTGATAAATTAGATGCGTCAAAATTTATACTATGTTTACCTGCGTTTAGTCTATCATCAATTAATGTAGCTATATGTTGTCCAAGGGTATTTATTATATCAATCCTTACATTAGCATCTACTGGCAATGAATAATCAATTTTAGTAATTGGGTTAAATGGGTTTGGATAATTTTGTAGCAAATTAAACTCATCTGGTATTCTATTAATTTCAGTAGAAAAAGAAGTTAAAGTATTGAATGGGGTAATATTA
This sequence comes from Balneolaceae bacterium, assembly GCA_017795005.1. GTDB lineage: Bacteria > Bacteroidota > Rhodothermia > Balneolales > Balneolaceae > RHLJ01. Next base: position 403,385 of record CP051242.1, on the reverse strand, counting down.
AAAGCCAACCCTGATTTTATTTCACCAATATTGGAATCAAAAGTGATCTCTAAAAAATATGTTCCGGGATCGTATGTACCTATAAAATTACTTAGTTCTCCAATTGAAATTTCCATTTCAATATTACTTTCATTATCCACAAATGTCGCAGTTGGTATATTAGATACCATACTACCGTTAATTGTAAAAGATTCGAGAATAGCATCGTCAATATTAAATGATTCTGGGAGGTCAAAAACTTTTATGCTAAGTACTTCATTTTCTTTCTCTATAAACCAATTACTGGGTATTTCTAATAATTCAATTTTACTTGAGGCAGTTAATGAATCTGTATAAAAAAAAGTGTCTTCTAAATTTTTTTTAGGACTAAAGTAAATCTGATCAAAATCATCCTTATTTAGATATTTATCTTTGAAAGTTAGCGCATCAATGTTTTCACTTCCAACCCCATTTAAAGAATGAGTGACAGTATTAAACGAAAAATTGGAGTTTTCTCGAGCATTAAACTCAATTACAAACTTTTGATCAATTAATGAATCAATGCGTATTATCTTTAATGTATCACCTAAGTTTGAGTATATAGATCTTGGTATTGTGTTTTCAAAATATGCTATTGCACCAGTTGAATCATAAACAGGCCCTGCATGATTTCCATATGAGTCATATAGGTGAAAGTCAGGTAATAAATTTACAGTACTTTTATTTTTAGTTTCTGTCGATGTAACAGTAAAAGTAACTGCTCCATAGGAATTTTTGGTTGAAAATAATTCTTTTGATTCATCAATTTCAGAACTTACGCTTCCACTAAGGATAATGATGTCATTTGCTTCAATAAACCCATTTACTTGATCTTGTCCACCCCAATTTGGGTTGTTTAAAAAAGAAATTATATCTGATTTTAAAATTCCATAAGCACTTATTACTGACCCAATATTCGGTATTACATCAATTTCATTTAATTTGATTAAAACCTTATAAGTTCTCCGTTCAAAAATCGAACTTAATACTGCATCAAAAATAAATGTATCTACTGGATCATCATCAACGAAAGCAATCGATAAAAATTTATTCCCATCATCATCCATTAAAATTTGATGAATAACACCAGTAAAAAAAACCTTCTTATTGTAATAATCACTATATATAAGTCTATTATTTTCATCTGTTTCATAATTTGTTAGATCTAAATACTGGTAGTTATTCACAGAATTAGTATCATAAATAAATGAAATTGGTTCAATTAAGGATAAAGAAGGTAGGCTGTCAGAAATCTCTATATATTCTTTGGCATCTCTTATTTTTACTAAAGCTTTAACTGGTAACGTTAGCTTTGGTGATCTATCAACTTCGTTTGGCTCATTTGAATACATAAAGTTAGATTCAGGCACTAGGACTGAATAGTCAAAAGTTCCAGCAACTGTCTGTATATATCCATATTTATTTGAATCCTTTTTTAGCTCATTATTCCATAATTCGAAACCTAAACTAAAGACTATGTCACTTCCAATCTCTGTAATTGGACTAAGCATGTGTTCTTTAACAACGTTTTTTGTAATTAATGCTAATGAAACTGCGGCTTCTAAATACTTCCAGTGTTCATTTCTTTCTATCCTTAAAAATGGAACATATTCAGTAATCAGCATATCATCTGGCAGTAGATTTCCATTAGCTAGTTGATTTTGAACTTCAGGTAATGGTATCGTAGGAGTATCGGAATGTGAATTAATACTTAATTGAATCTCCCCTATATTTTTTGTGTCACCATAATCTCCTCCTAAACTTAAGTTCTCGGTTACAAGGGGGATAACTATTTCGTTAATTTCTGTCCATTCTAAAAGCCGGATCTCTAATATGATACCTTCAAAAATTTCACCAGGAGAAATTTTATAATTAAATGAGGTACCAGTAATTGCTGCGTATGTATCTAGACTTGTTTCAAAATCAAGATTTGAGTCAGTATTTATTCCTGAAAAAAAAATATCCTCATTAGAAGTATTTTCAATATCAAAAGAGATCAGTAGTTGTTCTCCGGGGCTGATACTTTCATCCTTAAGCTCTGGGTGTTCTGAGAGAATTTCAAAATTTTGAATCTGAGCAGTATAATTTTTTGAACTACCTTGCCAACCATTTTCAGAGTATAATATCTGTATATCAGATTCACTAAGCTTAGCGTTAAACCATATTAAGTCATCTATTTTCCCCTTCAAAAACTCATAATCATTTGTCTCTAAGCCTCCATTTCTCCCCAAGTATATATCACCAATATTACTTTCTATCGAGAAACTGTTTGAAACATTATAGTTAAGTTGCCCATTTAGAAATACTGATTTACTATTTTCATCCCAAGTAATTACGATATGGTTCCACTGTGTCCAATCCAGATTTGAATCAGTATAATCGCGGTCAACACCATTCTCGCTATTTAAAGAAAAGTAAATATCATCATTGGATTGTGAATATTGGATTCTAAAATCATTAGGCCCCTTTGCAATTATGTTATAATCATCGAGCTCATCTTCAAATTGAACCCAAATCGAGACACTCCCTTTAGATTGGTTGTTTGAAAATGAACCAGATAATTGAATAAAATCATCAACACCATCAAATTGATATGCGTTATTTGAGATTCCGAATCGATCAGTAGTTAAAGTTGCTTCAATTTCAACTGCATCAAATCCATTTCCACTTTCGTCATTAGCATTTCCATTAAATGGGTAGTATGCAACTAATTTATCCCCTCCACTTTCGTTATATAAAGTTTTAACTTGTTCACTTGTAAGGGCTATATCAAAAACTTGTAGTTCATCAATGCTACCCCTGAAAAACCCTTCTTGATGCCCTTGACCTAAAACCCAATCTTTGAAATCACCAATATCTCCACCATTTATTTTTCCAGAATTTTCTAGTTCCCCATTTACATAAATGAACCCAGTACCTCCAGATCTGACAAAAGTAAGGTAATACCAAGTATCAATTTCATAATCATTAATAGTGTAAAGATTATTTGGATTTTGGTTTTGATCTATAGTGACCAATCTAATCTTCTTACTATTGTTATTTGCATATGTTAAAGCAAACAAATTTGGGTTTGGGTCTGATAATAAACTATTTCTCAAGAATTGATTATCACTATCATGATCATCAAATTTAATCCACATACTTGTGCTAAAATCTTGATCATCTATAGTGTAAAGTTCTCCTAGGTTAACATTTCCATCACCTTCAAAGTGTATAGATTGATCCCGTATTCCTAGACCATATTGGATGTTGCCATTTATCTCTCCTAATTCTTGTGTGATTGAGTTTTCAACTGAACCATCAAATGAATAGTGAGCAATCGGTTCAGCATCATTTTCATATCCTTCCCAACCCCAATTAGTAAATAAAGCATTAATTTCTTCTTCAGATAATGCATAATTATATATTCTGAGATCGTCCATCGCTCCGTTATAGTTTCTTGACGAACCAAATGCATCTCCGATCCTTAGTGAAATAAAGTCATCCAATGAGATTTGAGTGATTGTAGATTTTCGGAGGTCATCATTTATATAAAGCTTGAGTTCATTATTATCATATACCGCAGTAATGAGTTCCCAATGTTCTGGGTTAGAATAGCTTTGAATTTGTGAATCATCCGCACTACCATCTCCAATCTTAAATCTATATTCATCAATTGAACTAACATAGTTAATTCTAAGAGCCATTTCGTCCGGCTCACCAGTATCTTTATTAACTGCAAGAAAGCGCGCGTATTCAACCTCTGAATCTGATACTTTTGCCCAAAATGAAATAGTTAGCTCATTGGAAAATGGAAATCCATTAAAGTCTATATCTACATAATTTCCCGATCCAGAAAAATTCATAGCTACGTTCTGGTTACCCCATCGATCTTCCATAGGAGTAATATCTCCTGTAACTACACCATGAAATTCATTTCCACTTTCATCATTGAAATGACCATTCAATGGATAATGTGCTAAAAGTTCCTCTTCAATTTTAGTACCTGTAATATTTGTGAAAAATTTAACACTACCACCTGTACCTGGATCATTAGTTTCGGATGTTGAAATTATGTCTAAATACTCATCACTATTTAAATCAGAAAGAATAATCCCTGTATTACCAACACCGCCAATTTGTGTTAAATCGCTAAAACTAGAGTTATTAAGGTTTTCAAAATAACTACCTCCTGCTTTAGTAGTAACTATATCTATATCTCCATCCTTATCTAAATCACCAGTTTCTATATCCCGGACACCATAAAAAATATTTGTACTTAAAGTGTCTACTACAAAATTTGTCCCATCAATATTTTTAAAAATGTAGATGTCTTTCCCATTATTCGGTCCAGTAATAATGTCTATAAAACCATCATTATTTATATCATCTGAATGAACCGCTATTGGATAATTGATGCCATCAGATAATAAAATCTCATTAAAATTAAGATTATCGTTATAGAAAACTCTTAGCTTATTATCATTTCTAGATACTACGGCTATATCTAAATACCCATCATTATTGAAATCATTAACATGCATATCCATCGGATCATCGATGTTTTCTCCAATTATAAAGCCTTCATCAAATGTTTTATCTCCATTATTTAAATACATATAAATGTTTTCCTCAAGTTGATACCCTATTGCAATATCAATATCTAAATCATTATCAAAATCAGCTGAAACAATTGATCTTGGCAAAGTTCCTTTAGTCGCTATTTGTTTTTTTTCCAAAAATGAATTGTCGCCGTTGTTTTCGTACCAATATGTTCCTATTGGAGAGTATTGGGCTACAATAATATCTTGGTCATTATCATTATCAATATCTTGTGCTAAAAATGCCCCAAAGATACTATTAGCATCATGTAAAAATTTAAACTCTGAGAAATTTGACTCCCCTAAATTTTCAATCCAGCCTAATTGATCTTTTGTATTAGCCAATGATGAGACTAATGAAAATATTATATCACCATCTCCATCTAAGTCAATATCGAAGCTAACTGGGTTATAGATATCCCTCCCTGAATCAAGAATTATTTTTTCTTCTTGGAATTGTATCTGTAAAGCATTGACTTCACAAGATGCTATTACTAATAGCATTAAGCCAATTATAAACTTTCCCCGCATATTTGCACCCGCTTACTTTTATATAATGTTATTTATTTACAACTATGGAACAAAGACCTAAATAAGTATTTTCGCAATAAGATGAGAATAAGATTTCACTGTCCCCCGCCTGTCCCCGAGCTTAAATCAACCCTTAGAAAAGCATAAAATAAAAAAGCCTCGTACAGCTTTAAATAATTGCAGTACAAGGCTTTAGGTTTCTGTGGGACCGGGCGGAATTGAACCGCCGACACACGGATTTTCAGTCCGTTGCTCTACCAACTGAGCTACAGTCCCGTAGAAAGGGAGGCAAAGATAGCGCCTTTAATACCTACATACAATAGGTTTGCCCAAGATTCTTAAGAAAGATGAATATCTTTTAAGCGCATCTGGAGCGTGCGCCTTCCATTCCAGAAGTTTTCTTCCAGTACATAGGCAATATCAAACTTCTCTCCATCACGCACACCGGGCAGAAACTCGTGCATGTTAAAACCGATCGTATCAAATACCCCCGATCCGTTTTGCTTTACTTTCATCTTTAAATGACCGTTACCTACTACGGTTGGAATCCCAACCGCTTCCACACCTTCAGATACAAAAGTAGGACGAAGGTTGGCCGGACCAAAGGGCTTGAACTGCGCCAGCAACTTCCAGAATTTCATATCAATTTCCTCTAAATCCAGCTTACAATCGATGGAGAGCTCGGGATCAAATTTTGAGCCCGAAAGTCCGCGATAAGCAATTTGGTTCAGGCGACGCCGAAACTCGGGCAGGTTTTTTTCTTGGAGTGTCAATCCTGCGGCAAATTCATGCCCCCCGAATTGCTCCAGTAAATCCTCACACTGCTTCATGGCATCGTAAATATTGAAGCCTTTAATACTTCGTGCCGAACCTTTAATTTTTCCATCCACATTACTCAGCATCACTGCCGGTCGGTGGAACATATCCACCAATCGCGAGGCCACAATCCCAATCACTCCAAGGTGCCAGTCTTCTTTATATAATACCAGCGTGGAAATTTCATCGATGTCCAGATCGTCGTCTATTTGTGCCAACGCCTCTTCCATCGTCAACGAATCTTTATCGCGTCGCTTCAGGTTGATGGACTCCAACTCGTATGCCAGTGCTTTCGCTTCCGAATAGTTTTCAGCAATCATGAGTTTAACAGCCGTGGTGGCATCACCCATTCGTCCGGCGGCATTTATTCTTGGTCCAATCGAAAACACAATTTTCGAAGTGGTAATATCTTCTGCCGGCATTTTAATGAGTTCCATCAGTGCTTTTACTCCCACGCGTGGCGAACTTTGAATCATTTGTAGTCCGGCTTTCATCAGAATTCGGTTTTCATCAATAATCGGCACGATATCGGAAGCAATAGAAATGGCTACCAGGTCCAGAAATTTATAGGCGATGGAATCGGGAAGTCCCAATCGCTTCAGAGTTCCCTGTATCAGTTTAAATCCAACGCCCGCTCCCGAAAGTCCGTCAAAAGGATAGTCGCAATCGGGACGCTTTGGATCAAGTACGGCAACGGCTTCCGGAATTTCATCTCCCACCGTATGGTGATCACAGATGATCAGCTCCATCCCTTTTTCTTTGATTTCTTTGGCTTCGTTAATGGCGGTGATACCACAATCCACAGATACAATCAGATTTGCCCCGATCTTTTCGGCATAGTGAATTCCTTCCGGATTGATTCCATAGCCTTCTTTGAATCGGTGCGGGATATAGTAATCCGCGTCCACCCCAAATTCTTTCAGGAAGGTATACAGGCACGAGGTAGCTGTGGTACCATCTACGTCGTAATCACCGTAAACAAGCACTTTTTCGCTTTTACGTATAGCCAGGGCCAGGCGTTCTGCACCTTGCTCCATATCCTTCATAATGAAGGGATCGTGTAAGAGATCTATAGTAGGTCTGAAAAAAGTTTTTGCATTATCATAATTTTCTATGCCACGGATAGCCAGTAAACGGGCTATTTTCTCCGGAACTCCGAGCGCCTGCTCTAGCATGGGCACACGTTCCTTCTGCTCCGGCTGTGCGTACACCCAGCGGAATGACATGATTTACCTTATTTTTATTTTTATACATAAAAGGCTATCCGGCGACCAAACCGAAACACCAAAGTGCTTTGCACTTAATTGTTCTTAAAATACAATTTTGCTGGTTACTTTCATCACCAGCTTCTCGTCTTTATGTGTTTTAAAACTTTCTCTTCCTTTTGATTGTTAGCTTTAACTGAATTGATGAGTAACCAACTAATAACCTGCTTTTTTAACCAATATTTCATTGTTTTCGTTTTTTATTTTTGGATTTTGGTTGAATAAAGCGAGAACTTTGGAAGCGTTTCCACAAAACAAGTATCCATGATTGAATCCCCATTGAAAGAGAAAAACGTCAGCACCAAACAAGATCCTAATTTCCCGGTTTTTAACGCGATGGAAAGTCGTAATCACGAGCAGGTAGTTATCTGCTCCGATCCTGAAACCGGATTACGCGCCATTATTGCTATTCATAACACTACTTTAGGTCCTGCTCTTGGCGGAACCAGAATGTGGATGTATCAAACCGAAGAAGCAGCTCTTAAAGATGTCCTTCGATTATCCCGCGGGATGACATATAAGGCTGCCATCTCTGGATTAAATCTGGGTGGAGGTAAAGCGGTTATTATAGGAGATCCGCATACTGATAAAAATGAAGCCCTATTTCGTGCATTCGGTCGGTTTGTAGACGGACTTGGGGGTCGTTATATCACTGCCGAAGATGTGGGAATGGAAGTGCAGGATATGGAATGGATTTATTCCGAAACCAAGTATGTCACGGGAATCCCGGAAACTCTGGGCGGAAGTGGAAATCCATCGCCGGTAACCGCTTATGGCGTTTATATGGGAGTAAAGGCCTGTGCTAAAAAAGCCTACGGTAACGATTCTTTAGCCGGAAAACGAATTGCACTTCAGGGTGCCGGACATGTGGCTTCGTATTTTGCTAAACATGCGGCCAAAGAAGGCGCGAAGTTATTCATCACCGATATCTATTCCGAAAAAGCGAATTCGCTTGCTAATGAAATCGGTGCTGAAGTTGTATCTCCGGATGAAATTTACGGTCTGGATGTAGACATCTTTACTCCATGTGCCTTAGGTGGTGTTATCAATGATGACACAATGGATCAGTTCAAATGTGATATTATTGCCGGTGGGGCAAATAATGTGCTGGATATCGAAGATCGCCACGGACAGATGTTATTGGATAAAGGCATTATCTACGCTCCGGATTATGTGATCAATGCGGGAGGAATTATCAATATTTCCAGCGAATTAGAGGGCTATAATCGGGAACAAGCCATGAATCGAACACAAAAGATTTACGATACTACCCTTAACATCCTGAAGTATTCTGAAGATCATGAGATCCCCTCTCATAAAGCGTCGAACATTCTTGCAGAAGAACGAATCGCATCTGTAGCACGTTTGAAGTCGAAGTACTCATCTAAGAGTCATTTCTCCGGGCGCTTGGGTGAGATGTATATGACGGATAGAAGGTAAGGTCTCCCCTTGAGGGGAGTACGTCTACGACGGGAGGGGTGTTTTAAAGAAGACTCATAAATTGAACAACACCCTCCGTCACATCGTGACACCTCCCTAAAGGGAGGATTTTTATCTCTCTTCCTAAGCATTATTTCTTTAAAGACTACAAAATATCCCGGCATAGGAGTTATGCAGGACTAGCAGATATTCATCACAGCTTCAGAGATGCAAAAAATCAGTTCTATACTCAGAACATTTGATTATTTGCCTGAAGCGGAGAATAGCTGCCCGGAATAAATCCTCGCCGGTGGGTTTTGCTCCACTTTTACCCAGTTAAAAGTGGAAAGAAAGACTTTCGGGCCTGAAACGTAAGATCTCGGATCAAGTCCGGGATGACGGCTTTGTTTTTGTAAAGGCTATACATCCTTCACGAAGGATATCAAATGAACAATCTACCCCGAACCCGCCCACGTTTGATACCCTTCGCTATGCTTCTTTTCATTTATTCTCTTTTCTGGGAGCTCAGGGTGACAGCGTAAAAAAATAAATCCGGCATTGGATGGGTGGAGGGATGGCATGCAATTTCAGACCTCCCCTCTTTCCCCTCCTTATCTAAGGAGGGGAGGAACTACCAGGAAACTTTTAGTTTGATTCAAAATCAGGGGAGGTCAGGAGTACAGCAAAAGAACCCAATGCCTCTTGCATTAAAACCTATCAAACCTATAACCAAAAACTGTGATTAATCCCTGTAAATTCTCCGTATCTTTGGGCTTTTAAAAATCCCACTAAAACAGATTATGAACAGAGAGGATTACGAGTTTAAAGACCGGCTGATTAAAGGCATCACCGAAGATGGCAACTTCAAAATATCCGTAGTTAAAACCACCGATGTGGTAAAAGAAGCAAAAAAGCGGCACAACTTGTCGCTACTGAATACAGTGCTGCTAGGTAAGTCGCTTACCGCTGCTATGTTATTGGCATCAGAACTTAAAAAAGAAGAGCGTATTCAGTTACGGTTAGATGGAAACGGCCCTGTCGGCGCTATTACCGCAGAAGCAAACAGCCTGGGTGAAATCCGCGGCTATGTTACAAATCCACAGGCAGAACTGGACTATACGCAACCGGATGTGCACATTGGCCAGGGAATTGGTCTAGGCATTCTTACTTTCACTAAAGTTTTATATAACGAAGCAGAACCAAGAACAAGCAGCATCGAAATCGTAAACGGCGATATCAACTCGGATGTGGCTCAATATTTAGCTCAATCTGAACAGATTCCGTCTGCTGTTATACTGGATGTGGGAATTAACGAACAAGGGGAAGTAACAGAAGCAGGAGGCATTCTCCTTCAGCGTTTACCGGGAGCACCGGAAGGTCAGATCGATATGCTTCAGGAGAGACTGGGTTCTTTCCCTCCAATAGACAAACTTCTGGAAGACGGGCAATACATTGATGAAATCATGAAAAGTGCCTTATCACCCATCAAAATAAAAGAATTGAGTCGGCAGTTGGTGGACTTCTTTTGTCGCTGTACCAAAGAGCGATTCCTGGATGCATTGTCCATGCTTACTATCGACGATCTGAAAGACATGGCCGGCGAAGGTCAGGAAGTTTCCTGTCATTATTGTAACAATACCGAGCATATCTCGAAAGAGGAAGTCTCGAAATTGATCAATGAGGCACAGGCAAAATTAAACTAACACCATTATGGGCAGGCTTACCGACGATGAAATCAGATTACTAATAAAAAGGGCATCCTTATTTCAGAAATTTAACGAACAGTCTCCCCATAAACGCTCTCTTTTTAATGAAGATGATTATCAGACATTATTTGAAATAGGTGATAATCTGAACATTGATCGTTCTTATATAAAAGAAGCCCTGATCGAGCATGAAGGAATTGAAACGGATGATCCCATTAAAGTGGATACAGGAAATCAAACCGATGTTCATGTTACTGCCCAGGCTTATGGTGCCATAGATGGAGGAGTTCTCAATGAAATCCGGGCTAATTTAGAATATCATTTTAATACGGTTGGTAACATAAACCGCCGAAGTAAAAAGATTTTTTGGAAAGCCAGTCCTTCGGGTCCATCCCGACTTTTCTCCGTTACCAATTCCCCCGAGCTGGAAATATCCCAGAAGAACAACCGGGTGAAGTTTTCTGTCCGTCAGAATCTTAGCACTCTAAATAAACTTTATATTTTCCCAACTATCGCCACTTTTGCAGCTTTTATGATGACCGCCGCGATTATTTTTGGGCAGGCGGATCAGGATGGCATTGCTCCTATGCTAATTTTTTCGGGTCTTTTTGTTTTAGGAAGTTTTTTCTTTCACCGCTTTATCAAAAAAAGAAAGCTAAAGCGGAAAAATAAACTGGTAGAGCTTTTAGGAACCTTGCAACAGATCGTAGAGCGACACTTTCAGGCTGGTAAATCGGAAACCAAATCAAAAGAACGAATAATAATTCCGGATTTAGAAGATATTGAAGTTGAAGATGAATTAACTTTAGGTGAAAAGGCTAAATCCTAAAAACTCACTCGTATCATGGCTACTCATGTAGTAATCGTTGGCGGAGGCTTTGCCGGTCTCAACGTTGCCAAATACCTCAAGTCATCTGACTTCAAAGTCACTTTAATAGACAAATCTAATCACCACCTTTTTCAACCGCTTCTCTATCAGGTGGCTACTGCAGCTCTTTCTCCGGGTGATATTGCCGTTCCGATTCGGGCTGTTTTTACGAAGCAAAGAAACGTAAATGTGGTTCTTGGAAGAGTCATTCGCATCGATAAATCTGCAAAAAGGGTTTTTCTTCAGGAAGGAGATGAAATCACCTATGATTATCTTGTTCTCGCGCCGGGCGCTAAGTATAACTATTTCGGAAATGATGGGTGGTCGAAACATGCTCCCGGTTTAAAAACGCTGGATAATGCCCTTCAGATCAGAGAGCGAATATTACTTTCTCTGGAACAAGCTGAAAAAATCATAGATCTGGAAAAGCGTAAACCTTACCTCGCATATGTGGTGATTGGCGCCGGACCAACCGGCGTTGAAATGGCGGGATCCATTGCCGAAATTGCCAAACGGAATATGATGCGGGACTACCGAAACTTCCACCGCAACGAGACAACTATTTATTTGGTGGAAGCAGCTGGAAATGTACTAAATGGTTTTAATGAAAAGCTTTCCGATAGTGCGCTACAAACTCTCAATAAAATGGGTGTTCAGGTTATTCTTAACTCACCAGTAGAAGAAATCACAGATAAGGGAGTTCAGCTTAAAAATCATTTTATCGAAACCCCTAATGTGATTTGGGCTGCCGGCGTTTCTGCCGCTCCTATTCTTGCTGAGCTTAATGAAGAAACGGATAGAATTGGCAGGGTTAAAGTCAGTAAAGATCTTTCTACTCCTTCCGATGATCATATTTTTGTATTAGGAGATGCCGCTCATTTTCCGGATAAAAATGGTATGCCCCTACCCGGTCTTGCACCCGTTGCGATGCAACAAGGCAAGTTCATTGGGAAACTTCTGAGAGATGAACTCAAAGGCAAACCCCGTAAAGACTTCCATTATGTAGATAAAGGAACCATGGCTACAATCGGTAGGGCTAAAGCCGTTGCTGATATCCGTGGTTTTAAACTCAGTGGTTTTCTGGCCTGGTTAATGTGGGGCTTCATCCATATTTTCTTCTTAATCGGATTCCGAAACCGGTTCAGAGTATTCGCCGAATGGGTGTGGCACTATGTTACTTTTAAGCGTGGGGTAAGGTTGATTGCCAAGAAGGAAGGTTCGGAATAGTTTTTACATTTCGATCTTATTCCTTCCTTTTATAAATATAACTTGCTTTCTGTAACACACCCCTAAATCCCCTCTCAAGAGGGGACTTTTACAAGCCCCAAAATAATCCGGCATTAAACTGGTGACCGGAGAAGTGAATACAAAGATTCAACGTCCCAGAACGGGGAATAAATCCGCACCGGATGAAAAGTAAATATGGCTTTCCAGAACAAGGACCTTCGGATTTATTCAGTTTAATCTTTGATGAACCCGGGAGTCAGTTGCAGTCGGGAGCTTTTGCTACTTTTGTCGGCACAAAAGTAGGAGAAAAGAATTAATGACAAGAAAGACTTTTGAGACCGATTCTTAAGATCCTGAAATGAATTAAGGACTACGACTTTGATAAATAATTAGTAGAAAGACAGGATTCGAACCTGCGCCACACCAAATAATTAGCTTATTAATGTGGGAGCGGTGCTTATAAGCCGCCGCCCACCTTCAGCCACTCAGTCACTTTCTACAAGTATTAAATAGAAAAGCTGGTCCCGCACCCGCAGTCTTCAACGGAGTTGGGATTATCAAAAGTGAAGCCTCTGGCATCCAGTCCGTCCGGATAGTCGATTTCAATTCCTTCCAGATATAACAGATGATCTGAATTGACGATTACTTCTACCCCATGATTTTCAAAAACAACATCCTGTTCAGTTCTGTGATCCAAACCAAGTTTGTAACTCAGACCGGAACATCCCCCGCCCTCTACCGCGACCCGAAGGTATAGCCCCTCTTCTAGCGACTCATCGGACTTAATTTTCTGAACTTGGCGGGCAGCGCGCTCTGTTAACCTAACGGGTTCTCCCGTCAGCTCTCTTTCTTCATTTTTTGATGCACCTTCGTCCTCCTCAAAATCAAGTAGTGAGGCGATCACATCATCTAAATTCTCTTCTTGTATACTCATTTTACTCTTTGATTAAACTCCTGCTCACAACAGATCCTGAAACAAGTTCAGGATGACGGCAGTTAAGAAATTCGACTTTAAAATTACGCACTTTTCTTGGAAAATGTATAATGAGCAGCGCCGTCTTTCTCAAACAAGTCCAGAACACCCGCGCTTACTAAATTCACCAGTATTTTTGCCGCAGTGTAAGTTGTTGTATTAATCAGAATAGAAAAACGTTCTACGGTTATCTCACTGTATTCGTTGAGGAACCTGAATAACAACCGTTCCTTTTCTCCATATTCAAAAGTGACCCCTTCCTCTGAACTCCCGTATTTAAGCACTTCAATCATTTCATCGGAAGCAACCACACTTTCGTCTTCTCTTCGAATGTATACGGTCCTTTTCTTTTTTCCTTTTACATACACCGGTTTTTCCTCCGCTTCAGGAACATCTACTAAAAGCACATCTTTCCCACCGGCGCTGATCAATTGAATCGAAATTTCAGGAGCTGGAATACAACAATCCTCTGCGGCCTGAGTAATCCAGAACTCTTCTTCCAAATAACTTTCAACTCCAACCATCTCGCCATTGTCAGCAACTCCGATGAGCAGCTTTCCCCCTTTATTGTTGGCAAAAGCAGCAATTTCTTTGGCGAGCTTTTCCGGAGAGGCGACCTTGTGCTTAAACTCGAGAAAAGAACTTTCTCCGGTTGAAATCAGATTTTTCAAATCCTGCTTAGTCATATCTGAAATCACCACCGTTCCGGTATGCTGCAGATAGAATTCCATCTCATCTTTCATAGTCTTGCCGTATGTGCTTTTGACAAACCTGATCCTGAAGATCAATTATTTGTCTTGTTAGATGATAATCTCGTCTTTAGGGTCTCTGGTCATCAACGTATTCAGAGCATCTTTAGGGTCTTCATTCTCAAATAAAACACGGTATACTGCTTTAGTGATCGGCATGTCAATTCCGCTTTTCACCGCCCAGTCATATACCGACTTAGTGGTCTTTACGCCCTCAGCTACCATGTTCATACTTTTAATAATTTCGTCCAGACTTTTGCCCTGACCAATTTGCTGTCCTACATGCCGGTTCCGGCTGTGCTTGGAAGTACAGGTAACTATCAAATCACCCATTCCGGTTAATCCGGAAAAGGTATCCGGGTGAGCACCCATTACTGCACCCATTCGTTTCATTTCGTGTAGTCCGCGGGTAATTAATGCTGCTTTAGCATTATCGCCCAGTTCAGCTCCGTCAATAACACCTGCCGCAATTGCCATAATGTTTTTAACGGAACCACCAATTTCCACACCAATAACATCATTATTAATGTACACTCTGAACATGGGAGTTAAGAATGCTTCCTGAATCATTCTGGCTGTTCGGGTAGAATACGCAGCCGCAACTACGGTAGTCGGTTTTAAGGTAGCAACTTCCTCCGCGTGACTTGGTCCATACAGAACACCAATATTATCCTCATACGTAACGCCTTCCATCACCTCTATTAAAATCTGAGACATTGTTTTGAAGGTGTCATTCTCAATTCCTTTGGACACCGTAACCAGTATTTCATGACCATCCAAACAGGGTTTAATTTTTGCTGCTATTTCTCTGAGCGTATGTGATGGTGTTGCGAAAAGCACCATGTCCTGTGACCTGAGACACTGCTCTAAATCGCTGTATGCCTTAATGGTTTCCGGGAGTTTTAAATCTGATAAATAGGCCGGATTTATATGTGTTGAATTAATTGAGTTAACAACTTCTTCTTCCCTTGCCCAGATCTGAACATTATTTCCAGCGGTATCAAGAACGGTTGCCAACGCTGTTCCAAAACTACCTGCACCAATGATAGTTACGTTTCTCATGCTTCTGCTCCGGCAGTTTCTGTTTGTTCCTGTTCAGCAGGCTTTTTCTTACCCACTTTACTTTCGGTCCCATCTTTCAGGCGTTGAATATTGGATTTATGACGTACTATAATTCCTGTAGCCACCAGCACACTGAAAATGATGATACTTCCATCAATATCGATATCCAAAGCATATCTCATAATTAGCAAGGTGATTGGGTAGAAAAAAGATGCCAAGATTGATGCCAAAGAAACATATCTGGTAATCAGAATAGTGAGAACGAAAATGGTCGCGGATATTGAAATTGATATTGGTTCAACTCCAAAAAGCATCCCACATGCCGTGGCCGCTCCTTTTCCTCCTTTAAAATTGGCAAATATCGGAAACATGTGTCCAATAACAGCGAAAAGTCCGCATGAAATTTTTAAAAATGCTTCCACATCCCAAAGCGGTGGGGCAAGTGGGCCTGAAAATAAATCAAATGCAAGAACGCTTAGCCAGAATGAAGGAACAAAACCCTTCATGAAATCCATCACAAAAACGGTAATTCCAAAAGGAACACCTAACACTCGAAAGGTATTGGTGGTGCCGGCGTTTCCACTTCCATGCTCTCTGACGTCTACTCCTTTAAATATTTTCCCAACCCATATAGCGGAGGGAATAGAACCCAGAAGGTAGCTTATAAAAATT
The DNA here is from genome assembly GCA_017795005.1 of Balneolaceae bacterium. GTDB lineage: Bacteria > Bacteroidota > Rhodothermia > Balneolales > Balneolaceae > RHLJ01. The sequence goes on along the minus strand of CP051242.1, from coordinate 387,499 downwards.
ACCGTAAGTGTAGAGAGCATTTCCTAATTATTTAATCTAAGATACTGCCCGGCAGTCAGGAAACAAATTAAACGTGTCTTTCTGCGTGATACGATGATCGCACAAGCGGACCACTTTCAACATGTCCTATTCCAAGCTTCTCGCCAACTTCTTTATATTCTGCAAACTGATCCGGATGTACCCAATCCATCACAGGGTGATGCATTTTTGTGGGTTGCATGTATTGACCAATAGTTAAAACATCCACACTATGATCAACACAATCCTGCATCAGTTCAATAACTTCTTCTCTGGTTTCCCCTAAACCAACCATAATTCCGGTTTTTGACTTTACCCCAGCATCTTTAGTTCGTTGAAGTAGTTCTAAAGATCGCTCATATTTTGCCTGTGGTCTTACTCTTCTATACAATCTGGGAACTGTTTCCAAATTGTGACTTAGTACATCAGGAGGGGTATCTAACACAATTTGTAAGGTATCCCAATCGCCCCGGAAATCAGGAATTAAAGACTCAATCGTTACTCCTTCAATCGCTTTGCGAAGCTCAACATGTGTTGCTGCAAAAATTGGAGCGCCGCCATCTTTACGGTCATCTCTGTTAATGGAAGTAAGAACCACATGTTTTAATTTCATTTTGCTTGCAGCATCAGCAACCCTTGCCGGTTCTTCCCAGTCAAGATCAGCTGGTGGCCGACCTGTTTTTACTGCACAAAAGGCACAGGAACGTGTACAAACATCTCCCAATAACATAAAAGTCGCTGTTCCTGCCCCCCAGCACTCACCCATATTCGGGCAACGGGCTTCGGCACAAACAGTGTTCAATTTATGTTCGTTGATGGTATTCAATACCTCTTTGAACTTCTCTCCTGACGGAAGCTTTACACGAAGCCATTCCGGACGACGCTTCGTTGACTTCTTTTCTACGATTTGTAGTTCTTTGATCATGAAATAATATCTTTTTTATTAGTCATCCTGAGGATACTTCCGAAGGATCTGCAAAGCTTTTTAATAGCTGTGTAGATTCTTCGCTCCACTCAGAATGACAAAGCAAAAGTTACAAAAAATTCTTCTCTAGTTCTGCTTGTCCGCCCTTGCTTTGAAGGCGAATTCCAAAAACATTCTCAAAGTGAAAAACGATCCTTTCTTTCACTTCAGCTAAATCCATTTTATTTCCGGTTAGCTTTTCCAAACTGGTAACGGCTTTATCCTGAATTCCGCAAGGTACAATGTGCTGAAAATAGGAAAGATCAGTGTTTACATTAAACGCGAATCCATGCATGGTAACCCACCTGGAGCATCTGATTCCCATCGCGGCTATCTTTTCTTCGCCAATCCATACACCCGTTAGCCCTTCAATTCTTCCGGCTTCAAAACCATAGTCGGCACATACTTTAATTAACACCTCTTCCAGGTAACGAAGGTATTTATGGATATCGGTGAAATGGCGGTCGAGATCCAAAATCGGATATCCAACAATTTGTCCCGGCCCGTGGTAAGTGATGTCACCGCCCCTATCAATTCTCACAAACTCCGCATCCAGTTTGAGCAGTTCAGCCATAGAGCGAAGCATATTCTCTTCTGCTCCGCTTTTTCCGAGTGTATACACATGAGGATGTTCGACAAATAAGAGCGCATCGGTTTTTCGAACACCTTCAAGTTCTCCTATCTGTTCAGCGCGCTTTTCTTCAATGATGCTTTGCTGCACCTTATGCTGAAGCTCCCACGTTGGTTGGTAGGATGCCTTACCGAGATCGTAGAGTTCTATGGTTTTTTGATTTTCCACTTATCACATAGTCAGTCATCTTGAGCGAAAGCGAAAGATCTAAGCGGATATCCGACTAGATCCTTCGGAGGTATTCTCAGGATGACCTATTACTTTATTTTCACTTTTTCAATAAGACAAAAATGGCTCCCTTATCTGGGAGCCATAAACTTTTCTTTGTCATTTCGAGCGGAGCGAGAAATCTAAAAAATTGCTTTTAAGACTTAGCTTAGATTTCTCACCTGATAAATCAGGATTCGAAATGACAATCTAAATTATTTCTTAACGGGAGTTCCTAAATGAACACCTTCGTTATATGCTTCAGCTACGGCTTCCATTACTGCTTCGGAAAGCGTTGGGTGTGGATGAACAGCACTAATGATTTCGTGACCGGTAGTTTCAAGATCGCGAGCCACTACTGCTTCTGCGATCATTTCGGTTACTCCGAATCCAATCATATGGCAGCCTAACCACTCGCCGTATTTAGCATCAAATACTACTTTTACAAAACCTTCTTCGTGACCAAGAGCGGTTGCTTTACCACTTGCTGAAAGAGGAAATTTTCCAACTTTCACATCATAGCCTTCTTCTTTAGCGGCAGCTTCTGTTAAACCAACCGAAGCAACCTGAGGTTCACAGTAGGTACATCCCGGGATATTGCTGTAGTTAATTGGCTTGGGACTCATTCCTGCTAATTGCTCAGCAAGAACAACCGCTTCATGAGAAGCTTTATGCGCTAACCATGGCGCACCAATAATATCGCCGATTGCATAAATACCATCTACGCCCGTTGAGTAGGTTGAGCGATCTACCTGAATTGCTCCGCGTTCTACTTTAACGCCAATTTCTTCCAGTCCAAGTCCTTCTACATTACCGGTTACACCAACTGCAGAAAGCACAACGTCCGCTTCGATTTTCTCTTCGCCTTTTTTGGTTTTCACGGTTACAGAAACACCTTTGCCCTTCTTCTCAACCTTTTCAACCGTACTTTCGGTTAGAATATTAATTCCTTTTTTCTTGTAGATTTTGCCAAGCTCACGTCCAACATCATTATCTTCAACAGGAACCAATGTTTTCTGAAGCTCAACGATAGTCACTTCCGTACCGATGGTGTTGTAGAAGTAAGCAAACTCAACTCCAATCGCGCCAGCTCCAACAATTACCATTTTCTTTGGCTGCTTTTCCATAGTCATTGCCTTTTCCGAATCGATGATCATTTCACCATCAATTTCTAACCCGGGAAGCTGACGTGGCCTTGCACCAGTCGCAATGATAAAATTCTTCGCTTTTATGCTTTCTGATTCCTTTCCATTCTCATCATTCACCGCTAATTCGGTTTTTGATTTGAATACTCCGGTTCCCATGAATACCTCAATCTTATTGGCTTTCATCAGAAACTGCACACCTTTACTCATTTTATTCGCAACGCCACGGCTTCTTTTCACGATACCGTCAAAATCCGCGCTTACATCTTTAACAGAGATTCCATAGTCATCGGCATGTTGGATAGATTCCAGTACTTCTGCTGAACGAAGCAATGCTTTAGTTGGGATACATCCAATATTTAAACACACTCCGCCTAAATGTCTTTTCTCTACAATTGCGGTTTTAAATCCCAGTTGCGATGCGCGGATTGCAGCTACATATCCTCCGGGACCAGACCCGATTACGCATACATCAAATTCTTTTGCCATGATTTCCTTTTGATAATAGTTTCGGTGTTTTCCTGACGTTTACTAAACTTAATACCACTTTTAAAAGTTCAGGCTCCCAACAGGTTTGGAGCAATTTTGCCAAGGCCTGATAAGGTAAGGGTTTTAGAAATGAAGTTCGAGTTTTGTCCCATGGTTTTACCTGAAGCTTAACTCTGGCTTTATATTAAAAGTCATTCTGAGCTATAGCGAACCTGCCTGCGGTAGGCAGGGAATCTGCACAATTATCATTGAATACCAGTTCGTATTTTTGCAGATCCTTTGTTCCGAATTCTCGGGATCAGGATGACAAAAGAATATGGGGTTGCATCTGAATATCTCTCCTGGTAACGATGCTCTGCGTCGTTACTAGTTCGATCCAACGCAGAGCATTGGATCGAGGTTTTCATGCATTTACTCACTCCTGGTCATTCCCGCGAAGCCTGCCTGTTCGGCAGACAGGGCGGGAATCCAGAGCAATGAATATGGAAATAGAGTCTTTAAGAAACTCCAGATCCCTGCCTTCGCCCGCCTTCCAAAGTACAAGTACGGCGGACAGGCAGGGATGACTTTTAAAAGAGTGTTGCATGTTAGAATTTTTTCTTCTACAATTGTAGAAACAATTCTAAACACGTAGAATATGTCATTGTCTCAAACAGAAGAAGAATTAATGCAGCATCTCTGGAAGCTTGAAAAAGCGTATATGGGAGATTTGTTGGAAGAATATCCTGAGCCGAAACCGGCTCCAACCACAATCGCAACGCTATTGAAACGTATGCAGGAAAAAGGTTTTGTGGATTATAACCAACATGGTCGGTCAAGAGAGTATTTTCCCCTGGTTAAGAAAACCGATTACTTCTCGAAGCACGTAAATGGGTTGATAAAGAAGTTCTTCAATAATTCTTCCGCTCAGTTTGCTTCGTTCTTCACATCAGAAACCAACCTTTCCGCATCTGAACTTGAAGAGCTGAAGTCCATTGTAGAAAAAGAACTTGAGAGGAAGAAATCATGATCATCTATCTCGTAAAGTCTACTATTCTGTTGGCGATCCTTTTAGGATTGTACAAGCTTTTTCTCGAAAATGAAAAGATGCACTCCTTTAACCGGGTCTTTTTGCTGATCGCTCTCGGGTTGGGATTAACAGCCCCTCTCATTCAGATTGATATCAGTCCGGACACAAAAATTGCCGGGGTAGAGTTACATAAAGTGGAGTCGACCATAAATGCTCCCTCTGAGTTTGTTGCAAGAACTATTGAGCCGGTTATAACCAGTCCGCCCTCTACACCCGCAGCTGAAGTTGATGAAGCCGTTAGCGAATCTAATTCTCCCATTGTACCCGAGGAGCCCAGGTTCTCCAGAAAAGAAATAATTGCAGGTATCTACCTGTTTATTACACTTTTCTTTTTGATTCGATTTGGTTCCGGACTTTTTGAGCTGTTTTCGAAAGTCAGAAAGGGCACCAAAAGTTCATTTAAAACATCCACATTGGTTTTACTTGATGAGCCTGTTACCCCACAGTCTTTTTTCAAGTGGATTTTTCTGAATAAAAAGGATTTTGAGTCCGGTAAAATCGCCCCGGAAATACTGGAGCATGAACTCACTCATATACGCCAAAAACACTCACTGGATGTTCTTTTGGTTGAGTTTGTAAAAACCATCTTCTGGTTTAACCCTGTATTGTATTTCTACAAGCATTCTATTCAGTTGAATCATGAGTTTTTAGCGGATGAGGGTGCTGTTACTGTTTCTGAAAGCGTATCCGATTACCAGTCTGTTTTATTGGAATTTGTTTCCACTGATAAACAAACGGAGAAGATCAAGTGAATCGGTTTACCAGCCATATTAATTTCTCTCTCACAAGAAAGCGACTTTTTATGATGGGAAAATATCAATCCCGGTTTAATAAAATCCTTCGATTACTTTCTTTTCTACCAGCTATTGCACTGTTTGTATTTCTGTCTTGCGTAAGACATGATTCCGGTGACTTGATTTTAATTACGGATGATAACCCGGAATTATATGCAGATATTGAATTAGGATTTAAATTTCCCTCTGATGAAAAGACCTCTGAACTATTATACTACACAACAGATAATCAGCTCTTTACTGGCTCCATCTCATGGTTTAGAGAAGACAATGATCGATTAGTCAGAAAAGCGATTTTCGAAAACGGTCTCCAGGTTGAAGGAATTGAATACGATAAAAATGGGAATCAAATCTTCAGAATTGAACATGTTTTTGAGGATGGCATTCGTGCAGGATTCAGGCATTATGATGCGAACGATCAAATTTTGAGAGATTGGCTTGGCACTCCAGTTCCTGGAGATAGTCTCTCAATGATAAGAGAATGGCACCCAAATGGTCAGCTCAAGTTTGAGGGATTTATGTCGGAAGGAAAAGATGAGAAGCCTTTATTGTATCAGGGATTAATGACCCTGTACGATAAACAAGGTAAGATTCTTGAACAAGAGCGATACAAAGACGGCGAGTTAGTGGAGAAACTAAAATGAATCGCTTTACCAGCCATATCAACTTTTCTTTGGCTCAAAAAAGGTTTTTGATGATGCGAAAAAGTCAATCCTGGCTTAATAACAGCATTCGTTCTTTTACTGTAATTCCTTTGATTACAGCCTTTTCTTTTTTGTTTTGTGTTGAAAGTGAAGAAGTCGGGTTGACATTCATTAGTAATGGAGATGAAGAGCTTTATGCTGAAATTGAAATCGGGTATCTGCTTCCATCAGAAAAAGATAGCTCCGGGTTACTGCTTTATACGGTCAATGACGAATTGCTTACAGGTGAAGTTTCCTGGTTCAATAAAGAAACTCAAAAACTCCGTCGGGTTCACACTTTTAAGGATGGTTTGGTAACCGAGGAAGTCGAGTACGACGATGACAAAAATCAGTTTTCTAAGGTTGAATACTTGTATAGCAATGGTAAACATTCCGGTTTTCGCTGGTTTGGTGAGAATGACCAACTTTTGCGTACTCAACACAAAACTTTTAATGCTGCTGAAGAACTAACTCATGTAAAAGAATGGTATAAAAACGGAAACCCTAAATACGAGCTAGCTTACGATGAGTTGAGTAATTATCAGGGCTTATATACTCTCTACGACCCTGAAGGAAATATTTCTACTCAGGAACGATACAAAGACGGCGAGTTAGTGGAGAAGATTAAATGAACCGCTTTACCAGCCATATCAACTTTTCTTTGACTAAAAAGAGATTTAAGATGATGGGAAAATTATCAAACCTGTACAAAACTGTTTCTTTTAAAACCATTGGCTGTATCGCATTAGTTTATTGCTCCTTCATTTTTTGTACTCAGACTATTCCCGAGGAAATTTACTTTGAAACCATTACAGAACTAACTCCTCTCCCCCCGCCTTTTACTGATATGTACTATGATGTTCCCTTGAAATTTACTGGGAAGCCTACCGCTTTTGGGTATCAACGAACATATTATAACCAGAATGGAGAACTGTATTCCGGGGTTCAAAAAACGTTCTTTGAGGTAACAAATCAGTTATATTCGGAGGTAACCTTTCAAGATGGCTTACCTATACTAAGCAAAACTTATGACTTGGAGGGGGTCTTGAGGAGAAGAGCCGAGATGCAATACAAAGAAGATTTTCTATTTTTTAAAAAGGTAACAGGTGAACAAAATTATGAATATTACTATTCTGAAGACCACCTAGCATCCTTTAAGCTCTTTTATAAAAATGGTCAGGTAATGTATGAAGGAACCAGGAGTTATATTAAAAATAGTTCTAATGTACTCCCTCTTGTGGGACTTATCTCGTGGTATAATGAAGATGGTGAATTAACCCAGCGTCATCTTTATGATGATAGCGGTGAGCTTTTAAAGGAAATATTATGAGCATTTGGACAAGTAGCTTTTCCAGCAAACTAAACTTCTCTTTAACCAGGAAGAGACTAGCCCTGATTGGCAAGAATACTTCCGCCAGTAGTTTATATTTCAAAGCGCTGCCTGTTCTGGTTGCCTTTGCATTCAGTCCCTTTTTGTTTTTTGAGCAAAAAGAGCTCGTCAATGAACCCACTGAAATTGACTGGCAGGAATATTGGGCAAGTTTAAGCTATTCTGATGTAAATCTTGAGTTTCAACGAATTCCTTTTATTGGGGATAGCATTAGTATACTTCAACATATTCCTCGTTTAGCCCTTCTCGATGGGAAAATTTACACAGGTGTTCAAAATACATATGAAAAAGACACAGACCTTTTAGAACATTCCAGTATTTATGTAGATGGTTTAATAGTTCATGCGAAGTATTTTGATTCTGAAGGAACTGAGTCTTCTTCTTTAGATTATTTCTATAATCCTCAAAAAAAGAAGCTTATCTCCACACGTTATTATCAATATAGTAAACTCAGTCTGGAAACTATCTATTCTTCTCCATCTCATAATGGCGCAATGGTATTTAAGCATTGGAATGAAAGAGGTTATCTGGAAATGCTCTCCATCCTCGATAAAAGGGATCCTAATATCACCTATGGGGAAGTAATTAGATATGATAAAAATGGGACTGTTACTTTCCATGAGCGCTATGAAGGTTTGGAGCTGGTGGAAAAAATAAAATGAACCGATTCACCAGTCATATTGATTTTAAGCTTACCAAAAAGCGTCTTGTATTATTGAATAAGAACCGGTCTTTGGCTGGAAGGATTATTCGGCTTCTGCCTCTTCTCCCAATGTTTCTGTTCATCACATTTATTTTCTGTAGTAAACCCGACAATCCTAATGAACTTTACTCGAATGTTCGCCTTCAATTGATTTCATCTCCTTATGAGCAGGTTCAGGATAGCGGCATTTTTTATGATTCAAGAATGTATGATATGGATGGGGTATTATTTTCCGGGGTTCAGAGTCATTATTTCAAATCAGATGACAAGCTTCTTACTTCTGTTACTTTCAAGGAAGGTCTGAGAGTTAAAGAACAAACCTTCAAAAGAACTGGTGAAGAATGGTACCGAACGGAAATAGAGTATGATTTTGAAAAGAAAAAACGAATTGCCTTTCGGGGATACGATCTTGGAGTGCTCACATCTGAGCTTATTGACTCATCTCCTGATCATGATGGTAAACAACTTTATCGAGAGTGGCATCCAAACGGACAGCTTAAATTTCAGTCAACTTCTGATGAAAAGGGTACTCAGGGTCTAATGACGCTCTATAATAACAGCGGAAATGTTGTTGAGCAGGAGCGGTACGAAGATGGAGAACTCATAGAAAAGATAAAGTAGCCCGCAGTTCGATTACTGAAGCGCATTTTCTATATTCGGATATAACTAACTCTCCGATTATGAAAGTCCTTCTCCTTTTCACGATACTTCTTCTCATCTCTTTTTGCACCCCTATCGAAAAACACCCTTTTGAAGATGGGGTTTGGATTGACCTGACTCACAATTATAGCACTGAAACGCTGTATTGGCCCACATCAGATACCTGGCAAATGGATACGGTGTTTGTTGGTGAGACCGACGGCGGATATTATTATGAAGCTTTCAAGTTCAGTACCGCCGAGCATGGCGGAACACATCTGGATTCACCTATTCATTTTTCGGAAGGAAAGAAAACCGTAGATCAATTATCCATCGACCAATTAACGGGGTTTGCAGTGGTAATTGATGTTTCGGATAAGGTAAATGAAAACCGGGATTATCAGATTCTTCCTGATGATATTAAAGAATGGGAAGTGGAACATGGCTCCGTCCCAAATGGAAGTATTCTCCTTTTTCATACCGGAATAGGCACGTATTGGCCGGATGCCGAAGCCTATCTCGGAACCACCTTAAGAGGAGTGGAAGGAGTTGCAAATCTCAGTTTCCCAGGAATTCACCCGGATGCAGCTCAATGGATAGTAGATAACCGCGCTGTAAAAGCTGTCGGACTGGATACCCCCAGTCTGGATTATGGAAAATCAACCGAGTATATGACACATCGGATTCTGTTTGAACAAAACATCCCTGGCTTCGAAAACGTAGCCAATCTTGAAAAACTTCCCACAATGGGTGCATACATCATTGCGTTACCCATGAAGATTAAAGATGGCAGTGGTGCCCCTGTTAGAATAGTGGCTAATATTGCTAATTAAATGTTAGTTTGTCATTTCGAATCCTCCGGAGGAGGTGAGAAATCTTAAGAAAGCATTAAAATCACTCTTTAGATTTCTCGCTCCGCTCGAAATGACAAAAATATTTTCCACTTAAATCATATTTCTAATACATTATCCCATCATCTAAATTCAAGAGCGGTTATTATGTACAGAATTTCTTTTTTATCTATCCTGGTTTGCACGTTGATATTCGTCAACACTTCAATTGCACATACTTTTTCTCCGGAAACCGAAGAAAATCTTCAAAAACTCATTGACCACTTTGACAAAAAGGGAGTTGATATCCGCCCTATTCTGGAAGACGACCGCTTTGAATTAATGCCGGATATAAAAGATAAATTCGTGCGCGCCGCTGAACGTGTGATTGAAGATGTTGAGGATTACAAAAAAGTACTTGGGTACGACAAAAAAGTCTCCAAACTCAATGACTTCGTTACCACCTATTCTGATGAACTGGAAATTGCGGAGCAAGAATATGGTATCCCAAAAGAAGTGATTGTCGGGATCATTGGGGTGGAATCCGAATTTGGGACTTACGCCGGGCGGTATAATCCTTTTGAAGCCTATGTATCGATGTATGTGGTTAATTACAGAGCCAAGTTTGCGCTTGCTCAATTGGAAGAGCTCCTCAAGTTCACCAAAAAAAATAATCTGGATGTATTAGAGCTTAAATCGAGTTATGCAGGCGCGATGTCTTATGCACAGTTTATTCCTTATTCGTTGAACCGTTGGTGGGTCGGTGATAACTTATACGATATGCCCAGCAATATTTACTCTGTTGGTAAATATCTGGCTCACTTCAAAGATATTACCGGATCAACTGAAGATGCTATTCTCCGATACAACAACAGTACGCTTTACAGAGAGGCTGTTCTTGGATTGGCTAAGGAGGCGGAAGGGATTTTGAAAGCTGACTGACATTTACTATTGTCCTTAACTTCAATTAATATTAGGGTTATGGACTACCAAAGAACATCATTTTCAAAATATATCCATCTAATCTTTTTACTTACACCCCTGGTAATTTTATCCTTTTCTTTTTGTTCACAGAATGTTGAAAAGGATGGGTATTCCGTTGCTGATTCTGTGGTGATGAATGGGGTTTTATATGAAGCTGATCTGGTTTTGTATACGTTAAACATGGATAGTACTGAAGACTCAAATAGTACTTTTTACAATTTAAAAGCTCCTAAATATTATACAGACAATGGAAATCTATTCACAGGGAATCGCACATTAACTAATAGTAAGACTGGTGAGGCAGGCTGGAAAGAGATTTATGAAGAAGGCTTGCCTGTAAAATCAGTACTTCTTGAGGAATCAATCATTGAGAGCAGAAATGCTAACTACATCCTTTTTACTTACAGAGATGGAGGGCTTTTTGGCTCAACCACCGGTTTTGATAACAACGATAGCCTATCTTTCCGGCACGAAAATCTTGATAATGGATACAAAGATTTTGGTCCGGGTTATCAGCTTTTGAGGCATTATTATGTTGAAGTAGTTGAAAGAAATGAATGGCACTATTTCAGAGAGTGGTATCAAAACGGTCAACTCAAATTCGAATCCAGCGCCGACTCATCCGGAATCCAGGGATATATGACTTCGTATGATGAACTTGGTAATATCATCGAGCAAAAGCTTTATAAAGACGACGTACTTATAGAAAACACTAAATAGAACTAAGATTTATAATTTTAACAAGAAACTTGTTCTGTTTTAAAGATATTTACTCATAAAAAAATAGTGCGGATCTCCATATTCGAAACCTTCCCGCTCATAAAGTCTTCTCGCAGGATTATTTTCAAGTACTTCAAGCGTCACTTTACAACAACCCAGTTCTTTTGCTTTTGCGGTAACTGCTTCAATTAACTTCTTTCCAATGCCTTGCCCTCTTGCAGCAGGTAATACTGCCAGATCGTGAATATTGATTAATGGCTTTGCATAAAATGTGGAATAGCCCATAAAACAATTCGCCACTCCTACAAATCCGTCTTCAGAACGTGTAAGAAAAACCATGGTTGTTGGAAAGGCCTTCATTCCGGAAATCATATTCTCCTGAACGTGATTTGGCAAAGCTTTGCCTCCACCCATAATATCTTTCGAGTATTCGTTTGTTATGGAAACAATTGCTTCGGCATGCGACTTATCGCTTAGATTGGCTTCGATAATTTCAGGTTCCATTTACTCCATTAAGTTTAGTAAACGGAAAGTGCCAAATCATTCTATGCTATTCAAGAAAAAGTGTTGAATTGACGCTAAAATTCTGCCCCTGTAACAGCAACATTTGTAAAGTTTGACTGGAATGATTCCGAACCGAAATCATTGCTGTAGCTGAATTCAATTCTTCCTGAGATTAAATTGTTCTCCCGATCCAGTTTGGTAAAGGTGTAAGAATAGCTGGCAGGTATGCCGCCTGCTGATAAGTTACCATTAAAGGTAAATGACCCGTTTTCGCCAGAATAAGTCGTCCCGACCTCATACGCTACCATTTCTCCGGAGCTGCCCGGACCATTTGGCTCGTCGTCAGCATTTACTACAAACCGTACTCGCTCCTGAGGTCCACTTGGAGGATATTGAAAAATAAACTGAAATCTTTCCCGGCTATAGCCTTCCTGACCTACTGAGTTTTGAATTTCAAAGGTAGCATCCAGATTAAAGCAATCGCCGTTCAGAGTAGCATTCGTATCGCAACTTTCTTCTTTCTGGCATGAAAGAACTAATGATGAAATTAAAATAAGAATGGTCAGTACTCGATACATGTTTTTTAAATCGAAACTAACTGATCCAACCATTCCGAGAAATCCCCCAAACTAGGTAAATCGATATCTTAAGTTTTGGAACCTTGTAACAGGACTTCTGTTTAACTGAAAAAAGGTTATATGAAGAATCTCACATATTTAATTCTCTCCTTGTTTGTTGTACTAACAGGCTGTTCATCAAATTCGGGGTCAGATTCTCAGAATCCCGGACATAACTTTTCTCATACCCAGTCTACAGGATCATCCGCAAACCACTTTCTATCTTCTGAAAGTTTTACCAGTCTTACCATCGAAATTGATTATGTAGAAGGTTTTGAACCCACTCAATCTGCGTTTAATAATTTACAGGCGTTTCTTGAGGACCGTTTAAATAAACCCGGAGGCATTACCATCACACTTGATGAGGCGATTCCATCTCCTGGCAATAATTCTTTTACCGCATCGGAGATTTATGACCTTGAACAGGAATATCGAGATATTTTTACTGATGGGAATTCTATAGCCGCTTACTTTCTTATTCTGGATGGAGCTTATGAGCGCGAAAGTGTACTCGGTGTGGCTTATCTGAATACTTCGATGGCTTTGTTTGAAGAGGTTATTCAGGATAATTCCGGTGGGTTTGGTCAACCTTCAACTTCAACCGTTGAAGCAGCCGTTCTGATGCACGAGTTTGGTCACATTCTTGGGTTAGTAAATATTGGTTCAGATGCTGTTCAGGATCACGAAGACACCGAAAATGAAGCGCATTGTAACGTGGAAAGTTGTCTTATGTATTGGGCTATTCAAACAACCGATTTAATGGGAAGTCTGACCGGAGGAAATATTCCTGAATTAGATAGTCAATGTATTCAGGACCTTCAGGCGAATGGGGGAAAGTAAGAATATGCAATATTCAACACTCATTGATCAATGATCATTGTAATTGAATATTGAATGTTCTTTAGCCTTGCTTAAACTTGAACAGGTTTTCTGCCCCAACTTTCTCTTCTGCCTGATTCAACGCATACATTGAATCAAATAACACAATCGGATTTTCTTCCATGTCTTTGGTTACATGAGTCGAGTAACTGGATTCCAGTTTTTGGATCACTTCTTCTTTGTCGTTGGGCAACCATCTTGCAGTGAAATAGGACACCGGAGTAATCACCAGTTCCACCCCGTATTCTTCTTTCATTCGATGGTGAACAACTTCAAACTGCAGAACTCCAACCGTTCCAAGCAGCAATTCATTACCCACACCATTTGGCACTTCAAATACATGAACCACTCCTTCTTCCGAAAGTTGTTTTAAGCCTTCCCGAAGTTGCTTCCTTTTAAACGGATCTTTGGTAGCAACTTTCTGAAAATGCTCGGGAGTAAAGAGCGGGATTACATCAAAGCGAACCGGATTTTTTTCAAAAATGGTACTTCCGATTCTGAAATCCCCCGGGTTAAAAATCGATACAATGTCTCCCGGAAAAGCCTCTTCCATTAATTGACGCTCATCACCCATCAAAGTATGTGGCGTTGCCATTTTTAGCTTTTTACCTGTGTGTGATAGAACCACTTCCTGTCCTCTTTTAAACTGACCCGAAGCTACCCGGATAAAAGCTGCGCAATCGCGGTGACCCGGATTCATATTTGCCTGCATCTTAAAAATGAATCCCGAAAACGGCTCATTTAAATCACGGTCATTTCCTTCTGAATGTTCATATCCCTGAGGCGATGGTGCAAGCTGGTGAAAATAATTAAGGAACACATCCAGACCAAAGTTATTCAGTGCAGACCCAAAGAACACTGGCGTCACTTTTCCTTTGTTATACAGCTCTTTATCCATATTTGGATACATATCCTCGATGAGCATCAATTCTTCACGAAACGCATCTTTTTCTGCATCCGATAAATTACTTTGCGCCAACGCCTCTTCCACATCCAGAACTTCAGTTACCGCCTTTTTGGCACCATGATCTGCTTTTTCATATATATGAACTTTACCACCCAGCACATCATAAATACCCTGAAATTTTTGACCATATCCCATTGGCCAACTTGCAGGCAATGCTTCAATTCCGAGTTTATTTTCTACATTACTTAATACTTCCAATGGATCCATACCGGGGCGGTCACATTTATTCACAAAGGTAATTACCGGAACTTCTCTAAGTTTACAGACTTCAAATAACTTCTCGGTTTGTTCCTCCACCCCTTTAGCAACGTCAATTACCATTAAGCCTGAATCTGCAGCCACTAAGGTTCTCAAAGTATCTTCAGAAAAGTCTTTGTGACCCGGAGTATCCAGCAGGTTGTATTTGATGCCTTCTTTTTCAAAGCGCATCACGGATGAAGTCACAGAAATCCCACGTTCCTTTTCGATAGCCATCCAGTCGGATGCAGCGTGATGGGAAGCTTTTCTGGCACGAACCGATCCTGCTTCGTGAATAGCTCCACCATAAAGCAATAACTTTTCGGTAAGGGTGGTTTTACCTGCATCCGGGTGAGAAATAATCGCGAAGGTGCGTCTCTTCTTAGCCTCTTTAATGATATTTGAATCGGCTGTTGCCGTTTGTGACATCGTAAACTTGTATCAGTGATTTATAAAGACCTGAAAATACGATGATTTTTACTCTTTTGTGTTTGGTCATTTTTGATTTATTTGGGGCGTAGGTTTAATCCTTTATAAAACAATACCTGAGTATCCCATGAACCTTTCATTTATTTCGCTTCAAATCCTGTTTTTCTTTTTTGCCATGTTTGATTTTCAACAACAGTCAAACATTCAGCGGCTGCCTTATCTGCATGGAATAGATAAACACAGGGTGCTGGTGGAGCTGGAAGATTATGTAAGCCCGGAGTTCGTTGAGTATTATTTCTATCGCTTTGGCTATGATATTGAATCTATGGAAATAGCGCCGGTGCAGGGTGTAATTACCAGACAGATTAGCGAATCTGAATTAAAACGAATTTCTGCACACCCCTTTGTTCAGGATATAAAAATTGAATCGTACGAATTTACATCACCATTTCTGGGCTCTAACCTCTACTTCGGCGATAATACCCGAAGAAAAATCGCGTTCAGCTATTATGTTACCGATGAAATGATAGAAGCTTTTCTATTTCAAAACCAAAAGTTAGGAATTGAGATCCTGCCAAGAAGAACAAGAAGCGTGGTTCTTAATCCTACTAAAGTTCCATCAAGACTGATGGCAGAACTTAATATGCTGATTTATGTTCGAAATACTACGGAGATCTTTGAGTGAAGTACTTTCTTCTTTTTGTAAGCTTTTTACCCCAATTAATTTATGGACAGGTAATTGGAGATGAAGCTCTCCAAAAGGTGCAGGATGGACAGGTTTCTTTTCTGGAGGGAGAATTTATCGTCTTCTTAGAAGACACCGTTTCAAGTGATTTTATTGAAGAGCAGTTTAAGCAGCTTGGGTATGAAATCTCTTACATTGATATACAACCCATTCTGATTTCTATAGTGAATAATCCCGCCGACTCCGTATTGAATCAGCTGCAAAACCACCCGGAAGTCCTTCGTTCTTTTTCTCAAAGCGCGCCGGTCGATACCTCTTTTTTTGAAAATCTCTTAGAAGAACAAGGACTGAATGGTACTGAACGTGAACAGGCTTTAATAAGGTTAATATCATCACAGAGTATTGAAGAGCTTTTTTTTGAATTTGAGTATACCGTAAACACAATGCGGCTCAAGGAAATTATGGGTGAATTCAGGAGTGTGGCTTATCAAATCCTCAAAGATTATCCCCGATCTGTGAACATAGCCTGTACACCAGGAGAAGAAGCCGAACTTATGACAAAAATAGAAAAGCTTCCCTTTGTTCTGAGTACTGCCCTTATTGGGGTTATTGAAAACTAAAATAACCCTAATTGCGCTTCTCTGTTTACCGGCCATTCCGGTAAAGGTTGAATTTCGATTAGTTCGCTAAGCAGTTTATGAAAATGAGTACACAGTTTTGGTTGTGAGATTTTATCCGGGGAATGAATAAAGATATAGGGATGAAGACCTTCCCTGATCCAGTCAGCTACGACTATGGCCCACTCCTTAAGGTAAACTTCATTGTTCAGAATGTCGTTTACTCCGACAAAACGAACCATAGGGCGGGAGCTCAATGCCTCAAACCGAACCGGTACCTTCGGCTTCTTCTTTTTTGCTTCGACTATTGAAGGAATACTTGAGTTGCTTGAATGGAGTTTTCTGGTATCAAAAATAATTCGTTCTACGTTATAACTTTCGAGTAGGGTATTCAGATTGTGTTCATGTTTTCCATGATCAAAGAAGTCCGGATGACGAACCTCTACTCCGTAATGCATTGTTTTTGGTAAGATTGACAGAAAATCCTGTAACCTGATCAGTTCTGTTGGCGAAAAACTATCCGGAAACTGGATCATAAATGGTCCCAGTTTATCTCTGACATTTGAAAAGGTTTCCAGAAAATCCTTTGTTTGTGTTTCTACATTTCTGAGTTGGTGAATATGGGTTATCGTTTTTGGAAACTTAAAACAAAACTTAAACCCATCCGATGTTTTATCGGCCCATTGCTGTAACAGCTCTTTTGATGGGGTACTGTAGAACGTGGTGTTCCCTTCAACAGAATTAAATACGGAAGCATATTGAGAAAGAAAGTCCCCCGGCTTTGTTTTCTCTTTATAGAAAGTACCTACCCATTCCTGCAAACTCCAGACGGTACAACCAAGATGATATTTTTTGAGGGTGGTGATGGTGGTTTTACTTTGTTGGATGGATATGTAAATAACTCACATCCCAGATTAATTCCAATTGCTTTTTCTCTGGTACTTTTGGACCGTCAAAAGTACCCAAAAGCCGCCGTAAAAAATGCAGATTTCGCTTTCACGAGCCTCTGGTTACAAGAACGATTACGATCCTTACTCCCTTCAATATCTGGGCTTGCCCATTTTTTCCGGACTTGTTTTTGTTGCCCTTTATTTAAATCTACCTCAAATTTTATCCGGCATTAAACTGGTGAGTGGGATAGTGAATACAAAGGTTCAATGTCCCGTTAGGGGAATAAATCCGCACCGGGCGGAAAGTAAATGTGGCTTTCCTGAATATGGACCTTCGGATTTATTCAATTGAACCTTTTATGAGCCCACGAAGCAGTTGTAGTCGGGGGCTTTTGGTTCTTTTGGCGGCCCAAAAGAACATAGAAAGCATTTCAGATTGAATACCCTTTTACCTACATTCGTCATCACATCCACCCCAAAGAAAACCTGCTACCATGGACTTAAAACTTACCGGAAATGTATCCCAGATTTTGAAAGAACAATCCGGTCAGGGTAAAAACGGTCCCTGGAGAAAACGCGATTTCATCCTTGAAATTCCGGGTAAGTATCCGAAGAAAGTATGCATCACGCAGTGGGGTGATAACATCGATCAGCAGGTTGTATCGGAAGGACAGCAAGTGACCGTCTCGATAGATATTGCCAGTCGGGAATACAACGGAAACTGGTATACCGATGTAAAAGCATGGCGGGTGGAAACCGGAACCGGAGAACAAAATGCGGTGCAACAATCCCCACCACCCCCAAGTGCCGAAGGCTTCGAAAACGATACTCAGGCTTTCGACGATATTGATGATGACCTGCCTTTTTAGGGTTCAATTTTTTCTGATGGTTTCGGGTTCACTCACAAAGGATATCAAATAAGCAATCTGCCAGGGGCTTAGCCACGTTTGATACCCTTCGCTAGGCATCTTTTCCTTTGTTGATTATTTGGGGAGCTCTGGGTGACAGCTTTGATTGAAAATGGTATGGGTAAATAAATCACGAAGCCATTACCCAATCAGATCCTTCGGAAGTATCCTCAGGATGACTTATAAAAAACCCACTTTCCCCTCTCCTTAAAACTACCTACACTCCATTTCATTTAATATATACCATGCGACAACTAGTAAACACGAAAACCGGAAGTTATGATGTGCTTGAAGTTCAGGAAGTTCCGGATCTGAAGCCCGAAACAGATGAGCTCCTGATTCAGGTAAAAGCAGCCGGATTAAATTTTGCGGATATTCTGGCCAGAAAAGGCCAATACCCGGATGGACCCAAAACACCTTGCGTGATGGGATATGAAGTTTCCGGAGTAGTAACCGAAGTCGGTGCCGACATTGATAACAACTGGATTGGAAAAGAAGTTATTGGTCTATGCAGGTTTAAAGGTCAGGCCGAGCAGGTAGTGCTCAAAGAAAATCAGGTGTATGAAAAGCCCGCCAAACTTTCGTTTGAAGAGGCTGCTTCCATTCCGGTTACCTACTTAACTGCATGGGCACTGTTAGTAGGGATGGGCGGGCTTAAAAAAGACGAGTCGATACTCATCCATAATGCCGGTGGTGGAGTCGGGCTGGCTCAACTGGATATTGCTATGAATATTGGTGCAACCACCTACGGCACCGCCAGTGCCCGAAAGCATGATTTTCTAAAAAAACGAGGATTGAATCACGCAATTGACTACCGAACGCAGGACTGGTTTGAGGAACTGATGAAGCTAACCGATAACCGGGGAGTGGAACTCATTACCGACCCGCTCGGTGGTAAAGAATGGAAAAAAAGTTACCGCGCTCTTAGAACAACCGGACGTTTGGGTATGTTCGGCATTTCGGTAGCCAGTAAGAATTCCTCCGGTGGAATCGGGGCCAAAATCGAACTCATTAAAACGGTGTTAAGAATGCCCACCTTTAAACCTCTTTCTTTGTTAGATAAAAACCGGGGCGTATACGGAGTTAACCTCGGGCATATGTGGCATGAAGCTGAAAAAGCTGCCCTCTGGATGGAATCCATTCTGGACGGAGTGGAAACGGGTTGGGTCCGTCCCTATGTAGACAAAACCTTCAAACTCGAAGAAGCTGGTGAAGCCCACCGCTACATCGAAGAGCGAAAGAATATCGGGAAAGTGGCTTTGGTTGTTTAGATAAATTAGATATACCTTTAATTAAATGTTGAACTACTAATATGGTACGCAGAGACTGGACAAATAATGAACTCACTGTTGCATTTGCATTGTACTGTCAGGTACCATTTGGAAAAATTCATCACAGGAACCCATTAATTGTAGCAGTAGCAGATAGAATAAACCGTACCCCTTCTGCTTTGTCGATGAAAATGGCTAATCTTGCCAGCTTAGATCCCGCAATTATTAAAAGCGGGCGTTCAGGATTAGGAAACGCTTCTGCTAAGGACCAAGAAGTTTGGGACCTATTTCACAATAATTGGGAATCTGCATTCGAAAAAGCAGATTATATACTTAACCGAATAACTATTGAAAGCGAAGAAAATAGTTATTTCTCAGAGGATGGAATTGTTCAGACAAAAACTAGACGGAAGCAAACAATTTTCAGAAATTCTATTTTATCAAGCTATAAACATACCTGCTGTATTTCCGGACTTTCATATCCAAAGTTGCTTGTTGCAAGTCATATTAAGCCATGGTCTTTAGATAAAGAAAATAGGCTGAACCCAAGAAATGGACTTTGCCTTTCTGTACTATACGATAAGGCATTTGACTTAGGTTTGTTAACTATCACTCCAAGTTTTCGCATAAATATATCGCCAGAATTAATTTCAAATGCATCAGATTCTTATAGTAAAAAGTCGTTTCATTCTCTTCATGGTAAAAGAATAACACTCCCGGAAAAATTTGTCCCTGAAAGCTCCTTTTTAGAATATCATAACCAACACATTTTTAAGCCTTAGAAATGCCTTATAGTATTATAGAAAATGACTGGACCGATTCATTCACTTGGTTTTTAATTGATAATGGAGAAATTTTTTATGCTTTTAAATCCAAAAAAGACGCTGAAAAATATTTGTCTAATTCTAAAATTGATTATTGGTTTCTCACCAATTTAGAAAATATACAAAATGATACTATGCTCAATCCAAGAGAAGATAGGTCATGGAATCAGAAAACCCCAACTTGCATCGAGTGGATTAACTAATTCTTCTTCTAGTATAGCCCCCAAATCATCCGTATCCATGAGGGAGGTTTTTCTTTGTTACAATGGATGGTGCGGACCACTCGCTTTGGAGAGATTTCCCCGCGTAAAGCTGCAACCGTTAATTTCGGCGATACATTCACGAAATTAATCCACCAACACCAACTCTTCCTGAGGCGGGATTAACCAGCGGGCGCCGTCTTCGGTGATCACTACCATTTCTTCTACACTAATCGTTTTGGTTCCACCATTTTCCAGCATCCAGGCGTGGAATCCATCAAATGCAAAAACCATTCCTGCTTTTAGTTCTTTTTGGGCTGCCGGACGTATACTCGGCGACTGTGAGCCTCCAAGATTAGGGCCGGTATCATGCGCTACATATCCTACCGGATGCCCACATCACATATTCCGAGTTATTGGCTTTCATCACCTCACGCTGGGCGGCATCTACCTCCACTCCTTTCACTCCGGGTTTCATCGCTTTAAAGGCTGCACGGTTTCCGGCTCTCGCCGATTCCCAGTAAAACTGAATGTCCTCCGGCGCTTCGGTTTCTCCCGGTTTCAACACATAAGCAAAGCGTTGAATATCGCTTACCCAACGATCATGCAGCTTAATACCAAAGTCTGTTTGAATTACATCTCCGGGCATAATCACTTTATCAGTGGCGTGTGAATGTCCACGATCGGGTCCGGAATTTACATTCGGGTTTTGGGTTGGGCTCCATGCTTCCCCAACCCCATATTCTTCCATTTTGGCATCCAGAAACGCAGCAACTTCAGCATCAGTAGTAACGCCGGGAACAATCATTTCATAGGCCTCAATTTGCCACTGTGCCGTTAGTTCAGCTGCTTTCGTCATAATCTCCACCTCTGCAGGAAGCTTTATAGATAACCATTCGTATATCAACTCTTCGGATGAGACTAAACGCTCAGAAAACCCCGCCCCCAAACGTTCTTCCAGATTGATTCGCTGTGTATAGCTCAATCCGTCTGCCTGAGCATTACCGCTACTCGAATTGATCGCAATAACCTCAAAGTCTTTTTCTTTGATAAACTCCACGGCCTGTTCAACCGCTGAACCTCCCCGTTCGACTGATATTACTTCATCGTGTATATCCAGTTCATCCAGCGCTGTTGATTCTCCTGATGGTGAATACACTCTCGAGGTAAACCCATCTTCATCCCTGAAAAACAAGAAGACAGCTGTTCCTCCGGCGTTTTCTCCACCAATATGGTCTGCAATCGGATCATTATTATTCTCTCTGCAAATGACCAGCCATGCATCCACTCCGGCAGCCTCCATGGCTCGTGGCAACAGCGTATTTATTCGTTCTGTTCTTATTTCCGGCCAGGGCGACTCTCCCCAGTCAATTGGGGGTTCTTTATTAGAGCTACAAGAAACTATAATTGAAAAAAATAGCAGAAGTAAAACACGAATCATAGCGAACTAATTAATTGGATTAGAAATATCGTCCTTTGCTGTAAGTAAACAAAAGTAGATAAAAGAAATGTTGTAAGGGTAAGCCTAATACTTGATCTAACTAATTATGAAGTCTATTAATAACCATGATCGTAAATCAATTCGGCTACAGGGTTATAACTATTCTCACCCTGGATTATATTTTATAACCGCCTGTACTTACCAAAAGCTTTTTCTTTTTGGGGAGGTTAATAATGGTAAAATGATTTTGAATACTAGTGGCAAAGTTGTCCATGATTATTGGAATAAAATCGAGCTTCGCTTTCCGAATACAAAAACACATCAATTCATAACAATGCCTAATCATATTCATGGTATTATCGAAATTACAAATGAAGAACCATTCGTAGGGGCGATTCATGAATCGCCCCTACGAAACCATATTGACCCGGCGCACTACCGCAACTACCGCCGTAAAATGTTAGTCCCGAAAATCATTGGATGGTTTAAAATGAATGTTGCAAAACAAATCAACATCATTAATCAAACACCCGGGATGAAGGTCTGGCAAAGAAATTATTATGATCATATCGTTCGAAATGAAGAATCTTTTTATAGAATTCAGGAATACATTATCAATAATCCCAGAAACTGGAATAAAGACCGTTTCTTTACTGATAGTCCATCATAGCTAAATACCTCTTCGGATCAAACTCATCCATAGGTGAGGTCTTTCTGAGATATAGCGGATGGTGTGGATGTCCGGCTTTGGAAATGTTGCCGCGGGTGAAATAACTACAATTGGTATCTGCTATCACTTCGTAAATATCTCTCAGACAGCGCATTAAATATGGGCGTTTTTCGATGAGGGTTCCCCAGGCACACCAGATGTCTGCTTCCTTATTCGGAATAGCGTGAATCAGATCCCGGATCACCTCTACATTTTTATCGTGTATCCGTTTCTGAAAGTGCTTGTGCATCTTATCCGGGTTGGTTGCCCGCTGCGGATAGAGATTGAACATCAGCCAGCCATCGTAGTTTTTTTCGACTGCATAACGCGCTACTGAAGCCACTGTTGGGTCCAGGTTTTCTGGAACTGCCGTGCTTGGATTTATCCCAAAACAGATGAGCGGATTCTCCCCTTCCTGACCTAGAGAATATCGGGTAAGAGGTTCATCGTGGTGGTATATCCAGGGTTTGTCTTTAAACATCTAGTGTATCGTCTTTATGTGTGCTACTTTTGATCGATCAAAAGTAGCCAAAAATCGCCGTAAAAAATGCAGATTTCATTTTCACCAGCCGCTGTTAACTAGAGCGATTACGGTCCTCACTCCCTTTTACATCTGGGCTTGCCCATTTTTTCCGGACTTGGTTTTGTTTGCATTTTACTTAATATCTAAGCCTAAATTAATCCGGCATTAGGTGGGTGGAGGAATAGCATTCAATCAACCCATAGAATTCAAACCCTAAAACATGCCCCACTTGTGGGGTGATCTGTTTTTGGTAGAATTCGTGGGATTGAATGCCCGGAAGCCATCACAGCCGGGAGCTTTTGCTACTTTTGTCAGCACAAAAGTAGCAAAGGCGGATCAACGTTTAGAACCCTGATTTTAAGATCCTGAAACAAGTTCAGGATGACGTCTTTAAGGAGAATAATGATATTTTAATCAGGCAAACCTATCTGCTAAACGATTTATCAGATAGCCACTTTCTGTAAGAGCTTGTGTGGCAAATTTTCCGAAGAAGTCCGTTACTCCTTCAAATTCTCTGATGAATCCTTCCCGGTCATTTTGCTCAACAAGCTCAGCGAGTTTTTTATGGTGCTCGAAAAAGTTGAGTAACAGTTCTCTTCTTTCCTTATTAGAAAATACAATATCTGCATAGAGTTCTGCGCTTTGTGCAAAGATACGGCCGGTCATCATTAACTCAGCCCGGTAAATGGGAGACGAATAATCCAACATGTCTGCCGGCTTCAAATCATAATGCTCCATAAATGAGCCATGAAGTAATGCCACAAAGTGACGGAGTCCCTGTACCAGGTGCATTACATGATCGTGTTTTTCGGGCTCCGCATGTACAATCCGCATTCCCCATAACTCACACTGTTTAATAAACCAGTCCGCTTTATCTCCATCCCGCGCCGGACAAACCACCATCAGCTGCTTGGATAGGTTTTCAACATCAGGTCCGTGCATAGGGTGTAATCCCAAAACTGGTCCCTCGTGATATTCCAGCATCGCCTCCATGGGCTTTGACTTATTGCTGGTAAAATCGGCCAGGATTGTTTTTGAAGATAGCCGCCCTTGTAATCTTTGAACAACCTGTTCCGTGACATTAATAGGAACCGTTATGATTACCATATCTAATTGTTCACTCAACGCTTCCAGTTCATGCCAGTTTCCTTTATCAATGGAATAGGTATGGTGACCTGTTTGTCGAGTAATCCGTTGGTAAAGTTTCCCCATCCCTCCTTCACCACCGATATACAAAATGTGTTTAGGCTCTTCGGTCGCAATCGGAAATTTCTCCTGACTCTGACTGTCTCTGGAGGAACTCATTATCATTCTTAGAAAATCTTCTGCCCATTCCGGATCAATACCTTTTTCCTGAGCCATTTTTTTGAACGCTTCGCTTTTTTCAATCTCTCGTTCCGGAACAAAAACAGGAAGTTTATTTTCCACCTTAGCGCGGATCACATCCTGTACTGTTTTAGCACGTTCGGCCAAAAGATCCAGTATTTCTTCATCGATTTCGTCAATGCGTTTCCGCGGACTTTCTAATTCTTTATGTCTGTGTGGCATTTTAGCACTCATTATCATTTAACGACACACCCCTGTCCGCCGTAGAAATACTTTGGCAGGCAGGCTAAATCCCCTCTCAAGAGGGGACTTTAACCTCTAATTCTATTTTATGAGTCCTCCTCCTTGATAAGGAGGAGACAGAGGAGGTCGAAATATTTTCTGAACCTTAATCTAAAAGAATTTACCTTTCTTTTTGCTCTCTTTTCATCTGAAAATCACTTTTTATGTCTGAATTCAAATTACACTCTCCTTATCAACCGGCCGGTGATCAGCCAACGGCGATTGAAGAACTTACGGAAGGCGTTGAAGCCGGAGATAAATTTCAGACGTTATTGGGAATTACAGGCTCAGGAAAAACCAGAACCATCGCTAATGTTCTTGAGAATGTACAGAAGCCTACACTGGTTATGAGTCACAATAAGACCCTGGCTGCGCAGCTTTTTAGGGAGCTAAGTGATTTCTTTCCTGATAACCGTGTTGAGTTCTTCATTTCCTATTACGATTACTATCAGCCCGAAGCCTATATCTCTGCACAAGATAAATACATCGAAAAGGATCTTTCTATTAATGATGAAATTCAACGGCTGAGATTACGTGCAACCAGTTCTCTTTTATCCGGGCGCCGGGACGTGATTATTGTTTCATCAGTGAGTTGTATTTACGGTATCGGCTCTCCGTCGGAGTATGCTAAGTTGATTGTTTCGTTAAAAACCGGAATGGAAATCCCCAGAAACAAACTCCTCTATGATATGGTGGATTTACATTATACCCGAAATGATCATGACTTCAGGCGAGGAGTATTTCGTGTTCGTGGTGATGTTATTGATGTTTATCCTGCCTATTCGGATGAAGGTTTACGAATCACCATGTGGGGCGATGAAATTGAAAAACTCCAACTCTTCGATACCGATACCGGAAATGTTCTTGAAGAAGTTCAGGAATTTAAGATCTATCCGGCTTCACATTATGTAACTACCAAATCCAGATTGGAACAGTCCATTGATCAAATCAGGGATGAACTTCAATGGAGAACAAAAGTGCTTATTGATGAAGAGAAGTTTCTGGAAGCAAAACGGTTGGAACAACGTACCCTGTTCGATATAGAGATGATTCAGGAGATCGGCTATTGTTCCGGCATTGAAAATTACTCCCGTTACTTAAGTGCGAGAAAGCCTGGTGAGCGTCCTTTTTGCTTGCTCGATTATTTCCCCGATGATTTTTTGGTTGTCGTTGACGAAAGTCACCAAACCATCCCTCAGATTTCCGCCATGTATGGCGGTGATCGATCCAGAAAAGTTCAATTAGTAGACCACGGATTTAGGCTTCCTTCAGCTCTGGATAACAGGCCTCTTACCTTTGATGAATGGGAGGGAATAGTAAATCAGGTTATTTTTGTAAGCGCTACTCCGGGAGATTATGAACTGGAGAAAAGTGGTGGAGTTTATACCGAACAAATAATTCGACCAACCGGATTGATGGAACCTGAAATTGAAGTGCGCCCACTTGGTAATCAGGTAGATGATTTGCTGGAAGAAATCAGAATAAGAATAGCCAAAAAAGAACGTGTGCTGGTTATTACTCTTACCAAGAGATTGAGTGAAGAACTAAGTGAATATCTCAAAAATCTTGGGATTTCAGCGGCATATATGCATAGCGAACTGGATGCTCTTGAGCGTATTGAAGTGATTTATAAATACCGCCGTGGTGATTTTGATGTGTTAGTTGGGATCAATTTGCTCAGAGAAGGAATTGATATTCCGGAGCTCAGTTTAGTCGCAATCATGGACGCCGATAAAGAAGGTTTTTTGAGATCTGAAACGTCTCTGTTTCAGATTGTTGGTAGGGCAGCTCGTAATGTGGAGGGTAAAGCCATTTTATATGCTGATAAAATCACCGATAGTATGAGAAAGGTTTTAGATGAAACAGAACGCCGGCGCAAAGTTCAGGAAGATTATAATAAGGAGCATGGTATCACCCCAACAACAGTAGCTAAAGAACTCAAACCACTGGTAGATCCTTCTCTTATTTCAACACAGAAATTTGATTATGAAGCCGAAGCAGCTAAACAGGCCGAACAGGATTACCTTGAGTCCATCAAAGTAGCCGAAGATGGAATTCAATACAAAGCTAGTCCGGCTATGAATGAAGTTACTTTTGAAAGCAAGGATAAGCTCATTGAACATCTTCGTGAAACGATGCTTCAGGCTGCCAGAAACATGGAGTTTGAAGAAGCTGCCAGAATCAGAGATCAGATTGGTAAACTTGAAAAGGAGCTTTAATCTTTATCTATGAAAAAAAAGATTTACCACATCCTGAACGGCGACGCGCTTCTTGAGCGATTTCCTGAACCCATTCCCGGGGAAAGAATTGTAGCTCGTGAGTGTTTAGTAGATGGAGATGTAAGCTGTGAAAATCTAGAGGATTTTTTTTCAACCAGAGCAAGTTTTCTTAGTCGGAATTATGGAGAAACGGAACAGTTTTACATTGAGCATGTCGTTCCTGAGTTTCAGAAGATTCAGAATATTAAAAATGAATCTGAAATCAATCTATGGTTTGAAAAGGACTTGTTTTGTCAGGTTAACTTTTGGTTTGTAGTTCATTTATTACATAATTCAGGATTACATACAGACAACGTGTATCTGGTTCTTCCCAAAGCTCATTCTCCTTACAGTTTTGCTCATTTAAATAATAAGGAACTACAGGAAGCTTTGGACGAGAGACTTCCTCTTCAAAACCTGAACTCCTTCTCTGATTTATGGCTTTCTTATCAGCATAATGAGCTGGAAAAGCTGACTCAAATTTCTCAAGGAATGGCCGACTCTTTTCCTTTTATCTCGTCGGCTGTAGAAGCACATATTCAACGACTTCCATCCGAAAAAGACCCCGGCAGAGTGGTTGAGTCTTTAAAACAAATTATGGAAGACTTAGACGATCCGTCTTTTGGTCCTGTATTCCGGGAATTCTGTAACCGGGAAGCGATATATGGATTTGGAGATCTTCAGGTCAAACGAATCTACGATGAAATTCTTAAACCGGGATAGGGGCATAAAAAAGGGAGCAAGCGATCAAGCCCACCCCCTGAGGGATTTATGGAGTTTTGAATAATTAACTAACAGTCTATAAACCTGTTCAGCCGTTAATTATTTTCCTTCATTCCGACTTTTTTACAAAGCCGGCCTAACTCCTTCAGCTCCTCAGAGGTCAGCACCGAAAATTCATCTACTATTTTTTCCACGTGCTCAGGAAAATATCCGGAAATAAATTCTTCCCCTTCTTTAGTAAGGTTCACAATTGAGGCTCTTCGATCATTTGGGTCTGTTTCACGAGTAACATAGTTTCGCTTCTCCAGATTATCTATTACCAGAGTAATATTTCCACCCGTTTTCAGGATCTTTGCGCCCAAATCTTTTTGATTAGACGGGCCTAAATGCAGAAGTGCTTCCAAAATTCCAAACTGACTGATCGTAAGGTTTCCGCATGATTCAGCCAAAGATCGGCTTATCCTGTTATTAATACTTTCTGAAGCTCTTGTCATTTTGATAAAAGCGTTCAGAGAGTCAATTTCTTTTTTGGTTCCTTTAAAATGTGTAGGCATATCGAAGTATACAATTTGTTTAACATTAAACAAACAATGCCTCTGCGGACTGCATTCGCTATAAATCGTAAATTATCGTTACCGGTGCGTGATCCGACATATTCCATTCTTTTTCGATATACGCTTCTGAAGCTTTTTGCGCCAGTTCCGGAGTAGCCATATGATAATCGATTCTCCATCCTTTATTCCTTTCTTTAGAAGCAGCACGATAACTCCACCATGAATATAGATCAGGAGTATCCGGGTGAAGCTTTCTGAAAACATCCTCATATCCTAATTCCAGAAATTCACTAACCCAGGTTCGCTCTTCAGGTAAAAACCCCGAGTTTTTATGCTGTTGAGATGGATTATGAATATCTATTTCCTGATGACAGATATTAAAGTCGCCACAGATCAATGTCGGCTTTCTTTCACTCTTAAGCTCTTTTCCAAAAGTGGTGAAATCTTTGAGGAAACTCATTTTTAAGTCCTGCCGATGATCCCCACTTGAACCACTAGGAATATATACGGAAACTAATCTGAAGGACTCATATTCAAAGGTTAATACTCTCCCTTCACTATCAATCCAATCAATACCCATTCCTTCTTTGATAGAAACCGGTTCTTTTTTACTGTAAATGGATACTCCGGAGTAGCCTTTTTTTTCTGCTACATAATACGCTTGATGATAATCAAGGTCGATAAGTTCTTCCGGAACCTGATCAATCTCTGCTCTTAGTTCCTGAAAACATATAATATCCGGAGCAGATTTTTCAATCCACTGCATCAGACCTTTACGGTAGGCGGCACGAACTCCGTTAATGTTGTAAGAAGAAATCTTGAGCATTACGCTCCTTTCAAAATTGCGTACTTACGCTTTCCTACTTTTAGAATTTTTTCTTCCCCAACTGAAAGTGAAATTTCTAAACCAATATCATTAATCTTTTCATCATCAATACTTACTCCACCCTGCTTGATTAAACGCTTCGTTTCCCCATTGCTTTGAGAAAAATTAAGATCAGAAATGACGTCTAATAATCGAACG
This sequence comes from Balneolaceae bacterium, assembly GCA_017795005.1. Classification (GTDB taxonomy): domain Bacteria; phylum Bacteroidota; class Rhodothermia; order Balneolales; family Balneolaceae; genus RHLJ01. Next base: position 358,365 of record CP051242.1, on the reverse strand, counting down.
GCTTCACCTGAATTTAGTTCAACCTCAGGAGCGTCATCCGGCACCTGCTTATTTATTATGGTTTGCTCGAAATGCTCGCAGGCTGCTTTAGCGCCTTCTTCTCCGTGATATAATTTTGTAATAGCAAAAGCCAAGTCGTGTTTAGCATTTCGGGGATCTTTTTCTGCTTTTTCTTTAATGCTCGGAAGCTCTTCCGTAGCAACATCCGTTACTAATTCAAAATAGGTGTAGATCAATTCATCAGGAATGGAAAGAGATTTCCCGTACATATCATTTGCAGCTTCGTCAATTCCGATATAGTTATAATAAGACTTCGACATTTTTGCTGATCCATCTGTACCAACTAATAGTGGCATCATCAGGCAAATCTGAGGATCAATATCACTATCTTTTTGAAGTTGACGACCCACCAATAAGTTAAATTTCTGGTCGGTGCCACCTAACTCCACATCATTTTCAAGATGAACGGAATCCTGACCCTGAGCTAACGGATACAAGAATTCGTGCAAAGAAATGGGCTCATTATTATTGAAACGTTTTGAAAAATCATCCCTCTCAATCATTCTGGCAACCGTAGTTTTTGACGCAAGCCGAATCACATCAATAAAGCTCATCGTACCAAGCCAGTCATTGTTGTTTACAATTCTAAGTCTTGAAGTGTCCAGGATTTTCTGAGCCTGATCAATGTAAGACTGTGCATTTTCTGCTACTTCTTCAGCCGTAAGCGGTGGTCGCGTAGAGTTTTGTCCGGTTGGGTCTCCAATCATAGCAGTAAATCCGCCAATGATTAAAACTGCTTCATGTCCCAGATCCTGAAATTGTCTCATTTTTCTGAGTACAACTGAATGCCCAAGATGTAAGTCTGGTCGTGTTGGATCCACTCCTAATTTGATTTGAAGTGGCTTATTTTCTTTAGCTGATTTTTTGAGTTTTTCTTTTAACTCATCAAGGGGCACTATTTCGACCGCCCCTCTTTGGATTATTTCCAATTGTTCTTCTACAGGAAGAAATGCCATTTAATTATCGTTTAGATCTTTCGTTTCGTTCAAAAAAGGGATGTTATTAACCGGGTTGTATTTGCTCAGGTTTTCCTGAATGGTTTCAGTATATCCCTCTGCTCCTGGGTAAATGAAGGCTACTGCTTCATAAGTCCATGGACCTAAATATATTATATAAGGATATAAGATTGAGTTATCCCGAACTTCATCTTTTGGAATATTAAATCCGGCTAGTAATAGCAGAATCGTGCTTACAATCATCCCACTTTTCAGGATACCAAATAGAGCTCCAAGTACACGATTAACCGCGCTAAGTTTTACTGCCTTCAGTAATTCTTTCGTCAGATATGCAATCAAAGCTACCACAGATAGGGTTCCTAAAAAAAGTAGCGCTGCTGAAAGAAATGGAATATATGCCGCTGCCTGATCTTCAAAAAAAGGCTCAATCAATATACTGAGCGCGTCCATATACTTGAAAGTCAGAAATACGGCTAATGTAATCCCAACAATATTCAGAACCTCTTTTACGATTCCATTTACTGCGCCTTTATAAGCAAAGTATAATAACGGAACGGCAATTATGAGATCCAGAATTTCCATCAGCCGGCAAGCTCCTCTTTAACAATGCTACTAACTAATGAGCCATCAGCTTTGCCTTTGAGTTGTCCCATAATCGGACCCATTACTTTACCCATATCCTGAGGGCCGGAAGCACCCATCGCTTCAATTTTATCTTTCACAATTTTGCGTACCTCATCTTCGCTCATCATTTCCGGAAGATAGGCCTCTATGATTTCAAGCTCCATTTCTTCGTTAGCAACCAGGTCTTCTCTGCCGCCATCTGTAAATTGTGCAATCGACTCTTTTCTTTGTTTAGCGGCTTTTGTCAGAACTTGTAATGCTTGTTCATCTGAGAGTTCAGCTTCTCCACCCTGACGTTCGGCTATTTCTTTCTCCATCAACTTTGCCTTCAAAGATCTCAGTACTCTCAGACGGTCCTGATCTTTTGCTTTCATCGCTTCTTTGAGGTCTGTAAAAATCTGTTCTTTGATACTCATTCTTTAATTTTCTTTGGTAGTGAAAAGTAAGCAAAAAAAAAGGTTACACAATTAGCTTGTATAACCTTTTAAATTCGTTTTGTTACGTTATCAAGCTTTATTCTTTTGAATAAAATCTTTTACGTTATCCTGCTCAACCATTGCTTCACGGTAAGAGTATTTACCGTTCTCATTTTTGGTTGAGATAATTACTTTAGCCATTCTTTTGGCTGCCATTTTTGCCTGAAGTGCGTCTGCACCAAATACTTGTTTCTTAGCCATGGTTCAACCTTATTTAATTTCTTTATGAACGGTGTGCTTGCGAAGAACAGGATTATATTTTTTCAGTTCCATTCGCTCTGTTTGTGTACGTCGGTTTTTAGTAGTCACATACCGTGAAGAACCTGGCTTCTCGGTGCACTCCAAAATTACCTGAACTCTGTTACCTTTAGCCATTTATCTATACTTGTTTTAAAAGGGTTCCTTTACGACGCGCATCTTTCAAAACTTCAGTAATCCCTTTCTTGTTAATGGTTCTGAGAGTTTTAGCTGATACTTTTAATGTAATCCACTTGTCCTCTTCAGGGATATAGAAGCGTCGTTTTTGTAAATTTAAATGAAAGCGGTGCTTAGTCTTGTTGTTCGACTTAGAAGAACGGTAACCGTTCATTGCCTTCTTTCCAGTAATATCGTCTCTTCGCGACATTGTCTTCGGGTTATTTCGTTTTTGAGATAGACACCAAAGATACGGCGATCATTTTCAAAACTCAACGATTTTGACTTCAAAAAAACAGAATTTTTTAGTTATCCACGGATTTAAAAGTTTTCCACATTAGAAGCGGGTTTTTTGAGGCTCAAATTTGCCCCCAAACTTACCATCTCAGATTTTTTTGATATTGAGTGTGCCTTTTTTTGTTTTTGCTCCTAATAGCCCTATTTTCTGGCGTTAAAAAACTCATCTAAAACAGCTATCACCCTATTTATGGCGAAAAAACAAGGTTCCGACTACAAGGCTTCGAATATACAGGTTTTAGAAGGTCTTGAAGCGGTTAGAAAACGTCCTGCGATGTACATTGGAGACACGGGACAGAGAGGGCTTCACCACTTAATAAACGAGGTGGTTGACAACTCCATCGATGAAGCACTTGCCGGTCACTGCGATCACATCATTGTAAGGATACATACTAACGGCTCAATGTCTATTGAAGATAATGGTCGTGGTATTCCGGTCGATATGCACCCAAAACTTGGCATCCCTGCAGTCGAAGTTGTATTAACAAAACTTCATGCTGGTGGTAAATTTGATAAAGACACTTATAAAGTGTCCGGAGGATTACACGGAGTTGGTGTTAGTTGTGTAAATGCTCTTGCTACGTGGTTTAAAGCAGAAATTCATCGGGATGGTAAAATCCATACGATGGGGTTTGAAAAAGGGATTACTAAAGATGCATTAAAGGTCGAAGGTAAAACAGATAAAACCGGGACTATTATTTCATTTCTTCCGGATCCTACCATTTTCACTCAAACCGTTGAATTCAAATTCAATATTATAGCTGAACGGATGAGGGAGCTTGCGTTCCTTAATCCTGAAGTTACTATCGAGCTTATTGATGAACGGGAAGACGATGAAGACCTCGGCAAAGAGGTTTATCACTATGAAGGCGGTTTAAGAGACTTTGTTAAATACCTTGATGAGACCCGCGACACAACCATGGACGCGCCAGTCTATATTACAGGTGAAGTGGAAGGAGTTCCTGTCGACCTTGCCATGCAGTATAACTCTTCTTATACCGAGAACGTCCATTCTTATGTAAATAACATTAATACAAGGGAAGGTGGAACTCACGTTTCAGGTTTCCGAAGGGCGCTTACACGTTCACTTAAATCATATGCAGAGAAGAATGGTTTGATTAAATCAAATAGTAAAGTTTCTATTTCAGGGGAAGATTTCCGGGAAGGTCTTACAGCCGTTCTTAGTGTTAAAGTTGCTGAACCACAATTTGAAGGTCAGACTAAAACTAAATTGGGTAACTCAGAAGTTCAGAGCGCTGTTGAAGTAACCGTATACGATCAATTAAATGAGTACCTCGAGCAAAATCCAAAAACTGCTAAAAAGATCATTGAGAAAGTAGTTCTTGCTGCTGAAGCTCGTGAAGCCGCCCGAAAAGCGCGGCAGCTGGTACAAAGAAAGAGTGTAATGAGTGGCGGAGGACTTCCGGGTAAACTTGCCGATTGCTCAATCAAAGATCCGGAACATTGCGAAGTATATCTTGTGGAGGGTGACTCTGCGGGTGGATCTGCAAAAATGGGCCGAAACAGAAGTTTTCAGGCAATTCTTCCTCTTCGAGGTAAGATCCTGAATGTAGAGAAGGCGAAGATCAATAAAATCCTCGAGAACAGAGAAATTCAGGCAATGATCACTGCCCTTGGTTCTGGAATTGGTCATAGTGAAGAAGAATTTGAGATTGATAAATTGCGATATCACAAAATCATCATCATGACAGATGCCGACGTGGATGGGTCTCATATTCGTACGCTATTGCTTACTTTTTTCTACCGTTATATGCGTCCGCTAATTGATAATGGATATGTTTACATAGCTACTCCACCTTTGTATAGAATCACGGCTGGCAAAAAGATAGAATATGCCTGGGATGATGATACCAGAGATAAAATTATAAAAGAGTTAAAGAAAGGGCGAAGCAAATTCGATGTCTCCCGTTATAAAGGACTTGGAGAGATGAATCCTGAGCAGCTTTGGGAAACTACGATGGATCCTGAGACCCGAACCCTACAGCAGGTTACAATAGAAAGCGCAGCCGGTGCTGACAGAATGTTCTCAACCCTGATGGGTGGCGATGTTGAACCCCGCAGGGAATTTATCGAGAAAAATGCCAAGTACGCATCACTTGATATCTAAACCTTTTATTTGAAAAGACTTTAAAAACTGATTTATGGCTAGAGAAAAAATTATTCCAATAACCATTGAAGATGAAATGCAGTCATCCTACATCGATTATTCGATGTCGGTTATTGTTTCCAGAGCACTCCCGGATGTTAGGGATGGTTTAAAACCCGTACACCGACGCGCCCTTTATGGAATGAGTGAATTAGGAATGCTTCATAATCGTGGGTACAAAAAAAGTGCCCGTATTGTTGGTGAAGTGCTTGGTAAGTATCATCCTCATGGTGATTCTGCTGTATATGATACCATTGTTAGAATGGTACAGGATTTTTCTTTGAGATATCCACTTGTTGATGGTCAGGGTAACTTTGGTTCTGTTGATGGCGATTCTGCCGCCGCAATGCGTTACACGGAAGTTCGTATGGACCGAATTGCCGAAGAGCTTCTAACTGACATCAATAAAGAAACGGTCGACTACCAACCTAACTTTGACGATACACTTCAGGAACCAACCGTTCTTCCGGGCGCATTACCTAACTTATTGATAAATGGTGCCTCGGGTATCGCTGTAGGAATGGCGACCAACATGGCTCCCCACAACCTCACTGAAGTAGTGGATGGAATTGTCACTTACATTGATAATCCAGAAGTAGAAACAAAAGAGCTGATGCAGCACATCACTGCCCCGGATTTTCCTACAGGTGGAATTATTTATGGTTATGAGGGCGTCAAAGAAGCTTATGAAACCGGCCGCGGAAAAGTGACTCTTCGAGCAAGAGCAAATACAGAAGAATTACGCGGTGGACGTGAACAGATAGTTGTAACTGAAATTCCATATCAGGTAAACAAAAGCACCCTGATTCAAAAAATTGCGGAACTTGTTAACAACGAGAAAATCACTGAAATCTCTGAGGTGCGTGACGAATCCGACCGCGAGGGTATGAGAGTAGTAATTATTCTCAAGCGCTCTGCTAATGCAGGTGTGGTATTAAATCAGCTGTATAAGTACACGCAAATGCAGACTACCTTTGGAATTATCAATCTTGCACTAGTTCAGGGGAGACCTAAGGTAATGGCACTCAAAGAGTTAATACACCATTACGTTGAGCACCGTGTTGAGATTGTAATCAGAAGAACGATTTATGATCTCGAGGCTGCTGAGGCCCGGGCTCACATTTTAGAAGGACTTAAAATCGCCCTTGATAATCTGGACGAGGTTATCAAAACAATCCGGGCTTCTAAAAATCCACAGGAAGCAAACGTTGAGCTTCGTAAGAAATTCGCTCTTACAGATATTCAGGCAAAAGCTATTCTGGAAATGCGCCTTCAAAAACTTACCGGATTAGAGAGGGATAAGATTGATACAGAATACAATGAAATCATCGATAAAATTGAAGAGTTCAGATTGATTCTTTCGGATCGTGACCGTCAAACTTCAATTATTAAAGAAGAGCTTGAGGACCTCAAAGGTCGTTATGGTGATGAGCGTCGCACGCAGATTGTTTATTCTGCTGAAGATTTCAGTGTAGAGGATATGATCGCAGATGAAGATGTAGTGGTCACTATATCAAATAAAGGCTTTATCAAAAGAATGCCTGTTAGTGGATATCGTAGACAGCGACGTGGCGGAAAAGGTATGAAAGGAACCACTACAAGAGATGAGGAATATGTAGAACATTTATTTGTGGCTACCAACCACAATTATATTCTATTCTTTACCGAGAAAGGTCAGTGTTACTGGCTTAAAGTATACGAGATTCCTGAGGGAGGAAGATTATCCAGAGGGCGAGCAATTGTAAACCTTATCGAGATAGACAAAGATGATGCAATTAAAGCCTTTGTTCCGGTTAAAACTCTGGATGACGAAGAGTACGTTAAGAATCATTCTATTGTAATGTGTACTCAGGAAGGACAAATTAAGAAGACTTCCCTGGAGGCTTACAGTCGGCCAAGAAGAGATGGTATCATTGCTATCAATATCAAAGATGGAGATAGTTTACTTGGCGCCGAACTTACTGATGGTGATTGTAATATCATTCTTGCCAACAAAAATGGTCGCGCTATTCGCTTCCATGAATCAGACGTGCGTGAAATGGGAAGAAATACTTCTGGAGTACGCGGCATGACCATTGGAAAAAATGATGAAATCGTAGATATGGTTGTTATCAAAAACACACATGAAGCTACGGTTCTTGCAATCTCCGAAAACGGATATGGAAAACGTTCTTTAGTCGATGATTACAGAGAACAGTCCAGAGGTGGAAAAGGAGTAATCACATTAAAAGTAACACCAAAGACCGGAAATCTGATTGCACTGAAAGAAGTTACTGATGCTGATGATTTAATGATTATCACAGAGCGCGGAAAAGTAATCAGAATGAGTTGTGGTGGTATTCGAACCATGGGTAGAAATACTCAGGGAGTTCGAATTATGAGACTTGACTCCGATGGTGCCATCGCGGCAGTTACCCGGGTCGTAAATGAAGACGAAGATGCGGAAGAGGAATCTTAAGTTTTAATTCCGTTTTCGGAAATTTTAATCCTGCTCTATTTTGGTGCAGGATTTTTTTGTAAGGAATTCATTTGGATTAGGTCTAACTACTAACAATTAATACTGTTACTAATGAAATCAAGATTTAAATTATATGCTTGACCCTTTCACAAACCAAGAATTTAAAGCTTTTAATCTTTTGATATTTCTGCTTTCTTAGATGACACTGCGGGTTGTGCTAAAGGGGCCGGTGTTGGAGGGAGTGTTTGGTTTTCTTGGTGGCGCATTTACTGGTCCTGCAACGTTTTGGTTTGATTATAAATAATGATGGTCATGAAAAATTTGAAGTCATTTCATAAAAAATCATATGTTCTTGCCATAATTGGGTTATTGATTTTTTTAGCATTAAACACTTTTCAAGCTTTAAACATAGGCATTACTGACCTGACCCCTAAAGAAGTACTTCTTCTGTTAAGTAAAGTAGTCTTTATAACCGGGTCACTAGTAGGTATTATCTTAATTATGATCATCAAAAAGATTTATCCTACTCCTCCTAAAGAAGATTAAGACAGCATTTCTTTCAGTATCTCTTTTCTTTTTTCTTTCAGAATTTCCGGTTCCAGGATTTCGACCCGATTTCCAAACTGGAGAAGCCATTCATTTATAAATTCTAAATTGTCGAAATAAAAACTGATCTGAACTTTTTGAGGATTTTTTTCGGAAATCTTAAAAATTTTAGCCGGCAAATTTGACTGTAACCGCTCTAAAAAAGTTTTTTCGACTACTAGCTTTACCAAATGTGATCTTTCGTTATATCTAAAAATTAACCCCTCTATGTCGATGCTTCTTTCTTCTCTTATTTTTTCCTCAAGAATTTCGATTTTTTCCATTCGGTCGAGAATAAAATTCCTGATGTCTCCTCTCAAGTGTGATTTACCAATCATATTCCAATGATCTTCATAAAAAACGAGAATATATGGATCTACTTTTCTTACCGACGTTTTTCCTTCTTTAGTAGTGTACGAAAATTGAACTCTCTTCTTCTGTGCAATTGCGCTACTAAGCAAATACCAGTCGCCCCCTTCTTTTTTCTTTCCACCAAACTTTAAATATGGATCTACTATTGTTCTGGATTCCAGAGATGACATTAATTCTTTTAAGTCATCGGGTAGCACATTCTTAATTTTAAGCTCAACCCCTTGCGCATCTTCCACTAACTGCTTGTCTACCTGAGATTTAACAAAGTTCAAACCAACCATTATGGTGGCAAGCTCTTTAGAAGTAAACATTAATGGTGGTACTTTATAACCAGGCATTACTCCATAACCGGAGTATTTATCCCAGGTAACCGGAACGTTAATTTCCTGTAAAGCATTGAAATCCCTGAATATAGTCCGCCTACTTACTCCAAACTTATCGGCAATCTCTTCCACCGTTAATTTTTTTCCCGGCTGCTGAAGTAGAAGCATTAATTTTAAACGTCGCTCTGAACTATTCATGTATTCTTTCCACCTTTACTACTGCCTTCCCATTATAAAAATCATTTTTATTTTTTATTAATCGCTCAAGTGAAAACACCTCAACACTTAATGGAAAACTAATACCCTCCAGCTCTCCTTTTGCTTCTTTTTTTCCTTTTAGGAAATATATTTTAGTCCACTCTTTATTCCCTAAAAGCTCAATCAACTGGTTAATTTTAAAAGCGTGTTTGGTAACAATAATACTTTCTGGCCCCACATTCACATCTTCAATTGACCCAGAGAAAGTCTCCACCTTTTTAAGTTTAAGCTCTCCAGCCATTTGCTTTACAGCAATAATTTTTTTTGAAACTATATCATTCAGCACAAGACTTTTTTCGGGCATCGATATAGCCAAAGGCAAGCCTGGTAAGCCTCCACCAGTGCCGGTATCAATAATTTTTTTACCCCCTTCTCTTGAAATAAAACCTCTCAACAACAGAGAATGCCGAATATGTTCTCTGATTGTTTCATGTGAAACATCTCTGCTAACAAGATTAATTCTTTTATTCCACCAGAGTAATTTTTCAGAATAATTTTTTAAGTCATGCTCATGATTCTGCAGAATAGACTCTGCTTCTTCTAGAAACCCTATAGGGTAGTCACTATGTGTGATCTGATGTTTCACATGAAACATTATCGTTTTAAGTATACCATAAGAACCGCGAGATCACTAGCAGATACTCCGCTTATCCTTCCGGCCTGGCCAATAGTTTCCGGTCTGATTTTGGAAAGTTTTTGATACCCCTCTGTAGATAGGCTTTTTATTTTGGAGTAGTCAAGGGCTTCTGGTATGGTAGTATTTTCTTTTTTACTTAACTCTTCTACCATCTCGAACTCTTTCTGTATATAACCGGAATACTTAATCTGTATTTCTACTTCTTCAGTTACAAAGTCGTCTTGTGTGATTTCTGTTGTTTTAGATAGTAGTTCAGGGTCTGCCTCCAACATATTATGAATAGAGACTTCCGGCCTGGAAAGAACCGTGTGTGCCTTTACCGGCTGTGACAACGGAGAAGTACCAAGTTCTTTTAACATAGCATCCATGTATTCAGGACGAACTGTCTGGTTCATAAATAGATCATGTAAACGATCTATTTCCTCTCTTTTCTTTAAAAGCTTCTGGTATCTTTCTTCTGAAGCAAGACCAATTTTATACCCTAATTCAGTGAGTCTTAAGTCTGCATTGTCCTGGCGAAGCAAAATTCTATGTTCTGCCCTGGAGGTAAACATTCGATATGGTTCTTCGGTGCCTTTATTAATAAGGTCATCAATTAATACTCCAATATAAGCCTCCGATCTTTTGAGAATAAACGGCTCTTTACCTGTTACCTTTAGTCCTGCATTTATTCCTGCCATTAATCCCTGACATGCCGCTTCTTCATAACCAGTAGTTCCATTGATCTGACCCGCAAAAAATAATCCTTCTACTTTTTTAGTTTCCAGGGTTCGTTTTATCTGGTGTGGAGGAAAATAATCGTATTCAATAGCATATCCCGGGCGAATCATAACTACATTTTCGAAGCCGGGTATTGTTTTTAAAGCCTCGTACTGTGTTTCTTCAGGTAGGGAAGTAGAAAAACCATTAAGGTACATTTCGTATGTATTCCACCCTTCCGGCTCCAGAAATAATTGATGCCGATCTTTATCGGCAAAGCGATTGATTTTGTCCTCTATGCTCGGGCAATATCTTGGCCCAATCGACTTAATCCTGCCATTAAACATGGGGCTTCTATCAAAACCGGTTTTTAAAACCTCATGAACACTTTCATTTGTATAACCAATCCAGCAGGTTAATTGCTTGTCTACATTCGGTAGGTTTTCAGGGCTAGTCAAAAAGGAGAACGGGGTTGGCTTTTCGTCTCCGTATTGAACTTCCAGCTTTGTATAGTCGATGGATCTTCCATCGACTCTCGGAGGAGTCCCTGTTTTTAGTCTACCTATTTCAAAACCAAGCTTTTCTAATGCTACGGAGATTCCAATTGAAGCTCTTTCTCCAGACCTTCCACCTCCATACTGACTTTCTCCGATATGTATCAGCCCATTTAAAAAAGTGCCACTTGTAAGAACAGCTGCTTTAGCGTAAAATTTTTGGCCTGTTTGAGTAATTACACCTGTAACTTTATTACCGTCCTCAGAAATCAGATCAACTACATTATCCTGACGAAAACTCAGGTTTTCCTTGCCCTCTAAATGCTCCCTCATTCTTTGAGCATACAGCATTCTATCACTTTGACATCTCGGACTCCACATTGCGGGCCCCTTACTTCTATTCAACATTCGAAATTGCACACCCGATTCATCGCTTACAATTCCAGAAAGTCCGCCCAAAGCATCAATTTCTCTAACAAGCTGACCTTTTGCTACACCGCCCATAGCAGGATTACAAGACATTTTTGCAATCGCCTCTAAATTCATTGTTATAAGAAGCGTTTTTGCTCCAAGCTGTGCTGCAGCACCTGCGGCTTCGCTTCCAGCATGACCCGCGCCAACTACTATTACATCATATGAGGGATAAATTGACGGCATTAATTATTGTTTTTTATTGGCTTACACCTTAATAAGGCTGTCTTTAGAATATAAGAAAAGAAAAAGCCTTGAACTACTTTTGTAACCCAAGGCTTTTATTGCGATCCGGAAGGGACTCGAACCCTCGACCTCCTGCGTGACAGGCAGGCGTTCTAACCAACTGAACTACCGGACCTTTTGAGAGCCTCAAATATACACAGGTATTGGAAAAGAAGTCAACACTTGTTCTAATAAAGAACTAATTATTTTATAAGAGTGCTTTTATAGAAGACGTCATTTCTTCGCTTTCAGGTTTTACGGAGCTTCTGAATCTTCTTGTTAATTCTCCTTCTTTATTTATCAGGAACTTCTCAAAATTCCATTTGATATCGCCTTCAAAGTCTTTGTTTGGCTGCGTAGTCAGATAGGTAAATAATGGATCCTGATCATCACCCAATACAGAAACTTTTGAGCTCATCGGAAAAGTAACTCCGTAATTTAGCGTGCAAAATTGCTTAATATCTTCTTCAGTACCTGGCTCCTGACCTTTAAAGTTATTCGCCGGGAAGCCGAGTATCACTAATCCATCGTCTTTATATTCTTCGTAAATAGCTTGCAGTCCCTCATACTGAGGTGTATAGCCACATTTTGAAGCTACATTTACAATTAGTAAAACCTTCCCTTTGTACTGTTCAAGATTTAATTCGTTTCCATCGATATCCGTAACAGGGAAGTCATAGATCCCTTTGCTATCTGAATTATTAAATAATGACATTGTAATCGCTAAAAGTATCGTAAGTATTATTTTCATAACATAAAGTTTAAAAGTTGCGTTACTTTAAGAACTTGAATAACGTCTAAATTCATTCCTTATGAGAAGATATTCATCTCCTTTTATTATTGCTTTTGTTTTCCAATTATTAACATTCCCTGCTTTTGCACAAATGTTTTCGGTTGGGGAATCAAGTGGCCCAGCTACTATTTCCAATTCTTATTTAAAGATAGGTCTGGCTCCTACTGCTTTTGATTATGATGGTGAGAGTAATGATCCGGGTACTTCACTATTAGAACTGGAAAATAATGCCTTCTTTATTGGCTTTGAAAGTCCCGGGGTCGAGCTTAATCTTACTCTGGCAAATCAATTATCCGGACTCGAGAATAAAAGCTTCTTTGATTTAAATTTCACTCTATCCAACCGTTTTTATCTTATAAACAAAAGGAATGTGCGTGCCGGAATACCGCTTCAATTACACAGCTCGATTACAAGTGTAAACAATAACCAAATTGAAGAAAACTTTAACCAGGCTAATTTTGCAATTGGGGGCGGAGGATTCCTGAATATTCGCATAGGAGAAAAGCTCACGTTTAATAATGAAGCAACCCCTGGCTATGGTTTTAGTAATTCAAGTGGCGGTTTTTTGGGGGGGTCAATGTATTATCTGAAAACCAAAAGCCGATTAACTTTTATTGGGCTGATCGGTGGGCGCTCTATCGGTCTGGGATATGATTATAACTTTCGCTCTTTTGATATTGATGATGATTTCTACGATTTTGATTTAACTTCTCACACAATAACTTTAGCTATTTCTTTGTGAAACCCGACAAACTGCTATTAGAGCTTGAACAACTTTTAGAACAAAGTGGTTACCGACTCCGAAAAGAGCGAGGGTCTTTTAAGGGCGCCGATTGTATAATTGAAGGAGATAAACTTGTTCTGGTTAATAAAAACAAACCTGTTGAGTCACAACTTGGTACAATTGCACGTGTTTTGAGCCAAATAGATTTAACGGGGGTATATGTCAAGCCTATTGTCAGAAAACAGCTTGAAAAACTTTGGGATCAACTTGAAGTTTCGCCTGGTGAATCTGTCTCAGATTGGGAGATGGATTAAATGAAGGTTACTTTTTTGGGAACCGGTACCTCAATGGGAGTTCCTGTTGCCGGGGGCTTTAAAAGAGAAGATTTAGCTCATGACCCAAGAAATGAGCGTATGCGATGTTCCGTTTGGGTACAAACAAATCAAAGCTCTTTAGTGATAGATGCTGGTCCAGAATTCAGAATACAAAGCATTCGGGCAGATATAAAACATATAGATTATGTCTTAATCACTCATGAACACATGGATCACATAGGTGGACTGGATGACTTACGGATGTATAATTACGTCTTAAAAAAAGATATTCCGGTGTACACTACCGATTCTGCTGTTAAGTCGATAGAAAAAAGGTTTGAATATATGTTTGGAGAAAATAAATATCCGGGCTCAACTTCTTTGGATCTGAACATCATTAATTCACCCATCAATTTAAATGACCTTAAGATTACTCCTCTTCCTGTATATCATGGGGATTTAAAAATATTTGGATTTCGAGTTAATGACTTCTCGTACCTTACTGATGTAAAAACGATTCCTGAATCAACAAAGGAACTCATCCGCGGGAGTAAAGTCGTTGTTCTAAGCGCCTTAAGGTGGTCTCCTGATCATCCAACTCATCTTACTATTCCAGAGTCTGTTGAAATAATTAACGAATTAGAAATTCCCAGTGCTTACCTAATACATATGAATAGCTATGTTGATCATCAGGAATCAAATGAAAAACTGCCCCCTCACATACGCTTAGCATACGATATGCAAACTATTGAAATAGACTAAAGAAATTTCTTTAAATCTTCACTGCCTTTCAACTGTTCTACTATTTCCTTAACACCCTGAGCCTTTTCTAAGTTACAAACTAAAATGGCGTCCTCAGTTTCCACCACTGCTAAATTTTCGACGCCTACTAATGATATCATTTTTTCGCCCGACGAAAGAACCAGGTTTCCTTCAGCTTCTGCAAATGTAGCGTTTAGAGTTTGAACTGAATTACCTTGTTGGTTTTTTTCAGCAAGCTCATATACAGCTGTCCAGCTTCCTACATCACTCCAACCAAATTCCCCGGGAACCACATACACTGAGTTAGCACCTTCCATAATCCCGTAATCAATAGAAATAGATTCACAGGCGTAATAAAAATCATTAATAGCGGCATCATGAGTGGACTCATATAACTCAGATGAAGCTGCTTTAACTTCTTCATACATCTCGGGGAGTTGTATCTCTATTTCGTTAAGCACTGTACTTGCCTTCCAGACAAACATTCCACTATTCCAGAAATAATCACCTGAGTCTAAAAACTTTTGGGCAGTTTGTTCATCCGGTTTTTCTGTAAATGCATGAACCGGGTTAACTGTATTTTCTTCATAAGATTCGCTTACAGTATTATCTGCATGAATATAACCGAAGCCGGTTTCAGGGCGGTTCGGATTTATTCCAATAGTAACCAAATGATCCCCATCTTCTGCCTTTGCAATTGCGCTTTTAAGAATTTCATTAAATCTGTAAGGCTCAGTTATATGATGGTCGGCTGGAAGAACTACCATAATCGCATCAGGGTCTTTTTTGTATAACAATTCAGCGGCGATGGCTACGCAAGGGGCGGTATTCTTTGCCACGGGTTCACCAACAATATTTTCCTCCGGAACCTTTGGAAGCTGCTCTTTCACTATTGAGACATAGCTCTCGTTCGTTACTACCATAATCCTTTCCTGAGGAACAATTTCTTTAATTCTATCGGCTGTGTTTTGAATCATGGTACCCTTACCAAATAAATTCAAAAACTGCTTCGGTAACGCTTTTGTACTCTTTGGCCAGAACCTGGTACCTGAACCACCAGCCATTATCACTGCATATACCATCAATCTAATACTATATTAAACTTATAAATTTGATTGTAAAAGATAATCAATCATGCATCCAGCTGCTCTGGAAGATTCACCCGGGTTAATGTGATACTGAAGATCGAGCCTTTATTTGGCTCACTTTTTATTTTAAGCTGTTCTCCGTGAGCTTCAATGATGTGCTTTACAATTGCAAGCCCTAACCCCGTTCCCCCTCTTTCTCTGGAACGAGACTTATCCACTCTGAAAAACCGTTCTGTTACACGGGGTAAATCGGCTTCATCAATCCCCATCCCCGTATCAGAAACGGAAAGGGTTAATTTCTGGGGATTCTTCTCAGTCTCTTTTAGCAAAACCTCTACCTTACCACCCTGAACATTGTACTTAATCCCGTTTTCGATCAAATTAATAAGTACCTGCTTTAATTGATTCTTATCTGCCCTTATTTGTGTGTTTCTATCAAAAGGGTAAATAGTTAATTGAATTTTTTCTTTCTCGGCTTTGTAATTGAGGCTTTCAACGGTTTCTTTAACAATATCGAATAGATATATATCCTCTATTTCAGATTTCAGCTCCCCTGTTTCCAGTTTTGATATCTCCATTAAATCTTTTGTGAGATAAATAAGCCGGTTCACGTTTCTCATGGCCTTTTGAAGAAAAGCCCGGTTTACTTCTTCATCTTCAAGTGCACCATTTAAAAGAGTTTCTATAAATCCCTGAATTGCAAATATTGGCGTTTTTAACTCGTGAGAAATATCCCCAATAAACTCTTTTCTATAATTTTCGATTCGGTTAAGGCGCTGAATCTCTCTTTCTACTGTACGGCTAGACTTAATAAGGTGCTTAATAATGTAATCCAGCTCATCGTCATAGAGCGTTCTTAAATCTTCAATTTCTTCGAATCTTTTTTTTGAGATGTTTTTAGATACCTGTTCCAGTACTTGAATTCGCCTAAACTGAAGGGCGAAGCTTACTATATAGGTAGTAATAAATATTCCTAATAATAAAGACAAAGCTATTGTAAGCACCTGGTCAGTATTCATTTCAAAAACCAGCCACATCAATAAATAAGAAACCCCTGCAGATAGTACAGAGGTGTATAGCGCTAAACGAATTCCAAGTTTGTAAACTTTGGATCTTCTCCGGGTTCTACTCATTCTTTAAATCTATATCCAACACCTTTCACGGTCTCAATATAGTGATCTCCTAACTTTTCCCTGATTTTTCTAACATGTACATCAACGGTGCGGTCAACAACATAGATATTATCACCCCAAACTTTATTTAACAGAGTTTGCCGATCTAAAACTTTTCCTCTGCGGCTGGCTAAAAAGAATAAAAGCTCGAATTCTTTTCTCGGTAATTGAAACTCTTTTTCACCTCTGAGTACGATATAACGATCTTTATCGATCTCAAGATCATGTACTTCCAGCTTATTTACTGATTCCTGGTTTTCATCAAAACGACGCATAACCGCTTTAATTCTGGAAATTAATTTCGTTGTACTGATGGGCTTTGTAATGTAGTCGTCACCACCTTTATTCAGTCCTTCAACTTCTGTTTTCTCGTCACTTCTCGCAGTTAGGAAAATGATGGGCATACGTTTTAAATCGTCGTCTTTTCTCATGATTTCAACCGTTTCGAGCCCATCCATTTTTGGCATCATGATATCTAAAAGTACCAAATCCGGTTTACTCTCTTTAGCGATTGCAATGCCTTCTTCCCCGTTTTCTGCTTTTAGTACGTTGAAGCCCTCTTTCTTGAGGTTATACTCTATTAAATCCAGCAGATCTTTTTCGTCATCAACTACAAGAATTGTTTTTTTAGCCACGAGAACATGATTTTATTAAAACTTTCAATCTTATAATGGTAATAATGTAATACACCAATATAAAATGAAGAAATTGTTACCTAGCGATTCAACAGGGCTAGTGACTTCCGTATTAACGCTGATGTTTCAACTTCTTTAGTTTCGTTAAGAACTTTCATAACGGCTTGTTCTGCTTCTCTGGACTTGAAGCCTAGTGCCTGAAGCGCCTGAATTGCTTCGTTCATTTCCCCTTTACCGGTATCATTTGAAGAACGGACTGACTCTGATTTCAATTCAGAAAGTTTTTCTTTTAGCTCCAATATGATTCTCTCTGCTGTTTTCTTTCCTATTCCTGGTACTCTTGAAAGTGCTGTCACATCGCTTTGAGTAATTGCAGAAATTAAATTTGATGCGGGTAGTCCACTTAAAATTGTTAAACCGAGTTTTGGTCCAACCCCTTTAACAGTAATCAATTTTTCAAACAGACCTTTTTCATTCTTCGTAAAAAACCCAAAAAGTCTTTGGTCGCTTTCTGTTATATGATGATAAATCAATAACTTGATTTCAGACCCTGAGGATGAAAGCTGGTCGAGAGTCTGGCTGGAAACCTCCACTTTATAACCCACTCCCTGCACATCCAGCAAAACTGAGTCTGAGTTTTTTTGTTCAATATGTCCTTTTAGAAATGCTATCATAGCCCTTTGACTCTTTCCGGATTATCTGCCACGAAACTAGCCCAGTCCGATTTCTTATTATTTTGATGGGTTTTTTTCTTTGAAGCAGGAATGCGTTTTCCATTCATCATATGACACCAGGCTACCGCTAATGCATCGGTTGCGTCATTTGATAATTTCTCATCCGGCAACTGAACCATTTTCTTTAACATGAAAGCAACCTGGTCTTTAGTTGCGTTTCCATTTCCCGTAATTGACTTCTTTACCACTTTGGGAAAGTATTCTGTTGCCTCAAGTCCGGCATTCTTTATTGCCAAAATTGCTGCAGCCTGAGCCCGACCAAGTTTCAACATCGCCTGTGGGTCGACTCCATATATTGGTGTTTCAACAGCGCACTTTGTAGGCTGAACAGATTTAATCAGTGCTGATATTTTCTCAAAAATAAATTGAAGTCGGTCCGAGTGCTCTTCAATGTGTGCCATTTTCAAAACATCACAACGAAGCGCAATCAATTTGCCGTTTTCCTCAGTTAATACAGCATACCCAGTGTTGCGGGAGCCAGGATCAATACCGAGGATGATATCAGGCATATCTTCTAATCTTGGTTTTTAAGTCATTCCTGCACAGGCAGGAATCTAAGATCTAATAAACAATTTGAGATACCGGCTTACGCAGCGGAATGACTAGTAGAAATTATCAATCTTCTTCTGAATATAGTTTTGCTAAGTCTTCCATCATTTCTTCTGAAATACCATTAGTTACAAATCCACCATCGTGGAAAAGGTTTTGCATAGTAACTTTACGGGTGAGATCAGAGAACATCGCTACACAATAATCTGCGCAGTCATCTGCAGAAGGGTTGCCCAGTGGCGCGAGTTTTTCGGCAAAAGTATACATTCCGTCAAAACCCTTGATTCCTGATCCGGCTGATGTTTTAGTTGGTGCCTGAGAAATCGTATTTACCCGAATTCCTCTTGAAGCTAACCGACTTCCATAATTTCTGGCGATACTTTCCAACAGTGCTTTCGCGTCATTCATATCAGAATATTTGCTGAAAATTCGCTGGGCACCGATATAGGATAATGCTATTACACTTCCTCCGTCATTCAGGATTCCGACTTCATCTGCATGGTGTAAAATTCTATGGAGTGAAATAGCAGAGATATCCAGCGACTGCTGATACCAGTTATAGTTGATGTCTGTATATTCTTTTTTCTTACGGATATTTGGAGACATCCCGATCGCATGAAGAATAAAGTCTACTCCTCCAAGCTCCGCTTTAACTTTCTCCATCATCTCCTTAACATCATCATCATTTGAAACATCACAAGGTATGATTTGCGCATTTGTTTCTTCGGCCAGTGCATTCAGGGTTCCAAGTCTGAGTGCAATAGGAGCATTTGATAGAACAAAATCTGCCCCCTCTCTTTTACAGGCGAGTGCAATTCTCCAGGCAATGCTTCGCTCGTCCAGCGCTCCAAAAATGATTCCTTTTTTTCCTTTTAATAATCCGTAGCCGTCTGACATAACTTAATTTTATTTTGATATAGTATTCATGATCAAAATACTACCATTTCTGATAAAAACGGAATAGGAAAACCTTCAGTGATTACTTAGAAAAAACGACTACCTGTTATTTATTTGAAAAAAAGTGGTCTGAAATGGGTAAACGAGTACCAGAATGGTTTGGCAAAAGGTATTAGCCAATTCTGAAATTCATCATGACTTATTTCTCCCAATTCGAACAATCGCATACTATCCACCAGCGGGCGATACAAAAAGAGATAAAAGAGTAAGAAAAGAATGCCCAGGAATTCACTGCTGAAATCGAACAGGAAATAATTTACTCCCAAAGGAAAGAACAAAAAGAAGAGATAAATAAACTTGTTTCTCATGTAAAAAGTGTGCTGTTAACCCGTGTACACTACATGAGTAATAGTAAAAGAAAATGTTACTAATTTGAGCGCTCTTTTATTGGTAGCGATAGTTTTAGTTTAACTACAAAATACAGCCTTAAATACCCTTTTGAGAGGGGGCTAAATTTTACAAAACCCCTGAAATAGTATTTCCACCTATCCACTTTCTCCTTTCACTTAATCAACCTAAATAATTATCCACATTGTTGTTGATAAACCTCTCTTAATGCCGTATTTTTATCGGCTCTGTAATTGGCGGAGAAAAATCCTGTTGTAACACTGTTACTACTCCATGTTTGATAATTTATCCTCAAATTTAGAAAAGGCCTTTCAGAACCTGAAAGGGGAAGCCCGGATCACCGATGTTAACATCGCTGAAACCGTGCGAGAGATACGTCGCGCCCTTTTGGATGCTGATGTAAATTATGAGGTAGCCCGCCAGTTTACAGCCGACATTAAGGATAAGGTGCTCGGCTCTGATGTTCTCACCGCAGTTAATCCAGGTCAGCAGTTCACTAAAATTGTGTACGACGAACTGGTTGCGACTTTTGGTGGCGAGATGTCAGACATTGCCACAGCACATACTCCACCTACTGTTATTCTCATAGCTGGATTGCAAGGTTCCGGTAAAACCACTTTCTCAGGAAAGCTGGCCCGGTACCTTAAGCAGGAGCATAAACGGAACCCGCTTCTTGCTGCCGCCGATGTTTATCGCCCTGCTGCCGTTAATCAGCTAAAAACACTCGCAGAGCAAATTGATGTACCTGTGTATTCCATTGAACAGCAGGATGCTGTTCGTGTTGCCAAAGAAGCCGTTTCCATGGCTAAAAGTTTGGCTATGGATACAGTTATCATTGATACCGCAGGACGTTTGCATGTGGATGAAGAGATGATGAAAGAGGTTGCGGAAATTAAAAAAGCCGTTAACCCTAATGAGATTTTGTTTGTTGTTGATTCGATGACCGGACAGGACGCGG
The DNA here is from genome assembly GCA_017795005.1 of Balneolaceae bacterium. Taxonomy (GTDB): domain Bacteria; phylum Bacteroidota; class Rhodothermia; order Balneolales; family Balneolaceae; genus RHLJ01. Next base: position 337,815 of record CP051242.1, on the reverse strand, counting down.
TTAACACAGCAAAAGATTTCAACGAGCGACTCAATTTTGATGGTGTAGTTTTAACTAAACTCGATGGTGACACACGTGGTGGTGCCGCACTTTCCATCAAAACTGTAGTTGATAAACCAATCAAGTTTGTGAGTACCGGCGAGAAGCTGGATGCTCTTTCTCCATTCTATCCTGACCGTATGGCTCAGCGTATTCTTGGAATGGGTGATGTGGTTTCCCTTGTTGAAAAAGCTCAAAAAGAATTTGACGAGAAAGAAGCTGAACGACTTCAAAAGCGCATCAGCTCTGACAAGTTTGATCTTGAAGACTTCCTCGCTCAAATACAAAAGATTAAAAAGATGGGAGATCTTGGTGATCTCGTATCTATGATCCCCGGCGCCAGCAAAGCTATAGAAAACGCAGATATCGATGATGATGCTTTCAAGCCCATCGAAGCAATTATCTATTCTATGACGCCGGAGGAGCGTCAGGACCCAAGCATATTAGATGGAAGTCGACGACGACGTATTGCAAAAGGTTCTGGCACCACTGTTAAGGAGATCAACGATCTCATTAAACAGTTTGATCAGATGAAAAAAATGATGAAGACCATGTCCAAAATGGGAAAAATGGGCCGTGCTCTTCATGGATTAAAAAATCTGCCACTAGGCCGATAAAGAACTTAGATAACACAAAAACTCAACTGAGGAACATCATTGATTAAGATTAGACTTCAACGTAAAGGGCGTATTCGTCGTCCTATTTATCATATCGTAGTTGCTGATAGCCGTTCTCCACGTGATGGACGAATCATCGAGCAAGTTGGTCGATATGATGGCGTTACCGAAAAGAAAGAGACCATACTGAACGAAGATCGTATCATGTACTGGTTAGAAACCGGAGCACAACCAACCGACTCTGTGCGTAAAATCCTCCGCCAGGAAGGAGTACTTTACAAGCGTCACCTTATGATGTGGGGCAAAAGTGAAGAAGAAATTGAAGCTGCACTTACTGAGTGGAAAGCTTACCGCGAATCAAAAGCTGAAAAAGAAGTAACCCGCAAAGAGCAGGTTCAGGCTTCTTTGGCAGCCGAAGAAAAAGCGGTTAAAGAACAAGTTGCTAAAAAAGCAGAAAAAGCCGCCGTTGAATTAGCAGCAGAAGAAGCTGTTGCAGAAACGGAAGAAGAAACTGCTGAAGCTGAAGCAGCTACTGAAGAGACTACCGCCGAAGTTGTTGAGGAAACGGCAGAAGTTGAAGAAGAAGTTGCTGAGGAAGTGGTTGAAGAGGAAGCATCAGCAGAAGTAGAAGCCGCTGAAGCAACGGAAGAAGTTGTAGAAGAGAAAGTAACAACTGAAGAGACTGCTACCGAAGAAGCTGTTGTTGAAGAAACTACAACAGAGGAAGTAGCTGAAGAAACCGCTGAAACTGAAGCCGCTCCCGCAGAAGAAGAAACTGCTGAAGCAGAGGAAGAAGTAGTAGAAGCCGCTGCTGAAGAGACAACTGAAGAAGTTGCAGAAACTTCGGCTCAGACTTCAAGCGACATGACAGCAAAAGAGGCTATCGATCACATCAACGACACTGACCTTGCAAATCTTGCAGGTTTTGTAACTGAAGCTGAAGATCGTAAAACCGTTCTTGCTGCCTGGGAAGCTAAACAAGCGTAACACATTATCGGGCTCCTATGATTAAGGACGCCAATACATCACCATTTGTTCAGATTGGACACATTGTCCGGTCTCAGGGTCTCAAAGGAGAGCTTAAAGTTCTCTTTGATTCAGAAACACCTGAAACTATTGAACAATTATTGATGGTGTATTTGCGAAATGATCGCGGAGACTTTTATCCCTGCCGCATTGCAAACCTCCGGGTCGAGGGTAAGGGAAATAAAATTTCGTTCTTTGTACAATTTGACCATATCGCTGATCGCACTTCTGCTGAAGCTTTAAAAAATCGAGCTCTTTTTGTTGATCAGGAAGTTGCAGAACGGTTTTTTAGTAATCATGAAGAAGAACAAACTCTTCTGGATTATGAAGTTCTGAATGACCAGAATGAATCCATCGGGTTGGTTATCGACTTTATGGACAGCGGCGCACAAACTGTGTTGACAGTTGCCACAACTTCCGGCTCTCTATTAATTCCATTAGTAGATGAATTTGTTGTTGAGGTGAACCATGAAGCGCAAACTATTCGGTGTCAGAACCTGAAAATACTGGAGGACCTGTAATGAGAATTGATATCATTTCAGGAGTTCCGGCTTTGCTGGACGGCCCACTGAATCACAGCATTGTGAAACGTGCGATTGATAAAAATCTCGTAGAAATCTATGTGCATGATCTTCGTGATTACACCGAAGACAAACACAAAAAAATAGATGACTACCCGTATGGCGGAAACCCCGGAATGGTGTTAACTCCACAGCCGATTTTCAGCTGTATTGAGCATTTGACCAGCCAACGCGAATACGACGAAGTGATTTTTACCGCAGCCGATGGAGAAGTATTTGATCAACCTGCAGCTAATGCGCTCTCGTTGAAAAAAAATATTCTGATTCTATGCGGGCACTATAAAGGAGTAGATCAGCGGGTACGAGATGAACTAATCACCAAAGAATACACTATTGGTGATTATGTACTTTCAGGAGGAGAGCTTCCCGCCATGGTAATTACCGATGCAATAGTAAGACTTTTGCCCGGGGCTATTGGTGATGCCGGAAGCGCACTGAATGATTCATTTCAGAATGGATTGCTGGAAGCGCCGGTTTATACCCGGCCAGCAGAATTCAAAGGATTAAAAGTTCCGGAGGTACTGAGGTCTGGCGATCCAAAAAAGATAGAGACCTGGCAGCAGGAACAATCCATCAAGCGTACCAAAGAACGAAGAAAAGATTTGTACGAAAAATTATAAGAAAGAATATTAACATTCTTCCATTATGGGAAGGATTTAACACACAGAAAAATGGACAAACTAAAATTAGTTGAACAAACTTTAGTAACTGACGATATCCCTGAGTTTACAGCAGGTGATACTGTTAATGTACATTACCGTGTACGTGAAGGTGAAAAAGAAAGAATTCAGCAATACGAAGGTGTTGTGATCTCAGAACGAGGAAGCGGCCCGAACAAAACCTTTACTGTTCGAAAAATGAGCGGTAGTGTAGGTGTTGAGCGTATTTTCCCATTAAACTCTCCGTTCATCGCTCAAATTGATGTGAAGAGAAGAGGAAAAGTAAGACGTTCTAAATTGTTCTATCTACGTGAGCTACGTGGTAAAGCTGCGCGTATTAAAGAGCGTGAAAGCCAAAACCCAAAGAAATAAGCTCTTTGCTTTCTCCTGAATTAAGGAATTATTAAAACTTCCCGGACCTGGAATTCAATCTTCAGGTTCCGGGTTTTCTATTCCCTGAAATTCAGACAACCCTCACTTATCGAACGCGAAAATCTCTTAGTATGAATATCATTCTATTTGGACCTCCGGGCGCAGGAAAAGGAACTCAGGCAGAACTTCTGATTAAGGAATATTCTATTCCACATCTTTCAACGGGAAATATTTTCCGGGCTGCAATTAAAAACGAAACACCCCTTGGCGTTAAAGTTAAAGCGATTCTGGACGCTGGAGAATTAGTCTCTGACCAAACGGTTGTAGACTTAGTAGCTGAAGAATTAGAAGATGAAAAGTATGCTAACGGCGCTGTATTTGATGGTTTTCCAAGAACAGTTGTTCAGGCAGAGGCGTTTGATGCTTTATTAGTAAAAAAAGGATCGCAGGTTGACGCTTTCATTTCCCTTGAAGTTCCTGAAGAAGAACTTATCAAGAGAATCCTTTCCAGAGGACAGGGACGGACGGACGATACCGAAGAGGGAATTAAAAACCGTCTGGAAGTTTATCATAATGAAACCGCTCCCGTTCTGGCTTATTATAAAACTAAGGGACAGGTTAAAGAAATTGATGGGATAGGAACTATTGATGAAATCTTTAGCCGGATTAAAGAAGCGTTAAGCTAACTGTTTATTCTATCAACCTGATTATTTCTCTGGTTTCAGGAACAGCTCCATTTTTGATGGTGGACATTAATGCATCCAGAAGCCCTGATAATATTTGATGTTCTTCTATATACCATTTCCTGAACGCTTCTTTATCTCCGTTCTTATAAATTAGAAACTCTCTTGTTTCGTCTTCCAGAATATTCGCCCTCTTCTCTATTAGTGATATAAGGTTTGATCCACGGTCCAGGCTCGCTAAATACTCTTGCCCTATCGTAGTGAAATTTTCGGCCTCAAACCCTGAACGTACTATCAGCATATTATTGGTAAAATCGATTTCCCTGAGGATTTTAAATTCAGCCTCCGGGTTTTCTTCATGTTCTTTTAAAGATGTCTCGACTAGGGTTTTTACAGATTCGGCATTGGCATACAGGTAATCCAGATTCAGCATGAAGGTCTTGTAGTAATTAACCTGGTTTCTACGCTCAATCTGTTCTTCACGTAGTGTGTTAAGATAAAATGCCCCATAAATTCCGACGAAAACCACAATAAACTCAAATAGTAAAAATCGCCAGCTTCTGTCTTTTAAAAATGATCTCATTCTTCAGGGTTTTAAAATGGAAGTAAAGAATATACAAATGCTGCTAAAACTCCTCCTACAAGTGGCCCAAGAACCGGAATCCATGAATAAGCCCAGTTACTACTTCCTTTTCCTTTTATGGGTAAAAACGCATGTGCTAATCTTGGCCCTAGATCTCTGGCTGGATTAATAGCGTATCCTGTTGTACCACCTAAAGACATCCCTATTCCAAATACTAACAGTCCAACCGGTAGAGCCTCAATGGAGCCAAGACCGACATCTGGTGCGGCCAAAAATAACACTGCTAATACTAGTACAAATGTGCCGAATACTTCGGAGTATAAATTGTTCCATGTGTCTTTGATAGCAGGTCCGGTACTAAAAACTCCAAGTTTTGTTCCTTGATCTTCGGTTTCCTCAAAATGATTTTTGAATTGTATCCAGATTAAAATAGCAGCTAATATTGCCCCAATGAACTGGGCAATTATATACCCTGGAACTAAGGCCCATGAAAATTTACCGGCTACCGCCAGCCCTATTGTTACAGCAGGATTAATATGAGCGCCACTTATTCCTGCTGAAACAAAAACAGCAACAAATACAGCGATTCCCCATCCCCAGTTTATCAGAAGCCAGCTTCCTCCGGAGCCATAGGTTCTTTTAAGTGAAACGTTTGCGTTCACTCCTAATCCTAAAACCATTAATAAGAATGTTCCCAGAACTTCCCCTAAGTATGCTTCCATAGTTTTTTTAATTTTAGTCATTCTGAGGCTACTGCCGAAGAATCTACTTAACTTCGAATTGTGCAGATCCTTCGCTTTCGCTCAGGATGACTGTTGTTTTATTTCATGGATTTTATTCCAAAATATAATTTCTTGCTAACGCTTCATACTCTTTTACCTCCTGCTGAACCCATGCCTCATCGTATCCAAATTCTGAGGCAATGAGTCTCCCAACTTCCGGTGCCATTTCCAGAGACGCCTTTGCGTCTAAAAGTAGTGCCCTTGTTCGCCTGGAAAGTACGTCTTCAATTGTAATTGCAAGTTCATTTCGTACCGCCCAGATAACTTCCCCTTTTAAGTATGGTAAATTTTGGTGAAGGGGTTCATTCCATTCCGGGTTTTCTTCAAGTAATTTTCTTAATCCTACTTCGTCTGAGCCATACACATGTAAATGGTTATCCGAATCAATATTTTTTAACCAACCATGAATTCTCAGGTTTTCTGTTTTACAGGATGTGTTTTCAAGCCCGGCAACTAATTCTGCCTGATTAATAGTATCCTCAGCCATTTTTCTATAAGTAGTCCACTTTCCACCGGCAATCGTAACCAAACCAGATCCCGATACCTGCAAATGGTGACTCCTGGAAATTTCTGCCGTTGACTTGGCATCCTGAGGTTTAACCAAGGGTCTTAGTCCAGCAAAAACACTTTTTACATCGCTCCTTTTTGGGTCTTTCGTTAAATATTTTTTTGCGTGCTTTAAGATAAACTCTACCTCTTCTTCAAGCGCTATCGGCTCAAGTGATGGTTTATTAATCGGAGTATCAGTCGTTCCAACCAATGCCTTTCCGTGCCAGGGTACGGCAAAAAGAACCCTTCCGTCATCAGTATGTGGAACCATTATAGCAGCATTACCGGGTAAAAACTCTTTATCTAATACAATATGTACACCCTGTGCACATTGTATCATTCGCTGATGTTTAAAGTCATCCATTTCAAGAATTGAATCCGAAAAGATTCCAGTGGCATTAATTACAACTCTGGCGCTAATCTCCATTGAACTTCCATCAATCATATTCTGAACTTTTACACCCGTAATATATCCCGGACTATTTTTTATGAGTCCGGTAACCTTCATATAATTTATTACCGTAGCCCCATGATCAACAGCTGTTTGAGCAAGATTTATTGCTAAACGGGAATCATCGAATTGTCCGTCATAGTAAATAGTGCCTCCATTTAATCCTTCCGATTCTAATGTGGGAATTTTCTCAAGTACTTCTTCTTTAGAAAGACTTTTGGATTTTTTAATACCTAGCTTTCCTGCAAGTGCATCGTAGACTTTTAGTCCAACCCCATAGAACGGTCCGTTCCACCATTTATAACTCGGCACGATAAAAGACTGATGACTTACTAGATGTGGCGCGTTCTGAATGAGTAAGCCGCGTTCTTTCAATGCTTCAATCACCAGAGAAACATCTCCCTGCTGCAGATAACGAACTCCTCCATGAACCAGTTTAGTACTACGACTTGAGGTTCCCTTTGCAAAATCGTGCATATCAAGAAGTACCGTTTTATATCCCCGGGAAGCGGAGTCAACCGCACAACCTAGGCCCGTTGCGCCTCCCCCGATAATGAGTACATCCCAGTAGTCGTTGGTTTCCTTTAGGGTGTTTATGAAGTCTTTACGTTTCATTAAAAAAGTTGTGGTTGTAGCTCTTTTACTGATTCTTCAAAACCTTCTTGCCAAGGAAAGTTTCCATCAGAATCAGGCCAAAAAAACTGAATCGCTTCAAAATTTTCTCCTGAGTAATACCATAATCCATATCCAAAATACTCTGGCATTCGGGACTTTTTAACCTTCCGGAAGATGGAACCAAAGCCTTCTAAGTATTCATCGTATACTTTTCCGACTTTAAGTACTTTTCCCTCTTTAATATATGAACCCGCCTCATTTAGAATTGTGACTAAATGATTAGTGGATAATCCAAAAACAATTATTTCTGGATGTTTGAAAGTTTCCCATAAACCAATTGTATATGCAAAAGTCGGTTTTTCTTCTTCTGCTTCAAAATACTGAACAGACCATCCAAACTCCTTTATCTTTTGTTTTATGAAGTCTTCCGTTTCTTTGTCCTGTATTTCATGTGCGTTCACTCAACCCACCCCTTACTTTTCTCAACGGCTTTGTTCCATTTAAACAAAAATTCGTTAGCCTGATCTTTACTCATTTTGGGCTCAAAGCGTTTGTCTTCCTGCCACTGTTCTTTGGTTTCATCGGTATTTTTCCAGAAGCCAACGGCGAGTCCCGCTAAGTAAGCGGCGCCAAGTGCTGTGGTTTCCAATATCTTTGGGCGAACCAGCGGTATCTGTAAAATATCGGATTGAAATTGCATTAACGTGTCGTTTACGGTTGCTCCACCATCTACCCGGAGTTCTTTAATTTCGATTCCGGAATCAGCTTCCATCGCAGAAAGCACATCCTTCACTTGAAAGGCTATTCCCTCCAAAGCAGCCCGGGCAATATGTCCGGCAGTGGAACCACGTGTCAATCCGAAAATGGACCCTCTCGCTCGCTGGTCCCAGTGTGGTGCACCAAGTCCGGCAAAAGCAGGTACCAAGTAAATCCCTCCATTATCCTTTTCGGTAAGAGCGAGTTTCTCTACATCTGAAGAAGATTTTATAATTCCCAATCCATCTCTCAGCCACTGGACAACTGCACCGGCAATAAAAATACTTCCTTCTAAAGCATAAATGGTTTTATCATTAAACCCATATCCGATTGTGGTTAGGAGATTGTTATTAGACTCTATTGCTTCTTCTCCGGTATTAAACATAATAAAAGAACCCGTGCCATAAGTATTCTTCAACATTCCGGGTTGTAAACACATCTGACCAAACATCGCGGCCTGCTGATCTCCGGCTATTCCGGCAATGGGTACTTCATGAGCGAAAATAGTTGTTTTGGTATGTCCATATATTTCGCTGGATGACTTTACCTCCGGTAGCATACTTTCTGGAATTCCCATTAACTCCAGCAGCTCCTCATCCCATTTGTGTTCTGTAATGTTGTACAACATCGTTCGTGAGGCGTTGGTTACATCGGTAATGTGCGTTTCCCCTTTAGTGAAATTCCAAACCAACCAGCAATCAATCGTGCCGAAAGCAAGTTTTCCCTGTTCGGCCTTTTCTCTGGCTCCTTCCACATTTTCAAGAATCCATCGAACTTTGGTTCCAGAAAAATAGCTATCAATGATCAGACCTGTTTTCTCTTTTACTTTTTCTGTCCACCCCTCTTCCCTTAGTTGATCGCAGTAATCAGAGGTGCGCCGGTCTTGCCATACTATAGCGTTATAAACGGGCTCCCCTGTTTCTCTATCCCAAACTACCGTAGTTTCTCTTTGATTGGTTATTCCAATAGCAGCAATGTTCTTACCGTCTGCACCGCAATCCATAATCGCTTCTGCTACTACTCCCGCCTGAGTCTTCCAGATTTCATTTGGATCATGTTCTACCCAGCCATCGTTGGGAAAATGTTGTTTGAATTCTTTTTGGGCTACTGCTCGAATTTCTCCTGAATGATCAAAAACGATCGCCCTGGAGCTGGTTGTCCCCTGATCGATTGCTAGTATAAATCTCTTTTCCATATTGACTCCTGCATTCTATTTCGAAGTCAATATGATTTAAATAAACTCCTTCCGCAACAGCTTAATCTAATGCTAATGGTTCGTTAATGAGTCTACACTAATTCGAATTCATCTGAGGCTTTGGTAATAAGGTTTAACTCTCCCTCCGAAAGTTCAAAATCCAGTGATGCGGCATTATCGATAACCTGTTTTTCATTTCTAGCACCTACCAGAACGGACCCTATTCCTGGTTGTTGAACCGTCCAGTTAATTACTACCTGAGTAAGCGAAGCGTCATGAGCTTCTGCAATTGGTCGGATTTTATCCAATAGCACAAGAACTCTTTGAATGTTTTCATCTTTAAAAAACTTATCCCCTTTTCGGGTATCATATCCCGTAAATTCATGCCTGGGTTTGATTTTTCCTGTTAAAAGTCCTCGCTGAATCGGACTATATGGGAGTATTTCCATTCCCTTTTCTATCGCCTGGGGAATTACATCTTCCTCATTTCCACGGTTAATCATACTATAAGGGACTTGGTTTGATGCCAGAGGCACTATTTTCAATGCTTCCTCCACTTGTTCAACGCTATAATTACAAACGCCTGCCGCAAGTATTTTACCTTCTTCAAGCAATTCTGCAACAGCCTCCATAGTCTCTGATATTTCTGTAGAAGGATCCGGCCAGTGTATTTGATATAGATCCAAATAATCAGTTTTCAGACGCCGAAGACTGTCTTCACATTCTTTTTTCACTCTTTCTTTTGATGCCCAGGCGTGAAGCGGGGTTGGGTTACCTTCATTATCTTCAGACATAAATCGAAAATGCCCGTCTTCGCTTTCCCAGTTCAATCCATATTTGGTTAGTATCTGATAGTTCTCTCTTGGAATGCCCTTCATAGCTTCTGCAACCAGGTTCTCACTTTTCCCAAAGCCGTACACCGGAGCAGTATCTATTGTTGTGATCCCGAGTTCGTACGCTTTTTGGATGGCTTTAATTGCGTCTTGTTCGTCTGCCCCTCCCCACATCCATCCTCCGATTGCCCAGGCTCCGAATGCAATCGGCGTTACTTTAATTTCAGATTTTCCAAGTTGTTTTAATTCCATGTTACCGTTGAGTTTGGTGATTATTCATGATTCTAAAATGCAAAATAGTTTTTAATAATCTGAGCTATTACCTTCTTTTTACTAAAATTGATTTACTAATTAACATTCCTGTTATGTTCAGAGTCAGTATTCTTACTTTTATTGTTACCATGTTCTCTTTATCCGGCTATTCTCAAGACCTTAAAATGCCAACGATTTTTGGTGATCACATGGTCCTTCAACACGATGAAAATGTGCGGCTTTGGGGATGGTCGAGGCCCAACTCTGTAGTTACTGTTTTAATGGGTGATTTGAATGTAATAACGGAATCGAATGAGTCCGGTGAGTGGGAAATATATCTTCCAAAGCAGCAAGCCGGAGGCCCACACACAATCACTGTTGATTCCCGACAGACCCTTACCTTCGAAGATGTGTATTTTGGAGATGTCTGGCTTGCAGGCGGGCAGTCTAATATGGAATGGCAGATTGGTGCAAACATAGATAATATGGAAGCGGAGCTTAATGACGCTGAATACCCGGAAATACGTTTTATTAAAGTTGCACACGATATTTCCGTTGTTCCGTTAAACGATTTTAAGCAACCCGCAGAATGGAAAGTTGCCAATAAAGAAAATGCCCGTAATTTTTCGGCGGTTGCCTGGTTTTTTGCAAAACATAATCACGCGGAAAAAAATGTTCCTGTAGGCATAATTGATGATAATTGGGGTGGTACACCCGCTGAATCATGGACTCCGCTTCCTGCCTTGACCTCTGTTCCCGGATATGAAGAAGACGCCAGAAGCTATTTAGAAGACAATACAGATTGGAGTCAAAGGATCGAAGAAAACAACCAAAAGAATGCTGAAAAATACCAACGGGTACAGGATACAGAGAATTTTTTGAGTTTTGGTGTTCATCTGCCAGACTATAATGATGCCGGCTGGGAAAACTTAAATCTTCCGAATTCGGATCCACTCGGAGAATTTGTCTGGCTTCGAAAAACATTTACCCTTGATCAGGTTAGCAACGCACAACTATCATTCGGGAATCCAGGTAAATTCACAGTTGCTTTCATTAATGGTGAACAAGTGTATGTGAAAATCTGGTCTGATGATCCCGAAATCATTGATATTGACAAAAGCTTATTGCGGGAAGGAGAAAATCTAATTGCAATAAGAACAGTCGAAGATTGGGCTAACCGAACTTTTATTGGGAGCGAAAATGATTTTTGGATTCAAACCGAAAACCAAAAAATTCCACTTAATGGAACCTGGAAGTACTCTAACCTGATTGAGCCGCCAATGCCGGAAGTCATACGTTACGAAAATGAATCCGGCTTTCTTTACAATGCAATGATACACCCTATTGCCGGATATACTATAAAAGGTACCATTTGGTATCAGGGAGAAAGTAATGTGGCAGCCAATCAATATTATAATGATTTGTTTGAGACAATGATTGTATCCTGGAGGAATGTTTGGAACCAGGGCGATTTTCCTTTCCTTTTTGTTCAGCTCGCAAATTATCAGGAACGGTATGATCAGCCAACCGAATCCGGGTGGGCAAAACTTCAGGAAGCACAAACACAAACGCTAAGTCTGATCAATACCGGCATGGCTACTATCATTGATATTGGAGAAGCCAATGACATCCATCCCCGAAACAAACAGGATGTTGGGTATCGGTTATGGCAATCGGCCCGTCATGTGGTTTACAATGAAGATATTGTGTATTCAGGTCCAATGTATCGTGGACATGTAATTGATGGAAACAAAGTCATCGTTTCCTTTAATCACATCGGTTCAGGATTGGTCAATAAAAAGAGCGAAGGGGGGCTTCCGGGATTTGCTCTCGCAGGATCGGACAGTGTTTTCCATTGGGCAGACGCTACCATCGATGGCGATCTTATTATTCTTGAATCAGATGAAGTCGAACATCCTGTAGCCATTCGTTATGCCTGGGCAGATAACCCCGAGACTGCTTTATATAATTTTGAAGGTTTACCCGCTGTACCGTTCAGAACAGATGACTGGTAATCAATTCTCCAGAAGCTGCATCGCTTTTTTACATCGTTCCTGACCAAGGCTGTAGATATTTTTTGATTCATAGAACTCAAAAGTACCTGCAGCGTTTCTTGGTATGGAAATGAGTATATCAGGTTTTGATGTTTCCAGTATCAGTTCAGAAAGTCTGTCTTGTGTAAAACTGAAGGTGGCTTCCATCAAACCCATTAGCGAAAACTCTTCCTTCTCTGTTTCTGCTCCCTCTTTCCCATATTTCTTAGCATACTCTTTCAAACCATCCGGTAACATTTTCTCGATCCATTTTTGGATTTCATTTTTTCTGGCTAATTCTCTTGTACTCTTCTTTATAGCTCTAAATGAATCTTCTGCAGGAGCATTTAAATTTACCGCAACAACTATCGCATCTTCTTTTTTCTTAACCAGATTTACTGGCATTGGATTTAATACTCCTCCATCAACCAATAGCCTGTTTCCATCAATAACAGGGAGAAATACACCCGGAATAGATACGGAAGCCCTTAACGCCCTGAACAAATCCCCTTTCCTGAAATACACTTCTTTATTATTCTTCATATCAGTAGCAACAGCAGTAAACGGGACTTTAAAATCTTCAATATTCAAATCCCCGGTCATTTCTCTGAGGGTATTAAATATCTTTTCTCCTTTTATAAATCCTTGTTTTGTAAAGGTAAAATCCATCAGATCAAACACATCTGATTTTGAAAGTCCGAATAACCATTCTTTATATTCCTTCAAATGACCAGCTGCATAAAACCCACCGATTACCGCCCCCATTGAACAACCAATTACCTCAATTATCTCGAAACCCTCTTTTTCCAGTTCTTCTATAACGGCAATGTGTGCCAACCCTCTTGCTCCACCACTACCTAATACTAAATGAACTTTCTTTTTCATTTATCTAAAGTAAATAACATTTGAAAAGTTTAAAAAAATCATAGTCATCCTGAGGATGACTGTAAGATAAAATCAGTTACAGCTCGTACTCTCACTTGCCATCTTTACCAATTCCCAATAGGGTGGTGTATATCCAATCTCTTTTTCAAACTCTTGAGCTTTTTCTCTCGTTTCCATTTTCAACTCTTCGTGTCGATTAATAAATGCATCACTTTTTAATGCCTGTGTTGCACTCATTCCTTCTGGAACTGGGCCAACTCCCCCAAACCAGTTTTTTACCACACTAACTCCTTTAATCCCTCTTACTACCGGGAGCAGAAAATGATTGTATTCTATTTCTTCTCCTTTTTCTGCACACTCCAACATGGCATCGATCACTGCATTGTATAAATGATCGTCAAAAAGAGCTTCTGAATTACGCCACTCTGCAACTACTGAAAGTTGGGGATCATATTCCAGATCAGAAGGCATTTGAGTTACAAAGTTTTCAACACTGAATGTGTTCAATAATTTTACTACTCCAAACGACGAAATGGTCGATTCCGATTGCCATAGCTGAATTCCATTATTCTTATAGGTTGATGAACCTACTTCTGAACAAAACATAGCTTCATGATCAAAGAAGTTCATCTTGAAGTCGTATGGAATATGACGTGATTTAGCTTCTTCAAACATTTCTTTTGCGGCGATATGTGGAAGCATTGGATTGTCCTGAATCTTCTTCAGATCAAAGCGAGGCCTTAAAGCCATAAACCGAAGTTTTCTGTCCTGTATATATTCTTCGAGATTGGCTATATCAACCCCTCTTTCAATATGTGCTTCGATGATATATGGAATATTAGTTCCTTCCTCCACATAAATAAGGGCTACATGAGAGAAATTTCCAGGGTAGTCGTTACCTCTTGAAATAAGTGCTGAAACTTCAGCTCCTCCCCTGGAAACCAATAAATCCCCACTGTGGACTTTTATTCCAAGAATTGTAGTGGATGGCGTCGCCGATTCTTCGTCTTTTACATATAAAACCGGGTCTATTTCTTCTTTTGACTGCAAAAGAACTTCTTCAACGGTAGCCCGCATACCATACAAAACTTTATATAAAGCTATTCTTGTTTCCGGATCATTGATGTCCCAATTCACCGACTCTTCTTTAATAATTAGTCGGGCTCTGCTGTATAATTCAAGTAATTTCCTTTTTTCCTGGTGATCGGGTAAGGCAGCAACTAAAGGAGCTAGTTCAAAAAAACCATTCAGAAATTCTTCCAGCCTTGGATCTTCCGGAGAAAAATCAGTGTCTTTTAATTCTCCTAGTAAAATCTCCAACTGAACCTTTTGTTTAGCTGCTTCTAAATCAACTACAAACTGATCTTCTTTTTTTGCAAGTAAAAATTGATCCTCCAGTTCTTCCCATCGCTCATCCTGATTCCAAATAAACGGCGTTGCATTCCCTTCACTTTCAATATTAATGGATGAGGTATCCGGGATAAGAAGAATTCCATAAAGAAAAACCAGACCAAATAATGAGTAGAGTACTATTCTTTTCATAGTTTGAAGGTACAGAAGTATTGTATCGTTTTAAATACTCAACTCCAGTCATCCTGAGGATACCTCCGAAGGATCTGCACAATTGACGATCTGATTGAACTTTTTTGTAAGGATTCTATCCTTTCCCGATCTAACAAAGTATGAATAAAAATTTCTACACATACATAGTTACCAATCCAAACCGAACCGTTCTTTATACGGGAATGACTAATAACCTACAGAGTAGAATTGTTCAACATTACCAAAACAGGGTAAATAAATAATCTTTCGCAGGAAAGAACTTTTGTTATTGTCTAGTTTGGTATGAGGTGTTTTCTACTGCTAATGAAGCGATTGCAGCCGAAAAGTACATTAAGGGAAAGAATAGAAAATGGAAGGAAGAGTTAATTGAGAAGAGTAATCTGGAATGGAAATTTTTGAATGAAGTTGTTTTGGGTGAGTGGCCTCCTTCTGAAACGCTAGTTTCTTAATGGCTTTGAAGATCCTTCGGAAGTATCCTCAGGATGACTTTTTTTTATTCTATTTTTTAACTTTTCCAGCAAAATTTCTGCCTCTTTTTCACTTATTTCATCTGCAAATTTTACTGTTTTCATTCCATAATCAAACTTTAGGAGCCCATCGTTAGAAAAGTAATTACTTATACTCATGGTTGCCTCAAAGTCCTGTTCAATAGCGTCAGTTTTACGATTCCTTCTTATCTCTTGGATTTCATTAATATCATAATGGAGTTCTTTTGAAAATGAAAAAAGCTCCTTTTTAACTGTTAAAATTCCATCTGATATTTGTATGATCTCTTTTCCAAAAAACATCCATTGGATTATATACCCGCCAAGGAAAATAGGTATAAGTGCTATTTTCCAATCAAAAAATCCAAAAACAAAAATGAGTATGGGTATAAGAATAATAAGAGGAATATTTTTCTTTGCATTTATGGTTACATGAAATGACTTGTTTTTATCAATTACTTCCATTGTTAATAAATGAGTTTATCCTTTTCACAATTTCTTTTGCTTCAGCTTCATCAATATCTAGTAATATTTTTGGTTGCTTTCCCAAATAATCGAATTTTACAATACCAGTATTAAGCCAAAAGCTATCTCTTTTCCTTATTGTGAACATTGGTTTATATTCGTTCATTGAGAAATTTCTAATATTTTTTAGCTGGTATCTTTTTCTTCTGTATAAAAGAATGGCGTTTTTTTCTACCAATAAATTTTCATCCTCAATAGCTAGTTTCTGTTTTCCTTTTATATCCCATAGAAATCCAATTATTGAAACTAACCCTACAAATCCCCAAATAACATTTACTATAAACATTTCTATTCTTGCTTCATTATTTGTTGCAAATAAGAGAAAAAAGAGCAAAACTATTCCAAAAATCGCCCATACCCCAACTCCCAAAAAACTTCTAACAATCAATAACCATTTTCTTTGTACAGATATTTTAATTGAAAGACCTTCTTCAGATTCTATTATTTCTGCCCGTCCCCTGTATGGCTTCTCTATCTTTTTCATAGTATGGCAAAAATCCCATCCTTCACCCCAACCAGACTTTCTACTTCATTAAACTTAACAGCATTTTCTCCCAGTACAAATAAAGGGACTTCATTTCGGGTGTGGGTTTTAGTGGAAAGGTCTTCCAGGTTTCCATGATCACTGGTAATTACTAAAGTATCCTCACTTCTCTTTTCTTTAATAATATGAAGTAAAAATTCATCCAATGTATTCAATACTGTTCGGGCGTCTTCCAGATTTTTATTGTGACCTGCTTTATCCGTCAGATAATACTCATACATCACCAAATCATATTCCGGAACAATATTAATTAATCTTCGCGCCGCTTCTTTAGCATCTATTTTTGGGATATCTATTCCTAATCGTTCTCTCCATGCATTCTGGATAATTTCAGCAGTTAGTGCCGTGCCGTTCTGCACTTCTTCCGTTGAATTCAATTTCATTCCTGCACTTTTAGTCATAAGTGTAGTGCAACTCCACCGGTTTCTTCTCTGAGCATGTTCGAAAAAAATCGGTGGGTAAGCATTCATGAAATAGGGTTTCTTCCCCTTCTCTAATACAGCGTGAAATATGCTTTGTTCTTTCAGTAAGTATTTAATTCCGGAATGTGGATAGGGTCCGAAATGCTTTCCTATCACTTTCGATGCATTCTCTCCGGTAAATAAGGTAGTTTGACCTGTTCCGCTTTGTGGTAAACCTTCCACTCCAAGATTGGCATCAATGGGTTTAAAAAGGTGTGTTTTAGACTGTATCGATTTTCCTTTTTTATGAAATTCTCCTCCGGAAAGTATCTGAAAACTTTCATAACGATCCACAAAGAATGGGTTTTGACCGGATGCTTCTCCTAATCCAACACCATCAATAAAAATGAAAATAACTGCCAACCTACTTCTCCAGTATCAGGGTTACCGGACCATCATTTACCAACTTCAAATCCATCATAGCACCAAATTTTCCGGTTTGAATGTTCAGATCTGAATGATCTTTAAAATACTGAATCATGGCTTCATACATCGGTTCTGCTTTCTCGGGTCGGGCCGCTTCAATATAACTGGGACGTGTACCTTTTTTAGTGTCTCCATATAAAGTAAACTGTGAAACGACCAATATTTCTCCGTGAACATCAGAAACTGACAAATTCATTTTCTCATTTTCATCTTCAAAAACACGAAGCTTCAGAATCTTTTCACACATCCATTTCATCTGCTCTTCAGTATCTTCCTGATGAACTCCCACTAACAATAAAAGTCCTTTATCGATAGCTCCGGTAATTTCGTTTCCTACCATTACTGAAGCTGAACTCACGCGCTGAACTACTACTTTCATAAATGTTTATATGTGGATTACTATGTGGATATCAACTCCATAACTTTTTGATAACCAAAATCCTTCCGATTTATACACAAGTTTCCACATTCCGAAGTCCTAATCAACACCCAAATAGAATAACTTTTAATGTTAATTCAATGATATCAGATTTTATGTGTGATTAAGGTGTAGCTGTGGAGAAGTTTTTAATATTTCTTGTAACTCAATATAAATTAATATATGGTTGTGCACATTTCTTTCCACAAAGCATTGTCAAGAGTTGTTGAGAAAAAGGAAAAGTTTGTTTTCCACATTTCCACACTACCTATAACTAATTACTAAATATTTAAATCTCATTTTATTTGTCTTTTAGACTGTGGAAAAGATTTGGAAAAAGCTCTCATAAACCTTTTTGAAAGATGGTATATTTATTTGAGCAAAATGGAGAATGAAATGAATAAAAAATACCCTATCGGAGAATTTGATTTCAATAAACAATGGAAGGTAAAGGATCTTCCGGAGTTGATTGAAGATATTCGTTCTCTCCCCCTAAAAGTGAAAGCAGAGTTGTATGGTCAATCCGATGAGGTTTTGAACTCGCCTTACCGGGATGGAGGCTGGACGGTAAGTCAGGTTGTTCATCATTTATGCGACAGCCATATGAATGCATTAATCAGAGTAAAGCTTGCTTTAACAGAAGATAATCCGACTATCAAACCGTATGACGAAAGTGCTTGGACAGATTTAGGGGATTATGAAATATCCATGAAAAGCACCCTCAGAATGTTAACGGCTATTCATGAAAAATGGGCTGCTGTGTTGAATAACATGAAGAAAAAGCATTTTAAAAGAACGTTCCATCACCCGGAATCCGGGATAGATTATACTTTACTTTTAGCAACAGCACATTATGCCTGGCATTGCAATCACCATTTAGCTCACATCCAACTGGTAACACAAAATCAATAAGCCTGATGGCGAAAAAACAATTTACGTATAAAGATTCCGGTGTAGATATTAAGGCCGGAGAAGATCTGGTTAACTCCATAAAAGGGATTGTTAAGGAAACACATTCTGATGCGGTACTTTCTAACATCGGTGGTTTTGGTGGATTTTTTAGTCCAAATCTGGATGGCTTTAAAAAACCAACCTTTGTGAGTTCTGTGGATGGAGTTGGAACTAAATTGATTGTGGCTTTCAAAGCTCAGAAATATGATACCGTGGGTCAGGACTTAGTTAATCATTGTGTGAATGATATTGCCGTATGCGGAGCTACTCCGCTTTTCTTTTTGGATTATTTCTCTACCGGAAAACTGGAGCAAAATGTGGGTTATGAAGTAATTAAAGGTTTTGCTACCGCTTGTAAAGAAAATGGGGTGGCTTTAATAGGAGGAGAAACAGCAGAAATGCCCGACATCTACGGACCAGGAGAATTTGATCTGGCCGGTACTATTGTGGGAATAGTAGATGAAGACAAAGTAATAAACGGAGCCGGAATTAAAGAAGGTAATGTACTACTCGGATTTAAAAGTTCCGGATTACATACCAACGGATATTCGCTGGCAAGGAAGGTGTTATTCAGTGAATATGAAGTATATGATTTTGTGGAAGAGTTGGGACGTACCGTAGCGGAAGAATTACTGCAAGTACACAAATCCTACTTACCTTTAATTACTGCTTTAAAAGGAATAGAAGGAGTACATGGATTTTCCCACATTACAGGCGGTGGAATGGTAGGAAATACCAAACGAATTTTACCCGAAGGCTTAGCTTTAGATATTAATTGGGATGGATGGGAACGTCCGGCCGTGTATAAACTCATTCAGGAAATTGGAAATGTACCGGAAGAAGATATGCAGGCTACATTCAATCTTGGAATTGGATTGGTTGCTGTTATAGATAAATATGCGAAAGACGAGATAATAGCTGAAGCAACTAAATTAGGAGAGGAAGTTTTTGAGGTGGGTTCTGTAATTCAAAATTAAAGATTATGGATTTTGAATTTTACTGAAAAGATAGAAAATGAATTCTCATTTCTTAATGAGAAGTATAATTTTGAAGGACCAAATTATGAAAGTTGGAAGAACGAAGAGTTTTACTTTTTATGGAAAAGAGAAGAAATCAAAATAGTAATCTCCGTGTTTTTGATATATGGATTTTCTTCATTTTATACTCTTCCTGAAATTCATTTAGAAATTCCTATACGTAAAATACCTGCATTCTTTAAGGAAGAAAGAATATCTATTGAAGAAATTCTTATGAAGAATTTTGGTTTGACAAATAATGATAGACAGAGATTTGAAAAAGTTTTGAAAATCAAAAGCTGTTCACCTAAGATCAGAAAGAAAAGAAAGAGGGTTTTAGAGAATATTTTTGAAGAAAGAACTAATAAACTTTCAAGGTTGGTATCCAAAAACTTAGATGAAATACTTAACTCAATAAGAGTAGGTGAATAAATGATCAAAATTGAAGGGGAATCAATAGAAGAAATATTAAAATGGTCAGAATCTGAGTTTGATCAGTTAGTTCTTATTGATAAACCTATTGTAATAAATATTGGATCTGGGGAAGTACTAGGTCAGTTTACGATTAAGGATGATTTATCTCTTATAATTGAATTAGCTCAAATAGATGGCGGAGGAGAAGGAGTTCTTCCAGCTATAAACAAAATAGCAAAACATATTTCCAGACTAAAAAAACTGAAACAAATGGAATATATAGTACATGCTATAAATTGTGCTAAACCTAATATTAAACTAAGAGCTCTTTTGGAGAAAAGCGGATTTATAATTAGAGAAGTGTATGGAAAGGGAGAAGTATATCATAAAAAAATTGAGCTAATATAATTTAACTCTTAACCAGTATTAGATTATAGCTATTTTCCTTTCTCACATTCTTTTTTCAAAACCTGTTTTGGTATCCTGCAGTAGTTTAGGCATGAAACCAACTAGTAATCCGCTAAATATTTCGTCGTGTTCAAAGGTTACCGGACCATCTTAATTATCAATTTCGGTTTCAATTCGATTTGTCATAATCTATTCCTTAACGTTTGTAACTCTATTTAATATTTATAGATTTAAGTGCAATCAATCGTTCTGAAAACATATTATACTCTTTCGTATTAATTTTTGATATAATCGGTTAATAAAAAACAAGAGGAATAAAATTAGAGAAAATGAGAGTAGTTTTAGTTTTTCTATGCACAATTATTAGTGTACAAGTACAGGCACAATGGGTGGAAAAGTATCAGACGTTCAGCACTAGTTTCGGTGAGTTACATATGCAGAACGACAGTGTTTTTTTTATAAATGGGAGAACAAATAGTTTTCTGAAAACGGAAGACGCTTTTGAAACCACAGAGGTAGTTTTTATTGATCTTGATGGATTTTTTACCAATAGTGAAATCAGGTTCATAAATAAGTCAAAAGGGTATTTCCTTACACTGGCAAATAATTTATTGTTAACGGATGATGGTGGAGAAACCTGGAAATTAAAAAGTTTCACAGATTACCCACAACCGTTCAATCCCAGATATATAATTCCTCAAAATAAGGATACACTTTTTTTACTGGGAGGGGGATTAGCAAAATCAGTAGATGGCGGTGAAACCTGGACAAACCGCATTGATTCTTCGCTTTATACATCTTCATTAGCTGAGGAATTAATGGATAGCCTTTTAAGTAACCTGGATTTTATATCAGACCTGAATCAATGCTTTCTTATTTCATATTCTGAAAGCCTTACAGAGCATTATAGCAGAAATTGTGGGGAGTCAGGCAGATCTGTTATTATTCCTGAAGAGCATAGTGGTTTTAAATCATTCTATATAAACAATGAAACTATCTATTTATTGTATTCACCAAGAGGGCCGGGTAGTAAGATCCAAAAATCAAGTGATTACGGATTGAGCTGGAGCGAAATTAATCTACCAGGGGAATATGCATATAACAAAATAAACGGTATTAATCAGGATACGGTATTCGTTATCGGTTCTGATGGTTCTCTTATTCAGTCTTTTGACGGCTTTGATAGCTATGAAGTTGAGCATTTAAATACAGATCAAACACTCCATGATCTCGTAATTACATCCCGAAAAGAAGCATTTATAACGAGCACCAGATTTATTTTCAAAAAAGAGGATATCTCTATTCCCACAAATAATGAATGGGATACAAAACCGATTGGCATCCGTTTAAATCAAAACTATCCTAACCCTTTCAACCCAAGCACGAATATTTCGTTTTCTTTATCAAAACCACAGGATATTGAAATTTCTATTTATGACTTATTAGGAAGAAAGGTAGAGGTAGTATTTAAAGGGGACAAATTATCAGGAGATCATACTATTAATTTTAATGCCAGAAACTTATCAAGTGGTATTTATTTTTATGAATTGAAAGTGGGTGACTTTACCGAAAGAAAAAAAATGACTTTGGTTAAGTAAAATTAGTGCAATTAAAATCCATTAATATGAAAAATCTATTTCTAGCAACCCTCTTATTAACTCTTTTAGTTATCAACTGTAGTACCACTGGAAATATTACCTCTGCAAACGGAACAGAAGTAAGAACAGCAGATGGAAGTAGTATTACAATAGGGTATTTATATACAGAAGAAGCCATGTTTCCCGGAAATTTTGAGGGAAAACCAAATGCAGAATTTGCGAGGTATCCTGAGATGGCACAAAGGGCCGGAATTGAAGGTACAGTAATCGCGTATCTGGATATCAATGAAGAGGGAGAGTTGTTGGAAAGCAGAATTACGAGAGGAATTGGAGGCGGTTGTGACGAAACAGCTCTGGGCATCATCAGAAATTCAACCTATACCCCGGCCAAAAATGAAAACGCCGAACCAGTCAGCGCCCGACACTACGTAAGTATTGTCTTTAGTTTGTGAGTTAAACTGTTGCTTAAAAATTTCATAAATCTTCTAATGGTGTAGAATCATTCATCCAGCTTAATTCGACTTCTTTTAAGAACCATTCGAATGCTTCCAGGTCTGTTACTCCCCAATCTTTAAATTCACGAAGGCTTTCAAATAAACGAGTAGCATTAGAGGAATTAGGTTCTTTAAGCAAGGAGTTTATGTCATCGATAAACCCAGTTTGTTTTTCTTTACACCGATTTAAATATTGGATAAACCATTTGTGATAAGGAAAAAAGACAGAATTATGTACCAGAATTAGTCGGCCCGAAAATAAAACCAACTGAGAAGCTGCACGTGTTTGGGTGTACAAGTTTTGGTGCCGGGTTGCCTCCCCCATTAACCAATTTTGAATAAATGACATCGAATAAAATTTCTTCATTCGGTCTTCCTGGCCGTTTTCAGGATAAGTCAGAATTTGATCTATTATCTCATCTAATCCATCTATTGATGAAAAAGTAATAAAAGCTCCATCAAAAGCAGCCCTGGTAGGTTCATTACCTCTTTTTGCTACCTGATGTAAATATTCGAGGTTTATCACTTTCCCATCGACAAAGCCTCTTTCATAGTCACATAAATCAGTGCGGTTTATAAAAAAATTATCCTCCTTGCTCCTTCGGTTGTACTCCTTTTCAGAAGCAATAATCATGAAGTCGATATCTGAATCATCCCGGGCCAAACCTTTTGCTACAGATCCACCAATTATTAAACCAAGATAATCCGGGTCATGTTTGTACTCATTGGTAAGATTATCTATCGCTCGCTGATGATGAGCTTTAATCCGAATATGAGGGTTAAGCATGTAATTAAGATGAACGCATGATCTTTTCCATCTTTTTTCCTTTTGCTAATTCATCAATCACCTTATCCAAATACCGGACTTGCTGAGTTAGTGGTGTTGTAATGTCTTCAACCCGGTATCCACAAATCACCCCTTTTATTAATTCAGCATTTGGATTCAGATCAGCCTGATCAAAGAATTCTTCGAAGGTTACTTTAGCTTCAATTAACTCTTCAAGTTTTGATTCATCAAAGCCGGTAAGCCATTCGATAACTTCCATTAGCTCTTCTTTTGTTCGACCTTTCTTTTCAATCTTGGTAACGTAATGGGGATAGACTGAGGAAAAGGTCATGCTGGCAATTCGGGCATCGTGTTCCGGAGTAGTAATAGACATAATTCAGAGAGATTTATTTAACGGGAAAACAAATATCGGTAATGATATCTTTTTCAGCTGTTTCCCGGGGATCACTTACATACCATTCAAACGGGTCAATTTTTTTGTTTTGTTTAAATTCCTTACTTCGACTCATATTCATCAAAGTAGACCAGGCATTTCCCAAATGATCGTATTTTCCAATATGCCTAAGTGTGTAAATATTAGTAGCAGGAATTTCGCCGGTAATATACCCTTCCGGAATATCATCGGGAATTTCAGTTAATCCTATGCAAGCTGTGTAAGTAGTTTGTTTTTTTTTCATGTTCCAGTCATGATATTGAGTATAACCTACACCTGTAGCAATGTCTTCATACTTCTGTCCAACAAATTCAAGTTTGCCGAAGTCAGTCATCATCACTTCCCCGACCTCATCAAAACCACATGTTGTTTTAACTCCTACATATTTAACTCCGGGAAATTCAGATTCTCCTTTCCATTCCAGCTTTGATAGTATAGTGCCGGTTTCAACATACTCCTTCAGCATTCCGAGTCCTCGCTCATAATCCATTCCTACCCATGCATCCATCATGCCGATCATCCAGAACATATACCATGGAAGAGAACTGTCCATGACCCAGGTAACTTCTGTTTCTTCTCCTTGTTCTTTTAATTCAAACCGAACCTTTGCTTCCGATTTCCAGGGCTTTAGAAAGTTGAGATCGTAGTCCACACTCTTATTTTCATCTTCTCCCGTCACTTTCATGTTTCCGGATCCTACTCTGCTTCCATCCCAGTCATAGGATTTATTATCATTTGCAACATTTACCGATGCTTCAGGTTCCATGATTAACCATGGCGACCAGTTTTTCCAGGTACTCAGATCATTTAAAACGGAAAAGATTTTATTCGGAGAGGATTTTATAGTTGTTTTTCGGTTTACATTAAAAGCAGGCATTATAACTTTTTTGATTTATGGGTTTAACAATGAAAAAAATCCTGAATTAAAATGAAAGTCGGGAATATTTCTTAATTATTGACAGACTAGAAATAAAAAGAAGAATATCTTCTCTCAAGTACAGAACTTATGATTAGAAAAATAAGCAGGTTCAGAGCGTTTATAAGAAAGCATCAAAAGTATGCTCCAATCGCTTTTTTTATGTGTGGATTCATATGGGATTCTCTCACACTTGGCAGAATAGACCGTCTTTATGATCGGTTTATATTGTGTACCTATTTAGCGTCTTTAAGTGTTTCTCTTTATCTGTACAATTTAATGGACGATGGTAAATGGAAAGAAACTGTTATAGAACGATTTGAAGAATATTTACCCTTAGCAATACAGTTCTTTTTAGGCGGATTGTGCAGTGCATATGTGATTTATTTTTCAAGAAGTGTATCCTTTTCTAAAACGGTTATATTCTTCATTATTCTAGTAGTGCTTCTATTTGCTAATGAGTTATTGAAGAAGAGAATTTCAAATAAATATCTCCAGTTCAGCGCCTATTTCTTTGTGAACTTTACTTTCTTCACCTTTTTTATTCCCGTACTGGTGAAGCATATGAACACGGCTATTTTCATTACTTCCGGACTGATAAGTCTGGCATCTACCATGGCACTCGTAGTTTATATTTACAATTCGAGTCCATCCACCAGGAAAGAGGTTCATGAAGGTAAAATGCTGGGAATGATTTTCGGAATTTATATACTGATTAACAGCTTCTATTATTTCAATCTAATCCCTCCGGTTCCGTTAGCTTTGGATACCGGGGTTGTAGCTCACAATATTGAGAAAGAAGAAAATACGTACCGGATAAGTTATGAGCGTACGGAATGGTATGAATTCTGGAGACAGAACCGTAAGAAATACATTCATACTCCGGGAGAAAATATGTATGTTTTCACCTCGATTTTTGCTCCGTCAAACCTGAATAAAGAAGTTGCCCATCGATGGAAATGGTTTAGTCCACATACCAATAAATGGGAAATTATCGACGATATTAAATTCGAAATAACCGGCGGCCGTGACGAAGGTTTTCGTGGTTATACTGTTAAAAGTAATGTCATGGAAGGGCTTTGGAAAGTAGATGTGATTACTGAAGAGGGTCTGGTTCTCGGAATTATAGATTTCGAGGTAGTTCAGGATTCAACCCTGCAGCCAAAGCGATTAGTTACAAAATCGTTCTAAGTTTAATAACGGAAAACCTCTTCCAGTGGCAGTTCAAAAACAGCAGCAATTTTAAATGCCAACTCCAGAGAAGGAGAATACTTTGCCGCTTCAATAGCATTGATTGTTTGCCTGGTTACACCAACAGCATCTGCTAATTCCTGCTGAGTCATCTCATGATTATTAAACCGTAGTTTCCGGATATTATTGGTAATAATTCCCTCTGCCATACTCAATCCTTTCTGTAGTTATAAATCATGGTTACTCTTTTAGCTGCACTGGCAGAAAACAAAGCAATAAAAAGAAAATGAAAAATAGATGAGATTTCGATAGCAAAAGGAAGGTTCGGTGCATAGCTTTGTGTAAAATTGGATACAAAAACCTGTATAAGGGCTATTACTAATGCAACTACAAGTACATTATAACCTACTTTAAGACCCTTAGCCTCAATTATAAAGTCCCGCTCATCTTTCTGAACCTTCTTTTTCCCTTCGGTAATTCCTACTATGATTTCAACAACAACAGCTATCCAAAAAACATTGAAAAAGATTTTAAATGCCCGTGCAGAATAATCTGGTATTAGGTCCGGCCACCCAAAATTAATTAAAAGATAAAAAACCAATACTGATGTTGAGGACGCTAGTGAGGTCCACGAAAGAATTTCCTGTTTTGACATAATGAACTCCGTTTTAAATTAAATGTCGGAAATTCTTTACGTGATGTAAAAAATATGTTACACTATATCTAAAATTTTTTACTTATCAGTGAAAAGTTCAATGAATTTCATTTCTGCTTCTGTTTCTCCAATCAGAATAATATCCCCGTCTTCAGGAATTGGATTAGCAGGATCCGGATTTATTATTTGTTCTCCATCTTTGGTGTAAGCGATAATACTACACCCGGTTTTATGGCGGATATCCGATTCCAGAAGAGTTTTTCCAACCAGGCTTTTTGGAGTTTTAAGGCTGAATACATTCAGCCCTTCCGCAATCATGATGATATCATTGTCCTCATAAATATTAAAAATAGCGTTTGCCCCCATTGATGCGTAAGACATTACAAAATCGGCACCGGCGCGGTGAAGCGTACTAACGTTTCTTCCAAGAGTTGAACGTGCAACAATATGAATATTCGGACGGAGATGTCGACAATAAATTGTCAGATAAATATTAATATCGTCCTGGTTGGTACTAATCAAAACGGTATGAGCATTATCGATGCCGGCTTTTTTCAAGGTTTCGAGATCGGCGGCATCGCCTAACACGAAATTTTTTGAAATAATCCGATCCGGATTTTTGTCAACGATCTTGAATTTAATACCTCTCTTTTTCAGGTGATAGGCAGCTGCTCTTCCAACTCGCCCCCCTCCTATAATTACTACCGGATCATCACTCGCCCCATAAATACCAAACATTTCGTCATAGTTACGTAACTGATCAATAGAACCAGCAAGCATTAATACGCTATGATTTTCAATCACGGTATCCGGATGAGACCCTTTAAAAGTTCCCCTGTTCCAGATCCCAACCACATGTACTCCGATATCTTCTCTAAGCCGGGATTCCCGGATCGTTTTACCAACTAACGGAGTTGCGTAAGCTGTCGCTTCAGCAATTATCAGATTGTTTAACCTACCAATGGTATGAACTCTGGCGTCCTGGCCAAGGGTGCGAATAGACAAGGCGCGCCCCAATAAATTCCCCATATGTAATACATGATCACATCCTGCCAACTTCAGAATATCAATAGAATCGTGTGAATTGGCAGTCGAAACAATCTTGATTTCTTTGTTGAATTCTCTGATAGTGTGTGCCACGTTAGCATTCTGCATATCAGTACCGGATGTTACTACCATTGATGCATTTTCAATACGCAGCTTTTGATAGGTTTCCGGGTTATCGATATCGCCAACCATTACACTGTATCCCTGATCATATAAATCCAGCGCTGTTGGAATGTCCTGTATCAACAATACATATTTATGATGGTACTGAGTAAGCTTTTCAATAAGTGCCTTTGTAATTGGATCGAAGGAAGTAATAACAATATGCCCGGAAGTATTAGGTGGTAATTCCCTCGGCGCCCGCGCTCTGGATTGAGCCTCCATCCATGGAGCATAAAAGAACTCAATGAAAGTGAATGGGAGCATGATTAAAAGAACAACAACACCAGAGCCGAGAACGACAATCGAGAAAAAACGCCCCAAATCAGAAGTGAATGTAATATCTCCAAAACCAAGAGTGCTCATGGTAACCAAGGTCCAGTAAAACCCGGTCATCCAGCTATGTTTCTGACCTTCGTACTCCATAATGATATGGAACAGAATTCCATAGGCGGTGATCATTCCTAGTAGAATCAGAATGAAAGTGAACAGCTGTTTTATATTCTTTTTTGCCGTTCGGTTGGTTATGAAGTAGCTTATCTGAGAGGTAAAAAACTTCATGGGCACCTTTTCCTTCGAAATTCCAGTTTAATTGGATCCAGTATTTTATCTATCCCATTCATCTTTACTTCATACATAGTAGAAAGATATTGACCAAGGTCGCCATTTGGAAATCCTTCTCTGTTAAACCATTCCAGATAATGAACGGGCAAGTCTGTAATAAAGCGTCCCTCATATTTTCCGAAAGGCATTCGGGCCTGTACCAGTTTTATTAAAAATGTAGAATCATACATACAACGGAAAGTAGTATCTAATTGTAATCCATCCCAATAAAAAAGTATCTTTCTTAAAACAGTTGGAGATTATGCCTGTAGTAAAATTATTAAAAATAGCCCACGGAAGAAGCGGTGACAAAGGAAACGGAAGCAACGTCGGTATTATCGCCCGGCACCCGGAAATCTACCCTTTTCTAAAGGAAAAACTTACCTCTGAAGCAGTAAAAGAACACATGAAAAATGTGTGCAAAGGAAAAGTAGAACGATATGAGCTTCCCAATATCGGTGCTCTTAATTTCATTTTGTATGAAAGTTTAGGGGGAGGAGGCACGGTTTCTCTAAAGCTTGATGCGCAGGGGAAAACCCATGCCTCACAGGTTCTCCGTATGGATATAGATGTTCCCGAAGAGCTACTCAAATTAGTAGAAACTAACTAGCCCGCTTGTTCATAGGCAGTTTTTAGCCAACCAATAAGTTCATCATCAACCTGGGAAAGTTCTGTAAGTTGAACTCTGTTAGTGCACATGGAACCAAATGGTCCCGAATTCTCAAGGCGATTTGTTAACACAGCATCATTAAGTTTCAGGCCAAGATCGATTCTGGTTTTTGTAGAAGGCTGAATAAGAGCAAACTGACGCTTTCTTCTCAGGCTTACACTAGATTTCTTTGGAGCAATTTCTACATCTGAACCAAAGTCTTTAACTATTCCGAGTATTTTTTCATAAATAGGCTTCAGATGCTCTTTTCCTTTGGAATATTGACTTGTAACCAGATCATCAGCATCAAAAGAAGCGGCGTCGGATTCCCGGGCTTTATGGGCAACGAAATTTGCAAAACCGTGCGTGAACCCGTGTTCTTCTTTAAGAAACTTTATGATTTGTCCATGTTTCTCAAAGTTTTGTTCTTTTACAATGCCTACCCACTCTTCAAGAGCTTTACCGGTTTTTTCAAGGAGTCCTTTTTCCATGATGTCTATTTGAATTAAAATTTTAAAGAACCTAAGTGATCTGAATAAAGAAGTATTGTAAAAAAGTTACCCTTTATTGTATAGGGAAGAAATTAACTTCTCCATGCCCTCTTTGCTCAGTTAAGAATGACTCAGGATTATATCCTGAAAACTGTCTGAACTCTCGAATAAAGTGCGCCTGATCATAAAAGCCACATTCCGCACTAATTTGTGGCCAGGAAATTTCTTGTTCCTGCTGAACTTTAGGTATGATACAGTTAAAGCGAAGTATCCGCTGAAAGTACTTTGGAGTAACGCCGACAGATTTTTTGAATAGATCGATAAAATGTTTTTTAGAGAAACCGGATTCTTCAATGATTTGCATCATAGTTGTATCAAAAAACTCGGGATCACACTGCAAGCGTTCAATGGCTTTGTAGACGCTTTCATGAGGTTGAAAATCAGAATAAAAAAGGTCTGTAAGAAACTGATTGGCAAGATCAAATTTTTCTTTTGGTGTATTTGTATTGAAAAGTTTCTCCCGTAATTCAAAAACCGCCTCTCCCAAAATTTGTTCGGCAGGGATAACGGAATTACTTACTTCATCAAGTGTTGTATGCAGGTAAGGTATTGCCTCTCCCGGTTTAAATTTGATTACAAACATCTCAGAATCCGGTAAAGCGGAAATACTTATATAATTCTTCTGAAGCCCAGAAAACCAACACTTGGTAAATGTTCGATCCGGTTTCAGAGAATCATTGATATAAGTGTATCGAGGAAGGTTATCCAGCTCAAAAATTAAATAAACATGCCCATCAGGGACGACTCGCTCTATTGAATGTTGGGGCATATATCCTTTAAAATAAATAAAACACTCCACATACTTATCATGAGAAGCGGATGGCCGAGGCATTTCAAAAATCATAGGTAAAGCTTAGCCATTTTCATAAAAACGAATAGGAACTTCTACTTTTACCATATCCCAGGTCATAGTCATTGTGGTAAGAGAAAGGTTTACTTCAGAAAACTCAATGGAAAAAGCTTCTGCAGGGGTCTCAAGATTAATTACCGGTACATCAAAGCGGAGATAATCCCGATCTTCAGAATAGGTAAAAGCCCCCCATTGCCCTAAATCATTATTCAAAATGATCGTCCATTTATCTTCTTCAGGAATGGTAAATAATGCATAGGTGCCGGCATCGACAACTTCCCCACCCATTAGAACAGGCTCTGTAATGGTGATTTCTGTGGCTTCGTTTGCGCCCGTTCTCCAAACCTGACCGTATGGCTCGTGGTCTCCAAAAATAGCCCGGCCATTTCTGTAAGGTTGTCCATATACAACCTTTATATAGATACCCCCATGTTTTATAGAAGAAATAGCTATTGGGCTTTTTCTATTCCCTGCTGGGGCATTTTGTGGTCCGGTTCGTTCTTGCTGACAACTAATACCGGAGAAAAAAACAGTGGCAAGAATTAACGCAATACAAAGCTTGTTTTGACCAAAAACCATAAATAGTTACGTAGAAATTTAAAGATGGCAATATATATTGGTTCAGCCAATATCGGTAATCGAATTATGAATAAGCAGGTAAATATTTATAGATAGCCCAGAAATGCGAAAAAGCACCGCCCAAAACAAATAAATGCCAGATTTCATGAAACCCGAAATGAGGAGGTTTAGGATTAGGTTTTTCAATTGCATAAATCACAGCGCCGAATGAATAGAATAAACCACCTATAACAATCCAGTAAGAAAACATCTTTGGCAAAAGCTCCCACATTTGTGGAAATATGATTACCGCAACCCAACCCATCAACAAATATAAAGCAGTTGAAAACCATCTTGGAGCGTTGAGCCAGAAGATTTTTTTGAAAACTCCGGCAAGAGCGAATAACCAGATCCCAAGCAGCATGCCTAATCGCCAACCACCATCCAGTACAATTACACAAATTGGTGTATAACTTCCTGCAATCACAACATAAATCATGATATGATCAAAGAGCCGGAATAACTCCTCGGTTTTAAATGAAACATTAATGGTATGATAAATAGCGCTTGAGAAGAACATCAGGAAAACAGAGATCCCATAAATAATGAAAGATGCTTTATAACTAACAGGGCTTTCAGCTGCATTAATTAGCAGAAGAACTGTCCAGAATACGGCTATAATTGCCCCAACCAAATGCGAATAGGAGTTAAATGGCTCTCGAACCGGAAAAATATATTTACTCAATAGACCTCAGATTTATGTGCCTCAAAATTAGTTAAATCCGAATAATTTTGAATACAGAAAAAGCAGTGCAAATCCGGTAATAAATACCATTCCAAACCAGCATAAATATTTTAACCAAGCGGGAGGTTGTTGGTTTTCAGGAAAATGCTTTGAAAAAATCAGTTTATAATTTATGAAAGCAAAAACAGGGGCGGTTAAGAAAGAAATTGTAGTTGCCAGATCTACCATAAAGATGAACCGGCTTCCCGCCAGATAGAGTACTCCAACTGAAAGAACAGAGATCATAAAAAGAAGTCCTTTATAACTTTTGTAAACCGGGGCTTTTGCTTCATCTTCCAAATTCAGATTAAATAAATGAGCGCAGGCACGCGGATATCCATCAGTTACGGTAAGTGTGGTACTGAACATAGCGGTGAATGCGCAAATGATTATTATCCAGTAGGTCCAATCGCCAAGGGTTGAGGTGTACATGCTCACCAACTGATTTGCAAAAGCAGAGCCGCTGGAAGCGAAATCCATATTAGCACCAAACATCACTAATGCTCCTAAAGAAAGAAAAGCAACGGCCATCACTCCGGCGCCAATATATCCGATATTGAAATCGGTTAAACTCTCTCTGAGAGTTGGGGTATGTTTGGTTTGTTTAATTCGTTCAAGAATCCATAAAGAGTGCCATGCCGAAGCATCGATTAAAATAGGCATCCATCCCATTAGTGCTATCAGAAATAATATCCCTTGTTCATTCCAAACACTAGGGGCCTCTGGTCGGGTTATTCCAGAAGAGCTTGTGGCGGCAACGATAAGTGCGATCACGGTTGAAACAGAAAGTACTACAATAATAATTTTTATAGCCCCATCAAGCGCAGAATATTGGCCTCTGCTTAAGATTAAAAAGCAAATAACCAGAATGATCACGCTCCAGAGTAAGGGCGATAATTCAATTCCTGTGAGTTCTGCTGCAAGGCTCGCGGTAACAATAGTAACGGCCGCCTGAACGATACACATAGTAATTACGGTAAACCCTCCAAACGTCCACAGTGCCCATTTACCCAATTTTTGATAGCCTCTTATAAGGCTTTCATTGGTTGCTATTGTATATCTGGGTCCAAATTCCAGGAAAGGGTACTTCGAAATATTTGCAAGTACAACAGCCCAAATCAACATAAAACCGAATTCTGCACCAGCTCGAGTTGACTGTACAAGATGTGAAACGCCAATAGCAGCGGCGGCTAAAATTAAGCCGGGACCAAGAGCGTATCTCAGGGTAGATTTAGTTGAACTCTTACTTTCACTCATAAGCTTTACTCGCGGTTAGGTTGGCAAAGAGTACAAATTTTTTTGCTAATCATAAAAATGAGTTCATGCTGAGGATAAGGAAACCTTTTTCAGCTTTTTTCAATTTGGTGGAGTACTATTAGGCACAAAATCCAGGGATTAATACATACCACAATGAAAAAAATATTATTCGTTTTTGCTCTACTGTTTATTTCTGAAAGTGTAGTAAGTCAAACTACACTCGACTATTTCTTAAAAGAGGGGGTAACTTATAATGAAGACATACCAACTCCTAAAGATGTTTTAGGCGCTGAGCTTGGAGAATGGCATGTGCGCCATGATCAGTTAGTTCAATATATGCACGCAGTTGCTGAGGCGTCAGATCGGATAACTATTACTGAATATGCCCGAAGCTATGAAAACCGTCAACTCCTGTCTTTAGTGATAACTTCAACAGAAAACCATAGCAAGATAGATGAGATCAGAGAAAACCATGTAAAACTTACGGATCCTTCCGTTTCCTCTGACCTGGATATTTCAGAAATGCCGGTGGTTGTACAATTAGGTTACAGCGTACACGGAAATGAACCCAGTGGATCCAATGCATCACTTGCCGTAGTATATCATCTTGCGGCAGCGGAAGGAAGAGACGTTGAAGAACTATTAAGCAAAGTTGTAGTATTAGTTGACCCAGGAATGAACCCAGATGGGATAAATCGGTTTGCGCATTGGGCAAATACACATAAAAGTAAAAACGTTCTGGTTACTGATCCCGGAAGCAGAGAATACAGCGAAGTATGGCCGGGAGGAAGAACGAATCACTATTGGTTTGATTTAAACCGGGACTGGCTTTTGGCTCAACATCCTGAAAGCAAAGGCAGAATAGCTTGGTTTCATGAGTGGAAACCAAATATTCTGACAGATCACCATGAAATGGGAAGTAACTCAACCTTCTTCTTTCAGCCAGGAATTCCTAGCAGAACAAACCCGCTAACTCCACAAAGAAACCAGGATTTAACGGCTAACATTGCAGAATATCATGCCGACGAATTAGATAAGATTCAATCATTGTATTATTCAAAAGAAAGTTTTGATGACTTTTACTATGGAAAAGGCTCAACCTATCCGGATGTTCAGGGAGCGATAGGAATTTTATTTGAGCAGGCAAGTTCCAGAGGGCATGCACAGGAAACCGTTCATGGGGTTTTAGAATTTCCTTTTACTATTCGTAATCAGGTTACTGCTTCACATTCTACACTGAAAGCAGCGTACGATCTACGGGAAGAACTTCTTGAGCATCAAAGGCTGTTTTATCAGGAAGCAATGAATGAAGCCGAAAGAGCGTCAATAAAAGCATACGTATTTGGTGAAAGCGCCGATCAGGCAAGAACCTATCATCTTGCTGAAATGATAAACCGTCATGACATTCAGGTATATGAATTAGGAAGTAATATTTCTGCTGATGGAGAAAATTTTGAAGCAGGAAAGGCATACATAGTTCCCACCAATCAACCACAGTACAAATTGATTACGGCGATATTCGAACGAAGAACCGAGTTTACGGATAGTCTTTTTTACGATGTATCCGCCTGGACTATGCCATATGCCTTCAACCTTCCTTTTGCTGAATTAGGATTCCGTGAATTCAATAACAATGTATTGGGCGACAGGTTCAATGGAGAAATGAAATCTAATGGAATGGTTGTCGGTAACAGATCCAGTTATGCATATGCCTTCGAGTGGGACGAATATTATAGCCCAAGAGCATTATACAGACTACAAAGCGCGGGAGTAAGAACGAAAGTAGCTTCTCTGCCTTTTTCTTCTGTAACTCAGGAAGGTCAGAAAAACTTTGATTATGGCACGATCTTAATTCCACTGGGAGTTCAGGACGATCAAAATAAAGTGCATGAACTCGTTCAGACTATTGCACAAGAAGACGGAATAAAAGTCTATGCGATTTCCAGCGGGCTTTCCACTTCCGGTATTGACCTTGGTAGTAACAACTTCGAGATCCTTGAGAAACCTAGTGTAGCAATTTTGGGAGGAGACGGAACCAGCTCTTATGAAGTAGGTGAGGCGTGGCATTTATTTGATCAGCGTTATCACATGCCTCTTTCAATTATTGATACGGATGATTTGGGCGGAGCAGACTTGAGTCGTTACAATGTATTAGTTATGGCTAATGGCTGGTACAACTTATCTGAGGGAGAGACAAACAGCATTAAGAGCTGGGTTCGCAATGGGGGCGTGTTAATTGCGTATAAATCAGCAATTAACTGGACCCGTCAACAAGAACTGGCAGACATCGAATATAAAGACCGCATCGAAAGTGACGAAGAAGAAGGGCCAAGACCTTACGTTAAACAAAGCATGGATTCCGGAGCGAGATTCATTGGCGGAACTATTTTTAATGCCAAAATAGATTTAACACATCCATTAGGATATGGCTTTAATGATGATGAAATCACTGTTTTCAGGAATAGCACTACGTTTATCGAAAAAGGTGAAAACAGATATTCAACTCCGGTTTATTATACCGACGACCCATTGGCTGCCGGGTATATTTCAGATGATAATCTGGAAACCATTAAAGGTTCAGCGGCAATTGTTGTGAGCAGATATGGAGGGGGAAGAGTGATTACAATGACAGACAATCCAAACTTCCGCGCATTCTGGTATGGAACTAATAAGTTATTTGCAAACGCTGTCTTCTTTGGTCAGACAATCAGTGGCAGTACTGCCAACTAACCAGGTTAAAACCATTTTACGAGGCGGTCTTTTTAGATCGCCTTTTTTGTCTGTAGAATTCTTTGTCTGCGATGTAGAGGTTTTTAATTACTTTACAGTAAATAACATCACCGGATTTATTGGTAAGAAGCACGGATTTTTTAAACTCGATTTCTTTGTCTTCTTTTATGCGACGTTTAATTTCAGCCAGTTCTTCATCGGAATAAGTGAATTCAGCATAGAGATCAACAGTACCGGGACGTCTGAATTTGATTTCTGCAGATTTATCCCAAACCACGAAATCCTTGCCAATCAGGTTTATCAACTGCACCATGGGAAAAGGGTCGACGGCTGAAAACATGCTCCCCCCAAACATCACATTTACAAAGTTCCGGTTTTTCAGTGAAAGAGGGATTTTAACTTTGATCAACCGGAAGTCTTCGGAGATAAACAGGATTCTTCCCGTTGTTCTTCGATACATCGGAGAAAGATTCATCCCGTATTTATACAATAAATGTTTTGAGAAAAACCTGGATAAAAACTCGCTAAGTTGTTGGTAAGAGGGCACGTTTAATTTTCTTTGTCTTTAGGCTTTTTAAAAAAGTTATAAAGGCTTATTCCTAAAATTATAACTCCAAAAATTGCAGCAAATCCCTGCCCTGCTTGAAAAGCACCACTTCCTTCACCGCTCCCTGAAATTAGCCAACGAATTACGATTGCTCCTCCCCAGAGTATTCCAATTATGCTAAGTATTTTATTTTTCATTTCTTGTGATTTTATAGTTAAAAGTGATTTCTAATCCTCTCTTGGCGGCATTCCCATAAGGTGTCGGTGATCAAAGGGACCTTCCGGCATTGTTTTCAAATTATTGATTAGCATTATCGCCCGATCTATTCTTTTCTGAACAGATTTAACACCGTCTACATAGGAAATAATATACCGCTGTTGACCCGGGGTGATTTTTTCAAATACTTTAAACCCTTCCCGATCTTGTTCAAGCAATGCTTCAAGCTCTTCGGGGACTTTCATTCCATACTTTGAATGATCCAATTGAATGGAAGCTGTAACCTCATCCCCAAGAGAAATCCCCCACTTTTTTTGGTTTTTAGTATTGATGATAATCATTCCACGACCATCACCTTTTCCCATTAAACCGCAATGTATAAGCTCATTTCCATTTACGGAACAAAGCAATCGGGTTCCAAATCCTCCTACTTGTTCCACAACTTCTTTAGGCACAGCAATGTGATAATAGCCAACTTTGTTTTTGTCTTCGAGATAAGTAGTGAAGGAAATAGGGTTCATACAGTTAACATTCGGTAATTAATCATTAAGTGCTCCGCTTTTTTTAATTCGAATGATTATGACGAGCGCTGAAACAATTGAAAAAATAGAAGTAAAGGCAATTGAAACTAACCATGCTCCGATATACAAAATCCAAACTTTAGTATCGTTTATTTTCTCCCATAAAATAAGTATCGAAAAAAGTATGTTGATGAAACTTAATACAAGGTTGGTTTTAATTAAAGGTTTAGAACGTATAAATCCGAACAATAATGAACTATACCAGAAATTAACCATAAGATTAATATCGAGGCAGGCCAAACAAGAGCGCCCAAAAAATTACCTGCATAATCACTTGGAGCCACAAAATTAAATCTTGTATAAGAAAAAATGGCAAGAACTAAATAGATGCCCAAGTAAAGATAGTGATAGTATTCTGAGAATCGCTCACTGGAGTTCACGTCAACAGGTTCCCATCCTCATCCCATTCAGCAGTGTCATTACGCTTACTTTGGTCTACGCACTTGGTCAACCATTCTTCTTCATAACTCATATTAAGGTCGTCCAGTACTTCCTGTGGAACCCCATCCCACACATTGGGTCGGTTTCCAACATATCCTAAATCGTTGAAACCCATTTCGGTGGTGTAATATCCGGTAAGCGTGAAGTTTCTCATTTTGGTAAAGAAATCAACGCCGGCCTGAGTGACTTCGGTAGCTTTATCGGGATAGGCAATTTCATCCAGAATAATTTTCTGATTTTCTGCAGAAGCAAAAATGAAATCTTTTCCATTTTTGGATTTCGAGTAGGTATCAAGCCACTCAATTCCCTTGCGGAAATCCTCCTGTTGATTCGGCCACTCCTTAACGGCAAAGTCGATGAATTCAGGAACGAAGGCTTCTGAAGCAGCCCCGGCGGTTGCGGTAGCGGGAAGAATTAAATCACAAAGAACAGCAACCGTTTCAAATTCATGATCGGTAAAGAAATTGTCGCTAAAAATTCTTTGGTCGCGTGCTTTCTCTTCAGGAGTTCGACCGTAGGAGCTAAAATCATATACATCCTGCAATTTTCTTCGGTCGCTTGAACCCGGTGTGCATCCATTAATAAGCATCCCGGTTCCCAGGGCGCCGAGTAACATAGTTTTGATAGTTTCTCTTCTGTCCATAATCAGAGGTTTTGCTTTTTAAGTTGATCAACGATGTATTCTGATGTTCTAATCGATAGCGCCATAATAGTCCAGGTAGGGTTTTTATCTGCTTGTGAAACAAATACCCCTCCATCTACAACAAACACATTATCAGCATCATGCAATTGTTGATAGCTGTTGGTTACGGAAGTTCTTGGATCGTCTCCCATTCGGGTTGTTCCCACTTCGTGAATAATCACTCCCGGAGCAGCTAATCCATAATCAGAATCAGCGCCCGCTTTATTTCCTAAAGGAATGGCGCCCATGGCGTCGAAAATCTGTTCAAATGTTTCCTGAGAATGGCGAGCCTGAAGCCGTTCGTAATTGGTCCATTTATAGTTGAATTTCAAAACGGGAATTCCCCATTTATCGACAACATTTGGATCAATTTCACAATAGTTATCAAATTGAGGTACACTTTCGCCCCTCATCGATATTCCCATTACAGATCCAAAAAACCTGCGAACATCATCACGAAGCTTGTCGCCATAACCACCTACTACTCCATCAAAGTGCTTATTCAGGTCCGTAGTGTTAAAGCCGAATCCATAGCCAGGCTGACCAAGACCTCCCCATATTTCAAGATGATAACCGCGTGGGAAATCCAGTTTTGCTTCGTTTAGCCACCATGGAGTATACACATGCATTCCTCCAACACCGTCTTCGTTGTAGGTTTTCCGGTTTAACAATTCCGGAACAATGGCAGCCCTGCTGGTTCCGGTTGAATCGTGAAGATAGTGTCCCATAACTCCGCTGCTGTTACCAAGGCCATTCGGGTGTTGAGAGCTTTTGGAATTCAAAAGGATTCGGGCAGTACTACACGCCGAGGCTCCCATTACCACAACTTTTCCTTTTATCTCTTGTTCCGTACCATCCTCCTTATTGATATATGAAACGCCCGTAGCTTTACCTTCTCCATTTGTGAGCACTTCACGAACCATCGCATTTACAAAAAGGTCGATTCTTCCTGTAGATTTCTGAGCAGGAAAGATTAAACAGGTGCCAGAGGAGAAATCGGCATAAATCTGACAAGCCCTGTTGCATTGGCTGCAATAAAAACAAACGCCACGATCATTATTTAACCGCTTTGTAAGAATCGATAGCCTGGAAGGAATAACAGGAATTCCGGCTTTCCTGGCTCCTTTGATATAAAACATCTCATGTAAACGTGGCTTTGGAGGCGGAAGAAAAAAGCCATCAGGTTCGTTAAATATCCCCTCTTTACTTCCAAAAACTCCGATCATTTTATCAACACGATCGTAGTAGGGCTTTACATCATCGTACCCAATAGGCCAATTATCACCCAACCCATCAAAATCCTTTCGTTTGAAATCAAGAGGCCCAAAGCGTAATGAGATTCTGCCCCAGTGATTCGTTCTGCCACCGAGCATCCTGGATCGAAACCATCCAAAATCTGTTCCTTCTGCTTTTGTATAAGGTTCTCCATCTAGCTCCCAGCCACCATAGGCAGCATCCCAGTCACCGAAGTTTCTAAGCGGAGTACTGGCCCCTCTTCTGGGAGACTCCCAGGAAGGTCGTAGCTGACTTCGGTTTTCATTTAACGCCGGATCGAAATAAGGCCCGGCCTCTAATACAGCAACGTGTAATCCGGATTCGGATAATATTTTTGCTGCCATTCCTCCACCCGCTCCGGAGCCGACAATTACTGCATCATATTCTTTTCTTTTTTTAATGATCTCCATAGTTATTCCGTTACCAGGTCTCCGTTAATAATTACATGGGTTACATGAGTGAGATATTCAAAAAGGTCACCATCATACAACGCTAAGTCGGCATCTTTTCCTCGTTCTAATGAACCCACACGATCTGCAATGCCAAGAAGTTTGGCGGCATCAATAGTCAGTTTTTGTATCGCTATTTCCGGATCAAGTCCGTGGGCAGCAGCAATAGCGGCTTCATATAACACCACCCTTGTTTTAGGAACATATTCTTCAAAGCCACTTTGGAAAGCAAAAGGAATATCAGCTTCAAATAGCGCTGAAGTAAGATTCATCGGTGCATTTTTTGCCTGACCGGTAGCCCGCAACATAGGCGGATGAGCAAAGACAGCATGACTGGATTCTTTAATTTCATCCAGAACTAAATAATCTTCTGCGGCTCCGTCAATTACCATTGGAAAACCGAACTCTTTTTGAAGACGAATGGCGGTTAAAATATCATCGTGTCGGCGAGAGTGATTATGAACCGTTCTTTTCCCCTCTAATACTTCAACCAGCGTTTCCATCTGAAGATAACGTGGCGGCATTTTACTTTCATCCCCATCTGCAGCTTCAATTTTCTGTTGATAATTCTGAGCCTTAATGAATAATTCACGAGCCATAGCGGCAGACTTGGCTCTGGTTCCTGGTCTTGGAGGTGCTCCATTTCCAATTGGGTTTGTTCCATTAGCCATTTTTAAGTCACCATAAATATTGTTTTCCTCGTCAATAACCAGCAACATTTCTTCAATGGTATTTGCTTTGCGAAGCTTAACATATACGGTTTGCCCACTCATTAGATGACCGGATCCGGGCATGATATTAGCTGAAGTAATTCCGCCTGCTAAGGCCCTTTTAAACGTATAACTTCTTGGGTCAATCGCATCAAGAATACGAACATCGGGATGAAGTGATGAAGAACGATCGCCTCCATCACCCTCACCAATATGAGAATGAGTATCAACGAGCCCTGGCATTATTACTTTTCCGGAAACATTTACTACCTGAGCATCTGAAGGAATTTTATAACGGTGATCGGCAATATCGACGATTTTTCCATCTTTAATTACGAGCACCCCTTTTTCGATTGGATCTCCTGATATTGGTATGATATGAGCCCCGGTAAAAAAAGTAGTTGTCGACTGTCCTAAAGAAGTTGCTGAGCATATCACAACAAAGAGTACCCCAAAGATCAAAGAGTTTATTCGCTTCATAGATAAAGATTGGTTAAGGTCGGCGCAATTTATAAAAAAGTAGGCGGGATCAAACAGATAATTTGAAATAATAGAATATGGAACCAGATAGACCAGTCCGGATATATAATTATTTAAAGATATTTAAAATCAGGACAATGAAAGTATTTGCAACAATAGCAGGAATAATCGGAGCAACACTAATAATTTTAACACTCTCTTTAGATGGGATTATAAAACAGAATATTGAAAGCTCAGCATCAGAACTATTACAAACAGAAGTAAAAGTAAGCGACGTGGATATATCCATATTTAATGGGAGCGGCGAAATTGAAGGACTTGCGGTTATTAATCCGGAAGGCTTTTCAAATCAGGTGGCAATAGGATTTGAAGAGATGAATATGAAAGTAAATTTAAGAAGTTTGCTTTCAGATACGGTGATTGTGGAAGAGCTTATTGTACAGAATCCGGAGATTTATCTGGAGCAAAAGGGAGGTAGTGCAAATTTGAAAGAGCTTAGTAATAATATTGATGCCAGCTCAGAGGAAGAATCATCAAAGAAACTGATAATCAATTATTTTCTTATGGAAGAAGGTAAAGCAACCGTTTCTTCAGAAATTAGCGAAATAAATGGAGCCGAAGCATCAATATCGAAGATAGAGCTTAATGATGTTGGTAGAAACTCATCCAATACAGTTCAGCAAACGATGAAGCAAATTCTGCAACCGATCATTGAAGATGTGGTTTCTGAAACCGTTGAAAGTCAAATTTTAAACAAGGTAGAAAATACGGTAAACGACTTAATCGGTGGATAGTCAATTAATTATAAGAGACTTCAATTTCTGAAAGCCTCTTATCGATTACTTCTTTCGAAAGCCACTTTCCGCGAACCATTACCCCTGAATTGTTTTGAATATTGCTCACATCTTCCAAAGGATTACGGTCAACTAAAATTAAATCGGTCCGTTTACCCGTTTCAATGGTTCCAAAATCAGCCGAGTCTTTAAAATAGATTCCTACGTTTCTGGTACCGGATTCAATTATCTCATAAGGACTCATTCCTGCTTCAACCATTTTTGGAAGTTCACGGTGAATTGAAAACCCGGGAACACTAAATAATTGTGGAGCATCGGTGCCCATCAAAATTAAAGCGCCGGCTTCATCAATTTTTTGAAGGAGTTCACGACGAAGTTCAACGTGATCCAACGCATCACCAATATTCAGATTGGCGTTGTTGTCAATATTATTAGTAACCCAATTATTGTACCCATTTCGAAAGGCCTGAGGAATGTATTTAAGCTCATCATAATTTCTTATTGTATCATAGTCGCCAGCTCCGATAATAGTTTCCCATAGAGCCTGCGTTGGTACCATCAATCTCATATTCATAAGCGCCACCGGCTAAATGTTTTTCCCTTGTAGGAATGATACGCCCAATTCTACCACTATTTACCGTTACGGTCTGATTTTCCAAAACCAGACCATCTTCCGTCATAGGAATCACAGTGACGTTTATAAACGCAATGGTTGGTGTTTCTTTTGTGGAGATGGGTTTTTCAGTATCAGCCTTCAAAAATAAAGCAGTAAAAAACAGAACTACTGCCAAAGAAGTTACAGAAAGGATCGTTAGTGATCTCTTCATTACGGAAAAGTGAATTAGAAAATTAACTTAAGAAGCAGAATTTGAAGAATGGAAACAAAGCCGGGAATCACATTTTATGATTTTTACCCGGAGGATGAGGACTCTTTATTACTCCCAAGTCTTTTAGGATGGTTATCCGCTTCCTGAAGTTCATCAAAAGCTTGCTGGAAGTTTTTCATTAACTCCATGTACTGCTCAGAATTAGTAACTTGCTGCTCCAGTTTTCTGGATTTGAGGGTTTCATTTCTGGAGTATTTTATGAACTTGAAAAAATGGAAAGAAACGAGATCTCCATTTTCATCAGATAAATAAATTTTCCCGGTTTCATCCACGCTTTTAAAAGTAAAAATGTACTGTCCGCTTCCCGAGTTTCCTGAATATTTACGATAGGTACCCCAATCAAACT
This sequence comes from Balneolaceae bacterium, assembly GCA_017795005.1. Lineage (GTDB taxonomy): Bacteria > Bacteroidota > Rhodothermia > Balneolales > Balneolaceae > RHLJ01. Next base: position 295,023 of record CP051242.1, on the reverse strand, counting down.
TTTCACCTGTCAGAGACTGAGCGATATTCCAGCAGTTGATACGATCACCTTCCCGCCAATGTAAAATTTCCGGATACCATGTATGCGGAGGAACTCCTTTCTTTTTATTTCTGAACAGACTCATTTTTTATAATTTTATTAATCTACTTATCTGTTTTTTCGTCAAAGTTTTGAGTAGTTGAATAATTATCAGCGTTCTGAAGTTCCAAATATGCAGCCTGAAACTCATCAATAAGCTCCATGTATCTACTGGATTTAACGAGGTCTTTACTAATAGAACGGTTGTTGTAACTTATATTCTTTGCGTCTTTTAAAAACTCGTTTAGCTCAATTTTAAAAAGACGCAGAGTTTCTTGTTCCTCAATAATTATAAACCCATCATCAGTAATGCTTTTATAATTGTATTTGGTTGTAGGAAGAATCCCATCTACACGAAGTAAAAAAGTTTGAAATTTATTCTTCTTCTCTACTTTACCGTAATCTGTAGACTCTATCAAATCACCGGGTTTCCAATGAAGAAGCTCAGAATTCGTTAAACGAGGACTATTTGAAGACTTTTTTTTTCGTAAGAACCCCATAAATCTTTTATCGTCTAATTAAAGCATTAATGGTATTTGTAAATGTACTTCTTTCTTCAAGAATATCCTTGGGCTTCGTAACCTCCAGAACTAAAGTACCACGGTATAAAAAATACATACTTATTGCCATGATGGTATGAGCGAGGTCGAGGTGGTTAAACCAAATTCCCAGACCGATTTTGCTGGTGTAAAAAAGGGCTGCTAACGAGGAAAATGAAACACTAAGAATAAAAACCCGGCTTCCACGGTTTCTGGTTTTCCGGAAGACAAGAAAATGAAGTGGAAGTACAATCAAGCCCAACCCATAGGCCGAGTGAATCTGAATATAAAAGAAGTTTAGAGTTATAAAGGTAATTACAGCAAAGGTGATTAACTCAACAACATTAGCAACCTCTAAAAAACGACCAAAAGATTTTTTAATAACTGGTTGAGCATGCATTATAGATGCGCGCTCCAGTGCCATTACAGCAAGCATACTTATTAACCAGCCCGGCAACTTCCACTCAATCCCTATCGCATATTGAAAAGCATGCCCAAGTATCCCTCCTAAAAAAGTCGCTATACCCATAATCAAAAAATACCAGCGCATATACTGGTGTACTTTCCCTGGTTTATTAAGCTGAAGTAGTTTTACGAAAGCATATAAACAAACGGCAGTAATCCACAGGTCTGTGAGTGTAACCATCGGCTCCATGATGGTAATGCCAAATAAATCAATGGAAGGCTGTCCGCTGGGTGAGTTCATTGAGGCTTGAAAATTAAATACTTGAATGATCTAACGAATAGAAAAGAAGCTTGATTCCCGGACATAAAAAAAGCCTGCTTTTTATAGCTGGCTGCTTCTGATTTTTCAGTAACTGAAACCAATATACGGCGGAGATGTGGCCTCAACCAAATTTAAATTGAATTATATAATTAATGATAATCTATATATCATTAAAATACACTTAATAAAAATTAAGGATGTTTTGATATAGTATAACAACCAATCAATTGGATCTGAAATAGAAATAAAATTTTTCTAAAAAACGGGCTTACTGAGAGAATCAGGAATCGGACCTGTAATTTGCTGCCTTGATTGAACCATCTTCCTGAACAATGTGTGTTTCCGCACCGGGAACAATATCTGTATTGTGAGCAGAAACACATTTCCATGCATTATCAAATCGCTGAGCGACAAAAGAAAAAAGGTTTTGACGAAGTTGAGGAGTTTCAACATCGCCATGTGGACTTTGATCAGTCAGTCTCATTTTAGCATGAATAACGACGATATTTTCCGATAGAGTTTTAATAGTGGTCTTCTGAAGTTTTAGAGTAGAAGTATTAAAAATAACCCGAAGCCCATAATCATGGGCATTCCTGATTTCTTTTTTGTTGTGCCACCAAAGCCCGACTACATTAACAAATTCAGCATCATCGGTAAATATGGAAACAAGCTCATCCACATCCCGGTTATTCCATCCCGATACAAAGCGTTCAGGAAGTTCTTCTGGAGATGAGATCGGGAGATAGTTCATAATGATAAAAGTTAAAGAATGGAATCATTTGAGTTAAAACGAAACACTCTAATATATCAAAAGTAGAAGAGCCGAAAATTTCCGGAGGAACACATGAAGAATAAAATTTTATCCCATCTTGAACTGGCAGCCAGAATATATGCCGCAATGATGCTATTAGTTTATGGAACGGGAAAACTTATGGGAGGGCAGTTTTATCAGGGAGGCATTCCGGATGATGTCGCGGTCTTAACCCTTGCCGAAGTTGGGGGATTTGATCTTGCCTGGACATTCTTCGGATACTCCCATGGATACATTCTTTTTATAGGTGGAACACAAATATTGGGCTCACTTTTACTTTTGTTTCACAGAACCAAAATCTTGGGAGCGGCTATACTGGTTCCTGTACTTATGAATATCATTGTGGTCGACTTCTTCTTTGAGATTTCAACCGGGGCAATGCTAAGTGCCATCAGTTATTTCACTGCAATTTGTTTTGTGATGATGTACAACCGGGAACCGATCATAGAGGCAATCCAAAAAGTATTTCTGAATAAGAAAAGAGAGCCCTTAAAATTAAAAGCCAAAGCAATCAGGTTGGGCATCGCTTTGGCTATCGTTGCGGTGATTGTCCTATTGGAAAATCAAATGCTGAATTTTGTGGGTAGGTAGGAGTTAACTTCTACTTCTCTTTTTGAGCAGCAAGTGATGGACCTTCTAATTTGGTAGTTAAATAAAGCAGAAATACTCCTGTAAGCCCCCCAAAGATCAAGCCAGGACTCATCATAAAAAAAGAGTAACCAAAAACAAAAAGGCTAATTCCAAGATAAATTGGTATCTCGAAAGATTCCCCAAGCATTAGGTTGAAGCAAAAAATAAAAGAGCCAATCAAAAAACTTAGCAGAGTAATTATAAAACCATATCCAAAAGCATTAGTATAAGACCCATAGACTTTTCTTATAGAGTAAATTTTTGGCGAGATAATGTAAGAAGCAAAGGATGCCGATACCGAAGCAGATAGGGTGCCAATAATTAATTCTGAATTTAAGTTTAGAAAATTATCTCCCGATAGAGAAACGAAAGAAAACCAAACAAGAAGTCCCGCAATAGAAAATAGCAGGACTCCTAATGCTCTGTTCTTATTCATTTATTTCTCCTTCAGTGTCGGGACCGGCGACATTATGGAACAACAAAGCAGATAACACAAAAGGAACCGAGAAGAACCCGGTAACACCAAGAATTTCCAGTACAGAACTATAAGGATAGTTATGGGCTCCAAGCATGAAAGCAATAATAGCAATGAGCACCATGGATCCTGCCATTGCGAACATTGTGATACTCATGCCTCTTGCCTTAAACCTGGAAATACCGGCGCCAACCAATCCGACCAGAATTACTCCGAAATACATCAGGTTTTCGGGATTATTTTCGCTTCCAATTAAACCAACAGCGAGGTTTGCCCAGACCAGAAATAAGCCGGAAGCAAGCGCTAAGCCGGAGGCGACTTTATAAATGAAATTTTCTGCTTTAATGGTGATAAGGAGATACCCAAACCCGGTTCCAAACAGAAGCAATCCTGCAATGATGAAATCAAAAGCAGACCAAACAACTTCGTCGGTAAATTGCATGGCAATCAATGGGATTAAAAGCAGGGAGAACGTAGCCCCGCTTAGGATCAGTAGTTTTTTTGAAAGGGTCATAGTGGTATTCATAATAGTGATTTAGAAGTTAGTGGAAGAGTTAATTTTTGATTTAAGGCGGAATGCCCAGAATAATCCTGCAGCAATCATCAATGGCGGAGCCGGAGAAGGCTCGTCTTCTACTGTTATCATATAGATAAGCAACAGAAGCCCAAGTACGATTACCACAATAGATAACAGAAACAGGTTTTTAAGTTTTATGATAAGACTCATTGGTTTTGTGTTTTTAATGCGCTTCCAAGTTCATACCACTGAATTTTTCTGGTAATAAACATAGTTAGTGCAAGAATGGAGGTTAAACCAATGCTTCCAATCAGTAGCGCATAGTCCTGAACCTGTAACGTGATATAGACGAACGCATAGGTCAGCGTTAAAATCAGAACAAGTACAACCGTGTGGAAAAGGCTTGTCATGATAGCCTTGGTGTACAGCCCAATCATGGTAATTACCGCAATGCTGGATACGATGTAGGCCGCATTGAAATTGAAATGTTCGGAGATTGAAATGAGTAAGGTGTAGAAAAGACAAAGCGCCAGACCGATTAACACATATTGAAAAGGGTGCACTTCTTTACGGTTAAAAATCTCGACCAGAAAAAAGGTCAAAAAAGTAAGTGATATAGCAAGCAAAGCATATTTCGCAGAGCGCATGGATTTCTGATAATCATTCATTGGAAGCAGCAGATAAACCCCAAACGCACTGTTAGCGATACTTTCCTTATTTCGATCTCCGATCCAGAATTGAGGGTAATTTTTGTTCAGCTCAAGAACTTTATAACTCGCTTCAAAGCCTTCTTCTGAAACGGTTCGTGTATCCGGTAAAAATGATCCCGAAAAACTTGGGTCGGCCCAGTTTGATGAAAGATGGGCGTTGGTTTCTTTTCCAAGCGGAATAAATTCCAGAGTTTGACTTCCCTGCAAAGAAAGGTCAAACGAAAAGGAAAGGGAATCTGAATCCGGTGCCCTGTCCAGAATGTCAAGAACCGTTATTCCGGATTGCACAAGGCCAGGAATAGAAGATCCGGGTTCCACCGTTTTTTCTTTCCCATTCCAGTCCACCAAAATGCTCTCTTTTATTCCTCTGAGGTCAGATACGTTAATCGTTAGGAAGGCTTTATCCCAATGCACATCATATTGATCCAGTTGCTCAGTATAGTTTTCCAAATCAATAAAACTCCCGGAAAAGTTTGTTTGTGAATCATATACTACTACCTCGTAAATGCCCCGATAGAGTGATTGAGGCTGAATAGAAGAAGTGATTTCCAGTGAACCGGGTAAAAAATGAGCCAGATAACTCACCTCGGTTTCCTTCCCATTAAGTACATGTATTTTGGTTATAGGAACACTAAGAATCGGGCCATAAACCCGCTGTTGATTTGCCCACTTGTCGCTTACTTCGGAAATGACGGCCTCACGATGCATTTCCCGCTCAGATATCAACGATTTGATAAACGACATGGGAATCATTAGCAAAAGCATCAGGATAAAAATGGAGGCAATTTTAACGGTTACAGATTTTCGGATGGATTGAGCGGCTTGCTCAAGAAGGTTTCTCTCGGGTTGTTTTTCCATGATAGTATAATTTTGAAAGTACTTTTAATTACAAAGTGAATGGGTAAAAAATATATCCCGGGCGGTTTTCATAATCCCTGGGATTTTATGATTTGCTCCAGTGCATCCAAATGTTTTTGAAAGGCACTTCTTCCTTCTTTGGTAATGAAATACCGTGTATTCGGTTTTCGGTCGATGAAGACTTTTTTAACACCAATAAAGCTCTCTTGTTCCAGCTTTTTGATATGAGTTGCAAGATTTCCGTCGGTCACATCCAGCAACTCTTTTAACGACGTAAAATCCAGGAAATCATTCACAGCCAGTGCCGACATAATTCCCAGACGGATTCTACTTTCAAAAGCTTTATGTAAATGATTTAAGTTCAGATTCAAGATGCCTTCCGCTCGTATTTAACATGGATGTATAATCCGTAAATGATATGAAGCATTCCAAAGCCGATAGCCCAAAACAAAATACTGTAACTAATAAATATTATTGCAGCCAATCCAAGCACAATCTGAAGAACACCCAGATATTTGACATCATCATAAGTATACGAAGCGGCAGAAGTTAAGGACAGTCCGTAGAAAACAAGCGTTGCCGGAGCCGCAAGTCCGGAATAGCCAAAGGCTATCATAAGAAGAACGAATACTCCGCCGGATACTAAAGGAACACTTACAGCAGAAAGCATTTTTTTTGAGGCGATATTCCAGATGTTTTCGCCTTTTTGTTTAGCCTTTCCAGAAGAAAGTACAAGCGCGGTTCCTACAGATAACAGTAAAACAATAATTGCGAGTCCAAGAACCGGCGCCATACCGGCTACCGTATCTCCGGTTCGATTAATGGCATATTCAAATCCATCAGGACGAAAATTGAAATAGTAGAAGGCTGCATAAGCTCCGGCGCAGGCATACATACCAGCCAGCACTCCGGATAAACCCGAAAGCGATAAAAACTTGGTAGAACGTTCCATCATAGAACGGATCTGAGCAAGGTCGTTGATATAATCCTGTTGATCTTTCATAAAAAGTACTTTTAATTAAAAAGTAAAAATATGAAAGCTTTAAATCAATAGGGGTTGAAATAAATATTAGGAGGAAATGGGATGGGGCCTGAATGGCTTGTTATGTAAGCACTACTGATTTCGGTCTCTTTTAGTTAATACAACATATTTGCAACAACCGTACAAAAAAGCCAACTCAGTATAAAAAATGTCGCTACAAACAATCTTGCTTTAACACATTTTCAACGTATTGACCATTGAACTTTACTGATTCACTATCAATAGATGGAAGACTCATTAAGGATTAACGATCCGAATATTACACCAAAAAGAAGCAGCAATTTTTTAAATAACTTTGGGTCAAACTCAGTCAAAAGAGATGATATTTTTAAGGTTACTTAACACCCGGGGAATAACGGGCGCGGAGATTATGAGTTAATTAACTGTGATAATTTTAAAACAAGCAACACCGGAAACCAGCGGCACGTCCGCATCCCCAGTTAATGCGTTTGTTCTATGCCCTAAGCAATTGGAAGAAGTGATTCAAGGTTTAAACTAAACTACAACTTATTATTTAGAAATCTCATAAAATGAAGTGCATTTTCAGTTAATGAAAAACTTTCAGATGAAGATATTTCTGGGTGAGTATTTGACCAATCGAAAAGGAGTCCATGATTTTCTAAATCAACACAGATTAATTGTATGAGATGCCATGAAAAATGTTCAAATTTCTTAGAAATGTCATTCACGTTAAGAGGGAGAACCCCATCAATTGATGACGGCATCTTCGTTCTATCATTAAGTGAATAAGTAGATTGTTTTTTGTGGTAATACTCTAGTATAACTAAATGCGAACCAGATAATTGAGACAAGTATCTTTGAAAAAGTAACTCGATAGAAATATCTGGCTTAAGTTCTCTAATGGAATTAATAATATATTTCTCCAGATATCGAATTTTTTTCTGATCTTCAGTTTTTCGAACCTCATTGCAAACAAATTCGATTTGATTCCAAAACTCTTCACTCTGAATATATTCCTTAGGTAGTTTAGTCTTATCTAGGTTTTCCATTTTTGATGAGAGACTTAATAAAAATTTTTTGAGTCTTTTATCTTTTCTTTGATTAACTCTAAGATTTAAAGCGTTAATTAAACCCCCAGTGAATGGTGCTGATCCTAATAGCAGATTAATTAGTAGACTGTCATTTAATTTTTCTTCAATATTCTCAATTTTATTCATCTCAGGTTCTTTGACTTCTAAATGATATACCTTCAAATAACTTGCCTAAAAACTTATTGAATACAATTTCTTTAAGGAATTTATTAATTACAATTTCTAGTTCATTAATGCTATTCATATCGAACTCAAACCTATTACCATCTATATCTGAATAGGTATCACTTTGATAAGAAAATAGGGCTTTAATTTCCGAATAATTTTTATTGCCAAAACCTTGTAAAGTGAACCAACAACGTCTTGGTTTTCCATCAAAATTCTTAATTCCACTAACAGTTATATCTTGTCTACCAGGCTCTTTAAAATTCAGTTCAACTAATGGTGATTGTTTAGATTTTAAATCGAAAAATTTATTGATAATATCATAATTCTTTACTGAATCTCTACCTCTAGTACCTAATAGCTTAAATTGGGAAAAGGTAAAATCAAAGGCATAGCTGCATGATGATGGTATCACATTAAAATTTAATCTTTCACTGATGAAAATTTTAATATGGGTAAATAAATTTGGGATAAAATCATTGAACTTGTTTAGAAATAGTTCGAATTCCTGGAGACTAGAGTCCACCCTTGCAAAAGTGAATGAATTTTTACCCATCCAAAACTGACAATGATATATATCATCATTATATAAAACTATTAATTTGCCATCCTCAAATTTGGTCTCAACTTTATCATGATGATATAATTTTGACTCGTTTAAAAAATTTGCCAGAAACTGAGATAGTTCAGTAAATATCAATTTTTGAGCATCAGGTTGGTCAAGAATTAATAATTCAGAATAGTTTACTTCGAAGCGAAATGTTTTTATTGCATCTATGTCATTTGCAATATTACATCCTTTGTACAAGTCAATTATCTTATTCATATTCATTCGTTTTTGGTTAAATATTTTGGCCGGAAACTAAAAATTTATTTGAATAGTACTTATAAAAATAATACATAAAACGACCCTGCGTTTAACCTACCTACGGTAGGCAGGGCGGTGCAGGTCTTGGTTATTTATTGCTGAAAGTAGCGGAATAAATCACTTAGAAACAAGCAGAAACAAAAAAGGCAGTCAAAGACTGCCTGAGAAAATATATTAAAACTCAATTAGCGTCTTCTTCTATCAAATTTGGTTGGGTCACAACGATTGTGATTCTTCTTCCAGTATCGGTTTGAACAGAAAATCACAGCTTTTACATATTTGTAACATTGTCGTTGGTTTCTGAATCCAAAATCTCTCCAGCCCCCTCTGCGACACTCCCGAAATGTTTGAGGGTTCTCGAATTCCTCTTCTTCTTCAACGCTGCCAACTATAAGCTCAATTTCATTAATCGATTTCCATTCGATTGTCTGATCAGGCAATGTAATTGTTAGCCCAACATACTCTCCAAAACCAAGCCCAAAATCTAAATCAACACTGGAACTGGAGGTACTTACATTTATAGTTTCGGTAATGCTAACAGAGGTGCGGTCAATTTTTAACGCGGTAATAGTAATAGATTGACTTTCCACAGAACCAGACTGCGTTGTAATCCGAACTCCGGATAAAGTTGTGAGAGAATCAAAAAATACATTCAGAGAGCCTGAACCGGTACTTCCGGATATCCAGCCCGTTGCGGGATCGCAATCAATGGCAAGATCAGCAGTATTACTTGCATTGGAAGAAGAGGACTGAATATTACCGTTTTCAATGCATTCATAGGCATTGTTTGTTCCGGAATCACCGCCGCCTTGATTCCCCCATCGTTTGTACTGGGTATCATCAGCAAATTCGGATTCAATATGTTGATCAGATTGTACAACTCCTGTAGAAGGGTCGCATGCTACCATTAAAAAAAATACGGTAACCAAAAGAAAAGCTAGTTTATTCATAACTGTACCAGGATTATTATTCTTAAAGAATTGAATGCTAACAACCCTCCACAAAACAGAATTATGAAAAGAAATTCAATGTAAGAGGTAAATATTAGAAGATTCTAAAGATATAAATCCTTTGTAATAATGACTTATAAGTTATTCGAAAGCTGATCTACAAAATCGAGTTTTTCCCAGGGGAACTCGTCTCTACCAAAATGTCCGTATGCAGCTGTTGGTCTATAGATGGGTTTCAATAAATCGAATCGGGTGATGATTCCTTTAGGAGTACAGTCAAAGGTTTTGGCAACCAGCTCAGCCAATTCATTGTCGCTTTTAGCCCCTGTTCCATAGGAATTCACATTAATGGAAACAGGTTCTGCAACTCCAATCGCATAAGCCAATTGTACCAGGCATTCTTCAGCTAATCCGGCAGCGACAAGATTTTTAGCAATATGTCGGGCAGCATAAGCAGCACTTCGGTCTACTTTGGAAGGATCTTTTCCTGAGAAAGCCCCTCCGCCGTGTGCGCCAAATCCACCATAAGTATCCACAATAATTTTTCGTCCGGTAAGTCCGGCGTCTCCATGTGGGCCTCCAATCACAAACTTCCCAGTTGGATTAATGTGATATTTGGTTTCTGCATCAATCAACTCAGCAGGGATAACATTTTTAATCAGAATATTCTTTACATCTTCATGAATCTGAGGCTGATCTACATCTGCATCATGCTGAGTGGATAATACAATAGTATCAATTCGGGACGGTTTTCCATCCGTATCATATTCAATGGTAACCTGGCTTTTACTATCCGGTCCCAGATAAGGCATTAAATCGGTTTTCTTTCGGATGCGGGCCAATTCCTTTAACAGGCTATGCGAGAATTGAAGGGGCATCGGCATGTATTCCGGGGTTTCTTTGGTAGCATAGCCAAACATCATTCCCTGATCACCGGCGCCGTCTCTGTCTACTCCCATCGCAATATCAGGACTTTGTGTATGGATGGCGGAAAGTACGCCACAGCTTTCGGCATCAAAACGATATGAAGCTTTTGTATAGCCAATATCACGAATAACTTTCCGAACAATTTCTTTTACGTCCACATAGGCTTCGGTGGTTACCTCTCCACCAACAACGGCAAGTCCGGTTGTAACAAAGGTCTCAACAGCTACGCGGGATTTAGGATCCTCAGTAAGCAAGGCGTCCAGAATGGCATCTGAAATTTGATCGGAAACTTTATCAGGATGTCCCTCAGAGACAGATTCAGAGGTAAATAATTTTTTCATGAGTAATAGATTCTTAATAAGGTACTTTCGGTTACGAAAAGAACGCTAAAGGTAAAAAGAATTGGAGATAAATCGCGGGTTATTTTGGTATTTACCAGGCAAAAGTAATTTGCAATCCTTATCCCGATTACCATAAAAAGAAACCTCAACTAAACAGAGATCCATCAGCGCTGTTGGAAATCCCTAAATACTGATAGGCTTTTGCAGTGGCAACACGCCCTTTAGGGGTTCGCTGAAGAAAACCTTCTTTAATAAGGTATGGTTCATAGACTTCTTCAATAGTCCCTTTATCCTCTCCAACAGCAACTCCTAATGTACTAAGCCCAACAGGACCGCCTTTGTAATTTTCGATGATAGCACGAAGCATCCGAACGTCCATTTCATCGAGTCCATTTGTATCGACATCCAACGCATTAAGTGCTTTATCTGCAATTTTCTGATCAATGGTATCAAGCCCATCAACCTGGGCAAAGTCTCTGGTTCTTCGAAGGAGTTTATTCACAATTCTTGGTGTACCACGACTTCGGCCCGCAATTTCATGAGCACCTTCATCAGTGATTCCAAATCCCATAATATGAGCAGATCGAAGTGCGATTCGCTGTAGCAATTCCACATCATAATAATCGAGCCTCATATCAATTCCGAAACGTGCTCTGAGCGGAGCGGTAAGCATTCCTTTCCTGGTGGTAGCCCCAACCAAAGTGAAATGATTTAATTCAATCTGTATACTTCGGGCATTGGGACCGGAATCGATTACGATATCCAGCTTAAAGTCTTCCATTGCTGAATACAAATACTCTTCAATAACTGGATTCAACCGATGGATTTCATCAATAAATAGAACGTCACCTTCTTCAAGATTGGTGAGCATTCCGGCGAGATCACCAGGCTTTTCGAGTACAGGCCCGGTGGTAGGACGAATATTCACACCCATTTCCTGAGCTATGATATACGAAAGGGTAGTTTTTCCAAGTCCGGGAGGCCCGGATAGAATTACATGATCCAGTGCATCCCCACGTTGTTTGGCTGCTTTTATAAATACACTAAGATTTGAAATCGCTTTATGCTGACCGATAAACTCTTCCAGATTGGAAGGACGGACTGACTGTTCAAAGGCATCTTCTTTTTCAGATGGGTTTAAAAGCGGATTTTGCACAAAAAAGCGGGTTAACTTGTTTACATTAACTTTAAAGAATTATACTTAGTTTTCAACCTAATTGCGTATTCAAGTTTAATATAAGCCTCATGAAATCATCATTCTCTCCAGACGAACTAGATTACGACCCGATTGAGGAGCAGAAAAAAAGGCGTGGGAAAAAGTCGGCGAATAAAAAAAAGAATGAGATTCTTAAAGAAAGAGGTCTGCATAAAGATCTTAGCTCGAGTAGCCTGAAGATTTTTGGAGATGAATTTTTCTTCAACTATGAGTTAAGCTGGCTGAAGTTCAATGCCAGAGTTTTGGCAGAAGCGCATGTTGAAAAGAATAAGTTACTGGAGCGGGTAAAATTCATTGGAATAGTATGCTCTAATCTTGATGAATTTTTTCAGAAAAGAGTGGGCGGATTAAAACGTCAGCTTCATGCCGGCGTAAAGTCTCTTTCGGTGGATGGAATGTCCGCTTCCGATCAGCTTAAAGCAATTCGCCATGAAGTGCTGGAGATGATTGAAGATTACCGAAGTTGCTTTTTCAATGACTTAATTCCGCTGTTGGAAGAAGAAGGAATTAGTATCAAGCACTATAACGAGCTTACTGATTACCAAAAGAAAGTAAGTGATAACTTCTTTTTGAAGCAGATTTATCCAATCGTTACTCCGCTTGCTGTAGACGAGTCACACCCATTTCCATTTATCTCTAATCAGAGTTTGTCATTTGCGGTTGAGCTTCAGAACCCAAAGAACAAAGAGAAGTTTTTTGCCAGAGTGAAAATTCCGGCAAACCGACCCAGGTTTATAAAAGTGCATCGTCGTGGAAACCGGATTGTATTGGTTCCAATTGAGGATCTTATAGAGACAAAGATTGACGCCTTTTTCCCGGGAATGAAAGTGTTATCGGCACATCTTTTTAGGGTGACCAGAAACGCATCACTCGAACGCCAGGAAGAAGAAGCGGACGATTTGCTGGAAGTGATTGAAGACGAGCTACGTGAGCGCAAATTTGCACAAATCGTACGTCTTGAACTGGATGAGCAAATGCCTCATCATATCAAAAAGTATTTGATTAAAAACCTGAATATCAGCTGGAACGATGTATACGAAATGAATGGGACCATCGGCCTGGTAGATGTATTTCAGATAGCAGGTCTTCCGGGTTTTGCGAGACTGAAATCGAGAAACTGGTTACCCGTTCTTCATCCGGCGCTGAAGCACGAAGTGGACGAAGAAATTCCGAGCATCTTTTCTGTCATCAGAAAGGGAGACTTCATGGTGCACCATCCCTATCACAGTTTTGCACTTTCTACCCAACGATTTATCGCAGAGGCTGCAAGAGACCCAAAAGTACTGGCTATTAAACAGACCTTGTACCGAACATCAAAAGACTCGCCACTCATGCACTCATTGATGCAGGCAGCAGAAGACGGGAAACAGGTTGCTGTATTGGTAGAAATTAAAGCGCGCTTTGATGAAGAAAGAAATATCAACTGGGCACAGCAGTTGGAGAATTATGGAGTCCACGTAGCCTATGGTATTCCGGGATTAAAAATTCACACCAAAGTGACTATGGTCGTTCGTGAAGAAGAAGACGGACTTCGAACATATTGCCATATTGGAACCGGAAATTATCACCCCGATACAGCCCAGTTATATGAAGACCTTGGCTTATTTACGTGTGATGAAGTAATTGCTTCAGATGTCACAGACATCTTTAATCTGCTTACCGGATACGCTCCCGATCAAACCTTTGAAAAGTTATTTGTTGCTCCAAATCACATGCGTAAACAAATGACAGATTTGATTGAGTTCGAAACCAACGAGGCCAGAAATGAGCGTCCTTCCAGAATAATCGCTAAAATGAACAGCCTCGAAGACCCATTTATAATCCAAAAACTATATGAAGCATCGGAGGCAGGTGTTAAAATTGATTTAATAGTTCGGGGAGTTTGTCGTTTAATTCCTGGAAGAAAAGGCCTCAGTGAGAATATAAAAGTCCATTCTGTTATCGGTCGCTTTTTGGAGCACTCAAGAATTTACTACTTCATGAACGGAGGGAACCATGTTTATGCAATTGGTTCTGCTGACTGGATGCATCGAAACCTCGACGCCAGAGTTGAGGCAATTACGCCAATAGAGAAAAACCGGCTCAAAAAATATTTACAGTTTGTCTTGAATGTATATCTGCAGGACAATCAACAGCGCTGGCAATTAAATGAAGACGGAACCTATACAAGAGTGGCAAAAAATAAAGGGGAGCGAAAAGTAGCAACTCATAAAATTCTTATGAATCATATGAAAGATTCAGCCAGGCCAATACCAATGGAAAATGGGGAGCAGCAAAGCTAATCATCTAGTTCAGACTCAAAGTCTTCATAGTTAATATATCCAAGATCATAATTCAGTTTTTGAAGCAAAAGAAATGCAGGTTTTCTGAAAATACCATCCAGAGCATAAGCATTAAAAACAGAAACTCTGGCTTCTTCCAGTTCCCCAATATTTACCAGGGCATTTCCTTTATACCAATATGCTTTCTCTTCAATCATACGACTTTCTGATACGCGTTCTAATGCGGAATCGAAAGATTCAATGGAAGCTACGTATTCTCCCTGGTTGTATTGAATGATCCCTTTATTAGTAAAGGCTTTTGAACCGTAGGGTTCGGTATCATAATTTTCTATTACCTCATCAAATAAGCTCGTAGCCTGACGAAAATTACCAGATATAAAAGCACTGAAGCCAAGATTTAACAGGGAATCAGCTTTTATAATAACCATGTCTTTGGAACGCACACCATCTCCTGTTTCCAATTGGTCAGGAGCGATAGATTGAGTAATAAATTGATCAAGCTCGGTTTTTGAATCAACCTGTAATAGCTGAATGGAAGCTACAATCAATAAAACAGCGGCTGCGGCTGCATGCCATGTCCAACGAGGAAGGCTCAGGGTTTTGGCAGGAGTAGTTTTTGTTGATTTTAATGCTTCTTCTTCGATCAGTTTTTTAATCCCAACTTCAAGTTCAAGTTGGTCGAGTAGTTCCGGCTCTTTTGCAAATTGTACCCAAAGATCAATAATCTGTTCTTCTGTGAGTAATCCTTTAACGTAGGAATCTATTTTATTCTGTATGTCTTTATTTGTCTCTTTCATAAGTCACTAGTCTCTCAGCATGTATCTAACAATACATGCTGTTATGTTAGACCGTTGAGAAAACAACTCCTTACATTAAAATGCTAATTTTTTTTCACAGCAATCTTTTAACAATTTCAGAATCCGATGTTTTTTAGTCCATGCATTACTAATTGAAATCCCAAAGTGATCTGCAACTACAGCAGTTTCATCACCCGGGTGTTGAAACCAGTAGGTAATGTACTCTTTGAACTTTGGTTTAAGTTCATTCAGGCAGGTTCTTAAAACGCTCATTTTTTCTTCATCCAGTAATTTGGTAAGCTGATCGCCTTCCAGAGAATGACTTTCAGGAACTTCATCATAGTTAGATTCTCGGAGTTTGGCCTGAGATTTCAGATAGTCGTTTTTGGCGGTTGTAAAGAGGTAATAAATGATGGAGTCTGGATTATTGAGTTGATCCGACTGAATTTTTTCGGTTACCAGCATCAAGGTATTTTGTGTAGTGTCTTCGGCGTCGGCCTGGGAAGCTCCCATCCTTACTTTCAAAAACTTAATAAGAACGGCAGTAATAACTGACACCATAGAAGCGAGCTCCTCCGTATCGTTATTTTGTACTGCATAAACAAATCTTGCGTAGTCCATGTCCTTATTTTTACTTTTTTCAGACCTTGTCTAAAATAACATTAGTAAGACAAAAGAAAATAAGGAAATTGTGTTTCGAACAGTGTAGTTTTAAGTATGTATCGTGTTCAATTAAATAATTTTGAAGGACCGCTCGATCTGCTCCTTTTTTTTATAAAGAGAGATGAACTGGACATCTATGATATTCCGATTTCCTATATAACAGAACAGTTTCTGGAATTCATTCATTTGATGGAAGAACTGGACTTGGATGTAGCCAGCGAGTTTGTATTAATGGCAAGCATGTTGATGTCTATTAAGGCTAAAATGATGCTTCCGAGAGAAGACTCGGAAGAAGAAGAACTCGATGAAACAGATCCAAGATATGAGCTTGTACAAAGGCTGCTGGAATACAAACGCTACAAAGAAATGGCCGAAAAAATGGCCGATATAGATGAAGAAACCAGAAAGAGGTATACACGAGGCTATAATGAGGAAGATACTGTTGAAAAGCAGGCAACGGGGGAAGCACTGAAAGACGTAACACTATTCGATTTAATTTCTGCTTTCAGAAAAGTACTAACTGATATTGAACGAAATAACATTGTTCATAAAGTTGAAAAGGTTGAAGCAACCATTGAAGAACAATCGGAATTTGTATTAATAAAGCTCCAAAAAACAGGACGCCAATCATTCCGCCAGTTATGTAGTACAATTAAAAACAGAGTAATACTTGTAGTAACTTTTTTAGCTGTTTTAGAGATGATAAAAGAGCAACAAATCAATTTGTTTCTCGAAGAAGACCCCACTGAATTTTACCTTGATCTTAAGCCAGTCGATGAAATCATCGGCGCATAAACCCGCCCATCATGAAAACCAGATTAATACCAATCTTATCACTAATCATTCTTTTTGGATGTAAAGGACCGAAAGAGATAGTTACTGTTCCCTCTGCTTCCATCTCAGATTTTATGTCTACCATAAATGCTGAAGGAATAAGAGCGGACCTTACGGTGCTTGCACATGATTCGTTAGAAGGAAGAGACACCGGTTCGGAAGGGTTAGAAAAAGCAGCCTCTTTTCTGGCGCAAAAATATGCAACACTAGGTCTTCAACCGGTAGGCGATGAAGGTAGTTTTTTTCAACACTTTGATTTAAATCAACCGATTACCCAATCATATTCTTATACGGTTTATTCCGGTGAAGAAGTATTTGATCAGACATCCCATAGTGCAGCAAATGCAGGGAATTTCGTTACCTGGAGAGGGGGAGATTTAGAAAAAAGTGGTGAAATTGTTTTTGCAGGTTATGGGATAAAAAATGAATCGGCAAACCAATATTCACAAAACCTGGAAGGAAAGTGGGTAATGGTACTTTATGACCGTGCAAATTTTGCTACTCTGCAGGAAGAAATGGCATCACAAAAAGCTGCAGGAGCGCTACTAATTTTGGATACTGATGAAGCAGCATTTATTGAAAGAGCTGAAGCAGGAAAAGAAGGATTTGGCTCACCTGGAGGTCTATCCTTAGCATACCTTGACGGCGAATCTTCCAATTCTTCTATAATTAACATTGTAAATCCTGCTTTTAGCGCTCAGTTATTAGGACTGGAAGGGATGATGGAATTAGAAGAATTGAAAAAAACCATAAACGCTGATCCCGGAAGTTTTGAGGCTATAAATACCGGATTTAGTTTAAAACATGATCAAAGTATTACTCCAAGAACAGTTACGTCAAAAAATATTGTTGCTTTTATAGAAGGATCAGATCCCGTACTAAAAGACGAAGTTGTTGTACTAAGCTCTCACTACGATCATGTTGGAATAGGAAGACCGGATTCTACCGGAGATGCCATTTATAATGGAGCTGATGATGATGGTAGTGGAACTGTTGGGTTACTACATGTTGCTCAGGCATTAGTATCCGCTCAAAAAGCAGGAGCCGGGACAAAAAGAAGTGTGTTGATTTTGCATGTATCAGGAGAAGAAAAAGGATTACTTGGATCAAGATATTATTCTGATCACCCGATCCATCCCATTGAAAACACGGTTGCTAATTTGAATGTGGATATGATAGGAAGAAGAGATTTTGAAAATCCTGATAGCGGAGATTACATCTACATAATTGGAGGAAAGATTATCTCTTCCGGATTGGACTCAATGCTTGTTGCGGCAAATATGGAAAGTGTAAACATTGAGTTAAGTGATCGATATAATGATCTAAATGATCCAAACCAATTTTATCGCCGAAGCGACCACTGGAATTTTGGCAGATTAGGGGTTCCATTCGCTTTTTTCTTTAACGGTGTACATGAAGATTATCACAGACCTTCAGATGAAGTAGATAAAATTGATTTTGAAGCACTGACAAAAAGGTCTCAACTTATCTTTATGACTACAGCGATGATTGCTAATGCAGATAAAAGACCAGAAGTTGACAATCAGGAGTTTATAGAAAAAACAAGGCAATAAATAACCCAGATAGTTACTTGCCGGTTAAAACAAAGGATGCCCAGTGAGCGGGGTGGTTGTAATAGGGGTGATCAAGCATTGCAAGTTTTGCTTCACGAAGAGCGACTGATTTATAGTCAATTAAATCCGGTGTATACCAATCGCCCCAAACCATTAGTCGATCGAACCAGCCAAACTCCTTTTTTTCCATCTCGATGAGACTGTTGTAAAACTGAGACATAAATAATGGAGTACTTCTATCATAAATACTCCATAAACTTGCGACCACTGAGGAAGCCCCGGCAACCAGAAAAGATCTTTGTAAACCAAGCAATCCTTCTCCGTTTATTACTTTTCCAGATCCTGTATTACAAGCGCTTAGCACAACCATATCGGCGTTTAGTTTAAAGGCACTTATTTCGGCAGCATTTAAAAAACCGTCTTCCCCAAATAATTGCTCAAGTTCATTTTTTTTTGAAAGGATTAGGCCACTTTGATTGGGAGCAATCTCATTAATATCGCCATGGGTAGCAAAGTGAATATACTTATAGTTATTCAGGGAGAGATTTTTAATACCAGCTTCTGAGACAGCATTATTTTTTAGGACTTTATGATTATCGAACTTAGCAACAAGTGTATCAACTTCGATTAAGGTAAAAGGTAATGCGGCAAAGGAGTTCTGAGTTTGAGAGTTCAAAGTTTCACTCCCTTGTACGAACCCAGAACCAGCAACTGCAAGAAGATCGACAGAAGAGTTTCTATGCGGGTTTTGAATTTGAGCAAAGACACTTACGGATGGTAAATACTTAAAAGTAAATTTTGAGACCAGGTAATCACCATTATGAACCAAAGCGTCAAATGGAAGAAGTGCAATAGATTCATCAGGGATAATAATTAATTGATCCAGCGACTGAAGCGCTTTTTCAAAAGGCAAAAGAAGAGCTTCATAAAGGGAATATGAAAATTCTTCGAGAGAGTCTTTAGGGGCTAAAGAAATAATAGCATCCCGAAAGTGATTTATTTGTTCTGTAAATTTTTCTTTAAACGTAAAGTCGTTCTCAATTTGGTGATAATAAATATTACCGGATGTGATCAGCATAACCGCCAATCCATCTTTTAAATAAGAATACTCAAGAATTCCTGTATTCTTGTTAATCTTTTTCTGAGCTTCTTCCAGGGGGAGAGTTTCCGGGTAAACGAAAGAATTCCAGGCAGGGTGTGCTCTTCGAATCTCTTCTATAGATGCTTCATAATCAAGCTCTGCATCTGCTATTTCATCAGTTATTTTTTGCACCTCTTCCCCATTAGCCCCTTCTTTTTTCCTGTAGAGCTGATCGATAGTTTTTTGCTTCTGGAGTAATAAAAGCTCAGTTTCTTCGGGCAAATTGAGTTGTTCATTAGAATAAGATTCAGCTAACTGATCAAATAAGGCTCGCGATTTTGAAGCCTCAAAAAGTGAAAAGGCCCTGGAATAACTTTCTTCAGAGTTTGCATACCAGGATGCAAGGTCATTATAGAAAGTAGAATGATCGGCGAAAATTCGTGCTTTCAAACTTCCCTCAGATAAACTAAACCTCTTTTTTTCAATTAGTGATAAGGCTTTTTCTCCATAATAAACAGCGCTATCATAATTGAGTTCACTAAAGGAATAAGAAAAGTTTTTTAAAGATCTTATTTGAGTTTCTCGCTCAAGTGAAGCAGACATATTATATAACTGTCTTGCGAACTCATTTTTTTCTTCTTTAGAATAATAGGTATCTGGTAACCGCAAAATTTTTTCAATGATCCAGGTTTTAACTCTGATAAGATCATTTTCTCCTACGTTTTCTAAATTTTGCTCAATATAGGAGTATGCTTCAGGGTACTGTTTATTTACAAGTTTAATGTGGGTTAATACATCCAAAGTAAACCCAATATCATAGTATTGATTTGTATTCTCGTAATAATCGAGTGCATCAAGAAGTAGTTTTTCTGCAATGTCATAGTCCTTTTTATCAATAAAACATTCGGCAACTTTTAATAAAGCATCCACAGCTAAATTTTTATTTCCTACAGACTCATAGTAAGCGTGAGTTCGGTTGAAATAAGTAAGTGCCCTGTCAGGATTACTAAGTTTCAAATAAATATTACCCAATCGACTATAATAAAGGGCTTTGTGTAATGCATTATTTCGTTGCTCAGCAAGCTCCAATCCTTTTTCGCTAAACGTAATTGCAAGAGAATGATCATTTTTTCGCTCATATAAATCACTTAGAAAAAGGTAGGTTTCAGTGAGTAAAGAAGAATTATTTGTTGAAAGGGCATAATCGTGACTTGCTTTCAAATATGGCTCTCCATTTGTCAAGTCTCCTTGATACAAATAGATATTATATTTAAAAAGATTAGCTCGGCTTAATTCATAATTAAACCCAAGCTGCTCATAAATTTCGATGGCTCGTGAAGCTAGTATATGTCCTTCTTCGTATTCTGCAGTATATAATAAATTTGAAGAAAGATACATTGAGAGCTTAGCTATAATTAATAAGTCAGAATCCGGGTTGGCAATAGATAGACCCCTCTCATATTCTTTCTCACCAGCAGCAAAATCTCCAAGGCTTTGAAAAGTAGCCCCAATCATATATACTAATTCGGCATGTACTGCTGAAGGAGTTTTTGTATTTATTAATTTCTCAAGATCAGTTAAGAAATCGAAAGATTCCCGAAACAGATTCTGTGACCATAATTGATTTACTATTTTCATGCCGGCTTTTACAGCACGTACACTATCAGAATTTGAATTCGCAATTGTATAGGCTTCTCTAAAGTAATCGGCGGCTTTTTCCCAATTTAATTCTTTCTCAAACTTGTCTCCCCGTTCAGAAAGAAGGTCAAATTCCTTAACCCACTCCTGAGCACTTGCAGAAAGGGAAGCGAGACAAAAAGCCAAAAAAAGGAAGTGATTTTTTTTTAAAAACACTTGAAAGAAGTCGTTATGAAATACTTGAGTTTAGTTTGAATATGCTGTTTTTTCTGATGAACCTAAACTTTAAAACAAGAGAATACACCTATGAATACGTTGCAAAAAGACAGGTACTGGAAATTCAACAGAGTCGATGAGGAGGATAAAACAGATCCACCTCCACCTCCGCCCCCAAAACCACCACATGGAGGCGGTGGCGGATAATAAAAACTTAAAACCCTCAGAGATACTTATTTGGGGGTTTTATTCTCCGAATAGTGCGTTTACAAAAGCGACTTTATCAAAAACCTGAAGATCTTCGATTTTTTCTCCTAACCCAATGTACTTAACCGGAACATTCAACTCATTAGAAATTCCAATTACTATCCCTCCTTTCGCTGTTCCGTCAAGCTTAGTTAATGCCAGCCCTGTTATATCAACAGCCTCAGTAAAGGCTTTTGCTTGTTGCATTGCGTTTTGCCCGGTTGAAGCGTCCAGCACCAAAATAACTTCATGAGGAGCATCTTCAATCACTTTACTCATCACTCTTTTTATCTTAGAAAGCTCGTCCATTAAAGCCTTTTTGTTATGAAGGCGACCCGCAGTATCAATAAGGGCAATATCGGCACCACGTGCTTTTGCAGCAGAGGCAGTGTCAAAAGCAACAGCAGCCGGATCAGCATTCTGACCCTGTTCAATAATCGGAACATCAGCCCGTTCACTCCAGATTTTGAGCTGGTCAACAGCAGCGGCCCGAAAAGTATCAGCAGCACCCAGGAGTACATTTTTACCAGCTGATTTATACATATGAGAGAGTTTACCAATAGTGGTAGTTTTACCAACTCCATTTACCCCAACAACCAGAACTATATGAGGAGTAGAAGGGAAATCTGCGTCAAATTCAGCGGGTTTTTCAGAAGGGTTTTCCTGAAGCAAAGCGACAATCTCTTCTCTGAGCATTGTCTGAAGTTCAGATTGACTGACAAACTTATCCTTGGCTACCCTTTTTTCAATGCGTTTAATTATTTCAAGAGTGGTTTTTACACCAACGTCGGAAGTAATAAGGATTTCTTCGAGATCATCAAGTGTTTCGTCATCTACGGTGTCTTTACCGGCAAGTGCTTTGCCTAGTTTATTAAGAATTCCGGAGCGACTTTTTTCCACTCCTTGATCCAGAGTCTCTTTTTTCTTTAATCCTATTTTTTCAAAAAATCCCATATAAAATCTTAGTTAAAAGTTGCGCCCTTCATAATAGTTTGATACCTGCGAAGGTAGGCGATAAAAGAGATAATCATTGCTCCGGTAGAAATATAAAGTAAGTACTGATGTACCATAACAGCGTCTCTGAAAAAGAAAACTGCAATCCAGTAAAGTGCTAATATATTCACATAAACTTTACCTGTCATGGTAGACATGGCTACTTTACCGTACTTAATTTTTATGAAAGAAGAGCCCATCATTATCAAAGAATCACGTACTACATTAACGAGTAAAAACCATAAAGGAACCCAGCCGAGCCAAACGGTATAAATAAATAATATAACAGCACAGAGCTTATCTGAAACAGGGTCTATTACTTTTCCAACTTCAGAAATAGTGTTTGTTTTACGAGCAACCAAGCCGTCCAGATAGTCAGATATTGCAGCATATGCAATTAAGGCGATGGTAATCCAGTCATAATTCTGACCGTTTTTATAGTGCAGAAATACTACAGGGAATGCGATAAAAAAGCGTGAAAAAGAAATAATATTGGACAAGGTAAAGACCCGTCCGGACACTTCTACAGTTTTTCCATCTATGTTTTTAGAAATTCCCAAGTACTTCTTTTTTATTTACGATATTGGTCTAAAGTTAAAGCCATTATAGAGATAAAGCCACCATGAATACATCAAAAGAACTTGTTGAACATAAACTTAGTTCAAAAGAGGTTTTCAAAGGAAGACTTTTGCACGTCTTTTATGATGAAGCCCGGCTTCCAAGTAATGAGATGGGGACAAGAGAATGGATTAAACACCCGGGGGCTTGTGCAGTGGTCCCCATTTTTGAAAATGGAGATATCATGCTTATTAAGCAGTTTCGGTATCCAATTAGTCAGATATTCTGGGAAGTTCCGGCGGGTAAAATTGATCAGGGAGAATCACAGGACGAAACAGCTTTTAGAGAATTGGAAGAAGAAGCCGGATTAACAACTGAAAACTTTTCATACATCGGGCACTTCTATCCCGGAATCGGTTATTCTGATGAGTTAATACATATTTACATTGCATGGAACCTCAAAACAGTGGGGCAGAAAACGGATGAAGATGAATTTGTAATCAAGGAAAGAGTACCATTTTCAGAGGCCATAAAAATGGTTCATTCCGGTGAAATAAACGATGGAAAAACGGTTATTTGTTTACTGCGTGCCTGGCATTGGTGGCAACAAAAAAGCAGGAAATAATCAGAGTAAACCTTGTTGTCTTGCCAGTTTAAATAGAGATTCATGTAGTTGCTCTTTCTGCACATCTCCACGGTTTGATAATTCCCGGATTTCTGTACCACTTAGCATCAACAAACATCCCATTTCATTAAGTACAGCATCAAACCTTCTTGGATCAGCCATTGCTAATTTGCCCAAATTAACACCCTCAGGGTTTTTGGAAATATTAATTAATATGTAATATTGATCTTCTTCGGAGTCACCAAAACGGAAGGTTTCCAAGCTGGTATCATTTAGAGTTAGCATATCGATCGATAAAATCTCTGGCTTTAATAATTTCAGTTATCTCATTCGTACTTCGGTCAACAACCTGTACCTGAAACAAGCTGATAATGGCTTGCTCATTTAAAATCTCTAAAACCTCTTCTTTTGTTTCACACTCTTCGGTTTCACTAACAAGATCATTAATCCCCTGAACAATGTATCTGAATTCAGACTCGTTTCTTTTAGGCGATACCTCAGGTTGTGGGGCATCAAAATATTCTCTAATGGCGTCTTCGGTTACATACCAGCTCACCCCTAATTTACGGGCACGTATTCTACCCTCTCTCAGATAGGCCCGAAGTGTAAGTTTGGAAATACCGAGCATCTCATGCAGATCATCAACGGAATAAAGGGTGAGCCCACCAATTTTTTTAGGCATTTCAATTTGATTTAAATTGTTTTTAAATAACTTTAAATAAGTATTATCAATTGATAATTATACAAAATTTATTATTACTTATATATTTAAAATTAGATTTGGTTAGCGGTACTTCTTCACCGTATTTTGGTGCCAGTTACTGAAAAAACAAAGCAGCCAGCTATAAAAAAGCAGGCTTTTTTTATGTCTTTCATTCAGCCCATCTTTTCAGTTCAGTAATGGCATAATTGTTTGCTTTATCTATATTCCTAAAAGAATTCGAAAAACTTATCAGTAAATGCGCTCCTTCTTCTTTATTGCATTATCACTTTTACTCTTTTCTTGTTCAGGATCGAAATCTTATATCAAAGACAAAGAAGAGTTAAATACTTTTCCGCCACCGGAAACAGAAGTAATCTATGAGTTGTTTTTAATTGGTGATGCAGGTGGTGCTCCTTTAAACAGAAAAGAACCAACCTTAACTCTTTTTAAATCATTTTTGGAAAAAGCCCCCGGAAAGAGTGCAGCAGTTTTCCTGGGAGATAATATTTATACAAGAGGATTGCCGGATTCAACCAGCCCGGGCAGGGCGAGGGCGGAAGCAAAAATAAATGCACAATTAGAAACGGTAGAGCAATTTAAAGGGAGGGTAATTTTTATTCCGGGAAATCATGACTGGGATGACGGAGGAGAAGACGGAATAAATGCAATCAAAAGACAAGAACAGTATATAGAGGAATATCTTGATCGGGGAAACACCTTTATTCCGGACAATGGATTTCCGGGGCCGGTAGATATTGAACTGATGGATGATGACGAACATCCGGCGCTTCGCGATGATATCAGATTAATTGTATTGGACACGCAATGGTGGCTCCATCGGCATGAAAAGTCCTATGGTGATACCGGGGATTATGATCTGGTGGATGGGGGTGATTTTTTAGTTGAACTCAGAGATATCCTTAAAAAAAGACAAAAGGATTTCCTTGTAGTAGCAGCCCATCACCCACTCATTACACATGGAACACATGGAGGATATATGCCCCCATCAACCCATCTGAAACCGCCAATATTTGGAAGTTTCTACGCTTTTTATAGAAAAGCTTTTGGCTTTGAACAGGATATTCCAAATCATAGCTATAACGAAATGTCCCGAACACTAAGAAAGATGTTCGAGTTAAATGATCACCTGATTTACGCTTCCGGACATGCCCATAATCTACAATATCATAAAACAGACGGCCCACGGGAAGTACAGCATTTCATAGTCTCAGGCGCAGGAACAAAAGAAAGCTATGTGGCTAAAGGGAGAGGATCAGAGTTTACCTACCAGGGAAAAGGATTTACCAAACTTAACTACTATGAAGACGGTTCGGTTTGGATGGAGGCCTGGGCGCCCATAGACGATGGAAGTAAAGGGAAGCTAATATACACTACAGAGCTAAAGCCTCCTTATGATGATCCATTACAGCAAGAAGAGAATCTACCGGACTTTGACTACTCTGATAGCACAATAGCTGTAGCTCCAAATAAATCTTATGATGAAAAGAGCACTTTTTTTAGAGCTATAGCGGGAGGACATAACAGAGAACTTTGGTCAGTAAAATCTGAGTATCCGGTTTTTGATATTACCGAAATAAATGGAGGTCTGATTCCCGTTCGAATGGGAGGAAAAGGCCAGTCGACTACACTCCATTTAGAAGATAAAAACGGGAACGAGTTTGTGCTTCGGTCCGTAGATAAGCAAGCCGGCAAAATCTGGGATGAAAACCTGAAGAAAACCTTTGCGCTGGATCTTGCACAGGATCAGTTCTCAATTTTAAATCCTTTTGCTGCTTTGGTAATTCCTCCTCTTGCAGATGTAGTTGGCGTTTATCATACCAATCCAAAAATTTATTATGTCCCAAACGACCCTCAGCTTGGATTGTATGCAGATCAAATAGGTGGACAATTAGCTTTATTTGAAGAAAAACCGGATAACGATATGAGCAATGTAGCGAGCGTTGGTTTTTCAGAAGAAGTAGTTGCGCACAGAGATATGATTCGTGAAGTAGATAACGATATTGACCATCGTATTGATCAGGAAATGTTTGCTAGAGCGCGATTATTGGATATGCTTATTGCAGATTGGGACCGGCATAGCGACCAATGGCGGTGGGCTACATTTGAGCCCGAAGATAAACAAGGTAAAATCTACCGGCCAATTCCCAGAGATCGTGATGTTGCTTTTATGTTAATGGATGGTATCATTCCTACCATTGCTAAGTATGGTCCATTTTTTCAATATCAAAATTTCGGGGAGTCGTACAACAACCTTAAAGGATTAAACTTTAATTCGCTGGGATTAACCCGCAGGTTTACTAATCAATTAACAAAAAAGGAGTGGTTGGAAATTGCACAGTCTATGCAGAACGCCCTAACCAATGAGGTTTTAGAAAATGCGGTAGCACAAATGCCTAAGGAAGCCCAGAATAAAATCGGAGAGTTTATGATAAATGGCCTGAAGGCCAGAAGAGATAAGCTCTTGGATGTAACTGAAAGATATTATGGGTTGATATCCGGGGTAGTTTCTATTCCTGCAAGCAATAAAAGAGAGCGCTTTGTTATTGAAGTACTAAGTTCTGATTCAGTGAACATTCAGGTATTCAAACTTTCCGGAAAGGGAGAACTAAGAGAAAGGTATTTTGATCGCACTTTTAATAAGAGTGAAACGGATGAAATACGCTTGTACGGTTTGGGCGGGAATGATGAGTTCTTATTTAACGGGGAACAGAAAAGTGATATTAAATTATTGGTTTCAGGAGGCCCGGGCGATGATTACTATATTGATAACTCAACCGGACAGACAGTAAGCCGAAAATTAGTAGGAATATTTGAAACAGAGATCGGTAATGAATACGAAGTTTCAGGTAAAACACACCTCCATTTAACCAAGAACCCGATTGATAATTATTATAATTATGAGCAGGATTTTAAATGGAATCGATACTATCCGGGATACTACTTCAACTATAATAATGATGAGGGTCTTTTTATTGGTGGTGGTCCAAAAATTTTAAGGAACGGGTTCAGAAAATTCCCGGCAGTTACGCACTACTTTCGTGTTAATTATGCCCCACAATCCGGAGCAGCAAACATCAGATATTCCGGTACATGGTTCGAACGCGTGGGAAGATGGGATGCAGGAATGGAATCGGCGTTTCTCTTTCCCAAAAGTTTCAGAAACTTCTTTGGTTTAGGAAATGAAACCACACTCGAAGACCGCACTCAAAAATTTTACAGAGCAAAGTTAACCAGATTCGAGATTGAGCCAACCCTAACTCAAAATGTAAATCAATCACTTTCAGTCACAATTGGAAACCGATTTAGTATCACCAAAATTGATGATAACAGAGACGAAAATAATATTGTAAGTCTTACAGAATTGGGTTTCGATGATCAGACCTTTGAAGACCAGTGGTTTAATACTTTATTTTTTAAAACCAGGTTATCAGATATAGATAATCATTCAAATCCAACTCAGGGGTATGAACTTACCTTCGGCTCAGATTTAAATCTTGGACTCAAAAACACAAGTCTACCTTTTTCCAGAATTCAATCGAGTTTGGAAATGTATTTTCCAATTAGTTTCAGTCCTCAAATTACATTGGCAAACAGAACGGGAGGGGCTCATACTGTAGGGCCGTTCCCTTTTTATGAGTCCAATACAATTGGTGGAACTACAAACTTGCGAGGATTCCGAGGAAACCGGTTTTCCGGAAGAAGTACATTCTATAATAACACCGAAGTTAGATTAGAGCTGTTTGATTTCTACCGATACTTGTTAGGAGGAAAACTGGGCTTGTCTGCTTTTTTTGATACTGGTCGGGTTTGGGTGAATAATGAAAACTCAAACATTTGGCACCAAGGGTATGGTGGTGGGGTATGGCTCAATGTTTTTGATGTATTTATTCTAAACTCTACTCTGGGATATTCCGTAGAGGGCTATATTTTAGAACTAAAAGCCGGTTTTTTCTTCTGACAAAAGGGAAACTGGCTCGATTATTGATATATTTGCACTTAATACTCATATCCCATTGAAGAGGCATTATGCCAGAAAAAAATAACCTGCGTTTATTAGCGGCAATCATGTTTGCAGACATGGTTGGTTATACCCGTCTTATGCAGGAAGATGAGCAAAAAGCGAAAGATCTGCGAGACCGACAGAGAGAAGTAATTGATGGTTGTATTTTAAAACATCGTGGCCAGGTAATGCAGTATTATGGAGACGGAACATTAAGCATGTTCGGTAGCGCCATCGATGCTGTAAATTGTGCGAAAGAAATACAGCTCTTGTTGTCTAAAGAACCAAAAGTTCCATTGCGAATAGGAATACATATTGGGGATGTAGTGTATGATGATGAGGGAATTTATGGAGATGCTGTAAATATCGCCGCAAGAGTACAAGGCTTGGGAATACCAGGGTCTATCATGATTTCAGGAAAAGTGTTTGACGAAGTGAAGAACCATCCTGGAATTAAACTTCAGCCATTTGGGGAACATGATTTAAAAAATGTATACGCTCCTGTAAGCATATTTGCTGTTGCCAATAAAGGAATTGAAATACCTGAGCTGGGATACATTCAGGAAATAACCGGCAGTAATAAAAATAGTGTTGCCGTTTTGCCGTTCGCCAATTTTAGCCCTGATCCAGAAAATGAATATTTTAGTGATGGTATTACCGAAGAAATCATTAATTCACTGGTAAAAGTAAAAGGGCTCCAGGTTACATCGCGTACATCTGTGTTTGCGTTTAAAAATACCCAGAAAGATATTCGTGAAATTGGAAAGGAACTGAGTGTTTCCACGGTACTGGAAGGAAGTGTCAGGCGAGCAGGAAATAAAGTAAGGGTAACTGCACAGCTGATAAAGACGGATGATGGCTTTCATATATGGTCAGAAAATTTTGACCGGGAGATGAAAGATATTTTTGGAGTGCAGGATGAAATCGCTCAAAAAATTGCGGACAAACTGGAAGAAAACTTCACTTTTGATACAGACCGTAAATTATATGAAGCCTCTACAGATTCTATAGTCGCCTATAATGCATACCTGCAAGGACTTTATTACTGGAATAAAAGAACTCCTGAGTCGGTTCATAAAGCTATTGGTTTTTATGAAGAAGCGATAGAGAAGTGTAATACCTATACAAATGCTTTTTCAGGATTGGCTAATGCCTATACATTTCTTGGCGTGATTGGTCATATGCAAGGAAAAGAGGCCTTTTCTAAAGCAGAAAAAAATGCTTACAAAGCGATTGAGCTTAACAACTCAAGGGCTGATTCATATATCTCTTTGGGTTATGTAAATCTCTTTAACCATTGGGATTTCAATTCAGCAGATTCTAATTTCAGAAAAGGAATAACCCTGGAGCCAGAAAATGAAGAAGCGCGTTCAGCCTTTTCTCTTTATAACCGTATTGTTGGTCGTTATGATAAAATGCTTGATCAGGCAAAAGCTGCAGTGAAAATAGCGCCATTGTCTTTACCTGCCCTGAATGACCTTGCCAAATCACATGTACTTCTAAAAAATTATGATGAAGCGGTTGAGCTTTATGATAAAATTATTGATCTGGATCCAAATTACAGGGCGGCGTATGAGGGGAAAGCATATCTGTATGCAGAACAAGAAGATTTTGAAAATGCTCAGATTCAGGCGAATAAGTATATAAAAAGAATTAAAGGTCCCAATAAAGGAGGAACACAATTGGGATTTCTTGCGGCAATGATGGGAGATAAAAAAGAAGCCAGAAAAAACCTCAAACTAATTGAGAAACGACAGAAAGAAGATTCTGATCTCAATCTTTCGTTAGATTTTGCTGTTATCCATGCGAGCTTGGGAGATAAAAAAGAAATGTTTGAATACTTGAATGAAGCCGTGGATCATAAGCTTGGCGCGGTATTATTTTTAAACTCTATTCCTGCATTTACTAAATACAGTGATGATCCTAGATATATCGAAATCTTAAATCGTATTGGCCTGCCGAATGAATCTTTGATAACAACATGAAAAAAGAGATCGGAATTTACATAGACCGAACGTATAAGGTAGTCCGTCAGGACCTAATAAATAGGTTCAATAATCACGGTATTGATATAACTCCGGAGCAATGGGTTGTACTTTCAAAGCTTGAAAAAGCAACAATGAATCAAACAGATATTGCCAACGGAAGTTTTAAAGACAAGCATACGGTTTCCAGAATTCTTGATTTGTTAGTTAAAAAAGGATTTGTAGTAAGAGAGCAAGATCCGGAAGATGGTAGAAAATATTTAGTGTCACTAACTCCTCTCGGAACTCAGGAGCTTGAAGAAGCAAAACCTCATGTATATGCTTCCAGAGAAGTAGGGTGGAAAAATATTTCTGACGAAGAATACGCTCAGCTGTTATTCTTGCTGGATAAAATATTTACAAGCTATACATCCAAAACCTGATTCTTTTATTTCTGAGTTTCTTGATTAAACACCGCTCCTTTGACCTCATACCGTACCACTTCTTCAGCATACGTTCTTCTGTTAATCTCCCTTGCATATACTTTTCTATTTTGTATCGCTTTGATTTCAACACTTCTTGGTAATTCAACCGCCCCAATCAATGCTCCCTTTCTTCCAATTACATACCAGATATAATTGTCCAGATTTTGTGAAACCGTTGCTACCCAAAACCGGTCTTCATCATCTACGATAAAGTTAGCAACCACAGGCCATTTTGATGGAAGTTTTGCGCCTCTGATTGCCCTTCTTATACCCACGTCGTTATATAAATCTATGACATCTGAACGATTAAGCGTTCTTTTCTGAACAGGGTATTCCCATGATTCAATATAATGCCCAGCCGAATCAAATTTCTGTATTATCATTTCCTCGTTAAATAGGGTAAACAAGTTCCCTTCTGAATTTTTAGCCAGGAAGGTTTCTCGTTCATAAGACATCATCATGATGGTAATTCCATCTGTCGTGTTTTCCACAAAAAGAGGCTTGTTTGGAAAATTTAATACCTGATCAGAAATAACAGACCCATTTTCATCTGTTTTATAAAAATACAATAGACGATTGGAAGGGGAGTCCACTACTTGAAAGCCGATCAAATAATTTCCATCAGGTAAAATCAATGCCGAATAAGGCGATGCGTTTTTCAGGGAATCGCCGGGAAGAGACTGTGCAGAAAACTGAGTGGATGACAAAAAATTAAAGTCACTAATGTTGTAGATATTCATTGCTTTTCGATCAGTATCGAAACCATAGATTAATCCATTTTGAACATCAATATTCCCAAGATTTCTGAATTCACCAGGCCTACCTCCGGCCTTCCCAAGTGTACCTAGTGGCTTGCCTTCAAAATCAACAACCTGAATTGTGTGGTTATATTCATCCACAAAATAAACCGTTCCGGAACCATCAACGGCAATATCTCCTATTTTAATAACACCCGAATTTTGGGCTCCACGGAATAATTCGTCTTTTTCTAATTGGAAATATGGAATACCCTCAATACTAAATGAAGTATGATTCTGCAATTTATTATCAGAATGCGTTGAATCTGAACATGCTCCTGAACCAATAATAATTAGAATGACGAATAGTTTTTGGAAATGCATAATCGTATTAAAGGCGAATTGCCAAAGATATACTAACTATTATATCGAAATTATTTTGATTCTCCGATTTCATCCCTACACATAATCCAAGGGCAGAGCATCTTCGTTACTTCTTTTCAAAAAAAAGGCGTTCCCGAAAGAACGCCTCAACCAACCTTGGATAAACATGAAAAGCTACTATAAAGTACCTCGTAGCTCTTGTTCTCTTTCTATAGCCTCAAAAAGAGCTTTAAAGTTCCCTTTTCCGAAAGAAGTTGCTCCTTTTCTTTGAATTATTTCAAAAAACATAGTTGGGCGAGCTTGTAAAGTCCTGGTAAATATTTGCAGGAGATAGCCTTCGTCGTCTCTATCCACTAAAATTCCAAGCTCTTTCAATTTATCGATGGGCTCGTCGATTTTACCTACTCGCTCTTCCAATACATCATAATAAGTAGTAGGAACGGTGATAAACTCAATACCTCTATTTCTTAACTCGGTTACTGTATGTACAATGTCATCAGTTGCCACAGCAACGTGCTGAACACCGGCGCCCTCATAGAAATCGATGTACTCATCAATTTGAGATTTCTTTAAACCAGCTGCAGGTTCATTTATTGGAAACTTAATCCGACCATTTCCATTACTCATCACCTTACTCATAAGGGCAGTATACTCTGTAGAAATATCTTTGTCGTCGAAAGAAAGAATTTGTTTGAATCCTAACACTTCTTCATACCACTTAACCCACTTATTCATAGCACCAAGCTCAACATTTCCAACCATGTGATCTACATATTTAAGTCCTGTAGGAGCCGGGGTATAGTACGTTTCCCATTTTTGAAATCCGGGAAGGAAGGCACCGTTATAGTTTTTTCTCTCTACAAAAATATGAACAGTTTCGCCGTAAGTATGAATTCCGGCACGGATAATTTCACCATGTTCGTCAGATTCTTTTCTGGGCTCAAAATATGATTCGGCACCTCTTTTAATGGCTTCTTCATAGGCATATGTTGCATCTTCAACCCAAAGCGCTATGACTTTTACACCATCTCCGTGTCGGTCGATGTGTGCTCCGATTTCAGTTCCACTTTTAAGAGGGGATGTAAATACCAGTCGAATTTTGTCCTGTACCACAACAAAAGACTGGCGATCTTTAATACCTGTTTCTAATCCGGCCTGAGCAAGTGATTGAAATCCAAACGCAGATTTATAAAAATGTGCAGCTTGTTTCGCATTGCTTACATAAAACTCGACATAGTCGGTTCCCAGGATGGGCATAAAATCCTGTTCATCTTTTACAGAGGTATCTACAGCTAAAGTATCCATAGTACTAATAAAATTAATAGTTGTTATGACAACTAAAATACGATTTCTTACGTTTCGTTGAAAGGGCTATTAATTTTTTAATATAGACTTGGTAATCTAATTAGCACTTACTGTTCGTGTTTCAGCCCATGATCTAAGGGCCTGAATTCTTTCACCAAAAGTATGAGATAATGGACTGGTAGCGGCTAATTCATTCTCAAGGTCTTTTTGTGAAATATCTGAATTGTTTGATAAGGATGAGTATAAAGCTCCGATAACCAGTTGCTCCAGCTCAGCGCCGCTAAAACCTTCCGATTGCTGTGCAATGGAATCGAGGTCAATTTCTTCAAAAGAAATATTACGTCTGGATAAATGTATTTTTAAAATTTCCTTTCTTGTTGAATGATCAGGAAGGTCCACAAAAAAGAGTTCATCAAAGCGACCCTTTCTAAGAAATTCAGGAGGTAATTTTTCAACATTATTTGCAGTTGCAATCACGAAAACATCTCCTTTTCGTTCCTGCATCCAGGTAAGAAAACTACCAATAACACGCTGAGAAACCCCTCCATCAGCATCTCCACCACTTGCGAAGGCCTTTTCAATTTCATCAATCCATAAAATAAGAGGAGCCATTCTTTCGGATAGCCGCATTGCTTTACTGAACTTTGCCTCGGTATCTCCAATGTATTTACTATATAATTTAGCGGGATCCATTTTTAACAATGGAAGACCCCATTCTTTAGAAACAGCCTTAGCACACAAACTTTTTCCAGTTCCGGGAACTCCGAGAAGGAGTATGCCTTTAGGAAAACTAAGACCTGCTTGTTTGGCTTTTTCAGGTTCTTCAATAAAAACACGTCTTTTTTGGAGCCAGTTTTTTAGCCCATTGAGCCCTGCGATATCTTCAAATTTTTCATCGATTGCATAATATTCAAGGAGTCCTTCTTTCTCAATGAGTTTCTTTTTCGAGTCGATGACAAGCTGAATATCACTTTTGGTTAAATCACCATCCTCAACAATAATCATGGTCAATACCTTTTTTGCTTCAAATAAAGTCAGTCCTTTTAAATTCATTAAAAGTTTGTCCAAGTCTGACTTAGTGATATTTAACTCGATATGTTCTTTTCGCTTTAAATCAGAATAGATCTGCTTTAACAATATTCTGAAGTCTTCCTCGGAAGGTAAAGGTAATTTTACTGTGGCAAGATGCGATCTTAAAGGGTCTTCAATTTGAGCACCTTTTCCTGTAAAGAATAATGCACTACTATCATTTTTAAGCCGGTCGACCAAACTAATTAAGTGGGAATTTACTTTTTGATCGTTTAAAAACGGCTTAAATCCTTTTAGCAAATATAAGCCCTCAGAAATAGCTCCACTTATGTGGGTGAATAAATTATCGAGGTTTTCTGTATCAGGATATACATCTTTATATTTTGGACTGTATAAACCGCGATGTAGTGACCAAATAAAAAAAGGAACATTAAGAGACTTTGAGACCTCCCGCACAATTGCTTCCGCCCTGTCATCATCTACCGTTTCAATATTAATAAGATGATAATGCGACTTTAGAAGTATTTCTACTTCATTAAGAATTTGATCATTCATGATTTAAGTATATCTGTTTTAAATAACAGAATATCTAATAGCAGGAAAGAGTCAAAATAAATTTAAGAAGAGCTTTCTAAATAAAATTTTCAGACATCTTGATAAAATAATCCATTGCCTCTGGATTTCGGGAAGCATCTCTATTCATCGATTTGGAGACATCCATACCCAAAAGAGCCTTTTTTACCGGCACTTCCATTTTCTTTCCGCTTAATGTATATGGAATATCGGGTACGGAGTAAATTTCATCCGGCACGTGTCTTGGTGAGCATTGCTCCTTCAAAGTAGCAATTATTTCCTGTTTTAAATGTTCAAGCGCAGTATTCTTATCCAACACTACAAAAAGAGGCATGAAGTCATTGCCACCCTCTTGTTCAAGATTCACAATCAGAGAATCTTTAATGCCGGGAATTTTATCCAGAACAGCATAGATTTCTGCGGTTCCTATTCGAATTCCTTTTCGGTTTAAAGTAGCATCAGACCGACCTTGTATAATTAAACTCCCGTTTTCAGAAAGTTGAATCCAATCTCCATGACACCACAGACCTGGAAATTTTTCGAAGTAACTGGAACGATAGCGCTCATGGTTTTCATCTCCCCAGAAATAAATCGGCATAGAGGGCATTGGTTTAGTAATAACCATTTCTCCTAAAGAATCGAACACTTCGTTTCCCTCATCATCAAAACCAAACAAACTGCAGCCTAATGCCCGACCCTGAATTTTACCACGAAAAACAGGCTGATCAGGAATTCCACCCACAAAAGCAGTACACACATCAGTTCCACCACTCATTGAACAAAGCCATATATCTTCAGATACATTTTGATATACCCAATCAAAAGCCTCAGGAGGAAGCGGAGCACCGGTTGATCCAATGGATCGAAGTTTAGAAAGATCGAAATCTGAACCCGGATTTAAACCCTTTTTCATGCAAGCAACAAGATAGGGAGCACTGGTTCCAAAGTGGTGAATTGGTATCTGTTCGGATAATTCCCAAAGTGAATTTAAATCAGGATACCCCGGACTCCCATCAAATAGAACAGGCGTTGCGCCAGCTAATAATGAAGCCTGAAGAAAATTCCACATCATCCAACCGGTGGTAGTAAACCAGAAAAAGTTTTCACCCGGTTTAACATCATTATGGAAGTGCAAGTATTTAAGATGCTCAAGCAAGACGCCGCCATGGGAATGGGTAATAGCCTTTGGCTTACCCGTAGTTCCGGAGGAATACAACACCCAGATTGGGTGATTAAAATCTACAGGTTCGAATGAAAGTGGATCCGGATTTAATGCAAGAACATGTTCCCATGAGGTAAAAGAACCGGAAGCAGGTACATCACCTAAAACGGAAATCTGAATCACTGCATCAATACTGTCAATCCCATCAGCGATTTGTGAAATCTCATCCATTCTGGAAAGCCTCTTGCCCCCATACTCATACCCGTCTCCTGCTATTAGCACTTTTGGTTCTATAAGTGAAAATCGGTCGATCACTGTATTCACTCCAAAATCAGGAGAACAGCATGACCAGATAGCGCCTATTGAGTTAACCGCAAGAAAAGATATAATTGCTTCAGGAATATTAGGTAAATACCCTGAGACACAATCACCTTTCTTTATTCCTTTAGAGAGCAAGAAAGCGCGGAGCTTAGATACTTTTTCTTCTAGCTCTTTCCATGATATTGATCTTAAATCAGAAGATTCAGACTTAAAACAAAGTGCGGGTCGTTCTACAGATTTACTTCTGAAAATATGTTCTGCATAGTTTAATGTAGCACCTTCAAACCAGCGAGTGCCGGGCATATTATCTGAGCTTAAAACCTCCTTAAATTCAGAGTAGGAAATAACTTCAAAATACTCCCAAAGGCTTTTCCAAAACTCTTCGATGTTAGTGCAGGACCATTCCCAGAGATGTTGGTAGTCCTCGAAGGTTAATCCTTTTGTTTTTTTTAGCCAACGCTGATACTTCTGCAAATTAGAATCAGCAATAAATTCTTTTGAGGGGGACCAGAGTATTTGGTTTTTATTACTCATTCACTTTCGAAAATAGAATAGTCAACGCTTTATGAGTATCTCCGGATTCAAGAATTCCTTTAGCAAGCTGGTGAGTTTGATCTAGTGATAAATCATTCAGGTTAAATTCAGAATTAACCCGTTCAATTTCTGAAGCGCTTGGTATCGACTCCTGGTTTGCCAGGCGGCCCAAATTATTCCCAGTAAGAACGGTACTTTTTCGAATTGATTCCGGTAACTGATCAAAACCAATTCCTTTAGTACGGAGTGGTTTGGGAATTTCGAATAAGGAATTTCCGCTTGCCCTTGTATACCAGCTTCCACCCATTCTGCCTACCAAATCAAGTTTAAGAGGATCAAGCTTTTCTTCTTCATTTAGAAAATCTGTATTCAAATGGACCCGTTGTACACGAGCAATAACTAAGTTTCCGGCGCCACCCTCTTTTCCCAGCTCAATAATATCATCAATAGTGCACTCAAAACTAGCGGGGCTTTCACCAACTCTTGGAGGTTGGACAAGATCAGATGGTACTTCAGAAAAGCCCGCTTTTATAAATTCATTAACCCCTTTTTCATACTCAGTACTTGCCAGCGACATTTGTTCGACCATTTCATAAGAAACGATATTTATAGTGACTTCAGGGACTTCTAACAGATTTTCATACGTGTGTTTAGTTGTTCCATCTCTACCTCTTCTGGATGGCGAAAACACCATGATAGGAGGGTTATAAGAGAAAACGTTGAAATAGCTGAATGGACTTAAATTTACATTACCGTTCTTGTCGATTGTACTGGCAAAACAAATAGGACGGGGAGCAATAGCTGAAGAAACGATTCCCTGCATCTCAAAAAGTGAGATATCACTGGCATTAAAACTTTTGAAACTAGTTTCACTCATTATTTTGCAGGTAAAAGTTTAGAGCGTACTTCACCAAAGCCAACGCGTATACCATTTTTCTCGGAGTGCCCTTTCATGATAACCGTGTCTCCATCTTTAAGAAATTTACGTTCTTCCCCATTATTTAATTTCACTGATTTAGAACCGGCCCATGATAGCTCAAGCATTGACCCGTACGAGTTTTCATCTTTCCCGGAAATAGTACCGGAAGCCATCATATCACCCACATTAAGGTTGCACCCATTCACCGTATGATGTGCCAGCTGTTGGGCCATATTCCAGTACATAAATTTGAAATTAGACTTGGAAACTGTTGAGGCTTCATTTTGAGATTCGGGCTGAATCAAAACCTCAAGATTGATATCATAATTTTTTTGTCCTTCATATTGTAAATAAGGCAGAACTTCAGGGTCCTGATTGGGGCCATTAACCCGGAACGATTCCAAAGCCTCCAGCGTGACAACCCATGGGGAAACAGAAGAAGCAAAACTCTTGCCCAGGAAAGGCCCAAGGGGAACATATTCCCACTTTTGAATATCCCGTGCAGACCAATCATTAAACAAAACCATTCCAAAAATATGATCTTCAGCTTCTTTCGTTGTTACAGCATCCCCTAGCTCAGACTGCTTGCCAACGATAAAAGCCATTTCCAGTTCGAAGTCTATTCGCTGTGACGGCCCATAAACAGGAGGTTCATCAGCAGGTTTTGTTTGTCCATTAGGCCGATGTATATCCACCCCTGAAACGATGATAGAAGAAGCTCTTCCATGATAACCAACCGGAAGATGTTTCCAATTCGGAAGTAATGCGTTTTCCGGGTCGCGGAACATTTTTCCAACGTTAGTGGCATGCTCAATACTGGAATAGAAGTCGGTGTAGTCACCAACTTTCACAGGGAGATGCATAGTTGCATCGCTCATTTCAATAAAAGGTTCATGCTTTCGAAGAGGAGACGAATCATCACAAAGATGTTCCTGAATTATCAACCGAACCTGATTAGTAATATTTTTGCCAAGGGCGATGAAGTCATTCAGGTAATCATTTACCAGAATTTCTTTATCAATATTCAAACCATGGAAGATTCGTAGAGAATGAGCTGCATTCAGATCTAGGATTTGATCACCAATGGCTACACCAATTCTTTTGGTTTTAGAAGTAGTTGAAAAAATCCCGAAAGGCAGATTATAAATTGAAAAATCAGAAAGTTCGGGTACTTCAACCCATGTTTTCAAAGTAGAACTCATTTATCCTCCAGCCAGGACTGATAATAAGTCCCGTCATCAATCTTTAATGCGTTTTCTGTTACCATAAGCGGTTTAAAGGTATCGACCATTACCGCCCATTCTTTCGTTTCTTTTTTACCAATACTTCCTTCATAAGCTCCGGGGTGTGGACCGTGTGGTATTCCTGCAGGATGCAGTGAAATATATCCCTGTTCTACATGATTTCTGCTCATGAAATCTCCATCCACATAATAAATAACTTCATCCGAATCGATATTAGAATGGTGATATGGGGAAGGAATGGCTTCAGGGTGATAATCGTATAATCTTGGAACAAAGGAACAAACTACGAATGCAGAAGTTTCAAAAGTCTGATGAACCGGTGGTGGTTGGTGAACCCGTCCGGTGATAGGCTCAAAGTTTTTAATGGAAAAACCATAAGGGAAACTATAGCCATCCCATCCAATTACATCAAAAGGATGAGAATCATAAGTAAGCTCATGCATCATCCCCTGTTTTTTAACTTTCATGATGAACTCTCCTTTTTCATCATGAGTCTCCAATTCAGTCGGAAGTTTTAAATCTCGTTCACAATATGGAGAGTGTTCCAGGTATTGCCCAAACCAGTTACGATATCTTTTAGGAGAGTAAATAGGCACATAGGACTCTGTTATAAAATGTCTGTTATGTTCATCATCAAACTGAATCTGATAGATTATCCCTCTAGGAATTAACAGATAATCGCCGGGTTCAAAATCAATATTACCAATGAATGTTCGAAGCGTTCCGCTTCCTTTATGGATAAAAATCAGTTCATCAGCATCAGTATTTTTATAGAAATAGTCTTTTAATGATTTTTTAGGAGCAGCCAGATGCAACGTTACATCACTGTTAGTCAAAATAGCCTCACGAGCTTCCAGATAATCCTCTTTTGGCTGGATGTCGAGTCCTTTAAGCATCATGGACTTCATGTTATTTTTAACAGCAACTTTTGGACTTACATCAACAGGATTTCCTACTTCTCTGATCATGGTAGGTCGGTACAAGTGATAAGAGAGCATAGACATGCCATCAAAACCGATTGTTCCAAATAACTGCTCATAGTATAAACCGCCATCAGGTTTACGGAATTGTGTATGCCTTTTGGGCGGGATTTTTCCAAGTCGGTGGTAAATAGGCATGATACTAAAATTGATTAGGCGTTCGGTTAATTATATCGAATTATACACTTTAACGCAGATAAAAAGTTGTTACAACAACTAATTTTATCCGGGATTTCATTCCTTGGTACAGAAGATTATATATGTCTTTATTTTATATATTCTGGCGTCCAAAAAGAAACCAATGAATACAGAGAAGCCCCCAAAAAAATTAGGATCTAAAAAGAGAGGAGTATCGGATATGTTCCGAACTCTTTATCGTACACATTTAGATTTGAGCAGTATTGCAGATAATAAATCCAACATAATGATCAGTATTAACGGGATCATTATTTCAATCATTCTGGCCTCGATTTCTCCTGGGATAGATTCCAATCCCTGGTTACTTATACCTACTGCATTATTACTAATTTCCTGTGCTTCTTCAATGATTTTTGCGGTTCTTTCAGCTCGCCCTAGAATTAGCAGCGAAAAAGTAACGCTGGATGATGTGCGTGAAAACAGAGCAAATATTCTGTTTTTTGGAAATTATCATACCATGGAAAGAGAGGAATATGTAGAAGGTCTGGAAGAATTAATGCAGGACAGCACGAGGTTATATGATAATTTATCCAGAGATATTTATGGAATTGGATCGGTGCTGGCAAAAAAGTATAAGCTGTT
Source organism: Balneolaceae bacterium (assembly GCA_017795005.1). Classification (GTDB taxonomy): domain Bacteria; phylum Bacteroidota; class Rhodothermia; order Balneolales; family Balneolaceae; genus RHLJ01. The sequence continues at coordinate 254,469 of CP051242.1, read as the reverse complement.
ACGGTATGCGTATAATCTTTTTATGGTAGGCTTAATACTATCAGTAATCAGCTTTATTGTTGTATTTGTAATGGTTGCCGGTTAATCTTCCTTACCAGCATTTGCATAAGCTTCGGTAATCCTCTGGTTCATCAAACGTCTGTAATTGGTAAACTCATACTCACTTGCTATAAACTCGGATTTAAATTCTCCATCAAAGCATTCAATACGTAGTTTATTTGGTCGATCAGTTTCAAAAACGGAAACCTGTACTTTGCCAAGCTTATAAGATTCGAGGGGTTCAGACATATTCTTTAGTTAGATTTGGTCTGAAGATAAGTAGTTTAAGGTTTACAACCCCACCCGGAGTGGCTCTTCTTTTTGGATCTTCTTCCAAATAATGAAGGACTGTAATAAGTAACTACTCCCTCGTTTTTTAAAACAGGTTTAACATCTTCAAGATCACTACAATCCATATTACTTCGTGAGGTATTAGGAGAAAGAGCAGTTTCATTTTTATGAGAATAAAGAGCTATCAAGTCTTCCAGATAATGAGAAACGGTGTTCAAATCATAAATAGAAACGGTGACATCAGTTTCAATAAATGAGCTAAGTTCCTCAAAAGAATTATTAGCAATAGAATCTGCAAGAGCCAAAGTTGATATATCGTGATCTTGTTCCATCATAAGTACTTTTTTTGTGTTTAAATAAGAAAGGTGAAGGTTTTGTGGGGAAGCAATAAGTATTTCCGAATGATCAGAAAGTTTATATGCGACTTCAGGAGTACCATTATTACATGTTGAAAGGGCAATAAGATCAAGCGAAAAAGCAAGCTTATTCAGGTCTTCGGAAAATATATCCAGATTAAAATCAGCCGTAGGCTGTGAACGGTGATATGCAGAACTATAATTCTCGGGTATTTCATGCCCGAAGTAAAAAAGCGACACCCGTTTTATTCCAGAAGCTATATTTTTTTCAATAAATTGAAGTTCAGTTTCAAGCCCTCCGGTTAATGGAGAATACTTTTCCATACGAACCAGGTCCCCATTTTTGTAATGGTAAAAAGTACGGTCTTTTTTAGGGAAGAGTAGAAAGGCTTTCTTTTCAGGCTGTTGATGGAAAATAAAAACCTCACCTTTTTTTGCATTTAAAGCGACCTCAAAAGCTTCTTTAAGAGCTTCTTTATCTGCCTTGTAAGGTTTTCCATCTTTATGATACAGGTAATCAGAATCTCCATGAATAACATATATCAAAGCATAATTTGGGCTATTCAGGACAGGCTCATCCTGTGTATTATATTTCACACTCGAGCAGGCCCATCCAAAGAATAAAAACCCTAATAATATGAATCGGAGATTATTCAATTTACAGTAGCAATAGAATTATAACGATTAACAACGCAGTAGTTAAACTGAGTGTTACTACACGATCAGCTTGTTCAAAATCCTGCTGAATAAAATTTGCGAAGTTATTCAATTGGTTATTATTAACGCGGGCAAAATCTTCTTTCCCGTTTAACTCATCATGCTTATCCTGTAAGCTGGATTTAAACTCAGCCAGCCCAACTTTATCTTCTGCAGAAACAGCACTCATTGATTCAACACGTTCAACTGCTGTAATAAGTTTGTTTAAATCAGAGTTAAGAATAGCTCTTTTGTCGTCAGGGTTATCAGCTTCCTGAACTTTCTCTACCATATCATTAATATGGTTTTTAAGTTTACTGTGAGCATCATTTGTCTGTGCAGACAATGACATAGAAACGACCAGAAAAGCCATCATAAAAAAGGTAGTTAGTTTCCTCATTGTATCGTAGTTTATTATTAATTGATACCTATTCTACAGTTGATGGAGTCTCAGGTTCCTTTTTTTAAGAATTGGATTATTGAAAAGCGTTTAGAAAGAGATGAGTAAAAAAATAATTATTACTGGAGTGATCGCCGCATTTATAGGGATATTCCTATTTAATGCGTTAAAAAATACAACTCCTCAGGAAATAGAAAATGCCCCGGAATGGAGAACATTAGCAGCAGCTCAGGAAGAGGCAAAGGAAACGAATAAATTAATATTGGTTGATGTTTTTGAAGTTGGTTGTAAATACTGTAGAGCAATGGAACGCGAAGTGTATCCGGACTCGACAGTAAGAGCGGTGTTAGATGCTGGATATATTCCGGCAAAAGTTGATGGCAACTCGGAAGAGCTCATAACTTTTAACGGAGAATCGGTTATGGCCAGAGAATGGGCACAAGGACAAGGCATTTATGTTTTTCCAGGAACATTAATTTTAGATCCGGAAGGTAACCAGTTGAAGCAGAGGACGGGTTTTATGAACGTAGATGAACTAAGGCAATTTTTGTATCAATGAGCTTTTCAAACGAAGCAATACTTCTCATACACTGTGAGGATAAGCCGGGAATTATAGCCGCAGTTACTAATTATATTCTCAAGCATGGCGGGAATATTCTGGATTTGGATCAGCATACTGATTCGGAAAAACAAAGGTTTTATATGCGTGTGTCCTGGGACCTTCAGGATTTCGATATACCTGAAGAAGAAATAGAGACCCATATTGAAGAAGAGCTTGGGGACTCTTTCAACATGAATTGGAAGCTTCACTTCAGTAAAAAAAGACAAAAACTTGCAATCTTTGTCTCAAAACAACAGCATTGTTTATATGATATACTCGCAAGATGGCAAACAAAAGAATGGGAAGTGGATATTCCTTTAATTATTAGCAACCATGAGTATGCAGGAGAAACTGCTGAAAAGTTTGGAATCGAGTTTCATCATCTTCCCATTTCAAAAGAGAATAAAAAGGAACAGGAAGCAGAACAGGTCGGACTTTTAAAAGAAAAAGAAATTGATTTGATTGTTCTGGCTCGATATATGCAGATTCTTTCATCTGACTTTATTGACGAATTCAGAAATCAAATTATAAATATACACCACTCTTTTTTGCCTGCTTTTCCAGGGGCAAGGCCATATCACTCAGCATATGAACGGGGAGTGAAAATAATTGGTGCTACCAGTCACTATGTGACAGAAGATTTAGATGAAGGGCCAATTATTGAACAGGATATTGTACATGTAACTCACCGGGACGATGTGGATAGTCTCGTAAGAAAAGGCAGGGATTTGGAAACGCTGGTCTTGTCCAGAGCTGTTTGGAAACATATACAAAGAAAGACTTTGGTTACTGCCAACAGGACGATTATTTTCAACTAACCATTTTAAAACAAGGGAACTATGAAAAAATTACTACTTGCCGGTTTAGTACTTATTGCTTGTACTTCAGCAGGCGAAACTGAACAAACTCCACTTCCTGATGTGGAATATTCGTATGAATTTGTAACCGGAGGAATTGACCGGCCTTGGGGGATGACCTGGTTACCCAATGGAGATATGCTTATAACTGAGCGGGCAGGAAAATTATTTATTTACCGTGACGAGTTAATTGAAGTGTCCTCAGAAACGCTACCTCAGGATATTTATGCTACAGGACAAGGTGGATTTCTGGATGTAGAAGCTCACCCGGAATACGAAAATAACGGATGGATTTATTTTACCTATTCTTATTCAGAAGGCGATGGTGCAAATACTGCATTAATCAGAGCAAAGCTGGTTAATGATGAGCTTTCAGATATTGAAACGCTGTACAAAGGAGAGCCTTACGCAACAGGGGGCAGACACTTTGGAAGCCGTGTTACATTTGATAAAAATGGCTACGTTTTCTTTTCAATAGGCGACCGGGGTAACAGAGATGAACTGCCTCAGGACCTCTCAAAAGATGGCGGAAAAATTTACCGCCTTCATGATGATGGTTCAATTCCTGTTGACAATCCTTTTGTAAATGAAACGGGAGCAAAAACGGCAGCCTACTCATATGGACATCGAAACCCTCAGGGAATGGCGTTGAATCCAACAACTGGTGTAATCTGGACGCATGAACATGGACCAAGAGGTGGAGATGAAGTTAATATTATCGAGCCGGGTAAAAATTATGGCTGGCCTGTTATCAGTTATGGTATCAACTATAATGGAACTCCTTTTGCGGAAGACACTGCTCGTGATGGGATGGAGCAGCCTGTTATTTACTGGGATCCTTCTATCGCACCATCCGGAATGACATTCGTTACCGGAGATAAATATCCTCATTGGGAAGGTCATCTTTTGGTAGGGTCGCTAAAATTCAGCTATGTGGAATTAGTTAAACTGGCCGGCGATAAAGCAGTTGGTACTGAAAAACTTATGGAAGGAATCGGTCGGGTTCGCAGCTTAAAACAAGCACCTGATGGCACCATTTATGTTGGCGTAAGCGGACAAGGGATTTTTAAAGTAATCGCTACACCAACATCTGAAGGCTGATTCTATTCATTAAAATAAATTGAAAGCCCGGCAGTGTCGGGCTTTTTTTATACCCCTAAACTCCAGCCTTCTCTGTATTCCCTTTTCACAAACTGGTTAGCCGGTTCAAAGTTGGTGATCCGCATGTTTGGTCCATCCCAAAGTAATTTAATTCCTCTGCCGGGGAAACGGGTTCGTTCTTCTCCGCTCTCATTAGTATAACGTTCCTGAATATCATGACTTCTAATAGCCAGATTTCCCATCAGAATACTTTCTGTTAAAGGACCTGCAACATCAAATGAAGAGCTTAGTTTGGTATTACCATACCCGGCAATACACCCTTTCACCCATTGCTGATAATGACCTTCAGGAACCCGTTCCACGGTTTGCGGAACGTTAGTTTGTTCAGTAAGTGAGGTTGGTAATAATTTTGGATCGTATCCATATTCGCTGCACATCATTTTGCCTTTGGTTCCAACCAGAATTGCGCCGCTGTTTCCATCTCCCATCACTTCATTTGGTCCTAATTCTTCGGGTCGCTCGGGCTTAATGCCTCCATCCATCCAATGCATTTTTACAGCCGGTTTTCCATCCCGCTCAGGAAAACGAAGAACAATATGTGAGGAAGGGGGACAACTCTCAGGAAAATATCCTCTGCGAAATGCTCCGGTATACACACTTCCAACACTGCATTCTACCGACTCAGGATACCCAAGTCCAAGTACCGTGAATGGTGCTTCCATTAAATGACAAGCCATATCACCTAAGGCGCCAGTACCATAATCCCACCAGCCCCTCCAGTTAAAAGGCACCAGATTTTCGATGTAGTCTTTTTTGGGGGCGGTACCCAGCCATAAATCCCAATCCAGGTCTTTTGGAACAGCGGCGGGACTCTTTGGCCATGGGATTCCCTGAGGCCAAACCGGGCGATTTGTCCAGACATATACTGTGTGGACATCGCCAATTACATCTGCATTATACCAGTCAACTAATTGACGAACTCCGTCACCGGATGCTCCCTGATTTCCCATTTGAGTGACCACTTTGTATTTTTCAGCTGCTTCTGTAAGCATTCGTGCTTCATAAATATCATGAGTAAGAGGTTTTTGCACGTACACATGTTTTCCAAGCTGCATAGCTGCCATAGCCTGAACAGCATGCATATGATCTGGAGTGGAAACACTTACGGCGTCTATGTTATCGTGTTCTTTTTCGAGCATTTCCCGATAATCTTTGTAGAACTTTGCATCAGGAAAGCGCTCATTTGCCCGTTCAGTTTGTCGTTCATCAACATCACAGTAAAAAGCAATTTTAGCCTGGGGATGTTCTGCAAAGGCGGTCATATCGCCAAAACCTTTTCCACCAGCCCCAATTCCGGCTATATAAAGCGTGTCGCTTGGAGCGGTAAATCCTTTGCCACCTAAAACATGTCTCGGGACAATGGTAAAAACGGCACTGGCAAGCCCCACATTTTTAATAAACTCTTTTCGGGATTGAGTTTGTTTATCAGATCCGGATTCTTTGTTACTCATAATGATGTTGGTTGGTTTGCATAGAATTAAGCTAAAAAGAAGGAGAATGGCGAAGAGATTTTTTGTAAGGAATAAAGCTCAACCCGGTCTGACTCTATGTGTCATATAAACAAATATATCGCTTTCCCTTTGCTCAATATCCTGCCGTTAGAATAGCTTGTTTACTAGTTATTGGAATATTGATTGGTGAATTCCATGGAATTGAGGTGGAGCTTCTAACTATTTTGTTCCTTTCGATTATTGCTTGTTTACCTTATATCGAAAAAAAGAACAAAACATGGCTTAATATTAAAGCCTCAAGGATTTCCACTCTTATTTTTTTAATCGCTGTAATTCTATTTGGCTGGATTCGAACAGAAGTACAGGAACAAAAGCAGTTACCATTAACAGTTCAACTGCTGTCCATTTCACCATGGACTGTGGTGCAGCAAAGAGGAGTCATCGAGCAGATTTCCAAAAATTCATCAGGAAAATTTAGAGCAGATCTTACAATTTCAGAGACCAGGCTTTCTGACTCATTAATCTCTGTAGATGAGTATAAAATCAGGTTATTGATCGAAGAAGGCACATTTGAACAAGGTGATGAAATCACTTTTGAAGGTACATTGATTCCCGTTTCAGAAAAGAGAAATCCATTTCAGTTTGACTATCAGAATTTTCTGGAACAAAAGGATATATACATTCAGGTAAGGTTAGATAGCCTGATTTTAGTATCAAAAAATAAAAACCCTGCAACCTGGAACTGGTGGAGAGTGCGGGCATTAAAACTGGTGGATCAAAATTTTAGGGCAACCTCTGCTCCCATAGCAAAAGCTTTATTACTGGGGTATAAACAGGATTTGGAGGGAGAGTCAAAGCAGGCATTTGCGAGGGCGGGACTGTCACATATTATGGCAGTTTCAGGATTACATGTGGGTTTTATTATCGCCCCTTTTTGGATTCTGATTCCCTATTTCTGGTCCCGAAAGTATGGGAAAGCGATTGGGTTAATAACTTTATTATTGATTCTGTACGGATACGCAGGGCTTACGGGTTTCTCGGCTTCAGTAGTACGGGCATCTGTTATGGCCGGTCTTCTAACTTTTGGAAAACTATTCCATAAATTGCCAAATTCGATCAACCTTACAGGGGCTGCCGCAATAGTTTTATTAATTATTGATCCAACTCAACTAGTTGAGATTGGTTTTCAACTATCATTCTCGGCAGTGCTTATTATTTTGTTAGTGCTACCAATTATACAGAATGCACTCCCATATTGGTTAAGACTGCGTTGGTATGCTAAACCGCTTATGGTGGTGGTTGTCTCAATAATTGTTCAGCTTGGGTTATATCCACTTCAGGTATTTTATTTTGGGGAGGTCTCTTTAATCAGCCCAATCGCTAATGCACTATTTGTTCCATTGCTCGGAATAATCGTGCCGTTTGCGTTGTTTTGTCTTGGTGTTGCATCAATACTTCCTGAGCTTGGAGCAATACTAAATTTCCCTTCAGATATTTTCCTGTGCTCAATGAATACGTTCGTTTATTGGGCTTCCGGATTGGATTGGGCATGGAAGAAAATAGAATTACCAACACTTCTATTATTTCCATTTTGGGTTGTGGTGATTTTCTTTATTACAAGCTGGAGAATCCCACAAATAAGATGGAAATGGCTTTCGGTTTCGATGCTTTTACTTTCAATAGTTGTAGGAGAGGCTATCATCAAAAAGTTAGAGCCTCAACAATTAAGGGTTACCGTATTTGATGTAGGACAGGGAGATGCCTCACTTATTCAAACTCCTAACGGGAAAAATATTCTTATTGATGCCGGAGTCTGGAGCCCGGGTTATGATAGTGGCAGCTCTATTATACTCCCGCATTTAGACCAAGCAGGAGTTGAAAAGCTGGATGCGGTGGTTCTTAGTCATCCTCATGCCGATCATATTGGAGGAATATTGAGTCTTATCGAAGGAGTGGAAATCGGTGTGATTTACAATTCCGGCTTTGAGTACGAATCAAATTTATATCAAAACTATTTATTGTTAGCACAAAAGCACAATATCCCGGTAGAATCAGTAAAGTCAGGGGATGTATTAACCATTGATCCTGCAATACTAATGCTGGTACTTGGTCCGGAAGGACCGAGGTTTAACAGCGATCCAAATCAGCATTCGGTTGTGCTGAATGTGATTTATGGAGAATCAGAATTCCTTTTTACAGGTGATGCAGGTGAAGATCAGGAAGAAAGACTGATAGAAAATTATTGGGATTTACTGGATACCGATTTCCTGAAGGTTGGTCACCATGGTAGTCGGACTAGTTCCCTTTCCAGTTTTCTGGAAGAGGTGACTCCGGAGGTTGCCGTAATTTCTTTAGCTGAACGAAACTGGTTTAATCACCCGCATCCTGAAGCCATTCAGCGGTTAAAAGAATCAGAAGCTAAACTCTATTTTACCAGCAAAGACAAGGCGTTGGTTTTTGTTTCTGATGGGAAAAGAATTTGGAGGGAGGAATGGGAGTGAAAAGTAGAGCATTAATACCCTCCCCTTGTTCCCCTCCAAGGAGGGGAAACGCAATAAAGAGATTTATATTTATCAACGAGTTTTCCTCCCCGAGGGGAGGAATAAAAGGAGGGGGACAAAAATGAACGAACGAAAACCTATACTTCCATATCGGAAAGACTTAATAGAAAAAGCTAGAAAACTGAGAAAACGATCAACACCAGGTGAAAGAGTAATGTGGAATGCGTTAAGAAGAAAACAAGTGTTAGGATTTGAATTCAGGAGTCAGCGACCGATAGATTTATTCATTATAGATTTCTATTGCAAGGAATGTATGCTTGCAATAGAAATAGACGGAAACAGCCATTATTATAAACAAGAGTATGATGCCTGGAGACAAAAAAGGCTTGAATCAAGGGGAATTGAGTTTTTAAGATTCTCTGAATCGGATGCAAAAAATTATACTGAAAGTGTCATTCAAGAAATCGAAAACTGGCTAATTAAGAACGCTTAAACCAATTAGTTGTTCGCCTCCAAAATCCTCTCAATCTGCCCGAAGTGCCTTCTTTGATGGGCTTCGTTAAGAGCCAGGCACCCACTAACCGGCATTTTCCAGATCGGGTAAATGGGATTACCAACCTTGATAGCTGCAAGATCTAATTGATGTTCATCGGCAAGATCGATCAATTTCAGATATCGGGTATTGAGCGTTTCGAATTGCGTTAACAAAGAAGCTTTATCAAAGTTTTTATGGTCGTGAGGTTCAAAAGGTTTTATTGTAGGTATATTCCTTTGATAATCCGGACTTACTATCCCAATAAACTTCTGCATCAAAAAAGGATGCTTGTAAGGTCCCGATCCTTTTTTAAGAGTGTCAGGATTTTCATTCAACTTTAATTCTAATACATCCGCATATCTCCCACCTGTTATAATCAAGTGATCAACAATCTCGCCGATACTCCATTTTTTCGGAGCGGGAACAGCATTGAGTAATTGTGTATCAATATCTTGCAGTAGTTTTTTAAGGGTATCAATATTTGTAGTGAACCCGGTTCTGTAAAATTGATTAGTGTACTTCATATTCAAAATGGTAAAGTTGTGGGAAGTTAATTGAGATGAAGGGAAGGAACTAATCGGTTCAGGAAATTTTTAGTCAAACGCACTCGGGATGCTCACTTCAAAATGGTATATTCCCGGTTCGGAAATTTCCAAAAACTCACTCATGGCGAACACCAAAAACGGAACCCCAACTTCAGCTGATATAGATAAAGATCGCCCGATAATTGTGAAGGGAGCACGGACACATAATCTTAAAAATGTGGATGTGGAAATCCCACGAAACAAGCTTACGGTAGTAACAGGTGTGTCTGGGTCTGGGAAATCAAGCCTGGCATTTGATACCATCTATGCTGAAGGTCAGCGACGTTATGTAGAAAGTCTTTCAAGTTATGCCCGCCAGTTTTTGGAGCGTATGGATAAACCTGATGTTGATTTCATGCAGGGTATTTCGCCGGCAATGGCCATCCAGCAAAAAACTACGAGTAATAATCCTCGCTCTACGGTTGGTACAACAACAGAGATTTACGATTACCTTCGACTTCTTTTTGCCCGGGTTGGGGTTACTTATTCACCGGTTTCAGGAAAACGAGTAAAGAAAGATTCTCCAAGAACAGCGATTGAAGAGTTATTTGAAAGTCAGAATGAAGGAGATCGTTTCTATGTGTTATTTCCGGTCCCGCATCATGACAAGAAAAAAGTGGGCGACGAACTTCGGGTATTAAAGGAAAAGGGATTAAACCGATTACTTAAGCTCGATGACGAAAGTATGCTCGACCTTACTTCGGAAGAGCCCGATCTTAAAAAGTTTAAACCCGAAGAATATCGGGTATTGGTTGACAGGCTGGTTTTAAAAGACGACGAAGCAACGATTACCCGTATTGCTGATTCTCTGGAAACAGCATTTCGTGAAGGCGCCGGCCGCTGCTCCATCAAAATGAGGGGAGGCGAAGAACTTTCTTTCAGCGAGCGATTTGAAATAGATGGAATAGAATTTACCGAGCCAACTCCGCAGATGTTTTCATTCAATAATCCATTTGGAGCCTGCCCAAAATGTGAAGGTTTTGGAAGTGTCTCTGGTATTGATGAAGATCTGGTTATCCCTGATCACGAAAAGAGTATCCGAAACAATGCAATAGCACCGTTCGATTCACCAAAGTTCAGTGCACATTTAAAAGACTTAGTTCGGGTTGCTGCCAGAGAGAAATATCCGATTGATGTTCCTTACGCCGAATTACCAAAAGAATTCAAAAAAATAATCTGGAAAGGAAAAGATGAGTATATCGGTATCTGGAAATTTTTTGATGAGATTAAGTCACAAAATTACAAAGTACATATGCGGGTTCTATACTCCAGGTACCGCGGATATAGTCGTTGCCCGGAATGTGAAGGGTATCGTGTTCGAAAAGACTCTCATTATGTAAAAGTTGGGGATATGCATGTGGGTGAAGTTTCGGAACTCACCATAGGACATGCCAGAGAGTATTTTGAAAAACTTGAACTCACAGAATTTGAACAGGAAGTAGCAGGACAGATACTTTATGAAATCCGAAAAAGATTACGATATCTGGATGAAGTTGGTCTTGATTATCTCACTCTCGATCGATTAGCAAATACCTTAAGTGGTGGCGAATCCCAACGAATAAGTTTGGCAAATGCGTTGGGTAGCTCTTTGATCGGAAGTATGTATGTATTGGATGAACCGACTATTGGCCTGCATCCCAGAGACAATGATCGACTCATCAGGATTTTAGAATCACTTCGTGATATTGGAAACACAGTACTTGTAGTTGAACACGACCCTGAAATGATGAAAGCAGCCGATAACATCATTGATATAGGGCCTTTTGCGGGAGTTCATGGTGGAGAAATCGTATATCACGGAAACTATCCTACACTTCTTAAAGCAGACACTCTTACCGGGAAATTCTTAAGTGGAAGGAAAGAAATTGAAGTTCCCAAAAAGCGAAGAAAAGGAAACGGAAAGTTTATTTCGCTTGAGGGAGCAAGTGAACATAATCTGAAAAATGTACATGTGGAGTTTCCGCTAGGATTGCTACTTGTGGTAACGGGAGTATCTGGTTCAGGCAAGTCAACTCTGGTTCATGATACGCTTTATGGTGGGATAAGAAAGCATATTGGTTCGTACAACCAGAAAGTAGGACGGTTTAGAAATCTTTCCGGCATGAGCAGTATTCACAATGTTGAAATGGTGGATCAGAGTCCTATAGGTCGTTCTTCCCGCTCTAATCCGGCTACCTACACAAAGGCATTCGACGGAATCCGCGATGTATTTGCGAATACACGTCATGCTAAAATTATGGGCTACACACCAGGTCATTTCTCGTTTAATGTGCCGGGCGGAAGATGCGAAACTTGTCAGGGAGAAGGGGTTCAGAAAATCGAGATGCAGTTTATGGCCGACATTGAGCTTACCTGCGAAGTATGTAACGGAACCCGGTTCAGAAAAGATATTCTGAATGTGAAATATCGAGGCCAAAGTATTCATGATGTTTTGGAAATGCCCATCTCAGAAGCAATCGACTTTTTTGTGGATGAAACTTCTATCATCAACAAATTGCAGCCATTGGAAGATGTTGGTCTTGGATATTTAAAACTAGGTCAAAGTGCTACTACGCTTTCAGGTGGTGAAGCTCAACGAGTAAAACTTGCGCGCTTTCTTAGTAAAACTAATACCGAGCACACCGTCTATTTCTTTGACGAACCTACTACAGGTCTTCATTTTGAAGACGTAGCCAAACTACTTGATGCATTTAATGAGCTGGTAAATGCTGGTCATTCTGTTATCATTATTGAGCATAATTTAGATGTAATCAAATGTGCTGACTGGATCATTGATGTTGGCCCGGAAGGTGGGTTTGGTGGAGGACAGATTGTAGCAGAAGGAACCCCGGAAGACATCATGAAAGAAAAAAAAAGCTACACCGGGAAGTATTTAAAAGAGTATTTGGGTAAATAGTTTTTATGTGTCATTCCTGCGCAGCCAGTCTGTTCGGCAGGTAGGGGCAGGAATCAAGAGCCATTAAACAATGTCCTTTTTATCTGGTTACGATGCTCTGCGTCGTAACCAAAACGCCCCGACGCAGGAGCATCGGAGCGAGGGGGAATTAATCATTCTAAACAGTCATTCCCGCACAGGCGGGAATCCAGAGTATGAAACAAGGCTCATTATTATGTTACCAAACTCCAGGCCCCTGCTTTCGCCCGCCTTCCAAAGTAAAATTACGGCGGAAAGGCAGGGGTGACTTAATTAAGAAGACTTTATTATAGATAAGTTGACCTTTAAAATTTGGAACCATCTCATTTTCTCAGGGTTTATCTGCGTAACAGTTAAATCAAAAAAAGAGAAAATGAAAAAGTTTAAAATTATAGGCTCGTTATTTATCGCAGCTATTTTGATCGTTGGAACAACCACAAACAGTAAGGCTCAGGTTCTTCCAAAATTCGGAATCAAAGGTGGGCTTAATTACGCTACATTAAATAATATAGATGATGTAGAATATCGTCCGGGATTACTTATTGGTGGATTTGCAGAATTTAAAGTTCCTGCAAGCCCAATGTCCATTCAACCGGAAGTTTTGTATGCACAGTACGGGTCTGATATCGAAGGTTCAGATGCCAGTTTCAAGTTGAATTATATTCAGGTTCCGGTATTAATGAAATTTGGTTTTGAAACACCCGCCGCGACACCGAATGTGTATTTTGGTCCTTACGCTAACTTTCTTATCAATTCTGAAATAGCCAATGATACAGGCTCATTTAATCTTGAAGAAAATACCAAAAACTCAACATTTGGAGTGATCATTGGAGCAGGAGTAGATGTAAGCAAATTTCAATTTGGAGTTAGATATACTGCCGGATTAACAAATGTAGCAGACGATAATTTCAGTGATGAAGCAAAAAATGGCGCCTTCGGTATAACCGTAGGAGTTTCGTTCTGATCGAAAGATATATTTAGTATTTTAGAGGCCGCTTATAAATTAAGCGGCTTTTTTTGTAATTATTACAGCTTTCTAAGCTCATTCTTAGCAGAACACTAGTATTTTGAGCGCATGTTTTCACGCCTGTTATTATTAAACTGGAGAATCTTTCTCTCAAACCTGAACCGGTTTCAGCTGTTGCTGATGATCGGCTACATCATGTTTTTGGGGGTGATGCTGGTTAACCTGATAGGTACCGCTATTGTAGTTGTAATCATGGATACTGACCCATGGATGCAAATGCAGATGCCCTGGTTAACACCGAGAGTCTATTCCTTTATTCTGTTAGTTTTTGCGAACACCTATTGGGTAATGCACTTTTCATTTACGAATCTGAGACTTCTTAATATAGAAGAGAACAGGAAGTTGCTTGGTTTTGGATTTCCATTGAAAAGACTAGCCAGATATTTAATGGTGATCGGCTTCTGCCATCCTGTGAATATTATTTACAACTTTACTTGGCTCGTTTTCCTGATGATTCAGGTTCGTGAATTTTACCAGGTTCCGGTTGTTTTCGTAGCTGTGTTTTTTAATTACGTGCTTATTTATTCAATAAAGCATCGTTTTCTTCAAATTGTTGAGCGACGTTTCATTGCAGTGGTAGTCGGTTTTTTGATTTTTGTTTTCTCCCTATTTCAGCTTATTGCGCTTGTTTCCGACAATAAATCTGAAATTTTATATAGTATCATTCCAAGAATTGAAACTATAAACAGTGTGTTGGAATGGCTACCAGGTGGACTGCTAATTCAAGCAGCAAAAACAGATTATGGTTTTGCAAATGGAATTATCTTCTTCGTTTTTCTGGGAATATTGATTGGATTAGTACTGGTAGATCATTTCAATAAAACATGCCATGGTTTACACCGACCATCACTCAAAAAAGTGGAAGAAGCCAGCAGTAAGGTTTGGGAATTTTTAAGGAGAGTTTTGGGGAAGAATGCGGGAAAGTACTACTACTATGTAATGATTCATCCATACAATAAGCTACAGGTTCTAACCCTGGCAATTATTCCAATTGTATACGTTCCTTTGCTTATGAACCTGGAATATGAAATTGCAAAAACCATTGCCATACCAACAATACTTGCAGGAATCCCGGTAGCACTCCTTGCTATGGGAATGGCAAATATGTACGGGTATGAAAACAGAGAACTTTTACTTCATTTACAGTTCCCCATAAAGCTGGAACAACAATTAAAAGAGCGTTTCTTAGGCGTTGTAATATTGCCACTTTTAGTGTTTTATGGCATTACTATTTTTGAATTATTAGTAATACCTGAAATTGGGGAAGTGCTCAATATATTTGTTGCTAATACTTTTATGTTTTTATGCTTCATGCTCATTTTTATCTGGAGCTCTTATTATCAGTATCAAAAAGCGATATACTCTTCATTCAGCTACAAGCACCCGATCATTCCTCAGAAAGTCACTTTTGTGATATCCTTTAGCATATTTACAGTTGGTTATTTGGTATTTGTGCCCTTAAATGGGCTGGAGTGGTATAGATTGACGATAATGGGAACTGTAATCTTAATTATGGCAATTTATATCTGGGGACATATGGACGTGCTTGTAAATCTTTTCAAAAAAAGAATATTAAACCGTATTTGGAGTGAACTATAATTAGTACCTTTGCACCCCGTACTTAAAGAAACTGTTTTTCAATGCTACCTATACATCTGAACCTTGGCTTTAACGAGATCTACTTTTATGAGGGAATCTATTTCCTGATTTCAATTGCGATCGGTGTATATATCGCATACATCAGAGTAAAAAAGTATGGTGGTAAAGTTGAACTGTTTGATAGTTTAATCACATGGTCGATTATAGGCTCATTAATTGGGGCCCGCCTTTCCCATTATTTATTCTGGAATCTGGATCTGTTTCTTGATGACCCAACAGTACTATTCAGTTTATCTGGTGCTGGTAATAGTATAACGGGCGGGCTTGTTGGAGGAATGGTTGGAGGCTTACTGTATACCCGGCGCAAGAACATAAATTATTTTGAATATTTTTCATTACTGTCTCCGGGAATACTTTTTGCGCAGGCTGTTGGGCGACTTGGTTGTTTTTTAAATGGCGATGCTCACGGTACAGCTACAGAGTCTATTTTTGGAGTACATTTTCCACGCTATGGAACTACTGTGCCGGGATTTGAAACAGATTATGGAGTTTCCAGTTCGGCATGGCAATGGTCATTTCAGAATGGATTAGTGGATCAGGCGTCTACCATGAGTGCTGCATTACATCCAACTCAGCTCTATGAGATGTTCGGTGATTTAGCATTAATGGTGATTGTGCTTTGGGTATTTAAAAAAATCTGGGACACTGATAAGAAATCTCCGTTAATCTTTTTTATCCATACAGGTGGTTACGCTCTTCTGCGATTCGCATTAGAGTTTATTCGGGGAGACCGAGAGTTTATTGCGTTTGCTAACATGACCAATTTGCAAATAGCGTTACTTGGGTATGGTATTTTCACCATTTTTTATGCAGCAAGATATTATTCAAAAAGAAAGGCGAATGGATAAAGCAATTTCGATAACCGGGCTGGTAAAGAGTTACGAAGAAAAGACCGTTCTCAAAGATTTAAATCTAGATGTACCTGAGGGCACTATCTTTGGGTTAATCGGTCCAAATGGAGCTGGAAAAAGTACTCTTATAGGCGTTCTAACGGGTTTACTAAGTTATGAAGAAGGCGACATCGAAATTAATGGACTTGCGCTTGATCCAGCGAATGAACTTGAGATAAAACGCGATCTTTCTTCAGTTCTTCAACCACCTCTTCTATTCGAACAATTTACCTCTTTAGAGTTTATCGAATATGTTTGTGATATCTATGACATCAAAAAAGAGGGGCTTGTAGAGCGGGCATATTCGCTTATGGATTTCTTCGAGATCAAAGATTTTGCCAAGATTAAAGTGAATAAACTGTCATCAGGTAGCCGTAAGAAACTCGCTTTTGTTACGTCAGTACTTGTTGAACCAAAAGTATTATTACTTGACGAACCATTTGAGGCAGTGGATGTAATATCCATTGAACGAATGAAAACTATTATTCGTAAGCTGAAGGCAAAAGGAGTAACGATCATTATCACCAGTCATATTCTGGAAGTAGTTGAAAATCTATGTGATGATATTGCCATCCTTCATGAAGGACTAATTATAGCATATCTGGATTCAATCAGCCGAAAAGAACTACAAAGAGATGCCACACTTCACGAAATCTTCCAGGAATATGTGAAGGTAGAACACAAAGATGATATTGTGGATTGGTTATAAAAACCTTAATTACGGGTTAGCCCAGACCTTTCCACCTGCCTCTTCAAAAGTAAGACATCCATCCCAATAGCCAGGTACTAATTTATATTGAAGCACTTGTGTCATACCCGCTTCCGTTGAGAAGAAACCGGTAATCGTTAGCTCTTTCATCATCCAGATAAAAGGTCTAGGGGCGTCCCAGTCTACATTTCCTCCAAAAACAGTGTCATGTTCTTTTTGTACAAAGTTTTGCTGCTCTTCAGCTGAAGCTTCGGTAAAAGGTTTACCCAATTCAGACGCAGCTTTTTTCTCAAAAGCTACCATTTTTGCAATGAAGTCTGCTCTTCCTTCTTCATTCCAGAATATGAAGATCATATCGTCTATGAATTTTGGAACACCTGCTTCCGAAGCGCCAGGAGTGTCTGTTTTGGGTATGATTACATCAGACACTTTCCCAAGAAAATTCATCTGTTCCGGGCTAAATCCTTTAGCAGAAGCAGTGCTGGCTGTACATCCATTTAAGAATCCAAGAACGGTTGGGGCACTTATAGCTCCACCAAGTAAATAGGAAACTCTTTTTAGCGCTTCTTTTCGGTCAATTAATGTATTCGAGGACTTATTCATGATTACAGGTTTCCTTTTTTAAGTTCTTCAACAGCATGATTTGCAGCGCGGGCTGTAAGAGCCATATAAGTAAGGGATGGGTTTTGACAAGCGGCTGAAGTCATACAAGCTCCATCAGTTACAAATACATTTTGAACTTCATGTACCTGGTTCCATTTGTTAAGTACGGAAGTTTTGGGATCTCTTCCCATTCTTGCAGTTCCCATCTCATGGATGCCCAATCCCGGGTTTGGGTCATCCTTCCATTTCTGAACATTTTTTAACCCGGCTGCTTCAAGGATTTCTGCAGCAGAGTCTGCCATGTCGTCTCTCATATTATACTCGTTTTCAAAAGCAGCAACATCAAAAACAACAGTTGGAAGACCGAACTTATCAAGAACATCGGTAGTCAGAGCCATTTTATTCTCATGGTAAGGAAGCCATTCACCAAAGCCACCCATGCCAAATTCCCAAGGACCTGGTTCGTTCACTTCTTTCTTCAAATCTTCGCCTATGCTGAGTTCTGCTACGCTCTTTTTCCAACCATTTCTACTTGCACCACCCTGATATCCATATCCTCTTATAAAGTTTGGCTGATTGGTTGCACCTCCCATATTTCTGAACCTCGGGATGTAGATTCCATTCGGTCTGCGACCATGATGATAGACATCTTCGAAACCTTCGAATATTCCCCATGCCCCAACCCCCAAATGGTGATCCATCATATTATGTCCAAGTTCACCGGAAGCATTTCCCATTCCATCCGAAAAATGCTCTGTGGAGTTCAACAAAATCCATGTACTTCCAACAGTGGAAGCATTTAAGAACACGATTTTAGCATAATATTCTTTGAACTCACGGGTCTCAGCATCCATAATGCGAACACCGGTAGCTTTCTGAGTTTCGGGATCGTACAGTATTTCTGTTACAATCGAATCAGGTCGGAGAGTCAAATTACCGGTTGCCATAGCAGGAGGTAAGGTAGATGACTGGGTACTAAAATAGGCACTATAGGGACAGCCCTGCATACACATATTGCGGTACTGACATTGAGTTCTACCTTTATGATTTGCAGTAAGGTTTGCAGAACGTCCCATAGTCATCATTCGGTCATTGAACTTTGACTCAATTCTCTTCTTAATTTCCTTTTCAACACAATTGTATTCCATTGCGGGTAAAAACTGTCCATCAGGGAGCTGAGGAAGGCCTTCATTTATTCCATTAACTCCTATATGTCGTTCTACATAATCGTACCATGGAGCAATGTCGTTATAACGAATGGGCCAGTCTACAGCAATGCCTTCTTTTGCATTAGCTTCAAAATCCATTTCGCTTAATCGGTACGACTGCCGTCCCCACATAATGGATCTACCACCAACATGATAACCCCTCATCCAGTCAAATCGCTTTACTTCGGTATATGGATGCTCAGTATCTTTAACCCACCAGTGTTTACTAGACTGTCGAATAGTATAACCGGTTCGGTTTTGTTTTTCATAGTGTTTCAATTCTTCAGGAGGAACCTGATTATTATAGGGAAGCTCCCAGTGAGGGGTAGAGTGGGTGGGGTAATCTTTGATATGCTCTACTTGACGACCACGCTCCAACATTAAGGTTTTAAGACCTTTTTCAGTTAGTTCTTTAGCAGCCCAACCGCCGCTTATTCCACTACCAACAACAATAGCGTCGTAAGTATTTTCCTGTTTTGCTTTAAGATTCAGGCGCATAAGAAATATAAATTGGTTGTTGTGTGCTAAAGAATTTCAAGTATTTTATCCAAAGGATTGATTATATAAAAACGCTTCCATTAATAATAATGCAATAGGTAAAAAATTGAGTTTATGAAGATTACTCGGAAAGAAGCACTAAAAGGACTTGCAGGGGTTACTTTAATAAACCCATTACTTTCATCAGAAAAAGAATCTGACAGTAAAACCAGCAAGAGAGGACAGACCTTCAGACATTCTGTGTGCCGCTGGCCGTATAACGGAAAATCGTTGGAAGAGCTTTGTGAATTTGCTCAGGAAATCGGGATAGAATCTGTAGAGTTATTAGATCCTGAGGATATTAAAATAGCGCAGAGTTTTGGACTTACTTGTGCAATGGCAAATCAGGTACCATTAAGTTTATCAGATGGATTCAATGATATAAGTATTCATGATAAACTTCAGAAAGAATATTTTGAATTAATTCCTGTAATTGCTGATCTCGGGATTACTAATATTATTTGTTTTTCCGGAAACCGAAGAGAAGGATTAACCGAAGAGCAGGGAATTGAAAACTGTGCTGTAGGGCTTGAACCGGTTGTAAAAAAAGCTGCAGAATACAATTTGAATATTGTAATGGAGCTTTTGAACTCGAAAGTGGATCATGCCGGATATCAATGTGATCATACATCCTGGGGGGTAGACTTATGCGAAAAACTGGGGCTTGATAATTTTAAGTTATTGTATGATATCTATCACATGCAGATAATGGAAGGAGATGTAATCAGAACCATTCGGGAAAACATAAATTATATTGCTCACTTTCATACAGGCGGGGTACCGGGCAGGAATGAAATAGATGAAACTCAGGAACTAAATTATAAAGCGATCATGGAAGCAATTTCAGATCTTAATTTTGAAGGCTTTGTTGCGCAAGAGTTTATTCCTACTAATGCAGACGTGTTTGCTTCACTTAAACAAGGTGTAGAAATTTGTAGTGTCTAAAACCAAGGAGATTGAAATGAAAAAAATGACGTCTATACTATTAGCAGTTTTTTTATCCACAACGTTGGTAATGGCACAAGGGATGCCGGACCCAAAAGTTCCACAAGGTGAAAACCTTAATGTCCCAGAAGGTTGGGAAGTGCGATTGGATCGGCCAATGGAAAACCTTGTGATTAGCTCGAGTCCGGATTCTGGCGATATTTATTTTGTAAATATGACTCCGGGCTGGCATGTAACCACAGGTCCAAGAGCAATTTTCTGGCACCCGGAAAATCGGGCGCATATGCTGTACAAAGTAAGTACCAAGCTACATTTGTTTAACCCTGAAGGAAGAAACCGGGAAGGCTATGGACTATTCTTTGGTGGAATGAATTTGGATAAAGACAATCAATACTACCTCTATTTTTTATTAAGAAATACGGGTGATTTTTTGATTAAAGCGAGAAAAGGTAGTGAAACGGAAACCCTTCAGGAGTGGACAAGTAGTGATGCAATTGTAAAGTACGAAGATGAGTCGGTTTCATCGGTTGTTAATACATTATCTGTAATCGTTGAAAGACAGAAAATGAAGTTTTACATCAACGAGCAGGAAGTTGCTACATTGGAGAAAGGCGATTGGACAACAGGGGGGCTTTTTGGGTTAAGAGTTAATCACGCCGTGAACTTACATGTAGAGGATTTAGGAATGGAAGAGATGATTACTATTACCACTGAAAATTAGTTAAGTCTCTAATGAGGTTTTTTTTACTTGTATTAGGGTCTATCATTTTTTTGAGCTGTAAATCATCCCACAAGCTCACAGGTACAGATTATACTGATCTCGGTACGGGAGAGGCACTTATTTCAAATGAATATTTCCCCCAGGAAATTGCGGACTCGTTGGGTTGGGGGGATTTGACTTCAGGGGAATTAAAAGTAAATGAAGAGTTCCGGTTTACCCTAAAATCTTCACATAAACCATATCATTTATACCGACTTAAAAAAGGGCGTAAAGTAGAGGGAGAGAGTATTCTTTTCTGGCCAAAAACCAGAACAAGCTCCCTAATAAGTGTACACGAAAATATGCTACAATATTTAGAGGGAAAATGTTCTGAAGTTCGCCAAACATTAAGTTATGAGTATTGTGAACCAGTATTCAGAGTAGAGCCGGATTGGGGTAAATTATATTCAACCTTAGAAGGCAGGGAAATCTGGACCATTCCTGATCAACCTTCCGAGTTATCTGCTACACCTGACAGTATAAGGTGGGTGATGAATACACAAGTACGTTTAGGGGATTATTATCGGACATATACACACATTAATCCCGAAAATTATACCGGGATCGATTATAAAATAAACATACTTGCTATTACAGCTCAGCTGCAATTGGTATCAAACCGGGAAGAAAAGGCTGAAAACTTCAATACCTATTCAGGAGTAACGAATGGTAAAAGAAGTTCATTTTTTAAACCATGTGGAGAAACAGAAACATGGCGTTTTGATGGTAGTCTCGAGGAGTTACTAAGCGAAAGTGGTTACCCTGCGGAGCTCAAACAAACAGATGACTCCTTCTTTTATGTAACGGTTTCCGGGACAGTTGAAGATGAGTGGTATGCAAACAGAGGTGTAACAGGATATACAAAGGTTATTCGCCCTACCGAAATTACAAATTTCGTAATTATTTCGAGTGATAAATGCCCAAACTCCTCGCCCTGAGTTTTACAGATCACATCAAAAAGCGAGTAGTTTAGTTTTAAAAAGAAGTTCATTTGAGCGTGTTTAATTCAATATGAAAAGCTCATGAAAAAAGCCCTGATAATCCCGGTTATACTAGCCATATTAATTTCCGGGTGTGATAAATCAGGAGTTTCCAATAATGAAATCAGAAAGCTTGAAAAAGCGACAGATGAAGCGGATGAAATGAAAGGTAGTTACGATGCTGAAAGAGGGTTTCCAAAAGAAGTTTCAATAGATTACTTAAAGAACGCCATTGACGATGAAGTAAGTTACGTTGTGGGAAATTTTCAGGTTTTAACCCTGACTTCAGATTAAACTCCCCATTCGTTTTTAAGGCGGTTTAATTTTATGCCGTTTCCTGAAGACACCCCGCCTTCACAATGTGCAATGGTATCTAGAAGAGAATAGGTTAATCGTTTTCCATCGTCACTGAAATTGGAACGGACGTAAGTGATCGCTTCCTCGATCATTTGAGAAACGTTACTGGTACTCATAGCTCCAATTTGACTCATCGTTCTTTGATAGGTGCGCATGTTATAATTCATATTTGAAATAACACGTTTCACTGCATCCTGCTCTGCAAAAGAAATACTTCCATCCGTACTTTCAATCCAAAAGATAAGTACATCAATTGCAGTCTCGTCGGTTAATGCATAAGAACTCATGATTCAGAAAGTTGGGTTAAAATTCATCTGCAAGTAAATCACAAATATCTTCCAGTGTATCTCTTTGATCCTGGGTGATAGAGTTTTTGGTGTGAGAGTCAATATCCAGCTGAGCAACAAATTCATCTCCAACCATTATTGGTACAACAATTTCAGACTGAACATCAACACTGCAGGAAAGATAATTTTCTTCAGCATGTACATCCTGAGCCACAAAAGTTTCATGAGATAATGCAACCTGACCACAAATTCCTTTACCAAAAGGAATTCGGGTATGATCGGTACTCGCACCAACAAATGGTCCCAAAACTAATTCCCGTTCTGATTTAGGATCTACAAGATAGAAACCCACCCAGTTGAAAGTTGGAACTTCATCGGCTAATAATTCACATACCGCAAATAATTTTTCATTTCTGGTTACATCCCGGTTTAAAATATCTTCAGTTGCTGATACTAATTTTTCTCTAAGTGATAATGTTTCTGTAGCTGTCATAAAATCTTCAATTAATTGACTACGAAAATAAAAGAATAGTTGAGGAAATAAAGTTAAGCTTTGATAAAAAGGAAATTGATATCCATAGAAATCCAGAAAAGCTTCCTTATCTTTGATGCATGGAAGAATTTCTTAAAGATATAATCCCTTTTTCTACAACGGTAATGGGAACCGGAGCCTTATTATTAGCCAGTTTCTCATCGTTATTTTCGGTAGTTAACCCAATTACTGCAATGCCGGTATTTATGTCGTTAACAGAGGGTGACTCCGATAAAGAAAAATCCCGTACCGCCCGAAAGGCGAGTATTTATATGTTTTTTGTATTGATACTGTTTCTTCTTGCAGGAACATATATCCTAAGTTTTTTTGGCATTAGTTTGCCGGGGATTCGTATTGCCGGTGGATTAGTAATCATGAGAGCAGGTTTTTCGATGTTGAACCCAGATACAGGAGGTCGGAAACTCAGCGATGAAGACAAGGAAGCGGCTAAAGAAAAGACAGACGTTTCTTTCAGTCCGTTAGCTATGCCCCTTCTTTCCGGTCCAGGAAGTATTGCAGTAGTAATCGGATTTGGCTCACAAGCCTCAGGAATTGTAGACTATATTATTAATGGTGTAGCAGTGTTTTTAGTTGCTCTCTTAGCATGGGGAATTCTTAGAGTAGCTCCATGGCTGAATAAAATAATTGGAAAGTCAGGGATGACTGTTATCACCCGTATGATGGGATTCATTGCATTAGCAATTGGAGTTCAGTTTGTGATAAACGGAATCGCTAAGTTTTACGGGATAGGTTAATACAGGGAAACACGCTCTCCACGGTATGCGAGGTCAATTTGACCCCAGCCCTGTCCGTTTCCAAGTAGATTTTTAAATGACAAGGTTGACTCAAACACAACTACGTTGTCAGGGTAGGTAACCTCTACCATTTTTGCAGAATTAGGAGACCCAATAATAAAGCCGGGAGAGAATAATCGATTTTGAGTTACCGGAAGTACATCTATGTCGCTGATGATATTTGAATATGTTTCCGAGCCCCGTTGTTTGCCATAATTCCACACCATTTTTGCGGTCATATTCTCTTCATCAATTTCGTACTCTGATGCCTGAGAGTATTGAGAAGCATTACCAAAATTTCGATTAGTTCCATTATCAAACACCAGCAAATTTCCATTTTCTAAAATCATAGGAGCATGTTGCCCCCAGGCCCATGAAAAGAAGGAATGTTCCTCGGTTCCCTGTTGAATTGATTCAGAATATGGAGAGTCGAATTCATCAATAGCCTCAAGCAGAAAAGGGGTTGTATCAAATCCTTCACCAGTTCTTCCTGCTAATTCCCACCCTTGATGAGGAGCTAAAATCCATTGTAGTTCATTATTCCAGTCAACTTTTACAATTCCCTGATTCCTTCCTGAAACAATCAACGCTTCATCGTTTTCATCATACCAAATAGCGTTCATGTGAAACCAGTCTCCCCCACCATCTACAACATCTATCCGACTAACATCGAGGATTTCACCCATGTCCCATTCATTAACTACTTCTCCGGTCGTTCCATCAACTTCAATGATGTAATCTTCTATACTTGTGATTTCCTGACCGTTTTTGATAATCTTCGTACCATCATGGTCAGCAATTGCCACATAATTTCCATTCGGGAGCTTAAGAACATCATGGTGTAAAACATTGCCAGGTGTTTCAATGTGGCGGATGATGTTTCCAAAAAGATCGAATTCAATAATACCGGATCTAACAGAAGCGAATAATGTGCCATCGTCAAGAAAAGTGACTCCCCAGGTTATTCCAGGTTGGTCTTTCATATCCAGATACCACCGAACGTTTCCTTCATGGTCAAAAATCATAGGATAAGATTCAAACTCGCCATTATTACCTATACTAAAACTACTGAAATGCATTCCGGGCTCCATTTGTGTTTGATCTAACACATCGATGGTTATTTCGGGGAAAAAATCAGGTAGGGATCCGGTTTGTGCTGTTACGGTATCGAACACAGATATATTGTTTCGATCAGTTAAGGTGAAGGCAATTCGGTTCGAAGAATTTGCATACAAACCGTGAACAGCCACTTGCTGAGATTTTGAAAAATTCGTGAGATCATTTGTTAGTTCAGTAATCCCTAAAACCGTAAAGTTTATGGAAACATCTTTTTTTGTTTTGATGGATGCCAGAGCAGATAAAGGTGCGATACCGGAAGGATTTACATGGATTCCAATTTCGCCTTCCAATAAATATGATTTAGGCAGTTGCTCAGTTAGGTATACAAAATACTCTTTAATCAACATCCCGTCTTCAGAAATGACTGTATAGGTTACACCGTCTGAAAATCCCTGCATACTTTCTCCGGATACCTGTAAACTATCTCTGACAAATACAGAAGCATTTTTTGAAGAAGTAAATACGGGGGTTAAAAGCTCAAAATCTTCCTCATTAACTTCCCCGGATGCGATGGAAATCAATCCGGTTGAATTATCAACTATGAACGAAACAGAAGGATACTCAACGATGCTAAAACTCAGAATTTCGGCTTCATCAAAATCTGTTTCATTGGTTGTACTACAGCCCCAAAAAGAGAAGGCTATCAAACAAATCAGAATAAAAGAGCGAAAAACCAGTTTCCTTATAATCCGTGCGAACATGTTTAACAGTTTGTATCACTTGTATTTATAAGCCAAGAATAATGACTTCAAATCTAAACAAAAAACTTTCTTAGTAATTAAGCTATTTAGGCTTATTTTTTTGACATATTCATAATTAAATACTGCCGTTCTGGAAACACTAGAAAATATTTTATCAGCCTTTTCATCTTTTATGTGGGGAACTCCCCTGGTAGTCCTGCTCTGTGGTGGCGGACTTTACTTTATGGTTTATTCACGCATGACTCCTTACCGCTATTTTGGTCATGCGGTAAATATTCTCAGAGGGAAATATGATGACCCCAATGATCCGGGAGATATTAATCACTTTGAAGCTCTTTCAAGTGCCTTAGCTGCAACTATTGGTTTGGGAAATATTAGCGGTGTGGCCGTAGCAATTGCAGCGGGAGGTCCAGGGGCTGTTTTTTGGATGTGGATGAGTGCCATTGTCGGAATAGCGACCAAATTCTTTACCTGTACACTTTCCATCATGTATCGGGGTAAAGACTCAAACGGTGATGTACAAGGCGGAACGATGTATATGATTACCGAAGGGCTTGGGAAAAAGTGGAAGCCATTAGCAGCATTATTTGCAGTGGCAGGAATGTTTGGAGCTCTCCCTGTTTTTCAGGCTAATCAGTTAAATCAGGCTATTCGTGATGTAATTCTGGTTCCTAATGGCTGGGCTGATCCAGCTAATCATTTCGGAACGGATCTGATAACCGGAATTGTAATTCTTTTAATTGTTGGAACAGTAATTTTTGGTGGAATAAAACGAATTGGTAAGGTTGCCAGCCGAATGGTCCCGGCAATGGTAGTGCTATACACTGTTTGTGTAGTTACCATTCTGGTAATTCATATTGATGTGCTTGGCGAGTATTTATGGATGATTATTGAAGATGCCTTTACTGCAGATGCCGCTATGGGAGGAGCAGTTGGAGCGTTGATTATTTTGGGTGTCAGAAGAGCGGCGTTTTCAAATGAAGCGGGTATTGGTACAGCAACACTTGCACATGGAGCAGCCAAAACCAAAGAGCCGGTAAGGGAAGGGTTAGTAGCAATGATGGGACCATTTATTGATACCATCGTAGTATGTACGATGACGGCTTTGGCGATTCTGGTAACAGACGTTTGGAAAACCGGTGATGAAAACGGAATTACATTAACAGCTTCAGCTTTTGAAGAAGCTCTTGGAACCCCGGGTGTTTATTTGTTAATGATTAGTGTAACCATCTTTGCCGCCAGTTCGCTGTTTACCTACTCTTACTACGGAACAAAGTGTTTAGGCTTCTTAGCCGGTGCACAACGCCAGAAATGGTATAATCTGTTTTATGTAGGCTCGATTCTTCTTGGGGCGACGGCAAGTATCTCAGCAATTATTAATTTGATTGATGGTATGTATGCAGTAATGGCAATTCCTACTATGACTGTTGCGCTCCTACTTTCACCAAAAGTGATGGAAGCAGCCAGAGATTACTTCAAAAGAATGGAGAATAAGGAGATTTTGTAGTTTGTGAACATCAATTTTACCAGTTCTCATATTCATTATATAGAACTCTAGAATCGAATAGTAGTGTTACTAAGTTATAAATTTTAGTAACCTGAAGATCTTTTAAACTAGATTTTATTATAAGCGTAGCCGCTTGGTTATTGTGCTGGAGTTTAAAATTGAGACCTTTATAATTTAGATATTCTTCTTTGCCAAATTGGATATCGAACTTAAGAAGTAGGGCTGTAATTTTATGGCTACCACTAACATAATCGGTAGGAGGAACTAGTTCTAAGAATAAAGTTAGTTCATAATTCTCATCCGTTACTATTTTGGTAATAGAGTCAATTAGTACTGGTAGGATATTCTCAAATAAATTCGGGTCAATATTAAAGTCGAGACCATGAATGGTCGAAAATATTCTTAGTCCAAAACACTCAATAGAATTAGAGTTGTCCCTTATTTCAAGGTTTTGAGTTTCTAAAGATTTTTGAAGAATATTGATTGCCGATTCCCTTGAACAATTGAGCTCATCAGTATCTAATTCAAAATTTATATCTTCAACAGCATAGAAAAAAGGGAGGTTCTTTTCCTTAGTATTCGAATCTGATATTAGCATATTAAATTCATCGTCAGTAAAAAAACTTGCATGGGAATGACCAAACTCCTCATTTATTAAAGCGATTAAATTATCAAGACCGTCTTTATTTGATATATTAAAACCTTGTAATAAGCTTAAAGGGGGAGGCACATTTGATAGATCTACTCCCATAAAGCCTACTGGAACAACTCTTATGTTTTTTGAATAGGAATATCCAGCTTCGAAGTATACCCAACTCGATTTAATTGAATTATGAGTTAAGAAAACAATTAAAAGCGTAGTTTTATTGAGCTCTTCCTGAATTCTATGTACCCAATTTCTTCCTAATGGGATACTTTGACCATCACTGGATAAAAAAACATCTACTGCTCCACCCGTTTTATCAACAAAAAGTTCTTTTAGTTTTACTAACTGTTCTTTGTCTTTTGATGAATGACTAAAAAAAATTGAATTCTTACTCACGGAGGCTCCTGTTCATTTAATTTTAAGAAAATAGCTCTAAATATGTTTTTGAGAAAGCGGATCTCATCTTGTAAAAACTCCTACCTCCCATTTCAAATCCGGCAAAAAACTGTTTTCTTGTAGCTCTATCTAAAACTCAACTACAAGAACTCATGAAAAGAGCGATTTCAATCTTTCTCTTCGTTGCCATCTCAACTACTCTGGCAGCACAAACACCATCCATTTCAGATAAAACCAAAGGGCTGGAAGCCACCGAAGGCTTCTTTGATTATTATTATGATGAAGCCGGTGACCAGCTTTGGTTAAAAGTTGATGAGCTAAACAAAGAATTTTTATATGCTAACTACCTGGCAGCCGGAGTCGGATCAAATGATATTGGCCTGGACCGAAGTCAACAAGGCGGACAAAGAGTGGTGTACTTTGAGAAGCGGGGTCCAAAACTTTTTATGATTCAACCTAACCTGGATTACATCGCCCGATCAGATAATGAACTGGAAAAGAAATCGGTTCGCGAGGCATTTGCTTCATCGGTACTTCATGCGTTCAAAATAGAAGCAGAAGAAGATGGAAGCTATCTCATAGATCTTACACCGTTCTTAATTCAGGACGCACATAATGTAACCGGGAGGTTGCGTGGTCGAGGAGAAGGGAATTTCAGCCTGGATAAAAATCGATCCTCTTTGTATGCAGAAGGAACCTTCAATTTCCCGAAGAATTCTGAGTTCGAAACCATGCTTACATTTGCTGGAAGCAATCCGGGTGGACAGGTTAGGTCTGTAGTTCCTGATCCTACTTCAATTACCGTTCGTCAGCACCACTCTTTTGTTGAGTTACCGGATGATAATTACGAGCCACGAATGTATGATCCTCGTGGAGGATTTTATCCAACATCATTTATGGATTATGCTTCACCGATCGATGAGCCAATGATGATTAAGTTTATCAACCGACATCGTTTAGAAAAGAAAAATCCGGAAGCGGAAATCAGCGAAGCGGTAGAACCAATTATCTACTATTTGGATAATGGTACTCCCGAGCCGGTAAGAAGTGCGTTATTGGATGGAGCAAGATGGTGGAATCAGGCGTTTGAAGCAGCCGGATATAAAGATGCGTTTCAGGTTAAGGTTCTTCCTGATGACGCTCATCCATTGGACATAAGATATAATGTAATCAATTGGGTTCACCGGTCAACCAGGGGTTGGTCTTATGGAGGCTCAGTAACAGACCCACGAACAGGTGAAATTATAAAAGGGAATGTGTTATTAGGATCGCTTCGGGTTCGGCAGGATTATATGATTGCAACAGGACTTCTGGCTCCATTCGAAGAAGGCGCAGAAGAAGATCCAAGAATGCTGGAAATGGCGCTTGCCCGAATCCGTCAGCTTTCAGCACATGAAATTGGTCATACACTAGGGATTTATCACAACTTTGCATCCAGTGTAAATAATCGGGCATCGGTAATGGATTACCCTCATCCAAAAGTTGATATCGTGAATGGGGAGCTTAGTCTGGATGACGCTTACGATGTAGGAATCGGCGATTGGGATAAAGTAACCATCGCTTTTGGCTATCAGGATTTTCCGGAAGGAACGAATGAAGCGGAAGCCTTGAATGAAATTCTGGAAAACGCGCATTCCAGAGGACTGAAGTACATTTCAGACAGCGATGCCCGCCCGCAAGGTGGAGCACATCCTTATGCACATTTATGGGAGTATGGTGATGACCCTGCTTCTCAGCTTTCACATATTCTGGAAGTCCGGGAAATTGCACTCAATAATTTTGGAGAAGCAAATATTCCGGTTGGCACTCCAATGACTTATCTGGAAGATGTATTGGTTCCGATTTATTTGTTTCACCGATATCAGCTGGAAGGAACGGTAAAGTTGATTGGAGGACTTGATTACTCCTATAAATTACGAGGCGATAACCAACCGAATCCTGAAATTGTAGATGCGAGAACCCAACGACAAGCACTACAGGAAATGCTTAGCGCACTAGATCCGGAAGTGTTGGCGCTTCCCGAAAATGTACTGGATATGATTCCTACCCGACCGGCAGGTTTGGGTTCTTCCCGTGAACTTTTCAGAGGAAATACCGGTCCTTCATTAGATGCCTTTGCTATTGCAGAAACTGCTGCTGATGTGCCTATCAGCTTGATTTTACATCCCCAAAGAGCAAACAGATTGGTCGAATACGGATCCAGAGACAACAACCTGACCTTAGGAGAAACACTGGATGAACTCATTGAACATAGTTGGGAAAAAGAGGTCAGCGAAGATTATCTGGGAGCAATTCAGTATGTAGTCAACCATCTCGTGGTTACTAATATGATTAAATTACATGCCTCATCTCAGGCTAACCCGATTACTAAAGCTATTGTGATGAAGAAACTTGTTAAACTTCATGAAATGCTCGATGACCGTGAAGATGCGGTGGCAATGCAATCTGCTGCAATGATAGAAGCATATCTTGATGACCCGGAAGAATTTGAGTCACCGGAGTCATTATCACCACCACCGGGTTCACCAATTGGCTCAGGCCCGATGTTGTATTGTGATTTTTAATTCCATTTGAAAATTAGTAGGGGCGTTTCATGAAACGCCCCTACTAAGTCATTCCTGCGAAGGCAGGAATCTCGAATTATAAATTTACTCCAGATCCCTGCATGCGCAGGGATGACTTTATAAAATAAATCAACCCAGCGTATCACACCTCATAACTAAAAAATGAACATCATCCCACCCGAATCCCTTCTGTCTGCTTATGCCCAGGGAATTTTCCCAATGGCGGAAAGCAAGGATTCGAAAAATGTGGATTGGTATTCAGCCTCGAAGAGAGGAATTATTCCAATAGATCAGTTTCATATCTCAAAGAACGTAGAACGCCTGATTCGGCAAGGTAGATTTGAAGTGAAAACAGATTCAACATTCAGAGAGGTAGTTCAGGCTTGTGCGGATCGGGAAACTACGTGGATCAATGATCTGATTATTAATTCTTACGATGTACTACATCAGGCTGGTCATGCACATTCAGTGGAAGTTTACCTGGACACTAAACTGGTTGGTGGATTATATGGAGTACACCTGCAAGCGGCATTTTTTGGAGAAAGCATGTTTAAATCTGAACCGGAAGCAGATAAAATAGCGCTGTACTATTGCCACCAGATTCTGAAAAAGAACGGGTTCAAACTTTGGGATACACAGTTTTATACTGAACACCTGTCACAATTTGGCTGTATCGAGATTGAAGCCGCAGAATACCAGACGTTACTTAGTGAAGCGATGAAAAAAGAGTGTAGGTTTATTTTTTGAGTTTAACCGTCATCATCCCGGCAGGAAATATCCTTGACAAGAAAGTAGCTTCGTAAAATGTTCGGGTTTGTTTCGAGATATTAATGAGTGGCTCAATCAGGTAATTCCAGAGATAAATCCCTTTCTCAAAATGAATTCTGGTAAATGTGCTTTCAGAAAAGTGGAAATCGAAATAATAATCTCTTCCATAGGAAGCACCCTCAACAAAGAAATCCATCGTTTTCGAAGAAAATAGTTTCTTATGAGTAGGATCATTGAAATTATATCGAGAGGTAAAGTGTGGAACCCGAATTTCAATAGTCGAGTCTTTCTTTAGAACCCGGTGTAAGTCTTTAAGTAGAGGAGCATATTCCAAATGTTCCAGAATGTCCTGAGCAAGGATGTAATCAAATTCATTATCAGGAAACGGTAACGGAAGGCTGTTTATATCATGTACAACATCCACGCCCTCCAAATCTGCAATATCAAGGTTAATCCACCCTTCTTTAATATCTGTTCCGCAACCAAGATTCAGTTTTTTCATAAGGCAGAACATACAGAAAACAGCAATAAAAAAGCCGCATTAAAAACCAATTTAATGCGGCCTGCATATCAATGAATTTAGATTCTAGTACTCAGTAACAACGACTTCACCAAGAGCCTGATCTCTGGTTATTCTGCCTCTGTCGAGTTCGTTAAAAACCGACTTCTTAACCTGGATATCCATTCTTTCAGGAATTTCATCCATGCGGCCGTTTACTATTACTGATAGTAATATGTATTGATCATCAGATACAGAACTGATAGTTCTTCCATAATCAATAATGTATTCCTTCAGGTTTACCTTCAAATCGTCAAATGCGGCAGAAACCTTTTTTAAATATTCTTGGTATTCTTCCTTTTCTTTGTCTGCGTCAAAACTGCTTTGTACCCGGGCGAATTCGCGAGCAAATGAATTTCCCCATCGCACATTTTCCTCAGTATATCGGACATTTAGGGAAAAAATAGCGCCGAAGTTGTCGAGGAAAAGGTAGTTAATATCACCAGCTCCGTGTAATCGAAAACTGTTTTTAGGTTGATTGCTTAAAGCGGTTTTAAAGATGTTGCCCATCACTTTAAGATCCAGATATTCTCTTTCTTCTGAGGTAGCCACTTTCAGGCGGTCTTCAAATGCAGAGGCGTTAATTTTTCCAGATCGGTAATCATTCAGGTTTTTAACAGTTGCAGATACAGAAATTACGGGTAATCGATCTGGTTTTTCTTGCTCAGTATTGCTGTTATTTTGTCCGCGTACTGTTGAAAGTGCGTAAAATAATTCTCTGCTTGATCTGTTTTGCGACCCATAGATTACCATAATCTGTTCATCATTTCTTAATTGACCGATAGTAGTTCCATAATCTCTAAGAAAGTCAGTTACTCTATTAACAACAGAAGCTTCGGTAATTTCAGAAGAATTATTATCACCTCCATCGTCGTCATCATAATAAAATGAGTAACTGGTGGACCGTGTTCCTGAAGAGGTCACATAAATATTTCTGGTTGGACCCGAAATATTGAAAATGATGCCAAAGCCGGGCAAATAAGTGCCTTTTACAGAGTTATTAGAGAAATAGCTAATGCCGGAAGCCGTACCGGCCACCACAATTCTTGAGTCCTCTCCCCTAAGTTGTTGCGCTCTGAACAGTTCAGACAATATGTTTTCCATAATGCTGATATCACGGTTCATTCTGTTCGCATCAATAGATTGAGCAAAGGTTTCGATTGGAGTAAAAGTGATACTCAACAATCCGATCAGTAGATATTTGTATAGATGTTTCATGGGTTTTCCTTGTTTAGATTTAATTTGTGCTTACGGTTTGTATGATTTCGCCTAACACCTGATCGGTTTGCCGAAAGCGGTCATAAGTATTTTCTTCAAGACTGGTTAAACTATAGTTGAAAAGTTCGAGATCAGACTCTCTTCTGGTATCCAGATATTCAGCAAAAGAAGAAAGGGTTTGCTGAAATTGAAGCTCTTGTTGTTCCTGAGCAGCAAGTACATATTGGTTAATCATCTCAGCATTTTCCTGTTGTACCTGATTTATAATCATCTCAACCTGTGCGGCAGTATAGCCGGTTTGAACTGGGGGCTGTTCTCCAAAGGTCATTTTGAAATTGCCTTCTCCAACGGAAATATTCATATCGGAGAAAGCTCCCATCACAAAAAACAGAAATACAAAAGTCGCCATAGCAAAGCCTGTTTTTCCGAAACCGGATTGTGGAATAAACAGGGAAGAAAGCTTAGCCCACCAGTTTTCGGAAGGCACTGCTGTTTCCTTATTCTCCGGTTCCATAATTACCAGCTGTTCCGCCGGACTTTGAACCGGAAGATGTTGTAGCATAGAACGGGTTTGAGTTAACCCTTCGAATTCTTGCTTGAGTTCAGAGTCGGTTTCAAGAAAGAGCTTCAATTCTTGGGCTTTAGCTTCATCAAGCTCGCCATATATATAATCCATTAACAGGATTTGGGCTTCTTCTCTAGTCATAATTAAATACCTCTTGGTTGATATTCCAGGAATCGAACGTCTTTTTAAGCGTTCGGAGTCCGTAATACATTCTTGATTTAACGGTGTTTTCGGATTCATCTAAAACCTCAGAGATTTCTCTGAACGTTAATCCTTCATATTCTTTCATAATTACTACCATTCGTTGATCATTAGGCAACTGAAGTAGTGCTTTATGAAGCAACACCAGCGCTTCATTTCGCACCAGTTTTTCATCTGCTGAACTGGCAACTTCTGTCTGAGGGGCAGTTTTGAGCGCTTCTAATGAAGTTGCTCTTTTTCTACCGGCTCTTTTCAATTCATCCAGACAAAGGTTATTTGCAATTCGATACAACCAAGAACCAAATTTAGATGCATCGTCCAGCGTATTCATTTTCTGATACGCTTTGATGAATGTTTTCTGAGTGATTTCAGCGGCGTCATCACTGCTTGCAAAATACCGGTATGCAAAGTGATGAATTTTATCCTGCCAGCGCTTGATCAGCACATTAAAGGCCTGGTGATTTCCACCTAAAAAATCCTGAACAAGTTGTGCGTCTTCCATATGTTCGTATTTCAATTCGGCTCCCCAAAAATGGTTTCAGGTATATGACGAGCTTGTGGGGAAGATAGTTTTATTGGTTTAAATATAATGATAAAGTGAGAGGTGAGAGGTGAGAGGTGAGAGTTGATGGAGTTTTTGTAAGGAATTTGTCTTCAGAAGGTCTTACACCTGTAAAGTGAATAAGCATATTTAAAAATGAACTTAAAAGAATGGGAAGAACAAGTTCCTAGAGATTTAAAAGAAGATGTGGTCTGGAGAATGGAAGCCTATAGATTAGGATTGTTTATTTCCGATGCATGCTGGGTCGATACTGAAAAATTATTGAAGCAGAAAAGATTTTCGTTGGCGGACCAACTTTATAGATCTGTAGGATCGATAAGTGCAAATATTATTGAGGGATACTCAAGAATTTCAAAAAAAGAAAAAGCAAAGTTTTATGAATACTCCTTAGGATCTGCTAGAGAAGCACGTGATTGGTATTTTAAAAGTCGGCACGTCTTAAGTACTGAAATAGCAAATACGCGAATCAAAATGCTCACTTCTATTATAAAGCTGCTTCAAAGTATGATTTCAGATCAAAGAAGAAGAATAGTCAGAAAATAACCATCACCTCTCACCTCTCACTATATCACTTAATCCCCAACTCCAACTGCTCCCAATATTCCTTTTCAATTAAATTCAGGTTAGAAAGAGATATTCCCAGTAAACGAATTTCGCGTGTGGCTGCTTCGGTTTGTTCTAAAAGCTGACGGGCAATGGTGGAGATTTCTTCTTTTTTATTGGTGTAATGAGTCAAAGATTGACTTCGCGTAATCGTATCAAAATTTTTATATCTGACTTTTAGTGTGATGGTTTTTCCGGCAGTAGGAATTTTCTGCATTCCTTCTGAAATGCTTGTAGCTAGCTCGTCAAGAAAAGTGTTAACCCAATCCAGATCATTTACGTCTTCGGAAAATGTACGTTCTTTACCATATGATTTTCGGGTACGATGTGGTTTTACTTCCCGGTTATCAATACCTCGAACAATTTTATAATAATGTCTGCCCGATTTTCCGAATGCTTTAACTAAATCGATTTCTGTCCATTTCTTTAAATCAGCTCCGGTTTTAATTCCAAGTGCATGCATTTTCTTTTGAGTAGCTTTTCCAACACCAAAAAACTTTTTGATATCCAATTCTTCCAGAAATGCTTCCATTTGATCAGGAGTAATAACGGTAAGTCCGTCCGGTTTATCATAATCTGAAGCTACCTTTGCCAGAAACTTATTAGGAGCTACTCCTGCTGAAGCAGTAAGCTGGGTTTCTTCAAAAATACGAGCCCGGATTTCCTGGGCAATTAATGTGGCGGAAGGATTTCCTTTATGATTTTCAGTTACATCCAGAAAAGCTTCATCCATAGATAAAGGCTCCACTAAATCGGTGTACTCAAAAAAGATTTCACGGATAATGGTTGAGGCTTCTTTATACGCTTCAAAATTGGCCTTTACAAAAATACCGTGGGGACAAAGTCGGTACGCCCCGTTAGTAGGCATTGCTGAATGTACCCCGAACTTACGGGCTTCATAACTACAGGTAGAAACGACACCGCGTCCACCGGGCTTGCCTCCCACAATAACAGGCTTTCCCCGTAACTCAGGATTATCCCGCTGCTCAACTGCAGCGAAGAAGGCATCCATATCCACATGGATAATCTTCTTTATGGGAAGCTCCTGATTCATAACATATATTATACATATATTTTAAAAAAGAAGGGAATAGTAATAAAAAGATTTTTGAAGAGATTTCTTTGGTAATTAAAATCCGGAACAGTAATACCAGAATTAGCTAAAAAGGGTAAAAACGATTAAATAAACTATGTTTTACGCAATTCTTGACACCATAATAGTCGGATCTTTAGTTGGGATTATGACAAGTATTCTATTTGAGAAAAATATATTCCCACTGAAGACTAATACAGCCCTGGGGATAATTGGATCTCTTATAAGTTTTCTGGTTTTTGAAATGCTATCCATCAATGGCGGGATGTTTCAAATTGGGTTTGCTACATTAACAATAATATTTTCAATGAATATCATAGGAAGGGTTAATATTAATGCAGAAGTGTCAAATTCGAGCGAATACATCAATGAATTAAATGAAGTTAGAAGGAGTAAGTAATGACTTTCTTAATGATATTAGGATACCTTGGCTTGGGAGCTTTTGTAGGTTTACTAAGTCATCTGGTTTTACAGGAAAGAGGAATAAAAATGATCCCAAGTATTGGGGTTGCCATGGTTGGCGCTCTGGCAGGAGGTTTAATTTCTACAGTATTAAATTTGATTGGGTCAGGTTTTTACGCGCTGATCAGTTCATTTATTATTCTATTCACCTTTAATGTTTTCCGTACCGAGAATGAAACTGTATTTGAATCCGAATAATTGGGAACAAATAGAGTGAAATTGGTATAAGCAATCACAATGATAATAAGTTTTACCATGTGATTGTTTAATGAAAAAGAAAGACCGTCAAATACAATTATTCTTACAAGTATTTCTGATACTGGCAGGTGTTTACCTGATTGGAAAAAATCTATGGAATTTGAATTCCGGGTTATGGAATGAAGGCATTTTCGAGTTTTATAATGAAGAAATTCCAGTATTTAAGTTGTCTGCAGGTTTTATAACCGGGCTTTTGTGTTTGATTGCATCCTGGGCGCTTTGGATAAGAGCACACTGGTCATATGGTTTTACGCTAGCTATCTCAGGACTTTTATTCGCCTATAATCTTATTGGTCTGGGCGAAATAATTTATCTGAATCCATATCACGCTATTCCTATGGTGTTCATATTAATTGTAATGCTTCAGAGCTTTCCTTTTTTAATCCGTAGATCAACCAGGCATTCATAAATAGTAATTTACCAGCGAAACTTGACCGAAAAACAAAACGTGTAAGCGGTCATGGAAAAAGTTTCTCAAAAAGATATAGACTGGCTATTAAATCTTAATCCCGAAAAGGGTTTTGAAGATTCTACCAGAACGGAAAAAGTTAAAAAGCTTTCTATCAAACGTAGAATTCTTAAAATTTGCGTCACTCTTCTATTGATTATTGCTTTAGGAATTGTACCCTTCTTTATTCTGATCCGGACTTCTGTCTATTTAAATCTTGTACAGGACTGGAATGGATGGGCAGCTTTAGTGGGGGGAATCATTGCCAGTACGTCTCTACTCGGAATCTATGTGCTTTTTCTTTTCCGAAAAGTAAAGAATAAAAAGTTATTAGCACAATTCGGGCTCGGAGGAGTAGCTGCGCTAGTAGGCGGTTTCTGTATTTATGGTTTAATGTATTTGTCCAGTGTAAATGCAAAATCAGATGATATCCGGCAAGTGTATCGTTCATTACATCCAATTTTGAGAGTTTCGGTTGCAACAGCAACGTTAGCCGAAAAGGATCTGGTAATCACAGACATCAAAAGAACCGAAGAAGACTATATATCGTGGGGACTAACTCCATTAGAAAGGTCACTCCATTATGAACAAAAAGATGGCTTTGTTCATGCTATTGATCTTCGTACTATCGGACATTCAGAATTCAGAAATAAAACACTCGAATGGTCATTAAGGGCGATGGGACTTCAAATTATCAGACACGTTGGTACCGCAGATCACTTACATGTTGCCCTTCCAATTAATGAATAAAAAAAGCGCTTTTTTATTGTTTCTGAATAAGATTACCACGACCTTTGAATGCCTTTAAAATCAGACTAATAAAATTTATTTATGTCCACCTACAATTTTTTCGAGCAGGTAAATAAAAACTTCGATAAAGCTGCTAAATATACCCGATTTGATAAAGGGGTTTTAAACCAGATTAAAAAGTGTAATACAGTTTACCATGTTTCTTTTCCGCTGAGAAGAGATGACGGCTCAGTTGAAGTAATTGAAGGTTGGAGAGTGGAGCATAGCCACCATAAAATGCCTACTAAGGGTGGAATCAGATACAGCCATAAAGTGGATGAAGATGAGACTATGGCGTTGGCTGCTTTGATGTCTTATAAATGTGCGATTGTTGACGTTCCTTTTGGTGGTGCGAAAGGTGGAGTTAAAATCAGTACAAGAAGTTACTCGGTGAGTGAGCTTGAGAGAATAACTCGAAGGTATACTTTCGAGTTAGTGAAAAAAGGATTTATTGGTCCCGGTGTTGATGTACCAGCACCGGATTACGGTACCGGCGCCAGAGAGATGGGTTGGATTCTGGATACTTACCGTCAAATGAAAGACGATCTTAATGCAGAAGCGTGTGTAACCGGAAAGCCGATACAGCAAGGTGGTATCCGGGGAAGAACCGAAGCAACGGGTCGAGGAGTATATTTTGGTATTAGAGAAGCATGCAGTGTTAAAAAAGATATGGATGCTCTCGGATTAAGCACTGGGGTTGAGGGTAAAACCTTTGTTGTACAGGGTCTCGGGAATGTTGGGTACCATGCATCTAAGTATATGACAGAAGCCGGCGCTAAAATGGTAGGTGTTTCTGAATTAGAAGGCGCCATCTATGATCCAAATGGAATGGACCTTCAGGCATTGATGGATTATAGAAAAGAGACGGGTAGTATAATCGGATTTGGAAACAGTAAAGAACTACCATCAAATAAGGATATTTTTACTCAGGAATGTGACATTATTATTCCTGCTGCACTTGAAAGCCAGATTACAGGTGACAATGCGAATGGTGTAAAAGCAAAAATTATAGCGGAAGCCGCCAATGGTCCTACTACAGCAGATGCTCATGAAATGTTAAAGGATCGCGGAGCTCTTATTATTCCCGATTCTTACTTGAATGCCGGAGGTGTTGTAGTTTCTTATTTCGAATGGTTGAAAGATATCCAACATGTGAGATATGGCCGAATGAACAAGAGATTCGATGAAGAAAGCCTGATGCGTATTGTTAAAGAACTCGAAAGTATTAATGGCAAAAGTTACTCCGAAGAAACACTTAAAAAACTTACCCACGGAGCTGAAGAAGCAGACCTGGTTGACTCGGGACTGGAAGAAACTATGATTACAGCCTATCAACAAATAACCGAAATTCGTTCAGAGCATAAATTAGACGATTTAAGAACGGCCGCATTTATTAATGCCATCAATAAAATCGGAACGATGTACGAGCAAATGGGAATATTCCCTTGATGTTCGTTAGTGCTTATTGGTTAATAGTGGAAACACAACCAATAACTGTTAACTATTAACCAACTTCCCACCACGAACAGTTGCCCCAAGTACAAGTCCTGCGCTTACAAGAACCAGATTCTTAATGATGTATTGGCCTTCAAGAGTAAGTCCGAATGGAAATGAAGTCCATACTACATCCGGAATAATCAGAATAGGAAGAGCTGTTCCCGGCATCTGAAGAAAAAGCAAAAGCAATGTAATCCGCATGAATTTACCAGCAATAAGACCAATACCAATTAACACCTCCCAGAAAGCTAAGACAGGTATAAACAGATCGGGGTCAACGAAATAAACGGTATTTCGAACCAATTCTTCTGCCGGACTTAATCCAGGAAAGAATTTCAGGGCTCCGAACCACAGAAAGATAATTCCCAATCCAACTCTCATAATAACCAAGCCATAACGGGCCATCCAGGCTGTTATAGCTTCATCTATTCTGTCAAAATGCTCTGCAATGTTCATAAAACCTCTATTAACTTTATTTACTGAAAGCTAATGGAGTAATATGAAAGAAGTGTGAAGAAGGTTTTGTTAATCGTACTCCACCAAACAAATAACGATTAACAATTAACGAAAGTTAATCTCAACTTTTGGTGCCGTATCTTTCCCTCTTAATGCAAGTTGCTGAATCATATTATTTGTCGCTTCAATAAATGAAGTAGCGGATTTTGATTTTTCATCAGCTATTACGATAGGCTTTCCGTTATCCCCCGCTTCACGGATGGGTTGCTGTAAAGGAATTTCCCCAAGAACCGGAACAGCTAACTCTTCTGCTAACCGTGAAGCTCCTCCTTCTCCAAAAATGTGATACTTTTTATCGGGCATATCAGGAGGTATGAAGTAAGCCATATTTTCAATTACACCAAGAACCGGAACTTTTACTTTCTGGAACATAGCCACGCCTTTACGAACGTCATCAAGAGCGACTGTCTGGGGAGTGGAAACGATGACCGCCCCACTTAAAGGAACCGTTTGAACAATAGTAAGCTGGATGTCTCCGGTTCCGGGAGGAAGGTCCAGTACCATATAATCCAATTCTCCCCACTCCACATCGGTCATAAATTGTTTAATGGCACTGGTCGCCATCGGTCCGCGCCAAACCATGGCTTGATTTACATCCACTAAAAATCCCATACTCACCATCTTGATGCCGTACTTTTCAAGCGGTATCAACTTCTTTTGTGTTGTGATATTTGGTCGTTCAAATAAATCGAACATAGTGGGAATACTGGGACCGTACACATCGGTATCCATCAGTCCCACTTTAGCTCCGGTTCTGGCAAGAGCAGCCGCAATATTAACAGCAACGGTAGATTTCCCAACCCCCCCTTTTCCTGAAGCAACTGCTATAATATGTTTTACTCCCGGAAGAACCTGATTCTGTGTCGGAGAATGTTGTGCAGGTTCCGGCGCTTTCTTGCGTTTGGAAACATTAATTCCAACCTGAATATCCACAACCGCATCCTTATCAATAAACTTGTGGATGGCACCCGTCGCTTTTTCTTTTAAATCAATAGCAAGCGGTTCATTTTGCTCGGGCATTTCCAAGGTAAAAGAAATGTATTTATCCTGGACAATGAGATCCTGGATCATATCCAGGGAAATGAGATCCAGTTTTTCGGTAGGATGAAGAACGTGAGCAAGTGCCGTTTTTATCTGTTCTTTATTGATGGCCATGGAGACTTTTCTTTCAGATTTATTAATAAAGATAAGGAGATATAAACCTCAAATCATTTAATTGAGTGAGGTTTCTTGCCCGGCTCAGCATAACTAAACCGATCCAGAATTTTGGGAAGTGCATATGCGTCTAATCCCGAAGCTGTAACCGTTCCCGCTTCTACCAAATTAAGCCATCCATCTTCACTTTGAATAGATTCATTGATATAAATGTGTTCAATATTCGCGATGATAAAAATGCACTGGTTTTCTTCGAGGAAGTATTCGTTTTGATAGGTGCACCCGAGTTTAATATGACTTTCTTTCACAAATGGAGCTTTGAAATCATTCAGGTATTCTTCTGTTAAGCCTACTTCTGTGAACTCTGAAAGATCCGGATCATATTTCGCAGAGGTTTGATGTGCCTTTTCGATCATTTCAGTATTTACATGATTAACTGTAAACACCCTTGAGCGCTTCAGGTTGTCGTAGCTATTTCGAGTAACTGTTCTTGGACGAAGTACAAAACCCAACAAAGGAGGGTTGCTTCCTAAATGAATAACAGAGCTAAAAATAGCAAGGTTACTAATTCCATTTTCAGCTACCGTTCCTATGAGATTGGAAGACTTATATCCCGTAACGCTGTTTATAAAATGAGCTCTAAATCGTGGTGGCAGCCCGTTAAGGTCTTCTTTTGAATAGTATTTCATTGATTTTTCTTTGATTTTGCCTGTTCAAACTTAAACTAAGCTCAATTCATTCTCTAAAAATCACTAACTTCGCGCATCAAAACTACTGACGGAACTGAACTACATGCTTAAGAAAACTCCTTTCCACTCCATTCACCAAAAGCTGGGAGGTAAACTGGTCGAATTCGCTGGATTCGAAATGCCGGTACAATACAAAGGTATTAAAATTGAACACGCTGCTGTACGAGAGGCAGTTGGGGTATTTGATGTGTCGCACATGGGGGAGTTTTTCATTAGTGGACCCAATGCATTAGACCTGGTTCAGAAAGTTACGGTGAATGATGCGTCCAAATTAGTTCAGGGTAAAGCCCAGTATTCATGCATGTGCTATGAAGATGGTGGTATTGTTGATGACTTGATTGTATATAAGCTGGGCGAAGAAGAATATATGTTGGTTGTAAACGGCGCCAATGTGGATAAAGACTTTGAGTGGATCAACTCCCAAAACACAATGAATGCAAAGCTAGTAAACCGCTCAGATGATTATGCATTGCTTGCAGTTCAGGGGTCGGAATCTGCAAAAGCGTTACAAAAACTTACCGATGTTGATATGAATGGCGTTGGTTTTTATGCATTCACCACAGGCAAACTGGCCGGAGCAGAAATGATTATCTCAGGTACAGGTTATACCGGAGAAAAAGGATTTGAACTCTACTTCGACATCAATAATGCAGATCCGGAGAATGTCTGGAAAGCTATCTTTGAGGCAGGGGAAGAATTTGGTATCGAACCGTGTGGACTTGGTGCCCGTGATACCTTACGTTTAGAAATGGGATTTGCACTCTATGGAAATGATATTACCAAAGAAACCCATCCTCTGGAAGCACGGTTAGGATGGATTACTAAATTTGATAAAGGTGATTTTGTGGGGAAAGAAATCCTGCAAAAGAAAAAAGAAGCAGGACTGGAAAGACAGTTAGTTGGATTTGTTCTTGATGATGAACGATCCATACCAAGAAACGGGTACGAAATTATGAATGAGAACGGGGATACGATTGGTGCGGTTACCAGCGGAACAATGTCTATTACTTTAGGTAAAGGAATAGGGATGGGATATGTGGAAAAAGCCAATGCAGCAGAAGGCTCTTCGATTAATATCGCTATTCGTAAAAAAACTGCGGCGGCTGTAGTATCGAAACCGCCCTTCATAAAAAAATAAGAGAGAGTTTAGATGCCGGATTTAAAATATATAGACGTGTTTTTCTCAGTTCAGGCTTTCCAGGAGGAAGACCTTAGAGGAAAAAGTGCTGTTATTATCGATATCCTTAGGGCTTCATCGAGCATAGTAACCGCTGTAAATAGCGGAGCTAAAAAGATTATTCCTGTG
This sequence comes from Balneolaceae bacterium, assembly GCA_017795005.1. GTDB lineage: Bacteria > Bacteroidota > Rhodothermia > Balneolales > Balneolaceae > RHLJ01. The sequence goes on along the minus strand of CP051242.1, from coordinate 211,113 downwards.
GAAGATATGAGTGACGCCATGAAAATAGCCCGAACAATGGATCAGAATGATTATTTGCTTTGCGGCGAGAAAGATGGGGTTAAAATTGAAGGATATCACCTTGGAAATTCACCGCAGGAGTACACCGAAGAAGCGGTTGGAGATAAAACGCTTATTATAAATACAACGAATGGAACTCGTGCAATAAAGAAAGCGGGATTAGCTAATCGCATATATATCGGATCATTCTTAAATCAGAAAAGTATACTTAAAGCACTGGCTGAACATGACGATGAAGTAGTATTGATTTGTTCAGGCTGGCGTGGGCGTCTGGCGCTGGAAGACACCATGTTTGCAGGATCATTACTCCATAAATTATGCAAAGGTAAGCTTCCTGAAAAAACCAAAGACGGGGCTAAAGTAGCATTTGGGTTATTCGAGAAATTCGGAAACGACTTGGAAGAAAGTATCAGACAAAGCGATCATGCATATCGTCTGAGAAATCTTGTTCCTGAAGATGACGTGCCTTTTTGCTGTCAGGTAGATAAATTCGATGTACTGCCGGGAATGAAAGACGGAATAATTACCAATTTAAATGGCTAAAAAGAAACTAAATACAGCAACATATTCTGGAATAGATTCCAACCGTAAAGTTGAAATCATCGGGATTATTGTAATTGCAATTGCTGTGTTACTTGGGTTAAGTATCCTTTCTTACACACCGGAAGATTATCAATATGCCCGGAGTATAGAGTTTGCTGATTTGTTTAATCCCGATGCCAACTCGCGCTTAGTTCAAAACTGGCTGGGTCCGGTTGGAGCTTTTATTTCTCATTTTCTGGTGTATTCTTTGTTTGGATATACCAGTTTTTTACTCGCTTTACTTATTGGGTACAATGGCTGGCATGTGTTTCGGCGCCGATCATTTAAAGAAAACAACTGGCTGAATATTCTTTCTGTCTGGGGGATGATTCTGCTCTCTACTCTTTTAGGCTGGTTAAATCAAAACGCAGATTTTCCCAACGATTCTGTTTGGAGTGGTTCCGCCGGAGTTGCTATTTCAAGAATCCTTCAGAATATAACAGGGATAGGATCCATTTTTATTCTTTCGGTATTAATGCTGGTTACGCTGTTATTGCTGTGGGATCGGGATCTCCAGAAAACTATCGATAATGTGAAAATATGGATGGACAATATGCGGGAGAAAATGGAAGAGTCCCGCATTGCCCGTGAAGAAAAGAAAGCCCAAAGAATTGCCGAACGTGAAGAGCGAATTGCTGAGAAGAAGGCTGAAATTGCGCTGAAAAAAGAAGAAAAAGAAGCAGAAAAGGCGGAAAAAGAAAAAAATGCAGCCATCAAAAAACGGCAGATTGCGGAAGCAAAAACAAAAGAAGAAGCGGTTAAGCCTAAACCAAGTATCGAGGAGATTGTCGAGAAGTCTGAAGAAGAAGACAGAAAACGAATTGAAGAAGAAAGAGCTCAGGTTCAAAAACTGGATACTCGTCCGCGGGCGGTTATTGAAAAGACGGAAGAATCAACATCTGATGAAGAAGACGATGTGGAAGTTGCCATTTTCAAAGGCGAAGGCGATGAAGAAGCCGGAGAAAAGGATCTTGATAAATTGAATGAGGATAAGGCAAAGGAAGTCCCGGTAATCAAGTATAAATTTCCAACTATCGATCTGTTAACAGCTCCGCCAAATGAAGGAAATGAAGTTGATCTGGAAGAAATCAAAGAAAATAAGCGCATCATCCTCGACAAACTTAAACGACATAAAATTGAGATAGTTGGAATCAATGCAATTGTGGGCCCTACAGTAACATTGTATGAACTGGAACCAGCTCCTGATGTGAAGATCAGTAAGATCGAAAGTTATTCCAATGACTTAAAAATGGCTACAGCTTCCAAAGGATTGAGAATGCTCTCTCCTATTCCAGGTAAATCTGCAGTTGGTATTGAGGTTCCTAACAGCACCCGTGAAACGGTATACATTAAGCAGGTTATCAATACTAAAAAGTTTGTTGAAACAAGCATGACGCTACCGGTGGCATTCGGAAAAACAATCGAGAACGAAGTGTTTATGCTTGATCTGGCAAAAATGCCTCACTTGTTGGTGGCGGGAGCAACCGGTTCCGGTAAGTCGGTTGGGATTAATACTATTATAACTTGCTTGCTGTATAAGTGTCACCCCGATGATCTTAAGTTTGTAATGATTGATCCTAAGAAAATCGAGCTTTCATTATATCGTAATATCCAGAACCATTTTCTGGCAATGCTTCCAGATGCAGACGAGCCAATCATCACAGATACTTCCAAAGCACTTGAAACACTTAACAGCGTGTGTAAAGAGATGGATGATCGGTATGATCTGCTGAAGATGGCAATGGTTCGTGATATCAAAGCATACAACGAAAAGTATAAAGGCGACGAACTGGAAGAAGACTTAGGGCATCGTCACCTCCCATATATTGTAGTAATTATTGATGAGCTTGCTGATTTAATGATGACAGCGGGTAAACAAATTGAAGAGCCAATCGCTCGTATCGCCCAACTTGCCCGTGCAGTTGGAATTCACATGGTGGTTGCAACTCAGCGTCCGTCTGTAAATGTGATTACAGGTACTATCAAAGCGAACTTCCCGGCACGTGCAGCTTATCAGGTAGCCTCTAAAGTGGATTCCAGAACTATTCTGGATCAAGGGGGCGCGGATCAGCTGGTTGGAATGGGCGATATGTTGTTTACTAATGGTGCTGGTATGACCCGCATTCAGAATGCTTTCGTTTCTACGGAAGAAGTGGAAGCAATAAACGCTTTTATTGGTCAGCAGGCTGGATACAAAGAGCCCTTCCATTTACCAATTATTCAGGAAGATAATACCGGCATTCCCGATCCGTTAGAAGATATAGACGAAATGTTCGAAGCAGCAGCAAAAGTAGTGATGCTTCATCAACAAGGTTCGGTTTCCTTACTTCAGCGAAAACTGAAAATTGGATACAACCGGGCCGGCAGAATTATAGATCAATTATTTAATGCAGGGATTGTTGGACCATATCAGGGAAGTACCGCAAGAGATGTACTCATTCAGGAAGAAGAAGAACTACAGGAGATTCTGGATGGACTTAGCGACCTTAACTAGGAATTTAGCCCCTCTTCGAAAGGGGTGTCCCGAAGGGACTGGGGATGTTCAAAGAAAGAACTTTAATGGTCTAATCTATTTTCTATTTCTGATTTTAATTACTTCAACTGATACTGCAATTGCTCAAAGTCTGGTTTTTGAAGAATTAAAAACTCGTTTTCAGGAAGGAGTTGTTTTTAAAGCAGACTTCCGGCACACCTACACAGATGCTTATACTAACGAGAATTCTACCTCGGATGGAGTGATTTGGATAGATCAGAATGGCTATAAACTGGAAAGCGACGATAAAGTGATTGTTGTGGATGGCGAGTTGTCTCAGGTATACGAAGCATTCCGTAATCGATTAATTATAAGTGAATACGATCCTGAAGAAGACGACTTCGCCCCTTCAAGAATGTTGAGTGGACTGGACGATACATACACTGCATCAGAAGAAAAGCTATCGAGCGGAAATACCCTCATTACTCTTATTACCCAAGATGATTTTGCGACTTTTCTTACGGTGGAAATTGAAGTTAATGCACAGCTGGAACCGCTTAAAATCACTGCCTACGATTTTGCTGATAATGTGATTGTGACCACTTTTGAAAACGGAAAATTTGAAAACAGAACGGAAGAAACATTTGCATTAAATGTTCCTGATGATGCCGAAATTGTGGATATGAGGTTTTAACCTATGAATAAATTCCTCAAAATTGTGCTAAGTGTTGCCTTTGCAGCACTTTTTTTATGGCTGGCTTTCCGGAATGTAGAATTCTCTGAAATTCTGGAAGCATCTAAAGGGATGTCTTATGGATGGTTATTCCCTTTCTTTATTTCCATGATGATCGCACATTATACAAGAGCAGAACGCTGGAGAATGTTATTCAATGATGGTGGAGTTATTCCGCATCGCTGGACCTTATTTACAGGCGTTATGTTTGGATATCTAACAAACATTCCATTTCCGAGATTGGGAGAAGTTGCCCGCCCCGTTTATGTAGCCCGACAAGTAGGCGAAAGTAATTCCAAAATTATTGGAACAATAGTGTTAGAGCGATTAGTAGATGTCGTAAGTATGCTGCTTATTATGGCGGTAGTTGGAATCACACTTGTTTCTGATCCTGAAGTGCTTTCGCGACTATTTGGAGTAGATGTAACTGATCCTGAAGTCTACACTTCTATTCTTAAGTGGCTGTTTATTGGCACTATAGTTGTAACAGTAATAGGATTTATACTAGTTAAACTTGTTGCAAAACTAAGCACCGAAGAAGGAAAACTAGGTGCCTTTATCACAAAGGTCCGTGAAACAGCCCGGAGCTTTTTTCAGGGGGTGCTCTCGATTCGAAAGCTAAAAAACTGGCCTCTATTTGTGTTGTATACCGGCATCATTTGGGTGTTTTATATCTGCATGATGTACATCCCTTTCTGGATGTTTGATTTACATACTTACTTTGATCTTTCATTTGCAGATGCGATTGTACTCACGATGGTTTCTGCAGTTGGCATTTCTATTCCAACTCCTGGGGGAATCGGAAGCTATCATCTATTTATTACCTACAGCTTGTTTGTATTGTATGCCGTACCTGAAGTAACCGGGCTCGCATTTGCAACTATAACGCATGCGGTCACTTTAATACTTGTTTTATTGGTCGCCCCGGTCTGTTTGGCTATCGATAAGTTTGTTGTGTTGAGAAAAGAGGCAGCTTCTAAATAAATCCCCCCCCGCAATAGTCATTCCTGCGGGGGCAGGAATCCAGAGTTGGATAAATACATTCTTGGTTTTTTATAAACTCCAGATCTCTTCCCTATCTACCGAACAAGCAGGCTTCGCAGAAATGACTCATTAAGATTTAAAAAAACTAAACCATCCAAACATCAGGAACTTCCCCCTACACTTCGAGTACATCTTTTTCGTTAGGTTAGTGCTTAAACCTTGCATAAAATTTAGTACCTTCAGCAAACCCCATTTGCCCAATGACGTTCCGAACAATCACGCTTATTGTATTTGCGCTTTTTTTAAGTGTTGAGATTCAGGCTCAATCTACCGGAGGAAACCCTCAAAACTCCCTTCTTCCGGAAATAAACCCGCAGGATATCGAAATCCGAAGCGAGTTCAGAGCACGTTTTCCGGGATTAAGACGCCAGCCCATTTTAGGCTTTAATCCAAAGCCAAGAGTATTCCGCATAGACCCGAACAGAATGCCTTTTATGGAAACCCGTGATGAGGCAGTAGCAAATATTGCCATTACACAGCTGGACCGACCGGAACCTCCTCTACGATCAGTGTTAAGTACTCCGGACCGAACCACAGGATTAATTAGAGCAGGCTTTGGAAATTTCGTTACCCCGGAAGCCGAAGGGTATTTCTATCACGATCTGAATGACAAAAATTCATTTTCCGGAAACGTCAACTACCGGTCATCAGAGGGTCACTTGGATGCTCCTGAATTAAGTAGCTTCCGCTACTTTGATGGAGATATCCGGTATCACTCCAAAGTTAAGGAGGATCTAAACTACTCAATTGGAACCAGTTTCCTCAGTGATTTCAACCGAATGTATAATCTGGAGCCGGTATTTCAGAATGGGATTGGTGAAACAGCAAAAAAGGACTACATCGGTTTCGGTGGGAATGCCACCATCACTAAAACAGAGAATGCATTGGAAGGATGGGAGCTAACGGTTGCGGGTAACATCTTCTCTATAGATATGGATGCCGGAAGCACAACTTATACCGGTGAAATAAATGAGCAGGTTATTGAGACAAATTTTGACAAACACTGGGCAGGAAGTAGATTGTATGAGACATTCCATGTGAAGGCGTTTGTGTTAGCCGGAAATTATCAGTATACCGGAGTAGAGTCGCAGCAATGGATTAACTCCAATGCAGCCATTGAATACAGAAAACTTCTTAATTTCAGTACTCATGTTTCAGCAAACGCAGGTTTGGCTTATGTATCTGATGGCCTATCAAATCGAATCTATTTTACTCCCGAAGTAAAACTCAGGTACAATCTGAAAGATGCAATTATTATTTCCGGCCGGGCTTTTGGCGAGCCAACTATGCAAACGGTGAGAGAACATCACCAGACAAACAGGTTCCTGAATTTTGAAACGGTTCTACAGCATAGTTATACCTCTGGTTTGTTTGGCGAGATAGCATTTCAGGCTTTCGAAGGGAATCGTATTTTTGGAGGGGTTAGCTACGAGCTAACAAAAGATTATGCCTATTATCAAAGAACCAGACCAAGTGGTGGCTTAATCAACAGTTTTGAGTTTTATGATGTGGAGTATGGAAAAGCGAATATTTTTGAATTTTTTGGTGGAATCACACAACAGCTGGTTCCTCAAAAATTCTGGTTCGATGCCCGCTTCTATGCCCGAAGACCAAAACTGGCTAACAATGAAGATATTCCCTTTAAAGAAAGGCTGGGACTAAATACATCATTCTCAATTAGTCCGGTAGATGACATTAAAATTGTAAGTTGGGCTGAATATATAGGAAAAAGAAATGCGCCTTCTATAACAGATGATTTAAATGCGTTTGTTTTGTTTAATGGAAGTGTTGAATACCAAATTAATAACAGATTTGGTGTTTATGCGAAAGTGTTGAATATTTTAGGTCAGAAATATGAAATTTGGGAGGGTTATCAGGAACGTCCACTGCAAGCCTTCGGAGGATTAACGCTTAAATTCTAAACTATGACGAAAGATTTTTTAAAGGCTTTTGGGATTGTTATCAGGGATCAAATTATCATGAAGAACTCGGTCGAGGTTTCCAGATTAGGTACGTTTAAGTCTGTACATCACAGCCAGAAACAGGAAAAAAGGGCAGATGGTAAAACGGTAATGCTCCCTCCTAAAGATGCTATAGAATTTACAGCAGAACAAAAGGGATAGGTTATGCATATAGATCATAATAAGCTGCTTGATTTACTTACTGATGCATCCGGAATCGAACCCGAGAAAGTGGAACAGCAAATCGGGGAATTAATAGAAGAAATTCAACACGCTATTGCAGATAACGAAGCCTATGAAATAGAGGGCTTTGGGATTTTCAGCGGTTTGGGAAATCGTGTTCTTTTTATTCCCTCCAAAGAACTCGAAACGGAAATAAATTTTAAGTATGTGGGCATGGAGCCCATTGAGCTGGAAGAGAATCAAATTAAGGAAGAAAAAGAAGAGGAGGCTGACCCGTTCGAAGAACTTCAGGGAACGCCTACAGAACGTAAAAGAGACCCGTTTGCAGGATTAGTTGAAGGCTATGATGAAGAAGAGACGGAAGAAGAATACCAGCCCGGACCTGATGAGTGGGGTATAGAAGCTCATAAAGAAGATGATAAAGGGGCAAATCGGCTGCTTTCAAGTTTAATGGGCGAAGAATTTGAAGAAGATGAAGAAGAAAATGAAGTTGACTCGGAACAGGATCAGGAAGAAGATCCTACAGAAATCGAAGACGTAGAAGACTCAGTTTCTTTTGATGATATTTTTGGGGAAACAGAAAGTTTAAGTTCAGAATCTGATACGGATGAAAGTGAGCAAGAAGAATCCGTTGGTGGACTGGATGCTGAACTTGCTAATTTAATGTCCGAAGACTCTAATGTTAAATCTGAGGATGAGTTGGCAGCAGGTATTATGGGAGACGATGACTTTGCCGATATATTTGGTGAAGATGAAGAAGAGGATAATCTCGAAGGAGAGCAGGAAGAGATCAAAGAAACCGAACCCTTAGAAGATATTGAGGAAGAAGAAGCAATAGATGAACTTGTTGAGGCATTATCAGAGATTGAAGAAGGGGAGGATTTAGAAGAGTTAACAGAAGAAACACCGGAAGCGGATGAGGTATCTGAACAAGAAGAAACTGAAACTGTGGAAGAAACTGAGCCGGAAGCTCAGGAAGAATCAGAGCCTGAAATAGAAGACGAATTCGATGATTTTGACGACCCTTTCTTAGATCTGGAAGATGAGGAGCCTGAAGAAGAAGAAGTTGTAGAAACTCAAAAAAAGGCAGATAATATTCCGATTCCGGTTATAACAAATATCTCTTCAGATCTGGAACCGGTAAAAAAAGAAGAGACCAAAAAGAAGGAAAAACCGGAAAAAGAAAAAAAACCTAAGAAATCGAAAGGGGCGAAACCGGCTCCGGTTTTTCTCTGGATTATTCTGGCACTTCTGATCATCATCGGAACAACCGTTGGTCTGGGATATTTCAGCATTATCACTATACCGGGGATTACACCTCAGGTAGCCTCCAACACTATTCCGGCAGTTACCCCTCCTCCACCAGTTCAGGAAGAAACTCCTCCTCCTGTACAACAAGAGGAAACACCAGAAATGCTTCCTGATGAAGAAGCGCCTACTCTGCAACCTCCTGCTCAGGAACAAGAACAGGTTACAGAAGTACCAGTTACAACCGGTAATACAGAAGTTCCGTCTGACCAGAATAAGTATGGAATGATGGGAGTAGCAAGTACTGCTGCAAATGATGGCTATACTATCGTTCTGTTTTCTCTTAGTGTTGAAGCGAATGCTTTTGCGAAACAGCAGGAGTTAGCAAATGACGGTTTCAGGGCGTTAGTTACCCCGATTTCTTCTGCTCAATATGGAACACTTTGGCGGGTTAGTGTAGGTCAGTTTGCAACACTAACAGATGCAGCTATTGCTGCGGAAGATATGCCTGATAATTTCACACAAAGCTATTTTATTAAACGAATTACAAATTAATCATCTACATGAACATTGCTCTTTTTTTATTGCAGGATTCCACTGCTGTTGCCGACTCCCTGGCACTTTCGCTTCAGGAAGATCAAATTTCTTTTTTTGATCTAATGGTCGAAGGCGGGATTTTGATGATCCCAATCCTTGTACTCTTTTTAATTTCTATTTATGTAATTGTTGAACGTTGGAGTGCACTTTCAAGATCACATACCGACACTTCCAGGTTTTTAGGATCTATTGAAGGTATGTTAAAATCCGGAAAACAAGCAGATGCGGTTGCGTACTGCGATGACTTTGACAAGCCTCTTGCCCGTATTATTAAAGCGGGTATTAAAAGACTGGGTCGCCCCATTCGCGATATCGAAGATGCAATTGATAATGCGGGAAAGAAAGAGATCTTCTTTCTCGAAAAAAAGATGAATTGGTTGGCTACCATTGCCGGTGTAGCTCCACTTATTGGGTTTACCGGAACAGTAACCGGGATGATTGAAGCATTTATGGATATTCAATCCCTTCAAGGGAATGTAAACCCAAGCGCTTTAGCCGGCGGTATCTGGGAAGCCCTTATCACTACTGCAGCCGGACTTATTGTCGGTTTGATAGCGTTCGGTTTTTATAACTTTCTGTTAGGTAAAATAAACAGAACTATCTTTGAGCTGGAAAATGCTTCTGCTGACTTTATTGACTTGCTTCAATCACCTGCACCTAAAAAACAGGCATAATCATGGCACGTGATTTCAGAAGAGGAGACAAACGACTTACCCCGTTGTCGCTGTTCTCGCAGTCGTCATTAACGGATATTGTACTTTTATTACTGATTTTCTTTCTTCTCACCTCTTCATTCGTTACTAATTTCGGAATTAAAGTGAATATCCCACGAGCTGAAAGTGGGGCCGTTCAGGAAAATCAATACATTTCTGTTGCAATCACTAAAGACGGACAGTTTTATGTAGAAGGTGATCTGACAGCAGCAGGTTCACTGGCCGGTGCAATTCGCGATGCTAAGAATAATAAACCGGAAGGCACTATCGTATTAAGAGCGGATAAAGATGCTACAGTAGATGATGCCGTACGGGTATTAAATATTGGAAAAGCATTAAATCTTAAATTGGTAATGGCAACGGAACAGGGTTCATTATAAATGAAATCTCAATTCACCAAAGATGATCAAAGAGCACTTGGAGCCACTATTGGAGCGGCAGTGGTACTTCTTGCATTTTCGCTTTGGTATACCATTGATATGGGGAGAAACCTTCGCCCTTCATTTATTGAAGTAGAATTTGGAGAGTTTCAAACAGGTAGGCTGTCCCAGTTTTCAGAAGTTCAGAATGAAGAAGTAGCTACACGTCAAAATCCATCAGAAACAGAAACTCAGGAACCGGTAGAGGAAGCTCCTGAGCCCGAAGAAACTCCGGAAACTCCGGCTGAAGAAAATGTAAAACCAGTTGACTTACCCGATCAGGTGGAAGAAGTAATCGAGGATGTGGTAGAAACTCCCGAAACCGAAGTAATAGATCCAACTTTAACTTCAGAAGAAACGGAAGAGCAGATTGAAGTACCACCACAGGCACAGCAGGAAGAAGAACAAAATGAAGGGGCAGAAGAGAGCGGTGATCCCGATGGGGCTATTGGTGATGTTAACTCGGATCAGGGAATAGGTACAGACGATGATAAATCATCACCATATAAATTAGAGTGGGAAGGAGAAATAGAAAGAAGTACAAGGTTCCAAGAACTACCAGTAAATACTACAAATAGTAATGCTACGATAACAGTGATTTTTGAAGTTTTACCAAATGGAAGAGTGGGGATAATTATTCCAAGAGTTAAAATGAATCCTGAACTTGAAAAAGAGGTAATGAGAGTTCTTCGAACTTGGAGATTTTCACCTTTACCTAGCGGAGTGCCTCAAGTAAACCAAAGAGGTACAATTACGTTTAGATTTGTAGTTGATTAATCAATACTACGCTTACATTTTTTTTCTCCACACTTCCCTTTGATTAGTTACATTCAGCGTATCAATAAGCTAAAAACAAACTAACAAAGGATTATATGAAACGATGGGTCATAGGGTGCGCAGCACTTTTGGTAAGTATTTCAATTTCGGGAACAACTAACGCTCAGGTATTCGGGCATGGAGAAGAAGTTCAAAACCCTACTTATTCTGAAAAGGATTTTAAAGACTTAAGCTTTAGAAATATTGGACCATTTCGCGGAGGTCGTTCCGTAGCGGTTGCGGGTCATGACGAGCAGCCATATACTTTTTACACAGGCTTTACTGGAGGTGGAGTGTATAAAACTACGGATGGTGGTAACTCATGGATTAATATTTCAGATGGGTTTTTTAAAACAGGATCGGTAGGAGCAATCGATGTAGCCGATTCCGACCCGAATGTGATTTATGTAGGAATGGGAGAAACCGATATCCGTGGAAACATGAGTGCAGGTGATGGCATGTACCGATCTACAGATGCCGGCAAAACATGGACATACCTTGGTTTGGGAGAAAGCCAATTTATAGGAGATATCGAAATTCACCCTGAAAATCCTGATGTGGTTTGGGTAGCTACAATGGGACAACTATTCGGAGAAGAAGGCAATGAAGAACGAGGAGTTTATAAAACTACAGACGGTGGCAAAACATGGAATAAAGTTCTTTACAGAAATGACAAAACCGGTGCAGTTGATATAGCGGTTGATCCTAATAATTCCAGAATACTTTTCGCAGCTATGTGGGAGGCCTACCGAAATCCTTGGGAAATGAGTAGCGGAGGTGAAGGTAGTGGCTTGTTTAAAAGTACAGATGGTGGCGAAACCTGGAAAGAGATAACAAAAAGTCCGGGACTACCAAAAGGATTAGTAGGCAAAATTGGAGTCTCGGTTTCACCGGTAAACTCAGACCGTGTTTTTGCTATCGTTGAGAATGCAAGAGGCGGCGGATTGTTTAGGTCAGAAGATGGAGGCTCGACCTGGCAACGGGTTAGCGCAGATCGAAACCTTCGTCAAAGAGCATGGTATTATTCCAAAGTTATTGCAGATCCTGGCAATGAAGATGTGGTGTATGTATTAAATGTTGGATTCTGGAAATCATCAGATGGCGGAAGAACCTTCAGCCGAATCAGAACTCCTCACGGGGATCATCACGATTTATGGATTGCATCTAATAATCCACAACGAATGGTTATTGGCGATGATGGTGGTGGACAAGTTACTTATAATGGCGGCCAGGGTTGGTCCAGCTATTACACTTCTGCAACGGCACAAATTTATCAGGTAACTACTGATAATCAGTTTCCTTATATGATTTATGGAGCCCAACAGGATAACAGTACATTTGCCATCAAAAACAGAACAAGTGGTGGCGGTATTGATGAAAGTGATTGGTGGCCAGTCGCCGGAGGAGAAAGCGGGTATATAGCGCCTGATCCGGAAAACCCAAATGTAACCTATGGTGGTAGTTATGGTGGCTACCTGAATAAGTACGATAAGGAACTTGGTTTAAGTGATCGTATTGATGTGTGGCCGGATAACCCAATGGGAGCGGGCGCAAAAGAGTTGAAGTATCGATTCCAGTGGACATTCCCGATTATCATCTCCCCTCATAATCCGGATGTATTATATACAACATCACAGCATGTCCATCGTTCAACCGATGAGGGAATGAGTTGGGAAGAAATCAGCCCGGATCTAACACGAAATGACACAACTAAGCAAGATGAATCCGGTGGGCCGATTACAAAGGATGATACCTCAGTGGAATATTACAATACCATATTTACTTTTGTTGAATCTCCCATTGAACCCGGACTTTTATGGGCAGGCTCCGATGATGGATTAATACATATAAGTAGAGATAATGGAGAAAGCTGGGATAATGTTACTCCTCGCGGCCTTTCTGAAGCAATGATCAGTATTCTTGATGCGTCTCATCATGATCCCGGAACGGCGTATTTTGCTGCCACACGATACAAGTTCAACGATTTCCAACCCATGATTTACAAAACTACAAATTATGGCAGAAGCTGGACTAAAATTACAAAAGGGATCCCGGCAATGGACTTCACACGAGCGGTACGTGAAGATCCAAACAAAGCCGGCTTACTCTATGCAGGTACAGAAACGGGCCTCTATATTTCTTTTGATGCGGGCGAAAAATGGCAAAGCTTTCAGTTAAATCTGCCGGCTACTCCAATAACAGACTTAGCGGTTCATAAAAGAGACAAGGATTTAATTGTAGCAACTCAAGGTCGTTCATTCTGGGTATTTGATGATCTTCCTGTACTACATCAGATGAGTGAAGAAATAGCTACCGCAGAACATCACTTATTTGACCCTGAGGATACATATCTGTTTGGTGGTGGTGGATTTTTTAATCCAGCCGGAACAACCGGTCAGAATCCGACACCTGGTGCTGTAGTGTATTATATGCTTGGAAGTGATGTAAGTGAAGAAATCAAAATGGAGTTTCTGGATATGCGCGATAATGTGATTCAGACTTATTCCAGCCAAAAAGATGAAAGAGAAAGACTGGTGAGGGAATCTCCTTTATTCTATGAAGAAGAAGAACAGCGGCGACCTTCAGTGCTTTCTGATAAAGCTGGCTTAAATAAGTTTTCATGGGATTTAGAATATCCCGGAGTGACCAGACTGGATGGCAGGCAAATATTGTGGGCAGGAAATACTTCAGGTCCCGATGCGGTACCAGGAACGTACAAAGTTCGCTTATACATTGGAGATGACATGGTGGGTGAGCAGGATTTCGAAGTAATGAAAGATCCCAGATTAACGGATATTACTCAGGAAGATCTGATTGCTCAATTTGAGCTGGTACAAACCATTAACGCTAAGCTTGATACAACACATAAAGCGATTAATCGAATCAAAAAAGTAAGAGATGAAATTAATGAGCTGATGGGTGAAGTAAATAACAATAAAGATCTTCAGGAAAAGGCAAAAGCAATGCTGGCTGCAATAACTGCTATTGAAGAAGAGCTGTATCAAACAAAAGCAGAAGCTACTCAGGATGTACTTAACTTCCCCATTAAACTGAATAATAAATTAGCAGCGTTAAAAGGAACGGTAGCTACCGGATTCGGACGACCAACACAGCAACAATATGAAGTCTTTGAAGATCTTGGTGCGAAAGTTGATGTTCAGCTTCGAAAGCTACAGGCAATCTGGAATGGAGAATATGAAACAGTGCTTCAGGAATTTGAAAACCCAACAGTGCCCATAGAAAATTAGATGAATCTTCTGGTATTAGGAGCATCAGGTGGTTGCGGTATTGAAGTTGTTTCTCAGGCAGTAACACGCGGGCACAATGTAACAGCAGTAGTCAGAGAAACAACATTTTTTGAAGCTCCTGAAGAAGTAAAGGTAATCAGAGGAAGTGTTTTATCAGAGCAGCTACTGGAAGAAGTAATTGACGGTAAGGACGCTGTTATTTCCTGTCTGGGATTAAATCGTAAAAATAAACTCAATCCCTGGTCAGAAATAATCTCACCGAAAAATCTGACTTCTGAAGCTGTGGGGCTTCTAATAAATTTGATGAAGCAAGACAAAAGCTTGGCGGTAATAAGTGCTGCCGGAGTTGCAGAATCTTTTGCCAGGACAAATCCGTTACTTAAGTTTCTTATCAGAAGAAGTAGTCTGGGGCCGGCATACTCAGATCTGGAGAAAATGGAAAAAGCACTTAAAGGAAGTTCGCTTAATTGGTATGCAATTCGCCCTGTTACTTTGACTGATTTCAAAATTAAGGAAGTGAAAACAGCAGATTCCTATTCTTTGTTTAGTATGATCTCTAGACCATCAGTAGCAAAATATTTGCTCGATATTATTGAAGGAGTAGAACAGCCAGATACACGCACCCCAATAATTAAAAATTAAAATTCGAAACTTTTTCGGAGGGGTCTGTTATTAATACTAATATAAGTACTAATAAATAAATGTATTTAAGATGAGTATTAAAGAAAAAACAATCGAAAAACTAGAATCAAAAATTGAAGATATTGAGAATTTCATCTCTGAAAACGGTGTAGGTTCAAAGTATCTGTCTAAGGCAGAAAGAGTTCAACGTGATGTTAATCTTGGACTAGCTGTTACAGGTTTTATTGGACTTGCCGGTCTATCTGCATGGGCTATAATGAGAAGTTCAGACTGATATAGTCTAGAACAACACGCTAAGTTGGATGGCGAATACATCGTCATCCAAATTTGGCCCATCATCTTCAGAAAGTAAGTAAGAGGCCTTCAGAAGTATGTTTCGGTCTAGCTTGTACCCTGCCGCAAGTTCTATTCGTTGCCTGTCATAAACCCATGGAGTAAAAGACTGGTCGATTTTATCATTATTTCCATCTCTCCGATAGATTTCAATTTCTCCCTCCATCATTTTTTCATATCGAACAGCAAAATATCCCCCAACCAAAAATGGGAAATCATAAATAAGCTCACCTGAAATGTGGTCGATTGTTGCTTTTCCGGTTCTTGGTGTATCCGAGTTTGAAGTTTCAGGGTCATAGAACGGAGCTTTAAAAAAAGCCTGATTCCATTCCAACACCAGAGTATAATATCTGTAATTGAGCGTTAAATCGGCGCCCATTAATGATTGAGGGTAGCTGGATAAATCATAGATCAAAAGAGAATCACTTGCTTCGTCTTCAAGAATAAAACCACCTTTACTGTAAGAAGCACCAACTTCAGCCCAAATGGCAGGTTTAAAAATAACTCTTCCAATCCATGCGGGTTTATCAGATTCAGCGTAATCGAAATGAGAGGATGTTGGTGCTAAAGTGGCTGCTATATCAAAATTTATCCATTTGGATTTCCCTAAAGAGTGCGAAACCTTAATTCCCTGAGAATACATTCTGGAATAAATCATTGAGAGACCACCTCCATATTCCCCATATTGCTCTTCAATGGTAGAAGGACCAGTAAATCCCTCAATTAAATGTCCATATCGGTTACTTACAGGTAAGCCGGTAGCATGAGATAAGGGCAAATGAACAAACGGATTCACATTAGATAAAAACCTGGATGAATAGGAACCATATGGGGTAACAAACCTGCCAAGGGTAGCTATGAAATCAGAATCGAAATTTGGTGTCCAGTTTATATTCATTACTGAGAAGAAAGGGCTACTTAATTCTTTGCCTTCATAGTGATCAGCCTGAAGTACACTGTTTACAAACCATTGCTCTGATATGTTAGCTGATAAGAAAAGCCGAATATTTGGAGTATAAACAGAAAAACCATCTCCTGGAGTCTGGTTCACATAGGGAGAAGAATCATCGCCAGCAAGACGCAATTCAAAATCGGTAAGTCCCGAGATATTAATTTGCCCATTCACTTCAACTGTAAGAATTATACTTAAAGTGATGAACAGAGAAAGTGAGATAGATTTCATTTCGAAGCCTCCGATTGAAGAATGGGTTCACTTTTTTGTTGCCAATCAATTTCATAAATCTGAACACGATCTTGAATTCCTTTAACCTGAATACTATCCAGTTCAACAGCAGGAATTTTTCTTTCCAGATTTAGAAATACGGCTTCGGATACAAGAATCTGATGCTTTCCTGCAGCAGAACATAATCTTGCACCCAGATTAACAGTATTACCAAGAACAGTATAATCCATTCTGTTTACACTACCCATAGCCCCCATTACGGCTTCGCCGCTGTTGATTCCAATTCCAACGGCTAATTCCGACTGCTCTTTGTTCAACATGGATGGGAGTTGTTGCTGGATTCTTATAGCAGTTTGAACGGCTTTTTGGTCTTTATCAGGTCCTTGGAAAACAGCTACCAGCTCATCACCTACAAACTTATCTACATCTCCTCCAAATTCCTGAACTAGTTCGGCTTGAAAACTGAGCAAATTATTAAGCATATCAATTACTTCTTCAGGGGTATGCTTTTCACTCCATGCGGTAAAGCCTCTGATATCTGAAAAGAATACCGTTATGTCTCTTTTTTCCCCCCCGGGTTCTATTCGGGTTATATTTTTTTTGATTGCATCCAAAGTAGCTTCTGAAACAAATTTTAGCATAAGAAGCCGCTCCTGAAGTCCTTCAACAAGATGGTTAAAAGCAGATGTTAGAGTCCCTATTTCGTCTTTTGTTGTTACAGGGACTTCTTCACTAAAATCCTGTTGTTCAACCCTTAGCACTCCCTGAACCAGAAGGTCAATAGGTTTGGTAATTCGTTTGGTAAGAATCACGCTGATAAAAATGGATGCAAAAATAGCTGCAAGCCCAATTATAAAAATTACCAATTGGAGATTTTGAAGGGGAAGTAGCGCCTGATTTAAGGATTTAGCAACACCATAATAGCCCTTGATTCCATACACCTCATCATTAAGTTCGAACATAGGAGCCAGGTAAACTAGCCAGTTTTCGTCATTAAGGAATATCTCGGAAGTTCTGGCAGTTTTACTTTTCAGAACATCATAAGTGGCGTCATGTACACTTTTGTTAAGTTGATTAACGTCCTGTGTTGATAAATTTCTAAAGTTAGTAGAGATCAGTTTGTCGTCGACATAAAAAATTACATTCATTCCAATATCTCTGGAGAGTTGATCCGTTTCGATTTGACGAATAGGCAACCCAAATGAAAGGGATCCAATCAGGTTGTAACCCGCCCAGATTGGAATAGTAATCACATTAAAGTATCGTTCATTTTCTAACCAGATATTAGTCTGAGCAGGCATATATCCATTTAAAGCCTCTGTAACGCCGGCTCTGTCAGCAATAGAAAATTGTTGTAACGGATGTGACCCAAGTTGGCCAAGTGGTATTCCCTGATTATCTGTAACCAGTAAAAGACCGGAGGAGTCCGGGTTGGAAAAAAAGCTTTCAGGAATTAATGAATCGGGTATAATAGGGTCGAAATCAAGTAGGTATCGTAACTCATCTCGGATTTTCTGATTTACAGTTACACTATCACCTGTAGAGATTGCTGCTTTTAAAGAAGGAGTTTCTGCCAAAAGAATAGCTGTTTGTCGTAATTGCCGAAAACGAATGTCCTGTATTCGTTCAAACACACGACCAGCTTCCTGAAAATTGGTATCAATATCATCTCTAATTCGGTTTTCAACCAGCTGTCCAACACTAAAAAGCAGAACAAGTACAGTAACTAAAACCAGTCCTACAAATCCCAACAGAAGCTTCCATCGCAAACTGAAAAAAGCAGAGTTCATTGTTATGGATTAAGAGTTATAGTTCCGGTTTGAACTGTATTACCATTTTCAATAGAAACTTGTGAAACAGACTCTTTATAACCTAGTGCATATAAACTAATTTCATAAGAACCATCAGAAAGACCAACAAAGGAAAAAGAATCGCCACTTTTAATTTTTGTCCAGGAAGTGGTTCCTTCAGGTAAAACATAGATAATTGCGTGCATATTAGAATGAATATCACAAAAAACATCTACAACTCCGGGTTTCTCAAAAGTTACATCAAAATGCTCCCCTTTAGGACGGCGACCCACATCAAATTTGTGTGGACTTGTAAGACTAAACACATTATGATAAACCGGATCAGAGTTCTTTATTCGAACAGTCCCGTTTAAAGGAACGGGTAGAATGGTAGGTTGAAACTGCTGTTCTTTTTGATTCAGAGATTTCATTCCCTTATCCATTGATTGAGCAGAACTGTTTATACTTCTCAGAACTACAAGAATAGAGTCTGAGGAAGCTTGGTTTGAACCAGACGGTGCAGGTCGACTATAAAGACCACCTCCAAAACGAACCGGTCGGTTTTTGGGTGCCAGAACGGCTAACCCTTCAATGGAACCGGAATAAAAAGATAAATCTCCTTTTTTTTCCGTTGTGGAATTTTGAGTAAAAAGGCTGAAGACTAAGCCAATTATTAGTATAAATATAGATGAATGTAATTGCATGGGTCCCGAATTGAATCGGAATTAACCTATAAATGCAGAAAACAGCAAGAAATCAGGAATCAGATTCCGATCCTGAATCAGCTCTTTCCTCTTTATCCTCAGGAACTGCGTTTCTGAAATTGATATCCCGTTGTGGAAATGGAATTTCGATTTCCATTTCTCTGAATTTTCGAACAATGGCCTGATTTAGCTCATTTAGAACAACGTATTTTTTCTTGACGTCCGGAATCCAAACCAACAGCTTCATATCCCATGCTGAGTCCCCAAAATTTCGGAGATGAACGTCGTGCTCTGGGTTTTTAAGCACATTTTCGCTCTCTTCAGCAACTTCATTTAAGGCTTTTAGAACATCTTCAAGATCAGAGCCATAAGCAACACCTACATTAACATGGAGTCGGTAGGTTGGGTCTCCATGAGAATAATTGACTACATCCTGAGATACAAACTGTGAGTTAGGAACAATAATTGAAATGTTATCAAGGGTTTTAACTTTGGTAGAGCGAATATTTATTTCCTGAACATCTCCCTCAATATTATTTACCTCTACCCTGTCGCCAACACTGATCGGGCGTTCGAAAAGGACAATTAGACCTGAAATGAAATTTGAAGTGACATTTTGAAGACCAAAACCAATACCAACAGAAAGGAAACCGAAGATCACGGCTAACCCGGTTAGGTCTACACCTAAAAACTGAAAAGCTACATATATTCCAATAATTACTATTACATATTGAGACATTCTAGCCAAGGTGTATCTTAAGCCACTATCTTTAATGAATCGAGGAAGGATTCTTTTGTTAAGTAGTTTTTTTACAAATGAGGCCCCGAATGAAAAAGCTGCTATTACAACAACAAAGATAAATATAGAGAGGAAGGTAATAGGTGTATCCTGAAATGTAACAAGTGTAACATTTAAGAAGTCCCATAAATAAGTAAAAATTTCCCCAATACTATATTCAGTGGGATCCGGAATTATCAATGAAGAATCTGTGCTCACAACATTCGAATCAGGAGCTAATGAGTCTGGTTGCTGGTCTATAAGTTCATTCATAATCAATTATTCACTTTACGTAAGCAGAATGTACAAAAAAACCGAAGCAGGATTAGTTCCCACTTCGGTTTTAAAAATAATTCATGAAATATCAGTTCTTAAGCTTTACCAGCTTTGTCTTCCAGATTTCATCATTGTAATCTTTGATGGTTCTGTCGCTGGAGAACTTGCCCACCTTAGCCACATTGATGATCGCTTTTTTGTTCCATTCGAATTCATCGCGATACACTTTATCCACTTCTTCCTGTGCTTTTACATAGGCTTCATAATCAGCTAATACCATAAAGTAATCACCTTCATGAAGCAGAGCATTAATTATAGGATGGAACAGGCTTTTGTCTTCAGGCGAGAAGAATCCATCTCTTATTTGATCTAAGACTCTTTTCAGTTCCGGATTACCATGATAGTACGTTTGAGGATTATATCCGGCTCTTCGAAGGTCGTCAACATCCTCAACCTCAAGACCAAAAATAAAGATGTTGTCATCCCCAACTTCCTCTTTGATCTCAACATTAGCGCCATCAAGAGTTCCAATAGTAAGCGCTCCATTCAGAGCAAACTTCATATTACCTGTTCCGGAAGCTTCCATTCCGGCGGTTGAAATCTGCTCGGAAAGGTTTGCTGCAGGAATCATCATCTCTGCCAGAGTAACCCGGTAATTCTGAAGGAAAATACATTTCAGTTTGTCTTTCACATCCGGATCGTTATTAATTTTTTCACCAATAGCGTTAATCAATTTGATATGATTTTTAGCCATGGCATAACCTGGGGCTGCTTTTCCTCCAAAAATCACGGTTCTAGGAACAATATCCAGATTTGGATTTTCCTTTAAGCGGTTATACAAAGTGATAACATGAAGCGCGGCCATTAACTGACGTTTGTATTCATGAATTCTTTTAATCTGAATATCAAACATCGAAGTCGGGTCGACCTCGATACCCATAGTGTCCTGGATATAGCTCGCAAGACGTTTTTTATTATTGAGCTTAATTTTAGCAAACGATTTCTGGAATTTTTTATCCTCAGCAAACTTTGAAAGCTTTTGTAGTTCGTCCAGATTGGTAATCCATGCATCACCTATTTTTTCAGTGATAAGAGAAGATAATTCCACATTACATTGCTTTAACCAGCGGCGCGGAGTAATCCCGTTTGTCTTGTTCGTAAATTTATCCGGATACATCTCATCAAAATCTTTGAACATGGATTCTTTAAGTAGTCGGGAATGAAGTGCGGCTACACCATTTACTTTACGGGCACCAACAATTCCCAAATGAGCCATATGAACTACCGGGTGTTCACCCTCTCCAACAATACTCATTCTGCTCATTCTGTTTTTATCATCACCGAACTTAACCTTAATACTATCCATAAAGCGGCGGTTAATTTCGTAAATGATATTTAAGTGTCTTGGAAGTAAACTTCTCACCAAAGAAACAGGCCATTTTTCTAACGCTTCAGGAAGTAACGTATGGTTAGTATAAGCCATGGTATTAACTGTAATATCCCAGGCCTTATCCCACTCCATATCCACTTCGTCCAATAAAACACGCATTAACTCAGGGATAGCGAGGTTTGGATGTGTATCATTACATTGAACTGCTACTCTTTCCGGCAGTTTAGTCCAGTCATCAGTTTGATTTTTAAAACGACGCAAAATATCCTGCATGGAAGCGGAAACAAGGAAATACTCCTGCTTTAAACGAAGTTCCTGACCAACAAACATTTTATCATTTGGATACAAAACACGGGTAATATTTTGTTCGAGCTGATTATCCCGAACGGCATCGATGTATTGCCCCTGGTTAAAACTTTGGAGGTCTATCGCAGTGTCTGATTCAGCTTTCCATAACCGAAGGTTGTTAACAATATTATTATTGTAACCCGGAATGGGAGTATCATAAGCAACAGCTAGAACTTTCTTCGTATTTTCCCATTTGTATTCAACTTCACCGGATGGTTTAGTAAACATGTGTTGGTGTCCATAAAACTCGACAGGGTATTGAATTTTAGGTCGTACAACATCCCACGGGTTTCCATATCTCAACCATAAATCAGGTTTTTCAATCTGGAATCCATCTTCAATTTTTTGGTAAAAAATTCCATAATCGTATCGAAGACCATACCCCGTAGCCGGGACCCCAAGGGTAGCCATTGAATCCAGGAAGCAGGCAGCAAGACGACCCAAGCCTCCATTTCCTAATCCTGCATCCCATTCTGCATTTCGGATTTCATCGTAATCCAAACCAAGATCGGCACATGCATCTGCCACTTCTTGTTGCACATCCAGATTAACCACCATGTTATCAAGCAATCTTCCAATCAGATATTCCATAGAAAGATAATAAGCTCTCTTTACGCCGGTTTTATGATAGGTTTGTTGGGTGTTAATCCATTTATCATGCAAGCGATCCATCAACGTAAGAACCACACTCCGGTAGTTATCCCAGTTAGTTCTTGAATATTCGTCTTTTGCAAGGGTATGGCGAAGGTGTAATTTTATGTCTTCTCTTAATGAATCTTTGTTCAAGCCGGAGCGCACGGCTACTTCATTAGTATTCTTTTTGCTCATTGTCCTAAAATATTGTTATTACGATAAGTTAGTGGTGTAATATTAAGTGAATTATACAATCAGATTTCTTTTTTATAGACCCCTAAATCCGGTTCAAATTTAGGTCGGGTTAAGTTAGCTGAAAAACCGAGTTTATGAAACGACTCATAGGCGTTAATAGCAACAAAATCCTGAGTAAAAATACCAAAAACAGAGGAACCGCTTCCACTCATTGAGGCATAGGTGGCACCAAAATCATAAAACTGATCCTTCAGGTTGCCAACCAATTCTAGTCGGGGGAAAACGGCGGGTTCTAAATGGTTTTGAAGCAGATAATGCCACTCTTCAATATCATCTTCGAGCAAGATATTTCTTAGCGAAAAATCCGGTTCACCCAACGGCTGGCAATGTTGATAGGCTTCAGGGGTTTTACTTTCGATATTTGGAAAGACAGTTACAATATACGCATCCGGTTGTATATCCAGATATTCGATTTCATCCCCCAACCCTGTTCCTATTCCCGGTTTTCCATGAACGAAAAAAGGGGTATCAGCTCCAAGTAGTTTCCCCAAACCGGCAAGGTCTTCAGTAGATAAGCCCAGGTTTGCGATCTTATTAATCATCCGGAGTATTGTTGCGGCATTGCTGCTTCCTCCTCCTAATCCTGCTCCGGCAGGGATATTTTTTTGAACAGATATTTTGAACTCATCTCTAAGCCCTGCTTCTTTTTGAAGTAATTTTACAGCTTTCACGATCAGGTTAGAGTCGTCTATAGGAATTCTTTCGTCACTCATCGACAACTCCATTTTTCCATGCGGTGAAACCTCAAAACGATCGTTCCATTCAATAAAACAAAACCCGGTTTCGATAGTATGATATCCATTAGGGAGCCTTTCCAGCACATTAAGGCCAAGGTTTATTTTGGCGTAAGAATTTGAAATCCAGAGTTCGTTCATTTAAAAGGTACAAAGTTAATGAGGCATAAAGGCACAGAGAAAAGCAACACGTTGTGCTTCTGTCCCTTTATGCCGGAGTTTAGAAATGTTTTCAGAATTAATTTCATGAAGACTCCCTTAAAAAGGTTTCCTTATTCTCCATCATATACTCAAAAGCGGCGTCATGATCATTTGGAATATCTCCATTCAAAATAGCTTCTTTAACGGCATCTTTAATATTCCCGATGGTTTTCGAGGGTTTGATGTTCAAGGCGGTCATTATTTCATCACCCGATAAAGGGTTTTTCCAGTTCCTTATCCTGTCTTTTTTTTCTACCTCTTGAATTTTCTTTTCAACTTTATTGAAGTTGTTTTGAAAGCGTTCAACTTTATATTCATTTTTGCTGGTGATGTCAGCACGGCAAAGAGTCATTAAATCTTCAATATCATCGCCAGCATCAAAAATAAGTCTTCGAATAGCACTGTCACTTACTTCATCAGAAACCAATGCTATGGGACGAAGATGCAAACGAACTAATTTTTGAACGTATTTCATTCGTTCGTCTAAAGGTAAACTTAGTCTTTTGAAAATTCTTTTAGTCCATTTTGCTCCCAGCGCATCATGCCCGTGAAAAGTCCAACCTACTTGATTGTCAAAACGTTGAGTTGGAGGTTTGGCAATATCATGCATAATCGCTGACCATCGAAGCCACAAGTTATCTGAAACCTCAGCAACATTGTCCAGTACTTGAAGTGTATGCCAGAAATTATCTTTATGGCGCTGTCCATTTACTTCTTTTACACCATGTAAATCAACCATCTCCGGAAAGAACTCATTTAGTAATCGGGTTTTAAAAAGCATTGTAAATCCACTGGATGGTTTCGGTGCTAAAATTATTTTGTTCAACTCTTCAATGATCCTCTCTTTAGAAATGATATTGATACGCTCGGCCATATTTGAAATAGCTTCAAACGTTTCTTCATGAATATGGAAATTAAGTTGAGTAGCAAAACGAATGGCACGCATCATTCTTAAAGGATCATCACTAAAAGTCTGTTTGGGATCAACGGGGGTTTTGATTATTCCAGCTTTTAAATCCTGCATTCCTTCAAAGGGATCATTTAAAAGACCAAAATCATTTTTATTTAACGACCATGAAAGTGCATTAATGGTTAAGTCTCTCCTTTGCTGATCGTCTTCGAGAGTTCCGTCTTCCACGATGGGTTTTCGGGAGTCTCTTCGGTAGCTTTCTTTTCTTGCACCAACAAATTCTAACTCTAAATTTTCGGTTTTAACCTGCGCGGTTCCAAACTGTTTATAGACAGCTAAGGAAGAACCCGGTAGTTCTTTGTGTAATTCTTTTGCAAAATTGATTCCGGATCCGACGGTTACAAAATCGATATCAGGATTTTCTTTTAGACGCCCCAAATAATAATCACGCACATATCCACCAACTACATACACCGGTTGATTTAACCGCGCTCCAATTCTACTGATTTTTTCAAATACTGTAGCGTGAGCAGAGGGAATATTGTATTCTAATTTCATAACAACAAAAGATAGGGATAGTCGGGATAGCTTTCAGGAATCAAAAGATTTTAATTTCAAATAAAGGCTAGAAATTGTAACATCAGGAAAATTAAACGGGATGTAGTATGAGTTTTCCTACAAGCTGGCTGATTGCCACCAATGGAAGTAAATTTGCAAGTGAGGCTGTAAAGCACGCCGGACTATTAAGTGCAGAGCTAACCAATAAGCCTAAGGTTACAATTTTGGTTATTGCTACTGAAAAAGAGACGGAAGATATCGCGCTAGGTATTGTTGAAATGGCTAAATTTCTTTTTGAGGAAGAATGTGAGAAACAAGTTGAGCCGGCGCTTGAGGTCAGAATTGGTCAGCCAGGACCTACTATTGTTGAAACAGCAAATGATCTTGGTTGCGACCATATTTTAATTGGTGGAGCAGATTTTAAATGGGATATCCATGATGATATTCCAGGAGGTGTAAGTAATTATATTATAGCTCGATTTGATGGTGTAATTACAGTTGTGAAGTAATTTGACTTAAACTCCAGCGTCCTTAATTACCTTCATTGTTTTTTCAAGCCCTTCTTTCGCTACTTCCAATAAATCTCTTTGGTAGTATTCCGGATTATATAATTCCAGTGAAATACAACCCTTAAACCCAGTTTCATACAAATCTTTGAGAATCTCAGGAAGGGGTAAAATTCCATCTCCGGGGAAAACCCGCTGTTGATCCGTTAGCTCATTAGGTCTGGGACTTGCCGGGGCATCTGCAAACTGAAAAATACTTATAGCACTTCCTCTCATTTGTTTGAGACCATTAAATCCTCCTTCACTAATATACATATGATACGTATCCGGAATAATGGAGGCGTATGGGTGATCGGCGTCTAATGCAACCTGCATAGCCTGCCCCATTGTTTTTAAAGGGAAAAATTTTACGAAAACAAGAGAGGGTTTTAACCCAAACTCGTTCTGACCAATTTCAATAATTTGACGATATCGTTTCGCGACCTGTTTTACATCATACCCGTTTCCAACGGTATTGGGAATGGTTTGTATGTGCTCAGAACCAATGGCCTTTGCCATTCGCATACGGTTGCGGGATCCTTCCAAAGAAGCTTGAAAGTCATCCTCCTCAGGAGGAATAGCATTCCACATCCCAATAACACTTGGGACAAACAAACCAAGTTCCTTTATTTTATCTCCAAGTTCTGTAAGATTGCCGCCGTTATTTTCATATTGTGCAAGCTCTCCATCCCAGGGCTCAATGGCATCATACCCCGCTTTTGCCGCAATATTCACTTTCTCTTCAAGTGATGCGGGTCGAATAGTGGCTGTATCCAAGCAAATTGGCCAGGGACTTTCACCATTTTGCCAACGTTTAGGTTGCGATCCTGTTTGTACCGGAGCCGCTTCTGCTTTTAGTGGCAAGGAAGCACCAACAAGTCCGGCTGAACCAAGAGTAAAAAACTTCTTTCGATCCATAATAGATGTTAGCTAATAGAAGAGTCTGATTTCATTAGGTAAATAACTAGCCTGAAACAATAGTAGAGTGATCTCCAATATCTATTTGTCCGGAGAAGTTTTCTACCGAGGCATAAGCTCCAATTGTTGATCCGGAAGTTTGCACGTTTTCCAATGAAGCATTATTTCGAATAATTGAATTTTCTACTGTAGAATTTTTGATAATAGTTCCAGCTTCGATGCTTACTTTTGACCCAATAGTACTATTTTCGATTGTTACGCCTTCAGCAATAAAAACAGGTGGAATAATAGTTGAGTTCGGGTATTTAGAGGCATCAACTTCCTGACTTTCCTTTTCAACAATTTCACCAGTAGTTTCCAGCCATGCGGGTAACGTGCCACAGTCAAGCCATTCATCTACCGTTGCAATTTTAAAGACCTTTCCTTCATTAATCATATTATCGAGGGCAACAGTAAGAAAGTACTCTCCTCCGGGGCCTTTAATATCGTCATCCATAACCCTTTTAACCTGGCTTTTAAGCTCTTCTCCATCCTTAAAATAATACACACCTATTATAGCCAGATCGGAAATAAAATCTTGTGGCTTTTCTACAAAGCCGGTAATCGTGTCTCCTTCATGAACTGCAACACCAAATCTGGAAGGGTCTTCAACTCTTTTTAACCAAATAACACTATCAGCCCCTTCGATATTGAAATTTTCTTTACTGTCGAAAAGTGTATCTGCAAAAGCGACAATTACTTCTCCTTCTAAATCTTCATGCGCACAGTAAACTGCATGAGCGGTTCCAAGTGCAGGGAACTGAACTCTGAAAGTAGCTTTTGCATCATGACGGCTACTCATTGCGGTGAGTTGATCTTTTATATCCTGCCCAAAATCAGGTCCCAAAATATACACGATTTCTTCAATTTTACGATCTAAAGTACGTATGAATGTTTCTACAAGACGTTCGATAATCATTGTGCCGGCAACAGGTAATAGCGGCTTTGGAACAGTATGCGAATGTGGTCTTACACGGGTACCCCTTCCCGCCATTGGGATAATTAATTTCATATATTTTAAATGATTTTAAAGAAACTTTTGACTTTTATTTAAGTGAATATACCGCAGTGTTTTTTTAAATTCGAACCGTTTTTGGAAATCCGAAAAACTTCACATAAATCTAACACGATTCATACTTGTATTATTCAATTCTCGAACTTATTGCGATCCTATTTTGCGTTGTACTTGTAAGGTTTTATTGGTTTCGGACACGCTTTTTTCTTCATGTATTTCAGCAGGTTGGTTACAAACAAAATGAGTACTGGAGTTGGTTAAGAGATAATTGGGAAAAGAAAGTAATTCCTGCTGACCTATCTATTTTTAACATTGTTTTAGTATTAGTTGTAGTAGGCTTAGAGTTCATCAACGTAGATATAACGAATTCTTCTACAGCAGTAATACTTTTCACAATTTCTATTTTTTGGTTTGGTACCATAAAAAAATACAAGTCTGAAAAAGTAAAGAAACCACTTGTTTTTACTTCAAGGATGAAAAGGTTAACTATTCCAGTAGCCTTGATTGCGTTATTTATCCCTTCCTTTTTTACCTATTGGGCTTATACCGGATTGATTCCCTTTATATGGTCTACTTCTCCGATGTATGATCCCGGATTGCTTTCTTATGATGTAATACTCTTGGTTTTTGGATGGGTTTTTGGAGCCCTGTTAATTCCTTTTTTAATTTTCTTCGGAAGCTCCATCACCAAACCCATTGAACGGAATATACAAGAGGGTTTTAAAGAACAGGCACGCAAAAAACTTGCTTCTATGCCACACCTTAAAGTGATTGCAATTACCGGCAGTTATGGTAAAACAAGCACCAAGTTTATGGTGAAGGATTTATTGAAAGAACGTTACAGCGTGTGTTTTACTCCTGGAAGTTATAACACACCTATGGGGATTTGTAAAGTGATAAACAATGATCTTCAGTCCCATCATCAAATCCTGATTCTTGAAATGGGAGCAAGATACAAAGGGAATATTCAGGAACTTTGTGATATTGCCCAGCCTGATATATCGATAGTCACAAATGTAGGCGTGGCACATTTAGAAACATTTGGATCTCAGGATGTAATTGCTTTAGAAAAGGGAAAACTGGTAGATAATCTTACAAGCGGAGGAGTAGCAGTATTGAATGGAGATGATCCCAGAGTCTCTAAAATGGGAGAAGAAAGAACCCATATAAGTCGCATACTGGTAGGGCTAAAGAACGGTACAATTCTAGGTGGTGATATTTCCTATGATACTACAGGTTCTACCTTTGATGTAAGCTTTGGAGGGGATGCTTTTACATTTAATACCAGATTGCTTGGGGCACATAACGTTCAAAATATGCTATTGGCGATAGGTGTTGCACATCATCTAGGTATACGCCCCAAAACAATGGCTATAGCGGCAAAAAATATAGAACCAATTGAACACAGGCTTGAATTAAAGCAACAGGGAAATCTTACCATCATTGATGATGCCTTTAACTCAAATCCAGTCGGAGCTAAAAATGCGGTGGAAATGTTAGGTCAGTTTAAATCTGGAAACCGAATAATTATTACTCCCGGAATGGTTGAACTTGGAGATATTGAATATGAGGAAAACAAAGAGTTTGGAAAGGCTATAGCAAAAGCTGAACTCGATTTAATCATTCTGGTTGGGAAAGAACGAGCTAAACCCATTCAGGATGGAATTAAGGAAGTAGCTGAATCCACCCAGAATGTTAACGTAGTGAACAGCCTGTTTGAGGCGAATGATTTAGTGAAGGAATATGCTAAGCCGGGAGATATTATTCTTTATGAAAACGATCTTCCTGATGTGTATAATGAGTGATCTTTAGAAAGCTTTGATTAACTCCAAACTGATAATAGAATGATATTTACAACTGTATAGTAAATAAAGACGATAAAAATCATTCGAAGTGATTTTTTTTGTACTTCATCTCCAATTACATAAAATTGGTGCAAATATTTATCCAGATTCAATTTAATTAAAACATCAGTTCCAGATGTTCTTGTGGTAATGCCAAAAATTTTAAAAAAATAGCCATATACAGCCATTCCGAAGCCTATATTGAGTATCATTGTTTGAAAGAAAAGAAAGCCTACAAGGTTAGCTTCAAAATCTTCAGTGATATTTGGTCGGATTTGGTCAAGAATAAAAAATATCCAAAGCAAGAAAATGAAAAATTGCACGAATGCCCAAGTAAAGTAAAAGGCATAAAGTAATCTTGCTTTGAGTTTATATTCAGAATGATGTTTTGATATATCACCATAAGAAATAGACTTATACTGCTCTTTTTGTTCCTTTGGCACTAAATATTTCCCCTGAAAAACAGTCCAAATCACGGCAGAAATAATCCCTAAAATAGTTCCAATCATAGCTGTTACGATTTGTACAGACTACTCATACCTGACCGCTTCAGCAGGCTGAATCTCTGAAGCTCTTTTCGAAGGAAACCAGCTGGCAGCCAGGCACAACAGTAAGCTGCCAAGTAGAATTATAGTGATGTCCATTAGTTGAACATCTACCGGATATGCGCTAATTATAAACGCTGAGGATAGTTTAATAATCCCAAACTCCTGTTGAAGCCAGCATAACAAAAAACCGACAGAGCCACCAATTCCGCATCCAATCAAACCAATAAAAAGCCCTTGTTTTCGGAAAATGGATTTGATCCGTGATTTCGAATAACCCATTGAAATTAGTATCCCGATATCTCTTCTCTTTTGAATTACGATCATGGTAAGTGAACCAATAATATTAAGCACAGCCACTACGACAATAATCATAAGTACGATATAAGAACCCCACTTTTCCAGATACATTACATCATATAATGGCTTTTGTAAATCATACCAGGTTGAGATGGTATAATTTTCACCTAACTGGGATTGAAGTATTTTTTTTACTGAAGCAGCTTGTTCATTATCATAAAGCTTAACATCTACACCAGAGATTCCTTTTCGAGCATTAAACAACCGTTGAGCTGCTGTTAAATCAACAAAGACTTGTGGTCCGTCCGCTACCTGTTGTAATAGATAGGAACCCCGAACATCGAATCTATAAGATCTGGGCAGTGTAATCTGAGTTAAAGCTTTTTTCATTCCTGAAGCACTAAGTAATGCAATCTCATCGCCCGTGCTAAGTAGTAAATCCGTTCGTATCTGTTCCGGGATAACTGCACCAGGTTTGCGGTTTCTCACCTTTACTTCAAAAACTCCTGAAGTAACACTTTCTTCGATGTTTACCAGCTCAAAAAAACGGTCAGTATCAATTCCGCGGACTTCTACAACGGTGTTTCGGTCATCCCCATAACTCAATAAAGCTTTCCCTTCTACATAGTGAGAGTACACTTTTATTTCAGGAATCCCATCCAGTATATTGGTGAGCTCTTTGTTCTCTGTGAAAATACTTGTAGAAGAAGATTCAATTCTGATATCCGGGTCACTGGAAAGAAGTATGGTCTTGATAACATCATAAAAACCATTGAACACAGAAAGAACAACGATTAATAAAGCAGTACCTACAGTAACGCCTGCAATACTGATATAAGTAAGAGTTGAAATAAGGGAAATATGTTTTCTGGAGAAAAGATATCTCCGGGCTATAAAACCAGTGTTATCCATCCATCAAAAATAGACAATAAGCTTCATCAAAACACTCCAAAATCAGCTAAAATGCTTTATTCTAAAATTCTTATATTTTCGCCCCTTCTAAAGAAGAAATAATGAGCACGACACTTTCTAAACAAATTATTGAAACAATATCAGATGGTTCGCATGGCGACCCGTTTTCAATTTTGGGACTCCACTCCATAAAAATTGATAAAAAAGAGAAGTTAGTTTTGCGTGTTTTCAGGCCGGAAGCGGATAAGGTGTCTGTGAAAGTCGGCTCATCTAAACCGGTAGAATTGAATCGCGTTTCTGAAGAAGGTCTTTTTGAATATGTGTTTCCAAGACGGAAAAACAAGTTTTCCTACATCCTAACAATTACTCCTCATCAAGGAGATGAGTTTTCAATTCAGGACCCATATGTTTATGGCTCAATGATTAGTGAATTCGACTTACAGCTTTGGGGAGAGGGAAACCATCACAAGGCGTACGATTTTATGGGAGCCCATCCCAAAGAAGTAGATGGAGTAAAGGGAACCCACTTTGTAGTATCAGCCCCAAGTGCTACACGAGTAAGTGTTATTGGTTCGTTTAATAATTGGGACGGACGTGTTCATAGAATGAGAAAGTTTCATGATCAGGGACTTTGGGAAATCTTTATTCCTCATGTTGGAGAAGGTGATTTTTATAAGTTTGAAATAAAGTCTCCTGTTCAGGATCCTCCTTTAAAAAAGGCTGATCCATTTGCATTCAGCGCAGAGCTACGGCCAGGAACGGCTTCAAAAGTTTATAATCTTGATGGGTATAAATGGGGAGATAAAGAATGGGTTAAAAACAGGGCAAAAACTCAGTCTCATGATAAACCGATTTCAATATATGAGATACATGCCGGCTCCTGGAGGCGAAAAGTTGGTGAAGAACCCGGATTTTTAAGTTACCGGGAGCTTGCAGAACAACTGGTACCATATGTGAAAGAAATGGGCTATACACATGTAGAGCTACTTCCGATTGCTGAGCACCCATATGATCCATCATGGGGATATCAGATAACCGGATACTATGCTCCAACAAGTCGGTTTGGCTCGCCTCATGATTTTATGCATTTTGTTGATGAATGCCATAAAGCAGGTATTGGTGTTATCGTAGACTGGGTTCCTGCACATTTTGCAAAAGACGAGCATGGACTTCGAAGATTTGATGGAACAGGACTTTATGAGCATGAAGACGCCCGACAAGGAGAGCATAAAGATTGGGGTACCTGTATTTTCAATTTCGGTCGTACAGAGGTCCAGAATTTTCTAATATCAAATGCACTTTACTGGTGCGATAAGTTCCATATTGATGGTCTTCGGGTTGATGCAGTAGCTTCGATGCTTTATTTAGACTATTCAAGGGAAGAAGGTGAATGGATTCCAAATAAATATGGTGGGCGTGAAAATATAGAAGCAATTGAGTTTTTGAGAAGTTTTAATGACTCTGTTCACCACCATTTTCCGGGAACAATCACTTTTGCTGAGGAATCAACTTCCTGGGGAGGAGTTTCCCGTCCAACTGAAACCGGAGGGTTAGGCTTCGATTTTAAATGGAATATGGGTTGGATGAACGACACTCTGGCCTATATCGAAAAAGATCCAATTTTCAGGAAATACCATCAGGGAGAACTTACTTTTTCTTTGATATATGCTTTTAGTGAGAATTTTACTCTTCCTTTTTCTCATGATGAAGTAGTTCATATGAAGCAGGCTATGTTGGCTAAAATGCCGGGAGACGACTGGCAGAAGTTTGCGAACCTCAGACTTTTATATACCTATATGTATGCTCATCCCGGAAAGCAACTTCTCTTTATGGGGTGTGAATTTGGACAATGGGAAGAATGGAGCGAATCTAAATCATTAGACTGGCACTTATTGGATTGGCAAAATCATCAGGGAGTTCAACTTTTGGTAAAAGATCTCAACAGATTAAATAAAGATGTCCCTGCTCTTCATGAGGTTGATTTTGATTGGAGAGGGTTTGAATGGCTGGATATTAATGATGCGGATAACAGCATTATTTCTTTTATCAGAAGAGCTAAAGACCCGGAAGACTTTATTATTACGATTTTAAACTTTACCCCTACTGTTCATCATGGATATACCATTGGCGCCCCAAAAGCAGGGGAGTATGAGGTGATTATGAATAGTGATTCTGAGTTTTATGGTGGAAGTAATGTTGGAGAAGCAGTATTAAATGCGGAGTGGAACGAGTGGCAAAATCAGCCTGCTCAACTTAAGATAACGGTCCCACCATTAGCTGGGGTAATTTTAAAACCTAAGAAGTAGAAAAATATGAGATTTCCTCGTTCTTGTGGTACACTTGTACACCCAACCTCTTTTCCGGGAAAATATGGAATCGGCGACTTTGGAAATGAGGCAAGAGCATTTATAGATTTTCTGGAAAGAACACACCAAACAATATGGCAACTTCTACCATTAACGCCTACAGGATACGGAAACTCGCCATACGCTAGTTTTTCTGCTTTTGCAGGTAATACCTATCTAATTAGTCCGGATATTTTAATTTCAAAAGGATTAATAACACGTGCTGAAGCTGCTAAAACAGAAATTGCTCCCGGAGTTGAGGTAAGTTATGATGAAGCTTTTGCTAAAAAAGATGAACTCTTTAAAGTTGCAAGTACAAGCTTCTATGCAAATTTAACTTCGGAGGAAGAAAAGAACTTCAAGAGCTTTAAAAAAGCGAACAAGCACTGGCTGGATGATTATGTACTATTTATGGCTTGCTCTCTGCACTATAACAAACAGCCCTGGAATAAATGGGATAAAGACATAGCGCAAAGAAAGCCGGAAGCATTAAAATCCTATAAAAAGAAATTTAAAGAAGAGATTAGCCTGCAATATTGGATGCAATATGAGTTTAATAATCAATGGGTTGAGCTAAAAAAGTATGCCAATGAAAAAAATATACGGGTTGTTGGTGATATCCCAATTTTTGTAGATCATAATAGTTCCGATGTTTGGGCTAACCCGCAATATTTTGAAGTGGATAAACAAGGTAATCGGGTATTAGTTGCAGGTGTACCGCCGGATTATTTTAGTGAAACCGGACAACTTTGGGGTAATCCACAGTATAATTGGAAAGAGCTGGAAAAAGACGGTTTTTCCTGGTGGGTGGATCGTTTTAAACACATGTTTAATACTTGTGATGCTATACGCGTTGACCATTTCCGTGGCTTTGATGAATATTGGGAAGTTAACGCCAAAGAAGAAACAGCAATAAACGGTAGGTGGGTCGAAGGTCCGGGGGAGAAGTTATTCGATACTATTCTAAAAGAATGTGGCGAGCTTCCAATCATAGCAGAAGATCTAGGATTTGTTACGGAAGGGGTAGAAAAGCTGAGAGATAAATATGCATTTCCTGGAATGAAGATCATTCAGTTTGCTTTCGACTCTGACTCAACAAATGCGTTTCTTCCACATAATTACCCTCAGAATAGTGTTGTATATACTGGTACTCACGATAACGACACCTCTATAGGTTGGTATAATCAGGCACCAGAACAAGAAAAGCATAGAGTAAGGGTATACTCAAAATCAGACGGCTCTTCAATTAACTGGGAATTTATAAGACTGGGAATGCTTTCAGTTTCAGATCAGGCAATTTTTCCAATGCAGGATTTTATGAATCTCGATACGTCACACAGAATGAATTTTCCAGGTACTTCTTCAGGGAACTGGTTATGGAGATATACAAATCATATGTTTTCTGAAATAGACGAAGAGAGAATCGCCTCGTTTGTAGAACTTAGTAATCGTAAAGTCATTGTTAAAAGCTAACCTTTAAAAAAAGCACCTATTTTTGTATATTAGAGGCTTCGATTAAAATCATTGAATATGTCAATTTCACTCAAGAACCTTCCGAAAAGGTCAGAAAAACCAAGAAAAGAAGGGATTACTTTAGTACTGGATAAAGGATATAGCATAAGACAGGCAGAAGATTTTTGTTCTATTTGCGCCAGTTATACCGATGTTGTAAAGCTTGGATGGGGAACTTCATATGTTACTCCTAATCTTGAAGAAAAGATTAAAGTGTATACTGATGCTGGAATTCCGGTTTATTTTGGTGGGACTCTCTTCGAGGCTTATTTGTTAAGAGGGCAGCTGGATGCTTACCGAAACCTGCTGGAAAAGTATGAAATTACGTCTTTAGAGGTTTCAAACGGAACCATTTGGATTTCCGATGAAAAAAAACAGAAGATTATTAAGGAGCTTAGTAAAGATTTTACTGTTTATTCAGAGGTAGGGAGTAAAAACCCTAACGAAATAATACCTCCTTACAAATGGGTAAACATAATTAAACAGGAACTCGATGCCGGTGCTTCAAAAGTAATTTGTGAAGCACGGGAAAGCGGCACAGTTGGTGTGTTCCGGCCTAATGGAGAAGTCAGATCAGGTTTGATCGAAGAGATAACAGATCAAATTCCTGTAGAAAACCTTATATTTGAAGCCCCTAAAAAAGAGCAACAGGTTTGGTTCATTAAAAAATATGGCAGTAATGTAAATCTAGGGAATATCCAACCTGAAGAAGTAATTCCATTGGAAACACTTCGCCTCGGATTGAGAAGTGATACCTTGATGGATTTTTATTCACTGGATGAAGACAACGAATTAGATCAAGTAATTAAAGAGAACAAAATCTCTAACGAAGAGTAAGTACCACACATTTATGAAAATATTATACGCAGCGGCTGAAATTTCCCCTTTTGCAAGAATGACTTATACGGCCGATTTGCTTCGGTTTTTGCCGGCATCCTTACAAGACAAAGGTTTCGAAATACGAATTTTATTGCCCAAATACGGTACCATCAACGACCGAAGAAACAGATTGCATGAAGTAATCCGGCTTTCTGGAATAGAAGTTGAAGTTGGTGATACTAAAGAAAGCATGAAGATTAAGGTTGCGAGTATTCCAAATGCTAAACTTCAGGTTTATTTCCTCGATAACGATACTTACTTCAAGAGAAAAGGGTTATTCAAAGACCCAAAAAACGAAGAGTTTTATCCTGATAATGCAGAAAGACTAGCCTTCTACAATAAAGGGGTACTTGAAACAGTTATGAAGCTCGGTTGGGAACCGGATATTATTCACTGCCACGACTGGCCGGCAGGATTGATTCCGCTTCTTGTAAAAACCAAATACAAGGATGAAAAGATTTTTCAGAATACTCAGGTTATCTATAATCTTCATCATCCAGAAAATGAAGGAACTGCTGATACAGCAAAAATTTTAGAATTACTTGGCTTACCAGAAGATGTTAATATCAATGAATTAACGGATAATGGTAAGGTAGATTTACTTAAGCTTGGTTTGATGTTTAGCGATCATGTTGTTACCGGAAATTATTTAAAAAATGAGTTTGATGAGGTATTCAAGGAACTCAATGTAAACCCGAAACAAATTCAGGGTTCTCCGGAAGACGTATCTAGTAAATTTGCCGACTATTATAAGGTAATAGCCGAATAAATAAGAGAATCATTTTAATGCATAATAGACCAAAAGCTGCCACATTCTGGCAGCTTACTTTTTCTGTAATCATATTGAGTACTTTTTTTGCCTGTCAGGATCCGGGTACAATTGGTGGTGGTTTTGTTGAAAAAACCGATATCAATATAGATACACTTTCAGTTTCAACTATTTCTGTTTCAAATCAAAATGCATACCTGGGAAGGTTAGGCCGCTCTGCTGTTGGAAATTATGAGGACGATCTATTCGGAACCATTGAAACCTACTCATTTTTTAAACCGGCAATTTCAAGATCTTCAAATACGATAGTATTGGATGATACAACTACATATACCCTTAGATTACAGTTATTAGAGAATGATATTTATGGGGACACAACTCAGGTAAATAATTATACTATTCACAGGGTAACGTCTTTATGGAGAGGATCTGCTTTCCAAAATAATATGGATATATTTTTCGATCAGGGTGAAACAATAGGCCAGTTTTCTGATGCAGATGCAGATACAAATGGTTTTATTGAAGTTGATTTGACCGGATCATGGAGTGACGAATATCCTTCTTTCTTCAATGAGCCAGATTCCGTCAGAGATGAGAATTACCGATTAAATGAATATGGTCTTGTTATTATTCCTGAAGCAGGGTCAAATAATATAAGATATATTAATTACTCATTAAGTAGTTTAAAAGCGAATACTCCTGATACTTTATCTATTGGAATATTAGACTGGGGTTATGATGTCGACCGAACTGGTGAAGTTACCAGTTCCGACAGAATCAACTTACATAGCACTTTAAATAACATATTTAAATTCAACCTTTCCTTAATCGGTGATGAGGTAGAGGATATTAATTTTGTTCGTGCAGAGTTGGTTTTTAATCACGATACACTTTCAATAAATAATATGCCTGAGGGGGAAGTAAGATCTACTATTTTGGGCTTGGGACTTTCTATTGGTCCACTTGAAGATGTAGCCTATGAGCTAGCGTTTGGTGCAATTGATCTTTCTGCAGCAGCCAGAGCTGATGGCACCTACCGATTTAATATTACAGGTTTGTTAAACGATTATATACATGGAACCCGTGATATCAGTGATCTTTATATTTATGCCAGCGCTAATCAAGGTGCTCTTGCTTATACATCCTTGTTTTTTGGAGATTCTGATCCCTCAGTATCACCACGTATTATTATTTATGGATTAGAATCAGGAGCAGAAAATGAATAACAATTATCAGATGTCGACTAAACTAATTCTGTTTTTGATCTTTTTGATCCCTTTTTCTGCAAATGCTCAACAACAGACATCTGAAGGGCGAGGCGGTTCTCCGTACTCAGTATTCGGTTTGGGGGTTCCGGAAGACCTCACATCCGATAACTTTAAAGGATATGGTATTTTAGGTGTTTCTGGTATTTCTCAGGAATTGACAAGCTTATCAAACCCCGCATTATGGGAAAGATCATATTTTACTCAAGCAT
The DNA here is from genome assembly GCA_017795005.1 of Balneolaceae bacterium. GTDB lineage: Bacteria > Bacteroidota > Rhodothermia > Balneolales > Balneolaceae > RHLJ01. The sequence goes on along the minus strand of CP051242.1, from coordinate 173,222 downwards.
TTACCGGTCTTAGCTTAAGTGGTCATACTCTTGAAAATAACGCTGGTAGCGAAAAAAATGGGAATTTTGAATCAGGTTATTTCCATATCCTTTTCCCAATTTCAAAAGGTAAACTTGGTGCTTCGGTAAGCTTATATCCTGTAACCCGATCAAGTTTCCGCTTTTCTGATAGTGGATCATTTATGGTCTCACAAACTGATACTGTTTTCTTTACGAATGATATAAGCCAAAGCGGTGGTTTAAACAAGTTTGAAATTGGTTTTGGACTCGAACTTACCGACAATATATCTATCGGCTACGCTCCTTCGGTTGCATTTTTGAAACTTCAGCGTGATGAATCTTTAACTTTTAGCTCGGCTCTTTTTAATCCACAGGAACAAAGCACAGGAAGTACCGGAGTTGCCTTATCCCACAGATTTGGTATATCTGGCTCATTCTCAAATATTTTTCGGGAGACAGATAGAATTGCTATTGGTGCAACATTAAACCTGCCCTATACAATTGGTTCTAAAACCAGCTTTGATGTGAATAAAACGATAAATGGGGTAGAACAAGAACTTGATTACACTTCATCTTTATCTAATTCAAGCGGAGATGTAAATGTTCCTCTTGAGGCAGCTTTTGGTCTTGGATACGGTCCATCATCAATTATTAGTTTTGCAGCTGAGGGATCGTTTCAAAAATGGAGTGAATTTTCTTATGATGTTGACCCATCCGAAGAAATATTTATGAAAGACAGGCTTAAAATTGGATTTGGGAGTCAATTTCATCCATATAAATTGAATAACGACTCATTTTTTTCGAAATTTAAATACTCAGGTGGAGTATCTTACGATACAGGTCATCTGACTATTCAAGGTAATGACATTAGTACTCTTTGGATCAATACAGGTTTGGGGATATTAGCAAGATCTTCATCGTCAATTGATATAAGTTTCCAGTACGGGTTTAGAGGTACAACAAATAACAACTTAATTAAAGAACGGATTTGGGCACTAGGTTTCTCCGTGAATTTAACCGAGCTCATGTTTATTCGACCAAAGCTTAGATAATTCTATAGTAATAATTTGGTGATCTGTAGAGTTTATATACAAGCATTAATCAATAAATAATAAAGCAATGAAAATATTAGCTACAATACTAGGGATTTTATTTGTGGGTTCATCTTTTGCATATGCTCAGGATGATTGTAACCCAAACCCTCCAGAGGGATATTCGGAAATAGCTGCGTTTTCCATATTTCAGGGTAATTATAACAATGGAGATTATCCATTTGCACTTACTTATGGTCGGTGGATGACTTGTAAAAAACCTGAAGGAATTGAAGGTATTCCTGCAGGGAGATTTAAACTTGCTACTCAGTATACTAAACTGATTACTATATATACCAAAATAGGACTTGATAAATCCGATCCTAGTGAAAAAGAAGCATATATCGATAGTGCATTAGCGCTTTATGAAGAAAGCTTTGAGTTATTTGCTGAAACCGAAGAAGATACATATGAATTATATCAGCGAAGAGGCAGATACTTCCTTGAAAATTATAATGCCATTGATGACGGACTTCAAAAAGCTTATGCTGATTTTGAAGCTATGTTTGAGTTGGACCCAGAAAAAACTACTACTCTCGCTAATGGATATTACATCCGGGTTACTATCGATAACATGGTACGACAGGATCGTAAGGATGAAGTTATTGCTATGATTGATACTGCAACTCCATATGCAAGCGAAGATATTCTTGCCTTTTTTGATGAAACTCTGAAAAAAGTGTTTAACACTCCAGAAGAGATATTAGAATTCTATACCGGTAAACTAGAAGCAAATCCTGATGATCTTGAAGCATTAAGAGCTGTTGCAGAGGCACAGGAAGATCTAAACATGCAAACTGAATTGATTACTACTCTTAGAAAAATTCACAGTTTAGATCCTACTTTTGACAGTGCTGTAGCCTTAGCAGATATTGAAAAAGGAAATGCAAAATATTCAGAAGCTGCAGCTCTTTATAAAGAGGCGTTAACGAAAGCTCCAGATGATCAGAACAAGAAAGAAATCAACATTGATCTATCAGATGTTTATGCGAGTATGGGGCAACTACAAACATCGAAGCAGTATATTAATGCCGCTCTAAAAGTTGATCCAAATTATGGATTAGCCTATTTAAAAATGGCAAACATTTATGGTCAGGCAGTAAGCTCTTGCTCAGACGGTCGTAAGCTTGAAGCTAAAGATAAGGTGGTTTACTGGGTAGTTGTTGATTATCTAAACAAAGCGAAGCGTGTAGATGCATCAGTTACTAATACAGTAAATTCACAGCTTGCTACCTACGAAGCAGTAACACCTACTACTGAAGACAAGTTCTTCACATTAAGTTATGAAGATGGACAAAGTGTGAAAGTAGACGGTTCATTAATGAGCTGTTACAGCTGGATAAATGAAACTACTACTGTTAGATAGTTTGCTATCAAGCTAAACATTTGTATCTTTTCTCATCTTCTGATAAGATTTAGGTGCGGAGATAAAGCTCCGCACCAGTTTTTTTTAAGCTCTCCTTTTTACTACTCAAAACAATACTGATTTAGGTACTTCCACAGAGGAGATAACACAATTTATTTGAATGGCACGGAAAAAGAATTATAAAAACCGTAACAACAAAAACAGAAATAACAAAAACAGAAACCGCAATAATAAAGGCGGTAATGTTTTTATTCCAAAGTTTTATTGGAATAACAATTTAGGAATTGCCGGAAAATATGCCGGTGTTCTGGAAATTAATGCGAAAGGATGGGGTTTTATCCGAAAACTGGATTACGAATTTAGTTACAGTCCCCAGGATCCATTTCTTAAACCAGAAGAAGTAAAAGCCCTTGATTTAAGACAAGGATTAATTCTTGAAGGAGAATTTGAAGAAGATAATAAGGGGAATAAGCATGTCCACTCGGTTGAGTTTGTGAACAGAAAACCACTTGAATTCTGGACTAAGTGTTCTCGTTTTGAACGGCAAACTCCGATTATGCCGGTAGATTGGATCAAAATGGGTGAGCATGCAGAAGATACGGAGATGAGGGTTATTGATCTTGTCTCTCCAATTGGTAAAGGTCAACGTGCATTAATTGTTGCTCCGCCAAGAACAGGTAAAACGGTTTTACTAAAGCAGATTGCTAATTCCTTGTCAAAGCACCATCCTGATATTCACTTAAGTGTGTTATTAGTTGATGAACGACCGGAAGAGGTTACTGACTTTATCCGATCTACCGATGCAGAAGTATTTGCTTCCTCAAACGATAAAAAAACCCAAAGTCATATCAGAATTACTGAAATGGCACTCGGATATGCTAAACGTAAAGCTGAAATGGGTGGAGATGCCGTTCTGTTAATAGATTCTATGACTCGTTTGGGAAGAGCTTATAATGCCATTCAAACAAATAGTGGAAGAACGCTTTCTGGAGGTTTGGATATCCGGGCACTTGAAATTCCAAAGAAGATTTTTGGTTCAGCCCGTAAAATCGAAGGTGGCGGATCACTTACTATTATCGCAACCTGTTTAGTTGAGACCAACTCCAGAATGGATGATCTAATTTTTGAGGAATTCAAAGGGACAGGTAATATGGAATTAGTACTAGACAGAGAACTGGCTAACGACCGTATTTATCCAGCCATAAATATTACTGCATCAGGTACCAGAAACGAAGACAAGTTTATCACCGACTCTCTGGAAGAACGAAATATGGTACGCCGCTACCTATTGAAAAAATCTCCAAGAGAATCGATGCTTGGACTACTTAAAGTGCTCAAAAACACAGAAAGTAATCAGGAATTGTTGAATCAAATTGCCGCGATTGCTTAATTAAGCAACGGGCATACTTGGATCGATTTCATTAGACCAGGCAGTTATTCCACCCTTCAGGTTATGAATATTCGTATAGCCGTTGCTTTCCATAATACCAACTGCTTTCCCACTTCTTCCACCTGATCGGCACATCATCACAATCTCAGCATCTTTGTCAGTTTCTATTTCATCCAGGCGGTTTTGAAGCTGTCCTAGAGGAATATGTTGTCCATCTAAATTTGAGACCAAATATTCTACGTCTTCCCGTACATCAATTAAAAGGAAGTCATCCCCATTTTCTTTTTTTTGTTTGAGTTCCTGCACTGTTATTTCTTTCATGTTTTACTCGTTTTTGTATCGATCTAATTTAAAAGTTTGACCAAGATATAATTTTCTGGCTTTTTCATCATTAGCCAGTGTATCGGCATCACCTTCCATTAAAATTTTCCCTTCAAACATAAGGTAAGCCCGGTCTGTGATAGCTAATGTCTCATGAACATTATGATCGGTAATTAAAATTCCAATATTCTGTTCTTTAAGTTTTGAAACAATTTCCTGTATATCCTCAACGGCAATAGGATCTACTCCAGCAAAAGGTTCATCAAGTAGAATAAATTTTGGATTAGTTACCAATGCTCTGGCAATTTCGGTACGGCGTCGTTCTCCTCCTGATAAACTGTAGCCTTTACTATTTACAACTGTTTGAAGTGAAAACTCCTCGATTAAACGATCGCACCGTTCCTTTATCTCTTGTTTAGTATAATCAAGAAACTGGAGAACAGACTCGAGGTTTTGCCTGACCGTTAAATTTCTGAATACACTTGCTTCCTGAGCAAGGTAACCAACTCCTTTTCGGGCGCGTTTATACATCGGAGTCTGAGTAATATTTTCATCATCCAAAAAAATATTTCCGGCATTTGGAGTTACTAATCCTACCATCATATAGAAAGTAGTAGTTTTACCGGCACCATTTGGACCGAGAAGTCCAACAATCTCCCCTTGCTGTACATTGATGGATACTTCATTAACTACCGTTCGCTTTCGATAGCGTTTAACCAATCCCTGGCTGTAAAGTTTTAATGCTGAAGAATCGCCACTCATGAAGAGAAGGTACTAAATCCTAAGCTACAGACAAGGAATTCAGGATTGAATCGAAAATTGGTTTTCCATCTTCTGAGCCCAGAATCATTTCCATAGCTCGTTCCGGGTGGGGCATCATCCCTAATACATTCCTCCCTGTGTTTGTAATCCCGGCAATATTATCAATTGAGCCATTGAAGTTTGCTTCATCAGTAAGATTTCCTTGGGCGTCGCTATACCGGAATAAAACCTGATCGTTGTCCTGTAATGATTTAAGTCCATCATCACTTATAAAATAATTACCCTCTCCATGTGAAACGGGAATATTAAATACCTGTCCTTTTTCAAGTCCGGAAGTAAATAAGGAATTGGTGGTCTCGCAACGCATGTTGATGTTTTTACATACAAAACGAAGTTTATGATTGTGCATCATAGCACCGGGAATTAATCCGGCTTCAAGCAAAATCTGAAAGCCATTGCAAATCCCCATTACAGGCCCACCCTTTTCAGCAAACTTAATCACTTCCTGCATGATAGGTGAAAAACGTGCAATAGCTCCTGATCGCAAATAGTCACCATAGGAGAAGCCACCGGGAACAATCAGAAAGTCGATACCAGAGAGGTCAGTATCTTTATGCCAGAGAAATTTCACCTCACAATTCATTACATGTTTCATAGCATGGTATGCATCATGATCACAATTAGAGCCAGGGAATACAATTACGCCAAATGTTGCCACGTTTTATCCTTTTATTTCGGTAACGAGTTGAATTTCTTTTAAAACGCTGTCGATTCGAAGGCATTCTTCGAATTCTCCTTCATGAACCAGTGCTTTACCTTCGTTATGAACCTGCCAGGTAAGTTTTTCTGCATGAGATATTGAACAGCCGGTCGCTTTCATTAGTTGCTCGATAACTTCATCGAAGGTATGGATATCGTCATCATATAAGAAAAGGCGCCAGGGCGTTTTAACCTGTTCCTCAACTTCTGATTCAATTTTAGTTTCCGTAGCTTCCTCAATATCGGCCAACACCGGTTCGGTATAGTACATATTGAAGAACTTGGAAAACATCGATTAGTTGATTTCGATTTCGAAATCTTCCATCACTTCATTGGCCAGTAATTTGGCACAAGCAGATTCGACAATTTCTTTAGCAGCAGCTTCTGAATCAGCGTTAACATCCAGCTCTATGAATTTACCGATGCGAACTTTTTTAACCTGGTTTATACCAAGATTTTGAAGAGCGTGATGAGTAGCTTTCCCTTTTGGGTCTAAAATTGAAGGGCGCAATGTTACATTTACTTTAGCTTTATACATGATGGAGCTTCGTTTAAGTGAGACTCAAATTTAAGGCTTATTGTGTTTAGCTGCTAAAGGCTTTTCGTGATTTTTTTAGAGGTACGATCAGGTGTTGTGCTGAAGGGTTAAAACCCTTCGCTTGTGAAACAAAGTTATACTGAGTGAGAGCGAACCTGCCTGCGGTAGGCAGGGAATCTGCACAATTACTAAGCTTTGTAGATCCTTCGGAAGTATCCTCAGGGTGACAAAGAAAAGGTCATCCTGAACTCGTTTCAGGATCTTATGATTCGATCTCTGATTTCTTACCGATTCAAATAACTAACTAAGAAGCCCCGCAAAGATCCCGGATCAAGTCCGGGATGACGTCCATAAGAGAGTCAAGAAATAAACCCCAAAACCTGCTCCTTCATCTCCTCAACACTAAACTTATCCGCATCGAGCCATTCAATAAAGTCCCAGCGACGAAACCAGGTAAGCTGCCGCTTAGCGTATCTTCGGGTGTTTGTTTTGATCTTTTCGATCATTTCTTCCTTGGTGAGACCTCCATCGAAATAGGTAATTACTTCTCTATATCCAACGGTCTGTAGAGACTGTAAATCCTTCGAATAACCCTGAGCCAGTATGGATTGTACTTCTTCAATAAGCCCTTGTTCTAGCATGTTATCCACCCGTTGATTAATGCGGTCATACAATTTCTCTCTGGGGTGATGAAGACCAAACACAATGGTGTTCTTAGGTAACGTTAATTCTTCTTTTTGATGAAAAGAGCTGAACGGTTTCCCGGTTTGTATCCATACATCCAATGCTCGAATGATACGCTGTCGGTTCATTCCATCCATTTTTGAGATGTATTTAGGATCAACTTCCTTCAGCTTCTCATAAAGCGGTTCAATGCCTTCTTTTTCAATTTGCTGATTGAGTTGAGCAATGTTTTCCTCACTAGAATCCGGGATATCACTGAAGGGTTGTATAAGTCCGGTCAAATGTAATGTGCTTCCTCCTGCGTAAAGAACGTGTTTTGAGTGTTGTAGGATTTCCTTTTCCCAAGTCTCTGCCCGTTCCACAAACTTCACGGCACTATCATCTTCTTCCAACTCCAGGTTGGAAATGTTGAAGTGCGGAACCCGATTCAGTTCTTCTTTCGAAGGTTTGGCCGTTCCGATATCCAGGTGCTTATAGCACTGTCGGGAATCTGCAGAAATGATGGACGTCCCCAGTTCCTCAGCAAGCTGAAGGGATAATTCCGTTTTACCGGATGCAGTCGGGCCGAGGAGGATGATGCGCACTAGTAACTTTTTTGAGGAAGGTAGGGAATATGTCATCCTGAGGCTACTGCCGAAGGATCTGCACAGCGTCGGCTTGGCTCGTTCTCTTTTTTTGCTAGTAACGATGCTCTGCGTCGTTACCGTACGCTCCGACGCAGAGCATAGGAGCGAGGGTAAAAAAAGTCATTGTGAGCCTGTCCGCCGAACATGACTATGGAAGGCAGGAGAAAGCAAACCTGCCTGCGGTAGGTAGGGAATATGCACAATTACTAAACCTTGCAGATCCTTCGGCAGTAGCCTCAGGATGACCAAGAAAAGTATTACTCCTTTTCTTTCAAATTAAACTTCAGCGAGATGCGATGGGTGTAGCCGAGGTTACTGGAGGTTCCTGCGAAGCTGGCAAAACCATAATCGATGTAGAAGGTGGCAACCCGAAATCCAAGTCCGAGAGTGGGAGAAACCGAAAAACCGGATTCAGGATCAGTTATAAAGTCGGTAAGTCCCGCACGAGCCGAGATTCTGTTTTTGTATGTAACCTCTCCCCCGATGTGTGGCTCAATACTCATCGAACCAATGTTCATGTAGTAAGCACGCCGGTTTTCGAATAACAGGTTTAGATCAGCGGCAGCAACAAAATCAAAATCGGTCACTGAGAATGTTTTGGAAGCACCTAATCGTACCGAAGGAAGAACGTATTCATTTTGTCCGGATGGAATGGAGTCGCCGAAGGTTTCCTGGAATGACTGACCGTTCGATCCGTTAAACTCCTCTTCATTCACCGTCCACATTTTCTGCATGGTGGTCACATCCTGGATGGAAACTCCCAGATCAACAATATCGGTTTTGTATTGCGCACCCACATCTATACTGTAGCCCCAGGCATTGGCAAAAGGTCCGAGTCGCTGGTTGATAATTTTAGCAGAAGCCCCGTATGAAAGTCTGTCGGAATACTTTTTTGCATAGCTCAGAAAAATGGCAGCATCTGCAGCACTGAATTTGGTGATGTAAGATTCAGCATCTTGTCTCGGACCTCCATTTTGTCCTCGCTCATTATCCCAGGCATTTAAGGTGTTGGCAATATTGTCTACTCCCTGACGAAAAAAGCTGATTCCGACCACACCGTTTCCTGATTTTAATGGCATCGCCGCTGCTCCATAATCGTATCCAACAATCCCACCAAAACGCTCGGAATGCATGTATATTAACTCAGGCCGTTCTAGTTGTGCCAGGCCGGCTACGTTCCAATATCCGGCGGTAACATCATTTGCTAATGCCGAATGTGTTCCACCCATTCCAAGTGCACGTGCCCCGGCTCCTGTACTAAGGAAATCATTCCCGTACTTTGCCAATGCAGACTGAGCCCGAGCAGAAATGCTGAGTAAGCTGATTATAAAGAGCGCTGAAAGGATTCTTTTCATCAAAAAAGAGTGTTCAGGTTTTAATACTACAGTAGCGCTTTAACGATAAGAAAACAGGGTTATTTGAATAATAAAATCATGTTCTATCTGGTTGCGGAGAGAACAAGTATTTCTTAGTATAAGCACATCATTTTGAAAGGGCAAGATTCCGGAAAAAATTGTCCTTAACACCTAATAATACACGGATTCATGAAATTTTCTGTATCAAGTAGCGAACTTAATAAAGGCCTTTCTGCGGTAATTGGCGCCGTACCTTCGAAAGCAACTCTTCCTATTTTAGAAACGATTTTATTTCAAAGTGAAGATGGAAAGCTGAAACTCACTGCAACTGACCTTGAAATTTCAATCATTGAGTATATCGAAGCGGATATTGAAGAGGATGGCGCGGTAGCTATTCCGGCACGTCGGTTACTCGAAACTCTGAGGCAATTGCCGAACATCACTGTATTTTTTGATGTCGATGAACGTAAGAATATCAACTTCCGTACTGATAAAGGTAATTATAAATTAGTTGGTGATGAGGCAGATGAATTCCCCGAAGTTCCAAATTTGGATGATGGAACCCATATTGCCTCTACTTCTGAGTTGGTTCACAAAGCGATAGATAAAACCTTATTTGCAGTTTCAAGCGATGATCTTCGTCCAGCTATGATGGGTGTGTACTTTCAGATTGGAACGGAAGAAAGCAAGTTTGTTGCTACCGATGGTCACCGTTTGGTAAAGTATACCAATAAAGAAATTACAGCTGATAATGATGTGAATTTCATTATTCCGGATAAAGCTCTTAGTCTGATACAGAAAACTATTTCCGGTGATGATTGTGACGTTACCGTGACTCAGGATCATGCTCGCTTCAAAAGCGGAAATACAATTTTAATAACCAGGCTTATTAACGAGCAGTATCCAAATTATGATTCGGTGATTCCAAGAGATAACGACAAATTTCTTACGATTAGTAAAGAGCAGATGCTTTCTACTGTAAAGCGGGTTTCTATTTTCTCCAGTTCTACAACCCGGCAAATCCGCCTTCAAATGGATACTGATAAGCTTACTATTCGAGCTGAAGATTTGGATATGAGCAGCGAAGCAAAGGAAACCATCGATTGTGAGTATGCAAATGAAAGCATGGAAATCGGATTCAATGCAAAGTACCTTGGTGATGTTCTAAGTAACATTGATGATGAGGAAGTGAGTTTTGAGTTTTCATCACCAAATCGTGCTGGAATTGTAAAGCCATCCTCAGAGGATGAAAATGAAGATATCCTCATGCTAGTGATGCCGGTGATGCTTAACAGCTATGCCTGATACTCAGGTCATTACTCTTACTACAGATTTTGGTACTCAGGATCACTATGTAAGTGCCATGAAGGCCGTTATGCTGGGGATTACTCCCAAAGCGAGGCTTATTGATGTCTCTCACGATATTCCGGCGCAGGATATAATGGCTGGTGCCTGGGTAGTTCGAAACTCCGCTTTTCTTTTTCCACCCGAAACAGTGCACCTCGTTGTAGTTGATCCCGGAGTGGGTACAGATCGCCACCCTATCGTTCTTAAAATTGAGGATCAGTATTTTGTAGGTCCTGATAATGGAATTTTTTCTTTGTTGTACGATGAGTTCAAATACAAAGCTTACAAGCTCAATAACCAAAAATATTGGAGGAAAGATCGCTCCAGAACTTTTCACGGGCGTGATATTTTTGCTCCTGTTGCTGCCCATATTAGTAGTGGTGTAGAGCTTAAAGAATTAGGAGATCCGATTAAGGACCTGGTTACTTACCATTGGGCGACTCCCATTGGAGATAAAGATGGACTACAGGGTTGGGTAATTCATATTGATCGGTTTGGAAACCTGATCACTAATATTTCAGAAAGTTTATTGGAAGACACAGTTGGTCGCAGAAAAGTGAAAATTTATGTTGGGAACACTATCATTGATCATCTGGTAAATACCTTTGGAGATGTGGAACCAGGCGAACCGGTTGCTTTTATTGGTAGTTCGGGGATGCTGGAAGTTGGCATTAATAAAGGAAATGCTGCGAAGATGTTAAGTGTTGATAAAGGCGCACAGATATCGCTGGTGCTTCAGAAGTAATGGCTAAAACGAATAAAAGGTTTTGGACTGATAAGATATAAAAGAATAAAGAAAGAGATAAAAAGAGCTTAAGAAAGTTGAAAAAACTAGGATGGAATGTTATTGTGATTTGGAAATATGTTATAAAAAGATAAAGCTTGAGAAATGAGGTTTAAAAAGAAATTCTAAAAAAAGGATAACCAGTTCAAAGCAAACTGATTTTTTGAAAGTGTATGAATTCTGTTGAGTATAAAAATGAAGACGTAATATCAGAAGTTGAAGAACCTCAACTTGTTTTAAGCTACAACGCACAAAATGTCCAGAAAAAATCGTTTAAAACATTAAGTATGATTTCGCTGTTTTCCGGTTGCGGTGGAATGGATTTGGGCTTTGAAGGTGGTTTTGAGGTTCATAAAGATTCAATAAATGAAGTTTTGAATCCTGAGTTTGTTGAAAGAGAGGTAGATAATGGATTTGTTGAGCTAAAGAAAACAAAATTCAAAACTGTTTTTGCAAATGACATTCTATTAAGTGCTCGTAATACTTGGGTAAATTATTTTAAGGATAGAGAGGTTGAGCCTGAAATTTTTCGCTCTGAGAGCATTGTAGACTTAGTGAAGCTGCATAAGTCTGGCGAAAATATTTTTCCTGAAGATGTAGACATTGTTACTGGTGGGTTTCCTTGTCAGGATTTTAGCATTTCGGGAAAAAGAAATGGTTTTAACTCTCACAAAAATCATTTAGGTGAGCCAAAAAAAGAATATGAGGCTACTGAAGAGACTCGTGGTAAGCTTTACATGTGGATGAAAGAAGTTATAGAGATAACTAAGCCAAAAGTTTTTGTAGCAGAGAATGTAAAAGGGCTAGTAAACTTATCTAATGTTAAAGATATAATTCAGCAAGACTTCTCATCAATTAATAGAGACGGGTATTTTGTTTTTGAACCGCAAGTACTACATGCAGGTGATTATGGTGTTCCTCAATCTAGAGAAAGGGTCTTTTTTATTGGTTTGAAAAAATCAGCGTTAAGAAAAGATGTCTTGAAAAAATTGGAAAAGAGGGAATTCGAAAAGGTGTTAAACCCATATCCGTCTCCGACTCATCGGGTTAATTTTTCTGGAGAGGCGCTAAAACCTCCTATGACTGTAAGATCTTTATTCCAATCATTAAGAGAACCTGAACAAGCAAAAGACCTATCCCAACAGTATTACTCAAGAGCAAAGTATATGGGAGCTCACTGTCAAGGGCAGACAGAAGTTAGGCTAGATGGATTAGCGCCAACTATTCGGGCTGAGCATCATGGTAATATTGAGTTTAGAAGACTTTCAGAATTAAATGGTGGAACTTATTTGGAAGAACTCCAACAAGGGCTGAAGGAACGAAGATTAACATTAAGAGAATGTGGTTTAATTCAGACATTCCCAAGGGATTTTGATTTTGTTCTTAAGAGTAAAAATACCCGCAAAAAATTTTTAGTAAGCCCATCAGCGGCGTATAAAGTAGTGGGTAATGCTGTTCCACCGTTACTTGCTTATCACTTAGCTAGAAGTTTGGAGAATAAATGGGAACTTTATTTTAATAATTGAATCATGATTTATTCATCAAACCCTGTACCTCACAAAAATGAGTTTGAGCAATTACTTAGTGTATCAAAGCAGGAGCTTGATGATTTAGCTTCTAAAAATCCAAACCAAATTCTTGCTTTAGGTGGGGTTCAATTTGAACCATATCTTGCAGATATCTTAAAAAACAATTCTAGAGGAACACCTTTTGAAAATTCAATCAGAATTACAGCAGCTCAAGATTTTCCAGATATAATCGTTAAAAACTTTTATGGAATAGAAGTTAAAACTACAAATAAAAATCATTGGAGAACTACAGGAAATAGTGTCCTTGAGTCTAGAAGAGACAAGGATGCTGAAAGGATATATATGTTTTTTGGGAAACTTTCAGATCCAATTCAATTCAAGTTTAGACCTTATGAAGACTGTCTAGCAGAAGTAGTTGTAACTCATTCGCCTCGATATCTTATCGATATGAATTTAGGTTTAGGAGAGACGATATTTGATAAAATGGAGATTTCATATGATGTGATAAGAGAAAGTGAAAACCCAATAGGTCCAATGGTTGATTATTACAGGAGTACTTTAAAAAAAGGGGATAAACTTTGGTGGATTAATCAAGCTGATGAAGGGTCTCAAAATGTAGTTCTTAAATATTGGGGGAATCTGTCTAAAGAAAAAAAACAAGGTTTAAAGAACAAAGCGATGGTTTATTTTCCTGAGTTATTTGGAAAAGGCCTTAATAAGTTTCAAAATGTAACTACTTGGTTAGTTACAAAAGAATCCGTGATTTGTCCAAATGTAAGAGATCCATTTACTGCTGGCGGTCAAGAAGATTATATATTGAATGGGAAAAGCTATAAAGATGTACCCAGAAGCTTAATCAATATTACATCCAGTTTTGCGCAAATAAGAGATCTTATTATTGAAACATCGAGTGAGGAACTAAGCTATTATTGGGAAGTTAAAACAACTGAAAGAACAAAAGTTGACCATTGGAAAAAATTAGCTTCTCAAAACCTAACTCAACTGAATAAAATTTCTAAAAAGGAAATTGATCAGATTTTGAGCAGTCTTTAAAAGGAAATGCTGCGAAGATGTTAAGTGTTGATAAAGGCGCACAGATATCGCTGGTGCTTCAGAAGTAGCGAAACACTCCGAATACATTGGCGTACGCGGTTTTCAAATTAACAGAAAGGACATGAATTTAGAATTACGATCGCCGATTGATGAGAGAGCGACTATACACGTTCCTGAAAACATTGCAGAGTTGGACACTCCGTTCAACGGATCTGTTTGTTCACAGGAAGGCGATGAATATAAGGTCAGGAATAATATTATTGATATTCTGGGCAAAGAACCGGCTTTCAGCTCTATTGCCCAAAGCACCAATCATTTTAAGCTTACAGCGTCGATTTACGAAGATATCTGGCGCAAACGATCTCTTTCTCTATTATCAGGAGAAGACTTCCCAATCGAAAAAGAACACGAACTGCTTATTGAGTGGGCCGCTCCAAAAGAAGGTGGTTTATATCTCGATTTAGGATGTTCAACAGCTTTGTACGGGAGAGCACTAAAAGCAGCACAAAAAAAGGCTGAAATTGTAGCGCTGGATTTTTCTTCTCAAATGTTGGAAGAAGCACGACTTAAAGCCGAAGCCGATGAGACAGATATGTTTTTGGTTAGGGCAGATGGAAAAGAGATTCCTTTTTTTAGCAAAACCTTTGATGGCATCGTGATGGGTGGAACGCTGAATGAGTTGTCTGAAGAATTGAAAGTTTTGTATGAAGCTCGCCGGGTTATCAAACAGGATGGAGTATTTTTTGTGATGCATCTTATCAAAAGTGATGCCTGGTATGGGCGCCTGTTGCAGGAGTCTATTTCACTGGGAGGGATTAAATTCTGGACTAAAGATGAGAGCAAAAAGCTTTTCAATCAGGCTGGTTTTAAAGTAGCAGATCAGTTAGTAAGAGGAATTGTTTGCTTTACAAAGCTGGTGCCTAATTAATCACTTTCAGACACACCCTCAATCCCCCCGCCTGTTCGGCAGACAGGGAGGAGACAGAGGAGGTCGAAATAATAGTAATGAAGTTTTATTCCAGACCGCTATCTTAGGGCTTGAAAAGCAAGCCTTATGCACTCTAAAAACTTCTTTTTTTATTTTCTCCTGATCCTTTTCATTTCTGTTAACGGGAAAATTGCATCAGCTCAAACCTTCAATAAAAAAGCCCTCCTTGAATTTGCAGCAAAGAAAAATGCAAAGCAAAAAGGCACTTCGTATAAACTTCCGGTAATATATTTGTCAGCAAATCTGGGGGCAGCACAAGCCGTAAATAACGACCAGCTTTGGAGTGGAGGAATTGCAGGTCTTTCTCTTTCAGGAGATGGAGTAGTTTTAGGATATTGGGATGAGGACCAGCCACGATTATCACATAATGAATTTTCGGGACGGGTTACGTTTGAGGAGGCTTCATCAGGTACAAACAATGCGCATGCAACTCAGATGGTTGGAACCATGGTAGCCACGGGTGTTGACTCGGATGCACGAGGTATGGCAAATCAGGCAACAGTTGAAACATGGAATTGGACCAATGATATCTCTGAAATGGCGACAGAAGCAGCAAATGGACTTTTGACTTCTGCTCATCCCTATATTGAAACGGCTGGTTGGACAACCAATATGAGTATTTGTGATCCAAGTAATACAAGTCCTGACATTGGTTGGATGTGGTTTTCGCTGGAATCGGAAGACGCCACCAAAGCCTATCAATTTGGGTATCATGATTCCCAGGCACAGGATTGGGATAGCGTGGCTTATCTGGCACCGAATTATCTGATAATAAAGGCAGCAGGAAATAACCGAGGAGAAGGCCCGTCCTCTCAGCCAGTCAAACATTGGAAATATGATTCAGAACAAAACTGTGTTACAGATTCAACAACGGTAAGAGAATTAGATGGAGGTTCAACGGGATTTGAATCTGTAAACGGCGCTTCGGTTGCAAAGAATGTGTTAATTGTAGGGGCAGTTTCAAGTTCTTCTGATAATTATGATGATTTAAGTTCTGTTGATCCAATTTCTTCTTCAGGATTCGGACCTACAGATGATGGAAGAATTAAGCCGGATATTGTTGCTCCAACCAATGTGTACACTTCTACATCCACTGCAGATGCGGCATATTCAACCGGAGGAGGGACTTCTGCAGCAACAGCAGTAGTTGCCGGGTCAGTTGCATTGATTAGAGAGCATTATCAAAATCTTAATTCAGATACTTTGTCATCAGCGTCAATTCGGGCACTTCTTGCTCATACAGCTAGTGATATTGGAAATGAAGGACCGGATTATAAAACAGGTTGGGGGTTATTAAATACTGAGCGCGCAGTTCGCTTTCTTTCAGCAAATAATTCAGATGCTTCAAAGGTTGTTCTTAAAGATACTTTGATTTCAGATGGAGGTACGGTTTCTTTTGATTTCGAGCATACATCAGTACGGCCATTAATTATCACAATTGCATGGACTGATCCAGCTGGGACTCCTCCAACGGATGCAAATGATCCATCAGATACTTTATTAGTAAATGATCTTGATCTTACTGTAACTGATCCTTCAATGTCTTCATTTCAGCCATGGATTCTGGATAAATCAAATCCTTCAAATGTGGCTACTACCGGGGATAATGATCTGGACAATATTGAGCAGATTTATATTGCGAATGCATCATCCGGTACTTATTCGATTACTATTTCTCATGAAGACCCCCTCCAATCAACGAGTCAACGATTAACAGTTCTTGTAAGTGAAGCTGAACCTGAGATAGTTTTTGAAACAATTGCTTCTGGAAACTGGTCAGATGGTGCTACCTGGAGTGGAGGAACCAAACCAACAACGAGTCTTCATCGTGCTTACATAAAGCATACCGTTACACTTGACGAGACTGGGCTGGTTCGTGGAATAACTTTTGATGGAAGCACTTCAGAATTAGATTTAAATGGTCAAAGTCTGAGTTTATATGGGGGACTTTATATTAGCTCTGGAGGTCTCGGTTTTTCAGGAGATTCATCTTCTGTTTTATCAATTCTGGATTGGAGTTCAGATTCAGATTCACTTCGGTTTAAATCTCCAAGTCAAAAACTGAATACACTTTCTATAAATTCAGTTTCTGATTCAATAAAGTTGGCATCCGGGTTATGGGTTTATGAAAAACTGTCTTTAGAGAGTGGAGTATTTGATGTTAGTAAAGGTTCTTTGAAGTTGATATCAGACACTACGAATACTGCCTGGCTCGAAAAAGGAGGTGGAGAAATATCCGGTAATCTTACTTATTCCCGAAAATTTAATGACTCAAATTCAGGATGGAGAATTATATCAAGTCCGGTTCAAGGAGAGATGTTCAGTACTCTTAGTGATAGTTTTCATACTCAGGGAGGAACCTGGGCAGATTATACCGTTTCAGAAAGTGAATCCAGTCTTTGGTTATTTAATGAGGGAGATCAAAGCTACTCCGGATATTCCGGAACAGACTCAACTTTTACATCCGGGAAAGGGTATTTATTCTATATGTTTGAAGACGCTCCCGGAGGAAGTCCTCTGCCGACGTACCTTGAGTTTAGTGGTACCGAACCGGATTCATTGATTGTGGATTTGGTACGTGGAGCAGAAGATTCGTTAAGCTATAATCTGGTTGGGAATCCTTTTGCGGGAACACTTGACTGGCATGAAATTGTAAGTGATGGAACAAATCTGGGAACAAGTTACGCTGTCTGGGATCCGGAAGTAATAACATCCGGCGGTACATCAGGGTTTAAATACTACAATTCAGCTAATAGTATTGGTGATGCAGGAAGGTATATCGCTCCTATGCAAGGTTTTTTTGTTCAGACAACAGATGAAAATCCCGTTTTAAGGTTTCGCCAAACTCAGAAAACCGGACTTCAACCAAATCATTTTGGAAAAGTAATTTCAGATAAAAAACCTTCCTTTATAAATGTTCAATTATCCAATAAAGAAGCAACAGTACTTGATAATCAGGCATATTTAATTTTCTCGGAAACCGCTAACTCGGGCACAGATGTTCATGATGTACTCAGAATGAAATCGTTGAATGGTATAATAGATCAGGTTTCGTTTATAGGAGCAAAAGGTGAACAAAGAGTATTCGAAGGGAGATCATCGGTTCAGGAAAACAATATTGTTAAACTTGAAATCCAGGTGGTAAAATCGGGTGATTATGAACTGAATTGGTCTGGATGGAACAGGATTCCGGATCATTGGGAGATTACATTAGAGGATCAGGAGTTGAATAAAATAATAGATATGAAATCAGCTTCCAGGTATGGTTTTTATCAGGTTACAGGAAAATCAAGACGTTTTAAAATTCATGTTAATCATGGAATACAAAGCAGGTTGGAACCGGATGAAGAAATACTTGAGTATAAACTAAGTCAGAATTACCCAAATCCGTTTAATCCAACTACATCCATTTCATACCGTTTAAAAAAAGCCGGACTTGTTAGCATTGAAGTTTTTAATACCCTGGGACAAAAAGTTATCACCTTAGTTGATGAACAAAAATCAGCCGGAAGTCACACAGTACAATTTAATGCCTCTTTTCTTTCGAGTGGAGTATATTACTACAGAATTGAGACAGGCGGTTTTGTGCAAATCCGTTCAATGGTTTTGATTAAATAAAAGCCGTTAAAGTCGAAAAACAATAGGAAGAGAATACTGAACGCATACTGGTTTTCCATTTTGCATTCCGGGACTAAATTTAGACATAGTTACTGCTTCAATGGCAGCTTCATCAGCTCCACCACCAATTCCTCTAATTATTCTTGGCTCCAGAACGTTGCCTTTTTTATTAACAATAAATTGTACTGTCACACGCCCTTCAATCCCCTGATCGATAGCCTCTTGTGGATATACAAGATTACTTTGAAGCCCTGATAATCCGCCGATCAAGCTGGGCATAGTTTCAGCAACGATATAAGGATTATCGGTACATGATAAATTCTGCTCATTATCAAAAACCCCACAGGATTGAAGAAGTAAAATAATAAATAAGTAGATGGAGGCTTTCTTCATGATCACATCCGTTCAGGGGCTGTAATCCCAAGAATTGTCAATCCGTTTTTTAGTACTTGCGCAGTGATTTTAGCCAGGGCGATTCTGGACTGAGCTAGTTTCGGGTCTACCCCAATAATTCTGCAATCGTGGTAGAAAGTAGTGAAAGCAGAAGCAACATCATTCAGGTAGTTAATCAGTCGATGAGGTTCACGGGCATCCGCCGCACTTTGTATTGCTCCCGGGAATTTAAATAAGGTTTTGATCAGTGAAGTTTCAGCATCTTCTTTTAGTAAATTAAGTTGAACTTCCCCATCAAAGGAATATTCTTCATCTGCTTTACGAAGAATGCTGAATATTCTGGCATGGGCGTACTGAAGATAAAATACCGGGTTTTTTTCCCCGGCTTCTTTAGCCTGGGCAATATCGAATTCGAGATGAGTATTAGGTGAACGCATCAAAAAGAAAAACCGGGTAACATCTGAGCCTACTTCGTCCATAAGTTCGTCCAAAGTCACAAAATTTGCCTTTCGGGTACTCATTTTAAAAGGCTGACCGTCTTTAACAATGGTCACAAACTGATAGACAATCACATCTATTTTATCGGGATTGTATCCAAGAGCAGAAATTCCTGAAAGAACATCAGGGTAGGTGGCAATGTGGTCTGCGCCGAAAATATCGATGCATAAATCATATCCCCTATCCAGTTTATTCGCGTGATAGGCAATGTCCGGTAGCCGATAGGTTGGTTCACCTGTACTTTTTATTAGAACCGTGTCTTTTTCTTTTCCAAATTCGGTCGTCTTGAACCAGGTAGCGCCATCAGCCTCATACACCAATTCTTTTTCTCTTAGTCTGGATACAACGGAGTCAATATCTCCACCATCGTATAAGCTATGCTCATTAAAATGATTATCCATATGGATTTTCATTCGATTCAGCGTATTGCTGATATCTTTGAAAATGGCTTGTTCGGCTTTTTCCTTGAATGGAGTCCAGTCAGCATCAACTAACGTTTCGCCTTGCTCTTCAATTACTTCTTTGGCGATATCTTTTATGTATTCTCCTTCATAGCCGCCTTCTGGGAATTCAGAATCTTTGCCCAATTCTTCCAAATATCTTGCCTGAACACTCTGGCCAAGTACACGCATTTGTCGGCCAGCATTATTGAAGTAATATTCACGGTCAACTTCAGCTCCCGTCCACTCCATAAGTCGGGCTACGGTATCGCCAAGTACGGCATTTCGTCCGTGACCAACGGTAAGCGGCCCAGTTGGATTGGCGCTTACAAATTCAATCTGAATCTTTTTTCCTTTTTGAGTTTCAGTTTTACCAAAGTCTGTACCGAGATCTATAATAGACCCGAGTTCATCATAAAGGTAATCTTCAGCAAAACGAAAGTTGATAAACCCCGGACCTGCAATTTCTACAGAAGAGATTTTTGCTTCATCATATTTTAATCCATCAACGATTTGTTGAGCAATAGCCCGCGGATTATTTCGCAGGGGCTTTGCAAGTAACATAGCCAGATTGGTGGACGCATCTCCATGACTTTCCACTTTCGGAGCTTCAAGATGAATTTCCGGGGTTTCTTCTAATTCAAATTGTGCCAACGAGGCTGTTAATATCTCTTCGAGGTAATCGTTCATTCGTAATTCTGTTTCAGATTCGGTTTAAAGATAAGGGAAATCAGAATTAGGAATTAGAGGTTTTCAATAAACAATATTCAACAAGGAATAAACAAGTTTCAATTGTTTTCTCTCTGGTTAATTTTTGCAGTTGAGATACTTTTAAAAAATATAGCAATCAATTGATCGCATTCGGAAATCGCTGTATCTAATAAAGGGTCAGATAGTAAAGGATGCTTTTTTATTAAAGTCAGACAAATAAATGTCTCCTTAAGTTCTTTCTGTCCAATTTTGAGTTTATGAATGAAGTCTTTTCGGGATTCCGCAGCCTGAGCTTCTCCATATTGAAAAGACGGCGATGTTCCTGATCTGATTAATTGTTTTGCAAAATGCTGCCCTGTATAGGTCCTAGGAAGCAAATCCACAATCTTCATCACCATTAAAGAAAAGTTGATGAGCCTTTCTTGTAAATCAAAAGATTTTGATTTGTTCATTGAAAATTCCTTGTTGAATATTGTTTATTGGAATAATCTTTCTGCGCGAAGAGAAATATATTCATACCCGGCAATAATGATATGGTCGTCAACCGGAATGCCGAGAAGTTTACCGGATTCGGCAATTCGTTTAGTAAGGTTTATATCAGCTGTTGATGCTTCAGTTCTTCCCGATGGATGATTATGAACTAAAATAATGGAGTTGGCTTGATTGATAATTGCTTGCCTCAATACTTCAGCCGGCTCTACAATGGTAGCATTACTTCCGCCGGAGCTAACCTGATGAAAACCTGTCATTACTTTTTTGTTATTCAGGAAGGCCACCATAAAAACTTCCTTGCTAAGATGACGCATTTTCGGACCAAAGAAAGCAGCTGCATCTTCCGGACTCGTAATCTGTATTTCTTCTCCTAACCCGGCTACCTGAATTCTACGAGCTAGTTCGAAAGCTGCCTCCAAAGTAATTGCCTTCACTTTGGCAATACCGGGAATCACCCGAAGCTCAGTCCACTCTCTTTTGATAAGTGCATGTAATCCTCCGAAGTGATCCAGCAAAGCTTTGGAGGTTTCCAACACATTCAGCTTTTTAGTTCCTGTTCGAAGAAGAATTGCCAGTAGCTCCGAATCCGATAATGAGCCCGCTCCATATTTCATCAGTTTTTCGCGGGGTTGGTCATCAGGACGCATATCCTTAACGGAGCGGTTCAGAAAATCTTCGGGAGAAAAGGTTTCAATTGTAAAATCCATAGTGCCTCACATGCCTTTTTACATGTCAGACCAAAAACAAAGAGACTCCTTACAAAAAATTTTCGAACATCGAACTTTGAACAAGGAGTTTTGAACTTCGAAGTTCTATGTTCCTAATCTTCCCCGGCTTCCATCAATGGCTCATTGAAAGCACGGATACTGGAATTCGGCAATCCTTCCGGGTAGTTAGCCTTTACCATATCGATGGTTTCGATTACAATCTGAAGATGAAGTTCTTTTGAATTTTGGTAGAAGGTTTGAGCGGCTTCTGAAAGTTTGGGTTTTCCATGAAGTGGTTTATCACTTACACAAAGCAGGGTTGCATGAGGAATACGATACCGGAAGCCGTTAGTAGCTACAGTAGAGGACTCCATATCAATGGCCAGACTTCGACTTTGATGAATTTGTCGGACGGTATGTTTGGCTGAAAATTCCCAGTTTCGATTAGCCGTTGTAAATACAGTTCCAATCCGGTGTTTTAATTCATACTTATCCAAAACACCTTTCAGGTACAGGTTCAGGAGATAATTCGGAATAACCGGATTTCCAATCGGGAAGAGTTCATCAAGGACTTTATCGTCCCGGAAATAGCCGTTGGCTAGAACAAAATCACCTATTTCCTGATGATTTCGTAAACCGCCACAATGACCAACCATAATCATGGCATCCGGGCGAAGTACGGCAACATGATCTGTAATGGTTTTAGCATTGGAAGGACCAACTCCAATATTGATGAGCGTGATTCCTTTATTATCAGGAAGTTTATGATGATACGCCGGCATCTGAACTCCATCACGGACAGGCTTTTCACAATCCGGATATTTATCCAGAAATACCTCCACATGCATGGCATAATTGGTAAACAGAATATATCGTTGGAAATCACAGGGATCAGTTCCGGTATAGTGAGATAAACGATTCAGAGAGATATCCACTCGTTCCGGTGAAAACAGGAACATCTTCTTTTTGGTAAAATCCCATTCTTCCTCGTCGGTGTGATTCATCAATTTAGGATCATTAAGTGGAATAACCGGTCGGGAAGGTTTGATCTCGATATCTGCTTTTTTTGAAATCAGGCGTTTGATTTCCCTTCTTAGATACCATCGGAAAGCTTTGGGTTGAGCCATTTCGCCTTTGATATTAGGATTATGCTCCGAGTACTCCCGATGTACGATCATTTTTGGGTACATCCCTTTCTCATAAATTTCTTCCATCAGGTCGCAGGCTTTTTCCGTAGCTTGGGAAAGTTCTTCAGGAGAAGAAAAATCAGAATGGACTAAATGCATTGAATCAGACATGGGTAAAAAAACGTTTAATTATACCATTGAACCGTGGGTAACCACCAATGAACGGGTGGAATATACGACGAATATATTCAAGGTATTAAAAAGGGATATGAAGATTGAATCGGAAAATCATTCGGCTACTTTTTCTATCCTGGACGCACCAGACTGGATCAATGTAATTGCCCTTACTTCAGAAGATGAAATTATACTGGTGGAGCAATACCGTTATGGTATTGAAAAGCCAACTTTGGAGCTTCCGGGCGGTGTTTGTGACCCGGGAGAAAATCCGCAGGATTCCTCAGAGAGAGAACTTCTGGAAGAAACGGGTTATGCCGGAAACGAATGCATTTATTTAGGGAATGTAAGTTCAAATCCGGCTATGCAAACCAATTATACTCACACCTACCTGATTAGAAATTGTAAGAAAGTACAGGAACAACAGCTGGATGGAAATGAACGGATTAACGTACACTTGATACCATTGGTCCAGTTTCTGGAAATGGTTGGGAATGGTGAGGTGAAGCATTCACTGGTAGTTGCAGCAGTCGCTAAGTTTTTGTTGAGTCCATTTAGTTAGTCCTCCCTTGAGGGAGGTGTCACGAAGTGACGGAGGGTGTCCGTAAAGCCTCAGTTTTTTTGACACCCCTCAGAAAAGTTGAAGAACATGTTCAACTTTTCATCTCCCCTCAAGGGGAGACTTAATAATAGGGAATACTCTATGTAGAAAAGTCCTCCTCCTTGAGAAGCCTGCCTGTTCGGCAGACAGGGAGGAGACAGAGGAGGTCGAAAGACCAGTCAGGAAGTTGTCACGCTGAACTTGATTCAGCACATAAAAAACACATTCTATTTATTGGCTTAAAAAGGTATTACTAATTCATCAAAACCGATAATAAGTCCAAAGGTTAGTAATGAAGTGATTAAGTATACCGCGAGAATATACCTCAGGTATTTAACCTTACCCAAAAATTTAAGTTCGATAAGAGCAAGCATAGATAGAATTGTATTAAAAGCGAAAAAGAAATCTGCTGAACCTGAAAATCGACCATCTTTAAATAAAGTATTCATTAAAATATAACCTAAAAGGGAAAGGAAAATGGCATATACAAACATCCCAAAAATTTTAAGAAAGTATAAATAATCTTCTCTTGTTAAATCAATTTCAGGAACCAATCGGGTTGGAACCTCCCCTCTTTCTTTTCTTAGCTCGATTTCTTTTTCTACTTCTTTAATTCGTTCTGGATAATCATAAGGATTGATATGATTTAACATATCATACAATTCCATGTAATGGTATTGAGAATAATCTTTCATAGTTAAAATATCATTTCAGTTTCCCATCCATCATAATTACCGTGTAGGTTTTCTGCAAGTGAAGTAAGGAGTTTTCGAAGTCCTTCCAACAAATCTAAATCAGGAGCCATCTCCCGGTCAGCTAGACAAAGCCAATCTTTACCCATTCCTGATCGCCTCACTTTAACATTAAAGTTCATGCCTTGAAGTCTCAATGCAAATGTTTTGGCTACCTTTTCATTCGGAAAATAGAAGTAAAAATAAACAGGTCGGACTTTTGAGGTATTAGAGCCCATTGAGTTTAATAGATCAAGTACTTTTTTATCTGGATTCATAATTTCTCGTATTTACTCCTTAAATATGATAGCTTATTAAAAAAAATCAAAACTGTTTTCTGACCTCCCCTCTATCCCCTCCTTGATAAGGAGGGGAGGCGCAATTTAGTTTTAACGAATTAGATCAAAATCAGGGGAGGTCAGGCTAAAGAACATGAGTAAAGAACATAATTATCAAGCTACGATTGAATGGATCGGGAATCTGGGAGAAGGTACATCAGGATATAAAAGCTATAGTCGAAGTCACATCATAAAGGTTAACGGGAAGGCTAACATTGAAGCTTCTTCAGATCCGTCATTTCGAGGGGACCTTGGTAAACATAACCCTGAAGAATTATTTCTCGCGTCTCTTTCATCCTGTCATATGTTGTGGTTTCTACATTTATGTTATGTGGAAGGTGTAATTGTTGTTGAATATAAAGATGAAGCAACCGGTATAATGATTGAAGAAAAAGACGGTAGAGGAAAATTTACGGAAGTGACACTGAATCCAATTGTAACCATTACCGAGGAACGAATGGCTGTTAAACTCGATTCCATTCATCACAAAGCAAACCAGATGTGCTTTATTGCAAACTCATGCAATTTTCCGGTGAGGCATAACTCAAGCTATAAAGTGGCCCGATAGCACATCAAAAAAAATCAAAAGACTATGATCAGGAAAGGCACAAAAATGGATACGGATTTCAGTTTCAAAGTAGTAAAAGACGGAGCTGAACAGGAGGTTACATTTTCAGAGTTATTGGAAAAGCCAACAATCGTATCCGTATATATGAAGAACAATACCTCAAGTTGTGATCGGCAAACGGTAGATTTAGCCGAGCATTCCGATTGGTTTGAAAAAAAAGGATTCAATGTTTTGGCGATAAGTAAAGATGGGTGCCGCTCTCATCAAAACTATGCTAAGAAACACGGAATTAATTATATGCTGGCATCCGACCCAGAGTATAAATTTTCTGAAGCAACCGATTCTATTATCGAAAAAAAGATGTACGGTAAGACTTTTACAGGTCCATCACGTTCAGCCTTTGTTATTGATACAGATGGTACTATTTTGGATGTTATCGAAAAAGTTGATACCAAAGCACATGCAGAAGAGTTGAAAGCTCTGGTGAATGAATTGAATTAATACTGTTTGTACATGAAAAGTCTCGTAATTGTAGAGTCCCCTACTAAAACAAAAACAATCAGCAAATATCTGCCTAAAGGATATGATGTTGATTCGTCTATGGGGCATATCCGTGATCTTCCGGCTTCGGCAAAAATGATCCCTGCCAAATATAAGAAGGAGTCATGGGCTACTTTGGGTATTAATCCGGACGACAGATACTTTGCAATTTATGTTACTCCGCCGGATAAAAAGAAGATCGTAAAGAGACTGAAAGACAAACTGAAAGATGTTGATGAACTGATTCTTGCAACGGATGAGGACCGCGAAGGAGAAGCTATTTCCTGGCATTTACTGGAAGTGCTTAAACCGAAAGTTCCCGTTAAGCGAATGGTGTTTCGTGAAATCACCAAAGAAGCAGTTCAAAACGCTCTCGAAAATACCCGTGAGATAGATATGAATCTGGTATTTGCACAGGAAACCAGACGGATTCTGGATCGACTTGCAGGTTATACCGTTTCACCATTGTTGTGGAAGAAAATTTCTCCTGGTTTATCAGCAGGACGTGTGCAATCGGTAGCGGTAGAATTTCTTGTTGAACGTGAGCGCGAACGCATGAAATTCAGAAGCGGGACTTATTACGATTTACAGGCAGTACTACAAAAGTCAGGTGAAAATGATGAATTCAAAGCCGACCTTACCCATCTGAATGAAAAGCGAATTGCCAGTGGTAAAGATTTTGATGAGAATACAGGGAAACTAAAAAAACCGGATTCTGTCGTTCTTCTGGATGAAGAAAAAGCCAGTGCACTTGTTGACGATTTAAAGGCTGCAGAATGGTCAGTGACTAATGTGGATGTGAATACTCAAAAACGAAATCCGTCGCCACCTTTTATTACCTCAACCCTTCAGCAGGAAGCCAACAGAAAGTTGGGAATGTCTGCTCGGGATACGATGAGTGTTGCTCAGAAACTGTATGAAAAGGGTTTCATTACGTATATGAGAACGGATTCAACCCGACTTTCGAGTCAGGCGATAGACGCTACTCGTGATGGGATAGTAGAAATGTATGGGGAAGAGTACCTGTTTGAGAGAGTTCGGAATTATACGGCAAAAGGGAAATCTGCACAGGAAGCGCACGAAGCCATTCGCCCTTCCGGTTCGAAATTTATTCAACCTGAAAAGTCAGGTTTGAAAGATCGCGAGTACAAATTGTACGATCTGATATGGAAGAGAACCATTGCTACTCAAATGGCTGAGGCTGAACTTGAGTTCACGGGTGTGACTATCACAGCAAAAAATGATGGCACATCAGCAGACTTCAGAGCTAGTGGTAAGAAGATTTTATTTCCAGGATTTTTCCGTGCCTATGTAGAAGGAAGTGACGATCCGGAAGCTGCGTTGGAAAATCAGGAAAACTTCCTGCCTGCTATGAAAGAAGGAGACAATACTGATCTTCAGGATTTGAATTTCAATTCTCATGAAACAAAACCACCAGCACGTTATACTGAAGCAACATTGGTGAAGGAACTCGAGAAAAGTGGAGTAGGTCGTCCAAGTACCTATGCAGCCGTTATTTCCACCATTCAGGATCGTGGCTATGCTAAACTGGATGGCAAAGCTTTGGTACCATCATTTACTGCTTTTGCAGTAAGCTCATTACTTGAAGAGCATTTCCCGGATTTAGTAGACAGCGATTTCACCTCTGCATTGGAAGACAAACTGGATGGAGTTGCTACTGGAACTGTAGATCCCGTTAAATATCTGGATGATTACTATAAAGGAGAAAATGGACTTAAAGCCAAAGTTGAAACTCAGGAAGATAAAATTGATCCACAGAAAGCAAAGCTACTGGATTTGCCATTGGATGGATTAGAAGGAATCAAAGTAGCTGTAGGTCGGTTTGGGCCCTACGCGAAAATGCAAAAAGGGGATGAAGAGGTTTCAACTTCTTTGCCAATGGATATGGATCCAAGCGACGTAACAGCTGAGAAACTGGAAGAACTGATCAAACTTTCTGAAGAGGAAGACAAGCCGATAGGAGTTCATCCTGAAGAAGGCTTGCCAATATTCCTTCTTACCGGAAGATACGGTCCTTATGTACAGCTAGGGGAAGCAACGGAAGAAAATAAAAAACCGAAACGAGCTTCTTTACTTCGTGGAATGACTCCCGAAGATATAGATCTGGAGCTTGCTGTAAAACTGCTTACACTACCCAGAACCTTAGGAGATCACCCGGATGATGGCAAAGTGGTAAAAGCGGGTGTTGGACGGTACGGTCCGTATGTTGTACATGATGGCAAATTTAAATCCATTCCCAAAGATGGTAACGTACTGGAAATTCAGCTGGACGAAGCCGTGGAATTGCTCAAACAGAAAGCTAAATCCAGAAAAAGTTCAGAACTTAAAAATTTAGGAAAACATCCTGATACGGATCTGCCAATTAAAGTGATGGACGGTCGATATGGTCCATACATCAAACATGGAAAAAAGAATATCGGTCTTCCAAAAGATACCGACCCGGCTAAGTTTAGTTTAGGAGATGCAATAAATCTTATCGCCGAGAAAGGTTGATAGTTGACAGCCTGCTTTCCGGGAAGTATTTTGTTTGCGAAGTTTGACGAACGACCAGGGACGAAAGTATTCGAACTAGTCTTTGCGAGAAACGCAACGAAGCCTGTTTTGAAGCGGTCTTGTTGAAACACCACTAAAACCACCATGCAAAAGCGAAGCAACTTCCATTTCAAATACCCGCCCAACATCCAGGAACTGGATTTGGCGACCATGGTGAATATGTATCGGAGTCGTGGGGAACCCAGAAAAGCACCAGCTGGTGAATATATTTCCTGCTCCTATTCTCAGGAATTGATGAAAGAAGGAAAATGGTGGTTTGGTTTATTTTACTCTCAGGAAGTCTGGGATGATCTTCTAACAAAAGGAAGTGAAGGATTTCCGCTTACTAATATTGAACTGAATGTGCTTGGACAAGTTTATTTGAGTGAAGAGGATGTATCTCATCGTGAGTTTGTAGAAAAAAACGCCGGAGTTGTCGATAAACTGGCCTACCTGATTGTGAACGACCTCCGCTCTTTTGGATTTCTTTCAGAAGATGAAAGTGGATTTGTTCGAATAACGCCAAGAGGAGAAAAAGCTTTGCACGGAATCGCCCGGCGAATTTACGAAAAACGATTCCTCCCCGAGATGCTGAGCGATGCTCCCGCCACCCCAGAAGAACCCCGCATCGAAGAAGCCCAGAAAAAAGACAAAGAGCAGACGAGTTTGTTTTAAAAATCCCTCACCGCCTCTGCTACTTTTTGAGGAACACGCTCATCAAAAGGACTTGGAATAATTTTATCCGGTGAAAGGTCTTCTACGCAATCAGCAATTGCCTGAGCAACTTTAATGAAGAGCTCGGTGGTTAAATTACTCATTCGTGCATCAAGTGCGCCACGAAACAACCCCGGAAAAGCGAGTACATTATTTACCTGATTGGGGAAGTCAGAACGACCGGTTGCAATGATATGAGCGCCGGACTCATGGGCTTCTTCCGGCATAATCTCAGGGACTGGGTTTGCCATTGCAAAGATGATTGGGTCAGGTTTCATAGTTTTAACCATTTCCTGAGTTAAAGCTCCGGCAACCGAAACCCCGATAAACACATCCGCACCTTTAACCGCGTCTTTTAAATCACCTTTCCGATTACTGAAATTTGTCAGTTTCGCCATTTCCTGTTTTTCTGAATTCAGGTTATCCCGTCCTTCATAAATGAGGCCCTTACTGTCGCACATCATCACTTCTTTAACTCCGGCTTTGAATAGCAGTTTTACAATGGCTACACCTGCAGCTCCAGCGCCGTTAATAACTACCGTTAAATCCTCAAGTTTCCGATCGGTAAGTTTACAGGCATTGATCATTCCTGCAAGAGTAACAATAGCCGTCCCATGCTGATCGTCATGGAAAACAGGAATTGGAAGCTCTTTCTTAAGCCGTTGTTCTATCTCAAAACATCTTGGGGCAGAGATATCTTCCAGGTTAATTCCGCCAAAAGTAGGCGCAATTGCTTTTACAGCGGTGATGATTTCTTCCGTATCTTGAGTAGATAATACGATGGGTACAGCATCAACCTGCCCGAATTTCTTGAAGAGTACCGCTTTGCCTTCCATCACCGGTAATGCGGCTTCGGGACCAATATTCCCAAGTCCTAATACAGCAGAACCATCGCTGATCACAGCAACAAGATTACCTTTTGTAGTGTAATCGTACACTTTTTCCACATCCTTGTCTATTTCTCTGCAGGGTTCTGCTACTCCGGGTGAGTAGGCAATACTGAGGTCATCTTTGGTCTCGAGTGGAAGCTTCGATTCAATGGCAATTTTCCCCTGAGCTTTTTTATGAGCCTCCAGAGAAAGAGCAGCATAGTCTTTTTTTGACATAGTGGTTAGGCTACAAAGTTAAAGCCGAAGTAAATCTCCGGCTTTTTATAAATATTCCGACTTAATCTTCTTGTTGTACAGCCGGATAGATATTATTCGATTTGTCGATATCCGCTAATCGTTGAGATGGATCTATTGCAATACTTGAAATTGAATCCATTGAAATAGGGATTTCAAAAGTATAGCTTGGATTTACCCATTGCCAATCTTCGAGAATTGTTCTTTTAGTGTCATTTTCAGCAGGTTTTTCTCCACGCATAATTCGAAGTGGGATGTAGAATATTTCTTCTGATCCATCTTCATACGTTACATGAATATCCAGTGGCATAGGCATTAAGCTAACTCGCTCTAATACGACAGTAGTAGATTCCTCATTTCCTTCTACCGATTTTATAGAATAATCAATGGTTTTTGTAGTGCTCACAAAATACTCGTGATACCAATCCAGCACCATTCCGGATTCTTTTTCCATCAAACGAATTACATCCAGATCAGTCGGGTGCTTCAACTTCCATTGATTATGAAGTTCTTTAATCGCTCTTCTGAATGTCTCGTGACCAATGATGTAATCAAGTTGCCCTAAATATACAGCGCCTTTGCTGTAGGAAGCCCGGCCATAAGCGAAATTGGTATTATAATGGTCGGCATGGGTAGACATCGGTTCTTCTACTCCAGAACGAGCTACAGCATAATAGCCATTGTAAGAGCCTGAATATGGAAAATCTGACTCTCGTTCAAAAAGATGGTCCATGGTTTCAGCCGAAGCGTAACTGGTAAAACCTTCGTCAATCCAGGGATATAACGCTTCATTTGTCGCTATCACATTCTGGTACCAGCTGTGATACATTTCGTGAACACTAACGCCAACTAAACTGCCTAAGGAGCGAGCTCCTGTAATCAATGTACCCATTGGATATTCCATACCTCCGTCACCACCTTGGATAGTTGTGTATTGTGGGTAAGGATATTCACCAAAATGTTCATTGGCATACTCGAATGCTCCAACAAGATATTCTGGAAGTTGTTCCCAATATGAACGATAGTTTTCGTTTTCTTCTTCGGTAGCACGAACACTTACCTGATCTGCCTGATAAAAGAAATGTAATTTTGGTCCATTCGGAACCTGCGCGGTAGTATGAACAAAATCAGGATCGGCACCCCAGAAAAAGTCGAGTACATTTTCTGCAACAAAGTGATAGGTAATTTTATCACTGTCATAGGAAACTTCAACTCCATCATCCTGATAACCATGACCAATTTCATTTGGGTTTTGTAGGATTCCGGTTGCTCCAACCAAATAGTCATTGTCGATCATGATTTTAACATCAAAATCTCCGAAAACACCATGGAATTCCCGCCCAACATACGGATTAGGGTGCCATCCACGATAATCATATTCAGCTAGTTTAGGATACCACTGACTCATGGAAAACTCAACACCTTCTGCGTTTTGTTTTCCTGATCGTCGTACTTGTTCGGGGACCTGACTTTCAAACTCCATTTCAAAAGTAGTGGTAGCTCCTGGTTTAATAACTTCGTTAAGCTCCACAACTAAAATGGTGCCTTCAACCGTAAATTCTACGTCTTCACCATCATGCTTCAGAGATAGAATATTATGGTATCCGATATCATCTTCTCCCAAATAGAGAATACGATCACGAACCCGGCCATCAGGATCCTGAATGGTTCTTGAACGTACATCCATCATACTTCCCGGTTGA
This sequence comes from Balneolaceae bacterium, assembly GCA_017795005.1. GTDB lineage: Bacteria > Bacteroidota > Rhodothermia > Balneolales > Balneolaceae > RHLJ01. Next base: position 141,597 of record CP051242.1, on the reverse strand, counting down.
AAAGCATTGAAATACAGATGATAGTACACACGCCTTAGCTCGTCAGGGGAGTTATTCGTGTATGCTAAAATTTGAGATCCTTTTAATCGATGCTTCTCGGTATCCACATCAATTACCATGGTATAATCTACTTCTTGTTGCCAGTAACTGGTAGACTGTGCTTTTGAAACAGTAAAAAGGATGATGGAAAGAAATAAACAAATAAGTTTTCTCATACTTCGAGATTTATAACCGCAGAGAACGCCAAGGTTCGCAGAGGTTTTAGTTATAGATTATTTACTACTCTTCTAAAACCGTCCTTTAAAAGAGTAACGTTGAAGTTTATAAACAGACCTAATTTACAGCCTGATAATTTCAAATATGTTAAAATTTGTGCCATATGAATATCATTTAAGGCATCTACAGATTTAGTTTCGATAATCACCTTATTTTCAATCATAAGATCAACCCGATAACCAATATCCATTTTTAGTCCGGTATAAGTAAGTGGCATTGGCTTTTCTCGTTCAACAAACAAACCACGGTTCTCAAGTTCAAAAGCTAAACAAGATTGATAAGCAGACTCAAGTAAACCAGGTCCTAGCTCCCGATGCACCATAACCGATGAGTCTAAAACAATTCCTGATAGTTCGTTTTCTAACATGATTACTCTACGAATCTTTGCGTCCTCAGCAGTTTATTAGAAAGAACTACGGCTTGTAAAGGCCCTGCTAAGTGTAGCTTCATCAATAAACTCGAGCTCAGTTCCCATCGGGATTCCATAGGCAATACGGGTAACTTTAACTTCGTAAGGCATCAATAATTTATTGATATAATAAGATGTCGCCTCTCCCTCAGCGTCAGGGTTCAAAGCCAGAATTACTTCTGTTATTTGTTCATCTCCACCAACACGTTTAAGTAACTCCTGGATTCGAAGTTGGTCAGGACCAATATTATCCATTGGAGAAATAACTCCACCAAGAACGTGATACCTCCCACGAAATTCATTGGTCTTCTCAATGATATACACGTCATTGAATTCCTCTACCACACAAACCTGACCGTTTTCCCTTTTGGGATTCTCACAAATCTTACAGGGATCGGAATCACTTACGTTCCCGCAAACAGAGCAACGGGTAACTTTATTCTTTAAATCAATAATGGCGTTTGCCAATTTCAGAGCGTATTCATCATTTTGTTTGAGAAGATGTATGGCAATTCTTTGAGCTGATTTTCGGCCTGTACCCGGAAGCTTTGATAGCTGTTCAATTGCTCGCTCTAAGTATTCTGAAGTAATCTGCATTTAAGGAATTAAAGATTAAAGATTCAAAATTAAAGATTGGGCGAGCCCATTTTGAATCTTTAATTTTTCATTTTGAATTTCTTAGAGTCCAAATTTAGAGAGGTCCATACCGGGGATTCCGCCGCCGGGCATCATGCCTTTGTAAGCTTCCTGCATTTTCGCTTTGGCTTCCTCGTCAGCTTTTTCGAGTGCTTTATTGACTCCGGCTACAACAAGATCTTCAAGTATTTCTTTATCATCTGGATCAATCACATCTTTATCAAGAGTAACAGAAAGGATTTGGCGAAGTCCGTTCGCTTTTACTTTTACCATGCCTCCACCGGCTTCAGCTTCCACTTCCACCTTTCCAAGGTTAGCCTGAGTTTCCTGCACTTTAGATTGCATTTCCTGAATTTTGCCGAACATATCGGCCATATTAAAATCTGCCATAATTAAAATAGGTTAGTATTCCAGTTCAGCTCCGAATTTATCCACCAGTTCGCGGATAATAGGATCTTTTTGCTGAATCTCTTTAAATCGTTCGTAGGGATTCTTTGCTTTAGAGACATTCCCTTCTTGTCTGTTAACTTCAGTTTTAAAACGTAACATAACTCCAATATGTTCCTTCAAGTGAAGAGACAATTCATGTCCTTGCTCATCCAGCATTTTTTGTGCAAAGGCGTTATCACATTCCAGAGTAAGTTCTGCTCCTTTAAGCTTTATCGGCTGAACACGCTGCACCTGAAGCTCCAGTACTTTTGGTACTTTGTTATTGAGAGAAGTAATAAACTCATCCCATATAGCCCGCACATCCTCCACTAAAAGTTTCCGGACAGGTGCGTCTTCTCTGACTTCTGCCTGAATAGGAGCAGGTTTAGGGGAACCATTTCCATTCCCATTTGAAAAGTGAAGCACCTTAGCTTTTTGAGTGACTTCTGTTACTAATGCTGGTTGTCCTAAATCGTATTCATCATGAACTGGAGCAGGTTCCGGAACAACTTCTTCAACAGGTTCTGTATTAACAACTGCATTAGTTTCTGAACTACCAGCCTCATCAGACACATCCTCAACACGAGCATTTTCTTCTATTTCTGAATCAGAACTACCCTCTGTGCCTTCCTCATCCCTTAGTGCCTTTGTTCCTTCCCCTACCCCTAAGTTCCTAAAGTTTTTTTTTAAGTCTTCCAGCTCACCAAGAAGTTTAGAGAGGTTTTCAGATCGCTCCATATGAATGAGTTTCAGAAGGGTGATTTCAAACTGAATTCTGGGCTGATGTGCATCCTTAAGTTTAATTTGAGCTTCACTAACAATATGAAGCATTCGCATCAGATCATCTCTGGAAAAATCGGTAGCAGTGCTTTTATACTTTGCTTTGGTTTCTTCAGAGGCTTCCACCAGATACATTTTATCGGAGTGATGAGCTATGTATAAATTTCTCAAGTGTTCGGTAAGGCCGATCAGGTATTCCTGAATATCATATCCTTCTTGGAGTAAGGTATTGATGAGCTCCAGTCCTTTATCGGCATCATGCGCTTTTACACAAGTCATGAATTCGAATAAGCGATCAGTTCCAACAACATTCAACGCTTGCAGCAATTCATTATGTGTGATGGTATCACCACAAAAAGCAATAGCCTGATCCATTAACCCCAGTGCATCACGTAATGCGCCATCCGCTTTTTTAGCAATTACATGTAACGACTCCTCATCAATAGCGATTTGTTCGTCAACAGAGATTTTTCTAAGACGATTCACGATTTCATCAACAGCGATACGTTTGAAGTCGAAGCGCTGAACCCGTGATAAAATCGTTGGAAGAACTTTATGAGGCTCAGTAGTAGCAAAAATAAAAATGACGTGTTCAGGCGGTTCTTCAAGCGTTTTCAATAAAGCATTAAAAGCCGCTTTGGACAACATGTGAACCTCATCTACAATAATTACTTTATAGAGGCTGTTCTGGGGCGGTATTCGGACAATTTCTCTGAGATGATGAACGTCTTCCACTTTATTATTAGAAGCAGCATCCATTTCAGTGATGCTCATGGTTTGATTGAGTGCTTCACCATCAACGTCCGCATCAATGTTATTGATTACTCTGGCAAGTACACGCGCCATAGTTGTTTTACCCACTCCACGCGGGCCACAAAACATGTAGGCATGAGAAAGCCTGTTCTGTTTGATCGCGTTAAGCAGCGTGCTGCTAACATGATCCTGAGAAACGATATCCTCAAAACTATTCGGGCGGTATTTTCGGGTAAGAGCGCGGTAGGTATCTGACATGCTTTTGAGTCGCTTTTGCTAACGCATGGAATGTACAAAATGATGAGCTTGGATAGTAATCTTTTCAGTGATGAGAGAAGAAGTTTTCTTCAAAAGAGGGTAGGTATGATAAAGCGGTAAAGACGCAATACAAAGCGTCTCTTTTATTGAGTAATCAATCACAAAACCTCAGAGCTTTCTCCTAAACGCTTTAAAGCTTCCCTTTTATAAGTGCGGCCAATAGGAATGGTAGTGTCAGCCAGTTCAATTTCGTTATTACTCCAGCTTTCGATTTTCCTCAGATTGATGATAAAGGATCGATGCACCCTTACAAACTGATCATCCGGAAGCCGCTCCTCCATATAAGTGATCGTCTGATAAGTGGTAACTTCCTTATTGTTAGTTTTGATGAGAATATAATCCCGTTTACTTTCAATGTAGAGGATTTCTTCCAGACAGACTTTCACATTCTTTTTATCTGAAGGAACAAATACAAAATGGTGTTCATCGGTACTTTCGGGAGAAACTGACGGGCTAACTGGATTTTGGAGAGCGTCAAAAACTTTATTTACCGCTTTCAGAAAACGATCGAATGAGACGGGTTTTAGGAGATAATCAACCACATCCAGTTCAAACCCTTCCAAAGCATATTCGCGGTAGGCAGTAGTAAAAATCACTTTGGGAGGATTTTTTAAGGTTCTCAAAAATTCAATACCAGTAAGACGAGGCATTTGAATATCAAGAAATAAGACATCAACTGAGTTATTCCGAAGTTCCTGAAAAGCTTTTACTGCATTCTGAAACGTTGCTTTTACTTCAAGACCGTCAATCTTAGAAATATGAGATTCAATCACTTCAATAGCGAGTGGCTCATCATCTATGATATAACAGCTGAGACTCATTAGGGAGTATGGTTTAGTAATGCTTCGAGTTCTATTTCCAAAGAAACGGAATAGGTTTTGCCATCATCCTCAATGCTGAGATTGTAATGATCTTCATATAATAACTCGAGACGACGATTTACATTCTTCAGTCCAATACCTTTCTGATATTCGAACTCTTCATGATCATCATTTTTGCCATTACTGTTTTTTACAGACAAGGATAAATGCTGATCCCGAACAACCACATTAATATCTACCCAAACTTCATCCAGAGTATCACTTGTGCCATGTTTAAACGCATTCTCTACAAATGTTAATAGCAACATAGGCGGAATTTCGCACTGAGATACATCCCCATAAGTTTCATAAGTAACGGTAAGCCGGTCATCATACCGGATTTTTTCGAGGGCGATATAGTTCTCGATGAGTTTCAATTCCTTGTTTAAAGAAACGGTTCGGGAATTGCATTCATACAACATGAAACTGAGAAGTTCAGATAGCTTAAGTACTACTTCGGGAGAAGACTCCGCTTTTTTAAGCGTCAGCGCATACAGGTTGTTTAAGGTATTAAACAGGAAATGAGGATGTATCTGACCTTTCAGAAAATTGAGCTCTGCCTGTAGCTTTTCCTGTTGAAGTTCCTGAGAACGACTTTCTTCACTATAAAAATATTTCGTGATTTTGATAAATGAAGCCAGAGCTACAACCGGATAAATACTAAGAATATTTTTCAGACTCTTAGCCACATTTAAAGGTCCGTCTGACATCCACTCATACCCGTAAATAGGATAAAATACATAGTAGTCGAGTAAGCGCTGGGTGAATGCTGCGACAACAATTGCGAGGGTAGTGAGGAGTGTTGCGGTGACGTATTTCTTTTGAAGAAAATATCTTGGGATTACAAAATACAGGGTAAAGTAAGTGGCAATAATTTTAAGTGGAAGGTAAGCCATTGCCCAAAAGAACTCCGCTCCATAGGTGTCTTCGAAATTTCCATAGATAACGGTATACATCGCTATGTAGCACACCCAAAAAAGTACATGCCACAGAATTCGTTTTGGAGTTGACTGATATTTCTCAAAAAAGGAAAGCATCTATTTCTCCAGCGGTCCCTCCCAAATAACCTGACCAATCATCCATTTATCCCCTTCTTTAGAAAGTAACATATAGTCCACTCCCCAGTATGCGGTGATTTTAACAGCGGCAATGGTTTCCATGAGGTCGAGAATCTCTATTTCTTTCGGGGCGTCATCAGCTGGATAATTTCCACTTGCTTTTACTCTACGGGCAAATGCTTTGGCCTGATCAAAGCTCATGTAAATTTCATCACCAAACTCTCCGGATTCCCGATCTTTCCAGTATCCGTATTTCAATAAATCTGGTTTTAGGCTGGACTGAAGTTTTAGAGTATCGCCTTCGTAAAAGCCTTCAATGTAATTAAGGGCTGCCTGTCTGACTAAATTTTCATCCGTATTTTGGGCATTAGCCACGACCGAAAAAGATAAAACAAGAATAAAAGTGAGTAGGATTTTCATAATACAATATTTGGTTTGTCTGCTTCTATTCGACCAACAACAACTAACTAAAATACTCATACCGCCGGAAGAATGTAGAGCCAGAAATGTACATTCTGCATACTACTGGTTTACCACTGCAAATGTTGCTTAAAAATATGCGAATGTGACAACTATGGGATTTAGTGTTTTTCAGGGAAAAATAAGAGCTGTATATCGATGGCTCCCAACATATAAAGAAGAAATGAGTATCTCGGGGAAACTAAAAAATATGCCCCATGAAAAAGTTTATACTCGTATCCCTCTTTTTGATCACTGCCGGTTTAGTTAACGCACAGGAACAATCAATTATTGAAGAGTTCGTACTCGAATCTACTAAGTCCGGTCTGCAAATTAATATAGATGGAAAACTGGATGAAGCTGCGTGGACAACAGCAGTGCTGACTTCCGATTTTCTGAATAAATGGCCTAAGGATACTGGCTTTGCCGAAGCTCAGACTCAGGCTTGGATCACCTATGATGACGAGTTCCTGTATATCGGGGCGATCAATTATCAGAAAAAAGAAGAACTGGTCATCAAGTCGCTGAAGCGGGATAACAGTTCGTACCATTGGGACAGCGATGCATTTACGGTAGTTCTGGATCCTTACAATCAAAAAACAAATGGCTTTCTGTTTGGGGTAAATGCAGCTGGGGCAAGAGTGGATGGAGTAGTAAGTATTGAAAATTCCAGAACCCGCCCGGATTTCAACTGGGATAATGCATGGAGCAGTTCCGTTAAAGTATACGATGAATATTGGGTGGCTGAATTTGCCATTCCATTTAAGTCCATCAATTACAATCCGGAGAGCAATGAATGGGGCATTAATTTCGTGCGAAATGATATGAAACGAAATGTGTATTCGACCTGGAGTCATGTTCCTCAGGGATTTCCGGGTATTGATTTGGGCTACTTAGGCACGCTAAAAATGGAAACTCCACCTGAAAAAAGAAGACAAAGAATAGCTATTCAGCCGTATGTGCTTGCTTCAGCAGATCGTGACTTTAATGAAAGCGACAGTTATGGAGGAGATATTGATGTTGGATTGGATGCCAAGATTCCGATCGGTTCGAAACTCAAAATGGATCTGACATTAAATCCCGATTTTTCCACAGTGGATGTTGACCAACAGGTAACCAATCTTTCACGATTCAGCATTTTCTTCCCTGAAAAGAGAGCCTTCTTTCTGGAGAATAGTGATTTGTTTTCGAGCTTTGGAACTTGGGGAGTAAAACCCTTCTTTTCACGTCAGATTGGGATTAGCAATGGAGAATTAGTTCCAATTTTATTTGGCGCACGAATGACCGGAAATGTTAATGAAGATCTGAGAGTAGGTGCATTGAACGTACAAACACGAAGTATTGATGGTCTGGGTGCAAATAATTATATGGTAGGAGCTGTACAACAACGTGTATTCGGTCGTAGCAGCGTCAAAGCGTTGGTAACCAATCGTTCAGCTTTTGATGGAACCAACAATAGTACCGAGGATTTTAACCGGACATTGGGAGCCGAATTTCATTATTCATCAGAAAGCGGTCGACTTACCGGTAACGCACGATATCACTGGTCTCAAACGGAAGAGAAGCTGGATGATGTTTCGTTTGTAGGAGCAACCATGATGTATAACAACGGTAATTTCTTTTCCGGAATTACAGCCGACCGTGTTGGAAATAATTATATCAACGACCTTGGTTTTTCCCGGCGCTCTTTTCAATACGATGCGGAGCGGGATAGCCTGATTCGGGTTGGTTTTAGTTATCTAAATCCATGGATTGGATATACGTTCCGCCCGGAATCGGAGTGGGTGAATAGTCATGAAGTAAGTGCATGGACCGTTATGAGCTGGGAGACAGACGGTCAGCTCATCGACCGTTTTTCAAGTTTGAATTATTTCCTTAACACGTTAAATCATGGTTCGGTAAGTCTTTCACTTGAGAACACAAACGTTCGGTTATTGTTTCCAACCGATTTAATCGGTGGCGAAGAATTCCTGCCAGCAAAAACCTATATCTATAATACTGCTTCATTTTCTTATAATACGGATCAACGGGGAGTGGTGAGCGGAGGTATACAAACTTCTTATGGCGGATTTTATGACGGAACCCGGTTAGAGTTTGGGGGGAATGTAAACCTGAGAACACAACCCTGGGGAAATTTTGGGGTAAGATATGTCGGAAACAGAGTGGAACTGCCTGAAAATTACGGAGAAGCAACACTTCATTTGATTGGCCCACAATCAGAGATCAGTTTCTCCAATAATTTAAACTGGACGACCTTTCTGCAATACAACACACAGTCAGATAATTTCAATATCAACAGTCGTTTGCAATGGAGATTCGCGGCAATGAGTGATATATATCTGGTGTACAATGACAATTACGGAACCGAAAACTTCGGAGTTAAAAACCGTGGCATGGTCTTTAAAATGAACTATTGGTTTAATTGATATGAAAGAAAGTTTCATTGCTAAAATTCTGACATTTTTGATTGCCAGTTTATTGGGTTCAACATTAGGATATACTCAGGGAACATTAATTGGTGGGCCATGTGAAGGATGCGAAGCCGTTTTCGAATACGAAAAAAACTCATTGAGCTCAGTGGATACATTGCCCGATTTTGAAACAGAAGGAGAGCAACTGAAAATCAGTGGCATTGTGTATAAACCTGATGGAATTACGCCAGCTGAAAATGTAATTCTATATGTATATCAAACCAATGAAGAAGGAATCTATCCAAAAAAAGGTAATGAAACCGGATGGGCACGAAGACACGGGTATATCAGAGGGTGGGTAAAAACTGATGCTGAAGGGCAGTATACATTTTATACTCAAAAGCCGCACTTTTATGGAAATGAACCAGCTCATATTCACTTAACTATTCTGGAACCGGATGGGTCTTATTATTACATCAATGATTTCAGGTTTGAAGGAGATAAAAATCTGACTTCCCGTCATACAAACAACCCTGCACCTCGTGGAGGAAGTAATGGGATTATGAACCTTAGTAAAGAGTCAGGTTTATTGGTTGGTCAAAGAGACATAATACTTCGTAAAAATATTTTCAAAGAGTAACTAGTTAGCCAAAATGTTTGTTTATTTCCTTCAAAAAAAAGGAAAAATGGCAAAGTTAGATTCGAACCTCTCTTTTCTCTCAAAGCATAAAGATCTTGGACTGTTAATTTTACGTCTTGGCGTTGGGTTGTCTTTTCTTTTTTTACATGGATGGGGCAAGATAACCGGCGGACCCGAGCGCTGGATTGGACTTGGTAAAAACATGCCGGGATTTGGAATCGATGCCATTTATATGTTCTGGGGATTTATGGCTTCATTAGCTGAAACTGCCGGGGCATTTCTATTTGCTTTGGGCTATAAATACAGATTAATGGCGGCTCTTCTTTTTATTACGATGCTGGTTGCAACCATTACGCACCTTGAGCGCGGCGACGGATTCAGAGGAGCAGCTCATGCCATGAAAATGATGTTTACCTTTTTCGGATTGATGATGCTAACTCCGGGAAAGTATAGTCTGGACGAAATGCTTAGGAAATAACCTGAACGAGGCAGTGTTTCTCTTTTGTTTTAAAGCTGTCACCCTGAGTGCCACGATTTTATTTGAATAAAAAACTATTGGTCATCCTGAACTTGGTTCAGGATCTTACGAGCTGGTTTGAGTTTCTTTATTAGCCAAAAGTAATTACCAAACCTGACAAAGATCCCGGATCAAGTCCGGGATGACGACAAAGATGTCTCCCTTTGGAGGGAGACAGAAATCATGCGTGCAGGATTTCAGAGGGAGGAAAATGGCTGGAGCATTTACTCCCGAACCAATCTCTCCCCTTCCTTCAGCAGAATAAAATTCTCTTTGCCGACTACATCATTAAAATCGTTGATGGGATCATCCTTACCATCGTCCGCCAGAGGAAAGGTTCCGAAATGCATTCCGATACTCAATTCAGATTGCACATCTTTATGAATCTGAACGGCCTGAGCAGGATCCACATGAACGGGACTCATAAACCATCGGGGAATGTAGGCGCCGATCGGAATTAACGAAGTTTTGATAGGAGCGTATCGTTCTCCGATTTCAGAAAAGAAGCTGTTATATCCGGTATCTCCGGCGAAATAGATATTTCCATTTGGTGATTTGATTACAAACCCTGCCCATAAGGTTTTATCGCGATCAAACATACCCCGGCTTGAAAAATGCTGGGCTTCCACTGCCGCAATTTGTACAGAATCGGATGCCGGAGTTTCCTCCCACCAATCCAGAGAAATGGTCTTAGAGATTCCTTGTTTATTCAAATACAAATCCACTCCAAGCGGCGTGATGAAAGTCGGATCATGCACTTCTTTGATTCGTTTCAGCGTGGCAATATCCAGATGATCGTAGTGATTGTGGCTGATGAGCACGAAATCCAGATCAGGTAGATCTTCGAAACAAATTCCGGGCGGACGCATACGTTTTGGTCCTGCAAAACTAAATGGGGAGACCCGTTTACTGTACACCGGATCGGTGATGATATTCAGTCCATCTGTTTGAATGAGAAAAGTAGAGTGATTGACATAGGTGATTACCTGAGTGGAATCTAAAATACGTTTGGCCGGTTGTTCACCATACGTGATGTCTTCTTCGGTAAGCTCCGCCCATTCGCCCGGCTTTCGGTTGGTCACCCATTTTAAAAGCTGAGTAAACCCCTGCTCCTCGTAGCCCGGACCATTAATGAACTTAGTCCCGGTAAAATGATCACTTTGCTCCCCTTTGTAACCCGGAGCAGACGTCCATAAACCAACCCCAACTACAAACAGAATAAATACCCCAAGTACTATTGCTATAACCATACTGATTTTCTTAAATATGCTCTTTTTTGCCATGCGAGATAAAACCCTGATGAAGATAAGAGCATTCCTTAACTAAAGGGAACAATGTATTTTCGTTTAAGCCTGGTTCCAAAGCCCTCCTTCTTCAGTATGCAGGGTTTGAGGCTCTGCCTCAACAGAACCCAGAGCTTCTGAGGAAGCATCACGCAGCAGAGCTTCTTGATGAGGGGGAAGAAGTTTATTTTTCAGGAGTAAAGATGTTTCTTAATCCAGAAAGCGTAGAATATGGCAATTCACCAATGGAGCTGTTAGCTAACCGGGAAGGAATACTTTTGCCCGGATCGGAATGAAAAACATAGGTTACTCGTGTATTTTCGCCTTCAGGCTCCAATAAAATATAACCTTCCGCTTTTCTCATCCTTACAATTCCTTTTCGTTCGGGCATATAATCGGGTAATCCGGTTAAATGAAAAATCATTTCATCTTTGGAAGTATCAATGGTCATTTTATACACCATATCTCTGTTTTTGAATGGCCATGGAAACTTGGTTTCTACATAATTGAATTGTTCATTCTCCGTTTGTTCCAGCAATTGTGATGTATTCGTAAAGCCATACCAGCGGGTATAATTATCAGCATCCTTTAGTACTTTGGTAACATCTTCTACGGAAGCCGCAACCAGAACGATACCTTTAAAGGAATGATATTTAGAATTGACTTCCTGTTTTGTATAAATCCGAATACCATCCCGCTCCCGTTCCATTTTCCAGTCAGTTTGCGCAGTAAGGTTTGCAGACAACAAGGCTGAAACACATGTAATTAATGCAAAGAGCTTCATAATCAAAGGTGTATCTCTAAACAATCCCTTCTCCTGTTTTGTGGATTCTTATAAAGTAATACAGAAATAATACTGCAAAAACGAAATCGCCGATAATCACCACAAACACAACAGATGAAGCAATACCTGACAGATAAAGTTTGAACAACGAAATAGCGAAGGCAACTTTACCAATGCCGCCAACGATTACTATTCCTGTATGCCTGACAGGATTATAGGCAACAATGGCGTATCCAATAATATAGACGAGCGTTGTACCCCATGCACCCTGATAAATAGTAAAGAAAAGCGGGTCGGTTAACTCCCTGCCAAAAAATCCCTGAAAAGTATAGGCAGTGTTAAAGTACCCAAAAATGGCACCGACCAGGTTCCACAAAGCCGAAACAATAAACAGAAATTTGAAAAAGTTGATTTCTTTACGCTGCATTGCAATAAGATTTAAAGTGAATGATGTTAAATACGATTACAAAGTAGCACGAAGCGAAGGGCAGCCGCATTTACATAGGTAAAGAAATAAAGCTTATTGAGTGCGTTTTTTTCTGATCCGGCTGAGCTGGGTAGCACTTATTCCTAAATAGGCGGCAATATGATATTGAGGAATTTTCTGCTCAATTCCGGGGAACTCTTTTTGAAGGATCTCATAGCGTTGATCAGCATCCAGTAAAGCCATTTCAAGTTCTTTTTTCTCATTATTTAAAAAATAGCTTTCGGCTATTATTCGTCTCAGCCGTTCAATCTCGATGCTATCTTTAGAGAGTTCTTCAATTTTTTGAAAAGAAGCTCTCCAAATCCTGCAGTCGGTGAGCGCCTGTTGAGCGACCTCATTTTTTTGTTTACTGATAAGGGAAGCGTATGATCCGATGATAGTAGGGGCGGGGAAAAAAGTCTTATTGTATTCTTTCCCTTCACTGTTGATGTAATATGCCCGTACAAACCCGGATTCTAAAAAGGCAATTTCGCGGGCAATTTCTCCTTTTCTTATAAAGTATGCTCCCTTTTCGAGTGTATCAGGTTCAAACAAATTACCCATCAAAGCAAGTGTTTGCGAAGAAAGCGGTTGGATACGGTTAAAGAAATTAATGAGTGATTCCATAGATGCCTGAATATAGGATTCTTACAATTTTTAGAAAGGTGATTCTCTGTGGTCGATTTTTATATCAGGAGAGTCATTCCTGCCTTCGCGGGGCGACTACGTAGTGGTTGTTTAATCCTCGTTCCGAAGGTCCTCCTTCGGAATGCCAAGTTTGAGGCTCTGCCTCAATGGAAGCTGGAGCTTCCAGGAATACATCACGCAGCAAAATCTACTGCCTCAGATTGTAACGCTTATTATGTAGCCGGTTTTAGAGATAGTAATCCCCTTGAAATCTTTGATAAACTTTTTTGTCAACCCTATTTATGCTCCTTAGCTTGCCATCAATTTTAAGCCAAAGTTTAGTTTCTACAGTTATTGTATCGCTAATTTGAAAATCATGCTTCGAATTATCTACGTGGTAAATCAGATTTATTCCATTACAAGGAAAGCCATCAGCTTCTGGGCATAACTCAATTGGGAAAGAGTATCTACTTTGGGAAGTCAGCCACACACGAACAGAGTCTGATATATTTAAATTTTTATGGTACTGATCAATAGATATGGAATCAATGACAACCGCCTTTAAGCCAAGATTGCTAAACGAAAGCTGAGTATTAATCCCGAGTTCATACCGGTCGTCAGGATAAGAGGTCATTGGATTCGATAACGTGATTCGAAGATCAGTACTTTCAAATAATCTTATGCTATCTGAATATTTATCAGAAGAGGATAAAAAAACGAATTTTTTTGTGTCATAGTTAGTACATCCAGATACTGAGTAAATTAGTGCAATAAAAAGTACATGGGCTCGCATATATAGTATCCACTTGAAACGCTTGTTAGAAAACATAGAGACAGATTTTTATTCTAAGACATTCATTATTGTTTTAAAATATATAAGTGAACACCATTCACATGATTTGTAGAATCAATTGAAACCTCAAAAATTCCATTTTTACCCTTTGGTAAAGTGTACTCGTAAATTTGAGGCGCGTTTGGATTATTTAATGATCGAATTTTGATTGGCTTGCCTAGTAAATCATCAAGTTTATCAGTATTCATTCCAATATGAACCTGTTCAATTTTCACTAAATAGCTATCACTCTTTAGTGAAGGAATCACGTAGAAGAAATGATAAAGACAAAAAAGAATCATAAACATTGAAGAAAAACCAGCTATGTAATATTTATCTGGACTCTTCATTATTCCGATAAATAATTATAGCTGTTCTTTTTTCTCATAGAGAAGGTAATAGCAACAACATGATTTGTAGAATCAATTGCGATTTGAAAAAGGCCATCATTTCCTTCTGGTACTTCGTGATTATAAAGGTATGAAGCTAGAGGAGCGTCAATTGCCTCAATCAAATAAGGTTTACCAAGTAACTCATCGAGTTTGGCAGTGTTCATTCCAATATCGACTTCCTCAATATTTACTAAATACTTAATCTGATTTACTGAAGGAAGCACATAGAAAAAGTGATACAAACTGAAGCAGGAAATGAAAAAAAATGCGATCGCCAATAAGTAAAGTTTGACTATTTGACTCATGTCAATGTTACCTAACGACCCGGCGTTTAACCTGCCTGCGGTAGGCAGGGCGGCGAGTCTAGGGTTTAAAATTAAAGACCCGAACCCCGTTCAAGTCCGTTTGAAACTCTTGTTATACTGCGATCTTAATTAGTTATTTTTGAGATAATCTGAAGAACATATTCATCAGAAGTATCCATTTTTTCAACCATAATTCTTCTTAGTTTCTTTTTCTGTTTGTCAGAATTGATTTCCGTTTTCTGAAAAAAATGACCAACAGGCCACATCAATTGTGCTTCAACGGCTTTGTTAAATAATAACTCTATATCATCAACTTTCTTAACCGCCCATAATCTCCATTTAGGCAGTGACCATGACCACCAAACCCAAGCCATAATAATTGAAGGTATTATTGCTAAACCAACTATTGGATTAAGATTCCAGCTTTCCGGAAGTATTCCAGCTATAAATAGGGGTAAAGCTATAATCAGAAAAACAGGAAGGTTTACAAAAAAGAAACCTCGTTTAATTGCTTGTTCAATAGTTAATGTTTTTTCTGATTTCACGATTTTTGAATTAGCAGTATAACGACCCGGTGTTTAACCTGCCTGCGGTAGGCAGGGCGGTGCAGGTTCTCGGTTTTTGTTGAAGTAACTAAATAATTCTATTGCTCACAAGCTTTCCATCTAACCCTTCATCAACGCCTCGATCTCGCTGATCTCTTTAGGTACATTCGTCAGGTTTTCGTAGCCGTCTTCGGTAACTACAATATCATCCTCAATACGAACGCCGCCAAACCCGAGTAGGGACGTCACTTTTTCGGTGTTCAGGTACTTGGCTTTTTCCGGATCTTTTATGGCTGGTTCCAGAACAGCAGGAACGAAATAAATACCGGGCTCTATGGTCACCACCATTCCGGGGAGCAGTTCTCTCCGGGCACGTAGGAATTTAATACCGGGACGATCAATGCGGTCCACACCTTTGGGATACCCGCCCACATCATGAGTGTCTAAGCCAAGGAAGTGTCCAAGTCCGTGCGGGAAGAACAAAGCGAAAATATTGTTCTCCATAATCTCATCAATATTCCCACGAATTATATCCAGCTTTATCAAGCCTTCCATCATAATGCGGGAAGCCATCAGGTGGAGGTCTTCCATTTTAACGCCTGGTTTAATGGCTTCAATTACGACATTATGAGCATCCAGCACCGCCTGATAAATTCCGGCCTGCGTTTCGGTGAATTTCCCGTTTGCCGGAAAGGTGCGGGTATAATCAGCCGCGTAGCCATTGCACTCAAATCCGGCGTCCATCAGAAATAAATCTCCGTCGTTAATCTGATCAGTATTTTCTACATAGTGAAGAATGGAAGCATTCACCCCCGAAGCAAAAATTCCATTGTAGGCATCCTGCAACAAGCCGTTTTCAATTTGCACTTTGTTGAAGATTGCTTTCAGTTCATATTCGTACATGCCGGGTTTAATGGCTTTCATTACTGCTTCATAGGCCAGATCATTTACCCGTGAGGCTTCTCTCATCTGATCCAGTTCCCATTCGGTTTTCAGTACACGGCAGTAAGTGAGCGCGTCTTCAAGAGCTTCTGTTTCTACGGTAAATCCACGATCTAAATCTTCAATAAATTCCGCTTGTTCATCATTCAGGCAGTAGACTACTTCCGGTTTAAGCGCATTCAGAACACTCAGTATTTCATTCTGGTAATGCAGGTGATCCGGCTTATACTCTTCCAGATATTGCTTTTTGGTTTTTACATAGCCATGCCAGACCGCGTATTGGGCATCACGTTTAGGGACGAATAAATGATATTCTTCTTTCTTTAAATCCAGCACTAAAGCACAATCGGCTTCATTAGCTCCGGTCAGATACCAGAAATTGGATTCCTGCCGGAAAGGAAACTCATAATCGGTTTTATACCGATACATGGTTTCAGCGCCCTGGATAAACACAACGCCATTCTGGTCGTCATCAAATAAAGAAAAAAGCTTTTCGCGGTGTAGGTGATGCATAATGAATTAAGAATTGTTCAATTATCAATTAAGAATAGGGAAATAGAAATGTAATATCGAGGAGTGATAGTAAAAATCACCCATTTAAAAACGTAACAGATCGGTTTTGAAAAAGGTCGTCTTCTTCGAGCAAAGCGATGCTTCCCGGATAAAGCTTATAATTCAGATAGCCCATTTGCTCTATATCAACCTTTTGAAAAGCGGCGATGAAGAAGGTAGCTGCAAAACCATGAGTTATAACGACTGCTTCCTGTTCATCACTCATGATTTCATTAACAAACGAAGTGATTCTTGTCGCTACCTCTCTTCGGGATTCAGCTCCCTCACAAATCTGGTGATCCATTCTGTTTCCGGATTCAGGCACCGCAACCATTATCTTATTGTGCTCAGTTTGATCTATGCCTTCATGTTTTCCGAATGACATTTCTCTTAGGCGCTGATCCAGAATAGGTCGGTTTTCGAAAGGTTCGGAAATAATAGCAGCCGTTTGTGAGGCTCTTTTTAAATCGGAACTGTAAATGATGGATTTGCTAATATCAAATCCCAGATTAGTAATTCGATCCATCAAAGAAGCGGCCTGATCGCTTCCTTCTTGAGTTAATTCCGAATCATACCACCCACCTACTTTTCCTTCAACGGAATGAGTGGCTTCGGTATGAGTTATCAGGCAAATCCGCTTTCCCAAACTACCCTCTACTCATCTTATCGCCATTCCCGACAAACACGCCTAGAAAGCCTTCTTTAAACGTGATGGTGGAATCTTGATCGGTGATTTCATTGGAAGTCCCATCCTGACCACCCATTTCGAGAGTGCTATTTGTTAAAGGATACAAGACTCCGGTAGACGTGAATTCTTCCACAGGATTGCGAACCGGGAAAAAAGAAATGATCGAGCCAACAGGTAATTCAGGTTTATAAGGGGATTGAACCAGAAAGGTGTCTCCGTAATCATCCCGGAAAAGAATGTTCTCAAATTTAGACCAGAATTGCTGCAGTACTGACATATTTTTCATCAGGTGATCGATACGTTTTCCTAACGCACCAAGAACTACAGCATGTGTGGCGCCCTGTTTAAGCGCATAATGCAAGGCTTTTTCCAAATCATTGGTTTCCTGATCCGGATCTTCCAGGATATTGATTCCATCGTGATTAGTGTATTTGAAACTATCCATGTCGCCGATAACAATATCGGGTGTGAAGCCATAGCCCAATAATGCATGTCCACCACTGTCTGCTCCTATCACGATTTCAGCGGCTTCGATTTCCCGTTCCAGTAATTTTTTGGTGGGAGGTGTTCCTCCGGCTACTATTAAAACGTTCATGCTTGAAAGATACCCATATATGCTGAAAGCATTAAAATTTTAATAGCCCCGTGATTTATCACGGGGTAACAGAAATAAATGTATAAAAACACCCAAGTATATATTTGAATTAAAAGTCAGAATTAAATCGCAGGGTGTGAGCTGAATTAATTACAAGGATAAATTCCAACCTTCGATAACTTTCGTACAGATAACTAAAATTCGGGCTCAGGTTTGTTCTTTCTATTTCTGTTTCCACGCCTTAAAAGGCGGGACTATTTAAATTATTTGTACAAAGTTTTGTGCTGAATTCCAGAAAAGAAATGGAATTGCTTTGCGATAAGGCTATTTTTGGGCAAGGAGATTTATGTTTAAGGAATTCATATCAAAAATAACGACTCATAAGAAGGTGGCGGTGTTCTCGCATATCCGTCCGGATGGCGATTGCCTTGGTTCTCAGATTGCATTATGCCTGTGGCTTCAGAAAAACGGCGTGGATGCTACCGCTTTTAATGAAGATGAACCGGGTGATAACCTTCGCTGGTTACTCGATTTCTTTCCGGTAAGTTCGCCGGAGGATCAGGACTTATCCGCTTTTGATGCCTTTGTAATGGTTGATGGAAATGCACTGCATCGTTTTGGGAAAGTGGCAGAAGGTATTGCCGATTTAGGTAAGCCCATTTATATGATTGATCACCATCCCCAACCGGATGATATTTATGAGGAATTTGTATCCAGAGTGGACTATTCGTCTACCTGTGAATTAATCTATGAACTATATGCTGAGCATAATCCCGATCAGATTGATGAGCAATCCGCGAAAGCCATGTACACCGGAATTGTTACCGACACCGGATCTTTTCAGTTTGATAGTGTTACTCCCAACACACTAAATGCAGCGGCAACTCTGTTAAAGAGAGGAAATTTTAAACCGAATGAAGTCGTTGAAAGGATATACTCAACTAAAACGATCAATCAACTTCATCTGTTAAGCAAAGCACTGGAAACAATAACGCTGTATGCCGACCAACAAATCGCCATTATTTGCGTTACCAATTCAATGTTTGAGGAAACCGGAACGTCAAAAGAGGATACGGAAGGATTTGTGAGTTATCCGTTGAGTATATCCGGAGTGAAAGCCTGTGTTTTGTTTCGGGAAGATGGAGACCGGATTAAATTAAGTCTTCGTTCAAGGAGTCATGTGGATGTTAATGTCTGGGCCAGAAAACTGGATGGCGGTGGTCATAAAAAGGCAGCAGCCGGCTGGCACAACGGACCTCTTGAAGAAGCGATTGAAAATGTAATTAAGCTGGGGGAAGGACAGCTGTAGAACCAAATTAAACTATATGAAGCGAACCGCTACTGTATTTTTAAGTTTTTTACTGATTTCAATAAGCTGCACTAAACCGGAACCGGCAGTGAGTGAGGCTATTTCCACTTCTTTGAGTGCAGAACCTGAATCAACGAAAGAGTTTTTAAAAGAGAACCCGAAAGTTCAGGATGAAGACCGAACTACATCCATCAGTAAAAGTCGATCTAATGCCATTACCAATGCTGTAGAAACGGCAAGTCCGGCGATTGTAAGTATTACAGTAACTGAACTTCAGACAGGGTATTCCAGAAGTCAGGATCCGTTTTTCTCTTTTTTCTTTTCTCGTCCGGTACAACGTGAAGTTCAAAGTATGGGCTCAGGTTTTATCATCAGTTCGGATGGGCATATTGTTACCAACGAACACGTAGCCAGTGAATCAGCCAAAACCATCAAAATTTCAATGGCAAACGGAGAAGTGCATGATGCCGAACTCTTGGGTTCCGATGAACTAGCCGATTTGGCTCTTCTGAAAATCAAAGGAGACAGAAATGATTTTCCATATATCGAATTTGCAGATTCCGATGAAATAATGGTGGGTGAATGGGCGATTGCAATGGGAAACCCGTTCGGACTTTTTGCTGACGGTCAGCCTTCGGTAACGGTTGGAGTTGTAAGTGCGACCAAGCGCGATTTTAGACCCGATCCTAATGAGCCGCGAATTTACATGGACATGATTCAAACCGATGCATCAATCAACAGAGGGAATTCAGGTGGACCATTGGTTAATAGTGATGGAGAAGTGATCGGAGTAAACACCTTCATTTTCACAGGTGGAACAAGTAATGGTTTTGTTGGGCTTGGTTTTGCGATTCCAAGCGATCGGGTTCAGAAAATCATTAACCAGCTTAAAGAATCCGGTTCTGTTTCATTAGCATTTGATCCGGGAATGGAGTTCACGCCCATGACAACTCAGTTAGTATATCAATATGGGTTGCCGAGGTTGGCTGGATTATTGGTAACCAGTGTGAATAAAGACGGCCCTGCATATGAGTGTGGCATTATGCCGGGTGATATTATTATCAGAATCGGGGAAGAGCGGGTTGCCAGCGAAATGCATGCATGGGCATTAATGAGAGAATACGAAGAAGGTGATTCAATGGTGATTCAGTTACATCGCGACGGGAAAGAGTATGAAACGGAAATGACCCTAAGGAAAAGCGTAGCAGGCAGATAGGATTTAATCAAATGAATTGATTATACTTTGGCAGCCAACTTAAAACTCAAAAAGCTGCCATGAAACGTTCTATCCTAACTCTTATCACATTAGTCTTAATAGCTACATCTGCTTTAGCTCAAACACAGGAGTATAATCTTCCTTTTCTGAAAGTGGATGGGAATAAGTTTGTGGATGAAGAAGGCAATCAGGTCATGTTGCGCGGGGTTTCCACTTCCGATCCTGATAAACTGGAAAAGCAGGGGCAATGGAATAAAGACTATTTGCAAGAAGTAAAAAACTGGGGAGCGAATGTGGTCCGGATTCCTGTACATCCGAGAGCATGGAGAGAACGCGGGGAAGAAGGATACCTTGAGTTAATTGATCAAACTCTGGAGTGGGCGAACGAGTTGGAGATGTACGTGATCATTGACTGGCACAGCATCGGAAACTTAAAAACAGAACTCTTTCAGCATCCGATGTATAATACTTCAAAGACGGAAACACTTCGTTTCTGGCAAACTATTTCAACGCGCTACAGGAATAATCCGGTTGCCGCTTTCTACGAGGTATTTAATGAACCGACTCGATACAATGGCACATTAGGCAGAATGAGTTGGGATGAATACAAGGAGATTGTGGAAGAAATTATTTATGTGATTTATGCCCATGACAGAAACGTGATTCCTTTGGTAGGAGGTTTTAACTGGGCCTATGATTTGACAAATGTACGCGAAAATCCAATTAATGCGGATGGTATTGGCTATGTAACTCATCCCTATCCCCAAAAAAGAGAACAGCCATGGGAAGAAAAGTGGGAAGCTGATTGGGGTTTTGTTGCCGATACCTATCCAATGATTGCTACAGAACTCGGTTTTATGAGTGAAGATGGTCCCGGCGCTCACATTCCTGTAATTGGGGATGAAACGTACGGTGAGGCTATTATCGAGTATTTTGAAAACAAAGAAATTTCATGGGTGGCGTGGGTTTTCGATCCTCAATGGTCGCCACAGATGTTTACTAATTTTGAAAACTTTGAACCAACAATGCAGGGGCGGTTTTTCAAAAAGAAAATGATGGAGTTGAATAAGTAAATCAGGGCGTTTCTACAATAGAAACAGAAGCACGGAGTTTAGAGGAAGCTTCTCCTGAATAGATTCCGGTAACCGGCATTGTTTGGTCAGGGTCAAAACTTGTAGCCACAGGAATATAATGTTCGTCGGTAAGTAACCCGGAACTTGGATCAAGACCAATCCAGCCGGCGCCCGGGAGCAGTACTTCTACCCAGGCGTGTAATTCGTGTCCTTCGCCCAATAACGCAGTGTTATACGCATAGCCACTTACAAATCGTGCAGCTAGTCCGGTGCTTCTAAGCATTTCAATTAACATCCATGAAAGTTCTTTACAGGATCCGGTATGTTCTTCAAAAGTTTTTTCAGAATCGAGGACTACATTCTTGTCTTTTCGTTCATACTCAAAATTATTGGCGATATATCGGAGTAAATCGGTAATGAAAAGTATGCTGCTTCTGTCACTGCCTTTTATTCGTTCATTAAGAAATGACGTAAACGTTTTTGAGACCGGATCCGATGGCAAAAAAGGTTCCAGAAACTGTTTCAAATGCTCTGGATAATGGAATTGATTTTGGAAAAAACGAACGGGCGGATCAATGATAAAATGAAAAGGATCGAAGGGGTAGAGCTTTATGGAAATGTTAGCCTTAATCTGAAATTCTTTTATAGGGACTGGTTCCATCCAAGCCTGGAAAAAAGGGTTGTCTTCCGCATCAAGGCGTTCGGAAATACTTAAGGGTTCCGGAGTGATTTTAAGATCAAAATTCAGCAAAGATAAATAAGGCCTGCTTTGCGGTTTCAATCTGATATAATGAGGAGACAAGCTTACCGGCTTGGTATAATTGTAACGGGTATTATGTACAATAGTAAGCTGCAATGGGATTATCCCGGGGTAATTCGATTTATCGGAGCAGGTTGTTTAGCATCGAAAATAGTATCCAGACTTTTGGCGGGTAATTCATCAATGGTTTTCCGTAGCATGCTGTTCCAAAGCTCAGACATATTTCGAAGATCTGCTTCGTCAAATCTGTTTTCCCGAATAAAATAAGAGTCGTTTCTAAGGAGTACAGTATCAATTGGATAACCTACATCATTGGCGGAAATACGAGTTGCATCAAAAGAAAGAAAAGCGCACTTCATGGCATATTCCAGGCTTTCTTCATAAGTAACAGAACGCTTAAGAATAGGGTGGCCGGAACCTTTATTTCCAATAATTACAAAAGGGGTACTTTGCCCGATTTCGATCCAGTTTCCTTCGGGGTAGAGGAGAAAGAGCTTGGGAGAATCATCACCTTCAAGTTGACCGCCAATAATTGCATGTAAATTAAAAGCGAATCCGTTTTCCTCTAACGAAGCTTTGTCTTCTCGGGCTACCTGTTTTACTAAATCTCCAAAGCGACTTACTGTTTTGTAGAGCTTTTTGTATTCATCCCCTTCTTCCTCCATCATCTCTGTAAAATAGGTGATGGTTTTATCGCGAACAGAACGGAGACCGGAGGTCATAATAAAAAAGCAATGCTTATTCTTGTTTACAGTAAATACTTTTTTCGAGGAAGTGGTTTCAGTTCCGGAAGTTATTCTTGTATCAGATAAACCAACTAATCCGTGTTGTGTTTTAATACCCAGGCAGTATGTCATTATTGAGTCTGTTGTTTTTTGGAAAGGGAGTCGCCGATTCTAAAAAAGTTGTTGTGAATGGCATCTGAAATATGGTTTATTTTCAGCTGTAAATCATCAAGAAATTCGTGCAAACCCAAACTAATTACATCGTTCACATCAGAGTATTCCAATTGTGAACAAAGTGAGCCCAGTCTTTTCTCAGCACTGTTTCTATACCCTTTACTCGCCGATCCGTAAATCTTTTGAAGACAGTCTTCTGCTTCAGCTAAACAATAATAGATAGATCGGGGGAAGTATTTATTAAGAACAAGAAACTCCACAATTTTGGCTGGTTCTATATTTCCATAAACCTGACGATAAATATTAAATCCAGAAACGGATTTGAGCAAAGCCATCCAGTGAAGGATATCAAGGGTGGTACCAACTTCTTTTGGTGATGGAAGTAGGATATGATACTTCACATCTAATATACGTGAGGTTTTATCTGCTCGTTCCAGAAACTGGCCAAGCCGAACAAAATACCATCCTTCTGTTCTGGCTACGCTGTTATCACCGATACCATACAAAAGCTGGATTTTATATTTCACAGAATTAATAAACTCCCGTGGGTCTTCCTGTTTCCAGATTTCATTACCTACCCCTTCTTTCATGAAGAGATAAACTTCATTCAGTTTTTCCCAGCTTTCTTTTGTGATTTTCTCACGAACTGTTCGTGCGTTTTCCCGAGCTTTAGAGATACAGGAAAACATAGAATTAGGGTTTTTTAAATCGAACGCGAGAAAATAAATAGTTTCCAATCTGTCAAAGTTTTCAAATCTACCTTTATAAGAGTCAAGATCCCCGGTAGCCGCAATCAACGGTTCCCATTGTTCTTTGAGTCCGGGAGGAAGATCCAGCATCAGGTTAAAATTCACATCTATAAAACGGGCATAATTTTCAGCCCGCTCTACATATCTGCCCAACCAATAAATTGATTCTGCAACTCTACTCAACATTTCAATTCTCCATTATTCATACAGTACCCATGTATCTTTACTTCCGCCGCCCTGAGAAGAATTTACCACAAGCGACCCTTTTTTAAGAGCTACTCTGGTAAGTGCTCCCGGAAGTACTTCAATATCTTCGCCATACAAAATAAATGGACGCAGGTCTACGTGCCGGGGTTCAATTAAGTCATTTACCAGAGTTGGTACAGTAGAAAGGGCTAGAGTGGGTTGTGCAATATAATTTCTGGGATTGGCTTTTACCAGCGCTCTGAATTTTTCATGTTCTTCTTTGGTAGATTTTGGTCCAATCATCATTCCATAACCGCCTGCAGCATTGGTTTCTTTCACTACTAAATCTTCAATATGCTGTAGAACATAGTTTAAACCTTCTTTTTCAGCGCAAATATGGGTTTTCACATTATGGATGATCGGTTCTTCATTCAGATAATATTTTATGATTCTTGGTACGTAAGCATAGATAGCTTTATCGTCTGCCACACCGGTACCAGGAGCGTTGGCAAGGGCTAAGTTTCCTTTTTTATAAGCCTGAAATAGTCCTTTTGCGCCAAGCATTGAATTAGGGTTAAATACTTCAGGATCCAGGAAGGTGTCATCAATACGACGGTAGATTACATCAACCTGATGAAGCCCCTTCGTGGTTTTCATATATACTTTGTCATTATTGACTACCAAATCCTGGCCAACTACTAACTCAATACCCATAAGTAAGGCCAGGTAAGAATGTTCGAAGTAAGCAGAATTATAAATTCCCGGAGTTAATAAGCCAACAACAGGGTTTTCTTTTCCGGATAATTGTTGAAGCATTCTAAAAAGCATATTTGGGTAATCAGAGACATGTCTCACATTCATTCCTCTGAATGTAGTTGGGAATACCCGTTTTAAAATTTCCCTGTTTTCAAGAAGGTATGAGACCCCGGATGGAACTCGCAGATTATCTTCCAGGACATAAAAATCACCCTTCTCATCTCTGACTAAATCCGATCCCGAAATATGGCACCAAACCCCTTTTGGAGGAGTCATGCCAACTAGAGGCTTAAGAAAATTCCCGCTGGAGTAGACCATATCCTCAGGCACAATTTTGTCTTTCAGAATCTTCTGATTGTTATAGATATCATCTATAAAAAGATTGAGTGCCCTGATACGTTGCTTTAATCCCCGTTCAACAATCGACCATTCTTTACCGGAGATAATTCTAGGGATAATATCCAGAGGTAGAATTTTTTCTACGCCTTTATTCTCGTGATATACATTGAATGTCATACCCATCGCTACCTGAGCCCGGTCTGTAGCTCCTTGTAGTTCCATCAGTTTTTCAGGAGTAATACTTTCAAGCATTTCATTGAAATGGGAATAATGAGCCCGGCAATGGCTCTCATGGTCAATCATCTCATCATAAAAACCGTTAGGAGAGTGTGTGTTCCGGAGGTGAATCAATATATTATTTTAGGCTTTCAAATTTGTTTGCCTAATAAATTAAAACATAATAACAGTTCTGCAAAAGTTTATATGACAAATGAGGTATTATTTTTAGGAATTAGTTAAGTGTGAAAAAACTCTTTGTTTTCTCTAAGAGTGGGATTTCCTATCTTTTGTGCAAAATTTGCTCAAATTTAAATCAAGATATAAATGAAGATTACGCTTAAGGATATTTCCGAAGCAACCGGTTTTTCGGTATCAACAATTTCCAGAGCAGTTAGGGGAGAGGGTCGGATTTCGGATGAAAACAGGAAGAAAATTTTGGCAAGCGCCCATGAACTGGGATACCCGCTTCCAACTAATGGACGAGCAATTCCTGAAAATCAACCCCCTTATATTGCGTTGATTACTCAGTTTAGAGAAGGAGAGTTTTATTCCTCATTTGCAATTGGGTTCATTAAAGCAGCATACAAAAAGAAAGTTACTATGAGTGTTTTTGGGGTTGATCAGGACCTTAAATCAGTTCCTACCCTTATTGAACAACTCAGGGCAATTGGTTTTACGGCGGCAGTTTTATTCGCTCCCGAGCTTAAAGAAGAGGATTACAAGCATATTTTACATTCAACGCCAAGTGATTTTCCGATCATTTCCTGCTCTAATATTGATAACTCTGTATTAGATACGGTCACTTTTGATGCCTACCAGGGAGCTACGTTAATTGCTCGTCATTTTCACTCCAGAGGGTATAAAAAACTGGGAATTATCGAAGGGCCGACTGAAATGCCGGAGTCAAGATTCAGGTCAAATGGCTTTATCGATTATATCGTGCATGTTGCTGATGAGGAGCTCATCTGGAGTTACAGAGGTGATTATACCTTGGAGTCGGGCACAAAAGCATTTGAAGCATTTCATAAATTAGATGAAAAACCTGAAGCTATTTTTGCTACTAATGACGCGATGACCGTTGGTTTTATGGAGGCAGCTAGTGAATTTGGGTATAAATTTCCTCAAGACGTTGCTATAGCTGGTTATGATAATCTACCTATCTGTGAAAACCATTATCCTAAAATTACTTCTGTAGATACCGACTATACACGTCTAGCAGAAAACACGATCGATAATTTGATGTCCCGATTAGAGAAATCCGATGAGCACCAAGGAATTGTAAGTATGGTTCCCGTATCGCTGGTTATCCGGGAGTCAAGCTAAGCTCGGCAAAGCTGAGCAAAATTTACCATAAACCCGGAAAATTTTGCTCATTACTGTTTCTTTTTTGCCCTCATTTAAATATTATATAACACTATCCTGTTAAAATAATGTTGCTTTGCATTCTACTGTTGGAGTTAAATCATAGCGATATTTTACAATAAAACTGTGGGTCATATAAATAGTTATGTTTCTAGGTATTGATTTAGGAAGTTCCTCTATAAAACTGTCTTTGTTTGATGCAAATGAGGGTAAAGTCTTTGCTTCTATATCTTATCCCAAAGAAGAATTAGCTATTGATGCACCACAACAAGGCTGGGCGGAACAGGATCCGGAAATGTGGTGGAATAATTTTCTGGAAGCCTATTCTATTCTTATTAAAGAGAATAACGTTGACACAAAGAAGATTCAGGCGATAGGAATTTCTTATCAGATGCATGGTTTGGTACTAGTTGATGAAAATCATCAAGTGCTCAGAGCTTCGATAATCTGGTGTGACAGTCGGGCCGTGGAAGTTGGAAATAAAGCTTTTCATTCCTTAGGTTCAGATTACTGCTTACCTCACCTCTTAAATTCTCCGGGTAATTTTACGGCATCGAAACTTGCATGGGTTAAACAAAATGAACCCGAAGTATATGAGAAGGGATATAAATTCATGCTTCCGGGAGATTACATTGCTATGCGTTTATCCGGAAAACCTACCACAACGGAAACAGGATTATCAGAAGGTATTTTTTGGGATTTTGAAAAGCGGGAAGTAAGTAAAGAACTCTTGAATGAGTATGGGATATCAGAAGATCTTATTCCTGAAATCGTACCTGCAATAGGATCGGCTGTAAAAGTGCAGGAAAGTATTGCAAAAAATCTTGGGCTTTCTGACGGCGTGGCTATTACGTATCGCGGAGGAGATCAGCCTAACAATGCTTTTTCCTTGAATGTATTGAATCCCGGTGAAACAGCTTCTACTGCCGGAACTTCGGGGGTTATTTATGCTGTAACTGAAAAAAATGCTTACGACCAAAAGTCCCGTATAAACACCTTTCTTCATGTTAATGATTCTAAAGAAGCTCCACGGAATGGAATTTTAATTTGTATCAATGGTACCGGGATACTTTATAACTGGCTTCGAAGAATTTTAAATACTGGAAATGGAAATATTGATTATATCCACATGAATGAAATGGTGGATTCAGTTTCTCCCGGGTCAGAAGGCTTGATTTGTCTACCGTTTGGAAATGGAGCGGAGCGAATTTTTGAAAATCGTATAGTTGGCTCACACCTTCTGAATATGGATTTCAACAGACACCAAACGGCACACGTTCTTCGTGCTTCTGTTGAAGGTATTGTATACGCTCTCAATCTTGGTTTTGAGATGTTGAAAGACTTGGGAATACCACAGAAAAGAATAAGAGCAGGTCATGCAAATTTATTTCTAAGCCAGACTTTTAGAGAGATTTTTGTGAATGTAACAGGAATTCCATTGGAATTATACAACACCGATGGAGCTGCTGGTGCTGCTCGAGGTGCAGCATTAGGTGCAGGCTTTTTTGAAAGTGCTGAGGAAGCATTTTCAAGTTTGGAGAAAATAGCTACTATTGAACCTTCTCCTGAATTAGTAGAGAAATACAAAGGACTTTACCAGGGCTGGAAAGAAGAAATTGAGAAACACGGATTTTAAATACTAAAGAATAAGGATCAGAGGAAATTAATACGCTTATGAAACCACTTATTGGAGATAAGGAATATTTTAAAGGAATTGGAAAAATTGAATTCGAAGGAAAAGAATCAGACAATCCTTTAGCGTTCAAATATTACGATGAAAATAAAGTAGTTGCCGGAAAAACAATGAAGGAACACTTCAAGTTTGCCGTTGCCTACTGGCACACATTAACAGGAACCGGTGGAGATCCATTTGGTCCCGGAACTAAAGAATTTCCATGGGCGGTGAGTACTGATCCTTATCAGAATGCGAAAGATAAAATGGACGCTGCTTTTGAGTTTATCACTAAACTTGGAGTGCCTTATTACTGTTTCCATGATTTCGATTTAATTGGAGAAGGTGATACGATTGCTGAATCTGAAAAGCGATTGGATTATATCACCGATTACGCCAAGGAAAAGCAGGATGCTTCCGGAGTTAAATTACTTTGGGGAACAGCTAATTGTTTTAGCAACCCTCGTTATATGAATGGTGCTTCTACCAATCCGGATTTTGATGTAGTGGCATTTGCAGGTGCTCAAATCAAAAATGCTCTGGATGCCACTATTAAATTAGGTGGTGAAAATTATGTGTTCTGGGGTGGTCGTGAAGGATATATGTCATTGCTGAATACTCAGATGGGAAGAGAACTGGATCATATGGCTAAATTCCTTCATATGGCAAAAGATTATGCCAGAGCTCAGGGATTCAAAGGAACATTCTTCATTGAGCCTAAGCCTATGGAGCCGTCAAAGCATCAGTATGATTTCGATTCTGCTACGGTACTCGGTTTTCTGACAAAGTACGATCTGATGGACGACTTCAAACTAAATATTGAAGTTAACCATGCTACACTGGCTCAACATACATTCGAGCATGAACTACAAGTAGCTGCAGATAATGGACTTCTTGGAAGTATTGATGCTAACCGCGGAGACTATCAAAATGGATGGGATACGGATCAGTTCCCGGTAGATGTATTGGAAATTACACAGGCAATGCTGGTTATTCTTCAGGCAGGCGGACTTCAAGGTGGGGGAATAAATTTTGATGCAAAAACCCGTCGTAATTCTACTGATCTGATTGATCTTTTCCATGCTCATATCGGAGGGATGGATGTGTTCGCAAAATCATTGATTGCAGCAGATGCCATTCTCACAAAATCCCCTTACAAAACAATGAGAAAAGAGCGATACAGTTCTTTCGACTCTGGTAAAGGCGCCGAATTCGAAGCCGGAAAGTTATCATTCGAAGATTTATACAACTACGCTGTTGAAAATGGAGAGCCAAAACAAATCAGTGGAAAGCAAGAGCTTTACGAAAACATCTTAAACCAATTTGTATAAGATGAATGAATCCCCATTTAGTCTTAACGGAAAATTGGCTGTCATTACCGGAGGTGGAACGGGATTAGGGTTTGGTATATCAAGAGCATTCCTGGCTGCCGGTGCCAGAATAGTAATTTCAGGAAGACGGGAAGAGGTTTTAAAAGAAGCAGTGGAAGAACTTGGAGAGGGAGCATTTTATGTTTCGAACGATGTTTCAGATACAGCCACTCTTCCAGCTTTTGTAGAAGAAATAGAATCCAAACATGGCCCCATCGATATTCTGGTGAATAATGCAGGAATTAATATGAAGAAATTTCTTACCGAAGTTTCTGATGAGGAATTCCAGCGCATAATCCAGACTAATGTAAATGGGCTTTTCTCACTCACTCGCGAAGTAGCCAAAAAGATGATCCCTCGTGAATCGGGAAGCATCATCAACATTACGTCGATGGCGGCTATGTATGGTATCTCAAATGTTACGGCATATACTTCATCAAAAACGGCCGTTTTGGGGATGACACGCTCGCTTGCTGTTGATCTGTCCCCAAAAGGAATTCGTGTGAATGCCATAGCTCCGGGGTTTATTGATTCCCCGATGCTTCGTAAAGCTTTTGATTCAGATCCTGAACGGGAAAGAAAAGTGTTATCCAGAACTCCAATGGGTTCGTTAGGAGACGCAGAAGATATTGGAGCTGCAGCCGTATATCTGGCATCAGATGCGGCAAAATTTGTAACAGGCGTTAACCTTCCTGTTGATGGCGGTAACTCAATCGGTTTCTAATGATTAAAAGAAAATTTATATATCTGTTTGCCCTTAGTCTTTTTACAGTTATAAACTGTAAAGCAGCATTAGTTCAAACCTACCAATCTGATAAACCAAATGAAGATGGCTATGAGGCCTGGTTGCGATATCAGTTAGTTGAGGATGCTGAGATGCTTCAGCAATATCGTTCTATGATTAACTCTGTAATTGTCGCTGGGGATTCTCCTACAATACAGGCTATTTCTGATGAACTCTCGGAAGCGCTACCGCAGCTTTTAAGTAAACAACTGCTGTTTGATAACTCATTCACTGATTCCGGTAACCTTATTATAGGAACGTCTGGTACTTCTGCAAGAATTAATGCCCTGGGAATGAGTGATGAATTAAGCCAGATTGGAGATGAAGGATACATTATTAAAAGTGCTACTATAGAAGGAGTTGAAAACATTATCATAGCGGCTAATACAGATCTTGGATTACTCTATGGAACATTTGCTTTCCTTAGGGAACTTCAAACGAATGCAGATATTTCAAGCCTTTCGATTCAATCTTCTCCAAAAGTTCAGTACCGGATGCTTAATCATTGGGATAATTTAAGCAGATTGGTGGAGCGTGGTTATGCGGGACTTTCGTTATGGGAATGGGGATCTCTTCCGGAATACAACAATCCTAGATATACCGACTATGCGCGATTGAATGCATCCATTGGTATTAATGCAACCGCTGTAAATAATGTGAATGCAGATCCAAAAATTCTTACGGAACAGTTTCTGGAAAAATTGGTAACTCTTGCAGACGCATTCCGTCCTTATGGGATAAAGTTATTTGTGTCTATTAACTATCAGTCGCCGATGAGAGTTGGCGGGCTTGATACGGCAGATCCACTAGATCCGGATGTTCGCCAATGGTGGAAAGATAAAGCTGATCAGATTTATGAAATGATTCCTGATTTTGGGGGATTCTTAGTAAAGGCAGACTCTGAAGGTCAACCCGGACCTTTTGCTTATGATCGTGACCATGCCGTTGGTGCCAATGTCTTAGCTGAAGCAGTTGAGCCACATGGCGGAGTGGTGATTTGGAGAGCCTTTGTATACAGCCCTGAACAGGAAGATCGGTTCCGTGAAGCCTATGATGAATTTGTTCCTTTGGACGGAAAGTTCAATGACAATGTGATTCTTCAGGTGAAAAATGGTCCGATTGATTTCCAGCCCAGAGAACCATTTTCCCCTCTTTTTGGCGCACTGCCTAATACCAATACCATGCTGGAGCTTCAGATTACTCAGGAGTATTTCGGATTTGATAAACACCTGGCATATCAGGGAACACTATTTGAAGAAGCAATTGATTCAGACACCTATGCCAAAGGAAAAGGATCTACAGTTGGGGATGTAGTTTCCGGTAACGTATTTGACTACGAATACACCGGAATGGCTGGTGTAGTGAATTTGGGGAATACTCAAAACTGGACTGGTCATCCATTTGTTCAATCGAGCTGGTATGCTTTTGGTCGGTTAGCATGGGACTATACTCTTACCGCAGATGAAATTGCAGATGAATGGATGAGAATGACCTTCACAAATAATGAAAGATTTCTTGACCCAATTGGCGAAGTGATGATGCAATCCCGGGAAGCGGGTGTTAATTACAGAATGCCATTAGGGTTAACACATCTCTATGCACAAGGTCATCACTATGGACCGGCGCCCTGGACAGCAAATCTGCCCCGACCAGATTGGACTGCTGTGTATTATCATAAAGCGGATGAAAATGGCATTGGTTTTGATCGTACTGAATCCGGGTCGAATGCTGTTGAACAGTATCATGATGAAGTGGAAGCTATGTTCCGAAATGTAAATACAACTCCGGAAGATTATCTGCTTTGGTTTCATCATGTGCCTTGGACTCACGAAATGAAATCTGGTAAAACACTTTGGGAAGAACTGATTCATAAATATTACGAAGGTGTAGAACAGGTTCGTTGGATGCAAAAAAAGTGGGAATCTGTTAAGCCATTTATTGATGAGCAAAGATTTGAGCAGGTGAAGGCGCTTCTCAAAATTCAGGAAAAAGATGCTGTTAGGTGGAGAAACTCCTGTGTTTTGTATTTCCAAAGCCTTTCTGGATTACCAATCCCGGATGGACTGGATAAGCCGGTACGTGATCTTGAATACTATAAGTCGCTGGAAAGAACGGTGTATGTACCAGCGCCAAGATATAATGATTGATAGCAATTACTACTTATGAATAGAATTAAGTTAAAGAGGTAACATATGAAAGAACCAAGATATTTAGTTCCTAATGATTACATGGCAGACCCTTCTGCACATGTTTTTGAAGGAAAGTTATATATCTATCCATCCCATGATTGGGAAAGTGGGGTTCCTGAAAACGATAATGGTGATCACTTTGATATGAAAGATTACCATGTGTTTTCAATGGAGGATATACACGGAGAGGTAACCGATCACGGGAAAGTACTTGAAGTAAAAGATATACCATGGGGCGGGCGACAATTGTGGGATTCCGACGTGGCATTTAAAAATGGGAAATACTACATGTACTTTCCTTTAAAAGATAAAGATGATGTGTTTCGTCTTGGTGTAGCCATAAGTGATAAGCCATACGGTCCTTTTAAAGCAGAACTTCAACCAATTAAGGGAAGTTATAGTATCGACCCTTGTTTATTTGAAGATGATGGGGGACACTATATGTACTTTGGAGGAATTTGGGGAGGACAACTTCAATGCTACCGAGACAATAAATACTTGGGGAAGGAAAGTTTTCCATCAGATAGTGAACCAGCAATATGCGCTAAAGTTGTTAAGATGACGGATGACATGCTTGATTTTGCTGAAGAACCCAAAGATCTGGTGATTGTTGATCAGAATGGAAACCCACTTCTTCAGGGTGATACAGATAGAAGATTTTTTGAAGCTTCATGGATGCATAAATTTAATGGGAAATATTACTTCTCGTATTCTACGGGAGATACTCATCGCGTTTGTTATGCAATTGGTGATAACCCTTACGGACCTTTTGTATATCAAGGGGTAATTCTAACTCCGGTCATTGGATGGACTACTCATCATAGTATTGTAGAGTTCAAAGGTAAATGGTATTTATTTCACCACGACTCAGTTCCTTCAGGCGGTAAAACATGGCTTCGAAGTATGAAAGTAATTGAGCTTGAATACGATGGAGATGGAAGTATAAAAACAATAATAGGTACGCGTGAGCTTGATCACGCTTTGGTAGAAGGAGAATAATTATGAAAAAGGTCTTTTTATTTGCTGCATTAGTGATATTTGTTGCAGCTTGCCAACAAAGTGAGCCAGAACCAGCAACCCTTAAGAACGCCTTTAGCGAAAAGTTCTTTATTGGTGCAGCTCTGAATACCTCACAATATATGGAGCAGGATCAGCGGGCTCTTCCAATTATTAAGAATCATATTAGTTCTATTACTGCAGAAAATGATATGAAATGGATGTATATCCACCCTCGCCCCGATTCATTTTATTTTGATGATGCCGATAAATTTGTCGAATTCGGTGAAAAGAACGATATGTTTATTGTCGGGCATACACTAGTTTGGCATAGTCAGACTCCTCGTTGGGTTTTTGAACATGAAGATGGTACTCCTCTAACAAGAGAAGAACTTCTAACCCGCATGGAAGATCATATCACAACTATTGTGACAAGATATAAAGGAAGAGTTGATGGATGGGACGTTACAAATGAAGTTGTAAATGATGATGGCTCCTGGAGGGAGTCACCCTGGTATAATATTATCGGGGAGGATTTTGTAGCTAAAGCATTTGAGTTTGCTCATGCTGCCGATCCGGATGCTGAGCTTTACTACAATGATTATAATCTTCATCAGCCTCAAAAAGCAGACGCCGTAGTTGAATTAATTACATCTATTCAGGAGCAGGGAATTCCGGTAACAGGAATTGGGATGCAGGCACATTACGGTTTAGATTATCCAAGCAGAGAAGATTTCGAAGCTAGTATTAGGAAATTTGAAAAACTCGGAATTGTTGCGATAACGGAACTTGATATCGATGTACTTCCATCGCCATGGGCTAATCAGGGTGCAGATGTAAATATGAGAGCTGAAGGCGGGGATAGAATGAATCCATATGTAAATGGATTACCAGATTCAGTTCAAACCAAACTAACTGAGCAGTATAAAATGCTCTTCGAAGTAATGCTGGATCACTCCGAATCAATAAACCGTGTTACTTTTTGGGGAGTCACAGATGGTGATTCCTGGAAAAACGGATGGCCGGTTCCGGGCAGAACGAATTACCCTTTGGCATTCGATCGGGAAGGACAACCAAAACCATTTGTTAACGAAATTATAGAACTGGTTAAATCAGAATAAGACATATGTAAGGATTGGAAACATTTTCGGGGAACATATCAACAAAACAAACGGACAAAATTGATCTAAAAAATGCCGTTTATAAGAATCCTGATTCTCCAATAGAAGATCGTGTTTCGGATTTACTTTCCAGAATGACGATTGATGAAAAAGTTGCCCAAATGATGGGAGTTTGGAATGAAAAGAAAGAGACTCTTATCGATGAAAAAGGAAATTTTGATTTCGGGAAAGCGAATAAAGCATATGCTCACGGAAATGGCATAGGACAAGTTGGTCGTCCCAGTGATGCTGGAAAAGACGAAGAAGCCAGTCATGAAGACGGTTTTGATGCCCGACAAACGGTAGAGCTTACAAATGATATTCAAAAGTTCTTTATAGAAAATAGCCGACTTGGGATTCCGGTTGTATTTCATGAAGAATGCCTCCATGGCTTAGCATCCAAATGGGCTACAAGTTTTCCTCAACCAATTGGTTTGGCAGGCACCTTCAATACTAAATTAGTCGAACGATTGTACGCAATGACTGCCGAAGAGACCAGAGTTCGTGGTGGTCATCAGGCGCTTACTCCCGTTGTAGATGTTGCCCGTGATCCGAGATGGGGTCGGGTTGAAGAGACTTTCGGGGAAGATCCTTATCTGGTAGCTAAAATGGGTGTTGCAGCTGTAAAAGGCTTTCAGGGAGACGCACAATTCAATAACAAAAAACATGTGATGGCTACGCTTAAGCATTTTGCTGCGCATGGTCAGCCCGAATCGGGAATGAATTGCGGTCCGGTAAATATTTCAGAACGCGTACTTCGGGAAACCTTTTTGATGCCTTTTAAAGAAGCAGTCGAAGAAGCGAACGTAGTAAGTATAATGGCTTCTTATAATGAGATTGATGGGGTTCCTTCTCATGCCAATGAATGGTTGCTGAAGGATGTCTTAAGAAAAGAATGGGGATTTAAAGGATTTGTAGTATCAGACTACTATGCGATCTGGGAGCTTTTTGACAGAGCAGATACTCACGGTCATCATATTGCTAAAGACAGAAAAGAAGCTGCTGAATTAGCAGTGAAAGCCGGAGTTAATATTGAACTCCCGGAGCCCGATTGTTATTTGAATGTGAAAGAATTAGTAGAAGAAGGCAGACTAACGGAAGGTGATTTAGATGAAATGGTAGGGCCGATGCTCTATTGGAAATTTAAAATGGGATTATTTGAGGACCCATATATGGACCCCACTATCGCGGAAGAAATTTCGGGATCAGAAAGGAATAAAAAACTGGCTCTTCAGGCGGCACAAGAAACAATCACTTTACTTAAAAATGAAGGAGATGTACTTCCACTAAATCCATCTGAAACTAAAACAATCGCAGTTGTAGGTCCCAATGCTACCCGAAGTTTGTTGGGGGGATATAGTGGATCACCTAAAACAAATATCACTATTCTGGAAGGAATTAAAAAGAAAGCAGAAGATCATAATATTGAAGTTTTATATAGCGAAGGCTGTAAAATTACCGTTGGTGGAAGATGGGAAGAAGATGCGGTAGTAATTCCAACTCCTGAAGAAAACAGAAAGGCAATTGCGCTCGCAGTAGAAGATGTAAAAGAGGCAGATGTAATCGTATTGGCAATCGGAGGTAACGATCAAACTTCAAGAGAAGCATGGTCTCTGAAGCATATGGGTGATCGTACGGATTTGAACTTGTTCGGCCAACAGGATGAATTGGTAGATGCCATGGTAGCAACCGGAAAACCTGTAATTGCCTTTGTTGTAAACGGAAGACCTTTAAGTATTAATAATGTAGTTGAAAAGGTGCCCGGAATTTTTGAATGCTGGTACTTAGGTCAGGAAGGTGGAAATGCGGTCGCTGACGTACTTTTTGGTGAAATTAATCCGAGTGCGAAACTTCCAATTTCGATCCCCAAATCAGTTGGACAACTTCCGGTTTACTATAATTTTAAACCATCTGCTCGAAGAGGTTTTCTTTTTGATGATGCACAACCACTATTCTCTTTTGGATATGGCTTGAGTTACACCACTTTTGAGCTATCCAGTCTTCGGTTAGAGGAAAATACAATACCTACAGATGGTTTAACTTCCGTTTCGGTTGATGTAACTAACACCGGAAAAAGAGAAGGAGCAGAAGTCGTTCAGATGTATATCAGGGATTTGTATAGCACGGTAACCCGTCCCATAAAAGAATTAAAAGGCTTTCAAAAAGTGTGGTTAAAACCCGGGGAAACCAAAACGGTTACCATTCCTGTTTCCAGTAAGTCACTGGCTTTTTACAATATCAGAATGGAATATGTTGTGGAGCCGGGTGAATTTGAGATAATGGTTGGTAACTCTTCCAGAGATGAAGATCTTAGTAAAGTGATTTTAACAGTAGAATAACAGCATTAAACAGTAACAGTCTAACAATACCCGCATGTCAGTTCAACAACTCCGACTCAGTATAAAAGAAAAAGTAGGATACAGCCTTGGTGATGCAGCCTCTAACCTGTACTTCCAGACCTTCGTGGTTTTTATGCCCATATTTTACACAGATGTTTTTGGGCTATCTGCCGGAGCAGTGGGAACCATGATGCTAGTTTCCCGGCTTTGGGATGCTATTAACGATCCTGTAATGGGGATGGTTGCAGATCGAACCCAAACACGATGGGGTAAATTCCGACCCTACATCTTTGCATTCGCCATACCTATTGGAGTTGCGGGCTTCTTTGCGTTTTCGGTTCCGGATTTAAGTCCAACAGGTAAACTGGTCTACGCTTATGTAACGTACATTATTTTAATGATGCTGTATACTGCAGTTAATGTCCCTTACGCAGCTTTGATGGGTGTAATAACACCCAGTTCGGAGGAAAGAACTACTGTTTCTCAGTATAGGTTTGCGGCGGCTTTTATTGGTCAATTTGTTGTGGGTGCAGTGACCCTTGGTTTGATTCAATATTTTGGAGAAGGAGACGAAGTTTTTGGCTGGAAAATGGTGATGGTTGTATATGGAGTGTTAGCCGCTGTATTACTATTTGGTACATTTTTTCTTACTAAAGAACGAGTAGTTCCAACAAAAGAAAAAAGCAATAATGTTACAGACGATCTCAAGAACTTGGTAAAAAACAAACCTTGGGTTCTAATTGGAGTAGCTACCTTTTTCCAGTTGTCGTTCATCGTTATGAGGGGCTCTTCTACTGCGTTTTATATCGAATATTTTGTAGGTGAACAAACGCTCAATTTTTTGGGAATGCAGGTTGATATGGGATTTGCGCTCTTTACTTCCTCGTTTTTAACGGTTGGTACAATAGCTACTTTTGTTGGCGCTCTGTTGACTAAGTTTTTCACAAGATTCATTTCCAAGAAAAATATATATTCATGGTTTCTGTCAGGAAGCGCGTTATGTTCTCTCTTCTTCTTTTTTCTGGCTCCGGAGAATGTACTTTTGATGTATGTTTTAAATGCACTTATTTCCTTCTTTTTTGGTTCTGTTTCAGTAACGCAATGGGCAATTTATACGGATACGGCTGATTATGGGGAGTGGAAGTTCGGGCGCCGTTCAACGGCATTAATCATGGCAGCATCTTTATTTTCCCTGAAAGTAGGACTTATGATTGGAGGTTCAGCTTCAGCTTGGGTACTAGAGTACTATGGATATGTAGCTAATGCTGTTCAAACAGAAGAAGCGCTACTTGGAATTAAACTACTAATGAGTGTTTTTCCCGCAGTATTTGGGATTATTGGTGGGGCAATGATGTTTTTCTATCCGTTATCCGATGAAAAAATGGTAGAAATAGAAGAGGATTTAAGAAGCAGAGAAACAGCAGTTGAAGAATAACATGTTTCGTTTGAAACCTAAGGCAGAGGAAATGATGGAATTAAATTTCAAAAATCATCCCATGAAGGTCGGATTAATATTCGCATTGGTAATCATGAGTTTTTTGGGATGCCAAAACTCATCGAATACAGAAAGCAATACTGCCCCATCTTTATATGAGGCTTATGAAGATGCGTTCATGATTGGAACTGCGTTAAACAAGGCTCAAATATTGTCTGATTATCCAGAGTTATTAGTAGATACGGTCCGGCAAGATTTACGAGGTTATTTTGTTGAACGAAGAATTATTGGAGATAAAACAGGGCTCGAACTAACAAAAAAACACTTTAAAGCAATTACACCTGAAAATGTAATGAAGTGGGAAGAAATCCACCCGCTTCCCGGAGTGTATGATTTCGAAGCCGCAGACAAGTTTGTTGATTTTGCTGAACAGAATAACAAATTCATATCTGCTCATACGTTAATCTGGCACAGTCAAACTCCGGATTGGGTGTTTGTGGATGAAAACAACGAGCCGTTAACCAGAGAAGCATTATTGGAACGAATGAGAGATCATATTCATACCATAGTAGGCAGATACAAAGGACGTATTGATGGTTGGGATGTAATCAATGAGGCATTTAATCAGGATGGTACCTTCAGGGAATCAAAGTGGTACAATATCATTGGGGATGATTTTCTTGCCAAGGCGTTTGAATTCGCTCGTGAAGCTGACCCGGACGTAGAGTTATACTATAACGATTACAGTATGGAAAATCCTGCGAAGAGAGCAGGAATTATCCGGGAAGTTAAGAAAATGATGGATGCTGGCGTTCCAATTACCGGAATAGGTTCCCAAAGTCATTTGAGAATAAGTAGCCTTCCCACCCCCGAAGAAACCGACGCAATGATTTCAGATTTAGCTGAACTGGGAATAGACGTGATGATCACCGAACTTGATATCAATATGCTTCCGGGATATAGAAATGCAGACGGATCGATCAACGAAAACAGAAATATTTATCCTGATGGACTGACTGAAGAGGCTCAGGAACAACTTACTAAAGCCTATGTTGATTTATTTTCTGTGTATCTGGATCACAAGGATACGATAAAAAGAGTAACCTTATGGGGAGTTTCTGATGCCGGGTCATGGTTGAATTATTTCCCGGCTGGATTGGTAAATCATCCGCTTTTATTTGATTATGACAATGAACCAAAGCCTGTTTTTGATGCTTTGATCGAGTTAGTTCAAAATCAGTAAGTGTTAGAGAATCCTTTTAATCAATAAACAAAGATAAATCCACAGCCTCAGCCATCATTCTGTGTCCGACTTCGCTCGGATGAAGTCCGTCTCCGTCATCAGCTACAAGAAGTAACTTCCCGGGATTATCAGGATCTTCAAGTGCCTTCTCTAAATCAATAACACCATCAAACTTCCCGCTTGTTCTAATCCATTCATTTACAGCAGAACGGGCTTGTTCACTTGCCGGACGATCATAAAATGAACCTCCAAAAGGAAGTAATGTAGCTCCATAAACTTTGATTCCTGCTTCATGAGCCTGAGCAATCATGTCTTCATAAGCAGCAGTCAAAGCAGTAGCAATTTCTTCGGCTTGTTCTTCTGTTCGAACTCCGCCAATATCGTTAATGCCTTCCATAATAATGAGCCACTTAATACCTGGCTGATTAAGTACATCACGCTCAAATCGTTCTATTGCCGCAGGTCCAAGGCATGCTCTTAGAACACAATTACCGCCTATCCCCTGATTTAATACAGCAATATGTTCTGTTTCGGGATTAGCACGTAATCGCTTAGAAAGTTCATCCGGCCAGCGGTTTTGTTTGTTCGTTCCTGAACCGCGCCCATCTGTAATTGAATTTCCAAGAGTAGCCACAGCAGCAAAGTGCTCTGGTGCTTTTACATCAATGGCATCAATAAGGTACCAGTGATCAGTATTCACTGAGTTCTCAAATTCTGCATCAGAAACATGGTCACCTTCCAAAATATATGAGGTTGTTCTGGAACCGGGATGCCCAGTTAATTCGTCTCCAACAGATTCGATATACATCGTTATAGCTACATTAGATAATGCTTCAAGAGTGAAGTCGAATGGATCGGATAGGGCTGCTTCTCCTGGCTGTATGGTTAGAGAAGAAGAGCCGTTAAAAATTACCGAAGCATTAGTTGCTACATCAATGGTGCTTCCACCCAGGGAAGAGGCTATTTGAACGTAATTAATACTTACAGGTTCAGTACCAAACTCATTTGATACCCTAAGCCTTAGATCATCACCTCCAATAGACACACGTACAACCTGCCGAATTGTATTTCCTGATAAACCTGGTTCCGGAGGCATATTCCTTGGCTCAGTAAGCTGTTGTGAAGTACTCCAGGTTCCGACCCATTTATCACTGGTTTTAGGTGGGGTGCAATTTATTAGAAGAAAAAGTATTAACACGAATGATAGCGTAAGAAAGAATATTCTGTTTAACATGACTGAACTAATTTTGGGCAAAATTTGCTTATTGAGTATCAAAACAATGAAAACCGCATTAATACATCATTGAAGAGATTTTATAAGGATATACGGCTTTTTCAGTTTTTTTAAAATAAATTTTAAGCTACTTTCTTTGTCCACTTCATGCGCAATTATTGCGCAAATTAAAAATATTTAACCGATGTCACTTAATTTTCAGAATTTTATGGAAGCGATTCCCAACAAAAGTATGGGTCAAATTATCAAAGCTGGTATTGTGATTGTACTTATGGCGGTCACAACAACTGGCTGTACTTCTGATAATAGTCCAACTCCAACTTCTGATCCGGTATTTGATTGGTTTAAATACAAAGGGAATGATCCATACTATAAAGATTTAGATGTTGGTGAAGATGAGTATGTAAATCCTATCAACGCGGGATATTATCCCGATCCGAGTATTGTGAGAGTAGAAGATGATTATTATATGGTAAATTCTTCTTTTGCTCATTTCCCCGGAATACCAATTTTTCATAGCACAGACTTAGTGAATTGGACTCAAATCGGCCATGTGTTAGATCGCCCGTCTCAGATGCCTGTGGATAGCCTTGGAATCTCAAGAGGAGTTTTTGCCCCTACTATTGAATACCATGATGGTACTTTTTATGTATTGAATACATTAGTTGATGCCGGAGGTAATTTTATGGTGACAGCTACTGATCCTGCAGGACCATGGTCTGAACCAATTTGGCTGGATAGAGTTGGGGGAATTGATCCGTCCATCTTTTTTGATGATGATGGAAAAGTGTACATCATAAATAACGACGCTCCGGAAGAAGAACCACTTTATCAGGGACACAGAGCAGTTTGGATTCGGGAATATGATTTGGAAACAAATAAAAGTATTAGCGAACCCAAAGTAATTATAAATGGTGGTGTGGATATATCTACTAAACCAATTTGGATTGAGGGTCCGCACTTAATGAAAGTAAACGGAGAATATCTTTTGCATGCCGCCGAAGGTGGTACTGGTCCGAACCATTCTCAGGTCGTATTGAAAGGAGATAATCCTTTAGGTCCATTTACTCCGGGGCCAAATAATCCAATTTTAACCCAACGTCATATACCTGTAGATCGTGATTTTCCGGTTGAATATGTAGGTCATGCTGACATGGTAGA
The DNA here is from genome assembly GCA_017795005.1 of Balneolaceae bacterium. Lineage (GTDB taxonomy): Bacteria > Bacteroidota > Rhodothermia > Balneolales > Balneolaceae > RHLJ01. Next base: position 99,589 of record CP051242.1, on the reverse strand, counting down.
AACCGCAAATGGAGAATGGTGGACTATATTTCTTGGAGTGCGGTTATATGATGGTGTAAACTTTAATATTGGTCGGGAAACCTATTTACTTCCTGTATCTTGGGAAGATGGATGGCCAACCATTCTTAAAGGAGATGAAGAAGTTCCTGTTAAACTGAAAAGGCCAAATTTACCATATGCTGAAAAAGCGAATCCTCCTACCAACGGAAACTTCACTTATACAGACGACTTTGACAATGATAAGCTTGCTTTCAACTGGTTGATGTTAAGAACACCCAGATCAACCTGGTGGGAGTTTATTAATAACGATTACTTATCCATTCAGGCGCGTCCGGAAAAGCTAAGTGGTTTTGGGAACCCTTCTTTTATTGGAAGAAGGCAACAACATGTATATGGATCAGCTTCAACAAAAATGATTTATGAACCAGAGAGTGCAGGAGATGAAGCCGGGATTTCTGCCTTTCAGGGAGAACTATTTAACTATAAGATGGGAATTACTATAAATCAAAGTGGTGAAAAGGAAATCTTTTTACAGAAGCAAGAAGGAGAAACACAGGAAGTTATCGCCTCCGAAGTGTTACCCGAAAATTTTGGAAGTACCTACTATCTGAAAATTAATGCAAGAGCTGGAGAATATGATTTTCTCTACTCTGATAATGGAGACTCCTGGACTAAATTATTTGAGGGAGCAGACGGTACTATTTTAAGTACATCCAGAGCTGGTGGCTTTGTGGGTACTTTATTGGGTATGTTTGCATACTCTGAAAACTAAATTTGAATCTATCACTTTGCTATGTTGAATTACTACAAAAAAAATATTCTGAGCCTGTCATTATTTCTCTTATTCTTTGGAGGAATCTCATCCGTATTCGCACAACCAATAAAAGACTTTACAACAAATGGAAGTTTTGAAGACTTTGAATTGGATACTGTATCTGAAAATGGTTTGGGATGGTCATTCAATATTACAGAAAATGGTGCAGCTGCAACATTTGAGATTGTTGATGATGCCCAGGATGGAGATGGAAAAGCTCTTAAAGTTAGTGTAGGGGTGTTTAATGACGGGGATGATTGGCATGTGGAAGCAGTAAATGAAAACCTGCTGGTAACTGAAGGAGATACTTATATGGTTTCCGTTTGGTTAAAAGCGGATACAACTACCAGAACAGCGCGCTTTTATTTGGGATTGCCTGAAAGCGGTGGATGGGCAAGGTTTGGGCAATTTGATGATTCACTTACAACTGAGTGGCAGAAGTTTGAAATGGAATATACTGCGACCGCAGCTGATGAAGAAAATACGATGCGTTTCGGTATTCCAATGAATTTTGCTAATAACGAAAATGGAATCATATATATTGATAATCTTGAAATTATTGGACCGAACCCAAATGGGTCACAAAATTCTAATGGTAGCTTTGAAAATTCACCAGTAACTGAAAGAGCCGATACGCTTGCAGTGGAAGGATGGACCTTTGAGCTTCAGGATACAGGCGAAGCAACATTCGCTATTGTCGATGATACTGTTAAAGATGGCAATAGGGCACTAAGGGTTGATGTAACAACCCAGGGGAATAATCAATGGAGTATACAGGCTATCAATGAATTATTTCCGGTAGAACCGGGCATTGACTACACTTTTTCTGCGTGGGCCAGAACCAATATAAACGGAACAACTGCTAATTTTACGGTTGGGAATCCGGCCTTTAACGAATTTGGAAGGATAGGAAGTGATCAGGTTAATCTAACTACTGAATGGCAGGAGTTTAGTTTTCAATTTCAGGTAGGAGCAAATGATACAGTTGGAAGGGCTCCCATTCATTTTAGTTTTGCCGATAATGTAGGGCAGAGTATCTGGATTGATAGTGTAAGGATTCAAAAACCAATTGAACCTGAAATTGTGTTAGAACCTATGGCACGGGGAAAGGCAAAATGGATGGGGAATGTATACAGCAATTCTCAGGCAACAAGGTTTACTGAGTACTGGAATCAGGTTACACCGGAAAATGCGGGTAAATGGGGTTCGGTAGAAGGTACCCGAGATCAAATGAATTGGGGAGGGTTAGATGCAGCTTACGCATTAGCAAAAGACAACGGGTTCCCTTTTAGATTTCATGTTCTTATCTGGGGGAATCAACAACCGGGTTGGATGAAAGGTTTATCACAGGAAGATCAGCTCGAAGAAATTGAAGAATGGTTTCAGGCGGTAGCCGATCGCTATCCGGACATCGACTATCTGGAAGTCGTGAACGAACCCTTGCATGATCCGCCCACTGATCAAACAAATGATGATGGGAGTGGAGGATATTATGAAGCCTTGGGTGGAGCAGGTGAAACCGGTTGGGATTGGGTGATTACTTCTTTTGAAATGGCAAAAGAAATATTTCCGGATAGCGTTAAATTAATGATCAATGATTATGGAATCGTAGGCAATATTTCTGAAGCTAGAAATTATGTTGAGATTATAAAACTCCTTAAAGACAGAGATTTAATCGACAGAGTAGGAGTACAGGCACATGCCTTTAACAATGGAAGTACTCAAATTAATTCAACCGTTACTCCGGAAACACAAAAAGCTGTACTAGATCTAATTGCTGAAGAAACCGGCTTGTTAATTCAAGCAACAGAAATGGATATTGATGGAAACTTCGCCAGAGGGGACTCTGAAAATGATCAGATACAGCTTCAAAAGTATCAGGGTATTGTTCCTGCTTATTGGGAGCACCCTTCAGTTGAAGGGATCACGTTTTGGGGCTGGCGTCCGGGGTTGTGGAGAGATAACCAACAGGCATTTATTGTAAACGAAAATAATGAGCACCGCCCTGCCATGGACTGGCTCCGCGAGTATGTGGAAAACTCTGATGTAATGGTTTCGAATGAATTTGAATCAACGGGAGATGTTTCTCCAAAAGATTTTAGTCTCTCACAGAACTACCCAAATCCTTTCAATCCAAATACACAGATTAACTATAATGTTCCAGGTAATTCAAATGTCTCAATTTCGGTATATGATATTACAGGGAGACTCGTTCAAAAATTAGTAGATCGCCAACATAGCTCCGGAACGTACACGATTAACTTCAATGCTGCAGGCCTTTCAACAGGAGTTTATATATATGAGATACGAGCGGGGTCTTACAGAGATGTGAAAAAGATGTTATTAGTTAAATAGAAAATTGAAATGATATAATTAAGAATAAACGATGAAAAATAGTATAAGACTTAATCCGGCATTTTTTACTCTTTTCATGGCATTATCATTATTGTTAAGTGATGATGTTTTTTCCCAGTTTGCTGAAGGAAAAACAAAATGGCTTGGTAATGTCCATTCAAATGATCAGGTTGAACTTTTTACCCGATACTGGAACCAGGTTACCCCAGAAAATTCTGGTAAATGGGGATCTGTTGAAGGAACAAGAGATCAAATGAATTGGGGCGGACTAGATGATGCCTACAACCTTGCCAAGAATAACGGTTTCCCATTTCGTTTCCATGTTTTGGTTTGGGGAAATCAGCAGCCGGGATGGATTAGTGGATTAAGTGAGGAGGAGCAAATTGAAGAGATTCAGGAATGGTTCGAAGCGGTTGCGGAAAGATACCCAGATATCGATTATCTCGAAGTAGTAAACGAGCCATTACATGATCCACCGGATGGAGAACAAGACGGTGGCTATATGGATGCTTTAGGTGGTGAAGGAGAAACGGGATGGGATTGGATAATTACTGCATTTCAAATGGCCAGAGACATTTTTCCAGATAGTACAAAATTGATAATAAACGATTATGGAATTGTAAGTAACCCAAATGAAGCCAGACGCTATCTGGAAATTGTCGACCTGCTCAAAGACAGAAATCTGATCGATGGTATTGGGGTTCAGGCTCATGCGTTTAATAATGGGAGTTCATTAAGCTCAGGCACTACTCCTCAAACAATCAACACCGTACTGAATATATTGGCCGAAAGTTATTTGCCTATTCAGGTCACGGAAATGGATATAGATGGAAACCCTAATTTAGATGATGATGGTTCAGAGGCATACCAGCTGGAAAAGTATAAACAAATATTTCCGGTTTTTTGGGAGCACCCTGCTGTTGAAGGAGTAACTTTATGGGGCTGGAGACCCGGCTTGTGGCGCTCTGCTCAGGAAGCATACATTTTTGATCTGCGTCCCAAAGATGCTATGGATTGGCTTGAAGATTATGTTGATACGGCAAATGTTGTTTTTGCTGTATCAAATGAACTAATTGATGAAAACTTAACACCTGCAGGATTTGAGTTAAGTCAAAACTATCCAAATCCATTTAATCCTAATACTCAAATTCAGTATCAAATTGCAGCAGGGTCTGAAGTTCAGCTTAATGTGTACGATATAACTGGAAGAAAAATCCGGGAACTTGTTAACAGGTATCAGGCTGCCGGAACATATAGTATTTCTTTCAATGCTCAGGATTTGCCATCAGGAATGTACTTGTACGAATTGGTGACACCAGACTTCAGGGAAATAAAGAAAATGATGCTCTTAAAATAGCTTTTTTGATTTTTCACAATCAGAAGTGGCTCGTCCCTGAAAAGGCGGGCCATTTTTATTTGTTAACAGTTTGATAAAGTCCACGCACAAAAAATTGCCAAACCAAAGATCAGAAAAATATTTTTTTTAAACAGATCTGGTCATTATTGCTGAAACAAGGGGCAATTAGTGAGAAATTTTATCATACACGACCTTTAAAAGGTGTTCTAAGTGCATAATAATCATATAAATAGAGCACATTATTAAATGTAATATTAACACTTATTAATTTGAGCAAAATTTGCGCAATTAAAAAAGAAAAATTGTTCATTTAATTTTCATTATTGATACCCTTTAGTATATTGAAAAGCGCTTCTAACCAGTGTAAGCGCTTCTATGCATATTAACATCTAACCTTTTGGGTATGTGGAATAAACAAGTACTGTTTCTTACGTTGGGCATTTCTATCCTTAGTATAAGCTCAATTTTTGCACAAAATTCTAGATATGGTCAAATAAGAGGAATTGTAACAGATGAAACTATCGGTGAGGCGCTCATTGGAGTAAATGTTGGTTTACAGGGAACAAGTATTGGCTCTGCAACAAACATTGACGGTGAGTACAGAATTACCAGAATACCGGCAGGAACGTATATTTTAATGGCTACATCACTTGGATATGCTAATTTCCAGGTTGAATTGGAAGTAGTTGGTGGTGAAACGATTGATCTGGATATAACGCTTCGTCAGGAAACGGTTCAAGGGGAAGAGGTGATTGTTTCAGCACAGGCTCAGGGTCAGCGTGAAGCAATCAATCAACAAATTCAATCAGACAATATTGTTAATGTAGTTTCTGAAACTAAAATTCAGGAATTACCGGATTTTAATGCAGCTTCAGCACTAAGTAGACTTCCGGGTGTTTCGACTACTCAAAGTTCTGGTGAAGATAATAAAGTAGTAATCAGGGGTCTTGCTCCTAAGTACAATTCAATACAGGTCGAAGGTATTCAATTAGCATCAACCGGAAGCTCAAGTATTGGTCTTTCTTCTAATCCGGGAGTTGGAAGCGGGTTCGTAAGTAATGACCGTAGCGTGGATTTAACCAGTGTTTCACCGTACATGATAAGAATGATTGAGGTATATAAATCCTTAACCCCTGATATGGATGCAAACTCTATTGGTGGTACCGTTAACATGGAGCTTCGTGAAGCTCCATCAGGCCTTGCTTGGGATGCGATGTGGCGCAAGGGTACACAGCTAAAAGTAATACACTAGGCAATTATAGAGCAGTTGCTTCCGTAAGTAACCGTTTTTTAGATGAAAATTTAGGTATTTATGCCTTGATTAATGCTGAGTCTTATGACAGGGATGCGGATAACTTGAATGCAGGTTATGCTTTGGCGGCCGGTAATGCTGAGGTAGATCCATTAACCGGATATGTACCCGTTGAGGTTTCCAGTGTGAGCTTTAACCGGCATATAGAAACCCGTACCAGGTTAGGAGCTAACCTTATTATGGACTATAAAATCCCAAATGGTTCATTGAAATTTGTGAATATGTTTTCAACAAGCCAGAGAGATTATACTGACCACAATCAGAACATAAATTACAATGATGGAAGAATGAATTGGACACTTTCTAAAGGGGAAAATGAAATTACCCAGAGAGTTCATTCATTAAAACTAGACTATGATTTAAGCTGGCTGGAAATTGACTTATCTGCTAGTTATACAGGGGCCAGAAATACTCTGGATGATTCTCCTGTACTCACCTTCAATCAAACTCAAGCCGTAGAAATTGCTGAACGTGAAAATATTATTCCGGAAGATTTGGTGGCACGACAGGCTACCTTCCGTGGAACTGAAAGTGTAATACTTCGTTCAGGGAACTTATTCAGTAATTTCTATGAAGAAGACAGGTTTTCATATAAAGCAGATTTCAAACTTCCATTCAATGTAGGTACAAATGTAACTGGATATTTTAAGTTTGGTGGGCAGATTGTTAATCAAAGAACTTCTACCGATCAGGAAACTCCCTATTTAGGTTTTGATGGAAATGCAAATTCAGCTGATCCAGGAAATAATATTGCTAATAATCTGGCAGTTACCATTAGAGACGAGTTTGGGTTAATTCCAAATGATCAGGGAGTTATAACAGCAGCAACTCTTACTTCAAATAATGACGATTTATACGACTCCTTTTTAGGAAACCGGTTCGGCGAAGTTTATTTCGTTTCAAATCCGGGAATACTTATTGATATCCTTAATTTTGTAATTGGTAACCCTGAGTTCGATGCATCTAATGAAGAAGTAAGCTCCGGGTCTCAGGGTGGTTGGTATGATGGTCCTTATCAACAACTTGCTAACGATTATGAATACAGAGAGGATAAACTAGCTACCTATGCGATGACCAAGTTTGATATAGGCAAACTCATGGTAATAGGTGGGGTTAGATACGAGGAAGTGAATTCAGAATACTTTGCGTATAATGCCAGAGATCAGCGAAATGCTCAAAATCAAATCATGTTTGATACTACCTCGACTGCAGATAACTCGTTTCTGTTGCCAATGATGCAAACGAAGTTCTCACCCTTTGATTGGATGGATATCAGATATGCGTATACACAAACACTTGCCAGACCGGATTACCAACAACTATCTCCAAAATTTACTATTACCCAGGGAAATCCTGGAACAATCTACACTGGTAACCCTGATCTTGTTCCTGCAAAGTCTTTTAATCATGATGTAAGTGTTTCATTCTATGCAAATAAATTGGGATTATTATCAGTAGGGGCATTTCAGAAGACAGTAGAAAATTTTGTTTATACTGCTTCTTATCGGGCTGACTTAGCAGAAGAAGCTGGTTTAGATCAGTTAAGTAATTATCAAATAGTATGTAACCAGTATCAAAGAGATCGGTTAGGTGAAAGATACCCTTCTATTTTAAGCTGTCAGGATGATGCATTTTTAGTAACTCCAACAGGACCATCCGCTACTATTGTCAGACCTGTTAATAACCCAAATGATGGTCTGGTTAGAGGATTGGAGTTCGATTTCCAGCATAATTTCTGGTACATGCCAAAACCATTCGTAAATATGGTATTTGGTGCAAATTACGCACGCATATTTTCTGAAATAGAAACCCCATATTATGATGTAGTTATTGTAATAAATAATGATGGGCCTCGTCCAATGCCGGAACCTGCATTGTTCGATTCATCATATGTTTCAAGGTTAGCTGGTCAGCCTAACCACGTACTTAATACCTATCTCGGGTATGACAATAAAGGGTTTTCAGCACGAGTTTCAGTGCTCTACACAAGTAACGTATTTAATGGTAGTGGAGGAGTTTTTCGGGAGAATGATAGTTTTAACAGAGACTATCTGAGATTAGACTTTTCAGCACGTCAGCGACTACCATGGTTCGATGGAGGAGCTGAGTTATTCCTGAATATTCAGAATCTGAATGATGCGAATACAGAATCTTCTCAACGTTCGATTCGGGGATTTACAAATGTTCAGAACTATGGGTTAACCGGGAATATTGGAATTAGAGTCAGATACTAAATTTTAACTAAATCAAATCAGAATTAAAGGAGTAAATATGAGGCATTCGTTACTATTATTATCAGTAATTATGTTCTTAAGCGGAAGCTTGATGGCTCAGAAAGATACCGTAGAAGTGCAGGGTTATTATGAATCCGGTTTCACCTATGGGACTTTAAATGCGGCTATTGACGATGTTAAGGCTAACGGAGACATAAATAATACCGTATTTAAATTAAAGCCTTATGAAGTGTATGTACTAAGTAGCAGTATATTCATGGACGAAGGAGAGAATCTGGAAATTGTGGCACCAAAGCCATTAAGAGCAGGTGATGCAGATGCAACTACGGTTCAAAACTCCGCTCCGCCACAAATTGTTTGGACGGAAGAAGAAATAGATCGTGCATATATTATTCAAACTTATGGTGATTTAACCATGAAGAATATCTGGGTTCGATATGCAGATATTTTGGGTGCTCAGGTAAGTACTGGTATTGTATTTGAAGACGCTTTAGTAGGAGAAGGCGAAGTTGCTGATAAGGAATATGGAACCTTTGAAGGGATGTTATTTGACTATTTTCCTATTGGGCCAGAAGCTGGTGGTGCAGTAACTATAAAAGCAGATAATTGGGTTGGTGTATTCAGAGATACGTACTTCAGAAATGGTACGGATGTTCACTTCCAGTATTACGGAAGAGCGGTTTCATTTCCGTTCCAATCTACAGACTTTCATATTGATAGTCTTGTCTTTGAGAATACAACGTTTTCGAATCTGAGTAGAATCGTGATGATGGAGGGGAATGAATTTGTTTCTCATCTTTACATGAATCACGTAACCCTAATTAATTCTATTGAGTGGGCGATTCAAACCGGATGGTGGGAAGACTTATCCATTTCCAATTCCATTTTTGTGAATACCAATATGATGGGATACCGCCCTATCGATGTTTGTCCAGGTGAAGATCCTGAGTTCGATGATTTCGAAGATGGTTTGTGTAATCCTCCCGGTGGTGGATTGGTCCAGAATGTGGTAATGGTAGATTCGCTGGGATTTGAGGTAGATTTCGAAGACGAAGATCGTCAGGTATTTATGGGTAATAATGTGTACTACCATGAAGATTATCTTCTGGATTGGTATACAAACAGCCCCTGGAGTCAAGACCAGATAAGAAATCGCGACGATATCCTTCTTCGTTTTCCACCTCCGGCAATTGGTGAAGGAGCTATGGAGTATTATGACTCAACTGATGCAGAGGGTAAGAAATATTTCCCAAATCTGAATGTTATGGAGTTTATGGATGAACCGGCTGGATTTACTGTGCCTCCTACCAATCAGGATACCATGCTAGATTTTGTGATGTTTAAATGGAATGATAATTCAGATATAGACTGGTCATACCAACCAAACGCTGGTTTCTTACAGAAATGGCCACTACCGGAAGACCTTTCATATAGCAATTCAACTTATTTAGAAGCAGCTTGGGGTGGTTATCCACTGGGGGATCTTAACTGGTATCCTGATGAATTAGCAGACTGGAAAGCAAACCAGCAAGCTAATGATTGGCAAACAATTAATAACTGGATGACAACAGGTAATGCTGAAGGTATCATAAATAGCAATGAATCATCACCGGATACTCCAAGAGGGTTTAGGCTTGATCAGAACTATCCAAATCCGTTTAACCCAACCACAAATATTTCTTATACCGTACCGGCAACAGGTAAGATTTCACTGAAAGTATTTAACTCATTGGGTCAGCAGGTAGCTGTTCTGTTTGATGGAATTCAATCAGCAGGTACTCATGAGTTAACATTTGATGCCGCTACTCTTTCAAGTGGTATTTATTATTATCGATTGGAAGCAGAATCAGGAGTTTCTCTAACCAGAAAATTAACCCTGATTAAATAATCAGGGTTTTAAAACCAAACTCATCTTGCAGGTATGTATGTACCCGCAAGATGAATTGGTTTAACTAACACAAATAAAACAAGGATAAAACATGAAAAAAGGTACAATGCTAAAAGCGCTTTTATTACCAGTTGTGTTACTGGTTTCAGGCGCATTATATGCACAAACCGCAATTGATGATTGGGGAGCTATTGGTACTCGATTAGCATCTTCAGGTTGGACACTGGACAACACCGGAGCTACAGCAGCAGGTGAAGCTTACCTTAGTGGTCCCGGTTCAACAAGTAGCAATTGGTCTGCCATACGTGGTGGTTTTGATAGCCCGGTAGATCTTGCTGTTGGTGAAGCACTTGTAGTAAGTGGTTCATTTAGTATTAATGGAACAATGACATGGTGGAACCCACTTCGGTTTGGAGTGTATAACCATGAAGTAATGGACTCACTGGCTTATGCAGGTACAGACTCCGCTCTTTGGGGAAATATACAGTACGCCGGCACTGATTCTGCGGCATTCGTATCTAACGAATCCGGCGCAGAAGGATATATGATAAGTAATCAGACAGGGGCTAATGGTACAATCTCCGGGCAAGGTGGAGTTGGTAACCTGTGGGCTGTTAATGGTGGTAGCTGGATATCTACATGGAGTGGTGGAACCACTCAACTTGGACAAACTATCCAATCTCCAAGACGTGCAAATATGGAACCCGGTACTTATGATTTTGAAATCTCAATTGAATTCGTAGACGATACAACTGCCGAGATTAAATGGTATGTAATGCACCAAGATGGTGAAACTTACTTACACTCAGGTACACATACTGATAATTTTCTATATCCGGGTACCGATACTTCTACAGTAAAGACATCTTACAATGGGTTTATTTTTTCACATCAAGGACCTGCTGATTCTGATGTAACAGAAATTAGTTTCTCAGGCGTTGAATATGGAAAAGGTTCTCCAATTACGATTCCTGATCCAATTTTTTCTTCTTTTTATGTTGATCAGTGGGGAGCAATTGGTACCCGTTTAGCTTCTTCAGGTTGGTCATTAGATAATGATACAACTACTCTTGTAGGTGATGCCTATCTAAGCGGTCCTGGATCAACAAGTTCTAACTGGAGTGCGATTCGCGGCGGCTTTGGCGAACTTCCTGTTACCGCTACTTTGGAAGAAGCAGTAATTGTACGAGGTGAAATGGAAATTAATGGAACTCTTGCCAACTGGGGTCCACTACGTTTTGGTATTTACAATCATACCGATATTGGAACGCTTCAAAATCAATTCACCGATTCTGCACAGTGGGGTTATACTCAGTATGAAGGCACTGATTCAGCGGCATTTGTTTCCAACGAATCAAGTGCGTTTGGTTACCTTATTACCAACCAAACCGGGGCAAACGGAACCATTTCTGGTCAGGGCGGCGTAGGTAATGCCTGGGCTGTAAATGGCGGAAGCTGGATTTCTACCTGGAGTGGCGGAAGTATTCAGCTTGGAACTACTATCCAATCTCCTAGAAGAGCTGATATGGTTCCCGGCGTTTATGAATTCGAAATGTCCGTTCAACCGTTAGCTGATGGAACTACTGAATTCAGATGGTACCTCATGCATGAAGATGGTGAGAGCTATTTACATTCAGGAATTCATATTGATACTACTGCTCAAAAAACAGAATTCAATGGATTTGTATTCTCACATCAGGCCGGAGACGATGCTGATGTAACAGAATTCAATCTCTATGAAGTTGAAGTGGACCGTGGTGCTCCGATCGAGATACCAGATCCGATTTTCTCATCATTCTATATCGACGAATGGGGAGCAATTGGTACTCGTTTAGCTTCTTCAGGCTGGTCGTTAGATAATGATACGACTACTCTTGTTGGCGATGCTTATCTAAGCGGTCCCGGATCAACAAGTTCTAACTGGAGTGCGATTCGCGGTGGCTTTGGTCCATTGCCAGTTACAGCTACACTGGAAGAGGCGGTAATTGTACGAGGAGAGATGGAAATTAACGGAACCCTTGCTAACTGGGGTCCTATGCGTTTTGGTATTTACAACCATACTGATATTGGAACACTTAATAATCAGTATACTGATTCTGCTCAGTGGGGTTATACTCAGTATGAGGGTACCGATTCAGCGGCATTTGTTTCCAACGAATCAAGTGCATTTGGTTACCTGATTACCAACCAGACCGGCGCAAACGGAACCATTTCCGGGCAAGGCGGTGTAGGTAATGCATGGGCTGTAAATGGTGGAAGCTGGATTTCTACCTGGAGTGGTGGAAGTATTCAGTTGGGTGTAACCGATCAATCTCCAAGACGAGCAAATATGGAGCCAGGTGTATATGAATTTGAAATGTCAGTTCGTCCTTTAGTTGATGGGACTACAGAATTCAGATGGTATATCATGCATGAAGATGAAGAAACCTATCTGCATTCCGGAATTCATATTGATACAACAGCTCAGAAAACAGAATTCAACGGATTCGTATTCTCTCATCAGGGAGGGGATGATGCCGATGTAACCGAATTTAATCTGTATGAAGTAGAAGTGGATCGTGGCGAACCAATCGATATTCCACTACCGATATTCTCTCCATTCTACGCTTCCGACTGGGGCTTCCTTGGCGGAAAATTAGGTGGAACCAGTGCAACGGATAGTGCATGGGCACTAACACCTGGCGCACTTGTAGGTGATGTAACTATTGGTGGATCAGCTGCAGCGACCGGTTGGGCAAACGTAGCAACTGATTTTGGTATTCCGGTTTCAGTTACAGCAGATGAAGCCATTACAATAGAAGCAGTAGCTATCTTTGAAGGCGGTGGATTCGAAACTCCGGGTAGTTTCAGATTTGGATTGTTTGACGCTGACTTTGGCGGACTTGATTCCACTGAAACAGTTGGGTATGTGTGGACCGGAGCAGAAACAGGAAGTGGATATTTATTCTCTCCATCTGCAACTACGGGTACTATTGCTTCAGTTGATGGTGGAGAATGGTATACCGCAGCATCATCTGTTTCTGATGTAACTACTTCAGGAATAGCAGCAGCAGGGGAATATGAAATATTCTTCTATGCATATCCTAATGGAAATGGTGGAATGGAAGTTGCTGCTGTAATTGAGGGAGATAACTTCCTCTATGAAGTTGCTGCTACCGATGCAAGTGGCTCGATGACTTCATTTAATTCACTGGTTTTTGGAGTTAATAACGCTACAACTACTTCATTAACACTTGAAGAGGTTTATATCGACAAGATGCTCGTTTCTGAATTACCAGCTGTTAGTAATGAAATAGATGGTGATGGTATTCCTGAAAGATTTGCTCTTAAGCAAAACTATCCGAATCCATTCAACCCATCTACGAATATTGCTTTCGATCTACCGGAAACATCTGAAGTAACACTTTCAGTGTACAATATGTTAGGTCAAAAAGTAATGACGCTTGTTAATGGTCGACTTAATGCTGGTGCACACCAGGTTAAATTCGATGCAAGCAGTCTTGCCAGCGGTATGTATGTATACCGTATTGAAGCAGGTAGCTTCGTAAGCACTAAGAAAATGATGTTAATTAAGTAACATTATTAAGGATTATAAAGCCTGCCTTCTCTTCGAGGGCAGGCTTTTTTTAATAGGGGAATTTTAAGTGTAAATAAAACATTTATTGAATTGTACATCGAGAATTTAAGTCAATATCTAAAAGAGCGATATGAAAAAAAGAGCCAAAAAAATATTTAAAAAAAGCACATTACTTTTTATGTGTCTAGCACTATTCTCTGTTCCATCAATATTTGCCCAGGATGTACAAGTCTATTTAGATAGTACCCAACAGATGATAAGAGGATTTGGTGCAGCTAACATTGTAGACTGGTATGGTGATGATTTAAATATGGATGACGTCGAAACCGCTTATGGTACAGGAGAAGGTCAGCTAGGGTTTAATATTTTACGATTAAGAATAGCTCCAAACCCCGCGGCTTGGGGAAATGGAAATCAAGTTGAAACTGCGAAAAGAGTTATAGAGATGGGCGGAATCGTATGGGCGGCAGCATGGAATCCCCCTTCTAACATGCTAGATCCTGAAGTAAATTATAATCGGCTGCTACCCGAATATTACGATGATTACGCAGCACATCTGGAAGATTTTAATCAATATATGGCTGAACGTGATGTTAATTTATATGGAATTTCATTCACGAACGAACCTGATTACGGAATTGGCGGGGGTTGGACAGAATGGACCCCTGATGAAATAGTTACTTTTATCCGTGATCATGCAGATTCTATTACTACGAGAATGATTGCACCTGAATCTTTTCAGTTCAGAAGGAATTATTCAGATCCGATTTTAAATGATTCACTGGCAAATGCTAAAACAGATATAATTGGAGGACATTTATATGGTGGTGGGTTAGCTCCCTATCCGTTAGCAGAAGAAAAAGGAAAAGAAATTTGGATGACGGAACACTATACAAGCAGCGATAGGTCTGCAAATATATGGCCGGATGCACTGTTAGTTGGAAGAGAGATTTCTCAAGTGATGAAGTCAAACTGGAACGCCTACATTTGGTGGCAGATAAAAAGATACTACAGCCCAATTCATGACGGTGTAGATGTGGATGATCCCGGCAGGGATTTTGTGGACCGTGCTAATAGTGGATCCATTACCAAAAGAGGTTGGGTGATGTCTCAATTTTCGAGATTTGTAAGACCGGGAGATTACAGAGTAGAAGCGTCAGGACCATTTGGAAGAGGGTTTAACAATGTTTTTGTGACTTCATATACTGATACACTGAATTCAAAAATTGTGCTGGTTATCGTGAATAACGAATCTGGTAGCAAGGATATAAATGTTACACTAAACGGAGGAACTACGACTGGATTCTCCCGATATATAACTTCTGAAGATGATGACGTAGAGCAAATGGAAGATCTGGATATAACCGGTAATACTTTTTCAACTACGCTTCCAAAAGAAAGTATAATCACTTTTGTTTCTAAAGATTTTGTTGCTGTATCGAATGAACATGAAGAAAGGAATTATCCAAGAGAATTTGCATTAAAGCAAAACTACCCAAATCCATTTAATCCGGTAACTACTATCTCTTATTATCTCCCGGCAACAAGTAATGTGACATTGAAAGTGTATAATCTATTAGGGCAGGAAGTAGCTTCCTTAGTAAATGGATTAATGTCTGCTGGTGAACATAAAGCCAGTTTTGACGCTTCTACTTTATCGAGTGGAATTTATATTTACAGAATTGAAGCTGGTAGTTATACGGATACGAAGAAAATGATGCTCATAAAGTAAAAGTACTTTGCTAAAACCTGATTATATTCATAAAAATCAGGTTTTATGTTGTTTAAAATCTTGTTAATAAGCTATTTATTACGGTTATTTAGTGTATTACAACGCTATGCTATTAATTGGTAGGTTTATTTCATAAGGTGTTCAAAATGAAATTCTATGCACTTTTAATTCCACTTTTTTTTTTAGCATCAGAGTACAGTTTTGCTCAAAAAGACACCGTATATGTGCGGGGCTATTTTGAGTCCGGAGAGATGGAAGGAACACTGAATAATGCAATTGATAGTGTGAGATCTGATGGAGATATAAGTAATACAGTCTTTTTTCTTACTACTAATGAACGTTATGTTCTCGATCGTTCTATTGTGTTAACTTCTGATGAAGACCTCGAAATAATTGCCCCCAAACCTTTTTATTCTGGGGAAGCTGATCCCCAAACTATACAGAAATCTGCACCTCCTCAAATTATCTGGGCCACTATCACCTGCTCCGGATATCCGTCTGAATGTGATCGCGAAATAAACAGAGAGTTTATGATTCGAACGTATGGCGATTTAACACTTCGAAATGTATGGTTGCGCGCAGCAGATACAAAAGGAAATCAAATAGGAACTTCAATAACATTTGAAGATGATTCTCTGGATACGGGCTTAAATCCAGATAAAGAAAAAGGATATTTTGATGGTGTTATTTTCGAATACTTTCCTATAAACCGTGATGCTGCGGGAGCAGTTACCGTAAAAACCGACCACTTTACAGGAAGTTTCAAAAACTCATATTTTAGAAATCTTACAGATATTACCTTCAAATACTATGGTCGGGCTGTTTCCTATCCATTCCAGTCTACTGGATATCATATCGACACCCTGATTTTCGAAAATACAACCTTCGCCAATTTGAGTCGGATTATTATGATGGAAGGGGATGAATATGTTTCGAACATTCATTTGAATCATGTAACGCTGATTAATTCTATGGAATGGCCTATCCAATCCGGTTGGTATCAGAATTTATCAATCACAAATACTATTATGGTAGATCCATATATGACTGGGGTTTATCTATGGGTTATTTGCGATGAGAGAGAAGACCTCCAATACAGTGATTACTTATCCGGAGAATGTGACGAACCTTATGGAAGCATTTTTCAGGTAACACCTGCGGATTCAATTGGGTTTAATGTCGATTTTGAGGACAATGACCGTAAAATATTTATTGGAAACAATAGCTTTTCATATTCTGATTCCCTTAAATACTTCTACAATAACAACCCACATCGGGGCCAGCATTTAAATCGGGAAGATTGGAGAAGAATATTTGAGTTACGTCCTTTTATAGATTCAAATACCCGTGCTTTTATCGATTCTAAAAATCCTGAAGGGAAGAAATTATTTCCCAAAATGAATATTGATACGTTAACGGTATACGAAGGTGTTGATCCTGATTTTATAGTAGCTCCTTCAAACAGAGACTCCATGTATTTTTTTCTAATGAATGCTGGGTGGGGATGTAGCTGCTCAACTAAGCCGTGGGAATACAAACCGGAAGCAGGTTTGCGACAGCAATGGCCACTCCCCGAAAATATGGCTTATGTTAATGATACTCTTTTGGCAGCGGGTATGGGTGGTTATCCTCTGGGCGATTTGAACTGGTTTCCTGAGCTAAAGGCTCAGTGGGATGTAGAGCAACGAACAGATGACTGGGTATTCATCAACAACTGGCTGGAAAGAGGAAACGCACTAGGGGTTTCCAATGAACGAACTACTGAAAAACCAGTGGGGTTTAGTTTGGAACAAAACTATCCCAATCCCTTCAATCCAACTACCAATATCAACTTTACAATACCGGAACCTGGGTTAGTTTCTTTAAAAGTGTATGACCTTCTTGGAAGAGAAGTAGCTACGTTAGTCAATGGAAGGATTCCTGCGGGTCAGCATTCGTACAAATTTGACGCTTCTGCCCTGTCCAGTGGCGTTTATATGTACCACTTACAAACCGGTGAATTCATAAGTACTAAGAAAATGCTTCTTATTAAATAAATGAATATGAAGCGTACAAGTTTTTCTTTATTGGTGCTGTTGATATTAAGTCCGTTGGTTCAGGCCCAAAAAGATACGGTGTATGTGCCGGGCTATTTTGAGTCCGATTCTACTATTGGAACTTTAAACCATGCCATTGAAAGTGTAAAAGTAGCTGGTACTATTTCAAATACCGTGTTTATGCTTACCCCGAACGATCAATATGTACTATCATCCGGAATTTTTCTGGAAAAAGGACAGAACCTGGAAGTCATTGCTCCCAAGCCAGAATCAACTCAGGAAACAGCTCCACCTCAGATTGTCTGGCAGGATGAAGATTTATTTGAAGATCGCTACGAATACGAGGTGATAATAAGTACATATGGGAATTTAACGTTGAAAAATATCTGGGTTCGATATGCTGATATTAATGGACAACAACTTTGGACTGGCATTGTATTTGAGGACGATTCGATCGGAACCGGGTTAGATTCTGAAAAAGAATATGGAAAATTTGATGGAGTTATTTTCGACTATTTTCCATTGGGGCCTGAAGCGGGGGGAGCTATAACGGTAAAAACCAATAATTTTGTAGGCATTTTCGAAAACAGTTATTTCCGAAACGGAACAGATCCTCATTTTCAGTATTACGGGAGAGCCATTTCATTTCCGTACTGGACCACCGGTAATCATATTGACAGTCTTATATTTGAAAATACCACGTTCTCAAATCTAAGTCGCATCGTAATGATGGAGGGATATCAATTTGTATCTAATCTTCATCTTAACCATGTAACCTTAATTAACTCTTTGGAGTGGGCCATACAATCCGGCTGGTGGGAAGATGTTTCCATAACAAACTCCATTTTTGTAAATACACAAATGATGGGCTACCGTCCAATTGATGTTTGCTTAGCGGAGGAGCCCTCCTTTGAAGATTTCGAAAATGGATTATGTAATCCTCCCGGAGGTGGTTTGATTCAGGATATTGTTCCTGTAGATTCCATGGGTTTTGATCCCGGATTTACCGATCAGGACCGGCAGGTATATATTGGAAACAACGCTTATTACTATGAAGATTATTTACTTGATTTGTATTATGAGAGTACCTGGGCTGAGAATTTAATACGTAATCAGGACCATCTTTATCTCAGATATCCATTTCCGGCAGTTGGGGAAAAGACCCGTGCCTTTTTTGATTCTTCCGATACAAACGGAGAAAAAGTATTTCCTAATTTAAACATAGAAGAATTCTACTCCGATTCAGCAGGATTTAATATTCCACCTACCAATCAGGATACGATGATAGGATTTATTTTCGAGCAATGGGGCTTTGGTTCTTATGATTTAGATTGGTCTTATTATCCTCAATCCAGTTTCAGGCAACAATGGCCATTACCAGAAGATTTATCCTATACAAATACAGATTATTTAGAAACCGGTTGGGGAGGGTATCCGCTCGGAGATTTAAACTGGTTTCCGGAAGATTTAGCAAGCTGGGAAGTCAATCAAAAAGAACAGGACTTGTATTTAATAAACTGTTTTATGGGAAATATCAGTTGTGGGGTATTACCAATAGAAGATGTTGTAACTGTTCCTGGAGAAATACAATTATTCCAGAACTACCCAAATCCCTTCAATCCTTCTACCACAATTAGCTTTAGTCTCCCAAAGGCATCAGTTGTAAACTTAAAAGTATATGATCTGTTAGGAAGAGAAGTAGCGGAACTAATGAATGGAAGATTAAATGCCGGAGAGCATTCTGTCAATTTTGATGCCTCAGGATTATCGAGTGGAGTATATCTCTACCGGATTGAAGCAGGTGGGTTTTCCAGTTTTAAACGAATGGTGCTCATTAAGTAAAATCTATTGGTGATGACATTATGAATAACCTAAGATTTAAAAAAAAGATATTGAGGAGTGCTATTCTCATTCTACTTTTAATGTTGGTAGTAGCACCTTCTTATGGTCAAACCTTAATTAAAGACTGGGGAGATATTGGTGGTAGATTAATCGATTCTGGTTGGACCATTAATAACGATTCTACCACTAAAGACGGTGAAGTTTATCTTGGCGGTTCCGAAAGCCCAAATGTATATTGGACGAGTATTCGTGGAGCATTCGATGATACACTTAAAGCTACATTGGATTCTACCCTAGTTGTACGGGGAACACTTTCAATAAATGGAGCTCTTACAGAATGGAATCCTCTCCGGTTTGGAATATTCAATCATACCGATAGCGGAACCTTAAATCATCAGTACACCGATTCTGCACAATGGGGTTATGCTCAATATGAAGGAACCGATTCGGCTGGAATATTTTCTAATGAAGAAAGTGCTTTTGGGTATTTGATTACCAATCAGGTTGGAGATAATGGTACTATTTCCGGTCAGGGTGGTGTTGGGAATGCCTGGGCAGTGAACGGTGGAAGCTGGATTTCTACCTGGAGTGCAGGAACCATTCAAATTGGCGATGCGGAATTATCACCCAGGCGGGCAATCATGCAAGCAGGAAATTATACTTTTGAAATATCTGCTCAACCCTTAAGAGACGGAACTACAGAATTTCGATGGGTACTTATTGACGAAGAAGGTGAAATGTATCTCCAAAGAGGGATTCATCAAGATACAACTGCTCAGAAGACAGACTTCAATGGATTTTTATTTGCACTGCAGGCAGGAACCGAGGCAGGTGTGACGGAAATCAGTTTAAAAAATGTGCGGTATGGTTTAGAAGAACCAATAGAGTGGCCAATATGTATTTGTCCAAGTGAGTTTTATTTGGGTGAATGGGGTTTTGTACCGGGAGAATTTGGAGGACATGATGCCTCTGATAGCTCATGGACACTAACACCAGGCTCCTTAATCGGAGACGTTCTAATAGAAGGAGAAGCAGCTGATGGATGGGCGAGTATAGCAGGTGATATAGGATTTCCAGCTAGTATAACACGGGAAGAAGGTCTGCTTCTTTCTGCAAAAATAATCTTTGAAGGCGGTGGGTTTGAAGATCCCGGAAGTTTTAAAGTAGGTTTTTTTAAATCGGATGAAGACTTATCCCTTGATTCAACAAAAGCCATTGGATATGTATGGAATGATGTTTCTGCCATTTTAAGTGGCTACCTGATTTCACCAAACGACTCTTCTACGACCATTAATGCAGTAACTGATTCTATTTGGCATATAGGAACGTATCCACTTTCCAACCGCAAGGCAGAAGGAACTCCATTGGCTGGAGAGTATGAGCTAATATTTGGAGTTTATGGTGATGAGGAAGTAGGCATTACAATAAAAACTAAACTCGAAGGAGAAGGATATCTTTTTGAAGCCTATGCAAGAGATGAAAGTGCTACGGAAGTCTCATTTGATCGCTTCTACTTCGGAATTAATAATTCGACAACAACAGGACTGATCATAGAAGAAGCATTTGTGAAATGGATATTACCGGAAGAAATACAGGTAAGTACTGAAGAAAATACAGAAGCTCTTCCAGATCGCTTCTCACTTAACCAAAACTACCCGAACCCTTTCAACCCTACTACTACAATTAGCTTTAATCTCCCAAAGGCTTCTGCGGTAAACTTAAAAGTATATGACCTGCTCGGTAGAGAAGTTGCGGAACTACTTGATGGAAGATTAAATGCCGGAGAACACTCCATCAGTTTTGATGCTTCTGCTTTTTCAAGCGGAATGTATATTTACCGAATTAAGGCTGGCGGGTTTACCAGCACGAAAAGAATGCTACTAATTAAATAACGTTATTTATATAGCCCAAATATAAAATCACTGGTTCCGAAATTATCTGTGATAAGCTTTCTGTCTTTAAAAGCAGAACCCCAAGTGTAAATATCCCCTCTTGATCTTCTCCAGAAAAAAGGAGCTGTTTCTCTAACCCCTTTTAGTTCAAGGATATAGGTATTTCCTGATTTCAGTTCTATTTTGATATCGTCCGGTAACTCAATTTCCAAAAGTCCCAGTGCCTGAGGAGTATAATTAATCTTAAATGCTCCTCCAGAACCTAATAAGTTTTTTCCAGGTGAATAGGTACTATCAGGGGATACTTTACCCAAATCAAATAAAGCTAATTCAACAGGATTGTGTTTACCTGTTCCAAATCCATCACCTGCATAAAGTGAGATTTTATTCAACGTAAAATCAGTATCTACCTTAAATGACTGTCCGATAGTTTCCGCATTTTGTCGCCCGTTTTCCTGACCATTAAAGCTTTCCGAATAAATGGCATTTTGATAGGGCTTATCGGTGGTTGTAAAAATCGGTGAACAAGCCCACTCTTTTGCTGCAATACCGTGACTCTGAGTTATTGTTAAATCACTTTGTTCAGAAGTCAGTTTTCCATTAAGATTAAAGACAGGTGCTTTATAAGTAGCGGGCTTATTAGGTAGAATACTCAACCCCTTCATGGTCTTTGTAACAGGTTTTATTGTTCCGTCATTATTGTAATATAAATACTCAATAGCAACGGCACGTCTGCCAATAGCTCCGGATTCAGCACCTATGGTTAGTTTTGCAGTATGGTAGAAAAAATACCATTGGTTTTTAAATTCAATGATAGCTGGATGGATAGTAAAGCTTCCTTCTGTTCGGTCTGTTATTATTCCCTGATACTCCCAGGGACCTTCAACTGAAGGAGCGGTAGCATAGCAGATTTTCTCCCACATTGCCTGATGGGCAAAACAGGCATAAGTCAAATAGTATAAGTCTTTTCGCTTGTGAATCCACGGACCTTCGGTGAAGTTTGGAAGGTATATCTCTTCAATTTCACCATCAATTTCAGTCATATTAGGTTTCATTTTGGCGAGATAAAGATGGAGATTTCCCCATGAAACCCAGGTGGTTCCGTCATCATCGACAAAAGCAGTAGGATCAATATCATCCCAATCATAAGGGTCCCCAGGAGTCGGAGTCATAGAGTCAACTACCAGAGCTGCACCTCTTGCATCAACAAAAGGACCTACTGGCGTATTCGAAAAAGCAATTCCAATCGCATCTTTACCATTTCCGGCATGATTGGTAGTGGTATAGAACCAGAATTTTCCATCTTTTTCTATTACTTGTGAAGCCCAGGAATTTCCACCACCCCAACTAAAATCAGCACCTCTCATTGCTACTCCACGGTATTCCCAATTCAACATATCGGCAGAGGAGTAAACAAGCCATTCGGGGATATTAAACATTTCATCCCCAGATGCGACATCATGGCCAACATAAAGAAATACGGTATCCTGATATACTAATGCAGCAGGATCTGCAGTAAATACATTTCTTATGATGGGGTTTTCTCCGGGAATACGAGGCGTCTCATTTGTTACCTGAGCAGAAATAATCTGAGGAAGTAAAACGCTCACAAATACAATCGCATTAAGTCTTTTCATAGTTGTTAGAACTCAGTTATTAGTTTTTCCGCCCTCAATCTCGAAGTAATCAAATTCCACATATCCGCCGGGGTTTTTGGTGGCGTAATTAAAGAGCGCAAAACGATACCCCATAAAATGGGGAAGGGTATAAGACATTTGTAATTCATTGCCGATCTGCTTCCAGTTTTGTCCATCAAGGCTGTAATGAAATGTTGCTACATCCCGTCTCTCATAGAAGTCAGCATAAATTTTCAGGTATATGGTTTGTTGCTCTAATGAAATCCGTTCTATTATTTGTTCTTCTTCCTGGTCAGGACTTCCTTTTGCCATTATGATGGAATAAGAATCGTCTTCCTTTTGCACGCCAACATATCCGTAGTTTGCCTGAAGAGCTCCAAGTCCGGCTACATCTCCATTTTTCATTCCACTGATATCTACCATAACATAACCGGTAGACTTAGGTCCGATAGTACGCTGGGTGAGGGTATTTCTGGTAGTCAGAAACTCATCTCCAGATCGGTCATTAGTTAGTCTTAAAAAACCGGGGCGTTCATCTAATGACCAGTATTCATCCATCGGATTATGATTCCATTGCCAAACCAAAGGCAATTCACGATCTCCCTCTTTTCTTTCAAAATCATCGGAGGCAACAATACCAGGAATCAAACCTTTACTTGTCGGTAATCCAGTTAATGTATCCGGAACAGCTCCATCAATTCCGATTACGGGCCAACCATCTTGCCAGGTAACCGGAGCGAGATATGGAATTCTTCCAACAGATCCATAATCTCTAAATAGGTAAGCATACCAATCACCTTCAGGTGTGTCAATGAGTCCGCCTTGTGCAATCCCTCGATCCTGAAGCATAACCCTGCCTTCATAGGGACCACGAAAGTTATCTGACTTATGAACTATTACCGTTCTCATTCCACCCTGAGGCCAGGAGATATTAAACAGATAATAAGTGCCATTTACTTTGAAGATTTGAGAACCTTCTGCGGGAAGCATAATATTATCTCCGGACGGAGCAGTTGCATTCTCAATAAAAACTCCCTCTGTTTCCGGTTTAATCCCGGATAAGTCTTCTTCGATTTCAACAATTCTCAGTCGACCTCCGCCCCAAACCATGTAAATTTTGTCATCTTCAAAAACAAGGGTGTTATCGTGTAAAGAAGGCTCAAAGCTGTGTTCGGTCCACTCTCCATTTTCAATATCTTTAGTTGTAAAGATATAGGTTCTTCCGGTTGTGGAAGAAAAAGTGGATAAGTAGAATGTGCCTTCATGGTATCGTAAGGAACTTGCCCAGGAACCTCGTCCATACATTTGTCCGCCATTTTCCAACGTTGTGGCATCAAGATCGCCGAGCGTTTCGTAAGTATAACTTACAATTTCCCAGTTCACCAGATCAGTGGATTTCATAATGGGAACACCAGGATTCATATGCATCGTGGTACTACTCATATAATAGGTGTTACCCACTCGAATCATCGACATATCCGGGACATCTGCCCATATAAGTGGATTCTCAGCAAAGGATTCAGGCTGAGTTTCACATTGTAAACTAAAGCAAGAATAAAACGAGAGTAGTAAGATCAGCCTGAATTTGGACATAGTTTTTTATTATTTAATCAACATCATTCGTTTTACCTGAGTGAAGTCACCGGCTGTAATTTGATAGAGGTACACTCCACTAGCTAATCCTGTTGCATCAAAGTTATACTGATGTTCGCCGGCATTTAACCGTCCATCTACCAATGTGGCAATTTCCCGACCCATCAAATCATAAATTTTAAGACTTACTTCATTGGATTCTGGAAGAACAAAACTTATTTCAGTAGTTGGGTTGAAGGGGTTTGGATAGTTTTGATTCAGTTTGATATTCGATGGTACCGATTCAGCGATTTCATTATTTACACTGATTCCACTGGAAATAAAGGTGGTAATACTTTTTCCCGGTAACTCGTAAGGGAATGAATCTCCGGTAACGGCAATATCATCCAGAGGTTCTATGGTATCATCAATGGTAGATTGTATGGGAGAGAAAGTACCTGAGTTCATCCCGTTAATCACAAAATTCACTTGTTTAGGACCGCTCTCCTGATTAATTGCTACGATTACAACTTCGTCGGTTAAAGTGTCTCTGTATGCGCTTATATTTACCCTTAGGAAACCTCTGCCAAACGGACCCGCAGACTCAATGCGTTTATAACCCGGACGTACATATTTAGAAAAATGTGAAAAAGCATAACCCCTTTTAGTAACCTCTCCGTTTATACCTCTGTATGTGCCGTCGTCAAGAAAAGAATAATACCGTTTCAGATACCACCAGATGTATGCCTGCATATTATTCTTCATAGATTGATGAACCGTATAAGCCATTTGAATGGTTTGGTCCCATACTTCTTCTTCCGGTAATGCTGTCCAATCTTCTGAAGAGGCCCCGGTATGTTCATTTAATAAATATTCAGTCATCCAAACTTCTTTTCCTTTTTCTTCCGCTAATTCATACCGTGAATTCCCGCCTCCATAAATATGACCACCAATGATATCAGTATTAGCCGTCGCAAGAGAGTCGTTCAATATTGGATCTGTATAGTCTCTTCTGAATTGGAACGACTCCGGAGCCATAACTCTGGTTTCAATATCAGGAGCATTTTCTCGTAAAAATTTCACCATGCCTTCGGTACTCCATCCGGTCCAGTCTTCTGCAAAATCAGGCTCATTCTGAACAGATATGGCGAATAAATCCACACCATTTCTCTTCATGTATTTGTAGTAATTATTTAGATGCTCTGCATAATCAGCATAATGTTCTACTGCAACAGTATCATTTTCCACTCCCTCTTTCAAAAGGTTGGCTGGGGCATTCCATGGCGATGCAAATATTAGAGCACCTAATTCCTGAGCTTTTTGAGCAGCTTCGAGGCTCTCATCCCATTGAGTAGAATCAGGATTAATACCAAGCCTGAGAATTGATAAACCTATCTCACCATCACCAACCCCAAAAGCAGTTTGAACATGAGTTGCAGTAAGATCAGGTTGCCAGAATTCTATAAACGCTCCCCCAAATCCTCTGATAGTTTGATGGGTACTGTCAACAGAAATTTCGATGTCCTGTGCGACAATAGTGGTAGTAAAGAACAAACCTAAGATTGCTGAAATAATGATTGTTTGTTTAATTTTGAAATAATTGAGTCTTGTTGATTTCATAGTTATTTAATTAACATCATTCGTTTTACCTGAGTGAAGTCACCTGAAGTAATTCGATACAAATACACACCACTTGCCAGACCATTGGCATTAAAATTGAAAGTATGTTCTCCGGAATTAAGTCGTCCATCAACCAACGTCGCCACTTCACGACCCATCAGATCATACACTTTTAAGCTTACTTCACCGGATTCAGGAAGGTTAAAACTAATCACGGTATTGGGGTTAAATGGATTGGGATAATTCTGGTTTAGTGTAATAGCTTCAGGACGAACTGATTCTTCGTGTTCGTTGGAAACCATTTTTCCAACGGGTGTGACCACAATCCGATAACCATACATAGGATCCAGCAAATTTACCGGAATAGTGATTGTTCCTTCGGTGTTACTATATGTGGAAATAGACACCAGTTCCGGTCCGGGAACAGAAATATTCGGGCCTTCCCACTCAACGTACTGATACATCACTTCCACACTGTCTCCAAAAGCAGCAGGTATTCCATTCAACTCTATATTTGCTGCACCAGTAACATTACCTCCAAAGATTATCGAAGCAACCTCATTATTCACGTCAAGATTGGCGAAACCATCCAGACCATCACCATTCAGGCTTGGAGGAGTGACGGTAGCCATATATCCTGCCATATCTCCGTACCACTTAAAGAAATACCATCCACCGCCACGCTCGAAGTTATTGGTTAGCAGACTTCCAAGAACTCCCGCTAATGGAGGACTCCACCACGAAATCGCACTGCTTTCCACTCCGCCACGTTCAAACTTGGCAATAAAAGAAGCGGAAATTCCGGGTGCGCCCTCATCCTCAGCTCTGTTAATACCTGACCATTCGTTTATACTGATGGGCAGATTATCTATCCTAAGTTCACGTTCCAGATTTCGATAGTTTAGAATATTCGCACTAACGTTATTTGGGCCACCTAATTCATGCCAGGCTATGATATCCGGTAAACACTCGTTTTCGATACAATAATCCAGAAACTCTTCAATCCGGGTACGATTATAATAGGAATCGGATGGTCCGATAATTCGTGCTTCAGGATCCAGCTCCCTGATCAAGTCATAGGTTGGTTCCCATAATGTGGAAAAGAAGTCGCTGTCTTCCTGCCAGGTTCCATGCTGTTCATTCCAGATTTCGTACCCATAAAAATTGTCTACCTCTGCTGCTAGTTTCTCCTCAATGGTCTTTCGTACTTCAGCTTCCCAGTTTTCCCAGCCAATAAAGTTATAAGGAAAGTTTGGATTGATGTCCGCGAGACGTATAGTTACTTCCGTTCCTTCCACAACCGAAAGGCGTTCGGCTACCGGGATAGCGGCAGCAAAACCCCATTGATGTCCGGAGCCACTTTGTGCAGGCTGAACGTACATTCGGGGACTTAAAGGGCCAACCTGGTTTTCGATACTACCGGGTTGAGATTCGGTTACTCCATACAAAGCACCGGAACCTGCATGGGTAACCGGTCGAAGGCTGTCACTGAAATCCACACTCATGACTAGAGCCTCCGGCTCTTCAGGTATTTCTGAAACCCCGGCTTCTTCATTTTCAAGATTGGTTACAGTGTAAAACAAATTGGTATTTCCGAATGCTATTTTATCAACATCGAGCCCATTTTCTCGTGCACCAATCATGAAGGTATGAGTCAGACTATCTACAGGAACGGTAAATGTGAGAGCCGGACCCAGAGCTTTTGAAACATTAATCCATTTAAAAATCAGAGTACCTGTATTATTTTCTTCATAGGATAGTACGTAGTCGTTCGGATTTTCTGCACCGTTCCCAATTCCATTAACAACAACCCATCCGGTATCAGAATCCACGGCGCGTTCGCCAAATGAAGTACTCAAAAAGAAACTATCATCATTAAACTGATCCGATCCAACTCGCAATTTCGCATACACATCATAAGTACCCGGAGCTTCAAAAGTGACAGTAAAGCGTATGACTTTTGATTCCGCCCCCGGATTAGAGGCACTTAGAAAATCAGTGGAAGGGGTAACATAAGTGACAGTTTGCTCTTCCACTACTTGATAGTCAGTTCCAAGACTATCCGCATTTTCTGCCTCAAGAAGGATTGCATTATCTTGCGCGTAAAGCGAAAGACTAAGTAGCGAGGTGCATAGTATAGATAGTAGATTTTTTACGAACATAATAACTGGTTGAGTTTAGCAATTAATAAGTGTTAATTATACACCATTACCAATATATAAACAGAAAATGTAAATACGAATTAGAAAAGCGGTTTTTTAAATTTCCTTGTATTAGATGTACCCTATGAAAGCTTTAAAATATTTTCTAACACTCCTCATACTAATTCAAATAGTAAGCTGTGCACCTGATAGCTCTGAAATAAAAAGTCCTGATAATAGTATTACCGTTGACTTTTACGTTGAGAAAGGAGAACCCGGATACAGGATTTTGAAGAACAACCAAGTAGTATTGGATAGCTCTGAACTCGGGATGCTTTTTGATGGGGCAGACCTGTCCAAAAACCTTGAGCTGGTTTCATCTTCTTCTATATCATCTCATTCAGATGTCTATGAAATGCTTCATGGAAAGCAAAAGATGATTACTTATGAGGCAAATGAGAAAAGCTTCTCATTGGTTCATGGAAGTGGCGTTGAGTTTGATGTAGTATTCCGGGTTTCGGATGACGGTGTGGGTTTCAGATATGAAATCAAGGGTGAAGGCAATGAACTTCACTATATAGATGAAGAGTTTACCTCTTTCAATTTCCCGGATAATTCAAAAGCATGGCTCCAGCACATGGCCAATGCAAAAACCGGATTTGCACAAACCAACCCTTCCTACGAAGAAGATTATCAGCTGGGAATTAATGTAGGAACAGCCGCTCCCGATACAGCGGGTTGGGTATACCCTGCATTATTTGAAGTGGGGAGAACCTGGGTGTTGATTACAGAAACAGGATTAGATGGCACTTATCCCGGTACTAAACTTGCACAGTTTTCTGAAGGAGGAAATTATAAAATAGACTTCCCTCAGTGGGGGGAACAATATCCGGGAAGGGCACTGGATCCACAGTCAACTTTACCTTGGAAAACGCCGTGGAGAATTATAACTATTGGTGATCTGGAAACCATTACTGAATCTACTCTTGGAACTGATCTTGCTGACCCGGAAGTAGAAACGAATACAGAATGGATTAATCCTGGTCGGGCAGCATGGAGCTGGGCGAAGTTGAAAGACGAGTCCGTAAACTACGATACTCAAAAAGAGTTTATTGATTATGCCTCCGAAATGGGTTGGGAGTATGTGTTAGTGGATGTGAACTGGGATCAAAATATTGGATATGAAAGAATCAAAGAACTGGTTGATTATGCAAGGCCTAAAGGAGTAGGTTTAATTCTTTGGTATAACTCTTCCGGTGATTGGAATGAAACGGAATACACTCCTAAAAGTGCATTAGTAACCCGAGAAAAACGAAGAGCAGAATTTTCTAAAATTCAGGAAATAGGAATTAAAGGGGTGAAGGTAGATTTTTTTGCAGGAGATGGTCAGTCCATGATTCAATACTATCTGGACATTTTTCAGGATGCAGCCGACCATCAATTACTTGTAAACACACATGGATCTACTATTCCAAGAGGATGGCACCGAACCTGGCCAAATTTGATGACTATGGAGTCAGTGAAAGGATTTGAGTTTGTTACTTTCTTCCAGCCCAACGCCGACAGAGAAGCCGTTCACAGCGCCATGCTACCGTTTACCAGAAATGTATTTGATCCGATGGATTTCACTCCAATGAGTCCGACAGCAATCCCGAATATTGAGCGTAAAACAACTCCGGCTTTTCAGATTGCACAACCCGTTATCTTTACTTCGGGAATTCAGCATTTTGCAGAGACTCCTGAAGGAATGGATCAGATTCCGGATTTTGTACAGGATTTTGTTAAAGAAATACCTGTGATTTGGGATGAAATGGAGTTTGTAGATGGATACCCTAGTGAATATGTAATATTTGCACGTCGGCAGGATTATCGTTGGTTTGTTGCAGGTATTAATGCAAAACAGGAATCAATGTCATTGAGTCTGGATTTATCGTTTATCCCTGATGAACTGAAAGGTACTATGATTACAGATGGAGAAGGTGAATCAATGTTTACTGAAGAATCAGTTTCAGTTTCAAAAGCAGTATCAATCACAATGAAGCCAACCGGTGGGTTTGTGATGTTGTTTGAGTAATTAGTGTTTTGTGGTTATTAGAATTTCTGATGTTTGAAGATTATCAGATTCAGCTGTTACCGTTATGGTACCTTTTTCTCCTTTTATTCCCTTCACAATAACTAAAGCCAATCCATTAAAGGCATTTCGTTCGTGAGAGGGAAATGGAGTGAAGTCCATTTGAGCACCATTATCTGTAGCTACAATTTCTCCGGGACCTTCCATAGAAAACTGTATGGCATTCATAGCTGTCGGAACGATATTTCCATTTTCATCCACTACTTTCAAGGTGATGAAGGATAAATCTTTACCGTCAGCAGTTATTTCAGAACGATCGGCTTCCAATCGCAAACCGGAAACATCACCGGTTGTTGCAACCACATCTTCTGCCCAGACTTCGCCATTCTTATAGGCAACTACTTTTAACTCGCCCGGCTCGTATACCACATCATCCCAGCGAAGACGATATTCAAATTCGCCTTTCTTTTTTCTTCCCAAAGATTCTCCATTGAGAAAGAGTTCAGCTTCGTCTCCGGAAGTTGCAACATGAACCGGGGTTACTTCACCTACTCTGTCAGGCCAGTTCCAGTGTGGAAAGATGTGCGCCATCGGATAATCCGGACGCCAGTATGCCTGATATAAATAAAACCGGTCTTTTTTGAATCCGGCGAGATCAATAAAACCAAAATAAGAACTTCTTGAAGAGTAATAAGGTGTCGGCTCGCCAAGATAATCCCACCCACTCCACACATAGCCACCCGCCACATAAGGATGTTGGTCCAAAGACCTGAATACTTTATCCGCGGAAGAACCAAAATCAGCTGTGTATAAATCATAGGCGCTTACATAAGCGGTCTCAGGGTCTCCACCTTTACCCGGGCTAATAGGTGAACTGATTGCATCCACCACAGGAAATAAATAGGTGCCACGACTACTTACCGCAGCAGCATTTTCACTACTTACAATTACCTTATTAGGATAGGTTTCTTTAAAAGATGGATAGAGTGGTGGAGTGGTAATTCCTCGTGTTCTTAAATGTGCATACTCCCCTTCGTCCCGAATTCCTTCACCCTGGTAATTAAGACTTATTACTTCGATTGGATTTGGAAATTCCATCGGTGGTTTGGCAAAATTCATCGACGCCGTTGTAAGTCGGGTTGGATCTTCATCATTCATGATATCCTGGAGTCGTTGCGCTAAATCTGCACCCGCTTGCCCGGTATATTGCTCTCCCACTTCATTTCCGGTACTCCATAATATTACCGAAGGATGATTTCGATCTCTTCGAACTAATGCCCGTAAATCCTGCTCATGCCAATCTGGGAATATTAAATGGAAATCGAGTGGAGCTTTCCGGCGCTCCCATACGTCAAAAGATTCATCAATTACCAGAAAACCCATTCTGTCTGTAAGATCCAGTAACTCGGGAGCCGGTGGATTATGAGCCATACGTATGGAGTTAGTACCAGCTTCAGCCAAGATTTCTAGCTGGCGTTCTGCTGCCCGTACATTAAAGGCTCCTCCAAGAGCGCCTAAATCATGATGCTGATTTGCTCCTTTAATAGTAATATGCTCTCCGTTCACAATAACTCCCCGCTCAGGATCCATTTCAATGGTTCTTATTCCAAACTTTGTGTCATAGTTGTCAATCAGTTTACCATCTTTAAATACCATGGTTTTGGCGATGTACCTGTTTGGAACTTGAGTTGGGGGAGGTCCCCATAATTTTGGGGTTTCTATAACTACAGACTGAGAAATAGTCATGCTTTCACTAGCTGGGACAGAAATATTTTCAGTTTCAACATCTGCGACTTCACCGGGAATCTCATTTCCTTCGGCATCCAATTCAAAAAACACAGAAGTAACCCATACCGTAGCGTCTTCTTCCGAATCATTATCCAGAGTGATATCCAGATTTACTAAGGCAGATGACTCCGAAACTTCTGGAGTTGTTACGAAAGTACCCCATTGAGCGATATGAACCGGGTTAGTTTTAACCAGCCATACATTTCTGTATAAGCCGCCACCTGGGTACCAGCGTGACGACTCAAGAGGGTTATCAAGTCGAATTGCTAACTGGTTATTGCCACCAAAATTCAAATAAGGAGTTAAATCCAATCTCCATGACGCGTAACCAAACGGCCACCCTCCAACCAGATTTCCATTCAACCAAACCATCGCATAGGACATTGCTCCATCCACATCCAGAAAAATAGATTTTCCTTCATCAGATGCTTGTATATCAAGATTCTTACGATACCATGCTACACCGGGACTTGGGAGCCGACCCATTCCACCGGTTACCAGAACATCATTCCCCTGAAAAAAAGGCCCTTCAATAGCCCAGTCATGAGGAAGTGTTACGGTTTCCCAATCACTGTCATTAAAATCATCTTGAACAAATGGGAAATCGGATCCGGGGTTCCCTTCAGGGCGAACATGTCTTTTTTCGGGATCCTTTATAAAGTCATTACCGGTTGGAAGTATCCATGGTTTTAACACCTCCTGGCCTGTAGCTTCAACAATTGCAGATTCTTCTGGTTTTGTATCAGCTTGTTGGGCATCGTTGTACTGAATACCTTCGGGACGGACATCATAAATCAATGGATCAGCTTCTCCAATGGTTTCGTACTTCATGAATGACCAATCTTCATTAATTGAAACTCTCTGTCTTGTCTGCTGTTGATTACATGCGGTGAATAAAAAAGCTAAAACTAAATAGTAGCAAAGAGAAGGACTTGATTTAAAAAAAGACATAATCTTCTGGTTAGGTAAAGATTCTGTTAACAACTGATCTAAGATAATAGTGTATTTTATAAATTTAATCTAAATAATCAACCCACATTGAGCAAATTTTGCCCAGTAAAAAGTATAAATATTTAATTCAGGTTTTCATTATTAGGTTTGCATAGTTATTATAAACCTAATAACCAGCCTTTTTTAGTAATGATCGCACACAGAAAGTTTTTTTTGACAGTTTTATTCTGTCTTTTTAGTAGCGCAAATTTTGCGCAAGTTGTAATAAATGAAGTTGTAGCAAGTAACGGTTCCGGTCTTCTTGATGAAGATGGTGATTTTCCGGACTGGATCGAGTTACACAATATTGGAGGAGACTACTTCAATTTAAATGGGTTCGGCATTTCCGATGATCCTGATGAACTGTTTAAATATGTGCTTCCGGAATTAATTATTGAGCCGGATTCTTTTGTAGTGATTTTCGCCAATGATAAAAATAAGCTTGTGGACAGTACGGGTTCAGTTCATGTGAACTTTAAACTAAGTGCAAGCGGCGAAACTGTATTCCTTACGAATTCCGGGGGAGCAATAGTTGACAGTTTAAAATTTCAGGAATTGGTTACCGATCATTCCTATGGAAGATCGTCTGCTGACCTCAACAGCTATTTTATTTTTGATACACCAACTCCCGGTTCATCTAATCCCGTGTCAGGATTTAATGAAAGCCTGGAAAAACCTACGGTAACTGTAAAAGGTGGAACATATACCGGATCAGTTGAAGTGGTTCTTGAGAATACAGATCTGGCCGACAAGGTATATTTCACAACAGATGGAACAGATCCGACTTTGAGCTCAACATTATTTGGGGAAAGTGCAAGAACCTTTACTGAGACGACCGTTCTAAAGCTAAGGACTATTGAGGAAGGGAAGCTTTCAAGTGACATAGAAGTAGAAAGCTACCTGATCGACACTAATCACACACTGCCGGTTATTTCATTGGTTACAGATCCCGATTACTTTTTTGATGAGGAAGAAGGGATTTATGTTCATTTCGAGGAAGATATTGAAGTGCCGGTGCATATTGAGTTTTTCGAAGAGAATGGAGATCTCGCATTTAAAGCTCATGCAGGAACCCGGATATATGGAGCTTACAGCCGAAGATGGGATCAAAAATCCTTAGTCATTTATTTCAGAGGGGAATACGGAATTTCTGAATTAGATTATGAGCTTTTCGAAGAAAAAAATATAGAGACCTTTCAGTCTTTTGTTTTAAGAAATGCCGGAAATGATTTCGCAGCGGCACATATCCGAGATGCAACGGCGTCCACCATTATTGAAAATGAATTAAGTCTGGATTATCAGGCGTACAGACCTTCATCCGTTTATATAAATGGAGAGTACTGGGGAATTTTAAATATTCGTGAAAAAATCAGTGAACACTATATTGCTTCGAATCACCCATCAGTAGATCCGGATAGCATCGATTTAATTGATGTATTAGAGGAGCCAAGGGCAATTAATGGTTCTGTAGATGATTATCTGCAATTTTTGGAAGATCTCGAAAATACTGATGTTACAAATCAGGAAGAGTATGAAGCAGTAACCGCTCAAATTGACCTCGAGAATTACATTGATTACATGACGGTTCAAATTTTTTATGCAAATACAGATTGGCCAGGAAATAATGTAAAGGCCTGGAAAGAAAAGTCACCAGATGGAAAATGGAGATGGTTATTATATGACCTCGAGCATGGATTTAATTTATACAGCGGAGACGGGGATTATAATCTGGATATGATTGCTCATACAACAACACCAACTGGAACAACTTATTCAAACTCGCCATGGGCAACCTTTATATTTAGAAAGCTACTTGAAAACGAAGGCTTCAAAGAGCAGTTTTCGCTTCGAATGAATGATCTGATAAATACCGTATTTCAGGAAGAGCAGATGATCTCAGTAATTGATTCCATTGCGGCAGGTGTTGAAGCTGAAATTCCTGCCCATGAAGAGCGGTGGGGAATGCTATCATGTCCGTGGTGGGATCCGAACTGTACACCGCAAAGCC
This sequence comes from Balneolaceae bacterium, assembly GCA_017795005.1. Lineage (GTDB taxonomy): Bacteria > Bacteroidota > Rhodothermia > Balneolales > Balneolaceae > RHLJ01. The sequence goes on along the minus strand of CP051242.1, from coordinate 64,723 downwards.
CATTCCTGGATCAGGTAGAAGACATGAGACATTTTGCAAGAAACAGGCAGGGGTATATGATCGATCATATAAGAACAGCATGGAGATTAAGAGGACCTGAAGTACTAACTGTTGATGTTTCCGGAAAAAATCAAGGTTCTGTAATGGTTAATCGAGTTATACCTAAAACATATCCATGGTCAGGGCAGTATTTTACCCGAATTGATATCCCGGTAACAGCAATCCCTAAGTTTGGATATAAATTTACGGGATGGACCGGAGATGTGATTTCTACTGATTCTGTGATTTATGTTCAGGCAGAGGATTCCGTTTTTGCAAATTTCGAACCTACTACCGGAGTTACCTCAGATATTGTGATAAACGAAATTATGTATAATGCTCCTGAAGATGCTGATTCCGAAGATTGGATTGAACTTTACAATTCAACTGCCTCTACTATCGATCTGAGTGGATGGGTAGTTAAAGATGAAGATGATTCCCACATCTTTGAATTTGAAAGCGGAACCTCTATTGAGTCAGGGGGCTATTTGGTAGTAGCTCAGGATCAGGAAGCATTTAATCAATTCTATTCTGGTATTGAACCATTATTCGGTGATTTAGGATTTGGTTTGGCTGGAGGTTCCGATCAGGTTCGTTTATTTAATGCTGATGGTGAACTTGTTGACGTGGTAGCATACGAAGACGAATCGCCATGGCCCGCAGGGGCAGATGGTTCAGGTTATTCGATTGAACTTACCAGCTCTGCATCTGATAATCTTGTTCCTTCAAATTGGGCTGCTTCTGCTACCGAAGGAGGAACTCCAGGTTCTTCAAATAGTACTCTTGTCTCAAATGAAGAGGAAGACAAAAATGTACCACATGCCATTAAACTGGAACAAAACTATCCTAATCCATTTAACCCTGGGACCCGAATTGAATTTGAATTACCCGAGCGAATGAATGTCAGGCTAACTGTATATGATATACTTGGAAGACAGGTTGCTGAGCTACAAAATGAAGTAAAGGCCGCAGGTTCCTATTCAGTTTACTGGGACGCATCTGCTCAAGCTAGTGGAATGTATATTTATAAGTTAGAGGCCGGTGGACAGTTATTTGTTAAAAAGATGCTCCTGATTAAATAAAAGGGTTACTTTCTATTTAATCTCCGGTTATTAGATTTAATTATGCGGAAGTTTTTAACGAGCTTGTTATTAATACTTGTAGTCTCGGTTTGTGCTATGGCACAACAACATATCCGTATTAATGAGATCGTTGCTTCTAATTCATCAGGGTTGGTAGACAAAGACGGAGATTATTCTGATTGGATTGAGCTATATAACTTTAGTGAGGAAGTTGTAAATCTGGCTGGCTGGACATTAACCGATAACCCTGATGAAAAATCAAAGTGGATATTTCCTGAGATTACCTTAAATCCCGGCGAATTTCTCCTTTTGATTGCCTCCGGAAAAGATCATAACAACCCCGCTAACGAATTACATACCAATTTCAAGATTAACAATGAAGGAGAGTTTATTGGATTATACGATGAGGAAGGTAATCCAATTTCTGTGTTAGAAGGTTTCCCTCCACTGGAAAATGATTATTCCTACAGTTATGAGAACGACAACTACTTTCGTACTTCAACACCTACTCCAGGCGCTGTAAATATCATAAGCGGAACCAATCAATTAACGCCTCCGGTCTTTTCTGTTTCTCATGGGTATTATGATGAAACCTTCCTTCTCGAGATTACAGCCGAAAATCTAAATTCCAATATATACTATACAACTAACGGGAGCGTACCTGATCCTGAAAATGGTATTTCTTATACAGATCCTGTTTCTGTCACTACTACAACAGTAATCAGGGCTGTTTCAGTAATTGGTGAGTATCAAAGTCCGGTATCAACTTCAAGCTATCTCTTTATTGATGATATCATACGTCAACCAAATGATCCTCCTGGCTACCCTGATATCTGGGGCGAATACTATGAAAGTGATGGGGTAGCGACTGCAGATTATGAAATGGATCCGGAAATCCAAAGGGATCGGGAATACAGAAATTTATTAGAGGATGCATTTTTATCGTTACCGGCATTATCTATAGTTACGGATATAGATCACCTTTTTTCCCATAATCCTAATCCCGATTCAGGTGGAATTTATATTTATACCGGTAATTACGGGAGCGATCCGGGAAAGGGATGGGAAAGGCCGGTTTCGATTGAAGTTTTCAATGCGGAAGAAGGGTTGGATTTTCAGGAAAATGCAGGATTAGAGCTTAATGGATTTGCAAGTCGGTTGGCAGAAAAAACACCCAAGCATTCATTTCGCATTTCTTTTAAGGAGAAGTACGGTAATACCCGTTTAGAGCATCCTTTTTTTGGTGAAGATGTAGGAGAGAACTTCAACTCTATTGTATTGAGGGCTACCTATGGAAACAGCTGGCTGAACCGACGTGCTCGTGACCGTCCACAGGCAACACTCATTCGCGATGTATGGGCTAAAGACACTCAACTCGATATGGGTCACCCTGCAGGCACTGGTAGATATATGCATGTATTTATTAATGGGCTATACTGGGGGATTTATAACCCTACAGAACGAATCAGGGAAGATTTTGGGCAAAGACATTTAGGCGGTGATGAAGAAGATTACGATGTAATAAAAGATTGGGCCGAACTAGTTTCAGGTACTAAAGATGCATGGAATGAAATGGACGATCTGCTGGATAACGATATGACTGTGGATGAGAATTATTACCGATTAATCGGGAAAAACGAGGATGGGTCGGATAATAATTCAAGAGAAAGCTATCTGGATCTGGAAAATTTTATCGACTATATGCTGATAAATTATTTCGGAGCAAACTGGGATTGGGATAGTAAAAACTGGACTGCCATTCGTAACCGGGAACATCCGGGAAATGGCTTTCGGTTTATCAGTTGGGATGCTGAGCACATTCTGGAACAAGCGGATGACTTTAATCTGGACATTATTAACAATGGTCGTCCAACTGGTTTTTTCAACAACCTGATAGCAAGCCCACATTTCCGAATGCTGGTTGGCGATCGAGTTTACAAACACTTTTATAATGGAGGGGCACTTACACCTGAAGCAAATATTGAACGTCTTTTAAGAAGAGCTTCAGAGCTGGAACTCGCTATTATCACAGAATCTGCGAGATGGGGGGATTACCGTAGAGATGTACACCCTCAGTATGGTTCACCTGAGTTATATACCAAAGAACACTGGGATACTCAGATTTCATATTTCATCGAAGAATATTTTCCTCAAAGACATGAAATATTTTTAGACCAGCTTATTGATGCAGGTTGGATTCCTTCAATATTGCCCCCTAAAATTTTAATAAATGGAAAGGCATCTGATGGCATCATAAATCCAGGTGATACTTTAACTTTCGAAGACCTGGAAGGCGATATATATTTTACACTCAATGGCATCGACCCTTATGATAACGGTTTTCTGCATGACTCCGCTTTGTTATACAGCGAACCAGTTATACTGGAGGAGAATACAGTCGTAAAAGTTAGACTAATCGAGAACGCAGAATGGAGTGCCGTTAACGAACAAGAGCTTGTAATTACCAATGGTTTGGAAAATCTCAGACTTACGGAGATTCAATACCATCCACTGCCAGAAGCAGAAGTTGCTGATGGCAATTTCGAATTTATTGAACTTAAAAATACTGGAACGGATACATTGTCACTTGATGGCATTTATTTTGCTGATGGAATAGAGTATCAGTTTACTGAAGGAGAAATAAATCCCGGAGAATTTATAGTTCTTGCATCAAATAAAGAGCGTTTTAAAGAGCGGTATCAGTTTGATGCCTTTGACGAATTTGAAGGGGCACTGGATAATACCGGAGAACGGATAGTTTTAGCTTCCCCAGCTGGTGATACCCTTATCGAAATGGAATATGGAGACGAGTTACCATGGCCCGAAACTGCTGACGGGGACGGTTTTTCGTTGGTTACTAAAGATGTAAATGGAACCGCAAATCCGGATGATCCATCAGTCTGGCGAGCTTCAACAATGAAGCATGGGTCACCTGGAAGTGATGACCCGGAAGTAGAGACAAATCTCGAAAATATTATAGCCCTTCCTAAAGACATTAAACTGGAGCAAAACTATCCTAACCCATTTAACCCCGGAACCCGAATTGAATTTGAATTACCAGAGAGAATAAACGTCAGGTTAACTGTATATGATATACTTGGAAGACAGGTTGCTGAGCTACAAAATGAAGTAAAGGCTTCCGGAAGCTATTCGGTATACTGGGATGCATCTGCTCAAGCATCCGGGGTTTATATTTACAGGCTTGTTGTTGGTGATCAAATCCTGACAAGAAGAATGCTACTTATAAAATAAGGTTTTTGTAATTATAAGTGTAATAATTACATTTAATGTGAAAGCGCTTTTATAATTCAATCCCGACCTTTATGAAACTCCATGTTCTGGTAATTAGCATCCTTCTCTTTTGTGTAAATCTTTTATTTGCACAATCACCTTCCTTTGAAACCTATGTTAACCCGGTAATTCCGGGGGATCATCCCGATCCTACACTCACAAAAATCGGTGATTATTTTTACACCTCAGGTTCGTCTTTCAATCCGACTCCACGAATTTATCGCTCATCTAACCTTGTGCACTGGGAAGTAATTGCTCAACCGGTAAAACCAAATTGGTCTGTCTATGGAAATAATCCAAGTGGAGGAGTTTGGGGTGGACATACGGTTCTTTATAATGGAACATATTGGCATTATTTCGGAAGAGGTGGAGGATCAATGTATTTTGTAACAGCCGATAATCCGGAAGGACCCTGGAGTGACCCAACCCGAGTGAATGTGCCCGCTGGATTACCCGGCCTTGGAGTAGATAATTCAATATTTATTGATGATGATGGTAAATGGTATATGCTGGCTAAACCGGGAAGAGATCGAAATACCATTTTAGAATTAGGTGATAATGGACAGCCTATAAATACATTAGACATAAGTTGGTTGAATCCCGAAGGCGAAAATGGATATCCGTATGGTTGGGCTGAAGGTCCTGTTATGTGGAAGTATAATGGCTATTACTATTACAGCTTTGCTGAAAATTTAGCCGGAGTTCAGTATGTAATGAGAAGTGATACTCTTTCTACAGATCAGGAAGACTGGGAGGTAAAACCGGAGCCAATGAATTTTGGTCAACGGGGGAGTTATAATACTCCAAACCACATATCACCGGCAGTACTGCTGGACGATAGTACCAGCTGGGTTATAGGGCATAGTCATCAAAGAAACTGGGATGGACAAGGGCGTCAGGGATTGTTATTAGAGATTACATATGACGAAGATGGATTTCCTGAATTTGCATACCCATTAGATGAGGCTACCACAGCTCCGGCACTTCCAAGTGAAGGGGTATCATGGATGGTTCCTAAGTCTGATATGTTTGATTCATCGGTTTTAAATCCGGATTGGTCTTTTTTAGGGGAAAAAACCGGTTCAGTTTATTCTCTCGATAACCGACCTGGTTGGTTGCATTTGATTGCGGGGAGCAGGTCCCGGAATACTCTTATTAAAAATGATGGAGAACATCAATATACCTTAATTACAAGGGTTGATGTATCTGCAAGCAGTTCATTAGAAGGAGCCGGGTTGCAGATAATAAATGGTTCAGAAAATTTATCAGCTAAAATATTGAGCACGGCTGATGCATCAGGTAACCCTGAGTTCGTATTTAGTTTTGATCGAAGAGATTATGATGAACCCAATGAAATAGGAAGTATCGTTTGGTTAAAACTGGAAAGAATTGAGAATGAAATAGCTGGATATTATAGTGCAGACGGCCACAACTGGACTCAGGTAGGTCGAAATATTGATGTTACTGATATGAATATTTCACAAGATAATATTTGTCAGTTTTATTGCTTTACAGGAAACAAGCAAGGTCTTTATACACAAGGTACCAGCGCCTATTTCGACTTATATATCTATCGAGATGCATATTCCAGTATTTGGGGTCAGGACCCGGCAAATTATTCGGGAGTAGATCCGAAAAATGATGCACTGGAAGAAATAGTAAATGGTGGATGGGCAATGTATGGAGGTGTAGAATTTGGTAAAGAAGAATTGCCGGAAGTTGGTGGTTTTGATTATCAGAGAACACCGGATAAAATCGTGATAGAAGCTTCCAGTGAATCAGGTGGGTTGATAGAAATTTGGATCGACTCTTTAGATACAGGTACAAAAATATCAGAAATCCAGATTGCATCGACAGGTGATCTGAATACTTTTCAGGAATTCGAAGCTCCGGTTGATTCTATATCAGGAAGGCATGATCTTTATCTGAAATTTTCAGGTTCAGAAGGTGTGGAGTTATTCAATATTCAAAACATACGATTTACACCTAAACGAGTGCCCATTCCTAGTGCAACTAATTCTGAAGATAATACAAGACCTGTATCAATCTCGTTAAATCAAAACTATCCTAACCCGTTTAATCCAAATACAACGATCAGTTATTACCTGCCCGAAGCTACACAGGTATCACTTACCGTATATAATGTTTTGGGTCAAAAAGTGGCAACTTTAGCAGATGGGTTTAAATTATCAGGGAGCCATACTGTCACATTTGAGGCAAGTCGTTTTACTAGTGGAGTATATTTTTACGAGCTGAAGGCAGATGAGTTTTACAGTATCAAAAAAATGACCCTAATTAAGTAGTATTTTGAGGTGTATTAATTTATACTTTCTTTAAAAATTCTGATATGATGCAAAAGGTTTTAAAATTGGTGAAAAGTAATAAAACGAAGCTGTTTTTAGTTTTGCTCGCTGCTGTGGTTAGTTGCTCAGAGCCCTCAGAATTCAATAAAAACCTGACGCTGAATGAAGCATATAGCGACGCGTTTATGATGGGTACGGCAGTTAATGTAGGCATAACATCTGAGACAGATGTGGATGTTGCAGCTTTGGTAAAGAAGGAGTTTAATACCATCACGGCAGAAAATGTATTAAAAGCAGGTCCTGTGAACCCACAGCCAGGTGTATACAACTTTGGTCCGGCTGATAGCTTTGTAGAATTTGGAGAAAAGAATGAGATGTTCATAATTGGGCATACCTTGGTTTGGCACAATCAAACGCCAGCCTGGTTTTTTCAGGATGAAGACGGGAACCCAAATACACCTGAAGAACAGATAGAGAGAATGAGAAGTCATATTGAAGTGATTGCCGGTAGATATGCCGGTCGCATTCATGCCTGGGATGTTGTGAATGAGGTAATTGATAACGATGGTTCTTACCGCCCTACAACTTGGGTAAATGGTGTTGGTGATGGAGATTTGATGGTGCAAAAGGCATTTCAATTTGCAAGCGAATATGCTCCGGAAGCTGAATTATACTATAACGACTTTAATGCCTGGCGTCCGGCTAAACGTGATGGGATTATGCGATTGGTTCGAATGCTTCAAAAAGAAGGAATCCGTATTGATGGAATAGGGATGCAGGGGCATTGGGGGTTAAACTATCCTAAAAATGAATATATTGAAGCTGCTATCGATTCATTTGCCACACTCGGTGTAAAGGTGATGATTACTGAGATGGATATAGATGTACTTCCGTTAACAAAAGAAGGACAAATTATCGGTACAGGAATGCTTCATCCACAGTACCAACTCGAAGAATTCAAAGAGTTTTTAGATCCCTACCAAAATGGATTACCGGATGAAGTTCAACAACAGGTTACAGATCGGTACAAGGAAATTTTTGAGATTTTTTATTCTAAAAGAGACAAAATCGACAGAGTTACATTTTGGGGAGTTCATGATAGCATGAGCTGGAAAAATGGATACCCAATCGAAAACAGAACAAATTATCCATTGCCTTTTAACCGCGATTTATCTCCGAAGCCGGCTGTGGAAGCGATACTAAGAATACCTTCAAACTAAAAGGCAGAATTGAGGAATATTTAGCCAATTAAAACCCCGAGGAAGCGGTTCCATTAAAATTTATCGTTTTTGGGACGAAATAATTGCTAGACAGGTTGTTTTTAAAGAGATTGAATTATGCACTCTCTCAAACTCAAAAGTATTAATCAATCTCTATCGTCATCTTTGGTAGATGCACGACTGGCTTACATACTCAATAAGTTTGGAGATAAAGCATTGGTTACCACTTCATTTGGAACAACATCAGTTCTATTGCTTCATATTCTTGCCAGAGTAAAACCCGATTTCCCTATTCATTTTGTTGATACTGGATTTCTATTTTCAGAAACGCATGAATATAAAGAAGAGCTTATCCGTCAGTTCGATCTGAATATTATCACTCATAAACCAAGAGTTGAGGAACATGAAGCGGCAAGAGTTTCACAACTTTGGGAATCAGACCCCGATGCATGTTGTGGAATTAACAAAGTTGCTCCACTTGAAAAGGTGAAAAACAATCATAATGTATGGATATCAGGTTTACTTGGCTATCAGAATGGCTATCGTTCGGGTTTGGATATTTTTCAGGAGCGAAGTGATATCTATAGATTTTACCCGCTAATCGATTGGACCGAGGCACAGGTGAAAGATTATTTTGAATACTTTGGACTTCCTCGCCACCCCCTCGAGCAAGTGGGTTTCAGTTCATTAGGGTGTACTCATTGTACAATAAAAGGAACGGGGAGAGAAGGCAGATGGAATGGAACGGGCAAATCTGAGTGTGGTTTGCATAGCTGATTTATTTCGATTCCCGGGTGAGCCAGTCTAAGTAATCTTTATTTCCTTCATCTTCTGTCAAAGTCATAGATACTACACAGGGACAATCATAGCTGTGAAGTTCTTTTACGCGCTCGGTAAGCTTTTGAACTTTTGAATAGTGGGTTTTAGCAATTAATACACATTCATTTGATTCTTCTATCTTGCCGTGCCACCTGAAAATTGATTCCATTCCATCAATAATATTGATACATGCAGCGTACCGATGTTCAACCAGGTCCCGGCCTATTAATTTGGCTTCTTCTTTACTTGATGTAGTTATATAAATGTATCGGAGATTATAGTACATAATGTTGAAATGAAGTGAGACCAGTCTGTTCTAAAATAGTATTCTTAGAGTGAAGAGAAAGAAGAATTAATTCAATATCCAATATGGATTTTAAATTCAATAACCCTTAACTTTGCAAGCTCTGAAATTTGCGAGAGTGGTGGAATTGGTAGACACGCTAGATTTAGGATCTAGTGCCTTAACCGGCGTGGGGGTTCGAGTCCCCCCTCTCGTACTTTCCTATCCAAACTATCCTGTTTTTTATTTATTGAATCCACAAAACAAAGCGGAGCACACGTGAATATTTCTGTGAAAGAAATTACTTCTGTTGATAAAGAAGTAACCCTTAAAGCCAACCGGGAAGAACTACAACCTAAATTCGACAAAGCTTTTAAAAAGTATCAGGGGCAAATCTCATTACCGGGTTTCCGTCCGGGAAGAGTTCCAATGTCTTTAGTTAAAAAGAGATTTGGAAATGATATCGAGATCGAAGAAATCAACAAATACATCCAGGAAGTATTTGAAAAAGACGTAGTAGAAGAGCACAATCCTGTTGGTGAAACTCAAATGATCGATTTCCAGTGGGAAAACGATGAGCTGGAAGTTGTTTTCAAAATAGGAGCTAAGCCAGAAGTAAAGGTTGCTGATCTTAAAAAAATGAAAGTGAACAAAATGGTTCACGATGTAACTGACGAAGAAGTTAAAGAAGAAATCGAACGTAGCCTGGAGCGTGAAAGCAGCTGGGAAGATGTAGACGCCAAAATCACAAAAGACCACCGGGTAGTTGTAGATGTAGAGTCCATCACACATGGCGATTTGGACGAAGATCAAACTCTCGATCTAAGAGAAGAAAGCACAGCTGATTTCCTGAAGGCACTTAAAGGTCATAAGGCTGGCGATGTGGTGGAAATGAAGATGAATCATGACGGTGACAAAGAAGAGATTAAAATCACCGTTAAAAAAGTTCAAAAGCCAATCAAGGCTGAACTGAATGAGGAATTCATCAAGAAAAACAGCAACGGTGAAGCTACAAATGAAGACGAATTCAAGAGTTTCATCAAGAGCCGAATGCAGCAGTATTATGATCAAACTTCGGATGATATGTTCAGAAATGAAGTGGTTGAAACCTTAGTGGATGCGCACGATTTTGACGTTCCGGTTGCATTTACTGAGCAGGTTAAAAGCTCTTATGTTCAACAATTAAAGCAGCAGTACGGGAATAAACTTCCGGAAAACTTTGATGAGGAAGCATATAGAGAGGAAATGACTGAGCAGGCTAAGCGGGAAGCCAAGTGGTATTTCATAAGTCAAAAATTGCAAGAAACATTTGAAGATATCGAAATAAAACCCGAAGATATCGATGAGTTCATTTCCATCGAAGCTGCACGATACGGTGCTACTGTAGATCAGTTGAAAGGTTATTACGCTCAAAACCCGAATTTGCTCGAATCACTCCGAAGCAGTATCAGAGAGAACAAAGTATTTGACAAACTTCAGGATGAGGTAACTATCAAAGAGTTGGACAAAGACGCGTATCGTAAGTTTCAGGAAAAGAAGTCCAAGAAAAAGAAATAATTCATTCAGACAGCCATGATAAAGCAACCCATTTTTGAACAACCCCTTTACGAAAACGGTCATCAGCCCATAGAGAACAATCTGGTTCCAATGGTTATCGAAACAACAAGCCGTGGCGAACGTGCCTATGATATTTATTCCCGTCTACTTAAAGATAGGATTATCATCCTGGGGAGTGCGATCAATGATGTGGTTGCAAGTACTATCGTGGCCCAGATGCTTTTCCTTGAATCAGAAGACCCAGAAAAAGATATCAACCTGTATATAAATAGCCCGGGTGGGGTAGTCTCTTCAGGTTTAGCTATTTATGATACCATGCAACATATTAAATGTGATGTTGCTACAACATGCATGGGGATGGCGGCAAGTATGGGCGCAGTACTTTTAACAGCTGGAACTGCAGGAAAGAGAAGTTGTCTTCCAAACGCACGAGTTATGATTCACCAACCTCTTGGTGGTGTTCAGGGTCAGGCAAGTGATATCGAAATTGAAGCAAAAGAAATTATCCGCACAAAAAAGCAGCTAAGCCAGATTATTGCAGATCATGCGGGCAAAACGCTGGAAGATATTATCAATGATTCTGACCGAAACAACTGGATGACCGCAGAAGAATCTAAGAAGTACGGATTGGTTGATAATGTAATTGCAAGGGCACAACCTGCTAAATAGTCAGATTTTTATTAGTTTTAGCAGAAAATGAGCGACAACGAAAAAAATAACGATATTGTCAACTGTTCGTTCTGTGGACGCTCCAGTCTGGAAGTGAATAGTATGGTTGCTGGTCCCGGTGTTTATGTATGCGACCGGTGTGTGGAAGACGCCTCAAGTATTATCAAAAGTGATTTGGCATCCTTAGCACGTCGACGTGAAAAATCATACAAGCCACTCCTCAAGCCTGTTGAAATAAAAGCAAAACTTGATGAGTATGTAATCGGCCAGGAGCAGGCTAAAAAAACCTTATCTGTCGCGGTATACAATCACTACAAACGAATCAGTAACGAAAGCCTGGAACTGGATGATACGCTGATCGAGAAAAGTAACATCGCGTTGCTTGGACCAACCGGAAGTGGAAAAACATTACTTGCCCGTACATTAGCTAAAGTAATTGATGTTCCGTTTACTATTGCCGATGCAACCGTACTTACAGAAGCAGGTTATGTAGGCGAAGATGTGGAAAGTATCTTAAGCAATTTACTACAGGCAGCCGATTATGATGTTGAAAGAGCAAAGCGCGGTATAGTATATATAGATGAAGTAGATAAAGTAGCTCGGAAAAGTGACAATCCTTCTATCACACGGGATGTAAGTGGTGAAGGAGTTCAGCAGGCTTTATTAAAAATTCTGGAAGGCACTGTAGCTAATATTCCACCAAAAGGAGGAAGAAAGCACCCTGAGCAAAGTTTTATTCAACTTGATACTTCCAACATTCTCTTTATTTGCGGTGGTGCTTTTGCAGGCCTGGAAGAAATTATCTCCCGCCGACTTTCTACGAGCGCTATGGGATTCCATACCAAAGAGCAGGTTAAATTTGATAAGGAAGACCCAGAAATTTTCACCTATATCGAGCCGGAAGATCTACAGCAATTTGGACTAATTCCTGAATTAATCGGTCGTATTCCGGTTATTTGTGGATTGCATGAGCTTTCTGATGAAGCACTTTTGGATATTCTTCAAACTCCGAAGAACGCGATAGTAAAGCAGTATAAGAAGCTCTTTAAAATGGAAAATGTAGAGCTCGAGTTTGAAGAGGATTCATTGAAAGCTATTGTGAAGAAAGCAAAAGCCAGAAAAACCGGCGCCCGTGGACTTCGATCTATTCTTGAAGCCTCTATGCTTGATATCATGTTCACCCTTCCGTCGATGAAAAACGTGAAAAAATGTATCATAACTAAGGAGACAATTGACAAAAAAGCGCCTCCTGTATATGAAAAGCAAAAAGCTTCAGCATAAGTTTTAACAGCCAGTATATTTTTTATACTGGCTTTTTTGTTTTAGGTACATCCTTTTGCTTTACTATATTTCAGCAATAAATTGTTTATATGAATCTCTTTGCACAATCAGGCTGGATTAAGCTTTTACTTATTATTTTTCTCCTTCTTTTGGGTGCAGGATCATTGATTTATAACAATTATCTGGTAGGCAAAATACTTGAACAGGAGCGGGTAAGTGTAGAGCTTTGGGCTAAAGCAATTGAGTTTAATGCCTTGCCCGTGCACCAACAGGCAAGTATGCAGTTGATGGATGTGGCAACTGAGCTGGCTCAAAATCCGGATGTTCCCGATAGTTTAGTTGAGGAGTTATTTGAAGTAGAGAGTCTTAGAAGCTCCCGTGATTTTGTTACGGATGAACTTATTCTGGATGAAGCAGGTAATTTCAAAGTTCCGGCAGTACTGGTTGATTCGAATGAAGTGTTATTGGGGTTCCGAAACGTAGAAGCTTCCAAATTGAAAAGTAAAAGCGATAGTCTGGATTTGGTACAAAACCTGAAGAGCTATAATCCTCCAATCGAAATTGTAATTGGGGATGAAAACCGCCGAATTGCTCAATATGTGTATTATGGTGAGAGTCCTACCGTTCGCTTACTCAGGTATTTCCCTTATATCCAGATTGTAATTTTAAGTTTGCTGCTTGGAATCGGATATACTACTTATAGAAGTATTACCAGGACCGAACAATCTAACCTTTGGGTTGGAATGGCTAAAGAAGCAGCCCATCAATTAGGGACTCCAATTTCAAGTTTATTTGGATGGATACATTTATTTAAAGACGAGTATGGAAATGATGAGTCTGCATCAAAACTCATTACAGAAATTGAAAATGATGTTCAAAGGCTGAGTAATGTTGCTGAACGGTTTGGTAAAATTGGATCTTCCCCTGAGCTTGAACTTGTAGAAATCCGACCCAGTTTGGAAGAAGTGGTAGAGTATATGGAGCGGAGATTGCCAAAACTGGGGAAAGGCGTCGAAGTTCGGAAATCGTTATTAGCAGATGCAAAAGTGAGCCTAAACCCGGAGCTGTTTCAATGGGCTATTGAAAATCTTGTAAAGAATGCCATGGACGCCTTAAATAGGAAAGATTCATCCGCTTTTATTGCGGTCAGTTCTGTGGTTAAGGGAACAGAAGTAATCATCGATATTGAAGACTCCGGATCAGGAATTGAATTAAATCAATTTAAAACGGTATTTCGACCCGGTTTTAGCACTAAGAAAAGGGGGTGGGGATTAGGGTTGAGTCTAACCAAGAGAATCATTGAAGAATACCATTCAGGAAAGGTATTTGTGCATAAATCCGAATTGGGGAAGGGAACAACGATGAGAATAATATTAGAGGTCAGAGGATAAAATTAGTCGTCTGTATACCCTCTTTTTTTAGCGTATTCGTAGAGCTCTGTTTTCAACAAATTTCTACCCCTGTGAAGTCTGGAACGAATAGTACCAATTGGAACATCCAGCATATTAGATATTTCCTCATAGGTGAAACCATCCACATCACAAAGAAGAACCACCGTTCGGAAATCTTCAGGTAGCTTAGATAAGGCCTTAGAAAAATTATCATCCATTAAGTCTCTGAAAATAAGATGCTCTAAATCAGAAGTGTCTGTTCGTTCTGCTCTTATATTTTCATAGAATGAGGACACTTCGTCATAATCAACTTCCTGAGGTTTCTTCAGATTCTTCCGGTAATTATTTATAAATGAGTTTTTTAGAATCCGGAATAACCAGGCTTTAGCATTGGTTCCTTTTTCATAGCTGTCAAAAAAACGAAAGGCTTTAACAATAGTATCCTGAACAAGATCTTCAGCATCACTTGGGTCTGAAGTAAGTCGCAGACCAAAATTATAAAGGGAATCTAAATGAGGGATAACCTCATCATTGAACTCCTGTTGCTTTTTTTTATGATTTTTGTTCAAAATTTCCCTTTCTAAAATAATACAATACTAAATACGACAATTTTTATTACTTATGTAAACAAAAAATAAAAATTTAATGTTTTAATATTGAAGTATAACTAACTAAGCCCCAATAGGATAATAGAAAATTTTGATTGGGGGATTTGTCAAAAACTAACCGCCTAGAAAACTAATGACGAGTACATCATAAAGGGCGTGTGTCCAGGCTGCTACGCCAAATCCTCTCCAAACATAAAGCCCATTTAAAATCAGTCCAAAAAGAAAACGGTAGGCAAAAGAATTTAGGGTAAACATATCTCCCATTGAACCGGTGTAATGCACAGCACTAAAAAGCAGCGCAGATAAGGTTACGGCAGCTGTAACAGCGGCCCATTTTTTGCCGAATATTTTGTTAAACAAAAGTATCAACAAAGAGACTAAAATTACCCGGAAGAAAAGTTCTTCATAAAGTCCGGCACCTAAAGAAAGGGCAAGTTTTTGAAGGTAAGAAAGAGATTGTATTGGTTCACTGGCACTCATGTTAAAGATCAGGGAAACAAGAGTATTGCTGATAAATGCAATCACTATCGCATATATCAGGCATTCTACCAACATGATTGGAAAATAAGAGAATCGAAGTTCTTTTAAGCGTTCTCTCTCTTTGTATAGAATAAAGAAACCAAGTAGCATCATTACCAGAAGAGAAAATGAAACTGCATTTACTCCGAAATAAGTAAAAACAGATTTCATCCATACATCTACGCTGATTCTCACAATTTGCTCAGCGTTAGGTTGGGAAATAATTATTAAGCCTTCGTAAATCAGGAACAAAGGTAAACTATAAAGGAAGCTGTAAAGCAGTGTATGCGTATTGGAGAAGTATTGCTTTACAGGGTTATTCATCAGCTTTCTGTATAAATGGTAACCGTAGGGTTAGTGAGAGTTTCGAGCCCCAATATTCGGAAAGCTTTGGCAGAAAGTTTCAGCCCGGATTCTGTGATTCGGTCGTTAATACGAACATAGATACCGGTTTTAGTTTCAGGGTTTTCGATAAAAATAATTGTGCCCAGAGCAATATTTGAGTGGGCAGCAGTAAGTTCATCGGGATTATATAACTCACCATTTGTCGTTGTGTTCCCAAGTTCATCAGACTGATATAAACTGGCACCAACAGTTCCTAAATCCTGAAGGGAAGCTTTATTTTCATAGGGATTGGCATAAGAGCGTGACGGAGGCAAAAGCACTGTAATTTTTTGATTCCGATCCAGAGCGGCAATATTCACCTCCGGATTTAATTCCTGAAGTTCTCTCTGAGTCATTTTGAACTTCTTTAATATATCTGTAGAGGTTTCACCTGATTCTACCGTATATACCGCGAATGATCCTTGTGGTTCTGATTCCTCAGAAAACTCAGAAGCAGATGGAGCAACACTGTCGACAAGCTTTCTGACACTAAGCTGTTGTCCAATGCTAATTAAATCACTGTTCAGATTATTTAGTTCTTTAAGCTCTTCTACCGTCATATCATGTTGGCGTGCGATAATCGTAAGGTTATCTCCACTTTTAACGGTATAGTACGTGTTTTCCGGTGGTGCAGAAATCTCTATTAATGACTTTACAGGAGTTTCATTAGTAGATGGTTGCTCAGTTGTTGAATCATAATAGATGAGCTCATCCCCAATTGATATGGTATTATCAGAAAGGTCATTCCATTGTTGGAGCTCAGCAACAGTAACATTTAAAGCCTTGGAAATACTGTATAAGGTCTCTCCTTGCTTAATGGTATATGTTTTTTGTTCCTGAGCTAAAAGAGAGATACTCAGTATGATCAATAAGCCGAAAAAAGAAGATAAAAACTTCATAATTAGTCGTCCATTTCTAGTTCGAGAGCAAGTAATGCACCCTTCAATTCCGATTTAGAATGCTCATCATTAGATTGTTCTGCAATCCTGATTCCTTCCTTATAGGTCTCAAGTGCCTTTTTGTTCTCGTTTATTTCAGTATACAGTTTAGCCAGGTGATAATAAACGCCGACGTAACCCGGATCATTATGTACAATATCTTCAAAAAGTAACTTTGCTTTTGAGATCTGATTAAGTTTTAGCAATTCCAAAGCCAGAGCAAATTTAGAAAGTGAATCATTAGGATTCTCTCTAACTCGGGCAGCCAGTGTTGGAATTTTAGAACTCACTATGGATTGTAATTCTTAAAACGTTCTTCAATTTCACTAATGGAGTCGCCCCCAAATTTTTCCAGAAAAGCATTGGCTATTACTGGGGCAAGTACGCACTCAGCTACTACAACTGCTCTTGGTAAAGCGCAGACATCTGAGCGTTCATATCGTGTTTCTGTTTCCTTTAGAGAATGCATATCTACTGTACTTAACGGATTAAGCATGGTTGGAATAGGCTTCATAACTCCACGAACAATTATTGGCATTCCGGTACTCATTCCACCTTCAATGCCACCCATTCTATTAGTGTTTCGTTTAAAAGAACTTCCATCGTGTGTTATTTCATCATGTACCTGATGTCCAGGTCTGGCACCGGATTCAAATCCTAAACCAATTTCAACACCCTTCATTGCCTGAGTTCCCATAATTGCCTGAGCTATCATACCGTCCAGTTTTTTATCCCAATGGGTGAAACTTCCCAAGCCCACAGGAACTCCTGTTATAATAATTTCATAGACACCTCCTAAAGAAGAACCTGCTTTACGATATTTCTTTATTTCTTCAACCATTTCAGCTGAGAGATTTTCATCAAGACAACGTACTTCTGAACGATCAGCGGTTTTGTACAGATGTTCGGCACCCTTAACCGAAACAGGGTCTGCTATTTCACGAATTTGATCCCAGGACTTGTACCCTGCCTCGCCAATTCGTAATACATGTCCACCAATTTCAATTCCAAAATGCTTGAGTAGCTTTCTCGCGATAGCAGTAGTTGCCACACGCATCCCTGTTTCACGAGCACTTGAACGTTCAATTACAGGTCTGATATCATCGAAACGATATTTTTGAGCTCCAACTAAATCGGCATGACCTGGTCGCGGAAGGGTGATTTTTTCAATTCCATCAGCTTCGGTCTCTTTATTCATCACAACCGGCCAACCATCTTTATCCTTTTGGAATGCCCGGTTTTCCATATATAAAGCTACCGGACCGCCGATAGTCTTCCCAAATCGAACTCCTGAACTAATTATTGCCCTGTCTTTTTCAAAAGCCATACGCCCACCACGACCGTATCCTTCCTGTCTTCGTGCAAGATGTTCAGCAATTTCATCCTCAGTAATTGGTAAGCCTGCAGGTAGTCCTTCTACTATACCCGTTAAACCAGGTCCATGTGATTCCCCGGCTGTAAAATATCTGATCATCAGTAAATTTCTAAATGTTCAATGGTTTCTAAATTAAATAGAAGCGATAGGTCTATTGAATTTCTCGAAAAGCAAATATATAAATACCGATACAGAAAAAATGATTTTCTGCGGACAAATTAATTCAGTTGAGAGCTTATGCTAATTTGTACGATACCGCCAACACTACTATATGAGCTTCGGCTCATGTCAATGTTAATACCTTTGATTTTTAAACCAACTCCCAGACTTACCCCTCCAAAATCAAAAGAATCGTTGGTCTTTGTTTGTTCATGAAGTAATCGGTTGTAACCAAGCCGAAATTTAAAATTTTCACTAAATGAAGCTTCGCCACCAAAAATTACATGCCGAAACAGATTATCAAGAAATGCAGGAGTTTCTGACTCACCGGGCACTCTTAAATCCCAGTTATTTAGTTGTCTTAGTGTGAGATGTAAATGAAAAGGAAATTTTTCGGGTTTTTTTGAAATACCAGCAGATATATCGAAAGGAATATCTTCCCTGAATCCATTGTAATAGTCAATTTGATCACCAAGATTCCTAAAGGATAGTCCGGCGCTGAAATTAGTTTCCTTATCTAAATAATAAATACCTCCCGAAGCGGTGATCGCACTGGAATTATAATTTTGGTATGAGGAGTGAATTAAATCAACCGCAGCGCCTGCAGAAAGCTTTTCATTAAGCATGGTACTTAATCCCGTAGTCAGTGAAATATCACTCGCATTAAAAGAACCAAGACGGGTTCCATTTTCATCCAGTTCATCCAGTTCACCATATCCGGCATAACGAAGCCCAATTCCCAGAGTCCCAATATCTTTGATATTATATGCTCCATTTGCAAACCCGATTCTTGAATCTGCCAGGTAATTCACAAATGTAGCGGAAACGTTTTTCGATGTAGCTGGTGTCAGATAAGCAGGGTTTAAATAAAAAACAGAAGAATTTGCTTCAAATAAACCAACATGATTTCCTCCAAGTCCGGCTAACTTGGCTGATGGAGTGATATCCAGAAACCTGAAAATAGAAGAATTATTTGTTTGAGCAGAGACGATGTCTGAACAAAAAAATAAAATCAATAAGCAAAGGATCTTGTGTATCTTATTCATGGTTTTTGAAATGACAATTGATACGAATGTTTTGTAATATAAATAAATGACGGAGCAAGTATTTAACATTATTATTATCAACTGCTAGAGAGCGACTAAGTTTTACTCGATGGATTCTATTAAACAATTTGGTCAATATTCTCTGCTTCTGTATCAGGCTTTACGTTCGGTAACAGAATTTAGTACCTATAGAAAAAATCTTTTTAGCGAGTTTGTAAAGATAGGGTATGAATCTATTCCAATAATAATGCTTACTGGTTTTTTTACCGGGGCCGTTCTCACATTACAAACTGCTTATCAGCTGGATACGGATTTATATCCGGTTTCAATTGTAGGTTCAATTGTGGGACAATCTATCGTTATTGAGTTAGCAGCCGTAATAGGAGGGTTAGTTCTTGCCGGAAAAGTAGGGGCAAGAATTTCTACTGAATTAGGTACCATGAGAGTTAGTGAACAAATTGATGCATTGGAATCAATGGGATTTAACTCCGTTACATTTTTAGTGGTGCCGAGAGTTTTAGCCGGGCTTTGTATGTTTCCTGTGCTTTATGTTGTCGCAGCAACTACAGGGATCGTGGGAGGAATTCTTGCAGGATCGCTTGATGGAATACTTCCTTCTGCTGAGTTTATGCAGGGAGCGCGACAATTTTTTTACCCTGAAGATGTAATTTTTGGAGTAGTTAAATCATTTGTGTTCGGATTTGTAATTACATCCATTTCTTGTTTTAAAGGCTATTTTGCATTTGGAGGTGCTGAAGGAGTTGGTAACGCAACTACACAAGCCACAGTACTTGGGTGTATTTATGTACTATTAGCAGATTTTGTGTTAGCTGCATTGTTGTTATAAGATTATGATAGAGATAAAAAATCTTACTAAAAGCTTTGGAAACCACCTGATTTGGGAAGATGTATCTTTTAAAATTCAGGATGGGGAAACCTTAGCTATTATCGGTAAGTCAGGATGTGGGAAATCTGTCATGCTAAAACACCTGAATGCGTTACTCTATCCAGACTCAGGGAAAATTTTTATCGATGGAAGTGATTTGTTTTGCCTCTCATATTCTGAATTACGGAAAATGAGACAGCGGTTTGGGATTTTATTTCAAGGGGCGGCATTATTTGATTCTATAAGTACATTTGAGAATATCGCATTTCCGCTAAGATATTTTACAGATCAAAGCGAGGACGAAATTCATGCAAATGTGGAAGAAGCATTGGAAATGGTAAACCTTGTTGGTGCTGGAGAGAAGCCGACATCTTCCTTATCCGGTGGTATGCGGAAAAGGGTGGGTGTTGCCCGGGCTATTATTTTGAAGCCACAGTACTTATTATATGATGAACCAACATCAGGTCTTGATCCTCAAACTTCTGAAGAAATTAATGAGTTAATCATTCATATGGCAGATAGTTTAGACATTACATCTATTGTAATTACACATGATATGCATAGTGTGCTTACTATTGCTGAAAAAGTTGCATTTTTAGATGAAAAGAAACTTAGCTGGTTTGGAACGGTTGAAGAAATGCAGGATAGCGACTATGAGCCTCTTGTAGATTTCACTACGGCAAGTGAATATCAGATTACAAAATCGGAAAAATTGTAAAGGATGAAGTTTGAATAATCTAAGTAATGAATTAAAAATTGGATTAATTGTATTAGCAGCAATTTTTGTTGCCTATTTAGGGTTTCGGATTATGCAGGACGAGCCCTTCTTTTCCAGTACAGATGTTGTGTATACAAAATACGACAGGGTTAATGGTTTGATTAAAGGTAGCGATGTGTTTCTTAATGGCTTTAAAGTAGGTAAGGTGAAGGAAATGATTTTTATACCTGAAGGTGACAGTACCCAAGTAACAATAAGCATTACCGAGCCAATTAACATTCCGGTTGGTTCTAAAGCAAGGCTTGTCACCCCTGATTTTATAGGAACAGCTACTATCGAAATTGTGAAATCTGAGGACACCGAATTTATTGAGTGGGGTGATTTTATTGAAGGTATTCAGAAGGAAGGATTACTGGACTCCTTCACTGAAAAAGGGACATCCATTACCGACTCTGTTGCTACAACTCTAGAATTAACTAATCAATTGATACGGTCTTTTTTAAATCTTCAGCAAAGAAGCTCAGAAGATATTTCAGGAACGATATCAAATTTTAAAGAAACTACAGAGTCTATAAACTCAATTATTGAAGACCGAAAGGTAGAAATAGACTCAATGATTGTTGACGCCAGAAATACGCTTAGAAATGTAAGCGAGCTTAGCGACTCAAGTAAAGGCGATATAGAAAGTATGATTGCAGACCTTCAGGAGTTCAGTGATAAATTAGACGCTTTAAGTATTGAATTACAGGAGAGTACAGAATCAATCAACAGCATACTTTCTAAAATTGATATTGGAGAAGGGACCTTAGGCAAAATGGTTAACGACCCCTCTTTATACAATAATTTGGATAGCCTTACCGTAAATCTGAACGAGCTGATCAAAGGAATACAGGACGATCCTAAGAAATACCTCAAACATATGCGCCTGGTAGAGATATTTTAACACTTATCACGCAACACAGGCTTTCAATTACTTAGGTATTGGCTTATATTTCCAAGCTTACGATTTGGAGTGGTTGTTGCTCCATGAAAGAAATTGAAATACAAATTTTTTAAGTACGATTTAGAGGATACCTATTATGGGTGTAATGGGAAAATTTAGAGATAATACAGGTATTATCTTATGGATTTTAATTGGTTCTTTTGGACTGTTATGGGTAATCATGGATGTGTTTGATCCCAATGCATTATCTGCTACTCCAAGAGCCTTAGGAAGTGTAAATGGCGAACCAATCAGTTATGAAGAGTATAACAGCAGAGTTCAATATTACTCCAATGCATACACACAGCAAACAGGAGTTTCAATGTCAGCTGAAGCCAGAGCTGTTTATGAGTCTCAGGTTTGGGAAGATTTGGTAAGTGCGGCTTTACTAGAACAAAAAATGGACGAGCTTGGAATTACAGTAACTGATCAGGAAGTTATTGACATGGCATACGGAGATAATCCGGATCCAATTATTCGTCAATATTTTGGTAGAGAAGACGGAACAGTTGATCCTTTTGCGGTAGAAAATATTCTTGGTTCAGGACAGTATTCTCAGGAAGCCATTGCAATCGAGCTTCAATTACGTCAGAAAAGACGTCAGGATAAGCTCCGTAACTTTATTACTGCCGGTCTTCAGGTAACAGACCAGGAAGTTCTGAATGAATACGTTAAAAGAAACAGCTTTGCCGAGTTCTCTTTCATTCGTTTCCCATATAATGAGATTGAGGATGCTGAAATCGAAGTTTCAGATTCAGATTTAAGAGCGTATTACAACGAGAATAAAGAACGATACAAGCGTGAAGAGTCTTATCGTGCAAAATTTGTTTCCTTCAGTACACTTCCAACACCAGAAGATACTGCAACTATTATTGGCGAAGTTGAGGACCTGAGAGGAGATTTTGCCGCTACAGAAGATGATTCTCTTTTCTTGCTTCGCCAACAATCAACAACTCCTTATAATGGTGTTTTTGTAAAAGAATCAGAAATTCGTGAAGAATATGCTCCTGTTCTTGATGTTGCAGTCGGAGAAGTTACTAGTGTTATCAAGCTACCAGCTAGCGCAGTTGTAATTAAAAAACTCGCTGATAATGGAGATGAAATCCAATTCGCAGTTCTTTCAAGACCTTTTGAGGCACTGCCATCTACTGTAGATGATGCAGCAGAAACAGCAGATGAGTTTCAATATTTTGCTGACGAAGAAAGCAGTTTTGAAGAAGAAGCTGAAAGAGCAGGTTTAACTATTCAGGAAGTGTTTGCTACTAAAGGAAATTCATTTATTTCCGGACTTGGTTCCAGTCAGCAGGCTTTGGACTTCTTTGCCCGTGCCGATGAAGGCGATATTTCCACTCCTTTAGAATTAGATTCTCGTTTTGTGGTTATCAAGTTGGAAGAGAAAACAAAAGAAGGGTATCGACCTTTTGAGGATGTTCAAGCTCAGATTGATGTTCAAGTAAGAAATGATAAGCGTAAAGCTGCCACAATTGCTAAAGTACAAAATATGATGGCTGCTAATGGTTCACTGGAAGCACTAAGTGCGTCTTCATCAAAAGAAATCCAGAGTATGGATAATCTTGCTGCAAGTAGCGTGGTAATTACTGGTGCAGGACGGGAGCCTGGAATTATAGGGTCAATCTTTAGTATGAGTCAAGGTCAGACTTCAGGGGTTCTGAAAGGCCAGAATGGTGCATATGTTATCGAAGTTACTAACATCACAAAACCGGACGCTTCTGGTCTTAATCAGGCTACAGCTAACCAGATAAGAGCTGAACTAGAACAACAGGTTGGACAAAAGTATATGTCTATATGGTTGGAAGAATTAAAGCAAGAGGCTGAAATCACTGATAACAGAGCCCGAGTTCTTCGATAAAACGAATGATTTTTAAAAAAAGGCGAAGACGTAAGTTTTCGCCTTTTTTATTGAATAAGGTTTTTAAGCAAGCGAAAAGCTTCCTAATTTAAGGTATGAAAAAAATTAAGCAGCATGAGAAAGATAGCTTTTGGATGCAGCAGGCTCTTGATTTAGCCCGTAAAGGAGAGGGCTATGTTTCTCCTAATCCAATGGTTGGATGTGTAATTGTTTCTAAAGATGGGGAAAGAATTGGTGCCGGTTATCATCAAAAATATGGTGAAGCTCACGCTGAAGTAAATGCAGTAGAGTCGGTTAAGGATAAAAAAGAGCTCAAAGATGCAACGGTTTATGTATCTCTGGAACCTTGTGCTCATTTTGGTAAAACTCCGCCCTGCTCAAAAATGCTGTCTGAACTACCAATTTCAAGAGTAGTTGTTGCTCACAAGGATCCTAACTCAAAAGTGAATGGGGCTGGTCTTTCTGAAATAAGAAATGCAGGTATTCAAGTGGATGTCGGAATTATGCAAAAAGAAGCAGAAAGCCTGAATGAGTTTTTTATTCATCATCAGACTTTTGGACGTCCATTTATAACGTTAAAAGTGGCTCAAACAGCGGATGGTTATACGGCCGCTCCCGATGGAGACTCAAAATGGATTTCTGGAAAAGCTTCCAGAAAACTTGTGCATGAGTGGAGAGCTAAATATGACGCAGTTTTGGTTGGTAGGTCAACGGCAATGGTAGATAACCCGTCCCTAACAGTACGCCATGTGTCCGGGAGACAGCCCAAAAGAATTGTGATAGATGGACCTTACGAGTTGCCCAGAGAACTGAATTTATTCTCTGATAAACATGAGGAGAAAACCATTGTTGCAACTTGGAATAAGAAGGCATCAGAATCAGATGCAGACCCAATGCTTAAATTAATGAAGCAGAATTATTTCAGAGGGGAAGTAATTCAGGTTTCAAAGAAAGACGGACATACCAATTTACAGCAATTATTTAAGGAATTAGGTGCCAGAGACATTACTTCGGTTTTGGTAGAAGGAGGTCAGCAATTATCAACGGCTTTGTTAAAAGCTGGATTGGTTGATAAACTCGAACTATTTATTTCTCCAAAATTGTTAGGGGGAGGAACACGTTCCATTTTAAATCTGGGAATTAATAAAATGCGGGATATCACCGAATTAAAAGAAGTCACTTGGACAAAAGCAGGTGATGATATTTTATTATCCGGCTATCTTTAAAATTTAGATTATGTTTACAGGAATTGTACAGGAAACAGGCAAAATTATATCCATTAAAAGCTTAAATGGTGGTGGATTAGAAACTACCATTCAATGTTCTTTTGCCGAATCATGCCATATTGATGAGAGCATCTCTATAAATGGAGCTTGTCATACGGTAACAAGGTTCGATACTGAGACTTTTACGGTTCAGAGTGTGGAAGAAACGCTCCGAAAGACAACTATGGGGGATTTAAAAAAGGGTGATGAAGTAAACCTGGAACGATCCTTAACTTTGCAAACTGGTATTGAAGGACATTTGGTTCAAGGGCATGTAGATACGGTAGGAGAAATCACTTCTATGGAAAAAGAAGAAACCGGATGGTTGATATCTGTTCAGTTTCCTGAGGAATTTGAAACAATGATTGTTGGAAGAGGAAGTATTACCACGGAAGGGATTAGTTTGACCATTGCCCGTGAAGAGGGAAATGAATTTACCGTAGCCATTATCCCTTATACATGGGAGCACACCAATCTGAAAAACAAGAAAACCGGCGATAAGGTTAATCTCGAGTTCGACGTAATTGGCAAGTATGTTGTGAAATA
Organism: Balneolaceae bacterium; assembly: GCA_017795005.1. Classification (GTDB taxonomy): domain Bacteria; phylum Bacteroidota; class Rhodothermia; order Balneolales; family Balneolaceae; genus RHLJ01. Next base: position 39,492 of record CP051242.1, on the reverse strand, counting down.
CCTGGCCAATTTAGGTCGATAATAAACTTCTAGTATGACCTTGCTGTACGCCGATCGGAGTTTCTTTCCAGGTTTTTTAGCACCGGTAATTTCTGGAATAAGGTCTGCATTTGGGAGCTGTTTACAGTCAAACGAAACAAATAAAACTGATTTTCTCCAAATGGACTTATTCTGAAGGTAAGATCCCAGCATTCCAGACTTCGGTTTAAACCAAACTGAGTAGGGGTAAGTTCTTCTGCTATAAAATCATATCCAAGACTGGTATTAAAACGCCACTTAGGTGTAAGATTAAATGTTATTCCATTGGCATTCAATACCGCACTTTTTGTTGGGGATTGATTGAAGCGGTATGTCCAGCGATAATTGAAATTTAAAGTAAAACTCCAGGGAGAGTTAAGAGGAGCAACAGGTTCATATCCAAAACCAGGGTCGATAGCGCTGAAAATTCCTTGATTAAAAGGGTCATATTTTCTGCGATATATGGGTGTAAATGTTTTTACCCTTCCGTTTCCACCCCGAAACGATGTGCTTGCAGTAACGTTAAAGGTTTCAAGTTGAGCCAATTTCTTTCCGTTTTCTATCAAAAACTGATTAATGATTCTTCCATCCTCATTTCGTTGATAAAAAGAAAAACGAGCGCTGGCATTGATATTAATCCCATTGATCGCACTCGATCTGAATGAAGTATTAAGTTGACTAAGATTCAGACTATCGGCTGCAAAGTTATAAGAAGCCCCAAGGGAAAGGTTGTCGATTAGCTTAAGGTTTTTTTCAGTTTTCTCTCCGGTAGTGTCTCTTTTTACCACCTTGGTTTCAAATATATTTTGAATTTGAACGGAAAGGGATCGTTGTTCACCACTTCCGGGTCCATTAAATACTTCATCTTGAAAAATACTATATCGGCGTGTATTTCCAAGGGTATCTGTCTGAACCGTTCTGTAATAACCCCATTTTTCTTCACTAAAATCGGGTCTGTAACTCAGAGAAATACGGGGTTGAAGAGTGTGTCTGAATCCTTCCAGGTTTCCAATTTTTCTGTTTGATAAACCATAGATTGTTGTTGAGAGGGATAGTGATGTACTGAAGTCTCTTGCAGAGGCAAAACCAATTACTTTATTAGTTTCAACTTCGTTTGAATCAGCATTGAATGTTTGTCGTACAGAAGTTGGGAACCAATATTCATTAACATTAAAACCTGCTGATGAATTAATATACTGACTTGGGAAAAGTTGCCCCAGGTTTAACGAAGCAGTTTGTCTGAAACCAATCCTAAAATGATCGTTATTTCCTGTAGCTTCCCGATATTCGTCAGGATTAAATAAAGCATCTAAAAAAGAGGTTTCAGCTGAATCCCCATCAATTGGCCGGTAATCAAATTCGGAGTTTAAGGTATTGTTGTAGCGTATGGAAATGTTTTCATACCATTTTGGATCATTTCCGGAGCCCTTAAATGGAGAAAAAGTTTTAAGACTGAATGTAGCATTAGGCCCACCTAAAGAGGTGCTATTATTAAAAAAGTTCTGATTTAATTGAATATTAGTACCAAAGCTAAAAATATTTTCCGGGTGTTTGTATGTATAACTTGTTTTAGAATTAGAAGATGTCTGAGCACGTTCATCTATTTCAATAGAGTTTGCACGAATATAATCAGCTGTTCTAAGGTTTATGTTTGCTGAAAGGGAAGCAAAGGGTGATATAGTTTGCCGGTGTTGAATACTTAATGACTTATTAATTCTTCTAGTAAAGCTCGGATCCGTTGGTTCCAGCCCTTGATCTAAGGAGTATCCAATATTTATTGATCCGTTAAAAGTATCCGTTTTCGAGTACTGGTTCCTGTTCTGAAAGGCAAAGGTTCCGGATGTATAAATATCAGCGCTTAATGTAGTAGTAAAATAATCGCTTACATACTGAAACCATCCTACGTTATTTAACCCAATACCTCTTGAGGCCTGAGCATCAAATATATACGTAGGCGTAAGTAAACCAGAGCGTTTTTGATCAATTCCAGAAGGTACATATCCAAATGGAAAAACTAAGGGGTATGGAATATCAAGAATGTAAAGCCGGGCATTTGTAAAGAATATTTCATCCTGATCTACCACCTTCATTTTCTTTGCTTTTATATAGTAATACAAATAATCAGGTGGGCAAGTAGAATAAATTCCATCTTCAATAAAAACTTCGGTCTCACTTACATTTTTAACCTTCGACCCGATTAAATGTCCTTCTCCAACTTTTACACGGGCAGCTTCAAACTTTCCCTTTTTTGTTTTGTAATTAAAGAGTATCCGGTTACTTCTGATTTCATCACTTTCACGTGTGAGAACCGGCATCGATAAGGTATCTTCCGGGGCTGATGCGGTGGCTTCGACCGTATTGAGTTCCAGGTCCATTTCAATTTCCCCGGAAGTTAATATTCCGGAAGGGTGACTTACCTTAGAGGAGCCAAAAAGAGTAGCTGTACGCCCGGATCTGAAATCAACAATAAGTGAATCTGAGGACTCAAACTCAACGGCATCGGGAGGTACAGTTTGACTTGAATTATTTAAAGGTATGGAATCAGAAGGCTGAACAATAGTTGCGGAAGTTGAGTCTGGCTGTTCCTGACTTAGAATATAAGATGAAGTGGTAGCGCATATCAGGCAAATACTGAAAACATACCTACCTATATATGTTAATGCGCCATTCAGCATGTATTATTTGATTATGAGAAAGAGTCGAAAGCTAAACCAGCAGCTCCCAATAATGAACTGTCATTTCCAAGATCTTCATAAACCAATTCAAAGCCCTCCTGAAAAGGCATCATCATATGTTTGGCTACGATATCTCTGGCGGGGTCAAATAACCACTTACCAGCCTTTGAAACGCCACCACTGAGCACATATTTCCGAATATCCATCATATGGGTATAATTAATTATCGCATACCCCAAACGTTGCCCGGTTTTTTCCAGAATTTCGATTGCGAGCTCATTACCTAAATTTGCTTCAAGAGTCAGATCAATAGGTTCAAGCTTATCGTAATCCCTACTGAATTTTTTGTACAAGTCGTTTTCAGGATGCTGACTAATCATATCTGAAGCAAACCTGCTTAAAAAACGTTGTCCAACATAGGCTTCAATAGTCCCTCTTGTAACACTGTTAGATAATGGTCCATGATAATCAATAATTACATGACCTAATTCAGCAGCCATCCCATGTGTACCCCTGAAAAGTTGTTTGTTGAAAATGATACCGCCTCCCAGCCCTGTTCCTAGAGTAATCATTATGAAACTTTCAAACTTCTGACCCACACCAAAATGAAGTGATCCAAGGGCTGCTACATTAGCATCATTTTCAATTTTACAGGGTAACCCGGTTCGCGCTTTAATCTCATCTGCAGCATTAACATATTCCCATCCGGGAAGATTTGGAGCATGTGTAACAGTGGTTTGATCGAGATTTATCAAACCCGGCAAACCCATACCAATTCCGATTACACCATCTTTTTTTACAAGTCCCTGAATAGTGCTGGCAACCCGGTCGAGGAGATGATCTTTTCCCAGGTTTGCATGTGTAGGAGTTGAGTTTTGTTCAATAATACCAAGTTCTTTGTCAACAACTGCGGTTTTAATGTTCGTACCGCCCAGATCAATAGCAATCGCTTTCATTCAAAAAATTTTATTCGATTAATTAACTCGGTAATTAGATTATTTTTCAGACTTAATTTTATACACTGTTTCCCCGGGTTTTCTCATCCCGTATTCTTCGCGTGCAATTTTCTCAAGTAAAGCAGGGTCATTTTCCAACAAACCCATTTTTTCTATAAGAACTTCGGATTTTTTTGCCAATTCTTCTGTTCTTAATTCCAATTCGTTCTTTCGGTCATTAAGCTCCCATCTGGTACTAAGGCTGTACACATCTATAAATGAAAACCATACTAAAACAAAAGCTCCCAGTAATAGAGCCAGAAAAGATTTATTCCAACGAAGGGGATTAAATAAGTCTGAATTCATAGATGATTTATATAGAATTAACTTGAGGGTAAAGAAAAATACATTAATTTGGTATTTATTAATAATTCAATGCTTATAAATCCATGCACCACAGATTATTGATATTACCTTTTCTTATCTGGATAGTTTTTTGGAGCGAAGTCAGAGCTCAAAATAATGGGCAGGAATGGATTAATGTATATTTTAACATGCCTTCAGGGATAAGTTTCACTCAAGGTAATCATGAGTGGGATTTGATAGGTACACTTGAATCTTTAATTGATTCGGCAGAAGCTAGTGTGGATCTGAACATTTATGATCTGGAACATCCGAGAATTGCATTTGCATTGGTAAGGGCAAAAGAAAGGGGAGTAAGGATTAGAATAGTAACGGATAATCATAATCGTAATGATAGCAGAGATATAGACGAAGAGATGTGGAGGGTACTTGGAGAAGCCGGGATTATTTCAATCGATGACGATGGAGACATCTATCGGGAACCTGGAAATATTGAGGATAATAATCTGATAAATGCCGGAGCAGATATGCACAATAAATTCGCAGTGATTGATTATCTCACTCCATCAAAAAAAGATGATATCGTTTGGACAGGTTCAACAAACCTGACATACACTGGTGCTTATAACACAAACAATGTAGTTGTCATAAAAGATGCTGAGGTTGCTCAGATTTATATGGAAGAGTTTAATCAGATGTGGGGAAGTGAAAGCGCTGAGCCAAACCCGACAAAAGCAGTTTTTCACAAGGACAAAAAGGATGTTAGTCAGCACATTTTTGACGTTGATGGTACCAAGGTCGAAATCTATTTCGCTCCAATAAATCGGGATAAAAGTAAGCCGAGTATAAGTGACAGATTGGTTAAACTGATTAAAGAAGAAGCTCAAACGGATATTAAATTTCAGGCTTTTTCAATTACTCCAACTATTCCATTGAGCCAAACAATGTGGGAAGTTTCTTCTTCAGGTAACATCAAACTGGAAGGAGTGATAGACCCCGGTTTTTACAGTCGTTATCGAAATGCAGGTGATATCTGGGGTTCACCGGAAGCCAGACTGGCTAACAGAATGATTCTCCCTGCAAAAGAAACCAGAAAGTTACATCATAAAGTGATGGTATTAGATGCAGAGAACCCGGATTCCAATGATGTTGCTGTAACAGTTACAGGGTCATACAATTTTTCAAATAACGCCGAATTTAATAACGATGAAAATATTCTGATTATTTATTCTGATGAAATCGCAGCCCAATATGCGGCAGATTTTTCGGGGGCTTTTAAAAGAGCTAAACAGGAAATGGAAGCACCAGCTCCGCAAGTTAATTCAGAAGAATGGTACTCAGTATATTCAATCAGAGATGGTGGACTATTTGAAATCGAAGTACTTCCTGGTTTTGGCTATCCTGTCCGATTGCTTGGAGTGGATGTTCCCTCTCTTTATGCTGGGGAAGACTCATCCGAGTATTTTTCGGGGGCAGCTGCAGGATACCTTCGAAATTTGCTGGAAGGAAGAAAAGTAAGGTTGTCAGGCCCTCGAGGAGGTGTTCCGAAATCCAGATACGGCGCTTTCAGAGCGTATGTAGAAGTAGACTACGATGGTGGATTCCTTCCGCTTAATCAAACTATGCTGAAAAATGGGTACGGTTTATTCTCAAATTATTATTCCCAACATCCGGATTCAGTATCTGCATTTAAAGAATACCAATCTATTTCTGAGATAGAGAAAGTTGGAATATGGAAAAATCCTGAAAAAATAGGGTCAGTTGTACTTAGAACTAAAGAAGCAAGTCAGGGAAATGCTGCAGAAGTTGTTTATCCAATAAATATAAATACAGCTGATCAGGCTACACTGCAATTACTTCCTGGAATTGGAGAAACATATGCTAAACGTATTATTGAATACCGGGAACAAAACGGCGGTTTCAAATCGGTAAATGAATTAATGAAAATCAGAGGTATCGGCGAAAAGAGACTACAGCGACTTCGTCCCGTAGTTACCTTATAAAAGAAAACCCCGTCCGAGATCAATCGAACGGGGTTGGTCAAGAGAGAGTCAATATGAACTCTTTAGGGGATATAATTTTGTGATCCGGGTGGGACTCGAACCCACGACCCACGGCTTAAAAGGCAGTTGCTCTACCAACTGAGCTACCGGATCAGCCACAGACTCCAAAGATAAGGCTTTTAGTAGGTTCTTTTCAATCAAAAATTGAGAAAACCATATTAAAAGTTCCTTATTGATCTATAGGTCCTCCGGATTTTAAAATATCTACCAGATCGCCTTCTATACTGGTAATGGGTTCTTCGATTATCCTTCCGAATTCTTTATTGCGCCTGACGATAATAAAAGTTGGAGTAAGCTTCAAGCCCCAACGCTCTACTACAGCTTTTGGCTCTGCTTTTTTTCTGTTCACAGCAATGTATTCGACCTTGATTTTTGGGTTGTTAGCCTCTTCCAGAGTTTTCATAAAAGCAGGAATTTGTTTTTTACTATCATGGCACCAGGTTCCAAAAAGTACGTGAATAGTTACGGAGTCCTGAATCTCACTCAGATATTTAATGGCTTCTGCATTTGGTTGATATCTCTTGGTATAAATATCAAAAATCCTATGCTCTTCCCTCACTTGCTCGGCAGAAGTAGATCCTATTATATCAGCAGATTGGGAAAATCCGTTAACGGTTACAAAAGCCAGTATCAAAAAAAGAGTATATAAACCTTTATACTTCATAAATATGTGCATGAGCAATTCTGTGTTTCAGATAGTATCTTCCATAAGATAGCGTTTACCAATTAAATAAGATGGCTAGTATTTTTACCAAAATCATAAACGGGGAAATCCCTTGCTACAAAATTGCAGAAGATGATTCTTATTTTGCCTTTCTGGATATTAATCCGATTTCAGAAGGGCATACATTGGTGGTCCCTAAAAAGGAAGTAGATTATATTTTTGATCTCGAAGACGAAGTGCTTACCGGGTTAATGAACTTCTCCAAAAAAGTAGCTCTTGGAATAGATGAGGCTTTGGGAACAATTCGAACCGGGGTGATCGTAGAAGGTATGGAAGTTCCGCATGCTCATGTTCATTTAGTACCTATTTATTTTGAGGGTCAACCAGTAAGCCTTGGACGTAAAACAGAAGTAAGTAAAGAACGAATGGAAGAGCTAGCTCAACTTATAGGTAAGGCGGTGAAAGCATGAAAATATTAGTTATAAATGGTCCAAACCTAAATATGCTTGGCACCCGTGATACAAATGTATATGGAACCGGTACCCTGGAAGAGTTAAATGCATTCCTTACAGAGCATTTTCCTGATCATGATCTGGAATTCTTTCAAAGTAATGTTGAAGGTGAGATCATCAATAAACTTCAGGAGTCTATGAAAGATGGAACCGAAGGAATAGTAGCAAATCTTGGAGCGTATACACATACATCGGTTGCATTAAGAGATGCACTGGAACCTGTCTCATTTCCGAAAGTAGAAGTTCATATTTCCAATATTCATGCACGGGAGGAATTCCGGGAAAAATCACTTACCGGTGAAGTTATGAACGGAATTATTACCGGCTTTGGAAAAAACAGCTATGTACTTGGTATTCAGGCATTGGAACAACTATCCACTAACGGGTGAAAAAACTTAAAGAACTCTTTTCAGACACACTTATTTACGGCATTAGTAGTGTCTTTGCCCGTTTTATAAATTACCTACTGGTTCCACTTTATACCGGGGTTTTTGAATCGGATCAGTACGGAATAGTAAGTCTGGTGTATGTAGCCATTGTATTACTGAATATCTTTTTCACTATGGGAATGGAATCATCCTATATACGTTATGGAAAAGACAGAGAACAGGCTTCGGGATATTTTAAAACTATTCAGCTATTTCTATTTGGAGCATCTGTTGTTTTAGTAGGAGTACTTTGGATTGCAGAACCATTGCTCTCACCTCTTCTAAGTTTAGGAGTAGATGAGCATTCTATCTTCCTGATGATGCTTGGTATCCTGTTTTTCGACACACTTTCCATTGTTCCATTTGCAGAGCTAAGATTAACCCAAAGAGCTTGGCTTTTTGCGTTTTTAAGAACGGGAAATGTTCTTATCACTATTGGTTTAAATCTCTATCTGATTCTAGGTCTTGATTATGGAATCGAAGCGGTGTTTATAAGTAACCTAATCGCATCCGGAATTACCACGGTAGTTATTTTCATGATTACCCTGCCCATGTTCAAAGGAGAATGGAATAAAGCCTATCTCCAAAAAGCATTTTCATTTGGACTTCCTTTCATACCAGCCGGATTGGGTTATGCCATAAACGAAGGGTTAGATAGGTTTTTTCTGAAGGGGATGTCAAATACCGAAATACTGGCTATTTATGGGGAAGGATATTCTCCAGAAGATATTATTGGAATCTACAGCGCTTGCTACAAATTGGCTGTATTTATGCTATTGTTGGTTCAGATGTTTCGAATGGCCTGGCAACCATTCTTTATGAGGCAAAGCGAAGACAAAGAAGCTCCTAATTTATTTGCTCAGGCTTTCACCTTTTTTAATGTTGCAGCCGCAGTTGTATTTCTGTTCGTTTCGTTGTTCTTAGAGCAAATTGTTTCCATTAAAGTCCCTTTTTTAGATGCTTATTTAATTGGAGAAAATTATTGGGCGGGACTTTCCATTGTACCTTTTCTTTTAATGGCGTACTGGTTCCAGGGTTGGTATGTTAATTTTTCAGCAGGAATTTTCATTGCAGAAAAAACAAAACGACTGGCTCAAATTACCTTATCAGGAGCAGTAGTTACCATTATTGCCAATTTTCTACTGGTTCCTTTCTATGGGATGCTCGGCTCCGCTATTGCTACTTTGATAAGTTATCTGGTAATGGCGATGATGATTTATCGTTATTCTGTAAGCTCTTTCGAAGTACCTTATAAACTCTGGCAAGGATTTGCTGTAGTTGGAGTTACGGCAATTACTGTTTTTGTAAAGCCTTTTTTATCTGATCGATTTTTTTCGGACATTCTCACTTCAATAATATTATTAATTAGCGCTTTGTTTTTGATCAGCATTATAAGTTTCGGTGATCGATTGGGTTTTAGGAAAGCTGATCTGAGTAGTTAAATCGGTTTAAAAAGGGATTAACAATGAGTAACCAATATAAAGTTGGGATCTATGTCGATGCCGTTAATGTAACTATGAACGGTGGTTACGGGCTGAGATATGATACCCTGAGAAAGTTTGCCTGCAGAGATGGCGGTTTGCCGTCACGTTTGAATGTGTATTTATGTTATGATGAAGAACGCCTAAAAACAGATGCTGAATACCGCGATCGCAACAAACGTTTTTGCGATATGCTGCGTGATTTCGAATATAAAGTAATAGAGAAACCGGTTCAGGTATATACCAATCATGACACCGGCGAAAAAGTATCGAAATCTACTATTGATATGGACATGGCAGTAGATATGCTTGTTCAGGCTGAGTTTTTGGATAAGATTGTGTTATTGAGCAGTAATGGTAGTTATTGCAGTGCGGTAAATGCTATTCAAAACAAAGGCTGTAAAGTGGAATTAATAGGTTTTGATAATGTATCTGCCGGCTTAAAAAAATCGGTGGATGCTTATGTATCGGGATATCTGATACCTAAAATGCTTCCCATTGAATCGCCCTATGCCTGGGGAGATCCAGGCTCCAGAGTTCGAGGTGTTTGTTACGACTTTTCTCACTCTGATGGATATGGCTTTATGAGGTTCCAGTCCAAATTTACTGATAATCTGTGGATCACCGATTCAAGAGACTGTGACTCTCCATATAAAACAGTATTTGCTCATATTTCACAGTTCGAAGAGAATCTGGATTCCAACCACATCCCCAGCCGCGATTTAATTTTTGAATTCGATGTGATTGAGAATGAAAAAGGGTTAGTAGCTGAGAATATTGTTCTGGTAAGCGGTAACTGAGTTACCTAAACTCTGGATCTTTACAAAGTCTCCCCTTGAGGGGAGTACCGCGAAGCGGGGAGGGGTGTCAGATATGGGTACTAAATTGGAGCAACAACCTCCGTCTTGATTTGCGATAGCAAATCAATCCACCTCCCTTAAGAGATAAGTTTTCTTATCTTTTATCTTACTAATGTCAAAATCATTTGGGTGAAAACTTTATAATGAGAGTAATATTTATTCTGATTTTATTTCTATTTGTAAATTGTAATCAAGTCAAAGAAAAGTCGGGTTTTTTTGAGAATTGCGATGTATCAGTAATTGATTTATCAGAAGGGTTAACAATTGGTAAGGTAAATGGAGACAGCATGCAATTATTTCACGTTCTTCAAACTAACTACACAGATGAATGGAACTGGGAAGAAGAGATAAAGAATGTGGAAAGAGATTTTAATATTGTAGATGAGGGATTTGTCAATCTGAATAACAAAAAAAGACCATATCATTTAGTAAAGCAAGGAAATGATCAAGAATGGTTTACTCTATATGTTACTGTTTTAGATACAATCCAAAAAAGAAATTATACGCTTAGTATAAGTACACATGTTAGTGCTGACTACAATAAGAGGTTTTGTGAATTGAAGCCAATTATGGAAAGCTTCAAAATTTTATAATTCAGAAAAAAATCCCGCTTCCCTCGCTCCGCGTCGGAGTGCAATAGTTACGACGCGGAGCGAGGGAAGCGGGATTAAAGTGCAAGTAGTGAGAACCTTAGTCCTCGTTGTTTACTTATTTATTTTGAAGTGCTTTGAATTCTTCCAAAGTACCTCGCACTGCTTTCGCAGATGCATGTAAAAGATCGCGTTCTGCATCGGTTAATTCAACCTCAATCACTTCTTTGATTCCACCTTTGCCCAGTTTAACAGGAACGCCGATGTATAAATCATCCACACCGTATTCACCATCAATATGAGCACAAACAGGGAAAATTCGGTTTTGGTCAAGAAGTATAGATTCCACCATTTGAGCTGCAGCCGCTCCCGGCGCGTACCATGCGGAAGTTCCCATCAAGCCAACCAATTCACCACCGCCTTTTTTGGCACGCTCAACAATTTCATTCAATCGTTCTTCTTTGATGAAATGGGTAATAGGCATACCAGATAATGTGGTAAATCTTGGAAGCGGAACCATGGTATCACCATGACCACCCATTAATAAAGCCTGAATATCTTTTGGAGAAACATCTAATTCTTCTGCGATAAAAGCACGGTATCGAGCAGTATCCAGAATACCTGCCATTCCCATCACTTTTTCGTAAGGAAGTCCGGAAGCATCTTTCGCAACTTGTACCATTACATCCAGTGGGTTAGAAACTACGATAATGATTGTGTCCGGAGAGTGCTTAACCAGTTGCTCGGTTACGCTTTTAACAATGTTTGCATTGATAGAAAGTAAGTCATCACGACTCATACCCGGGCGACGCGGAACGCCGGCTGTAATCACGCACACGTCAGAACCGGCAGTATCCGCATAGTCAGTGGTTCCTTTTACGCGTGTATCAAAAAGAGAAATCGGGGAAACCTGCCATTGGTCCAGAGCCCGACCTTTTGATGGATAAAATGTTTTGTCGCCGTCTTTTCTCTCAAGGTCTACGGCAATTACTTCTTTGGCGAAATCACGCTGAGCTACACTAAGTGCCACGGTGGATCCTACGTTACCCCCTGCTCCTACAACTGTTACTTTCATGGATTTTTTAGCTTTTAAATGGTTATTTGTTTCGATTTAAACTATCTGGAAATTATGAATTTTAGATGATGAAGTATAAGCTTTTAGCCGATAGCTATTAGCTTTTTGATTTATTAACAAAAGGCTAACAGCTGAACCTTTGCGATTTTGTCATATCGAACGAGCCATTTAGTACTTCTTTTAGATTTCTCAGTCGCTTAGCTCCTTCGAAATGACAAACAAATTCAACATTTAAAATTTACCTAATTCTTAATTCTCCGGGAGTCTTGTCCCCACATCAATTTCTTTCTTAGCGTTTCAAAATAATTCTGACCCGGGAGATTAATCAGGTTAAACGAGAGTTTTGATTTTATAATTTCAACTTCCAATGGTAATTCCTGTTCATCACAAATAACACCATCATAAGAAAAAATAACTCCGCTTTGCTGAGGCTGCACTTTTACCGTTAAAGGTTTGTCAGCCCGAAGTACCAGTGGTCGGGTTGTTAACGTATGCGGGTTGATTGGGGTTACCAAAACGACTCCTGAACCAGGAACTACAATAGGTCCGCCGGAAGAAAGATTATATGCCGTTGAACCTGTTGAAGAAGCCACAATCAGACCATCTGCCCAGTAAGTGTTAATAAGATTTCCGTCATATTCTGCACTGATGTTCACCATTGATGTGGTGTCCTTCCGGGTGAAGAGAAATTCATTTAAGGCATAAAACTGATTCCCATAATTATCGGTCGCCTTCAGATAATGACGTTTATCGAGCGTGTAGTCACCTTTTAAAACATAGTTGAGCGCTTCTTCCAGTTCGTCGGATTGGATATTAGTCATAAACCCCAAACGCCCGCTGTTTATTCCAAGAATTGGTTTGCCAGCATTTCGGGCAATCCTGGCTGTGTATAAAATAGTACCGTCTCCACCCATCACTAACACAACATCACTTTCTGAAATAGAATCCTTATCTGAACCAGTTATAGTAAGTGTATCAGATTCCTGAATATTCAGTTGTTGACAAACTTCTTCACATAATAGAAGATGAGCTTTATTGCTGCTTGCCCAACTAATGGTAGACTTTATGATGTCTTTAACTTCGTATTTCCCGGGATGTGCAACTACAGCGAATTTCATGATGACTGAAAATAACGAACTTACTGATCAACAAGAACCTTGATTTAAGGAAATAGTCTCCCTTGGAGGGGAGATGAAAAGTTGAACTGGTTCTTCAACTTTTCCAAGGGGTGTAGCCAGATTCATAATCTTGGAACATCCTCCGTCTAGATTTACTATCGCAAATCTATCCACCTCCCTGTCTGCCGAAAAGGCAGGCTTCAAAGGAGGATTTACTACTTAATTCCCTTTAAACCCTTGATTCCTTTCGCGGCTTTTTCGCTCAATAAGTTGGTTTCATAACTGCGAATTCGTCCATTTTTTGCCTGATGTCGCTGAATGCCAATTTGGATTAACTCTTCCATTAATTGAGTAAAGTTCAGATCCGATTTATCCCATAAATAGAAAGAAAAAGATCCGGGAATGGTATTAATCTCATTAAAGAATACTTGTTCAGTATCTGCATTGACAAGGAAGTCCAGTCTTGCTACACCTGCAGCATCAAAGGTTTTGAATATGTGAACAGCCATGGTTCGAATGGTATCGGTGAGTTCGGCTGAGATGTCTGCAGGAATAACCCGGTCTGCAGAAGCCATTCCTTTTTCGGCACTACCACCACTTTGATATTTGTCTTCAAAGGAGAGCGTTTCAGTACTGCCAAGCGGTCGTTCGCATACACTAGCCCGACAATTTTCGGCAGTTCCAAGTACAGAACAATTTATTTCCATGAGCGGGTGAATGGCTTCTTCAACAAGAAGATGGGCATCATAGCGGAATGCCGTTTCAACAGCTTCGATCAAATCATCCTGACTTTCTACTTTTCTAACACCAATACTGCTCCCCAAAGTGGCGGGTTTTACCACAAGTGGAAAGCCTAATAAATTTGCCTCTTCCAAAATAGTATCCTGATGTTTTTCCCAATCACTTTCGTAAAAATCCAGACTATTGGTTACCGGTATATTATTGGCTTCGCAAAGCTGCTTAGCTTTCACTTTATCCATTCCAACTGAAGAGCCGAGAACACCACTTCCTGTATAAGGAACATTAAACATTTCACAGACACCCTGAAAAGCTCCGTTTTCACCTTCACTTCCATGAAATGCACAAACAACGGCGTAAACCGGAAAAGCCTGAGGTTTCGAAAAGAGTCCGCCTTTGTCTTGTTCTTTTAGTAATGTTCTTCCTATATCATCTTTAACAAAAGCACAGGATACAGCACTTTCTTCCAGTTTTTTTATGTCTTTGTATTCAGATAAATCTTTAAGCAGTTCCCCTGTTAACCAACGACCTGATTTGGTGATATAGAGCGGAATGATTGTATAGGAACTTTCTTCGAGAGAAGACATTACCTGCATTGCACTTAGAACAGAGACTTCATGTTCAGGTGAAATTCCACCGAAAGCAACGATTAGATTTTTATCGGGCATCAAAATTTAGAGAATTTTATTTAAGGGAAATATAGAGAGAATCAAGGTGTGAATTAAGTCAGATCCTTTATCAAACAAAATAATTTCGAAACAAATGCTTCTTTTATCTCTCTATTAACCGATTGCTTGTAGTCTTGTTCCAGCAGTTAGAGGATATCTCTATGAAAACAAAGAAGCATCTACTTGCCAATACCCTTTTGGTTATTGTGCCTTCCTTTACCTTTCTGATAGTTGCAGAATTTATGTTCAGAGGTGTGTTTCATTCAGAACTGTCACTTAAGAATGATGAGCGTTCGTTAATGTATTCACATCACGATACACTAGGTTGGTTTCCATCAAAAAACACAATCGGTACATTCAAAGGACTGAAAGAAATTTCAGTTCGTCATAATTCCAGAGGGTTCAGGGATGAAAAGCACGAACCCGGAGTAAATCCGCGAATGATGGTTTTGGGAGACTCTTTTGTATGGGGATATGATGTGGAAGAAAAAGACAGGTTTACAGAAGTTTTAGATAAAAGCCTGAATAATCTTGATGTGTTCAATCTGGGAGTAAGCGGATATGGAACAGATCAGCAATGGATTCTTCTCCAAAAAAATTTCAACTATTACCGTCCTGAAGTAGTATTTCTGATGTATTGTGCAGATAATGACCGGCTCGATAACCGGATGAATTTAAGATACAGATACTTTTATAAACCTTATTTTTTGGAGGAAAATGATTCATTAATTATGAAAGGAGTACCTGTTCCAGAAGGATACAGGCAGTTTTATAAAGAGCGCGACATTGCATCAAAGTCGTATTTGGGTCGGCTTGCAGTGAGTTCTTATTACAAACTTAGATATCCGGAGATATTCCTGGAAACAGACCCAACTTTTGCTCTCATTTCGAAAATGAAAAAATATTCTGAACAAAAGGGAAGCGTATTTATTGTTGGACTTCAAAAGGGAGATAAGACGCTGGAGTATCATCTCAAAAATGAAAAAATATCATTTTTAAACGTAGAGAATGATCATTTAAGAGGATGGCATTGGGATGAAGGAGGGCATGCATATGTGGCTCAGGAAATAGAGAGTTTTTTGAAGAGAAAAGATTTATCCTGGTAGAGATTATTCCTAATTTGATGGGAAAATTTTAAGGAAGCACATCTCAAAAGGAATGAAAAAGGTAGTCACTAAATTGGATCAGCTGGATTTTAACCTTGCTGATTTGGAATCAATGCCAGTACCAGAAAAAGTATTGGTAGTTAATCCATCTCAGTTTGATGTGAAGTATGTGATAAACCCACATATGAAAGGTCATATTGGGGATATTGATAAAGAAGTAGCGCTAAAAGAGTGGAAGGCGTTAAAGAATGGCTATGAAGACCTTGGAATGTATGTTCATGAGATTGAAGGAGCTGAAGGTTATCCCGATATGGTATTCTGTGCAAATCAAAGTCTTCCTAATATTACTTCCGATGGAACCAAACAGGTAGTGATGAGTGTGATGCATGCTCCTCAAAGAAAAGGGGAAGTGCCTCATATTCAGAAAGCGTATGAAGAGAGCAGTTATGAAATTGTACATCTGGATGAAAGTAAATTCACCGATTTTGAAGGAATGGGTGATGCAATCTGGCATCACAAAAAAAGATTGATATGGGGTGGATATGGGTACCGGTCATCTTTGGATGTTTATAAATATATCTCAGAAACCTTTGATACCCCTGTTATAGCCTTGGAACTTATTGATGACCGGTTTTATCATTTGGATACCTGTTTTTGTGTTCTGAATGAAGAGACGGTTATGATTTATTCAAAAGCGTTCACTGAAGAGGGATTGAAATTGATTGGAGCAATATTTCCAAACGTGATTGATACCAACGACCACGAAGCAGCAGAACTGTTCGCTTGTAATGCAACTTGTCCGGATGGAAAAAATGTATTTATTCAGGAAGGTTGTGTTGAGGCAAACAAAGCAATGGAAAAGGCGGGATTTATTGTCCATGAATTCAGTACCGAAGAATACCTGAAAAGTGGTGGAAGTGTATTCTGTATGAAAATGCTTCTTTGGTAATGATTAATTTTGAATTTTGAATTATGAATGTTAAATCAACATAATTCAAAATTCATAATTTAAAATTAAGAATGCGCTTTTTAAAGCCTGTTACTTCTCTGATAATACTGATCGTTCTTACGATCTCACTCAATACCAAATTTGGTTCAATTCCCCCATTGGGAAAGTTTTTTGATCCGGATGCCGGTTTCTGGGCTAATGCAGAACTATCTGAGCCTCAATCTGCGGAGTTTTTATTGGATGGAGTAAAGGGTGAGGTGTCAGTTTATTTTGATGAGCGAAGAGTGCCTCACATTTTTGCAGAATCTAAAAATGACCTCTATTTCGTTCAAGGCTACATAACAGCCCGCGACCGATTGTTTCAAATGGAAATGCAAACCTATGATGCAGCTGGTCGACTTTCTGAGAGACTTGGATCAAGAACTCTAAGCAGAGATTTAAGTACACGTAGATTAGGAATGCCTTACGGAGCTGAGAAAGCAATCGAGTTTATAAAGCAGGATCAGGAAATTTGGTCGGCATTAAATGCGTATTCAGATGGGGTTAATGCATATATCTCATCCCTTTCTCCAAAAGATTATCCCTTAGAATACAAGATTTTAGATTTTGAACCTGAAGAATGGGAACTCATTAAAACGGCACATCTACTTAAAAATATGACCCGTACTCTTGCCGGAGGGAACAGTGATGCGAGAACAAGCAATACCGCAATGTTCTTTGGAGACGATTTTATCGAAAAATTTTTCACCATTAAACCGGAATTAAACGATCCAATCATTCCTCCATCCAGAGTATGGGATTTTGAACCTCTTCCAGTTCAGGCCCCGGATTCTATATTCGAACCTGCGCTTGCTCTTGAGTTAGAAGAGTTTGAACGCCCGGAAGGAGTTGGTAGCAATAACTGGGCAGTTGATGGAAGCAAGACGGCATCCGGATATCCGATTCTTGCTAATGATCCGCACCTCGGATTAACTCTTCCATCTATTTGGTACGAAGTACAACTAAATGCTCCGGGTATCAACACCTATGGAGTTTCACTGCAAGGTAGTCCTGGTGTTATCGTCGGGTATAATGAAAAAGCAGCGTGGGGAACAACTAATTCCGGAACAGACGTAATGGATTGGTATGAAATCAGATTCAAAGATGCTTCAAAACAAGAATATTGGCATGATGGAGAATGGAAACCTACGAGCATGCGAATTGAGGAGATTATAGTGAGAGGCGAAGAGACGGTGTTAGATACCGTATTTTATACTCATCACGGACCAGTATCGGAGTTCAAGTCGGAAATTAATGAAGAAGGGAACCCTTCGTACTACGCATTGAGATGGATTGCACATGAACCATCCAATGATCTGAAAACATTCTTCGGTTTCAATACAATGGAGACTTTTGAAGACTTCAGGGAAGCCGGTTCTCATTATGTTGCTCCTACACAAAACTTTATTTTTGCTAACTCTGAAGGAGATATAGGGATTTGGATAACTGGAAAACTACCTAATAAGTGGAAGTATCAGGGAAGAACGGTAAGTGATGGATCTGATCCGCTTTATGACTGGCAGGGTTGGATTCCTTTTGAACAAAATCCTCATATTAAGAATCCAGAGAGAGGGTTTGTTAGTTCAGCTAATCAGGAGTCCGCTGCGGAAGATTATCCTTATTATCTGGACGATGATTCTGCACCATTTGAGAGGGGAAGAAGAATTAACGAGTTGTTAGAAGAAATGGAGGATATTACAGCTGATGATATCCGGAAAATGCAAATGGATAACTATAGCTACCATGCGGCCACGATACTCCCGGAAATGGTTGACTGGATTAACAGGGAAAGATTATCAGATGCTGAACTGGAAATTCTTGCTGAAGTTGAAAAATGGGATTTCTTCAACAATTCTGATCTTAAAGCTCCGGGAATTTTCCGATGGTGGTGGAGTAATTTCTATTATGCCATTTTGAGTGACGAGTACAATTCTACAGATGCTTCTCTTCGCTGGCCTTCCCGCGACCGGCTCGTTGAAGTAATACAAGCAGAAGAAGACTTAGAGTTCTTTGATAACATCGAAACAGAAGAAATAGAAACCAGAGAAAGAGTAGTAACTGATGCATTCAAAGAGACCGTAGAAGAACTAACAAACGCTTATGGAGATTTTGGAGAAAACTGGAATTGGGGAGTTGTGATTAACAACGATGTCGATCATATAGCCTTTATCCCAGGCTTTGGAGCTCAGAACTTGTTTTCAAGTGGCAACTCAGAATCCATTAATGCAACAAGAGGAACCTGGGGGCCTTCCTGGAGAATGGTGGTAGAGCTAGGACCTGAGGTAAAAGGATGGGGAGTTTATCCCGGAGGAGCTTCCGGAAATCCGGGTTCACCGAATTACGATTCTATGTTAGAAAACTGGCGAACAGGAGAGCTTTATGAATTGAATTTTTATAAAGAACCACCAATGGATTATAAGTACAGTTTAAAATTTAATACCAATGATTAATTCTAAATGCTCAATGTTAAATAGTACGCCTTATTTAACATTGAGCATTTAACATTCATAATTTAGAAATGCTATTAGCTCTATTAATCTTAATTCTCGCTTTTTTACTAAACCTGTTTCTCCCTTGGTGGAGCATTGCTATCCCTGGTTTAATGTTCGGGTATCAATTCAAAAAAAACGGAGGGGCTTCTTTCGGGTGGGGATTTCTGGCTCTGTTTTTACTTTGGGGAGGTCAGGCATTGTATATTCATTTTGCAAACGCTGGAATTTTATCAACCAGAATTGCCGAGATGTTAGGAGTAGGTTCGCCTTACCTGGTGATTTTGATTACGGGAATACTGGGGGGATTGGTAAGCGGAGTAGCTACGTTGACTGGGAGCTTGTTTAGTTCTTTATCAAAAGCTAAATAGAGATAATGTGCATTAATTGTGGAAAAGTAAGTTAGTTTCACATTGAATCGAATCTATTCACTCCTTATCTTAATGAAACTTCAACAAAGCTTTTTACACCAATTTTATTGTTAGCAACCCATAGCTTTGAGATATCAACCAAGCGAACCAAAAACCAATCGCAAAGTTGATGCATTTTTTTAGTTCAACATATTTTCAAAAAATCCGACGCGAGTATCGTAGTCGGATTTTTTTTGATGTATTACCCTCACCTTCGTTTCCTCTCCAAGGAGAGGAAAACACGTTGATTTATTTCCTTGACAGAACAACGAGTCTCCCCTCCATCGGAAGGGATAAAGGGGTGGGTCAATACAGCACACACTCACAAAACCGAAAACAGAGTTAACCATGTCACTTCAACCAAGAAAAAAAGCCATCCTTGCATTAAGTGATGGAACGATAGCGCACGGCTGGGCAGTCGGATACAAAGGTATTACCGGAGGCGAATTATGCTTTAATACAAGCATGACCGGCTATCAGGAAATCTTTACTGATCCAAGCTACTACGGACAGCTGATGATGATGACCTATCCGCACATTGGTAATTATGGAACCATGCCAAGAGATGATGAACACCGAAAAGTGATGGTGGCAGGTATTATTACCCGGGCATTTTCATGGGAATTCAGTAATCCAATGGCAGACCGAAGTCTGCAGGAATATCTTGAGGATAATGAGATTGTTGGCATTTCTGGTGTAGATACCAGAGCGCTTGTTCGACATATCAGAGAGAAAGGGGTAATGAATGCCGTTATTTCCTCAACAGAATTGGATGAAAATAAACTGGTACAAATGGCAAAAGACTGGGACGACATGGAAGGTTTGGAGCTTGCTACGAAAGTCACACGTTCTGAGGCTCAAACCTTTCAACCTGAAGGAGAGTCAAAATTTAAAGTTGCTGCGTTTGATTATGGGATAAAACAAAATATCATAAATAGCCTGATTGCCAGAGGATGTACACTTAGAGTATTTCCGGCGCAGGCTTCATTAGAAGAAGTGAAAGCATGGGACGCAGATGGGTTCTTCTTCTCAAATGGTCCCGGAGATCCGAATCCTACCGGAGAATATGCACTGGAGATTGTTGATTACGCAAAGTCGACCGGAAAGCCATTGTTTGGAATCTGCCTGGGCCACCAACTTATGGCAATGAGCGAAGGAATTGAAGTAGGAAAGATGTTCGTAGGTCACCGAGGTGCCAACCATCCGGTAAAAAATCTGGAAACAGGGTTAGTAGAAATATCAACTCAGAATCATGGTTTTGCAGTTACAGAAAGTAGTGTAAAACCTGAAGTGGCTAAGATCACACACATCAATCTGAATGATCAGACGGTGGAAGGGTTGAGATTCAAGAATTTTCCGGGATTTTCAGTTCAATATCACCCTGAAGCTTCTCCCGGACCACACGATTCAGCATACCTATTCGATCAGTTTATTGATCTGATGAATGAACAAAAGACAGTAACCGCCTAAAAGATTTAAAAAATGCCAAGACGCGACGATATACATAAAATTCTCATCATCGGATCCGGACCAATTGTGATTGGTCAAGCGTGTGAGTTTGATTATTCAGGTTCTCAGGCTTGCCGCTCACTTCAGGAAGAAGGGTATGAAATTGTTCTTATCAATTCGAACCCGGCAACTATAATGACAGATCCAATCATGGCGGATGCCATTTATATGCTTCCTATGACCACAGCTTCGATCAGGGAAATTGTGGACAAAGAAAAACCGGACGCTGTACTTCCAACAATGGGTGGCCAAACGGGTTTAAATTTATGCCGTGATTTAGAAAAACAAGGTTTCTGGGATGAGCGGGGAATCAAGATTATTGGTGTTGATATTGATGCAGTCGAACTAACAGAAGACCGACAGCTGTTCCGCGACAAGATGGAAGAAATTGGGATTATGCAATGTCGTAGTCGGCAAGCAGAATCACTTCTGGACGCAAAAGAAATCAAAGAAGAATTAGGTGGACTACCAATAGTAATTCGTCCTTCCTTTACCATGGGTGGAGCTGGAGGCGGAATTGTTTGGAATGAAGAAGATTTCGATAAAATGGTGCTTCGCGGACTGGAAATGAGCCCAGTTCATTCGGTGTTGATTGAAGAATCCATTTTTGGGTGGAAAGAATACGAGCTTGAACTATTGAGAGATGCCAATGACAATGTGGTCATTATTTGCTCCATTGAGAATATGGATCCTATGGGTGTTCATACAGGCGATTCTGTTACGGTAGCTCCGACTCAAACATTAACGGATAAACAACTTCAGGTACTTCGTGATGCAGCCATCAAGATGATGCGTTCAATTGGTACCTTTGCCGGAGGATGTAATGTGCAGTTTGCTATGGAACCGGGAAGCGACCGTTTCGTGGCCATTGAAATAAACCCAAGGGTGAGTCGGTCTTCTGCGCTGGCATCAAAAGCGACTGGATATCCAATTGCAAAGGTAGCTACTAAATTAGCGGTAGGTTATACACTGGACGAATTAAAGAACCAAATAACCGGAACTACTTCAGCCTGTTTCGAACCTTCCATTGATTACGTGGTATGTAAAGTCCCTCGTTTTAACTTCGATAAATTTCCTGGCGTGGATGAGGAGTTATCAACTCAGATGAAAGCTGTTGGCGAAGTAATGAGTATTGGTAGAAACTTTCCTGAAGCTTTGAATAAAGCCTGGCAAAGTATGGAAGTAGGTCGTGACGGTCTTGGAGCGGATGGATATGAAGAAATTGATAGAAAACAGGTTCGGGAACGTCTGATGAAACCTTATTGGGACCGTTCTATGCAGATTCGCAATGCGTTCAAGCTTGGGGCTTCTGTCGAAGAAATAGCAGACATTACTAAAGTAGATGCTTGGTTTCTTCAGCAAATTAGATACATGGTTTCTCTTGAAAACCGAACAGAAGGTCAAAGTCTGGACGAAATTTCAAAAGATGATTTTTATGAATTAAAGCAGGCAGGTTTTTCAGACGCCCAAATAGCGTGGTTGTCAAGCAAAAGTGGCACAACAGTTACTGAAAATGAGGTAAGAGCTAAACGATTGGAATTGGGACTAAAGCCTTCCTTCAAACTTGTAGACACGTGTGCCGCAGAATTCCCGGCGCAAACGCCTTACTATTATTCTGCCTATGAAGGAGAGAATGAAAGCATTGTTACAGACAAAAAGAAAGTAATCATTCTTGGAAGTGGTCCGAATCGAATCGGACAGGGAATCGAGTTCGATTATTCTTGTGTGCATGCCACGTTAGCAACTAAGGAGATGGGTTATGAAGCTATCATGATTAACTGTAACCCGGAGACTGTTTCCACCGATTTCGATATTGCGGATAAACTGTACTTCGAACCGGTATACTGGGAACGGGTGCTGGATATTTATGAGCACGAAAAAGCAGAAGGAGTGATTATTCAGGTGGGTGGACAGACCGCGCTTAAACTTGGTAAGCGTTTTGTGGAAGCCGGTATCAAGATTTTCGGTACCGATTTTGAGATGATCGATTTTGCTGAAGATCGGGGAGAATTTTCTGATCTGCTTATTCGCCTTGATATCCCCTTTCCTCAATATGGAACGGCAACCAATGTAGATGGCGCACTCGAAATTGCGGAAAGAATCGGGTACCCTGTATTGATACGCCCAAGTTATGTTCTTGGGGGGCAGGGAATGAGAATTGCTGTAAAACAGGAGGAACTTGAAAAGTATGTAGCAAATATTCTGAAAACTCATCCCGAAAACGCTTTCCTGATCGACAAATATCTGGAGCATGCTATTGAGGTTGATGTGGATTCGGTTTATGATGGAGACCAGCTTCATATTTCAGGAATGATGCAGCACATTGAGCCGGCAGGAGTTCATTCCGGAGATTCTACAGCTGTACTTCCACCGTACTCATTGAGCCAGGAAGTACAGGATACGATCGCATCTTATCAGAAACGCATTGCAGAGGCGATGAAGATCCAGGGATTTCTGAATGTGCAATATGCAGTAAAAGACGAAAAAGTGTATGTACTTGAAGCCAATCCAAGAACAACCAGAACGGTACCGTTCCTTGCGAAAGCCAATCAGGTTCCGGAGGCAGCCATCGGAACTAAAGTGATGCTGGGCGCCAAACTCAAAGACTTCGATTTAAAATCTAAGCTCAAAAACTGGGCGATTAAAGAACCGGTATTTCCATTCGATAAATTTCCGGGTGTGAAAAAAGAATTGGGCCCTGAAATGAAGTCCACTGGCGAAAGTATTTATTTTGCCGATGATTTTGAGGATGAACATTTCAAAAAACCTTATGAGTTTAAGAGCTTGTATTTGAGTAAGTAACGTTTTATCTCTTTTTGATCACAGATTTCTCTGATTGACCTGATTATAATACAAATTGTAAGGACTGATGGTTTAATTGATCTCATTATTTGAAAAGGTTAATCCTAATTAAAGAGCTATGAGATCAATCGTCAATAAAGAATATAAATTTAGCAGGCTTACTGGAGATATTATTGGATGTGCTATGAGGTTACACGCCTACCTCGGAAATGGATATCCGGAAATTATTTATCAAAGAGGTCTAGCTCATGAAATGAATAAGACAGGAATTACTTTTTCAAGAGAAGTTGAAATGCCTGTATATTATGATGGAATACAAATTGGGACTAGAAGAGCGGATTTTATCATCAATGAGCAAGTCGTACTTGAGCTAAAAGCTGTTTCCGAGATAAATAGCAGACACGCTAATCAGGTTCTTAACTATTTGAAGGCTTATAATTTGGAAGTTGGATTATTAATCAATTTTGGAGAAGAAAGCTTGCGACCAAAACGATTTATTAACTCAAAGTCTGGAAATCAAAATCTTATCAATCAGAGAAATCAGTGATAAATAGAGCGCAGAGTATTTTAAAAGAGACGTTTGGCTACGATAGCTTCCGACTTCAGCAGGAAGCGGCAATTACACAGGTACTAGATAAGAAAGATGCCTTGGTGATTATGCCAACCGGTGGTGGTAAATCGCTTTGCTACCAAATTCCCGCCATGATTTTTGAAGGGATGACGATTGTTGTTTCTCCCCTTATTTCACTTATGAAAGATCAGGTTGAACAGCTCAGGGAATACGATATACCGGCTGTTTATCTGAATAGCTCGCTTCGTCCTGAAGAATATGATTATAATGTTAAACGTGTGATGCGTGGCGATATCAAGTTACTGTATTTAGCCCCGGAAACTCTAATGATGGACCGTACAAGGGAGATGTTGAAACAGCTCCAAATCGATTGCTTTACCATTGATGAGGCGCACTGTATTTCGGAATGGGGACACGATTTCCGCCCGGAATACCGACAAATGACTGAATTTCGAAAGGATTTCCCTGAAGCAGTTTGTATAGCACTTACCGCTACAGCTACACCAAGAGTTCAGGAAGACATCAAACAAAGTTTGAATCTAACAGATTCGGAAGCCTTTATCTCAAGCTTTGATCGTAGTAATCTTTTTCTGAAAATCGCAGATAAAAAAGACCCGGAAAATCAGTTGTTGGATTTTCTATATACACGAAAAAACCAGTCTGGTATTATTTATTGTTTTTCCCGTAGACAAGTAGATGAACTTGCGTATTTACTGGATCAGGAAGGCTATTCTGTGAAGCCTTATCACGCCGGATTGAATTCCAGAGAGCGGTCTATCAATCAAAGAGAGTTTATCAGAGACGACGTTCGGATTATCGTAGCAACGATTGCTTTTGGGATGGGGATTAACAAGCCGAATGTTCGTTTTGTGGTTCATTTCGATATGCCTCAAAATATTGAGTCCTATTACCAGCAAATAGGTCGTGCAGGCCGTGATGGTCTTCGATCTGATTGCATACTTCTTTTTGGTTATTCTGATACTCAAAAGATTAAGTATTTCATTAATCAGAAAAGCGGTAATGAGAAAGAGGTTGCTGAAAATCACTTAAAGGAATTGGTAAAATATCTTGAATCGTTAGATTGCCGTCGTAAACCATTGCTCGATTATTTTGGAGAGACCTATCCTAATGATGAATGCGGAATGTGCGACAACTGCTTGTCGGTTGATGATGATGTAGAAGACATGACCATTCAGGCTCAAAAGTTTATGAGCTGTATGATCAAGAGTGAAGAGTCATTTGGTGCCGGACATGTAATTGATATTCTCCGCGGCTCGAAAAATCAGAAGGTTTTGGAACACGAGCATGATCAGATTTCGACTTATGGAATTGGAATGGAATGGTCGAAGGATCAGTGGACTCAATTATCCAGATTATTACTCCGTCAGAATTATATCAGCAAAGGAGAATACGGAGTACTGGTGATGGAAGATCGGGGACATCAGGTATTGAAAGGAAATGAAAATGTGTTTGGTACTATGGATCGAACCGATGTAGCTATAGATGGAGAAACTATTGTCCGGACTTCGAGTGATGTAGAGAACAACTACAATGAAGAACTTTTCGAATTACTTCGTGTGAAGAGAAAAGAACTTGCTGATGCTGATGATGTGCCTCCTTATGCAATTTTTCCAGATACTACGCTCATAGAAATGGCTTATTACTTTCCTCAGAATAAAGATGCGCTTGAGGCTTTATATGGAGTTGGAAAAGTAAAAAAGGAGAAATTTGGAGATTCTTTTATAGGAATTATTAAAACTTTTACTGCCGAACATGATATCATGGAGAGGCAGAAATCGCTTCAAAAGAAAATCAAAAAAACGACTGCAACCGAAAAACACCAGATTGTTGCGGAAGCCTTCAATGAAGGGGAATCCATTAAATTACTTGCAGAAGAACACGGTGTGAAAGAAGTCACCATACTTACTCATTTAAAGAAATATCTGGATGAGGGCAATGATCTTCGATTGGATGGGTTGTTGCAGGCATCCTCTCTTTCAGATCGACAACGCGATCAGGTGATGAAGGCGATGGATGAGAAAAGTCCGCTAATGCTCCGTCCGGTCTACGATTTGCTGAACAAACAAATCGGTTACGATGAGCTACGCATTATGCAGTTATTTTATCTGGCGAGTAAGAAGTAATAGCTCTTGATATGGAAAAATTGAAGAACATGATTTAGTCGAAGTAATAAAACTAAATGAAGATGTTCCTGAAGCTGAACTGGGTGATAAGGGAACAGTGTTGATAGTATTTGATAACCCTAGATTAGCATATGAAGTAGAATGTGTTTTAAAAGATGGCCAAACAAAATGGCTGGGAACTTTTGAACCAAATCAGGTCAAGTTGTTTGAAAAATCATAATCTCTTATTTACAGCTATTTTACCTGGTTACGATGCTCTGCTTCGTAACTATACCGCTCCAACGCAGAGCATCGGAGCTAGATAAAGCTTTGAGCAATCTCCAAAATCACCCGATAATTCGGAGATCACGTCGCTCCGCTCGTGAATGAGAAAGGTTACTTAAAAGACTTACTGAGTTGAAACCCAACCAATAAAATCGCCCCCTGACCCACCTCTTCACCTTCTGTTTTTATATTGATTTCATAGCCAAAGGAAAGTGAAGGTTTAACAAAGTATCGGTTTGAAAAGGGAATAGAATATCCAATTCCAATGGTAGGCTGAAGGATAACAATGCTTGTTTTTCCGATTTCATCAGGGCAGGGTAAAGCCCCACAAAGAATCGGACCGCTGTACGGATCGCTCCAGTCAATGTCCATAAACCAGAGATCGGTTCGTGCATGAAGGGAAAGGTTTTGGGCTAAGAAACCTGTTCGCTCCAATCCTAAACCAAATCCTGGTCCAGCACCTTCCTCATTATCATGCTCACCCCAATTGCGGCGATCTGTGAAATTATAGCCAATCCTTGAGGTAAGATTCAGTTGATCCGAAATTCCTAAATCAAACCGAATGCCAGGAACAATACCAGCGGGATAGGCTTGCATTTCCATTCCCAAAGAAGTCTGAGCAAAAGCAGGTACTCCAATTAAAATGAGAGAAAGTAGAATTAAGCATTTCATGTCTGATTATCTCGAATAATTTTTCATCAAACAAAATAAAACCCGATGCATTTTTTTGAAGACGGCATCGGGTTTGGAAGCTTAGTTATAAAAATGCTATAGAGAGTAGCTTAATGTGATCATGAAACTTCTACCACTTTCCGGAATGTTCCCAATACTGGTGTGTTGATTATAATATTGATCAAGAATATTATTAATAGTTAATCGGGTTTCCAGCTTATTTCCCCAGGTTTTGCCCGCTTCAAAGTTAAGAATGGCAAAACCAGAAGTTTGGTCTTCAATGCTAGTCTGTTCAGCAATACGCTGCTGTTGAGCAGCCCATTCTAAAGTAGTTGAAACAGAAAACGTATTTGCAGAATAGGAAGTGAGAAATGATCCATGCACGGGTGGAATTAAAGGTAAAGGTTCATCCAATGTTTTATTCTGGGCATACGTATATGCAGTACGAATGTCGGTGGTAAGAGAACGAGTCCAGTTACTTAGCCATCGCACCTCAAAGCCGGTTAGATATGCATCGCCAACATTGTCATAGCGCTTAAACTGATAGAATTGATTAGAAATATCTTCATCTATCATGCCGGAAATATAATTGTAGATTTGCTTGTAGTATGCCGAAACAGAAAAAGCATTTTCTGCAATTTGATACTGGGCATTAATTTCAGAATTTAAGGTCGTTTCAGGTTTTAAAAATGGATTTCCATCATAGAAAAACCCATCTACGTAATTATAGATGTAATGACCATATAGTTCTATATAATTAGCCTGACGCTGGGAAAAGATTCCCTTCGTACTTAGACTTAACCGATCATTTAGAAGCCATGTTAAGTGTGCAGAACTTGAAAACAGGAACCGTGCTCTTGGTTGAACTTCTTTACCATAAGAACCTTCAAAAAAAGATTTAGACGATTTGTCAGTCAGCTCTACCCGATTAAACTCGAGGCTTTCCTCTAGCTTTAACAATACATTTTCGGAAAACAAGAAGTTTGTTTTCGCTCCAACCCGCGTACTGCCGGTATAAATATCTCCGAGATTAGTGATATACATATCTTCGATATCAAATAGGCTTATCATCATCATATCGCCAAATGCTTTCGAGATGTATCCATCAACAAACAGAGAAACGGGCTGTTCAGCAATTGAAAGATTTCTGCTTAGTTTGGCACCCGCTGTTTTGGTGATTCCCGCCATAGGCATATACATATTTCTCATGACAGCACGGTTAGCTACATCACGTTCGTAATCATCCATTTCATGATCAATGGTGTTGGCATAAATAAGCAGTGAAGTATTTGAAACATTAGTTCCCGGTTCATTCCAGTTATACTGAACACGGAGCATGTTGGCAAGCGCGCGGGTAGCATCCATTAGAAGGGCGGGATATCCTACATCACGGGCATCGTCAAAAATGTAACTGATATCAAGCGTATTTCCTGAACCGGCTCTATAGCGGTAGGCAAGATTTAGATTCACTTTACCAAAACCAGAGTTACTAATGTTTGAGTCGCCTCCTGCAACAAAATCATCCGCTTGTTTAATACTTCCCGAAAAGCGGAAAGAATGTTGTTCTGATGAGACTTCTGAAGTCGTGGAAATAACCCGATAAAAATCCGGGTATCGTACACCTGTACTTACATTTAACTTGAAGGATTCGAAATCCGGTTTTTTTGTAATCAGATTAATAGTGGAGTTACCATTTCCATTTTCAGCAACTCCCGATCCACTTTTGTCAATTATGAGCTTGGAAAGGTTATCACTTTCAACATAAGAAGTAACAGGATCCATTTTATCTACACAGGCTTTAAAAACCTGCATACCATCAATCATCAGGTTAATTCGTTGATCATCCTGCCCCCTAATCATAGGTTCCCAGGCAAAAGCGCCTCGCTGAATCATCGAAACGCCATCAACATTATCGAGCATCTGGTCAAGAGTAAGATGGGCAGAGCTGTTTTTATAATTATTGATGTCCGGCTGATTACCATGTGCATAAACAACAATATCATCATCCATCTGATAAACAGAAGGCACTACAAAAGCAGTGTCTGCTGATTGAGAAATGCTGAAGGTAGTTTCGAGATACCCGAGTAAATGAATCATTACTTCTTCTATCTCGTGATTGATTTCCACAGAGCCATCTGCCTTCGTATAACCAATCATTTTTTGCTTATGCATGATGTGGGCATTTTCAAGAGGCGTTTTTTTCTTTGCATCATACACATAAAGAGTATGAGTCTGCGAAAATGAAATGGCGTGAAGACCAATTCCAAATAACAGGAATAGTTTTAAAAACTTCATGATTATTAATCAATGGATTCCGCCAAAAGACGGAATCCTTATAAAAGTTATTGAGCTCTTACGCTATATTCAAAAGTAACCGCTGAACTGGTATCAGCTTCAGTCATTACTGTAACTGTTGTAGTCCAGGTTCCACTCATGCTGTAATTAATTGAGCCTTCATACATTCCCGCTCCAGTTGCAGCAGGAGTTTCGAAAGGGGTTGAGTGACCTTCTCCGCCACCCATATCCATGTAAGGATATACTTCAAGTTCTGCATCGGAAACAGCAGGGAAAGACATCATTGATTCACGTTTGTGTACCATAAAAGCTAAATCCTGATTTCCCGTTTTAGGCGTTTCAGGAGCATACCAACTGATAAAGTATACGTTACCATTGCTACTTTGTGCGCTCGTAATCATCCATGAAGGTTCTACTTCGATATCTATTTCACCTGAAATAGCTTCATTAGATTTCGTTGTGAACTCAAGCTGAACTTCCCAATATCCCATTTCTCCGGAAGGCATAATGAAATTAGCAGAACTTTGATAATAGTCTGTAAAGTCCGACATCATTTCGGGGGAAGTGTAAGGACAGGAATGGCTCATTTGTGTCATGTGCATAATCGGCATCGCAGAAAAGGAGTCCAATTCTATGACCTCTCCATCCTTTGAGACTTTCCAGTACAAGTTATTGTAACCGGAACGTAGGTTGTTTTCTGAAAAAAGTTCGACAGTGTATCCATCAATAGAGGCGGTAGAGAGTAAAGACGCCTCAAGTTCAGGAGTGTTAGTATTTGAGCTGTCGCATGAAATGGCAGCAACAACTAATAGTATTACAATTGAAAATTTTTTAAGTATAGAATTCTTATACATAGTTTTATGAATTAGGTATTAGGTTTTCTTTTATAAATCCGAGGGAAAGAAAACTATACCTGGGGAGGGCGTAGAAGGGCGGGAGAGAAGCCTACTTGAGGTGCTTCTTTTAAAAAAATACTTTTTTGTAAAGTATGGTCCGAAGGGTATTTAAAACCTTTTAACATGGAGGCTTTTATTTCAGAAAAAGATGCGACTACTAAAGCTTCTTTAGATGCAGAATGAGGGACTTCATAATGACAAAAGTTTCTATTATTCAGTGAATGATCGTCACTTTTCTTGGTCATCTTTTCTGAGTGTTTCATTGCATTCATCTCATGATGATGACATGTACAAATTTTTTCTCCATCCTCAACAAGGCACGTACAATAGCTCATCGTACAATAACTGTGCTCTTCATGGAAATGCTCCTGAACTATTTTTAAGGCAGTCCAGCCAAAGATATTCCATACCAGTACTGCTGTACAGAAAAGAGAAATAAAGGAGCGGTATTTTGAACCGTAAAACATCATTCAAAATTATGTATTAATTTGTATAAATAATTAGCAAAATGAATGAAAAGTGTAAAACTATTCGAAAAATCTACATTTTACCTCTTATGTTAGTTTAACCGGCAAGATTATTTCAAACTTTGCACCACCTTCTTTTTTGTTAGAGGCTCGGATAAACCCTCCATGCTGACGTACAATCTCATTAGAAATAGCTAGTCCTAATCCCAATCCAAATTTAGCACCCTGATTTTTTGTTGTAAAATTGGGCTCAAAAATACGATCGATAAGCTCTTCAGGAATTCCAGGTCCATTATCTGAAATTTCTATAATGATTTTATGTTCTCCCTCTGCTTTTGTTTTGATGACAAGCATTCCACCATTTGGAAGCACATCACAAGCGTTAACAATAATATTGGTCCAAACCTGATTGAGTTCTCCCAAATGTCCTTTCGTTTTGGGAATGTCCAGTAATTCTAAGTGAACATCCAAATACTTCAGCCGATTACTAAGTACTAATATAGTGTCATTGATCCCATTCCGAACATCAATAAGCTCCGCCTCATTATTATCCTGACGGCTGTAACTTTTCAGACTTTTAACGAGGTTTGCAATACGCTCGCTGGCCACCTGGATATTATGGATGAATTTACCAGCTTCAAATTGCTGCACCATTTTCTCAATTGGAACTTTCTTTCGGGTTGACTCGATGAGAACATGCGCACTATCTGGCATCTGGGCTATTTTTCGAATTAAAGATCTTTCACTAACCCATGGAAATCGCTTTTGAGCTGAAATCATCCGTTCTCTGATGTCGACACTACTCATTGGTGCTGATTTTAATCCGATCGTGAACATACCGGAAAGAGAATCATTATCAGAAAGCTTTTCAAAATTAGTAATCAAAGATTCTGAAGATCGCAACAATGCGGAAGCCGGGTTATTAACTTCATGAGCAAAGCCTGCGACCAATTCCCCAAGCGTAGCCATTTTTTCCTGGTGTACCAGTTTTTGATGAGATTCTTCCAGCTGTTTATAAGCCTCCTTAAGCTGCTCACCTTCTTCTTCCAATTTTTCGTTAAGCTGATGCATTTTCGATTCCAGTTGAAGGTTCTTCATAAACCGGTCAGCCATGTTACTCATCATTAATTGCTGGAGCGGATGCCTCAAACGAGGATGATCATTGAGGTAAGTCTCCAATTCGGTTTGACTAATTTTAAGCGCCTCTGAATCCTCCAATGCTTTACCTGTGGTCAGGGAATCTTTTCCTGTTGAGAAAGCCATGATTCCAACAAAATGACCAGGCTCCAGTTTCAGTAAATCGAGTGAATATCCATCCTCATTCCGGCGATTCAGTCCGACAGATCCTTTTAATAACAGGTACAGGTATTTCAGACTGTCGCCTTGTTTAAACAGAATATCACCTCTCGAAAACGGAACCACCATAGTCTGCAATTCCTCGGATTCAGAAATCGCTCTCTTAATGAAACTAAGAATCGTTTCCCGGTTATTTAGAAATCCACGTTCCATGCTTAGTGATCGGTAAGTTGACTTCCACGCAGAGCCTCTGCGAGGCGAATACTATTAAGTACACTCATAAATTCAAGTGGGTTGTATCCTTTCTTAATTACAAAACTGGTGAGTTGATCGACTACTACTTTTTGGAAACCCTCTTTTTTCCAGGGCTTGGCGATATAGTGATCAAGGTGGGCTTTGTTAATGGCTTCGATGGTGTCTTCCAATCCGGCCTGACCTGTAACCAGTACTTTTCTGGAATCGGTAAATAGTTGATTGGATTCCATGCTTATGAGGAAATCAACGCCATTCTTTCCGGGAAGTACGTGATCACAAAGAATCAACCCTACTTCATCTCCCGAATTAGCAATACCTTGAACGACTTGTTCAGCTTCTTCGGCATTATTGGCAGATTCTACCGGGAATTTTTGTTCAAATTCCTCGAGATCTTTGACGAGTGCGTCCATCACCTCGAGTTCATCTTCAATAACCAGTATGTAAATTTGATGATCCATGGTTTCCTCTCAGTTTAAAAATAATGGCCAATAGAAAATGGCATAAAGTATAACTAACACCAGTCCGAAGATTCCAACAGAAATTCCGGCTTTAGCCATTTGTTTAGTTTCGATGGCTCCGGTACTCATCGCTATTGCATTTGGCGGTGTTGAAATGGGCAGCATCATGGCCATGCTTGCGCTCATACCAATTACCAAACTAACAATAATCAGGTTAAATCCTTCACCAGCAACGCCTGAAGTAGCAAGACTGACTGCCAATGGAATTAGTAAAGTTGCTGTGACTGTATTGGATAGAAAATTCGACATCAAAATTGCCACTCCGCTAAATACAACTAGCAAAGTAATTGATCCGAAAGTGTTCCATTCTATACTGCCCACAATCCACTCGGCAAGTCCGGTGCTTTTCATAGAAATCCCCAACGAAATTCCACCGGCAACTAACCATAGTACTTCCCATGGAAGTTTGCGTATGTCTTCTTTGGTAACCACTCCGGTAAGCGTTAAAAACACAACCGGAATCAAGGCGATAATTGCGCTTTTAATGCCATGAAAACTTTCGGTGATCCAGAATAGTACAGTGAGACCAAACGCGATATATAACAACCAGGCGTTTTTTGTGGTATTGAATGAACCACTCATGTCAATTTGCACGGAGTCTGTTTTGGGTTTGAACATTCCAAGAAGCAGTATCCATACAAAAAAAAGAGCAACCAATACCAAAGGCGTCGCCAATATCATCCATTCTCCGAAAGGAATATTAATGCCCTGTTGAGAAAGCGCGCCAATTACCACTGCATTTGGTGGTGTTCCAATGGGTGTTGCAATTCCACCAATGTTTGCTGCGAAAGGAATGGACAGCGCGAGACCAATTTTAAGCGGATCATTGTTTTCCAGCCTGGCGACTATCGGGAGAATCACAGTCATCATCATGGCGGTAGTGGCAGTATTACTCATAAATGCTGAAAGTATTCCTGTAACAACCATTAAACCGAGCAGGATGAATTTGGGTTTTGAACCAAATGGCTTCAGAAGAATCCTTGTTAAGTTTTTATCGAGATTATATTTTACGGCTGCTTCTGCCAGAACAAAACCACCTAGAAACAGGATAATAATGGGGTTGGCAAGCGTTCCGATAAATGCAGTGTAGCTGTCAGGTGAGTAAGAAGAGTCCGAGCTAGTGAAGATCAATCCTTCTTTACTAAGCAATAGAACCTGAAGAAATATCACTAATACCGAAGTAGCGTAGATTGGAAAAGGTTCAAACATCCAGAAGGCGGCTGCAAGGAAGAAAATTCCGAGTGCGACATGTCCCGCTTCCGAAAGTCCTGCAATGTTCAGAAAAAAGGGGACAATCAAACCAAAGACTCCTGCCAGTAAACCAATTCGCTGTGTGGTATTAAGTTTCACTTACATCACCCTTAAAAACTAATTGTGAGTTGTGCCAGAATCTCAAAGTATGACTCTGAGTTCTGATGCATAAATTCCTGTTGAATATATCCAAGTTGGGACTGGAATTTCAGATTATGCCCGATCAGGAAGTAATTCAATCCTACACTGTATTTCCACTGCTCAGTGAATTTATTTACGGAAGTATGATTTTCATCATCCGGATTGAGATAGCTAATCCGGAAAACGGGTTCAAGGGATTCAGAGACAAACTTACCACCCTGAACATAAAATCCCTGTCCACTAACTTTTTCGGAATATAGCACGCTGTTGGTAGGCGAGAGCAGTTGCTCATTATCCACAGATCGGTGAATGAACTCTCCCAAAAAGGAAAACCCATTGTATTTAAAAACAGCATCCAGATAATATTCAGTAATGTTATCATCAAGGTCATCCCAGGCGGTATCACCATATTTGGCATACGCATCCTGATTTAAATGCCAGGCTGCCCCGATGGAAAGTTTTGGAGTTGGTTCTCTATAAAGGTCACTTTCTGAGTAATCGCCATTGGCGTGAAATAGTCCAAATGGCAGCACTTCAAACCGACCGGCATAAGCCCATCTACCGGGAGCTGTAGCCACATTTTTGCCTTCTCCATGAGTGGCAGATACTGCAAGTTTTAAGGCAAGATGATCGTTAACCAAAAATGATTTCCGAACAGAGATACCAAGGTCCCAATCGGTGAAAAAGAACCGCGTAACATCGGAGCGGTCAACAAGCTGTAGGTTTTTGGAAATGGTCTGAAACTGCCGCCCGGTAGTTGGGAATAATTGTCCGACAGAAACTTGCATGGTTGAAGTTGCCTTCCATCGGTATTCTGCATTAAGTAAAGTAACCTGACCCCGATCCATTCCCAATTGGATGAAGTAATTGAGTTTTTTATTCAAAACATATCCTTTGAATTGTACCCTTCCTCTTCGTATAAAGAAGTTTGTTTGTACAGGTTCCGCACCAGACAGAGGAGTTTCAATTACCAATTGTTGTTGTAACCGGATGCCTAGTTTCAGCCCCATAGATCCATCCCGGTTTTCTATCCATAATCCCTTTTCAGGGCTTAAAGTTATGATTGGGGCTTCTGCTTCCTGAGCTTTTATCAAATAGGAGAAGAGCAATAAAAAAACGATAATTAAAGTTGATGAAAAGCCAGACGAAAATTTCATTTTGTATAAATAATGATGAATTACCTCTATTCATTTTCTACATGTAGGTTATCCTCCGAATAAGAAGTTTATGTGAAGGAAATAGAGTGAAAACACGGGAAAGCGTTTCCAATTCAAAAGAAATTCACTTTTTTCAGTAATTAGCTTTACCATCCATTATGATTTTAACACCGGAAATACTGTCAAAGCTTTCATCCCTTGAATTACGAGCTAAGAAAATTGTGGAAGGTTTTATTTCAGGATTGCACAGAAGTCCGTACCACGGTTTTAGTGTGGAGTTTGCAGAGCACCGTCCCTACAATCCGGGAGATGATTTTAAGCACATCGACTGGAAGCAGTATGGAAAGAAAGAGCGGTTTTATGTAAAGCAGTATGAAGAAGAAACCAATCTTCGGTGTTATGTTTTGTTAGACACGAGCTCGTCCATGAACTTTAAGCACTTTGGAGAGTGGAGTAAACTTCGGTACGGAACTCATTTCGCGGCTTCCCTTTTATATTTAATGCATCGGCAACGTGATGCCAGTGGATTGATCCCTTTTCATTCTGAGATAGAGACATTTATTCCGGCAAAAGGGACGTATGCCCACCTTCGTCAGATTTATCTGGAGCTGGAAAAACAGTTGGTTCGTGAAAAAGATAGCGCAGAAGAAAAGAGGAAAACAGCATCTGCTCAGGTAATTCATGAAATAGCAGAACGTCTGAATCATCGTAGTCTGGTCGTGATAATTACTGATTTATTCGAAAATGTAGAACAGCAGGAAGCTTTGATATCTGCATTGAAACATCTTCGTCACCGCAAGCATGAAGTATTGTTATTTAATGTACTGGAAAAACGAAGTGAAAGAGAGTTGGCATTTTCAGATAACCGTTTTGTATTTGAGGACATGGAAAGCGAAACAGAAATTGAAGTGATACCTGCTCAAGTCCGGTCAGATTACCAGAAGAAGGTGGCGGAATACACCAAAGCTTTCAGAATGGCCTGCAGTGAGTTCGAAATTGATTTCGAAGAGATGGACACAGAAGGACAATTTGATCAATCCTTACTGGCGTATTTGAACAAGAGAAGAAGGTTGGGTTAAGTCACTTTACTGTTTTTCAAAATAATATTCAGTAATTTGGGTGATATACGCTTCACTAATAGAGCCAGCCTTTCTTTTGGACTCGAAATATAAATCTCTTCTTTTTGTTTTTTTAAATCTTTCCAGATTCGAGCAACCATTTCATCTGCATCCATTGCAGATTTATGAAGATCTCCCATTTTCCCAAAGTTACTTCCATCTGCGGTTAAGGAGTTTTGAGTAATATTCGTTTTGATTGGGCCGGGACAAACTATAGTAACTCCAATATTATACTCATACATCTCTTGACGGATACAATCAAAAAGTCCTTGTAAAGCGTGTTTACTCGCAGCATATCCCGAACGAAATTTAGTCCCGAATTTTCCTGCCACACTACTTGTAACGATGATATGACCACTTTTTTGTTCCATCATGGAAGGCAATACTTCCCTTGTTAATTCTGCAGAGCCAAAGAAATTAACTTCCATCAGTCGGCGAATGGTTTCCATATCTGTTTCTGCGAAAAGCGAACGCTGACTAATTCCTCCATTATTTACCAATACATCTATTCTTCCAAAAGCCGATAGAGCTTCTTCCGACTTTTTCTTGAGTGATTCAGGTTTTGATAAATCCAACGGGAGTATATAGCAGTTATCTGAAGTAGCACTAAGATTAGTCATAACGCGATGTAATTCTTCTTCTCTTCGTGATGAAAGAATAAGTTTGGCTCCTTCATTAAAAAAAGCTTTTGCAAAAGCCTCACCAATTCCTGAAGAAGCACCAGTTATCCAGACAACCTTATTATTATATGTCATTTTTTTTGCTTGAACTTAGTGAATTATCATCTTTCATTTTAATAAAACAAAAAGTTTGCAGTAGCCAGTTTGCAGTATTTAATTATTTTAGAAAATGAGGTGGAGATGAGTCAGGGATTTAAAGATTTGAAAGCTTACCAACTAGCATATGAGCTAGCAATGGAGATTTTTCATTTAACAAAAAACTTTCCAAAAGACGAACAGTATTCCTTGACCGACCAAATACGCAGATCATCCAGATCGGTGTGTGCTAATTTTGCTGAAGGGTATAGAAAAAGAATCTATCCAAAACATTTCATAAGTAAACTTTCGGATTGTGACGCCGAGTGTAGCGAAACACTTGTTTGGATAGATTTTTCTTATAATTGCGGGTACATTAGCGAAGAAACTAAAGTCAACCTTTCAGGAAAATATGCCGAAGTTGGAAATCTACTTGGTTTTATGATGAAAAATCCGTCAAAGTTTAAATAATTCCATCAAACTGGCTACTGCTTACTGAATAAACCGCCTACTTAAATAATGAATTACAAACATACTCTTTTATTAGTGGAAGATGAGATCGAATCTGGCGAAATGCTGGCAAATTTTCTCGAGCTGAATGAATACAAAGTATATTGGGCTAAAGATGGGAAAGAGGCATACAAGTTTATTGATGATCACGCAAATGAGTTAGAGCTTGCGATTCTGGATATCATGGTTCCTTATCATGATGGAAAAGAAATTTGTACTCACATCAGAAACCATCCTGTAGTTAATGAAATACCCGTGTTATTTCTTACTGCAAGAGATGAGGAACAAGACGAAATTGAAGGCTTAGAACTTGGGGGAGATGATTATATCAAAAAACCTGCAAGTTTAAATCTTATTAAGGCACATGTTGAAAGTCAGCTTAGAAGGCAAAACCCCGAAAAAAGTAACTGGCTCCAGTACGATCATGTGTATCTGGATACTGATGCAAAAGAAATGTACATCCATGAAGAAAAGGTGGATTTAACGCACACAGAATACATCATTGCAGAGTTGTTTTTTCAGCATCCAAAACTGGTATATAGCAGGCATGAAATTCTGGAACATATTTCTGATGAAGAGAAATATATTTTTGACCGAACCGTGGATGTCCATATCAAAAACCTTCGGATTAAAATGAAAGACGAAGGAAAGCTTATTAAAACTTACAGAGGAGTTGGCTACGGATTTAATCGCGAATACCTGCATAAATGAATATTCAGGCTAAACTTGCAGCTGTTTATATAACACTACTTTCAATTGGGGTAGTGGTTATTAGCTCATACGCAATATTGAGTATTCGCGGTTTTCTGCTTGAAGAGGCAATCCAAAAATTTGAAAACGATGCCCGCACTTTTGCTCAATCTTTTGAGGAGAGTACCACTAACGAAGAACTCCTAGAAAATGCATCTTTTGTAGCCGAGCTAACAGGTTATAATGTTGCTCTTTTTGATTCAGCAGGGGATTTATTGGTAACCGCCCCTATAACGAATTCTGAAATGTCTGATTCCAGAGAATTTCTAAATGCAGAGTTACAACAACAATTGGATGGCAGTGAAGCACAGGTAATTATCAATGAAGAAAATCTTGATAAACTTATTTCCTTCAGACGAATTGGTACTAATGGATCTGATGCTCAATATTTGAGAATAAGTCAATTTAAAGACGATTTATATGCTGCAGAAGCCAGCATTCGACATTTAATCTATGGAGCTATGATTGGCTCAATAATGGTGGTGTTTATTGTGAGTTTACTCTTTGCCAGATATCTCGCCAAGCCAATAAAACAGTTGAACGAAGCAGCTCTGGAAATTGCAGACGGTAATTTGGATAAGGAATTAAATGTTAGCAGAAACGATGAATTTGGAATGCTAGCTGAATCCCTTAACAAAATGGCAGGTACTCTTAAGGCGGATAACGAACAACTTAAAAAACTGAATGAAAAACAGAATCAGTTCTTTGCTGATATTACTCATGAAGTTCGAAATCCATTACATACAATTTCAGGAGCTTTGGAAATGATTCAGGTCCCTAATCTGGATGATGAAAAAAAGGGACAGTATATGACTACCGCTCAGAAACAGGTGGAACGAGTGGTCCGCCTATTTGAGGATATTAAATCTCTTCAAAGATATGATTACGATGAAAGTTTTATTCAAAAGTCCAGATTCGATATAGGAGCTTTACTGGAAGA